>NZ_FNLD01000006.1 GCF_900104085.1 Pseudoxanthomonas sp. CF125
CCGCTGGCGTAGCTGGGATCGCCTATCGCCACCGCACCATCGCCGAAGGCGGTATTGGAGCGGCCGATCGCCACTGCGCCGCCCGCGGCGGTGCCGGCAGTGGCCGTGCTCAGATTGCCGATGGCGACGTTCACGCCGGTTGCGCCAGTGCTAGTGGCATCACCGATAGCCACCGAGGAGGCGCTACCGACCGTGGCCCGATAACCCAGCGCGACTGATTGCGCCAAGGCAGTCGTGTTCTGCCCGATGGCGATTGCCCGGGCTCCCGATGCGAGGGCCGCAGTCCCGGTGGGGACGGTTCCGGCACCACCGCCGATCGCGATGGCACCGGCGCCCTGGGCGCTAGCGCCTGTCCCGCCTCCGGGACCGCCGCCTATGGCGACGCCATAAATACTGGCTGCAGACGCCGCCGATCCGAGCGCAACCGCTCCCTGCTGGAGCGCAACGGCCTCGGCACCAATAGCTGTCGCCCTCCCGGCGCCGGTTCGCGCTGACGCGCCAATGGCGACGGCCAAGGTCTGGGCACCATTCAGATTTTCGTTGATGGCTCCCGTACCCATGGCGACGCTGTTATGCGCAGCGGAAACCGCATTCTGTCCCACGGCAATCGAATCAGTTCCAGTTGCGCCGTCGTTGTTGTAGTTGCCGCCGGCCACGCCATTGTCGTTGACGCTGAAGTAATGGATGGCGTTCGCATCGACCTCGTTGCTGAGGTTTTCGATGGACTGGTTGGTCGCAAACAGCTGCGAGCCGTTGATCGCATCGGTCGAGGTATCGGAGATCCGGCCGGCGGCCACGTTGGTGATCGTGCGCTCGGCACCGACGGCCCCAACGCTGACTGTTGAGGTCGGCGCGATGCCGGCGAAGTTGTAGGTCACCCCGTCGATCGTCGTGCTGGCCGTGCCCACGGCCACATCCGTCACCGAACCCGAACCCAGCGCCACGTCGTCCGCGTTGTTGGCCACCGCGGTGTCGCCGAGGGCCACCGCGCCCTCTGCCAGCGCGCTGCTGGTGCTGCCGATCGCAATGCCATTCATGCCCAGGGCTCTGGCCGCACGGCCGACTGCGATCGTTTCACTATTGCCCGCGAACGATTCTCCGCCGATAGCGATGGCATCGTCTCCGTCCGCATTGGCGCCCTGAGTCGCGTTGCCGCCCAGCGCCACAGAACCGTCTCCCGAGGCGTTCACGGCAGTCAGGGCAGAAAACCCGCCCGAGCCAAGCGCCGTGGCATAAAAACCGCTTGCCTGCGCAAGCCTGCCGATCGCCGTAGTCTCATTCCCCGTTGCATTGGCTTCCGTACCCATCGCCAGACTGCTGTTGCCGCTGGCGACGCTGCCAGTGCCCATTGCGGTGCTCAATACCGCGGAGGCGGTGGAGGTATTGCCGAACGCCATTGCGTCGGTGGCGGTCGCGTTGGTCCGGGTTCCGATTGCGACCGAACCGGCGCCTGTCGCAGAAGCATCCACACCCGCCGCAATCGCATTGGCGCCGGTCGCGCCATCGTTGTTGTAGTTTCCGCCGACCATGCCGCTGTCGTTGACGCTGTAGTAGTGCGTGGCGTTCGCATCTACTTCGTTGCTGAGGTTCTCGATCGACTGGTTGGTCGCGAACAGCTGCGAGCCATTGATCGCATCGGTCGAGGTGTCGGAGATCCGGCCGGCCGCCACGTTGGTGATGGTGCGCTCGGTACCGACGCCCCCCACGCTGACGGTGCTGGTCGGCGCGGT
>NZ_FNLD01000005.1 GCF_900104085.1 Pseudoxanthomonas sp. CF125
GCGCCGCCGTCAGCGTCGTCTTGCCGTGGTCAACGTGACCAATCGTGCCCACGTTCACGTGCGGCTTGGTGCGTTCGAATTTACCCTTTGCCATGACTTTCTACCTTCTGATTCTTGTGATCGGTTAAACGGGGAAGCCGGCCCTGGGCCGGCACCCCTACTCAGTTCTTCTTGACGACCGCTTCGGCGATGTTGGCCGGCGCTTCGGCGTAATGGTCGAATTCCATCGTAAAGGTGGCGCGGCCCTGCGACATCGAGCGCAGCGTGGTGGCGTAGCCGAACATCTCGCCCAGCGGCACCATCGCGTCGATCACCTTGCCGGACGGGCTGTCTTCCTGGCCCTGCAAAATGCCGCGACGACGGCTGACGTCGCCCATCACGTCGCCCAGATAATCCTCGGGCGTGACGATCTCGACCTTCATCATCGGCTCAAGCAGCACGGGATTGGCCTTGGCGAAGGCTTCCTTGAACGCCATCGAGCCCGCGACCTTGAACGCCATTTCGTTGGAGTCCACGTCATGGAACGAACCGTCCACCGCCTTGACCGACACGTCCACCACCGGGAAGCCGGCCAGCGGGCCGCTCTTCATGGCTTCTTCGATACCCTTGCCCGAAGCGGTGACGTATTCCTTCGGCACCACGCCACCGACGATGGCGTTCTCGAAGGTGAAGCCCACGCCACGCTCCTGCGGCGCCATCTCGATGACGATATGGCCGTACTGGCCGCGACCACCGGACTGACGCACGAACTTGCCTTCCTGCTTGACCGCCTTGCGGATGGTTTCGCGATAGGCGACCTGCGGCTTGCCGACGTTGGCTTCCACGTTGAACTCGCGCTTCATGCGGTCCACCAGGATGTCCAGGTGCAGCTCGCCCATGCCGGCGATGATGGTCTGACCCGATTCTTCGTCGGTACGCACGCGGAACGAGGGATCTTCCTGGGCCAGACGGCCCAGGGCGATGCCCATCTTTTCCTGGTCGGACTTGGTCTTCGGTTCCACCGCCATCGAGATGACGGGCTCCGGGAAGATCATGCGTTCCAGGGTGATGATGTGGTCCTGCGCGCACAGCGTGTCGCCGGTGGTCACGTCTTTCAGACCCACCGCGGCGGCGATGTCGCCCGCGCGCACTTCCTTGATCTCGCTGCGCTCGTTGGAGTGCATCTGCAGGATGCGGCCCACACGCTCCTTCTTCGACTTGACCGGGTTGTACACCGCGTCGCCTGAATTGAGCACGCCCGAATAGACGCGGAAGAACGTGAGCGAACCCACGAACGGGTCGGTCATGATCTTGAACGCCAGCGCCGAGAACGGCGCGGTGTCATTGGCTGGACGCGTGTCTTCCTTGTCGTTTTCGTCGATGCCGGCAACCGGCGGACGATCCGAAGGCGACGGCAGCAGATGCACGACGCCATCGAGCATGGCTTGCACGCCCTTGTTCTTGAACGCGCTGCCGCAGAACACGGGCACGATCTCGACCTTCAGGGTGCGCTGGCGCAGACCGCTGATGATCTCGGCTTCGGACAGCTCGCCTTCGTTGAGGTACTTGTCCATCAGCTCTTCGGTGGCTTCGGCGGCGGCCTCGACCATGAACGCGCGCGCGGCCACGGCCTTGTCCTGCAACTCGGCCGGGATTTCGCGGTATTCGAAGGTGGTGCCCTGCGAGGCGGTATCCCAGTGGATCGCCTTCATCTTGATCAGGTCGACCACGCCCTCGAAGCCTTCTTCGGCGCCGATCGGCACCTGCATGGGCACGGCGTACGCGCCCAGGCGGCTCTTCAGCTGCTCGACGACCTTGTCGAAGTTGGCGCCGGTACGGTCCATCTTGTTGACGAAGGCCATGCGCGGCACGGAATACTTGTTGGCCTGGCGCCAGACGGTCTCGGACTGCGGCTGCACGCCGCCGACGGCGCACAGCACGAACACCGCGCCGTCGAGCACGCGCAGCGAACGCTCGACTTCGATGGTGAAGTCGACGTGGCCGGGGGTGTCGATGATGTTGAAGCGGTGTTCGGCCATGGACTTGTCCATGCCCTTCCAGAACGCCGTGGTCGCCGCGGAGGTGATGGTGATGCCACGCTCCTGCTCCTGCTCCATCCAGTCCATGGTCGCGGCGCCATCGTGCACTTCACCGATCTTGTGGCTGACGCCGGTGTAGAACAGGATGCGCTCCGACGTGGTGGTCTTGCCCGCGTCGATGTGGGCCATGATGCCGAAGTTGCGGTAACGCTCGATGGGAGTGGTGCGAGCCACGACAGTCTCTCTTTTTTGTGTTTGCGGATGGCCGAACGCCGCCCGTGGGCGGCCTTCGGATTCGTCATGCGACGATTGGCGTCGCAAGGGCACCTAAATGGTGCCGATAGGTCCGCCTTTCAAGGCGCCAGCGGTACACGCAGCGCCCGCGGACCGGGGCAAATCACCAGCGGTAGTGCGCGAACGCCTTGTTCGCTTCCGCCATGCGGTGGGTTTCTTCACGCTTCTTGATGGCGCCGCCGCGGTTTTCCGAGGCATCCATCAATTCGGCAGCCAGCTTGCGCGGCATGCTGTTCTCGCCGCGCTTGCGCGCCGACTCGATCAGCCAGCGCATGGCCAGGGCCAGGCGGCGCGACGAGCGCACTTCGACCGGCACTTGGTAGGTGGCGCCGCCGACACGGCGCGACTTCACTTCGACCGTCGGCGAGATGTTGTCCAGCGCCTTCTCGACCAGCTCGAGGGCATTGGGGTTCTTTTCGCTGATCACATCCATGGCGCCGTACACGATCTTCTCAGCGACGGACTTCTTGCCGCTGTACATGACCATGTTGATGAAACGGGCGATGGTGTGGCTGCCGTGCTTGGGGTCCGGCAGGACGGTACGCTGTGGGGTTGAGCCTTTACGCGACATGGTCTACTTACCTATTCAAATCTGTGGTTTGGCGACGAAACGCGCCTTGTTAGGATTTCGGACGCTTGGCGCCGTACTTGGAACGGCCCTGGCGGCGCTTGGCGACGCCGGAGGCGTCCAGCGAACCGCGGACGGTGTGGTAACGCACACCCGGAAGATCCTTGACGCGGCCGCCGCGCACCAGCACCACGGAGTGCTCCTGCAGGTTGTGGCCTTCACCGCCGATGTAGCTGATGATTTCTTCCTGGTTGGTCAGGCGCACCTTGGCCACCTTGCGCAGCGCCGAGTTCGGCTTCTTCGGGGTGGTGGTGTAGACGCGCGTGCACACGCCGCGACGCTGCGGGCACTTGTCCAGCGCGGGCGACTGGCTCTTGTAGGTAGGGGCCTGCCGCGGCTTGCGGACGAGCTGGTTGATCGTTGCCATCTTTATGGATTCTTCGGATGTAAGGCCGGAGCCTTGTGCGTGAAAATGACGGCAGGCCGCATGACGGCCCGCCGAGACAGGAAAGTATAGCTGGCAGGTTAAAACTCCGTCAACCGACGGGTTCAGCCTGCTGGCCCTCCTGGGCCGGAACACGGGGCGCGTCCTGCGCCCCATTTCTCTTGGCTACCCCTGCCCGGCCAGGCCGGGAGGGGCTGGTGCTGCTTACTCTTCGCTGCCCGCAGCCGTTTCGGCCGCTGCCGCCGGCTCGGCGGCCGGGGTTTCGGCCGGGGTGGTGGAAGCCAGGGCTTCCATTTCCGAGTCGGTCAGGCCCGAGGCGTTGCGGCGGCGGCTGGCGTGGTAGGTCAGGCCGGTACCGGCCGGGATCAGACGGCCGACGATCACGTTTTCCTTCAGACCGCGCAGATTGTCGCGGGTGCCGCGGACGGCAGCCTCGGTCAGCACGCGGGTGGTTTCCTGGAAGGAAGCGGCCGAAATGAACGATTCGGTCGCCAGCGAGGCCTTGGTGATGCCCAGCAGGACCGGGTCGTACTTGGCCGGCAGCTCGTTCTTGGCCAGAACCTTGATGTTCTCCTCCAGCACGCGCTGCTTCTCGGCCTGTTCGCCGTGCAGGTACTTGGTGTTGCCGGCGTCGGTGATCTCGACCTTGCGCAGCATCTGGCGGGTGATCACCTCGATGTGCTTGTCGTTGATCTTCACGCCCTGCAGACGGTAGACGTCCTGGATTTCCTTGACCAGATAGGCCGCCAGCGGCTCGACGCCCAGCAGACGCAGGATGTCCTGTGGCGACGGTTCGCCGTCCACCACGGTTTCGCCCTTGGCCACGTGCTCGCCTTCGAACACGATGATCTGGCGGAACTTGGGAATCAGCTCCTCGTGTTCGCTGCCATCGGTGTCCTTGATGATCAGGCGCTGCTTGCCCTTGGTGTCCTTACCGAAGCTGATGATGCCCGAGCGTTCGGCCAGGATCGCCGGATCCTTCGGCTTGCGCGCTTCGAACAGATCGGCCACGCGCGGCAGACCACCGGTGATGTCGCGGGTCTTGGAGGCTTCCTGCGGCACCTTGGTGACCACGTCGCCCACGCCGACGGCAGCGCCGTCCTGCAGGTTGACGATGGAGCGCGGCGGCAGCAGGTACTGCGCCGGCAGGTCGGTGCCGGGGATGTTCAGGTCCTTGCCGTTCTTGTCGACGATGCGCACGACCGGACGCAGGTCCTTGCCCATCGAACCGCGACGCTTGGGATCGGTGATCTCGCGCGAGGCCAGGCCGGTCAGTTCGTCGGTCTTCTCCATCACGGTGATGCCGTCGACGAAGTCCACGAAGCGCACGAAACCGGCCACTTCCGACACGATCGGGTGGTTATGCGGATCCCAGTTGGCGACCGACTGGCCGGCCTTGATGGCCGCGCCGTCCTTGACGGTGATGGTGGCGCCGTAGGGCAGCTTGTAGCGCTCGCGCTCGCGGCCATGGCCGTCCAGCACCGACAGTTCGCCCGAACGCGACACCGCGACCAGGTGGCCGTTGGCGTGCTCGACGAACTTGAGGTTGTTGAACTTGATCGAACCGGTGGTCTTGACCGTGATGTTGTCCACCGCAGCCGCACGCGAAGCCGCGCCGCCGATGTGGAAGGTACGCATGGTCAGCTGGGTGCCGGGCTCGCCGATCGACTGGGCCGCGATGACGCCGACCGCTTCGCCGATGTTGACGATGTGGCCACGGGCCAGGTCGCGGCCGTAGCAGTGCGAGCACACGCCGAAGTCGGATTCGCAGGTGATGGTGGAACGCACCTTCAGCGATTGCACGCCGGCGTCCTCGAGCTTCTGCACCCAGGCTTCGTCCAGCAGCGTGTTGCGGGTGACGATGGGATCCTCGTCGTTGCCCGGCAGGAACACGTCCTCGGCCACGATGCGGCCCAGCACGCGCTCGCGCAGCGGCTCGACCACATCGCCGCCTTCCACGATCGGAGTCATGGTCAGGCCTTCCTTGGTGCCGCAATCGACCTCGGTGATCACCACGTCCTGCGCCACGTCGACCAGGCGACGGGTCAGGTAACCGGAGTTCGCGGTCTTCAACGCGGTATCGGCCAGACCCTTACGGGCGCCGTGGGTGGAGTTGAAGTACTCCTGCACGTTCAGGCCTTCGCGGAAGTTGGCCTTGATGGGCGTCTCGATGATGGAGCCGTCGGGACGCGCCATCAGGCCGCGCATACCGGCCAGCTGGCGGATCTGCGCCTGCGAACCGCGGGCGCCGGAATCGGCCATGATGTACAGCGAGTTCATCGACTTCTCGTTGATGGTCTCGCCCTTGGCGTTCTGCACCTTGTCGGTACCGATGGTGTCCATCATCGCCTTGGCGATGCGCTCGTTGGTGCGCGACCAGATGTCGACCACCTTGTTGTAGCGCTCGCCGGCGGTGACCAGACCGCTCTGGTACTGCTCCTGGATTTCCAGGACTTCGGCCTCGGCCTCGCCCAGGATGCCCTTCTTCTCGATCGGAATCAGCATGTCGTCGATGCCGATGGACACGCCGGCGCGCGTGGCGTACGCGAAGCCGGTGTACATCAGCTTGTCGGCGAACACCACGGTGTCCTTCAGGCCCAGCATGCGATAGCTGGAGTTGATCAGGCGGCTGATGGCCTTCTTGTTCAACTCGGTGTTGGCCAACGCGAACGGCAGGCCTTCGGGCAGGATCTCGGCCAACAGCGCACGGCCGATCGTGGTTTCCACGATGCTGGCCTGCTTGGACTTGCTGCCGTCCTCATTGGTGACCACTTCGGTGATGCGGACCTTGACCTTGGCGTGCAGTTCGACCGCACGGTTGTCGTAGGCGCGCTTGACCTCGGCGATGTTGGCGAAGGCCATGCCCTCGCCTTTCTTGTTTTCCAGCGCGCGGGTCATGTAGTACAGACCCAGCACCACGTCCTGCGACGGCACGATGATCGGCTCGCCGTTGGCGGGCGACAGGATGTTGTTGGTGGACATCATCAGCGCGCGCGCTTCCAGCTGGGCCTCAAGGCTCAGCGGAACGTGCACGGCCATCTGGTCACCGTCGAAGTCGGCGTTGAACGCGGTGCAGACCAGCGGATGCAGCTGGATGGCCTTGCCTTCGATCAACACCGGCTCGAACGCCTGGATGCCCAGACGGTGCAGGGTCGGCGCACGGTTCAGCAGTACCGGATGTTCGCGGATGACTTCTTCCAGGATGTCCCAGACTTCGGCTTCTTCGCGCTCGACCAGCTTCTTGGCGGCCTTGATGGTGGTGGCCAGGCCGCGACGCTGCAGCTTGGCGAACACGAACGGCTTGAACAGTTCCAGCGCCATCTTCTTCGGCAGGCCGCACTGGTGCAGCTTCAGGTACGGACCAACCACAATGACCGAACGGCCGGAGTAGTCGACGCGCTTGCCCAGCAGGTTCTGGCGGAAGCGGCCCTGCTTGCCCTTGATCATGTCGGCCAGCGACTTCAGCGGGCGCTTGTTGGTGCCGGTGATGGCGCGGCCGCGGCGGCCGTTGTCCATCAGGGCGTCGACCGATTCCTGCAGCATGCGCTTTTCGTTGCGCACGATGATGTCAGGAGCATTGAGCTCCAGCAGGCGGCGCAGGCGGTTGTTGCGGTTGATGACGCGGCGGTACAGGTCGTTGAGGTCGGAGGTCGCGAAGCGGCCGCCGTCCAGCGGCACCAGCGGACGCAGGTCCGGCGGCAGCACGGGCAGCACGGTCATCACCATCCATTCCGGACGGTTGCCCGATTCCAAGAAGGCTTCGACCAGCTTGATGCGCTTGGTGAGGCGCTTGAGCTTGGTTTCCGAACCGGTGCTGGCGATTTCCTCGCGCAGGTTCACCATTTCCGACTGCAGGTCGATCGTACGCAGCAGGTCGTAGACCGCCTCGGCGCCCATGGCGGCGTCGAAGTCGTCGCCGTATTCCTGGCGCGCGGTCATGAACTGCTCTTCGGTCAGCAGCTGGCGGCGCTCGAGCGGGGTCAGGCCCGGCTCGGTGACCACGTAGGCTTCGAAGTACAGCACGCGCTCGATGTCGCGCAGGGTCATGTCCAGCATCAGGCCGATGCGCGAGGGCAGCGACTTGAGGAACCAGATGTGCGCGACCGGCGAGGCCAGGTCGATGTGGCCCATGCGCTCGCGGCGCACCTTGGCCAGGGTCACTTCGGTGCCGCACTTTTCGCAGACCACGCCGCGGTGCTTCATGCGCTTGTACTTGCCGCACAGGCACTCGTAGTCCTTGATCGGTCCGAAGATGGCGGCGCAGAACAGGCCGTCGCGTTCGGGCTTGAAGGTGCGGTAGTTGATGGTTTCCGGCTTCTTCACTTCGCCGAAGGACCACGAGCGGATCAGATCGGGCGATGCGAGCGCGATCTTGATGGCGTCGAAGTCCAGCGACTGGCGCTGCTGGTTGAAGAGATTCAGTAGGTCTTTCATTTTGTTTCTCCGGGTAGGAGGAAAATCTGGTGTCGAGGGAGTGGCTGGCAACGTTGGCGGAACCGGCCGGCGCTAGCGCACGGCCGATCCCGTTTCACATCACTCTTCCAATTCCATGTTGATGGCGAGCGAGCGGATTTCCTTGACGAGGACGTTGAAGGATTCCGGCATGCCCGCGACCATCTCGTGTTCGCCGTCGACGATGTTCTTGTACATCTGGTTGCGGCCCTGCACGTCGTCCGACTTGACCGTCAGCATTTCCTGCAGGGTGTGCGCGGCGCCGTAAGCCTCCAGCGCCCAGACTTCCATTTCGCCGAAGCGCTGGCCGCCGAACTGCGCCTTGCCGCCCAGCGGCTGCTGGGTGACGAGCGAGTACGGACCGGTCGAACGCGCGTGCATCTTGTCGTCCACCAGATGGTTCAACTTCAGCATGTGCATGTAGCCGATGGTGGTCTGGCGGTCGAACGCCTCGCCGGTGCGGCCGTCGTACAGCTGGGTCTGGCCGCTGATGGGCAGGTCGGCGAGCGCAAGCATGTGCTTGATCTCCGATTCGGCCGCGCCGTCGAACACCGGCGTGGCCATCGGCACGCCGTCGGTCAGATTGCCGGCCAGCTTCAGCAGCTCGTCGTCGCTGAATTCACCCAGGTTGACGCGCTGTTCGCCCAGCTTCAGGTCGTGGTTGTAGATCTGATCGAGGAACTTGCGCAGATCGGCGACTTTGGCTTGTGCATCGAGCATCTTCTGGATCTTCTGGCCCAGGCCTTTCGCGGCCCAGCCCAAGTGGACTTCCAGAATCTGCCCGATGTTCATACGCGAGGGCACGCCCAGCGGGTTCAGCACGATATCGACGGTGCTGCCATCGGCGGCATACGGCATGTCTTCGACCGGAACGATCGTGGAGACCACACCCTTGTTGCCGTGGCGGCCGGCCATCTTGTCGCCGGGCTGGATGCGGCGCTTCACGGCCAGGTACACCTTGACCATCTTCAGCACGCCCGGGGCGAGGTCGTCGCCTGCGGTGATCTTGCCGCGCTTGTCGGCGAAGCGGCGCTCGAACTCCTTCTCGTGCGCCTGGATCTGCTTCTGCGCGCGCTCGATGGCGTCGGATGCGTCGTCGTCCTTCATGCGGATGGCGAACCAGTCGGCCTTCTTCAGGCCGTCCAGGTAGGCGTCGGTGATGGTGTCGCCCTTCTTCAGGCCGGCACCGCCGTTGGCCACCTTGCCCACCAGCAACGGACGCAGGCGCGCGAAGATCGCGTTCTCGAGGATGCGGAACTGATCGTCGAAGTCCTTCTTGACGCGCTTGATCTCGTTTTCCTCGATCTGGCGCGCGCGCTTGTCCTTCTCGATGCCGTCGCGGGTGAAGACCTGCACGTCGATGACGGTGCCGTCCATGCCCGGGGGCACGCGCAGCGAGCTGTCCTTAACGTCGGAGGCCTTCTCGCCGAAGATCGCCCGCAGTAGCTTCTCTTCCGGGGTCAGCTGGCTTTCGCCCTTCGGCGTCACCTTGCCGACCATGATGTCGCCGGCGCGCACTTCGGCGCCGATGTACACCACGCCGGATTCGTCCAGGCGATTCAAGGCCTGCTCGGACACGTTGGGGATGTCGGCGGAGATTTCCTCCGGACCCAGCTTGGTGTCGCGGGCCACGCAGGTCAGCTCTTCGATGTGGATCGTGGTGTAGCGATCCTCTTCCACCACGCGCTCGGAGAGCAGGATGGAGTCTTCGAAGTTGTAGCCGTTCCACGGCATGAACGCGATCAGCATGTTCTGGCCCAGGGCCAGCTCGCCGATGTCGGTCGAAGGACCGTCGGCCAGCACGTCGCCGCGCTCGATCACGTCGCCCACGTTCACCAGAGGAGTCTGGTTGATGCAGGTGTTCTGGTTGGAACGCGTGTACTTGATCAGGTTGTAGATATCGACGCCGGCGTCGGTGCCGTCGCCGATCTCGCTCTCGTTGACCTTGACCACGATGCGGGCCGCGTCGATCTGCTCGACGACGCCGCCGCGCTTGGCGTTGACGGTCACGCCGGAGTCGCGGGCCACGGCGCGTTCGATGCCGGTGCCGACCAGCGGCTTCTGCGCACGCAGAGTAGGCACTGCCTGGCGCTGCATGTTGGCGCCCATGAGCGCGCGGTTGGCGTCGTCGTGCTCGAGGAACGGAACCAGCGCGGCCGCGATCGACACGGTCTGCATCGGCGACACGTCCATGAAGTCGACCTCGCCCGGCGGCTTCAGCAGCGACTCGCCCTGATGGCGGCACGGCACGAACTGCTCGGTGAGGCGGCTGTTGTCGTCGTGCAGGGCGTTGGCCTGGGCGATGACGAACTCGTTTTCCTCGATCGCCGACAGGTATTCGATCTCGTCGGTGATCTGGCCGTCCACGACCTTGCGGTATGGAGTCTCGAGGAAGCCGTAGCTGTTGGTGCGCGCGTACACGGCCAGCGAGTTGATCAGGCCGATGTTCGGGCCTTCAGGCGTCTCGATGGTGCAGACGCGGCCGTAGTGGGTCGGGTGCACGTCGCGCACTTCGAAGCCGGCGCGCTCGCGGGTCAGACCGCCCGGGCCGAGGGCCGAGACGCGACGCTTATGCGTGACTTCCGACAGCGGGTTGTTCTGGTCCATGAACTGCGACAGCTGGCTGGAACCGAAGAATTCCTTGATCGCGGCGGCCACCGGCTTGGCGTTGATCAGCTCCTGCGGGGTCAGGCCTTCGCTTTCGGCCATCGACAGGCGTTCCTTCACGGCGCGCTCGACGCGGACCAGGCCCACGCGGAACACGTTCTCGGCCATTTCGCCGACCGAACGCACGCGGCGGTTGCCCAGGTGGTCGATGTCATCGACGGTGCCGCGGCCGTTGCGGATCTCGGTCAGGACCTTGATCACTTCCAGGATGTCGGAAGTCTCGCCCTGCGCGGCGACCAGACGCTTGGACTCGTCGTCGTTGCGGTTGCTGAAGTACTTGTTGTCGAACAGCACGGACTCGCCGGTGACTTCCTTGCGGCCGACACGGCGGTTGAACTTCATCCGGCCCACGCCCGACAGGTCGTAGCGCTCGAAGGTGAAGAACAGGTTGTGGAACAGGTTCTGCGCGGCGTCCTTGGTCGGCGGCTCGCCGGGACGCATCATGCGGTAGATCTCGACCAGCGCTTCCAGCTGCGTCTTGGACGGATCGATGCGCAGGGTGTTGGAGATGTACGGACCACGATCCAGGTCGTTGACCCACAGCGTGCCCACGGCGTCCACCCCGGCCTTGCGGAACTTGGCCAGTTGCTCTTCGGTGATCTCGTCGTTGGCGGTAGCCAGCAACTCGCCGGTACCGGCGTCGATCACGTCGTGCGACAGGATGCGGCCCATCAGGTAGTCGTCCGGCACGGCCAGGGCGGCGATGCCCGACTGTTCCAGCTGCTTGACGTGGCGCGCGGTGATGCGCTTGCCGGCTTCGACGATGATCTTGTCGCCGTCGGCCAGGTCGAAGTTCAGGGTCTCGCCGCGCAGGCGTTCGGCCACCAGCTCCAACTGCACGCCCTCGCCGTCCGGCAGGATGTGGAAGGTGTTGATGTCGAAGAACTCATTGAGCATTTCTTCGTTGTTGTAGCCCAGCGCGCGCAACAGGATGGTCACCGGCAACTTGCGGCGACGGTCGATGCGGGTGAACAGCGCGTCCTTCGGGTCGAACTCGAAGTCCAGCCAGGAGCCGCGGTAAGGGATGATGCGGGCGCTGTACAGCAGCTTGCCCGAGCTGTGGGTCTTGCCGCGGTCGTGGTCGAAGAACACGCCCGGCGAACGGTGCAGCTGCGAGACGATCACGCGCTCGGTGCCGTTGACGATGAAGGTGCCGTTGTCGGTCATGAGCGGGATTTCGCCCAAGTAGACTTCCTGCTCCTTCACGTACTTGATGGCCTTGGTCGAGGACTCGCGGTCGTAGATCACCAGGCGCACGGTCACGCGCAGCGGCGCGCCGTAGCTGAGGCCGCGGTTGCGGCACTCGCGCTCGTCGAACACCGGGTCGCCCAGTTTGTAGCCGACGTATTCCAGGGCGGCGTTGCCGCTGTAGCTGGAGATCGGGAACACCGACTTCAAGGCGGCGTGCAGACCGTGGTCGACGCGCTTGGAAGGCTCGATGTTTTCCTGCAGGAACGAGCGGTAGGAATCGACCTGGATGGCCAGCAGGAACGGGACCTCGAGGATCGAGCGCTGCTTGCCGAAATCCTTGCGGATACGCTTCTTTTCAGTGAACGAGTACGCCATGTGACTTATCGCCTTTTTCAGGGAGCCGCGCGTCCGCGGGTCCGGGGGAAACATCTGTCCGCGGCAGGAGCCCTGCGCGGCACGGGAAAATCGTCAGTTGGAAGTCGCTGGTATTGCCGGCACCAGCACGCCTTCTCTTGCTACTTCCAACTACCAACTCGGGTTTTTAGGGGGTCCGGGATTCGGGATTGGAGATTCGTAAAAACGGCAATGCTTGCGCTTTTTCCAATCTCCAATCCCGAATCCCGACTCCCGTATTGCAACAACGACCGAAGGCCAGGGGCTTTCGCCCCTAGCCTTGGTCTGCCGCCGATGGTGCGTGGCGACGAATACCGCTTACTTCACTTCGACAGTCGCACCAGCGGCTTCGAGGTCTTTCTTGAACTTCTCGGCATCTTCCTTCGAAGCGCCTTCCTTGACGACGCCACCGGCTTCGGTGAGGTCCTTGGCTTCCTTCAGACCCAGGCCGGTGATGGCGCGAACGGCCTTGATGACCTCGACCTTCTTGTCGCCGGCGGACTTCAGGATGATGTTGAACTCGGTCTGCTCTTCGACCGGGCCGGCGGCAGCGGCGGCCGGACCGGCAGCAACGACCGGGGCGGCGGCGGAGACGCCAAACTTTTCTTCGATCGCCTTGACCAGCTCCATCACTTCCATGAGGCTCTTTTCGGCAACGGCGTCGACGATTTGCTCGTTAGACAAAGACATGTGATTTACCTTCTAAAAATTTTCTGGGATGGGTTTCGATAGTTGCGGTGCGACTCAGGCCGGATCGGCCGGAGTTTCGGCCGGGGCGGCTTCCACTGGGGATGCTGCCGCGGCTTCGGGCACTGCTTCGACCGAAGTTTCAGCCGGGGCTGCAGCGTCGGCGACCACGTCGCCTCCGCCCAGCTTGTCGCCCACTGCCTTGATCGCGCGGGCGAACATGCTTGCCGGTTCGGCGAGCACGCGTGCCAGCATGGCCAGGGCCTGCTCGCGGGTCGGCAACGAGGCCAACACATCGACATGGCTGGCCGGATACAACTGGCCACCCACGGCTACGAGCTTGGGCTGCAGCTTGTCGTTGCCCTTGGCGAATTCCTTGATCAGACGACCGGCAGCGCCGGGTTCTTCCGTCGAGAACGCATACACCAGGGGACCGACCAACGAGTCTTTGACGCACTCGTATTCGGTACCCTCGACGGCGCGCGAGGCCAGGGTGTTCTTGACGACTCTCAAGTACACACCGTTTTCGCGAGCCTTCTTGCGCATCAGGGTCATTTGACCGACCGTGATGCCTGCGTACTCGGCAGCAATCAAGGAGTGGGCCTTGGCGGCGACGTCTGCCAGCTCGGCTACAACTTCTTGCTTCTGAGACAGATTTAGAGCCATACACTCCTCCAAGGCCGGGATTGGTGATTCGTGATTGGGGACTCGTCAAAAGGGGCCAGTGCAACGACGCGCTTCTTCGAATCTCTAATCCCGTCTCCCAAATCTCGGCACTATCAACTCCGCTCACGGCTCCTGCCGCTTGCGGTCCTGGGCGGCGCCCGTCCTGGGCACCGGGGATGCCGAATGGCTTCCCGGTGGTGGCCTTCTCTAGAACTGGGTTACCAGAAAACTTCTAGAAGGCGGCACCATCTACGCCGGCCCGATCCCTGAACTGCGGATCGAATTAAGCGATCTCGCTGTATCGACGGCGACTCCTTGCCGTAACCAAGCTTCCTTGCCCGTCGTCGATATGCGCCGACCGCGCCTGCGGTCTTTGACAGCCATCGCTTGGGGCCGGAGCCTTGTGCGATTGCCCTCAAAATTCTTTGTTGCCCCCTCTCCCGCTTGCGGGAGAGGGTTGGGGTGAGGGTTTGCTTTTCGCGTAATGGCGAAGAGCGCCCTCATCCGCCCCTTCGGGGCACCTTCTCCCGCGAGCGGGAGAAGGGTTGAAGCTTTGTTACTTAAGACTCAGCGAGGACAGGTCCACGGTCACGCCGGGGCCCATGGTCGAGCTCAGCGAGATCTTCTGCAGGTAGGTGCCCTTGGCGGTCGATGGCTTGGCCTTGACCAGGTCCAGCAGCAGCGCCTGCAGATTGCTCTTCAGCGAGGCGTCGTCGAAGCTGGCCTTGCCCAGGGTGCAGTGGATGATGCCGGCCTTGTCGGTGCGGTAGCGCACCTGACCCGACTTGGCGTTCTTCACGGCTTCGGCCGGGTTCGGCGAAACGGTGCCGACCTTGGGGTTCGGCATCAGGCCGCGCGGGCCCAGCACCTGGCCCAGCTTGCCGACCACGCGCATTGCGTCCGGTGTGGCGATGACCACGTCGTAGTTCAGGTCGCCGGCCAGCATCTTCTCGGCCAGGTCGTCCATGCCCACGGCTTCGGCGCCGGCGGCGGTGGCTTCGTCGGCCTTGGCGCCGGCCGGTGCGAACACCGCCACGCGGACCGACTTGCCGGTGCCGGCGGGCAGCACGGTGGAACCGCGCACCTGCTGGTCGGACTTCTTGGCGTCCACGCCGAGGCGCACGGCCACATCGACCGCTTCCACGAACTTGGTCTTGCTGTTGTCCTTGACGATCTTCAGCGCATCGTCAATGGAATACGCCTTGCCCGGGGTGACCGCGGCAAAGATCGCTTTCTGTCGTTTGGTCTGTGCCATCGTCTTAGCCCTCTACCGTCAAGCCCATGCTGCGGGCCGAACCCGCAATCGTACGCACCGCCGCATCCAGACTGGCTGCGGTCAGATCGGGTTCTTTCGCCTTGGCGATGTCTTCGAGCTGCTTGCGGGTGACCTTGCCCACCTTCTCGGTGTTGGGGCGCTTGGAACCGGACTGGATGCCGACGGCCTTCTTCAACAGGACGCTGGCGGGCGTGCTCTTGGTGATGAAGGTGAAGGTACGGTCCGAATAGGCGGTGATGATGACCGGAGTGGGCAGGCCCGGCTCCAGCTTCTGCGTGGCGGCATTGAACGCCTTGCAGAATTCCATGATGTTCAGGCCGCGCTGGCCCAGCGCAGGACCGACGGGTGGCGACGGATTCGCCTGACCGGCCTTTACCTGCAGTTTGATGTAACCGACTACTTTCTTTGCCATTTCGATTTACTCCTGGAGTTCAAGCGTCTGCACGTCTTGCGACTGCGGGACTCCTCCCTTCGCTTTGAATCGGGAACCGAAACCGGCCCCCGGCCTTTAGGCTTTCTCCACCTGGCCGAACTCGAGTTCGACCGGCGTGGAACGCCCGAAAATCAGAACAGCCACGCGCAGGCGGCTCTTCTCGTAATTCACTTCCTCGACCACGCCGTTGAAGTCGTTGAACGGGCCTTCGGTGACGCGCACCATTTGGCCGGGTTCGAACAACACCTTCGGACGCGGCTTCTCGACGCCGTCCTGCACGCGCTGCAGGATCGCATCGGCTTCCTCGTCGCGGATCGGCAACGGACGGTCGGCGGTGCCGCCGATGAAACCCAGGACCTTGGAAGTCTCCTTCACCAGGTGCCAGCTTTCGTTGTCCATGCGCGGGATGCCCGCTTCTTCGTGCGTTTCGATCTGCACCAGCACGTAGCCGGGGAAGAACTTGCGCTCGGAACGGCGTTTCTGGCCGGAGCGCATTTCGATCACTTCCTCGGTCGGCACCAGCACGTCGCCGAAACGCTCCTGCATGTCGTTGCGGACGATGCGGTCGCGCAGCGCCTGCGCCACCGACTTCTCGAAACCCGAATAGGCGTGTACGACATACCAACGCTTCACTGCGACACTCTCCTCAACGGCCCAGGGTAAAGAACAATTTCAGCAACTCCTGGATCACCCAGTCGAAGCCGCCCAGCAGCAGGCTCAGTATGGTGACCACAATGGCCACCACCCAGGTCATGCGCAGGGCTTCCTGGCGGGTAGGCCAGACCACCTTGCGCAGCTCGAAGCGCGATTCAACCAGGAACTCGCGGGTGTCGCGACCCTTGGCAGTACCCAGGAACACCACCCCGCCGGCCACCAGACCCGCTACCACGGCCAGCGCCCGCAAAGGCGTCGCCCATTGGCCCGCGAACCACCACCACGCCACCAGACCCGCAACCACCAGCGCAAGCGCCAGGACGTATTTGACGACGTCGCCCGCGGAGGATGCGGCGGCTTTGGAATGTTCGACCTTGCTGTTCATCCGACTCTTTAATATGTTTGCGACCGTAGCCATTGACCCGTCGGCTACGCGTTCCAAATGGCGCGCCAGGTAGGACTCGAACCTACAACCTGCGGTTTTGGAGACCGCTGCTCTGCCAGTTGAGCTACTGACGCGTTTCGATTTGTTGCAAACCCTTCAGACGGCGAAGGCGGACCGAAAGTTCGGCCCGCCGTTGTCGCCTTATCAAGCCCTGGATCCCCGCCTTCGCGGGGATGACGACCTGACAAAGCCGGTTGGGCCATAGCCCAACCGGGTCAGGGCGTCACTTGATGATTTTCGCCACCACGCCGGCGCCGACCGTACGGCCGCCCTCGCGGATCGCGAAGCGCAGGCCTTCGTCCATCGCCACCGGGTTGATCAGCGTCACCACCATCTTCACGTTGTCGCCCGGCATCACCATCTCGACGCCTTCCGGCAGCTCAACGGCGCCAGTGATGTCGGTGGTGCGGAAGTAGAACTGCGGACGGTAGCCCTTGAAGAACGGCGTGTGACGGCCGCCTTCGTCCTTGGACAGGACATAGACCTCGGCCTCGAATTCGGTGTGCGGCTTGATCGAACCGGGCTTGCACAGCACCTGGCCGCGCTCCACGTCGTCACGCTTGGTGCCGCGCAGCAACAGACCGGCGTT
>NZ_FNLD01000003.1:0-240000 GCF_900104085.1 Pseudoxanthomonas sp. CF125
GGACCGGCCGTGTCGTTGACCGCGTCGATCGCCGCCGCAGCCACCACCACCGTCACCACCGCACTGTCGCAATTGACCGGATTGGTCTGTTCGCAGATCTGGTAGGTCGCCGTGTAAGTTCCGGCGGGTGTGTTCGGCGCAACATCCACGCTGCCGCTGGGATTGATCGTCAATGGGCCGCTGTTGGTCGGCGTCAGCGTGATTTGCGAGAGAACGGCCGGGCCGCCGTCGACCGTATCGTTCGACAGCACATTGACGACGCCCACGCCGCCAGCGTTTCCGTTCAATGGCCCGGCGTTGTCGTCGGCCGCCTGGATGACTGCTGGCGACACGGCAACGGTTACCAGGGCCGTATCGCAATTGGTCGGATTGCTCCGCTCGCAGATGCGGTAAGTAAGCGTGTAGGTCGCCGCCGGCGTGGCGGGCGCAACCGTTACTTCTCCATTGCTTGTGTTGAGCGCCACGCCCGGATGACTGGCCGGATCGACCAGACTCAGATCCACACTGGCAAGGGTAGCCGTCGCACCGTTGAGGCTGTCGTTGGCCAGGACATTGGGTACGGCAATCCCTCCGGCCAGGCCGGGCACGGGCGTGGCGCTGGCATCGTCGTCGTTGGCTATCAGTGGATTGGCCAACACCGCCACCGGTGGCGTGGTACTGGTGTTGTCGCCGGGGTTGGGGTCGGTGACGGAAGGCGGTAGCAGGACGCTGGCGGTGTTGGCGCCGATGGTCGCCGGTGTCGCCAGCGGCGCGGTGCCGGCGACATCGATGACGACTGCGCCACCTACGGCAAGCGCCACCGTCAAGTTGAGGTTGCCGGTACCCGCAGCCGCGCTGCAGCTTGAGCCTGCCGAGACGGGCGCGCATGTCCAGCTGATCGCGCTCAGTTCACTGGGCAACGTATCTGTGACCGTCACGCCCGACACTGAAGAGGGGCCGGCATTGCTGACCTGTATTCGATAAGCGACCTGGGATCCGGCCAGTGCTGGCGAAGCGCTGATCAGCGTCTTCAAGACCGTGATATCGGCCTGCAGGGAAAGCGCATTGCTGTCGGTGGCGCTGTTGTTGCCGGCGGCGGGATCGGAAATGTCTCCCGGCAGCGTTACGGTGACCGTGTTGGACAGAGTGCCCGGATAAGTCTGGGCGAATGCGCCGAATCCGGCCGTCAAGGCGGACAGGAATATCGAGGCCGCCATGGCGTAGCGCGCAAGCGCGCTTCTCATGCCGGTGGGCATGCGTCGCGGTAGTGCAGGAGCGTCCTGTGCCATATCCCTGTTCCCGCCATAAGTGGCTACCGCGTTTTCCATACTGGCCATTCGCATTCCCCAGTCCATTGCTGTCGGTCTTGCCTGGGCCTGCTTCGAAATCAATACGCCGCGGGGTCGGCGCTGAACGCAACGGGCACGGTGATCGTCGCCTGACCGCCTGCGGCAAGATCGACCGTAACGCTGATGTTCTGTTGTCCCGGCGCGCCGCCGCTGCCGGCGGCGCAGGAGCCGCCGGTTGCGACGCAGGTCCAGGGTGCGGAAAGCGTGGCGCCCGCAGGAAGGACGTCGTTGATGGCCGCGCCGACGACCGGATCCGGCCCGGCGTTGCTGACGGTGATCGAATACGTTGCGGTATCGCCGGGCGTGTAAGTGCTGCTGCCATCCGACTTGCTGACCGATACGTCCGCCTGGCGCGCCCGATTGGTGATCCGGCAGGTAATGGTGACCGGATCCGAGGTGAGTTCGGGAGCGGATAACGAGAAGCTGCTTCCGGTGCCGGAACTTATCTGGGTTCCATTCTGGTCGGTGCACGCCCAGGTGCTGACGTAGCGGCTGAGCGTGGTGCCCGTGCCGGCGGCTTCGGCCAAGTCGTACGCCGCCCCCGGAGTCGTGACCGCAGGCGTGGTCGCGCCGCCGTTTCCAACATCGCTGGCCGCCGCCACCACGGCACCGCTTTGGCTTACGCTCAGATTGAATAGCCCGGGGTCTTCCGCCGGTTGCAGCACCTTCGCCAGGGTCAGCAACGCAGCGCAGGAGCGTGCGACGCCTTCGACCGTGAAGATCGCGTTTCCTACCCGGATGCCCAGCAGGCCCAGCAGATTGTCGACCAATCCGCCCAGCAGCGTATTGAGTACCGGTTGCAGCACCGTGGTGGCGGTCGATCCGAGAACGCTCTCCACCGTACTCACGACCGTATTCAAAATCGGCACCAATGCAGCCGGCACGCCGATCGGAACGCCCAGCAGCGTCACCGTCGGCGTTCCGCTGGTGACGTTGATGTCCAAGCTGTTCAACAGGCTCACAATCAATGTGCCCGCACTCACCGTGCCGCTGCTGGCGGTAACGGTCTGCGGATACGGACCGCTGAGGGTAAAACCCTGAAGCGACGGCGACCCGGTTGCGGCCGCGCGTGCCGTCACGGTCAGGGGAACGCGCACTGCGACCAGGCCCACACCCAGCAGGTTGACGTTGAATCGAAGATCCAGATTGTTGATGGCCACGGGAGTGACGACCGCATCGGTGATCACAGTGGTGCGATTGAAGAACACGCTGTCGGCCACGGTGCCGATATAAAAGTTCACCAGGCCCGGGCGGGCGTTGAAGCTCACCGTGCCGGCAAGGCCGTCCACCGCGGTGAGGGTGCCTTCGGCGCGGGCTATATCGGCATAGAGCTGAAGTTTGAGCACATCCGCAGTCAGGGTGACGTTGGTCAACCCCAGACCCAGCGCTTGGATCGCATCGGTGACCGCTTGCAGATCCAGGCCCTGCGCCACATCGACGTTGAGTTTGACGCGGATAGCGCCAGTGTGGAAGGACGCGCCTTGCGGCCCGCAGACGTAGACGGGCGGTTCCACCACCTGAAGCCATAGTTGCAGGTTGGCCACGCCCGTCAAACCCAAAGCAGCGGTGTTGACCGTTATCGGCTGCGGCGTAGTCAGAACGTTGCGGTAGTTGTACAGCTGCGCCGCGCCGGTCACCAGATCCAGCAGATCCAATTCCACCAACGCCAGCGAACCAGGCGGCAATGCGATCTGAAGCAGATCCGAAAGACGGATGGTGCCGACCAGACCCGGCACGCCCAGCGGCAACGCATTAAGCGCATTGGCCGCCGCAGTATTGCCGTCGGCCTGCAAGACCTGCGCC
This sequence comes from Pseudoxanthomonas sp. CF125, assembly GCF_900104085.1. GTDB lineage: Bacteria > Pseudomonadota > Gammaproteobacteria > Xanthomonadales > Xanthomonadaceae > Pseudoxanthomonas_A. The sequence goes on from NZ_FNLD01000003.1 coordinate 3,132, forward strand.
ATCGCCAGTTGCAATTGCGCCAATGTGATGTCGGTGTTGAGTATCTGGCTGGTATCGCTCAGACCCAGGTTCAACCCCAGCTGTGCGATCAAGGCGTTCAAGTTGATGTCGGACTGCGCCAATGCATTCCAATCCAACACGCTCACATTGACCGTCGTGCCGGGCAACAGCGTACTGAACAGAAGATTGAGCAAGGGCCCTTGGGTACTGTCCACCTGGACCAGGCGGGGGCCAGCCGACACGCAGGCGCCTGCGGTACATCCGGCCTGGGCCCGGGCCGGCGGCGAGATCGAAAACAGAAGGGCAAGCACCGACAGAGAAACCGCCAACGCCATACGGACGTACCGCCCGCGCGCGCGCTTCCCCATACCCAGAAGGTCCTTCATCGGCTTACTCCCCATGTAGTCGATGTCATAGCGCCAGCGAGACGTTCTCCGCTGGTTTGTCCCCGTGCACTGCTACTTGGGGGAATTAATATGGCGCCCCACGGCGGCGGTCAACAGTCGCTAACTGTGATTGCGGTTAGTACGCCTTAGCGCGGAATTCGACTACCATCCGCAACAGGGGAAATTGAACATGCGTCAGTGATTGGCTACAACTTTCTGTAAGAGTTGTTTAGCAGTCAGAATCGCTTACATACGCACATGGGGGATTGAATGCTGTCGATGCCGTGCCGTATCCGCAAGTTGCGGAACAGCGCCAAGTTGTCCCAGACCGAACTGGCGATGCTTGTCGGTGTCCAGAGAAGTGCTGTTGCCCAATGGGAAAGTGAGAATGGAACTCATCCCAGCGTCGAACACCTGTCGAAGCTGGCGGTGGTTACAGGCGCCACCTTCGAATGGCTGGCGACCGGTAGAGGCCCCGATACCAGCAATTTCAGCGCAGAATCCGATACCGCCGCAGTCGCCTGGGATTTCGCCCAGGACGATATCGAAAGCCGGGTGCTGGAGCTTTTGCGCCAGATGCCAGTAAAAAAACAGCTTATAGCGTGCAAGCTCCTGGAAGCCTTGATCGGCCCCTAAGTACGCGCGGCCCCATCGCGCCGTCCTGCCCAACATGCGCACTTGGATCGTCGACAGCAAAGTCGCGCGGCCCATGCCGAGCCAACTCTTCCTTGTGCGACGCTTCACCAACCGAGGCCGGATGCCAGTGGATAGGCGCCGCCTCATACCGCCTGCTACCACCGTCTACAACGTAAATACTTCACAGCCCGGAGCAATCGGCCCGCTGCAAGAACAGCGATGCGAGCGAAAGTGGGCTCCGACGCAGCTTGGTGAGGACTGGGCTGCGCGTTTCTATCGTAAGAAGAGCTCGCTCCGCACATCTCGAAAGAAAGCTTGGCTCGCGTGCTGCAGGACTGGTGCCCGTCTTTCTACGGCCATCCCTGTGCCACCCCAACCATCGTCGGCATTCCCCTGCTTTGTCGCTGGTCGCGGATGCGCTGTGGGTGCGACTGGGGCGCCGCAATCCGTTATTTCTTATCAGCCATACCGTCCTCGGGGAGAGCAGTATCGGAGTCCCGGCTGTCCCAGTGCGCCTTGGTTTCAAGCAGCCGCGGCAGGCAATCAAGGAACAAATCCACCATCCGCGGTTCGAAGTGCATGCCTCGTCCTTCTTCGATCTTTGCGATGACCTGGTCCATGGGCCAGGCCTCCTTGTATGGGCGGCGCATGGCGAGCGCATCGAAGACATCGGCCACCGCCACGATCCGCGCCGACTGCGGAATGTCTTCGCCTGCCAACGCACCGGGATAGCCCGTCCCGTCCCAGCGCTCATGATGGTTCAACGCCACCTCCGCGGCGAGCTGGAAAAGCGGCGCTTGGCTATGGCTGAGGATTTCGTAGCCGATCTGCGTATGGCGCTTCATGATCTCCCACTCGTGCGGGGACAGTTTTCCCGGTTTCTTGAGGATCTCGTCGGGAATACCGATCTTGCCGGTGTCGTGCATCGGGGCCGCTTGTTCCAGCAACTTGGCGCGCTCGTCTTCCCAGCCGGCCACCTCGGCCAGAATCCGCGCATACGCGGCCATCCTCCAGATGTGCACGCCCGTGTCCGAATCGTTGTAATGGCCGGCGATGCCCAGCATCCGGATCGCATCCTGGTAGCTGCTGTTGAGCGCGGAGGCTCGAACCAGAGACAGATGCGTGTTGACGCGCGCCCTCAAGATGAAAGGCGAGACCGGCTTGGCGATGTAGTCCACGCCGCCGCAGGCGAAACCGGTGCGCTCATCGGCCTCGCGACCCAGCGAGGTGACGAAGATGATGGGGATGTGTTCGGTTTCGGGATTGGACTTGAGCGCCGATGCGACTTCGTATCCGTCCATGTCCGGCATCTCCACATCCAGCAGGATGAGCGATGGTGCGTGCTTCTCGGCCGCGCGTAGCGCTTGCGCGCCGTCGCGCGCCAGCACCAGGCGATACTCGCCGCCGAGTATCTGACGGAACAGCGCCAAGTTGTTCGGCTCATCGTCAACGCACAGAATCGGACCTTGAGGCATGCAGTACTCCTAGCCGTCGCCTTGGTTGTCCATGGCGCCATTCGCGGCCGCATCGCGGATCAACCCGCAAATGAAGTCCTCCGCACCGCGGAAATCGAACTCTTCGATGTACTGGAATATCCTGTCGGCGGCGTCGAACCGGATTCGGCCCGAAAGCGGCGCCGCAGCGGCGTCGATGGATTCGGGATCGTCGCTATCGAGAACCTTCAGCAACTCGCTCAGCAAGGCTATGGAATCCTGCCCCTGACTCGCCGACACTGTCTCTGCGATCGGTTCCGAACCGACGTACTGATGGATGTCCTCCAGGGTTTCGCGCAGGACCAATCGCAGTCCGCCCATCAGGTCGTCGATATCCCTTCCGTCGCGCAGGAGTTCTTCCATCTCCGCCGTGGCGGCCACCAGCGAGGGCAGCGCCAGAGAAGAAGCCGCGCCGCGCACCTTGTGCATTTCTGCGCAAGCGCCGACCTTGTCGCCGCGCCGCAGAAAAGCCTCGAGCGCATCCGCCATTCCCGTGTAGCGACGCGCGAACTGAGCCAGATAACGCCGGTAGGGTCCCGCCTCGCGCCAATAGCTGAGCCCCTTTCTGATGTCCAGCAGTTGCGGGTCGATGTCCTCCACTACCGGCCCGGCATCGTAGGCCGGCACCCGCTTGTCACTGAAGCTTTCCTGCGGATGGTGGGGCGGGAACTGCAGGATGGCGGCCACCAAGTCCGGCACTTCGAACGGTTTGGCGACGAAGGCGTTCATGCCGGCCTGCAACGCGGCGTCCTGCTGCCGTTTGAAGGCTCCAGCGGTCAGCGCGATAACGGGCATCTCCGCCAACTCCGGCGACTTGCGTATCCTGGCGGTGGCCTCGTAGCCATCCATCTCGGGCATCTGCACGTCCATGAGAACCACATCGAACCGATCGGCCTGCGCCTGCAACATCTCCAGCGCCTGGCGTCCGTCCACCGCGAGCTCGACCCGTGCGCCCTCGCCTTCAAGGATGCGCTGGGCCACTTCGCGATTGATATCGCTGTCGTCCACTACCAACAGTCGGTAACCGCTCAGTCGCTGCTCCACCGAGACCCTGTCCGGCAGCGCGGCGTTGCCGACGCGCCGCCGCAATACTTCGTTGATGACGTTGTAGAGCGCCGAGGCCGTGATCGGCTTGGTGAGCACGGCATCGACGTCGTCCCGGCAGGGATCCTGTTCGATCAGCTTCCGCTCGAAGCCGGTCACCATGATGATGATCGGTTGCCGCGGCGACGGAATGCGGCTTCTGATCATCGCCGCCGTCGCCAGGCCATCCATGCCCGGCATCTGCCAGTCCATCAGCACGATGTCGTATTGCGTCGCATCTTGCCGGTCCAGCCTTTGCATGGCCCGCTCGCCGGAATCGGCAACATCCGCGGTCCAGCCGAAGCCGCGGACCAGCAGACCCAGATGTTCCCGGGCGATGTCGTGGTCGTCGACCACCAGCACGCGATACCTGTCCTTGCTCGCTTTCGGCTCGGCCCCCGCGTCCAAGGCCAACGGGATTACGAAAGAGAACCGGCTGCCCTTCCCCGGCTGGCTCTCCAACGCCAAGGTACCGCCCATCAACTTGACCAGGCGGCTGCAGATACTCAGCCCCAATCCGGTGCCCCCGTACTTGCGCGTCGTGGAAGAATCCACCTGCGAGAACGGCGAGAAAATCATCCGCTGCTTTTCTTCCGCAATACCTATACCCGTATCGGTAACCGAGAATCGCAGATGGACGCCTCCATCCTCGGCGCCGGCAAGCTGTTCCACGTCCAGCACGACTTCGCCTTGCTGGGTGAACTTGATCGCATTGCTGACCAGATTGACCAACACTTGGCCCAGGCGAAGCGCGTCTCCGCGCACATACCGCGCCGCTGGTGGCGCAGGGGATATCAGCATCTCCACGCCCTTGGCGTCCACTGCGGAAGCCATCAGCGCCGCCACACTCTCCATCACGTCCGCCAGATCGAAAGGTTCGTCTTCCAGCTCGATGCGGCCCGCTTCTATCTTGGAGAAATCCAGAACGTCGTTGATGATGCTCAGCAGTGACTGGGCGGCAAGGCGGATCTTCCTGGTCATATCCTGCGCGGCGGAGGGAAGTTCCGCACGGTCCATCAGATAAAGCATGCCCATGATGGCGTTCATGGGCGTTCTTATCTCGTGGCTCATGTTCGCCAGAAAGTCGCTCTTGTAGCGGTTGGCCTGTTCCGCTTCGCTGATCGCCCTGCGCAGTTCCGCGTCCAGGGCCTTCTGCTCGGTCAGATCGGAAGCCATCACCAGATAGCCGATGGCTTCCTGCCGATCGTCCCTAAGCACGCTGATGCTCAGCCTGACCGGCAACGGCTCGCCGTCCTTGCGAAGATATTTCCACTCGGGAATTTCGACGGCGTGCCGCTCCAGGTGCGATGCGATGCAGGTGAAGGCCGGGGCCACGCGCTGATCGCTCGTTGCCGACAGCTCCTCCGATTTCGTGCGCAGGTCGCCGTCGTCGTGAAGGCATTCGATGCCACTCTGGCCTATGAGTTCGTCCGCCGAGTAGCCGAGCATCCGTTCGGCCGCAGGATTGAACAGATTGATGGTTCCATCGATGTCGGTCGCTACGATGGCGTAGCCTGCGTGCTGAAGAATTGCGGTCAGGCGCGAAGAGTAAGTCCGGATTTGCTCCGTACGCTCCATGACCTGCTGTTCGAGCGTGGCGTTGAGCCGGATGATGCGCTCTTCCTGGCGCTTGCGTTCGGTGATGTCGATGATCGATGCCAGGGCATACAGGCCATCGGCGGTGGGGAGAGGATTCAGCCCTATCTCGACGGGCACGCGGATGCCGTCGCTGCGCAGGCAGTACAGGTCCCGGCCCGCACCCATGGCGCGGGCTTCGGAGTTCTCGAAGTAGTGCGCGATGAACGCATCGTGTCCTCCGCGCGCATCCACGGGGAGAAGCTTGGTGATCGAATGTCCCAGAAGCTCGCTCCTGGGATACCCGAACAGCTCTTCGGACTTGGCATTGGCCAAGCGGATGATGCCCGCTTGGTCCACCATCAGGATGGCGTTGGGCGAAGCTTCCACTACCAGTCTGAAGTGTTCCTCCGCGCGAAGGTGGTCGGCCATGTCGTGCAGCAGCAAGCAGGTTCCGGCGATGCGCCCGTCGGCTACGCTGAAAGGCGATGCCAGGACCATGAAATCCAAGAGCTGCGCATCCGCTCCGCGCAGCTTCATGCGGCGTCCATCGATTTCCTGCGCATCGTGCCGCACACCGTCGCCGGCCTCGTCGACCAGCAAATCCTCCAGATCCTGGCCCAGGGCGCTGCTGGCCGTTCGGCCGAGCATGCGCTCGGCGGCGGCATTCCAGTGCGTGACCTTGCCTTGGGTATCGCAGGCGATGATGGCATCGACCGAGCCCTGCACCATCGCCGCCAGCCGGGCGCTCTCCAACTGCGAATGCTGCCTTCGCTCACGGGCCAGCGCCCACACATACCAGAGCAATGCAGCCATCGCGCCAAGTACTGTCACCAGGCAGCCAACCAACCAGGGCGGCGTCAGGCCCAGGTTGGCGACGATCGATGGCCGGGCCCGCACCTCCAGCAACCATCTGCGGCCATGCACATCCAGCGGATATCGGCGCGAGAGGCTGGCGGAACCGAGAGCGCCGAAATCGGGGCTGGCATAGAACGGATGGGCCGCGGCTTTCTCGCTCTCATCGGCCAGCGAAAGCGCATAAGGCTGGTTGGCGGTATCCAGGGTGCCGAGGATCGCTTCAATGCTGAGCGGCGCGAAGACCCAGCCGGAGGTCGCCTGCCAACGCGCGTCGCGCGTCGAGACGTCTGCGTTGTCCCGGTATATCGGCAACAGAAGCAAGAAACCATGACGCACGCCTTCTTCGCGCTGGACAAGCGTAATGGGGTGGCTCAGCACCGCACGGCCCGTCTGCGCAGCTTCAAGTGCCGACGCACGGCGGTTCGGCTCGGAGGCGATGTCCAAGCCGAGTGCGCTGCGATTTCCTTGCGCCGGCTCCAGGTAGAGGATGATGAAGCGTTCGCCGTCGTGCGGCGACAACTGGCGCAGACTGAAATCCGGCGCGCCGTCCCGGCGTGCGCGCTCCTTGAATTCCTGTATTTCCGGCAAGGGAACACGTTCGATGTAGCCGTAGCCCCCCACGCCCGGGAACTCCCTACCGTATTCGCGCGAGCGGCTGTATGCGGCGAACCGCTCTCTGCTCAATTGCGGACCGGAGGCGATGATGGCGCCGCGCGCTCCGCGGAGACCATGTTCGTAGGTATTCAGGCGATCGCCAAGACTCGACACGAGCTGGCCAGCGACCTCATCGAAATGTTGATCGATGCGTTTCGCATCGGCTCGCGCGTAGAGCGAACTGGCTGCCCAGCCGGCGAGGATTGCGGCCAACAGGAAACCGGTCAGGAGCCATTGGCGCCGTCCCCAGTGTCGTGCGATCGCCTCTCCCCTCTGCTGCATGCTTTCCCTCACGTCGTCATGACATGGGTCGGCGGCCTGATCGACGGCCGCTCTAGTCCTGCAAGCTTTCCTCGGCACTATAGGTCAGGATCCGGCAGCCCTCAACAAGCCCGCCCTATTCCTCGGAAATAGGTAAGACCATACACCTCGCTGCTCGAGCAAGCTCGGTTTGCGTACCCATAGCGGGATTAGGAACGTAAATAATTCACACACGATCGCCCGGTGTTGCATGCACTGGGGGCAAGCTGGAAGCTGCCTCTCTCCGCTACGTTGGAACAAATTCCGACGGTATCCGCCGTCGATACGTAGGAGGCGGATATTTCAGCACTTGGCTTACGACTTCCATCGCCGGCGCTCAAGCAGGTTTGATGAAGAGGATCTCGTTCCTGTAGGATTGGTCCCGACGATTTTTTGCTTCAACCGCTGGCTAGGGCACCGGGCCAACGTTCTGCGACACCCCTCCGGCGGGCGCTGCCAACCAGTCAATGGAGGGCAACTCGTGCCTGTGATCAATCGCCGCCAACTGCTGCTTGGCGGTCTCTCGCTTCCCTTGCTTGCCTTGCCTTCCGTCGGACGGACGCAAGTCCAGGCCTCGCGCGTCTCCTTCGAATCGCTTCTGCGGCCCACGGTCCATTCGGGAAACGAACACTGGGAACTCACCCAGCGAATGTCCCACTACGGCGTGCCAGGCGTGGCGGTGGCGGTTCTGCGCGATGGACGGGCGGTTAGCCTGAAAGGCTATGGCTCAAGGCTGGCCGGACATGATTTTCCGATAGGGCCGGACACGCTGTTTTCCGTCGGCTCGGTGAGCAAGGTCGCGACCGCGGCGCTTTGCCTGAAACTCGTCGCGCTGGGCAAGCTCGATCTCGATCGAGGCGTCGGCCGCTGGCTGCGCCGCTGGCGTCTTCCGCAAGGACCGGAAGGCGACACCAGCGACATCAGCCTGCGAATGCTGCTGTCGCACACCGCCGGCTTCAATGTCCATGGGTTCAAGGATGTGCAACCGTCCGAGCCGTTGCCCTCCCTTCTGCAAACATTGAACGGCGTACCGCCAGCGCTGAACAAGCCGCTGCAACGGGTCGATCGGGCAGGAAGCCGGTCCCGTTACTCGGGTGGCGGCTACATGGTGGCGCAAGCCGTCATTGAAGATGCGATGGGGCAAGCCCTCGACACGTTGGCGCGCCGGTATCTGTTCGCTCCGCTGGGCATGGGCCGCAGCCGGTTCGATGCAGCCCCTTCGGCTACTACGGCCGATATCGCTCACGCCCACGACGGCTCCGGCAAGCCCGTGGCGCTTCCTCGTGGATGGCAGAGCTTTCCCGAACTCGCTCCGTCCGGGCTCTGGACTTCAGCCCGCGACCTTGCCCGGCTGGTCGAAGCGCTCTGCGCCAGCTACCGTAAATCCGGCGGCTTTCTGCCGCAAGCGCTGGCGATAGACATGATGACCACGGTTTCTCCGGGCACGTTCGGACTCGGACCGCGCCTGGCCGGCGAAGGCAGCGCGCGCATCTTCCATCATGCCGGTGCGAACGACAGTTACAAAGCCTATATCGAGGGCAATCTCGACAGCGGCGACGGTCTGGTGATCGTCGCCAATGGCGCCAATGGCGACGTCCTGGGCGATGAGATACGCAACGCCGTGTCCGACTCGCTGGAGTGGCCTGGCGACTGGTCGGTGAAAATGAATCCCGCCGCCGCCACGGGTTTGCTCGACGAATTCGTCGGCGCATACAAGCGGCGAGCGGATCAGAGTCCCGAGTTGATGGGGATTCTGGACACCAGTTTCGATATCCAGGATCTCGCCGTGCTCCGCACTCCCGATGGACTGGAACTGCAAGCGAAGGGCAAGCGCAGGTCGCTCGAACCGGTGAGCAGCAACCGATTCGTCGCGCCCGATTCCTACATTCCGGCCGGCACCTTGCAGATCGCATTCAATCGGGGGGCGATGCGAGGCGTACAGAGCTTAACGGTCGTCGCGGGCGGTGGTGTTCTCGTCTTCGACAAGCAGCCCACCCAAGTTCAATCGGATTGAGCCGTCCAAATTCTGTCGGCACTGTTCCGGATTGGCCCGGGCAGTTCTCATTGGGAAGCAGGCTCTGCGCATGACGCAAACGAGAACACCCCTGGAACTATCGGGACATCATCAACGGTACCTCGACGCCCTCGAATATCGTCCGCGTGGCTCCGCCCAACAAGAAGTCGCCGACGTACGGGTGAGCGCGACCGCCGGCTACCAGCATGTCCGCGTTGAGGTCCTTGCACCGCCCGAGGAGAATTGCTCCGGCATCGGCGCCGACGTGCTGTTCAAGCACCACCCGCACGCCATGCCGCGCCAGATGCGCGGCCATGTCTGCGCCGGGCTCCGGTCCGTAGGGACCCCGCAAGCGTCCTTCCGGTACGACGACAAGATGCACCGATTCGGCCAAGGCCAGGAACAGCATGGCGTCGGCAATCGACCGCGCCGCTTCCCGCCCCCCATTCCAGCCAACGACGATGCGCCGCGCAGTCCTGTCTTCCGGCCAACGTTCCGGGAGAAGCAGGCAAGGACGGCCGGATTCGAATATCAAGCGTTCCGATAAGCCGAGACGTGTGGTTCTACTCTGCTGACAAGCGGGAGGACCGAGAACCGCCAAGCTCGCATGCCGCGCGTGCTGCATCAATGCCTCGCTGTCCTCGTTATCCGAAACGCGCCACTCCGAACTGAAGCTCCGGTCGTGCACAAGCGCGTCGAAGTCTTCCCGTGCCCTGGAGAGCGATTCCGCGGCTGCTTTCGAGTGTTCGGCCAGCATGTCCGTCAGAGCGGCGCCGACCGCGAAACCTGCATACGGCTCCAATGCGAGTTCACGTACGACAAAAGTGGCGATCAGATGCGCCCGCCACTGTTTGGCCAGGAAAGCCGCATAGCGTAGCCGCGAGTCGCGCTCCCGGGCAGGCTCTAGAAAGACAACCAAGTCTGCCGGCGCTGCGATGTCCACCATGGCGAACTCTCCGTCGTAGGAGGCTTCAGGATGACCTCGCCCTCCTCGAGAAGGATTGACATGGATCAACGAACATTCTGGCGCCCGGACCATGATCGACACTCATGGCGACGGACTCCTCTTGCTTCAATTGCCGGGCCGCGGCGTAAGTGATTTTCGATATGACGCACTCTTCCGGTGGCTTGGTCGTATGGCTTTCTGAAACCTAAAAACGCCCGCAAAGATTGATCCAGGTCAATCCGGCCATGCGGTCCGGCGGTCAAGCTCGGCCTACCGAACCGGAGGATGCATCCATGACTGACAAGCCTTCCCATGCCGCATATCTGGGGCCGGACTATCCGCATTGGAATACGACACTGTCCGACGGCTCCGAAGTTCTGATCCGCCCTATCGGTCCGCAGGATGCGGCGGCGGAAAAGGCGTTCATCGAGTCGCTTTCCCCGCAAAGCCGGCGCAACCGCTTTCTCGGCCAGATCGCGCATCCCAGCGACGAATTCATCCATCAGTTGACCGACATCGACTACATCAACGACGTAGCGCTGGTGGCCATCGCGCCCGAAGGCGCTGGATACAGGATCGTGGGGGTAAGCCGCTACGCGATCGACTCTTCGCGCAAAGACTGCGAATGCGCGGTGGTGGTGGCGGACAAATGGCAAGGCAAAGGTCTGGGAACGGCCCTGATGGAATGCCTGAAAACCCTGGCCACCGAGCGCGGCCTGCTCAGCATGAGATCGGTCGACTTGGCGGAGAACTGGGAAATGCGGGACTTGGCCTCTGCGCTGGGATTCCATTCCAGCCCCGACCCTTCGGATCCGCACTAGGTGGTCCATACGATTTCTCTCGTTTGCCACGCGGCGCCGGCAACGGTATCGATCAGATCCGATCTGGCCATCTGAGGTCGCGTCGCCCAGCGGTCCGCTTGGCTTGTCGGACGGCCGGGGACGGCATTCGCATCAACCGGTGCGCATCACGCTGTAAAAAGCTTCGGCACGTAAACCGTTCTGGAATCATCCGGGCATTCGCCGTAAGGCATCGGTCGTCCATTCACGCCATCAGTACCGCCACGGCGAATGCCACCAGCATCAGCACGATCCCGGGGACTACTCTGAGCGCATACGCGTTCCCGCCCTTCAGCCAGGCCATCAGGCTCTTGAGCAGGGAATTTGCACCGAAGGCGGCCAGCAATCCGTACTCGGCCTGTATCGACGAGAGGGTCGCGGCAGACTCCAGTTGCGCCGCCGACGCAGCGGCGGCGTGCACATCCACCAGTCCCGATACCCCGAGAACCCATATCGCGCTGCCTTCTCCCAGCACGCTGCGCAGCCATGCAGCCACGAGCATGACGCTGGCCAGCAAAACGGCGAAACCGAACGCGCGCAACGGCTCGAAAACGCGTTTTCCGTAGAACGCGCCCATATTCACGGGTTTGGCGAACGAGTTCCTGCTGGCGATCAGCGCTGCCGCGACCGCGACCGCGCCTGCCGCTGCCAACGGCAAAGCCAACCGCTGCAGCAGCGCCAGCGAGAACGTGCCGATTACGACGACCAGCTGGACTATGGTTCCGACATTGGACATCAAGGCCGCACTCGCCGCCGCGGGAACGAGCGTCTGTGTTGTCCTGGCGCGTTCGCCCATGGCCGCTATCGTCGCGGTGCTGGACACGAAGCCTCCGGCGAGCCCGACGATGGCAAGGCCAGCACGCGCACCCAGCACTTTCAAGGAGAAGTAGCCCAGCGCAGTGACCCCCATCATCGCCACCGCAAGCAGCCATAGCCTGCGCGGGTTGAGCGCACTCCAGGTGTCGACCGGATGGTCGGGCAACAAGGGAAGGATCACGAAGGCGGACAACGACAGGAACAGCAAGTCGTGTACTTCCTGCCCCGAAAACAACCGGGTGGCGAGGGTATGCAGGTGCGCCTTGCTGTGAAGCAGCAGCGTGACGACGATGGCCAATGCCCCCGCTTGTCCCGGCTTGGCAAGGGCCATGGCGCCCAGCAGGAAGGTAGCGAGCATGGCCACTTCGGTGGTGAGGCCGGGGTCGGCCGCGCTCGTGCGTCCGTAGCTGACGATCATCGCTGCGATGACGAAAACGCCCGCAACCAGCAACGCGGCGTCTCCCATCGACGCCGCCGAGGCGCCCACAAGCGCGAGCAAAGCGAAGGTTCGTATTCCGGCGGCTTTCCGGCGCTGTCCGGTGCCTTTCACGCGTTCCCGCTCCAGCCCGACCAGCAAGCCGATGCCCAGCGCCACTGCGAAGCCGGCGGCAGCCGTTCCCAGCCATGCCGATGCGGCTGGCGAGGCGGCTCCCTCGGTCAGGTCGGACAACCTCATTCGGCCACCCCCAATGCAGCATCAGCAATATGCGACATCAATGCGGCTGGGAATCCAAGGATCGGGCCGCTTTCCGCATTCTCTCTTCCGCAACGTGCGCCAGCAATAGCAGCAGCAACAGGAGGACGGGCCACCAGACGCTGGTCACGGCACACGGATAAGTGGGCGCGAATGGCATGGCTGCCGGTCAGGTACTGGGATCTATCGCCGAACGTTCTATCTTGAACTGGCTGATGGTCACGCCCACGTCGAAACCGTCGCCGCTGCCTGCGAGCACCAAGGACACCTTGCCATTGGTAAGCGCCTGCACGGTACCGGATTTCACCAGCCCTACGTTCGCGCTCAAGGCCGCATAGCTTCCAAGAACGTCGCGCAGCTTGGCGACATGGGTGAACTTTCCCGTGGCGCGGTCGATCCTCCATTTGCCTGCGGTGAGGCCCACGCCCTTGGCTGAAATGTCTACTTCCATCTTTTTCCCGTTGTCGCAGGTCACGGTCCCCGTGCCTTCGGCGTGCTCATACAGCACAGACCACTGGGTGGAAGAGAATTTGAGCGTGCATGAGACGTCGCGATCGGCCGCTCTTGCGCAGGATGAAAGGGAGAAGGCGGCTGCAAGGCCGAGAATGGCGACGATCTTCATGACGTACTCCATTGATGGATGACCCGGTAACGGCCGGTGCCGTATGGCGGGCGAATGCGTGAAATGGAATCGGACGGAACGTCCGGAACTCAAGGCTTGGCGATGTCCAGCACCACGCGGCCGTCCACCTTTCCTGCCTTGAGTTCGGCGAAAACCTCGTTGATCTGCTCCAATTGCCGGTGCACGAGTGTTGCGCGCACCTTCCCTCTCACCGCGAACTCCATCGCCTCGGCCATGTCCTTGCGCGTGCCGACGATGGAACCGCGCAAAGTGATGCGCTTCAGCACGACATCGAATATGGGCGTGGCGAACTGGCCGGGCGGCAGGCCGACGAGACTGATGGTTCCCTTGCGCCGGACCATGCGCAGGGCCTGCGAGAAGGCCGAAGTGGATACGGCCGTCACCAGTACCCCATGCGCACCGCCGCCCGTCAGGGCGATGACTTGTTCGGCGGCTTGTGGATCGTTCGCCTGCACGGCTGCATCCGCGCCCACTTGTCGGGCCAGCAGAAGCTTGTCGGCGGTCACGTCCAGAGCCACCACATAAAGACCCATCGCCTTGGCGTACTGGATGGCAATGTGTCCAAGCCCGCCGACACCGGAAATGGCGATCCATTGCCCTGCCCTGACCTCCGTTTCCAGGATTCCCTTGTAAGTGGTCACGCCTGCGCAAAGGATCGGCGCCAGTGCGGCGAAATCGCAGTCGGGCGGCAAGCGCGCAACGAAGCTTTCGTGCCCGATGGCGTACTCGGCGAATGTGCCGTTCACGCTGTACCCCGTGTCGTGCTGGCGCTCGCATAAAGTCTCCCACCCAGTCAGGCAGTACTCGCACCGCCCGCAACTGTCGTGCAGCCATGCGATCCCCACCGCGTCGCCGACCTTGAGGGAGGTGACGCCCTCTCCCAGCGCAGCCACGATGCCGGTACCTTCGTGGCCGGGTATGAAAGGCAGGGTTGGCTTGACCGGCCAGTCGCCGTCGGCGGCGTGCAGATCGGTATGACAGACGCCGCTGGCCATGATCCTCACCAGCACCTCGTCGCGGCCAGGTTGCGGGATGGGTACTTTCCGTATGTCCAGCGGCTTGCCGAAAGCGCTGACGACGGCGGCGCGCATAGTGCCTGCGACAGCGGCCATGAATCCTCTCCAATGGGGGAACGCGGCCAGACTGGCGCCTATTGCGCGAACGCACGTTGATCCAGGTCAAACCGATAGCTCAACCCAGCAAGAGCCGTCGTCGGCGCGTCTCCAAGCGACTTGCCTTATAGTAGATGCGCGGCTCGTAGCACGACCTTGGTACAACAGGCCATCGAATGCCAGCAACTGGCCCTTCCAACGCATCTTCCGGCGCTGAACAGCGAGTACTCATCGTCGACGACGATGCGGACATCGTCACGCTTCTCACGCGCTATCTGAGCGGGCATGGATTCCAGGTTTCCGGAGCAGGCAATGGGGCGCAGTTGCGTGCCCATGTCGAAAGCGTAGGCACCGATGTCATCCTTCTGGACCTGGGTCTTCCAGACGAAGACGGCCTGGAACTGCTGCGCTATCTGCAGGCGACCTGGAGCGGACCCGTGATCGTGGTGAGCGGACGGGGCGAACCCGTTGAACGGGTGGTCGGTCTGGAACTGGGAGCGGACGATTTCGTGTCAAAACCATTCGATCTGCGTGAGCTGTTGGCGCGGATCAGGTCGGTATTGCGTCGGAGCGCGAAGACGGCACCGGCGCCTGCAGCGCGATCCAATGTGTTCGAATTCTCCGGCTTCCGGCTCGACCTGGCCAGCAGAAGGCTGACCGACCCGCAGGGAGACGAGGTCCCGCTTACCACGGGGGATTTCCAGCTGTTGTGCGCGCTGTTGGACAAACCCAGGCAGGTGTTGTCGCGCGATGAGCTGATGGATGCTCTGTACAAGCGCGAAGCAGGCCCCTTCGACAGAGCCGTCGATATGGGAATAGGACGTCTACGGCGGAAAATAGAGCCGAATCCGGAGGTTCCCGTTTTGATCAAATCGGTACGCGGAGTCGGCTACCTGTTCGCCACCGAAGTGGTCAGGAGCTGAGGCGCGCATGTATCCGGAACTTTTCGAGGCCGTACCCGATGCGCTCGTCCTGGTGGATGGCCAAGGATTGATCGTCCAAACCAACAGCCAGGCCCTGAGTTTGTTCGGCTATCCGGAAAGCGGGCTCGTCGGCCTCGCGATCGAGATGCTCGTTCCCGAGGGCGCGAGAGCGCGCCACCGCGCGCATCGTTCCGGCTACATGTCGCATCCGCATGTGCGCGCGATGGGCGCGACCGGACAGACGCTGATGGGACGTCGCCACGACGGCACCCAGTTCCCGCTGGAGATCGCGCTCAGCCCGATCAATAACGATGGAACGGTGCAGTACCTGGCTTCCATTCGGGACATTTCCGATAGCCCACGCGCGCGCCAGATGCTGGTCCGCGCCAACTACGACGCGCTGGTCGCCCGTTTTGGCCAGCTTGCGCTCGAGTCCAAGGAGGACGAGGACGTCCTCGCCCACGTGCCGCTGCTGCTGGCCGAAAGCCTGGGCATCGAATCGGTCCTGATCGCATTCGTTTCTGCCGACAACGAACGCGTGGAGATCCGCGCTTCGACCGGGCTTGACGGGCAGGCGTATGCAGACGGTCCGCATATCGACCAGCAGATGCTTCTCGCAGCCTTGCGCAAAGGCCGCGCCTGGATGGTGGAAGACTTCTCGTCGGCGAGCGCGCCGGAACGGGCGTTCCCGCTTTCGCAACCCGCCTCCGGCAGCGCGGCGCTGGTTCCCTTGCAGGACGTGAATCGTCCGATGGGCGCACTGCTGGCATTCTCGCGCCAGCCGCGGAAGTTCGACCATGACGCCCTGCATCTGCTGCAATCGTTCGCCAACCTGATCGCCGCTCTGGTGCAGCGGCAGCGGACCCAGGACCAGCTGTCCCATGTTCAACGGCTGGATGCATTGGGGCAATTGACCGGCGGCATCGCACACGACTTCAACAATCTGCTCACCATCATGTCCGGCAATCTGCAATTGCTGGAATCGGAATACGAAGGAACGTCGGAGGCGCGCGAGCTGATCGACAGCGCGCTGCGCTCGGTTACCCGCGGCGCGGAACTGACGGCGAAACTGCTTTCGTTCGCGCGGCGGCAGCGGCTGGTTCCGCAGGCCGTGGATCTGAAGGCGATGCTCCACGACTTGAACCAGATGCTCAGGCGAACCCTGGGCGACTCGATCCGCTTGCGCATCGTCTGCCCGGACGGCCTGCCGAGCGCGCATGCGGATCCGGCGCAGCTGGACACGGCACTGGTGAACCTGGCCCTCAATGCGCGCGACGCGATGCCGCGCGGCGGCGAGATCACCATCGAAGTGAGCAGGACGGCAGGGGGCGGCGGCGCTCCGGCGGATCTTCCGATCGGCGACTACCTGTTGATCACCGTGTCCGATACCGGGCGCGGAATGAGCCAGTCCACGCTGGATCATGCGATGGAACCTTTCTTCACCACCAAGGAAGCCGGGCGCGGCAGCGGACTTGGACTGAGCATGGTGCATGGCTTCTCCAAACAGAGCGGCGGCGACTTGTGGATCGACAGCGCACTTGGATACGGCACCCATGTCCACCTTTGCCTTCCCGTCGACCGCGGCGGCGGTACGCTGAAGAGCGCCCAGCCAGCGGCGAATCCGCATGGGACGGGCGAAACCATCCTGGTGGTGGAAGACGAGGACTCCGTCCGCCGCATTGCCGTGGCGTTCCTGCGCAAGGCGGGTTACCGGGTCACGGAAGCGGCGAGCGCGGATGTTGCCTTGCGCGAACTGGATGCCGACGACCGCATCGCCCTGCTGTTCACCGACGTGCTGTTGGGCGAGGGCGGCAACGGCAAGGAACTGGCGACCGCCGCGCTGCGGTTGCGGCCGGATCTGCCGATTCTGCTCACCTCGGGGTTCGAGCAGAAACCGTCCCCTTCCGTGCATGCGGAAATGGAGCCGGTTTCCTTCGATCTGCTGCGCAAGCCCTACCGCCGCGAGCAATTGCTGGATGCGGTCAGGCAATCGCTGCTGCAGGACGGCGCCGGCCGGGATTAACCGCAGTCGGCGGTCTGCAACAACTCGTTCATCGATGCCGGGTCGCGCAAGGTTATTTCCTTGCCTTGTACGGCGATGAACCCTTTGTCCTGCAGACGCGATAGCGCGCGGGTCACGGTTTCCAGCTTGAGCGCGAGGAAGCTGCCCAGGTCGGCGCGGGTCATGCGCAGGATCATGTGCTGCCGGCTGAATCCGAGCGAACCCAGCCTGGTCGCCATATCCAGCAGAAAAGACACTACCCGCTGATCGGCCGACAACGTGCCCAGAGTCAGCATCCAGTTCCAGTCGCGCCGGATTTCGGCCGCCAGGAACGAAGTGATGCGCTGTTCGAATTCCGGCAGGGAACCGCAGAGGTCCGAATACGGCAGTTCCCACACTTCGCCGGTATCCAGGGCGATAGCGTCGCACGCATAGCTCTCTATGCCTAGCGAGTCCAGACCCAGCATGTCGCCGCGCATCCTGAAGCCGGTGATCTTTTCACGGCCGTCGGCGCTGGTCAGGCAGGTTTTGAAAAAGCCCGCGTGCACCAGAAACAGGGAATGGCGCGGCTGACCCGCGCGGAATACATGCTCCTTGGCCTTCAGCGTGCGATGACGCAGGGGAATTCCCCGCAGCAACTCCTCCATGTCGCGGGTGATCTGCCTGGTCTCCGGACAACCGTGCGTCGCACCGGACAGGTAATCGCTGGATTGATCATGGGATTCTCGAACCTGGAGCATGGCCGCCACCTCGAAGGATATGGCGGAAGGCTACCCGCTGCGCAACCTGGCAGAAATTCAATCAAGTAACCCTGTGTAACGGTTTGTAACTTCGCCCAGTTGACTTCGATCAACGGGCCGAACCGCCGGGCGGCGCACTCTGTCGGCGTCAGACCCAGGGAATCTGCGCTTGTCCTTTCCGACAAAATTCACCACGGCTATCGCGGTCGACACATGGGACGCCCACTTCCGCTGGCGCGTGGGCGACGACCTGCACGATCGCACCATCGATGCGACCTGGCGGCGCGTCGCCTCGGCGGTCGCGGGCGTAGAAGGCGACGACGCCGGGAAATGGGAACAACGCTTCGTGGAAGCCTTCCAGGACTGGCGGATAGTCCCCGATGCCCGGCTGCTCAAATGGGCGGGGACCGGTGTGACCAGCATCAGGCTCCACGACCCCCGGGCCACACTCAACCTTGGGGCATTCGTCGTTCGTCCGCACATTTCGCAGCCATATTTCGACTATGAAGCATTCAGCGACATGGCGGCACTGGCGGTACGATTCCTCGATGACGCCTGGCTGACCTACGAAGACAAGTCCCCGGTCACGGCTGTTTGCGTGGGCGTGATGGGATTCGCCGACGCCCTGGCGGCATTGGGACTTCCCTATGTAAGCGAGCAAGCTTGCGAATTCGCATCCGCCGTCGGCGAGGCGCTTTCCATCGCGTGCTCGAAATCCTCGCTGCGACTGATGCAGGAGCGGGGATGCTGCCGGTCTTCGGCCGGAGCGGACGAATGCGAATCCGTACACAACCCTTGCCAGTCCTCGCGCGGCGCAGCGCGGCACCCAAGAACGACGGCGATCCAAGCACAGCCCCTGATCGCCTTGTTCGCCAACAACGCCAGCGACGCTCTCGATCCCCTGTCCGGTTCGGCCTGGGACCTGGCGTCGCATCTGCAACTCCCGGCGCAGGCCGATGCTCCGGACACGCAGCAGATGCTGTTGCAGCAGATCAGAATACGCAGCCTTCTCCAGTCCTGGATCGACGCGCCCATCGACTACCCGCTGGTATACAGCGGCGATGGCCTGGAGCCGGAAGTGATCTCGGCCTGCAAGCTATTCTCCAGCCAGCGGTATCTGCCGGAACCGCAGTTCCGCAGATCGGAAAGGGCGATCTTGAGTTTTGCATGAATCGGATAATCGCCCTACGCAAGCAGCCAGCGGGTTGACCGATGCCATGGTCCGATCGCACACGCATGCAACCAAGCATCGCCGCGAGCATTTCAACCAGAGAACAGACCATGCAGCTTTCATTCAATCGCTTCGCCAAGGCCATCGCGCGATTCACCGGCCGGCCGGTGAGCTTCGGCCTTGCCATGCTGATCATCGCGCTATGGCTGGTCACGGGGCCGGTCTTCGGCTTCAGCGATACCTGGCAGTTGGTGATCAATACCGGAACCACGGTGGTGACGTTCCTGATGGTATTCCTGATCCAGAACACGCAGATGCGCGACACGGAGGCGATGCAGATAAAGCTGGACGAGCTGATCCGGGCGACCGAAGCAGCAAGCAACGCACTGCTGGACCTGGAAGAGCTGGACGAGGCGACGCTGGACCGCTATCGCGAAACCTACGAGGTGCTTGCGAGGAAATCGCGTTCCGGCGGACCGGAATAGCAGGTGCTGCAGGCGGTTGCGGGACTCCTTCGCATCAGGACAACGGCAAACGCCGCACCTTACCTTCCTGGAATCCCCTGGCGTTTGCGTCTGCGAACAACGGGGAAATTCTGCGCGCTAATTGCTTGCCTAGCAGGAATATTGCGCCATTCTCAGCGCATGGACCGCATCCAGGAATTCGTCGTAAGCAAGGAAGAACGATTTCAATTCCATGGATTTTCCACTGATGGATGCATCTGCCATGCGGCTGTAAGCAGCGGATATGAGGACCTGCCGGCTCTCGAGGTCGGCCAGGGCGCGGCGCACTTCCGGTTGGTACGGTGTTCCGATCCTCGGCCCCTCGGCCAGGTCCCTGCGCACCATGGCGATGAACCAGGCGCTCCTGTCGACCGCATCCTTGGCATGCTTGAGCGCCTGCGCTTTTCCCTCGACCGTAAGCTGCGGTGCTTCCAGGAATACGTGCCTGCCCATCAGTGCGAATAGAACACGGGCAGGTTGGCTTCGAACAGCAGTTCCCGGGTCACTCCGCCCAGGGCCCATTCGCGGAACCGCGAATGCCCATAGCCGCCGACGACCAGCATGTTGGCATGCATCTCCGCGGCGTGGTCCAGCAGCACGGAGGCGATCCGGTTGTCGTGCGACTGTCGCACCTGCACATTGACCTTGACGCCATGGCGGGCCAAGTGGGCCGCGATGTCCGCCCCCGGCTGCTCGCCGTGGCCGAGTTCTCCCCGAACAGGATCCACCACCAGGACATCGACCGATTCTGCCGCCACCAGCAACGGCAGTGCATCGTGAAAAGCCCGGGCGCACTCGCGCGTGGGCCGCCAGGCGGCAACGATCCGCTTGGGAGGCATCGGCACTTTGCAACGCGGGGGAATGACCAGCACCGGGCGTCCCGATTCGATCAGCAAACCGCCGAAATAGGTGCGGGAGATGTCGCCTTCGGTACTGTCCCCCAGCACGCCGGCGATGACGGCCAAGTCGGCGTAGTGCGCGCAATGGGCCGCCAGCCGGGAAGGTTCGCTGAAGAGCGCTTCGACCAGCCGCACCTCCGTCGAAACCGTTTCCTTCTCCAGTCTCTTCTTCAAGACCGCCACGTTCGCTTTTCCCTGCTCCCGCAGCTGCTGATAAAGATCGCTCATGGACACATCCGGCATCAGGCCCCACGGCCCCGCGACCGGCAATGGCAGATTGACCATCTCCATGACGGTGAGGTGGGCTTCATGGGCCAAGGCCAGGTCAAGCGCCATGTTCAACGCATAGCTGTCGCCCGAAGTCCCGGTGATGGGTACGACGATATCTTTGAACATATTCCTGCTCCATCGGCATCGCGGTTTCGCGCAGGCGAACTACGCGGCAAATCGGAGCGGTTGGCTTTGACCTGGATCAAGCTCCGGTTGAATCTCCCCGGATGGGAAATCGCGCCGACAGGGCGCCGAAGAGTTGGCGCTCGATCCACGCATGTGCCTGGGTAAGCCGGCATCCCCTTCGGATCATCGGGTCTCGTCGGGCGCATTGCCATCGGATTGATCCTGGTCAAGGCGCATGGGCTATGCAGTACGTAGCCTGCGCCCATGCTCGCCCATCCCGCCTTCGACACCGCCCTGCTGCAGCGTTACGACCGCCCCGGGCCGCGCTATACCTCCTATCCGACCGCACCGCAGTTCTCGGCCGAATTCGGCGCCGAAGCGCTGCGCGAGGCCGCCGAAGCCAGCAATGGCGATCCGATACCCCGGCGGCTGTCCCTTTACGTGCATGTGCCGTTCTGCACGAGCCCCTGTTTCTACTGCGGCTGCAACCGGATCATCACCCGCGATCTTGCGCGTGGCGAGACTTACCTCGCACGGCTCTACCGCGAAATCGCCATGACGGCCGAGCTTTTCGATCGCGACCGCGAGGTCATCCAGTTGCATTTCGGAGGCGGCACGCCGAATTTCATGTCTCCGGCGCAACTTGGGGAAGTGGTCGGCGCCTTGCGTCGCCAGTTCCATTTTTCGGATTCGCCCAGTCGCGACCTGTCGATAGAGCTTGATCCGCGCTTCATCTCGCCCGAAGACGTCGGCGCGCTTGCGGCGATAGGCTTCAACCGCACCAGCCTCGGCGTGCAGGACTTCGATCCCGACGTCCAGGCGGCCGTCAACCGCATCCAGCCGGTCGAAGAAACGATCGCGGTCATCGAAGCCTGCCGCCGCCACGGCATGCGTTCGGTCAACGTCGACCTGATCTATGGCCTGCCCAAGCAAAGCAGCGCGAGCTTTGCGCGCACGCTGGATACCGTGATCGCGGCCCGGCCCGATCGGCTGGCTGTGTACAGTTATGCTCATCTGCCGGGATTGTTCAAGCCGCAAAGGCGGATCGACGCTTCCGACCTGCCGTCCGCGGAAGCCAAACTGGGGCTGCTGGAACTGGCAATCGAAAAGCTCGGCGTCGCCGGCTATGTCTATATCGGCATGGATCATTTCGCGCTGCCCGGCGATGACCTTGCCCTGGCCCAGGAGCGCGGCACCTTGCATCGCAACTTCATGGGATACACCACCCATGCCGATACCGACCTGGTAGGACTCGGGGTCAGCGCCATCAGCCACATCGGCGATTCCTTCAGCCAGAATCCACGCGACTTGCCCAGTTGGCAGACTGCCATCGACGAGGGCCGGTTACCGGTATTCCGCGGCATGCGCCTGAGCGAGGACGACCAATTGCGGGCCGATCTGATCCAGCGACTGATGTGCCAGGGCGAAGTGCAGATCGACGCTTTGGAGCGGCGATACGGCATAGATTTTCCGACCTATTTCGCCGAATCGCTGGCCAAGCTGCAACGCCTGGTCGCCGATGGCCTGGTGCGGATGGAACCGGACCGGATCGTGGTGACATCGCCCGGACGGCTCTTGCTGCGTAATATCGCGATGTGTTTCGACCGCTATCTCGACAAGCCTGCCTGCGAACCGCAACGGTTCTCCCGCGCCATCTGAGAACCGCATGGAGACGAATGTGAGCGGCAGTGCTTTCCCGCGCCTGGATCGCCGTACGCTCGCCGACGACGGCGATTCCCTGCATTTCTGTTCGACCTGCGCTTTCTCGCAGGCTTGCCTGTCCGAAGGCATGGACAAGCGCTCATTGATGGATCTGCACATGCTGGTCGAGCATGTCGGCCCGCTCCATGCCGGCGAGCATATTTTCCGCGAAGGCGATCCGTTCGAAGCCATCGCCGCGGTCCGCGCCGGCACCGTCAAGACCTACGTGACCAGCCGCGACGGCCACGAGCAGGTGCTGGATTTCCATCTGCCCGGCGAAGTGATCGGGCTCAACGCGATCGACGGCGACCGTTATCCCTGCAATGCGGTGGCGCTGGACACGGTGATGCTTTGCCGTTTTTCGTTCCCCCGGATCTCGATACTGGCAACGCGCCTGCCGGGACTGCAGCAGCATCTGTTTCGCCTGATGAGCCGCGACATCGGCCGCGCCTCGCTGCTGGCCGGTGATTATTCCGCCGACCAGCGGATGGCGGCGTTTCTGGTAGGACTTTCGCGGCGACTTGCGACACGCGGCTTTTCGCCCGATCGCTTTCAACTGACGATGGCACGCACCGATATCGCCAATTATCTGCGGCTCGCGCCCGAAACCGTGAGCCGGGTGCTCAAGCGCTTCCATGATGATGGCTTGCTACAAGTGGACCGCCGCGAACTGCAGCTGCTCGATCGCATACAACTCGAAGCGCTCGCTGCGTCGGTGCTGCGGCAGTAATGGCAACAAACGGTGACCGCATGTTGCTGCCCTTTTCCCGCCTCCTCGCGCTACCCCCCGCAGCCACCGCAACATTCGGACGGCAAGCGCTCCAGTTCATCCTCGGCTACTGGATAGCCAGCTTGGCCCATCAGTCTTAGCAGATGGACGGCGTCGAGGGACGTGGCAACCCGTATCATTTCCCCGGCCTGGTCGATATCGGCCAGCGCTGATGGATCGACCGCTCTAATCGTATGTTCGATGGCGTCGATATCTGGAATAAAACCGGCGATCTCTATCTTGAACTGCATTCAGAGGGGTCCTCACTGACGGTGGGCGGGAACGTACGCATGGGTTCAAGCGCATGGCGGCGGAGCCGGCGATGCTCGAAGAGAGCCATTACTCCCGAGCCGTCATGTTCCAGGAGGCGTGCAGCTTTTGCCCTGACTTGTATCAAGCAGGCATCAAGTAGTCGGTCCCGCTTTTGCGAACCGCTTCCGGACAAAGCGCCCAAGCGGCTGCAGATGAGCGGGATTGATGTGGTCCAACGCTGCGGGTATGCGGGGGTCTGGCGCGACAGGCTGTGAATTCCGGCGGTGCCATCCAGCGCCCATGGCCTGCGGAAGCGCCGCTGTCACACCCTGACAACGGGCCTGGGGCCACATTGGTCCATCAGGCAGCACCGCGCTTGACCTAGGTCATGGCGACGTCCGGAGCGTACGGACCACCATGCGAGCATTCGCACTGGAGATCGCCATGAGCAACACCCGCAAGCTATGGACGGCGCTGGCCGTCCTGCTTATCTGTTCGTTTTCGGTCTTGTTATGGGCGGGTGGCGAGATCTTCCGCGCCGCGCCACCCATGCCCGAGAAAGTGCTGACCCAGAATGGCGCGGTCATCTATACCCGCGCCGACATCGAGCAAGGCCGGCAGGTTTGGCAGTCGATGGGCGGAATGCAGCTGGGATCGATCTGGGGGCATGGCGCGTACGTGGCGCCCGACTGGAGCGCCGACTGGCTGCATCGGGAGGCCACCGAAGTTTTGAACATCTGGGCGCGCCGGGACGATGGCAGCGCAAGCTATGCACGATTACCCGCCGAACAGCGGGCCGCTCTGCGTGGCCGCCTGCAGGAAATGATGCGTGCCAACACCTATGACCCGATCGCCAAGACCATCACTCTGACCGAGGACCGCGCGGCTGCACTCTCGAACGTCGCCGCACACTACGTCAGCCTGTTCGGCAACGACCCGGCCACCGCAGAGCTGCGCGAAGCTTATGCGATGAAGGAAAGCACGGTGGGCACGCTGGAACATCGGCGTTCCCTGACGGCCTTCTTCTGGTGGACGGCCTGGGCCGCCACTACCGAACGCGCCGGAACCGTTGGAGAAACGCTGGTGCCGGATCAGGCCGGCGTAGTCAGCAGCAAGGTGACCTACACCAACAACTGGCCCAGCGAGCCACTGGTGGGCAATACGCCGCCGCCGGCGTTGTGGGTGTGGTCGGCCTTCAGCGTGCTGTTCCTCATCGCAGGCATCGCGATACTGGGCTGGCATTACGCGGTCACCCACGGACGCGGCGAAGAGGGCCACACCATCCCGGCCACCGATCCGTTCGCGTTGCTGAGGGTCACCCCCTCGATGCGCGCCACCGCCAAATATTTCTGGGTGGTGCTCGCGTTGTTCCTGGTGCAGATCCTGCTGGGCGCGATCACCGCGCATTACCAGGTCGAAGGCCAGGAGGCCTATGGCTTCAAGTTATCCGACTACCTGCCCTACTCGCTGGCCCGCACCTGGCACACGCAGTTGGCTGTGCTGTGGATCGCCACCGCATGGCTGGCGACGGGCCTGTACATCGGTCCTGCGCTATCGGGGCATGAGCCAAAATACCAGCGCTTCGGCGTGAACTTCCTGTTTGTCTCGCTACTGTTGATCGTGGTGGGAGGGTTCGCCGGCCAATGGCTGGCGGTCATGCAGATCATGCCGCTGAAATTCAACTTCTGGTTCGGCCACCAGGGTTGGGAGTATGCGGACATGGGTCGTTTCTGGCAGTGGTACCTGTTCATCGGTTTGCTGCTTTGGGTGACGTTGGTAGGCCGCTCGCTGTGGCCCATCTTCAAGGGGCCCGCTTCCGATTCCAAATCGATCGTCGCCCTGTTGTTCCTGTCCACCGTTTCCATCGGCCTGTTTTATGCCGCAGCGCTGATGTGGGGCGAGCACACCCATATCTCGGAAGTGGAGTACTGGCGCTGGTGGCTGGTCCACTTGTGGGTGGAAGGCTTCTTCGAGGTCTTCGCCACTGCAGTGATGGCGCTCATCTTCACCCGTCTGGGCCTGGTAAAGACTTCCACCGCCAACATCGCGGTGCTGTTCGCCACCATCATCTTCATGGCCGGCGGCGTACTGGGTACGTTGCACCATCTTTACTTCGTAGGTACGCCGATCTCGGTGGTTGCATTGGGTGCAAGCTTCAGTGCGCTGGAAGTGGTGCCGCTGGCCTACCTTGGCTTCGAGGCGTACCACACCTGGAAACTAGGCAAGGCCACATCATGGATGGCACGCTATCGCTGGCCGGTGATGTTCTTCATCGCGGTGTCGTTCTGGAACCTGGTCGGTGCGGGCCTGTTCGGCTTCCTGATCAATCCGCCGCTCTCGCTTTACTACATGCAGGGCCTGAACCTGACCGCACTTCACGCCCATACTGCGCTGTTCGGCGTGTACGGAATGCTGGGAGTCGCGCTGGTGCTGTTCTGCCTGCGCGGGCTGCGTGGACAGATGGTGTGGGATACCAAGGCCCTGAAAGTCTCGTTCTGGACGCTCAACATCGGCCTGGCTTTGATGGGCGTGCTTACCCTGCTGCCGCTGGGCACGATGCAGTTGCTGGCCGCGATCGAACATGGCTACTGGTATTCCCGCTCGGCGGAGTTCATGCAGAAACCCATCGTGGAACTGCTGATCTGGATGCGCATGCCGGGAGACATCCTCTTCAGCGTGGGCGCGGTGGCTTTGGCCTGGTTCGTGCTGCGGCTGTGGATAGCGCCACGGCGCGAAGCGGCGCTTGCGGGAAACGCCGAAGCCGGCGACGCCTGAACCGGTTCGGGGATGGGGCAGGGAAAACGGGGCGGCGATTGCCGCCCCGTTCGTGTTCGCGCCAGGCGGCGTGCGGATGATCTGGGTCAAGGCGGGGCCGACGCCGCTGCTGCATTCTGGGCGCATGGACAAGCTCACCCTCGCCGCCCCAACCCTGTCGCCGCGGCTGTTGGCTGCGGCCCCGCATCGGCTGATGTTCTTCATCGGCGCCAGCAATCTGCTGCTGGCGATGCTGTGGTGGGCGGCGTGGCTGGCCGCGGCGCGCTGGCCGGCGCTGGCGATGCCGCAGCCCAGGCCCTACGCGGGCTGGCTGCACGCGTTCGTGATGCAGTACCAGGTGCTGCCCAGTTTCATCTTCGGGTTTTTGCTGACCACCTTTCCGCGCTGGATGGGACTGCCGGAATTGGAACGCTGGCGCTACGTGCCGGTGGGCATCGGCATCTTCGGCGGCCAACTGGCGACCTTGCTCGGCGCGCTGGGCTGGGAAGTCGGGGTCACGGTCGGCCTGCTGCTGACGCTCGGCGGCTGGAGCGCCGGACTGATCGCCCTGGCGCCGCTGCTGTGGCGCGAACGCGGCACCACCTGGCATGCGCGTTCGTGTTTCGCATCGCTGCTGCTGGGCTACCTGGGCTTGCTGGGTTTCATCGCTTTCTTGCTGGGCGGTTCGCCGCTGTATGTATTCGCCAGCATCAAACTGGGCAGCTTCGGCCTGCTGTTGCCGATATATGTGACCGTGGCCCACCGCATGTTTCCGTTCTTCGCCGGAAACGTGGTGCGCGGCTACGAACCCTGGCGTCCCCTGTGGCTGCTGGGTGTTTTCTGGCCGCTGTGCCTGGGGCATCTGTTGCTGGAACTGGCGCACGCCTACGCCTGGTTGTGGCTGGTCGATGTGCCGCTGCTGGCGTTGTTCGCGACGATGTTGTGGCGCTGGTGGCCGCGCGGTGCCAAGCCGGGATTGCTGACTGCGCTGTTCATCGGTCTGGCGTGGTTGCCGCTGGCATTCTGGCTGTATTCGGTACAGAGCATCTTCTACGCGATGACCGGCGTGTACTGGCTGGGGCGCGGCCCGGCGCATGCGCTGTTCGTCGGCTTCTTCGGCAGCGTGCTGATCGCGATGGTGACCCGGGTGACCCAGGGCCATTCCGGCCGGCCACTGGTGATGCCCGTCGTGGCCTGGTTCGCGTTTGTCTCCATCCAGCTGGTTGCGATATTGCGAGTGGCGGCTGAAGTCCTGCCTGACGCAGGACTCTGGCAGACGTTGGCGGCGGTGGGCTGGCTGGCGGCATTCCTGCCCTGGCTGTTGCGTATCGGCCGCATCTACCTGGCGCCGCGCGCCGATGGCAAGCCCGGCTGAGGCCGGCGGGAAAGTCGCGATGATCGAGTTCTACCCGCAAATCAGAAGCGTGCACATCCTGATGGTGCTGTTGAGCGGCACGCTGTTCGCATTCCGCGGCATCGGCGTGCTTGCGGGTGCGCGCTGGCCGATGACGCTGCCGCTGCGTTGGGCCAGCTACACCATAGACACCACCTTGCTGACCGCGGCGCTGATGCTGCTGACGATCCTGCCATGGGCGATGTTCGGCAATGGCTGGCTGGCGACCAAGCTGGTGCTGCTGGTCGTCTACGTGCTGCTGGGCAGCCTGGCGCTGGGACGCGGCCGCAACGCACGCACGCGTGCGTGGTGCTATGTCTCTGCCGTGGCGGTCTATCTGCTGATCATCGGCACCGCCCGCGCACATCATCCGCTCGGCTGGTTGCACTTCTGGCTGGGATGAGCGTGATGGACCGAATGCGCTTCATGCCGGTTCGATGATACGTCGCTACTCACTGGGCCACAGCGGCCCCAGTGCGGTCGAGGCAATACCGTCCAGCTTGGGCAGGGGAATCCGTTCAGGGCTGCCGGCACTCATCGAAATCGCTTTACATCGTTTCTGGCGGGCAACGACGACGGACGACGATGCTCGGTACGACTGCAGGTGCCGGGGTGGAGGGAGGCATCGATGCAGGCACGGGAGGCTGAAGACGCCGATAGATCTCTTCGCGGTACACGGGCACTTCATGAGGGGCAGCAATACCGATGCGCGGCTGCTCGCCGCGCACCTCCACCACGCGCACCCGGATGTCCGCACCGATCACAATCTCTTCGCCAATGCGACGGGTGAGTATCAGCATGGAAAGTCCTTGTTCCCGATGACGCCCCGAGTCGACGGTTCCTGTGGAAACAACTGGGCAACGCCATCACGATGGAAGTTATTTGCAATGGAAGTGCGAGGAGCTGTCACAGATTCAGGCCAATCGTTGAACTTGAGGCGACATCCGCTCTATTCCTGCGGCGCTACGCCAAGGTAGCTGCCGGCCGCTGCAACCGTCGACCAGACGTCGGATTCGAGTTTGAACGAGCGGTCGAACAGGGCTTCCGCGGCGGCGCGGTCGCCACGCATCAGGTAATAGGAACCGACCTCGGCCATGCCTTTGCTGTCGTCCGGTTCCTCACGCAAGGCGCGTTCGAACAGCGCCTTGGCCTGCTCCCAGTCGCCGGCCTCGCGGTAGACCCGGGCGATGCGGAACAGATCGCCCGCCTCAGGCTTGTGCGCAAGCACGTCGTCGAAGATCGCCTTCCCTTCTGGCTTGGAACCGCTGAGGTAATAGATGCGGCCGATCGCGATCAGCTCCCAACTGCCGCCGTCGGCCTGGATTTTGGCCGTTTCCAACAGGGCGCGAGCGGCCTCCTGCTTGTCCTTGCCGTGATATTGCGATGGGGTGGTTTTCTGGGCTGCAAAGCAGACCGTGATGCCGGAGACGAACAGGATGCTGGCAGCTGTAATGGAACGAAATTTCATTTATTCCTCCTTGATGGTGAGCGAGACGAGAACCGTCGCGGCTCTGGTTGACATTGTTGAATTTTTGGCTTCCTTACATCGCTCGGCCCCAATCTGCTTCGCTCAATCGGCCGGGCCCGACAAATAAACGCTGAAAATAAATCCGTCACCTTTTCTTTTCAGCCATTTTTATCTGGCCCCGAGTTCCGGGCGGTTTATTCCGATCCTTTCCGCCATACGTGACCATTGAGTACAGCGTCCTTGACCTACCAACAACCGACAGAAAATGAATCTATTTTCTCGATCTCAGTAAACAAATCTGCCCCATTATTCCTGCAGTTCTAGTTGTCAGCACATTCACCCGCAACTTCGCTGGCCTGGGAAGCCAACGCGTAGGAATTGCCGGCATGTTCAATCCGGTAGAGTTCTATTGAGCATGACTGATCACGCCTTAGAATTGTTGCCACGTAATCCTCATCGGATCTCGGAGTAAAAGTCCGTATTTGACTGCAACGAGATACTCCGACGGGGCACTTTCCGTTAAAACATCCGCCTGAGGTGAGCGAGAAAGTGAGAGGCTCATCCGCACGCACATAGATTTCAGTGACCGCAACGCCACCTTGCACACTGACTTTCGGCATACCGATAGTTCTATACGTCAGGCCACCGAAAGCACCACGGGAGTCCGGAACAACGCCAGCTCCCGCGCACGGCATCCTCTGTGCGCAGATCGCTGAAGGTCAGACTGTTGGCGGTGAGTTTGCTATTGGCCACGCACTGACCGGCAGGCAGCGCCGTCAGCATCCTTGAGGCAAATGTTCTGGTAGCCACCATTGATACCGCGTGGCATATATTTGTATCCATTCTTGAGCATGCAGAGGTCGAACCCATCAAACGCCCGAGCCCCAATCTCTTCGTACCTCCGTTCAAATCCTTCCGAGCAGCCTCTCATGTCGGCATCCTTTTCGTTTGTCGATACACCATCTTTCTTCCACAAAAGATCGGTTGGTGCTGTTGGTAGGTCCATCTGAGTGATGACCTCATACGTCTTACATCCAGCAGCCGTGGCTACGATGCAGGCGACAAATAGTAACGCGCCAATTTTCATTCTCTCCCCTCTTTTTTCCCTTCGTGGACTCAACGATAACGGGCTTACTATAGTTTCCTTGTCCCCACGCTTTATCGGTTTGTTTGCGTATATCGTTTGGCTTCCCATCGACGCCGATTAAGGGAGGCAGGTATCCTGTGTAGGAGCTATGCGATTTAGGGAAGCTCCCATCATTCTTTTCGGCCGTCGCGGGATTCCTGCCAATCCACCTAGCAACGAGGTCAGTGGGGTGCGTCGACTGAGACACTTCACCCCAGCCATTACCCACTTTACTCACCAAACTATCTGCTTCCTGCGCATTGCCAGCTGCGCCGTTGTATCGCACGGAGCCGATCGGCATCCCTGTGATTCCTTGGCGGTTTAAATCGCCCAATGCATTCGTCATCGTCATTCCGCCGCGGCTGTGATTTACACTGCTCACGACCCCTCCTTGCTCATTGGCGATCCTCAGGAATTCCTGATTTGTTTGCGAAGCGCTTGTCAAAGGTAGTGCACCACCCAGCAGGTCATTTAGCTTGTCATAGCCGGCGTACAAAACTTCGGCTACCGGGTTACCCGTGTACGGATTAAGAATGTGGTACACACCTTGCTCGTTCGCTTCGTTGCTGTTCTGCTTGGCGCCAGTCGCTAATGCATATTCCTCCGCATTGAAAATTCCGTTGTTGAACACGTAGAGCTTGCCATCGCCCACGGCAACCTGATTCATATCAACTTCGCGCTGCGTGCAGTTCTGCCCGCCCGCATCGCACTTTTGCAGGACAATCTTGCTGTCGGCAGTAGCGGTGCGACGCACTAAGTCCATCTGAGCGAGTGTCTGCCCTAGCAGGGCATCACTCAGATCCGGCCCAGTGAACACGGCCATCGCCGCGGTGTCGAGCCACATGGCGTTCTTCTGCAACTTGTCTGCCTCATCGTCCAGACGCTCGGACTCCTCGGTTTCCACGCCACCGTTGGCCATACGAATTTCGCGGGCTTGATCGCGTTTGTCGTCTGCTCGCGCGTACAGCTCCGCTTTGGCCTCCTGACGGTTCTGATCAAATGCTTGTGTCACCTGCGCCTGCAGATCGATTTCCTTCCGCACCTCTGCCGTATCGAACTTATTGGCCAATGCACCACTATTCTCGGCCACCGTGTCGGTGGTGGTCGTAGTGGTGATCTCTGTTTTTATCTGATCCGCGGTCTTGCCGGTGGCCGCTTGGCCATCCATATCGGTGATCGTAATGTTGCGGGTGTTGATACCACTGTGGGTCGTGCTGCTTTGATGATCACCGTCGCTACCGTAGCCGACGGACTTGCTGGCGGTGGAGCCTCCTGCCTTGCCGTCCGCCGAGCCTTGCGCCAGTTGGTGCTCGCCTTGCTCTCCACTGCCATTCTTCCCCATGCTACCGCTCAGCCCAAAGGCCGAAGCGTCATAGTCGGCATGGTTCTCGATGTCACTGCTGGTCAGGATGCCCGTGCTGAAGCGATTGTTGCCTGCCTCTTCTGCCGTCTGCGTACTGGTGATGATTCCGCCTTTTAGATCGGTGTTGCCCTTCACGTTAACGGCGTAACCACCGTTGCCGGCCAGGATGCCGCTTTGCTCGGTGACACTGGCATAGTCCGAGTCGATCTTGGATTGGTTGTAGCTGGCACTGACCGAGACCCCATAACCGGCGGTCACTTGGGCGCTAGCGTCCATCTGGTCGCTCTTGTAGGTCTCGGTGTCCTGCAGGCTTTCGATGACCAACTTGTTGGCATTGACTTCGACGCGCTCGCCACTGACTTGTCCGCCACGGATCGTGGTGGTGCCGCCACTGGTCAGAGTCGTAGTACCGCCGCTGCCCACATGGGAGTTGACGTTGGTGACGGTCTGGCCATCGCTATCGCCTTTGCCCACATTGCCACCAGCAGTGATGCCTGCCGCCCAGCCACCGGAGCCATAGCTGATGGCCACACCGACATTCCAGCCGCTGGAATTGTTCTCGGTTTGCTGGTCGAACGCGCTTTGCGCGGCGACGATGTCGATGGCGTCGTCCGCGGTCAAGCTTGTACCGGCACCGCCATACACCTCAGAGCCGGAGATGCGGATATCCGAGTCTTCGCCGGCGCCGGTCGCCGTAATGTCAACGCGACCGCCCGCCTGGACGGAACTGCCTACCACCTCGCTGGTCTTGGCGGTGACCTCATTCTGTGACTTTTGCGAACCGTAGGTGATGGAGACGCTGGCAGCTTGACCGCTCATCGCACTGGACGCAGCCCCCGCTGCTTGATAGGCATCGTAGGCGGTATTGGCAGCGGCCATTGCGTTGACACGGCTGTCCTTGCTCTGGCCCACGGTCTTGGATGAGTTATAGGCGGCCATCGCCGCATCGACTACGGGAGCCGAGGCGCCCACGCTCAAGCCGCTTTGTTTGCTCTTTTCTATCGAGTGATAGGTCGAAGTGTCGTAGGCCTCTTCTATATTCACGGTTTGACCGGCGATGAGGATGCCGCCTTCCGGCGAGGCTATCGTTGAGCCTTGGATATGCACGGCGCCTTCGCTGGCCGTGATCTTGGTGTCACCCTGCAGGCTGCCGACCGTCGAGCCCCGAACCGTGCTG
Source organism: Pseudoxanthomonas sp. CF125 (assembly GCF_900104085.1). Taxonomy (GTDB): domain Bacteria; phylum Pseudomonadota; class Gammaproteobacteria; order Xanthomonadales; family Xanthomonadaceae; genus Pseudoxanthomonas_A. The sequence continues at coordinate 35,818 of NZ_FNLD01000003.1, forward strand.
CTATTCGAATGGACATCGGTTTCGTTCTTCTTGGAACCGATGGTGAAGCTTGCACCATTGCCCGAGAACACACCGGAGGTTTTTTTGCGGCTTGAGTGCTCCTCGGTGCTTTCGTCGGTGGCATTGATAATCTCAACGCCCTTGGTACCAGAGATCGTCGTTCCGTACGTACTTACGACATCGGAGCCTTCGATCGTTACCACATTGCCGGCTTTGATTGCCACCGTCTCGCCACTGAGCGTGGAGCCCACCGCCGAGTTGTCGATCACCTTGTCATGCGTAGTGGTGGTCTTGCTGCTAAGGAAGCCGGACTTCTTCTTGCTGGCATCCACTTCCAGCACATGCTGCTCGCTGGTCGTCGTCAGGTTCACATCCCTCCCAGCCGCCAGGGCGATACCGCCCTGCTCACTGACCACCGAAGCCGCCTGCAAATTGATGTCCTGCCCAGCCTGCAACGCGATGTTGCCCCCGGCAGTGAACTGGCTGCCCTTGACCGTCTGGTCCGAGCTGGACGCCACCAGCGAGTGCTTCCTGCCCTTGTCCTGCACTTCGGCGGTCTGCACATCGGTGGCGGTCAGGCTGTTGATGTCGTTGCCCGCCACTACGGCCAAGGCCTGCCCGGCGCTCACCTGCGCCGCCGTGGCGTTGACGTTGTTGCCGGCCTGCAACACCACATCGCCTGCGCCCTGCACCGTGGTGCCCACCTGCATGGTCGTGCTGCTGCGCCGATAGTCGCCGTCGTCGGCGGTGGTGCCGGTGCTGCGGCTGGTGGTGAGCGTAGTCAGATTCAAATCGCCGCCGGCTGACAGGCGAGTGATGCCATCGGTGCCTGCATTGACGACCTGCGCCGCCTGCAGATTCACATCCCCGCCCGCGCTGACCGACAGCACGCCCAACCCGCCGGGGTTGGTGACATACAACCCAGCCACACGATTGAGATCGGTGTTGCTGTACTGACGGGTGCCGCCGCCTTGCTGCGTCTGCGTGGTGGAAGCCACCGTAACGTTGCCGCCGGCCTGCACGTTCAACACCTCGCCCGCGGTGACCGTACTGCCGATAACGTTGACATCGTGCACCGCCTGCAGCCCCACCGACCGGCCGCTGATCGCACCGCCGGCCAGATTGTCGATATTGGCCGCATTGATCGACACCACCTGGCGCCCGGCGATGTCGCCGGTGTTGACCAGATTGCCGCTCAACTTCAGATTGACGTTTGCGCCCGCCAGCAGCGCTCCGTTTTCATGCAGATCGCCGGGCCGCAGGCGCAGGTACACCTGCGGCACCAGCGCCGTGGCGGTGCTGCCATCGGGCAGCGTGACGGTCTGCTCAACCAGCCACACGATATCGCTGGTCAACTGCGCCATCTGCGCTGCGCTCAGCGCCACGCCCGGGCGCAAGCCGAACTGTTGCGCGAACAAGGCGCCGGCGCTCATCAACGCCCGGAACTGGTCCTCCTCGTTGCCGTAACCTTCCAGGAAACGCCGGCCGGTCAGCTGGCCGATCTGCTCGCGGATGAGTTTCTGTTCGTAGTAGCCATCGCCCAGGCGCTTGTGCACGCTGGCCGGATCCAGGCCCAGCGCATCCAGCAGATAGTCCGAACCCAGCCAATGGCGATAGTCGGCAAAACGTGGATCGGTCTCCACCAGATACTGGCCGCCATTGGGCGTGATCTGGAACAGGCTGCTGGTGGGCAGCTGCATGTTGAGGATGCCGGTGGCGACGTTGCCGGGAGTGGCGCCGCCGGCGTTGCCAACAGTCGCGCCCGTTGCCGTGCCCGGGCCATTGACCGAAGTGCCACCGCCAACGGGGCCCGTACCGGTGCCATGCGCGTTGAGAGTGGCCAAGCCAGCGCCGTCCTGCACGTTGGGCGCATCGCGGCCGTCGTTGAGGTTGCTCAGGTCGCCCACGTCCACCGTCAAGCTGCCGCCACTGGTGATGACGCCGCCTACCTGTCCGGTCTGTTCGGAAATGGAAGGATTGCTCCAGGCCTGGGTGGTGCCGTTATAAGCATGGGTGACATTGTTGAAATCGTAGGTGCGGTAAAGCGTCTGGCCCACGTTGGTCACGCTGGCCGCGCCGGTGAGACCTTCGATGGCCAGGTTGCCGCCCGCAGCGATCTGCCCGTACTGGTTGAGCAGCGCGTCGGTGCCAATGCGCATGTCGCCACCGGCGTGGATCACCGCCACCGCACCGGCGCCGGGCGCCAGCACGTCTTCGGTCACCGCCTGGGTGGCGATGCGGTATTCCTCGTTTTCGCCCAGGCTCGCCCCGCGCACCATGTTGGTGAGGATGTGGTCCGGATCGGCGTACTGGTACTGCCCCCACAACTGGACGCAATTGGTGGTGCAGGTGCCGTAGGCGCTGGAGTAGTTCAGCGTATCGTCCACGTAAGTGAACGCCGGATCGCCGGGCTGCTGCGCCGCTACTTCAGTGAACGGATCATCGGCGCCCGCTGCCACCTGATCGGGGTTTGCCTGTCCATCCTGACGGCCGAAGTAATAGATCGTCACCGTACCGTCTTCGGCTTGCGCACGCGAACGTTCGCCGAGTGCGCCATACAGGCCGCCGCGACCGAAGAAATACACGCTTGTCTGTGGTGTCAGCCGGATGACTGCGCGCCGTACGGTATAGCCATCTGGCGTGACATACGGCTCGTCCTCCAGAATGTCGTCGGGATGCAGGTAGTAGACGTTGCTGGCTTCGTAATTGCTGGTGCTACTGATGTCGGATGAGGCGTTGGGCCCGTTGTTGCGCCAGGTCGGCTGATCCAGCCGCACCGGTGCCTTGACGGTCGTGGTCTGGGTGATGACCACGTTCTGGCGCACGTTGTTGACGGCCTGCGCCTGCATGTCCAGGTCGCCGGCCACCTCAATGGTGGAACTGAGGTTGTCGATGACATTGGCCGTGCCCGTGGCCGACAAAGCCGCATCCAGCGCGCCGCCGATGCGGGCGTTGCCGTCGCTGTAGACCAGGCCGCCGCCGCTGTTGGTCAGGCTGCCTGCGCCGATATCCAACTGCTGACGCGCGGCGATGGTGCCGGTGCGGGTGGCGCCGCCCACGGTTTCCTCGTGGTTGTGCAGTTCGCCCGCTTCTATCGCGACATGGTCGCCATACACGCGCCCGGTGCCCAGGTTGTCCAGGGTGCCGGCTTCGATATGGGTGGTGGCGCCATCGATCAGGCCGCGATTGGTCAGGGTGTCCTGCACGGCCAGATGGGTGAGGCCCATGCTGGTGAACTCACCGATGGCCGTGTTGTCGATGTTGGCCGCCCGCACGTCCAGGTTGCCGGCCTGCATCTTCGCTTCGTTGCGCACGTTGCCTGCGGTCGTCAGCGAGAGCGTGCCGTTGACGCTCATTTCTCCGGTATGCAGGAAGTCCTCCTGCAGCAGGACCGTCGCATCGCCCTGCGACAGCACCTTGCCATCGCCGCTCAAGGTACGGGCGGTCAGAGTCTGATTGCCGCCCGAGAGCAATGTGCCGGCGGTGTTGACGACACTATCGGCGCTGATATCCAACACTCCGCCCGATGAAACTTGACCGGCACCGTTGTCCAACAGGCCGCTGAGCGTCATGCGGCTCTGGGTGTCGGCGATCACCTGCCCCTGCCGGTTGTCCAGACTGCCGGCGTCCAGCTGCAATCGCGTGGCTTGCAGACCCAGCGCCGCGTTGGCCGCGGACAAGGTGTTGCGGTTGTCTACCGTGGCGGCAGTCACCGTCAACGCCTGCCCTGCGGCGACCAGACCGGCCTGGTTATCCAGGCCTCCCGTCAACGAGACCTGCGCATCGCCGCCGGCCTGCACGGTGCCGCCGGCATTGGACAAGGCCGTGCCCACAACCGTCAGATTTTTGGCGCTACCCAATAATCCAGCCTGGGTATTGTCGATGGAACCGGCGCTGAGCTGCGCATCGCCTTGAGCGAATACGACGCCGGCCTGGTTGTCGAATGCACCGCTGGCAATCTGCAATCGGCCGCTGCTGACGATACCGCCATTGCTTCCGGACTGCCGATTGATCAGCGCCTGTCCGGCAGTGTCGATGCTCAGGTCGCCGGCCGATTGCAGCCGCCCGGCCGTGTTGTGCAAAGCGCCGCTGCGGATGTCCATAGTGCCGGCCACGCTGCCCAGCGTACCGCCGTCGTTGTCCAGCACGCCGCCATGCGTATCCACCTGCAGTTGTGCGCCCAGGATGCTGCCAGCGGTGTTGATCAGGTTGGCGCTGCTCACGCGCAGGGCCTGCCCGGCCTGCACGGTGCCCGAGGTATTGTTGAAGCCAGCGGCGGACACCAATTGCAGTTCGCTCCCCGCACCCAGCACGCCGGTACGGTTGTCCACTTCACCAGCCGTCAACTGCAGATCGCCGCCGCTGGCGACGAGGCCTTGATCGCGGTTGTCGAGCAGGCCATCGACGCCCAGCTCCAGCTTCGAAGCGCCTGCCGCTTGCAGGACGCCTGCCCGATTGTCGAGCGTTCCCGCACGCACCTGTGCATTGCCTGCGGTCAGAAGTTGGCCAGCGTTATTGTTCAGCAGGTCGGCGACCTGCACGACAGTGTCGCCCGACCCTGCTGCCTGCAACACACCGCCCGCGTTATTGAACGTATTGGCCGTCAGGTTCACCACGCCATTACTGGCGATGGCGCCGCCCACGTTGTCCAGCGCGTTGCCTACCTGCAATGACAGCGTGTCGGTTCCGGTGGCGGTCAGATGGCCGCCGGCCGTGGTCAGGTCATGGGTGTCGATGGCGATTTTCTTGGCCGAGGTGGTGCCCTCGCGCAGATCCGCGGTATCGCCGGTCAAGATCAGCGCACCGTTGCTGACGAGGATGCCGCCCGCACCTTCCAGCGTCGTCGCGTCGATCGTCAACGTACCGGTGCCGGCATGCTGCACGGCGCCGCCTGCGTTGCCGAACGTCGTGGCCCGGAGCTGCAGATCGCCGTTGCTGGCAATCGTGCCGCCCGCGCCGTTGTCCAAGGTGCTGGCGACGGCAACCGTGCTGGCGTCCGCGCCGGTCGCGATCAGCTTGCCGCCGCGATTGTCGAACGCATTGGCGGTGACGGTGAACTGGGTAGCATTGAGCGTGGCGTTACGGTGATCGACGGTATCCGCCTGCAACCTCAATGCACCGGCTGTCGCGACGGTACCGCCTGCGCCATGCAATGCGCCGGGCTGTAGATCGAAGCCCTGCGTGCCGGCGTGGCGAATGGCGCCGCCTTCGTTGACCAGCGTGCCCGCCGTCAACGCCAAGTGCGTCGCATTGGTAGCCAGGGCGCCATCGGTGTTGTCGAAGGTACCGGCCACTCGCAGCGCGGTATCCTGCGTACCGCTATGGAGGATCTCGCCGCCGCGGTTGGACACCGCTTGCGCGTTGAGGTCGAACGGCCCACCGATGCTGAAACGGCCCGCATCGTTGTCGACCTGGTTCACCTGCAGCGTTGCCGCACCGGTGACCAGCAGTTCGCCGCTCGCGTTGCGCAAGTCGCCGCCGCCAAGGGTGAGCTGACGAAGACCGAGATGGCCGCCGTCGTTGTCCAGGCCCTGATCCGAAGCCAGATCGATGCCGCCGCCCACGATGATGCGCCCGCCGTCGTTGTCGAGCAGGCCGGCGATGTTCAGCGCGCCATCGGGCAGCGGCGTCACGGACGTTGAGCCGCCTGTGCCAGTCCCGGTCCCACCCTCTGCGCCACTGCCGCCTTCGCTGCCGCCCGAACCGGAACCCGTACTGCCGCCGCTGCCGCTTCCGCTTCCGCCCCCGCTACCGCCACCTTCCAACACGGGCATTCCGATGCGGCCAGCCTCACGGTTGGAGAGTGCACCGCTGTGCAGCGCCAACGCCTGCACGCCGGTCTGCTCGATCGCGCCGCCGTGGTTGCGCAGCGATTGCGCATCGATCTGCACGCGCATCGCGTTGAGGGTGCCGCCGCTGTTGTCCACGTCCCGCGGGGTGACGACGATCAACTCGCGCGCCGCGCTGACCGTGCCGGCGTTGGCCATGCCACCGTTGGCATCGATGCGTGTGTTCTGTTTGGCCTGCAGCGTGCCGGTGTTCTCCAGCCGGCCATCGGCGGTAACGACCAGATCGCCGACCTGCGCGCCGATCGTGCCGGCATTGCGCACGCCCACGCCGCTTTCCGTGCCCAGCAGCGTAATCTTGCCGGCATACATGCCGCCCAGCGCGCTCACGTCCAACGCAAACGCCGGCGCCGTACCAGTCGCAGCCGTTGCGGTTGCCTGTCCATCGGCGGTGACCATGTTCGTACCGGCCGTGACCTGCAACGTCTTCGCCCATACACCTGCGTTGAGTTCCAGGGAGCGTGCGATCAGATCGGTGTAATCGGCCGTGCTGGCGTCCAGGCCGGCGCCGTCCACGCGCAACACGCCACCGCCGACGCGGTAGCCGTCCAGTGCGCCGCCATTGAGAATCGGCGTGCCCGTGGTCAGCGTCACCCGATTGGCGTTGATGAAACCGCAGCCCGAGCAGCTGATGCCGGCCGGATTGGCGATCACCACCTGCGCGCGGTCGCCGCCGACTTCGATGTATCCATTCAACAGGCTGGGGTTGCTGCTGTTGACTTCGTTCAAGATCACCCGCGCAGTGCCGGTGGCCAGCCACGGATTACCCTGCACCCAGCCGCCAAGCTGCGTCTGCACGTTGGTGCGCGAATTGTTGAGAATCGCGCCTTGCGCGTTCACATCGAATTGGCGGTAGGTGTTGTGCGAGACGCCGGCCGCACTGGGGGTCTGGATGTTGATCACCGGCACCCCGTTGGGCGCATTGATCACTGTCGGCCGCTGGTTGCCCGGCGCGGCGGGGTCGGCCACGACCTGGGCGAAGGCCGGCACCGTCGTCACCCACCCCAGCGCGATCCACAGCGCAAAACGCATCGTCGGCACCGTCGCCTCCGCCGCCTGCGGAGAGGCGGCTTTGTCTCCCTGCCCGCCGGGCCGGCGCGCAATCTCGGCCACGACCTGCAGCAGGCCCAGGGCACGGTTGAAGACGATGCGATGGAGATGCTTGTTCATGCGAAGTGCTTCCTTGACTTGTTCATACGAGAGGCTTCCTTGGTTACATCCACGACGCGGTGCGGTGAATCGCGCCGCGCGCGATCAATAAGACCAACTGAGGTTGAAACCGGTGGTGGTGTAGGCCGTGGGGAAGCCGTCCGGCGAGTCGATCGGCGCGCCGACGAACAGGTCCCAGTACGCGCGACCGGCACCGCCGCGCAGACCGATCACCGCGCCGGCCAGGCGATTGCCGAGTTGCCGCTGCGTGGACGGACCGCTGACGTGACCGACGTCTGCGCCGAGGTACAGCTCCTGGCCGCCGCCCAGAGTCAGGCCCAGATCGTTGCGCCATAGCCAGCCGCGCTCACCACTCAGTGATGCCTCGCCGTCGAAGCCGCGCACGGTGTAACGCCCGCCAATGGCGAAGCGGTCCTGCGGCACCAGCGGCGTGCGGTTCCACTGCGCCCGCCAGGCGCCGGTATACCGCAGGCGCTGCTTCCCCCACTGGAACGGCACGCTGAGCTGCGCGTCGGCGGTGATCAACTTCGATCGCGAGGTGCCTTCGCCAAAAGCCTCTTCCGGCGCCGGCAACGCATCGAAAGCACCGGTGCCGTGGCGTACGGCCACGTTGGCGTCGAGCGTAGCCGCGCCGATGAACTGCCGGTGGGTAAGGCCGACCTCCCAGCCCGCCATGCGCCGGCGCTGCACCAGCACCTCGGTGTCGTCGATGAAATTGTCCGAGTCGCGGTACCAGCCGCGTCCGTAGGCACCGGACTTGATCGTTGCGTTACGGAACAGCAAGCGCGAGACGCGCAGTTCGGCGTTATGGCTGCTGCCGCTGTAGACGTAAGACTGACTGTCGCCGTCGACGCTCTGGTGGTACTCGTAGCCGCTGGCAGTGGCGCCCAGCAGCCAGTAGCCCAGCGGCGCGTCGTAGTGAATGGTCCAACTACGGGTGCCTTGGCCTTCATGGTTGAAGACATCGTGCCCCAGGTTGAGGTAGAACAGATCGTTCGCCCTCAACAGGTGATCCCACGACAGTGTCGCGCCGGCCTGAAGCTCACCCGTCGCCGCGCTGCCGGAGTCGTCCATGGACAGGTTGGCGCGGAACCGCCGCGACTGCACCCAGCGGATCAGCAGGTCGCTATCGCCGGGCCGGGCATCGTCGCCCTCGGTCGGTGCGATCTGTATATCGGCCTCCGCCGTTGGCACGTGCTTGAAGTTTTCCAGTCCCTGCTCGATATCGCGCAGGTTGAGCAGATCCCCGGGCTGTGCGGGCAGCGCGTTCCACACCGTGGCGCGCGAGTCGGTGCCTTCAACGAAGCGGATCGCGCGAATGCGGCCGGGCAGCAGAGTCAGGGTCAGCACGCCGCCCGTGAGATCCTGCGGCGCCGCCAGCACGCGCGTAGTGACGAAGCCCCGCGCCACGATCGCGTTCTGCACGCGCTTGAGTACGGTATTGACGCCCTCGGTGCCCAAACAGCCTCCGGTGGCTGGATCGTACGAGGGATCGGCGGCCTTCAGCGCCCAGCGAAACCGATCGGCGGCCTCGCCTGCAAGTTCGATGCGCCGGACGGGAAAACAAGGCCGTTCATCGATGGGAAGACGCAGCGCCGCGTCCGCCGCGGGCGCTTCCAGCCGCACATCGGGCGTGCGTTCCTGCTGCTCGCGCAATTGCCGCTCGCGCTCTTGTTGGCGCAACAACTCCTGCGCGCTTTGATCAACACTTATGGGCGGCGCCGATTGCGCCTTCACGGGCAGGAGCGGCACCAGCAAACTACTGGCAAGCGCCAGTGTCAGTGAGCTCACATTAATCTGGAGAAAACGACACCTGGTTTTTAGCCGTGTCTTTTTTTGAGTAAGGCTTCCAGCCTCCAAGGCGCACTCCTAGCGACAATGGTCGTCCATGGAGACACATCCTATCCGTACATTCGACGTCCTATCCGCGCAAACTGGCGAACGTTACGTTCGCGCTTCGAGAACGACCGGACCGTCGCCGGAGAATACTGGCTGACAAAAGTGATTGGAATCACTCCAACGTTGAGCTGCTCTGACTTTTCGGAGCCTTCAACTATCGAGCGGGTAGAGCAATGTCACTCACACTTATATTTTTCGCGCTCACGTTGGCGTTGTGTCTGCGCATCCCAGCCTTATGCGAAGCGAATGGGCGTCGCGTTGGTCGCAGGGAGAAGGGTTTGCAGACGGTGATACCCAAAACCGTCAGTTCCACGATGCGCGCCTCGGACAAGACCACTTGGCCGTCGCCAGCGCAGTCCCAGTTTCGGCCTCGACAACCCGTTCTCGAAGATCCCGATTGCGCGATCGCATGACCAGGATGTTCTGTCGAGGCGATGCGTATCGCCGCTACTGCGGATTTAGTCCACTGCTGGATGTGCGTGGCAAGTCTCGCGAACCCGTGCACACCGTGCCAGTGGCTTGAATCCACCCCACTTCCATTCGCGGCCCATTGCCCGACTCCCTTCCCGCACCGTTACCGGCGTGGTTCCACCAGACCGCTTCGTGCCGGCCATGGCCCTGATCCTGGTCAAGCCGCGCCGCTTTTCCGCGGACTTGGCCATCCGCTTGATCTAGATCATGTATGGCCGGGCCATCGAGGACTAGCGTACGTGCATGGATGGGACGGGCCCTATGCGCGTCCGCCGATGCTGGGATACGGCACGACATGGGAAATATGGACGCTCACCACGGCTTCGGCGGCTGGTCCGACCGCGTGGTCTTCGGCATCACCTGCCGCTTGCGGTTGCTGGCCGGCACCGTCTTCGCGGAATGCTTTGGAAATCCGGACATCGCGACGCGAACCACGGTTTCGCCGATGCGTTGCGCAACGCGACCGCTGCCATCGATCCGGCCGGCTGAAACATCGCTCACTAGGGGAACACCATGAAACGCGCACTGTCCTGTATCGCGATTGCCATGCTGCTGGTCGTGGGCGGCTGCACAAAGGAATCGGGTTCCGAATCCGCTGCAGCGGTCGCAGCCGATACCGGCGGCTCCCGCAAGGGCGACTTCGGCCCGCCGCAGGGACGCGAGATCGACGCGGTGCTGACTTCGCCGCCCATGGTGCCGCCGCCCACCGGCCGCACGGCCCCGGCCAAAGTGATCGTAAAGCTGGACGTGATAGAGAAGGACCTGCCGATCTCCGAAGGCGTCACCTATACGTTCTGGACCTTCGGCGGCACGGTACCCGGCAGCTTCATCCGCGTGCGCCAAGGCGACACGGTCGAATTCCACTTGCGCAACATGCCCGAATCCAAGATGCCGCACAACATCGATCTGCACGGCGTCACCGGCCCCGGCGGCGGCGCCGCATCCAGCTTCACCGCGCCCGGGCATTCCTCGCGTTTCACCTTCAAAGCGCTCAACGCCGGACTGTACGTGTATCACTGCGCCACCGCGCCGGTGGGCATGCATGTGGCCAACGGAATGTACGGATTGATCCTGGTCGAACCGCCGGAAGGCTTGCCGCCGGTCGACAAGGAGTATTACGTGATGCAGGGCGATTTCTATACGACGGGCAAGTATCGCGAAAAAGGCCATCAACCCTTCGACATGGAAAAGGCCATCGACGAACACCCCACCTACGTGCTGTTCAACGGCAGCGAAGGGTCGCTGACCGGCGACAAGGCGCTGACCGCGCACGTCGGCGACAACGTGCGCCTGTACGTGGGCAACGGCGGCCCCAATCTGGTGTCCAGCTTCCATGTGATCGGCGAAATCTTCGACAAGGTCTGGTTCGAAGGCGGCACCCGCTTCCAGGAAAACGTGCAGACCACGCTCATCCCCTCCGGCGGCGCGGCGATCATGGATTTCCATGTGGAGGTGCCGGGCAGCTACGTGCTGGTCGATCACTCGATATTCCGCGCCTTCAACAAGGGCGCACTGGCGATCCTGAAGGCCGATGGATCGGAGAACAAGGAAATCTATTCCGGCAAAGAGGTCGACTACGTGTACCTTGGCGACCGCGCGCAGAAAGACATGAAAGCGGTAGCGACCGCGGCCGCGGCTGCGAAGACGGGCGATCTTTCGACGGAGGAGCAGATCGCGGCGGGCAAGGCGCTGTTTGCCGGTACCTGCTCGACCTGCCATCAACCCGAAGGCCAGGGCATGGCGGGCGTGTTCCCGCCGCTGGCCAAGTCGGACTACATCGCAGGCGACCCGAAACGGGTGCCGAACATCATCCTGCACGGACTTGTCGGCCCAGTGAAAGTCAACGGCACGGATTACAACTCCAACATGCCGCCGATGAGCCAGCTGACCGACGACGAAGTCGCGAACATCGCCACCTATGTCCTCAACAGCTGGGGTAATCCGGGCGGACGCGTCACCAAGGCCGAGGCAGCCCAGATCCGGTCGTCGAAGCCGGCGAACGCGTCGGAAGGCCATTGAGCAGTGCGTCGCCTGATCGCCGTGCTGCTGATCTTCCTGCCCATCGCCGGACTCACCGCCGGCGCGGCCGGACGTTATGCAGGGCTGCCGGGCGGGGCGTTCAAGTCGGCGCTGCAGTACGAAGATCGCCCCGACGGGCAACGCGTGGCGCCGTTCGCGCTGATGCGGCGGCCCGTCACCAATGCCGAATTCCTGTCGTTCGTGAAGGCGCACCCGGAATGGCGCCGCGATCGCATCGCGAACGTTTTCGCAGAGGCCCGTTATCTTTCCCATTGGCGTTCGGCTACCGATCCCGGCTCCCCGGTGCTGCTGCAGCAACCGGTGACTTCGGTAAGCTGGTTCGCGGCGAATGCCTATTGCGAATCGATAGGCGCGCGCCTGCCGACCTGGACGGAATGGGAGTACGTAGCAGCCGCCGACGAAAGCCGCCGCGACGCGCGCAAGGATCCTGCGTGGCGCGAACGCATCCTCGCCTGGTACTCCAAGCCCTCCAATCAGGCCTTGCCGCGCGTTGGACTGCAGGCGCCTAACGCATACGGAATACAGGATATGCACGGTCTGGTCTGGGAATGGACCGAAGATTTTTCTTCCCTGCTGGTATCGGCCGACAACCGCAATCAAGGCGATGCCGACAAGGCCAGGTTTTGCGGCGCTGGCGCGCTGTCGATGGATGACCGGGACAACTACGCGGTGCTGATGCGCGTGGCCTTGCTGTCTTCCCTCGAAGCCCGCGACACCACCACCAGCCTCGGCTTCCGCTGCGCCAGGAGCGCCCCATGAACCGCTTCCGTTCGATTCCCGCGATTCTGCTGCTGTTCGCCGCAGGCGCACTGGCTTCGCCGGCCCAGGCGCCGATACCCGAAGATTCGGTCTACAGGCTGCCGCTGCAACTGACCGATCAGCATGGCAAGGTCTGGCGCTGGGAAGAAAAGCGCGGAAGACCACAAGTCGTGGCCATGTTCTATACCTCCTGCCAGTACATCTGTCCTTTGATCGTGAACAGCGGCAAGGGCGTAGAGCATGCGCTCACGCCGGCCGAACGCGGCCGCATCGGTTTCCTGCTGATCAGCATGGACCCGGTTCGCGACACGCCTGCCGCGCTCATGTCCGTGGCGAAAAAGCGCGATCTCGACGCCGCGCAATGGACGCTCGCCAGCCCGAAGGCAGCGGACGTGCGAAGCGTTGCGGGAATTCTTGGCGTGCGTTATCGCCAACTCGCCGACGGCGAATTCAATCACACCAGCGCCCTGGTGTTGCTCGACGCGGAGGGACGCGTCGTAGCGCGCACCGAGCAGGTCGGCAGCAAGGTCGATCCGGAATTCATGGCGGCCGTGCGCCGCGTCCTGGTTAGATGAGGCAAACTGGAATCTGCACACGCCTGCGCTTGCGTGACAGGGACCGCAAGCTGGTCGATCCGCTGGCGGTCGCTTCAATCGGCCCGATGCCCGCTTCCGGCCGATAGCCGGACAGCCAACAGATCCGGTCCGTCGATATGCCGCTATGCGATTCTCAGGCGATCAGTGGACAACTTCGCAATCTCCGAGAAGAGCGACGCGTCGCCAGCCGCCCGGGCGGCAAGCATTGCACCGTGTATCGACGCCATGAACATGGAGGCCTCCGCCGACGGGGCGTCAGCCAGTTGCATGCTGCCCTTCGACTTCCCCTCCTCCATCGTGGAGGCAACCCATGCATGGAGGTCTCTGAAGTGCCCTTTGACCTCATCTGCGACTTCGGCCGGCACAGCCGGCAGCTCCGCCGCCAGCAGTGCACAGATGCAGATTGGAGGATTTGATTCTTCGATGCATTGCGCCCAGAAACGACAGTAAGCAACAAGGCGCTCCAGGGGATCGGCGGTTGACTCATCAAGCGACTGCAGGCCGCGCCGCACTGCGTCCCGATGGAGGGCGACGGTTGCTTTCACCAGATCCGCTTTGGTGGGGAAGTGATGGTGGATGCTGGCTTTTCTTACATCGACCAACTCGGCGATATCCGCGTAGCTGAAGCCGTTGTATCCGCCCGATGCCAATAGCTCATTCGTTCTCCGAATGATCTCCTGGGCTTTGGGCGAGTACTGCAACTGCGAATCTGAGCGGGATGACGTCATCAACTGCCTGCCTTGTTTTGAACGGCTTTCCGCTTGTACAGCGCGCGCATCTGCAAAGGAATGCCAACGATCAGCGCCAAGAACAGCGCGCCCTGCACACCGAGCAGAAGCGGGTCTTTCAAATCGGTCACCAGCGGATCGCCGACAGGCAGCCTACGCAGACTTTCGCTTACGGTGGGCACCATCAGCAGGAAGACGCTGATGCTAAGTGAAATCGTCTCGATGTACTTCCCGAACCGCTTGGCCATGGGCCACCTTGAGACGCCATAGCCCAGAAGAAGCACCGCAAGCGTGACCGTGGCGATGATCGAGCTTATGGGTTGATGCGCAATGGGATAGACCGTGAGCACACCCAGCAACATGAACCAGAAATACGCCCGCCCTGCCCTGCTTGCAGGAACGATTCGTCCATGCCTGACCAGCATATAGGCGGCAAGAGGTATGGCAGGGAGGCTTCCGAGCGTATGAAGCCAGCCAAGAGGGGAGATGCCCATGGAGTCATTCCAGTAGAAGAGGAGTTTAGACTACCTACCAGTAGGTAGGTTGTCAACTACCCGACCCGTCGCGCTGCCGGGGCACCCCAGCTGTCTCTTAAGCAGGCAGCGTCTCGACGCTGGGTCTGCCGCCGTACCAAGGTGGCGCTCTGGCGGGTCCATTCGCTCGACAAACTGCCGCTGGAGCTTGTTGCCAACCGGCGCGCCCCCTGCGAAACAGCGATCGAATGGATCGACAGTCCTGCCGCCACCCCGCGTGAGATCGCTTCCCGCTCAGCCAAGCTCGGCACCGAGCAGAGACCGTCGTCGCTGCGTCGATGGATATCTCAGACGTTCCGGACCAGCAGTGGTATCGCTCAAGCAGCGCTGCGATCCGAAGCAGGGAAGTGTGTTGCATCCATCAAATGAATCCCTGGCCCAAAGCGGACATAGCGGTTTCCGGCCTATAGACTTCGCCGATGTCGAACGTGCCGCCCGATGTCCAGGTGTTCCTGTCCACACCGGACGTTCTGCTCGCTTCACCGCACGCCGGCCAAGCGCTGCAGTTTCTGGATGCGCAGGACCGTTCGCATATTGCGCGCTTCCGGTTTCCGCGCGACCGCGAAATCGCCACGGCTTCACGCCTGCTGCAGCGCTTGGCGGTGGCGCACTGCGCGGAAATTCCTCCGCAAGCCATGGCCGACATCCGATTCTCATCGGAACCCGGTCGCCGCCCCTTGGTGCTTTCGCCCGCGCAGGCCAAAGCAGTAAGTTTCAGCGCGGCCAATACGCGCGGGATGGTCGCATGCGCGGTTAGCGGGACTGTACTGGTGGGCCTGGACGTGGAAGAGATCGGCGAAAAACTGCCGCCCGAGTTGGTCGAGCATTGCTGCACGCCCGATGAGCGCAAGGCGTTGTGGCGGTTGCCCGAGCGTGAGCGCCGCAACGCCTTTTTCCAGCTCTGGGCGTTGAAGGAGTCCTATCTCAAGGCACGCGGCATTGGCCTGGAAATATCGCCTCACCTCATCGGCTTCGTCGGTTCCGGACAAGAGGGATCTCCAAGACTGCAGGCCGCTCCGAGTACCGAGCCTTATCCGGAACACTGGCATTTCCACACGATCGATGCCGGTCCGGCGCACGCCGCTGCGTTATGCCTGTGCAGTCCGGGCGTAGCAGCGAATGTCAGCGTGCGCCGCGCCGAATGGTCCGGCAGCGAACTGAGGCCGGTCGCGCAGGAATGATGTAGCGGCAGCCGGCCAGTCGGCGATGCCGCTCAAGTCCAGGATCTGCACCATCGCACCACCAGCGCCTGCAGCTCGGCCTGCGCCGACAGTTCGGTGAAGGTATGGTTGGCATGCGGAAAGAAAGCGCTCTCGACCCTGCCTCTCAGTTCGGGAAAGGTTTCGAACAACTGGTCTTCATGGTTGAAACGCGCGCCCAATACGCCCGAATAGATGGCCAGGATGCGGACGCCGCGATCGACCAGCGCATTCAACTGTCGGCGGTATTGATCGATGGGTGGTACCTCGCGACCGCCCGAATGCGCCTGGGCCGAAGACGGCGCCCGTAACGTCTTGGCGATACGGCGCATGGCCGATCGTCCGAAACGCAGAGGCAAACGCAGCCAAGCGCCGATCCTTCCGCCGCGGCCAAGCGATTGCCGCATTTGCGAGCGCCTGGTTGCGTAGGCCGGTGGGTCGACCACCACCACGCCGCGGACGCGCGGATCGGTCTCCGCCGCGGCCAAGGCGTTGTCGGCGCCGGAACAGATGCCGAACAGGATGAAACCCGATGAATCCCCTTCGGCGGCAAGGCTGTCCAGCGCGGACCTGATGTCGGCCACCGAACTCTCGCGGAAAGTCATGCGTCCGGGCAGCGCGCGGCTGTCGCCGATGCCCGAAAGATCCATCCTGGCGACGCGGTGGCCAAGTCCCGCCAAGGCGCGGGCCAGGTTCACATGCAGCCGGTGCGGGCCGACCCGATGCAGCACGCCCGCGTTCAAGATCAACACGCCCGTCACCGGCGCCGGCGGCGCAGGGGGATCGGAAACGATGGCGATCAGGTTTTCCTCGTCGCCGAACCACGCCACCCGTTCCTTCACTGCCGCTTGCTCCGTCGACATCGATCATCAACCATTGTGACCAGCGTGCAAGTATCGTAACCGCAGTACCAGGGGGCTGTCGGATGAACGTGGAGTACTTCGAAGGCAATGGCCGCAGCCTGCTGGGTACATCGCACCCGGCGCCCCGGCTTCGCGCCGGCGGCACCTCGGTGCTGTTGTGCAATCCCTTCGGCGAGGAAGCCGCGCGAGCGCACCGCGCCTACCGGGTACTGGCCGGAAAACTGCAGGACGAAGGCTACGCGACACTGCGCTTCGACTATTCCGGCACCGGTGATTCTTCGGGCGATGCCATCGACTCGACGGTGGAGCAGTGGGTCGACGACATAGAAGCGGCCATCGGCGAGTCGCGGCGCCAGTCGGGCAGCTCGCAAGTGGTGCTGGTGGGCCTGCGTTTCGGGGCTGCGCTGGCGACGCTTTGCGCGCGGCGCGAAAACCTGGGAATCGCGCACCTGGTGCTCTGGGATCCTGTGGTGCGCGGAGATCTCTACCTGCAGGAACTGGCGGGAATGCATGCGGCCTACTTGAACGAAGAACTCGGGCGCACGGATTTCCAGTCGGGTGGGAATGACGGAGGCTTTCCCGCCGAAGCGCTGGGCATGCCCATCAGCGCCACGCTGGCGGCGCAGATGGCCGGGATCGACATCGCGCCAGAACTGCCGCGCACCAGGCACATCACCGTCGTCAGCACGCGCGACTCCACGCAAATGCAGCGTCTGCGCACTTTGTGGCAACCCTGTCCGGCCCTGCGCTGGATCGACGTTATGGAAGGGACTACCTGGAACTCGGACGCGGCGCTGAACAGTGCGCTGGTGCCGGCCCGGGAAATAGCATCCATCGTCACAGGGGTCATGGAATGCAGTCCACAACGCCGGGGGGCGGACTAGCGGGTGCCGAACGGCCCCACCAGTCTGGCGACGGGAACAGCGACAACCAGACCAACTTTCGGCCTGAAGCGACGGTGCACGCGCTGTTCCGGGAACGCGCGCTCGCGCATCCGCAGCGACTGGCGCTGGTCTGGCAGGGCGGCCAGCTCGACTACGCAGGTCTGGACCGGCGCTCGGATGCAGTCGCACGCCATCTGATTTCGCTCGGCTGCCGGCCGGACCAGCCGGTCGCCCTGTGCCTGCCGCGGTCGGCCGAGGCGGTGATCGTCGCCCTTGGCATCCTCAAGGCCGGTGGCGCCTACCTGCCGCTGGACCCCGCCTATCCGCGCGCGCGCCTGCAGGCGCTGCTGGAAGATGCGCGCGCCGACATCGTGATCGCCAGCGACCAGGCGCGTAGCGCGCTGGTCGGGCTGTCTACCCATCTGCTCTCGCTGGAAGCGCTGGAGGCCGAACTCCCGCAAGCCGCAGAGGACCTGCCCGAACGTACGTCCGCCAGTGGCCTGGCCTATGTGATGTACACCTCCGGATCGACCGGCGCGCCCAAGGGCGTGCAGATCGAACACCGCTCCATCGTGCGTCTGGTCGGCGATATCGCCTATGCGACGCTGGACGCCGACACCTGCTTCCTGCATGCCGCCCCGCTGGGATTCGACGCTTCGACCCTCGAAATCTGGGGACCTCTGCTCAATGGCGGTCGCTGCGCCATCTTCCAGGAACCGGTGCCCGATGCGCGCGCGCTCGCCGCCTGCATCGAAGCCCTGGGGGTCACCAGCGCGTGGCTGACTGCCGCCCTTTTCAACTCCATCGTCGACGAAGACGTATCGGCATTGGCGCGGCTGCGGGAACTGCTGATCGGAGGCGAGGCGCTGTCGCCGCGTCACGTGCGCACCGCCCTGCACGCCCTGCCCGATCTGGCGCTGAGCAACGGCTACGGTCCCACCGAATGCACCACCTTCGCCACTACCTACCGGATACCCCGCGATCTGCCCGCCGAGGCCAGGACCATTCCGATCGGCCGCGCCATCGCCGACACGCTGCTGGTCGTGCTGGACGAACGGGGAAAGCCGGTGCCAGCGGGCGAAGTCGGCGAGCTGTATATCGGCGGCCGGGGCCTGGCGCGTGGATACCTGGGGCGTCCGGATCTGGATACGGAACGCTTCGTCATCGACGCATCCGGCCGCCGGCTGTATCGCACCGGCGACCTGGTCAGCTGGGGCGACGACGGAATGCTCAAGTTCGTCGTCCGCGTGGACCAGCAGGTGAAGATCCGCGGATTCCGCATCGAACCGGCGGAGATTGAAGCGGCCCTGTCCGTCCATCCCAATGTGAAAGCCTGCGCGGTCCTGGCGTTGCCCGGACCGGGCATGGACAAAAGGCTGGTCGCCTACGTCGTCTCCCAGAGCGGCGACTGCGACGCGGCCGATCTGCGCCAGCATCTTCAGTACTCGCTGCCGGACTACATGGTGCCGGCGATATTCCTGCCGCTGGAAGCGCTGCCGGTTACGCCCAACGGCAAGCTGGATCGCGCCGCACTGCCCATGCCCGGCAATGCGCGACCCGATCTGGCGCGGCCTTTCCGCACGCCGCGCGGCGAACTCGAAACTGCGTTGTGCACGGCGTTCGCGTCGGTGCTGGGACTGGACAGCGTGGGCGCCGACGACGGCTTCTTCGAGCTGGGCGGCGACTCGCTGCTGGCCATACGGCTTCTGCACCAGCTGCGTGTCGCCGGGATCGCCGACTACACGCCGATGCGCCTGTTCGAGTCGCCCACGCCGGCCAAACTGGCGCGGGCGCAGACGTTCGCCGCCCAAAGCAGGGACGCCGGCCCGGCGCTGCCCGACGAACCCATCGCCATCGTCGGGATGGCGGGGCGGTTTCCGGGCGCGGACGACATCGAGGCGTTCTGGAACAACCTGTGCGCGGGCACCGAATCGATCCGCATGTTTGCGCCGGAAGAGATCGACCCCAGCATTCCCCCGGCGCTACGCGATCATCCCGACTACGTGCGCGCCCGCGGCGTACTCAACGATACCGCGGGCTTCGATGCGGCCTTCTTCGGCATCTCGCCGCTGGAAGCGCAACTCATGGACCCGCAGCATCGCCATTTCCTGGAAACCGCCTGGCATGCGCTCGAGCATGCGGGTTACGTGCCTGAAACCGCGCCGGGCCGGGTCGGCGTGTTCGGCGGCATGTACAACGCCAGCTACTACCAGAAGCACGTGCTGCCGCGCCCGGACACCATCGCCAGGCTGGGCGAACTGCCCACCATGCTGGCCAACGAAAAGGACTATCTGACCAGCCGGGTGTCCTACAAGCTCGGATTGAATGGTCCGGCCGTCAGCGTGCATACCGCCTGCTCGACTTCCCTGGTCGCCACCGTGATGGCGATGCAGAGCCTGCGCCGCGGCGATTGCGACCTGGCCCTGGCCGGCGGCGTCGCCATTACCTGCCCACCCGATAGCGGCTATCTGTACCAGGAAGGCGCGATGGCCTCGCCCGACGGGCATACGCGCACCTTCGATGCCGATGCGGCCGGTACGGTGTTCTCCGATGGCGTGGCCATGCTCTCCCTGCGCAGGCTTTCCGATGCGGTGGCCGCGGGCGACACCATCTACGCGGTGCTGCTCAGCGGCGCGGTCAACAACGACGGCGCCGACCGCGCCAGCTTCACTGCGCCCAGTCCCGGCGGCCAAGCCAGCGTCATCGCCCTGGCCCATGATCGCGCGGGAATCGATGCGCGCAGCATTTCCTACCTGGAAGCGCACGGCACCGCGACTCCGCTGGGCGATCCGATCGAGATAGAAGGACTCACCCGCGCGTTCCAGCGCCACACGCGCGACACCGGTTTCTGCGCCATCGGCTCGCTCAAGAGCAACGTGGGCCACCTGGTCACCGCCGCCGGCGCGGCCAGCCTGATCAAGACCTCGCTGGCGCTGCATCGGAACACGCTGCCGCCGACGATCGGCTTCGACAAACCCAATCCCCACATCGATTTCGCCGCTACGCCTTTCGTGCCGCTGGCGCGTTTGGCGCACTGGCCGCGCACCGGCGAGCCGCGACGCGCAGGCGTCAGCGCGTTCGGCTTCGGTGGCACCAACGCGCACGTGGTCGTGCAGGAAGCGCCCGAGGCGCCGCCCCACGCAACGTCCGCACGCCAGGCACAGTTGCTGGTGGTGTCAGGGCGCACGCCAGAAGCATTGCAGGCCAATTGCCAGCGGTTGGCCGCCCATCTTGCCGACGCCGCCGAAGACCCGCTTGCGCCGCTTGCCGACATCGCCCATACCTTGCGGTTGGGACGGCGCGCGTTCGCCCATCGGCATGCCGTCGTCGCGAGCTCCATAACGGAGGCCGCGCGCCTGTTCGCCGAGCCGTTGCCGCAGCGCCCGCTGGCGGAAAGCGCGCCGGACATCGCATTCCTGTGCTCCGGCCAGGGATCCCAGTACGCCTCGATGGGCCACGGCCTGTACCAGACCGAGCCCGCATTCCGGGCGGCCTATGACCAGTGTTGCGAGATACTGCGCAAGTCGAGCGGGCGCGATCCGCGCAACGAGTTCTTTTCCACC
The DNA here is from genome assembly GCF_900104085.1 of Pseudoxanthomonas sp. CF125. Lineage (GTDB taxonomy): Bacteria > Pseudomonadota > Gammaproteobacteria > Xanthomonadales > Xanthomonadaceae > Pseudoxanthomonas_A. The sequence continues at coordinate 56,369 of NZ_FNLD01000003.1, forward strand.
GACGCCGACGCCCTGTTGCCCACCCGCGTCACCCAGCCGGCGATCTTCGCCCTGGAATACGCGCTGGCCCAGCTATGGATCAGCTGGGGAATCGTCCCCACCGCGTTGATCGGACATAGCGTGGGCGAGTTCGTCTGCGCGGTGCTGGCGGAGGTCATGTCGCTGGAAGACGGACTGGCGCTGGTGGAACTGCGCGGCCAGCTGATGCAGCTGCAACCCGAAGGCAGCATGCTCTCGGTGCGCCTGGCCACCAACGAACTTGCGCCCTACCTGGAAGACGGCGTCGAGCTGGCGGCGGAGAACGGCCCGCACCTGTGCGTGCTGGCCGGCCCCACGGCGGCTGTCGATCGGGTCGAAGCGCGCCTGCAAGCCGAAGGCGTCGCCGCACGCAGACTGGTGACCTCGCACGCGTTCCATTCGGCGATGATGGAGCCGGTAGTCGAGCCGATGCGGCAACGGCTGCAATCCGTCTTCCTGCAGGCGCCCAGGATTCCCATCCTGTCCACCGTCACCGCCGACTGGCTTGGCGATGAGCAGGCTTGCGACCCCGATTACTGGGCCCAGCATCTGCGCAAGCCGGTTCGCTTCGCCCCTGCGGTGTCGAAACTGGTGGCCGATCCGGCACGACTGTTCGTAGAAATCGGTCCGCGCGCCACGCTGACCACGCTGGCGCATCAAGCGGCGGTGGGAAAACGCGGACAGACTGTCGCCGTCGCCAGCCTGTCCGATTCGCCGGCAAGCGAGTCCTCCGCCATCGCCGCGGCGCTCGCCAAATTGTGGACGCTGGGCGCGGCTCCCGACTGGCAGACCTACACCGCGCACGAATCGCGCCGCCGCGTGGCCTTGCCCGGCTACGCCTTCCAGCATCAGCGCTACTGGCTGGACGGTGTCGCCGCACAAACAATGACGGCGCCGGATACGGCGACGCCCGAGGAGGTCGCCACCGCGCATGAGCCTGCAGCGATGGCCGTTAGCAGCGACGGCGATGCCGTCCACGGCGCTCTGTTTGCGCAACTGCAATCGGTGATCGAGGAAGTGTCCGGACTGGAAGTGACCCAGGTCGAATGCGCCACGCCGTGGCTGGAGCTGGGCCTGGATTCCCTGGCGCTGACGCAGCTTTCGTTGCAGGTGCAACGCAGCTTCAAGGTCAAGGTGTCGTTCCGGCAGATGATGGAGCAGTACGGATCGATGGCCAGGTTGCTCGACTTCCTTGCCGAAGCCGGCGGCAACGCCGCGATCACCGCATCCCCCGCGCCGGCCAAGGCCAGCAGCGCGGCCGGCGACGAAGAGGAAACCGACGGCAGGCCGCTCGCCTACGACGTGAAGAAGGCCTTCGGCGCGATCGCGCGCATCCACAACCATGCCGACGCGATGACGCCCTTGCAGCGCGAACGGCTGGATGCGCTGGTGGCGCGCTACACCTCCAAAACCGGCGGGTCCAAAGCCTACACCGCCAAACACCGTCGCCACATGGCCGATCCTCGCGTGGTCAACGGCTTCCGTCCGCTCACCAAGGAGCTGGCTTACCAGTTGGTGATCGAACGCTCGCGCGGTTCGCGCATGTGGGACCTGGACGGCAACGAGTACGTGGATGTGCTGTCCGGATTCGGCATGAACCTGTTCGGCTGGCAGCCCGACTTCCTGCGCGAGGTGCTGCACCAGCAGATCGAGGACGGCTACGAGATCGGTCCGCAGCACGTGCTCGCCGGCGAAACCGCGGAGCTGTTCACCGAACTCACCCAGGCCGAGCGTGTGGCGTTCTGCAATACCGGCTCCGAAGCGGTGATGGGCGCCATGCGCATCGCGCGTACGGTGACGGGCCGCAACACCATCGCCCTCTTCACCGGCGCCTACCATGGCATCTTCGATGAAGTCATCGTGCGCGGCACGCGCAAGCTGCGCAGCATTCCGGCCGCGCCGGGCATCATGGCCTCGGCTTCGCAGAACGTGCTGGTGCTGGACTACGGCACCGAGGAGTCGATGCGGATCCTGCGCGAGCGGGCGCACGAGCTGGCCGCGATCCTGGTGGAACCGGTGCAGAGCCGTCGCCCGGACTTCCAACCGGTGGAATTCCTGCGCCAATTGCGCGAGCTGACCCGGGAAAGCGGTTCGGTGCTGATCTTCGACGAGGTGGTCACCGGCTTCCGTGCGCACCCTCGCGGCATCCAGGGCCTGTTCGGCATCGAAGCCGACCTGGCTTGCTACGGCAAAGTGGTCGGCGGCGGTTTCCCCATCGGAGTCATCGCCGGCAAGCGTCCCTTCATGGATGCGCTGGACGGCGGCCATTGGGAATACGGCGACGATTCGGCGCCTACGGTCGGGGTGACGTATTTCGCCGGGACCTTCGTACGCCACCCACTGGCGCTGGCGGCGGCCAAGGCCAGCCTGCAGCGATTGCGCGACGCCGGGCCCGAACTCCAGGAAGGCTTGAACCGGCGTACCGCCGGGATGGTCGAGCGGATCAACGCAGCGATGCGCGAACTCGGCGCTCCTTTCAAGCTGGCCACGTTCGCCTCGTTGTGGCGGAACGTGTTCACCGAGGAAATGCCCTACGGCGATCTGCTGTATGTGATGTTGCGCGACCGCGGCATCCACATCCTCGACAACTTCCCCTGCTTCCTCACCACCGCGCACACCGACGAGGACATCGCCCGCATCGTTTCCGCCTACCGCGAAGCGGCGGCGGAAATGATCGAAAGCGGTTTCTTCCCGGTAGTGCCGGCAGAACCGCAATCGGAGATCGCCGCAAGCGGCTCGCGCGTGGTCCCCACGACCGAACAACAGCGGGAGGTATGGCTGGCCGACCGGATGGGTACCGAAGCCTCGCTCGCCTACAACGAATCCATTTCGCTGCACCTGCGCGGAACCCTGGACGTGGAGGCCTTGCGTGCGGCGGTCCGGTCGCTGGTTTCCCGCCATGACGCATTGCGTTCCACCTTCTCCGTCGATGGTATGAGCTTGCAGACGCATGCGGCCCTGCCTGCACTGGATCTTGAGTTGCACGATTTCAGTTCGGGCAGCCCTGCAGAAGCCCAGGCGCAGCTCGCCGCGATAGTCGAACAGCACGTTTCGCAACCCTTCGACTTGTCCGCGGGTCCGCTGGTGCGCACGGCGCTGGCGCGGCTGCAGGAAGCGCACCACGTCCTGGTGCTCACCGGCCATCACATCGTGCTCGACGGGTGGTCGTTCTGGGTGCTGGTCAAGGAACTGGCAGCCGAGTACGCGCGCTTCAAGCTGGGTTCGGGCGCCGCGCTGCCGGCCGCGCCCTCCTTCGCCGATTTCGCCGTTGAAGCCGCCCGCCAGGCCGGCAACGATGTTGAGGATCTCCAGTGGTGGTCGCAGCAGTTCGCCGACGGCGGCCCCGTGCTGGAATTGCCCGTCGACCGTCCGCGTCCGCGTCTGCGCACCCAGACTGCGGGCCGGCTCGATCACCTGCTTCCCGCGCCGTTGGTCAAGGAGATGCGCAAAGTCGGCGCCGCCCGCGGCACCAGTCTGTTCGCCAGCCTGCTGGCCGGCTTCTCCACGTTGCTGCATCGGCTGACCAGCCAGGACGACGTGGTGATAGGCATTCCCGTGGCCGGCCAGGCGGCGGGCAATGAAGGCCTGGTGGGGCATTGCGTCAGCATGCTGCCGCTGCGCCTGCGCATGCAGCCTTCGATGCCTTTCGCCCGGCTGCTGGAGTGCAGTCGGGTGGCGATGCTCGACGCTTACGACCACCAGCGCGTCACCTTCGGGCGCCTGTTGCAGTCGCTGCCGCTGCAACGCGATCCTTCGCGCTTGCCGCTGATCAGCGTGATGTTCAACATCGACCAGGCCATGACCCTGGAGCGCGATGCGGCGCCCGGCTTGTCTTTCGAGGTGCTGGGCAACGCACGCCGGTTCGAGACGTTCGAACTGTTCGTCAATGCCGTGGACCTGGGCGCCGAAGGCATGCGCCTGGAATGCCAGTACAACCGCGATCTGTTCGATGCCGAAACCGTGGCGCGCTGGATGTCTTCCTTCGAGCTTCTGCTGGCCGACGCGGCGGCCGATCCGGAGCGTGCGCTCGGCGCGCTGACGGTGCTGGGCCAGCAAGACGTGCGCAAACTCGAAGACTGGAACCGCACCGGAACGGCATACGCCAACGACCAGCGGGTGGAAGCGCTGATCCTCCAACAAGCGCTGCGTTCGCCTGCCGCCATCGCCGTGCGCGCCGGTGCGGACACATTGAGCTATGCGCAGCTGGACGCGCGTTCCCATGCCATCGCCTGCGCGTTGCAGGACGCGGGCGTGAAGCCGGCAGATCGCGTCGGCCTGTTGCTGGAGCGCGATATCGACCTGATTCCCGCGCTGCTCGGCGCGTGGCGCGCGGGGGCATGCTACGTACCCCTGGATCCGGCGTTCCCGCTGGAGCGCCTTGCCTACATGGCGGAAGATTCCGCTCTGCGCTTCGTGCTGAGCACGCAGGAATTGTCGGAACGGCTGGGCGAGGCGGTGCGAGGTGCGTCCGTCATCCGCCTGCAGGACATTCCCGCTTGCCTCGGCCGTGCATCGGCCCCGCAGGGATCGGCCGACGACGACGCCTACCTCATCTATACCTCCGGCTCCACCGGCCGGCCGAAGGGCGTGCGGGTGACGCACCGCTCGGTAGCCAACTTCCTGCAGTCCATGCGCCTGGCTCCGGGCCTCGATGCGCAGTCGCGCCTGGCGGCGGTGACCACGCTGTCCTTCGACATCGCGGTGCTGGAACTGCTGCTGCCCTTGCTGGTCGGCGCGGAGGTGCTGGTCGTGGGGCGCGAGCAGGCCATCGACGGCACCGCCCTGCGCGCTTTGCTGGAAAGACACGCAATCAACGCCATGCAGGCCACGCCCATGACCTGGCGGTTGCTGCTGGAGTCCGGCTGGGAAGGCGGAACGGATTGGAAAGCGTTGTGCGGCGGCGAACCGATGCCGCCCGACCTCGCCGCGGCATTGCTGCCGCGCACGGGCGAACTCTGGAATCTTTACGGCCCCACCGAAACCACGGTGTGGTCCAGCGCGCATCGCGTGATCGATACGGCCCTTCCGCTTCCCATCGGCAAGCCGATCGCCAACACCCAGCTGCACGTGATGGACGCCGCCCTGAATCGCGTTCCGATCGGCGTGGTGGGCGAGCTGTGCATCGGCGGCGATGGCGTGGCCCGCGGCTACCTGGACCGGCCGCAACTGACCGCCGAACGCTTCGTCGAAACCGGGCACGGCCGCTTGTACCGCACCGGCGACCTCGCCCGCTGGCGCAATGACGGCACCCTGGAATGCCTGGGTCGCAACGATTTCCAGGTCAAGCTGCGCGGTTACCGCATCGAGTTGGGCGAAATCGAACAGCAGTTGGCCAGCCACCCCGACGTCGTCCAAGCCGTGGCGGTTACGCGCACGTTCGCCGAGGGGGATGTCAGGCTGCTTGCGTATGTCGTGCCCGCACCGGGTTCGACGTTGGACGAGGAGGCTTTGCGCGCGCATCTGTCAGTGCGTCTGCCGACCTACATGGTGCCTGGCCGCTTGATCGCCCTGGAACGCATGCCGCTCACCGGCAGCGGCAAGATAGACCGCAACGCGCTGCCTGCGCCCGACCCTGCCGGCGCCACCGAAGAGCAGGACATTGCCGGGGCGTTTTCCGACCCGCTGCAGGCCCGGGTCGCCACCCACTATCGGCGCATCCTGGGTCTGGCCCAGGTCGGCGCATACGACAATTTCTTCAGCGTCGGCGGCCACTCGCTGCTGGCCGCGCAACTCACCGCCGCGCTGGGCAACGAACTGCGGATGAGCGTGCCGCTGCGTGCGGCCTTCGAACATCCGACCATCGCCGCGCTCGCCGGCTGGATCGCTACCGAGCAAGCCATCGACGCCAGCGTCGAAACCATCGTGCGCCTGCCCGTTGCCACCCGCGCACCGCTGTCGCTGATGCAACAGCGCCTCTGGTACCTGGAACAACTGCAGCCGGGCCGCACGGTCTACAACGTGCCTTCCGCGCATCGCCTGCACGGCGCCCTGGAGGTCGCTGCGCTGAAGCGCGCCTTGGCCAGGATGGTCGAACGCCAGGACGTGCTGCGCACCGTGATCGGCACGCACGAAGGCGAACCCTACCAGCAGGTGCTCGCGCAGCTCGACGCGGATCTGCCCGAGGAAGACCTGTCGGATCTGCCCGACACCGAGCGCGAAAACGTGCTCATGCAGCGGCTGCAACAGCAGATCGCGCGGCCGTTCGATCTGGAGCAGGGGCCGCTGTTCCGCGCACGCCTCTACAAACTGGCCAAGGACCAGCATGTGCTGTTCTTCATGGCGCACCATCTGGTCTGGGACGGCTGGTCGTTCGATCTCTTCTACGAAGAGATGTCGGCGCTGTACCAGGCCTATGCCGCCGGTGGCCAGGATCCGCTTGCCGCGCCCGCATTGAGCTATGCGGATTTCGCCGCCTGGCATCGCGACTGGCTGGACGGGCCGGAACTCACCCGGCAATTGCAGCACTGGCAGGCCAAGCTGGCCGATGCGCCGGAAGCGCTGGATCTGCCGCTGGATCACGCCCGTCCCGCGACTCCCAGCAATGACGGCGACACGGTCTGGCTGCGCATTCCGCAGGCGACCGTGGACCGCTTGCGTGTGCAGGCGCAGGCGCAGGGCGGCACGCTATTCATGACTCTTCTGTCGGCATGGTCGATGTTGTTGCATCAGCTCAGCGGACAACAGGACCTGGTTATCGGCACGCCGGTGCGCGGCCGCGGCCAGCCGGGTCTGGAATCGCTGATGGGCTTCTTCGTCAACGCGCTGCCGTTGCGGTTGCGCGTGGATCCCGGCGCCGCTTTCACCGCGCTGTTGCAGGATGTCCGCAACGAGGTCGTGGATGCCTTCGCATCCCAGGACGTGCCGTTCGAGCACCTGGTGCGGGCGCTGGACAAGCGCCGCGATCCCAGCCGCTTCCCGATCTACCAGGCGTTCTTCTCCTACCAGGATGCGCGGCAACGGCCGTCGCGCTGGGGCGGGCTGGCGCATGAAAACCTGCCGGTGTTCCAGGCGGCCGCGGCGCAGGATGTGGCGCTCTGGTTCCTGGAAGGCAACGACGGATTGGTGGGCGGGCTGAATTTCAACACCGACATCCTGCTGCGCCAAACCGCCGAACTGCTGAAGCAGCGCTACCTGTTCCTGCTCGACCGCATCGCCGCCGAACCCGGCGCGCCGGTGCGCGAACTGCTCGCCATCGATCCCCGCGAAGCCGCGCAGCTGGCGCAATGGAACGCGACATCCGCACCGGCGCCCGCCGCTACGGATATCGCCTCCTACCTGCAGGCCTCCTTCCTTGCCAACGCTTCCAGCACGGCAGTGATCCAGGGCGGGCAGACCCTCACCTATGCGCAATTGCAAAGCCAGGCCGAGCGGATCGCCGCGGCGCTGCAAGCACGCGGCGCGGGCGAAGGCACGCTGGTGGCGCTGCACCTGCAACGGACGCCGGCCATGCTGGCCGCCGTGCTGGGTGTGTTGCGCTCGGGAGCGGCGTACCTGCCGCTGGACCCGGAATTCCCCGCCGAACGGCTTGCCTTCATGCTGGAGGATTCCGCTGCCACCCTGCTGCTGCACGACGGTGCGTCGGCGCCTTTCGCGAATTTCAACGGCGCGCAGATCGGTCTTGAATCGCTGCTGGACCGTGGCGATGCGGAGCCTGCGGCACCTTCCGCACTGGGCGGCCTGTCCTCCGATGCGCTGGCTTATGTCATCTACACCTCCGGCTCGACCGGCCAGCCGAAGGGCGTGCGGGTAACGCAACGTTCGGTCGTCAACTTCCTGGAATCGATGAAGTCCGAACCAGGCTTCGATGCGTCCACGCGCCTGGCCGCGGTGACCACGCTGTCCTTCGATATCGCCGTGCTCGAACTGCTGGCGCCGCTGACCGTCGGTGGCCAGGTGGTGCTGGTTAGCCGCGAAGACGCCACCGACGGTGCTGCGCTGCGCCGCATTTGCGAACAGCACAAGGTCAACACCATGCAGGCCACTCCCTTCAGCTGGCGCCTGCTGCTGGAAGCCGGTTGGCGCGGCGGAAGGAAATGGAAAGCCTTGTGCGGCGGCGAACCGATGCCGGTGGAAGTGGCCGAGGCGCTGCTGCTGCGCGTGGGCGAGCTCTGGAACATGTACGGTCCCACCGAAACCACGGTGTGGTCGACCTGCACCCGCATCGTAGCGGGCCAGGGCGACATCGTCATCGGTCGTCCCATCGCCAATACGCGCGTGCAAGTGGTCGATGCCAACGGCAATCCCTGCCCTATCGGCATCGCCGGCGAACTGGTCATCGAAGGCGCTGGCGTGGCCCTGGGCTATCACGCCCGCCCGCAACTGACCGCCGAGAAATTCATCGCCGATAGCGACGGCAACGGCGCCGCGTACCGCAGCGGCGATCTGGGCCGTTGGCGCAGCGACGGACAGTTGCAGCACCTGGGGCGGCTGGACCAGCAGATCAAGCTGCATGGCTACCGAATAGAAATCGGCGAGATCGAAGTAGCCCTGGCCCGACACGCCTCCGTGGCCCAGGCGGCGGTGCATCTCGCGCCCGGCGCCGGTGGCGAGCGCATGCTGGCCGCCTACCTGGTGCTGCGCGACGGGCATGCGCTGCAACCGGAAGAACTGCGCGCCCACCTGCGCCATACGCTTCCGGCCTACATGGTTCCGGCGGTCTTCATCGCACTGGACGCACTGCCCACCACCAGCAACGGCAAACTGGACCGCAACGCGCTGCCGGCGCCGGTACGTGCGGTGGCTACAGCGCCGGCCGCCGCGCACCGGCGGCCATTCACGCCGACCGAAGCCACGGTCGCGGCGCTGTGGTGCGAATTGCTCGAGCTCGAACAAGTGGGCGCGCAGGACAACTTCCTGGACCTTGGCGGCCATTCGCTATTGGTGATGCGCGCCGTGGCGCTGCTGCAGACGCGCACCGGCGCAAGCCTCAGCCCGCGTGCGTTCGTGTTCCAGACGCTCGAGCAGATCGCCGCCGAATGCGATGCGATGGCCGGGGAGAAGCGGCCGGCGGATCAATCCCGCGGTTTGCTGGGAAGGGTCATCGCGCGGCTGGGGCGGAGTGCGCGGAAATGAAATACGGCACGGCGCTGCGATCAGCGCATGGAATCTTCGCGGACGAAGTAGTAACCGCTGTAGGCGTCGATGTCGCGGCCGCGGGTGAAAGGGATGCGGCAGTACTGCTCCCGATTGCTCCAGTGGTCGACGACGCGATAACCCAGCCCGGTGACCGAAGCCACGAATTCATCGCGGTTGTAGATGCGGTAAGGATGGAACGCGCGCCCGGTGGATTGCACGGTGACGAAGGTTTCGCCGTCGTACAGCGGCATCTTGTTGATCAGCAGGTGTTGCGGACGGCTGTTCATGCCGTCCAGGAGCTGGGGCATGTCCATGTCCACGTATTGCAGTGAGCCGGCCGCCAGCAGGACGTTGCACCGGCTTCCGTCGGCTATCGAGGAAGTGAATTCCAGGCCGGTCGCGCCACGCTCCTGCGCCAGCCGCGCGCCTTCCTCGATGATCGCCGGCACGTCGCATACGCGCCAGCGCATCCCCGGCGGATAACCCAGGTACTGTTCCCAACCGTAGAAACTGACGCCCACATGCCCGCCAAAATCGAACAGCACGGTGTCCGCATCCAGGATGCGCTGCAACCAGAACAGGACGGCGTAGTCGCTCTGGCAGGCGCGCTCCATCCGGTTGCGGTACATGCCGGAGAGGGCGTCGTGGTCGTAGCCGATACGGCGGCCGCGGAGGATGGACCGCTCGGCCTCGGCGAAGCCGGGAAACACGCCACGGAACTTGTTGGGGGGCATGCGCGCGAAGCTACGGGCGTAGTCCCAGGCCAGGACTTGGCCAAGAACGGGAATCCGCCATGCGTGACGGGCAATGCGTTCGCCGGTGTCGATGAGCCCCATGCGCCAAGGATAACAGCAGATGTATATTCCAGAGCCATGGCCGGACCGCTGATTTCCCTCGAATCCGATAGCTTCGATCCGTGGAAGCTGCAAGCCGTCAGCCACCGCTTGTGCGGGCATCCGCTACTGCAGATCGAATCGCTGGTGGCGCTGGGCCGCCGCCTGGAATCGCGCAAACTGGTACGTACGCACAGCGATACCGCCACCGCCGGCACCGCCTTCGGCGACGCTCCCTCGCTGCATCCCAACCAGCGCAGCGCGGAGGAAACGCTTGCGGGGATTGCCGAGGCGCGCGCCTGGATGTCGCTGCTCAATGTGCAGGCCGATCCGGTCTACCGCACGCTGGTCGATGAGGTGCTGGACGCGGTGCGGCCTTTCGTCGACCGCGTCGATCCGGGCATGAGCTTCCGCGGCGGATGGATCTTCGTCACTTCACCGGGAGCCGTCACCCCGTTCCACATGGACCACGAACACAATTTCATCCTGCAGATCCGCGGCAAAAAGCGTCTGTACACCTGGGACCCGCTGGACCGCGGCATCATCAGCGAGCGGGCCCAGGAACTCTTTCACGACCAGCATTCGCGCGAGGAAGTCCGCTGGGACGAATCCTTCCGCGCCAGGGCGCGCGTGTTCGATCTGGAACCGGGAATGGGCGGCTACATGCCCTCCACCGCACCGCACATGGTGGAGAACGGCGACGAGCCGTCGATCACCGTCAGCTTCACCTACTACACGGCGGCCACGCGCCGGCGCGAGTTGCTGTACCGCGGCAATGCGCGCATGCGCGCACATGGGATGAGCCCTTCACCGGTCGGTCAGTCGCCCTTGCGCGACAACGTCAAGGCCGCGGTCCTTTCCGCGTATATGGAATCCCGTGCGCGCCTGCTTCGCGCGCTGGGGCGCGGCGTGCGCGACAACAAGCTGGATTACGCGCCCACCTGAGCGGCGCTATTCGGCCTGGCGCCGGCCCAGGCGTCCACCCGAAAGACGATGCAGCAGCGCACGCGCGTAGGCCGCATCGGCTTCGTGCAGGCAACGCAATAGCCAGAGTGCGGCCACATAGGAAATCAGGAACAGCACGCCGCCAGCCGCCAGTGCGAGCAGCGGCGGATCCAGGCGCGTCGCAGGCCAGCTGCAAGCCGCAGCCAGCGCGGCCGCCAGGCCGATGCGCGACAGACGTCCCCAGTGCAGGGAAGAGCGCGTTTCGCGCAAGGCCAGCTCCAGCGTGGAGCCGGTGCCCAGGATCGCCAGCACGGCGCACGCCACCACCGCGCCGTGCAGGCCGAAATAGAACGTGCCCACGCCCGCTCCGGCGAACCGCAGAACGGTGAACAACAGGGTGAGCTTCATCAATGCGGTCTGGCGGTCGGCGCTCACCAGATAGGACGAGGCCCCTTGCCCCAGCGTACTGGCCACGCGCGCCACCAGCAGGATGCTCAAGGCCTGCGCGGCCGGCGCGTAAGCCGGTCCGTACAGCAGTGCGATGAGCTGCTTTGCGAACACCGCGCCGATGGCGATCAACGGCGCCCCCAGCACGAACAGCCAGGCAGTAGCGCCTGCGATCAGCGACGCCGCTTCCTGCCGGCTGCGCCCGTAGGCGCTGGCCATCATCGGCAGCAGCTGCGCGCTGACCACGCCCGGCGCCAGCAGTGCGGCGCCCATCGCCAACGCGTTGGCGACTTTGAACATGCCGGCCTGGTCGGGCCCGGCAAGCAGGTTGAGAAAAGGCAGTTCGATTTCGCTGGTGCCTATCGAACCCAGGATGATGGTGAAGGCGACCACGCGCAGATGATGGGCCACGCGTGCGGCCAATTCGGTGGGCAAGTGTGCCTCGCCCGCGCCCGCGGCGCGCAGCACTTCGGCTGCGCGCCAACGCGAAACCAGATAGAAAACGACCCCGGACACCGCGTAGATCGCGATGAATACGGGAAGCGAAGAACGCCACAGCCAGGCCACCGCGATCATCGCCAGGTTCAAGGTCGCGCTGACGCCTGCGATGACCGCGACCGAACGGAAATCCTGCGATCCTTTGGCCAGCGCGATGTTGAACATGTAAGGCGCGCGCAACAGCACAGAGGCCACAATGAGGCCCAGCACCCATAGTTCCTGACCGGCCGCGATGCGCGAACGCGTCGCGAAGAGCAGCACGCCGACGCTTGCCGCCACCACCACCAGCATCAATCGCTGCAGCCGCTGCAGCTTGCGTACCAGCGGCCCGATCAGATCGGTCCGCCTCGCCCCGTTCAATTCGGCCACGAACTTGATCGCAGCGGTGGTGATGCCCGCATTGGCCACGATCACGGCCGTGGACACGATCCAGACCAGCAGGCTGTAGACGCCCAGGTCCGCCGGGCCCAGGGCGCGCGCCACCAGGATCGAGGCGATCAGCCCGAACAGGTATTCGATGTAGAGGCCGGCCGAAGAATAGACCGCATTGGAAAGGGTCCTGCCGCGCTCGTTCATGCGCTCATCGCCCAACCGCGACAGCCAAGGGACAAGGCCGCGGGACAGCGAGGTGGCGCGGTACGCGCTGAAGCCATAACCCCTTCCCCGAGTCGTCAGGAGATTGAGTCTACCGGTCGGAAACCCATTGCTGCTACACGGCAGGAATGCGTCGAATGCTTTAACGCACGATGAGGCAGGGAGTTCTGGACCGACCACCCCCCCCGGTAAAGCGTAGTAAAGCAACATCGGCTCAAAGCGTTCGCTCGGCCAGGGTCGAGCGACCAGGCCTGTTGCTTTCAAGGGTCAATGCATCGCTTCCCGGCAGTTGAGCGGGTGATGCGTCATGTTCGATGACCAGGAGCATGGTCCGCGCCGCTGCCCTGCTTTCATCCGGTGTCCACTTTAGGTCGCGGATTCAACCAGTCGATACAGCATACTGAAGCTGCTCAGGCGGCTGGGGTGTGCGGCTAGCCGGTCACAACGTATGGCGCCTGTCGTTGCTCCCGCTGTTATGGAACGATTGCTACGAGGCGATGGGCACCCAGACCGCTCCTATTCGCGCGCTGGCCACCGCAGCCTCGATGAAGGCCATGCCGGCGACGCCGTCGTCGATGCCGGGGAGATCGAGATCATCCGGCGGCGGCTCGCCAGCGACTTCCGCGGCGATCGCACGGAAAGCTTCGCGGTACAGGTTGGCGAAGGCCTCCAGATAGCCTTCCGGATGTCCGGCCGGTATCCGCGTGACGCGTTGCGCGTCCTCGCCGACATAGCCGTTGCCGCGGCGCAGGATTTCGCGCGGGCGATCCGGGTATTTGACGATCAATTCGTTGGGATGTTCCTGTTGCCACTCGAGCGAAGCCTCGCTGCCGTACACGCGCAGGCTCAACTTGTTTTCTTCCCCCACCGCGATCTGCGAGCTGTGCAGCACGCCGCGCGCGCCGCCTTCGAAGCGCAGCAGCAGATTGCCGTCATCGTCCAGTCGGCGGCCGGGCACGAAGGTGGTGAGGTCGGCACACAGTTCGGCGATTCGCAAGCCGGTGACATAGCGCGCCAGGTTTTCCGCGTGCGTGCCGATGTCGCCCATGCACCCGGCCGCGCCGCTGCGAGCCGGGTCGGTGCGCCAGGAGGCCTGCTTGTGGCCGCCGCTTTCGATGTCGCTGGCCAGCCACCCTTGCGAATACTCCACCACCACCTTGCGCAGCGTGCCGAGCGCACCGCCACGCACCAGTGCGCGCGCCTGTTTCACCATCGCATTGCCGGTGTAGTTGTGGGTCAGCGCGAACACCTTGCCGCTGCGCGCGACCGTCTCGCGCAAAGCGCGCGCTTCGGCCAGCGTCAGCGTGACCGGCTTGTCGCAGACCACGTTGAAGCCGTGCTCCAGGAACAGCGTCGCGGCCGGGAAATGCTGGTCGTTCGGGGTGACGATGACGACGAAGTCCAACCGCTCGCCAGGCGGGCGCGCCGCCTCGGCCACCGCCATCTCACGATAGCTTCCATACGCACGATCGGCCGCCACGAACAAGTCGGCCGCCGAATCGCGCGATCGCTGCGGATCCGATGAAAAGGCGCCGGCGACGAGTTCGGCCTGTCCGTCCATCTGCGCGGCGATCCGGTGCACGGCGCCGATGAACGCGCCACGTCCGCCGCCGATCATGCCGAAGCGCAGCTTGCGTCCTGTCACGCCATTCCTCCGCGCCCACGACCCTCGAAAGCCGCGTCGAAGGCCACCGCGCTGGGCGGGAAATCGAGCCGGCGCACGAAGGCCGCGGCCTCGGTGGCGCCGTGCACGCGATCCATGCGCGCGTCCTCCCATTCCACCGACAGCGGGCCGCGATAACCGATGTCGTTCAAGGCGACGATGATGTCCTGGAAGCGCACGTCGCCGCGCCCGACCGAGCGGAAGTCCCAGTGGCGGCGCGCGTCGCCGAAATCGGTATGGCCGCCGAACACACCCACGCTGCCGTCGCCGCGCCCCCACCAGACGTCCTTCATGTGGACGTTGAAGATACGGTCGCCAAAGGTACGCAGGAAGCGGATGTAGTCCACGCCCTGGTAGGCGAAATGCGAGGGGTCGAAGTTGAAGCCGAAGCGCGGGTGGTGGTCGACCGCTTCCAGAGCGCGCTGCGCGCTGGCGATGTCGAATGCGATCTCGGTGGGATGCACTTCCAGGGCGAAATTCACGTCGACCGCGTCGAAGGCGTCGAGGATCGGGCGCCAGCGTCGCGCGAAGTCATCGAAGCCCTGCTGCAGATAGGCCTGCGAGGTCGGCGGGAACGCGTAGACGGCGTGCCAGATCGACGAGCCGGTGAAGCCGGTAACCGTCGCCGGGGAACCGATCGCCGCACCCGGCCGCGCATCGAAGAACGCGCGCGCGGCTTTGGCCGTGTCGATCATCCGCGCAGCGGCGCGCTGGCGCACGCCTTCCGGCTCGCCGTCGCCCCAGATTTCCGGCGGCAGGATCGCGCGGTGGCGCTCGTCGATCAGGTCGCAGACCGCCTGCCCGACCAGATGGTTGGCGATCGCATGACAGCACAGGCCCTGCGCCTGCAGCACGCTCCAGCGTTGATGCACGTAGTCCGGCGAAGCCAGCGCGCGTTCGACATCGAAGTGGTCGCCCCAGCACGCCAGTTCCAGACCGTCGTAGCCCATGGCGACAGTCTGTTTGGCCAGTTCGTCGAGTGTGAGGTCGGCCCATTGCCCGGTGAAGAGCGTGACAGGACGTGGCATGTGGAACTCCTGTTATTGGCGATTTGGTGTTTTCACACAGAGAACGGGGAATAAAGAATTGGGAATGGAAGTTTCACCATTTCCCCATTTCCGGTTCTCCATTCCCGCTGTTCTCATGCACCGACGCGTTCGATGCGATAGCCACCGCGGGCGCGATCGACCAGATGGAGAATGCCGAAGATCAGCGCGATCAGCACCGGCAGCACCGCCCACACCGGCAACACATTCGTTGCGCCGTAGTTGTTGTTGATCCACCCCATGACCGGGCCGGCGACCGCAGTCGAGAACGCGCCGGCGGCGCCGACCATCGCCAGCGCCAGTGCGCCGCCACGAGGGAAGCGCTCGGAAGTCAGTCCCAGCATGGTCGGCCACCAGAATGCAGTGCCTACCGCGAGCAATGCCGCAGCGGCGAACGCCAGCACCGGCGTATCGGCACGCCCGAACAGCCAAAGCCCGAGCGCCGCGATCGGCGCGGTCACCGCGATCAGCGTCACCGGCGACAACCGGTGCGCCAAGACTCCGCCGAACTGCCGCAGCGCGTACATGATGCCGTTGATCCACACCAGCAGCAGCACGCCGGCCTGCAGTGTGCTGTGCATGACCTCGTTGAAGATATTGCTGACCCATTGCCCCGGGCCGAGCTCGGTGGCCGCGGTCAACCACATGCAGACGAACACCACCAGGAACAGCGGGCGCTTGAGCTCGCCATACATCGCCGCAGTGGAAACGCCCGCCGCTTTGCGTTCGCTGTCGGGAAAACGCTGGGCGAAGAACATGGCTGCGTAGATCGCCGACGGCACCAGCATCAACAGCATCTTCGACTGCCAGCCCAGGCCCAGCTGGGTGAAGGCGAAGGCGAGCACGCCGCCGATCACGATGCCGCCCGGGAACCAGGCATGCAGCTTCACCAGCCGCGCGGTCTTGTCTTCGCGGTACAGCGTGGCGATGAGCGGATTGATGCCGGCTTCGACAAAACCATTCGCGATGCCGATCACCACCGTGGCCGCGAACAGCATGGTGAAATCGGTGGCGAACACCGTAAGCAGCACGCCTGCGATATGTCCTACCGCCGCAAGCTTCAGCAGCCGCCCCATACCCAACAGATCGCACAGCGTGCCGCCGAACAGGATCGACAGGCCGAAGCCCCAGAACGCGGCACCGCTGATCCAGCCCAACTGGATTTTGTCGAGCCCGAACGCGAGTTCCAACTCCCCCATGATGTCGCCACGGATGGCGAAGGACATCGCCGTGGCCAACAGGGCGATACAACTGGCGACGAACAGGCGCTGCGGGTTCATAGGTTTCTCCGCGAATGGCGAATGGGACGAAGGCTTCAGGGCAACGCACGCACCTTGATGTTGCGGTAGCGCACTTCGCTGTCCGGATCGTGCGCCTGCAGCGCGAAGGTGCCCGAGGATAGCACCCGGCCGCTCATGTCGGCCGGTCGCTCCGGTTGCTCGGGCTGCGTGTAGTCGACGATCGGCTTGTCATCGACGAAGGTGCGGATGCGGCGACCCTCGACGCGTATGCGCAGGGTGAACCAGACGTCGTCCTTGGCCGGCGCCTGGTAGTTGTCCTTGACTGCGTACAGGCCGCCGGTGCGCTTGGGGTCGCTCTGGCTGTTGTTGACCTGCACTTCATAGCCTTTGGCTGGCCAACCTTCGTCCTGCCAGGCAGTATGGAAGTAGACGCCGGAATTGGCGCCGGGCTTGGTCATGACTTCGAGCTGCAGTTCGAAGTTGCGGAAATCGTGACGCTCCACCGCGCCGACGTAGTACAGATGCGAACGCGGACCCCGCACCACGATCGCGCCGTCGCGCACGCTGAACGAACCCGGCGCCTCGCTGGCACGCCAGCCGTCCAGCGTCTTGCCATCGAACAACGATTGCCAGTCCTGACTCGCCGGTTCTGCGGCGTGCGCACTCGTGCAAATGGCCAGTGCCAGCAGGCAGGCGCCGAGTAAACGAAGGTACATGCGATATGTTCTCCAGGTAGACCGGCGCGCGGCCGGCATGGATCGGCACGATGCCGCGGTCAGCGTGAACATTGCGCTCATTGCGGCACGCGGCGTGTGATCAGCGTCATCAGCCCACTCCCACCAGCTTGAGCACTTCCGGTGGCGGCCCGTCGAAACTGGCCAATGGCACGTTGCCGACATAGCCCAGGTACTGCCGGCCCTGCGGCGATGTGCAGAACCCACCGATGGTCAGGTCGCGATAACGGGCGAAGAATTCGGCGGCCTGTTTGAACTCGGCGCGTGCCCTGGGCAGATAGCTGATGTCGTCGCAGATCGCGCTGCGCTGGCTCACGCTCGCTCCGCTGAAGCTGCGCGAAAAACGCTGCTCCGCCTGCTCGTCCAGCCAGTCGAATCCGGCCAGGATCAGCTTCCGATCGGCGGTCTGTTGTGGATACGGCGCGCTGACCCATTCGTTGATGAAATCGACCACGCCGACCGCGACCGCGCCCGGCCCCTCCGCATCGGCCGGGACGATCAGGTCGCACAGCGCGGTGGCGGTGCGCCGCTGCTGCTCGTCCAGCGTCAGCGGCCAGACCGAACCCGGTCCATAGACCTTGAGCAGGTCCGGGTCGGTGCCGTAGCCCACGCCCGAAGGCAGCTTCGGCGGCGGCTCGGAACTGCAGCCGGCCAGATGCATCATCGGCAGCGCGGCCGCGCTCAACATCCATTTCAGCGAAGTGCGGCGGTCCATCAAAGCTCCTTGCGGCGCATGCGCGCCAGCATGTGATCGGAGGCGCGCCAGGCCAGCGCCATGATCGTCAGCGTCGGGTTTTTGTCGGCATTGGACGCGAAGACTGCACCGTCGGTGATGTAGAGATTGTCAACGTCCCAGGTGCGGCACCACCGGTCCGTGACCGAGGTCTTCGGATCGGCGCCCATGATCGCGCCGCCCAGTTCGTGAATGATATAGCCGCCTGGTTTGATCGCCTTGGCGCCGTCCGTCTCGACCTTGCCCTGCACGCGCCCGCCCATCGACTCGATGATGTCGGCGAAGGTGCGTTGCATGTGCGCAGCCTGGCGGGTTTCATGCTCGGACCACTGCCAATGGAAGCGCAGCACCGGGATGCCCCACTTGTCCTTCACCTGCGGGTCGATCTCGCAGTACGAATTCTCGTTGGGAATCATCTCGCCGCGGCCGGCGAAACCGACGAAGGAGCCGTAGTAGCGACGCACGTCTTGCTTGAACTTCTGGCCGTAGCTGCCGCCTGTGAGCCAATCGAGCCCAGCGCCGGTGTTCAGCCCGGGCATGCGCCGGCCGCCGCCGAACTCGATGTGGTAGCCGCGCGCGAAACCGAGCTTGCCGGCCAGTTGCTCCTGGTAGAGCCACCACGGCGAATACATGTGGCCGCCGTCGGCACCGTCCTCGTTGTGCAGCGGCAGGTTCTCCAGCAATGGCACCTGCCCGCTCAGATCGGCGCCGACAGTGTCCATCAGATAACGGCCGACCTTGCCGCTGGAATTGGCCAGGCCGTTGGGGAACGAGGTGGACTTGGAGTTGAGCAGGATCCGCGCCGATTCGCAGGCGCTGGCCGCGAGCACCACCACACGCGCGGAGGCTGCGAACTCCTTGCCGCTGGTCCTGTCGATGAAGCGCACGCCATCGGCCTTGCCGTTCGCGCCCAGCACCACCTCGCGCACCATGGCATCGCAGACGATGTCCAGGCGGCCGGTCGCCAGCGCCGGCGGCAGGTGCACGGTGGTCGACTGGTAGTTGGCGCCGGTCGAGCAGCCGCGACCGCAAGGCGTCGCCCACCAACAGGCCGCGCGGCGCAGCATCGACTCGCGCAGGATGCGCTGCGCCTCCGGGTTGCCCGGGTGCAACTTCGCCGGCAGGTTGTCCGCATCCAGACGCCGGGTCAGCACCGCACGGTGGCCGGCGACCACCGGCACGCCCAGGCGCCCGGCACGCTGCTGCACCAGCAGGTCGCTGACCTTGGGCTTGGGCGGCGGCAGCAATACGCCGGCAGGCGAATCGGGCGTGTTCTCCAGGCCATCGTTGTCGCCGTACACGCCGATCAGCATCTCGACCTTGTCGTAGTACGGCGCCACATCGGCGTAATCGATCGGCCAGTCGAAGCCCAAGCCGTCGCGGCTGTAGGGTTTGAAATCGTAGGCGCCGTTGCGCAGCGAGATCCGGCCCCAGTGATTGGTGCGGCCGCCCAGCATGCGCGCGCGCCACCAGTCGAACCGGCCGGCATGGTCTTCCCGTGCGTTGACATACGGTTCGCCGGGCACCTGCCAGCCGCCGTCGATGGTGGCGTCGTAGAAACCGAACGCTTTTTCCGGTGTCGAGGTGCCGCGCAGCGGCGCCTGGTCCGGAGTCTGGAACATCGGCGTTTCGGTTTCCGGCGTGTAGTTGCGCCCGGCTTCGAGCATCAGCACCCGGGCGCCTTCCATGCACAGCGTGTAGGCGGTCTGGCCTCCGGCTGCGCCGGAGCCCACCACGATCACGTCATAGGTTTGTTTGATGGCGCCCGCAGTCAGGAAAGGCACGGCATGACCTCGGCGCGCGTCATGGTTTCAAACGGCTCAGGTAATCGAAGCTCAGCTTCGCGCTTTCCAGCGGCGGCCGCTCGAAATTCTCCTGCTCCACGAAATAATGCCGGATGCGCTGCGGATCCATGGCCGCGAACAGTTTCGGCCAGTCCACGCGACCGCTGCCGACCTCGGTGGTCTGGGTATCGACGCGGTCGACGCCCGTTTTTGCGTCCTTGCGCACGTCCTTGACGTGCAGGGAGGAAATACGGTCCGCATGGCGAGTGAGCAGCCGCAGCGGATCGGCGCCTGCAGCGGTAACCCAGCCGATGTCGAGCTCCATCGTCACCAACTCCGCATCCGTGAGCCGCAACAATTCGTCGTAGGCCACCACGCCGTCGTAGGAGCGGAACTCCATGTTGTGGTTGTGGTAGCCGCAGGTGATGCCCGCCTTGCGGGTGAGCTCGCCCATGCGGTTGAGCTGCTCGGCGTTCCATTTCCAGTCGTCCAGGGTCATGCCGGCGGCGAGCGCATTGCCGTCCTTGAAACGCTCGTCCGCGGTCGATGGAAACGAGATCACGAGGTATTGCGAGCCGATCGCCTTTGCGTAGTCGATGCGCTGCTGCAGGTCTTTCTGCGCGTCGGCCATGCCGCAGTGCATGCTGGGGGCGGTCAGGCCGTTGTCGCGAAGCATGGCCAACACCTCGGCGGCGGGCGCGTTCGGCACGCCTGCGAACTCGACCTCGCCATACCCGATCGTACTGACCGCCTTCAAAGCGCCCGCAAGGTCCTTTGCGACATCGTCCCGGATCGTCCACAACTGCAACCCGATCGGCTTGTTGAGCGGCCCGATGCGCGGTTTCGCGGCAAATGCATTTAGGGAAGTCATCGCCATAAGCGCAAGTGAGCCGTGTTGGAGAAATGCACGTCGGGTCAACATCGTGTGTCCTCGCCCCTCAGAAAAATATATCCGCTGGCATTCATCGAACAATGCTGCATTGCGACAACGCCTTCGCATTGCAAATGTTCGACGCCCGTCTTGATTGGCGTTTCGATATTACTCACTTTTCGCGGTAGAGTTCCATCGAGCTAGCTCGAGGAAACGAAAGTATGGCGGCTGGGAACAGTTCCTTTGATGCGATCGTGGTCGGTACCGGCATCAGCGGCGGATGGGCCGCGAAAGAGCTGACCGAAAAAGGATTGAAAACACTGGTGCTCGATCGCGGGCGCATGGTGGAACATGGCGACTATCCCACCGCGAACCTGCAGCTCTGGGAGCTGCCCTATGGCGGCCGCCCCACCCAAGAGGATATCGACAAGCAATCGGTCGCCGAACGCGGCGGCGTGCTCTCGCAAGCAACCAAGCACTGGTTCGTCAACGATATGGATCATCCCTATATCGAGAAGAAACCTTTCGCCTGGGTGCGCGGTTATCACGTCGGCGGCCGTTCCATCATGTGGGGCCGGCAGTCGTACCGCTGGAGTCCGATGGACTTCGAGGCGAATGCGAAAGACGGCGTCGGCGTGGACTGGCCCATCCGCTACGAGGAACTCGCGCCGTGGTACGACCGCGTGGAGAGCTTCATCGGCGTGAGCGGCCAGGCCGAAGGCTATGAGCAACTGCCGGACGGCAGATTCCTGCCGCCGATGGAGTTGAATTGCGTCGAGCTGCACCTGAAGCAGCAGATCGCCGACAAAATGGGTCGCGCGCTCACCATCGGCAGGACCGCGAATCTCACCGCGCCGCTCGCGCACAGCCCGCAGCGCGGCACCTGCCAGTACCGCAATCTGTGCTGGCGCGGCTGTCCGTTCGGGGCCTACTTCAGCAGCAACTCCAGCACGCTTCCTGCGGCGGAGAAAACCGGAAACATGACGTTGCGGCCCAATTCGATCGTCTACGAGCTCATCCATGACGCGAAGAACGATCGGGCCAGCGGCGTGCGCGTGCTGGATGCGGAAACCAACGAGCAGATGGAATTCCACGCCAAGGTGATCTTCCTGTGCGCGTCCACGTTCGGTTCCACGCAAATCCTGATGAATTCCGTCTCCAGCAGGTTTCCCGACGGTTTCGGCAACGACAGCGGCGAGCTCGGCTGCAACATCATGGATCATCACCTGGGCGCCGGCGCCTCGGCGGTTGCCGAAGGTTTCGACGACAAGTACTACTCCGGTCAGCGGCCCAACGGTATCTACATTCCGCGTTTCGTCAATATCGGCAAGGACAAGCGCGACTACCTGCGCGGTTTCGGCTATCAGGGCGGTGCCGGGCGTTCGGGATGGACCCGACTGCTTGAAGATTCCACGCTGGGCGCGGACCTGAAAACGAAGGCCGCGGAGCCTGGGCCGTGGCACATGGGGCTGACCGGCTTCGGCGAAACCCTTCCCTATCACGACAATCGCGTCACCCTCGATCGCACCCGCAAGGACAAGCATGGGCTTCCCGTGCTGGCGTTCGATGCGGCGCTGCGCGAGAACGAACTGAAGATGCGCCAGGACATGGCGGCCGAAGCCGCGACGATGCTGGAAGCGGCGGGATTCAAGAATGTCCACGAGTACGACGGCGGCGATGTACTGGGCATAGGCATCCATGAGATGGGCACCGCGCGCATGGGCCGGGATCCGGAAACTTCCGTGCTCAATGCCTGGAATCAGGTGCATGCCTGCAAGAACGTGTATGTCACCGATGGTTCCTGCATGACGTCCTCGGCGTGCCAGAACCCATCGCTGACGTACATGGCGTTGACGGCGCGCGCCGCCGATCACGCCGTCCAGGAACTGAAACGGATGAATCTATGAAGACCGACATCAACCGCCGAGAAGCGATACGCCGGGTCGCCTTGCTGATGGGCGGCGCCGTTTCGGCGCCGGCCATCCTTGGCGTGCTCGCCGGCTGCTCGGCCGAGCCGGACGCGGAGGCCGAATGGAAGCCGACCTTCCTCACCCAGGCGCAGGCCGCGCTGGTGGCGGAAGTCGCCGAGATCATGATCCCCCGCACGGATACGCCGGGCGCGAAAGATGTCGGTATTCCGGCTTTCATCGACAAGATGTTGAAGGATGTCTACCCGAAGGATGAGCAGGCGCGCTTCGTCGCTGGACTCGCTGACTTCGAAACCCAGGCCAGGCGCGAACACGGGCGCACCTTCGTTGAGCTGGAACCGGCGCTGCGCGCGGCGCTGGTCAAACAAGCGCATGACCCGGCCGTCGAGGTGGAGCGTGAGGCCACCCAGCCCGCCGCCGAGCGGGGCCGTCCTTTCATCCTCATGACGAAAGAACTGACGCTGCTCGGTTACTTCACCTCCGAACCCGGCGCCACGCAGGTACTGCAGTACCGCCCCGTTCCGGGTGCGTATCACGCCTGCGTTCCGCTGAAGCAGGCGGGGAAAGGCAAGACCTGGGCCACCGAGACGAGCTATCGATTCTGATTCGTTCAACGGGACGGAAGCGACTAACGCGGTAGCCCCACCTCTCAAACAGGACCGACGGATGAATTCGCATCCCAGACCCATCGCGCGCTCGCGCTGCTGCTTTCTCCTTTTCGCCGCACTGTTCGGGGGCGGCGCGGCGGCAGGCACCCCTGCCGATAAAGAGGAATGGATAGCGTTGTTCAACGGCCGCGATCTCGACGGATGGACAGCGAAGATCACCGGCCACGCGCTTGGGGACAACTTCGCAAACACGTTCCGTGTCGAGGACGGGCTGCTCAAGGTGCGCTACGACCAGTACCAATCCTTCGGCAACAAGTTCGGTCACCTGTTCTACAAGGATCCGTTTTCCTACTATCGCCTGGTGGTGGAATACCGCTTCGTCGGCGAGCAGGCGCCGCATGGCCCCGGGAGCTGGGCCTTGCGCAACAGCGGAGCGATGTTGCATTCGCCGCACCCGCGCACGATGGGGCGCGACCAGGATTTCCCCATTTCCATCGAGGTGCAGTTCCTCGGCGGCCTGGGCGACGGCAAGGCGCGCTCGACGATGAACCTGTGCACGCCGGGGACGGAGGTCGTGTATCAGGGCTCTATTTATCCCGAGCATTGCCTCAGCTCCGCTTCGAAAACCTTGGACGGCGACCAATGGGTACGCGCGGAAGTACTGGTCCTGGGCAGCGGGCAGATCACCCATTTCGTCAATGGAGAGGAAGTGCTCGAGTACGCATTGCCGCAATTCGGCGGCGGCGGCGTGTCGGATTTCGACCCAGCGGCCAAACCCGACGGGCAACTGATCGAAGGCGGCTATATCTCGTTGCAGAGCGAATCGCACCCGATCGACGTCCGCAAGGTGGAACTGCTCAATCTCGCCGGCTGCATGGACCGCAGCGCAAGCAGCTACAAGCGCTACTACGTCAAGTCCGTGCCTGAAAGCTGTGTGTATGCGAAAGGCGCGAAGCCGGAAAAATAGCACCGGCGTTATTCGTGCGCCGCTGCTCCGCAGCGGCTGCCACAAGTTCGTTACCCGGAATCGCAGCCGGCGCTTTGGATCGAGGGAAGGTCCGTGACGACCACAAACGCCCTTGGAACCTGAGGGCGCCAAAGTAGCCAAGGAGGGCACAGAACTATCCGCGGGCACAGCGATGAAGGGTTTTGAGCCTGGGTATTATCTTCCAGGACTTGAATATCTCTAAGCAGCACTGAACTGATGCAGGGCGAGCCATTCGCGTGGAGAAGAGCCGGTCCTTCTACGGAAGGCACGCGAAAGCGCCGGCGTGTCGGCGAATCCTAGACTTAGCGCGACCTGCTTCACCGATCGCCCCTCGCGCAGAAGAGAAGTGGCGACATTGAGCTTCCAATCCAGCGAATAGGCCGCCGGCGTCGTTCCGGTGGCCGCCTTGAACGCCGCCGCGAACGCGCTTCTCGACATCCCGGCGTTCGCGGCCATGCGCTCAAGCGTCCAATCCACGCCAGGCGCCTCATGCAAAGCAATGAGCGCTTTGGCCAGCCGTGGATCCGACAGGGCCACCATCATTCCTTGCGATACATGCGCCTCGTTCGGATGGTCGATGATCCAGCGCAAGAGCTGGATCAACACCACTTCGAACAACCGATTGACAAGGAGCTTGGAACCGCACCGCACTTGGTCCGACTCAGCGAACAACAGATCCAACGCCGCCCCCAGTCCGTCGATTCTCGCCAGTGGCAGCGTAATGACGTCAGGCAGGGACTGGACAATCGGATTTCTCGCGCCGCCGTCGAAATCCAGCGTAGCGCAGGTGAAATCCGAGCCCTTGATCGGCGGGTTGATGAATTCGTGGTGCACGGCCCTCGGGAAAAAAAGCAGCGTGGGCTCAGACAGACGGGTGCGTGCCAGTCGAGAACCATCCCGATGAAGCATCTCCATCTCGCCACGCCGCAACACGTGCAGGAATCCCCGGCCGGGCCTCGCATCAAAGACCTGCTGACCGCAAAGAGGGCCTGCATGGAAGAGCGAAGCCTGCACCCGGAATCGCTCCAATACCGGAGTGAGGCGGTCGATCGAGGGGGCGACAGCCTCAGTAACGCTGCCGGCAGAATTGGACGAAATGCCATCTATTAGCGACATAAAACCACCAAACGTCCAGATCTGGTTCCTATTATGGCTGCAACCATCCACCCCGGACGGTCTCTCAACAGGAAATACCTCTCATGTCCCGTGTACCCCTCATCAACCCGGAAGACACCGCCAATGAACGCCAGGTCCTCTTGGGCCAGATACATTCGGCCTTCGGCGCTACCCCCAACATGTTCCGCGCTATCGCCAACTCCACCGCTGCCCTGAAGAGCATGTGGGGTTCGTTCGGGGCGCTGGGCAACGGTGTCGTTCCGGCCAAGCTCGGCGAACAGATTGCCGTTGCCATCGCCAACCGCAACTCTTGCGATTACTGCCTGGCAGCGCATACCGCCTTGGGTCGCAAAGCAGGCGCGAGCAGCCAGGAGATGGCCGCCGCACAGGCTGGCGAGTCCGAAGATCCGAGGACGGCAGCCGCGCTGCACTTCGTCCTGCGCGTGGTCGAAGATCGTGGTCAGATCGAAGACGCCGACGTCCAGCAGTTGCGAGCCGCCGGCTACAACGACAAGGAGATCGTCGAAATCCTGGCACACGTGGCCCTGAACCTTTTCACGAACTACATCAACGTCGCCTTGGCGGTGCCGGTAGATTTTCCCGGCGTCAAGCTGCGCTGACACGGGCGCTTCGGATGCTGGCCGGGAAACACGCCTGGCCAGCGCACGCCAGCAGGTTCTCTGTCTTCCAAAGCAGGTCCACACTCAATGAGCGCAGAGATTCATCATATGAGCCAGACTTATGTACCTATCGACTGCGAATTCCACGATGTTCTGGAAGCAGTCGCAGTGCGTCGGCGCGTCGTCTCCATCACGTACCTGGAAGAATCGGGACAGCGGAAAACGGTGGAATCGCGTATCGCCGATATTTACGCGAAGGACGCCATGGAGTTCATGCGCCTCGACGATTATTCCGTCATCCGCTTGGATCTGGTTGTCGATGTGGATGGAGTGGATCGCAGCGCCTTCTCGAAGACATGCGCCATCCCTGCGCGACCGGGCTTATCACCCGACTCACAGCAATAAGGCAACACGCCGGCCCGCCTTTCACTAGCGGGCGGTCCGTGCGCGTCTTCCAGCTTTGCGTTGCGTAGTCGCGCGGCTTTGCGCGAACTCCGGGAAGGTCTCCTCTATCGAGTCCGCATCCGGCAAGATGTAGAACACCCCGCCCCGTTCGAACGTCGGACGGATGATCTGCTCGTAGAATTCCGGCGAGACGTTGATGCAACCATGAGTGATGCGGTTGTCGTCCGGCGAAGGCGATGCAAGGCGTTCGGCGCGTCTCTCGGCCGGGACGCCAGTAGCGGTAGGATGCATGGAGACCGAGGAATCGTAGTCCACCCACAGCACGCGCCCCGCGTCGATTGACGGACCGAAACCGCCCACAAAGCGACCAGCAGGCGTCGTGCGATCCCGGCCCGGAATCTCGCGAAGCGCCAGACCGGCGATGCCGGGGGCCGCATGATCGCCGATCGCCGAGCCAAAGAGCCCAGGTGCCGCGCCGCGAAGCCGGCCGTCGCCGCCGAACACCAGGATCTGTGCGGCGGCCTTGTCTATGACCGCGAACGGATAGCCTTGGCTGTCCTTGGCGGCGACAACCCAGCCGGCGAGCTCAATCACCGCGCCGGACACCTCTTGGCTTGGGGGAAGCTGGTCGACGGCGGCGACCGGTTGCGCGGCGGCCTGCTCGGCACTGGCCACGTCGAAGCTCGCGAACGCCAGCGCCAGCGCCAGCGCACCATAAACGGCCCGGATCGCCGGGTGTGTGCACGTACGGATGGGACGATTCCTCAGGACGAAGACTGGGTAAAGAGAAGGAGACCGGTGGCCACAAAGGCCACCGGTCACGTTCAGGCTGGTCGTCGCGAATTGTGCAAGAACGATTAACCGCGCGGCACGCGGCGCGGCGCAGTTTCGAGCTTCTGGACGCGGCTTTCTATCTGATCCAGCCGTTGGTTGGCCTGCTGCGCGGATTGATTGGCGGATTCGGCGCTCTGGGCCGCGCCCTGCACCTTCGTGTCGAGTTGATCGAGGCGTGAGTTGATCCCTGCAAACTCGTCTTTATAGGTGGCGCAGGCGCCAAGGCTCAGGGCGACGATCGCCACGCCGAGCGTACGCGCCATCACCAGATGTTGCTTGGTCAGAAACATTCCAATCTCTCCTTCGTCTGTGGAATTGGGAATATAGCGGTCTTTTGGCCGGAGTCATGACTCGTCTTCAGCTGAAATTGGGATACGTAGATGGATTGTGAAGATGCGGCAACCAGTAGGAGTTGCGGCCTGAATCCAGCAGTTTCCACGAGAACCCGCAGCATTTTGATCGACTATGACAACCTTGTCCGCAATCACCGATCCCCGCCCAAGGTGAACAGCAGACCTTAACAGGCGAGCCGTTTTGCACCGATTGATCTTCAGAGACCTCTTCGACTCCTCCAATTCCTCAGCAAGGAAAGCGCCCCTCCAATGCGTCTAGGCGGCCGACATAGTCTTTCCCGGCATCACTACTGCACTGCGCGCAATGTCCGCTTCGGGTCGGAAGCGGACAGTAGTGGATGCGGCGATGGGCAAGAAGAAGATGGAGAGCGAAATGTCGTCCGTGGAGAAGATCAAAGTGATCGACAGCAACGGCGACGGCAAGCTTTCCGCCGATTAACACAGCGTCGGCTCCCGGGCGATGTTCGAGAAGATGGACACCGAAAAGCTAGATTCCTCAGATCCGAAGTGCGCAACGAAGCCGCGGAAGCTATGCGGGCGCGGCAGCGCGGAGCAGCCGAGCCAGCCGCTCGGGATCGATGGCATCGAAATGCATCTCGACCAAGCCGGCCGAGGCCGGCTCGCCCAGCAAATAACCTTGTAGTTCATCGCACCCTACGGTATTGAGAAACTCGGCCTGGGCAGTCGTCTCCACTCCTTCGGCTATCACCCGCAATCCAAGTTCGTGTCCGATCCCGACAATGGCACGCGATATCGACGCGTCGAGCACGCTTTGCGGCAGTCCGTGGACGAAAGTCTGATCGATCTTCAATTTATCCAGATCCAGTTGTTTGAGATAAGCAAGGCTCGAATAGCCCGTGCCGAAGTCATCCAGCGTCAACGTGGTGCCCAATGACCTGAGCATGGCGAGCTCCTCTTGGACCCGCGTCAGGCTCTCCATTACCGAACTTTCCGTGAGTTCTATTTCTATCATTTCCCCCGGCACCCCGAACTCGCGCAATGCATCGCCCACCGCACGGGCCAGTCCCGGTCGCCGCAACTGTTGCGGCGATACGTTCACCGCGATGGTGAAGCCGCTATGACCGGCATCCAGCCAAACGCGCGCCTGACGACAGGCCTCGCGCACCACCCAGTTTCCGATTTCGGACATCAACCCCAACGCTTCGGCGATAGGAATGAAGCGCGCAGGCGAAACCTCACCGAGCGATGCGCTGTGCCATCGCAGCAGCGCTTCGAAACCCGTGAGCCGCAGATCGGAAGTCGCGAACTTCGGTTGGAAGTGGAGCGCCAGTTCCCCTGCCTGCACCGCACCCCGCAGCAGGCCGCCCTTGGTGAGGCGTTCTTCAATGTCGTGCATGTCCGCGGTAAGGAAAGGACAGACGCAGTCCCGACCCAGGCCCTTGCCTCTCTCCGCGGCCGCCTGAGCACGGCGCAGCAGATCCAGCGCTATGTTCCCGTGCGCGGGCGCGCAACTCATACCGATCGTGGCGGTCAGCAGCACCCGGTAGTCGTCGGTTCCGAACGGTATGGACAGCAGGGTCCGAATGCTCTCGGCGAGCAGCATGGCCGAAGTCGCGTCGCCGCCCTGCTGGACAACGACGAATTCGTCGCTCGCAAAATGGCAAACAGCGACCTGCTCGCTGGAAAGGGCCTGAAGCCGAACGCCGACGGTCCTCAGCACCTCGTCTCCAAGCGCATGCCCGATGGATTCATTGATTCCGAAGAAACGATCCAGATCGATCAGCATCACGGCGACGAACGTAGTGTCGTCTGCCAGCATCCCGATCAGGCGCGGCTCAAGCACGACATAACGATCCAATCCCGTCACGATATCGCGCCTGGCATGATCGGCCACCGCTGCCTTCAACCGATACTGCTCGCTCAGATCCCGGATGAAGGCGGTGAAGCATGGGCTTGCTTCGATATCGCTTCGCGTCACGGTCAGTTCGATCGGAAATCTCTCGCCACCCGCGCGGATGGCGACGAGCTCCAGTCTCCGGTCCAGCAAGGTGGCTACCCCGGTCGTTATGTGCCGCATCAATCCTTGGCGATGACCTTCCCGTAGATCGGGCGGAATTACAACGTCTGCGATATCCAGTCCGACGACCTGCTCACGCGCCCAGTGGAACATATGCTCGGCGGCCGGGTTGAATTCCCTGATATGCCCAAGACCATCGATAACGATGATCGCATCGAGGGCCGACTGTACTATCGCCCGATATCTCGCTTCGCTGACTGCATGGGCAGCTTCGCCGTGGAATGTTGCAATGTGCATTGGCCCCCCTCAGGGGCTGCTCTGCGCGGTGCCGAGCACTGTCTGCAACCTGTATACGCCTATCTGTGCATTTCAGGGGGAACGGTCGGATCGCAGGTTTTGCGCCATCTCATCCAGGCATCCGTCCCGTGAGGGAGCCGTGACGCGCAGTTCCGAACTTCCAACCTGGTCCATATCAAGCCACAAAGCTGGTAACCGTGAGTTTCCGGATTCCGATTTCGCTGTGCGCGAATGACCGCTTTGGGTAGGAAGCGGACTTCGGCGAACCACCAACAGCGAATCTGTCAGCGGCGATCAGAATAGCGACGCGGCTATCCGCCCGCGTGGTCGTTGCCACCGTGCGCGGCGATGAACATGGCGACGGCCGACCGGCAATAGGATTCGATTTCGTCGTCGTCCTCTGCTCTTGCCTCATCGAAGCGTGCGATCATCAGCAGATCGGATCCTTTGAAAAGCGCGGCAAACAAGCGGGCGGACCGGAGAGGATCGGGCACGTTCAGAACCGCCTTCGCGTGCAACTGACGCAAGAAGGCCTCGATTTCGGCGATGACATGGGCGGGGCCGGCTTCGTAATGGAGCTTGCTTAGCGACTTTTGATTCGTCTTGTCGGCCATGACCATGGCTTCGACACTGCGCACGTCCTGGCTCAACAGCGTGCGAAGCAGGGATGATCCCACCGCCATGAGCTGATCTTCGGCCGAACCGTCGATGCCTTCAAAAAGGACCTGTGGTGCAAACTGACGGCACCGGGCCGTAATGGCCGCGCTGAACAGCGCCTCCTTGTTCTCGAAGTGCCGATAGATGCTGAGCTTGGATATCTTCGCCCGCTGGGCGACCTTGTCCAATGTCGTCGCTTGAAAACCCAATTCCATAAAGAGTTCGCACGCTGCGTCGACTATCGTTTGGCCAAGCGCCTCGTTGGCGGGCCGGCCACGCCGGCCCTGGCTTTTTTCGGTCACGAGAATTGTAGTCCTTGACAGTATCCTAATTATTTAATTACGATACCATCAAGTACCCGAAATGCGCAAGCCAACTGGACGATATTTCGCCCCAAGCCCGGCCCAACCCCTTCCATCCACAACACGGAGCCCATCACTATGGATGACGTCATCATCATCGGCGGCAGCTTTGCCGGCCTCGCCGCCGCCCTGCAGCTAGGCCGTGCCTGCCGCAAGGTTACCGTTCTCGATACCGGCCTGCCGCGCAACCGCTTCGCCGACCACTCGCATGGCCTGCTCGGCCACGATCACAAGCCACCGCTGGATATTCTGGCCGAGGCGCGGCAGCAGCTGGCGCGCTATCCCACGATCAGGCTGGTCAACGCCCGGGCCGAGAGCGTCTCCGGCGCCATCGACGATTTCTCCGTCCTCACTAGCGATGGTGAAAGCCTCAGGGCGCGCCGCCTGATCCTGAGCTATGGCGTCGTCGACCAGATGCCTGATGTTCCGGGCTTTGCCGAAGGCTGGGGTTCGACCATCGTGCCCTGCCCCTACTGCGACGGCTTTGAAGTCGCCGGCCGGCATTGGGGCCTCATCTGGTCCGGCCCGCTGTCGCACAACTATGTCAGGCTGTACCAGGACTGGACCGACACGTTAACGGTCTTCGCCAACGGTCACGACATTCCACCCGATATCCGGGCCGATCTGGCGCGCCGCAATATACCTGTCGTCGATGGCCGTATCACCGAAATCGACCATTACGAAAGCCATAACGCCACCGTCAAGCTCGATGCCGGCCCCAATGTCGCGGTCGACATCCTGTTCGCGCATCCGCGCAACAAGCCGTCCGCAAGCCTGCATGAATCACTGGGTCTCGCCACGGTCGATACGCCCCTCGGCATCGCCCTCAAGGTCGACGAGCGCCGCGAAACCAGCATGCCCGGCATCTACGCCGCCGGCGATCTTGCCAACCTCCTCATGCCCTCGGTCACCACGGCATCATGGCAAGGCGCGATGGCGGGTATCTTCGCGCAGCAGTCGATGCTGGTTTGAGAGTAGAACAGAAATTGGAGAATGAGCATGGCCGTGGAACCGGACAGTGCGGGTGTGCGTTTCCCCCCGCCCTTCATCTATCTGGGAGCGCTGCTGTTGGGGCTGGCGGTGGAGCGCTTCGTCACCTTGCGCTCTTTCGGCATCGACTGGCGGTTCCTGGTCGCGACGGGCGCGCTGCTGTTCGTCGCCGGCGCGGCGATGCTACTCGCGGCGGCGGGGCTATTCCGGCGGCTGGGCACCAACGTTCCGCCGTCGCGGCCAACGACCCTCATCGCAACGGCCGGCCCCTATCGGTGGACCCGCAATCCCATGTACCTCGGCATGGCCCTTGTTTATGCCGGCCTTGCGATCGGCTTCGACGGGCCGATCGCCTTCGCCTTGCTCCCGTTGGTGCTCATCGCGATCCAGACGCAGGTGATCACCCGCGAGGAGCGCTATCTCGAAGCGAAGTTCGGCGACGACTACCGCCGCTACAAGACCGAGGTTCGCCGCTGGCTCTGACCATAAATCCGGAGACACCGAAGCCAGCATCAGCATCTCTTATCCGACCGCTCCTGAAAAAGCCACGACACACATGAAGTTCGAACACCTCACCTTCGACCTGCCACACGGCACCTTTCATGCGCTACAGGGTGGCGATCCCAATGGGCAACCGACGCTCGTCTTGCACGGCTTCCCGGACCATCCGCCCACCGCGAAACCTTTCCTCGCCGAGCTTGGGCGCCGCGGACGTCACGTCGTCGCCCCTTGGCTTCGCGGTTACGCGCCGTCCCCGACCGCGGGGCCGTTCGACATGGCAGCCCTCACCGGCGACGTGCTCGCGCTGATCGACCGCTGGTCTCCCGGGCGAGCCGTAGAGTTAATTGGCCACGATTGGGGCGGCGCGGTCACATACGATGTCTGCGTCACCGCGCCGGAGCGGATCAAACGCGCAGTCACGCTAGCATTCCCCCACCCACTGACGTTTCTGAGCCAGCCGCGCCTCGCGCAGCTACGCCGGAGCTGGTACATGGGACTCTTCCAACTGCCGGGTAGCGGCTGGATCGTCAGCGCCCGAGATCTCGCCCTCATCGACCACCTATGGCGTCAGTGGTCGCCCAGCCTCTGGCTCGATCCAACCCTCCAGGCGGAGCTGCACGAGACCCTGCGGGCGAGCATGCCTGCGCCCTTGCGCTACTACCGGGGGCTGCTACGACCCGCCATGCTTGGGACGATGCGCCGCCTATCTCAGCCGATCTCAACGCCCCTGCTGCAGCTCCACGGTTCCGACGATGGCTGCATCTTCCCCCAACAGGTCAACGACAGACATCGGTTCGCCGGCCCACACGCGCTGGAAGTCGTCCCTGACGTCGGTCACTTCCTGCATATCGAGGCCCCCGAGGCGATCGCGGAACGGATTGCGGCATGGGCATCGCGGCCCTACTAACGACAATCACATAGTTCGTTGCGCGAACTGGTGCAAGTGGAAATGTCCGCTCTGGGTCGGAAGCGGACATTAGTGGATGCGGTGCTTCTTATAGCGACCGCTATCGGCCATAGCAGCCATTCGAAAAACTATGCGCAGCGCCGTTCTGGGACCTGGTGGATGGCGGGTCGGTTCGCGTGCTCATACCGGGCATCTCCTCGTTCACCTGGCGCGCTCGACTTTGAGCGACTCGCTGCGCAACCGCACGTTTTTGGTCAGGCTCTGTCCGCCCGCTTGCGGCGCCACCGGTGCTCCGTAGACGATGCCGCGCCCGACGGTGCTCATGTAGACCACACCTTCGGTGTTCATGTCGCCGACCACGAACTGCGCGTTGCCCGGGCCGCCGAACTGATGGGCGTCGTCGTTGATGCGGATCCAGTTCGCGCCCTGATCGGTCGATCGATACAGACCGCGCTTGCCGCCAGCAACCGCTCCCCAAATGAACACGGTCGGGTAGCTTGCCCCGCTCATCGGCCTGCCGAAGCCCACCGCGCTGCAGTCGGTCACATTGGGCAGCTTGCCGAAGGATGCGCCAGAGTTGGTCGAACGGCTCAGCCCGCCCGAACGCAGCGCCACCCACACATCACCTTCGCGGCCGGGAGCCGCGCGTATCAAGTTGGAGCCACCGGTCGCGAGCGTGGCCGCCACGCCGAAGCTGGCACCGCCGTTGGTACTGACGAGCACCGCGCCGTTGCTGTTGTCGTAGGCATAGAACTTGTTCGCATTGATCGGATCGGCCGCCGGGCGCAGGGCGTTCGTACCCAGGCCAGTCACCGCGGTCCAGGTCGGACTCGCGCTGGCGAAGTTGGTCGAACGGTAGGTAGTCGTGGTGTCGCCGATCCGGATCCCGTGCAGCAGCGTGCTGCCGTTCGCCGAAAGGGCGACTACGCTGTCCCTGGTGTTGCTGCTGTCGCTCGGAAGCATCGTCGCCACCGCGGTCCAGGTGGCGCCGGTGTCGGTCGAGCGGAACACCTGCTTGATGCCCGCGCGCACCACGACCGGCGTGTTGGCGGCAGCCACCGCCAGCCCTTGGGTGGTGCCCATGCGCGGTGTGTGGATCGGCGCATAGGCGTCGATGTTGGTATGGCGGAAACCGTCGTAGTCGCCGATCACCGATAGCAGTGGCCCGCCGGGCACGCTGACCAGCCCGAGGGGCACGGTCTCTTCCAGTCCCCTGACCGCAAACGTCCAGGTAGCCGGGTTGGCTTCGATGTTGGCGCTGCGGAAGATGCCGTTGCCCGAGGTCACCCACGCCGACCGGGTGTCGAACGGATCGAATTCGATGCTGCTCGCCCAATGGATGCTGTTCCCGCCGATCCAGGTCACGCCGTCGGTGTCGAGCACGAAGCCGCGCGCCACCACGTTGGTCCAGCTGCCGCCGCCGTTGGTGGTGAGCAGAAACTGGTCGCCCCAGTTGTTGCCTTGCTGCATCCAGGTGTTGATGGTCGAAACGAGCACGCGCTGCGGATTGTTCGGATCGACCGACACTCCGGAGAACGCGCCGTTGATGCCGGTGGGCGTCACATTGGTCCAGCCGCCACTGGCAATGTTGTATCGCCACACCTGGCCGGCATCCATGGGCTCGGGCTGGCTCCCGTTGCCGTGCGGGCCGGCTCCGTTGCCATAAGTGAGGTACAGGTTGCCGTCGCCAGCCAGCGCCGCGCGCTGCGGCATGTAGTTCGCTGGCGCGCTGGCCACGGGAGTGAAGGTACTGCCGGCGTCGTCGCTGCGATAGAGGTTGGTACCCACCGAGCCGTAGCGCGACACGCCCACGAAGATGCGCTGCGCCACGCCGCCGGCGACGCTGGACGGGTCCGGCAGCACGAAGCTGATGCCGGCCTCGTTGGGTGTGGTGGTAACCGGCAGCGAGCCCATGCGCGCGAAACTCACGCCGGCATCGGTGCTCTTGAACAGCCCGTTGTTGCGCGAGCCCACATACAGCACGTTGCTGTCGCCCGGGTCGACCTGCATCTTCTCGCCGTTACCGCGGCCCATGCCGTTGCCGTGGACGCGGAACTGCGCGGTCACGTCGGTCACGCGCGAGAAGTTGGCGCCGTAGTCGCTGGAGCGCATCACCGCGGTCTTGCCGCCGCTGAAGTACGAGGTGCCGGCCAGCATGTAGACCACGGCCGGGTTCTTGGGATCGAGGGCAATCGACTCGATTCCCATCAGGCCTACGTCCTCTTCCGACAGAAAGTCATGCAGGGGGATCCATCGGCCCGTGGCGTGGTCCCATCGGTAGGCGCCGCCCACATCGGTACGGGCGTAGACCAGGTTCCGCTCCGTCTTGCTCGGGATTACCGCCGACACGTAGCCGCCACCCCCCATCGCGACGTTGCCCCAGCGGTAGCCGGTCGGGACCAACCGCGCAGGAAGTGGCCCCGCCATTATCCGGGGTGGCGAAGTGGCGGGTTGCGCAGCAGCGGCTGCAGTTGCGGTTACGGTTGCGGCGGCTGGTTTGCCTCCGCAGGCCGGCAGGCCGGACACCATGCAAAGCAGAACGGACAGGGCCACCATGCCCCGCAGATATCGCTGTGTCATCGCTTGTTCCAATTGCGAGAGAATCAATCATGGTTCCGGGATGGCGCCGCGGCAATGACCGTGGCGACCGGAGCGCGGAGCCTGGTGTTCGTTGATCGGCCGGCTCCAGAATAACGGCAGCCCGCCCGCTGACGACATGCGCAAAACAGGATCATTGAGCGCGGTCACGATACGTTCGCTACGCAGGACTTCATTTGGCGCATCGCCGTCTTCCCAGACCATCGCGCGGTAGCGGCCCTCTGACAGGAAGTCCAACGATGCGTTGCAGGCAGGCATGTAGGCGCCATGCAGATTCAGCAGCAGTCCTGCGTTTGGCGGTGGCCGCCGCGATGCGCTCGTGGAACTCGACCATTTCCTGGTCGTCGCGCTCCATGAAGACCTTGACGCCGCGGATGCCTCCGTGTCCAGCACCTCGTCCATGCGCTACCAGTGCGCCCACAGCAACCCTATTCGCTTACGGAATAGCAGGTGTTCATTATTTCATTTGTCGTATATGACCCGTCAGGTGAAGCTCGTTCCGGGCATTGCGACTCTCAAGTCGACACGAACGCTCGTCGTAACGCGGTCCTACTGCTTTTATCGGAAGCCGTCATGATGAGTAACGGCCGCACTGAGAACAGTTTGAAACACAGTTCGCTTCACGGTCATCCAGAGAGGCACTTCCAGTCATGCGTCCCCTATTGATCAGTATCACCTCGGCAATTCTTATGACCGCGCCGCTATCGTCCTGGGCGCAATCGCCGTACACCGTCGAGTCGCCCGATCAACGTATACGGCTGGAAGTCATCGCGCACGAAGGCACGCTTTCTTATGCGGTCAGTCGGGATGGCGTCGTGATCATTTCGCCATCGCCACTGGGGCTTGTCACCAGCGAGGGAAGCATCGACGGCAACTCGATGCAGGCAAAAGGGGCAGAACGCAAGACCGTGGACGATGTCTATCGTCCTGTCGTGGGCAAAGCGTCGAGCGTTCCCGATCGTTACAACCAGCTTGAATTGACGTTTTCCGGCAAGGGTACCTCCACGAATCTGCGCCTGGTCGCCAGGGCCTACGACGAAGGAGTCGCCTTTCGCTACGTCCTGCCACAGCATAAGGACGTCAAGGATCTGAATATCATCTCGGAGTCGACGGGCTTCTTTTTCCCGGCCGACTACCGTTGCTGGGGCTTCAACCCCGGGCGCTACGAGAATTCGCACGAGGGCGAATTCGATCCGATCCAGGCTTCCGCCATCCGCGCATCCCATCTCTTCGATGCGCCGTTGGTTTGCAAGACGGGGACGGGGCAGACCACATTCGCCATTGCCGAAGCCGACAAACGCGATTACGCAGGCGCTTACTTCAGCGGCCGCGGCGACGGCGGGCTGGGGCTGCAGCTGGCGCTGTCGCCGCGTGCCGAGGTCGACCCGAACGCTGGATATCTCAAGCCGGCAGTTCATGTATCGCTGGCCGAAAAGCCGCTGGTCAGCCCATGGCGTGTGGTGATGATGGCCGACACGCCAGGCGGGCTTACCGCTTCCAACCTGATTGCGGCGCTGGGCAGCCCATCGGCGCTCGCAGACACCAGCTGGATCAAGCCGGGCAAAGCCGCTTGGGACTGGTGGAACGGCTGGGCCGTCAACATTCCCGATGCGGGCGTGAACACGGCTACGTACAAGGCGTATATCGACCACGCCGCTTCGATGGGCCTGGAATACATCTTGATCGATGAGGGCTGGTATGAAGGCAGCTCCGAGACCCCATCGCCGGGCAACGTCACCGAGCCTATCGCGCAGATGGACATGCCGGCCATCATTGCCTACGCGCGAGAAAAAGGCGTTGGCGTCTGGGTCTGGCTGCAATGGAAGCAACTGGACCGGCAGATGGACCAGGCGCTGGCCCTGTACGAGTCGTGGGGCGTCAAGGGCATCAAGATCGACTTCATGGACCGCAACGACCAGGATATGGTCGGCTTCTACCACAAGCTTCTGAGCAAGACGGCGGCGCATCGGCTGATGGTCAATCTGCACGGCGCCTATCCGCCCGACGGCCTGACGCGCACCTATCCGAACTACATGACCCAGGAGGGCGTGCTAGGCGCCGAGTACAACAAGTGGAGCACGAGAGTCACCGCGACCCACAATGTCACCTTGCCGTTCACGCGAATGATTTTGGGGCCGATCGACTACACGCCCGGCGGCTTTCGATCATTGACGCCGGAACAATTCGCCGTTCAGAAGCGTTCCACCCAGCCGTTCGTGCAGACCACGCGCGGCCAGGCCGTGGCCATGTACGTGGTCTACGACTCGCCGTTGATGATGGTTGCCGATAGTCCGGACGCGTACAAGAACGCGGACGGCAGCTGGGCCGATGGCGCCCGCTTCATCGGTCAGGTGCCGACCACCTGGGACGAGACACGGGTCCTTGAGGGCGACATCGGCCAGTACATCGTCACCGCCCACAGAAAAGGGCGCGACTGGTACATCGGCGCCATGACCAACGAGACGGCGCGCGTCCTTGACGTGCCACTGACATTCACGGAGAACGGCGTGACCTATCGCGCCTCGATTCTGGAGGACGGCGAAGACATCAATCATCTGCGCTCCAGCGAGAAGCAAGTGACGGCGAAAAGCAGGATCAAACTGTCGCTCGCGGCTTCAGGAGGGTCGGTGGTCGTGCTGTTGCCCGTGCCGAAATAGGAAATGATATCTGGACGCGGCCATGAGGGCTGACGACCGCTACCGGCCAGTCGCGGACATCGACCATCTGAACTACTAACGCAGATGGCCTTGGCTCGCACCAGCGCGAGCTATCTGTGGACCATAAATATCTAGCCAAGTTTGTTGCCCTGCAGACACACAAACGGCCGGTCTCTTTTCACTCAACTCTACCCCTAAAGTCTTGAGCTTAAGCAGCGATCTAATATCAGAAGCTGCATGGCCGGGAAGCACCTCTGGTTCGAACATGATCAACTGAAATATCGCCGGTCCAAAGACAATAACTCGGTGAACAAACCTCTTGCTGGGACGACCGTAGCTAATGCGAACAAGAAACGGATTCGTGATCCCGGAACCCTCCGCCAAGCTGACCATAGCCGGAGGAGGCGACAAGTGATTCTTCAGGAGTTCTGGCGCAGCTAGCGACAAGAGGCATGCCACCCGATATCGAGGCGGAGCCGGGGCGCAGCCTAGAATAAAAGGAATGTGGCCCTCAAAGATTGGAGCGTGCACACCATCTGTGCGGGCAGAATTGAAGGAAACCTTGAGGAGCCAGCGAAGTAGCAACGAATAGTTGTAGGTGAGAGTTAGAGTCTTCTTTGTGTAGTTTCTGACTAAGAGCCCGGAATAGGTCAGCAACTCCTTGCCATAAGAGTCAAGTTGGCTGAGGGGGCCATTGTTGCAGTAGCCACAGACGTCTCTGATTTTTGCCTCGCCCACCACCATTCGGTTAGCCACTTCGTTCCAGCCGACCACCGATTCTGCGGTCTTCTTTTGAAAGTCGTATATGAAGGCGGGTATGACGTGTTCCCGGGTTGCAGGCCTGTCCTTTCGGCAGTACGCACAGATGGCCATGAAGGGCTAACGCTTGCGCTAAGCCGCGCCGTGAAGCGGCTTCGAGTAAAATGAGTTGTTAGGCCGCCCCACGCGCGACCTACAAAAAATCGTTTCGTTGTGTGGCGATGGCCAGCGCTGCGTAGTCGAGCTCCTTTATCCTTCCCAATGCGTCCTTTCCATAGTTCTGAGGCTTCCTATCTGTCAGGTAGTAAGGGAACTTATGCAAACTGATATCGCCCGATGACAATGGAGTGAGACGCTCCATAACGATGAACCTTCCGGACCAACTCCAAGAGAATATTTCGGCTAAGTCATCGCCATCCTTAAACTGACTGTAAACCAAGATTTCCATCCAATTTGAAAAGTTGGATTGGCGATTCGAGACTTTGAGAACTTTGTCGGGATGCCCTGGGATTTCGTATACGTCTCGACTTGTGCCACGGGCGATTAAGTTCGGGCACTCAAGCCATAGAGATTCGAAGCTACAGTCGGGAGACGTGTGTCGCGGAATTTCGATTGTCATGAGTTCTTAGCAATTGTTTGGTTCGCGATTTTCTGCTTGTGCAGCGTAACCACCTAATAGCCGGATCCCTCGGCCCGTTTATCCGAGCTAACCACAACGCACGATAGGTGCGCGCCCGTTTTGATACAGCTCGATCTTAGGGCGGCCGGGCCCGGCTAACAAGCCGACGTAAACCAGACCAAGCAGAAAGCAAGTGCTCGGGCTCCAGCGGATGTCCGCTTTGGGTCGGAAGCTGCCGCTCCTACAGGCGGACTGTGCAAAGGTCACCGGGTAGTCTGGACCTACCGGGATCGCGCAGTCGTTCTGGAGAACGCCTGATGAAAGAGCGTCAAAGTTGCTTCCGTGTTTGGCTCAGGTGCCCGCGCGGTATGCAGGGAGTTTGCCTGCAGCATGAGTTGTATATAGAGGTCGGCATGATGTTCGGCCAACTCCACGCCCTCCCGGGTCAGGGTAGCGACAACATACTGCCTATAGGGTGCCAGGTAGGCGTTCCATCGCTCGATGTGGAACTCCACCCCGCTAGCCGAGCGCTGAAGCGTGGTACAGAAGCGTCGGCACGCGCGTACGTCAGCCAGCTTCTGGATCTCCAGCGCAACGTACGCCAGCTCTTCTTTCAGGCTTGGCAGGGGGCTGTCAGGAACAGTCGGCACCGGGAAGTTCGAGACATGCATCTCCATCACCGCCGTGAACAGCCAGGTTTTGTCCCGGTAGTGGGCGTAAACGGTAGCTTTGGTGAACCCTGCTATCTCCGCGACCCGGTGCATGCAAGTATCGGCATTGCCCGACTCTTCGAAAGCCTGGGCCGCAGCTTCCAGAATGCACGCCCGTGTGTGGGCCCGCACGCGCTCCCATCGCCTTGAAGATGCGCTCATGCCGGCTTCGCCTTGGACTGAGCCAGACACACAAGAGAAGCCTTTGCATCACCGGATCTCATACCCGCTTCCGTTGGTCAAGCGAGCCCAAAGGTTTTTCGCAGACTTGCGTCGATAGGACCCGATGGCATGTAGCGCCGCAGCTTCGCCAGTAAAGAGGCCTGACCCGCCGGGGCCCGCCGCATCTTCCATTTCCCGAGCACGGCCTCGACGATCGTATCGGCCACGAGCGCCGCGTCCGGCGCATTGCTGGATGCACGCTCGATAGCCCCAAGCGCAAGAT
This sequence comes from Pseudoxanthomonas sp. CF125, assembly GCF_900104085.1. Lineage (GTDB taxonomy): Bacteria > Pseudomonadota > Gammaproteobacteria > Xanthomonadales > Xanthomonadaceae > Pseudoxanthomonas_A. Next base: position 97,183 of record NZ_FNLD01000003.1, read on the forward strand.
TCCTCTCCCGGTCGTAGTCGGGCACCGTATTACGAGCCAGCTGTGTGTTCATCTTGAAACTGGTGTTGGTAAAGGAGGGCTGCACCAGCGTTACGCGTACGCCAAACTGGCGAAGTTCATGATCCAGGCTCTCCGACAGCCCTTCTACCGCATGCTTGCTGGCCGAATAGGCTCCCATGTAGGGGGCAGGAAGGAATCCCAACACGGAGCTGACGTTGATGATCCGGCCGGAACGTCGCGCGCGCATGTAAGGGAGGACGGCGCGTATCGTTCTCACCATGCCGAACACATTGGTGTCGAACAACGACTCGATCTCCGGGATCGCGGTTTCTTCCACCGACCCGATCAGGTTTTGGCCGGCGTTGTTCACCAGCACATCGATTCGTCCTGCCTCCGCGACGACCCTTGCAACGGCATCGTCAATGCTTGCCTGTTCACGGACATCCAGCTGCACAAGCTTTACCCCCTTGACCGGCTCCGCATGCTCGAGCTGACGCATGCTGCCGAAGACCGTACAACCCTTGCCGGCAAGGGCCTGAGCGCTGGCACGTCCAATACCTGATGAAACGCCGGTCACCAGAACGACTTTCTTTTCCATGTTTTCTTCCCTAATCAAGTTCATTGCAAATCCCGAGGCTGCTGCTTAGTGCGAAGCGGCCAGCCGCGGATCCGGGTCGCCGGCAAGTTTGGCGGGCTTGATCTTGAACCAGATCGAGTACATGGCCGGCAGGAAGACCAATGTCAGGATGGTTCCTGCGAGCGTGCCGCCGATCAACGTGTAGGCAAGCGTTCCCCAGAACACCGAATGGGTCAGCGGGATGAATGCCAGGATCGCGGCCAACGCGGTCAGAATCACCGGTCGCGCACGCTGCACGGTGGCCTCCACGACGGCGTCGAAGGGGCCTAGTCCTTCCTGTTCGTTGTGATGGATCTGCCCGATCAGGATCAAGGTGTTGCGCATCAGGATTCCGGACAACGCAATCAGTCCGACCAGCGCATTGATGCCAAACGGCTGCTGGAAGACCAGCAACGTCGGTACGACACCGATGAGCCCAAGGGGGCTGGTGGCGAAGACCATGATCATCGCTGCGATCGAGCGCACTTGCAGGATGATGATGAGCAGCGTGAGCGCGATCATGATCGGGAACAAGGGCAGCATCGCCGTGGTGGCTTTGCCAGATTCCTCGATCGAGCCGGCCTGCTCGATACGGTATCCTGAAGGCAGCCGCTCGATGATCGGCTGCAACTGCTTCATGACGGCGGTGGAGACATCCGGCGGCTGCAAACCTTCCGCAATGTCGCCGCGCACGGTGATGGTGGGCGTACGGTCGCGGCGCCGCAGGATGGGATCTTCCATGCGCACCTCCACCGCACCCACTTGTGAAAGCGGGATGCGCTGCCCGGCAGATCCCACCAGCGTAAAGTCCGCGATCTTTGCCGGGTCGAGACGCGTGTCGCCCGCCGCGCGGCCGACCACTTGTACCGAGCGGATGTCCTCGCGCACCTCCGTCAGCGGCGCCCCGCTCAGCAGGAACTGCAACTGCAGGGCCACCGAACTGGAGGTCAGCCCCACGGCATTGAGGCGGTCCTGATCCAGCGTGAAGCGCAGAGTTGGAACGCGCGCGCCCCAATCCGTATTGACGGTACGCATCATCGGGCTGGCGTTCATGACGCTGCCGACTTCAGCCGCAATCGTACGCAGCTTGTCCGGATCCGGCCCCATGACGCGGTAGGCCACCGGAAACGGCGAAGGAGGTCCAAATACGATTTGGGTGACGCGCACCCGCGCCTCCGGTGCCAGTCCATCGGCTATCGCGTGTCGAAGCCTGAACTTGAGGGCTTCCCGCTCCTTGTCGTCTCCGGCGAGGACCACGATCTTGGCGAACGACGAGTCGGGCAGTTCGGGCGACATCGCCAGGAAGAAGCGCGGGGCACCCTGGCCGATGTAAGCAGTGACAATGCGGGCTTCCTTCTGCTTCGCAAGCCAGGCCTCGACCTTCGCTGTCGCAGCACTCGTTTGTTCGATAGAGGTGCCATACGGCATCTGCACCTCGACCAGCACCTCCGGTCGGTCGGACGTCGGGAAGAACTGCTTCTTGACCAGCCCCATGCCGACGATGGCCAGGGCGAACATACCGACTACCGCACCGGCCACCAGCCATTTGCGTGCGATCACGCGCCCAAGCAACTCCCGGAACCGGTTGTAGTTGCGCGTGTTGTAAATGGCTTCGTGCCCACCTTCCACTTTCTTGATGTCCGGCAGCAGCTTCACTCCCAGATAGGGCGTGAATACCACGGCCACGACCCAGGAAACGATCAGGGCGATGCCGACGATCCAGAACATGTTGCCGGTGTACTCGCCAGCGGTGGAGCGGGCGAATCCATTGGGCATGAAGCCGATCGCCGTGACCAGCGTTCCGGAAAGCATGGGCGCGGCCGTGTGGCTCCAGGCGTAGGCCGACGCGGTCACACGGCTGTACCCCTCCTCCATCTTCACCACCATCATCTCGATGGCGATGATGGCGTCGTCTACCAGCAGACCCAAAGCCAGGATGAGCGAGCCGAGCGTGATGCGGTCGAAGTTCTTGCCGGTGGCCGCCATGATGACGAACACGGCCGCCAAGGTCAGTGGCACGGCGGCCGCGACCACAATGCCGACCCGCCACCCCATGCTGATAAAGCACACCACCATCACCACGAGCAGCGCGACGAAGAACTTGACCATGAACTCGTTTACCGCCGAGCTGATGTTCACAGCCTGATCGGTGACTTTGGTGAGCGTTATGCCCAAGGGCAGCTGCGCGTTGATTTTGGTGACTTCTGCTTCCAGGGCCTTGCCCAGGTCGAGTCCATTCCAGTCGTCGCGCATGACGACCCCCAGCAGCAAGGCAGGCTCGCCGTTGTTGCGGACCAGGAAGCTGGCCGGATCTTCATAGCCGCGTTCGATGGTTGCCACATCCGACAGCTTCAGCGTCCGCCCTTGCGCGACGACCGGCGTCTGTCGAATCTTCTCCAGGCTGTCGAATGCTCCTTCCACGCGAAGGAAGACCTGCGGCCCCTTGGTCTCGATCGAGCCAGCGGGAGTCAGTACGTTCTGGCTGTTGAGCGCGGCAAAGATGTCCTGCGGGCTGACGCCCAGGGTGGCCAGCCGGTCATGGGAGAATGAAACGTAGATGCGCTCGGGCTGCTCCCCGATGATGTTGACCTTCTTCACTCCGGGCACATGCAGCAGTTGCTGGCGCAACTTTTCCGCATCGCGCACCAGCAGTCGTTGCGGCTCCCCCTTTGCTTTGAGGGCAAAGAGCGCAAACGTCACGTCCGCGTATTCGTCGTTGACGATCGGCCCAATGACACCTGCGGGCAGCCTCTTGGCTTCGTCCCCCATCTTCTTGCGAACCTGATAGAACTCCTCCTGGACCTCTGCGGGCGGCGTGGTGTCCAGCAAGGACACCATCGTGAAGGCCAGGCCCGGGCGCGTGTAGGTCTCGGAGCGGTCGTACCATCTCAGCTCCTGCAGTCGCTTTTCCAAGGGTTCGGCGACCAGGTCCTGCATCTCCTGCGCCGTCGCTCCCGGCCACGCCGTGACGACCGTCATCTGCTTGATCGTAAACGGCGGGTCTTCTGCCCGGCCAAGTTGGAAAAAAGCAAAAATGCCCGCCGCGGAGATCAGGAAGATCAGGAACAGCGTGATAGAGCGCTCACGCACTGCGAGCGACGAAAGATTGAAGCGCCCTTCGCTCATGGCTGAGCTCCGGAGGGCTGCGCTTCGCCCTCACCGATCGGCGTGACAATCTGCCCTTCCCGAAGAAGGTGCGCGCCGAGCGATACCACCCGATTGCCGGCTTTGAGGTTGCCCTTCACCTGTGCCACGTCGTCCGAAAGCCCCAGCACCCGGACCGGGCGCCACACGGCTTTTGCGGGTTTACCCTCGAGGGCCCAGACGCCCGGCCCTTTTCCAGGATCGAACAAGGCGCCGATCGGAACTTGCAGCGCGGCGGCGGATTGGGTGCCATCCGGAATCTCGACCGTGACGGTGGCGCCCAGCGGTGCTTCGGCAAGCGCGCCATCAAGCACATACCTGGCCTCGTAGGTACGCGTCACCGGATCGGCTGCGTCGGACAGCTGCCGCAATTTGGCCGATACCGTGGTCTGGCTATCGCCGTACAGCTTCGCCTGGGCCAACGATCCCACCGCCGGTCGCAGCGTCTCGGGCAGGTACACGACGGCCTCGCGCTCTCCGGTGCGGGCCAAGCGCACGACAGGCTGGCCGGCGCTCACCACCTGGCCCGGCTCGGCCAGTGTTTCCATCACCACACCGTCCACGTCGGCGATGAGCTCCGCATAACGGTTGGCGTTGTTCGCAACCTGGGCCTGGGCTTGCGCAGCGCTCAGTTGCGCTCGGGCCGCGTCGGCCGCCGCTTTGCTCTGGTCATACGAAGAGGCCGAGATTGCGCCTGTACCGAGCAAGGCGCGGTACCGCGCTTCATCTGCGATCGCCTGCTGGGCCTGTGCGCGTGCGGCTGCCACTGCTTGCAGTTGCGCTTGAGCGGAAAGCTGCAGATCCGCGGGATCGATGCGCATCAGGAGCTGGCCGCGCCGGACGGTCTGCCCGGCATCCACCAGCCGCTGCGCCACCTTGCCCGCGACCCGGAAGCCAAGATCGCTCTGAACCCGGGCAGCCACCGTGCCGGTGAACGCACGCGAGCTGGAGTGGTTCCCCACTACTGCCGCAGTGCGCACCAGGGGCGCTTGCGTCCGGGGATCGGCCGGTGGCTCGGCGCCACAGCCTGCCAGACCGCCAACGAGAGCGATCGCTAATGATTTCTTAACAATCTGAAGCATGGGAGTCCCGTCGGGTCAAACCTGGACGGGTACTTTGATCCTAGTGACTATATTAGTCAATAGTCACTATCGGCTATGGCGAAAGACTCCGCAGCACCAGGCTGGAGAGCAGGGCCGGCGCCTGCTCCGTGTATTCAAGGCTGTGTTGCAGCATCAGGGGATTCAGATAGGGACGCAGGACCAGATAGACGGCGTTGGTGGCCTCATCCAATGGGGTCTTACGCTCGAAATCACCGCAATCCCGGCCCTGCTGGAGAATTTCCTGGAGCAAGGAACGCAGCCGGTCCTCGTAGGCCAGCACCGATTGCCAGCGCCCGGCGGCGGCCGATTCCGCGATCTCGTAGAGCTTGCGATCCTGAAAGAACAGCCGCTGGCTGGCCTCTACTGAGACTTTGAACATTCGCCGCAGCTTCTCCGCGGGCTGGTCCGCCCCCTCGACAGCTTGCTGGATCTCGCCCTCGATCTTCGCCAGGCAGTTGCCGCAGATCATCTCGCCAATGGCCTGCTTGGACTCGAAAAATTTGTAAACGTAGGCTTTCGAGAAGCCGATAGCCCTGGCCAGGTCGGAGACGGTGGTCTTCTCGTATCCGTAGTGGCTGAAATGCTCCGTAGCCGCGGCCACGATCTGATCGCGGATTTCGTGAGCTGCCGGGCCACGTCCGGCTGTAACTTGGGCAACTTGTGTATTCATGCGAGCAGCTTACCCTCGCCCCTCTGAACCATCAACGCGTGACACCTTATGACATTGGTCACTTCCGGAAGAATGGTCTGCCGCGTCTAGTTAAAGACAGGCGCCAGACAGCGCACTGCACGGAAGGCCCGCTTCTGGTTACGGCTGGAGGCCAAGGCTGGCTTCCACGCAAGCGTGTCGAAGGCGCCGAATTGGCTTTGCGGATGTCAGTTCCCCGCCAGAACGGCCATTCGCGGCTTGGCGATCAGCCCCGGTAGCACGCCGTGACCCTCTTGCGGCCGGTGCCAGCAACATATATGATGATCATCATATGAAGAAGACCGCCACCCCTTCCAAGGCTGCCACCCATGAGCGCATCGTCGACGCCGCGGCGCGCGCGATTCGGCGCAGCGGCTACAACGGCACTGGCGTCGCGGACATCATGAAAGCCGCCGGCCTGACCCACGGCGGCTTCTACGCCCATTTCCCCTCGCGGGATGCGATGCTCGCCGAAGCCGCGGATCGCGCCGGCAGCGAGGCCGTAGTGCTGATGGAGCGCGTCGCCGCCACTGTGCCGCCGCAACAGGCGCTGCAGGCGATGATGCAGGCCTATCTGTCCGAAGACCATGTAAAAAGCATCGAAACCGGGTGCGCAACCGCCGCCCTCGGTTCCGAGATGCCGCGCCAGGCGCCTGAAGTTCGGCGTGCCGCTACGCGTCGCATCAAGGAGATGATCGATCTTGTCGCCCGCCATTCGAACGATTGGGGACAGTCAGAAGCACATGAGCAGGCCCTGGTGGCGGTGTCCACCATGGTCGGCGCACTCGTGTTGGCTCGCGCCGTCGACGACGCCCGACTCTCCGACGCATTGCGCGAAGCAGCCCTGAACCATTTCACTCAAGCTGACTGAGGCGGCACGCCCATGACTTCTTTCCGCCCATGAATATGATGTTCGTCATATTACTATGTCACAGCCGTCCTACCAATAAGGCATTCCCATGAAACCCAACAGACCCATCGCGCTTGTCACCGGCGCCTCATCGGGCATCGGCAAGGCCACCGCAGAGCGCCTCGCAGCCGCCGGATACACCGTCTACGGCTCCAGCAGACGCGGAGCGCAAGAACGGCAGCTGCCGTTTACGATGCTGCCCCTTGACGTCACCAACGATGAATCGGTCGAAGCCATCGTCAGCAAAGTGATCGAGCTGGAAGGCCGTATCGACCTGCTGGTGAACAACGCCGGATTCGGCGTTGCTCCCGCTGGCGCGGAAGAAAGCTCCATCAAGCAGGCCCAAGCCATCTTCGATACCAACTTCATGGGTATGGTGCGGATGACACGCGCCGTCGTTCCGCACATGCGACAGCGTGGCAACGGACGCATCATCAACATAGGCTCGGTGCTGGGCTTCCTGCCGTTGCCTTTCGGAGCGCTCTATGCCGCCACCAAGCACGCCATGGAAGGTTATTCGGAATCGCTGGACCATGAGCTGCGCACCCGAGGCATCCGGGTTTCGGTCGTCGAGCCGGCCTATACGAAGACCCAGTTCGACGCGAACTTCATGGAACCGGACGCGAAGCTAGAGGAGTACCGCCAGATCCGCGCTTCTCTTGCCTCGACGCTCAAGGCCGTGATGGACATCGCCGACCCGCCCGATGTCGTGGCGGACGTTGTGCTCAAAGCGGCGACGACGGCACGTCCGAAGCTTCGGTACACGGCCGGCAAGCTCGCCGCACGTTTGAGCCTGCTTCGCAGGTTTGCGCCTGCTGCTGTCCTGGACTCCGGAATCCGGAAAGACCTGCGGCTCGACGCGAGGAGCGCATCATGAAAGCCTTCATTCTGGATCGCTATGGAAAAACGGTCGGCTTGCGGATGGGTGAAATGCCGGAACCAGAACTGCGTGCGGATGACGTGCTGGTCAAGGTCCGCGCCGCGGCGATAAACGTCCTGGATTCGAAGATCAGAAACGGCGAATTCAAGCTCCTCCTGCCCTATCGCCTACCTCTGGTCCTGGGAAACGACGTCGCAGGCGTGGTGATTCGCGTCGGGCCCAACGTGCGGCGGTTCAAGCCCGGTGACGAGGTCTACGCCAAGCCGCCCACGGAGCGGATCGGCGCATTCGCCGAAATGATCGCGATGGATGAAAAGGCCGTAGCGCACAAGCCCGAAGCGCTGAGCATGGAGGAGGCTGCGTCCTTGCCGCTGGTTACGTTGACCGCGTGGCAGGTATTGGTCGAACGGGCGAATCTGCAAAAGGGACAGAAAGTCCTCATCCACGCCGGCTCGGGCGGCGTGGGAACCGTTGCCATCCAGTTGGCGAAGCATCTCGGGGCGTTCGTCGCCACCACCACGAGCGCGGCCAACGTGGACTTGGTGAAACGACTCGGCGCCGATGTGGTCATCGACTACGGCAAGGAGGATTTCGAGCAGGTACTTCAGGGCTATGACGTCGTCCTCAACAGCCTCGGCGCAGACGTGCTCGAAAAGTCGCTGCGGGTGCTGAAACCCGGAGGCAGGCTCATTTCGATTTCCGGCCCGCCCGATCCCGGGTTCGCAAAGGAGATCGGCGCTTCCTGGTTCATGAGGCTGGCCATGCGCCTGCTCAGCTACGGCATCAGGAAGAAAGCCAAACGTCATGGCGTGAGCTATTCGTTCCTCTTCATGAGGGCCAGCGGCGATCAGCTGCGCGAGCTTGGCCCACTCATCGACGCCGGAGCGATCCGGCCGGTGATCGACAAGACGTTTCCATTCGCGTCGACCAACGAGGCAATGGCCTACGTCGACAAGGGTCGAGCGAAAGGCAAGGTCGTTGTCACGATGGGATAAAGATATCGCTTGGCAAGGGGTGTTTGCTTTGGGTCGGAAGCGGACACCCGCTACGGCCAGACTGTCGATTCGGAAGCCACGCTTGGCGGCAAGCTCACGACCGCTTGCAACCGATCAGACCGAGAACTTCCGTCGCCCCCGCTCGACCGACATGCGGTGGGCGCCCGCTAGGGCCGTGCTGCGCGACTTCGTCGTTCGCATGAACAGCCACTCGCCTGCGACACGCTGCGGAGTGATGTCGATCATCATGTAGCCGCGCTGGCTGGTGTCGGCCCAAACCAGCTCGGGATTCGTGGCGACAAAGGCGCCGGCGACGTCCTTTGGGTTCGCCGCCAACTGTTCTTCCATGCCATTGGAAGTAACGCTATGGCCGGCGAATTCGACACCGGCGGGTTGTCCATCTTCCGCCAGCGAATACGCCCAGGCATTGTGGCTGTCGCCCGACAGCATCACCAGATCCGCATCCGCGTGCTGGGCCGCCCGCAGCAGGCGCGAACGGGCCGCGGGATAGCCGTCCCAGCGATCCATCCACATCGGCAGGCCGAGTTTGGAAGCGCGCACGTCTTTCTTGAACTTGTCCACGGCCCGCTCGCCCGCTTCAGGGCGAACCCAGTCCGGCATCGCTTCCGGCATCAAGGTGCGTCCGATGATCGTTCCCATGCCGACCATCTGCCAGGTGGAAGCGGGCGCGTTGCGCTTCAGCTCGTGCGCCAGCCAGGATTCCTGTTCCGAGCCGAGCATGGTCGCCGTGGGATCGCGCCAGGCGCCATCGCGGAAATTGCGCAGCGCCGCTTCCGGATCGCTGGCCTGGTGCGCCTGGGCCAGCTCCGCCGACGCCGGTCGCGTGCGCGCCAGAAGGCGCGATTCGGTGCGGTACAGCGTGGCGAGTGTACCGATGGAGTAGGCCTTCCACGGCTCTTCCGATACAGGCATCCACTCGCGGTACGCCTGCATCGCGGCCGCGCGGCGCGTATTCCAATCCCCTTCGGACTGCGGCTGGTGATTCTGCGCGCCGCCTTCCCAACTGTCGTTGGTGATTTCGTGGTCGTCCCACAGCGCGACCATCGGGGCCATCTGATGGAGCTTCTGCAGATCCGGATCGGCACGGTAGCAGGCGAAGCGCAGGCGATAGTCGATCAAGCTGATCATCTCGTGGTCGTGCGCGGGCATGACTTCCCGGCCTGCGACACGATCCTTGTCCTTGTACGAAGCGATTCCGTACTCGTAGATGTAATCGCCCACGTGCAACCACAGATCCAGATCGTCGCGCGCCGCCGCGTGGGCGTAGGCATTGAACCAGCCCATCGGCAGGTTGGAGCAGGAGAACAAGCCCAGCCCGAAGCGGTCGACGTCGCCGACCGGCAGCGTCTTGGTGCGCCCGACCGGAGATTTGCCGCCGTCTGGCGCAATGAACCGATACCAGTAGCTCGTGCCAGGTTGCAGACCCTCCATCGTCAGCTTGGCCGTCCAGTCGCGGTACGCGCCGGTGCGCACGCTTCCACTTGAAACCACACGCGTGAAATCGCGGTCGAGTGCGACTTCCGCGTCCAGTCGGACTTCGTCGACGCTCGCAGCCGGTGCGTAGCGTGTCCACAGCAGCATGGAGTCGGAAGCCGGCTCGCCACTGGCGACGTTGTGGGTGAAACCCCTGGCTCCCAGCACTTCGGCGGAAAGACTGCGGCCGACAGGGAGCATCAACGCCCCCAGGCCAAGCGCTCCGCCGACGACAAGACGCCGACGTTCGATGTTCACCGTCATGGCATTCCCTCTTCTTTCACCGGAACCAGTGGCTGTTGCGCATCTCCCGTCCATCGCATCAAGGTGAGATCGGAGGTTTGCGCGCCCTTGTTGCCCGAGCTAGCCGAGAGATAGAACAATCCCCGACCCATAGGCTGGAAACCCACATCGGACTTCTGATTCCAACCGCGTACGCCGGTGGCAGGATCCTTCAAGCCGTCATCGGCCAGTTCTAGCCGTTGGCCTTGCTCCCAGCCATCGCCGCCGGCGCTCGGCACGCCGACCAAGTCGCCCATCACCGGTTGCGTGCGCGCCTCGACCGCAAACAATTGGTAGTTGGGGAAGGATTTTTTCTTGCCCCGGTAGACGCCCATGAACCACCGCTGCAGCGTTTCGTCGTAGGAAAGGTTCTGCACGCCGTAGCTGGTGTTGCCGGTATGGACGAAGTACTTCCCTCGCGGCGCAGTCGGGCCGCTGCGGTGCGGTTCCCCCTCGGTCAGCGACCTGACGTACTTGGCCCAGTCACCGATGTCGTACTGAAGAAGCACTTGATGGTCGTTGTCGGCGCGCGCGGTGTCGCCGTAGATGCCATAGGCAACGGTGAGGTAGCGCGGACCATCGGCACGGCCGAAGGCAGGACCAAAACCGATGCCGTCTATTCCGGAGCATCCGTAGCGGTGGTCCCGCGTACCGGCTGCGTTCTTATCGAGTTTTTGATCGCCGTCCATGTCAGCGGTGTAGTCCTTGACCACTTCCGGAAGATAGACGGTGCGTAGAATCTCCGTCCCGCTCGCTTCGATGCCGACACGGTCGATCCGCTTCGCGTCGATCACGGCAATGTAGAAGGCCTCGTCCTCTTTGTATTCGAGCGAGCCGTAAACCTTCCCATCGGCCGGATTGAAATCGAGGTCGCCCAGGTGACCGGTCCAACCGACAAGCGTACCGACGAGCCTGCCGCTGAAATCGTATTTCGCCAGCAGATTGGTGAACGAGTAATAGATATAGCCGCCCTCTGTATCCACGGCGATACCTTGCACATGACCGGAAGGCCAAGTGCCGCCGTTCTGTTCGAGCGGCAGGCGGACCGATGGCGCTGTGGCGGCGGACTTGGCGGCCGCCGCCACGAAGATGGTGGAGAACAGAGTTGCAGCGACGCAGATCACGGATAGGGCGCGGCGTGCGGAACGCGCGCCGCATGGCAGGTAGCGATGCGGAATGGTCATGGTGTCATCGGTTCCGGGAACAGGCTTCAGAATCTCGCCTTGATGCCGAAATTCCACATCGAGCCGTAGATGGTGTACTGCTGAACGCGGCTGGGGATGTTGGAGTAGATGATGTCGGGTTCGTTGAAGATGTTGCGCCCCGCGAGTTGCAGTTCGACGTTCTTCGAGAGTTTGTAGCTGGCGCTGATGTTCCACAGCTCGCGCGCGGTGTGGTAGAGAACGCCGTTGTTGGCGGTGGTGGGCGTGTTGCTCAAGGCGCTGACGCGATACTCGCCCTGCCGGTTGCCGTTGATCTGCAGGTCGAAGCGGCCGTAGTTGTAGCGAAGCCCCCAGTTGGCCGCCCGCTCGGGCATGTTCTGGCGCTCGCCGTCGGCATCGATCGAGGTGATCGAGCCGTAAAGACTGAGGCCCTTGAGCGCGCCAGGCAGGAAGGTCAGCTGCTGGCTGTACTCGAAGGTCAGGCCTTCGTTGGTGCTGGTTCCAGGCAGGTTCTGCGTGCTGCGGAAGGTGTAGCCGGCGTATTCGTCGGGGTCGAAGCCGACATCTTCGGGATCGACGGTGACGCCGGTGACCTGCATGTCCGTCATGTCGAGCTTGTAGTAGGACAGGCCGAGGATGCCGGAGGGCTCCAGGTAATACTGCAGACTGGCGAAATACTTGGTGGAGTGTTCGGGTTTCAGCTCCGGATTCGGTACCGTGACGATCATCGTGTCGTCGTTCACCGAGACGACGCCACCCAGATTCCCGTAATCGGGGCGCAGGATGGATTCGCTGAAGGCGAGTTGGCCGACCAGCTTCTCGGTGAAGTCGTACTTGACCCCGCCGCTGAGGAACCAGTCTTCGTATTCGCCACGGCGGGTGGAATAGGCGCCGTTGTTGTACTGGTACAGCAGGCCCTCGACGGTGTTGACCGAAAGACCGGCTTCGGTCACTTCGCTCACCGGGCGGACGTCGGCGATCCTGGCGGCCGTCTTGGTCTTCTCGTAGCGCAAACCCAGGTCGAAGCGGGCATCGCCGATGCGCGTCTGGGCCTCGAGGTAGGCGGCGTCGATCTGTTCCTGGATGCGCTTGTCGTTGTCGAGCTTGCGCTTCAGGTTGCCCACGGTGTCGGGGATGAAATACTCGGGGTGTTCCTTGTAGATGTCGTAGGTCGCATAGTTGCTGTCCGCGCGCCAGTTCTGGTCGTTCATGTTGCCGGCGTCGAAACCGTTGATTTCGAACTGGTAGTTATGCGTCCAGGGAATGACGGCCGCAGGATCCCTCTGGGTCATGTCGCGGTTGGGTCCGACGTACTGGAATTGCTGGAAGGAACCCTCGTTGGTCCTCCAGTCGTTCTTGCGGCTACCCAGGCCGCCCATCAGCGTGACCGGCAGCTCCTGGATGGTGAGCAGCTTCTTCAGGTCCAGATAACCGCCGTACTGGTCGTTGATGGCGTCGGACTCGGCGGTGCGGACGTTGTTGCCGATATCCGCGTCGCGATTGAAGTTGGCCGGGTCGCCCCAGGGACGACCGGCGGTCTGCGTGAGCATCCACTCGTTCGAGTCCTCCGAGGGGCGGTCGAGGGTGAAGCCGATGCCGGTCAGCCAGCTGTCGGTGCGCTGGAAGAAGCCCTCGCTGGTGTCGCGGAAGTTGAACTCGGATCTGGAATAGCTGCCGCGGAGCGTGGCCTCCAGGGTGTCGTTCTTGAATTCGAGCTTCGGGGCAACGGTATAGGTAGGGGTTCCTGCGTAGCGGTGCGAGTATTCGGTTCTCAGGCGGGTGTTGGTACCGTTGGGGTTCACCACGATGTGCGTAGGCGTGGAATCCGGCGTGGCGTAGGTTGCTGTAGGAGTGCCGAAGTAGAGAAAGGTGTACTGGTTGAAATACTCGACGTCGTAGAACGAGTAGGTGCTGCGCAAAGAGAAGACGAGTTCGTCCGTGATCTGGTAGTCCGTGCTCAGGTTGGCGGCCGTGCGGCTCGTCATCTTCGGGCCGGGGCGCCACATCAGGCGATACGGCATGACCCGGCCATCGGGGAGATAGGACCAGTCGGTCTGGATACGGTCCTGCTGAACGTAGTTGGCGTTGTAGCTGGTGTTGAACTCCACGCCCAAACGACCGTCCAGGAAAACGTCGCCGAAGCCGAACTGGCCGGAGGGGTAGATGGTCGAATGCTTCCTGTCGTCGGGGAAATACTTGCGGGAGAGCGTGGAGTCGGAGGTGCCGACGCCGCCGAGCTGGAAAACGAGCTGGCGGCCGGTGCGATTGAAGGCGTACTTGCTGCGCAGGTTGATCTGTCCGCCGGGGGAGTCGGCGTCCATGCGGGCGCTGAGCGTGTTGTTGAGTTCGATCGACTCGATGCCGGTGATGGACATCTGCTCGAAGGAATTCTGGCGGCCGCTGTTGTTGTTGGAAGTGGCGGTGGCCATGCGGGCGCCGTCCACGGTGAAGGTGGAATACTTCGGGTCCAGGCCGCCGATGCGCACGGCGGTGGCGTCCACTTCGGTGTAGTCCAGGGAAATGCCGGGCATGGACTTCATGAACTCGCCCACATCGCCCATGGTGAGGGCACCGTAGTTGTCGGCGGCGACCACGTTCTTCGCGTTCATCGCGGCGCGGCGTTCCATGATGGCGCTGGCCTGGCCTTCGCGCTTGGCGGTGACCTGGATCATGTCCATCTCGACCGCGTCGCCGCCGCCCGGGGCGGTGTAGGAAGGCACCCTCAGTTCGAAATCCAGCGTTTCCACCTGGCCTGCGACCACGTCGACGACCGTCTTCGACTCCTGCAGACCGGTGTACTTGGCTACGACGGTAACTTTTCCGGCCGGCACGCCGGCGAGGCGGAAACTGCCGCCATCCTCGGAATAGGCGACGATCGTGGTGCCCTCGACGCGGATCTCGGCATTGCGCACGTATTCCCCGGTTGCGGTGTTGAGGACGCGGCCACGCACACTGCCACTGCCTATCTGCTGCTCCGACCGCGTACGACCGGATCCGCCGCCGGCTTTCTGCAGCAGAATGACGTTGCCTTTATCGGACTTTATTTCCAGGCCTGTTCCTTGCAGCAACCGGCGCAAGGCTTCGCGCGCATCCATTTCGCCGACGATCGCCGGCGTGTTGATGCCTTCCAGCGTTCCTGCCGGCGCGATGATCTGCACCTGCGCCTGGCGGGCCAACTCGGGAATGGCGGTGACCGCGGGCTGCGCGGAAACTTCGAACTTGCGCTGTTGCGCCATCGCCTGGGAATTGAAAGCCAGCGCAGCGGCGACGGCAGCGGACAGCAGGATTTTGTTGCGACGATTCATGGTCTAAGTTCTCAACAGGGGCCGCGTGCAGTCGGCATTGAAAACAGAGAGTCCCGATGAATGCGGTTTCCGCTATCTGTCAAAAAAAATTAATGTGCGCGGGCAACGATGATGCGGCCGTCTTCCTGCCGCACTTGCGCGTCGAACACTTCCGCGACGGCACGACTGAAACCAAGCGGATTGTTGACCGCGAACAATCCGGTCACCTGCATCCGCGCCAGATCCGGGTCGGCGATGACGATGGGCGTATCGCTGTAGCGCGCATAGACGGCCGCTGCTTCGGCCAGTGTTTCGCCCTGGAGGGCGATCTTTCCTTCCCGCCATGCCAACTCGCGGCCCATTTGCCCGGAGGAAAGCGGCGTCGGATTCCACTCGTCCCCTTTTCCTTGCGGTAACGACAAACCGGTATTCGGCGTCAGCGGAGTTTTGGACGACTGCGTCGCTCCTGCCAGAACGACACTGCCTTCCTGCACCAGCACCTGCGCGGGCCGGCCTTCAAGCTTGCGCACGACGAAGGTGGCCGCCGTGGCCTCCAAGCGACTTCCATCGATTTCCACCAATGTCGGCACCGCCGCTCCGGCGCCTTCGATCAGCACTTCGCCTCGCAGGACGCGTATCCGCCGCCGCCCTTCCTCGCCGTACACCTTGATGCGGGTATCGGTGTTGAGCGTCACCGTGGCCCCGTCTCCCAGCGGCACCGTGCGCATCTCCCCTTTGGCAGTGGCGTAGGCCGTGGGCATCTGCAACGTGGCCATCAGCATCACGACCAGCACCAGCGAAGCGGCCATGGCGCCGCCCCATTCCACCAGGCGCCGCCGGCGGCGCCCGGCGTGGGGGCCAGGCGAGGTAACGACTACCGCAGGTCGAAAGTCCTCAGGATCGTATTGCGGGCCCAGCGCGCGCGCGGACTCGCTGCGCATCCATACGGCCCTGGCGCGCGTGAACGCCCCACGGCGTCGCCGGTCGCCCGCCAGCCATTGCTTCAACTCCCGGGCTTCGCTGGCGGACAGGGGCGCACGATCCATCCTCGCCACCCATTCCGCGGCGATCCGGTCAATGTCCTGGCTGGTTTCGCGTTCTTCCACTGGCACGCCTTTTTTCCCGCTCCAACTGACTAGAGGTTTTGGCGGGTGGGTTTCCGCCACTGGCGAACCAATCTCCCAACCAGCGGATCCCCCGGACGATGTGTTTTTCGATCGTATTCTCCGAAAGGCCCATCCGGGCGGCGATTTCCCGCTGCGACAAACCACGGACGCGACGCAGGACGAAGGCCTCGCGTGTCTGCCCCGGCATGCTTGCGATCACTTTGGCCAGTTGGCGCAGGTCGTCATGCGCAATGGCGCTTTGTTCCGGGGTAGCCGCGTCGTCGGCGAAATCCACCATCCCCAGATCTTCGACCGCAAGGATCGACACGATCCGTGCCCGCCGGATATTGCGGACCACCAGCGAATGGGCCACCTGGAAAAGATAGGCGCGCGGATTCAGGATGTCGTCCACGCGTTCGCGCTCGGCCAGCAGCGCATAGCTTTCCTGCACGATATCGTCGATGTCGAATGCAGCCGGCGCCCATCGGCGCGACAACCAGCCTCTGAGTGCCCCCTCATGCGGCAGGACGTGATGCATGAACCAGCGCGTTCGCTCGACATCCTCCAGAGCGTCCTCCATGCCGCTCTCTACTTCAGTTCGATCAGACACCCAGATTCCCCAGCATCCGCCACTTGGCAAAGGCCAGAAGATGCTATTCGGCACGCATGACATCCATGTTTCAGCTGCTCGCGGATCACACGGCGGGACGGATCTGGCGCAGCCTAGCTCAGGCGTCGATGTCTGCTTCGACCGAGAACGGACATCGAAGAAGCAGCTTGGCCGAATGCTCGAGACCACTTACGAGCCGCTTCAACTCAGCCGGGCCTGGGCGAGCCGTTATCCTGCGACACAACCAAGGATATTCCCGCATGAGTCATTGGTCATCCAAGTCGGCATGACCCGAGCTAGGATCAAAGCTTCTGCAAAAAGGTCGAGCTCTCGGCCGACCACCGCTGCAAGCCTCCGGCCTCCAGATACGCTCCCTGCTGTGGGGGGAATCACAAGTTGGCCGCTCATGGAAAGCATAAGTTGGCCGGCCTGACTCATGGATGGGCCGGTGTTGCCTTCCTACGCTTTACCAGGAGCGGCCGGCTCGGGAATTGCACGCGGCGCGGGCAGCCAAATCTCGATCCCAAAACCACCGCCATCGAGTCCGACACCACAGCGCAGCCGTCCCCCATGTGAATTGACTACACGTTCGACCAAGGACAGGCCCATGCCGCTGCCCAGCGCGCGGTGGCCATCTCCGGCGCGGTAGAAACGCTCGAACACCTGCTGGTGCTCCCCGTCGGGAATGCCTGGACCATCGTCGGCAACGACCAGAGTCGCCATTCGCGCGCGTCCCTCGCCCTCCACCCCGGTTTTTAGCCACACACGCGTGCCGGGGCCGCCGTGGCGCAGCGCGTTGTCGAGTAGATTGCGGACCAATATCCCAAGATCGTCGATGTCGCCATACACTGGGGCGTGCCCGGCCTCAACCTCGATTGACTGATCAGAGCGCAGCGCGACCAATTCGAACTCGTCGGCGACCATACCGACGACCATCGCCAAGTCGACGTTTGCCGCGCGTGCGGCGCTACCGCCGGCCTCTACTCGCGCGGCGTCAAGCAGCTGTTGCGCCAAGCGCGAGGCGCGTTCGATTCCGGTAATAAGATGCTCAAGCGCTACACGTGCTTCTTCGCGACCTCCTGCATGTTGCAGCACTTGGGCCTGGGCCAGCAACGCAGCCAAGGGAGTACGCAGTTCATGCGCAGCCTCGCTAACGAACTCACGTTCGTGCTGCAAAGATTTTGTCAAACGCGCCATCAAGTGGTTGAACGACCGCACCAACGGCATGAACTCGTCAGGCAACTCCCGCTCCGGCAAGGACGCCAAGTCTAGCGGTCCACGCGTGGCAAGCGCCTCGCTGACCTGTAGCACTGGTCGCAAGGACCAGTGGATCACTAACCAGATCGCGATGCCGATGCCCAACAAAAGCATCAGCGCCGTGCCAAGGCTCGCACCCAGCCAACGCATTACCTTGGCGTGCACCGTTGATCGTGGCGTGCCAGTTTGCACCTGTATTCGTCCACGTGCATCGCTGACCGCATATACACGCCACGGGACGCCAGAAATAGTCGTTTCCCCAAAACCATCTATGAATCTCGGCACCATCGCGTGCGTCGGCGCGGCTCGCGACGACATCAATCGCCGCTGGGTGCCGCGCTCCCAAACCTGGAAGCCAAGCGCATCGAACTTTCCGCCCGGCGGGGGCGCCTCCCCTCCAAGCGTGAACTGCCTTTGCTGCCTTCCCGCAGTCACCATGTCTTCCGGTAACGATTGCAAGATCTGTTCAGCGATATTGCGCAACATGGCGTCGGTGTCGCTGCCTTGCCGTGCCGTCATGTCTAGATACTGGATCGCGAACCAGCTGCTCCATGCAACGAACACCACAGCGGCCAGCGCAAACAGAAGTCGGGTCCGCAGAGCGCGCATCACTCCTCGTCCCCAGCGCGGTAGCCATAGCCAACCTCGGTTATTACCACTCCTTCTCCAAGCTTGCGCCTCAATTGATGTACATACACGGCAATCGTGTTACTGCCGATCTCCGCATCGTCGCCGTAGAGGCGATCCTGCAACTGGTCTCGGGTGAGCACCCGAGTGCGTGATTCGAACAGCGCTAGCAAGATGCGGAACTCGCTCACACTCAGACTCACGCGTCTGCCGCCGCGGGTCACCGTTTTCGCCGCAGGATCGATCTCGACGTCACGCCAATGAAGCAAACCCGTAACTCCGCCACGGCTGCGCCGCAGAACTGCGCGCAACCGAGCCAGCATCTCATCGCGCTGGAAGGGCTTGACGATGTAATCATCCGCCCCCGCATCCAAGCCGCGGACGCGGTCGCTCAGTTGGTCGCGCGCTGTGATGATCAGCACGGGTGTCGGGTCATAGCGGCCGCGCATCGTAGCCAGCACGTCCAAACCCGAGCCATGTGGTAGTCCGAGATCGAGCAACACTGCGACAAAGGCATGATCAACCAAGGCCGCTCGTGCAGATCCAACGTCTTCGCAATGGACCACGCGCCAGCCCTCTTGGCCAAGCGCTGCTTTGAGCGCCCGGCCGAGCATGAGGTCGTCTTCAACGAGGAGGATCGCGTCCATTGTGTGCGCTAGTGAGTTGGCCGGTGATTGTCAACCAGTGCCATTAATAACGGATTAAACCGGCTCTTGAAAAGCCAAGCGGTTCATCTGGCGTCGTAATCGTGGCCTGCGTGCGCCCTGATCAGACATCGGTGCCGAGTGTCTTAAACGCAAATTAATCCCTTCCGATAGAAAGTGCCGCACCGCCGCTCATTGCTCAGCGCGTGGGCCTTCCACCCAGTGAGGAAAACCATGGTCAGTTCAATAGCTTCTGCGACACTCTCTCGGCGCGCTCCAGCCTTGATTGCAATGGGAACTTCGGCCACGGGCTCAAACATGCGCCCAAAGCATTCGCGTTGGCGAGCCAGCATCGCGGTCTTTGGCTTGCTCTTGCTCACGGCATGCGCCTCGGGAAAATCGGTCGCGCAAGGCCAGCCTAAACCTGATTGGAGCTTGGCGGACATGCCTCCTCAGAACGGGCGGATTTTCCTCGTAACCGGTGGAACCAGCGGTATCGGATACGAAACCGCCAAAGCACTGGCGGGCGCAGGGGCGGTGGTAATCATCGCCGCGCGCCATCCCGAGCGTGGCCAGGAGGCGATCGCAAGCATCCGACAAGCGACGCCCAATGCCAATGTCCAGTTTGAAACTTTGGACTTGTCCGATCTCTCTTCGGTCCATGCACTGAGCACTCGCCTGACTGCATCACTGCCCCATCTCGACGGCCTGATCAACAACGCCGGCATCATGGAACCACCCGAGCGAGGCGTATCTAAAAACGGGTTAGAAATGCAGTTCGCCGTCAATTACCTAGGCCACTTTGCCCTGACCGCAGACCTGCTGCCACTTTTGCGAAAGGCAGATGAGCCACGGGTCGTCACCTTGTCCAGCATTGCCGCAGCGCGTGGCGCCCTGCACTTCGAAGACCTGCAATTTGAGCAGGCGTATAGTCCGGCCGACGCTTACAGCCAATCCAAGCTGGCTTGCCTCATGTTCGCGCGCGAACTGCAAGCCCGCAGCGACGCTGGTGGCTGGGGCATCAAGAGCATCGCATCCCATCCAGGAGTATCGCGGACTGAATTGCTGGCCAATCGCGACGGTTTTTCCGGCTTCGCCCGTCGCAACTTGTCGTTCCTGTTTCAGCCAGCTGCGCGCGGTGCATTGCCAACTCTCTATGCAGCCACTGCGCCCGATGCCTTGGGAGGGAGCTACTACGGCCCGACGGGCTTCATGGAAGTGCGCGGTCCACTCGGCTTGGCGGACGTGCCTGCCGCCGCAACGGAATCCCAGGCGTCCACCCGTTTATGGGAGATCAGCGAGAAGTTATCTGCTACCGAGTTCTAGACACGAGTTCACTGTTCCAACCGTGATTTACCCTCCACAACTCTGCTCTCCCACTGGGTAGCGGGTTGCACTGAGCCAGAATTTGTATTCACGAGGCGCAACGTGACACCTATCCCCCGCAAAACTGGTCCGCTACAAACATTGTTCAATCTTCGCCGCGAGGAACTCGGGCCTGTAGCGATCTCCGCGCTGTTCTTTTTCTGCGTGCTGACCGCACTGATGTTGCTGCGACCCGTTCGCGACGCGTTGGGCATGGAGCGCGGCATCGAAAGTATCCGGTGGTTGTTCATCGGGACCGCGGTAGTAACGCTGGCAGTCAACCCACTGTTTGGCTGGCTGGTTAGCCGCCTTCGGCGGCTGCAGTTCATCGGCGCGACCTATGGTTTCTTTGTGCTGAGCTTGGTGGGTTTTTGGGCCTTGTTGATGTTTGCCCCCGGCGCCGTGGGGCAACGCAGCGGACAAGTTTTCTTCGTCTGGTTCAGCGTGTTCAACCTCTTCGTCACCATGGTCTTTTGGGCTTTGCTGGCCGACCGCTTCACCAGCGATCAAGGCAAGCGATTTTTTGCCCTGATTTCCGTCGGTGGCACCCTCGGCGCAATCTTCGGCCCGTGGCTCACCTCTCAGCTGGCCGAGCCGCTGGGCACGCCCAGCCTGCTTTTGGTCGCAGGAGGATTTCTACTGCTGGCCCTGGCTGCCGCTTGGCTGCTCGTGCGCGTGGCACCGGATCGTGCCAATACCGATGCGCCCATCCCCGCCGCCCGATTTGCCAGTGAGGCCGAACGCATAGGCGGTAGTGCATGGGCAGGCCTGCGTGCAGTGCTCCGCTCGCGCTATTTGACCGGGATTGCGGGCTACATCCTGCTGATGACCGTGCTTGCGACCTTCATCTACTTCACTCGCCTGCAAATGGTCGCCGCCGTTTCCGACAGCATGGACACGCGCGCAGCGCTATTGGGTAGCATCGATATGTGGACGCAAGTGGCCGTGTTGGTGCTACAGCTCACGCTGACCGGAAAAATAATCAAGCGCTTTGGCCTGGGCATTGCGCTGGCCATTCTGCCGCTTGCTACCGCGATCGGCTTCATAGGGTTGGCGATCTACGGCTCATTCGTGGTGCTGGTCCTGTTGGAGGCAACCAACCGAGCCGTGCAGCGCGGCATCACCCGGCCCGCGCGAGAGGCGCTATTCACGGTGGTGAGCCGCGAGGATAAATACAAGGCAAAAGCCTTCGTGGATACCTTCATTTACCGCGTTGGCGATGTTGCCGGTGCGCAAACCGAAGGCCTGCTCGGACGGCTGGGGCTGGCAATGGGCGGGCTGGCCAGTGTGGTGCTGCCGCTGGCCTTGGTCTGGGCAACCTTGGGCCTTTGGCTGGGACGCACACAGGGTAAGCATGTCACAGCATTGCCAGCCGGCATCACCCACCGCGCAGGCAACAAAGCGGGCTACGAACCCGGCAATCGTCCGTAGCCAAGGCCTCCGTCTTTCTACACCCAACAGGCACGTCTGCAAAACCGACCGAATGCCATCCATCCAAGTGTTGTTGCAATCCCAGTCCCTTCCCCCACAAAGGTAAAGATGATGACTAACCCCACGGCTCCAAATATCCCTTCCCCGCGCATCCACGAATCCCACAAGGTGCGACCCGCTCATCCCGGATGGGGCAAGCGCTTAGCTGCCGTTGGCCTGCTCGCGAGTTGCGCATTTTACGTGGGCAGTGCCTTGGCGCAGAGCCAACCCAAGCCAGATTGGAGTTTGTCCGACATGCCCTCTCAGAAAGACCGCGTTTTCGTGATCACCGGCGGCACCAGCGGCATGGGCTATGAAGACGCCAAGGCGTTGGCTGCCGTGGGCGCCCAAGTTGTCATCGCCGCACGCAACCCCGAGCGTGGTCAAGAAGCGATTGATCGCATAAAGCAAGAAGTGCCCAAGGCCAAAGTGCAGTTTGAATCCGTAGACTTGTCCGACTTGTCTTCCGTGCGGGAACTAGGCCAACGTCTGCGCACGACGTTGCCGCGGGTGGATGGTCTGATCAACAACGCAGCCATCATGGCGCCACCCGAACGCGGCACTTCTCCGGATGGCTTGGAGATGCAGTTCGCCACCAACTATGCAGGGCACTTTGTTCTAACTGCCGAACTTTTGCCTTTGTTGCGTAAGAGTGAGTCCCCGCGCGTTGTAACACTTTCGAGCATTGCCGTTCACCAGGGCAGCCTTCATTTCGATGACCTGCAGTTCACCCAAAAATACGTGCCGATGGCCGCCTATGCTCAGTCCAAGCTGTCTTGCTTGATGTTTGCGTTTGAGCTGCAACGGCGCAGCGATGCGGCAGGCTGGGGAATCCGTAGTGTGGCCGCCCACCCCGGCGTGGCGGTAACTGAACTTGTTGCGCGAGGTCCCGGCTTGGACAGTGAACAGGGACGTCAGTGGTCCAGCAACCGCGAACACTTCCAGACCGCGGCCCAGGGAGCAATTCCTACGCTCTACGCTGCCACCGCTCAGGACGTGCAGGGCGGTGCCTACTACGGTCCGAAGGGCCCTCGTGAGATTGCCGGGCCGCTTGGGCTGGCGACGGTGCCTGCTGCCGCCCGTGATACTGCAGCGGCGGCCCGTCTCTGGACACTCACTGAAGAGACCACCAACACGCGTTTCCCGGCCTCTACCCGTTGATCGCGACACGCCTCTAACGTTTATCGGGTCGTCGATGCGGCCCTAGCCTCTAGGCGTTACGAAACCCGCACAGAAGCCACACGAGTCGCCGTTTGGCTCCTGTGCGGCTCCCCGGCCGCTCGTTTCTAGCCCTCGTGACTTGGGGCCATTGATGTGCGCACGCCTTCCAGCCGACTGAACGCCTCTGTGCTAGCGCGGGTGTGCCCAGGAATTACCCATGAGTCGCATCGAACTATCCACCTCGAGCCGCCGAGGCATCTGGGAGACCATGTTCGACCTTCGCCGCGACGAAGTTGGACCGGTTCTCATCGCGGCGCTTTTCTTCTTCTGTGTGCTGACGGCCCTGATGGTGCTCAGACCTGCACGGGACGCCTTGGGCATGGAGCGTGGAATAGAGAGCGTGCGTTGGTTGATTGGCATAACCGCTGTAGTAACGCTCGCAGCAAATCCGGTGTTCGGTTGGCTGGTCAGTCGTCTCAAGCGGTTGCAGGTGATTGCCGCGACTTACGGCTTCTTCGTGCTGAGTTTGATGGGATTCTGGGTACTAATTGAGTTTGCGCCTGGCACCCTCAGTCAAACCAGCAGCCTGGTGTTCTATGTTTGGTTCAACGTATTCAACCTGTTCGCCACCATGGTGTTCTGGGCGCTGCTGACCGACCGCTTCACCAGCGAGCAGGGCAGGCGCTTCTTCGCCCTGATCTCCATCGGCGGCACGCTAGGCGCCATCTTCGGGCCCTTGCTTACCTCCCAGCTCGCCCAGCCGCTGGGGACGCCTAGCCTGTTGTTGGTCGCCGCCGGCTTCCTGCTGTTGGCTTTATTGAGTGCATGTTGGCTGCTATGGGCCACGCCCGATCGCACAATCGACACCGTTGCCGCATGGTCGTTCTCAGAGGACTCCGATACGCGTATTGGCGGCAGCGCTTGGAGCGGTATTCGCTCGGTGTTCCGCTCTCCCTATCTCAGTGGCGTGGCCGGGTATGTGATGCTGATGGCCGTGATGGTGACCTTCGTTTACTTCACGCGCTTGCAGATGGTGGCGACCATGGCTGACGACACCGACGCGCGTGCGGCGATCATGGGCAATATCGACATGTGGACCCATGTCGCGGTGCTGGTATTGCAACTCACCCTGGCAGGACCAATCATCAAGCGGTTCGGCTTGAGCATCACACTGATGATCTTGCCCGTAACCACAGCGATTGGCTTTATTGGACTAGGCCTCTATGGCTCGATCGGCGTCCTGGTGCTGCTAGAGGCCGCTACCCGCGCAGTGCAGCGGGGCATTACCCAGCCCGCGCGCGAAGCGCTATTCACCGTGGTTAATCGCGAGGACAAATACAAGGCCAAGGCTTTCATCGACACTTTCGTATATCGCACGGGCGATGTCGTAGGCGCGCAGACCGAAGGTGCGTTGGGTCGGATTGGCTTGGCGATGGGCAGTTTGGTCAGCGTGGTTTTGCCGTTGGCGCTGGTCTGGACGGCTTTGGCGGTATGGCTGGGGCAGGCTCAAGCGCGTCGCGCGTCGCAATGGTCAAACCACTCTTCACCCAAAGTATCAAAAGTTGCGAATGACAAGAGCAATCCACTTACAGCGGACAAAGATGCGACTTTAACTGAGAACGGCGGGCTACCTTTACGAAAAGCCAGCTAGCTCAAGCCAGACATTGCATCAAGGACGTCGGATCCTCACTCATGCGAAGCCGTCCTGCCTATAAGCCAAGATGCTTCATACAGAAGGGCACTAACTGGTCGATAGATCCTATTATCTCGTCTATTGAACATCTGCATATTTGCCGGATCTACTCGGCTGATTTCATACCCCTCAAGCCATCAAGGATAGTCAGATGATAAATATTCCGGGTACAACAAGAATCTTGCCTTCTCCTACAGCCTTGGGCAGGATGGAGTCGATGAAAAACTCCCTATCCAAGTCCAAGTCTGGCGACGAACCTAGGCACGGCACCCCCGCCGCGCTGCTCGCGGCCGTAACGGATTTTGTCGAGTCTCAGGGCGGCGGCGAAGGGCACTTCCTCACGCCCATGGAAGGCGTTCACATCCTGCGCGCACTCCAAGAAATTATGCCCGTGCGTCACATCTACCGGCCTTCGCTTTGCGTGGTGGTCCAAGGCGCAAAGCAGATCTTCTTTGGCGATAGGGTCCTGGACTATCGCGAGATGGAATGCCTCATAGTGAGCATTGAATTGCCGGCAACCGGACGCATGATTGGAGCAACACCCGGCACTCCGTTTTTGGGCATTACGATCGAGTTCGATATAGCCATGCTGCGGGAAGTCATGCAGCAGTTGGCGGCCCCGCCCACACCGAATCCCGCGTCTAGTCCGTGCGTGTTCGTGGGCCAGGTTGACACGCCACTGGCAGATTGCATCGTGCGCCTGGCTAAGATGGCGCAAACGCCCGAAGCGGCTCCGATTCTCTATCCGTCCGTTATGCGAGAAATCTGCTACTGGCTTCTGACTGGCCCTTTTGGCAGCGAGATCGCCAAGCTTGCCTTGCCAGAAACGCATACCGAGCGCGTTGCTCAGGCCATTCGTCTTCTTCACGAGAACTTCAACCAGAATTTAAGCGTGAAGCAGCTTGCCGAAGCCGCGAGGATGAGCCCCTCTTCCTTTCACCAGCACTTTAGGGCCATCACAGCAATGACACCGGTGCAGTACCAGAAACAGCTGCGCTTGCTTGAGGCACGGCGCTTGATGGTTTTTGACGCGGCGAATGTTTCGGAAGCCGCTTACAAAGTCGGCTATGAAAGTGCATCCCAGTTCAGCCGGGAGTACGCGCGATCCTTTGGCGCGGCGCCAAAGCGAGACGTGACCAACTTCAAAGCCCTCCTCGCTTTCGGATCCAGGCAAGTCAGCGTCGCTTGAAGGTGTGTGGGCCGCCAGGCTGGGACGCATGTCAATCTGGCGCATTGGAGGATTAGGCAGATTTTCTCCGGTATCCGGCATGGAGCTTGGCCGCGCGATGGGTGATCGTCATGACAGCGCCGATTTCGGCTTCTCGAAAGGCAACTGCCATGACCCGCTGGACCACGGAAGACATCCCTCCCCAGTACGGTCGCACAGCCGTGGTCACCGGCACAGGCGGCCTTGGATACGAGGATGCGCTCGCCCTGACGCGTGCTGGCTGCGAGGTCATTATTGCCGGGCGCGATCCACGAAAAGGCGCCGATGCTGTCCGACGCATCCGCAGTGAAGTATCGCCGGCGAAGATTTCCTTCGAGCAACTTGATCTTGCCAGTCTTGCATCGGTTTCCGCCTTCGCTGAGCGCGTGGGTAAGCAGCAGAGCAAGCTCGACCTTCTCATCAACAACGCGGGCGTGATGGTGCCTCCGCAGCGGCAATTGACGTCCGATGGCTTTGAGCTGCAGTTGGGCACCAACTACCTCGGCCATTTCGCACTCACTTGTCATTTGCTGCCGTTACTTCGCAAGGGTGACGATCCACGCGTGATCTCCCTATCCAGTGTCGCCGCGCGCGACGGGGCGATCGACTTTGACGACCTGAATTCAGAACATGGCTATAAGGCCATGCCGGTCTATAGCCAGTCCAAGCTGGCTTGCTTGATGTTTGCCATCGAGCTGCAACGGAGAAGCGACGCTGCTGGCTGGGGCATCTCCAGTATTGCCGCCCATCCAGGCGTTTCCCGCACCGATCTTTTGCACAATGGACCGGGTCGCTGGAGCGCCTTCGGAATAGCTAGGTCCCTGCTTCCCTTTCTCTTTCAGCCTGCGGCCCAGGGTGCATTGCCGACCCTATTCTCCGCTACCTCACCCGAGGCAAAGGGTGGGGCTTACTACGGCCCCGATAAGTTAAGCGAGACGCGCGGCTTTCCCGCATCCGCGAAAATCCCTCCACAAGCGCTGGACAAGATTGCATCTGCTCGTTTGTGGCAGATTTCTCAGGTCCTCACCGATGTGGATTTCGGGTCTGAGGCAATCAAAGCGGCCGATTCTCGTGGGCAAGCAATAGGCCCAAGGTTAGCCGCGATATGAGGACCGGGACCGATCTCCGACTCATGCGAGGCCAGTAATGCACAAGTATCTTGTTTATGCGGCATACGGCTGGCTCACGCTGAGCGGGACACTTCATTTTGTGGTTGACGTCGTATCCCAACACCTGCGCGGGAAACGCACACCAGGCTTGGAGACCACGCTCTACTACGGTCTGAACTCTGCATTCTCATTGGGTCAGGTCGTCTTCGGTCTCTTGGGACTGTTCCTTGCCTGGCGCCATATCGACATCCTCAGCCAGGCACCCGTGCTGGGGTTGTCGTTGGTGGCGGGTATCGGATGGTTGGCGCTTACGTTCCTCTTCATGGGCTACTGGGAGCCCAAGCTCAATGTCAGTGTCTATTGCATCCTGATTCTCGCGGTCATCGTTACACGTTGAACTCGGCCGGTCTTTAAAGTGAAGGCAATAATCGAATCTAAGCGGACGTAAGAGCTGCCGCGAGACTGTTCCCTAGATGGCAAGTGATTGCGGGGCGAATTCCTCATCAGTTTTTGATAGAAGAGCATGACTCTGGCCATCCGCATGCGCCGCTGCAGTCTGTTCGCGAGCGTAGAGGGTTGGAGGTAGTCCGACATGGCGCGTGAAGGCGACGCTGAAGGCGCTCGCCGAGCTGTAACCAACGCGCTGGGCGATCTCGCCGACGCTCGCTTTTCCACGGCGAAGCAGGTCTTTGGCGAGCGCCATGCGCCAAGCTAGCAGATACTCCATCGGCGTTGCGCCTATCGCGCGTTGGAAACGCTCGAAAAACGCCGACCGCGAGAGTGCGGCTTCCTTTGCCAACTCGTCGACTGTCCACGCCCTTGCCGGCTGCGCGTGAATCGCCCGAATCGCAGCTGCGAGGCGCACGTCAGAAAGCCCCCTCACCAATCCTGGCGCCGCTCCCGTCCCGGTCGTGGATCGCAGGGCCTCGATGAGCAACACTTCCAATAGGCGCGAGAGCACGACATCACGCGCGGACCTGTTTTCGCGCGATTCATCGCCCACCAACTGTACAAGGGTCGCCAACCGCTCCTCACCGCGGACATGAATCAGTTGCGGCAACAACGAGACCAGCAATGTCGCGTCCGCTGAGCCGAAGCTGCAGTGCCCTGCCAAAAGTCGCAGATCGGCAGGACCTTCCTGCGCGCCGATCCTGAACATCCCTTGGCCCAAGGCGGTCGGAATCGAGTTCTCCACATCAGCCGGTGACTGAAGGCTGGACATGGCGACGCCGAAGGTCGCGGGAATGAGCACAAAGTCGCCGGTTTGCAGCACGATCGGCTCGCACCCATCGAGTGCGAGCCGACAAGCGCCCTCCAAGACGACGCAATAGAACGGCTGCCCTGCGTCCGAACGGCGTACCTGCCACGGACCCGCGCCGACCACGTACTTGGAGAATCGTGCGGCGGGCTGCAGCAACATGACGACCTCAGCTAGCGGATCAACCATGTCCGGACTCTCGCGAATGAGATATGGACTTCGGATTGTAGCAAGTACGGTTTCGGCTACGTATCGTGAAGCGATCCCCCACTAAGGAAGTCTCATGAAAACCGTCCTCATCACCGGCTGCTCCTCTGGCTTCGGCCTGGAAACCGCACGCTACTTTCTGGAGCGCGACTGGCAAGTGGTTGCCTCGATGCGTACGCCCCGAGAGGACGTGCTTCCGCCGTCCCCTCGGCTGCGGGTGCTGCAGCTTGACGTCACCGATGCGCAGAGCATCAGCAGAGCGATCAAGGCGGCAGGCCCCATTGATGTACTCGTAAACAATGCCGGTTTCGGCGCGCCCGCGCCTTTCGAGCTAACACGCATGGAGACGGTGCGTGAGCTATTCGAGACCAACACCTTTGGCACCATCGCGGTCACCCAAGCGGTGTTACCCCAGATGCGCGAGCGCAAGTCTGGCGTCATTGTGAATGTGACCTCGAGCGTTACTTTCAAGCCGCTGCCGTTGGTCGGGATCTATCGCGCGGCTAAAGCGGCGGTGAACGCGCTCACCGAGTCTCTAGCCGGTGAAGTCGAGGTGTTTGGCGTGCGCGTGCATATCGTGCTTCCGGGTTCCTCGAGCGAGACGAGCTTCCGTGACACTGCGCGGATCAACCTGCGCGGCATTGATGATGAGGTCTATGGCGAGTTCATGAGACAGACCATTGCCCGCATGCTCGAATCCGTGGGGCCGGGAACGCGCTCGAGAGATGTGGCCGAGGCTGTGTGGCTGGCGGCAACCGATGCATCGGCCCCGATGCGTATCCCCGCCGGCGCGGATGCAGAGCAGTGGGCCGCGGAAGCCCGCTGATCTCGCACCCGGCCGGTCTCAATGCTCCGGCCGGTCGACCGCTTCTGGCCGGAAGCGGACACTGGGGTCGCCAGTGGACCGGCCAACAACTTATGGTTCCTCCCACACTGGCCCCACCGAGCAAACGTCGTGCGCGTGCAGCCGATTTCTGGCTATTTCGATTTTTTATCGCTTTTGGAGGGGCATTAATCTTTTTTCTGCAATGCCCTAGCCAACCTGGCTTCTAAGGAACGCCAAGGCTAGCTGTGCCACTGCCGCTGCGTACGCATCGTCTTTCCACCGAAGGCAGCGGTGAGTCTTCGGTGGAGGCCGCTGAAGCTCGATCTAGAAGGGTCGTTAGCACTACTAATACTTTCTTAAACGTCTTTAACTAAGTTGGCCTTGAGCGATGGCACACCGCCAGCACCACAGGTTGAGGAAGAAAGACATGTCTAGCCCATTGCGCTCGCCGCTGCTGGCGTCCTTGTTAGTGATCTTGGCAACAGGATGCACCAGCATCCCCCGAAGCGGTATGCCGGTCTCGCAATTTTCCTCGCTTGACTGCGCGCAGATTGCCGATCAGTTGCAGCAGGCCCAAACCACCCAACAATCCGCAGCAGCAGCTAAGGGCAACGCCTGGAAAGCCGTGCTCCCGCCGTTGATTGGAGCGCGCTACATCCGAGCCTCAAGCCGAGAAACCGAAGCCGAAAGTCGCAAAGCTACGTTGCTCAGTGAACAGCAGTCCAAGCAATGCGCAGCAAGGTCGAGCTGACCTGAGCTCGCTATGACTGCATCTCAAGCCCCCTATCCGGCTAAAAATCTGATGCATAGCCGGACCTAGGGAATGCGGTTCTGCCTGACTGGCGGGAACCGAATGTCCGCTTTGGGTCGGGTCGCACTGGGTAGCACGGCGTTTGAGAATATCCGTCGTGCATTGACTGCCCGATTGGACGACTTGATAGTTTAAAAATCCCTAACCATGACGACAGACCGCATATGAAGTGTCTACTCGCATTTCTCCTTGTCGCCCCCCTCACCGCAGGAGCGAGTGAGCCGGTGCCCTCCCCTGCCAAGCCCAATCAAGTTGCCGGCACCTGGCGCATGGTCTCTGCCACAGTGGAAGCCGACGGCAAGACTGAGCAACCCTATAGTGAGCATCCCCAAGGCATGCTCGTTTTCACCGCCGACATGCATTTCGTCGAAGTGCTCACCAACCCCGACACCCCGCGTTTCAAGTCCGACACGCGAGGCGGCGGCAGCACTGAGGAGAACAAGCGTGCCATGGCATCTAGTATCGGTTTCTTCGGTACCTACACCGTAGACGAGCAAGGTCGTTTCACCGGAAACCGCATCGAGGGCGCAACATTTCCCAATTGGGTGGGTGCCGTTCGAACACAGAGGGAGCTACAGCTGAAAGTTGTAGGCGATCGGATGCATGAAACTTTCACCCGCCCCGATGGAGGGCAAGTCAGGGCTGAATTTTTGCGGGTGCGCTAGCGGCGTCGATATGGCGAACCCGAACGCGCTTAACCAGGGAATCAGCGGCCGCTTTCGGCCCAAAGCCGATGGTCGGAATACTTGGATTTCCTTGACCGCACGGTCAAAGCCAAGAATGTCGTGCTCGTCCACGGTGCATGGGCGGATGGCTCCAGTTTGTGGGAGCAACCATAAGTTGGTCGCCCATAGAAAGCAGAAGTTGGCCGGCCCGCTGGCGACCCATTTGATTCGACCCAGTGTCCGCTTCCAGCCAGGATCGGACATCGAGACTCGACAGATGGGACGCGCTCTACAACTCGGCTAGCGCGGTGGGCATTGGATCCTGCGCGTTTCTCTGATCGTCCCGCCGGCAAGATCAGGCCCGCTATTTCATAAGCTTTGAGTTGCTGGGCCGCTTCGACAAGCTGTCGGGGGTCGTTGCAACCCCCGGCAGCGATCCTTGCGTGGATTACTTCGCCGCTGCTCGTGCTGCTTCGACGATCACCTTGGCCACCGATTCCGGGTCGGAAACCATCGGCACGTGGCTGGTTTGCAGCTCCACGGTTGTCGCGCGAATCTTCTTGGCCAACGCACGCTGCGCACCCGGGTCGATCATGCGGTCCTGGGCGGCGACTATGTACCACGACGGCTTGGTGGTCCACGCGGCCACAGTGACGGGCTGTTCGAAGTTGGCGCCGCGCACTGCGCCCTGGGTGGCGTGGATCAGGTTGGCTTCCTCGGCGCTGACGTCCTGCGCGAAGTCGCGGGCGATCGCGTCGGCGGGAAGGGTCAGGTACCCGTCGGCGTCGGCGATGAAGTGAGCGAAGCCCGGTGGAGTCGGGAAGTCTTTGGTATCGACCACCGGCGCGGCATTGAGCGAGGGCGCGAATGCGGCGACGTAGACAAGGGCCTTGACCTTGTCGTGACCGCCGGCCTGGGTGATGACCGAGCCACCCCAGGAATGGCCGACCAGCACGACCGGGCCGGACTGCGCGTTGACGACGCGGTTGGTGAAGGTCACATCGTCTTCCAGCGAGGTCAGCGGGTTCTGCACCGCGACCGCGTTCAAGCCTTGGGCCTGGAGCAGTGGGATGACCTTGTTCCATGACGAGCCGTCGGCAAAGGCGCCATGGACCAGCACCACGGTCGGACGGGTGTCGGCGATCGGGGCGGGGGTGGCGGCCGAGGCCGTGCCCAGGCTGAGGGCGGCGGCGAGGGCCAGGGGGGCGAGGATGTTCATGCGGGTTCCTTGAGGATGGATTGACTGGGTTGGCCGGGTCGTTCCCGGTGAGGCCACTATCCTCGTTTCATTTGGCTTATGCGTACTGTAAAGTCCACATAACTTGTCAAGGAGTCCAAAAATGACTGACCGGCTTGCGGCTCTGCTGGGTCACTTCCCGGTGCGGGCGGCCATCTTGCATGCCGGCGCCCTGTGCGGCGCCCATGAAATACCGATGCGCCCAACTTTGGGCCAGTTGCACCTGGTCCGGCGCGGCACCGTGGTCGTGCACCACGCCGCCGGCAAGCCGATCACCCTCACCGAGCCCAGCCTGCTGCTGTATCCGCGGCCCTGCGCCCATCGCTTCGTGATCGACGACTCCGGGGGCGCGGAATTGGCCTGCGCCGACCTCGGCTTCGAAGGCGCGGCCGGACATCCGCTCGTGGCCGCGCTACCGGACTTCGTCTGCCTGCCGCTGGACCAACTGGGCAGTGCGCGCTCGTTGCTGGATCTGCTGTTTGAGGAGGCGTTCGACCAGCGCTGCGGCCGTGGCGAGGTGCTGGCGCGATTGTTCGAGCTGGTGCTGATCCAGGTGTTGCGGCATCAGATGGAAGGACAGCGGGGTCAGGCGGGATTGATGTCGGGGCTCGCGCATCCGCGCCTGCGCCGCGCGATCACCGCGATGCACGAACGGCCGCGGGAAGACTGGACGCTGGAGACACTGGCCGCGACGGCCGGCATGTCGCGCAGCTCGTTCGCGCAGACGTTTCGCAGCACCGTGGGCAGCACGCCCGGCGAGTACCTGCAGCGGTGGCGGATCTTGCTGGTGCAGAAGGGGCTGCGCAGCGGCAAACCCTTGAAGCTGCTGGTGGATGAAGTGGGCTACGCGACCGAGTCGGCCTTGTCGCGGGCGTTCAAGGCACAAGCGGGAGTTTCGCCCAGAGAGTGGAGAGGACGAGGGCCGGGGGCACCCTACGACCGGCTTGGACAAGTTGTATGACCGGAACTCTGCGGTCCGGTTGCAATACCGAACGCGCCCTCTAAGGGAAGCATAAGATGGCCGGCCCGCTTGCGACCATTTGAATCGACCTAATGTATTTGTCCCAGCTGCTTCGCCGTGAAGTCGGGCTGACGCCAGCCAATACCTCGACCACGCTTGAACACGACGAGCCGCAATATCCCGATAGGAGCCGCAAACCCGCCGAAGCCCCGGCGACCCTGAAATCCCGGTTTGTGCCCGCAGTAGTGCTGGCAAAATGAAAGCTCTATCCAATTGAGCGTTACTTTCCACACGCTCTAAGTTCACCAATAGACTTCGCGCCGTTGGTCCACTGAATGATCATCACCGCTTTTCCATCAAGTGTTAACTTGAATCTTTGCGTATCACGCATTCCCTCCAGTGCGGCTTTCAGGCCAGGTACGGCAAACGTAACCTCCCCGATATCTCTTGTCTTCCTGTAGTTGAACACCTCGACAGTTTGTACTGGCTCGTCGTCTTGCTGAAGATCTATTTTTATTTTCTTTACTTTCCGCGGTTTAGGCAGTCCTGCTCCTTGAAAAATCAGCCACGCCTCCTCCTTAGGTTGTTGGAACCCCATAATAGTGACCAGTCCGCCTTCCACTCCATTCTTCCCACTCGTATATTTTGCAAACGTTGCCGCGCATAAACCACCTTCGGGTGTGGAGGTCGAATCGACATGCCATAACCCCTTGGCAAGCTGCTCTCTTTCCTTCTCTTCTTCCTCCCGCTCCTCCTTTTCGAGGCGTTCCCACTCTGCCAGTTGCTCAGGAGTGTAGGTTGGGTAATTTTCGCGAACCCGATCGCTACCAATTGCATCAATTGCGGCGCGTTGATCTCGAAGCATGTCCCATCCGGTGTACTCATACGGAGGACTACATCCATTTCCGTTGAACACCATGCCGGTAGGGCAAGCGAGTGCCGTGATCGGCAGCGACGCGAAGATTAAAGCCAAAAGTGCGAGAGGTTTCATCTTCTTTTCCTATTCGATCCACTCGTGATTCTGATTGTTCTTACACATTGGCTCACTGCTTCTTGGGTAGATGGACTCTACCCATTGTGCATAACAGGTGCTTGCGTAATTGGAAGGCTGTTTAGCTGGCGCCGCCATCGCCCTGCTCAGAACAGCGACTCCGGCTGCAACAGCGCCGCCCTACGGTGGAACCGCTTCCTGGAAGCTGCAACCGCTGTGGTAGATCAGGCATTCCACTCCCGAGGCCTCATCGCAAAGTCTTGTGGCTTCTCTGATCGCAATCTTCTCATTGACTGCTGAAGCTGCTATGCCGTGCCCTCCGCCCCAGGCGTACGCGGCGCACTGGTTGTAGAAGGACAACTGGACCGAGCACTTCTCCGGTTGCTTGGCCACTTCCCTGCAATCGAGTACGGCGTCTTTCTCGGCAGCCGCCTTCGAGGCTCGGCCGTTCACCACCCCCAGTCCGCTTGCCCCTTCTTCAGAGGCGTAGGCGCCCCAACGGTCAGCCCAAACCATCTCGATCGGGCTCTGCTCCTCTTCCGCTGCTTCTCCCCCACCATAGCCAGGAATCGGGGCGCAACCAATGAAGTCGCGCGATCCGGTTTCGAACATCCCTGGCGGACAGCGGCCTTCTGCCAGGGCCATGATCGGAAGTCCCGTCAACGCGATCGCCGCCAGTAAAAGGACGGCTGCCCGGCGAGCGCGGCGGTTTGCCAGTTCCATCATTTCGGTATTCCGAATTGCCAACGTATCTCGTATCGCGACGCCAACACATCGCCCCTACTTGCGCCCACTTTGTTTTGGATTATGGACACAGGGTAAAGGCCGAATGTCTGGCGAATGGCTCACTTCGAACGTTTGAGGCGAGTCACCTGATGGTCGCAGGCCCACCTCGGCTGGACCCTATCGCCACAGATGGCGGGGCATTGATCGCGCTCATGAAGTAAGCACTGACCCGCGGCCCTCATCAATGCCTTACGGTCGCGGCTCGGCGACTCATTGGTTCGTGTAGTGGATTCCGGCGGAAAACTGACGGGGAGTATGAAGCCATAAGGCATCCTCACC
This sequence comes from Pseudoxanthomonas sp. CF125, assembly GCF_900104085.1. Taxonomy (GTDB): domain Bacteria; phylum Pseudomonadota; class Gammaproteobacteria; order Xanthomonadales; family Xanthomonadaceae; genus Pseudoxanthomonas_A. The sequence goes on from NZ_FNLD01000003.1 coordinate 132,012, forward strand.
AGTAGATGAGTGGGATGAACGGCACATGGACGCGTGCATAGCGCACGCTTAGACCTCAGCAGATCTGGGGTCGGACCCGCCGACGCCAGAAGATTGGCTCGGTCAAAGTGTTGACCGTCCGCTTCTGGCCGAAAGCGGTGGAGCGACGGCTTGTCGATCCATGGGAATTGGGACCCGAGGGTGTCCACCGTTAAGGGTGCTCATGCCATGCAAGCATTTACGCAGATCACGGTTCTCGGTGTCGTCTGAACATGCCGCGATGCCGCTCGTCCCTGGCGGCTTCGAAATTGGCAATAAACCTGAAAACTAGAATGTGACATCCAACGTCAACCGGCATGCATGTGGCCGCATCCTCCTTCTGGTATGCAATCTGCCTACTACGCGGCACCGTTGCATTGATTTTCATGGCTCATGCTGCGGTTCGGCTGGTGAACGGTAGCGTGCCACGGTTCGCCGATTTCCTCGAAAGCAGGGGATTTCCACATGGCACGACGTGGGTGCTGGCCATTTCCATCTGCGAGATCGTCGGCGGCCTATTGCTGGCATCCGGCGTGGGGGTCAAATGGGTATGCGCTCTGCTTTCCTGCATCGTGGTCACCGGTATCGTGCTGATCCATGCGCAGCAGGGATGGTTCGTGGGCGAGCATGGCACCGGCGGCATGGAGTTCAGCATATTGCTGTGTGCCGCGTTGCTGGTAATCGGCTGCACCGACCCCACGCATTGGCCGCATTCGCGGTCCGTGCTAGCTTGGTCGCGCGGCAGGACGCTGGTTAGAGGCGCCAAGCCACCCGCCTGAGCCGAATTCCTGCCTGCTTCTCGCAACTGACTATGTTCAAACGCATTCCGTCCGTTTTCTGGATTGTCCTGCTGTGGTGGACGGCGTATGCGCTGATCTTCGCCATCCAGGTAGTCTGGATGGGAGAACAACAAGGCAGGCCGATTTCCTGGCAGGAAGCGCTGCAGTTCAGCTTTGGCGGCTGGATGACCTGGGTGCCACTCAGCCTGGCCCTTTACTGGTTGGTGAAGCGCCACCCAATCGAGCGGGGCCGCAGCCTGCGGTCCATTTCGATTCTGATGGCCAGCGCACTGGCGGTAGTGCTATTGCGGGCTGCTTACGTCTACCTCACCAATCCCGTCTTTGCGTGGTACGGCGACCAGCCCCTGCCTGGATTTGGCAGCGTGCTGACTACGGCCTTCATCAACGGCTTCATGCTGGCCTGGCTGGTGATCGGCATCGCGCACGCGATGGTTTTTTACCAGCGCAGCCATGAGCGTGGTCAGAAAGTGGCGGAACTGGAAACCAGTCTCACCAGAACCCAGCTGGAGGCCTTGCGCGCGCAGCTCAACCCGCACTTCCTTTTCAATGCGCTCAATTCGGTCGCGGAAATGGTGCATCGCGATGCAGAGTTGGCCGATCGCATGCTGGTTTCCCTGGCCGCATTGCTGCGCGATAGTCTGTCCCCAGAACAGGACCAGCTGCGCCCACTGCGCGAAGAGCTTGCGCTAGTGGAGCACTATCTGATGATCGAGAAGATTCGGTTGAGCGAACGCTTGCAGGTGGTCTGGGACATTCGACCTGATTGCCTTGAGGTTCCCATACCGGCCTTGATCTTGCAGCCGCTAGTTGAGAACGCGATCGTGCACGGAATAGCCCGCAGACGCTCACCGGGGATCCTGCGTGTGCGAGGAAGGTTCCGAGATGACCGACTGTCGCTGGAAGTGGAGAACAGCATCGCATCCGGGAATACGATCGCCTCCGGCACGGGAATCGGCCTGCAAAGCACCCGTAGCCGCCTGCAGTTGCTGTATGGCGATCATGCCTGCCTTGTCCTGGAGAGGACAGAGGCGGGCGATCATCTGGTACGGCTTGATATTCCCGCGACCTCCGCAGCACGATCCAATGCATCGGTGTCCAGGGAGTCAGCCGAATGAACGAACTTCGTGCCGCGATCATCGATGACGAGCCTTTGGCCCGTGCACGACTGCGGCGATTACTGGCGAAAGTGGGTGGCAGTACGATCAGGGTTGTGGCGGAATGCGTCGATACCGATGAACTGTTGGCGACGGCAGCGAACTGCGCCATCGATGTATTGTTCCTGGACATTGAGATGCCAGGCGGCAACGGATTCGGCGCACTCGCGCGATGGCAGGGACCGCATCCCCTGGTGGTGTTCGTCACCGCCTATGCGCAACATGGCGTCCGCGCCTTCGACGCCCGCGCCACCGACTACCTGATGAAGCCGGTTTCTGCAGAACGCCTGCGCGACACCCTGGAACGCGTGCGACATGCCGCAGCGCACGTATCGCCCGCAACGGAAGCGCCATCGGGAAAACGCCTCCCGCTGTCTATCGGACAACGCACACACCTGGTGCCGATCTTGCAGATCGATCTGGTTCTCGCCCATGGCAACTATCTGGAGGTCCATGCCGCGGGCGCCACTTACATGATCCGGAACACGTTGGCCGACTTCCAGGCAAAGCTGGAGCCGGAGAACTTCGTCCGTCTGCATCGTTCCGCCATCGTGCGTATCGCCGCGATCCGCGAGATCAAGCCCGTGGGATCGGGACGATTCCGAATCGGGTTGCATGGTGGACGCCACCTTCACTCGGGTCGCCACTTCCGCGACCAGGTGCATGCATTGCTCGGGTTGGATAACACACCGTAGCACTGGCGTACTTGCAGGTCACTGGTGTGCTGCCCGACGACTGCAACGTGATGTTTGTCCCAGCAGGCATGTCGACTGGCCCTGCAGCCGGTGTGATGGCGCCTCACCCACAAGCGCACGGAGTCACGCATGACCGGCAAGAAGAACGCATTGATCCCACTCCTGGCAGTTTCATCGCTGGTCGTCTCTCTACTGTCGGGCTGCGCGTCGTTTGCGGTGAGCGATGACGCGCTGGTCCAACGCACCGGTTTCGCCCTTGGCCTGGAGCCGGCACAGTTCACCATCTCCAATCGCATGGATGAAGGCACCACGACCCGCTACCAGGTCAAGACTACTGCAGGACGCCAATACAACTGTTTTGTGGGTGGTTCCGTTTCGGTGCTGGGGAAGTCGGTTTCCGAAGCGATCTGCACGGAAATGGGCAAGGATGGTGCGCAGACTCCCAAGAACAAGAATGATGGCAATTGCAATGCCTTACTGAAGGCAGCCGGAAAATGCTGACCTCTCTTTTTCGCCACCATTGGTCCGCTTGCTCTAGCTATCGATCAGGCAACCGGTCGTGGAGTGCTTGAGAGTCCGCTTCTTACGATCCTGGATGGAAATGGCAGCACTATTTGGGGAAGCTCATTTCGTCTAACAAGACCAATCGATCCCCATTCGCTTTTGGTTAAGAGCGAGGGTTCGGAAGCATCCGATTCTGATTGGCGTTCACCATGGTTGCTCCAACATGCAACTGTGGGAGGAACCATAAGTTGGCCGCCCATAGAAAGCATAAGTTGGCCGGCCTGCTGGCGATCCGCGCAAGGGCTTAGCCCACACCCATAAGCGGCCGCTCAATCCTGCGTTCGGCCCGGTTGCAACGAAACGGCTGACCGTATCGCAGCCTCATGCATCCGTGCCGGCCAAGAGCCAGCAGCCGAACACTGGGCCGGCGCTGAAGCCGGTTTCCGGCTCGATGCGCACGCGCAAGATCTTTCCTTTCGTCGTGGCGGCAGGCAACGGGTAGTCGGCATCGACGAAACGGATGCCGCGGTCGCCGTCCAGCACTTCGTCGGCCACCGGATATCCGTTGGCGAGGATGCGGAAGCGTCGCCGATGCTCGCCTCCCCAGTAGCGCAACCGCAGTTTCAATGGGCCGGGCCGGCTTTGCAGATCGAATTCGACGAATCCTCCGCTGCGCGCATCGCGTCCTTTCCGTCGCCGGTACTCGACGCTGTAGGACAGCTCGCTGCGCAGTGCATGCGCCTTTTCCGAAGCATCTTCGCCCAGTTCGATCCGATCGGCCGCGTCGGCATCCATCTGCGCCATGGCCTTGGCCTCGGCCGCTTGCCTCGTTTGTTCTTCCCGCCACGCCTGTGGAGCGAGGCGTTCGAAATAGACCGCGCTGCGTCGGTCGTGCTGTGCATAAAACGGCGCGAAAGCCAACGGTCCCGGATGCACCACCCCGGTCGCCAGATAGCGCCCGGCGACGTCCTGCGGTGCGAATCCCGCCAGGACATCGCCTTCGGCCACCAACACCGGATCGACTCGTGTCCCATAGGGTTCTTCCGTAGAACCCAGATCGGCCGCCATCACCAACGGGCCGCGCATCACCGACACAACCTCCGGATCGTCGCTCGGTTCCAGGCGCAACGGCATCGGCAATTCCAGGGTCAGCATGTCGCCTGCGCGCCAGCGACGGCGCAGGCGCGCGTAGCCGTCGGCCAATTCTGCGCGGACGGGCTTGCCGTTGAGCGTAAGTCGCCACGACTGCGCCCAGCCGGGGATCCGCAGCGCAATGCGCTGCGCCGCTTCCGGTGCCGCCGTTATGCGCAGGCGGGCCTCGCTACCCAAAGGCAGGTCGCTGTCCAGCTCCAGCTGCAGGCCGGAAGGGTCGTCGTCCAGGCTCGAAGGAATATAGAGATTGACGAACAAGGTTTCGTCCTCGTCGTCGCGCCAATAGATCGAATCGCCGAACTGGGCATGGCTCTCCATCCCGGAACCGACGCAGCACCAGAAATCGTCGAACGGAGTGGAGAACTCGCGCTTGGCTCCGGCCATCAGCGGCATCATGTAGGCGAACATGCCGGTGCCCGGATGCTGCTGCGCCATGATGTGGTTCAGCAAGGTGCGTTCGTAGTAGTCGAAATAGGCGGCCCGTGGCGTCCAGCGATACAGGTGCCGGGTCAGCTTCAGCATGTTGTAGCTGTTGCAGTGTTCGCAGGTCTGTTCGGTGACGAACTTGGAGATCGTATCCGGCGCCTGGAAGTATTCGCGGTCGGCGTTGCCGCCGATCACATAGGTATGGTGCGCGGTGACCGTAAGCCAGAAGAAGCGCGCAGCCGCCGAGGGCTCTGGATCGCCGGTCAGTTCGAACTGGCGGGCCATGCCGATCAGTTTCGGAATCTGTGTGTTGGCGTGCAGCCGGTCGAGTTTGTCCTGCTGCGCGGCCAGCGGGTCCATGACCTCGCGGTGGCGCAGGCGTTCGGCCAACCGGAGCCAGCGCGGGTCGCCGGTGCGGCCATAGAGTTCGGCGAAGGATTCGTTGAGCCCACCGAACTCGCACGACAGCACCCGCTGCATCTGCGCATCGTCCAGTTGCGCGAACACCGCATCGAGGTAATTGCCCAAACGCACCGCCACCTCGAGCGCCTGCGCATTACCGCAATGCACGTGCGCATCCAGCAGGCCCGCAAACAGCTTATGCCAGGTATACAGCGGCGCCCAACTTCCATTCAGGCTGAAGGGCTGGGTTTCGACCCTACCCTGCCTGAGGTCATCGAAGACCGCGCGCCCGCTTTCGATCTTTCCATCGCGGTTCTTGCGGGTGAAACCGGCCACATAACCATCGGCGGCTTGTGCCTGGCACAACGCCAGTTCGGCGACGATGTAATCCGCACGCGACAGGCATTCGGTGTCGCCGGTCTGCGCATGCATCAGCGATAGCGCGCTGAGATAGTGCCCGAGCGTATGCCCGGCAATGGTATCCGCTTCCCAGCCGCCATAGACGGGTGCCTTCGGCTCCAGCCCGGCGTACTGGCGGAAATTGTGCAGCAGGCGATCCGGCTCCAACTGCAGCATGTAGCGCCGGTTGGTTTGCAGCGAATCCAGGAACATCGACCGTTTCAACCGTACGTTGCGTAGCGGGACCGCCCGCGCCCGCTGCGGTACGGATGCCGCCGCTTCGAGCGGGAAGCCGACGAAGCCGGCCGCCGACGCCATGGCGCTCCAGGCGAGGAAACGCCGTCTCGAAAGGCTGATGCTCATGCAGTGAATCCTCGTTTTCCTGCTGACAGTGGCAGAAACGCGTGGCAGCGGCAAAACGCGAGCCGCCCAAGCGAACGGGCGGCCTGCGTCGGCGGTGGGTCAGAACGTTACCGTGACCCGTGCCCACCAGTAGCGGCCGAGCACATCGTAGGTGGTCACGTCGGTATTACCGTTGTTGGCGTTATTGTTGTAGAACAAGGGCGGCTGTTTGTCGCCCAGATTGTCCACGCCCACATCGACGCGGGTATGCCAGTCGCTGAAGTCGTAGCCACCCTGCAGATTATGGTACGCATACGAGCCGATCCCGCGTTCGACCGCCGGCAGCGCCGAATCGGCGGAGAGATTCTGCCTTGCGTCGGTGCTGCCGATCGAGGTGTGCCCCACGTAGCGTATACGCCAGGCGGCGCTCCACGGCCCCTGCTTCCAGGTCAACGTACCCAGCGCGCGGATACGCGGGAAATTGCCATAGGAATAGGTGTACTTGCCCGCGCTGTGGATCACCACGGTGCCCGGGTCGGTGGGATCGGGATTAATGTCGTAACGCGCCACATAGGTGCCGTTGAGGCTTGCGTTGAAGCTGCCCCAGCGCGTATCGGGCAGACGATAGTTCGCGCCGAAATCCACGCCCTTTGTCCACAACTGGCCCAGGTTCACCGTCGGCTCGCCGATGTAGTAGATGGTGCCGTTGCCGTTGCGGTGGATCAGAGGGCAGAACGCGCTGGCGGAATTGGCGTAGCACTGGTTGAGCACGGTCTGCGCCGATACCGTGGCGATGGTGTCCACCAGATTGATACGCCATACATCGGCGCTCAGCGAAAGTCCTTCCAGCCACTTCGGATCGTAGACCACGCCGAAATCGTAGGACTTGCCGGTTTCTGGCTTGAGGCCGTCGTAGCCGGCCACCAATGCGCCGGAAGTGCGTCCGGAAACCTGTGGATCGGCCTGCTGGTAGCTGCCATCCGTCGGCACGTTGACGCAAGCTACGTCATTGCCACCGGTGTAACCGTTGCAGGGATCGATGGCCGAAGCCGCATCGCCACCGATGCCGGCGTACAGCTCGTTGATGTTGGGCGCGCGGAATACCTCCGACACCGTGCCGCGCAGCAGCAGGTTTTCGATCGGTCGCCATTCCAGCGCCAGTTTGCTGTTGGTGGTGCTGCCCACCGAATCGTAATCGGAGAAACGGCTGCCGATGGACAGGTTCAGCGCGTGCGCGAAAGGTTTGTCGGCCAGCAACGGAATCAGGGTTTCGGCATAGGCTTCCTTCACATTGAAACTGCCGTTCAGCACCGTGGTGCAGAACTCGACGACGCCGCACAGACCTTCCAGATCGGCCACGGCCAAATCGTCGGTCTTGGTCGAGGTGCTTTCCTTGCGATAGGACAAGCCGACCGCGAGATTGACCGTCCCGGCGGGAAGATCGAACAGATTGCCGTTGGCGTTGGCTTCGAACTGCTTGACCGTGTAAGTGCTGGTGCTGATCGGATTGACGACCATCGCTTTCAGCGCCTCAACGGTGGCCGGATCGTTGGTGTTGAAGATATCGATCGGAGTGCAGCCGGCGATGACCGCGCCGGCGGCGCCGCACTTGACCACTCCATCGCTGTCTAGGAACGAGGGCCCGACCGCCTGATTGAACGCAGCGTAATTCAGGAAACCGTTGTTGATCGACTTCTGCCGGACCTGGCCATAGTTGAAATTGGCGTCCCACTGCCAGGAGCTGTCGCCGAAACCACCGCGCAGGCCGGCGTTGGTCTGCAGATTGTAGGTGTTGTACTCGTACTGGCGGTTGCCCAGCGAAACCAACCGCGTATTGAAAGTGTTGTAGGTGGTGCCAGTGGCCCGATCGGCGCCGAAATTGATGCCGAAGGGATTGTAGTAGCTGTTCTCCGACACCAGGAAATTGTCGCCGATGGCGAAGATCGGCACCGGCGCGATGATCGATGCCGAATGGGTCTTGGTGAAATAGGCGTTGCCGTAGGCTTCGAGGTTGTCGGTCAGGCGGAAGCTGCCCAGCACGAAGGCGTTGGTGCGCTCCTGCGGCGTCTGCAGCAGATTGAAGGGCTGGTAGTTGAAGGAATCCGCCGTGGCGTCGTAGCAGTGATAGTCGCCCTGGTCGGTAGGGCCGCTGCCGGTGGCCGAATCGAGGGTGACGCGCGAGCAACCCGCGCTGGCGGCCAGGGCCGCGGCTTCGGCGGAACCGTCGTTGAAGCTGATCGTCCCGAAGGGGGTCGCCGAAGAACCTTGTCTGACCGCCTCGCCATTGACCAGATTCAGCGCATCCTTGGAGAACGCGCGTTGCGCTGCCGATACTTCGTCGATCTTGTGGTAGGACACGCCACCGACCACGCTGGCCCGATCCCAGGCATGCCCGGCAGTGAGCGAATAGTTGCGCCGGCTGCCATCGCCGCGCGAAGTCTGGCCGAAATCGGCGCTGGCCTGCACGCCTTCGAAGCGGTCGCGCAGAATGAAATTGACCACGCCGCCGATGGCATCGGAGCCGTAGACGGCAGATGCGCCGTCGCCCAGCACTTCGACGCGCTCGACCATAGCGGCCGGAATGCTGTTGATATCGTTGTAGGCCAGACGTACGCCATTGACCAGCACCAAGGTGCGCTTCTCGCCCAGGCCGCGCAGCGAGACCGCGGACGCGCCAGTGCCGCCGCCGTTGTTGACGTTGGGGTTGGTGGCGTTGCCGGCGATCGCAGGCAACTCCTGGATCAGATCGCCCAGCGTCGCCTTGCCGGTGGCTTCGATGGCTTCGCGGCCGATGGTGGTAACCGGATTGGCGGTCTCCGTGTCGACGCGACGGATGCGGGAGCCGGTGACGGTGACGCTGTCGAGAGTGGTGGCGTCGTTAGCGCTCTCCGCAGTCTGCGTTTCCTGCGCCTGCGCCGAGCAGGTGGCGGCTAGTATCAGTGCGACGGCAATGGCCCGGACCAACGGTGCACGGGGGCGCGGAATGGCCAGGAACGGTGTCTCGCGATGACGACAGCGGGAAGGAGAAAGCATTACTTCGGCGGATCGCATGGGTGTCTCCTCAGACGGATTCGGTGGGGCGATAGGATTCGTGGGGTAAAAAGCGCCCGTGCCGGCTTGCGCCAACGCAAGAAGCGCCTGGATTCGCCGCGTCTCTACCGGTGACGGCAGCGGCGCGAAAACCTTTCCCGTCTGCTTGCCGAGCACTCGTGCGCGGCCGAACGGGTACTGCCTGATTCGCCGGTGGAGAAGATGCAGCGCAACGAATCGCTCCGTGCGCTTCCCTGGGGCGTCGCCGGCCGCATCCGGCGCTATCGCCGGTGCCACCGTCCACCAAAATGCATTTGTTTTTCTGCGTCACCTCCGACTTTGTTCAGACGCGCGGTTCGCTGAACGGAAACGCGACATGGTGTTCACCGCGTGCCATGTCCGCACGTCACGCATGCGTCATGGATCCGGCTTACCCTCATCCTGCATGCACAATGACCAATGCGTCTTGTCGCAATTGTCGTTTTCGGGTGCGGAATACAGCATGTTTCTGTCCGCTGCCAGCATTGCGGGGCGCAGAACTTCCCAGCGGATCGGCCGCTCTCAATGCTGCGGCGGGGCGTTGCGAAAACCTCTCCACGCGCAGATTCGTTCAGACATAGGTGGCCTGCACCGCCACGCGCGTTCCAGCGCGCCCCGCGATGCGCAGTGCGTCACTATTTCTTCCGGCTAGCGCCGCTTCCTTGCCGTCCACCGTGGCTCCGAGCAGGCGCTTTCCCGCTGGCAAGCGCAAACTGAGCCAGATGCTATCGGGCGCGCCGGATGGCAGGTCGACATGGCCTTCGATGCGCTGAACCTGCGCATTGGCGCGCAACTGGAAACCGACTTTTCCCCAGCGTGTGGGCGCAGCGGAAATACCGATGGTCTCGCCGCTTCCCAGCCATTCGCGCGGTAACGCCCGCGCCAGAAACAACTGCTCGCCGGCACTGTCTTCGAATACCAGCATCCAGCGCAGCAGCAGCGGAATGGTCGACTGCGCCGGCATGCAGAACAGCGGCATGCCGCCGGTGATGCCGCTCACCTCGCCCGCCGTCCAACCGCCGCGCGTGTGTACGTGATAGCGGTGTGCGTACAGGAACAGCAGGTATTCCTCGATCCGGTCCAGGCGCAGTAATTGCTGCGCATAGCCGTAGGAAATGAAACCGAGCAGGTCGCGCGCGTCCTTGCTCGGCGGCGCGATGTTGGCGACCACACCCAGGCTGGTGCCGCCGTGACCGCGTACGCAGTCGATCACCAAGTTCGCCAGATCGTCGGGCAACACATCGGCCTGCAACAGTTCGGCATAGGCGCGGTGCGGCCATCCCTGCTCACTGGGATTTTCCTGCAGCAGCGACTGGCGGAACGTCAGCTTCACGCCCGGCAGCGGGCCGATGTAAGGCGGCTTCAGATCGCGACGGACATTGGCACGCAGCGTGCGCTCGGTCTGCGCAGTCAGGCGTTGCGACCGCTGGTTCCAACGCCGCGCGGTCGCCGGTGCGTCCGCGCCGCCGATATGCGTCCACACCGGCGCGATATCGGCCAAGCCGCGCGCGGCCAACGCGCTGTTGGCGTAGTAGGGCTTCCACCACAGCGTGGGATCGGGGAACAGGCAGGCGTCGGATTCGTTCCAGCCGTGGATCAGGCCATGGCCCGGCGCATCGGATGGCAGCGCCAGGCTCTGGTCGTGCAATTCTTCCAGGATTTGCGCGGTGGCTTCTATCTTGCCGCGATGCTTGCGCAACAGCGGCGCATCGCCGGTGTAGTGCAGATAGCGCGCCATCAGCGACAGGATCAGGCCGAACTGCCCGGTCTCCGGCCCGCGCATGTTGGGCATGCCGTCGGGCTGCACGAAATCGGTGAAGTAGCCGTCCAGTACCGCCGCGGCCTGGTCGAAGCGGCCCCACTCCAGATTGGCGTACAGCGAACTGGTGAAGGTGTCCTGGAACCCGTCGTACTCGTTACCGTAATAGTCGCGATCCACCGCGCCGTACTTGGGATAAGTACCGCCAGGACGCACTACCAGTTCACGGGCAAAAGCGAAGCGCGCCATGTCGTTCCAGCTCGGATCCGGCAGACTGGCTTCGACGGTGCCGGCAAGCAGGTCCTGCCAGTAACCTGCGAACGCCAGCAGCCCGCGATAGAAATCCTCGGCCGTCGCCCCCCCGCGCCGCGGCAGATAGTCGGGATAGCTGTGCGTGTACACCGTCTTCAGCGCCTTGCCGTTCTCCACCAGCACGGTGCGGTGCCAGGTCTGGACGATGAAACGATCCTCAGCGCGTACGTCGGCGAATATCAACAGGTCGTAGTGGCGGTTGGCCGACACCGGCATCACCTTGTGCACCGCCGGCATCCAGCCGCCCAACAGTCCTTCATGCCTGCGCTTGATCAGCGCGACTTCGCCCAACTCGGCGAAGGCATGCTCCGGCCGCCAGGTGCGGCTACGGCCATTGGGCAGGATGGGCATGGTATCGATGGCTTCGCGCGTGCCGACGAAGGTGGTCCATGGCCAACGTCCATCGTGATCCTTGGGATCCAACAGCGATGCCGGCGGCGGTGCGGCATCGCGGACCTCCTCCACCGACGGATCGCCGTTCCGCAACAAGTGGTTGGCCAGCAGGTCGGCGTCGGCCAGCGCCACGTCGGCGAGTTTCATGCCGAAATACGGCGGCTTGTCGCTGGGAAACGCCGCTTCCGTGCGCTTGCCCAGGGTCACCATGCCATCGGCGCAGACGAAACTGATCGCACCGTCCGGCGTACGCAGATCCTCGTACACGGTCCAATCGGCGCCTTCCTCGCGGAACGCGCAGAGACGAGTGTGGCCTAGCAGCGCGCCTTCCGCCAAAGGCCGCAGCACGGGCTTGGGCAGCTTCGCAATTGCAGCGGACGCCGCTACGCTATCGGCAGAGAAGCCGACCCCGGCTACTGCGGTAGTAGCGGTCAATCCATGCTGCAGAAACCGTCTTCTGTCCACTTCCACGCTCCCGAACTTCCATCCGATATCCGGCCATGCTGCGGCAAGCACCTGGCAGTGTCTTGTTCGCTACCTGGCGCATACGTGCGGAATTCCGCACAGCTAAAAAAAGACATTGGATCAGTAAGTGCCCACGGTGACCTTCAGCACGTACGGATCGCGAGCGCGGAAATTGAGCCCGTAATCCGTCTCATCGCCGTTCAACCAGCGCACGGTCTGCCATTTCCCGTCCACGTAGCGGCCCTGCTCGACCTTCAGCAATTGCCCGTATCTGCCGTCGGCAGCGTCGCGCTGGAATTCCACTCGTCCCTGGAATCCGGTAACCAGGAACACCTCGGGTTCCAGTTGGACCACCAGCACGCGACCGGCGTGGTCGGACGTGCCCGGCAGGATCGCCGGCGCATCGCCCCACATCGGCGCGCCGAACGAAACGCGGGCCTGCCAGGGACCGAAGCGCAGGTCTTGCTGCGGAGTACCCGGCTTTTCCACCGCCGCCTGCAAGCGTCCTTCGAACGCGGCGCTGGCCAACATCCTCTGCATCGGCGTCAGCAACCCGAAGGCGGCGGCGTACGCTTCGGTCGCCGCGCGGTTCTCCGGCGTGTCTTCGTTGCCATCGATGCCGAACACCGAGAAGCCCAATCCACCTTTTTCCAACACATAGAAGTGATACGGCGCGGTTGCGGCCTCGAAACCGGTTTCCGAAACCCAGGCCGGGTTGTCCGGCCGCGCGTATTGGTCGACGACCTTGGTGTACTCGTTGTAGTCGCTGGTGTAGATGTCGGTGCCGATGAAGTCGATCGACGGCGTGACCGCGCGCCACAGATCGAACACGTTCCAGGTCGCGCCGCCGCTGGGATAATCCAAGCCCGGGTGGATCTTGCCCTTGTAGCGCAACCATGTGTTCACATAGAGCGGCAACGGATATTCGGCCTTGCCGGCGGCTGCCACCTGTTCGATGTAGACAGCGTTGGCATAGGCGCTGAACGCCTCGGCGGCGCCGGGGCCGAAGACTTCGGTCCAGGTACCGGCAGGCTTGGACAGCGCGCGGGCGACTGCTTCGGGTACTTGTTCGCGGAATGCGCGCTCGCCGGCTTCGCCATGGTCGCGCACGGTGCCGATCGCACCCGGCTCGTTCTGCACCTGTACTAGGATGACGGTGTAGGTACCCTCGTCCACCTTGCGCAGATGGCGCATCAACGCGGCGAAAGCGTGGCTGTCGGCGTCCCGGTTGGCCTGCGCGTGCGGCGAGAGAACATCCACCGGTGCGCCGTTGGCATCGAGCATGCGCGGATACGTTGCGCGGTCTCGCTTGATCCAGTCCGGTACGTAATGCATCTGGCCGTTCTTCCAGGTGCCGAACCACAGCAACGCAAGGCGCAGGCCGCGCGCACGCGCCTGCGCGATCAACGCATCGACGTTGGTGTAGTCGTAGCGGCCGGGCTCCGGCTCGAACTGTTCCCAGTACACCGGCGCTTCCACCGTGTTGGCGTGCAGCGCCTCCGCCTGCTCCAGCGCCTGCGGCAGCACTTGCGGCCATGCGCTTGAGTTGTGCAGTTGCGCCGCCATGATGCTGTACGGCGCGCCGTCGACGAACAAGGCGTGGCGCCCGTTTTCGCTGACATAGCGCGGCATCTCGCGCGTGGCCGCATGCGCGGCCATGCTCAGCAACAAGCTCAGCGTTGCCGCCAGCCAGGCAGCGCAGCGCCGCCTCACGTCACCGGCTCCGGCCGCCCGGCAAGCTTGCTGTGGCGGATGCCATAGGCGAAATAGACCACGCAGCCGATGCCCAGCCAGATCAGGAAGCGCTCATAGGTGATCGTCGGCAGGCCCCAGATCAGCCATGCGGAAAAGCCGATGCCGATCAGCGGCACCAATGGCACCAGCGGGGTACGGAACGGCCGCTGCAACTCGGGCCGCTTCCAGCGCAGCACCATCACTGAAGAGCAGATCACGATGAAGGCGCCAAGTACGCCGATGTTGACCAGCTTGGCCAGTTCGTCCAGCGGGAAGAAGCCAGCGGCGACCGCGGTGACCAGGCCGATCAGCACGGTGGTGCGATGCGGCGTGCGCCAAGTCGGATGCACTTTGGCGAACCAACCCGGCAGCAGACCGTCGCGCGACAGGGCGAACCAGATCCGCGCCCCGGCCAGCAGGTTGGCGAAGATCACGCTGGTGATGCCGCAGATCGACGCCAGCGAGATGGCGATCATCACCTTGGGTTGGCCGATGGCGGTGAAGGCATGGGCCACCGGCGCGTCGTTGTCGAGCGTGGTGTACGGCACGATCCCGGTCAGCACCAGGCAGATGGCGAAATACAGGATCATCGCGATGCTCAGCGACAGGATCACCGCACGAGGCAGATCGCGCTGCGGATTGATCGCTTCCTCGGCGGCGGTAGTCATCATCTCGTAGCCGAACACGGCGAAGAAAACCACCGCCGCACCCGTGACCACGCCGTGCATGCCGAACGGCATGAAGGGATGCCAGCGCGCCGGATCGACGAAGGCGACGCCGGCCGCCACGATCAGTACCGCCGCGCCGATCTTGATCGCTACGATCAGCATATTGAAACGCGCGCCCCACTCCATCCGCATCGCCAACAAGGCGGTGATCAGCACCGAGATCAACACTGCCGGCAGATTGATGAAGCGGCCGGGCGCCGTGCCGTAGGCGCCTTGCGCCCATAGGGGCAAGTGCACGCCGCCGGCGTCGAGCAGCGCCTGCACATAGCCCGACCAACCCACCGCCACCACCGCCGCGATCAGCGCGAATTCCAGCAACAGATCCCAACCGATCATCCAACCGGCAAACTCGCCCAGCACCGCGTAGCCGTAGGTATAGGCACTTCCGCTGACCGGAATCAGCCCAGCGAATTCGGCGTAGCACAGTGCCGCCGCCGCACTGGCGATGCCGGCGATCAGGAACGACAGCACCACCGCCGGTCCGGCCTGGGTCGCGGCGACGGTACCGGTCAGCACGAAGATGCCGACGCCGATGATTCCGCCCAGACCGATCGCGGTCAGCTGCCATAACCCGAGTACGCGGCGCAACTCTCCTCGGCTCCGCACTTCGGTCTGCATCGTCTCCACGGATTTCCGGCGGATCATGTCGTTCAGCAAGCCCATAGCGTTCTCTCTCGGTTAGGCCGTCCTGGCGGTGGAAATGCGGTGTGCCTGAAATCTATTTCTTGTCCTTCTCCGGCCAGGGCGACTTGCCGCCTTCGGCGATGAAGCGATCGATGCGCTGTTCGAGCACCGGCAACGGCACCGAACCCTGGGCCAGTACCGCATCGTGGAAGTTGCGCAGGTCGAACTTGCCGCCAAGCGCCCGCTCGGCTTTTTCACGCAGCCGCAGAATGGTCAGTTCGCCCAGGTAATAGGACAGCGCTTGTCCGGGCCAGGCGATGTAGCGGTCCACTTCGGTGGTGACCTCGTGCTCGCTCAACGCGGTGTTGTCGCGCAGGAACGCCAGCGCCTGTTCGCGACTCCAGCCGAGGTGGTGCACGCCGGTGTCGATCACCAGCCGCGCCGCGCGCCACATTTGATAGGTCAGGTAGCCGAAACGGTCGTAGGGCGTGTCGTACATGCCCATTTCGATGCCCAGGTATTCGGAGTACAGCGCCCAGCCCTCGCCGTACGCGGAGATGTAGGCGTAGCGGCGGAAATCAGGCATCGCGTCCTGCTCCGCGGCCAGCGACATCTGCAGCGAATGCCCAGGCGAGGATTCATGCAGGGTCAGCGCGGTGAGGTTGTAAAGCGGCCGCGACGGCAGATTGTAGGTGTTGACCAGGTAGGTGGTCGGCCCGCCACGACCGCCGGTGTAGAACGGCGCCAGGTCGGGCGGCACCGGCTCGATCGCGAAGCGCTGACGCGGCAGACGGCCGACGTACTCGCCGATCTTTCCGTCCACGCGCTTGGCGATCCAGGCGGCGCGCATCAACAGTTCTTCGCCGGTCTTCGGATAGAACTTCGGATCGGTGCGCAGATAATGCAGGAAATCGGCGAAGTCGCCCTTGAAGCCGACCTGCGCGATCACCTCATCCATTTCCGCGCGCAACCGGGCCACTTCCTTCAGTCCCAGCGCATGGATTTCGTCCGCGCTCATGTCCAGCGTGGTGAATTCGCGGATCTGCGCCTGGTAGTAGGCTTCGCCGTCGGGCATGGACCGGGCCGCCAGGCTAGTGCGCGCCTGCGGGGTGTATTCCTGGCGGATGAAGGCCAGCAGCTTGGAATAGGCAGGGACCACCTTGGTTTCGATCGTTTGCAACGCTTGTTCGCGCAATTGCGCCTGTTCGGTGGCGGAAATTACAGACGGCATCCGCTTGAACGGTGTGTAGAACAGGTTGGCTTCGCCCTTGGCGTCGATCACTTCGGCGATGGACTGATCGCGCCCTTTAAGCGTCACTTGCGGCACGCTGAAACCGCGCGCCAGGCCGGCGCGCATGTTGTCGATCTGTTCGTCGAAATAGCGCGGAATGTCGGCCAGCTGCGCCAGATAGGATCGATAGCTTTCGGCGTCGCGCAGCGGCTTGCGTGCCGTGAAACCCAGGTTGGTCCAGAAAGCGCTGTCGCTGTTGAACGGCATTTCCCAGGCGTGGAACCGTTGCTGGCCGAGCAGCACTTCTATCTGGTTGCGATAGACCTGATGGTTCACCTGTTCCTGCTCCGAGAGCGCCGAAAGCGGAATGGCATCGAGTTGCCGCAGTACGTCCTGCCAGTAACGCGTACGCTCGGCCTGGGTAGCAGGATCTACTTTCGGCAGGTGGTCTGCCGTCTTTCCCTCGCTGTCTTCGTCGTCGGCGCCGGCGAACTGCGTTTGCCGCCAGTCCCATTCGCGCTCGTACAGCGTCTTGAAGCGCTCGGCTGGGGCCGCAGAGGATGCGGCGGCCGCGACATTGCCGCCCATCGTCATGCCTGCGAGCAAGACAAAGCCGAGCAAGAGCCTGTTCATGAGAATGCCCCGCTGGTTTTCGTCGCGTTCAGTGCGATGCGTGAACAGAGAGAGAATCGACTTCATCGCACGCGCTCCAGGAAGCATCACAAGATCAAAGGAATGGCCGGTCGATCGCCGGCGACGGCGGGGTGAACCACGCCGCGCCGTCTTCGGTCACATGGAAGTGATCTTCCAGGCGCACACCAAAACGGCCCGGCACGACGATCATCGGCTCGTTGCTGCAGCACATACCCGGCATCAATAGCGTCGTATTGCCGCGCACCAGGTACGGCGTTTCGTGGATGCTCATACCACAACCGTGACCGGTGCGATGAGGCAAGCCCGGCAATCGGTAGTCCGGACCCAGGCCAGCGCGTTCGAGCACATCGCGTGCGGCGCGGTCCACCGAATCGCAGGTAACGCCGGGCCGCACGGCGGCGAACGCCGCCTGTTGCGCGGCCTGCTCCAGGTTCCATATCCGCTGCTGGTCGGCATCGGCGCGGCCGAAGATCCAGGTCCGGGTGATGTCGGAGTGGTAGCCCTGTACGGTGCAGCCGGTGTCGATCAACACCAGCTCGCCTTCGCGCAGATGCTGTACACCGGGGATGCCGTGCGGAAAAGCGGTGGCATGGCCGAACTGGACGATGCAGAAGGTGGAACCGTTGTCGGCGCCGAGCGCACGATGCGCGGTGTCGATGAAGCGCACCAGCTCGTCGGTGCCGATGCCTTCGCGCGCCAGTCCCGCAGCCAGGCGATGCACGTGCAGACTCATGTCGCAGGCCTGCTGCATCAGCGCCAGTTCGGCCGGAGATTTGCGCATGCGGCAGCCATCGACGATGGCGCTCGCATCGACGACATTGGACGCGCCGAGATGGCCGCCCAGACCGACGGAAATCACGAAAGCCGCCCCTGGATCCAGCGCCAGCGTGCGCGCGCCGCGCTCGCGCATGGTTTGCGCCACCAGCGCGTACGGGTCCTCATGTTCTTCCCACAACCGCTTCTCGACCGGAATCTTCAGCACCGCGTCGAGCGATCCTTCCTCGAACGCCGGGCAGATCAGCACCGGATCGCCGGACTGCGTCAGCAGCATCGCCACCAGCCGCTCGCTGGCGCCCCAGGGCACGCCGGCGAAATAGCGCAGCGATGCGCCGGCGCCGATCAGCAGCGCGTCCGCATTCTGCGCGCGCAACAGACCGCGTGCCTGTTCCAGTCGCCGCTGGTATTCGGCGGACTGGATTGGCGGCGCACGATCCGGCCAGGGCGCGAGCTGCGCCATCGCTTGCTCCCGCGTCAGGCCGCCGATCTGCGCGGGGCCGCTCATGGCGCACGTTCCACGTCGTCGATGCTCCAACGGTCGTCGATCAGACGCTGCACCCGACCGGGATTGCGATCGCGCAACTCGAACGGCAACAGCGCATCGGGCACGCCGTCGTAGCTGTGCAGCGCGGCGAAGCGGCGGATCGCCGCCGGCATGCCGACCGAGGTGAAACCCGGATGGCCGGTGCTGGGGAAAGGACCGCCATGGTTCATCGCCGCGCTGACCGCCACGCCGGTCGGCATTTTGCTGGCGATCAGCCGACCCACGCGCGGACGCAATGCGGCGGCGATCGTCATCCAGGCCGCGTCGTCGCCGCCATCGGCGGCGCGATAGAGCGTGCCGGTTAGATTGCCTTCGAACGCGCGGGCCAGCACGGCCATTTCTTCGATTCCGGCCGCGCGCACCAGCAGGCTGACCGGTCCGAAGGCTTCGGTCTGCAAGGCCTGCGGATTGGCCAGGAAGGTCGCGGCATCCACCTTCAGCAATGTCGGCGAATAGCGGTAGCCAGGGCCTTCGGCCGCAGCGCCGCCGGCCAGAACCTGCGCGCCGGCTTCGCGCAACGCCCCTACGCCGCGCTGCAGATGATCGAGTACGCCTTGCGAAAACAGCACGCTGGGCGGCGCTGCGGCGAAATGCGCGCTGACTGCGGCGACGAAGGCATCGCCTGCCGCGCCTTCCGGCACGATCACGATGCCGGGATTGGTGCAGAACTGGCCGCTGCCGAGCGTGCAGGAAGCGAAGAATTCCTGCGCCAGCGCTTCGCTGCGCTCGGCCAGGGCGCCCGGCAACAGGAACACCGGGTTGACGCTGGACAATTCTGCGTAACACAACACGCCGGCACGATCCGCCGCGGCCTTCAGCGCGAGTCCGCCAGCGCGGCTGCCGGTGAAACCGATCGCACCCAGCCGCGCGTCGGCAGCCAGCGCCAATCCCAGCGTGTTGTCGAAGTGGTAGAGCATCTGCACCGCCGCGGCCGGCAGGCCCGCGCCGATCAGCGCCGCATGCGCGAGTTGCGCCAGACGCCGACTGGTGGCCGGGTGCGAGGGATGCGCCTTGGCGATCACCGGATTGCGCGCGGCGATGGCCGAGGCGAAATCGCTGCCGGCGATGGCGTTGAAGGCGAAGGGGAAATTGTTCGGTCCGAAGATCAGCACCGGCTTGGACAGCGGCGCCAGATGCGAACGCAGGCCGGCGCCGGTATCGATCACCGGCTGGGTCCAGGCATATCCGCGCACGGCCTTGGCCGCCAGACGCAACTGGCCGCTGGTGCGGGGCAATTCGTTGCCGCGCAGACGCGTCGGCGCCGGCAATGCGGTTTCGGCGTTGGCCAGCGCCACCAGCGTATCGGCATCGGCATCGATGGCGTCGGCGTAGGCGTCGAGAAAGGCGGCGATGCGCTCCGGTTCTGCGGCTGCGAGTTCATCGGCCACTGCCGCCGCGGCGGCCAACGCGGCTTCCACGTCGGTCGCGCCACAGATCGGAAACGAGGGACCGATCTCCTGGCCGGTGGAGGGATCGCGTGCGCGGAAAGCGCCGAGCGATTCCCGCGCCGGCTGCCACTGGCCCGCGATCAACAACGGTTCGGCGACGACGCTCATCTCAGCGCCACGGGTGGGTTGCGATGGCGCGGTCGATGACCTTCAAGGCCTCTTCGCGCTCGGCGCCTTCCAACACCAGCCGCGGCGCACGTACGCGTTCGCTGCCCAGGTCGACCTTTTCCTGCACCAGCTTGATGAGCTGCACGAACTTGGGCACGGTATCCAGGCGCAACAACGGCAGGAACCAGTCGTAGAGTTTCTTCGCCGCCGGATAACCGCCATCGCGCGCCAGTTCGAACAGTTGCACCGATTCCTTCGGATAGGCGTTGACCAGGCCCGCGATCCAGCCTACCGCGCCCATGCTGAGGCCCTCGACGATGGCGTCGTCCATGCCGACCAGCAGCGCCAGGTGGTCGCCGGTGAGTTCGCGGATCGCGGCGAAGCGGCGCACGTCGGCGGAAGATTCCTTGACCGCCTGCAGGTTCGGGAACTCGGCGGCGAGCTCAGCGATCTGCGCAGGGTTGAAATCGGTCTTGTAGGCGACCGGATTGTTGTAAAGAATCGTCGGCAGGTCGGTGGCGGCGATCACTGAGCGCACGTGTGCGCCCATCTCGCGCCAGTCGCTGGAGTACACGTACGGCGGCAATACCATCAGGCCGCCGACGCCGATTTCCTTGGCGGCTTTCGCCAGGCGCACGGCCTCGTCGGTGGACAGTGCGGCGATGCCCGGCACCACCGGCGCGCGGCCGTCCAGCGCTTTCACCAGCGTCTTCAGTATTTCCAGCTTGTCGTCGAAGCTGAGCGTGGCCGCTTCGCCCAGCGAACCCAAGGGCACGATGGCGGTGCAGCCGGCATCGATCAGCGCCTGCGCGTGATCGGCGAGGAACGCGTGATCGATCCGGCCGTCGGCTGTGAACGGAGTGGTGATGGCCGGCAGGACGCCGCGCCAAAAGGAAGCATTGCTCATGGAAGTACACCTTGCGAGTCGATGGAAAAAGATTCGGCCAGCGTTGCCAGCCGTATGGGAAACAGCGGCGGCCGGCGGCCGTCGTCAGGGTTGTCGCTTTGGGGAAACCAGCCCAACTCCACTAGCGCCGCGCCACAGATACGGCCTTGGCACGCGCCCATACCGCAACGCGTGGCGAGCTTGGCTTCGCGCAGGCTGGTGAAGCCCTGCAGCGCCGATAGCGGTACGTCTTCACAGCGACAGATCAGCGTTTCCTCAGCGGCCAGCGCATGCACGCGCGGCCGCAGGGCGAAGCTCTGGCGCAGCCGTTCGGCGAAAGCGCGCGCATGCCGGCGGTGCGATTGCAGCGCGGCGGCTGCGACGCTGGCGCCGACCGCATGATGGCCGGCCATTTCGCCTTCGATCAGAGCGGTATCGCGGCCGCCGATGCCGCAGGCCTCGCCCGCCGCATAGACGTGTTCGACGCTGGTGCGCAGCGATTCGTCCACCGCCACCTGCGCGTGCGCACCGCTGCGTTGCAGTTGGCAGCCCAGTAACTGCGCCAGCTCCACATTCGGCACCAGACCATAGCCCACCGCCAAGTGATCGCATTCGATCCGCTCAACCCCATGTGGGCCTTCTATTTCTGCCATGCGCAGCCGATCCTCACCGAATGCGGCACGCACCAAGGTTCCGGTGCGGTAAGGAATTCCAAGCAGACGGGCGCGCAGCGTCAGCGCCTGCGCGGCCTTGCCCGGCCAGCGCACCAGGCTTGCGGCGAAACCCTGCACCGCACGTTGCGGTGCTTGTTCGAGAATCCCAAGCACGTGCGCGCCATGCGCGCGCAAGGTCGCCGCCGCTGCCAACAGCAACGGTCCGCTGCCAGCGACCAGTGCGCGCTTGCCGGTCATCGGCCAGCCCTGCTTGGCCAGCGCCTGCGCACCGCCGGCGCCAGTCACGCCCGGCAAGGTCCAACCAGGGAACGGCAACAACAGCTCGCGCGCTCCGGTAGCCAGCACCAATGCGCCGTAAGAAAGCCGGCGCGCGCCCTGCGGGCTATCGACCAGCAGGCTTCGCTCCTGCGCCATCAGCACCTGGGTCTGCGCCAGGAATTCGATCCTGTCCGACAACGAGTCGATCACCTTGCGCGCGGCGCGCGGCAGCGGCGATGCGATGTCATGACGCCATACCTGGCCGCCGGGGCGCGCCTGCGCATCGATCAACCCCACCCGCGCGCCATGGCTCGCCGCCGTGTGCGCCGCGGCGAGACCTGCCGGGCCTGCGCCTGCGATCAACACGTCGTAGTGTTCGCCTGCGCGCTCAGCCATCGGTGCGCACCCGCATGCCTTCGCGCGCCGGAATCATGCAGGCGCGCAACTGCCCCACTCCATCGATATCGACCCGGCATTCGAAACACACACCCATTCCGCACAGTGGCGCACGCGGCTGACCGCTGGGCGAGCGATGGAAATACAGGGTCGCCTGGGCGATGGCAGCGGCCACGTTACTGCCGCTACGCACCTCTACCGCTTGCCCGTCGATCTGCAGACGGATGATCGCCGGATCGCTCATATCGCCACCCGCGCGGGCGCGTACGGCGCCGGGTCGATAGCTGCGGTGCGACCGAGGATCAGATCCATCAGCAAGCGCGCGCTACCCAACGCCGTGGTCACGCCCAGGCCTTCATGGCCGGCCGCGACCCAGAGATCGCTACGCTGCGGTGCCGCACCTAGGTAAGGCCGACCATCCGGCGTGGCGGGACGCAGACCGGTCCAGACGCGGATCGCCTGCAGATCGCGCAGTACCGGCAGGAATTCGAAGGCGCGTTCCAGCATGCGCCGCAGCAGCGCGCCCGACACGGTGCGGTCGGTCGCATCGAATTCGCGCGAAGAACCGATCAACAGCTGCCCGGTCGGACGTGGTTGCACATTGAACGCCACACTGCTGCCCGCGTCGCCGTGCGCGCTGTCGGCATAGCCCAGTTCCAGCAGCTGATGCCGCACCAATGCCGGGTAGCGATCGGTGATGACCAGTTGTCCCTTGCGTGGCCGCATCGGCAATTCGGGCAGCAATTCCGGTAGCGCGCAGCCGGTAGTCACCAGCACCGGACCGGACAGGCCGCTGCCGTCATCCAGGCGTACGCCATCGGCGGTCAGGGCCAGCGCGCGCCGGCCGGCGTACAAATGCGCGCCTTGGGCGCAAGCGCGTTCGACCAGATATCGCGCCATCCGCGGCGGATAGACCACTGCTTCGGCCGGCGCCAGCAGGCCTCCGGACAGGCCGGGCGCGAGTTGCGGTTCGAGCCGGTACAACTCCTGCGCATCGACTATCCGCGCCTGCAGGCCTGCTGCCGCCAGACGCGCGATCTTGGCCGGGACACATTCCATCTCGCTCGGCTCTCGCGCCACCCATAAGGTGCCGCAGCGGTTGAACTCGGCTTCGGGGAGATTTGAATAGGTTTCCCACAGCCGCAGCGAATACGCCGACAACGCCAGCTCGGCCGGATCGTCGTCCATCGCTACCAGATGACCCATCGCCGCGGCGGTAGAACCACCGCCGATCGGGCCGGGTTCGATGATCGCCACGCGCAGGCCTTCCCCGGCCGCCGCTTCGGCACAGGCCGCGCCGACGATGCCGGCACCGATCACGACCAGGTCGTAAGCCTTCATTCCGGTTCCGATTCCCCGGGGCGAATGCCCCAGGCGAACGGGTCGTCTTCCTCGATCAGCAATTGCGAACGAGCGGTTATATAGGCCTGGCCGGCGATGCGTGGCGCTATCCCGCGCGCGGTCGCCGTGTAGGTGCCTTCGAAAACGCTGCCGAGGATGCCTTCCTGCCGCCACACCCGCCCTTCGGCGAGTTTGCCGTCGGCGGCCAGGCAGGCGAGCTTGGCGCTGGTGCCGGTGCCGCAAGGCGAACGGTCGTAGGCCAGTCCGGGGCACAGCACGAAGTTGCGGCCATCGGCGTCGGGCGTGGGCGAAGGGCCGTTGATCTCGACATGATCGATCTCTCCTTCATCGGCGCCGGCGATGCCCGCGGCCTCCAGGGCTTGGCGGATCGCTTCGGTGTAGGCGGTCAGTTCGCGCTGCCGCTCGAGCAGTAGCGGCACCGGCGATTGATCGGTGATGAAGAACCAGTTGCCGCCCCAGGCGATATCGCCGCGCACCGTGCCGTAGCCCTGGACGTCGACGACGACATCGGCCGCATGCCGGTAGCTTTCCACATTGGCGACGGAAACGTGCCCGTCTTCGCGCAGTTCTACGCCGACCGTGCCCACCGGCGTTTCGATACGATGCGCGCCCGGCCCGATACGGCCCAGTTCGGCCAAAGTGCGGACCACACCGATGGTGCCGTGTCCGCACATGCCGAGATAGCCGACATTGTTGAAGAAGATCACGCCGGTGCAGGCTTCCGGATCGTCCGCTGGCAGCAACAGCGCGCCGACCATGGTGTCCGACCCGCGCGGCTCGCAGGCGATGGCGCTGCGCCAATGGTCGAAATCCTCGGCGAACCGGCGTCTGCGTTCGGCCAACGTACCGGCCCCGAGATCGGGGAATCCTGAGACGACCGCGCGGGTGGGCTCCCCGCCGGTGTGCGAATCGATTACGTCAATGCTGAGCATGGGCCATGCTCACATTCGGCCGCGGCCACGGGCTAGCAACGAATATCGCGAACATATGCGGAAATCCGCATAATTCCCAACTGCGAAAAGCCCGCCCTGAAACGGCTGAATCCTGCCGCGACGCCCCATCGCTGGCGGAGCGCGGCCTTAGCGGGAAGCGTCGGATGAAGAGCGGGCCATGCCCATAGCACGCGCCAAACAGAGGAATCGTAGGCGTTTTCCGGCCCATATGGCAGACGGTTCCGCCATGCACGACCTCCCAAACGGCGCCTAAACATGCGGCGACCGCCGATACAGTCCCCGGTTCATCTCCGGCCCGCGCGACCGCAATGCGCTACGCCATCGCCAACCGGCACTGCGGAAGACGGCAGACATGCGGACGGCGGGCTACCCCGTATGCTCCTATACCCGACGCAGCCGTTGTGCTAACTAGGAACGGTATTCCGTTCCGGACCATTGCCCCGATGGCGCCGTGCGCCATCCGCTATCCAGCGCATCGAAATCGCGACTTGGACCGATGCGGCAAGCGACGGAAGACCGCAGATTCCCGCAGGAGACCCGACCGATGGACACCATGATTTCCGCCGACGAGATGCAAGTCCTGTTCGATGCGTTGCCGGACGTGGTTTTCTTCGTCAAGGACAACGAGAGCCGCTACACCCACCTCAATCTGACCCTGGTGCAGCGCCTAGGCCGCAAGCATCGCAGCGAGGTGATCGGTAAATCCACGGTGGAAGTCTTCCCGCTGCCGCTGGGCGGCAACTACCTGATGCAGGACCGCCGTGTGCTGCACGGCGAGGTGATAGAGAACCAGCTCGAAGTGCACCTTTTTCCCAACCGCACTCCCGGCTGGTGCCTGACTTTCAAGCGGCCGCTGTGCCGCCAGGACGAAGTGGTCGGCGTGGTCGGAATTTCGCGCGACCTGGGGCAACCCGACAGCCGGCATTCCGCCTACGAGCGCCTCAACCTGGCATTGACGTACATGCAAGCGCACCATGGCGAGAACCTGCGCATAAAGACGTTGGCCGATCTGGCCGGTGTGTCGGTAGCGCAGCTGGAGCGCCACTTTCGGCGAGTTTTCCAACTAACACCGCAGCAGTTGCTGACCAAGATGCGCATCGAATCGGCGATGCGTCTGTTGCAGGACGACAAGAGCATCGCGGCGATCGGTCAGCTCTGCGGTTTCGCCGACCAGAGCGCGTTCGCCCGCCAATTCAAAGCCACCGTCGGCATGACGCCGCGCGATTTCCGCACGCTTGCCAGACAACCCTGAGCGATGCCGATCGGACTCCCTCAGCTCGAGCGGGCTATCGCAAAGAGGGCTGCTGTCTCGATAGTGCTCGCACGTAGGATCATCGTAGACCTTGAGAAGAGCCCGCGTCACACCGGAGCCCAAGGCTTTCAATCCTTCACTTGATCGCTTTAGTCGGACTGATGCGAGCACATAGTTAAGGCCTTGAAAGTCGTCACGTCACGGCAGGAAAACATTGTAGATAGACGGACCTTCGCTAGGCTCCTAGGCTCCTAGGCTCAGACCTTGGCTATCAAGCGGCCAACTTGTCCTTTCCAGGCAAATATGAGTTGGCCGCTTCGGCAGCTTTCGGCCAGTAGCAGCCATTCAACATTATCGAGATCGGTCCGGTAAACAGCGCGGCTCCAGGTGCGCAAGTCTGCTCCGTGCGATGGTGCTCTCTACGACAACAGAAATCGCAAACCGACACCTGGCTCGGTGGCGATCCAGCGGTCCGGTCACAGTCATAACGCATGCTCCAACGAGGAAATCAGTCATGAGAAGGTGGATCACTGGGAAGAACGCCTAGCTGCCGAAGGCCCGTCATCCAGTCCTCCGAATGCCACGTATGGACGATCCTCCCGTCCTTGAACTCGTGGATATCGATCGCCTGGATGGAGAGCTTTCCTTTTCGGGCAGGAAAGCCGAGGAAGGGATGAATGTGCGTGCCAGTGATGTGTGAGCGCACGACCACTTTGTTTCCCTCCTGAATCATGTCCTGGACTTCAATGTAGAAATCCGGGAACACGGTGGTCAGGGAAACAAGCAGCTTCATGGCGGTTTGCTTGCCGCCGCGTTCGGCCGAGGGCGTCTCGTACCAGTCGTCGGCCAAGACAGTGCCAAGCAGATCGGGATCGTGCTTGCTGAAGGCTTCGTACCAAATGGCCGCCCGCTGCCGGTTGTCGCTTTCGTGTGCGCTCACCGACCCACCAACCGTCAATACTGCGAGCGCCAGAGCAAACCGGCTTACGAGAGATCCGCGTCGCATGGCCGTCACGGAACCAGGACCATGGGGCCGAACTTTCGACGTGCAGCGATATCGGCATGCGCGACCGCAGCGTCCTTCAAGCGATACACCATCGCCCTGTAGCTGCCGAACGTACCAGCCCGATACGCTGCGAACACGTCATCGGTGGCGCTCAGGACTCTGCCTTGCAGGTGCTGCGCCATGGGTCCGCCAACGACCCGAACGTCGCGCTTAGAAAGCGCCGTAGGGTCCACTTCTGGTGCGCCAGAAGCAGCGCCAATCGTTGCAATTGTTCCGCCGTCGCGCACGGACGCTGCCGATACGGCAAAGGTGGCCTTGCCGACAAACTCGTACACCGCGTCGACGCCCTCGGGGACGAGTTCCCGTATCTGCTCAGCGAACGATGGGTCAGTCGACAGCAAGGGGTAATCCACCGAGCTGCGAATCGCCGCCAACTTGTCCTGCGAACCGGTGGTTCCAATGACACGCGCACCCAGCGCCCGCGCCCAACGCGCTACCAGCAGGCCGACGTTGCTAGAGGCGCCCTGGACCAGGACAGTATCGCCGGCACGCAGCTTGTAGAAGCCATTCAGCGCGGCCCAAGCGGTCAGGCCTTTCGTAAGAATCGTGGCGGCCTCCAGCGAGGTCACGTCCTGAGGAATCGCGACCAGATCGGCCGTGTTGATCAGGCGAACTTCTGCGTAGCTGCCAGGCGAAAGAAAATACGCCACGCGGTCGCCGACCTGGACGTCATCCACGCCGGGGCCAATCTCTTCGACCACACCCGCGCCTTCAACGCCGGTCACACCCGGCAGAGGCATTGGGAAAATGCCCTGCCGAAAAGCTGTGTCGATGAAATTGACACCGATGGCGTCGTGGCGCAGTCGGACTTGTCCCGCTTGGGGACGGCCCACCAGTTCGTCCTCGGGAATCAGAACTTCGGGGCCGCCGTACTGGTGAAATCGAATCGTGGTGGTCATTGCGTTGCTCGTGTGGGACTGGGCGAAAAAGGAATGGATGCAGGCTAGGCCTCGACCTGACTACGCAAAAGCCCATATTTCTCGATGCCTCCCATCGCTTGCGTCGATAGGTGTTGCTTACGCAATCGCCGGCTTGATGCTGGTAGCCCGGCGAAACTTCGCATCTACGCTGAGTGCGCCCGGTCCGAAGGCGACGATTTGCAAGAAGCCACCGGCCATCGTCAGGTTCTTGAAGAAGTGGATGAACTGGTTCTGGTCACCGAATGCCGCGTGGAAGCTCACGGCCGTGGCGATGCAAAACAGCGCAAGCACGGTGGCGACAAGCCGGGTCCGATAGCCCACCACAAGGGCGGCACCGCCGACGACTTCGATGACGATGGCAATGACGAGAGCCACGTGAGGCAGCGGGAGACCGACCGAAGCGATGTAACCGGCGGTCGCTTCGGCATTGGCTATCTTGCCGACACCGGAGATCAGGAAGATCGCCGCCATCAGTAGTCGGCCCAGCAGGCCAAGCAACGAAGCAAAGCCGGCTGAGTCGGCGGCACGATCGGTAATGGACAAGGTAGCCATAGCAGTTCTCCGTAAGGTTGGGCACGCTGCGCGCTCACGCGCGCAGCCGGCGGTTACAGCACTGACAGCAATCCACCATCAACAAGCAGCGGGATACCCGTCACGTAGCTCGACATGTCCGAGCCGAGCCACACCACGGCGTCGGCGATCTCCGAGGGCTTGCCCAGGCGACGCAGCGGCGTTCGCTGCCGGAATCCCTCGGAGGCTTCCGCGACGCCGGGCGTGTTGCGCAGCAGCGCTGTATCGATGGTTCCGGGGCAGACGGAGTTGACCCGAATGCCGGACGGCCCTAGTGCATCGGCCATGGCCTTGGCCATCAACACCACGCCGCCCTTGCTTGTGGAATAGGCGACCGTCATGCCCGCGCCCGCGATACCGCCCATGCTGGCCATCAACACGATGCTTCCGGGCCTGGAATGCGCCTGCATCTGGCGCGCGGCTGCCTGGGCACAGAACAGGACGCCGTCCAGGTTGACCGACATGAGGCGGCGATAATCGTCTTCCGCGACATCAGCACCGTCCGAGCGCAGAGTGATGCCGGCATTGCAGACCATGACGTCCACGCCGCCGAACTCCTCGGTCGAAGCAACCAGAGCATCGACCTCGTCGCGCTTGCTGACGTTGGTGCGCACAAACCGGGTCGCTACTCCGAGGGCTTCGATCTCGCTCGTCGTGGTCGCCCCGCCTTCGCGAGGGATCTCCACGACGTCGGATACGATAACGGCCTTGGCACCATGCTGGGCGGCCCCAATTGCGATCGCGCGTCCAATGCCGCTGGCGGCGCCGGTAACCACGACCACTTTTCCCGACAGTAGATCGCTCATTTCTTCTCACCTTCCTTCGGATCCAGATCCTTCTGGAAAGACTGGAAGGCGGACTCTTTAGGCTTGGCCGTCAACTGCGACTGGAAGGTCGCAAAGTCGGCGACCTCCCAGTGCTCAGCCAGCTTTCCGCCTTCAATGCGATAGATCTGGAAGGCACGGAAGTCCACTTTGTTGCCCGTCGCCTTCAATCCACCGAAGTCGTGCAGTTGCGTGCCAGAGACACGATTCATCACGGCGACGCGGTCGTCCTCAGCAACGATTTGCTCGATCGTCCAGGTGAAGTCGGGAAAGCTGGCCTTCAGGCCTTCGAGGTAGCTGCGGATGACATGGATGCCGGGCGTCTGTCCTTCGAGGCGGTCGCCGTAGTCGGCCGTAACGATCTCGTCCAGATGGCTGAAGTCGGCACGATTGAAGGCATCGAAGTAGCGGCGCACTACGGCCTTGTTGGCTTCGATGTCGGTGTCGGGCTGCTTTGCCAGGACCGACTGGAAGGCCGCCGGCATGAGAAGAGCTATGAAGGCCAGGCGAATAAAGAACGTGGGGGTTTTCATGGAGAGCGTTTCCTTAGTCTTCTATGGCGCAACGGGGTTAGGAAACCGGCGGCAGGCCGCCAAGCTGCTGCATCAGCGAGAACAGATTCGCTACGCCCCAGTGATCGGTGATCTTTCCGTCGCGGACGCGCATCGCATCGACGGTTTCGAACTGGATTTTTCGCCCGGTGGGAGCGATGCCGAAGAGTGGGCCTTGATGCGTGCCGTGGTAGGTCTTGAAGGTAGTGACCACGTC
The DNA here is from genome assembly GCF_900104085.1 of Pseudoxanthomonas sp. CF125. Classification (GTDB taxonomy): domain Bacteria; phylum Pseudomonadota; class Gammaproteobacteria; order Xanthomonadales; family Xanthomonadaceae; genus Pseudoxanthomonas_A. Next base: position 161,679 of record NZ_FNLD01000003.1, read on the forward strand.
GCCGTCCACCGTCTGCCAATGAATGACCGGGTTGAAGTCGGGGAACGCTTCGCGGAGCCGATGGTAGAGGACGCGAACGCCGTCCTTGTCGGGCGTCGTACCCGGTTGAGGGGTGTGGTCGACGAAGTCGTCGGCGAACAGCTTTTCGAACAGGGCGAAGTCGCCCTGCCCCTGCACCTGCTCGGTGTTCGTGCGGACAATGGTCTTGGCCGATTCAGAGGCTGTGTTGCTGGTCATGGCTAACTCCAAGGAAAAGGGGCCATCGACGGACGCTCAATGAGCGGAGGTCGGGTCCGCGCCGGCCCAGAGTGGTTAATCGAACAGCTTGGCCGCGGTACGCGCGACCAGTTCGCCCTGATGGCGGGCACCTGCTAGGTCGATTTCGGTGGGCTGCCGGGAGCCGTCACCGCCAGCAACCGTGGTGGCGCCATAGGGGGCGCCCCCGACAATCTCATCGACGCTCATCTGTCCTTGGTGGCTGTAGGGAAGCCCGACGATCGTCATGCCGAAATGGAGCAGATTGGTGATGATCGAGAATAGTGTGGCTTCTTGTCCGCCATGCTGCGTCGCCGTCGAAGTGAAGGCGGCGCCGACTTTTCCATTGAGTGCACCACGCGCCCACAGGCCGCCGGTTTGATCAAGGAAAGCGGCCATCTGCGAGGTGAGTCGACCGTAACGGGTGCCGCTTCCGATCACAATGGCGTCGTAGTCCTCGAGCTCTGCAACGGTGGCAATCGGTGCCTGCTGATCGAGCTTGTAGAAACTCTTGCGCGCGATCTCTTCCGGCACCGTTTCCGGAACACGGCGGATTTCTACCGTTGCTCCGGCGTTGCGCGCGCCCTCCGCGACCGCCTCGGCCATCTTTTCGATGTGCCCATAAGAGGAGTAGTACAAAACCAGGACCTTGGCCACGAGAGCCTCCGAATATGATTTTCCGCAAGGGCGCCGACGGGGCGCGCACTGCGTCCCGTCGTACGATCAGAAGTAGGGCGTCAGACGCCGGGGCCGGATTTTCCGGCGAGCAGTTGGAACTCCCACGCCAGGTTCGTAGCGGTCGCGCCGCCATGCTCGAGCAGAGCCGGGATCAACTTCGCCGCCGATTCTTCGCGCGCCCAATCGCGCTGTAGCTCCGACGCAAAAACGATCCAGGTCATGGGGACTGCACCGGCCTGGATCATGCGTGCGATGCCCATTTCGTGAGCCTCGACGCTCGTACCGCCGGAAGCGTCGGTCACGAAGTACACCTCGTAGCCGTCGCCAAGCGCATGGATTACCGGGAATGCCAAGCACACTTCAGTCCACAGGGCAGCGATCACGACCTTCTTTCGACCAGTGCGCTTCACCCATTCAACGCACGCCGGGTCTTCCCAGGTGTTTATCGTGGTTCGGTTGATCGGCTTCTGCTCGGGAAAGACATCCAGTAGCGGCTTAACGATGTATCCGCCTCGATCCTCCACGACGCTGGTGAGCAATGTGGGCACATCAAAGACCTTCGCTGCCTTGGCGAGGGCAACCACGTTGTTCATCAGCAGAGCGGCGTCGATATTCTTGACTCCGCTGAACTGGAATGGCTGATGGTCAATCAGCAAAAGCACGCAGTTGTCAGGAGTGATGAGGGCTTCCTTGCCGACCTTGCCTGTTGTGGGATTGCTCATACATGCCCTCGTTTGTTTAGTGAGTGAGGGTTACGTTACGGTGCAAACCCAGCGACCGAAATCCGCCTTAGGCGTAGATTGTTCTTACGTCTTTTGGTTAGTTGCTAACCAATGCGATACATGATGCATTGGAACTCGCGTAGCGGGACTCAATCGAGATGAATGATGCCGCGCTTGAGCGCGATCACAACCGCTTCAGTTCGGTCCTGTGCTTGAAGCTTGCTTAGCACATGGAGAACATGGACCTTCACAGTCGCCTCTGTTCTGTGAATTTGTGCGGCGATCTCTTTGTTTCGAAGCCCGGTGGCCATCAATTGGAGGATTTCCAGTTCTCGGTCGGTGAGTTCGACACGCGGAACGTATTCGGCCAATCGGCGCGCCACGGCATCCGGCAGTATCCAGCCCTGGCGCCAGACAGCGCGTATCGCATCGGCGACTTCATTGCGAAGTACGTCCTTAAGAAGGTAACCGCGTGCGCCGGCCTCCAAGGCTCGGTGGATATCGGTATCCCCCTGGAACGTTGTAAGCGCAATGATCCGCGCCGTGGGGAACTCCTCGACGATCTTCGCGATGGCCTCCACGCCACCCATGACGGGCATGCTCAAATCCATCAAGGTCACGTCGGGCTGGTGGGTCCGATAAGCCTCCAGAGCCGATGCGCCATCGCCTGCTTCGGCCACCAGTTCCAGGTCTGGGTGCAGCGCCAGGACAGCAGCGAGACCATCCCGGTAAATAGGATGATCGTCTACCGCCAGCACGCGAATCCGCCGGGGCTCTTCGTTGACGGCCAGCGGCTGCTTTTTGATGACGGACATGGTTCGATGCTGCTCCTGTAGGGCTCCGCCGACAATCCACCTATTGGCTAATCTTTGCAGTCCGCGCGCGCAATCTGCGTACCCGGGTCGCAATTCCCGGAATCCATCGCAGCCAGCGCCAACGAGGCACCCGCAGACGCACTTCGGTCCCAGTGCCAAGTTGGCTGTCCAGTGCAACGCAACCACCAATGCATTTGGCCCGCTCACGGATACCCTGGAGCCCCCAGTGCCCTAGGCGTTTCGCCACCACAGCCGCATCAAACCCGCGTCCATCGTCGCGCACGGTGATGCGTAAGCTGCTCGGCAGGTATTCAAGCTGAATGACGACGGTGGCGGCTTGCGCATGTTTGCGCACGTTGACGAGGATTTCTTCCACGATCGAACGGATCTGCCTCCTGACGTCTGCGGCGAACTCGTACGTCACACCGGGCGCACAGACGACATTCACTACGGTATCGGTGTCGGCGAGAATGCGGTGGGCGCTGACGTGAATGGAGGCGGCCAAGTCGTCTGCTTCGGTCGGCAACCGAATATCCCAAACCACCTTGCGTGCGTCGGTCAGCGTACGATCCACCAAATTCAGGATGCGATCCAGGCTCGCTCTCTCCGGGGACTGCGCGACTAACTGCTGGTCGACGGCGTGCAATTGCAACGCAATGCCACCGAACCCTTGCAACAACGAATCGTGGATATCCCGGGCAAGACGATTTCGCTCATCAAGGATGGCCGCGCCGCGAATGCGAAGGGCTGCACGGTGGTACATCCACAGCACGAGCGTCAGGGTGAGGATCACTAAGGCGATAAACCATGCCTTGAGGTAGAACGGCGCCAGCACCCGGAGCGTGATGTGGGATTCCTGGGGGGACCACTGCCCGCGTACGTCACGGGCCGATACGCGAAATCGGTAGGTGCCAGGGGCCAAACGCGTGTATGACGCTACGCGCTGCGTGCCGGCGTCGATCCAGTCGGGATCAAACCCATCCAAGCGGTATCGGAAACGCACATCGGGGCCGTGCGACAGGTCTACCCCTGTGTAGCGGATATCTATGCGACGCGTTGCCGGCTCAATCACCAATTTGTCCAGATCCGTGTGCCGCACGCCATCGGTGGCGACCTCATCGATGTAGACCTTCGGCGCCGCGCCCACGGGGCGGGCCCTAGCGGGATCGACCGAGACGATGCCATGTCCCATGGCGAACCACAGCTTTCCGCTTGGCTCCTGATAGGACGAGGGATGGGGCCAGGCCGCGGGATCACCTCCCGGCAAACCGTCCAGAGACTTGAAGCTACCCACATCCACCAAACCAGCAAGCTTGCCATCGGCTACCGCGATCAGTTCTGCAACCCGGATGCGAGTGAGGCCGCCTAGCTGTCCCAACCAGAGTCTACCCGCGTCATCCACTTCGGCCGCGCCTACCCAACTTTCCGGCAATCCCTCCTTGACAGCGACAGTACAGATACGGCCGCCACCGACACGAACGAGCCCCTCATCCGAACCCACCCACACGGTGCCTTTGGGTGCTTCGAACAGGACGTTTGGCCTGATGCCGGTTTGTTGCGGCGTGGGCCACGGCACGAACGTCTCATCGCCTACCGGATTGATGCGGGTGACGCCTGTCAGGCTCGCGATCCATATCGCGCCGCTGGAGTCTTTGAACAGCCGGAAGATGAAGTCGTCTTTTTGCTTGACGGGTTCAAGCCGTCCATCGTGGCCGCGAAAGAGCCCTCGCCAGGTTGCTATCCACAAAGTGCCTGCCGGGTCTTCGAGCAGATCGGTGACAGGAGGTAGCCCTTCGTAGCTTAGCTCTGCGGGCTGTCCAGCGGCAAAGCGCGACACATCGCCGTTGGGGCGCCCCACCCATACGCCTCCTTGCCGCGCTGGCGCCATTGAAAGCACCAACTCAGCGGGGCTATCACTCACCCGTTGGAACGACGATCCTGCGGAGGCGATATGGCCGTAAAACAAGCCGCCAGTCGGAGGCGTTAACCACACACCACCGTCCGCGTCACGGAGCATGCCGCCTGGCATGTCGCTGGGCAGACCGGTGCGCGCAGTGAACGCTTCCACCTCCAACGGTCGGAATCGACTTAGGCCATCGCGGGTGGCCACCCATATGTTGCCCTGCTGGTCGGGCAAGATGTCGATGACCCGGTCGTCCGATAGGCCATCGGCACGCGTGACTGACCGGAAATGTTTGCCGTCGAACCAATGAAGGCCCGCACCATAGGAACCTACCCACAAGGTTCCTTTGGCATCTTCGGCCATGGCTGCTACCGCGCCGAATCCCTTCGTGGCCGGCAGTGGAAAATGCTGGATCTGCCCATCTTTCCATCGGGCAATGGCCGTTTGAGTGCCAAACCAGATCGACCCGTCGCGAGCCGCATACACGCGACTCGGGTTCCGCATATCAGCGCCCTTGGGCAGAGCAATCCGGGTCAGCTGCCCGCCATGTATACGGTAGACAGCGCCTTCTCCAGCCGCGATCCAGATGTCACCGTTGTTATCCACCGTCATGCTGCTGCCTGAATAGCTCACCAGCGTTCCGCGAAGTTCGCGCTGATGGCCACTTCGATCAATGACAAAGACCCGGCCACTTCGCGTCACGGCCCACAAGCGATCCTCAGGATCAACGGCCGCTGCATTGATGATGTCGGCCTTAAACGATTCGTTGGTGGCGACTAGTTGGACCTGATCGCCCGCTATGCGGAAGAGTCCGCTGCCACTGCCGACCCACAGACCACCCTCGCGGTCTTGCGCAAGCGGAATGGTGATTATCCGTGTGCGCCCGCGTAATGCAGGGGAATTGTCCGCGGTGAAGGCCTTGAACCGCACGCCATCGAACCGCACCAGACCCGACTGCGAAGACAGCCACAGATATCCATCGTGGGTCTGCACGAGGTTGGAGGTGAATGCCAGCCTCACCTCTTCCTGCGAGCGCCAGGTGTCGATCTTGTAACGATCAAAGACAACCGAAGCCTGTTGCGCGGCAACGCGGTACGGAAGCGTAGCCAGAAGCAACGTCATCAGTAGGAAGTAGCGAAGCGACCATTTCCCATTGCAACCACTCATTCTTAAAACCTTACAACCCGGCCGTCCGTCGCTTGGCCTGAATACGAATGCATTTCCATCAGTGCCTCAGCGCCTCAATGAAGGCACGTCCTACCGGACCGGGCGGCGCGTCTTTTCGATACACCGCTTGCATTTCCAAGCTGGCACGCGCCTTGGCGTTGGCGTGCGTACGGATTTCCACCAATTGCCCCTGATCCAGCTCCTCTTGGACCATGTGCACAGGCATATGTCCCCAACCGAACCCAGCACGCAAAAAGGCGTGTTTGGCGCCCAAATCAGCCAGCCGCCAAGTCAGTGGCGATACGACACCAAAGTTGCGTCCTGACGACAATGGCGTGCGGTCCGTCAGCACCAATTGGACATGCTTGCTCAGCTCTGCGTTTGAGAGCGGCTTTCGCGCTTTTGCCAGAGGATGCTGAGGCGATACCACAGTGGCGAACGGCACTAGCACCAACGACTCTGCCACCAGTTCATCAGGTACCGTAGGGAGCGATCCGATCACGCCGATGCGACAGGAGCCGTCCAGGACCGGCTGAACGACACCGCCCAGCGCTTCTACGTAGAGCCGCAACGGCGTCGTTGGGAAGAGTTCTCGACACTGGCCTACTGCATGTGTGATGGCCGGCATGGGATACATCACATCCATTGCCGCAGACAGTTCTGGCTCCAGTCCTTCGCGAATGGAACGGGCTCGCGCCTTGAAATCATCCATGTGATCAGCCACGGCACGCGCATCGCGCAGTAGTGACTGCCCTTCCTCGGTCAGCTGCGGATAGCGTCCGCTGCGCTCGAACAAGGAAACACCTAACTGCGCTTCTAGATTCGCAAGCGTGTGGCTGACGACCGATTGAGCACGCCGCAACTTCCGGCCCGCTGCGGAAAAACTCCCTTGCTCTGCGGCTGCAATAAAGGTGCGGATTTGGTCCAGCGTGACACCGTCGAGCATATATCAATCCTGTAGATGGATATTATCTAAAAATATAGGCTATCAAGATACATCCAGCAAATTTATCGTGGCCGCACTTCCACAGAGATGCCGCCGTGACCCGTTTATCTCGCAAGCACGTACAGCCCGAAACACTGACCCCTGCGCGCCGCATTGTCTTTCAAGGACGTGGCACAACCCGGGGCCCCATTACTCGTCTGGTCAACCCTTCTGACCTAGGCCAACTGATCAAGCCGTTCGTCTTCCTGGACCGCGGCGCACTGCCGCCGACCGGCGACACCTTCTTCGGCATTCATCCGCATTCGGGCATCGCGACGCTGACGATTGCGCTCAGCGGTGGCTTGCAGTACGAAGATACGACCGGTCAGTCCGGGCAGGTGCCCGCAGGCGGCCTGGAATGGATGAAGGCCGGCGCTGGTGCGTGGCATGACGGCCGCGTCTATACCGCCGAACCGCTGAAGTTCTTTCAACTGTGGCTGGCCTTGCCGGCGGAGTTGGAAAACTCGCCGGCCGAAGGGCAGTACATCCCGCCCGAGCAGGTCGAAAGCGATGGGCCGGTCACGGTCGTCCTGGGTCGATATGGCCAAGCGCGCAGTCCCATCCGCGCCCCTGACAACATCAATTACTTCCTTGTGCGCCTTCAAGACGGTGAAACATGGCGTTACCAACCGCCGCAAGGACACACCGTCGGTTGGATCGCGGTCGACGAAGGCGTGGCCAAAACGCCGGAACCCGTTGCCGCCGGCGAGATTGCGGTATTCGACGAGTCCGACGACGCGCTTGAGTTCACCGCGCAAGGGCCGACCTCATTCGTGATCGGCACTGCCATCAAGCATCCGCATGACCTGGTCACGGGCTACTACTCGGTTCACACCAACGAGGATGCGTTGGAGCGGGGCGAGGCTGAGATCAAACGCATTGGCACGATCCTTCGCGCAGCTGGACGTCTTCGTTAGACCCTGCGCGCATTCCTAGCAGAACCCACCGCTTCATTTCCCCACCTACCACATCAGGAGAACTCCCATGTCCACCATCGTTTCCACCACCTCCACTACTTCCAGCTTCGCCCGCAATGGCGCCGAATTTGTCGGCCGCGTTCTTCTCGTCGTTCTCTTCCTCATGTCCGGCCTGGGCAAGATCAACGCCTACGACGCGACCACTGGTTATATGGCCTCGATGGGCGTCCCGGGCGTCGCGCTGCCTGCGGTGATTGCCCTGGAAGTGCTGGGCGCCGTCGCCATCATCCTCGGCTTCAAGACCCGCATCGTCGCCGCATTGCTGGCCGGCTTCACCTTGGTCACGGGCCTGGTCTTCCACAACAACTTCGCCGACCAGATGCAGATGATCATGTTCTTGAAGAACGTCTCCCTCACCGGCGCCTTTCTGATGCTCGTGGCCAACGGCGCAGGCGCTTTCAGCATCGACGCCAAGTCCGCGAAGTGATTCCACCCATCCTAGGATGGCGTCGGCAGGCTGCCGACGCCACATGACAGAATGATCTGAATATAGATATCCCTGAATGCCGCTAGCGGCCCAATGCAATCAGTCGCATCCTGGTCAGTGATTTCACTGCTCGAAGCCGTGGAACGCGACCAGCCGCGCATGCGAGTTCGACCGCCGCAGGTCCGCCAACGGTGCGTACTCGTCCGATTGCAATAGGCGGTCGATGGCCTGCATGTTCGGGAACTCCAGCAGCAACAGGCTGCGCGGCACCCAGTCGCCTTCGTAGACGTAGGGCTTCGGGTCCAGGCCCACCGGCGCACCGCCGTACTTCTTCACCAGTTCCAGCGCGTCACGCCGGTAGCTCTCGATGTTGCCGGCGTTGAACACCTGCATGTCGACGATCAGATAAGCGCTCATTTCGTTCTCCTGGGGTCTGGGTCAATCTTCGCGGTACAGGACCATGCCGGCGTGGTAGAGCACGCCGTCCACGAACTCGCCGTCGGCGGTGAAGCCGGTGTCATCGACGTAGTCGATGTGGTTGCCGGTGATGGTGTAGCTGCCCCGGTAGGCGCTCTGCTTGCGGCCGCGGGCTTCGTCGTAGCGGCCGTTGGGCAGCAGTTCGTGGCGGATGTAGCCATCGGCCGTGACCCACATGCCGGCATAGGGATGGGTTTTCATGACGGGTGTCTCCTGGTTGGGATCGGACGCGTTCGCGACCGACACGGCTGTAGCAAGAGGGGCTTCGCCGGCGACAGGAGCCGCGAAGGCGAGGACCATGGCGGGGATGCGGAATCGGTTGAAGCTCATGGCGGTTTCCGGATGGCGGCGCGGGACCGGAATCCCGTGCCGCAGAGGATTCAACCGCCGGTGCCGGCCAGCGGGCGCACGATGATTTCGTTGACGTCCACATCTTCCGGTTGCTCGACGGCGTAGGCGATCGCACGGGCGATGGCGTCGGCCTTCAAAGCGATGCGGCGGTACTCGGCCATGGCATCGCGCGCGACCGGATCGCTGATATGGTCGGCCAGTTCGGTTTCGACCACGCCCGGCGAAATGGTCGTGGCGCGTACGACATTGCTTTCCTGGCGCAGACCGTCGGTGATGGCCCAGACCGCGTACTTGGTGGCGCAGTAGACGGCGCCGGTCGGCACCACCACGTGCGCGCCGATGGAAGCGACGTTGACGATGTGGCCGCGGCCCCGGGCTTCCATGCCGGGCAGCACCGCGGCGATCCCATACAGCACGCCGCGGATGTTGACGTCGATCATCTGATTCCACTCATTCGTCTTGAGCGCGTTGAGCGGCGACAGCGGCATCACCCCGGCGTTGTTCACCAGCACGTCCACGGGGCCGAAGACCTGGGCGGCGTAGTCGGTGAAGGCCTGGAAGTCGGCAGCGTCGGTGACGTCCAGGGCGCGGTAGTCGGCTTGGCCGCCCTGGGTACGCAGTTCCTCGACAAGCTTCTGCAAGCGGTCGGTGCGACGGGCGCCGAGCAGGACGCGATGGCCCAGGCCGACCAGGCGGCGGGCGGTAGCTTCACCGATGCCGCTGCTGGCGCCGGTGATCAGGATGACTTTGCTGGGATACGGAAGGGTGCTCATGACGGTCTCCGGAGTTGCCCAACCGGTGTGGTTGGTAGGGAGGCCATGTTCCGGGCCGGGGCCTTTTCCGCGAAGACCGGATCGTCTACTGGTCTTGCCTATTTCTATCCGTACCCATGCGAGATACCCGAAACGGTGCTTGAATAGCACCTGTTCCTATTCTGCGGAGCCTGCGCATGCCCAGCACCCACCTTCCCATTCCGCCCCGGAGCGAGCCCCGGCGGCGCACGGCCGAATTGATTTCGCGGCTGTGTCCGACCGAGGGCTTCACCATGACGCCGCTGGACGGCGTGATGGCGATGCGCTCCAACGGCCCGCTGAAGCGCATGCCCACACTGTACGAACCGAGCATTTGCATCGTCGCCCAGGGCCGCAAACGCGGCTTTCACGGCGGCAAGACTTATGTCTACGACGCCCAGCATTTCCTGGCGCTGGCCGTGCCACTGCCCTTCGAATCCGAAACCGAAGCCAGCCCCGAGGAACCCATGCTCGGCCTGGCCCTGCGCGTGGATCCCACGCTGACAGCCGAGCTGGCGCTGGCCGTGGACGAAGCCGAGGGCCTCGCCGCGCACAAACCGATGACCATGATGGCCACGCCGATGGACGAGGGCCTGTGCGACGCCACCATGCGCCTATGCGAGGCACTGAATTCGCCGCTGGAGTCGCGCCTGCTGGCGCCTGCGATCTATCGCGAAATCACCTATCGCGTGCTGACCAGCGAACAAGGGGGCTCGCTACGCGCCGCGCTCACCCAGGGCGGCCAGTTCGGCCGCATCGCCAAAGCGCTGAGGCGCATCCACGCGCAGTACGAGCGCAACCTGGACGTGACCACCTTGGCCAGCGAAGCGAACATGAGCGTCCCCGCCTTCCACAACCACTTCAAAGCGGTCACGCACACCTCGCCGATCCAGTACATCAAGTCGATCCGACTGCATCAGGCTAGGCTGCTGATGATCCGCAGCGGCCATACCGCAGCCAGCGCGGCGGTGCGCGTGGGCTATGAAAGCGCATCGCAATTCAGCCGCGAGTTCCGGCGCCTGTTCGGCAACTCGCCGGCCGAAGAGGCCAAGCGCCTGCAGAAAGTGCTGTCGCTTTCGCAGCCGCTTTCATTCGCCAAGACCTAAGCTGCAGATCTGCCGTTCCGGAGGACGCGATGGAAGGTTCGGAACACACCTCGGCCGAATCGCTGGCGCGCCATGTCGGTGGCGCCTTGATGGCGACCGGCAGCGACCATGCCTGGAAAGACCTGCTGGTGCAGGTTTTCGCGCACAGACCGGTCGAGCCGGGCCTACTGGTGCCGGCCGTGCCCGAGCCCTTGATCACGTGGGTGCTGTCGGGCACTGCGGTTGTGGAGGAGCGGGAACTGGATAGCGAATGGGAAGCGCATCGCGTCGGCCCGGGCGATCTGTTCCTGACCGCGTCGGAGCTTCCGTACGAACTGCGCTGGCGGGCAGAAGGCGAGGAACCGTTCTCGGTGATGCATACGCATGTCGGCGTGCCGCTGCTGCGCCGCGCCTGGCGCGAACTGTCCGGACGCGAAGGCGAACCGCCCGGATTGCGTGAAGTATCGGGCATCAATGACCCCGCTCTGTCGGGACTGCTCGATTCGTTGCGGCGCGAGCTGGCCGCACCGCAGAGGCCGAGCCCGTTGCTGGTGCAGGGACTCGCGCAGGCGCTGGCGGTGCGGCTGATACGCGATTACGCGGATGACCAGAGCACCGCCGCGGCGCCGCGCGGCGGCCTGCCTGCCTTGAAGCTCCGGCGGGTGGTCGCGTCGATGGCCGAACGCCTGGACCAGGACTTCGACCTGGCCCGCAGCGCCCGCGTGGCCGGCCTGAGCGAATTCCACTTCTCGCGCGCCTTCAAACAATCCACCGGCTATGCGCCTTCGCGCTACTTCATCCGCATGCGCATCGAAACCGCGCGCAGGCTGCTGCGCGAATCCAACCGCAGCGTGATCGAGATCGGCATGGAGGTGGGCTATTCCAGCCCCGGCCATTTCTCCCAGCTGTTTCGCCGTGAAGTCGGGCTGACGCCCAGCCAGTACCGCGATCACGCCTGAGCACGACGGGCCGCAATATCCCGACAGGAGCCGCAAAACCGCTGAAGCCCCGGCGGCCCTGAAATCCCAGTCTGTGCACGTGCCCGCCAATCGGCCGGCACTTACCCACAAACTGGAGAACCCATATGAACCTCAACGGAAAAGTCGCGCTCGTTACCGGCGCCTCGAGCGGTATCGGCGCCGCCACCGCTCGCAAGCTGGCGGCCAACGGCATCAAGGTGGGCCTGGCCGCGCGCCGCGTCGATCGGCTGCAGGCTTTGGCGGAAGAAATCCGCACGGGCGGCGGCGAAGCCCTCGCGATCGAAATGGACGTCACCGACAGCGCCTCGGTCAATGCAGGCGTCGCGGCCCTCACCCAGGCCTTCGGCACCGTCGACATCCTGGTCAACAACGCCGGCCTGATGCCGATCTCTGACTACGACAGCTTCAAGACGGACGAATGGCATCGCATGGTCGATGTCAACATCAAGGGCGTGCTCAATGCCACGGCCGCGGTGCTGCCGGTTCTGATCGCGAAGAACGGCGGCCACATCGTCAACCTGTCCTCGATCGCAGGGCGCAAGGTGTTCAAAGGCCTGGGCGTGTACTGCGCCACCAAGTTCGCGGTGGCCGCGATCTCGGACGGCCTGCGCATGGAAGTGGGCCCGAAATACGGCATCCGCGTGACCTGCCTGCAGCCGGGCGCGGTGGAGAGCGAGCTGTTCGAACACATCAGCGACTCGGGTTACCGCGCGCAGATGGAAGACTTGAAAGGCCAGCTGACCTTCCTGAAGGCCGAGGACATCGCCGACACCGCGCTGTTCGCGTTGCAGGCGCCTGCGCATCTGGATGTGGCCGAGCTGTTCGTGCTGCCGACCAGCCAGGGCTGGTAATAGCCGGGCCGAGTTGGCCTGCGTCACGGAGTGCCCGGTCTCGCCGGGCGCTCCACTTCTTCAAGGACACCGTCATGAAGCACTACGACAAGCAGGATTTCCCGCTGGACCAGATCCGGCGTTTCCTCGAACCCGGCCCGATCGTGCTGGTCAGCTCAGCGCACAAGGGCGAACGGAATCTCATGACCATGGGCTGGCACATGATGCTGGGCTTCGCGCCGGCGCGTTTCGGCTGCTATCTGTGGGAGGGCAACCACAGCTATGAACTGATCCGCCGTAGCGGCCAGTGCGCCATCAACCTGCCCACTGCCGACATGGTGGATACCGTGGTCGGTATCGGCAACAGCTCCGGATTGGACGGCGACAAATTCAAGCGCTTCGGGCTGACCGCAACGAAAGCCGCCAAGGTGGCAGCGCCGCTGGTGGCCGAATGCTGCGCCAACTTCGAATGCGTGCTGGCCGATGCCAGCCAGATCGAGCGGCACGGTTTGTTCATATGGGACGTGGTCAAGGCGCATGTCGCGGTCTCGCCGAAGCGACCGCAGACGCTGCACTACCGGGGCGACGGCGAATTCATGGTGTCGGGACCGGCCATTTCGCGGAAAGCAAAATTCCTTCCTGGAAACCTGTAACCGCGTGTGTCGGGACCACGGGCACGGCAAATACAAATAGGCAAGGTCGCAAAACGATCCGGCCTGTTCGCAAAGCGCCACCAAGTAGACGATTCATTCCACGCCCACCGCCGGTGGGTGCCAACAAAACCCCAGGAGAAAATCACCATGAACGCCAAGACCAACGCCGACCTGATCCGCGCCCTGTACGCCGCCGTCAACGCCAAGGACCTGGCCACCATCGCCAGCTACGGCTGCGCGGACAGCGAGTGGCTGGATGTCCCCTTCAACTTCACCAGTACCGGGGAGAACGCGATCATCGATCCGTGGCGGGCCTGGTTCGATATTTTCCCGGACGCGACCTGCGAAGTGCGCAGTCTGGTGGACATGGGCGAATACGTGGTCGCCCAGGGTATTGGCCGCGGTACGCATCGCGGCGTGTTCCATTCCCCGGCCGGCAAGCTGGCGCCGAGCGGCGTCGCCATGCAGGTGAACTTCTGCGACGTGTACCGGTTGAAGGACGGCAAGATCGTCCGCGCCGATTCGTACTTCGATTTTTACGGGCTGTTGATGCAGCTGGCCCCGGAACTGAAAGCGGCGGCCTGAACCGAAGTTACTTCATGCGCCACGCCGGAGGGGAAACCTTTCCGGCGTGACCGTCCCTTTTCTTGAGGAGAAATCATGATTTCCAAGGTATGGTTCATAACCGGCTCCTCCCGCGGTATCGGGCTGGAGATCGCCAAGGCCGCCCTGACCGCTGGCGACCGTGTAGTGGCTACCGCCCGCGACAGGTCGTCGATCCCGTTGCCGTCCGATGACCGTCAATTGCTGATGCTGGATCTCGACGTAACCTCGCCGGGTCAGGCGGAAACCGCCGCCCAAGCAGCCGTTGAACGCTTCGGCCAAGTCGATGTCCTGGTCAACAATGCCGGCTACGGTCAGTTGGGCACCTTCGAAGAAGTCGCCGTCGAAGAGATCGAAGCCCAATTCTCGACCAACGTGTTCGGCCTGTTCAATGTCACGCGCGCTCTGCTGCCGGTGATGCGGAAACAACGTCGCGGCCGGATCTTCAACCTCTCGTCCACCGCCGGCATCGCCGGAAGCCCCGGCGCCTCCATTTATTGCGCGAGCAAATTCGCGGTGGAGGGCTTTTCGGAGGCGCTCGCAGCGGAGCTGGAAGAATTCGGCATCGATGTGACCATCGTCGAACCCGGTCCGTTCAGGACGAATTTTCTGGACGACCGCTCCGTACGCCATGCGGCCGCTTCAATCGCCGACTACGCCCAGGCCTCGGCTCGACGCAAAGCGGCCTACGATGCGCGCAACCATAGTCAGGGTGGCGACCCCGCCAATCTGGCTTCCGCACTGCTGAGCTTGGCGTCGAGCGGCGATGCGCCACTGCGTTTCGCGGCGGGATCTCCTGCGGTGGAGCTCGTTCTCAAAAAGGCTGAAGGGCTTCTGACTGAGGTCACTCGGTTTCGCGAGCTTTCCGTCTCAACCGATTGGCAGTGATGATCGATGGACTACTGGCCAAGCCTAGGAGCATGAAATTCCCGGCCCGAAGCATGAACCACTAGATCTTCGTCAAAGGCCAATGGATTCGCACCTGGTGGAACGAGTACGGACGAAGCGTGCCGATCAAGTTGGCGACGCGTGGCCGGTCGCTAGCGGAAAAGGCGACATGTCGGTCGAGGGCTCGTGGGTGGAAGTTCGGGCTGATCGTGGAAATTGTTGCAGAGCCCTCCAGTTTTTTGCGCCAGGTCTACAGTTTCGTCAGCTGTATCGCCCAGAAAATCTCGAGTTGGCTGCCGTGCTACGGGATATCCGGGAAGCCACAGGACAGACCCAGACCCAGTTCGCCGGAAGGTTGGGGCGCGGCCAGACCTATGTGAGTAAGTGGGCGGCGTTCGATGGTGGTTAGCTTCTCAGAGCCCCAACAACTGCTTGGTGACCGCCGCGCCAACTTGCCCGATAACCTCAAGGCTGGCCGATCCTCCGACTTTAGCCAACCGCTCTTTCACCTTGGCCCAAACCGTGTCGTCGCGAAGGGTGGCGATGAAGTCATGTCCTGCTGGCGTAAGACGTGTCACGAGCACACCGATTGGAATCGTGGGATCGCTTCCAGTCGACGAATATCGTGGTTGCGGCCCTTCGGCATATCCCGCCTTTACGATCAGCGCCATGTGATAGGCGACTTGATCCCTGGTGTATCCAGAAACCGCATGGCTGTCGTTGACATAGTCGCTGGCGACCTCGAAGTCGAGCATTAGCGAACGGATCAAATCGTCATCGCGCCGCATGAGAGAACTCCTTAGTGGACTGGCACACCCTAGAGGTGGTCGTTCTCAGCCCCTGCGATTCGCGAGCAACGATTGTGCTACTGCGCCCATGATTTTCCGGCTGCCCGCACCCATCGAATAATCTGAGCGCTCAGATCAAGCCCTGGTAAGACGTTGCCTCCGACCTGCAAGCAAGCCGAGTTTGCCTTTCAGTAAAAGTTGGCCGAAACGGCCAACTTTGCTTAACGAGTGCACCGGGCGCGAAAAGCGTTCAGAACTGGCGGGTCTCCCCCTAACGAGGGCGAGCTACCCGGCCATCTTATGGTTCTGTATTCAGTACAAGTTGGCCGAAACGGCCAAGTTATGCTTGCTCCAGCACAACCCATTCGCCCAGTCTGCTTGGTGGGCCCACCAGGACTCGAACCTGGAACCAAAGGATTATGAGTCCTCTGCTCTAACCATTGAGCTATGGGCCCGTATAGGGGTTTTATGCGGTTTGGCGAGAACGCCGTTGTAATTTTGGTGTAACCCTGCGGCTGGTCAAGCGGTGCTGCAGGGTATCCATGGCGTCCCGCATCGACGCAGCGTGAGTATATCTTTCGGCCATAGCTCGCGTCTTCCACCCGCCCATTGCCTGGATCGTTGCTGCATCGATGCCGGCTTGAGCCGCATTCGTCGCCGCGGTATGTCGCATGGTGTGCGGAGTGACGTGCTTTGTGATGCCGGCACGCGCCACACAGCGGGCGAAGATGGAATTCATTTGGTACGCCCTGCCCGACTTCGCGCGCGCTGAGGCGAACAGCAGATCCTCCGGCGCCATATCGGCCGTCAGCTCGCCCAGATACTCGGCAAGAATCTGCGGCATGGCCTGCTCACGGCGCCCGGCCTTGTCCTTGCCGATCCACAGGATGCGCCGGCCGGCATCCACGTCGCGCGCGCGGAGGTTCAATGCGGCACTGTGGCGCAGCCCGGTGTACAGCGTGATCATCACGAACGGGTGCGCCAGGAGCGACTGGTCGCGCTCTGCAGCTCGCAGGAGACGTTGCGACTCAGCAGGAGACAGATACACCAGCTTGCCGGCAGGTTCACGCTGGCGGGCCAGGAGGGGCACCGCCGCGAGCTGTCGTCGACGGCGCATTGTGTTGAGCATGTGCAGCAGCGCCGATCGCTCTCGGTTGATCGTGCCCGCGCTGGCGCCCTCTTCCTTGCGTTTGCCAACATAGGCGAGCCAGTCATCATCGGTGAGGCGCGCGACGTACTTCGTCCCCAAGTGTGGCTTTAGGTGCTCCGTGAATCGCATGGTCTTCGACGTGATGTCTTTGCCGTCGTGATTCTTCAAATATTTCAGATAGTCGTCAGCGGCCGTGGCGACCGTAAGCGAAGCCGGCTGCCGGCTGCCTTGCACACCGTGGGACGCCGTTCGCTTGCTCGCCTTGAGCGTCGCGATGACATCTTCCGCCTGCGTCCTGGTGTAACCCTCCGACTCAAGGCCGATGACCTGGTGGTGCCGCTGACGATTGACCATCACGTTGACCGCCCAGCGCCCATCACCGTTAGCCAGGCGCGTGTACGTGATCCCGTGTTCGCTGAGCGATGCGCCAACCTTGAGCGCGCGCATACTCGGTCGCGTCAATTTCACGAATGAGGACATTAGAAATCCACCGGCCCGACTTTCGCCATTTGGTCATCCCAGTACTGGGCTAGCTCTTCTTCGGCTACTCCCTGTACGAAGCCTTTTTTTGACAGTTCGAATAGCTTCTCGTCTTCATCGAACCTCTCTTCGTCACTTTTCAGCAAGCCCACAACTCTTACGAAGTACTCCTCCTCTGGCGTGCGCAAGGACGCCGGCATCCATAGGGCCCGTTTGCCCGGACTTCGAAGCAACTTTGCTGCCCATGCCTCATCTGGCGAGGAATACCCTTCTGGAACCTCCACGTGCATGCGTGCTGGAAGGGTCTCCCCATCCATTTGATAGCTTTGCAGCGTGCTTGCCACGCAGTACTCCACTGCCTTGCTCAGCGACACACGCCTGTGGCGAGCCAGCATCTCGAGCCCGAGACGGACCGGGGCCGACAGCGCAATGCTGAATTGGTCAACTTTCAGGCCCGGCGGCAGCTTGGGACGTCCAGGCGGGCGTTTAGTTTTCTTTTCCCCGCCTGCCATCTAGACCCTTACTGAGCTCGTAGTTTCCGCAGTGTACGAAACTAGTTGACTCATAGCCACGGCTGGCATATGTTTATTTCGTACATTTCGAACACTACTTAATTAGGAGCGAATATGAACAGAAATGGGGCGGCGATCGCCCAAGAGATTGCAGGGCGCCTGGCCGTAGATGCGGCTTCCGAGTATCTCGGCCTGAGCACCTCCACCCTCAACAAGATGCGATGTGAGGGGCGCGGACCGAGATACCTGCGGCTGGGAGCACGGATTTTCTACCGCAAGGAAGATCTAGACCACTTCGTCCTGGCCAGCATAGTTGAAACCACCGATAGCAGGGCCGCCGCTTAAAAAAAGTACGGGCCAAGCGCTGCCGCGCCTGACCCGAAACCATCACCGTTTATGAGGAAACGATCATGGCAATGTCAATTGTAGCTGCACCGGCCAACCAAGAGGTTCGGCCATGACACGCAGAGGGCTGCCCTACACGGGCATAGAGCAAGTACAGGCGTCAGTACTCCAAATTTTTGATGTCCTTGGTCAAGGCGTTGTGTCAGCAGAGGTGTTGCGGGATAGAGCACGCTGCCTGGGGGGCAGGAAAGGTGAGTCATTGCTGGCCTTAATCGACCTCGCCTCAATGCTCGAGAAGCGCGCCGAAAGGCGTAGAAGGCCAATGCCGGCCGTGACCAATCCGGGCTATCGCAAAGGTACTAGTAACCAACCGACGACTTGGTCGAATTGCCTGTGGCAGCCGCCGGGCCATTGCTCATGACCGCCAGAATCATCCAGTTTCCAACTTGTCGCGCGCCGGGAGACGACGAACTTCCGGCCTATCGGTCAGATGCGATCAAGGAACACTATAGCTATCGGACGCACGACGGTTATGAGAAGCATGCGGACGCGATTCCCTACTTCGATGCGCTCGCGAAGGTTGTCCGAGCGGATGGAGAGTCCGCCAACAATTTCCCCTTGCGACAGGCTCGAGTTTGCATTCGGCACCTGCAGATGAGCAGGCGACGCTGATGAACCGGGCATATCCATGCGGAAGGGATCTTGGGCTTGCACATGCCCAGCAGGCCCTGCGAAGCAGCACGGCAATGGCGTCCGGGACGGATGACACATGAGGCGAATCACACCAGAACAGGCAGTGATTATCCAGCGGTCATGCCTGTACCCAGAGGGACGCGCCACGGCTGAAGACATGCTCAACAGGTACCGCGCTGCGCTGGCGTCCCACACGGCACATATGGCGGACCAAGCTCGTTGGCTGGAAGAGGGGCGAACTGCCAAAGAGTCGATGGAGTTCAACATCGCGCTATATCAGGCTGCACTGAAAGGAGGGGTTGAGGTATGAACGTCCACCGAGAAACGTGCAGCGGCACCCTCCTCCAACAACTGCCAGATGTCGCCGATGGCCTGTCCGCGCGCCTGCACAAGCTAGTGCAGACGCGGGATCCCGAGTTGGCCGACCAGATTATCCGAGACTCCAGTGGCTTGACGGCCCTGGCGTTGCGAATTGCAACGGCGCTGCGCCGTGAGACGGAGCGGGGCCATGAGCAGCCATGAGCGCGCCATCTCGCCCGTCGACGAACTCCGACTCCTTCGTGCGGCCACATGCGACCCGCGACTGTGCCGCGGCGATGTGGCGGTGTTCGCGGTGATTCTTCAACACCAGAACTTCGAGGGGGTCGCTTTCCCAGGAAAGAACCGACTCGGCAAGCTCGCTGGGTTGGCGCCGCGGAACGTCCAGGCACGCGTTTGCAAGCTTGAAGAGACCGGGTATGTGGTCGTGGAGCGCCGAGGTCAGCGGTTGGTAAACAGGTACACCGTCTGCCGCCGGATCGACACTGCAACTGGTGATGCACATGTCTCCAGACCAGATATCACGACTGGTGATGCTGGTATCCCCAGTGACGTTGAGACCAGGGAAGCAACTGGTGATGCCGGCATCACCCAATCTGGTGATGCACGTATCCACCATCTGGTGATGCCGGCATCTCCCGAACTCACTACTAACTCACAATCTGAACTCACTGCCGTTTCGATCATGGCGCGCAAGCCAGCAAAGAGCCGTAGCGGGGCTACCTTCAGCGAATGGATCGGAGGGTTAGAGCCTGATGAGTCTGCGATACCTGAGAACCATAGTGTCATCGCCTACTGTCAAAGGATCGGGCTACCGGATGCGATGCTTGAGCTGGCATGGGAGGTCTTTCGAGACCGCTACTCCGCCAACGCGACGAAGCGCTACAAGGATTGGCCCCAGGTATTCAGGAACGCCGTCGAGGGGAACTGGCTGAAGCTCTGGTATATCGAGAACCAGCAGTACCTTCTGACGACGGCCGGCCAACAGGCGGCGCTCGCCCATCAGGAAGCCGCATGATCGCGCACAGCTACATGGGGAGGGGTAGGTCAAAAGTCCGGGGCAAGCTTTTCCCGATACGTGCGCCCAGCCAAATATTTGCATCTCCAAAACTCAGAAGTTTCCCCAATGACCGGTAGACCCCGCACGCCCACCAACGTCCTGGAGCTTCGGGGGGCGTTCAACGCACATCCCGAGCGCAAGCATGAGCGACAGGATGAGCCTGTACCAGCCGGACCGATCGGTGAAGCCCCGAAGTGGATGAAGGCGCCCGAGAAACGCTGCTGGGACCACTTGGTGGCCTCTTCCCCACCCGGCGTGCTGGGCGACTCGGACCGCGTGTACCTGGAGGTGGCGGCAGAGCTGCTCGCTCTCAAACGCCGCGTGGGTATCGAGAACATGGAAGCCGCAAAGCTCAATCGATTGGAAACCATGCTCGGAAAGCTCGGAATGAACCCTGCGGATCGATCTCGCGTAAAGGTCAGCAAGTCGCGGCCCCGAGACAACGAATTCACGAGCAACGGCCGGAGGCCTGGCGCATGACTGTCGAACTTCAGGCAAACCCACTCGTGGAGGCCTTGTGGGGTGAAATGAGAGAGACCCACGCCGCTATTGAGGCCGGGGACCACGACCTGGCACTCCGAATCCTCGACGCCCGCTGCAGACCTACCCTGCCGGCTAAGGCTCCGCTTGAAGGAATTCCCACAATCGGCGGTCGTATAGCTGCCCAAAAGCTGCTCCAACTGCTGCCGATGGGGCCGTTGTCAGAGCTACACAGGTCGCCCTTCCAGCAAGCGGCGTGCTTCGTTGGTGTGCTATTGCAGCGAAAGTCGACAGACCTCACGCCAGAAGACTGCCTTGTCGCGACCAGCATGCTCGCGGATTTCGGCGTCGCTTTAGTTTGGGATCACGGCCAAACGTGAACCCGAATCAGACGCCAGATGCAGACGCCTTCATGCGAGCTCGGTTAGCAGGCTGTAGGAAAGGCGGTGCCCGATCTGGCCGGACACGCCGCGAGAACGGTAAGCGCATTAACGTCGAAATCGCAATTCGCAACCGCAGGCTCGCCGGCACCTGGACCCGCGATACGGCGGGAGCCATCGCCCGCTATCTCGGCGTAAGTGCTCGCTATGTCCGTTTGGTAGCCGCCCAGATCGAAACACACAAATAAAGCGGAAATGAACTTGGTTCGCTTCCGCTTCGGATGGCTTAGTAGGCATGGGCGCAACCTCACGCGGAGCCACAGCATGATCAACAAACACAGCCATCCTCAAATGTCCTTGATGGCCCTGGTCGGCCCAGGCCTGATCGCGGGAATGATCGCTCATGCGCATGGTCGAGACCCTTCCTCCTTGACCAAGGACCGCGCTCAGAAGGTCGCCGGCTGGGTTCAATCCAAGCAGGGTCAACAGGCGGCATTCGCGGCCAGCTACGGAATGGCTGACTCGGCAATTGCGCGCGCTGCGCAACCTCAACTGAATGTCGCGGCCCAGGCCGAGAAATTCTATTCGCACGACCATCAGAGCCGCCTACGCGATCTGAATCGTCGCAGCATCTAAGCTCAAGGAGCAAACGTGAAAACACTGAGTGACGACCCAGAGTATCGAGTTGCCGTGGACACGATGAACGAGCTCAACGCAAAGAAGCTTGAGGTCGATCGGCAAATTCTAGAAATCGAGGCTGGGTTCGGCAAAGTTCCAGAAGAGAACCCAGACAAGGTCGCCGAGGCGCTTGGCTTGAAACCGGGTTGCGTCGATGCAGTTCCTAACGACGGCGCCCGGCTGCAAACGCTTCGGCAGCAAAGCCAACAGCTTAGTGCCGCCATCAATCTGCAGTGGGATAAGGCTTGGACCGCCCGTCGATACGCAGGTTACCGCCTGTTTGCTCAGAACGCCGGCAACCATCAAAAGCTCACAGCCCGCCTGGTAGCTATGGCGGACTCCCTCATCGAGTTGAACAAGGAGCTGCAGACGGAGACAAAACGTCTCTACGCGCTGGGCTGCGACGATGCCCCGGCAATCCAATTCCCAAGTTTTGGACTTACAGAAAGGCTGCCCTATTGGCGCGATGAGCTCGAAGATCAGCGCCGCAACGTCGACAAACTGGTAAAGGCATACGCAAATGACAAGAAGTAAAATCGGCCTGATAAAAGCGCGGGTACTTGTGACCGTTGAGATCAATGGGAAGATCAGTCAACCAAACGACGTGATCGAGGTCGACGACGACACATTGTGGGATCGCAGAGCCTCCCTCGACGCGGATCCGGCCGCCGTCGCCTATGCGGAATCCTTGCACGCGAAGGCCAAGCGGAAACGCGAACTCGAGCGCGAACTTACTTTGGAATGATTTCCCACACGGACAAGGTGAGAGTGTCCGTATCCGCGAAACAACCTCACCAGTGCGGGCAGCTGCCCTTCACCATAGCTGTGACCGCACGGAATGACAACCCTTTGAGCGAAACGTTAGAACGTTAGGAGCACCTCATGTCTCTCGGCAAGGTAAGCGTCGCGATAGAAGCACAGATGGCGGGCTTCGAGTCCGACATGGGCCGTGCTGCGCGCGTCGCCGAGAAGAACTTCAAGAGCATGGAGAAGGACGCCAAGCGCGCCCAGGCCCAGTTCAAAGAGTTCGGCAAGCAAGTCGGTGTTGCGCTGGTAGCCGCAGGCACCGCCGCTGCGGTGGCCTTGAAGTCCTCTATCAACGCCATGGACGACATGTCCAAAGCGGCGCAGAAGGTCGGAACTTCTACCGAGGAATTCTCCAAGCTGACATATGCCGCTGGCCTGGCCGATGTCTCGATGGAAACGCTGGTCGGCAGCCTGGGCAAGCTGACGAAGGCGCAGGCAGCCTCCCTGAGCGGGACGGGGGAGCAAGCCAAGATATTCGAAGCCCTCGGTATCGCGGTCAAGAACACAGACGGCAGCATGCGGGAGTCGACCAACGTCCTGGCCGACTTTGCCGATCGCTTCCAGGACCTGAAAGGGTCTCCGGAAGCAATGGCGGCAGGCTTCTCGCTGTTCGGGCGCAGTTTCCAAGAGATGATCCCACTGCTGAAGGATGGTGGTGATGGAATTCGGGCAGCCGGCGAGGAGCTTGAATCATTCGGTGGTGTGCTCTCCACCGAAGCAGGCCAGCGAGCCGAGCAGTTCAACGACAACCTGACCAAACTATCTACGGCGGCCAAAGCGCTCGGCACCGCCGTCGCCTCGGATCTGCTTGAAGACCTGGTCGCGCTTACCGAAAACTGGGTGCAATTAGCGAAAGACGGCTCAACGCTGAAGGAAACTGCGCACGAAATCGCGGAGGTCCTTCGCATGGCGGGCAAGGTCGCCGATTTCGTATGGGCGCCCTTCAAAGCTTTGGGCGATGTAGCGGCCGGCGCCGCTATGGGGTTCGTCGGTCTGGCCGAAGCCGCGAAGGGTGTGCTGAACCTCGACTGGGACCAGATCCAGCGGGGTATGAATGTCGCCAACCAAGGCGCCGATCTTGCCTACTACGGAGAAGAGAAGGCATCGGCTCGTAACCCAGGTGCGTACTCGGATGCGCCAAAGGCCTCCCGAAAGCCTCGGGTGCTGTTCTCAGACACAGACGTAATGCCAACGTCCATGCTCGGGCCCGCGGTCGATGCCCATTCCCGGCAACTCCGCGCGGCGCTCGCCGGCCCTTCAAAGAAGGGCAGCGCAGGTGGCCGCAGTTCGAATAGGGAAATGCCCGACTTCGCCAAGGAGGCGCGAGCTGAGCTTGAAAAGCTTGTTGCAGTGGAGGCCCAGGCTCGGAGTGAGTTCGAGGCCATGGCTGCCCAGCTCGCCGGCCCAATGGCAGAGGCCGCGTATAGGTACGCCATTGAACAAGAAAAACTGAACGACCTTGCCAAAACGGGGGCGATCGACGCGGAGAGTTTGGCCGCGGTACAGGGCAATCTCTCAAAAGAATACGAAGCTCAGAAGCAAGCAATTGATCTACAACTCAACCCTTACAAAGAGGTCAACGCCGCGATCGAGGAGCAGTTGCATTTGCTTGGTCTGACCGCCTCTCAACAGGAGGTTTACAACAATCTTAAAGCGGCCGGGGTAAAGGCAAACTCTGTGTTCGGGCAGTCGATAGAAGCGAACACGCGGCTGCTGCAAGAGCAGCGCGACGCGATGGAGGACCAGGTAGGCGCCATGGACGCGGTCCGTGATGCAGGGGCTGGCTGGCTTTACGACATGACCACCAGTTCCAAGGGGTGGAAGGAGGCGACGCTCGACGCGCTGGACTCTGTCTACAAGCGCTTGATGCAGATGATCTCCGAAAACCTTATGGACCAGCTGCTTGGAAAGCAGGGCGATCCAGGGGGCGGAAATGCTGGCGGGTGGCTCGGCAATCTGTTTGGTTCGTTCTTCGGCGGGACGAGCAGCAGCACGACCGCTGCATCCGATGCAGGCAGCGTCGTGGATCTCTTCTCGGGGGAGTGGGGCTTCGCAGACGGCGGCTATACGGGGCCGGGCGCCCGCAACAAGGTCGCAGGGCTTGCCCATGCAGGGGAGGTCGTGTGGAGCCAGGACGATGTCGCGCGCGGCGGCGGTGTCGCTAATGTTGAGTCGATGCGGAAGGGCGGCGGTAGCCGCGGAGGCGTCGTGCAGAACATCGCTATCAACTATGCGGCGCCATACGACCCGCGCACCGAGAGCCAGAAGAACGCGCGCCTGGCGTACGAAACTGGACAGGCTTCCAGGAGGAACAACTAATGGCCTTAACAGCGATGTTTGAATCTAGAGGAGATCAAAGACAAGGTCGAAGTTTGTGTGGCTTTTCCGCGCCTTGAATATGTGTGCATTTGGCAATTGGTCTCTGCACAATGCGGTCATTTCTTCGATGACGCTTTGTGGCATTCTGCAGCCGAAGTAGATCGAATCGAATATTCTTGCATTCTCCCGTTCGTCCACGTGTGGCACGTCACGCGGTTCGCGGATCAGCGGCCAATAGCATCGCCATTCACGCTCATATGACCAATCCGCGTGCTTCATGAAGACCGTTTCCCAGACAAGTGAATTCAAGTCAATCTTCTTGACGCCTGTGAAATGCTCAGCCAACTGCAAGGCGGTCCCAGCCTCGACATACTGGTCACTGTAGGTGACTTTTCGCGCAGCGATCAGTGGATGGTCGATGTCATCCAGACACTTTAGTTTAAATGCCACACCGCGGTGCTCTTGTGCGTAATGAGACCACATTACGACGTTGTTAACGTCTTCCGCGACGCATAGAATCTTTGCGTGGACCATCTCCGTCGCAACGCTCTTGGATAGCTTCTCCAGATGGTCCGGAAGTGTTGCGGCTAGTTTATCCGCCTCCTCACGAAACACCTTCTTTAGTTCGTCGGGTGAGAACCTCTCACGGGCCTCGCGCAAAAAGTTCCAAGCGATGTGCAGGCGATTGTGAGGATCGAAATAGTCTGGAAGACTGTCTGCAAGCACCATCTCACAATTGCGAGCGCAGAACGCATCGGCAAACTCTCCTGGATCAATGCTTGCGACCAACCCCGTCTGGGTGTCAAACGGGTCATTGAAGACTAGAGGGGAGCTCCAACGGAGCGTTTTGTTGGAAATTATTATTCGCGCTGTTTCAACGCTGGAGAACTTGTAAAAATGGTCGCGATTGTGAAGTCTCGACAAAATGCCTCCTTCCACTCATCTTTCACCACGGATAATTTCGTCATTCAGCGTGCGTCCGCAGATAATAATCTGATTCTTCACTTCAAGAATTCCTTCCAGTAGATCGCCGACCATATGGGAAGGATAGGCCTTGTCGTGTTCGAAACTCTCCGCGCGAATTCCAGCAATGCCATCTGCGTACGAGAGATGCAGACTCTGCTGAACTAGCATTCTGTGCTTACTGGTATTTGAGTAGGCTGCGATGTACTGAAACCAATCAGATTCTGCTAACAAATCCAGTTTGTTGCGTAACTCGGACTCCGGCAGACTCCGCCGGACTCTGTGAAAGTCACAGGATTCCACCGACATTGGCGGGTCCAACAGCAGGACGTTGCATAACTGAGCCAAGTGGTCGTAGGCGTTTCGGGCGGTGTGGATACAGGCGGTAACGTTTGCGCGGATTACAAGCATGCTGAATTCATGCTCGTCTGTGGATGAGAACATGAGCTCGTGATTCTTAATGGAGTTTGGGTCTTCGTCGATAGGGACTGATCGCAAGGCATCGCGAGCCTCGCAGAAGTGGTACTTGAAAATTCGATCTGCCCAGTCAAGAGATGTTACGAACGCCAATGCGACCTTTCTCTCTTTCGGCAAGGTGCGGATATGTTCCCGAAGCTCTTTCAGATTCCAACGCTCCCGTTCCAAAGGAAGATCCTCCGCTGAGTTGACAGTCAATTGCACCACTGCTTCTCGCACGGGACACCATCTTCGTTGCCATCCATCTTTGTATTCGGGCAATGCTTGATGAAGTAGATAGCCTCTGCGCACGAACGCATTTGCGAACAGTGAGTTCGTTCATCACAAGCGAATTTCGCAGGGCCGGATTCGTTAGCGGCTGAGCTGTGGGACTGCGCTGCCGAAGAAGCCGAAGCTGGTTCATATGCGCCGGTGTCGACCATGGGCTTGAACTTGCCGTATGCGAGCCAGGCCAGCACAGCAATAACTATGGCGAATAGTAAATTTTTCACAGTGAGCCCCCACCCGCGGTGGTCGATCATACCGCCCCTGGCAGACCGTCCCCGGAATAGGATGGACGATCCAGTCAGGCGTGGACGCTGATCACTGCTGCGTCCCTGTTGCGCATCTCTACTACGACCGCGGTAGTTACCCCAGTAGCATCGTGGCGGGCGCCGGCCATTATATCCGCGGCCTCAAGGGCGTCACCCCACTTGGCGAACCAGCCGCAACCTTCTATCCCATGGTATAGGTCCCAGCCGGACATGGCCGGCATGATCACGAAGAACTCAGCGTCCATACGAAAGCCCAGCATCTGAAGAAGTTGCCCCCGGCCCAGCTAACCGCTTGCTCAAGGCGGGACCCTTTTCCTTCTGCAGAGCGACAATTCTTGTCAGCGCAGGGGCATGCTTCCGGGGGCAGGATTAGGATGCCGCGCGCGCTGAGCTGGCGCAGTCAGTCAATGGCGCCATGTGGGGTAGGATTTGTCTTACACCACTGGAGGACCCGATCGTGGAGGAACAAGATGGCAAGCCACAAGCATTGTCCCCCGGCATTCTCAGGCTGATCGACGTGCTGGCCGATGAGCTGGTGGCCGACTATCTAAAGGAAGAACAGGAAAAGGCAAAGCTGCGACCTCACGGTTTTATCGACGCTTTAGACCCCGCGAGCGCGGAATACTGCAGCGGCGAAAGCCCTCCGAGCGAATAATGAGGTCTAGAAAGGTTGTAGCGAACTCGCCAATCCTCCAGCATCCTTGCCGCCTCCGGAATCGAGGTGATTGCGTAGCGACTCAGAACCTCGAGGCGCATCGTTTGATTGAAGCGCTCGACCAAGCTGTTCTCGGTAGGCGAAGCCGGTCGAATGTAGACACGATTCACAACAGCTGCCTTTGCCCAGGCTATGTAGTCGCGGCCTTTGAACTCCATCCCATTGTCGCTGCGTATCGCCTTCGGCGTTCGTCCGATGGACCGGATCTTCCTCAGGCATCGCACGACCATTACCGTGGACCTGCGCTCAGATACTTCAGCAGCCACACACTCACGATTGAAATCGTCCACAATATTGAGTATCCAGAAGCGTTTCCCGCCTGTGGTTACGTGGGTCATGAAATCCATTGACCACATTTCGTTCAATGAGAACTGCGCTTGAATAGGGCGGCTCACGCGAAGCGGAACCGGGGCTAGGCCTTCAGCAATCGGCCTTCGGTTGGTGATCTGAAGTTTGGCATCCTCATACACCTGCCGTAGCTGTTTTCGGCCGTATGGTTGACCCTGCAAGATCGCTTCGAGAACCTTGTTAAAGCCCTGGCCGGGATTCTGGTCGAAGTAGCGGGTCATATCTTCCACGATGCATTTGGTCGCATCACTCGAGAGTTTGGGGCAGCCCGCAGATGGCGAAACCCCAACTATTCGGTTGGCTTCTTGACGCGATAGCCCATGGCGCGCACGAACCGGGGTAGCGAGTAATGCACGCTTCCGACCGTTCGGTTGTAGGTGTCTGACCACGCTGACGGTTATCTTCAACAGTCGCTCCACTTTGCGCAGGCGATTCCTTAGAAGCGTTTCCGTGTGCTTGGCACGCTTATCCGTGTTTCGGGGCAGCAAGTAGGCCTCATACGAACGAAGTCTCAGTACACGACATACCGTCCCGTAGCTGAGCTGGCATCGCTCAGCGATCTGATAGCGGCTCGCGCCATTCTTATAGGCCTGAAGAACGCGTGAGACTTGCTCTCTGGTCAGCACGCTGACGACACCTGTTTCGGGCAATGCTCACCATAACTTCTTGGATCCTGCGTTCGGTGTGAAATATTTACGTATCAAAGTCGGATTTGACAACAGATGATGGACTAACCCGCCCGTCCCGAGAAAGAAAGAATGACAAGCCCAGAGAAGATCGCCGCCATGGCCGAAGCATCAAAGATTGTTATTGCACTCATACAGGGCAACCCTGGGGTCTTTATAGCGGCCAACGCGGACACAGCGGCAGAAAGAACATCGAAGGCCTACGCCGCAATTTATAGCCAAATCCAGAAATCGGTCGACGGATAACCCGACCAGACGTACTCAAGTGAGTGCCCCAACCCAGCCACTTGCTCCAAGACGGGCCCGCGGAATCACCACGGACCGAACGTCAATCGAGGGCGTGGCGGAGCCAAGGTGAAACCAGGCGGAAGTGGTCGTGCTATAGGTACGTTACAGCTCCATAGGATTAACCATGTTTCCTATCCGTTTATCTCTGGGTGCAGCAAAGCAGACCGCATTCAGTGCACTCGCGCCCGGCAGCATCGGTATTGTCCGTAATCAGGTTTGGATGCGGCTTCAGGCTTCGGCCGTCGACAAGGAAGGGGGCGGGCTTCTTCTCGTGGATGAGGCAGGCAAGAGACCATTCTCGATCGCAGCCGCGTTCGCAGCTAACGTACTGGAGTTCAAAACGACTGAGGTCGAAATAGAACTTGGGCCAGTGATCAAGGAAGACCTTCCCAGCGATGACTTTATTGGTGCTGTGACTGTATTACACGACGGAATTTGGCTCGTGGCCCAGAGCGATGGTTCTAGTCTGTTTGGTGGCCTCGTGATCCTAGTGAACCTACTCACAGGAGCTACCAGGCCAGCTCACGAACTGAACGTTCGCTCGCCCATCTTTAGTTCCTGGAGGCTATTCGGGCGTTTTGCAGAAAAAGGGTGGGCGACAATTGCAAATGGGCCTGGTGATCAGTTGGCATAAGAGTGCGCATGGGAAAGAGTCCACTGCAGTTGGTCAAGCAGATCGTTGGCAAGGAGGGGAGCCAGCGAACTTCGTAGGACTTGTCCCACGCGGTTAGCTCAGGACATGATGGCAGCCTCTGCTGACCGGCTAGCATCTACGGCTTTCTGCGCTTAGCTCGCTTTTCTGCTCGCTCTTTGAACTCTTCGTAGCGATCCGCCAGGTCGTATACGTATTCAACAATCGCATATACAAAGATCTGCAGATCTTCTGCGTCGTTTCTGGATATAGAAATATCTTCTGGATGTGCGGCCAAGTTTCGGAAAGCTGCCAGTTGCTGGCTCCAGTCATACAGCCTTTCGTCGATTATTTTCTTTTCTTTGAGCATTTTTATGCCAGCGCTAAGCATGATTGGCCTAGGCTTCTTGGCTGTTGAATCCACTTCTTCTTCGAACAAAGCGTCGCGGCACAATGCTTCAAGCGCACGACCGAACATCACGCATGCAGCGATATTGGCGTTAGCTTGCAGGGATCTATCCGCTTCGTTGAGCGAATCCGTTACCGTTTTAGGAATGCGGTAGCTGGAAAACACTTTCGGCGGCTTCGGAAAGACCCGTGTTACATCTGACCAATCATCTGTATCGCTATCATGGCCAGCGAATCCAATCTGCGTTGCTTGGCCGACCAGCACTGAGTTGCATCGGGGGCACGTACCTAGAAGTATTCGTTCGCCCCATGGCTCACCTGCGCCATCTTCCCAGCCTCCGCGATTCGTCCGGCCCGTCTCAATGGCGGCCACTTTCGCCTTACAGCGATGGCAGTCAATAACGAAGGTTTCAGTACTTGTCTGTGACATATGATTCTCAACGTTTACTAAAGTCATCCACATTCATTGGTAGAAGCTGACGGCCACTCTATGCCGCCCTGGTGGCCGGAACCAGAGCAGATGAGGCCACCGGCCAGTGTGAAGTATTTACGTACTGGGGATGTCAGGACGTTTAGGGCAGCTAATTGCGTTTGGAGAGTTAGGGAAGCGCGTCTCATCGCCTTGGGGTCGCCCAGCGCTGTGCTGACTGCTGCCGACCTACAGCATGCCGCGCCACACCCTGCGGTAGGCCCGCGCCTGCCCTAGCCCCAGCTGGGGTGGTTGAAAGCCTCTGAGCGCATGGTTAGTTCTGGCTCCCAGATAACCCAACCGTCGCCTAACGGGTCTTGCCGCAACACTTTAAATGCGAACGCTGCCACCCCACTTATCCACAGGTTGTTCTGCTAGTATCCCAACTCGCAGAGACGCCGAAATCGCTCTATCGCGATCCATCTGGAGAGCCTTCATGTCTTACTCGCCTGCGGCGGTTGCCAACTTCTTCTTGGGCAAAGCCGCCCAAGAAAACAAGTCTCTTACCCCCATGCAGCTGATTAAGCTGGTTTACATAGCGCATGGCTGGCATCTCGGATATTTCAATCGGCCGCTCATAAATGAGCGCGTTCAGGCTTGGAAGTTCGGGCCTGTCATTGACTCGCTTTACCACAAGCTCAAGTGCTATGGCGATGGGCCAATCACGGCCATCATCCCAATGAGACTTGGTGCTGAATCTCCGGTCATTGATGATCCCAATACCGTTTCACTGCTCGACAGTGTGTTCAAAAGCTATGCTCCCTATAGCGGATTGCAGTTGTCCACGCTGACACACCAAGCCGACACGCCTTGGTATAAGGCGTATATCGAGCGCGGCGGGCGCTTCGGCTGGGGAACTGAAATTCCGGAAGAAGAGATCAAAGCCCACTACGATCAGAAGATCGCAGCTAACCGTGTCCAATGACGGAACTCCACCCGGAGATTTAGGCCCTGCCGGCCAGTTTACGGCAAGGTTTGATGCCATTGATGCGGCTGCACATCAGCCCCTTCCTGTAGACGAACTTGGGAAGAAGGAACAAAGAAAATTCGAATCTGAAATGCGAAGCGAGATTCATCGCCTTGTCATTTACTCTCTGAGATTTGGCGCTTTGATTTTGGGGAGCTTAATGGTGGTGCGCTTCTGGCATTTGGCCGCGCCCGATACGTGGCGCTGGCTAAGCGATTCGGAGGTTCAATCGATGGACAAGATGCTTTTCAGCAGCGCTTTTGGAGGATTTGTTTTCTCCTACCTGCGCGACGCAGTGGCCAATCGCAACAAGTAGCCCATCCGCGTGTAACTCCGGTGTAATCATGCCGGAAAAAGCTAGAAAATTGCGGACCCCAGCGGCAAAATGCAAGTCACTAAAATCGTCGGGAACGGCTGTTTTTAGCGGCTAAAAGCATATAAAGCTAAAAACCGGAAACGCTGCGAAACCGGATTATGAGTCCTCTGCTCTAACCATTGAGCTATGGGCCCGTCGCAGGGCGCAATTGTAACTGGCCGGTTCATGGCCATGCACGTCTCGCCGGTTCGTGGCGGTGATCGATGGGTCTGGCGCGGCGCTATGCCGCCGTCCGCGGCGCGGATTGCAGGCGCAGCTGCGTGGCTCGCTTGAGAATAGGGGGCGGGTCGGTCTCTTCCGGGATGCTGAGCAGCTTCCTCTTACGCAGCCATTGCCCGGGCGCGCGCGCCGAAGTCAGCGCCACCAGTGGAACGGCCAGCACCAGTCCCAGGGTCACCGGCGCCATCCACGCCGCCAGCGAAGGCGATGCGAACAACGCCAACACACCCATCAGCAACCCGAACAGACTCAAACCACCATAGCTCTTCAACAGTCCGGACAAAGGCAGACTGCCGTCGTCGCGACGCTGCGATTCCCAGCCCGAATCCTTGCCCGCCAACACTTCGGCCACACCGCGCGACTGCACGTACATCACGATGGGGGCCATCAGCGCCGCAAGCACGCTTTCGATCAATACGCTCAGCAGCGCGCGCAGCGCGCCGCCGCAGCCGCGGCGTTCCGCAGGATTCAGCAGCATGGCCAGATAGCCCAGGATCTTGGGAGCGAACAGCGCGGCCATGCTGGCCGCGAACAACCAGACGATCCGCTCCGGATCCAGCGATCTCCAGTACGCCGCCGGAGAGAGCGCGGCGCGCAGGCCGCCCTCGGAAGCCAAGCCGATATGCTCGAACGGGATCGCGATGCCGACCAGCAGCAGCATCGCCCACATGGGCGCGGTGAAGTAGTGGCCGATGCCGATCATGAAATGCCAGCGGCTCACCCAATGCAGGCCGCGCGTCGGCAACACGGCAGCATGCTGCAGGTTGCCCTGGCACCAGCGGCGGTCGCGCACCAGCAGGTCGGTGAGCGAAGGCGGCCCTTCCTCGTAGCTGCCATGCAGTGCGGGAACCATGTGCAAGGCCCAGCCGCCGCGACGGATCAGCGCCGCTTCGACGAAATCGTGGCTCAGCACATGGCCGCCGAAAGGCTTGTCGCCGGGCAGTTGCGGCAAGCCCGCCTGTTCGGCGAAGGCCCGGGTGCGGATGATCGCGTTGTGGCCCCAGTAGTTGCTCTCGGCGCCATGCCACCAGGCCACGCCATGGGCGATGATCGGACCGTACACGCGTCCGGAAAACTGCTGCATGCGCGCGAACAGGCTGGTGCCGTTGACGATGGCCGGCAGCGACTGGATCAGGCCGACGTCCGCGTTCTCATCGATGGCTGCGGCCAGTCTGACGATGGTGTCGCCGGTCATCAGGCTGTCGGCGTCCAGGATCAGCATGTACGGATAAGCGCCGCCGAAACGCCGCAGCCATTCGGCGATGTTGCCGGCCTTGCGTTCGATGTTGTCGGTACGGCGGCGATAGTAGAGATTGGCCGGGCTGCCGAGGCGCGCAAGCAGCGCTTGGTATTCGGCGGCTTCCGCTTCGGCGGTTTCGGCGCGGGTGGTGTCGCTCAGAATGAAGAAATCGAAACGCTCTCCCTGTCCGGTATCGCGCACCGATTCGTAGATGGCCTGCAAGCCCGCCATCAACCGGTGCGGATCCTCGTTGTACGCCGGCATCAGCAACGCCGTGCGTGCCGAGGGCGGCAACGCAGGCAAAGGCGCATCGGGATCTATTCCCAACGATCTACCTCCCTTGCGCGACAGCACCAGCACGAACCCTGCCAGCGCGCCCAGGAACGATTGCGCGATCCAGGCGAACAACGCCACGAACAAGGCAAGCAGCACGCCTTCCAGCACGCTCACGCCCTCTACGCGCAGCACCCGCCACATCTGGTAGGTCGCCAGGACGGTGAGCGCGCCGGTGCCGCCCAGAATGTACGCGCGGCGCCAGAAAGCCCCGCGCGGCGCGCTGGGCAGCAGGCGCCGATCGAGCTTGCCGGTGCGCAGCGATTGCACCGGCATCTGCATCGGCGAAGGCGGCGGCAGCGATTCGCAAGCGGCAGGAATGATCGGCTGCGCCTGCATCAGGTTTACGCCGTCCAACGGTAAAGCCATGTTTCCGAAACCGGTTGCGTGCCTTTCAACAGGCGCGCGTGCAGTTCCGCCGCTTGCGTACCGGCCGGATCGAGTTCGAATCCGATTCGCCAACCTCCCGTCGCCGGTACCGGATGGGCGACGGCGTTGAGCACCTTGCCAGCGCCGGACCAGACATCGGGCTTGAGGTCCTTCTCGCCCAATCCCGTCAGGGCATCGCCTTTGAAATCGATGATCACCAGCCGTCGGCCCGGTTGCGCAGCGGCGCCGATCATGGTGTTGGCGACGATGGCCAGTTCGCGCTTCCACTGGTAGTCGCTGCACCAGTGCAGGCGATAGTCGAAGCGGTGCTCGCGCCCTGCGGCCAGGGGCGCGGCCGGACGCCAGAACGCGACGATGTTGTCGTGGTATTCGTCGCCGGTGGGAATCTCGACCAGATGCACCGCGCCCTTGCCCCAGTCGCCGACCGGTTCCACCCACAGGCTGGGACGCTTCTCGTAGTGCGCTTCGCTGTCGGCGAAGGCGGCGAAGTCGCGCTGGCGCTGCATCAGACCGAATCCGCGCGGCGTGGTGTCCTGGAAGCCGCTGTCCTGCACGGTGGCCGGGTTGTGCAGCGGCCGCCAGATCTGTTCGTCCGCACCGGTCAGCAAGGCCAATCCTTCCGAGTCGTGCACCGCCGGACGGTAGTCGTCCACGCCCACCCGATCGCTGGCGCCGAACTCGTACATGCTGGTCAATGCGGCGATGCCCGCATGGGTCAACTCCACGCGCGGGTACAGGCGCGCCTGTACGTCGAACACGGTTTCGTCCCCGGGCTTGATCGCGAAGCGGAACGCGCCCGAGACACTGGGGCTGTCCATCAATGCATGTACGATGATCGCGGTAGCGTTAAGCGCTGGAGTTTCTATCCAGAATGCGCGGAACACCGGAAATTCCTCGCCCACCGGCTGCACCGTGTTCAAGGCCAGACCGCGCGCCGACAATCCGTAGGACTGGCCCTTGGCTACCGCACGGAAATAGCTGGCGCCGAGGAAAGCGCAGATTTCATCGAAATAGTCGGGGCGGTTGATGGTCCCGTGCAGGCGCATTCCCGCGAATCCCAGGTCGGCTCCGGCGCGGCCGCGCACCGCCGAGGCGCGGAAAGTGAAAAGGTCGGGGGAATAATCCACCTGCCTGGCGCGTCCGGCGGCGACGGTGAAGACCTGTACCCGGTCCTTGAACAGAAAACCGCGATGGAAGAACTGCGCCTGGAAAGGCAGTCCCTGCTTGCGCCACAACGCATGCGCCGGATTGAAGCGGATATCCCGATATTCGTCGTAGCCCATGTCCTGCAGCCATTTGGGCAGATCGGCGGGCGGTTTGCGGAAAGGCTCGGCGGCCAGCCGTCGCGCCATGGCCGGCACGCTGTCGTTGTCGAATGTGGTGCCGTTGTCTGCGGCCCATGCCGTCAGCGGCGACAGCAAGCCGCCACCGGCCAGCGTCGCCAGGGGCAACGATAGGCCGCTCAGGATCAATTCTCGTCTGCGCACCGTTATTCCTCGCGAAGCTGGGCTGGGGGAAGCGGCCGCATTGTAGGCAAGGCCGCGTTAGCGCCAAGACACGACCGGTGGGCCGATGCCTGACCTGCCATGCAGGTCGTGGCCATGGTGGACCGCGGCCACAAACGAAGAAGCCCCGCATCGGCGGGGCTTCTGGTTTCGCGTCGCCTTGGTTGCCGAGGCGGCTGCCGCTTACTCGATATCGAGGAAACTGCGCAGCTGTTCCGAGCGGCTGGGATGGCGCAGCTTGCGCAACGCCTTGGCCTCTATCTGGCGGATGCGCTCGCGGGTGACGTCGAACTGCTTGCCGACTTCCTCGAGGGTGTGGTCGGTATTCATGTCGATGCCGAAGCGCATGCGCAGCACCTTGGCTTCCCGCGGGGTCAGGCCGGCGAGCACGTCGCGGACGGTTTCCGACAGGTTGATGTTGACCGTGTTCTCGATCGGGGACTCCACGTTGGTGTCCTCGATGAAGTCGCCCAGGTGCGAATCCTCGTCGTCGCCGATCGGGGTTTCCATGGAGATCGGCTCTTTGGCGATCTTCATCACCTTGCGGATCTTGTCCTCGGGCATGTCCATTTCCTTGGCCAGTTCTTCCGGCGTGGCCTCGCGGCCGTACTGCTGGAGCATCTGGCGGGAAATGCGGTTCAATTTGTTGATCGTCTCGATCATGTGCACCGGGATGCGGATGGTGCGCGCCTGGTCGGCGATCGAACGAGTGATGGCCTGGCGGATCCACCAGGTGGCATAGGTGGAGAACTTGTAGCCGCGGCGGTATTCGAATTTGTCCACGGCCTTCATCAGGCCGATGTTGCCTTCCTGGATCAGGTCGAGGAACTGCAGGCCGCGGTTGGTGTACTTCTTGGCGATGGAGATCACCAGGCGCAGGTTGGCCTCCACCATTTCCTTCTTGGCCTTGCGCGCCTTGGCTTCGCCATAGGCCATCGCGCGGCTGATTTCCTTGATATCGACCAGGTTCAGATGCATCGCGTGTTCGATGGCGATGGTGGCTTCCTGCTCGGCGATGATCTGCTCGCGCACGTCGCGCAGCGCCGAAGACCACTTCTGCTTGCGCTTGAGCACTTCATCCACCCAGCCCAGATTGGTCTGGTTGCCTTCCCAGGCGCGGATGAAGTCTTTACGCGGCATCTTGGCCGAGTTGGTGGACAGATGCAGCACGCGGCGCTCGTGGTCCTTGATCTGCTGCACCACTTCGCGCAGCTTGCGGACCAGGGTGTCGGTCAGCGCCAGCGGCAGCTTGAGGGTGACGAAGACTTCGGCCATGTCGGCGCGCAGCTTGACCGCGGCCTTATTGTCGGCGCCGCTCTTGGTGTAGGACTTCTTGAACTTGGCGTACAGCTCGGCCAGCGCCTGCATGCGGCGCGCGACTTCTTCCGGGTCCGGACCGGTCGGGCCGGCTTCTTCGGCTTCTTCCTCGACCGCGGGCTCTTCCTCGTCGTCCTCGGTTTCGGTGTCGTCGGCCACGACCACCACCGGCTCGGGCACTTCTTCGATCAGGTCGTTGAAGCCGACCACGATTTCGGCCAGACGCTTCTTGCCCGCCTTGTGGGTTTCGTAGTCTTCCAGCAGCAGTTCGATCGACCACGGGAAGCTGCCCAGCGAGGCTTGCACCTGGCCCAGGCCTTCCTCGATGCGCTTGGCGATGGCGATTTCGCCTTCGCGGGTCAGCAGCTCGACCGTGCCCATCTCGCGCATGTACATGCGCACAGGGTCGGTGGTGCGGCCGCCTTCGGTGTCGAGGGTCAGCGCCGCGGCGGCTTCTTCGGCAGCGGTGTCGTCGACTTCACGGTTGCCCGTGCTGTTGCCGGCGAGCAGCAGCGTTTCGGCATCGGGTGCGATTTCGTGCACCTCGATACCCATGCCATTGATCATGCCAATGATGTCTTCGATCTGCTCGGCATCGACGATGTCGTCGGGCAAGTGGTCGTTGACTTCGGCAAAGGTCAGGTAGCCCTGTTCCAGGCCCTTGCTGATCAGCAGCTTGATATCGGATTGTTGGGCAGGACGTTCGTTGGCCATCAGTGCTTGCGCCACCGGCAATAGGAGATTGGGGAACCCAGCATTATACCGCGCCGCCGGGGATTTGGCCTTACCTGGGTGATGAACGCGCTGGGGCACGGCCTCCGGCCCGGGGCCCCCGCCGCCCGTTTTCAGGGCCTCAGCAGAAAGGTCACGGGACCGTCGTTGGTCAGGCTGACAACCATATGGGCGCCGAAACGGCCGATTTCCACCCCTGGGGGATGTTTTTGCCGGCAGATTTCGACCAGACGGTTGTAGCCGCGTTCAGCCTCTTCGGGCGGGGCGGCGGTGGTGAAGCTGGCGCGCATGCCCGAGCGGGTATCGGCAGCCAGGGTGAACTGGCTGACCAGCAGCAGGCCGCCCCCGGTATCGGCCAGGGACCGGTTCATCTTTCCCTGCCCATCGGCGAAAACCCGGTACCCGAGCAGGCGCTCCGCCATGCGGACGAAGTGGGCCTCGGTGTCGCCGGGTTCTACGGCAACCAGGGCCAGCAGGCCAGGGCCGATCGCCCCGGTGGTCTGGCCGTCGACGGTGACGCTGGCTTGGGTGACGCGTTGGATGAGTGAAAGCATAAAGACGTGAGTGCCGGGGTGTGGGGAGTCGCTTAGCGGAAGCGTACCGCCTTGAGCCCGAACCCGGCCGGGTTGTGTGAGCATGCGGGGCCGCTTACCCTCATCGCCATGCATGCGCCGGCTGCAGCATCAAGGAAGAATCGAGAATGAAATGGGATATCTTCACTGCCATAGAACAACTGATCATCCTGTTGACCATCGCCGGTCAAATCTGGATCGCCTGCAAGGTGATCCTTAATTCCGCAGGCGCTGAGCAGTACGTCCGGATCATGTCCTACGCCACCGGCATTCTGGTGTTCCTGATCACCAAGGCATTGGGGCTGACTTTCGCCGATCTGCTGCTGTCCTCGCTGGACCAGCGGGATGTCTTCATGCTGATCCTGATCGGGGCCATCGTCCCGTTCCTGGTGGGGGCGCTGGTGTCCGAAGTGACCATCATCGCAATCGGGATCGGCAAGCCCGTGCTGACCCGCTTCGTGCTGATGCTGGGCGCGTTTACGGCCGCGCAGGCGGCCTATACCAACTTCATTGCCGTCACGACCCATCTGACGACCTTGGACAAGGCCTTCATCCCCAATCTCTGCTATGCCGTTTCCGTGGGCCTGTGGCTGACCTTCCGCTACCGCGAGCAGGCGACGGGATACTAGTTGCAGGCCAATCGCATCTCGGGCATGCCGGACGGCCGTGCCAACCCGATAGACTTGGCGGATGAAGCCCGAAACCCTGGTGGGTCTGCTCTACCGCGCCACTGCCCTGCTGACCTCCCTGCCCTGGCCCTGGCTGCGCAACTCGGCCGATCTGCTGGCCTGGGTCTGGCGGCGGCTGGATGCGCGCGAAAGCAAGGTCGCCCGCCGCAATCTGCAGCTCGCCTATCCCGAACTGCTGCCCT
Organism: Pseudoxanthomonas sp. CF125; assembly: GCF_900104085.1. GTDB lineage: Bacteria > Pseudomonadota > Gammaproteobacteria > Xanthomonadales > Xanthomonadaceae > Pseudoxanthomonas_A. The sequence continues at coordinate 200,316 of NZ_FNLD01000003.1, forward strand.
CGCAGCGTGAGGAGCTGCATCGCCGGATCTTGCGCACGACCGCACGACAGGCCTTCGAAACCCTGCGCTTCTGGACCCGGCCGCACGCCGAAAACCTGGTGCGGTTGCGCGAGCGCCATGGCGAGCCTTCGTACGACGCGGCGCTGGCCTCGGGGAAAGGACTGATCGTGGTGGCGCCGCATTTCGGCAACTGGGAGCTGTTGAACCAGTGGCTGTCCTCGCGCGGGCCGATCGCCATCGTCTACAACCCGCCCGACTCCAAGGTGGGCGATGCCTTCCTGCTGCGCGTGCGCGGCGCCGACAACATCCGCCAGGTCCGCGCCGAAGGGCCGGCGGTGCGGCAATTGTGGAAAACGCTGAAGGAGGGCGGCGCGGTCGGCATCCTGCCCGACCAGCAGCCGAAGATGGGCGACGGCGAATTCGCCCCGTTCTTCGGCGTGCAGGCCCTGACCATGACCCTGGTCTCCCGGCTGGCCGAACGTACCGGCGCCACCGTGCTGTTCGCCTGGTGCGAGCGCACCAGCGCCGATCTGGAGTTCGCCTTGCGTGTGGAACCGGCGCCGGACGGCATCGCCGACCCGGACCCGGTGGCCGCGGCGACCGCGCTCAATGCCATGATCGAGCGCATCGCACGCCGCGATCCGGCACAGTACCAGTGGACCTACAAGCGTTATGGCGCGCGTCCGCCGGGAAGCGGCGAACCCAATCCCTACAAGGTACAAACCCCGGCATGACCGACCTTCCCAGCACTCCTGCGCCGCAGAACCCGTCAGCGGAAGCGATCGCGCCCGCGACTCCTCTGGTAGCCGATTGGCAGCATTTACCGGCGCGTGGCGCCAAGTTGGCCGCCTTCGGCGGAGCGCTCGGATCCGCGATTCCATTCGCGGTGGCGTCGGCCTTCCTGTCGCGACTCGCTGACTTCGGCACTCCGTGGCTGGTCGCACCCGTGGCCGGACTTCTGGGCGCGGCATTCGGGGCGTGGCTGGCAGTCAAACGCCATCGACGCACGTTGTGGAAACTGGACGAGCAGGGTTTCGCCCTGCAGCGCGGACGCTGGTGGCAGACCGAGAGCCGCGTGCCGATCTCGCGGGTGCAGCATCTGGACCTCAAGCGCGGTCCGCTGGAACGCGCCTTCAAACTCGCCACACTGGTGATCCATACCGCAGGCACGAAGATGGCGGCCGTGTCGGTCTCCGGACTGGACGGCGAGGACGCCGAGCGCCTGCGCGACCGGCTGGCGCGCCAGTTGGACCACGACGACGACGCGCTGTGATGCAGACCGAAGCCATAGGCGAGGACAAACCCGAACGCCGATTGCATCCGTGGTCGTGGCTGTTCGTGCTGGTGCAGCAGCTCAAGCAGTTCCTGGTGCCACTGGTTGCTCTGCTGGTGTTCGGCGGGAGCGGGGGGCCCGGTGGTTTCTGGGCCGGCATCGGCCCGTTGATCGCCGTGGGCGTGCTGGTGGTTATCTCGGTGCTGCAGTACTTCACCTACCGCTACCGCATCGGCCGCGATGGATTGAGCATCCGCGACGGCTGGCTGCACCGCAGCCTGCGCGAGATCCCGTATTCGCGCATCCACAACGTGGTGCTGCACCAGACCGTGCTGCACCGCCTGTTCGGCGTGGCCGAGGTCAGGCTGGAATCGGCCGGCGGACAAAAACCCGAGGCGCAGATGCGCGTGCTGCGGCTGGATGAAGCGCTGGCGCTGGAAAGCCTGATCAAGCATCGCGGCCAAGCGCCGGACGCCGATGCGCCGGCAATGCAAGCCGATAGTCTGTTGTCCCTGCCGACCTCCGAGGTGATCCGGCTGGGTCTGGTTTCCAATCGCGGCATGATCGTGATGGCGGCGGCGTTCGGCGCGGCGTGGCAGGCGTTTCCCGACCAGATGCTCGCCAATTATTTCGAGCGCTTCGCGCGGCAATTGTTCGGTTACGCCAGCCACTTGCAGTACGGCTGGATCACCACGGCCGCTGCCGCTGTCGCGCTGCTTCTGCTGGCGGCTGCGTTGCTGCGTCTGCTTTCGGTGTTGCTGGCGTTGGTGCAGTACCACGGCTTTCGTCTCAGCGAAGAACAGCGCCGGCTCACCGTGGAACGCGGTTTGCTGTCGAAATTGCGCACCAGCGTGGCGCGCCGGCGCATCCAGGCGTGGACGCTGCACGAAGGATTTCTCCAGCGCCTGCTCAAGCGCCGCAATCTGCGCATCGATACTGCAGTAGCCGAACAACAGGGCCAGAACGATCAGCGCGCGTTGAAGGAGTTGGCGCCCATCGCCACACCGGAAACCTGCGATGCGCTGATCCAGCATCTCCTACCGCAGGCGCAATGGCCCAGATCGGAGTGGACGGCATTGCCGGCCCGCGTCTGGTGGCGGCTGTTCCTGCCCACCCTGGTTTTCATCGGCATATTGACGCTGGCCCTGACTTTCTATTTCCAGACCGTGTGGGGATTGTTGCCGCTGCTATGGCTACCCTGGAGCGCCTATGCGGCAATCCAACAGGCACGGCGCGCCGGATATGCGGTGGACGATCGCTTGGTGGCCATTCGCGGCGGCTGGTGGTCGCGCTACTGGCGCTTCGCGGAAATAGACAAGCTGCAGGCATTGCGCCTGACGCGTTCGCCGATGGACAGGCGCATGGGCACCGCCAGTTTGTGGCTGGACACGGCCGGCGCCGGCGGCTTTGCGCCGCCCTTGCAAATGCGTTTCCTGCCGGAAGCGGAGGCGAGGACACTCTACTCGCAACTGTCGCAAGCTTTGGCACGCCGTAGAATGCGCTGGTAGGCACGCAGCGATGCGTCCGCCGAATGCCGATTCCCCTGCCCAGATCCAGAATCCAATGACCTTTACTTCCGAATGCGTGGATGACGGCGGTTGCGTTTCTGTCCTGTCGGCGCCCGCTCATGGCCACGCCCAATGACGGCCCGCCCCCTGATCGTGCGCACCGGCGCTTTCGGTGACGTGGTGGTACTCACCACCCTGATCCATCTGCTTAGCGCACGCTACGGATCGGCGGTCGATGTGATCGGCGCCGATGCATGGACCGAAGCGCTGTTGGCCGACGACCCGGCGGTGGCCGAGGTGCACCTGCTCACCAGCCGCAATACGCCGTACGTGCTGAACCCCAGCCAGTGGCGGGTCGCGCGCTGGCTGCGCCAGCGCGGACGCGGGCCGGTCTACATGTGCGACAACCATCCGCGCCTGCTGGCTCTGCTGCGGCGTGGCGGCGTACGCGAAGAGGACATGGTGCGGCGGCCGATCGAGGACGAAGCGCCGGAAGCGCCGATCCGTCTGTGGCCGGACCGCTGGCTGGACATGGGCATGCGCGATCCCGTTTCGCCCTTTCCGACTCGTGCAGTCGACGCGCAGGCTTATCGGCTGCCGTCGCTGGTGCTGGGCGACGCCGCACGCGACGAATACCGTCGATGGAAGCAGGCCAAAGGCCTGCGCGGTCCGTTGATCCTGCTGCAGCCCGGCAACAAGCGCACCCACAAACGCGGCACCGTGGCCACGCGCCAGCACCCGAAGTTCTGGCCGCCGGAATCGTGGGCGGCACTGGCCGGCGCGATCTGGCAAGACCTGCCCGACGCGCAAGTGCTGTTGTGCGGATCGCCGCAGGAGCAATCGGTACTTGAGGAAATCCGCGTTGCCGCCGGCAACGACCCGCGCATGCATAACCTGGGCAGCGAACTGCCTATTCCGCGCTTGCTCGCGTTGATCGAGGACGCGCACAGCATGGTCTCGGTGGACACCGGCCCGGCGCACGCCGCCGCCGCGCTGGCTTGCCCGCTGGTGGTGATGTTCGGTCACGCTTCGCCGCTCAAATGGCGTCCGCTGGGACCGGGCAAGGTACTGGTGTTGCGTGGCGAACGCGGCGACCAGAGCGAAGTGCGCGACCTCTCGGCGACGCAGGTGATTTCGGCTTGGCGTTCGGCGGTTGCGGGCGACCCGCATTCGCCGTAGCCCATACGGCGACCCGATGCTGTCAGCGCGCCGGGCCCCAGTAACCCAGGCGATGCCTGATCTGCAGGTTGCGCAGGCGCGCGGCCAGGGGCTTGGCGCGTAGCGAACCCATTTCGCCGCCGATGAAATCCTCGGTGGCGGCGATCACCCGCTCTGAGGAGCGCCCATCGCGGTAGGGATGTATGGCATCGGCATAGCGCAGTATTTCCGCACGCAACTCCGGGGTCGGCGCGAATGCCCGCTCCAGCATCGCCGGCAGCAGCGCGCTGTCGGAGAAATCGAGCATGTGCGGTTTCGGCGCGCGATTGCGGAAGGTGACCACCGGCTTGTGCTGCACCACGAACTCGGAAACGATGGACGAGGTATCCGATACCAGCACGTCGGCGACCCGTTGCGCTGCCATCAATTGCTCGGTTTCGACGAAGCCCGCATTGGGGCCCGCCAGCGAGCGGTAGCGGTCGAACCATTCCTGCGGGCATTTGGGATGCAAAGTCAGCAGCCAGTAGCGGTCGCCGCGCGCGACTTCGGCGGCGATGGCGTCGAACAGCAGCGGTGCCGCGCTCAGCCGCTCGGTGAAGGTGGAACCGAACAGAACGATGCGGCGGCCCGCGGCGGGCAGCTTCAGCGCATCGTCTGCATGTGCGTCGTGGCGGAACAGGGGATCGAGCTTGGGCCAGCCGGTTTCGGCCACCGCGAAATGCCCTTCGCGTTCGGCGAGCGCGCGGAACGGCGCCGTGGTCGCCGGTCCCTGCGTGCAGTACAGGTCGAACATGCCCCTAACCCGGAAGTGACCCCGTGTGTCGCCGCGCTTCTCCACATTGAAGCCATGGAACACCTGCACCTTGGCGCCGGACACGAACGACGGCACCCAGTTGGCCGCGCTGAACACCGCGCGCGGACGCAGCGCCAGCGCCTCGCGCAGACCGACCGCGCGCACGGGCGTTTCCCAGCGCCCGCCCGACGCCGCGCCCTCCAGCCAGGCCGACACTGACTGGCCCGACTCATGCAATGCGCGCGCCAAAGGTTGCAGAATAGGCAGCGCATACCGTTCGGTAGCAAACAACAGGTACTCGGCCATCGATACATCTCCAACCACCGCTCACGGCGAGCGGCCGCGGCTTTCGGCCTGCATTATCACGTTCAACGAGGCCGACCGCATTGCCGATTGCCTGGCCTCGGTGTCGTTCTGCGACGAAGTGGTCGTGGTCGACTCCGGATCCACCGACGGTACGGCGGCGATGGCCGAACAGCGCGGCGCGAAGGTGCTGGTGCGGCCTTTCGAGGGCTATCGCAGCCAGAAAGCGTTCGCCGCCGCGCAGGCCAGCCATGAGTGGATCCTCACCCTCGATGCGGACGAGCGTATCAGCGACCGTTTGCGCGCCTCGATCCAGGCCGCGCAAGCGGGCGGCTTCGCCGGCGCGGCGGGTTACCGGTTCGCCAGGCTGTCATGGTACTTCGGCAAATTCCTGCGCCATGGCAATGCTTATCCCGACCGCGGCCTGCGCCTGTTCGACCGCCGCCGCGGGGGTTGGCGCGGCGAACGTGAGATCCACGAAACGGCCAGCGTGGATGGGCCGGTCCTGCTGCTGGAAGGCGATGTCGTTCATTACCCTTACCGCTCGCTCGAGCAGCAGCTGGCGAAGACGCAAACCTACGCGCGAATGATGGCCGAGCACGAGCATGCCCGCGGCAAGCGCGCCTCGTTGCTCAAACTGGTGCTGTCGCCTGCCTGGCGGTTCTGGCGGGGTTATGTTTTCAGGCTCGGCTTTCTGGACGGTTGGCAGGGGCTCGTATACGCCTACGTGCGCGCCAACTACGTACGGCAGAAATCGATCATGCTGCTGATGCTGCAACATGCGCAGCCGGTATCGGGCAAGAAGCGCGACTAACCGTTCAAACCGGTGCCGCGCCTTGCGCCGGCGAGCTCTCGACGGGCGAGCTCTCGCGTAGGGACAAGCCGAGCAACAGACCCACCAGGACCGCGTAAAGCGTGGTGGTCAAGGCATGCGCGAACATGGACTGCGTTATTCCGGAAAGCACATACACTACGACCAGCATCAAACCAGCCCAGGCGGAACCCTTCGGCAGGGTCAGACGGTGGGCGATGATGATTCTCAGAAAATGGCTCGCTGGAAGCAGATAAAGCGCCACGATCAGGAAAAGTCCGGGAATGCCCAAGGTCGCCGACCATTGCGCCAGATCGTTATGGGCGTGGTGGAGCGTGCAAACGGTCAATTCTTGCGTGCGGCATATGGGCAACTGATCCACCAGGGTACCGAACCGATCTATCCCCACACCTGTCCAGGGATGGTCCAGGAATGCATGCCAGGCCAGCGACAGGAATTCCAGTCTTGCGCCCACGGCCGAATCCACATGACCGGCGGAGTACTTCTGCAGATCCGTCTGGATATTCTCCAGCCGCATATGCGCCGTCAGCCACGGCACAGCGCACATCAACGCCAGCAACAGCAGCAATGCGCCCAGGGAAATACCGATGCGGTACCGTGCCCGGCGGCCACCGCTTCCGATCGCGGCGACCAGCACCAGCAAGCCCAGGCCCGGCAAAACTCCGCGGCTCCCCGACAGCACGATGGCGATGGTTCCCAGCACCAGCATCAGGGCCAGTAACGGCAGCATCCAGGGGCGCTCTTCTTGCGGACGGCAATAGACCACCAGCACCAGCAATGCCAGCACGGCATTGGCGAATACAATGGGATTGCCGCCGCCGCCAGCGCGCTCGACTCCGGAAACCAGTTCCACTATTGCGATAGCGCAAGCCAGAGCGACCCCGGACATCGCGCCGATCCATAACCATAAGCGCGAGGGAGCCAGCGCAAACGCCAGCAATCCGCACCAGGGCATCAGCAGGAATCTTGCGTAGTTATCGATGGTCCGCCATCCCTGCCCGGAGAACTGCATGGATAGGATCGTCCATCCGAGCACCAGGACCGCCAGCAATGCGACAGACCCGAGCACACGCCCGGTTCTGGCCCATGCATCGGCAAGAAAGTCGGGCACCAGCAGTGTGGTCGCTGCCAACAGCACCCCGAAAGCGGCGAAACCCTTGGGCAGAAATATCAATGCGGTAGCGCAGACTAAGGAAAGCCCGGCGGCACTGGCGGCAAAACGCTGTCGCTCCAGATGACGTTGCGAGTAGAGCCTTCTTCCCGAAACAGCCATTTTTCGCTCGATCCAGCACTGAAGTAAGAGCGTTCAATGGTAGCGGGCGAAGCGTAAAGTCTTGAGTAATTTCGTCTCACAATTGCGAAACGAAATACTTAACGATGCGTTCAGCCGCCGGGGTCTTTCACTGAACTTTCACTGCGACTGGTCGGGATCGCGCTTGCGCAACAGCGCATAAAAAAACCCGTCCATACCCAGTTCACCCGGCAATCTCTGCCGGCCGTGGCCCGCGGCATGGCCGTAGCGCGCATCCAACGCCTGCGATTGCGCATCGGCCGTGCGCGCCATGAAACGGGAAATCTGTAGCTCGTTCTCGTCTTTCAGAATCGAACAGGTCGCATAAAGCAACGCTCCTCCCGGCTTGACCGTTTTCCACAAGCCGTCCAGCAAACGCGCTTGCAAAGCCACCAGCGAAGACAAGTCTTCCGGGCGGCGATGCAGCAGCACATCCGGCTGCCGCCGCACGATGCCGGTCGCAGAACACGGCGCGTCCAGCAACACGGCGTCGAACGGCTCGCCGTCCCACCAGGTTTGCGTATCGCTCGCGTCGGCCGTGCGGAACTCGGCCTGCGCGCCGATACGCGCCAATGTTTCCCGCACCCGGTTCAAACGGCGCTGATCGACGTCCAGCGCCAGCAGGCTCAGGGAAGGATCGCGCTCCAGCAGATGGGCCGCCTTGCCGCCCGGCGCGGCGCACGCATCCAGCACACGCGCTCCGGGAGCCAGCGGCAACGCATCGGCCACCTGTTGCGCGGAACCGTCCTGCACCGAAGCATCGCCCTCGGCGAAACCCGGCAGCGCCGACACGGCGACCGGCAGATCGATGCGCAGCGCATCAGGCAGGTCCGGATCGGTGCCCGAGACGATGCCGGCTTCCTGCAGACGCGCGGCATATTGGTCCCGCGTGCCCTTGCTGCGGTTCACCCGCAACCACAGCGGCGCGGCATGCGCGCTGGCTTCGAAGATAGCCTCCGCATGCGCGCCCCACTCCAAATTGATCTTCTTGCGCAACCAGGCCGGCCAGGCCGCGGCCGGATCCGATTCGGGAAATCCTTCGCGTTGCGCGCGCCGCAACAACGCGTTGATCATGCCGGCCTGATGTGGCCGGCCGAGCACGCGCGCGGCGTCTACGGTAGCCGACAACGCAGCGTGCGCCGGCAGGCCCATCGCATCGATCTGGGCGAAACCCACCAGCAATAGCGAGCGCAAGTCGCCGTCCTTTTCTCCCAACGGCTTCTGCAGCCAGAGCTGCAACGCCGCGTCGTAGCGCGCGCGCTGGCGCAGGGCCGAGAAACAAATCGCTTCCAGCAAGGCGCGGTCGCGCGGATCGGGCAATTGCGCCAGCGCCGTCGCCAGTTCGCCTTTCAGGGAACGGCCTCGATGGATCACCGCGTCCAGCGCTTTGGCGGCAAGCACGCGCGTGGCGACGCCGGGGGCGGCGCCTGCGGATGGACCGCTGGACGAAGTGTTCAAAGCGTGGCCAGATCGCGGCGCGCGTTCAGATAGTCGGCGGCCGTGATCGCCTTGCCGCCCTCGCGCTGGATCACGCGCAGACGCAACGCGCCTTCTCCGCAGGCGATGTCCAGGCCCTGCTTGCCGGCGGCCAGCAGCGTGCCCGGCGCGAATGCATGGGGCAGATCCAACGCCACCGCGCCGCGGATGCGCAGACGCTCGCCCGCCACCAGCGCCTCGGCCACCGGCCAGGGTTCGAAGGCGCGCACCTTGCGCGCCAAGACCGTGGCGGGCTGGTTCCAGTCCAGACGCGCCTCGTTCTTGTCCAGTTTGTGCGCATAGGTCACTCCCTGCTCGGGTTGCACCCACGGCACCGGCAACACGTCGGCGCGACGCAAGGCCAGACCATCGGCCAGCACCCCGGCACCCATTTCGGCAAGGCGGTCGTGCAGCTGTCCGCCGGTTTCTTCTGGCCCGATGGACGTGGTATGCGCCAGCAGCACCGGCCCGGTATCCAGGCCGGCCTCCATCTGCATCAGGCAGACGCCGGTTTCGGTATCGCCGGCCTCGATGGCCCGCTGGATCGGCGCGGCGCCACGCCAGCGCGGCAGCAACGATGCGTGCACGTTCCAGCAGCCGAAGCGCGGGATCTCCAGCACGGTGCGCGGCAGGATCAGGCCGTAGGCGACCACCACCAGCAAGTCCGGCTCCATCGCGCGAAGCGCTTCCTGCGATTCCTTACGCTTGAGCGTTTCCGGTTGCAGCACCGGAATCCCACGCTGGATCGCTTCCAGCTTGATCGGGGAAGGAGTCAGCCCGCGCCCACGCCCCGCAGGCCGGTCCGGCTGTGTATAAGCCGCGATCACCTCGCCGTGCGCATGCGCAGCGCGAAGACTGGGGACGGCAAAGGCCGGCGTGCCGGCGAAAACGATTCTCATGATGGGGGAATGAGGAATAGGGAATGGGGAATGGTAACGGCCAAGAGACGGCTAACCGCCTTTTCTATTCCCTATTCCCCATTCCCGATTCCCGGCCGTTCAAGCCGCGTCGCCCGCCAGCTTGCGCTGCTTGGCCAGCTTCTTGCGCACCATCTCGCGCTTGAGCGGCGACAGGTAGTCGACGAACAGCTTGCCGTCCAGGTGGTCCATCTCGTGCTGGATGCATACCGCCAGCAAGCCGTCGACCTGCAGCTGTCGCGGCTGGCCGTCGCGGCCCAGGAAACGCACGTCGATGGAGTCTGCGCGGGTCACGTCGGCGAAGATGCCGGGTACCGACAGGCAGCCTTCCTGATAGACCTGCTCGCCGGTCCTGGAAAGGATTTCCGGGTTGATGAACACCTGCGGGGCGCTCTTGTCCTCACTGATGTCGATGACCATGAAGCGCTTGTGCACATCGACCTGGCTGGCGGCAAGGCCGATGCCCGGGGCTTCGTACATGGTCTCGAACATGTCGTCGAGCAGGCGCTGGAATGCGGGATCGGCGATCTGCGCGGAATCCACCGGCACAGCCTTGGTGCGCAGCCGGGGATCGGGGAATTCGAGGATAGGGAGCAGTGACATGGCAGTTCTGTAATGGGGATGCCGTCGGAATTCGGCAAGACCTCACGAATTCTAACTCCCGAGCTTGCTTAGTGCCCGGGTTTCTGGACTATAGTGCGGACAACCTGTGGGGAATCAGGTGGGGATCATCATGTTCAGAAAATTTCGTACGGTTCTTGCCGCCGCCGCGTTCATCGTGGCCACCTACGCCGCGGCCGCCGAAATGTCCGGCGCCCATCCCGACACCTATGTGGTGAAAAGGGGCGACACCCTCTGGGACATCTCCGCCAAATTCCTGAAGAAGCCCTGGCTGTGGCCGGAAATCTGGCAGGCCAACCCGCAGATCAAGAATCCGCATCTCATCTACCCCGGCGACGTGATCAGCCTGGCCTACCTGGACCGCGTGGCCCTGCAGCCGGGCCCGCGCCAGGAAGCGCCGATCGGGGCGATCCCGCTGGCCGACATCGAACCCTTCCTGAAGAACCTGCGCGTGACCGACAGCTTCGAACAGCTGCCGCGGGTGGTCGGCCTGGAAGAGGACCGCCTGCGCAGCTCGGGCGGCCAGCTGATCTACACCGTGGGCCTGGAAGGCGCCCAGGTCGGTCAGCGTTTCGCGGTCGTGCGCCCCACCCTGCGCTACACCCATACCCGTTTCGTTTCCAATGGCCGCTACGCGACCTACAAGGAAGATCTGGACTTCCGCGGCAAGCGCTTGGGTTCGCAGACCATCGACTGGGAGCGCAATTGGAACAGCGCCGCTCTGGATACCGGGCCGCAGCTCGAGCTGCTGGGCTATGAACTGGCCCAGATCAGCGTCGGCACACTGACCCGCGGCGTGGTGCCCGGTTCGGACGCCAGCACGCTGGCCCTGGAAGGCAACGGCCACGAAGTCCGTGTCGGCGACCGCCTGATCCCGGTCGAAGCCCAGCCCTACGACCTGCAGTTCTTCCCGCACGTGCCCAAGGTACTGCAGCCCGAAGGCAAGCTTCAGATCGCTGCGGTAGCCAACGCCCTGACTTCGGGCGGCCCGCGCGATGTGGTGGCCATTTCCGGCGGCAGCCGCGAGGGAATCGACAACGGCACGGTGTTCTCCATCTGGCGCCAGGGCAGCCACGTCATCGACCGCCTGCATGATCCGGAGGATTCGCGCACGACCGAGACGCGTCCGAATTCCCGGACCAAGGCGGGCAGCAGCGACCGCGTGCTCCCCGACGAATATGCCGGCCATGTGATGGTGTTCCGCACCTTCGAAAAGGTCAGCTACGGCCTGGTCATGGAAGGCACCAAGCCGGCACGCGTGGGCTACGCGCTCAAGCATCCGGACGCGACCTACTGATCTTCCGGTAGGAAACTTCCTATGCAACAACACGACGGCGCCTGAAGGCGCCGTCGTCGTTTCCGCCCTAGTCTGAAGGGATGCATGAAGAAGACGCCTTAGCCCTGCTGAAACTGATCCTTGCCGGCGGTGCCGTCGCGCCCCGCCGCGGTCTGCTGGATGCGCACGGCACTCCCACACGCAGTCTGGCCGCAGGCGCCTCGGCCTGGAGAGCGGCGGGTCTTAACGAAGCGCAGATACAACGCATCCGCCAGCCCGATAATGAGATCTTGCAACGTGCGCGCCAGTGGCTGGATCACGCCCGTCACCACCTGCTCGGCTGGCACGATCCCGATTACCCACCCCTGCTGCGCCGGATCGGCAGTCCACCGTTGGCGTTGTTCGTGGACGGCGACCCTTCCCTGCTCTGGCATGCCGGGGTCGCCATCGTGGGCAGCCGCTCGCCTACCGCCGGCGGGCGCGACAATGCGCATTCCTTCGCCAAGGCGTTTGCAGCTTCGGGCACCGCGGTGATCAGCGGAATGGCGGCAGGCATCGATGCCGCCGCCCATGAAGCGGCGCTGTCGGTACCGCAAGGGGTCACGGTCGCCGTGCTCGGCACCGGACCGGACCTCGCCTATCCGCCGCACCATGCCGGCTTGCGCGAACGCATCGCCGCGCAAGGGGCGGTGGTCAGCGAACATCCGCCCGGCACCCCGGCCAAGCCGGCGCATTTCCCCAGCCGCAACCGGATCCTGGCCGGCCTGGCTTTGGGCACGCTGGTAGTGGAGGCCACCGAGCGCTCCGGCGCCCTGATCACCGCCCGCCAGGCCGGCGACAACGGGCGCGAAGTGTTCGCCGTGCCCGGGTCCATCCACAACCCGATGGCGCGGGGCTGCCACCGGCTGATCCGGGAAGGAGCCGGCCTGGTGGAGAACGCCCAGGAGGTGCTCGACGCGCTGGTGCCGATGGCCAGCGAACTGGCCGATTTCCTGCGCGGGCGGCTTGCGGGCAGCCTGGCCCGTCCCCATATCGGTGCCGACAACGCCCTTGCGCCGCTTAACCCCGACTACCAGCCCTTGTGGCTGGCGCTGGGCCATGACCCAACCGGTATGGATTTGCTGGTCGAGCGGACCGGATTGACGGCCGCCGAACTGTCCTCCATGCTGCTGGTCATGGAACTGGATGGACGGGTGGCGGTCGAACACGGGCGCTACTCGCGCAAGACCTAGTTTCTTTCCTCCACAGCGTCAGGGACGCAGGCCGAGGGGCAATGAAAGAGAGCATCCTGGATGTACTGCTTTACCTGTTCGAACACTACTTCACCGAAGACGCGGACCCTGTCCGCGACCGCGACTCGCTCCAAAACGGCCTGATCCAGGCCGGTTTCAGCCCAGCCGAGATCAGCAAGGCGTTCGACTGGCTCGATGCCCTGGCCGAGCAGCGCCCGGCCGCCAGCGAACCCCGCATCGGCGGCCCCACCCGCGTCTACCACGGTCCCGAGCTGGAAAAGCTGGACGTGGAATGCCGTGGCTTCCTGCTGTTCCTGGAACAGCACGGCGTGCTGGACGCCGACCAGCGCGAGCTGGTGCTGGACCGCGCCATGGCCCTGGACCAGGACGAACTGGACCTGGACGACCTGAAATGGGTCGTGCTGATGGTGCTGTTCAACCAGCCTGGTTCCGAAGCCGCCTATGCGTGGATGGAAACCCAGATGTTCGACGACGAACCTGAACCGGTACACTAAACCCCTGTGACCTTCCCCGTTGCGGGGAAGGGCGAATCTTGCAGGGAACGCAATGAGCGAGTGGTATTACTCCGCGGGTGTCGACCAGCGCCAAGGGCCGCTGGATAACGACGATTTGATAGCGCAATTCCGCCAGGGCCGCATCGGTCTGGATACGCTGGTCTGGCGCGACGGTCAGGCGAAATGGCAGCCGCTGGGCGATTTCGCGGCGGAGCTGGGACTTGCCGGCGGCGCGCTTCCGCCGCCGTTGCCGCCACGCCCGGTATCGATGCCGCAACGTGTTTCGGCCCCGCCCAAATCCGGCCTGTCCGGCTGCATGATCGCCCTCATCGTTGCCGGCGCCCTGTTCATTCCGGTGGTCGCAATCCTGGCGGCGATCGCGCTGCCCGCCTACAACGACTACACGCTGCGGGCCAAGGTGGCCTCGGCCCTGCCCGTCGCCGAGCCGGTGAAAGCGGCCTTCGCCGCGCATGTGGCGCGCGAGCAAACCTGCCCGAACAACGAAGAAGCCGGTTTCGGCACGCCGGAGAGCTATGCCAGCGGCACCGTCGCTTCGATCTCCTTCGGCCAGTTCGAGAGCGACCTGTGCGGCATGGAATTGATCCTCACCGTGCCCGGCAAGGAAGCGCTGGACGGCAAGGCGGTGTGGCTGGAATACGATCCGTCCGATTCGTCCTGGCAATGCAGTTCGGAAATCGACGACAAGTTACTGCCGATCAAATGCCGCGGATGAGGATGCGCGTGCGTTGTTCGCGCTGGCGCGGTTGAATTCGCAGCTTCGCGATGGTTTTTCGGCGAAGGATCCCAGGTTTCAAACCATTGCGCTGGGCAGGGCGCAGCGCTTGGGTTTATTTTTCTGCAAACGGTCTGGGGAGACCACATGTCCATCTGGTATTACACCGACGCCGAACGACAGCAGCAGGGGCCGCTGTCCACCGATGAACTCAAGCAGTACTTCCACCGCGAAATCGTCAATCCGGACACTCTGGTCTGGCGCGATGGAATGCTGCATTGGCGCGCATTGAGCGAATTGGCCGAGCAGTTGAATCTGCTGCCTGCCGCCGCTGCGGCCGCCGAACCGCCGCCATCGGCCAAAGCGGGGCCGCCTGCGCTGGCACCGTTGCCTCCGGTAGCGGAACCGGAGCCCGCACCGACGATCGCTCCGGCGCCGACCAGCGGCCGTGCCGTGTTCAACCTGGGCAGCGAGCCTTCCGAATTGCCGCCGCAGGTGCTGGCCGAAGCTCACCAGCGCGCCGTGCAGGCGCTCGACAATCTGGATTCCGGCAATCCCTACCGCCCCTCCCAGGCCGCACTGCGCAGTCGCGCGCCGGCGGCGCGCAACGAGGACATCGTCTACGCCGGGTTCTGGAAACGCGCGGCGGCGGCCATCGCGGACAGCATGGTCATCGGGCTCATCGGCAGATTCGGCGGCGAAGCGTTGGGCACACTGCTGGGCGACCTGGCCGGGGGTGGCGAGCTTGCGGTAGCGCTGATGATCGCATCGGTTACTTTGTTGCTGCAGGCCTGCTACTACGCTTTTTTCCACGCGTCCTTCAATGCAGCGACGCCCGGCAAAATGCTGATCGGCATCAAGGTGGTGCGCAGCGACGGCGAAAGCATCAGCTTCCTGCGCGCGCTCGCGCGCTATTTCGCCACCATTCCCAGCGCCCTCCTGCTGGGCATCGGTTACCTGATGGCCGGCTTCACCGCTCGCAAGCAGGCCCTGCACGATATGATCTGCGACACGGTGGTGGTGGATAAATGGGCCTTCACCGCACAGCCGGAAATGCAGCGGCACGAGCTGGGAACCGCCGCGGTGGTGGTGCTGGTGGGATATTTCGGGCTGATACTGCTGGGGGTGATATTGATGGTAGCGCTGGGATTCGGCTCCGTCCTTAGATAGGCGCGTTGATAAAGGACTTTGAAGGAAAGCTTATGGAAAACTGGTACTACGCCGACGCCGAACGTCAACGCCAAGGGCCGCTCAGCGCGGACGAGTTGGCGCAACGCTTCCATCAGGGCCGGCTGCGCCTGGACACGCTGGTATGGCGCGATGGCATGGCCGAATGGCAGCCGCTGCGCGATTTCACCGCCGAACTGGCCCTGCACCAGGCACCGGCGGAAACCTTCTACACACCGGTCGAGCCCGCGGCTGCGGCAACGACCGCCAGCGGAACGGCACCCGCTTTCGGGGAACCCAGCGGCGATGCAGCCGGCAGCGCTTCGCCCTACGCCCCGCCCAGCGCGGCGCTGACTTCCGACGAAGCCTTCTATGCTGGCGGCGAAGTGGTCTACGCCGGTTTCTGGAAACGCGTGGCGGCCTACATGATCGACGCCATGGTCATTGGTGTCGCCACCCAGATCGTGCAGCTGGTGGTGATGGGGCTGTTCTTCGGCCTCAACGCCTCCAGCATGAGCAACCCGGAAACCATGTTCGCCAGCGGCGCCGGCATCCTGTTCGTGCTGGCGCTGTACGTGGTGCCGCTGGCCATGAACGCCGCTTATTACGCCGCTTTCCACGCCTCCTCCAAACAGGCCACGCTGGGCAAGATGGCGGTGGGCATCAAAGTAGTGCGCACCGATGGCACCCGCATCAGCCTGGCGCGCGGCGTAGGCCGGTTCTTCGGCACCATTCTGAGCAGCCTGACTATCGGCATCGGCTTCCTGATGGCGGCCTTCACCGAGCGCAAACAGGGCCTGCACGACATGATCTGCGACACCCTGGTGGTGGATAAGTGGGCGTACACCGCCCATCCTGAATGGCAGAAACGTGAACTGGGCACGGTCACCGTCGTGATTCTTGCCATTTTTGGCGTGCTGATACTGCTTTTCGGGGCGATCATGGTGTTCGCGATGATCGGAATCGCCAGCTCCATGCGCTGACCGGGCCGCAGCCCGCGCTTGACAGCCATGGGTCCGGCGTGATTCCACTATAAATAGAAGAAACCTGAACGCCCGGGGCATACACCCCGGGCGTTGGCTTCTACGCCGACCCCATCTGAAGGACACTCGCCGGCCCCGCCGGCGCTCGAACCCAACCCATGCCTAAGCACCTGCTCATCGTCGAATCGCCCGCCAAGGCCAAGACGATCAACAAATACCTCGGCAAGGACTTCACCGTCCTGGCTTCCTACGGCCATGTCCGCGACCTGGTGCCGAAGGAGGGGGCGGTAGACCCCGATCAGAATTTCGCGATGAGCTACGCGCTGATCGACAAGAACGAAAAACACGTGGAAGCCATCGCCAAGGCCGCCAAGAGCGCCGATGCCATCTACCTGGCCACCGACCCGGACCGCGAGGGCGAGGCCATCAGCTGGCATATCGCCGAGATCCTGAAGGAGCGCGGCCTGCTCAAGGACAAGACGCTGGAACGGGTGGTGTTCACCGAGATCACCCCGCGCGCCATCAAGGAAGCCATGACCAAGCCGCGCCAGATCGCCGGCGACCTGGTCGATGCGCAGCAGGCGCGCCGCGCGCTGGACTACCTTGTGGGCTTCAATCTGTCGCCGGTGCTGTGGCGTAAGGTGCAGCGCGGCCTGTCCGCCGGGCGCGTGCAGTCGCCGGCGTTGCGCATGATCGTAGAGCGCGAGGAAGAGATCGAAGCGTTCATCGCGCGCGAATACTGGTCCATCGAGGCCGAGTGCGCGCATCCCTCGCAGGCCTTCACCGCCAAGCTGGTGAAGCTGGACGGACAGAAGTTCGAACAGTTCACCGTCACCGACGGCGACACCGCCGAAGCGGCGCGCCTGCGCATCCAGCAGGCCGCGCAAGGCGCGCTGCACGTCACCGACGTGGTCAGCAAGGAACGCAAGCGCCGTCCTTCGCCGCCGTTCACCACCTCCACCCTGCAGCAGGAAGCTTCGCGCAAGCTCGGCTTCACTACGCGCAAGACCATGCAGGTCGCGCAGAAACTTTATGAAGGCGTGGCCATCGGCGAGGAAGGCACGGTCGGCCTGATCAGCTACATGCGTACCGACTCGGTCAACCTGTCGCAGGACGCGCTGGACGAGATCCGCGACGTGATCGCGCGCGATTTCGGCACCGCATCGCTGCCGGACAAGCCCAACGTCTACCAGACCAAATCGAAGAACGCGCAGGAAGCCCACGAAGCGGTCCGCCCCACTTCGGCGTTGCGCACGCCCGCGCAGGTTTCGCGCTTCCTGTCCGACGACGAACGCAAACTCTACGAACTGGTCTGGAAGCGCGCCGTCGCCTGCCAGATGATTCCCGCCACCCTCAACACCGTCAGCGTCGAGCTGGCCGCCGGCAGCGAGCACAGCTTCCGCGCCAGCGGCACCAGCGTGGTCGTGCCCGGGTTCCTGGCCGTGTACGAGGAAGGCAAGGACACCAAGACCTCCGAGGACGAGGACGAAGGCCGCAAGCTGCCGCTGATGAAGCCCGGCGACCGCGTGCCGCTGGACCGCATCCACGCCGAACAGCATTTCACCCAGCCGCCGCCGCGTTTCACCGAAGCGGCACTGGTCAAGGCGTTGGAGGAATACGGCATCGGCCGTCCCTCGACCTACGCTTCGATCATCCAGACACTGCTGTTCCGCAAGTACACCGAAATGGAAGGGCGCAGCTTCCGTCCCACCGACGTGGGCCGCGCGGTCAGCAATTTCCTCAGCGGACATTTCACCCAGTACGTCGATTACGACTTCACCGCCAAGCTCGAGGACGAGCTGGACGCGGTGTCGCGCGGCGAAGAGGACTGGATCCCGCTGATGGAGCGTTTCTGGGGCCCGTTCAAGCAACTGGTCGAAGACAAGAAGGAGTCGGTGGACCGCAGCGAGGCCACCGGCGCGCGCGAGCTGGGCAGCGACCCCAAGACCGGCAAGCCGGTCAGCGTGCGCCTGGGCCGGTACGGACCGTATGCGGCGATCGGCAGCACCGCCGAGGATGCGGAAGACAAGCCGACCTTCGCCTCGCTGCGTCCCGGCCAGAGCATGCACACCATTTCCCTGGAGGACGCGCTGGAGCTGTTCAAGCTGCCGCGCAAGCTGGGCCAGGACAAGGACGAGGAAGTCAGCGTCGGCATCGGCCGTTTCGGCGCCTTCGCCAAGCGCGGCAGCGTGTATGCGTCGCTGAAGAAGGAGGACGACCCGTACACCATCGATCTGGCGCGCGCGGTGTTCTTGATCGAAGAGAAGGAAGAGATCGCGCGCAACCGCGTCATCAAGGAATTCGACGGCAGCGATATCCAGGTGCTCAACGGCCGCTATGGCCCTTACATCAGCGACGGCAAGCTCAACGGCCGCATTCCCAAGGATCGCGAACCCGCTTCGCTGACGCTGGAGGAAGTGGTGAAGCTGCTGGAGGAAACCGGCAAGCCGATGCGCAAGGGTTTCGGCAAGAAGACGGCTGCCAAGAAAACCGCTGTGAAGAAGGAAGCGGCGCCGAAGAAGGCCGCGGCCAAGAAAGCCGTGAAGAAGGCCCCCAAGAAAACCGCCGCGAAGAAGACTGCCGCGAAGAAGGCACCGGTTCGCAAATCGGTGGCCCCGGTGGTCGAGCCTGCCAAATCGCTGCTGACGCCGGCCGCCAACATCGAGCTGGGCAAGAAGCGGATCGTCAAGGCGGCGAAGTAACTCGGCGCGGTGTCGAAGCTGGTGGCTGGGCAAGGCAGTTCGGGCTGCTCGCATTGTGGGCGCCCGCCAAATGGAATCGTCATTCCCGCGAAGGCGGGAACCCAGCGACTTCCGCTTGTCCCGCAGGTGGGTCGCACCAAAGGCACTGGGTTCCCGCCTTCGCGGGAATGACGATCTGAGAATAATCCGGATGGTTCTGGCATCGCTATGGTCAATGCCATCCGCACATGAAAGCCGGTCGACAGGCCACTTCCGATGATCAACTCGCTACTTTCAATCCACGAAGCCGCCACCGCCCTGCAGACCGGCGGAGTCATCGCCTATCCGACCGAAGCGGTCTGGGGCCTGGGTTGCGACCCGCGCGATGAAGATGCCGTACTGCGGCTCTTGGCGATCAAGCAGCGCGATGTCGATAAGGGCCTGATCCTGATCGCCTCGCATCTGGAGCAGCTGCGGCCGTTCCTGGATCTGGCCGCCGTGCCTGCGGAAAACCTGGCGGCGGTGCTCGCCACCTGGCCGGGCCCGCATACCTGGGTGATGCCCGCCAGCACCACCGCGCCGCGCTGGATCACCGGCACGCACGACGGCATCGCCGTGCGCATCAGCGCGCATCCGCTGGTGATCGAGCTCTGCCATGCCTACGGCGGCGCCCTGGTTTCCACCAGCGCCAACCGGGCCGGACAGCCGGCGGCGTTCACGCGCGAGACGCTCGACCCTGTGGTGCTGGCAGGCGTGGACGGACTGGTCGCCGGGGAAACCGGCGGACTCGGCGCGCCTACCGCCATCCGCGATGCGCTGACCGGCGCTGCCATCAGGTAGGTCGGGGTTACACTCCGACGGGCGCGGTGCCGGATATCTTCCGTACGTCGGGGGCGTAGCCCCGACCTACCAATACGCGCAAGATACCTGCATGCCGCTTCTTCGCCCCATAGCCCTGCTCCTCGGCCTATCCCTGGCCACCATGCCTGCACGCGTGCCTGCGCAGGACGTCACCATCTACCGCTGCATCGGTGCGGCCGGCAAGCTGACCCTGCGCGACTCACCTTGCGCGAAGGGCGAAACCCAGGAAGTGCGCTCCATGCAGCGGCCCAAGGATCCCGCGCCCAGCGCCCTGCCGGCGCCTAAGCCGGCCCCGCCCCCGGCAAATGTCCCGACGCGCGAAGTGCAGGTCATCTACCGCACTCCGCCGCGCCCGATGTACGAATGCGTCACCGCCGAGGGCAAGCGCTATATCAGCGACAACGGCGAAGGCAATCCGCGTTCGGTTCCTCTGTGGACGCTGGGTTATCCGGTGTGGTCGCATCGTGGCGGCTCCGGCGGCGGCGGGCCCCGGCCGCCTGACGGCCGCCGTCCGCACCTGCCTGGCGCAATCGTTCCGGGCGGCTACACCTGGGTTCGCGACGAGTGTCACGCGTTGCCGCAGGAAGATGTCTGCTCACGCCTGTCCGACCGCCGTTATGAAATCATCCGCCGTTACAACAGCGCCCTGCAAAGCGAGAGGCGCCAACTGGAACTGGAGCAGCGCGGCATCGATGCGCGCATCGCCAACGATTGCGGAAATTACTGATGAAGTTCGGATACGTCTTGCCTGTCCTGTTGTTGTTCGCCTCGCCGGCCGGCGCCGACGAAGTCGTGTTCTATCGCTGCACCGACGCAAGCGGTGCGCTGACCATGCAGAACATGCCGTGCCCGAAGGGCCAAAAGCAGGAAAAGAAGGTCATGCAGAGCGTAAGCACGGTGCCGATGGGAGCCGCCGCGCCCACTAAAGCGGCTCCGTCGCACGGAACTCCTTCTGTGTCGCCGGCTGCGGCGTCCACGGTGGCGCCAACGGTCACGGCCGCACCGAAACCGGCCGAAGCCGCCACCGAGCCCGCTGCCGAGAAGCGCTTGCCGCCTCCGATTCTTTTCCAATGCACCACCTACGACAAGGACACCTACATCACCGAGGGCGAGGAACCGCAATCGCGCTGCGTCCCCCTGCGCACGGTGGGCCTGGACGGCAATCCGCAGACCGGCGCGGGCGAAGCCTGCGAGATGATGCGCGACCAGTGCGCGCGCGTAGCCGACGGCGCGCTGTGCGAAGCGTGGAAGAAACGCCTGGGAGAGACCGAAGTGGCCTGGCGCTTCGCGCGCCCGGGCAACGAAGCGAAGAACAAGGCGGAGTTCGAGCGCACGCAGAAGATCTGGCGCGAGAGCACATGCGGGGAGTAGTGCCTTAGCTTTCCTTCTCCCATCGGGAGAAGAACCTGCCCCGTACTTGATACGGGGTGGCGCGAAGCGACGGATGAGGGAATAGCAGTGACTTCCCATCCAACTTTCATTACAAGCCGATACTCCATTCCCTCATCCGCCCCCGTATCAAGTACGGGGCAGGCTCTGCGGGCACCTTCTCCCGATGGGAGAAGGAAAATCAAAAGCCGTAACGCAGGAAGCCGCCATCCACCGCGATGCATTCGCCGGTGATGTAGCTGGCGGCCGGCAGACAAAGGAACCCGACCGCGGCGGCCACTTCCTCGGGTTCGCCGATACGGCGCATGGGCGTGCGGTCTATCACTTCCTCGTAGTAATCCGCGTCGGCCAGCTTGCCCGAGGTGCGGCGCGTGCGGATATACCACGGCGCCACCGCGTTGACGCGCACGCCGTCCTCGGCCCATTCCACCGCCAGATTGCGGGTGAGCTGCTGCAGCGCGGCCTTGGTCATGCCATAGGGCGCGCCGCTGCGCACCGCGGTGATGCCCGACACGCTGCCGACGTTGACGATGCTGGACACTGCGTGGCGGGTCAAAAGGGGATGCGCGTAACGCGAGAGTTCGAATGCGGAGAAAAGATTGATCTCGAATATCCCACGCCACTCGTCCTCGGTGTAGTCCACCGTGGCCTTGGTCAGGTTGCCGCCGGCGTTGTTGACCAGGATGTTGAGGCCATCGGCGTGGTCTTCCACCCAATCGAGTATTTCGCGACGGTCTTCGTCGTCGGCGACATCGGCGGCCATGGCGTTGATGGAGCGGTCGGGGAATTCGTCCAGCAGTTCGTCGCGCACCGCTTCCAGCGCATCGGCATCGCGCGCCACCAGCATTACGTCGGCGCCGAAGCCCAGCAGCTCGCGGGTGACGGCCAGGCCTATCCCCGCGCTGGCGCCGGTGATCAACGCCAGTTGTCCATCCAATCGCCAACGGTTGGGAGTCATCGCATCGCCCTTCACGGATGGGCGTAGCATAACGCCACGATCCGCGGAGACGCCTTCATGAAAGCATCCCTGTTCCGTACCGCCTGCCTTGTCCTGTCGCTGATGGGGCTGGCCGCCTGCAAGCCCGAGCCGCCGCCAACCGACGAGCCGCCCGAACCCCAAGCCACGGCCGCCGGCAACACCGAACTGCGCGATGCGATCCAGAAGCCGATCGATCAGGCCAAGGCGGTAGAGGACACGGTGCAGGAAGCGGCGGACAAGAACAGCGCCGCAATCGACGCGGCTTCGCAGTAACCGCGTCGCCGTAGGGCGGGCATTGCCCGCCGCTCTTCCCGCGCCTCGAATCTTGCCCGCACGTCGGGGGCGTAGCCCCGACCTACGCTTCGATCACAACCCGCAGAAGCAATACACCAGCCCCTTCACCGGCGCGCCGTTGCGGCTGTTGGCGGCCTGTTCGACGAAACGCAGCTGCGCGTCGGTTTCCGGCATGGCCTTGGCCAGCAGCGCGCGGGCGAAATCCGAATCCTTCAACCAGGCCGAACCGATGCGGCTGCCGGCGAATCCGCTCATGAACTGCGAGAACGGCGAAGCCATCTTCTCGATATAGCGCACGCGGTATTTGTCCGGCTTGCCCAGCTTGGCGCGCGCGGCGGCATCGGCGACGGCGGCTTCGAAACCGCCCAGCTCGTCCACCAGCCCGCGCTCCTTGGCCTGCGCGCCGCTCCACACGCGGCCGCGTGCGATGGCGTCGATCTCTTCCACCGGCTTCTTGCGCGCGGCGGCGACCTTGCCGGTGAAATCGGCGTAGCCCTTGTCGATCACCGACTGGACCACGCGGCCCACGGCCGGATCCATCGGCCGGGTGATGTCGAAAGCGCCGGCGAAACGCGTGGTGCCCACGCCGTCGGTATGCACGCCCACTTTGTCCAGGGTGCGGGTGACGTTGGGAATCAGGCCGAAGATGCCGATGGAACCGGTGATGGTCGAGGGATCGGCGTAGATGCGGTCGGCGTTCATCGAGATCCAGTAACCGCCCGAAGCGGCCAGGTCGCCCATCGACACCACCACCGGCTTGCCGGCGGCCTTCAGCGCGGCGACTTCGCGGCGGATCTCTTCCGACGGATATACGCCGCCGCCCGGAGAATCCACGCGCAGCACCACCGCCTTCACGTCCTCGTCATCGCGCGCTTCGCGCAGCAGCGCCGAGGTGGACTTGCCTCCGATGGTGCCGGCCGGCTGTTCGCCGTCGGTGATTTCGCCTGCGGCTACCACTACGGCCACCTGCGGACGTTCGTCGGCGATACGCACCGTTTTCGCGTCCAGCTGGGCCAGGTAGCCGCCCAGCGAGACGCTGCGGAAACCGTTGTCCGAATCCTCGTCGGCCACGCCGCGTTCGGTCAGCAGCGTTTCCACTTCCTCCTGCGTCTTCAGTCCGTCCACCAGCTTCTGCTGCAGGGCGAACTTGGCCAGGTCGCCGCCAGCGGCGGCGATGCCTTCGGGCAGGGTGTCGATGCCCGAAGCCAATTGTTCGGGCGTCAACTTGCGGGCCTTGGCGATATCGGCCAGGTAGCGCTGCCAGATGTCGCTCATCCAGAACAGGTCGGCTTCCTTCGATTCCTTGGAAGCGGCGTCGAGGATGTACGGCTCGGCGGCGGACTTGAATTCGCCCACGCGGAACAAATGCACGTCCACACCCAGCTTGTCCTGTAGGCCCTGGCGGTAGTACTGGCGGTAACGGCCGAGGCCTTCCAGCAGCATGCTGCCCATCGGATCGATATAGACCTCGTTGGCCTGCGCGGCCAGCAGGTATTGCGACTGGTCCAGGTTCTCGCCGAACGACACGATCTGCTTGCCCGAAGCGCGCAGACGCGCCAGCGCCGAAGCCACCTCGCGCATCGAGGCGTAGCCGCTGGGCTGCAACTGGTCCACGCGCAGCAGTACGCGTTCGATCTTCTTGTCGTCCTTGGCCGCGTCGATGGCGCGGATCAGGTCGCGCAGCTGGATCTCTTCTGCATTCTTGTCGCCGAAGGCCTTGGCCAGCGCGCGCGTGGCCGGATCGGCGCTGTATTGCTCGACCAACTTGCCTTCCGGCGCGATCACCAGCGTGGTCCTGTCCAGCAACGGTTTCACTCCGTTGCCGCGTCCGACCGCCGCCACGAAAATGACCAGGAACAGGAACAGCAATCCGAAGAACAGGAAGTTGAGGATCAGCCTGCGGGTGAAATTCATCACGTTCCACAGGCCGACGAAGAAGGCGGCGATGGGACCGCGATGGACGACTTGATTCATGGGGGGCGAGCTCCGGATAACCGACGCCAGCTTACCGTTTGCCCGCCGCGCTTACATGCCCCGTAAGTCACTGCCCGGAATTTGTGAGACGGGAAGCCCCAACAGCCGCCGGCTGCTGCGCTGGAAGCGCGTGGCCATCAGCACCGCCGCCGCGGTCAGGCCCAGGATCAGGCCCATCCACATGCCCTGAGGCCCCCAGCCCAACCCCAGGCCCAGTCCGGCACCCAGCGGCATGCCCAGGCCCCAGTAGGAAAGCACCGCCAGCCACATCGGCACGCGGGTGTCCTTGAGCCCGCGCAGCGCGCCGGCCGACAGCACCTGAACGCCGTCGGGAAACTGGAACGCCGCTGCGTACAGCAACAGACTGCCGGCCAGCCCCGCCACCGCCAGATCGCGCGTATACAGCGCCACCACCGCATCGTGGCCCAATAGCAGCGCCGTGGCCGACAATGCCTGCGTACACAACACGATCACGTAGCCGGCATGCGCCGCGCGGCGGATGCCCAGCGCATCGCCCGCCCCCAGCGCATGGCCCACCCGCACGGTGGTGGCTTCGGCCACGCCCATCGGCACCATGAAGCACAGCGCCGACACGTTGATCGCGATCTGGTGCGCCGCCGCCGGCACCGCGCCCAGGCGCGCGATCAGCAGCGCGGTGGCGATGAACAGACCGCCTTCCATCAGCACGGTAACGCCGATCGGCAGCCCGGTGCGCAGCAGCTGCGCGATCGGTTTCAGATGCGGACCGTCGAAACGCGCGAACAATTGCAAGTGGGAGAAACGCCTGGCATTCCACAAGTAGAGAGCGAAGGCCAGCGCCTGCGACCACATCATGATGGCCGAGGCCACGCCCAGGCCCGCCGCGCCCATTTCCGGCAATCCGAAGCGACCGAAAGTGAAGGCGTAGCCCAGCGGCGCGAGCACCGCCAATCCGCCGAACCCGATCAGCATGGTCGGCAGCGTCCAGTGCATGCCTTCGCTCAGATAGCGCATGCAGAAGAAAAGCGTCAGCGCAGGCGCTCCCCAGCGGATGCCGTGCAGGAAGCCGCGCGCGCCGGGGATGATCTCAGGCGCGATCCCGAACGGCGCCAGCGCGTAAGGGATCAGACTGAGGAAAGCGAACATCAACAGGCCAAGAGCCAAAGCCAGCCACAGCGCCTGCCGGAACAGCGGGCCGATCTCCGCACGGCGCCCGGCGCCGTTCAATTGCGACACCGAGGCGGTGAGCGAGATCAACGTGCCGATCGGCACCATCATCGGCAGCCACAACAGCGCGGTGCCGATGGTGACTGCGGCCAGGGTCTGGGTGCTGTGGTGGCCGGCGATGACGTTGTCGACGAAACCGATCAGGCCGGTGGACACATGGCCCAGCACCAGCGGCAAGGCGAGCGTGGCCGTGGCGCGCACTTCGCTGCCGAAGCGCGGGAGTTGGGAAGTCTGGGGCGTCATGGAAACGATCTTTACGACTGCGGCCGCGCGGACGCGCTGGCACCGGGTCGGGGGGCCGGTTAGTCTAGGGCATGTCCGTCGTTTATGAAGTCAATCTAGCCGTCGACCGCGAAATCGCCGTCGAATATCGCGACTGGCTGATCGCGCACGTGCAGGAAATGCTCACACTGCCCGGCTTTACCGGCGCGCGCCTGATGGAAACCGTGCCGGACCAGGCCGACGCCGCGGAAACCGTCTTCTGCACCCAGTACGAACTGGTCGACCAGGCCGCGCTCGACGAATACCTGCGCGTGCATTCGGCCCGCATGCGCGCCGATGGGCTCAGCCGTTTCGGCGACCGGTTCCGTTCCTCGCGCCGAGTATTGCGCGACCTGGACCGCTACTGATCCAGCTTCCCCCGCAGCCAGGCGGTCACTTGCGCTGGCGGTACCGACAATAGCTCGCTGCGCAGCGCCTGCCGGTCCTGCGGCGGCGTGCGCTGCGCCAATACGGCAAGGTCGGCGCGCTGCTGCGCATCCATGCTCCGCAGCCTGGCCAGCAGCGGCAGACGCTGCGGCGCGGAAACGTAGGCCAGCAACGGATGCAGCCCGGGGTAATCGCGTCCCAGCACCGGCCCTAACCTCCAGCCACGCCGTTGTACGTCGTCCAGCGCATCGAATTGCGCGCGCAACGCCTGCTTGCGTTCCGGCGGGAACGCATCGACTTGTGCCGCAAGCGCACGCAGAGTGCCGCGTTCGCCTGCCTCCAGCTGCAGCCAGGCCTGATAACGCGCGCGGCGTTCTTCCCGTTCGCTGAGCGGCAACGCGTTCCAGGCGGCGAGGCGCTGCCCGAACTGCACGCGCTGTTCGGGCGTCATCGCTCGCAGCCGCGCTTGCCGTTCGGTTTGGGTCATGGCGCCCGGAGCCGTTGCGGCGCCGGCGCCGGCCGCAGAAACCGGCGCGGCATGCATCGACATGGCGGTCAGCAACGCAGCGAGAATCACGACGGCCCGGCCCATAGCCAACCCATTCTTTGCCGACGGCCGATCAGAACTGCGCATCGCTGGTCTCCGTTCCCGTGGCCTTCGACGGAGTTTCTTCCTCGGCCTGTCCTTCGGGAGCGTTTCCTTCCGGAGCGTCCGACGGCGCGCTGGCACCGGCCGCGTACCAGGCCAGGAAATCCGCATCGCGCGCGATCGCCTCGTCCTGCGGCTCGAGCATCAGTTCGAAATCCGGATGCGTGAGCACGGCGGTAGCGGCATCGAACTTCGCCGCAGCTGGCTGCTCGGGGATGTCTTCGACTGTGATCTCCACCTGATCCTGCAGACGCTGGACGCCGTCCTCCCGGTTGGCGCCGGCGCCATGCGATGCCTGCCATTGCGGCCACCACCAGGTCGCCGCCAGCGCGGTCGCGCACGCCATCAGCACCAGTAACACCCACGGCCAGCGGCGACGTCTCAGCGGTGTGTCGGCCGGCGTCGCGGAAAGCGTTGCAGGCGGCGCAGGTCGTTCCAGCCGAGTGCCCAGAATGGCCGCTTCGCGCAGGCGCGCCAGACGCGCCAGGCGCTGCGGCGGCAAATCGCGCAACAGGGACTGGATCGCCTCGGCCAGCGTGCGCCAAGCCGA
The DNA here is from genome assembly GCF_900104085.1 of Pseudoxanthomonas sp. CF125. Lineage (GTDB taxonomy): Bacteria > Pseudomonadota > Gammaproteobacteria > Xanthomonadales > Xanthomonadaceae > Pseudoxanthomonas_A. The sequence goes on from NZ_FNLD01000003.1 coordinate 227,625, forward strand.
AGCATCGGGTTGTCCGCTGGCATCGCGCGGACAGGCCGAAGCGAGCGCTTGTTGATGGACTTCCGGGGCAATGCCCAGCACCGCCGCGGCCTCTTCCTCCGGCAGGCCCGCCGCCAGCCGCAGCAGCAGCGCCTGACGGGACAGCGGCTGCAATCCGGCCAGCGCTTCGACTCCCGCCGGCCACCGCGCCGTGGCCGCGGACTGACGCAACTGCGGGGTCGCCGCCAGCAGGGTCCAGAAGCGTCGCGGCCACTCGGCCATGGGCAACGTGCCGGCGTGGTTGCGGAACGCGCGCATGGCGGCCGCCAGGGCGTCGTCGCCCGCATCGCGGTCGCCGCACTGGAGTTCGGCGAACAACGCGCCCCGGCGTTCGACGCCACGCAGGAAGGCGGAGAGCGCGGCCGGCACGGACGCGGCGTCGTTCAAATTGCTGGGCATCGTGGAACCGGGGGATTCGTCGCCGCATCATAGCCGCGCACGGCTATTTTCTGAGCACGAAATGTTGCTTGACAGATTCCCAAAACCTGCTCTCCCAAGCGCCATAAGGCTTTGCGCCAAAACACGTTGTGCACAGCCGTCATTCGAATGTCATACGTGTGTCCAGGGACAGGCCCGGCATTCGCATTACAATCCTGTTTCACGGCCAACTTATTGATATTCATGAAGTTAATGGCGTTGGCGTTTTTTTAGCCAACCTCACGCCGAAGCTTGCTGCAAGCCTCCGGAAGCGTGGAGCAAGGCTTTCATGCACAGTTTTATCCACAGACCATGTGGATAAAGCAGAATCTCCAAGCGCAACGGCGACTTGCGTGATTTTCGTCACCTCCCAGGTAGCAATGACGTGCAACTGCAGCACGCCTTGCGAGGGGGCTTGCGGCGGTCGGTAAACTGGAGCCGATGCGCTCCGATGCCACCCTCCAGATCGTCCTGCCCTTGCCCTTGCCGCAGTGGTTCGACTATCTGCCGCCACCCGGCCATTCGCCAGGCGCCGACGACATAGGCAAACGGGTGCGAGTGCCGTTCGGTTCGCGCGAAATGACCGGTGTGGTGGCCGGCATCGGCATGGCGACCGGCGACGGGCCGGAACTGCGCCAGGTTCTGGAATTGCTGGATGCGGCCCCGCTGCTGCACGGCGAGCTGTTGGCTTCCCTGCGCTGGCTGGCGCGCTATACGCATGCGCCCCTGGGCGAGGTGCTGGGCACCGCGCTGCCGACACTGCTTCGTCAGGGCGAGCCGATGCCGGACACGCACGCCTGGGCTTGGCGGCTGACTGAAGCGGGAGCCACCGGCAGGGAGCGACTGCGGCAGGGCACTCGGCCGCGCCAGTTCGCAGACCTGTTGCAGACCGGTGCGCGCGATGAGGACAGCCTGGATTTGCAGATGGAGAGCTGGCGCACTGCAGCGCGCGCATTGACAAAGCGCGGGCTGGCCGAACGCGTGGCGATTCCCGCTTCGGCGCTTGCTCCGTCGCCGCAAAAAGGCCCCGAGCTGCATGCGGAACAGCAAGCGGCGGTGGACGCGATCCTGGCTGCGCGGGGTTTCGCGCCGCTGCTGCTGGACGGTGTGACCGGCAGCGGCAAGACCGAGGTCTATCTGCACGCGATCGCCGACTGCCTGCGTCGCGGCAAGCAGGCACTGGTGCTGGTGCCGGAGATTGGCCTGACTCCGCAGACCCTGGCGCGCTTCCGGCAGCGTTTGGGCGTGCCGGTGCTGGCGCTGCATTCGGGCTTGAGCGACAACGCGCGCGCGCGCGGCTGGGCCGCGTTCGCGCGCGGCGAGGCAAGGGTGGCGGTAGGCACGCGCTCGGCCGTGTTCACGCCGTTGCCCGAAGCGGGTCTGATCATCGTCGACGAAGAACACGACGGCAGCTACAAGCAGCAGGACGGCATGCGCTACCACGCGCGCGATTTCGCACTGATACGCGGCAAGGCGCTGGACGTGCCGGTAATCCTGGGCAGCGCCACGCCGTCGCTGGAATCGTTGCACAACGCCCTTGGCGGACGTTACGCGCACCTGCGGCTAAGCCAGCGCGCGGGCGACGCGAAACCGCCCTCGGTGCGCGTGCAGGACCTGCGCAAACGTCCGCTCGAAGCGGGATTGTCCGCGGAAACCATGGCCGCTATCTCCGCCGCATTGGAGGCAGGCGGACAAGTGCTGGTGTTCAAGAACCGCCGCGGCTACGCGCCGGTATTGATGTGCCACGACTGCGGCTGGAGCGCGCAATGCAAACGCTGCGGCACGCCGACCAAGAGCTCGCCCATGACCGTGCACGGCGGCGGACGCCGCTTGCAATGCCATCACTGCGGCGCGCGTCAGGCAGTGCCGCCCGCGTGTCCGGACTGCGGCGGGTTGGCGCTGCAGCCGCAGGGCATCGGCACCGAGCGCATTGAAGAAATGCTGATGGAGAAATTCACCGATGTGCCGGTGCTGCGTATCGACCGCAGCACCACCCAGCGCCGCGATGCGCTGGCAGGCCATCTGGGAAAACTGGGCGACCGTCCCGGCATTCTGATCGGTACGCAGATCCTGGCCAAAGGCCACGACTTGCCGCATCTCACCTTGGTGGTGGTGGTGGGGGTGGACGAAGGATTGTTCTCGGCCGACTTCCGCGCGGGCGAGAAACTCGCCCAGCAACTCATCCAGGTCGCAGGGCGTGCAGGACGCGCGCAAAAACCCGGAGAGGTCTGGCTGCAAACCCACCACCCCGACCATCCTCTGCTCAATACGCTGATCAATGGCGGCTACCACGCCTTCGCGCATAGCGAGCTGGAGCAACGTCAGGCTGCGGGGTTTCCGCCGTTCGCGCATTTGGCTTTGTTGCGGGCGGAAGCCAAGCATGTCGATGCGGCGAATGCGTTTCTGCATGCGGCCAAGTCGGTACTGCCTTCTCCCATTGGGAGAAGAGCCCGCCCCGTACTCGATACGGGGTGGCGCGAAGCGCCGGATGAGGGTGCGGGGAAGTTTTTGATGGCTGGAAGGACAGTAACTTCGCCGTACCCTCACCCCAACCCCTCTCCCGACGGGAGAGGGGCTTTGAACGTCGAAATCCAGGGGCCCATTCCCGCCCCTATGTCGCGGCGCGCCGGCATGCACCGCGCGCAGCTGCTGTTGTCCTCGCCCAGCCGCCGCGAACTGCATGCGCTGCTGGACGCCGCATTGCCCGCTATCTACGAACTGCCCGAAGCGCGCAAGACGCGCTGGTCGCTGGATGTGGATCCGCTGGATCTTTACTGATGGCGCGGTAGTCGCTTGATTCCGACATCGGTCTTGCCGATCGGCGCGCATCGCCTGCGCCTCCACCCCGCGTCCATGAAATAATGCGCTTCATGGAAACCTCCCGAGCGCTTTCCCCATGACCGCCAGTACGCTTCCGCACCTGGTCGTCATCGGCGGCGGGTTCGCCGGCCTGTGGGCCACGCGCGCACTGGCGGGTTCGCCGATGCGCATTACCCTGGTCGACCGTTGCAACCATCATCTGTTCCAGCCGCTGCTCTACCAGGTGGCGACCGCGGGCTTGTCTTCGCCTGATATCGCCGCGCCGCTGCGCCACATCCTGCGCAAGCAACGCAACGTGGAAGTGCGGTTGGCGGAAGTGCGCGACATTTCCGCCGCAGACAAACGGGTCTTGCTGGAAGACGGGAGTTGGATCGATTTCGATTATCTGCTGCTGGCCAGCGGTGCCACCCACGCCTATTTCGGCCACGACGAATGGGCCAGGCATGCGCCCGGCCTGAAGACACTGGACGACGCCTTGCAGCTGCGCCGGCACCTGTTGCTCGCGTTCGAGCGCGCCGAGGCCGAGCCGGATCCGGTCAAGCGCGCGGCCTGGCTGAATTTCGCCATCGTCGGCGGCGGCCCCACAGGCGTGGAACTGGCGGGCACGCTGGCGGAAATCGCGCGCCATACGCTTACCAACGAGTTCCGCAACATCAATCCCTCCGATGCGCGCGTGCGCCTGATCGAAGCAGGGCCGCGGGTGCTGTCTTCGTTTCCGGAAGACCTGTCGGAAAAGGCGCGCAGGCAACTGCAGAAGCTCGGCGTCGAGGTTTCCACCGGTACGCCGGTGACGCAGATAGACGAATCCGGTTACCGGTTGGGTGAAGAATTCATCGCCGCGCGCACCGTCGTCTGGGCGGCGGGCGTAGCCGCCTCGCCGCTGGCCAAGTCCCTTGGCGTGCCGCTGGACCGCGCCGGCCGCGTGCAGGTGCAGGCGGATCTGAGCGTGCCGGGATATCCGGATATCTTCGTCGCCGGCGATCTGGCTTCGGTGCAACAGGACGGCAAACCGGTACCCGGCGTGGCGCCCGCCGCCAAACAGATGGGCCGGCATGTCGCCCACGCGATCCGCGCGCGGCTGGCCAACAAACCAGCACCGGCTTTCCGTTACAAAGACTATGGCAACCTCGCCACCATCGGCCGGATGGCGGCGATCGTGCATTTTGGAAAACTGAAACTCTCTGGAATGCTGGCCTGGTGGTTCTGGCTGGCTGCGCACGTGTTCTTCCTGATCGGATTCCGCAACCGCCTGGTGGTGCTGCTCAACTGGGCGTGGGCGTATTGGAGCTACCAGCGCGGCGCACGCATCATCCTGGGCAGGGATGAGGAAGATCAGGCGCGATCTACGCGGCAGGCGTAGCAACCGGGCTTGGCGTAGTGGATGTGCAGATAAGCCGTGCGCGGGATCGCCAGTAACTGTTCGATGCCCCGCTCGGCCTCCGTGCCCGGCAGTACATCCGCTGACACCATCATGCCGTCCGCGTCGTAGGCGCGCAGCGATAAAGCGCGCGCGCGCAACAAGTCGGGGATCTGGTTCGGCGCTGGCGACGCCTGTTGCGCCGCTTCGCGGACATAGATGGGACCGTAGGCGCGATAAGGCGTATCGACGACATGGTGCGCGTGCGGAAGCAATACCAAGCGCTCGCCTTCGCTCGCATCCTGCAAGCTGACCCGGCACGGATACGCGGGCCTGCCATCGGCGATCACGCGGCGCATGTTGCGCGCGGACAGTTCGGCGTCGGACAAGGAAAACAGCGGCTGGAACGAGGCCAAGGGCAATGCGTTGATCTGGAAATTCACGGGAAGCTCCGCAGGTTGGGGACGACTCATCCTCCCCCGCAATCGCAAAGCGCGATATCCGGATCTTGCGGTGTTTCCGCTTCTATCGACTCGCGTAGTCCGGCCTGAAAAACGAATGGCCCGGTTTCCCGAGCCATTCGTATTCTTCGCGGTCGCGCGCGCCGCGATCAGGCCGCGAACAACGCCTTCATCTTCTTCAGCGCATTGGCCTCGATCTGACGGATGCGTTCGGCCGAAACACCGTACTCATCGGCCAGTTCCTGCAGCGTGACCTTGTTGTCGTCGTCCAGCCAGCGACGCATGACGATGTCGCGCGAACGCTTGTCCAGACCGGCCATTCCTTCGCGCAGCAGTTCCAGCTGGTTGTCTTCGCTGTCGGCGCGCTCGTAGGCCTGCGACGGATCCTCGTCCTGGGTCATCAGGTAGGCGCCCGGCGACGGCGGCGCGTGGTCGTCGTCTTCGTCGGACGGCGCATCGAAACCGATATCGCGGCCGGAAAGACGCGATTCCATTTCCAGCACTTCGCGCTTGGACACGTTGAGGTCGGCGGCGACCGCGGTCACTTCCGCATCGTTCATCCAGCCCAGGCGCGTCTTGGACTTGCGCAGGTTGAAGAACAGCTTGCGCTGCGCCTTGGTGGTGGCGACTTTGACGATGCGCCAGTTCTTGAGGATGAACTCGTGCATCTCCGCGCGGATCCAGTGCACGGCGAAGCTGACCAGGCGCACGCCCATCTCGGGGTCGAAGCGCTTGACCGCTTTCATCAGGCCGATGTTGCCTTCCTGGATCAGGTCGCCCAGCTGCAGGCCGTAGCCGTTGTAGCCGCGGGCCACATGCACGACGAAGCGCAGGTGCGAATGCACCAGCTCGCGCGCGGCGTCCAGGTCTTCGCCGTCGCGGAAACGGCGGGCAAGACTCTGTTCTTCCTCGACCGTGAGCACCGGAATCTGGTGCACGGCGCCGATATAGGCATCGAGCGAGCCGAGCGCGCTGGGGATGGGCAGATTGTTTGCCACCATGGCGGTGGCTGCAGAGGTCTGGTTCATGGCGGTCATTTTAGCAGTCGCGGAGTTGGACTGCTAAACGATAAAAGAGTTCCATCGTTTCGCCGGTGGAACGCCAGGATGCTCGGAAAAATGCGCTTATGACTCGCCGCCACCGCCAAATCTCATGGATTATTGTATAAAAATCAATTGCTTATAGAGTTATGCGAAATTCTAAGACTGTGACGGCGCGGGTAGGTCTTCTCCCACGCCGCCACGGTTCCATTCAGCCTGGAGACTCAGGCTGCGGCATCGCCCACGCGGTGGAAATGCTTGGCCACGATGCGCCATTGGCCGTCTATTTTCATCAGGTTGAGGTAGTCGGCCATGATGCTGTCGAACAATTGCAACCGCACTTTGACCAGGGCCATTTCGGGGGATAGCAGGTCGATCATCAGGATCTCGTCCTGGCGCGGAAAGCCGCGGCTCTGCGGCGACTCCCGGCCCTCGACCATGCGCCGGTATTCCGGCAGCGGCCGTACGATGGTCTTGCCGTCCTGCTGCGCATACAGCACGCAGTCCTTGTGGAACACCTGATCGAACAAGCTCAGGTCCTGGGTCTGCAATACGTCGAAGTAGGAGGCAAGAAATTCCTGGATTCCATTCATCATCATTTTTGTACGTGCTCCTTGGTTGTGATTCGAGAGCTTGTGCTCCCCGTGATGCATTGGCGGCGCGCCGGGCAATCTCGCGGCCACCGCCACCGCAATAGGATCAACGCAGGCTGTAGCCCGAGACGCGCCACACTTTGTCGTCGTCCATGTGGAACGACACCAGTTCGCGCACGGGCTGCGGCATGTTGGCGAACTTGGTGAGGTAGGCCACGTTGACGTAGTTGCCGGCAGGCACCTGTCCGCCTGCCGGATAGACGGTGCGCGTGATCGCCGCCTGTTTGCGATCGGTGACGGCGCCGAGCTTCTGCCGGTCCAGCGCAATCTGCCTGACGAACTCGTCCACGGCCACCACATTCTTGGCTACCGGTGAAGCGCCGCGCCAGACTTCGGCGGCGTTGTTTTTGTCCACCGTTTGCACGACCCACGCCGCGGCGTTGGCCATTTCGGCGTCTTGCCGCGCGACTAAGGCTTGCTGCGCGGGCGTCAGTTGCTGCTGCGCAGCCTGCGGATTCTGGGCGGGGGCACGTGCCGGCTGCGCCGCTTGCTGCGCCGACGCCGCGCCGGCAAAAGCCAGCAGCAGCGTAGCGAGTACGAACTTCGAGGTATTCATGTGCTCTCTCCCTGGAGTGGTGTCTGTGGGCGGCTCTGAGCTTATGCCAACTCAGGCCGCGCCACAGTCGTGCCTGCTTACTCGGCCGCGCTGGCGCGGACCTGGATTTCCACCCGGCGATTGGGCAACAGGCAAGATCGGTAAATTTCTCTATGTATCAAATTATTTCAGTGCCATTCGCCAGACCGACGAAAGAATTTGATATAGCGTCCGCGCCTGCATTCAAACATTATTGCCGCGAGCATCACCGCTGCCGGCGGCGAGCGGCAGGGATGATTCTCTCGCCTACAAGGAGTTCCTCATGCTTGCAGTAAGAGATGGCGATGCGGTACGACCGGCAACATTCTCGGTTGAAGCGGACAAGGCATTCGAGCAACTCGTGCGCTGCCTGAATCTGGAGTTCGAGCGCCTCTGGGACACCATGTTCGACTATGCTCAGCGGACGCTCGAAACACCGGGCTTGCAAACGCGCGATGAGATGCTGGAGAGGATCAATGCCGTTTCTTCCCGCGGTTTGCTCTATTCCCGCAATGTCATGGATATCCTGGCTACGCCGGAGCACGAACTCAAGGTGTTCGACCTCTGCGCGCTGGTGCGGGAGTGGGCGTACAAGACCAATGAGATCTTGCTTAGCATCCTGGATCTGTCCTGCCTCGTTCCACCCCACCCGGTCGACATATTCTTCGATATGAAAGCCATGCGTCTCATTCTTCTTACGCTGGCCACTTATGCTTTGCGCTCGTGCGAAACCGCCGGCTGGTCGATGATCGGCGTACGTAACGCGCCGCGCGACTACGGCGACAACCTCTCAGGCACCGACTACGTCGATCTCATGTTCTTGTGCCGCCCCACCCATCCCGATTCTTCCATGGTCGGCAGTTTCGACAAACAGTTTGCCGCGATCAAATCGCTGGTCAAACCTTTCTCCGGCGTTGCCGAAACCTGGACACTGCCCTCGGTGGGGACCAACGTGCGCATCCGCTTTCCGGTGGCTACGGCAGGGGCTTCTTTTGGCCTCGATTCCGCTTATCCAATCTCTTCACGCAACTCGGACTAGCAAGCGAGCTGACACGACCGCGCACGGATATGCGCACACGGCACGACTGCAGTTCCTTTGGGCTGGTTCCGATATGGGGAGTTAAGGTGCGCGCGCAGCGTCGGCTTTCGCCCGAACTTCGCGAAGCACGCGAAGCAGGTTTCCGCCCCAGATATTTTTGATGTCGCTTTCGGTATAACCCGCCGCCAGCAATCGTTCGGTGATCCGGGGCAATGCGGTGACATCCTCCAGTCCGGCAACGCCACCGCCGCCGTCCCAGTCCGCGCCGACGCCCACATGTTCGGGCCCTGCCACTTTCAGGATGTGCAGCAGGTGCCGCATGTAATCGTCCAGGGTGGCCGGAGCGACCGGGTACTTGCGGTAGATTTCCTGCCGTTCGCGCAATCGGGCCTGGATCTGCGCCGGACTGAGCGCGCTGTATTCGCCGACCCGCTTTTCCCACTCGGCCAGTGCCGCATCGCGCGCCGCATTTTTGGGCGTCGGAATCAGATATCCGCCATAGGCATTGACGTGGATGACTCCGCCTTTGGCCGCGAGTTTGCGCAAGCGCTCATCGTCGATGTTGCGCGGGTGCAGGTACAGCGCCTTGGCGCTGGTGTGCGAAAGGACGATGGGCGCCTTCGACAGCTCCAGCAGATCGTCGAAAACCTTGTCGCTGGCATGCGAGGCATCCAGGACGATGCCGAGCCGGTTGGCTTCTTCCACCAATGCGCGGCCACGGGGACTCAATCCGTTCCATTCCGCGCCGACGGGATCGGTCGATGAGTCGCCGAAGTCGTTGTTGCTGGTATGGGTGATTCCCAGCATCCGCAATCCCAGCGCGTAGTACGCACTCAGCAAGGTGGGGTCGCTGGCCAGCGGGTAGGCGTTTTCCATGCTGATGAAGACCACACGCTTGCCTGACTTCTCTATCCGCACCGCATCGTCGGCAGTGAGCGCCAGTTCGAAGTCTTGAGGATGTGCCGCGACCATTTCCCTGATCGCGGCCAGCCGCACCAGGCCGTGGTCGCGTGCGGCACGATTGCCGGCGGCGTCGCGCGCGCCTTGCGCTGTGTACACCACCCAAAAACCGCCATCCAGGCCACCTTCCTTCATGCGCGGTAAATCGACCTGGGCGAAATCGCCGTCTTGATCGTGACGATCGAGAATGCTCCAACCCGGGCGATGGAGATTGGAAGGAGTGTCCAGGTGAGTATCCAGCACCAATGCGACTTCATGCAGCGCACGCGCGGCATTGCCGACCTGTTCGTCGCTGCTCATGTTTGCGTGTTGCGCCAGGGCGGACGTCGCCAACAGCGCTAGCACTAGCATTGCGTATTTCGCCTTCATCGCTGGCTCCTGGATTTCCAGCGATCTTAGCAACCGCTTGCCCGGATCACAGCGCCGCGGCAAAAAAACGCCACCTCCTTGCGGAGATGGCGCTTTGGGGTAAAGACCCTTGCGATGACCTGTTGCGGGTCGCGCCTACGGCGCAAAAAGAAAACGCCGGATCTTTCGATCCGGCGTTTGGGGTAAGACCCTGGCGATGACCTACTCTTGCATGGCTTAAGCCACACTACCATCGGCGCAGCTGCGTTTCACTTCCGAGTTCGGGATGGGATCGGGTGGTTCCACAGCGCTAATTTCACCAGGGAGACGGTTGGAGCGTCGCTCATACCTATGCAAATAGGAGTGGCGCCTGTCTCTCATAAGGTCTTGGGAAGTAGTTTGCTATTTGGTTTTCAATCGACGTGTGTCGAGACTAAAGCAACTTGAGGTTATATGGTCAAGCCGCACGGATCATTAGTATCAGTTAGCTCAATGCATTACTGCACTTACACACCTGACCTATCAACGACGTAGTCTTCATCGTTCCTTTAGGGGGCTTGTGCCCCGGGAGATCTCATCTTGAGGCGCGCTTCCCGCTTAGATGCTTTCAGCGGTTATCGCTTCCGAACGTAGCTACCCGGCAATGCCACTGGCGTGACAACCGGAACACCAGAGGTTCGTCCACTCCGGTCCTCTCGTACTAGGAGCAGCCCCTCTCAAATCTCCAACGCCCATGGCAGATAGGGACCGAACTGTCTCACGACGTTCTGAACCCAGCTCGCGTACCACTTTAAATGGCGAACAGCCATACCCTTGGGACCGACTACAGCCCCAGGATGTGATGAGCCGACATCGAGGTGCCAAACACCGCCGTCGATATGAACTCTTGGGCGGTATCAGCCTGTTATCCCCGGAGTACCTTTTATCCGTTGAGCGATGGCCCTTCCATACAGAACCACCGGATCACTAAGACCTACTTTCGTACCTGCTTGATCCGTCGATCTCGCAGTCAAGCACGCTTATGCCTTTGCACACAGTGCGCGATGTCCGACCGCGCTGAGCGTACCTTCGTGCTCCTCCGTTACTCTTTGGGAGGAGACCGCCCCAGTCAAACTACCCACCATACATGGTCCCCGCTCCGGATTACGGAGCTAGGTTAGAACGTCAAGCACGACAGGGTGGTATTTCAAGGTTGGCTCCACGACAGCTAGCGCCATCGCTTCAAAGCCTCCCACCTATCCTACACAGACGAACTCAACGTTCAATGTAAAGCTATAGTAAAGGTTCACGGGGTCTTTCCGTCTTGCCACGGGAACGCTGCATCTTCACAGCGATTTCAATTTCACTGAGTCTCGGGTGGAGACAGCGCCGCTGTCGTTACGCCATTCGTGCAGGTCGGAACTTACCCGACAAGGAATTTCGCTACCTTAGGACCGTTATAGTTACGGCCGCCGTTTACTGGGGCTTCGATCAAGAGCTTCGCCTTGCGGCTGACCCCATCAATTAACCTTCCAGCACCGGGCAGGCGTCACACCCTATACGTCCACTTTCGTGTTTGCAGAGTGCTGTGTTTTTGATAAACAGTCGCAGCGGCCTGGTTACTTCGGCCTCCCCCAGCTATTAACCAGAAGAGGCGCACCTTCTCCCGAAGTTACGGTGCTATTTTGCCTAGTTCCTTCACCCGAGTTCTCTCAAGCGCCTGAGAATTCTCATCCTACCCACCTGTGTCGGTTTACGGTACGGTCTTCGTGAGCTGAAGCTTAGGAGCTTTTCCTGGAAGCGTGATATCAGCAGCCTAGCCCTAATGGGCCGGTCCTTAACCTCAACATTAAACCCCCGGATTTGCCAAAGGGTTCTGCCTCAGTTCTCTCACCAGGACAACCAACGCCTGGCCTGCCTAACCTTCTCCGTCCCTCCATCGCACTCACGCGAGGTGCAGTAATATTAAACTGCTTCCCATCGACTACGGCTTTCGCCCTCGCCTTAGGGGCCGACTAACCCTGCGTCGATTAACGTTGCGCAAGGAAACCTTGGGCTTTCGGCGTGCGGGTTTTTCACCCGCATTATCGTTACTCATGTCAGCATTCGCACTTCCGATACCTCCAGCAGACTTCTCAATCCACCTTCAACGGCTTACGGAACGCTCCTCTACCGCGCATAACAAAGTTATGCACCCCAAGCTTCGGTTCATCGCTTAGCCCCGTTAAATCTTCCGCGCAGACCGACTCGACCAGTGAGCTATTACGCTTTCTTTAAAGGGTGGCTGCTTCTAAGCCAACCTCCTGGCTGTCTATGCCTTTCCACATCGTTCACCACTTAGCGATAAATTTGGGACCTTAGCTGTGGGTCTGGGTTGTTTCCCTTTTCACGACGGACGTTAGCACCCGCCGTGTGTCTCCCATACAGTCTGTCTTGGTATTCGGAGTTTGCAATGGTTTGCTAAGCCTCGATGGCCCGCTAGCCATAACAGTGCTCTACCCCCAAGAAGATTCATATGAGGCGCTACCTAAATAGCTTTCGAGGAGAACCAGCTATCTCCGGGTTCGATTAGCTTTTCACTCCTAATCACACCTCATCCCCTACCTTTGCAACGGGAGTGGGTTCGGGCCTCCAGTACCTGTTACGGCACCTTCACCCTGGGCATGACTAGATCACCCGGTTTCGGGTC
>NZ_FNLD01000003.1:245000-917835 GCF_900104085.1 Pseudoxanthomonas sp. CF125
TCAACGCCACCGAGTCGTAGCCCTGGACCAGCGGATAGAGGAATTCATGGATGGCGATGGACTGCTGGGCGGCATAGCGCTTGGCGAAGTCGTCGCGCTCCAACATGCGCGCCACGGTGTGCTGGCCCGCCAGCTTGATCAGATCGGCGGCCGACATCTGCCCGAACCATTCGGAATTGAAGCGCAGCTCGGTCTTTTCCCGGTCCAGCACCTTGAACACCTGATCTGCGTAGGTGCGGGCGTTGGCCTCGACGTCTTCGCGGGTCAGCGGCTTGCGGGTGACGTTCTTGCCGCTGGGGTCGCCGATCATGCCGGTGAAGTCGCCAATCAGGAAAATCGCCTGGTGACCCAGGTCCTGGAACTGGCGCATCTTGTTCAGCAGCACGGTGTGGCCGATGTGCAGATCCGGGGCGGTGGGGTCGAACCCGGCTTTGATGCGCAAGGGCCGGCCCAGCTTGAGTCTGGCTTCCAGTTCCTCGCGCTTGAGGATTTCGTCGGCGCCGCGGCCGATCAGTTCGAGTGCTGCTGCATGTGGCAAGAGAGGGCTTCCGATTAATGAACAGGCGCGAGGGCCTGCTGACAAAGGTGAATCTAAAGTTAAACCAAAGTTAATCGTGACGCCAGTCAAAAAAGTCAATTGACTCAAGGGTTTGACGCAGACAATTCGCGTGATTATGGTACCCCGATTGGACTCGCCGTCTTGGGTCCGGGGGAAGTCGATAGATGCACACTCACGGTGACGGCCCCGGCCGCAATCAGCGTTTCAAAGAACGCTTGGAAATACTTCGCGACTCGGCTTTGCATCATCAAGTGAGAGAGCACCTTTCGGCAAGGCGCTGGACGCGGCGGCAGTGGATCCACGCCAGCCTGTTCACCGCTATCGGCGTCATGGTCGCCACCATCGTGCCGGGCTTCTCCACTGTCGTGCAGACTCCGGCGGCCGCTCCGCATGCGGTGCTTGCGCTGGACCTGCCCGAGCTCTCCAAGGAGCGGCAGGAAGGCACCGCCGGCGACAGCTGGCAGATCGTCAAGGTCAGGCCGGGGCAGACCCTGGGTTCGCTGTTCAAGGAACTGGGCATTCCCCGCGAGACCATGCAGCGCATTCTCAAGAACGCCGACGCCAAAGCCACGCTGACCAAACTCAAGCCCGGCACGGAGCTGGCTTTCGACCTTCCCGTCAGCGGCAGCCTGCGCACGCTGCGCTACGACCGCGACGCCGACCATCGCGTCGAGCTGTCGCTGGCCGGCGATACCCTGAAGGAAAAAGTGGTGGCGCGCGAAAGCACCACCCGCACTGTCGTGCTCAGCGGCAAAGTGGGGCGCTCGCTCAACCGTTCGGCGCGCAAGGCCGGGCTGACTTCGGCCAATATCAACTCGCTGACCGACGAGATCTTCAAGTACGACATCGACTTCGATTCGGACCTGGACGCAGACGACCGCTTCAGCGTGGTGGTCGACCAGACTTGGCGCGAAGGCGAACTCATCAGCACCAGTCCGGTGCTTGCCGCCACCTTCACCGTCGACGGCAAGCTGCATTCGGGCTTCCGCTTTTCGCGTCCGAACAGCAAGCCCGAGTACTTCACCGCGCAGGGCCGGCCGCTGAAGAAGACCTTCATCCGCATGCCGATTCCCTACGCGCGCCTCAGCTCCAAGTTCGGCGCGCGCAAACATCCGGTGCTGGGCACCATGCGCATGCACAAGGGCGTGGATTACGCCGCCTCCACCGGTACGCCGATCATGGCCGCGGGCGATTCGCGGGTGGAATTCATCGGCTGGCAGCGCGGCTACGGCAACGTGGTGATTCTCAACCACGGCCGCGGCTACACCACCCTTTACGGACACATGTCGCGTACCGCCAAGCTGCGCAGGGGCCAGTCGGTTCCGCAAGGCACGGTGATCGGCTACGTGGGCTCCACCGGCCTGGCCACCGGCCCGCACCTGCATTACGAATTCCGCGTCAACGGCGTGCACCGCAATCCGCTGTCCATCACCATGCCGCCGCCGGAACCGCTGGCGGGCGCGCAACTGGCTGCATACCGCACCTACACGGCCAACGCGCTGGCCCGCATCCGCACGGTGGAAAACATCATCTACGCCGATGTGGAGCCGACACCGGCCGCGGCCAAACCGGTGATGGTCGCAGCGAAGCCGAAAGCCACTGCGAAGAAAGGCTGATGGGAATCTTGATTGGCGATTTCCGCCGATCATGATAATGCGGCAGTGCTCTCCAAACGACGCGTAAACCCGTAACCGTTCGTGGTGAGCTTGTCGAACCACGCTGTTCGCGGGAATCAGGATCGCCTCGAATGGGATGCCCATGCCAAGAGCGTGGTTCGACAAGCTCACCACGAACGGGAATCTAGACGGACTCACCATGAGCCAACCCCCTGGACCGGGAGTTCGTGCAAACTTGCGGAGTCTTCCTGGCCACTCTCACTCCATGTCCTCACCCGATCTCTATCTGGGTCTCATTTCCGGCACCAGCGCCGATGGCATCGATGCGGCGCTGGTCCGTTTCGAGCCGCACTGCGAACTGGTGTTCGGCCGTACCTATCCCTGGGACGAAACGCTGCGCGCGCGTCTGATCGCGCTGGGGCAAGGCGGCGAAGCGACTTCTCTGGACGAGCTGGGCGAGCTGGACACCACCTTGGCCCGCGCCTTCGCCGATGCGGCGACGCAGGCGATCGCCGATTCGGGAACCGACCGGAACCAGGTGCGCGCGATCGGTTCGCACGGGCAGACGGTGCGCCACCGGCCCGAGTCGTCCGCGGCCTTCACCTGGCAGATGGGCGACGGCAATGTCATCGCCGAACGCAGCGGCATTACCACCGTCGCCGATTTCCGCCGTCGCGATGTGGCGGCCGGCGGCCACGGCGCGCCGCTGATGCCTGCCTTTCACGCGGCGATGCTGCGCTCGCCGGACGAAGATCGGGCGGTGCTGAATCTGGGCGGCATCGCCAATTTCACCCTGCTGCCGCGCGCCGGCGAAGTCCGCGGCTTCGATACGGGCCCGGCCAACGCGCTGATGGATGCCTGGTACGAGCGCCATACCGGCCAGGCCTTCGATGCCGGCGGCGCATTCGCCGCCAGCGGCACGGTCGATACGGGCTTGCTGACACAGTTGCTGGAAGATCCCTGGTTCGCGCTGCCGCCGCCGAAGAGCACGGGGCGGGAACAGTTCCACCTTCGCTGGGTCGAATCGCAGTTGGGTGCCGTGACGGTATCGCCCGCGAATGTGCAGGCGACCTTGCTTGAGCTGAGCGCGATCACCATAGCGGACGCATTGCGCGCCACCCAACCCGGCACGGCACGCGTGCTGGGGTGCGGCGGCGGTGTGCGCAACGCGGCGCTGATGGCGCGGATCTCGGCGAATCTACCCGGTGTGGTGGTGGAGTCCACTGCGGCGCATGGGCTGGACCCAGACTACGTGGAAGCGATGGGCTTCGCCTGGCTGGCGCGGGAAACGCTGGCCGGACGGCCGGGCAATCTGCCCAGCGTCACCGGAGCGAAAGGCCCCCGGATACTGGGAACGGTCTATCCAGCCTGACGTAGGTCGGGGCTACGCCCCCGACGCACGCGAACCCGGAAAGAATTCGCGAATCTGATGGCACGGATTCCCGGACACATTATGTCGGCCACGCAGAGCCTGCCCCGTACTTGATACGGGAGCCGACCTACTAGAATCCGTGTCCCTGCGGTACGTCTTTTAAAGCGGTGATGGCG
Source organism: Pseudoxanthomonas sp. CF125 (assembly GCF_900104085.1). Taxonomy (GTDB): domain Bacteria; phylum Pseudomonadota; class Gammaproteobacteria; order Xanthomonadales; family Xanthomonadaceae; genus Pseudoxanthomonas_A. The sequence goes on from NZ_FNLD01000003.1 coordinate 248,724, forward strand.
GCCGACAGCACGTCCACTTCACGGTCGTTGAAGCCGCTGCGCACTTCGGCCTCGGTGGCGAACAGGCCCTGTTCCAGCAGGTGGAACAAGGTGTCGTGCATGTTCCAGCCGCGCGCCTCGGCCACGCGGCGGATGCGGTCGGCCAGAACCGGGTCTATGTCCTTCATCACGATGTCGGTCATGTCGCTCTTTGGGACCCCGTCCCGCCATCCTCCGGCCCATATTTACGCGTGACCAGACGAATGCACAACAGCAGGGCCGGAATGCCTATCACGGCCGTCCCCACAAAAAACAAGGAATAAGCCTGCAGCAAGGTGCGTCCCGTCTCGAGATGCTCCACCGCCACGCCCGAGAATCCCTTGAATACCTTGCCAAGCAACGCATAGAACGAGCTCAACAACGCGTATTGGGTTGCGGTATAGCCCACGCTGGTCAGGCTGGACATGTAGCCCACCAGTGCCACACCAGCGAATCCGTTGCAGAAGTTATCGATAACCATCGCAGCAGTGAATACGCCGGCGTCGGCGCCGTGCAGGGCGAGGTAGGCGAAAGCCAGATTGGAGCCTGGACCAAGCACTGCGCCAGCCAGCAGCGTGGGAACGAAGCCGAAGCGCACCGCGCACAGTCCCGCCACCGCGATGCCGACGATGGTCGCGATCAATCCGACCGAGCCGCGCACCGCACCGACGGTTTCCTTGGCGATGCCGAGGTCGGCGTAGAACGGATTAGCCATCGGCCCCATCACGAAGTCGGGCAGGCGATACAGGCTGATCGTCAGCAGCATCAGCAGCGCCCAGCTGCCGTGCTGGCGGAAGAACGCCAGGAACGGCCCGATCACCGCATCGAACAAACCCTGCGGAGTGAACAGCGCCGGATGCGGCGTTGTCGCCGCCATCACCGTCGCCACCGGTTCGCGCGCCAACAGCGTGGCGACGACGCCAACGCCCAGCAGCAGCGCCATCACTTGATACGAGAGCGACCACCCTATGCTGGCGGCGAAGATAAGAATCAGCGAATCGGTGACCAGCAGCGCACCGCGATAGCCCAGCGTCGAGGTCGAAGTCAGCAGGCCCTGCTGCTCATTGCTATCGGCGCTTTCGATGCGCCAAGCGTCGATCACGATGTCCTGTGTGGATGAAGAGAACGCCACAATCAGCGCCAAAATTCCGAACACCACCAACTGGTCGAGCGCAAAGCCGGCGAGCATGAGCTGCCCTTCGACCGGTTGCACCAGGGCCATGCCGATCAAACCGGCGGCGGCGACAAGTTGCGAAAGCAGCATCCAGCCGCGGCGGCGCCCCAGCCAGCGGCCCAGTAGCGGCGCATCGAGCTTGTCGACCAGCGGCGCCCACAGGAATTTCAGCGAGTAAGCCAGACCCACCCACGACAGGAAACCGATGGTGGACAGCTCAATACCGTTCTCCCGCATCCAGAAGCCCAGCGTGTTGCCTACCAGGTAGATCGGGATGCCCGAGCTGAAGCCCAGTAACAACATCACCAGCACTTTGGGCTGGCGCAGGTTGATCAGGACTTGCCGCCAGCCCGGATGCTTGGGTTTCGTAGTGACTTCGCTCACAGCGCGTAGTCCACAATAAACGGCGCATGATCGGAGAATCGCGTGGCGTTGTAGATCGAGCACGCCTTCAGCTTCTCGCGCAACGACGGCGTGACGATCTGGTAGTCGATGCGCCAACCCACATTGTTGGCGCGCGCAGCGCCGCGATTGCTCCACCAGGTGTAGTCCTGGCCTTCGGCATGCAGCGCGCGGTAGGCGTCGACCCAGCCGCGGCTTCCGTCGGGGTTGCTGTCGATGCACAGGCCGTTGAGCCAGTCGCGCTCGGCCGGCAGGCAGCCGGAGTTCTTCTGGTTCGAGGTCCAGTTCTTGATGTCCAGCCGCGAGCGCACGATGTTCCAGTCGCCGCACAGCACGTAATCGCGCCCGCTGTTGCGCCACTCCTCCAGGATCGGCGCCAGCCAGTCCATGACCTTGAACTTGAAGCCCTGGCGCAGCTCGCCCGAAGAGCCCGACGGAATATAGAAAGACACCACGCTCAGATTGCCGAAGCGCGCCTCCAGGTAACGTCCTTCCTCGTCGAACTCCTCCCAGCCCAGCGCGGTGCGGATTTCATCCGGTTCGCGCTTGCTGTAGATCGCCACGCCGCTGTAGCCCTTCTTGGTGCTGGCGTCGCGGAACCAGGCCTTGTAGCCCTTGGGCAGGAATTCTTCGTTCAAGCCAGCGGGGCCGGCCAGCTGATGCTCCTGGGCCTTGGTCTCCTGTACGCACAACACATCGGCCTTCTGCGCCGCGAACCAATCGAAGAAACCCTTGCTGGCCGCCGAGCGCAACCCATTGGCGTTGAAACTGATGATTCTCATTAAAACGGTTGCCCGCAGATCAAAACCGGATTGTGCCCGAACTGCGCCCATCCGGTGGCCGGGCGCGGCAGCGATGGGCTAGGCTTGCAGGCATTCCACCGCAGAACACGCACATCAGAGCACGCACATGAGCGATCACAGAAGCCGCTTCCTGCAATTGGCCCTGCATTCCCAGGCCCTGCGCTTCGGCGAATTCACCCTGAAATCCGGACGTCTCAGCCCGTATTTCTTCAATGCGGGCCGTTTCGACAGCGGCGCCAAGCTGGCGGACCTGGCTGCCTGTTATGCCGACGCGGTGGAAGCGTCAGGCGTGCACTTCGACCTGCTGTTCGGCCCGGCCTACAAAGGCATTCCGCTGGCGACGGCGCTGGCCTGCGAATTCGCGCGCCGCGGCCGCGATCTGCCGGTGGCCTTCAATCGCAAGGAAGCCAAGGCCCACGGCGAGGGCGGCATGCTGATCGGCGCGCCGCTGGAAGACCGGCAGGTGCTGATCGTCGATGACGTGATCACCGCCGGGACGGCGATCCGCGAAGCCCTGGCGATGATCCAGGCCGGCGGCGGCCGCGTGGCCGGAATAGTGGTAGCGCTGGACCGGCAGGAAGTGCTGGGCGAGATTGCCGAGGCCGGCGCGGCGCGGCGTTCGGCTGCACAATCGGTGGCGGCGGAAACGGGGGCGCCCGTGATTGCGGTCGCAAACCTGCACGACCTGCTTGCTTTCGCCGGCGAAAGCGCTGAACTTGTATCCCACCGCGACCGCCTGCTCGCCTACCGTGCCAGCTATGGCAGCAGCGCGTCCGATTAAGGCTTGGGGGCCTGCGACGATGCCGAAACGCAAATTACTGCTGCTAGCCCTGTGCGCGGCGCTGGCGCCTTTGGCCATGGCACAAAAGGCCGAGGGTCCCGCCAAGAAACTCTATTGCTGGAACGAGAACGGCCAGCGCGTGTGCAGCGATGCGCTGCCGGCCGAGGCGGTCAACCGTGCGCGCGAAGAGATCAGCGCACGCAGCGGGCTGCGCACGGGTGGCGTGGACCGCGCGATGACCGAGGAAGAACGCGCGCTGGCGGCCTCGGACGAACAGCAACGCCAGGTCGACCAGGCCGCCGCCGACACCCGCCGGCGCACCGAGCAGGCCCTGCTGTCGTCCTACCAGAGCGAGGAAGAACTGCGCCGCGTGTTCAACGAGCGCACCGGCATCGTCGACAACAGCATTCGGACCGCACGCTACAACGTGACCAGCCTGCGCGAGGGTCTGGTCAGCCTGCTGCGGACCGCCAGCGACCAGGAACTGGCGGGCAAGCCGGTGGCGCCGAAGATCGCCGACAGCATCGGCAGCCGCCATCGCGAGCTTCAGCGGCAACGGCTGCTGCAGGCCAGCTTCGAGCGCCAACGCGTGGAACTGGATACGGAAATCGCCGATATCCTGCGCCGTTACCGGGAATTGAAAGGCACCCAAGCCGTGGCTGCGGACCCAGCGGCGACTGTTGCCAGCGCTCCCGCAAAATAGACGTTGCAAGCGTGGGAGCGGCGTCCCGCCGCGAGCTTCTGACTTTGCTCGACTACCTGAGCTAAAAGCTCGCGGCGGGACGCCGCTCCCACATAATTTCAACTAGCAATTAGAACGTTGCAGTGATTTCCGGCGCCACTTTCGACAGATGCGCGCGGAATTCGTCCTTGATGCGGGCCAGCGCTTCCTTGTTGTCGGCCTCGAAACGCAGCACCAGGATCGGCGTGGTGTTTGACGCGCGCACCAGCCCCCAGCCGTCTTCCCAGTCGGCGCGCAGGCCATCGATGGTGGTCAGGCGCGCGCCCTCGAACTGCGCGCTGGCGACGAACCGCGCCACGACCTCATGCGGACTGCCGGACACCGGCACCTTGATCTCCGGCGTGGACAGCGCGTTGGGCAACGCGTTGAGCACTTCGCTGGGCGTCTCGGCACGGGCGGCGAGGATTTCCAGCAATCGCGCGGCCGAATACAGGCCGTCGTCGAATCCGTACCAGCGTTCCTGGAAGAAGAAGTGCCCGCTCATCTCGCCGGCCAGCTCTGCGCCGGTTTCGCGCATCTTGGCCTTGATCAGCGAGTGCCCGGTCTGCCACATCAGCGGCGTGCCGCCATGGCTCAGGATCCAGCCCTGCAGCTTGCCGGTGCACTTGACGTCGTAAATGACCAGCGCGCCCGGGTTGCGCTCCAGCACGTCTGCGGCGAACAGCATCAGCAAGCGGTCCGGGAAGATGATCTCGCCTTCCTTGGTCACCACGCCCAACCGGTCGCCGTCGCCATCGAACGCCAGGCCGAGGTCCGCATCGAAGCGCTTCACGGTCTGGATCAGATCTTCCAGATTGTGCGGTTCGCTGGGATCGGGATGGTGGTTGGGGAAGGTGCCGTCCACTTCGCAATACAGCGGGATGACCTCGGCGCCGATGGCTTCCAGCAAGCGTGGGGCGATATCGCCGGCCACGCCGTTGCCGGCATCGACGACGACTTTGAGCGGGCGATCCATCTGCACGTCGTCGGCGATGCGTTGCACGTAGTCGTTGTCCACTTCGCGCTGCTGCAGCGTGCCGGGCGTGGCGGCCTGGTGCAGGCGGTTTTCGCTGATGCGCGTATACAAATCGGTGATGGCGTCGCCGGACAAGGTCTGTCCGCCGACCACGATCTTGAAGCCGTTGTAATCCGGCGGATTGTGGCTGCCGGTGACCGCCACGCTGCTGCCGGTGCGCAGGTGGTAAGCGGCGAAATAGGCGACCGGCGTGGGCGCCATGCCGATGTCGATCACGTTGCGGCCGGCCTTGCGCAGCCCCTCGATCAAGCCCGCGGAAAGCTCGGGACCGGACAAACGCCCGTCGCGGCCAACCACTATGTCGGTCAGTCCCTGCTCTTCCAGCACGGTGCCGATGGCCTGGCCGATGCGTTCGGCCACCTCCACGCTCAGCGTTTCTCCCACCACGCCGCGGATGTCGTAGGCGCGGAAAATGCCGGGGTCGATTTCGATGTGCTTGTTGTTGCTGGTGGTCACTGCATCTGGGTCCTTGTCGGGAGCGGTCTGCCGGGCCGGCGTGCTTGGCAACGGCTCGCGTTGCAGGGCCTGGACCAACGTGGGCTCGTTGTCGTCGGCAGCGCCGGCGTGCTTGGCACGCGGGTTCAAATTCAACCTGCCACGCGCGACCAGCAGCATCAATACTGCCAGCACTCCGCTTAACGCTGCCGCGACCAGACTGGGAATCGCGCCCAGGCCCAGAGGGCCTTCCGTACCATCCGGCGTGGCCGCGACCACCCGCATGCCGGTTTCCCCTATCGGCCGGGCCAGACTCTCGGCTCCGCCGGTCAGATTGCGGTCGCCGGCTTCGCTTATGGTGTAGTCGCCTTGCCTTATCGCGACATAGGCCTGCGTCGGAACCGCTGCCTGATCCAGGCTGCCGGTCAGCAAAGTCAGCGGGACCACCAGGTAGGCGACTCCATCGCCGGCAGGCGCGGCCAGGCCGAGCTGGCTTTGCTTGCCTTCGCGTACCACGCGCGCCACCGGCTTGTTTTCGCTGAGCGCCGCTTCCAGCAGGGCCAGCTTGCTGAAGCCGAACTCCGCCGGCGCTGCATACGCAGCCTCAAGGCCGGCAGGCAATACCTGCGCAGCGCTGGCTTCTTTCCAGCCTTCGCCGATAGCCCGGGCCGCGGCCGCGCTATCGCCGGCCCGCAGCGCCGTCTGCACTGGCGCCGCGGCAACCCTGTCGGCCAGCTGCTTGAGCTGTCCAGCAAGAGTCTGCTGACTGACCGACAGCACCGAATCGCGCGCCCGCTGCAGGTCTTCTTCCAGACGCGCATCGCGCCATTGCTGCACTCCGCCCCATCCCAGCCAGAGAGCGAGTAAGGCGAACAACGCCGCCAGCATCGGCAGCGCGCGCTTCAGGTCCGCAGTCGATGATTGCGACTTGCGTGGTTTTTTCTCAGCCATGGTGTATCGCCTTTTTCAGCGGACGCCTGTGTGGCCGAAGCCCCCTTCGCCACGCGCGCTGTCCGCAAAAGTATCCACTACCTGCAAGCTTACGCGCGTGATGGGCAACACAACTAGCTGAGCGATGCGGTCGCCAGGCTGGATGGTGAAGCTTTCCTGGCTGCGGTTCCACACGCTGATCAGCAAGGGTCCTTGATAATCCGCATCGATCAGGCCGGTGCCGTTGCCCAGCACGATGCCGTGGCGGTGGCCAAGGCCCGAACGCGGCAATACCACCGCGCACAGATGCGGATCAGCCAGGTGGATCGAGATGCCGCTGGGAATCAGGGCGGTATCGCCCGGCGCCAGGGCAAGCGGCGCCTCCAGCGCGGCGCGCAGGTCCATGCCGGCGCTGGCTTCGGTGGCATAGGCCGGCAGCGGCCATTCATCGCCGAAACGCGGATCCAGCAGTTTCACCTCAATGGTTTGCAGGGAAGCGGACTTCGCGGAAGTTGGGCTCATGCGTTCAGACGCTCCACTATCAGTTCGATCAGGTCGTCGGCCAGCCTGGTTTTGGCGCCCGGGTTGAACACACGCTCGCCGTCCTGCCAATAAGCGGTCATCGCGTTCTGGTCGCTCTCGAAGCCTCCGTCGGCCACGCCGACCCGGTTGGCCACGATCAGGTCCAGGTGTTTGGCCACCAGCTTGCCGCGCGCGTAACCGGCGACGTTCTCGGTTTCGGCGGCAAAACCGACCACCAGCTTCAGCCCCTGGGTCTGCGCGGCGACCTCGGACAGGATGTCCGGCGTACGCACTAGGTCCAGCGCCAGCGATTCGTTCGACTTTTTGATCTTGTTGGCCGCCGGTGCGCGCGGCGTGTAGTCGGCTACGGCCGCCGCGCCTATGTAAATGTCGGCCGGAAACGCGGCGAACACCGCCTCACGCATCTGCGCGGCCGAACGCACGTCCACCCGCTTCACCCCCGCCGGAGTGGCCAGATGCACGGGGCCGGCGATCAGCACGACTTCGGCGCCCCGCCTTCTTGCGCTGTCGGCAACTGCAAAGCCCATCTTGCCGCTGCTGCGGTTACCCAGGTAGCGCACCGGATCCAGATCTTCATAGGTGGGCCCGGCGCTCACCACGACTTTCAGCCCTTTCAAAGCCTGGTCGATGGCCACCGCAGATTCCGCCTGCGGTGACAGCGCCGCCACGATCGCACCGGGTTCGCTCAGACGCCCGGGACCCGATTCGCCTTCGGCCAGCGGGCCGTCCTCGGGCCCGATCACCTGCACTCCGCGCGCGCGCAGGGTCGCTATATTGGCCTGCGTGGCCGGGTGGCCCCACATCCGATGGTTCATGGCCGGCGCCACCGTGATCGGTGCGGTCGTGGCCAGGCACAGGGTGGTGACCAGATCGTCGGCGAAACCGTGCGCCAGCTTGGCCAGCAGGTCGGCGGTGGCCGGGGCGATCAGGATCCGGTCGGCCCAGCGCGCCAGTTCGATATGGCCCATCGAGGCCTCGGCCGCGCTGTCCCACAGGGTGGTGCGGGTCGGGCTGCCGGACAGCGCCTGGAAGCTCAGCGGAGTGACGAAATGCTGGGCGCCCGCGGTCATCGCCACCTGCACCTGCGCCCCCGCCTCGCGCAGCCGGCGCACCAGTTCCAGTGCCTTGTAGGCGGCGATGCCGCCGCCGACGCACAGCAATACGCGCTGGCCCTTCAAGTTATCGTCCGCCACGTCGGGGAATTCCTATCGCCGTACAGGCACTTAGCTTACCCGATGCATATGCCTCGCCTTATGCCCGGCAGGCATGAGCCAAGGCAAGCTGGTCCTATGCACATACGCGACTGGCCCTTGGAAGAACGACCCCGTGAAAAGCTGCTGGCCCGCGGCGCCGGCGCACTGTCGGACGCCGAACTGCTGGCGATCTTCCTGGGTTCTGGCCTGCGCGGGCAGGATGCAGTGCAGACTTCCCGCGAACTGCTGGCCGCCCATGGCCCGCTGCGCACCCTGCTGGAAAACGACGCGACCCAGATGGCGAAACTGCCAGGCCTGGGTCCGGCCCGGGCCTGCAAATTGACGGCGGCGCTGGAGCTGGGCCACCGCCACTTGGCCGCAGCGCTGGAACGCGGCGAAGCGCTGACCGACCCCACCTCCGCCGGCCGCTATTTCGCCCAGCGCCTGCGTGGACGCGGAAGCGAGGTCTTCGCCGCCCTGTTTCTGGACACCCGCCATCGCGCGCTGGCATTCGAGGAGCTGTTCCAGGGCACGGTCGATTGCACCGAGGTGCACCCGCGCGAAATCGTGCGCCGGGCCCTGGCCCACAACGCCTCGGCTGTGATCGTCGGCCACAACCATCCCTCGGGAGATGCCGAGCCCTCTTCCGCTGATCGTGCCGTCACCGCGCGCTTGAAGCAGGCCCTGGCCTTGATGGAGGTCCGGCTGCTGGATCACTTCGTGGTGGGCGACGGGCCGCCGGTATCGCTGGCGTCGCGGGGCTGGGTGTAGGTCGGGGCAACGCCCCCGACACACGGAAATCCCGTTTCCCGCATGTCGGGGGCGTAGCCCCGACCTACGTGATTTTGCCGAGTCGGGGACGTAGCCCCGACCTACGGGCCGCGGTCGGTTAAAATCGCCGACCCGCATCGCCAGCAGAACTCCGTGAAATCCCAACTCCGCGCCCTGATCGCCCAAGGCATCGACGCCTTGCGTAGCGCCGGCACCTTGCCGGCCGATACCGCCACCCCGGATTTCGTGGTCGAACGCCCCAAGACCCGCGAGCATGGCGACTTCGCCAGCAATGCGGCGATGCTGCTGGCGAAACCTGCGCGCAGCAATCCGCGCGCGCTGGCCCAGGCGCTGGTCGCCGCGCTTCCCGCCAGCGACGACATCGCCAAAGTCGAGATCGCCGGACCGGGCTTCATCAATTTCCACCTGGCCCCGGCCGCCTATCAACGCGAAGTCGCAACCGCCCTGCAGGAGGGCGCCGCTTACGGCCTCAACACTTCCGGTGAAGGGAAGATGGCCGGTGTGGAGTACGTCTCGGCCAATCCCACCGGCCCGCTGCATGTCGGCCACGGACGCGCCGCCGCCATCGGCGACTGCATCGCCCGCGTGCTGCAGGCCAACGGCTGGAACACGCGCCGCGAGTTCTACTACAACGATGCCGGCGTGCAGATCGAAAACCTCGCGTTGTCCGTGCAAGCGCGCGCCAAAGGCCTGAAGCCCGATGAAGCGGGCTGGCCGGAAGCCGGCTACCGCGGCGACTACATCCAGGACGTCGCCGACGCATATCTGCGGGGCGAGACCGTGGAATCCGACGGCCACGCCATCGTCGGCGCCAAGGACGCGGACGACCTGGACGCGATCCGCCGCTTCGCCGTGGCCGCTTTGCGTCGCGAGCAGAACGGCGACCTGGCCGCTTTCGACGTGTCCTTCGATACCTACTTCCTGGAAAGCTCGCTGTACGACGACGGCAAGGTGACCGAAACCGTGCAGCGTCTGGGCGCCACCGGCCATACCTACGAGGAAGGCGGCGCGTTGTGGCTCAGGACTACCGACTTCGGCGACGACAAAGACCGCGTCATGCGCAAGTCCGACGGCACCTTCACCTATTTCCTGCCGGACGTGGCCTACCACCTGTCCAAGTGGCAGCGCGGCTACAAGCGCGCCATCACCGAGCTGGGCGCCGACCACCATGGCTCGCTGGCGCGCGTGCGCGCCGGTCTGCAGGCGCTGGATGTGGGCATTCCGCAAGGCTGGCCCGAGTACGTGCTGCACCAGATGGTCACGGTGATGCGCGGCGGCGAGGAAGTGAAGCTTTCCAAGCGCGCCGGCAGCTACTTCACCTTGCGCGACCTGATCGAAGAGGCCGGGCGCGACGCCACCCGATGGTTCCTGATCGCGCGCAAGCCCGATTCGCAACTCACTTTCGACATCGACCTGGCGCGCCAGCAGAGCAACGACAATCCGGTGTTCTACGTGCAGTACGCGCACGCCCGCGTCTGCAGCCTGCTGCGCCAGGCGGTGGAAAAGGGCTACGCCTACGACCAGGCCAATGGACTGGACCATCTCGTTTTGCTGAGCGACGAGAACTCACAATTGCTGATGGTCGAGCTGTCGCGTTTTCCGGAAGTGGTGGAGAACGCCGGACAGCTGCTGGAACCGCACCTTATCGCGCAATACCTGCGCGAACTGGCCTATGCTTTCCACACTTGGTACCACGCCACGCCGGTGCTGGTGGAAGAGGCCGCCACGCGCGATGCGCGCTTGGCGCTGGCCTGCGCGGCGCGGCAAGTGCTGATCAACGGGTTGGCATTGTTGGGCGTCAGCGCCCCTGAAAAGATGTAACTGGAGAGTAGTTAGATGGCGGCAAGACGCAACAAGTCGCAGGCGCGGCGCAACTCGGGCAACGGTACGCCCGGCTGGGTGTGGCTGATCGCCGGCCTGGTGCTGGGCGCGGCGGCGTTCTTCATCGTGCCGGGGCTGATGAAGAAGGACGGCGACGGCTTCTTCCGCCCGCAGCCCAATCCCGATGCGTTGCCAGCGCAGGTGGCCGATGCCGACAGCAACGGCGACGACATCGCCCCGGAAACCTCCACCGCCACCTCGCAACCCGACGCCAAGACCGGCGACGACGCGGCCAAGGAAACGCAATACGACTTCTACACCCTGCTGCCCGGCAAGGAAGTGCAGATGTCCGACGCCGAGCTGGCCGCCAGCGCGCGCGAGGAAAAAGCGCGGGAAGCGCGCGCGCAGCAGGCGGCTGCGGCGACGGCAGCAGCGACACCGACCGTAAGCACCGCGACCGATAATCCGAAACCTGTTTCGGAAACACCAGCCAATACAGACACGACGACGGCCGCCGTGGCCGCCAGCGCAACCACGACGGCACCGGCAGCCTCCAGCGCACCGGCCAGCAAGGATGCGCGCTACATTCTGCAGGCAGGCGCATTCGGCGCATCCGGCGATGCCGAATCCACCAAGGCCAAGATCGCAATGTTGGGCCTGTCGGCGCGCGTGGAATCGGCGCAGATCGGCAGCAAGACCGTCTACCGCGTGCGCATGGGTCCCTACGGCAGCGCCAGCGAATTGGCCGAAGCCAAGCAGAAACTCGCCAGCGGCGGCTTGCCGGCTATGGCTATCAAAGCGCAATGAAAAGAACCGACCTCGCCGCCCCGAAGCGCTTGCTGGTCGCCACACTGGCCGCCACCCTGCTGTTGTGGCTACTTGGTTTTTTGACCTCCCTGATCACCGGACCCGGTGGAACCAACCTGGGGACATTCCTGGGATACCTGGACCCCCTGAATCTGCTGGTGACCGCAATCGCCATGGGTGTCGGCGGCTATCTGGAAGGCAAAAGGTTCATCGGCATGGCGCTGTTGATCATGGTGGTCTTCTGGATAGTCACCGTGGCCATACTGCTGCAGATCGCAAAACCCCTGCAGGATGCGCCGCTTGTACCGATCCTCGCCTTCAACCGCATGCAGATGGCGTTCTCCGCACTGGCCGCCTGCGCGGGCGCGGCGATCGGCGCCTGGCTGCGGATGAAACGGCCGCCGCGCGCTTTTACGTGAAGCTCTCGCTGCCCGGCGCATGATCGATATCGCTACCCTGCCGGGGCAGCTGTTCGGCGCGCTCATCGCGGTCTGGGCATGCAGCGAACTCTGGCTGGGATGGTCGCGCCGCTCGCAGGACCGCTCGCGCATGCGCGACCGCGGCACGTTGCGGCTGCTATTGGCGACCGTCTACCTGTGCATCGGTCTGGCGGTGTGGCTGTCGTACCAGGCGGCCGGGCGCATCGGAAATGAAGACCTTCGCATTGCCCTGCTCTGGGCCGGCCTTGCGCTGATGGCTGGCGGTTTGGCCCTGCGATTCTGGGCGATCCGCGTGCTGGCGCGCTTCTTCACCGTGGATGTGAATATCCAGGAAGGGCACGAGCTGATCCGTCGCGGCCCCTATCGCCTGCTTCGCCATCCTTCCTATACCGGTTCGCTGATGACCTTTCTGGGTTTCGGACTGGCGCTGGGCAATGTGTGGTCGTTGCTGGTGCTTTTGGCGCCGGTGATCCTGGCATTCGTCTGGCGGATGCGCGTGGAGGAGCGGGTGCTGGCCGAGGCGTTTCCTACGCAATATCCCGACTATGCGCGGCAGACCAAACGGCTGATTCCGTTCGTTTGGTGAGGGTGTGCGAACGCCCCGCTCGTGGCGGATTTGTCAAAGATCCCGTTCGTGGTGAGCTTGTCGAACCACGCTTTTCGCGAATCAGTTCAATGTGCTGCTTACAGACTGCGCCAACAACGTGGTTCGACAGGCTCACCACGAACGGGATCTAGGGCGAGCTCGCCGCGAACAGCATTTAGGGCCGGCTCGCCACGAACAGGATTTTAGACAGGCTCGTCGCTAACAAGACTAAAGTAAACGTCCCCACTCACTCTCACCACCGAAAAGCCCCCATGACCAAAACCGTTCTCATCACCGGCGCCACCTCCGGCTTCGGCGCCGCCGCCGTCGAGCGTTTCGCCGGTGCGGGCTGGCGCGTGATCGCCACCGGCCGCCGTGCCGAGCGCCTGCAGCCTCTCGTCGAGCGGTTCGGCGCCGACAAGGTGCATGCCGCCGCCTTCGACGTGCGCGACGAAGCCGCAATGGAAGCCGCGCTGTCCGCGCTGCCGGAAGACTTCCGCGGCATCGACGTGCTGATCAACAACGCCGGCCTGGCGCTGGGCACCGCGCCCGCGCAGAACGCCAGCCTGCAGGACTGGCGCACCATGATCGACACCAACATCACCGCACTGGTGACGCTGACCCACCGCCTGTTGCCCGGCCTGATAGAGCGCAAGGGCGCGATCATCAACATGAGTTCGGTGGCGGCCAGCTATCCGTACCCGGGCGGCAACACCTACGGCGGCAGCAAGGCCTTCGTGAAGCAGTTCTCGCTGGGACTGCGCTCGGACCTGCACGGTACCGGCGTGCGCGTGACTTCGATCGAGCCCGGCATGGCCGAAACCGAATTCACCCTGGTGCGCACGCATGGCGACCAGTCCGCATCGGACAAAATGTACGGCGGCGCCAATCCGATGACCGCCGAAGACATCGCCGAACAGCTGTACTACATCGCCACCCTGCCGCCGCACCTCAACATCAACCGGCTGGAGATCATGCCGGTGACGCAGTCGTTCGCGGGTTTCCAGGTCGATCGCCGATAGCCTTCAAGGACTCAGCAGCAGATCGCGCACCGCTTCGGCGGTGCCCGTGGCCGATTGTGGATTCTGGCCCGTCACCAGACGGCCATCCACCACGACCTTGGGCGTCCAGTCGGGTGCGGCCTGGTGTTGCGCGCCGCGCTGGGTCAGGGTGGTGGCCAGCAGGAACGGCACTACGCTCTCCAGCTTCACCGCACGCTCTTCATCGTCGGTGAAGGCGCTGACCCGCTTGTCCGCGACGAGATAGCGGCCATCGCTCAGGGTGACATTCACCAACGCCGCAGGGCCATGGCACACCGCTGCCACCACGCCGCCCGCTTCGTAGAGTTGGCGAGTCAGTCGCTGCACCGCCGGGCTGTTCGGAAAATCCCAGACCGCGCCATGGCCGCCGGCATAGAACACGGCCGAATACCGGCCCGCATCCACTTGATCCAGCGCCGGCGTGGTGCGGATCGCCTCACGAAAAGCCGGATCCTTCCAGTAGCGCGCATTGGTCGCGTCGTTCAAATCCAATCCGTCCACCGGCGCTTCGCCGCCCTGGATGGAGGCGAATTCGACTGGAATGCCCGCAGCGTCGAATACCGCCAGCGGATGGGTGACTTCGCCCAGGTAGAACCCGGTCGGCTCGCCGGTGGTTCCCTTCACGGCATGGCTGGTCAGCACAATCAGTACGGGCTTGATGTTGTCCGGTGCGACGTGGTCGGTGGGCGCGGCGGCGGACATGCCCATGACCGCGGCAAGCAGAAGATTCATTTCTCACTCCAAATGTGGGTAGCGCCGCCGGACACCTTGCCCAACGGCAGGACGCCACTGTATTTTCCTTGTTCCCGGCGATAAACCGGTCTTAAAACAAAACAATTTTGCTAAACAGGCATCAATGCCGCGCCGATTCGATCACCTCGATGATGTCGAAGCCTTCGTCCAGACCCTGGAGCGCGGGTCGCTGACTGCGGCCGCGGCAGCACTGGAGACCACGCCCTCGGTGATCAGTCGCGCCATTTCCCGGCTGGAACAACGCCTGGGCGTGCAACTGCTGCGACGGACCACGCGTCGGCTGGGCCTCACCGATGCGGGGCGTTTGTATCTGGAACAGGCGCGCCAGGCTTTCGGATTGATCGACGACGCCGAGCGCGCCATCCAGGGCCACGGAGATCACCTGAGAGGAAAAGTGCGGCTTAGCGCACCCACCACTTACGGGCACTACCGTCTACCGGCATTACTGCAGGGCTTCCTGCGCGCGCACCCGCAGGTGGAAGTGGAGCTGAGCATCGCCAACCGCAACGTGGACCTGGTGGCGGGAGACTACGACTTGGCCATTCGTGGCGGCGAACTGCCGGACAGCGGACTGGTCGCCCACACTCTGGAAGACGCGTCGCTGTGCCTGGTGGCGGCGCCAGGCTACCTCGAGCAAGCGGGCACGCCGCAAACCCTCGCCGAACTGGCGCAGCACGCCTGCCTTTCTTTCCTGATGCCAAGCACCGGTCGGATTGCTCCGTGGGCGCTATTTGCCGACGGCAAGGAGGTGCAATGGACGCCTTCCGCAGCGATCCGCATGTCCGACGACGTACTGGGCGTGGTGTCGCTGGCCGAAGCCGGTATCGGCATCTGCCAGACCTACGACTTCATCGTTGCCCAGCGCGTGCAACAGGGCGCACTGGTGGAGGTGCTGCCGCAGACACGCGGACGCTCGCGCAGGTTCTCGGTGGTGTACTCGCCGCACCGGCGGATGTCCGCAGCGTCGCGCGCCCTGATCGAAGCCTTGCGCGGCAATCCGCGCTGACAGGCTTCAGGCCAGAGGTTCGTCCGAAAGGTAGGTGTAGCCGGTAAGCCCTGCTTCCAGCGCTTCGGCCAGCAATTTCGATTCTTCCGCAGGCAGTTGGGCCTTCGCCACTCGTTCGGCATAGGCCGCGCGCAAATCGGCCAGTCCGTAACCCACATAATCCAGCATCACGTCGGTGGTATCGCCGCTGCGTTGCTGGCTGATGCTGAAACCATCGCCAGCGCGCTTCACTTCGATCGTGTCGGTGTCGCCGAACAGGTTGTGGATGTCGCCCAGGATCTCCTGGTAGGCGCCGACCAGGAAGAAACCCAGCCGGTAGCTCTCGCCCGCGTTCAACCCATGCAGCGGCAACGAGGAGTCCAGGCCTTCGTTCTCCACGTAAGTCTTGACCATGCCATCCGAATCGCAGGTCATGTCGGCGATCACGCCGCGGCGTAGCGGCGCTTCGTTCAAGCGTTCGATAGGCAGGATCGGGAACACCTGGTCGATGGCCCACACATCGGGAATCGATTCGAACACGCTGAAATTGACGAAATATTTATCGACCAGGCGCTCGTTGAGTTCGTCCAGCAGATCGCGGTGATTACGCTCGTCGCTGCTCAGTCGCGCACGCACGGCGTGGGCGATGGCGTAGAACAGATCGTCGATGCGCGCGCGGTGGGTCAGGTCGATCTGGCCCAGCGCGTACAGGGAAAGGCCTTCGCTGTGGTGGTGCTGGGCGTCGTGGAAAAGCTCCACCGCCGGACGCGAATCCAGTTCGTCGTGGATCTCGCGCAAGTGGCGGATCACGGCCGGCTCGTCCGCGTGCGCAGGCGGCACGCGGCCTTCGGGGGCCTGTTCGACTTCGGACACATTGGCGATCAGCACCGCGTGATGGGCGGTCATCGCACGGCCGCATTCGGTGACGATGCGCGGCGGCGCCAGCTTGTGCTCTTCGCAGGCTTCGGCCAGCGGCTGCACGATATTGGAGGCGTACTGGTTCAAGCCGTAATTGATCGAGCAGTAGCTGCGCGAACGGGTACCTTCGTAATCGATGCCCAGGCCGCCGCCGACATCGACATGGCTGATGGTCGCGCCCAGCTTGGACAGTTCGACGAAGTAACGCGTGGCCTCGCGCATGCCGTTGGCGATGTCGCGCACGTTGGAAATCTGCGAACCCATGTGGAAATGCAACAGACCCAGCGAGTCCTGCAGGCCGTTGTCGCGCAACTCCTTCCACAGATCCAGCACCTGGCGCGGCGACAGGCCGAACTTGGCCTTGTCGCCGCCGCTGTTCTGCCACTTGCCGGCGCCCAGCGAGGCCAGGCGCATGCGCACGCCCAGGCCAGGCTTCACGTTCAGCGCCTTGGCTTCCTCGATCACCAGCGCCAGCTCGGACGGCTTCTCGATGACGATGAAGGTCTGCAGGCCCAGCTTGCGGCCGATCAGCGCCAGGCGGATGTATTCGCGATCCTTGTAGCCGTTGCACACGATCAGCCCGCCCGGCCGCGACAGCGCCAGCACCGCCATCAGTTCGGGCTTGCTGCCCGCTTCCAGGCCGAAGCCTTCGCCGGCGTGCGAAGCCAGCGTACCGGCGACGCCGCGATGCTGGTTGACCTTGATCGGATACACCGCCGTATAGCCGCCGGCGTATTCCCATTCCCGCATGGCCTGGCCGAATGCAGCCTGCAGCTTGCCCAGGCGATCGCCCAGGATGTCGGGGAAGCGCACCAGCAGCGGCATGCGCGCACCGTTGGCGCGTGCGCTGTCCACCACCTGGGGCAGCGAGATCGAAGGGCCATCGGCGCCCTTCGGACTGACCACCACATGGCCGGCCGCATCCACGTCGAAATACCCTTCCGCCCAATGCGGGATGGAATAGGTCTTGCGGGCTTGGTCTTGGGACCAGCTGGACATGGGGCGGGCTCTGGTGGCGAAAACGGACGCGCATTCTAACGCCGTCGTTGTGCCGCTCCGGTTACGGCCGCCGGTAGGCCGGCTCGCCCATGGCTTGCCTGATCCGCCGCGCCAGCGCCGCTTCGCTGCTGAAGGTGAGTACGGTGCAGGTGCCGGACAACGCCAGCTGGCCGGCGATACGCGGCAACGCCGCCCGCTCGCTGGCTATCGAGCCCGCCCAGTCCAGCACGATCAGGTAGTGCGGCATCACCTCTGTACCCTGCAGCCGCTTGCGCGCTATCCAGGCGCCGCGGACTTTGTCGTAGCCTCTCAGCGTTCGCGCCAGATCGCGCAGCTGCGCGGCCTCCAGGGCATGCGGAAGCAGATCCTCATCGCCGACCGACGCGTTGCGGCTCTCGGGCGCGTGCGCCTGCGGCAGATAGCGTGCGCGCAGGGCTTCGACCGTTGCGACGACCGCCGATTCCGCCGGCAAACCGCGCGTGTAGTCGTCCAGGCAGCGCAATGCGGGCGGTATCAGCGACGCATCCAGCTCCATGGCCCGCTGAAGGCGTTCGATGCCTTCGGCTTCGCGCTCGCGCTTGAGCAGCAGCGCGCCGAGCCGGTATTGGCCACGGGCATCGGAGGGTGCGCGCTCCAGCGCGGACAGGTACAGCGGCAAGGCATCGACGCCTAGCCGGTGGTCTTCCGAAAGGCAGGCCAGTTCCATTGCCTCGGCGGGCGTATGGGTAGGGTGCGCCTCCAGTTCGGCCAGGCGATTGCGTTCGATCTCCGACTGGCGATACAGCGCCTGCCATTCGGGCTTGGCGGCGGTCTGCCATTCGCGGCTGAAGCGTTCCCTGAGCGGAACCAGACGGTCGCCCAGCAGCGTGGCTGCCGATTCCGTCGCGATCCGTTCGAGGGGCAGGGAGTTGTCGATCCCCAGCGCCGTCAAACGTTTTTCCAGGGTTGGATGGGTGTCGTCCGGTCCCGATTCGCGGCTGAGCAAGCGGGCGGGAATGCGCGCGTGTTGCGGCAGATTCCGTTCCAGGCGCTCGGCAAGCCGTTCCTGCACTTCCATCGGCGGATAGGACTGCATGCGCGCCGAACGCTCCACCTCCGGCCAGAACTCGCCATGCAACCAGTCCGACGCCAGCTCCGTCCGCACCAGCGCGCTGGCCATCGCATCCGCACCGGCCACTTGCGCGCCCACCGCATCGGCGGCGTATTCGTGGCGGCGCGCCAGCACGTAACTGTAGGCGTCGAAGTACGGCGCGTACCAGCGGAAGAACAGCCATAGCAGCTGTCCACCTCCGCCCATGCCACCGTGCGCCATGCCTTCCATCAGCCGATGCCAGCTGCTGCGCAGCCGGTAGATCCAGCTGGTGAAGCGTTCGTGCCGGCCGTGGAAGTGGCCGAACTCGTGCGCGATGACCGCCGCCAGCTCGCGCCGGTCCAGCGCCTGCAACAGCGGCAGCCCCAGGATCAGGTAATGCTTGTGCCGCCAGAGCGCCAACCCATCCGGCACATAGGCCGCCGCGGCGTTGAACTCGGCGTTGATGACGATGCCGTGCAGCGGCCTGGCGCCCACCGCGTTGCGAACCCGCTCCACTTCGGCACGCAGTTCCGGCGCCTCGCCCGGTTGCAGGTGGTGGCCTTCCGGCGGCACGAACTTGATCCACACCGCGCGCAACACGACCGTGCCGGCCATGCCCAGCACGATGATCGGGATGGCGATATAGGGATCGGCCGGCGGGCGCACGATCAGCATGTACAGCACGATGAACGCCAGCAAGCCCAGCGTGAGCGCCAGCGCACCCGCCAGCACTGCGTAACCCAGCGCGGCCAGCAGCGACAACTTGAAACGGTACCGGGCCGGCGCCTCTTCGGCCTCCCGCTCCAGCCGTTCCACCAGCTTTCGTCGCGCTTCCACTGAATGCATTCGCGGTTCCCTGTGCCGTCGTGCCGGAATGCTAAGCCATCGCAGCCGGGCTGTAACGCGGCATCCGGTACAATTCGCGCCCCCTGACCGTTGAGCCCCGGCGATGACGAACGACAGCAACTGGTACATCGAACACTTCCAGCCCACCGGCTCGGCCATCGGCTTCCGCACTACCGGCAAGCTGGACGAGGTGCAGTCGCCGTTCCAGAAGATCGAGATCTACGGCACCACCGATTGGGGCAACCTGATGCTGATCGACGGCGCGGTGATGCTGACCACGCGCGACAACTTCTTCTATCACGAAATGATTTCGCATCCCGCCCTGTACACCCATGCCGATCCCAGGCGCGTGGTGATCATCGGCGGCGGCGATTGCGGCACGCTGCGCGAGGTGCTCAAGCACCCCGGCGTGCAGAGCGCGACCCAGTGCGATATCGACGAGCAGGTCACGCGCGTGTCCGAGAAGTATTTCCCCGAGCTGTGCGACAGCAACAGCGACCCGCGCGCCGAGCTGCTGTTCGACGACGGCGTGGCCTACATGGCCAACTGCCCGGCCGGCAGCGTGGACGTGGTGATCGTGGATTCCACCGACCCGGTCGGCCCGGCCGAGGGCCTGTTCAACAAGGCCTTCTACGAATCCTGCTTCCGCGCGCTTAAGGACGACGGCATCCTGGTGCAGCAGTCGGAGTCGCCGTTGGCGCTGCTGGACCTGATCAACGAGATGCGCGGCGAAATGCGCAAGGCCGGCTTCAGCACGTTCAAGACGCTGCCGTTCCCGCAACCGTGCTACCCGACCGGCTGGTGGAGCGTCACCCTGGCGCGCAAAGGCGGCAATTTCGATTTCCGCGAAGGCGATGCCAGCAGCAAATCGTTCGAGACGCTGTACTACAGCGCGCACCTGCACACCGGTGTGTTGGTGGCGCCGCCGTTCGTGGCCAAAGCGTTGGGCGAGTAACGTAGGTCGGGGCTACGCCCCCGACGTGCGTCAAGCTCAACCGCCGCGCATTCGTAGGGCGGGTCTTGACCCGCCTTATGGAATCTCGCGATGGACCGGAAGGCGGGTCAAGACCCGCCCTACGGGATCTACGGTATTGGCGGTTAAAGAACTTCTGCAGGGGAATTCATGAAAGAAGTTTGGGTCTTCAATGGCGCGGAAGGGCGGTTTCCTTCGGCAGTATTCGAGGAGCGAGCCGATGCGGAATCGTGGATAAAGAGGAATGCTTTAACCGGAGTACTCACGAAATACCCCATAGGCGTCTCCGTCTACGAATGGGCGATAAAAGAAGGCCACTTTTGCGTCAAGAACCAGCAGGAGAAGTCTGCGACTTTCATCCAGAACTTCTCCTCCGCTGCACAAGAGCATCTCCACTTCGAAAATGGTAGTTGCGACTAAGATTCATCTGGTTCCAGTGCGCAGAGCGCATCTGGACCCGCCTTCTGAAATCCCGCGATGATCCGGGAGGCGGATCAAGACCCGCCCTGCGGATATCTAATCTTTCGAACAAAAAAGCCCCGCGGCGCAGGGCTTTCTGTGTCGCTCCGGAGCTGGGTTGCTTGATGTCGGGGGCGTAGCCCCGACCTACGGATCACAGCGCGTCCGAATCCAGTTCGCCCGTGCGTATCCGCACCACCCGGTCCAGCGCATAAACGAACACCTTGCCGTCGCCGATCTTGCCGGTGCCGGCGGCCTTGACGATGGATTCGACGACTTTGTCGACCTGATCGTCGGTCACCGCGACCTCGATCTTCACTTTGGGCAGGAAATCCACCACGTACTCGGCGCCGCGGTAGAGCTCGGTATGGCCCTTCTGCCGGCCGAAACCCTTCACCTCGGTCACCGTGATGCCGGTGATGCCCGCCTCGGCCAAAGCCTCGCGCACATCGTCCAGCTTGAAGGGCTTGATGATGGCCATGATCATTTTCATGCGTGATTCCCTCAAGATGTCTGACCGAAGGATATCCCGGTTCGGCGGGCCACGCTTGCGGGCCGCGGGGCGGTCGGGTTCAATGCGGTCCCCACACGGCGTCGGGATAAACTGACGCCGCGCCGCAGACAAAGCCGATGGCGCGGTCGCTGCGATACGTTCAGGCTGCCTCCACAGCCGGATGGCATACCAATTGAGAGCCTCACATGATCGACCTCAACCACATCGACGACCTCGCCCGCCGCCTCAGCGACCTGGTGCCGCCCGGCCTGCGTGAATCGCAGGAAGAATTGCAGCAGACCTTCAAGAGCGCGCTGCAATCGGGCCTGTCCAAGCTGGACCTGGTGACGCGCGAGGAATTCGACGTGCAGCGCGCGGTGCTGCTGCGCACCCGCGAGAAGCTGGAAGCGCTGGAGCGCGCGGTCGCCGCACTGGAGGCCCCCGCTTCATCACCCCCTCCTCCGCAAACACCGCAGCACTAAGGCGCCGCCGCCATGAGCCTTGCGCTGGTGCACAGCCGTGCACGGGCCGGCGTGTCCGCGCCTCCGGTAAGGGTGGAAGTGCACCTGTCAGGCGGCCTGCCACTGACTCATATCGTGGGCCTGCCCGAAGCCGCGGTACGCGAATCCCGCGATCGCGTGCGCGCCGCCATCCTCTGCTCGCAGTTTGAATTCCCGGCACGCCGCATCACCGTGAATCTGGCCCCTGCGGACCTGCCGAAAGACGGCGGGCGTTTCGACCTGCCCATCGCGCTCGGCATTCTTGCCGCCAGCGGGCAGATCGACCGCAATGCGTTGAGCGAATACGAATTCCTTGGCGAACTAGGTTTGACCGGCGAACTGCGCACGGTCGACGGCATCCTGCCGGCCGCACTGGCCGCCGCGCGCGCCGGACGCAAGTTGATCGTGCCGCTGGGCAGCGGCCCCGAAGCCGCGCTGGCGCGCGAGGTGGAGGCCTACACCGCCCGTACCTTGCTGGAGGTGTGCGCGGCGTTGAACCGCACCAAGGCTCTGCCGCTGGCCGAAGCGCCGCCACCACAGCTAACTCTGATTCCCGACATGGCCGATGTGCGCGGGCAACTGCATGCGCGCCGCGCGCTGGAAGTGGCGGCAGCGGGAAATCACCATCTGCTTCTTATCGGAACTCCAGGCTGCGGCAAGACTCTGCTCGCTTCGCGCCTACCTGGCTTGCTGCCGGAAGCCAGCGAAGACGAAGCGTTGGAAACCGCCGCCATCGCCTCGGTGAGCGGACGCGGCCTGGACCCTTCGCGCTGGCGGCAGCGTCCGTACCGTTCGCCGCATCACACCGCCAGCGCTGTCGCTCTGGTGGGCGGCGGCGCCGATCCGCGGCCCGGCGAGATTTCGCTCAGCCACAACGGAGTTCTGTTCCTCGACGAGCTGCCGGAGTGGGACCGAAAAGCCCTGGAAGTGCTGCGCGAGCCGTTGGAATCGGGCACCGTCACCGTTTCGCGCGCGGCGCGCAGTTCGGAATTTCCCGCGCGTTTCCAACTGGTCGCGGCCATGAATCCCTGCCCCTGCGGCTGGGCCGGCGATCCGTCGGGACGTTGCCGTTGCAGTCCGGAGAATGTGCGCCGCTACCGCGCGAAGATCTCAGGCCCGCTGATGGACCGCATCGATCTGCATATCGAAGTACCGCGGCTTCCGCCGCAGGACCTGCGCCCGGATGCGCCCGCGGGCGAACCCACCCTTGCGGTGCGGCTGCGCGTGGAGGCCGCGCGTGCGCTGCAGCATGCGCGTGCGGGGAAGGCCAATGCGCAGCTCGGGCAATCCGAAACCATGGCCTATTGCCGCCTGGGCGACCGCGACCAGGCTTTGCTGGAACGCGCCATCGAGCGCCTGCAGCTTTCCGCCCGCTCCATGCACCGCATCCTGCGGGTGGCGCGGACCATCGCGGATCTGGCCGGTGAAGAGAACATCGTCACTCCGCACCTGACCGAGGCGCTGGGTTACCGGCGCGTGGATCGCGGCGCAACCCAGAGCGCAGCGTAGCTCTTGCCCCCTCCCCTGCGCTGCGCGCAAGGGAGGGGGCAAAGCACACCCTGCCTTGCGTCACATGCGCCGGCCGCGGCCGCATGCTCCACTGCACTGCGTGTTGCCCATCGCCACCCCGCTTTAACCACGCCCGCCGGATGCTCGCCATCCGCGTCTCTATCCTCGCTTTTGGAGAGCCATCAGATGTCGAACCAACCCGCCCAGCGCTTGCTGTTGCCCGCTACCGCCCTGCTGCTGTCCCTCTCCATTTCCGCCGCGCTGGCCCAGGACAAGGCGACCGCCGCGCAGCGGATCGCAGGCACCGAACTGATCCCGCGCGATGCCTTGTTCGGCAACCCCGAACGCTCCAGCGTGCTGATCAGTCCCGACGGCAAGACCTTGAGCTGGCTGGCGCCGGCGGATGGCGTGATGAACGTGTGGGTCGCTCCGGCTGCCGATCCTTCCAAGGCGCATGCGGTCACCACGGACAAGGCGCGCGGCATCCGCAATTATTTCTGGTCCTACCAGCCCGATACGCTGCTGTACCTGCGCGACAGCGGCGGCGACGAGGACTTCCACCTTTTCAGCGTGGATGTCGCCAGCGGCAAGGCCACCGACCTGACGCCGTTTCCGAAAACCACCGCGCAGGTGGCCGGCGCCAGCCATGCGCATCCGGAATCGATCCTGATCGGCATGAACGACCGCGATGCGCAATGGCACGACCTGTACCGCGTGGACCTGGCCACCGGCAAGCGCACGCTGGTGGAAAAGAACGAACAGCAGATCGCCGGCTACCTGACCGATGACGATTACAACGTCCGCTACGCGACCAGATCCCGCCCCGACGGTGGCCAGGACGTGCTGCAGCCGGACGGCAAGGGCGGTTGGAAGAAATACGACGATATCCCGTTCGAAGATTCGCTTTCCACCCAGCCCGCCGGGCTGACCACCGACGGCAAGACCCTGTACATGGTCGACTCGCGCGGCCGCAACACCGCGGCGCTGTACGCCATCGACGTGGCCAGCGGCAAGAAGACGCTGGTGTTCGAGGACAAGCGTGCCGACGTGGGCAATTCGCTGTCCGATCCCAAGACCGGCGCAGTGCAGGCGGTGGCGGTGGACTATCTGCGCGAGCAATGGTCGCCGCTGGATGCCGGCATCGCCGCCGATCTGAAGAAACTGGAAGCGATCGGCCCGGGCGAAGTCGGCGTCAATGCACGCACCTACGACGACAAGACCTGGATCGTGGCGTATTCGGCGGCCGAGGCGCCGGTGGTCTATTACCGCTACGACCGCGGCAATGGCGACGGCAAGCTGACCAAACTGTTCTCCGCGCGTCCGGCGCTGGACGGCAAGCCGCTGGTCCCGCAGTGGCCGCAGGAAATCAAATCGCGCGACGGCCTTACCCTGGTCAGCTACCTGACCCTGCCCAAGAGCGCCGATACCGACAACGACGGCAAAGCCGATGCTGCGGTGCCGATGGTGCTGATGGTGCATGGCGGTCCCTGGGCGCGCGATGGTTATGGCTACGGGGGTTCTACGCAATGGCTCGCCAATCGCGGCTACGCGGTGTTGCAGGTGAACTATCGCGGCTCCACCGGCTTCGGCAAGGAGTTCACCAATGCCGGCAACGGCGAGTGGGCGGCCAAGATGCACGACGATCTGCTGGACGCGGTGCAGTGGGCGGTGAAGGAAGGCGTCACCACGCCGGACCAGGTGGCCATCATGGGCGGCAGCTATGGCGGTTACGCCACGCTGGTCGGCGTCACTTTCACGCCGGATGCGTTCAAGTGCGGCGTGGACATCGTGGGTCCGTCCAATCTCAACACGCTGTTGAGCACGGTACCGGCCTATTGGGCCAGCTTCTACGAGCAGCTGGCCAAGCGCATGGGCGATCCGCGCACCGAGGCCGGCAAGCAATGGCTGGTGGACCGTTCGCCGCTGACCCGCGCCGACAAGATCACCAAGCCGCTGCTGATCGGCCAGGGCGCCAATGACCCGCGGGTGAAACAGGCCGAGGCCGACCAGATCGTCAATGCGATGAAAGCCAAGAATATCCCCGTGACCTACGTGCTGTTCCCCGACGAAGGCCATGGCTTCGCGCGTCCGCAGAACAGCAAGGCGTTCAACGCGGTGGCCGAGGGCTTCCTCAGTCAGTGCCTGGGCGGCCGCGCGGAACCGATCGGCAACGACTTCGAAGGCTCCAGCATCAGCGTGCCGACCGGCGCCGATGACGTGCCGGGATTGGCCGACGCATTGAAGACGCATAAGCAGGAAATCAAGAAGTAGTAATTCCGACCCGCATTATTTCTACTCGTCATTCCCGCGAAGGCGGGAACCCAGCGCCTTTGCGTTGGGAGCCATAGTCGCTGGGTCCCCGCCTGCGCGGGGATGACGACCGAGTAACGCGCACGAAGGATTTGTCCATGACCATCGCCCATGCCCAATGCCTCTGCGGCGACTTGAAACTGCAAGCCACGCTGCCCAGCAAATGGGTGGCGCATTGCCATTGCAGCCTGTGCCGCCGCGCGCATGGCGCGGCGTTCGTGACATGGGTGGGAATGGACGCCACGCGATGCGTGTTCGACGATCCCAAGCAACGGCTGCGCTGGTACCCATCCACGCCCGGCGCCGAGCGCGGTTTCTGCGGCCGTTGCGGCACGATGATGTTCTTCCGCTCCAACCGCTGGCCCGGCGAACTGCATATCGCCCTGGCCCACTTCATTACGCCGGTGGACCGTGCGCCGCAGATGCATGCGTACTGGGAAGACCATGTGTCATGGGCGAATGTGGACCCCGGCGATGGCCTGCGGCGCAGCACGCCGAAGAAGCCGTAGGTCGGGGCTACGCCCCCGACGCACGGGAACTCTGAAACTCCGGGCACGTCGGGGACGTAGCCCCGACCTACGATGGATCTTCGATGCGCCAGACTTCGCCGGCCGGATCCAGCTCCATCGTCACCATCTCCTCGCCGCGCCAGCCGAAGCCGCAGATCGCCAACGCGCCTTCGCTGAGGCGATCCAGGCCCAATACCTGCTCCAGCGGCACTTCGTTGATGGCGCAGGTGATATAGGCGCCCAGACCGGCTTCAGTGGCCGACAGATACAGGGTCTGCGACAGGTGCCCCGCTTCCAGGGTAATGGCGCGATAGGCTTTGGCGTGGTTGCGGTATTTCCAGAAGGAGCGGTCGTAGCGCGGCGCCATCAGCGCCATGACGTGCGCGTTGGCGAACCAGTCCTGCTGGGCGACGGCCTGCAGGGCCAAGTCGTACAAGGGTTGTTCGGGCGAGGGCAGTGGTTCCAGCGCGTGAGTCGTGGCGTGATAGTGGTACAGGCCGGGCGCCAGTCCTTCGACGTTCTGCACGATCAGATAGGCCTCGACCGGATGCAGGCCGCCACCGGAAGGGCTGGTTTTCTTCAGGAAGACGGTGTCGTCGCTGACCCGCACGTGCGATTGAGCGGCGAATACGCGCTCGATCAGTTGCGCGAACAGGGCATACGGCAACGGCCGTTCCGCATCGAAATTGCGGCAGGTGGCGCGGCGGGCGAGCAGGTGGTCGAAGTCGGTGCGCGCGGTCCGTGGCAGCGGGATGCGCTGTTTTTCGTCGCCACGACCCATCGCTTCCACCGGCGGCGCGCCAAGGACTTGGCGCAGTTCGCCGGCGGTTTCGGTGCCGGTGTCCTGCATGGCTTGAACGGCATCGGCTTCCTGCCAACGGGTGAAGGCATGCAGGGTCGCGGCCAGAGGATGCCAGTGCACGCCGCGCAGGATCTCGTCGCATTCGCGATGGATGGCATGGCGTTTACCGGTGCCCACTATCAGGCCTTTCTTCAGCAGGCTCTTCAGTACGCCTGCATCGGCCAGCGTGCCGCTGTCGATCCACTCGTCAGGGCTCAGGCTGCCCAGCAGCTCGCATTCGGCGGCGTCGACCCTGATTTCCACCCCCAGATGCGGCGCCAGCGCGACCCAGCCGAGCTCGCGGCGCAGTCCATTGCCGCCCGCCAGCAGCATTTCCAGGTCGAAGCCCACCTCTTCCCGAGGCTCCAGGTACAGCACTTTGCAACGGCGCACCTTCATGGTGCTTTCCCCTGTTTCGACCTCGACGCGCAACCCTACGGTTGTTTGGCAACACGGACAAGGCTAGATTGTCGCGCAAGAGGCTCGTTTCGAGGCCTTTAACTGGGGAACAACATGGCAACTAAGAAGACGGGCGCGTCGGGGAAGGCCGCGCCTCTGGATCCGAAGGTCGCGGGCAAGCTGCTGGACAAGCTGAGCACGGACAACGAGTTTCGCCGGCTGTTCAAGAAGGATCCCAAGGCAGCGCTCCTGAGCGTTGGCTACAAAGAGCCGGAAAAGGGCGGAGCTGCCATATACGACTGCTGCCAAGTCCAAAGCATCGCGCCCAAGGCGGACATCATCAAGGCGCGGACTGCACTCCTGAGCTATCTGACGTCCGGCATGTCACAAGGTCCGATTCAGTTGAACGTCGCTAGTAGCGCAGCGCGACGTTCTCTCAAGTGACTGGGCAGGTTGGCCGTCGACCATTGCCGGTCGAACTCGTTCAACTCTTTCCGGGCTTCTTCTTTACGGTCCATTGATAGCAACAACTCGGCTGCCAGCAAG
This sequence comes from Pseudoxanthomonas sp. CF125, assembly GCF_900104085.1. GTDB lineage: Bacteria > Pseudomonadota > Gammaproteobacteria > Xanthomonadales > Xanthomonadaceae > Pseudoxanthomonas_A. The sequence goes on from NZ_FNLD01000003.1 coordinate 276,358, forward strand.
TGTGCGAGGGTGGTATCGGCCACATTCAGCGCTTGCTGGCACCAGCCGCAACTCATTTCGGTATAAGCGCGTCCGCGGTGGCCCATGAGCCAGATCGCCTCGTTCAGCGCTTTGCCACTGTTTCCGTTCGCCTTGTAGGCTTCCAACAAGGCTGTATGGGCCTGGAAAGGCTCATTGCCATCGACAATCGCTTCAAGCTTGGCCACCGCCTCGCCGGTCTTTCCGGCCATCCGTAGATCGTTGGCCTCCAACACGGCATACAAAGAACTCGTAGGCGAAGCGCTCCACAGGTCGCGCTTGCCCTGCAACTTGCCCCTGATCCGCTGCTGAAGACTTCTGTCGCCGATGCGCTGAGCGAGAATGCCAGCGGAAATCGCGGCATAAACATCATCTACGGCATCGGACCTAACTTTCGGGGCGAAAGCGGCGGCTAACGATTGGTCCGCTAGTTTGTTCAGGGTAGCCAGCGACGAAGCGTCCTTGCCCTGCATCCAATCCACAACCGCGCCCGGATACATCGCGGCCCGCGCACGCAACGACTGCGGACGTGCCAGCGAGAGGACCTCATCGGCTTCTTTGCGCGCCTCCTCCCATCGACCTTGGTCCAAGGAGATGCTGACCGCATCGAACGGAACACTGGAAAAGTTTCTGACCAGTAGCCATGTCTTTTGGGCTGCTGCGAACTGTCGCTTGGCGGCGTAGGTATTCGCGAGCCGGACCGCAGCCGACGTCCCCTTTCTCGCATCCGCCTTGAGAAACGCCTGCTCGGCCTCATCCAGCCGCTGCAGGGCCAGCGCGTGCCGGCCCACCAGATCCCACGAAAGCGTCGCGAACTCGTTCTTGGGTGAGGTCGCTCGCCGGGCGGACACCAATCCCTCCCCAAAGCGGTTGCGCGCAAGCATGGCAATGCTGACATTGGCCGAAGCGCGGAAAAATTCCGGATACATGCTCGCCATTTGCTGCCACTTGCCGAGCGATTGCTCGGGGTCGTCCACTTCCGCGGCCCATGCTTCCAAATACATTTGATCGCGAGGCGGCAGACTCTCGCGCAAGGCGAGAGCAGCGCGCAAGGACTGCTCGCCGCCTTCGAGGTCGTTCACTGCATTGCGCGCGCGCAACTGACCCACGTACGCCAAGGCGAACTTCGGGTCGAGCTTCGTTGCCCGACTGTAGAAACCCGCAGCCTCCTCATAGCGACTGCGGCCGAAGGACTTTTGCCCCAACGCATACGCGCGCAGAGCATCCAGGTTCCTAGTCGTCACCTGCGGCAATGGTTCTGAATCTTTTTCGATCGACGCCAGCGCCTCACCCAGTTTTCCACGCAGCGCGCCAGTGACGGCGTCGATGGAATCCAGCGCGGACCCTACGCCAACGCCATCGGCCGATTCGGCGTACACGGTGGTCTGCGTGCGTGGATCGATGATCTCCGCGCTGACCCGCACCCGCCCACCCACCTCTGACACCGTCGGCAAGATCACGGCACGCACGCCATCGCGCACGGCGATCTCCGACGCCACCGCGCGGTCCAGCAACGTCCCCGGCTGGCGCTGCATGCGCGCCAGCGTGTCCCGCGCCTTCATGTCGCTGAGCACGTTGACGTAACGCGACTGCTCCAGACTGATGCGGAACGCCTGCGACAGCGAATCGTCCAACACTTTCTCGCCGGTCAGGTTGCGCAAGTCGCCCACCACCACCCAATCGCGTTCGGCGAAGGCGATGGCCGGCTGCGGCTTGGTGACGAACCACACGCCCACGCCGATACCCACCACCAGCATCAACTCCACCGCCAGCGCCGCCGGCCGCCGCCACAACGGCGTATCGCGCCAGGCCTTGGCGATATTGGAAGGCGCGCGCAATGGCGCAATGCCGACCTCGCCTACCTCATAGACTTCCTGCGCCTCGGGCACGCCCTTGAAACGCCAGCGCCCGTACGACTTCCACAACAGGTTCTGCCCGCGTTCGCCCAGCTCGCGCGCGGCGCGGTGGGTCAGCGATTCGGCCACGGCCGAGAGCAGGATCTGGCCCGGGCGCGCCAGCGTCATCAGACGCGCGGCCATCGGCTTGGCCAGGCCTTCCACTTCCAGCGGCTTGGCCCCGACCAGCACCGCCGCATCGCTGTTCTTCCAGGTCAGCACCTCGCCCACGTGCAGTCCGGCGCGCGCCTGCAATTCCAGCCCGCGCGTCTGGCCAAGCTCGCGCAGGCCGCGGGTGTAGTCCAGCGCGAAACCCAGACCATCGATAGGCCGTTCAAACAGCAGCAGCAGGCCGTCGGAACGATCGATCAGACGCCCGCGCCATTCCTGCTGCAGTTTCAACACCAGATGATCGTGCTCGCGGAACAGCTCCGAGGCCGGCGTATCGCCAAGACGCTCCACCAGGCCCGTGGAATCGACCAGATCGGTCAGCAGCAGCGTCCGCAGCTGCGGACCTTCGAGCGGAAGACGGCCGATATCGTTCATCCCTTCGCCGCTCCGCCTTTCAATCCTGCCACTCGACGCGATCGCCGCCGGCACTCTTGGCGCGGTACAGCGCCTGGTCGGCCTGTGCATACCAGTCGTTCCAGTCGCGCGACGGATCGACCAGGCAGGCGCCGACGCTCAGGGTGGTGATCAGCGGCGGCGACGGCTGCATCTGCTGCAGCGCGCGCGCGGTGCTGACCACGAAATCGGCATAGCGGAACATCTCTTCGCGGTGCTGCGCCTTGAGCAGCAGGCAGAATTCGTCGCCGCCCAGCCGGCATGCGAAATCCTGCGAAGCGGACAGCGAGCGCAGGATGTTGGCCACGCTCTGCAGCACGCGGTCGCCGAGCAGGTGCCCGTGCATGTCGTTGACGTCCTTGAACCGGTCGCAATCGATCAACAGCAGGCCGTAGCCATGGTAGCCGCCGTTGTTGCGCCCCTGCTCGAGGAACATGGCCAGGCCGCGGCGGTTGTACAGCGAAGTCAGTTCGTCGGTGCGGTTGAGCTCTTCGCTCTTGTCCAGCCGGTGCGAAGTGACCCGCAGACTGTCCAGCGCGGCCTGCAGCTCCTGGTTGCGGCGGCGCAGGCGGTGGATCAGGCCCTGCTCGTTGGAGACCACGCGCATGATGGCCCGGCGCAGGAAATGCGAGACCAACCCGGCATTGCGGTCGACCAGCACCTGGAACTCGTGGCTCTTCAACTCCAGCAGCACGCCATCGGCGATCGCCGTAGCCGATGCGGCGCGGGCGTGATCGCCGATCAGCAGTCCCAGCTCGCCGAAGAATTCGCGCGCGCCCAGATGCTTCTCGTTGAGGTCTTCGCCGAAATCCAGCGCCACTCCGCCTTGCAGGATCACGAACATGGTGGTGCCCAGCTCGCCGCGGGTGAACAGCCTTTCGCCCACCGTTACCGGACGCACGTTTCCGACCTGCGCGAAAAGCTCGCACTCCTCCGCCGACAGCACCGCAGTGGTCGGATCGATGGGCAGTTCCTCTGCGGCCGGACGCACTGGCTCGTAGCCAGCGACCAACGCTGCGGTCTCCGGATTCATCACACGCCCCAATTCGCGAATCCGGAGGATATCACCACAATGCGCCCCCAAAGCACAGACGACAGGCCGGTTTCCCGGCCTATCGTCGGATAACGTCAACTGCGGGGCTTTCCGGCCTCAGGCGGCCTTTTCGCCGTGGAATTGCTCCTCCTCGGTAGAGCCCTTCAGTGCGGTGGTCGAGGACTGGCCCTGCTGGATGGCCTGGGTCACGGCATCGAAGTAGCCCGTCCCCACTTCGCGCTGGTGCTTGACCGCGGTGAAGCCGCGGTCGGCGGCGGCGAATTCGGCCTCCTGCAGCTCGACGAAGGCGCTCATCTGGCGGCGGGCATAGCCATGGGCCAGGTTGAACATGGAGTAGTTGAGCGCATGGAAACCGGCCAGGGTGATGAACTGGAACTTGTAGCCGTAGCCGGCGATTTCCTTTTGGAACTTGGCGATGGTGGCGTCGTCCAGGTTCTTCTTCCAGTTGAAGCTGGGCGAGCAGTTGTAGGCCAGCAGCTTGCCCGGGAACTTGGCGTGGATGGCCTCGGCGAATTTCCTGGCGAACTCCAGGTCCGGCTTGCCGGTCTCGCACCACACCAGGTCGGCATAGGGCGCGTACGCCAGGCCGCGGCTGATGGCCTGGTCCAGGCCGTTGCGGGTCTTGTAGAAGCCCTCGACCGTGCGTTCGCCGGTGATGAAGGCTTTGTCGTTGGGGTCGATATCGCTGGTCAGCAGATCGGCGGCCTCGGCGTCGGTGCGTGCGACCAGCAAAGTCGGCACGCCCATCACGTCGGCAGCCAAGCGCGCGGCGTTCAACTTCTCGATGGCCTCGCGGGTGGGCACCAGCACCTTGCCGCCCATGTGGCCGCACTTCTTCACGCTGGCCAGCTGGTCTTCGAAGTGCACGCCGGCGGCACCGGCCTCGATCATCGCCTTCATCAGCTCGAACGCATTGAGCACGCCGCCGAAACCGGCCTCGGCGTCGGCCACGATCGGCTGCAGGTAATCGACGCTGTCGTCGCCCTCGGCATGGTTCAGCTGGTCGGCGCGCAATAGCGTGTTGTTGATGCGCTTGACCACCGCCGGCACCGAATCGGCCGGGTACAGGGACTGGTCGGGGTACATCTGCCCGGCCAGATTGGCGTCGGCGGCGACCTGCCAGCCGGAAAGGTAGATGGCTTTCAAGCCGGCCTTGACCTGCTGCATGGCCTGGTTGCCGGTCAGCGCGCCCAGCGCGTTGACGAAGTCCTCTTTCTGCAGGTAGCCCCACAGCTTCTCCGCGCCCAGGCGGGCGATGGAATGCTCCACGTGCACGGTGCCGCGCAGGCGCACCACGTCGGCGGCGGTGTAGTTGCGGGTGATGCCGGCCCAGCGCGGGTTGCTGTCCCAGTCTTTCTGGATCTGTTCGGCGGTCTGCAAAGTGCTCATGGTTGTTCTCTTCCGTGGGTAAGGAGGTAATGCTTTGTAGGAGCTGCGTAAGCTGCGATCTTTGAACAGTTCGAAGAAGAGCGGTCGCAGCTCACGCAGCTCCTACAGCGGTCGGTCAGTCGAGGTATTCGTAGGCGGGCAGGGTCAGGAACTCGGCCAGTTCGTCGGCATGGCTCAGCTTCTCCAGCAGGGCCATGGCTTCGGCGATGCGCTTGCCGCCCGGCAGCGCGTCGGTGTCGCCCAGCTTCGCCGGCAGATTCAACAGCGCCCGTTCCAACAGGGCGAAATCGATCAAAGTGCCGTCGGCCAGATGCAGATTGTCCGAGTGCAGCCATTGCCACAGCTGGGTGCGGGAAATCTCGGCGGTGGCGGCGTCTTCCATCAGCCAATGGATCGGCACGCAGCCGTTGCCGTCCAGCCAGGCGGCCAGATAGCGCACGCAGACTTCCACGCTGCCTTCGAAACCGGCCGCAGTGATCGTGCCCAGCGAAGGCTTGATCAGATCGTCGCGGGCGACCTTGACGTCTTCGCGCAACACGCCGTGCTGGTTCGGCGCCGGCATGTGTTCGTCGAAGATGCCGCGCGCGATGGGGATCAGCGCCGGGTGCGCCACCCAGGTGCCATCGTGGCCGGCGCTGACTTCGCGCAGCTTGTCCGCGCGCACCCGCGCCATCGCCTGTTCGTTGGCGGCCTCGTCGCTGCTGATCGGAATCTGCGCGGCCATGCCGCCCATCGCATGCGCGCCGCGCTGGTGGCAGGTCTGGATCAACAGCTCCGAGTACGCCTTCAGGAACGGCTGGGTCATGGTGACCTGGCCGCGCTCGGGCAGAACTTTGTCGCGGTGGCGGCGGAAGGTCTTCAGGTACGAAAAGATGTAGTCCCAGCGCCCGCAGTTGAGGCCGACGATACGGCCGCGCAGCGCATGCAGGATCTCGTGCATCTCGAACACCGCCGGCAGCGTTTCGATCAGCACGGTGACCTTCATCTGGCCCTGCGGCAGGCCCAGCGTGGTTTCGATGTGCGACAGCGCGGTCTCCCACAGCGCCGCCTCTTCCATCGACTGCAGCTTGGGCAGGTAGAAATAAGGGCCGCGGTCCTTCGCAGCCAGAAGCTTGGCGTTGTGGAAGGCGTACAGGGCCAGATCGAACAGGCCGCCGGCAATCGGCGCGCCGTCGATCAGCACGTGCTTTTCGTTCAGATGCCAGCCGCGCGGACGCACGATCAGCACGGCCTGTTCCTCGAACGGCTTCAGTGCGTACTGCTTGCCATTGTCTGCAGTGAACTGCAGGGTGCCGGCCACGGCGCCGATCAACGACTGCTGGCCGGCGACCAGATTGGCCCAGGTCGGCGAGGTGGAATCCTCGAAATCGGCCATGAACACCTTGGCACCCGAATTCAGCGCATTGATGACCATCTTCGGGTCGACCGGGCCGGTGATCTCCACCCGCCGGTCCTGCAGGGCGGCCGGCAAGGGGGCGACCTTCCAGTCGCCCTCCCGGATGGCGCGGGTGTCTTCGCGGAAGTCCGGCAAGCCGCCCCCGTCGAAGAAGGCCTGTCGCTCGCGGCGGGCGGCCAGCCGGGCCTGGCGCTGAGGTTCCATCAGGCGGTGCAGCGAGGCCAGCAGCTCCAGCGCAGCCGGGGTAAGCAGGCTGGCCTGTCCGGGCGCGGTGGCGGTGATTTCGATTGCGCTGGTGGGCTGGGACTGGGCAAACACGGCAGACATTGGGCTACTCCTCGGCAATTACGGGCTACCAGCGCCATCAAAACCTGCCGTCGCCCCCGCGAAGGCGGGGATCCAGCAACTTTCGCTTCTGCGCGGAAGCCGCTGGGTTCCCGCCTTCGCGGGAATGACGGCCGTAGGTTTCAGGCCATTCAAGCTGGGCGCTCACCGTGCTCCCGCACCATTTATTTGACAACACAGTTTTATCAATGCAATTAATAAGCTTAGCTTATATGGTGCATCGCAATGCCTGACAAGCCCATCGCAACCCCCCGATTTCCTTACAAATCGGACCGGCTCAAACCCTTGCGCGCGTTCTGCCAGACGGTGCGTTTGGGGTCGGTTTCGCGCGCTTCGGAAGCTTTGTACGTGAGCCAGCCGGCCATCACCCTGCAATTGCAGGCGCTGGAGCGCGAGCTGGGGGTGGGGCTGTTCGAACGCAGCGGCAGGCGCCTGACCCCCACCCGCGAGGGCCAGCTGCTGTACGAACTGGCCCAGCCGCTGGTGGAAAGCCTGGACGGGCTGGGCAGCAGCTTCCGCGAAAAAGTCCGCGGGCTGGACGCCGGCGAACTCAACATCGCCGCCAACAGCTCCACCATCCTCTATCTGCTACCGAAGATCGTGGAGCACTTCCGCAGCCAGCATCCGGAAGTGCGCCTGACCTTGCACAACGCGGTAAGCGCCGACGGCACCGACCTGCTGCGGTCCGATGCGGTGGATCTGGCCGTGGGTTCGATGCTGGATGTACCGCAGGATCTCAGCTACGAGCCCGTTTACCGTTTCGAGCCCCTGCTGATCGCGCCGCCCGATCATCCGCTGATCAAGCAGCGCACGCTGAAGCTCGAGGACCTGTCGCCCTATGGATTGATCCTGCCGCCGAAAAGACTGGTGACCTACCGTCTGGTCGATCTGGTGTTCCAGCAGAACCGCGTGCCGTACACCGTGGCGCTGGAAGTAGGCGGCTGGGAGGTGATCAAGCAGTACGTGGCCATGGGCATGGGTATTTCCATCATCACTTCGATCTGCCTGACCGACGCCGACCGCGACCGCCTGGCCGCGCGGTCGCTAAGCCAATGGTTCCCCGCACGCAGCTATGGCGTGGTGGTGCGCAAGGGCAAGTACCTGTCGCCACAGGCGCGGGCATTCATCGAGCTGATCCAGCCGGACCTGTTCACCCGCCGCAGCTACGACGACACCGGTCATTCGGAACGTTAGAAGAATCGGCGTGGCAACAATAAACGCCTGAAATCGGCGATTGATATTGAGAGACTCGGTGATCGCTTTTGCCCCCTTTGGAAAAGGGGGCTACGGGGGATTTGCTCTTGATCTTGCTTTCCCGGCGATCAAGAGCAAAAGCAAATCCCCCTCAATCCCCCTTTTTCAAAGGGGGAGGCGACACGGGGACTCGGCCCTCAGTGCCGCAGTCCGGGAATGAGGCCGAACAGGACGAACGGTACGGACATCGAGCTTCAGAGGGCGCCCGGTTTGCTCCCAGCCAGGCGGAAGACCACGCCGGCAACCAGGCCGGCAAGACCAACGAAGAAGGCAACGGCGGCGGACGCAGGCGTCTGGCCGGTCGAATAGTAGATCGCGACGGCGATGGCCAGGCCGACGGCGAACGGAACAAGAAAGCGGCGGGCAAGCACGATGTCGATGAGGCTTCCCCCAAGGTCGAAAAGATCGAGTGCCATCGCTATCTCCCGTCGTGATTCAACTCTGTTGGCCGTCTGCTGCCGCCTGACCGATCCACAACCTGTTTCCGTCGGGATCGTCGAAGCGGAACTCGGTCATGTCGTAGAACGAAGTCTCCAGGTCGGGAACGGCCAAGCCGTGGTCGCGAAGCTGTCGGTGGTACTGCTTGACGTCGTCCGGGTACAAGTAGAGAACGGACGTGCGCGGACTCTGCGGATGGACGTTGATCGACTCATCCACCATCAGCCGGCACTCGCCGAAACACAGCATCGCCCAGCGCCAGCTGTCGTTCCTGTTTTCGACGGTGAAGCCGAGCTTCCGATAGAACTCGACGCTGGCGGGCATGCTCCTTACCGGCAGCATCGGGATGAGACGGGTCATCTTCATAAGAACCTCGCAAGGTCGGGATATAGCGCCTTCCAAGCCGGTTTTCGAAACGCTTTCGGCTTGAATGACAGCCAGAAGCAACTCAGTAATCGCACTTCAAATCTCCTTCTATGACGCTGGATCCGATGCTGAGGATGGCGCGGCCGTCGACCCCATTGAGGTTGAATGAAGGCGGCATGGCAAGATTCTTCGGGTTACGGAACTCAAGACTGACTTTCCTGGCCCTTGGACTGAAATGCTTGAGCGAATAATCCGCAGGATTGAGCGCAACCGGCTTGCCGGACCCGAATGTCGTTGAGCTGAAGACGATGACCGGGTCCGCATCGCCGTAACCGATAAACTCCAACTCGTAATAGCGGGGCGCTTCGCCGGCCGAGAATGTGCAGGCGGTTTGCGAGGCGAGAGCGGACTGACTCATGAGGGCCAGCAGCGTTGCGGCGGAAGCGAGCTTGCGGATCATGTGCCGGATTCCTCGATTGAACCGCGTCGGAAAGCGCAGTGTAGGGCGGGCCTTCTGCCGCGGTAACCATCAGTCGGTCCATCATTGCCCATTGCCGCCCCACCGCTGAACCAATCCGGGCCGCCACGCGACCTCGGTTTGGAGGAATCGCCTGCCCTCATTCCATGGGCTGGCGGATGATGGTTTTCCACTTGGCCGGATCGGCGCGGCGGATGTCGCTCAGATACACTTCATGGTGCTTTCCGGCAAGCGCCGAGCGCGCACCGATGAAATCATGGACCCGCTGGATAGTCGGACCTTCGTCGCTGAATGGGCCGATGTGAAGCGTCTGCGCGCATAGTCCTTCGGTAAAGCTCTCCAGCCTGAGCGAATCCAGCGCAGGAAGCGCTTTCTTTCGCTTCACTTCCGCAATGGCCGCATGAACAACCGCCTCCTCCAGAAGATGAGGCTGCATGATCATCATCGTCCATTTCCACTTCGACCTGTCGTCGGCGGCGAAAGAGGACATGTCGTCCGACCACCAAAGCCCTTCGAGAGGCATGACCGCATAGTCGATGCCTCTCGCTCCCTTCTTCATCATGAACTTCGCCGTGTAGGAAACGGAGAACAGCGCTTCCACCGCTTCGGCATACTTCTTCGATGTATTGGGATCGCCTTCGCCGTCCACCATCAGGAACCGGAAAGCCGGCACTTCAACCTGCACCACCACCTTTGCGGACGGCTGATAGAGATGCTTCAGTTCCTTCTTGAGATCGATTTTCTGCACTAGCGGTCCCGATGATGGCCAACGCCTGGATTGCACCGTCCCGCAGCGGATCGGCGTGGCGCGAGAGTACAACCGAAACCTGTTTTTGAGCGCGACCAAGATACCCGCTCCACTCGAAACGGACTATCGGCCAACCCAAAGGCCGCAGACCCGACACCCCGGTATTCACAAGCCACTTCCCCCGCCAATGCAATGATCGAAACCCTGTTGGGTTCATCGCGACGGTTCCATATGCCCAGTGCTTGGCGGATCTTCGGTCGTTGGCTGCGCTTGCGCAGGCGCATCCGGCGCTGGCAGCCCACCGTTTTGCAGAAGCCGCTGCTGGCCGAGGAACCGTTGCGCTCCCAGCTGCTCAGCGCCGAGCAGATGGAATGGCACGGCAAGGCGCTGGCGCGCGGGCACCGCGTGCACCTGCTCCCGCAGCCGGATCAGTTGCTGTCGCGGCTGAAGGAGAACGAAGGCCTGCTGGACGACGCCAATTCCCTGCTCACCAAGATGGTGCAGGACGGGATGCGCATCACTCCGGCCGGCGAGTGGCTGCTGGACAACTACTATCTGATCGAGGAACAGATACGCACCGCAAGGCGGCACTTGCCCAAAGGTTACAGCCGGGAACTGCCTTCCTTGAGCAAGGGCCCTTCGTCCGGACTGCCGCGCGTCTATGACCTGGCGATGGAAGCCATCGCCCATGGCGACGGCCGTATCGACGCCGAGACCCTGAGCCTGTTCGTGGCCGCCTATCAAACGGTCATGCCATTGCGGATGGGCGAGTTGTGGGCCATACCCATCATGTTGCGGCTGGCGCTGATAGAGAACCTGCGGCGCATGGCGGTGCGGGTGATGCGCGATGGCGTCGACCATCGCCTGGCCGGCGAATGGGCGGCCTTGCTCAACGAGACAGCCGACAACGCTCCCAAGAACGTGGTGCTGGTGGTGGCCGACATGGCGCGCTCCAGCCCGCCCTTGTCCGGCGCCTTCGTAGCGGAGCTGATTCGCGGCATCCACGGACGCAGCGCGGTGCTGGCCATGCCGATGAACTGGACCGAGCAGTGGGTAGCCGATAGCGGCCACAGCATCGAAGCGCTGGTGCATGCCGAGAGCCAGCAACAGGCCTCGGACCAGGTCTCGATAAGCAACAGCATCGGCAGCCTGCGCTTCCTGGCCAACATGGACTGGCGCGAGTTCGTGGAAACCATGAGCCTGGTCGACAAGACCCTGCGCGAAGACCCGGCCGGCACCTATGCCTTCATGGACTTCAACACCCGCGACGCTTACCGGCACGTGGTGGAAAAGGTGGCCCGGCTCAGCGGCGCCGATGAAATGGAAGTGGCGCGCAGCGTGCTGGCGCTGGCGCAGACGCATGCCGGCACGCGCGACATCCGCGCGCATGTGGGCTACTACCTGGTCGACGACGGCATCGCGCAGATGCGCGCGGCGGTAGCCGCGCTGGAGACCGCGCGCAAACCGGTACGTCTGCGTCCGCGCCGGATCCCGTTGCCGCTGTATCTTGCGCCCATCATCGTGGTGGCCCTGACCTTCACCTGGATCCTGGTGACCGAAGCCAGCGCAGGCCGCTTCGACTGGGCATGGCTGAGCCTGATAGGCTTGCTGGGCCTCATCGCCTTCAGCGAACTGGGCATCGCCCTGGTCAACTGGGCAGCGACGGTGCTGGTCGCTCCGCAACCGCTGCCGCGCATGGACTACTCCCACGGCCTACCCGCCAATGCGCGCACGCTGGTGGTGGTGCCCAGCATGATCGGCAGCGTCCAGGGCATCGATGCGCTGGTCGAGGGACTGGAAGTGCGTTTCCTGGCCAATCGCGACGCCCACCTGCATTTCGGCCTGCTCACCGATTTCCTGGACGCCGGCCAGCAGATGCTGCCCGGCGACCAGCCGTTGCTGGACCACGCGGCGCATCAGGTGGAACGTCTCAACGCGCGCTACGCGCCTGAGGGCAACGACCTGTTCTTCCTCTTCCACCGCCCCCGCCAATGGAATCCGCGCGAGAAGGCGTGGATGGGCTACGAACGCAAGCGCGGCAAGCTGGCCGCGTTGAACCGTCTGCTGCGCAGCGGCGCCAGCGAGGCGTTTGTGAAAATCGTGGGCAATACCGCGGTGCTGACCAACGTGCGCTACGTCATCACCCTGGATACCGACACCCGCCTGCCGCGCGATGCCGCGCGCGAATTCGTCGCCACCCTCGCCCACCCGCTCAACCATGCGCGCTTCGACGAGAAGAAACGCCGGGTAACGCGCGGCTACGGCATTCTGCAGCCCAGCGTGGGCAGCAGCATGAGCGGGCGCATCAATTCGCGCTACGCGCGCATGTACGGCAGCGAGCCGGGCATCGATCCTTACACGCGCACGGTGTCTGACGTGTACCAGGATCTGTTCGGCGAAGGCTCGTTCGTCGGCAAGGGCATTTACGATGTGTATGCGTTCGAGCATGCGCTGGAGAACCGCTTCCCCGCCAACAGCATCCTCAGCCACGACCTGCTGGAAGGCTGCTACGCGCGGGCCGGACTGGTCAGCGACGTACGTTTGTTCGAGGACTATCCGGCGCGCTACGCCGCCGATGTGAAGCGCCGCTACCGCTGGATCCGCGGCGACTGGCAGTTGCTGCCCTGGCTGTTGCCGTGGGTGCCGCGCCACGGCGGCGGATTCGAACGCAATCCCCTGTCGGCGCTGTCGCGCGGCAAGTTGCTGGACAATCTGCGCCGCAGCCTGGTGCCGGCGGCGGCTACCGCGTTACTGGTCCTCGGCTGGATCTTGCTGCCGCGGACTTTGGCCTGGACGCTGTGGGTGCTGTGCCTGCTGCTGTTGCCGATACTGGTACCTGCGCTGCGCGATGTGTTCGTCAAGCCGGTGGACATGGCGCTGGAAACGCATCTGCTGCAAGTGCTGAAATCATGCGCACGGCAGCTGCTACGCGCAGCGGTGAACCTGGCCTGCCTGCCTTACGAAGCGTTCTTCAGCCTGGGCGCGATCGTGCGCACCCTGTGGCGAATGGCGATCAGCCGCCGGCACCTGCTGCAGTGGAATCCTTCCAGCGAAGTCGAGCGCAGCCTGGGCTCCGGTTTCGGCGCGGAACTGCGCGGCATGTGGTTCGCGCCGGCGTTCGCCATCGCCGTCGCGGCGCTGTTGGCCAAATCCAATCCGATGGCGCTCTGGGTGGCCGCTCCGATCCTGGCCTTGTGGCTTTCTTCGCCAGCGCTGATGGCATGGATGGGCGGGACGCCGCGGCAGAAAAAAGCCGAACTGTCGCGCTCGCAGCTGGCCTTCCTGGGCCGCCTGTCGCGCCGCACCTGGGCCTTCTTCGAGACCTGGATCAGGGAAGAAGACCACTGGCTACCGCCCGACAATATCCAGGAACACCCTGCCCTGGTGGTGGCGCGACGCACCTCGCCCACCAATATCGGCCTGTCGCTGCTGGCCAACCTGTCGGCCTACGACTTCGGTTACCTGCAGGTGGGCGGCTTGATGGAACGGACCCAGCGCGTACTGACCACCATGGAAATGCTGCCGCGGCATCGCGGACATTTCTACAACTGGTACGACACCGAAACGCTGCAGCCACTGCCGCCGCACTACATCTCCTCTGTGGACAGCGGCAACCTGGCCGGGCATTTGCTGACCTTGCGCCAGGGTTTGCTGGCGCTGCTGGATGCGCCCATCCTGGCCCGCTCCACCTACGGCGGCCTGGCCGATACCTTCGGCGTGCTGGAAGAGGCGCGGGTAGCGGCCGGTTTCGGCGGCGGCGAACTGGATCCGGCGCTCGAAGCATTCCGCCAGCAACTGGACGCAGCGCGCGCGCAACCGCCGGTGTCGCTGCTCGACGCAGAACGCATGCTGGCCCAGCTTGCGAACCAGGCCGCGGCGATCGTTTCGGCGTGGCCGCTGCCCGCGCCGGCGGAGTTCGACGGCGAGCCGCACTGGCCTACCTCGCTGGCCGACGCATGCCGTTCCGCGCACGAGGAACTGCTGTTCTTCGCACCCTGGCTTACCTCTTCGGAGCAGGCGATGGGCGAAGTGCTGGAAGCGGTGACTGCCGGGCCTGTGCCGACCCTGCGTGAACTGAGTTCGCAAACCTACAGCCCTCTGGCGCAGGGACGCGCACGCACGCGCATCAACGACCTGGAGCGGCTGGCGCATCTGGCCGGCCAGTATTCGCTGATGGAATACGAGTTCCTGTACGACCGCGGCCGCCATCTGCTGTCGATCGGCTACAACGTCGACGAACGGCGCCTGGATCCCGGCCACTACGACCTGCTGGCTTCGGAAGCCAGGCTGTGCAGTTTCGTGGCCATCGCCCAGGGCCAACTGCCGCAGGAAACCTGGTTCGCGCTGGGACGGTTGCTGACCGAAGTGGACGGCGATGCCACGCTGCTGTCGTGGAGCGGTTCGATGTTCGAATACCTGATGCCGCAGCTGGTGATGCCCAGCTATCCGGACACCTTGCTGGACCAGACCTCCAAGCATGCGGTCGATGCGCAGATCCATTTCGGCGCTCGGCGCAACGTGCCCTGGGGCATTTCCGAATCCGGCTACAACACCGTCGATGCGCGCATGAATTACCAGTACCGCGCGTTCGGCGTGCCCGGCCTGGGCTTGAAGCGCGGACTGGGACAGGACCTGGTGATTGCGCCCTACGCCACCATGATGGCGCTGATGATCGCGCCGGAAGCGGCGTGCCAGAATCTGCAGCGCCTCACCGAGCTCGGCTTCAGCGGGCGCTACGGCATGTACGAGGCCATCGACTACACGCCCAGCCGGGTGCCGCGCGGGCAGGACCATGCGTTGGTCCGTTCGTTCATGGCCCACCATCAGGGCATGGGTTTCCTGGCCCTGGATTACCTGCTGCACGACCAGCCCATGCAGAAGCGCTTCATGGACGATGCCGAATTCCAGGCGACCCTGCTGCTGCTGCAGGAACGCATTCCGCACATCGGCGTGTTCCACCCGCACGAGGCCGAAGCTACCGGCATGCGCAGCGCGCCGACCGCCACGGAAACCCAATTGCGCGTGTTCCGCGATCCCAACACCGCCAGGCCCGCAGTGCAGATGCTGTCCAACGGCCGCTATCACGGCCTGTTGACCAGCGCCGGCGGCGGCTACAGCCGCCTGCGCGACATGGCGGTGACGCGCTGGCGCGAAGACGGCACCCGCGACCACTGGGGCAGCTTCTGCTATCTGCGCGACGTCTACAGCGGCGAGTTCTGGTCGGCGGCCTACCAGCCGACCTGCGTACCGGTGGATCAGTACGAAGCGATATTCTCCGACGCCAAAGCCGAGTTCCGCGGACGCAAACGCGGTTACGACTCGCATCTTGAAATCGCGATCTCGGCCGAGGACGACATCGAGCTGCGCCGCCTGACCGTCAGCAACCGTTCGCGCCGCGCGCGCACCATCGAGATCACCACCTACGCCGAAGTGGTGCTGGCGCCCTCGATTTCCGATGAAATGCATCCGGCTTTCAGCAACCTGTTCGTGCAGACGCAGATCGTGCGAGACAAGCAGGCGCTGCTGTGCACGCGCCGGCCGCGCGCGCACGACGAAGTTCCGCCGTGGATGCTGCACCTGGTGGCGGTGCACGACGCCGACATCGACAGCATTTCCTACGAAACCGACCGCGCGCGCTTCCTGGGCCGCGGCAACACTCCACGCGCGCCGCAGGCGTTGACGTCGCTGGAGGCTTTGTCGGACTCGGAAGGCTCGGTGCTGGATCCCATCGTCGCCATCCGCTGCCGGATCACTCTGGCGCCCGACCAGACCGCCATCGTCGACATGGTCACCGGCGTCGGCGCCGACCGCCAGGCGTGTGCGGCGCTGATCGACAAATACCGCGACCGCCGCTTGGCCGATCGCGTGTTCGACCTGGCGTGGACGCACAGCCAGGTGGTGCGCCGGCAGATCAACGCCTCGCAAGGCGACGCACGGCTGTACGAACGCCTGGCCGGACTGATGGTGTACGCGCATCCGTTCCTGCGCGCGGACAACGCGGTGCTGATGCAGAACCGGCGCGGGCAATCGGGGTTGTGGGGACATTCCATTTCCGGCGACCTTCCCATCGTGCTGGTACAGATCGCCGAAGCGGCCAACATCGAACTGGTCCGGCAGATGGTGCAAGCGCATGCGTACTGGCGCTTGAAAGGCCTGAACGTGGATCTGGTGATCTGGAACGAAGACCAGGCCGGCTACCGGCAACAGCTGCAGGAGCAGATCCTGGGCCTGGTTTCGGCCGGTCCGGAAGGCAATGTGCTGGATCGGCCGGGCGGCATCTTCGTGCGTCCCGCGCAGCAGATCTCGCAGGAAGACCGCATCCTGCTGCAAACCGTGTCGCGGGTGATCATCAGCGACCAGCGCGGCACGCTGGCCGCGCAGGTCAGCCGCCATATGGCGCTGGAACGCAACATGCCGCTGTTGTTCGCCGACGGCACACCGCCCTTGCCGGAGGCGCCATCCGACGAAGAATCCCTGTCGGGCCTGCCTCCTGCGAGCGCATCGAGCGAAGACGATCCCTGGCCGTTCGAAGCGATGGCCCGGGAATTCCTGTTCGACAACGGCACCGGCGCTTTCTCCGCCGACGGACGCGAATACGTGATCACCTTGCGCGAAGGCGACGCCACGCCCGCGCCCTGGTCCAATGTGATGGCCAACACCAAGCTCGGCACGGTGGTCAGCGAAAGCGCGCCGGGCTACACCTGGTTCGAGAACGCGCACGAGTTCCGGCTGACGCCCTGGAACAACGATCCGGTCGCCGATGCCGGCGGCGAAGCTTTTTATCTGCGCGATGAAGAGACCGGACGGGTGTGGTCGCCCATGCCCTTGCCTCGCCGCGGCAAAGGCGCCTACCGGACCCGCCACGGTTTCGGCTACAGCGTGTACGAACACATGGAAGACGGCATCGCCAGCGAACTATGGGTGTACGTGGCGCTGGAAGAGCCGGTGAAATTCTCGGTACTGAAACTGCGCAACCTTTCCGGACGCGCGCGCAAACTGTCGGCCACTGGCTATGTGGAATGGATACTGGGCGATATCCGGGCCAAATCGCAGATGCACGTGGTCAGCGAACTGGACAGCGCCAGCAACGTGCTGACCGCACGCAATCCTTACAACACCGAATTCGCCGGACGCGTGGCGTTCTTCGACGTCGACGGCCCGGCTTCCGATGGAGCTCGCAGCCGCAGCTTCACCGCCGACCGCAGAGAATTCCTGGGCCGCAACGGCAGCCTTGGCGATCCGGCGGCGATGCTGCGCGAGAAACTTTCCGGGAAACTGGGAGTGGGACTGGACCCCTGCGCCGCGTTGCAGGTACCGATCCGCCTGGCCCCTGACGAATCCCACGAAACCGTATTCCGCCTGGGCGTCGGCAGCGACTACCGCAACGCCATCCAGCTGGCACAACGCAGCAAAGGCCCGGGCGTCGCGCACGATGCGCTGGACAGCGTGCGCATCCACTGGCTGGACACTTTGAATGCACTGCGCGTGAAAACACCGGATCCCAGCGTCGACGCGCTCGCCAACGGTTGGTTGCTGTACCAGACCCTGGCCTGCCGCTATGTGGCGCGCAGCGGTTACTACCAGTCCGGCGGCGCGTTCGGCTTCCGCGACCAGCTGCAGGACACCATGGCCACGGTGCACGCCAAGCCCGCATTGACCCGCGAGCATCTGTTGCTCAGCGCCGCCCACCAGTTCCCGCAAGGCGACGTGATGCATTGGTGGCATCCGCCGCAGGGCCGCGGCGTGCGCACACGCTGTTCGGACGATTACCTGTGGCTGCCGCTGGCGGCATGCCGCTACCTGCAAGTCACCGGCGATGCGAGCGTACTCGACGAACGCGTGCATTTCATCGAGGGAAGACTGGTGAACGCCGACGAAGAGTCGTACTACGACCTGCCCTCGCAATCGGGAATCCAGCAATCCTTCTACGACCACTGCGCGCTGGCGCTCAAGCGCGGCACCGAGCTATTGGGCGAACGCGGCCTGCCACTGATCGGCACCGGCGACTGGAACGACGGCATGAACCGGGTCGGCGAAGCGGGCAAGGGCGAGAGCGTGTGGCTGGGCTTCTTCCTGTACGACGTGCTGGTGCGCTTCGGCGACGTGGCGCTGGCGCGCGGCGACGAAGCCTTTGCGACTTTCTGCGCGGAATCGGCCGCGCGCCTGCAGACCAATCTGGAAAAGCACGCCTGGGACGGCGATTGGTATCGCCGCGCCTGGTTCGACGACGGCACGCCGCTGGGCTCGGCGCAGAGCGACGAGTGCCGCATCGATTCCATTTCGCAAAGCTGGTCGGTGCTGTCCGGCGCCGCCGATCCGGCACGCGCGCGGCAAGCGATGGCGTCGCTGGACCGGCATCTGGTCAAGCGCGATGCGGGCTTGATCCAGCTGCTGGATCCGCCGTTCGACAAGACCCCGCACGACCCCGGCTATATCCGCGGCTACGTGCCTGGCGTGCGCGAGAACGGCGGCCAGTACACGCATGCCGCGGTGTGGTCGGCGATGGCGTTCGCGCATCTGGGCGATCGCGAAAAGGCCTGGGAGCTGGCGGGCATGATCAACCCCATCCATCATGCCGAAGATGCGGAAGCCAGCGCGATCTACAAAGTAGAACCCTACGTGCTCGCCGCCGACGTCTACGGCGTGGCGCCCCACATCGGCCGCGGCGGCTGGACCTGGTACACCGGTTCGGCCGGCTGGATGTACCGGCTGCTGACCGAATCGCTGCTCGGACTGCACCGCGAAGGCGACCGCTTGTCGTTGAAGCCCTGCATTCCCGCCGACTGGAAAGAATACAAGCTGCACTATCGCTATGGCGAGAGCATGTATCTGATCAACGTCACCCAGATCGACAAAGGCGAGGCGACATTGAGCGTGGATGGCTTCGACCAGAAGGGCCTGCGCTTCCAGCTGGTGGACGACGAATCCATCCACCATGTGGAAGCTACCTGGCCGCGCCCGACCGCGCAGTGAACCACATGCCGAGCGAGCGCGACAGATTGGAGGCGGACTTGGAAAACCTGGAACGCATGCTGCCGGTCTGGCGCGAAAAACTGCGCCACGAGGCGCAGTTCTGGCCGCAGTTCGATGCGCTCGCGCAGGAAATCCTGGCGCGCGCCGATCCGCAAGACCGCCGATACGCGCAACTGCGCATCGACACGATGTTAACGAAAAACGCGCCGACAAGGCCCGGTGCATAACGCAGCATCCGATCGATAGTTCGTGAAATGCACTGAATTGCACATCGAGGCCGCGTAAATATTTACGTCAGGAACGATGTCCGGAACGTCCGATTGCCGGCGTTTGATCGGATAACACCGAACAACGGAGCGGACACGTGGACAAATGCGGAGCATCGGGTGCGACAGGCGATCACCGGCGGCAACAACGCGCCCTGCGTCTTATTTTCGAACAACGCGGCGACGAAATGAAGCTCGTCTCCAGCCAGCGATTGAACATGGTCGTGCCGCCTCCGCAAGCGCTGGTGCCCAAGCGCGACACGCGCGGTTCGTGGTTCGAGCTGCGCGACCGCGAAGACCGACCGGTCTACCGCCGCACCATCGACAACCCGCAGCAAGGCATGGAAGTGGTGGCCGACGGACCGGGAGATGCCTTGCGAAGGATCGACGACGACAAGGGCGTTCACGCTTTCTTCGTGATCGTGCCGGACATCGCCGGCGCCCGCAAGTTCGTGGTGCACGCGGAACCGCGACGGACGAGCCGCGACGATGCGGCCAAGGTGGCGGCCACCGCCGCCACCCACGAATTCGATCTTTCCGACATCGACAAGGGAGCGCAGTGACATGGGCGTTGCAGACGGCACAGTGATCGGCGCGGTCAAGATCGTCGACAACGGCGACCCCGCCGAACGTTTCAACCTGGTGCTGGTCGCCGAAGGCTATCGCGAAAGCGAATTGGGCAAGTTCGCCGAGGACGCCCAGCATTTCGCCAACGGCCTGTTCGGCGTCGCGCCGTTCGACGATCACCGTTGCGCCATCAACATCTGGCGTCTGGACGTGGCTTCCGACGAAAGCGGCGCCGACGACCCTGCCGCCTGCGGAGGCACCGGGGCCACGCCGGACACCTATTTCGATGCGCGCTTCTGCAACGGCGGCATCAGGCGGGCGTTGGTGTGCGACAGCTCATTGGTGTTGAGCACCGTGGCTGCCCATGTTCCGCAATTCCATTCGGCGCAGGTGATCGTCAATTCGGATGTGTACGGCGGAACCGGCGGCAGTGTCGGCGTCAGTTCTACGGCGACCAAGAATTCGCTGGGCAACGACATCGACTGGCGCGAGATCATCATCCACGAGATGGGGCATTCGATCTTCGGCCTGGCCGACGAGTATTTCTACTACGCCGGTTGCGGCATCGACGGACCGTCGCAGAACCAGCACAGCGACTTCGAACCTTCGCAGCCCAACGTCACGATCTCGCCGACCGCCACCGGAAAGTGGGACGACCTGATAAACGTTTCCACATTGCCGACCCAATCCAATCCCAACTGCAGCCAATGCCCGCCGGACCTGGTTCCCGAACCGCCTAATTTCGTCGTGGGCACCTACGAAGGCGCCCATTACACGCATTGCGGCGCCTACCGGCCTTCCTACAACTGCAAGATGCGCGTGCTGGGCGAGCCTTTCTGCGCGGTCTGCCAGCGCGAGATCCACGAATTCCTGACGCCGTTCGACCCCGATTTCTGCTTCAAGTTCGACAGGCTGGACCTGTCGCGCTGGGTCGCGGTGGCGACGATATTGTTCGGAGTGATACAAGACGGCGGCGGTGTCATCATCGTCGGGGGCAAACCCATTCCCATCGATCCATGGGGACCCTTGCGCCACAGCCTGTGGGCGGCGATGGCCAACCCGCACGACGCCTCGCCCGCCATGCGCGACACCATCGTCGGCCTGGCCATGGACCATCTGTCTTCGCTGGTGTCCTCGGACGCGCACCGCAAGCAACTGCAGACGCAGACGCGGGCGCTGCTTGAGGAGGCAGCCGCGGAGCTTCCGGCTTACGTGATCCGTTGATGTCCGCGTAACCAGGGTTGCCCCTTTCTTCGCGTATTCCCTATCCCTCTTGCAGAGCCGAGCTTGCTCGACTCCGCAAGAATGCCTACCTGCTATGCCTTGGTCCGCATCGTTCTTTCACCATGCAGCCAGCGGTACAGCACCGGCAGCACCACTAGGGTGAGGAAGGTGGAGGAAACGATGCCGCCGATCACCACGGTCGCCAGCGGCCGCTGCACTTCCGAACCGGCGCCCACGTTGAGCGCCATCGGCACGAAACCGAGCGAGGCCACCAATGCGGTCATCAGCACCGGACGCAGCCGGGCCAGCGCGCCATCGACGATGGCATCGTCCAGCGCGTCGCCTTGTTCGCGCAGCTTGCGGATGAAGGCGATCATCACCAGTCCGTTGAGCACCGCCACGCCCGACAACGCGATGAAGCCGACCCCTGCGGAAATGGACAAGGGAATGCCGCGCAGGGCCAGTGCGATCACTCCGCCTGTCAGCGCCAGCGGCACTCCGCTGAACACGATCGCCGCATCCTTGGCCGAACCGAAGGCCATGAACAGCAGCGCGAAGATGATGACCAGAGTCACCGGCACCACCACGGACAACCGCTGGCTGGCGGAGATCAGCTGCTCGAACGTACCGCCGTAATCGATCCAGTAACCGGTCGGCACTTCGACTCCGGCATCGACCCGCTGCCGCAGTTCGCCGACGAAGCCGCCCAGGTCGCGGCCGCGCACATTGGCCGTCACCACCACGCGTCGTTTGCCGTTCTCGCGGTTGATCTGATTGGGGCCTTGCAGGGTTTCGATCCTGGCCACCTCGCGCAAAGGCACGGTGCGCGGCGCGCCTGCGCTGAAACCGCCGCTGCGGCTGGATTCGTCGGCGTTGTCGCTGCCGCCCAGCGGAATGGGAAGGTCGGCCAATGCCGCGGGATCCTGGCGCAGGCGTTCGGGCAGGCGCACGACGATGTCGAAACGGCGATCGCCTTCGAACAACTGGCCGGACACTTCACCTCCGACCGCAGTGGCGACGGTTTCCTGCACCACGCCAGGATTCAGGCCGTAGCGCACCAGTGCGTTGCGATCCGGCGTCACCGTGAGCAAGGGCAATCCCGTGGCCTGCTCGAGCTTTACGTCGGCAGCTCCGGAGACCGATTTAGCCACCTCCTCGATGCGCTTGCCGACCTCCACGAGGGTGTCCAGATCGTCGCCATACAGCTTGATCGCCACATCGGCGCGCACGCCGGAGATCAGTTCGTTCATGCGCATCTGGATGGGCTGGGTGAACTCGTAGTTGTTGCCCGGCAACTGCTTCACCGCAGTTTCTATTTCTGCCACCAGTTCATCGCGTGGTTTGCGCGGATCCGGCCATTGCGAACGCGGCTTCATCATCAGGAAGGTGTCCGCCACCGAGGGCGGCATGGGATCGGTGGCGACTTCGGCGGTACCCAGCTTGCCGAACACGCGCTCGACCTCCGGAAACTTCTTGATGCGCGCCTCCAGCGTGGATTGCATCTTCACCGCCTGGTCCAGGCTGGTGCCGGGAATGCGCAATGCGTGCAGGGCGATATCGCCCTCATCCAGATTGGGAATGAACTCGTTGCCCAGTCGCGTGGCCAGCAGCGCGCACAGCGCCATCAATGCCAGCGCACCGCCCATGACCCACTTGCCGCGCCGCAACGACCAGGCGAGCAACGGCTCATAGCGACGCCTGGCCCATTGCATTACCCGGTTTTCCTTCTCGTCCACGCGGCCACCCAGGAACACCGCGATGGCCGCGGGAACGAAAGTGAGCGACAGCAGCATGGCGCCCGTCAGCGCGAGTACCACGGTGATCGCCATGGGGTGGAACATCTTTCCCTCGATGCCGGTCAGCGCGAAGATCGGCAGGTACACGGCGGCGATGATGCCCAGGCCGAACAGGCTGGGCCGGATCACTTCCGCCGTCGCCGATGCAGTCGCATCATGCCGCTCTTCCTCGGTCATCACCCTGCCCAGCCGGTGCTGCATTTCGCCGAAGCGGCGCAGGCAGTTCTCGATGATGATCACCGCGCCATCGACGATCAGACCGAAGTCGAGCGCGCCCAGGCTCATCAGGTTGCCGGAAACGCCGCCGCGGACCATGCCGAATACGGTGAACAGCATGGCCAGCGGGATCACCGCCGCGGTGATCAGCGCGGCGCGGAAATTGCCGAGCAGCAGGAACAGCACCACGATCACCAGCAGGGCGCCTTCCACCAGATTCTTCGACACGGTGGCGATGGTGCGGTCCACCAGGGCGGTACGGTCGTACACGGGCATCGCCTGCACGCCGGCAGGCAGGCTGGCATTGGCTTCCTTGAGCTTGGCCGCGGATGCTTGGGCGACTTGGCGGCTGTTGGCGCCGACCAGCATGAACACCGTACCCAGCACCACTTCCTTGCCGTTCTGGGTGGCGGCACCGGTGCGCAGTTCCGGGCCCTCGCCCACTTCGGCCACATCGCGCACGCGGATCGGCACGCCTTCGCGGCGATCCAGCACGATATCGCGGATGGCATCCAGGTCTGCGACCTGTCCGGGCACGCGCACCAGGAACTGCTGCCCGCTGCGCTCGATATAACCCGCGCCGATATTCTGGTTGTTGGCGGCGACGGCGGCGACCACGTCGTGCAGAGTGAAGCCCAACGCGACCAGCTTCGACGGTTCCGGGGTGATGTGGATCTGCCGCGCGAAGCCGCCGATGGTGTTGACCTCGGTCACGCCCGGCGTATTGCGCAACTGCGGCCGCACCACCCAGTCCTGCAGGGTGCGCAGATCGGTGGATGTCCACGGCGTGCCGTCCTTTTTCACCGCATCGGCCTTGGCCTCGACGGTGTACATGAAGATTTCGCCCAGCCCGGTCGCAATGGGTCCCATCTCAGGTTCCAGGCCGTCGGGCAGTTGCGATTTCGCCTGTTGCAACCGTTCGCTGACCTGCTGGCGCGCGAAGTACAGATCGGTGCCGTCCTTGAAGGCGACCGTCACTTGCGACAATCCATAGCGCGAGATCGAGCGCGAGTAGTCCAGTCCCGGCAATCCCGCCATCGCAGTCTCGATGGGGAAGGTGACCCGTTGTTCGGATTCCAGCGGCGAGTAGCCGGCGGCTTCGGTATTGATCTGTACCTGCACGTTGGTGATGTCGGGTGTGGCGTCGATGGGCAGCTTGGTGAAACTCCATGCGCCCAGTGCGACCAGCGCGAGGGTCAGCGCCAGCATCAGCCAACGATGGGCGATGGCGAAGCGGACGACGCCTTCGAGCGCGCCGCGGGCTTCTTGCTTGCGGTCGTCAATGGTCATGGGAAGCTCCGGACTTTTCGATGTCGGCTTTGATCAGGTAGCTCTGTTCGGTCACCACGGCATCGCCGACCTTCAGGCCCGACAGCACCTCCACCTGGTTGGCATCGCGCTTGCCGAGTTCCACCGGACGCACTTCGTACGTGTCGCCGACGCGGATGAAGACGACTTCCCAGTCGCGAAAGTTCTGCAGCGCCGAGATCGGCACTACCAGCGCGGCGGGCTGCTGCTCGACCGTGATGCGCGCCTTCACCGCCGAACCCGGGCGCCACAGGCCGTCGGCGTTGGCGATGGTCGCGCGCGCCACGGTGCTCTGGCTTGCCGTCGCGGTGCCAGGCAGCACTCTTTCGAGTACGGTCTCGACGGTGGCGCCATCGCTCATGCGCGTGACTTTGACCTGCACGCCGGGACGGATGTGCTGGGCGTCGGAACCGAAGATGTGCAGGTCCACCCATAGCGAAGACAGGTCGGCGATCTCGAACAGTGGCGAGCCTTCGCTGGCGACCGAACCCACCGAGGCATTGCGCGCCAGCACCACCCCGGAAATCGGCGCGCTGACGGTGTAGGCGGTCAGGCTGAGATTGCTTTCCACCGTGGCCAGCGCCCGGCCCGCGCGCACCTGGTCGCCGACGTTGGCGTGCAACGTGCGGATAGGCCCCGGAAAGCGCGCCATCACGTTGGCGACGCGGCCTTCCATCGGCGTGAGCAGGCCCTGCACTTCATGTTCGTCCGCGATAACGCCGGGACCGGCCGGGGCTACGCGGATGCCGGAATCGGCCGCGATGCCAGCGGTGATTTCCGTGCGCCCTTCATAGCTGGGATATTCCCAACGCAGAGCCTTGCCTCCGATCTTCGCCAGCACTTCGACGTCGAACGAATGCGGTTCGCCGACGATGCTGGAGGCCATCAGGCTGCCGTCGGTCTGCGGCTTGAGAATGTGGTTCTCGGCGATACCGCCGAGGCGCTTCAGTCTGACTTCCACCACGCCCGCGGACGCGGACAAAGGCTTGTCTCTTTCGTACATCCAGGCCTGGTACTTCGGCGGCGTTCCGTCCTCGGCGATGGCCAGCTCTACCGTATAGCCGCTCTGCTCCAGCAATCTGCCGCCGTGCTCTCCTTTTCTCGCTTCCTCCGCTTCCGCGTGCTCGCCGCCTTCCTCATGGCTATGCTCTTCGGTCGCGTCCTTTCCGCAAGCGCCCAGCAGTAACGCCAATGCCAGTGCGCCGATCAAGTTCTTCGCTTTCATGGTGTCGTTTCCTGTTGGGTCTGCGGCGCAGGGCCGGCGACGAACGCCTGGCCGGTGAGCCGTTGGATTTCGATCAGTGCGCGCTGGGCTTCCAGTGCCGCTTCGAGTTGTTGCTTGCGTGCGTTGGTGCGCTCGGACTGCAACTGCGCCCATTCGAGATAGCTGATCGCACCGCCACGGTAAGCGCGCTCTGCCGCGCTCTCGGCCCTGGCGAGCTTGGGCAGTACCTCCGATTGCAATCGGGCTACTTCCAGCTGGGCGACGCGGTAGCGGCCATGCGCTTCGGACAGGGTGGAATACAGCGACAACCCTTGCGCCTCGCGTTCTATCTCGACCAGCGCCAGCTCCGCTTCCGCGACACGGATGTCGGGCTGGGCGCGGCGCGAACTTCCCAACGGCATGGAAACACTGCCGATCAGCGCGAAATCATCCGTAGCCTGCAGGCGGCGCACGCCGACCTGCCAATCCAGATCTGGCACGGCCTGGCTCCGCGCCAGTTGCAGCCGCGCTTCGCCGATGCGTCGCTCGTCGGCGAACCGCGATAGCTCCGGCGTGCTGACGAGCAGTTCATCCAGCGCCGCGAAGTCGGCGATATCCGGCAAAAGCAAAGGGTCGCCCGCGACTACGCCGAATGCAGGTTTGCGCTCGCCCCACAAGGCAGCGAGATGCTGGCGCGCGGCCGCACTGCGTTGCCCGGCGCGGTCGCGTTCCATTTCCGCGCGCGCCAACGCGGCCTGCGCGGTCAGTACGACCGACTCGGGCGATGCGCCCGCTGCCAGACGCTGTCTTGCGCCCACGACGGTGCGCTGCCGCTGGGCGACATCCAGATCGGCGATGCGGTGCTGTTCCTGCGCTGCGTTGATGGCGAGATAACGGCGCGCGACTTCGGCCAGCAGGTCGAGCCGCTTGGTTTCCCGTTGCAGCGCCAGCGAATCGATGCGCGTCTGCGCGAGCACGCGGCGTGCATCCAGCTTGCCGCCACGCTCCAGTACGCCAGCCAGGGTCAGGCTGATTTCCGCTTGCTTGAAACCGCCGGCGTCGCCGGTGCCGAGCGCATTTTCGATCTGCAGGCCAGCAACCCAGGCCGGTTTTAGCGCAGCGCGTTCGGCTTCTGCCGACAATACGTTGCGCTGGCCGTCGATCAGGCGCAGGTCGGGATGGGATTGGGCGACGCGTGCGAACGCATCGTCCAGGGTCAATGTTTCAGGCGGCTGCGCCCATGCCGGCAAGCACGACGCGGCCGCGAAGACGGCCAGTGCCGTCGAACGCAACCACATGGGAATTCTCCAAAAAGATCGATGACGAAGGACCGGCGTATCGCCGGGAAACGTCAGATCGCTATCGGAGGCCGGAAATGATCGGTACGCGGAGGCGAATGCGGGGCCGCGAATGCCGGTGCCGGCGCCTCGACGGAAAACAGCGGCGCGTGCGCCAGGAAAGGAGTCGATAGGATCGCCGTGAGATGGCCGCAGCAATGCGCCGCGTGCATCAGGGCGTGCAGCAGGTCTGTGCCTTCTTGTTGCGTGCCAGCCTCGTCGGCATGGTCGTGCGAGTCCGACGCTTGCGCATGGTCCGCACCGCCACGACTGAATTCATGCAGATCGCCTACCGCGGCGAATACGGGGTTCACCAGCACCGCAAGCACAAGCAATGCCAACGCGGGAAGGCGCAGCAACCTGGCAATGCGGTGGCGAAGCATGCGGATCATCGAGTCCGCATGCTACGGGACGCCTGGCCTGTTAAGCAATTACAGCCAAGGCACTAGCGGGCCAAGAGGCAGTCAATGAGGGTGGGAGCGGCGTCCCGCCGCGAGCTTCTATGCTTGCGGATGAAGGAAGGTGGATCAAAGGTGGATCAAAGGTGGATCAAGAGCTCGCGGCGGGACGCCGCTCCCACGCCGCCGCTCCCACCAATCCTGCGTGCATGAAAAACGGGATGGCCGCGAAGCCATCCCGTTTCCCGATTCCGGCACTTCCGCTGGCGCTTACTTCAAGCCGCGATTCTCCAGCAGCGGTTCCACGCTGGGATCCTTGCCGCGGAAATCGCGGTACAGGGTGGCCAGGTCGACCGTGTTGCCGCGAGAGAGGATCTTGTCGCGGAAGACCTGGCCGTTCTCGGCGGTCATGCCGCCGTGTTCCTTGAACCATTCGAACGCATCGTCGTCCAGTACTTCCGACCAGAAATAGGCGTAGTAGCCGGCCGAATAGCCGCCGCCCCAGATGTGGTCGAAATAGCTGGTGCGGTAGCGCGGCGGCACTTCGGCCAGATCGACCTTGAACTTCTTCAGCGCGTCGGCTTCGAACTTGTCCACGTCCTGCAGCGGCGCGTCGGCCGGCAGCGTGTGCCAGGCCAGATCGAGCAGCGCGGCCGACAGGTATTCGGTGGTGGCGTAGCCGCTGTTGAACTTGCCGGCTTTCTTGATCTTGTCGACCAGCGCCTGCGGCATCGGCTCGCCGGTCTTGTAGTGCTTGGCGTAGTTGGCGAACACCTTGGGATCCGAAGCCCAGTGCTCGTTGAACTGCGACGGGAACTCGACGAAGTCGCGCGAGGTGCTGGTGCCGGCGATGGAGGGGTACTTCACCTTCGAGAACATGCCGTGCAGCGCATGGCCGAACTCGTGGAACATGGTGGTGACGTCGTCGAAACTCAGCAGCGCCGGCTGGCCGGCGGCGGGTTTGGTGAAGTTGCAGACGTTATAGACCACCGGCTTGGCGCCGGTCAGGCCGTCCTGTTCGACGAACACGTCCATCCACGCGCCGCCGGACTTGCTGTCGCGCTTGAAGTAGTCGGTGTAGAACAGCGCCAGCGAGCTGCCGTCCTTGTCGAAGACTTCATACACCTTCATGTCGGGGTTGTAGACCGGGATGTCCTTGCGTTCCTTGAAGGTGATGCCGTACATCTGCGTGGCGGCGTAGAACACGCCGTTGTGCAGCACGTTGTCCATTTCGAAGTACGGCTTGATCTGCGATTCGTCCAGATCGAATTCGGCCTTGCGCACCTGTTCGGCGTAGAAGTCCCAATCCGAGGCGGCCAGCTTGAAGCCGCCCTGCTGCTGGTCGATCACCGCCTGCATCTTGACGATCTCGCTACGCGCTTTGGCGGTGGCGGCCGGCACGGTGTCGGTCAGCAGCTTGAGCGCCTTGTCCGGCGTGATGGCCATCTGGTCGGCCAGGCTGTAGGCCGCGTAAGTGTCGAAGCCGAGCAACTTGGCTTTCTGCGCGCGCAGCTGGGCCAGGCGCTGGACGATCTTGCGGGTGTCGTTGCTGTCGCCGTGCTCGGTGCGCGTTTCCGATGCCTCCAGCACCTTGGCGCGCAGTTCGCGATCCTTCAGCGAAGCCAGCACGGGCTGCTGGGTGGTGTTCTGCAAGGCCAGCAGCCACTTGCCTTCGAGCTTGCGCGCGGCTGCGTCCTGCGCGGCCGAGGCGATGTCGCCTTCGGACAGGCCGTCGAGCTTGGCCTTGTCATCGACCTGCACCGCGCCGGCGGCTGCAGCGGCGACCAGCTTGTTGTGGAACTCGGTGGACAGGGTGGTCTCTTCCACGTTGAGCTTGCGCATCACGTCCTTGTCGGCGTCGGACAGCTGCGCGCCGGCGCGGACCATTTCCTGGTAATCGCGTTCGACCAGGCGCAGTTGTTCTGGATCCAGCTTGAGCGTGGCGCGCGCGTCGTAAACCGCCTTCACGCGGGCGAAGAGTTTGGGATCCAGTGCGATCTCGTCCTGGTGCGCGGCCAGCTTGGGCGCGACTTCTTCCTGGATCTTCTGCCGCGCTTCATTGGTATCGGCCTGGACCAGGCCGAAGAAAATGCGGCTGACGCGGTTCAAGGTCTCGCCGGTGCGTTCCATCGCTTCGATGGTGTTTCCGAAAGTAGCCGGCTCGGCGTTGTCGGCGATCTTGCGCATCTCGGCCAGGTGCTGCTTCATGCCCTCTTCGAAGGCGGGCAGATAGTCGGCATCCTTGATCTTGTCGAACACCGGCGCGCCGAACGGCAGCGTGCTGGGGGTCAGCAGCGGGTTTTCGGCGGCGGCGGGTGTGGCGGTGGGGGTGGTTTCAGTCACGGTTTCGGGCGATTTTCCGGTGCAGGCCGCAAGGGCCAGGCTGATGGCGGCGGCGAGGACTACGGTACGCGACATGGAGCGCTTCCAGGGTCAGGGAACAAGCCGGCTACCCTAGCGCGCCGGACCGTCCGGCGCATGTGTCGAAGGTGCGGCGCAAAGCCCCGGTTCAGTGGAAACGGCGACGTGAACAACGGGGTGGGAGCGGCGTCCCGCCGCGAGCTTTTGCTTTTCCAGGCTGCGAAGCGAAGAGCTCGCGGCGGGACGCCGCTCCCACGGCCATATAACGTCAGACGGTGCCGCGGTTCTTGCCCTGCCACGGGCGGTAGTACTCGCGGATACGCGCCATGTCCTGCTGCAGGTTGTCGGTGGGCTGGAAGACCCGGTCGATGCCGATGATCTTCTCCGGGTAGTGGAAATAGGCCATGACGATGGGAACATCCGCCGCGCGCGCGATTTTCCAGAACCCCGTCTTCCACTTCTCCACGCGCTTGCGCGTGCCTTCCGGGGTCAGGGTGAACCAGATGCGGTCGAAGTCGCGGATGATCGCGATCGCCTGCTCGATGGTTCCCTGCGGCGAACTGCGGTTCACTGGTATGGCCCCCAATCGCCGCAGCAGCGGCCCCAGCGGCCACCAGAACAGTTGCGTCTTGCCCAGCACCCGCACCTCCAGGCCCAACGCTATTTTCGCCGCCATTCCCCAGTACCCGTCCCAATTGGACGAGTGCGGGGCCACGATCAGCACCGCCTTGGCCAGATCAGGAATCGGCCCGACGATGCGCCAGCCTCCCAGCCTCAAGGCCGTACGGCCCAGCCACCGGGTGAACCGATTGGGCTTCACTTGCGGCATGAGGGGCGGGATGGCGGGAATCAGATCCGTCGCATCGCTCAATCGATCACTCCCTTGTTCGAACGTCCGCGCTTGATTTCGCCGCGGCCACGCTTGGCG
Organism: Pseudoxanthomonas sp. CF125; assembly: GCF_900104085.1. Classification (GTDB taxonomy): domain Bacteria; phylum Pseudomonadota; class Gammaproteobacteria; order Xanthomonadales; family Xanthomonadaceae; genus Pseudoxanthomonas_A. Next base: position 306,881 of record NZ_FNLD01000003.1, read on the forward strand.
TCCAGGCGCCGCGCTTTTGCGGCGCGCGAAGGTTTGGTGGCGATGCGCTTCTTCGGCGCAGCCAGGCCGGTGGCGATGAAGGCGGCCAGGCGCTCGCGCGCATCCTGGCGGTTGCGCTCCTGGGTGCGGAAGCGCTGCGCATCGATCACCAGCACGCCCTCATCGGTGATGCGGCGGTCACGCTTGGCCAGCAGGCGCTCGCGCACCGGTTCGGGCAGCGACGGCGAAGCGGCCAGGTCGAAGCGCAGTTCCACCGCAGTGGAAACCTTGTTGACGTTCTGCCCGCCCGCGCCGCTGGCGCGCACGAAGCGTTCTACCAGTTCGGTCTCGGGTATCGCCAAGGTAGGCGTGATTTCGAGTGCGTCGCTCCCCATCGGTCAATTGTAGGCATGATGCGGCGCCGCTGGAATCCGACGGCTCCGGCTTAACCGGTCGTTTACTTTGCGCTGGGCACTATGCGTCTCCCTTCATCCGTTCCAGGAACCACCGGCATGCCGATTCCACGCCTGTTTCCGCGCCTGCTGGCTGCCGCCTGTCTTGCCTTGTGCGCCGCCACCGCGCTGGCCGCCCCGCCGACCGATGCCGACATCGAGCGCCTGCTCAAGGCCTCGCGCGCCCAAAGCATGCTCAACGCGATCCTGCCGCAGATGGAGGAGATGCAGCGCCAGCAGTTCGAGCAGATCACCAGCGGCAAGGACCTGAGCGCCGAACAGAAAGCCGAGGTCGAACGCATCCAGTCGCGCACCAACCAGATCGTGCGCAAGGCCCTGTCCTGGGACGAGATGCGACCCCTGTACATCGATGTTTACAAGCAGACCTTCAGCAGCGAAGACGTCCGGGCCATGGCCAAGTTCTACGAAAGTCCGGCCGGCAAGAACCTGCTGGACAAGACTCCGGCGCTGATGCAGAACCTGATGGGCGCGATCCAGAAGAAGATCATCCCGATGATGGAAGAACTGCAGACCGAGCTGAAGGAATCGACCAAGGAAACGCCGGCGCCGGAAGTCACTCCGCCTGCGAAGAAGAAAAAGAAAAGGTAACCAGAGACCTCGTAGGAGCGGGCCCTGCCCGCGACGCTTTTGGGCGGCCTCCGGGCGATATTCAAAGCGTCGCGGGCAGGGCCCGCTCCTACAGCTTCAGGTCCGCCCTGGGCGGCAGCCGCCAGTCGATCGGCGTTTTGCCCTTCTGCGCCAGGAACTGGTTGGTCGAGGAGAAGTGCTGGCAGCCCAGGAAGCCGCGATGCGCCGATAGCGGCGAGGGGTGCGGCGCGCGCAGCACGCGGTGGCGGCGCGCATCGATCACCTTGCCCTTGGCCTGCGCATAGCTTCCCCACAGCAGGAACACGATGTCCTCGCGTTCGCGGGCCAGCGTTTCGATGGCGTGGTCGGTGAATCCTTCCCAACCCTTGCCCTGATGGGCGCCCGCGCGGCCTTCTTCGACGGTCAGCACCGCGTTCAACAGCAGCACGCCCTGCCGCGCCCAAGGCAACAGGCAGCCGTGGTCCGGCCGCGGGATGCCCAGGTCGCTGTTGATTTCCTTGAAAATGTTGTCCAGCGACGGCGGCACAGGAATGCCCGGCAGCACCGAAAAGCACAAGCCGTGCGCCTGTCCGGCGCCGTGGTACGGGTCCTGGCCCAGGATCACGACTTTCACTTCCTCGAAAGGCGTCGCATCGAAGGCTGCGAAGATCTGCGGACCCGGCGGAAAGATGTGCGCCCCGGCTTGCTTGCGCTGGCGCAGGAACGCCGACAGCTCGCGCATCTCGGGACGTTGCAGCCAGTCGCCGACTTTCGCCTTCCAGGAGGGTTCTAGTTTGATGTTGTCGTTGTCGGGCATGAGGGGAGAATGAAATTCGGGCGCGATGATTGATTGGAATCGTCAAGAAAATTGACGCCGCCAGAGAGCATCACGCATGTTCACACCAGCGAACGAGCCTCGCCCATGCTCGACACGCGCAGCTGGAACAGCACCTTGGTGATCAGCAAGCGTTCCTCGATGGGCTTGAGCACCAGATCGTTGGCGCCGGCCTGCAGCAGTTCGGACTGGTTGTTGCGGTTGTCGTCGCCGGTCATCACCAGGATCGGCAGGCGGCGCTTGCCGTAGGCGAAATCGATGCGCACACGCTGCACCACATCGCGGCCGCTGAGCTCGCCCTTGAGGGTCACGTCGGTCAGCACCAGGTCGAAACGGTGGGTGGAATGGCCCAGCGATTCGGCGGTGAGCAGGGCGAAGGCGTCTTCGGCCTTGAGCACATGGACGACCTTGAGATCGTGGCGTTCCAGCATGCGCTTGGTGGTTTCGGCCACCACGCGGCTGTCTTCCACGTACAGCACGGTGGCGCCGGCGACCGGTTCGGGCTGCACGTAGCCACGGATGAAGGCCGCCAGCGCCTCGTGGCCCAGCGACTTGTCGAAATAGTCGGTGACGTATTCGGTGAAACGGCGTTCGACCAGATGTTGCTGCGCGTCGCCCGACACCACGATCACCGGCACATAGGCCTGCCCGGCGGATTCGCGCACCGCACGCGCGATCTCAAGCCCGTCGCCGTCCTTCAGCGCCAGCGAGGTGGTGACCAGGTGCACCGCGCCGCCCTCCAATGCCTTGCGCGCTTCGGCCACGCTGGCGCAGCCGATGACTTCGACGCCCGGCAGCTCTCGGGTAAGCACGTCGGCGATCATCTTGCGCACCATCTTCGAACCGTCGACCACCATCACCCGCGGGGTGTCGCTGATCAGATGTCGAAGCTCTTGCGAATGCATAGGGCCTAGGTTTCCGTCGGTCGGGTTTGACGCAGGAAATGTCCGGTCACCAGCCACGCACCCAGCCAACCGATCGCCGTGGCGGCCAGCAGAAAACCTGCGGCACGCAAGGGGTCCAGTCCGCTGAGTGCGAAACCGCTACCGTAGCTTTGCGCCAATGCATGCAGCGGCGCGCGCAGAGCATACGCTGCCGCGGCCAGCAGACCCAAGGCCAGCGCGCCAGCGGCCAGTCCGTACCACGCGCCGAGGTAGATGAAAGGACGGCGGATGAAGCCGTCGGTGGCGCCCAGTAGCTGCAGTACGCCGATTTCCTCCCGCCGCGACTGGATGTCCAGGCGCACGGTGTTGCCCACCACCAGCAGCGCGCCCAGGCCGAACAGCGCCGCCAGCACCCAGGCCAGGCGTTCGCCGAAACCCAGCCAGCCTTGCAGGCGCTGGCGCCAGGCCGCGTCGTGCTGCAGCAGACCGGTTTCCGGCAGGCGCTCCAGCGCCGCCACCAGGCCGGCGTCGTCTTTGCCTGGGGTCACGATCAGCAGGCTGGGCAACGGATTCTCTTCCAGTGCGCCGATCGCATCGCCCAGACCGCTACGCGCGCGGAACTCGGCCAGTCCCTGCTCCGGCGTGCGCACTTCCACCTTGGCCACGTCGCCGCGTCCGCGCAGTTCCGCCGCCAGCGCCTGCGCGCGCGCGACTTCGATCTCGGGTTTCAGGAACACGTCGATCTCGCGCGACTGCTCCACGCTGCCGGCGAAATGCTGCAGGTTCTCCAGCGCCAGCCCCAGGCCCAGCGGCAAGGCCAGCGCCACTCCCATCACTCCGATGGTCAGCAGCGTGGCCCATGGCCGGCGCAGCACGCGGCCCAGGCTGGCGACGAAACTGTAGAGATGTTGGTCCAGCCAGATGCCCACGCCCGAGCGCGGGCCGGCGGCGACTTTGGCGTTCTCGCTGGCACCACTCATTCGGCCAGGTCCGCCGGGGAGATATCGTCCATCAGCTTGCCGTGGTCCAGGATCAGCACGCGCTTCTTCATGCGCTTGATCAGGGCCAGATCGTGGCTGACCACCAGCACGCTGGTGCCGCGTTGGGGCATGGAAGCGAACAGCGACATGATTTCGGCCGCCAGCGTGGGGTCGAGGTTGCCGGTGGGTTCGTCGGCCACCAGCAGGCGCGGCTCGGCGACGATGGCCCGGGCGATGCCCACGCGCTGCTGCTCGCCCGCCGAAAGCTGCGAAGGCAACGCCTTCTCTCGATGGCCCAGACCCATGCGCGCCAGTACTTCGCGCACGCGCTTGCCGATGTCGGCACGGCGGTCGCCGCGCAGGATCAGCGGCAGGGCGACGTTCTCGGCCACGCTGCGCTCGGCCAGCAACCGATGGTCCTGGTGGACGGCGCCGACTTCGCGGCGATGCAGCGGAATACGCCCGCCGCGGACTTTCAACAGATTGCGTCCACCGAACACCACCGCACCGCGGGTGGGCCGCTCGCTGAGATGGATGAGTTTGAGCAACGTGCTCTTGCCCGCACCGGAGTGTCCGGTGACGAAGAGCATCTCGCCTTGGGCGACTTCGAAACTGACATCGGACAGGGCTTCGTGCCCGCCGGGATATTGCTTGCTGACGTTTTCGAATCGCAGAACACTCATGCCGCGATTATGCCCTGTTCCCTTTCCACTAGTAGGTCGGGGTTACATCCCCGACGCGCGCGGTGTTTGGTGCATTGAGGGTCGGGGGCGTAGCCCCGACCCTACTAGCCGCCGGAGACCAGCGACTTGAGCTTGCGTCCCAACTTGGTCAGGAACGAAGAATTGTCGGCGGGCGCCGCAGCCTTGGAGGCCGGTGCGGCCTGTACCTGCTGCGGACCCGGGTTCGCGACCGCGCCTTCCAGCGGCACGCCATGACGGCGACGCCGGCGCTTGCGCGGCGGACGCGTGGCGTCGGTTGCGGCCGCCGGGACCGGCCCGGCATTGGCGGCCGGCGCTGCGGCAGCCGGTACCGAAGCGGTGAGGTTCTCGCTGCGCGGTGGACGCGGCGGGCGCGGACCGCGGTCGCCAGTAGCGCCGGCCGAACCGCTGCGCGGACGCGAAGGACCGCTGCCGCTGCGGCCGGAACCGCTGCCGCCGCTGCGGCCGCCACCACGACGCTGCTCGTCGGCGATGCGCTGTTCGCGTGCTTCCTTGAAGATCGTGCCGATGCTTTCGCCAGCGTCTTCGTCCACTTCATCGCCCGGTTGCGGTGCAGCGCGCGGCGGACGCGGAAGGGCGGTCAGCAGTTCGGCGGTCACCGATTCCACCGGCAGCTTCTGCTCGATGTAGGCCTCGATGTCGGGCAGGCTCTGCGCGTAGATCTCGCAAGCGAAGCTGATCGCGTCGCCCTCGGCGCCCAGACGCGCAGTGCGGCCGATGCGGTGCACGTAGTCTTCGGCGTCGAACGGCAGATCGTAGTTGTACACGTGCGACACGCCATCGATGTGCAAGCCGCGCGCGGCCACGTCGGTGGCCACCAGGATCTCGAGCTGGCCTTTCTGGAAGCGGTTGAGCAGCGACTCGCGTTTCTTCTGCGGCACATCGCCCGACAGCACGCCGACACGGTAGCCGGCCCGCTCCAGCGAACGCGCCACGCGCTCCACCCACACCTTGGTGTTGACGAAGATCATGGTGCGCGCGCCTTCGCTGCGCGACAGCAGACCGATCAGCAGCGGGATCTTTTCCTCGTTGGCCGGGAAATAGACCTTCTGGCGCACCTTGGCTGCGGTGATGAATTCGGTCTCCACCACCAGCTTCTGCGGCTCGTTCATGTGCTCGTACGCCAGCTCCAGCACCCGGTGGCTGAGCGTGGCGCTGAACAGCAGCGTCTGCCGTGTGGTGCGTTCGGGCATCTTGCGCAGCAGGAAGCGGATGTCCTTGATGAAACCCAGATCGAACATGCGGTCGGCTTCGTCCAGCACGCAGATCTCGCAGGCATGCAGCGAAACGACCTTGCTCTGCTTCACGTAGTCGATCAGGCGGCCCGGCGTGGCGATGATGACGTCCACGCCCTGGGTCAGCAGTTCGCGTTGCTTGTCGTAATCGACGCCGCCGTAGATGAGCGCGAAACGCAAACCCAGGTCGGCGCCGAACTTCACTGCGTCCTTGTGGATTTGAATGGCCAGTTCGCGAGTCGGCGCGAGGATGAGCGCGCGCGGATCCTCCAGCTTGCGGTCGGCCAGCGCCGGACGGGTGAGCAGACGGTTCATGACCGTGACCAGGAAGGCCAGGGTCTTGCCGGTGCCGGTCTGCGCCTGGCCGGCGACATCGCCGCCCGGCAACGCGACCGGAAGCGTCATCGCCTGGATCGGCGTGGTGCGCGAAAATCCGGCGGCTTCCAGTCCGGCGAGCAGGGCCGGATGCAGGTCGAACGAGGAAAAGGTGATATCGGTTAACGGCTTATCGCTCATGCTTTCTTCTTTGGGCTTTCTTCGCGCATTGCGCGGGTCGATGCGCTTGCATCGTCGTCACCGGCGTCGCACACTGCGTTCCATGCCGGTGTACGCGAATCCAGGGGCAAACCCTTGAACGGAATCGCGGAACGCCCCAGTTTACAGCAATGCGGAGGCCGGCATTTCGGCCCACAACCGGGCCCCGCCCTCCGCGGACCCCGCAGGAGACCCCAAAGTGAGCGATAAGGTGACACACGTCGGCGATGCCGATTTCGAGACCGCCGTGCTGCAGTCCGACGAACCGGTATTGGTGGATTTCTGGGCCGAATGGTGCGGTCCCTGCAAGATGATCGCCCCGGTCCTGGACGAGCTGGCCCAGACCTACGAGGGCAAGCTGAAGGTGGTCAAGCTCAATGTGGACGAGAACCGCGCCACCGCCATCAAGTACCACGTGCGCAACATCCCGCTGCTGCTGCTGTTCAAGGACGGCCAGGTCCAGGCCACCCAGGTCGGCGCCGTGGGCAAGGGCCAGCTGACCCAGATGATCGAAAAGGGCATCGGCTCGACCGCCTCGGCGGCCTGATCAGTTTTCCGTGGGTCGGGGCTACGCCCCCGACCCACGCAGCCTCCCCATAAGACCGGGTCAGGGGCCTGCGAAGCCCTCCAGCTGAACGGCTTGGTCGCGCGGCGCTTGCCGCCGCCGCTTCCCGGTGCTAGTTTCAGCAGTATCCGGCGCGGGGTCTGCGCCGCACCCATCTGACCGCACTCATTACGAGAGCCCACCCTTTCACCGTCCCGCCCGCATTCCGCTGGCGCTCGCAACCGTAGCGAGGAATCGCAACTTTGTCCGATAACACCCCTGAAGCCGGCGACGCCGGCGCTCCTGCCGAGAAGCGTGTGCGCAAGCCGCGCGTCGCCAAGGCCCTCCCCGCCTCCGAAGCACCCGCCGCCCCGGCGCCTGCTCCCAGCACCCCTCCTCCGGCTCCCGCCGCGCCTCCGGCGCCGCGACCCGAACCTTCCGCGCAGCCTGCCGCCGTGCAGCCGCAGCCGGCGCTTTCGCAACCGCAATCCCAAGGCGGCAACGCCCAGGGCGGCGGCCAGGAAAGCAGCGGCCAACCCTCCCAGAATCCGCAAGGCCAGGCCCAGGGCGGCCAGCAGCAGGACGGCGAGCCGCGCGACCAGAACCAGAACCGCTTCCAGAACGGCGGCGGCGGCAACAACAACCGTCGCGACCGTTTCCGCAACCGCCGCGATCGCGACCAGCGTCCGCGCAACGACGGCCTGCCCAGCGACAACGGCGCCAACGAGCCCTTCGTGCCGCGCGGCCCCGCTCCGGGCGTCCCCGAAGGCTTCCCGCAGTATTCGCTGAGCGACCTCAAGCGCATGCCGGCGCAGAAGCTGCTCGACATCGCCGAGCAGCTGAGCATCCACGAAGGCGTGGCCCGCGCGCGCAAGCAGGACGTGATCTTCGCCCTCTTGAAAGTGCTGACCCGCCACGGCGAAGGCGTGGCCGCCGACGGCGTGCTGGAAATCCTGCCCGACGGCTTCGGCTTCCTGCGCGCGGCCGAGGCCAGCTACCTGGCCGGCCCGGACGATACCTACATTTCGCCCAGCCAGATCCGCCGCTTCAACCTGCGCACCGGCGACCACCTGAGCGGCCGCATCCGTTTCCCGAAAGACGGCGAACGCTATTTCGCGCTGTCGGTGGTGGACACCATCAACGGCGAGCCGATCGAAGCCAGCAAGGGCAAGGTGCTGTTCGAGAACCTGACCGCGCTGTTCCCGCGCCGCCGCTTCACTCTGGAACGCGGCAACGGCTCCAGCGAAGACATCTCCGGCCGCATCATGGATCTGATGGCGCCGCAGGGCAAAGGCCAGCGCGCGCTGATCGTGTCGCCGCCGAAAGCCGGCAAGACCATCCTGATGCAGCAGATCGCCACCGCGATCACCACCAACCATCCCGACGTGCACATGATCGTGCTGCTGATCGACGAGCGTCCGGAAGAAGTCACCGAAATGCAGCGCACGGTGCGCGGCGAAGTCATCAGCTCCACCTTCGACGAACCGGCCGCGCGCCACGTGCAGGTCGCCGAAATGGTGATCGAGCGCGCCAAGCGCCTGGTCGAGCACAAGAAGGACGTGGTGATCCTGCTGGACTCCATCACCCGCCTGGCCCGCGCCTACAACAACGTGGTGCCCAGCTCGGGCAAGGTGCTCAGCGGCGGCGTCGACGCCAATGCCCTGCACCGCCCGAAGCGTTTCTTCGGCGCGGCGCGCAACGTGGAAGAAGGCGGTTCGCTCACCATCATCGCCACGGCTCTGGTCGAGACCGGTAGCAAGATGGATGAAGTGATCTACGAAGAGTTCAAGGGCACCGGCAACAGCGAAGTGCATCTGAACCGCCGCATCGCCGAGAAGCGCGTGTACCCGGCCATCGACATCAACCGCTCCGGCACGCGCCGCGAGGATTTGCTGATCGAACCGGAACTGCTGCAGAAGATCTGGATCCTGCGCAAGCTGCTGCATCCCATGGACGAGATCACGGCGATGGAATTCCTGTTGGACAAGATGAAGAACACCAAGTCCAACGACGAGTTCTTCAGTTCGATGAAGCGCTGAATTACGCAACTCGACACAAACAAAAAAGCCCCGCATCGCGGGGCTTTTTTTCATGGCCGGATACTCAACCCGGCTGCAACGGCGTCAACAGGCGCAAGCTGTTGCGGGCGTCGTACAAGATGCCCGCAATCATGGCATCCGGCGCCTGCTCGCCGATCGCATTGGTGTCCCATGGTGCCCGCTGGGTGGGGCCCGGCACGTAGGAATCCCATTGGCCGTAAGTGGGACGCTCATAGCCGTAGAACTGGAACTCCACCGGCACCCGCACCACCCAGCCCGTCTCGTTCGGACTGCCGCCGGCGACCGGCGGCTGGAACGTCCACTTCTTCGCAGCGCTCAAAGCGGCCTTGGAGAAGATCGTGCGCATGCTGGCCATCTGGTTCTCGCTGCCGATGACCTGCAGGTTGACCTGTTCGGCGAACGACTCCTGCACCGAGCCGTCGCGAGCGATCTTCAGCACCACGTACACGGTTCCGCGGCCACCCATGCGCGCCGCGTTTTCGGGGTAGGACGGCGGCTTCATCGCCAACGGCTTGATCGCATCCGGACGCGCAATGTACTCCTCGGGCGTCTGCGCCTCTTCGCCGAAGTAGCCGCTACGGATGCTCAGCTGGTAGAGATCGGCATCGATTTTCTTGGCAACCACGCGCAGGCTCATCCGCGCCTTGGCTTTGCGTGCCACGCCATCGATCAGCACCGGCTCGAAACGCCAGCTCGCGCCGCCTTGTTCGACAAGCTTGACCACGCTCGCCGGAAGCTTTTCCTGCTCGTCGATTTCCAGCTTGGTCACGCTGCCGCCCGGAGCGATCAATGCCCACCCGGTCACCAGCATGCTGGACTCGATCTGTTTGCGCACCGCGCCAGGGCCGGCCGCATGGCTGGCGAGGGAGAGCAGCAATCCCAGCAGCAACACCATGATTCGATTCATCACGCCATTCCTTGCGAAGTTGTCGAGTAGGCAGCCTAGAGGGTGAGCCTGAGCTTGCCAAGCATTGCCGCGTAGTTATGCAGAGCGCTAGATCCGCGCTAGAGCCATCTTGGGCCCATCGCCGCAATCAACCGCCTTGCAGCGGGGTCAGCAGGCGCAGGCCTTTGCCTGTTTGGTACACGCTGCCATCGGCCACCATCGTATCGGGCGAGAAGCTGGGCATATCGCGCAATCCTTCCCAGGGAATCGACTGCCGTGGCCCCGGCACATAGGCCTCCCATTCGCCATAGCCGGCTTTGCGGCCGCCTATTATGTAGTCGACCGGGACCCGTACCGTCCAATACGATTCATCCACGTCCTCGCCCTTTGCCGGTGGCGTGAATTTCCACTGCTCCGCGGCTTTGATCGAAGCGTCCGTAAAAACCTTGCGCGCCTGAGCCATGACGCTTTCGTTGGCGAGGTACTGCAGGTTGACCTGCTCTGCAACCACATCCTGCACCTCGCCATCCTTGCCGACCTTGATCGCCAGGTAGACCGTCGCCCCCGCGCCGGCACGGGCCGCGCCTACCGGATAGCGCGGCGGGGTCAGTCTGGTCGATGAAACCTCCGTCCCCTCTTCCACTTTGAACGGCGAGAAATTCACGCCGCCCATGCGAAAGGCGAAGTCGCCGTTCTCCAGCTTGTTGCCGATGACCCGCATACTCATCTTGTTGCGCATCGCAACTGGCGCGCCATCGAGCAACGGAGACTCGAATGTCCACTGGTCGATATTGCTTTTCACCAGGCTCAATACGCCGCGCTCGATTTTTTCCGGTTGATCGATGGCGAACTCTTCGACCTTCCCCCCCGGCCCGACCAGGATGGTGCCGGTCACCAACATGCTGGCTTCGATAGTCTTGCGTACCTCGCCCCGCCCCGCAGCCGTTGCCGGCAACGACAACAACAGAAAAAGCGCGCCAAACATGATGCGTTTCATGGTCCGCTCCGTTTCCCCGTGGACTGCAGGCTAACGCAGGTCCTGAACCCTTTCAATGCGTTTTGGCCTGATGGAATCGGGCCACTGGCATCGGCGTGACCCATAATGCAGCCAAGGAGGTGCGCGCATGCACGGTAGCGGTCTGGAACTTGCCCTGGTCTTCCTGCTGGCCGCAACGCTGGCGGTGCCGCTGTTCAAGAAATTCGGCCTGGGCGCGGTGCTGGCCTACCTAGTGACCGGTGCGGTGCTGGGGCCGTACGGGCTGAGCCTGGTGAGCGACGCCGACCGCATCCTCAACGCCGCCGAGATCGGTGTGGTGATGATGCTGTTCGTGATCGGCCTGGAACTTTCGCCGCAGCGCTTGAAGGTGATGCGCAAGCCGGTGTTCGGCGCGGGCGGCCTGCAGGTGCTGCTGAGCGCGGTGGCGCTGGGTGGCCTGGCTCTGACCGTGATGGACATGCACTGGAAGACCGCGCTGGTGGTGGGGTTGGGCCTGGCGCTGTCGTCCACGGCGGTAAGCCTGCAGCTGTTGTCCGAGCGCAAGGAACTGACCACCGATTACGGCCGCCTCGGTTTCGCGATCCTGTTGTTCCAGGACCTGGCGGCGATTCCTCTATTGGCCGCGATTCCGCTGCTGGCCGGCGCCAAGAACGAAACCCTGAGCTGGACCATGGTGTTCCAGGCCGTGGGCGCGATTGCCATCGTAGTGTTCGGCGGACGCTTGCTGCTGCGGCAGATCTTCCGCGTGGTCGCGCGCACGCGCATGCCCGAGGTGTTCACCGCCAGCGCGCTGCTGGTGGTGCTGGGCACCGCCTGGTTCATGCAGTTGGCGGGATTGAGCGCGGGACTGGGCGCTTTCCTGGCCGGCGTGATCCTATCGGATTCGGAATTCCGGCACGAGCTGGAATCGCAGATTGAACCGTTCAAGGGACTGCTGCTGGGCCTGTTCTTCATTGCGGTCGGCATGGACATCGACCTGGACCGCGTGGCCGCCGAGCCGCAGATCATCGCCGCGGGCGTGGCGGTGTTGCTGGCGGTGAAATTCTCGATCCTGTACCTGCTCGGCCTGCGTCCCGGCAAGCTGGCGCCGCGCGCTGCGCTGATGCTGGCGGGCGTACTGTGGCTGGGCGGCGAATTCGCCTTCGTGGTGTTCAGCGAAGCGGTGCGCGTGGGTCTGCTGGACGACCCCACCCGCGACCGGCTGGTGGCGGTAGTGGGTGTGTCGATGGCGATGACGCCGCTGTTGCTGATCGCCATGTCCAAGCTGCTGGCGCGGGTGAAGAAGCCGGTGGTCAAGCCCGAGTTCGACAAGATCGAGGAAATCGATGCGCAGCAGCCACAGGTGCTGATCGCGGGCATGGGCCGTTTCGGCCAGATCGTGGCGCGCCTGCTGACGGCGCAGCGCATTCCGTTCGTGGCGCTGGAACACAGTCCGGAACAGGTGGAAGACATGCGCCGTTTCGGCAGCCGCATCTATTACGGCGATCCCACCCGCCCCGAGTTGCTGCGGGCTGCCGGCGCGCAGCACGTCAAGGTGTTCGTGATCGCCGTCGACGATACCGAAACCAATATCAAGGCCACGCGCCTGATCCGGCGCATGTATCCGAAGGCGCTGATCCTGGCGCGTGCGCGCAACCGGCGGCATGCGTGGCGGTTGATGGATCTGGGGGCCGAAGCTTTCAGGGAGACCTTTGGCACCAGCCTGGAGCTGGGAGAAAAAGTGCTGGTCGCACTGGGATTACCGCCCGAAACGGCGGCCGACCACACCAAGCGCTTCCGCACCCACGACGAGAAACTGCTGCGCGCGCAGCACCTGATCTACGACGACGATGTCGCCGTGGTGCAGACCGCACGCGATGCGCGCGCCGATCTGGAGAAGCTGTTCGAGGCCGATGTCAGCGACAGCGACACGGTGGAGCAACCCAAGTCATCCGAGCAGGCTTGATGCGGGGAATGTAGGGCGGGTCTTGACCCGCCATTACCATCGATCCGCACACGCCGACAATGATCGAAACCGTGGCTAGGTCGTCCTGGTTTCGCTACCCGCCGATGCGAATTGATCCTCTGCAATGGCGGGTCAAGACCCGCCCTACCGCGGTTCGCGCAGGAACCTGGCCATCGATGCGCCGGAAACCGCCGGCGAGAACTCCGCGGCCACGTCTACGAAACCGCGCATCACCGCGATCTCGCGCGGCGTGCGGTTGAGTGCATCGCGCAGGTCGGGATCGGCGCCGGTGCGCAGCAACCGCTGGACCACGCGCAACAATCCGTGCAAGGCGGCCAGGTGCAGCGGGCCGAAGCCGCGCGGGTCCTGCACGTCCAGCGAAACTTCTTCGTCCAGCAGGCGCTCCAGCGCGGCGAGCACCACTTCTTCGTCGCAGGCAGTGCCGGGTTCGGCGCGCGCGCCCAGCAACAGCAGCAGCGGCGTGACCGCGCCGGCGGCGATCTGTTCGGGTTCGGCACCAGCCAATAGCAAGGTATCGAACAATGCGACCAGGCGCGGCTTGTCGCGTGCGATGAAGCCGAACAGCGCGGCGCAGTGCAGCGGCGTCAGTCCCTGCGCATCGCTGGCATGGACGTTGGCGCCGGCAGTGAGCAAACGCGCAGCGATATCCGGCAGGCCCAGCGCCGAAGCCAGCATCAATACGGTGACGCCGCCCGGCAGGCGATGTTCGATCTGCGCGCCGGCGGCGAGCAGATCGTTGACGATATCGGCCTGGCGCATGCTGACCGCTGCCGACAGCGGCGTGGCGCCGGTGTTGGCGGCGTGCTGCGGATCGGCGCCATGGCCGATCAGCAGGTCGACGGTGGCGCGATGGCCGCCGCCCGCTGCGCGCAGCAAGGCGGTGCAACCTTGCGCGTCGGGCGAGTCGACAGCGAAACCCAGGTCCAGCAGGCGGCGTACCGCGTCGGCGTCGCCGGCCATCGCCGCGGCGGGCAAGTCGGCGGCGCGCAAGGCGCGCTTGGGCAGGGGCCAGCCGCGCCAATCCAGCCAATCGGCAAGATCGCGGCGGCCACTGGCCAACGCCACTCCGAGCGGGGTCTGCCCGTCGGCGGCGCGCGCCTCCGGTGAAGCGCCCTTGGCGATCAACTGCTTCAGCAGCGCTTCACGGCCCAGCGCCGTGGCCAGGTGCAGGGCGGACATGCCGTGGCCATCGCGCGCTTCGCGATTGAGGCCCAGATCCAGCAGGCGATCGAGCAGGCGGCTCCACCCCAGGCGCACCGCCAGCGACAGCGGCGGATCGCCGTTGCGCGACGGGGCGAAAGGATCGGCGCCGCGCTCCAGCAATTCCAGCGCAAAAGCTTCGGCGCCGCGCACCGAAGGATTGCCCTGCAGACAAGCCGACAGAAAGCGGGACAAGCCGCCGGCACCGGCGGGCGACAGGCCACGCTGCAGCAACAGCCGCAGCAGCGGCAGCGTTTCGGGTCCGCGCGCCAGCAGTGCGAATACCGCCACATCGCCCTGGCTGTCGCGCGCTTCGCCATCGGCACCCTGTCGCAGCAACCATTCGACGCGCGCGGGCGAAGCGACGATGTCCGGGTCGTGCAGCAAGGTGCCCAGTTCCTGTGCCGAACAAAGTCTGGCCAGAGCTTCGAGACCCTCGCGCCGCTCGGCCTGCAGACCATCGCGGACCAAGCCCAAAGGCGCGCGATCGGGCGGCGCCTGGTCTTCCTCACTCTCGGCTACGGCGGCAGGCAAGGCATAGGCGGGATCAAGCGCGGACACGATGGCCCAGCGCCCGGCCTCGGCCGCCAGATCGACCGCGCGCCTGCCATTGCGATCTGCGTGGTCCGGATCGACACCGAGCTCCAGCAAGCGACGCACCAGCGTTGCGGGTACCGATTCGCCGGCGCAAGCCAGATTCAAGGCGTTGCGGCCGTCGCTGTCCTCGTCGCCGGGAAGCGAACCCGCTTCGGCCAGCACATCCAAAACGGAGACATGGCCGCCACGCGCCGCTTCCAGCCATGGCGTACGGCCAGCCTGGTCGCGGCTTTGCACATCCGCACCGGCGTCGAGCAGCGCGGCGGTGATGTCGGCGTGGCCGGCGAAGGCCGCTTCGTGCAGCGCGCTGCGGCCACGGCTGTCGCGCGTGTCGATCTTGGCCTTGTGCTTGAGCAGCAGCGATACGCCGGCCGAATCGTCTTCCTCGGTAGCCGCTGCGGCCAGCAGCACCGGTTGTCCGCCAAGCGGTTCGGGTTTGGCTCCGCGCTCGAGCAGGAACTTGGCCAGGCGCCAGTTGCCGGCAACGCAAGCCACCGCCAGCGGGGTCATGCCCTCTCCGTTCAACGCGTCGATTTCCGCTGCGGCGTCGCGCAGCAATGCAGCCACGCCGGGATCGGAGCTGCGCGCGGCATGGTGCAGGGGGGTGTTGCCTTCGCTGTCGGCGGCGCGTGGATCGGCCCCGTTGGCCAGCAGGGTAGTCACCGCATCGGGCCTTCCATGCCAGCTGTCGCGGGTGGCAGCCAGCAGAGGCGTCATGCCCGCCTGTGCCTGGTTCAGGTCGATGCCGCGGCCGATCAGGGCGCGCAACAGGCGCAGATCGGGCAGCACCGCCGCCAGCGTGGCCAGGCTGCGCTGGTCGCGGGTGTCGGAAGACACGGCGCGCGGGTTGGCGCCGGCTTCCAGCAGCTCCAATGCGCGTTCCACTCTTCCTGCGCGTGCCGCAGCGAACAGCGCCGTATCCAGATCCTCTTCGGCCGCGGGCGATACGGCGACGGGAACGGCGCTTGCGCCGGCCGTGGACGGCGCCATCACCAGCACCGGCAGGGTCCGGGCGGCGGCGGCGCGCTGTAAAGCCCAATGCAGCACCGGCAGCAGCAGCGCGTAGGCCAGCGCAAAAAACATCCGCAGGTGCGCGGGCACCAGGCCCGGCCAGGCCAGTACGCCGCCAAAGCCGATGGCCACCGCCACCAGGGCCGCCACGCCCAGTCCATGCCAGGCATGGATATCGCGTTCGGACAGGCCGCGCCAATGTTCGGCAAGCGAACCGCCCTCGCGTTCCAGCAGGTGCCACAGCGGCCAGGTCCGCCACAACCCGATCAACAACGCGCCCACTACCGCGCTCAGGCCCAGCGCCGCAGGCAGGCTGCCGCTCTGGCGCAAAGCGCTCAGCGGCCATGCCACCAGCAGTGCGGAGGCGAGAAAACCCACCGCCCACAGCGACAGCAACGCCAGCGCCTCGCCGCGCCAAGCGAAACCGGAAGGACGGACGCGGGTCTGGCGTTGCCACGACACCGCCAGGGCCAGCGCCGGTTGCGCCAGCAGCGCGCCCAGGGCGGCGAACACGCCGCCGCCCTTATCGGTGGTGAGCCCGGTGAGCGCAGCCAGCAGCATGCCTAGCGTCAGGGCGATCCAGGGCGCGGCGCGGGACAGGGATGCTTTCCTAGCCATTCGCGCGGCCGGCATCGCCGTCCTGCAGGTCGAATATCCGCGGCGGAAACTGCAGATGGAAGCCGTGCGAGGCCAGATTCTGGCGGACCGTCTCGCTGTTTTCCCGCGCCAGTTTGCGCCCGGGCGTCAGCGCCACCTCCAGCACGAAGGTCAACTCGCCCAGCGGTGTGCGCAGGGACTCGGGAATGCGTTCGAAATCGTCGCGTGCGGCAAGGTAGACGAAAGTGTCGGCCTTGCGCTGGCTTTTGTAGACGTAGGCTTGCATCCGCGCGTGACGCGTCCTGCGTTTGGGGGTGGGAGGATTGTGGAGGAAACGCGGGCATAGCGAAACCCGCGACGGCGCGCGCGAACGTGCGGGAGGGCTCGAAACAGCGGTATTTCCGGGACAAGAATGAATGCCCGGCGCGGTTTGTCTCACAAGGCTGAATCCGGAACACGGCGCCGCGCGCCATTAAGGCCGTGCGAATTTTCCCGCCGCCGCCACTGGCTATACTTCGGCCACGTTAGTTCACGGAATACCGCGTGCAGTCATCGCCGTTGTCACCCATGCCTGCCCTGGCGATTACCGCCTACACCGCCACCACCGCCCTGGGCCGCGGCCGCGACGCGCAGACCGAAGCCTTGCATGGCCGCCGCAGCGGACTACGCCGCAACGATTTCGGCGGCGACGGACGCCTGAACTGCTGGATCGGCCGGGTGGACGGACTGGAACACTCGCCGCTGCCGTCCGCCCTGTCGGAGTGGGAATGCCGCAACAACCGGTTGGCGTGGCTGGCGCTGCAACAGGATGGGCTGCTCGAAGCGGTCGCCGAAGCGGTCGCGCGTCATGGCGCCGACCGCGTGGCGTTGGTGGTGGGAACCTCCACTTCCAGCATCGGCGCCACCGAAGAAGCCTATACGCGGCTGTCGGGCGGATTGCCGGGTGAAAGCAGCCATTTTCCGGCCGACCTGAATCGGCCAATGGTGCACACGCCGCATTCGCTCGGAGATTTCGTGCGCCACGCCACCGGCTTGCGCGGTCCGTGCATCACCGTGGCGACCGCCTGTTCCTCCAGCGCCAAGGTGTTCGCCCAGGCCGCGCGACTGATCCAGGCCGGCCTGGCCGATGCGGCCCTGGTCGGCGGCGTGGATACCTTGTGCGGCAGCGTGCTGTTCGGCTTCAACGCCTTGCAGCTGGTATCGCCTGAACCGTGCAGGCCCTTCGATGCGAACCGGATCGGCCTGTCGCTCGGCGAAGCCGGCGGTTTCGCGGTGCTGGAGCGTCCGGCGAAAGGGGAAACCGAAGGCCTGCGACTGCGCGGCTACGGCGAATCCAGCGACGCCCACCACATGTCCGCACCGCATCCCGAAGGGCTGGGCGCGCAACTGGCCATGCGCGATGCGCTGGCGCGCGCCGGCATCGGCGCCGGCGAAGTGGATTACCTCAACCTGCATGGCACCGCTACGCCCGCGAACGACTCGGTCGAAGCCCGCGCGGTCGCCGGCATGTTCCCCGACCGCCTGCACGCCAGCTCCACCAAGGGCTGGACCGGACACACGCTGGGCGCAGCGGGCATCGTCGAATCGGTGATCGCGCTGCTGGCGCTGGAAAGCGGATTGCTGCCAGGCACGCTCAACAGCGTTGTTCCCGACCCGGCCTGCGGTCCGCAGATCCGCTTCGACAACGCACGGCGCAGCATCGGTTTCGCCATGAACAACTCGTTCGGCTTCGGCGGCAACAACGCGTCCCTGGTCTTCGGCCGCGCATGATCCAGCCACGCATGACCTCGCCGGTTCTTTCGGCCGGCATCGCCGGCATCGGTTTCTGGACCCGCGGCCTGCCTTCGTGGGCGGCGGCGTGCGCCTATCTGGCCGATGGCCCGCCCGCCAATGGCATGCCGCCCGACGACGCACCGGCCAAGCCTTCGCCCCAGCTGCTGGCGCCCAACGAGCGTCGGCGCGCGCCGGAAACGGTGGCGGTCGCGCTGGAGGTGGCGTTGGCCGCCTGCACCGCCGCAGGCTGCGATCCGGCCACGCTGTCCTCGGTGTTCGCTTCCACCCATGGCGACCTGGCCATCACCGACTACATGTGCCAAACCCTGGCCAGCGACCCGCATAGCCTTTCGCCCACCCGCTTCCACAACTCGGTGCACAACGCGGCGGCCGGCTACTGGACCATCGGCGCCGGCGCCATGGCCCCGGCCACGGCCATCAGCGCTTACGACGCCAGTTTCGCGCAGGGCCTGCTGGAAGCGCTGGCGCAACTGGCCACCGGCACCGAGG
Organism: Pseudoxanthomonas sp. CF125; assembly: GCF_900104085.1. Classification (GTDB taxonomy): domain Bacteria; phylum Pseudomonadota; class Gammaproteobacteria; order Xanthomonadales; family Xanthomonadaceae; genus Pseudoxanthomonas_A. Next base: position 325,231 of record NZ_FNLD01000003.1, read on the forward strand.
CCGTATTGCTGGTCGGCTACGACAGCTCCTCGGCAGGACCGTTGGCCGAGGTTTCCCGCAGCCAGGGCCTGCTGGGCGGCGCTCTGCTGCTGGTCGCCGATCCGCGGCCTGGTATGCCGCGACTGCGTGTGGGCATTCGGGAAGCGACGGAGCGTGCCGTCGAAAATGACGGCGCGCTTTCGCGATTGGCCGCCGGCAACGCCATGCTGCCGATGCTGCCGCTGTTCGAAGCCTTGGCCTTGTCGCGCCCACACGCGGCGATAACGGCCGGATCAGGGAAGATTCTGGAGATGGAGATCGCTTATGACTGAGTCGCATCGGCTCGAACGCAACCAGGTCGCGGTGCTGATTCCGGCATTGAACGAATCGCTGCGTATCCGCGAAGTAGTGGAAGGCGCGCTGGCGCAGTGCCCTAACGTGATCGTGGTCGACGACGGCTCCACCGACGGCACCGGCCAATGCATCGCCGACCTGCCGGTGATCGTGCTGCGGCACGAGCAACGCATGGGCAAGGGACAGTCGCTGCGCGATGGCTTCGGCGAAGCGCGGCGGCGCGGCTTCAAGGGCGTGCTGACCATGGATGGCGACGGCCAGCACTCGGCCAGCGACTTGCCGCGCTTGCTGGACGCAGCCAATCGCCATCCCGGCTGCATCGTGATCGGCGCGCGCCTGCGCAAACGCGCCTCGCAGCCGACCTATCGCCGGCTGGCCAACGAGTTCGGCGACTGGGGCATCGCCTGGGGCACCGGTTATCAGGTAGCCGACAGCCAGAGCGGCCAGCGTTTCTATCCGGCCGAAGTGCTGGCGCTGGACGACATCCCTGGCGAGAATTTCGTATTCGAAGCGCAGATCGTTATTTCCGCGGCGCGCACCTTGGGTACGCGTTGCGTGTCGGTGCCGATCGAATCGCGCTACCGCCGCGCCGGCAGCGAGGAGCAATTCCGGCCCAGCCACTTCCGGCCGCTCACCGATCTTTACCGCATCACCAGCCACATCGTGAGGCAGGCGCTGCGCTACGGCGGCATCCCCGCGGTCTACCGCAGCATCCAGGCCAACCCGCCGATCATCGACGATCCCAGCGGGGAATTCGGTGCTCCACCGGTCACCTCCGAGGTCAGGAAACCCGCATGAACTCCACCGCCACCGATGTCGTGATACTGGGTGGCGGACTGGCGGGATTGAGTTTGGCGATACAGCTGAAGCAGCGCGAGCCGGCGATCGGCGTCACCGTGCTGGAGCGGCGCGCGCATCCGGTGCGCGAGGCCGCATTCAAAGTCGGCGAATCGACGGTGGAGATCGGGGCGCACTACTTCGCCAATGTGCTCGGTTTCCGCGAGCACCTGGAGAACGAACAGATACGCAAGTTCGGCTTCCGGTTCTTCTTTTCCGAAGGCCGCAACGACATCGACCGCTGCACCGAGCTGGGCGTAAGCGAACTGCTGCCCGCGCCCTCCTGGCAGCTCGACCGCGGGCGTTTCGAAAATTTTCTCGGCGAACAGGCACGTGCGCTCGGCGTGGATTTCCGCGATGGCGCAGTGGTACGCGGAATCGAGCTGGACGAGAAAGACCAGCCGCATGCGGTGACGTTCGATCACGCAGGAGCGCAGGCGATCTTGAGCGCGCGCTGGGTGGTCGATGCGGCAGGCCGCGCAGGACTGATCAAACGCAAGCGTGGGCTTGAGCAATCCAACGACCATGACGCCAATGCGGTGTGGTGGCGGGTGGACGGTTTCGTCGATCCCGACCAATGGTCCGACGACCCGCAGTGGCTGGCGCGTTGCGCGCCGCCGGACCGCTGGCGCTCGACCAACCACATGTGCGGACCTGGTTACTGGTTCTGGCTGATTCCGCTGGCCTCGGGCGCGCATTCCCTGGGCATCGTCTGCGACGCGAAGATGCACCCGCTGGTAACCATGAACACCTTCGACAAGGCGATGGCCTGGCTGCATGAGCACCAGCCGCAGGTGGCGCGTTCTCTGGAAAAGCCCGAACACCGGCTGCAGGACTTCCTGTTCCTGCGCCACTTTTCCTATGGCTGCAAACAGGTGTTCAGCGGCGACCGCTGGGCGCTGACCGGCGAGGCGGGCCTATTTCTGGATCCGTTCTATTCGCCGGGCAGCGATTTCATCGCCATGAGCAACACCTTCATTTGCGATCTGATCGGCAAGGACCGCGCCGGCCGGTCGTTCGCGCCCTATGCCGAGATCTACCAGCAGATGTACTTCTCGTTCTACGAAAATACGTTGACGTTGTACCAGGATCAGTATCCGCTGTTCGGCGATGCGCAGGTGATGCCGGTCAAGGTGATCTGGGACTACACCTACTACTGGGCGTTGCTGGCGCCGTTGTTCTTCGGCCAGCGGCTTACCGAGATTTCGCTGATAGGCAAACTACGGCCGCAATTCCTGCGTGGCCGCCAGCTGAACCTGTCGATGCAGGCGCTGCTGCGCGAATGGGGTCGGCGCAATAGCGCGCCGCTGCGCCCGGACGACCGCTTCCTCAACCAGTACGAGGTCGACTGGTTCCATGAAATGAATCGGGCGCTGCTGGATGAACTGGACGATGCCGCGTTTATGCAACGCATAGGCGACAACGTGGCGCGGATGGAGTGGCTGGCGCGGGAGATACTGGGGCGGGCCAGGGCCGAACATGGACAGATCGATGGGTATGGGTTGGATGAGTTGCTTGCGGGTTCCGAAAGTGCGGAGATTTCGCTGGCCTCGTTCTGGTATGCCGACGCCGCCTAGTTAAAATAGTGCCGTCATCCCGGCGCATGCCGGGATCCATCCATCAGGACAAGGAAGTCCATGAAGCAACCCTGCGTATACCTGCTTGCCAGCCGCCACTACGGGACGCTGTACACGGGCGTCACTTCCGATCTGCTCCGGCGCGTTTCACAACACCGCGAAGGCATCGTCGACGGCTTCATAAAAAAGTATCGCGTGCATAGATTGGTCTGGTTCGAACACCACGCCACCATGCCCGAAGCGATAGCGCGGGAAAAGTCGATAAAGGAATGGAAACGTGCCCATAAGATCGCGCTGATAGAAGCTTGCAATCCTCACTGGTCGGACCTGTTTCCGCGGCTGTTTTGATGACCTTCGGAAACACTCCTTCACTTAGGGATGGATCCCGGCATCCGCCGGGATGACGACCGGAAGAAAACGGGCCCGGAATATTTTTTGGCTAACCCATCCCTCCATTGACCCCAATCACCTGCCCATTGATATACGCCGCCTGTTCCCCGCACAAGAATCCCACCAGCGCCGCAACCTCTTCCGGCTTGCCCACCCGCCCCGCCGGCACTATCTGCTTTACCACCTCAGGCGGAAAAGCATCGCCCGCCATGCTGCCTTCGATCACCCCGGGCGCCACCACGTTGACGGTGATGTTGCGCGCGGCCATCTCGCGCGCCAGCGATTTCGATGCGCCATGCAGGGCGGCCTTGGCGGCGGCGTAGTTGGTCTGGCCGCGGTTGCCCAGCACCGCGGCGACCGAGGACACGCTGACGATGCGCCCCCAGCGCGTACGCGCCATCGGCAGCAGCAACGGCTGGGTGACATGGAAAAAACCATGTAGCGAGACGTCGATCACCCGCTTCCACTGCGCTTCGGACATGCCGGCCATCGGGGCGTCGTCATGGATGCCGGCGTTGTTGACGATCACCTGGATGGGGCCGCTCTGCAACAGCGCGTCGATAGCCATGCGCGTCGCATCGCCATCGGCTACATCGAAGGCGACGGCATCCGCGCTGCCGCCAGCCGCGCGGATCTCCGCGACCACCGTCTCGGCGCGCGCAAGATTGCCGTTGGCGTGGACGATGACATGCAACCCGTCCGCAGCGAGCCGCTTGCTGATGGCGCCGCCAAGGTCGCCGCTACCGCCGGTGACCAGCGCGCGCTTCATGGTTTCCTGTTGCATCTCGGATTCTCCCTTCGTTCGTTGAACAGCTGCGCTCCCACGTTTTTGTAGGAGCTGCGTAAGCTGCGACCGTAAGAACCGGGTCGCGCACGCATGCGATCGGAAAGACCACGGTCGCAGCTTACGCAGCTCCTACAGCTGAAGCATGACTGCGGCGCGGCCTTCGACAAGAAGATGGTCCCCATGGTGGATGCGGAACGCATACTGCTGACTGCCCTCGCCTTCGGCCAGCACCTCGGCTTCGCACTCGAGCACGCCGGGCAACTGGTCGATGTAGGACACGTGCAGCCGTACGCCACGCAAGGCGACCAGCAGACCTGGACCCGCATCGCCGCCGCGCGCACGCGCGCGCAGCCCGCCGTGCACGGCCATGGCTTGGGCGCCGTATTCGCACAGATGCACGGCGCGCAGTTTGTCGCCGGACCGCAGCGGGTGCGCAACATCACGATGGTTGCTGGCGCGCAGGACGATCCGATGCGCGTCCCACTCCACCACCTGGTCCCACAGGCACATGCTGCCCTTGTGCGGAATCATCGCTTCGATCTGCTCACGCGGCAACATCGGGGTTCTCCTGCACCGGCTGCCGCGACACCAGCAGCGCCAGCACGAAATTGGCGAACACCCCGATGGCCACGGTGCTGCCGATCGCGCGCAGCACGGGGATGGAGGACAACGCGAGCAGACTGAACACCAGCAACGTCATCAGACTGCACACGATCAACGCGTGCAAAGTGCGCAGCTGATCGGCGCGGTCGTCGCCGGCATGGTCGAAAAACAGGGCGTAGTCCAGGCCCAGGCCGGCGGCGAGAATCAATGCAACCAGATGGAACAGATTCAACTCGACTCCCAGGCCACGCAACACGGCCAGGATCAGCAGGGTCGTCAGCGCCATCGGCAACAACACCCGCAGCACGCGCCGCGGCTGGCGCAACGCGATCCACACCGTGGCCGTGAGCAACAGCGCGGCGACGGCCAGCGCCGCCAGCACGCGGCCACGGTAGGCGGCCACCAGCGATTCGGAGGCTTCCTTCAAGTCCAGCAATCGCGCGCCGTTGGCCGCTGCCGTTGTCGCGACCGCGGCAGGATCCTGCAGGCCGTTCAACGACACCAGCGCGGTGACGTGATCGCTGCCGGACAGCAGCAACCCGGCAACGCTCGCCGCCAGCGGCGTGCCCTGCAGGTCGGCCTGGGAAAGCGCGGGCGCGCGCTTGGCGGCCTCGATGTCGGCGACGAAGGGATCGAACGCATCCGCGTTGAAGGGCGAATCCTCCAACACCGTTGCCAGCATGGCTTGAAGGCGATCGCGCGCAGGCAACGCCTGCTGGCGCGCATGCTGCACTTGCGCGCTGGGCAGGTAGCGCGCAGCCAGGTCGTAACCGGCCAGCGCACCGTCGACCACCAGCCGATCCAGCGCCGGACGCAAACGTTCCGAGGCCTGCAGCACCTGGTCTTCGGTCTTTCCCTCAACCGTCAGCACGTAGCGCACATCCGGCGCGCCCAGCTCGTCGCGCAGCACCGCATCCTGCGCCAGCGCATCGGCGGGCACTGGCGTGAGTTTGGATAGGTCGTTCTGCCAGAACACGCCGGGCGCGAACGCGATGATGCACAGCGCGACCAGGGCCAGCATTGCCAGCGACCCCTTCGGTCGCGGCAAACGCGCGATGCCCCGCCACATTTTCGCCAGCGCCCGCGAATCGGCGAAGTCGCGCGGTGCGGGGTCTATCAGCGCAGGAAGCAGGAAACGCGTACTGATCGCGGCAGCGCCCAGCCCGGCAATGGTGAATACCGCCAACTGTTTCAACCCGTCCACGCCGGAGAACAGAAAAGTGACGTAGGCGATGCAAGTGGAGGCTACGCCGGTGGCCAGCGTCGGCCACAACGAACGCGCGTTGGTCCACGGCGACATGCCCGGACGCTGATGGCTGAAGAGGTGGATCGGGTAATCCTGCACCACGCCGATCAGAGTGAAACCGAAAGCGACGGTGATGCCGTGCACGCCGTCGAACAGCAACGCCACCGCGCCCAGCCCGGCCAATCCGGCGGTGGCCAATGGCAATGCGCCCAGGATCGGCATCTTCCAACTGCGGTAGGCGATTCCCAGCAACAGGATCAGGCCGATGGTATCGACCATGCCGATCCATTGCGCCTCGGCGGCGGTGCGCCCGCCGATCTCCACCGAGAACGCACCCGGGCCGGTCAGGACCAATTCGCTGCGCGTGCCGGCGGCGATCTTCTTGAAACCGGAATGGATGGCGTCGACCGCCGCCTGCTGGCCGGTGGGATCGAAACCCGCCGCCCGCGTCTGCGCCACCAGCAGGGCTTTGTCGCCGGCGCGGTCGAACCAGACTTCTTGCAAGCGTTGCGGCGCGTTGGCCGGTTGCCAGCGCTCGGCCAGTTTCAGCGTTTCAAGGGTGGGGTCGGCAGGCAGCAGCGGCTCGATCAGCGAGGCCGCCGGCGAGCCGAGGTCCTGCACGCGCGCATCGAGTTCTTCGCGCAGCATCGCTTCATCGAACGGCCGCGTATCGAAAGTGTCGGTCAGCAGGTAGCGGTAGGGACGCAGCCGCTCCGGAATGGAATCCAGGCTGGCATCGCCGCCATTGGCGACCAGTGCGAACTCCGGTCGCGCCGCCAGCGCACTGCGCAAAGCCTGCGATTGCGCGGCCAGGGTCGGCGCATCGGCGCCGGAGATCGACATCAGCAACAGACGCGAGCCCGGGCCCTCGCCCAGCTCGTCGATCAGCAGTTTCTGCGCCGGGGTTTCGGCGGCCGGCATGAACTTGCGCAGGTCGCCGCTGAGTTGCAGCCGCTGGGTGATCGCCCATGCGGCCAGGGCCAGCACGGCAAGCCACAGCAGGGCCAGCGCGATGCGGCTGCGCGCCGACAGCATCAGCGCGTGGCGCCCGCGCGGCACAATGCGGCCAATGCCTCGGCGGAGCTTGCCTTTCCAGAGCCGGCTTTGGCGGCATCGTTAGCGGCGCCCGCGAGCAACGTGCGTTGCAGGTCGCCTTTGAGCGGACGGGTTTCGATGCAGCGCAACTCGGCGCCGCGTCCGTACAGGATGATGTCGCGCACGCTGCTCTTCATCTGCGCGTCGAGAGGCGCGAGCAGCAGCGTCCATTGCTGGCGCGTACCTTGCGGCGTGAGCCGATAGTGCTTTTCCAGCAAAGCGCGGTCGCCCGAAAGCAACGCGCCGAAACTGGCCTGCAAACCCGCAAGTTCCGGCACCCGCGACAGCGCGAACTTGCGCGGCGTCTTGCCGGCGCGGGCGATGATCGCCTCGCCGTTGCGCAGGGTGGTGGTTTCCACGTACGGCGAGCGCACCGCGCGCACCAGCGTGTCCTGGTCGGGGCGCTGGTATTCGCCCTCTATGCGCAGCGGCGCCTTCAGCATCGCCGATCCGCGCAGCTCCACGAAGGCGGTGCGCACCGGCGCGGGCCGCGCCAGCTTCTGCAGAATCCAGTCCGCATCGACCGCTGCGGCCGCACCGGCTTCAGGGGCTGCGACGCACGGCCACGCGGCGCTGCACAGCAGCATCAGCGTCGGCATGATCGATCGCCACGATGCGCGGCGCATCGGCCGTGGACGACGTGCTGGCTTCATCTTGGTTACCCCAGAAATCATAGAAATTGAACCAGTTGTAAGGTGCGGCACGGGCGTGATGCTCCAGCCTGGCGGCGTAACGCTGGATGAGCGAGAGCACCGCCTGGGCGCGCTGCTGACGCGGAACGGCGATGCCGTCGCTGAAACGCTCGAACGCCAGGTGGTAGCGGCAGCCATCCAGATACAGCCCGAAAGCCAGCACCACCGGCACCTTGAGCGCCGAGGCGATCAACCAGGGCGCCGTCGGGAAGGGCGCTTCGCGACCCAGGAACCGCGTATTCAATGCGGGCTCGCCGGCGCGCGCACGATCCACCAGCAGCGCGACCAGCGCGCCTTCGTCGGTGGCCTGCTTGATGGCCATGGCGATCGACGGCCCGTCCTGGCCGGCATCGATCACGCCGGCGGCGATCTCCGGATTCAACGCATCCAGCAACTGCGTCATCGCCGGATTGTGCGCTTTGTCCAATACCACCCGGATCTTGTAGTCGGAGCGTTGCTGGGCCAGCACGCGCATTACTTCGAAACTGCCCAGATGAGAACCGAACAATAGAACGCCCTGGCGGCGGTCCAGTACCTCATGCAGTTCCGGCAGGCCGGTGATGCGCACGTCGAAACCGCCGAAGCGCCCGCCCAGCAGAAAAACCCGGTCCAGGATGGTCGCAGCGAAAGTATGGATATGCCGGGCCACCGCCCACAGCCCCACCTTGCGGCCCAGCACACGCGTCAGGTAGGTACGCGAGGCGCGCCGTTCCGGACCGCGCACCAGCAGAAAATAAAGCGTGATGGGATACAGGCACATGCGGGCGACGCTGCGCCCGCCGTAGCGCGCGATGCTGCGGATCAGCCAGATGGCGAAACGCCCTCCGCCTTCCGGACGCTGTTTCCAGTTGGCGCTCATGCCGTGGCCTGCGCTTCGGCCACGATCTCGCCGCTGGCCAGCACTTCCGGACCGCACAACACCCGGAAACGCCAGCGCGGCGCTTCGCCCGACAACTCCACCGAAGCGGATTGGCCGGGCAGCAAGGGTTTGAGGAATTTCACTTGTGGCAAACGCAATGGCGGCAGCGGCCCGCAATCGGATTCGATGGCCTCGATCACCCGGTCCAGAAGAACCACGCCCGGGACAATCGGCCGACCGGGAAAATGCCCCGGCAAGCTCGGGTGATCCGCTGGAATGATGAACCGCATACCGCATTTTCCTGACTGTCCCCTGCACACAAGGATACCGGAGGCTTGGGTGAACGCACCGCATTTGCCGGCTCGTCAGGAGAATTACTGTCCGCATACCCTCCGACCGTCATCCCAGCGAACGCTGGGATCCATTTTGATCTTGCTATGGCCCTAGCTTTTGCTCGTGCTTTTGCCTCCTCCCTTGCGCGCAGCGCAGGGGAGGATTGAGGAGGGGTGCTCTTGATCTTTGCTTTTGCCTCGAAGCAAAAAGCGTTTCGCGCGTTGCGCGAGTCACTTTTCTTTGCACGGCAAAGAAAAGTAACCAAAAGAAAGCCGCCCTACGGCGCGCCCAGCGATGAAGCCGCTGGGTTCGCAAATGAGCCGGGAATTTCCGGAAGGCGCCTCCTGCGCCTCCGGAAACGGCGCACATCCTTGTGCGCCGCCCCTGCGGGGTTTGTCCCGCCTCATTTGCCGCGCCTCACGGGGTTTGGGCAAAAAAGCACAGCACCTTCACCGCATCAATTCATTCCAGAACCGCGGCCCCAACCGCGCCATCTGCTGAATAAACTCGCCCACATTGCGATACGGCCGATGCGGAAACCGACGCTTGCGCAGCCAGTATTCGACGACAAAGAACCCTCCGACGATGCCGTAATTGAGCACATTCGCGAACAGCGACCACTGCTCGTCCGTCACCGCCAGCACCGGCGTATGGCCGAACTGGTGCAACACGCCACTGGGCACCGCGCACAACGCCAACAGCAGGTTCAACACCGCCAACACCGCCAGCATCGCCGCCCAGGCCACCGTCAACTGGCGAGTGTAGAGATACAGCGCCGGGCTCACCGGCATGGACGCCTGCGCATACAGCCCTTCCACGATGCGTGTGATCAGCGGAACCCTGCCCGCATACAACGTGCGCCCGAACAGCCACGCCACCAGCGCGATGAACACCACCGGCGGCGCCAACAGCGGCATCAACGCATAACGCGATTGTGAGACCACCCACAGTGCCAGCAGGCACATTCCCAGCAGCGACAGCGCCCACAGCCGGCGCTTGAGCAACGGCTCCAGCAGTAACAGCAGCACGATGTCGGCCAGCGCCAGCGCCGCCCAGCCGCCATCGCTACGGGCGCTGGCCAGATGGGCGAACACCGGATAGGCCAGCGCAAGCAGCACCCGCAGCCCCATCAGCAGCCCCCCGGAAACCTCCGGAGCGGCGGCGGGGTCAGGCGGCCTTGTTGGTTTCGACATGCGCCGACAGTGCGCGCAGCGACGCGAAAATGCGACGGTTCTCGTCGTTGTCCGAACGCAGCTGGAAGCCGTACTTCTTGCTGATCGCCAATGCCAGCTCCAGCGCGTCGATGGAATCCAGGCCCAGACCGGTGTTGAACAACGGCGCCTCCGGATCGATCGCACCGGCCTCGACATCCTCCAGGTTCAGGCTTTCGACCAGCAGATCGGCGAGCTCGCGTTCAGCGGCGGTTTGCGTGGACATCCAGTGACTTCCCTAAGTGGCAGGGGCGACACGATCCGGCATCCGCGTCCGCTTGGCAACCGGCGCGGACCATGGCCGCCCGCAACGCCCGAGTTATCATGCGCGCCTGCTTCTACCGCGAACACCGAGATGGTTCAGCCAGGATGACCCAAGCCGACCCCGCAAGCGCACAGCCCCGTACGGAGGATCCGCCGGCCGCGTCCGCACCGGATCCGGTCCCGGCGGCGGTCGATGTCCTGGTGATCGGCGGCGGACCGGCCGGCACCACCGCCGCCACCCTGCTGGCGCGCAAGGGCTGGCGGGTGGTATTGCTGGAAAAAGGCGAGCACCCCCGCTTCCATATCGGCGAATCGCTGCTGCCGATGAACCTGCCCATTCTGCAGCGCCTGGGCGTGCTGGAGCAGGTGAAGGAAATCGGCGTGTTCAAGCCCGGGGCCGACTTTCCGCTGCAGGACAAGGCCAACAGCGTCAATGTGTTCAGGTTCGAACGCGCGCTCAACCCCGTTTTCCCGCATGCCTATCAGGTCAAGCGCGAAGAATTCGACCACCTGCTGTTCCAGAACTCGCTGGACAACGGCGTGGACGCGCGCATGCGCACGACCGTGGAGAAGGTGGAATTCGGCTCCGATGGCCGGCCAGGCACGGTGCTGGCGCGTACCGCCGCAGGAGAAGCGCTGGCGTTCGCACCGCGCTATCTGGTCGATGCCAGCGGCCGCGACACTTTCATGGGCGGCAAGCTGAAACTGAAAAAGAAGAATTCGCTGCATCAATCGGCAGCCATCTTCAGCCACTTCCGCGGCGTGACCCGCCGCGAGGGCGCCGATGCGGGCAACATCACCGTCGAACGTTTCCCGCACGGCTGGATGTGGCTGATTCCGCTGCGCGACGATGTGATGAGCGTGGGCGCGGTGTGTTTCCCCGAGTACCTCAAGCAGCGCCGCGGCGACAACGAAGGCTTCCTGATGCAGACCCTGCAAGCCACGCCGTCGGTGTGGTCGCGCATGCAACAGGCCGAGCGCGTGGCGCCTGTGCACGTCACCGGCAACTATTCCTACACCTGCACGCGGATGACCGGGCCGGGCTGGGTGATGGTGGGCGACGCCTACGCCTTCATCGACCCGGTGTTTTCGTCGGGCGTGTACCTGGGCATGAACAGCGGCGAGCATGCCGCCAGCGTGGTCGATGGCGCGTTGCGCGATCCGGCCAGCGAAGCGGCGTTGCAACGGGCCATGGAAAAACGCCTGAAGCGCGGCCTGAAGCATTTCTCCTGGTTCATCTACCGCTTCACCACCCCGGTGATGCAGCGCCTGTTCGCCCAGCCGCGCAACGATTTCCAGATCGAACAGGCGGTCATTTCGATGCTGGCCGGCGATGTGTTCGACAACCGTCCGGTGCTGCGGCGCCTGCGCCTGTTCCGTCTGATCTACGCGTTCAACGCGCTGCAGCTGGCGCCGCGCGCGTTCCGGGGCTGGCTGCGCCGCAAGCGGCAGGTAGGCGAGAATTTCGGCGGCGACACTTTGCAGGAAGGCAATCCATGAGCCGGCCGATGACCTCGATGCCCGTGGCGGCCGCCCACGCGCGGCTGGAAGTGGACTATGTCGGCGCCGACTCGCCCGCTGCGCTGCTGGCCAGCGACGACGTCCTGGCGGTACTCGGTTTCGGCAACGATGCGCCGTACAGCGACGATCCGCGTTACCTGCGCATACCGCTGCAGCCGCATGGCGCGGCGCCGTTCGAGGTGTGGCGGGCCAACGCGCCGGTCACCTGCGGGCGCGATGGAGACATCGCCTGGTCGACCGACGGGCAATTGCTGTTCGGCGCGATCGAGATCGACGAGAGCGTGATCGGCATCGAGGCAGCGGCCGATGTGGCCTACGCGCAGCTGATCGAGTTCGTGCGCCGCAGCGACACCCCGCAACTGCTGCGCATGTGGAACTACCTGGACGCCATCACTTTGGGCGACGGCGATGCGGAACGCTACCGCCAGTTCTGCGTCGGACGCGCGCGCGGCATGGGCGATTTCGACGCCTCGCGCCTGCCAGCCGCCACCGCGATCGGCCGCTGCGACGACAAACGCATCATCCAGATCTACTGGTTGGCCGCACGCGAAGCCGGTACGCCGGTGGAGAATCCGCGCCAGGTCAGCGCTTATCGCTACCCGCGCCAGTACGGCCGGCAGTCGCCCAGTTTCGCGCGCGCCATGCTGCCGCCGCCGGGCGGGACGATGCCGCTGCTGTTGTCGGGCACGGCCAGCGTGGTCGGGCATGCCTCGCAGCACGTTGGCGAATTGCTGGCGCAGATCGAGGAGACTCTGGCCAACTTCGATGCGTTGCTGTCGGCGGCGCGCGTGCGCGCGCCGTCGTTGCCGGCGCAGTTCGGCGCCGGTACGCGGTTGAAGGTTTACGTGCGCGACCGCGCCGATCTGCCGGTAGTTGCGCAAGCGCTGGACCAGCGTTTCGGCGACCGCGTGCCCAGGCTGCTGCTGCACGCCGCGATCTGCCGGCGCGAACTCAGCATGGAAATCGACGGCGTGCACGGGTAGGTCGGGGCTACGCCCCCGACGCGAAGAATCCGGATATCCGTGGGTCGGGGGCGTAGCCCCGACCTACAGGCCAAGCATCCGCAACAACTCCGCGCGCGGCAACTTGCCGGTTTCGCTGCGCGGCAGCGCCGGCACCCGCTTCAACGGCCGCGGCAGGAACACCGGATCGATGCTCTCGCGCAATGCCGCCAGGATCGCGGCTTCCTCCAGGTCGGGCGCGACCACCAGCGCGGCGATGCGCGCCACGCCGCGGTGGCCACAGTCGTCCAGTTGCAGCATCACTCCGTCGGCCACCCCAGGGATGGCGAGCAGCCGTCGGGTCAGGTCGCCCAGCGAAGCACGCTTGCCCGCGATTTCCAGCAAATCGGCCTGACGGCCGCGCAGATGGAAACGGCCGTCGCTTTCCACTTCCACCAGGTCGGCCAGCGCCACCGGCACCGGCAGGTGGGCCGCATGAACCAGGGTGCCGTCCGGCTTGGGATGCAGGTGCACGCCGGGCAACGGCGTCCACGCGGCTTCGCAGGCGGTACGGCGACGGGCGATCACGCAGGTCTCGGTGGAACCGAAGACTTCGCGCACTTCGCAACCGAAACGCTCCTCGGCCGCAGCCGCCAGCTCCTGCGAAAGCGGCGCGGTGGCCGAAACGATTCCGCATAGCGCCGGCAAGCGCACGCCCGATTCGACCAGCGCGCGCAGGTGCACGGGCGTGGTGGCCAGCAGTCGCGGCTCCGGCGTTTCCGCCAGCGCGCGCGCTACGTCCTCGGGAAAGAACGGGCGCCCGGCATGCAATCCGGCCGGGCCCAGTAACGGCAGCAGCACCGACAGCTCCATGCCGTACATATGCTGCGGCGGCACCGTGGCCAGCACATGGGGCATCGCATGCCCCTGCCACAGGCTTTCCAGTGCGGCCAGGTTCTGTGCGGTACTGGCGCGGAAAGCGGACCAGGTCTTGGGATTGGCTTTGGGCGTGCCGGTGCTGCCCGAAGTGAAGCCGATGGCCACCACCGCGGCGCCATCGATCATCGGCGTGCCGTCCATCGATGCGTCGCCCTGCAACTCCGGCAGCACGTCCGGCAACAACCAATGCCCCGGCGGCACCGCCGCCAGCAAACCGTCGCCCAGGCTGTAGCTTTCCGGATACTGCGCCAGCACGTCGGTCACCACTTCCGGCGCCCGCGACGGCGGCAGCAGGGTGATCTGCCCACGCAAGGCGACCGCGCAGAACGCCACCAGGAAACGGTAGCGGTCTTCGCACAGATTCACCGCATGGCGTCCCGCCGGCAGCTCCGCTGCGACTCCGCGCACCTGGGCCAGGAACGTGTCCAGACTTATGCGCTGCCCGTCATCCAGAGCCACGGTGCGATCCGCATGGCCTACGGCCAGCGGTTGCGAGGCGGCAGATCCGAGTGGAGCGTTGACGACTGCCGACATGGTGTTGCGATCTCCCTGGTAGCGGTACGGCTTCCCTGATGCGGTTCGCCCTGCTTGCATGCGCATCGATCGACGGCAGGCAGTCCGATTGTGTCGGAAATCACGGTATTAAGGAATTGCGCGCCGGGCCGGGCATGACCACTGGCCGGCTCGTCCGCCTTGGGCCGCTGGTAACCTTGCCGATTCGCGTATGCCACGGAAACCCTATGCGTCCCCGCCTGAACGCCCTGTTGCTTGCCCTTCCCTTTGCTTTTGCCGGCGCCGGCGCCGCCTCCGCGCAGGACGCCAGCGCCCTGACCATCGAACAGGTCATGGCCGACCCCGACTGGATCGGACCGCCCGTGGAAACCGCCTGGTGGGCCTGGGATGGCAAGCAGGTGCAGTATCATCTCAAGCGCCAGGGCAGCCCCATCCGCGACACCTTCCAGCAATCCATCGCCGGCACGGCCGCCCAGCGCGTGGGCGATGGCGAACGCGACACGCTGGATGCGGCCAATCCCGTCTACGACCAGCAGCGCCGGCGCATGGTCTTCGTGCGCAACGGCGATGTGTTCCTGCGCGATCTGCGCAGCGGCGCGCTGGCCCAACTGACGCGTAGCAACGATGAGGAAACGCAACCGCAGTTCGCCACCGACGGCGGGGTGGTCTGGCGCGTGGCCAACCAGTGGTACCGGTGGACCCCGGCCGGCGGGGTGGCCCAGGCGGCGCTGGTGAAAGCCGAAAAGGATCCCAACGCCAAGCCCAAGCCCGACGCGCTGCGCGAACAGCAGTTGCGCACGTTGGAAACGCTGGCGCGCGACAAGGCCCAGCGCGATGCGCTGCAGGCGCAGAACGACAGCTGGCGCAAATCCGACCCCAGCCGCGCACCGGCACCGGTTTATCTGGGCGATGAAGTACAGATCGTGGAAAGCGCGCTGTCCCCGGACGCGCGCTGGCTGTTGGTGGTGACGCAGAAGAAAGGCGCCGATGCCGGCCAGTCCGGCAAGCTGCCGCGCTACGTGACCGAATCGGGCTACGAGGAATTCCAGGAAGTCCGCACCCGGGTGGGCCGCAACGCGCCGTTACCGCAAACCCTGTGGTTGGTGGATCTGGCCAGCGCGAGCGCACGTGAAGTGAAGTTCGACGCGCTGCCCGGCATCGCCGACGATCCTCTGGCGGCATTGCGCAAGTCCGCGGGTAAAGAGCCGTTGAAAGGCAACCGCGACGTGCAGGTGGCCACCAGCGGCGACAACGGCGACGGCGCCACCATGCGCTGGAGCGCCGATGGCCGCAACGTGGCAGTGATGGTACGCGCCATCGACAACAAGGACCGCTGGATCGCCAGCGTGGACCTGGCTGGCGGCAAACTGCAGCCGCGCCACCGTCTGACCGACCCGGCCTGGATCAACTGGAGTTTCAACGAATTCGGCTGGCTGGCCGACAATCGCACCTTGTGGTTCCTGTCCGAGCAATCGGGCTACTCGCACCTCTATACGCAGCACGATTCCGGCAAGCCGGTGCAACTCACCTCGGGCCAATGGGAAGTTTCTTCGCCGGTTCCGGCCGCCGATGGCGGCTTCTTCTTCCTGTGCAACCGCAAGACGCCCGGCGCATACGAGATCTGCCGTGCCGACGACGGCAAAGTGCGCGAGCTGACCACGCTGGGCGGAGTCGAGGATTTCACTCTCTCGCCGGATGGATCGAAATTGCTGCTGCATCGTTCCGGCAGCTATCTGCCCTCGCAGCTTGCCGTCATCGACAGCAAGGGCGGCGATGCGAAGACTTTGACCGATACGCGCACCCCGGCGTTCAAATCGCGCGACTGGATCGAGCCGGAGTTGGTGCAGGTGCCTTCGCAGCACGGCGCCGGCAAGGTGTGGGCGAAGTACTACGGGCCGGCAACGCTGGAACCGGGAAAGAAGTATCCGATCGCGATGTTCGTGCATGGCGCCGGCTATCTGCAGAACGTGCACCGGCGTTACCCGGCTTATTTCCGCGAGCAGATGTTCCACAACTTGCTGGTGCAGCGCGGCTACTTGGTCCTGGACATGGACTACCGCGGCAGCGAAGGCTACGGCCGCGACTGGCGCACCGCCATCTACCGCAACATGGGCCACCCGGAGCTGGACGATTACCTGGATGGCCTGGACTGGCTGGTGGCCAGCAAGCAAGGCGACCGCGATCATGCCGGCATCTACGGCGGCTCCTACGGCGGCTTCATGACTTTCATGGCGTTGTTCCGCGAACCCGGCAAGTTCAAGGCCGGCGCGGCGCTGCGACCGGTAGTGGACTGGACCCAGTACAACCACGAGTACACCAGCAACATCCTCAACACGCCGGAACTCGACCCCGAGGCCTACCGTAAATCCTCGCCCATCGAATACGCGGCCGGCCTGCAGGACCACCTGCTGATCGCCCACGGCATGATCGACGATAACGTGTTCTTCCGCGATTCGGTGGTGTTGACCCAGAAGCTGATCGAACTGCACAAGGACAACTGGGAAATCGCGCCCTATCCGCTGGAACGCCACAGCTTCACCCGAGCCGATTCCTGGCTGGACGAATACAAGCGCGTGCTGAAGCTGTTCGAGGAGAACCTGAAATGAGCGCCGCACCGAACCTGCCGCCTCCGATCCCCGCCAGCGCGCGGCCGGTCAGCAATTTCGTTACCGTACTGGCCTGGATTTCCATTGCGCTGGCACTGCTCGGTCTTCTGTACGGCCTGATGCAGACAGTCATGGGCCTGGTGCTGCCGGCGGATTTCTACCTGCGCATGCTCAACCCCTACGGCGGCGAACCGCCGCGGCTGCCGCCGCTGATGCACTGGATCTACACCAACACGCTATTGATGGGCGTGCTGATGTTGGTGCTTTCGGCGATCTTCCTGTGGGTGTCGTGGGCGGTACTGAAACGCCGCGAATGGGGCCGCAAGGGTTTCATCGCCGTGCTGGTGCTCGGCACCTTGTGGCAGTTCGCCTGCATCTTCGCCCTGCCGCAGTTCATCGAGGGCATGCTGGCCGTCCAGGCCGGCGCGCTTCCGCAGGGACAAACCATGCCGCCGGAACTGGAAGGCTTCATGACCGCCGCCATGCTGATGGGCGGGGTGGTAGCCGTGGTGTTCGCTGCGCTGCATCTCTGGATAGTCTGGAAACTGTGTACGCCCGCGGTGCGGGCGGAGTTCTATCCCTGCAAGGAACCTCAATGACCTCTCACGCACTCATCATCAAGCACAAGACTCAAGCCGGGAAACGGGACGAAGTCAGGAAAGTATGGGAGCGGCACATGGCACCGGCCGTTTCGGCCAACCCCGGCCACATCGCTTACTTCTATTGCTTCGACAATGCCGATCCGGATGCGATCGTTGCGTTCCAACAGTATGTCAGCGCCGAAGCGGCCGGCCAATTCCTGAAGACGGACAGCTACGCCGCCTACCTGCAGGAAGTCGAACCGCTGCTGTCCGGTCCGCCGCAAGTCACGACACTGACCCCGATGTGGTCGAAAGGAAGCTGAAAAACCTCCAGGCTTCCCGTTTGTAGAGCCGAGCTTGCTCGGCTGCTCTTGAGTTCGAGACACAGCAGCCGAGCAAGCTCGGCTCTACAAAATTCATCTTGGAAACCATCGGGCTCGGCAATCGGGGATAATAAATCCCCCCCTGTTAGCTGATTGCCCCGGAGTTCTTCAATGCCAAACGGAATTGGAAGGCTCGGCCTTTTGGCCGCGCTATTGTTCCTCGCCGACTCTGCGGACGCCGCGGCGCTCGCCTGCGGCGTCTACCAGGATCAGAAGAACGAAAACTCCCGGCTGGTGATAGAAAGCGGCGCGCAGGCGCTGGAACTGTCCGCCGGCAGCGCGCCGCGCCGCTTCGAATACCGCCGCGCCGGTGCCGAATTGCAAATGGCGGACCTGGAGGCGGGTCATGTCTCCAAGTACAAGGTCGACGCCGGCAACCGGATTAGCGACGACCTCGATTTCCACGAGTACGTGCTGTCCGAATCCGCCGCCTGCAAGCCATTGCCGCAAGCGGCAGCCGCCGGCACCTGCCGCGCCGATCTGCCGCAGTGCCTGGACAACGCCTACAACGCCGACGAGACCACACTGCGCCGATGGTGCGAGGCGGAAGCGCTGCCTTTCGCCTGCGACAAACTGATCGATCTGTATCAGACGCAGGCCAAGGAGTCCGCCCCCCCCGAACCGGAGATCGAAAAACCGCCCGTCTGTCAGGAAGGCACTCCGGCTTTTTCGGAGGAAGGATGCATAGCCGCAGCCAAGCAAATCCTCAGCGAGCAGATCGCCAAGAGCCTGGTGGGAGCGCTCGGCTCGATGTACGCCGATGCCGTGGCTTTGTCCCCCTCGCACCTGGATCAGAGCATCGCCATGTGCGACCGCACACGCTCGGCGAAAGTCTGCAACAACGCCGCCGGAAAACTATGGACCGCCGGCCGCTACCTGCAGGCGCGCAGCGCATTGCAGACCGCATGCAGCGAAGCCGGCGACCCGGATGCCTGCAAGAAGGCTGAACCTCTGCAAAGCTTGACCGACGCAGATCAGCGCTTCGCCCCGGCCACGCAGCTGCCCTGCGGCGACTACGCGGCCGCCACCGGTTTGATGTCGGAACTGAAGTTCGGCGATCGCGGCATGGTCGAAGGCGGTTTCGGCAGCCGCATGCGCGCGCGCCTGGAGAACGGGCTGGTGCGCATCCGCCACGACAAGGGCGGCGATTTCGTATTCCGCGTACTCGATGCGCAGCGCCTGCTGGGTATCGACAGCTGGAATGAGTTCGCCCTGTACGAACGCCAGGGCGGCGCCGACCGCTGCAGCGCGCCAGTGGCCTATGTCGAAAAACCATTGGAGCAGGACTGTCCGGCGATCATGGAGGAAGGCGGCGCCAAGGCTTGTTGCGACGCAGGCAAGCTGCAGGGCTGCAACGCCCTGGGCAACCAACGCGCGCTGCAGGGCGATTGGACCGGCGCCAAGGTCTATTACCAGCAGGTCTGCGCGCAGGGCGTGCGCGCCGGTTGCGAGAACCTGACCCAGGTGTATGCCAATGCCGGCGACGAATCGGTGATCGATTCGCTGGACCGGTTGTGCGAGAAGGATTCGAAGCATGTCGCCTGCGACGTGCGCGAAACCAGCAATTGGGAAATGCTGAAAGCGGTCAATGCCCTGCAGCAGCTGGGCGATTCGCTGGAGGCGGAGTTGCCCGCCGAAGACGATAGCGGCGGCGAGAGCAATCCCAACAAGGATTGATGCGAAGGCATACCCAATTCAAAGGCACCGACGCGCCTCCCCCCTTTGCAAAAGGGGGTCGCCCGGCTTCGCCGGGCGGGGGGGATTTGCTCTTGATCTTGTTTGGAAGCAGCCGAGCAAAGTCAAAAGCAAATCCCCCTCAATCCCCCTTTTTCAAAGGGGGAGGTACTGCAATGCTCCCGCAGCATTGATTCCGATCAAGGCAGCTGTATCTACGCGCCGCTAGAATAGGTGCATGAACAATATCGCCGACGTCCGCAACTACCTGACCGGCCTGCAGGACCGCATCTGCGCCGCCATCGAAACCGCCGATGGCGGCGCGCGCTTCGCCGAAGACAACTGGACGCGTGCCGAAGGCGGTGGCGGACGCACCCGCATCCTGCGCGAGGGTTCGGTGTTCGAGCAGGCCGGCGTGGGTTTTTCGGACGTTTCGGGAACCAAGCTGCCGCCTTCGGCCAGCGCCGCGCGCCCCGAACTCGCCGGTGCGTCCTGGCGCGCGGTCGGCGTCTCGCTGGTGTTCCATCCCCGCAACCCCTACCTGCCCACCACCCACGCCAACGTGCGCCACTTCCGCGCCGAGCGCGGCGGCGAAACCGTAGCCTGGTGGTTCGGCGGCGGCTTCGACCTGACCCCGTTCTATCCTTTCGACGAAGACGTGCTGCACTGGCACCGTACCGCGCGCGGGTTGTGCGAACCCTTTGGCGGGGATGAGCGCTACCAAACGCACAAGCGCTGGTGCGACGACTATTTCTTCCTCAAGCACCGCAACGAAACGCGCGGCGTCGGCGGCTTGTTTTTCGACGACCTGGGCAGCGATTTCGAACGCGACTTCGCCTACCAGCGCGCGGTCGGCGATGGCTTCCTGGACGCCTACCTGCCCCTGGTCGAGCGCCGCAAGGACACGCCCTATGGCGAACGCGAGCGCGAATTCCAGCTGTACCGCCGTGGACGCTATGTGGAATTCAATCTGGTCTACGACCGCGGCACCCTGTTCGGCCTGCAGAGCGGCGGCCGCAGCGAAAGCATTCTGATGAGCCTGCCGCCACGCGTACGCTGGGAATACGGCTTCGCGCCGGAAGCGGGAAGCCCGGAATCGCGGCTGGCCGATTACCTGCGGCCACGCGACTGGCTGGCCGAGCTGGCCTGACCTTGTAGGAGCGGGCCCTGCCCGCGACCGCTCTTGAGAGGCGTTCCGGCAAGGCGCTACAGGCGGTGGCGATCACCGTGCCAAGAGCGGTCGCGGGCAGGGCCCGCTCCTACAGGATTGGCTACGCGGCAGAATCCTGTTTAACGATGGTGATGTGGCCGTTGGTTTCCAGCACCGCCGACTGGATGTCGTCGATGGCGATGCATCCGGCCTCGCGCAGGGCGCGGTCGAAATCCGCGCGGCTGATCAACTCCTTGCGCAGCACGTCCTTGTAGACGGTGCCGTCGCGCGCCAGCAGCACCGGCGAGCCTTCGATCAGCGATTCCACTTTCGCGCTGCGTGCCGATATCAGGCCCACGGTCCAGTTGAGCGCGATCAGAGTCACCGCCAGCAGCAGCCCGCCGCCGACAGAGGTGTCCTGGCCCAGCAGCGCGTTCTGCACCGCATTGCCCAGCAGCACCACCAACAGCATGTCGAACGGAGTGAACTGGCCCATGGTGCGTTTGCCGGAAGCGCGGATCATCACCAGCAGTACGAAGTACACGACGCACGCGCGCAACACGAAGGCCCACCACGGCATGGCCAGTTCGAACATCTCTGCAAACACTTGCGGCATGGTCCGATTCCGGTACGGGGATACGCGCACAGTAACGCAGAGCACCGACCGTTCCGCGGAATGCCATCGCGCAAAATAAAAAGCCCCACCGACCAGGGGGGGGTCAGCGGGGCCAGGGAACTAGGCCTGGGGAGGGGCCTTCGTTCCGGAGATCACTCCAGGGGATGGGAGAGATCCAGTGACAGACCTTGCATCTGTCACGGGCTATATGACCAGACCGCGCATGGATAGTTCGTGAAGATTCCGGTTAAAAAACCGTAAGGTTTAAGACATATTCAGTTTATTGAACTAGCCAGTATTGAATTAGAAACGCGAGCGCCCGCACAGATACCGGCCGTAACTACCCGCTTTGTCACGGATTTGGGCCTGAATATCCGGGTCAATGCGCCTCATCCCAGTTATCGCCCACTCCGCTGTCGACCACCAGGGGAACCGAGAGCTTTGCGGCACCCGACATTCGCGCGGTGACCTCGTTGAGCAGCGTTTCGACAAAATCCTGTTCAGTTTCGAACACCAGTTCGTCGTGCACCTGCAGGATCATCAGCGCGCGCGCGGCGTGATCGACCAGCCAGGCATCCACCGCGACCATCGCGCGCTTGATGATGTCGGCAGCGGTGCCCTGCATGGGCGCATTGATCGCGGCACGTTCGGCGCCCGCGCGCTGGCCCTGGGTGCCCTTGTTGATGTAATCCAGGTACAGGCGGCGGCCGAATACGGTTTCCACATAGCCCTGCTCGCGCGCCTGCTGGCGCGTGCGCTCCATGTAATCGCGCACGCCCGGATAGCGGCTGAAGTACAAGGCGATGTAGTCCTGCGCTTCGCCGCGGCCGATGCCCAGCTGACGCGCCAGCCCGAAGGCGCTCATGCCGTACATCAGGCCGAAATTGATGGCCTTGGCGGCGCGGCGCTCGTTGCCGGTGACTTCTTCGAGCTTGCGGCCGAACACTTCCGCCGCGGTGGCCTTGTGCACATCGACGCCGGATTCGAACGCGCGCACCAGGCCGGGGTCTTCGGACAGGTGCGCCATGATCCGCAGCTCGATCTGCGAATAGTCGCAGGCCACCAGCTTGCGCCCGGGCGGCGCCACGAAGGCGCGGCGGATGCGGCGGCCGTCGTCGGTGCGGATCGGGATGTTCTGCAGGTTGGGATCGGACGAAGACAGGCGGCCAGTGGCGGCACCGGCCTGGTGGTAGCTGGTGTGCACGCGGCCGGTTTGCGGGTTGACCATTTCCGGCAGCTTGTCGGTGTAGGTGCTGCGCAGCTTCGCCAGCCCGCGGTATTCCAGGATCACGCGCGGCAGTTCGTGCTGGTCGGCAATGGCCTCCAGTGCTTCTTCGTTGGTGGAAGGCTGCCCGGTCGGGGTCTTCAGCACCGCGGGCAGTTTCAGTTCTTCGAACAGCAAGGCCTGCAGTTGCTTGGGCGAATCCAGGTTGAAGGTACGCCCGGCCAGCTCGGTCGCCTTCTGCTGGGCGGCGAGCATGCGCTTGGACAGGTCGGCGGACTGGCGGCGCAGTTCGTCGGCGTCGATCATCACGCCGTTGGCTTCGATGCGCTCCAGCACCGGCACCAGCGGCATTTCTATTTCGCGATACACGCTTTCCAGCCCCGGCTCGGCGGCCAGCCTGGACGACAGTGTGCGGTGCAGGCGCAGGGTGATGTCGGCGTCCTCGGCCGCGTAGCGCGTGGCGTCGTCCAGTGCGACCTGCGAGAACAGGATCTGCTTGGCGCCCTTGCCGGCCACCTGTTCGTACTTGATGGTGTCGTAGCCCAGGTAGCGCTTGGCCAGGCTGTCCATGTCGTGGCGGCTGCTGCCCGAGTTCAACACGAAGCTTTCCAGCATGGTGTCATCGGCGTAGCCGGCCACTACCACGCCATGGCGGCGCAGGACGTGCAGATCGTATTTTCCGTGCTGTCCGAGCTTCTTCTTGTTCGCGTCGGCGAACAGGGGCGAAAGCGCGGCCAGCGTCGCGGCGCGGTCGAGCTGTGCGGGCGCGCCGGGATACTCGTGCGCCAGCGGAAGGTAGACGGCCTTGCCGGGTTCGACCGCAAAACTCAATCCCACCAGGTTGGCCTGCATGGGATCCAGGCTGTCGGTTTCGCTGTCGAAGGCGAACTCGTCGGCTTTGCGCAGCGTGCCTATCAGCGCATCGAGCTGTTCGGCGCTGAGCACGGTTTCGTATTCGCCCTGCACCGACAGCGCGGGATCGATAGCCGAGGTCTCCATTGCGGCAGCGGCCACGAAACCAGTACCGCGCGCGCGGCCCGGCTCCTTTTCCGCGACCGCGCCGGCGGCTTCGCCGCCCAACTCCTTCAGCGCCTGGTTGAATCCGTAACGCTGGTACAGCTGCCGCAGCGAATCCACATCGCGTTCGCGCATGCCCAGGCTTTGCGCATCGCCGTCCAGCGCGACGTCGGTCTTGATGGTGACCAGCTGGCGATTCAGCGGCAGGCGTTCCAGCGCAGCGCGCAGGTTGTCGCCGATCTTGCCCTTGATGTCGCCGGCGTGCGCCATCACCCCGTCCAGCGTGCCGTACTCGGCCAGCCATTTGGCCGCCGTCTTGGGGCCGCACTTCTCCACGCCGGGCACGTTGTCCACGGCGTCGCCCATCAGCGCGAGCAGGTCGACGATCTGCGCGGGCTTCACTCCGAACTTCTCGAACACGTTTTCGTCCGAATCCATGCGGCTGCCGCTCATGGTGTTGACCAGCGCCAGCCCGGGCCGCACCAGCTGCGCGAAATCCTTGTCGCCGGTGGAAATGGTCACATCAATCCCGTCGGCATTGGCCTGCAGGGCCAACGTGCCGATCACATCGTCGGCTTCCACGCCGTCGATGCGCAGGATGGGCATGCCCAGCGCCTGCACGATCTCGCACATCGGCAGCACCTGCGCGCGCAGGTCGTCCGGCATGGCGGCGCGGTTGGCCTTGTACAGCGGATACAGTTCGTCGCGGAAGGTCTTGCCGGGCGCGTCGACCACGAAGGCGACGTACTCGGGATTCTCCTTCAAGGTCGCGCGCAGCATGTTGACCACGCCGAACAGCGCGCCGGTGGGCTCGCCCGCGGCATTGGTCAGCGGAGGAAGCGCATGGAAGGCGCGGTAGAGGTAACTGGAACCGTCGATCAGTACGAGTCTGGGCATGCGCCAATTCTAACCCCGGGGCTTGCGCGGCCGTGCTTCTACCGTTCTCACGCACGCTTAGCGTTGCCGGCGCATAATCGCAGCCCCGGCATCGTAGAGACCCCCCATGAGAATCACCATGAAAGCCCTGTTGAGCGCGCCTCTGCTGGCGCTTGCCGGCTGCGCTTCCCTGGGGTCGGCGCAAAACAATCCTGGCGTGGACCTGGCCGATGCCCAGGTGGCCGTGCGCACCGAGCCCAACGGCGATGTCATCGAGGAATACCGCGTGGCCAACCAGCTGCGCATGGTCAAAGTCACGCCTTCGCGAGGCGCGGCCTACTACCTGATGGACGAAAACGGCGACGGCCGCCTGGACCACAGCAAGGGTGCTGGCGAGAAAGACATCTCGCCGGTGTATTGGAAGCTCTACGGTTGGTGAGTGATTCCGGCATGCGGTCGGGGACGTAGCCCCGACCTACGTAGGTCGGGGCTACGTCCCCGACGCTCTGCAATTACCCCGCGCGTGACCGCTTCTCAGGGATCGCGCGTGACTTCGTACTGTTCGATGTCCTGCTGCTGCAACCGCGCCGCCTGCGGCGAAAGCGCGACCAGCGCCGAAGGCGGCGGCGCATTTTCGTTCCAGGTGCAGGGGTTGAAGGTCTGTCCGCCGGTTGCGGTGGGCAAGGCGCGCGCCACCGTCGCCGACAGCTGCAGTGAGTAGTCCGCAGCGGTGACGGTCACGCCGGACGGCAGATTCGTCAGACAGGTCTGCCCCGAGGCCTGACGACGGCCGAAAGCGATGGTGCCGCGCAGATTGCGGAACCAGTCGGCGCGGAACGGCTCCTGCGCGCATGCGCCGGTGGGCAGCATTCCCGCCAGCGAAGGCGCCTGCGCGGTGCTGTGGCAGCTCATGCAGGCCGAAGCGGGATTGTCCACCGGTCCGTTGAGGCGGCCGCCCACACCCAGGTGCGCCAATGCATAAGCCGGCGCCGCGGTATTGATCCAGGATTCGGTGATCGGCGCACCGTCGGGGTCGTTGCCCCACATCAGTCCGACCGGTGCCATCTTCTTCCACGGCGACGCGCCGGACTGCGAGGCATCGTAGGCATAAGTGGCGAAGTACCAGCCGGTGTCGCTGGCCCGTCGATCCTTGACCGCGATGTCGATCTGCATCAACCGCACCGGCACTGGAGCTGCGCCCGGATTGGGCAGAATGTCGACCTTGAGCGATCCAGCCAGCAGATCCTGGGGGAAAGCGCCCGGCGCGGCGGCGCTGTACAACAGCTTGAACACGAAACTGCCTTCGCTGAACTTCATTCCGCTGAGCTTGGGTTGATCGACACCCGGCGTGGTGGTCTTCCACAAACGCTGGAACACACGCCCGCCGCGCGCATCGTAATAGGCGACCGCGTAATTCTGGAAGGCGGCGGTATTGCCGCCGAGTTCGCCGACCCGCACGGTGCGTTCCAGGGTCATGCCATGGGCCGCTTCGCGCGTGCCGGGCGAATTGGTGGGCCCGTAGAACATGCGCGGTGCGGGGTACCACTTCTGGTTGCGCTGCGCCGCCGTCACCGTGCCGCCTGCGGCATCGCGATAATCGGCGTCGGCAGTCAGTTGCGGAGTCAGGCCACGCACGACTGCACTGCTGAACGCGTAATTGCGCAGCGCCAGCGCATAAGCCAGCCGTTCATCGGGATCGCGGGGATCGAAGGCGAGCCACGGGCGCGAACCGCTCGGCACGCCGGTAGAAGCCTGTTCCAGCAGATTCGGCTGGAACCAGGGCCCCGCATAGGCGCCGGGCAGCGTCGTCTTCGGCACGATGAAATCGGCGAACTTGCCGCGGCATTGCGCAACAAAGGTTCCGCTGGCCAAGGGTCTTCCGGTGCCGGTGACCGAAAGGCAGCGGGTGCCCGGCGCGCAACCGGTGGCCGCAGGCAGAAGCGCCGCGGACATCGAAGTTGCGTCGGCATCGCCGGCCAAAGCGGCCGGCTCTTGCGAACGCACGCGTGCGTCCTGCGTGCAGGTGACCAGCGCCAAAGGCGCCAGCAATGAAAACGAAAGTCGAGCGATGCGGATATCCACGGGCAATCTCCATTCCTGTCGCTGCGCTTGCGCGCGCATAGCCGTTGCTTCGGCGTCATCGCGACGCGCCCACCCCACGCCGTTAGTTCTTCCCAACGCAGCATCGCAACAGGGCCGGACACCTTGCGATGCGATGGCCCGAAGTCGCGTGCAACCGCGTTGGTACTGTTACGCAGCGTATTGCGCAACGTAAAAAATTCACATCGCACGATCTTTCCCCCGGGAGATCCCACGCAATGAAATACTCTGGTTTCGGCACCAGTCTTGCCCTGTTCCTATGTTGCATGCCGCCATTTACGGCCTTGGCCCAGGACGCGCCACGCGCGCAGCGCATCAGCACCAGCGAACTGCGCGAGCAGGTACGGCGGCGTCCGCAGGGCGTGGTGGTGCCTGTCGAAATCACCAAGCAGGGCGGCAAAGTGGTGCTGCAGACGGCCGATTCGGCGGTGGCGGTTTCCAATGCCGATGCGGTGGCCCAGCAGGTGCGGCAGATGCCGGTGCAGGCCGCCGTGATCGACGGCCCCGGCGATTCGGTGCAGTTGCAGAACGTGCAGCTGCAGGCCACCAAACGCTGGAACGATCTCGCACCGACACAGCGCGCCAAGTACCGCAATGTCGATGCCGCGCAACGGCGCATGAGCAACATCGCCGAGACCGCGCTCGGCGCCGATGCGACCGAAGCCGATCTGCTGCAGCTCAAGCGCAGCGCCGAAAACACCGAGCGGCAACTCGTGCAGGCCTACAAGGCGCTGGACGGCAGCCAGCGCGCCGAACAGCGCGAACTGGTGGAACAGCACGCGGAAGTCCGCCGTCTCAGCAAGTCGCTGTACGGACTGGACCACGACGACCGCTACCCGCCGCAGACCTATCAGCGCATCTACGCGAACTCGCGCGGCGCTTTCGCGCTCAGGGCGCGGCTGGAAGAAAAACCGCGCTGCAGCGCGGTGCTGATCGGCGAGAGGCTGGCAT
This sequence comes from Pseudoxanthomonas sp. CF125, assembly GCF_900104085.1. Classification (GTDB taxonomy): domain Bacteria; phylum Pseudomonadota; class Gammaproteobacteria; order Xanthomonadales; family Xanthomonadaceae; genus Pseudoxanthomonas_A. The sequence goes on from NZ_FNLD01000003.1 coordinate 352,551, forward strand.
TGACCAACAATCACTGCATCCTCGAGGAGACTCCGGAGGAATTCGAAGCCGTTTTCGACTACGAGGACGATCTGGCCGGCAACCATCTCGCCAGGCAGGTATTCCCCGTGAGCGCGATCCGGTTGAGCGACGAGGACGAACGCGGGAACCTGGATTTCGTGCTGCTCGAACTCGGCGTCAACGCCGACGGCGTGCTACCGGGCGCGGCCTACCCGCCGCAATGCCTGTCGCTGGCGCAGGTGAAACGCGACGACCCGCTGTACGTCATCGGCTATCCGCTGGGAGAACCGCGCACGGTGCACGACAACAGCTTCGTGTACTTCCCGTTCCGGGTCACGCCGGACGAATACATCGCCATGAAACTGCTGGTCAGTGCGGAATTCGATTCCATCGAAGCCGAAGATCTGTCCTACCGTGAAGGAAAGCTCAAGGAATTCGTCGACAGCTACCAGCTGCGCGAAAGCGACGGCGCGCCCTATTACGAGTACATCAGCGTGCGCTTCGACCAGCAGCCGACCATCGGTGCCGACAGCGACACTTACCGCGGCAATTCCGGATCTCCGGTCTATCACCGGCGTTCGCATGCGGTGATCGGGTTGCTCTTCGACGGACAGGAAGATCTGTCCGAACCCTGGGCCGCCGGCTGGCGCGCGCACGAAGCGGTGCTGCCCATCACCAAGGTGGTCGAACGCCTGGACATCGCCGCGCCGGCCTGGCGCGAGGATCCGCGCGTCTGCGTACTGCCCGCCACTTGAGGACAACGTCATGCGTCTAGCGTTCCTGCTGTTCCTGTTGCTGATGGTCGCAGCGTGCAAACGCGATCAGCCCGCTGCCCCGGCAACGCCGGCTGCGACTGCGCCCGTAGCGACGCCGGTCGCCACGCCCGCTTACACCCAGGGTTACGTGGTGGAGCTTGCACCTGCGCAAACGCCTGCCGATCTGCGCACGGCCGCCGAAGCGGTGTTCGCCAACGTGGTCAGCATCGAACCCTTGTTTCCCGATGCGCCGGCGACCGACGACCCCGAAGGGCTGTCGCGCATCCACCGCCTGCGCGTGTCCGACCCGCCGCAGGGCAATCCCTGGGATTCGGCCAACGCCTTGCGCGAGCGCGGCGGTTTCCTTCAGGTGGAACCGGACAGCGAGGACACGCTGGTCGAAGCGCAGAAACGTTCTGCGGTAGCCGCCTGCCTGGGCGACAACGGCATCGCCGCCCCCACCAATCCGGCATGGTCGCTGGATGCGCAACACATGGCGGTCGAGGCGGCACGCAAGCTCACGCCGCCTGCCGGCGGCAAGACACTGGGCGAAGGCGTGCGAATCTGCCACCCGGACAGTGGCTGGACCGATCACGTCGATCTGGACTCCGGACGCATCGACCGCAGCTTCACCCTCAACCTGATGGAAGGCGGCAGCGACGCACGCGATCCGCTGGGTTATTCCGGCAATCCGGGCCACGGCACCAAGACCGGCAGCGTGCTGATCAGCGACGGCGGTTTCGACGCCAGCGGCAACACCACCGCGCCCGGCCGCATCGACGGCCTGGCGCCCAAGGCGACCTTGGTGCCCATCCGCACCTTCAACAGCGTGATCCGCGTGCTGGATTCCAACACCGCGCGGGCCGTGCGCCATGCGACCAAGGCGCAGTGCGACGTGATCTCGATGAGCCTGGGCGGGCGGGCGTTCTTCGGCCTGGAGCGCGCCATCAACGACGCCGTGCGCCGCGACATCATCGTGGTCAACGCCGCCGGCAACTGCATCGGCATGGTGGTGGCGCCGGCCAGTTACGACAACGCCATCGCGGTGGGCGCCACCAATGCCGACAACAAACCGTGGAAGGGTTCCTCGAAGGGACGCGCGGTCGATATCTCCGCACCGGGCGAAGACGTTTACGTGGCCGATGCGGTAGCCGGCGCCACCGGCATCGAGTCCAGCCCGGGCAACGGCACCTCGTTCGCCACCGCAGCGGTGGCCGGCGCGGCCGCCAGCTGGATCGCGTTCCATGGACGCGACCGCATCAAGGCCGCGCAGGGAAGCCTGACCCGGCGCGATCTGTTCGTGCAGGCGATGCAAGCCAGCGCGCGCGTGCCGCAGGGATGGGATGCGCAGCGCTATGGCGCCGGCATCCTCAATCTGGACAAGCTGCTGCGGCAACCGCTGGGATCGCCGCGCACGCAACTGCGCGCGCCGCCCAAGGACGACACCGTCAGCCTGATGTCGCGCACGCTGGACCGCGAGCCGGCCGATCTGCGCGCGGGATTGCAGCGCATGCTCGGCCAGCCCGCGGACCTGGAGGCGGAGCTCAAGCGTTTCGGTCCGGAGCTGCTGGATTTGGCGATGCGCGACCCGGAGGCGTTCCAGCGCGCGCTCGAGGCGCCGCAGCCCGGCCAACTGCAGGCGCCCAATACGGTGAAACCGAAAGCTTCGCGCGCGCTCGCTGCACGCATGCCGGGCACGCCATGAACGCAACGCGCATTCCATACGCAGTGTCGCGCACATTACTGACGCTGCTGACTTTGGCTTGCGCCTGCACGGCCTGCAGCGCGCCTGCGCCACCGGCAGGCGACGCCGACCGCACGGTTGCCGAACCTGCGCCCGCACCCGGCGCTCCGAGCGCCGATGCACCGGTTGCCGATACGCCTGCGGCCGCGATATCCGATGCAAAGGAGCCGGAAGCGGACTCGCCGCCAGCGGTGTCGCCGGAACCTGCCGCACCGCCCGCACCAATCGATTCGCCACCAGCGTCGCCAACACCCACGCTCCCCATCATCAAGGCACCGGTGAAACCCATGCCTACCCAGACCTCGCCCGGCACCGGCGGCAAGGCTGAGACGCCTGTGCACATCACCATCGACGCGCTTTCGCGCGGGAAAGGCGTTCCCGCCGAAACACGCGATGCCTTCAAGCAAATACGCGCGCTGCTGGAACGGCAGCAAGCGACCTCCGCCGTCGCCGCCGTGCGCTACCAACGCATCGGCCTCGAAGGCGAATCACGGCTTTGCGTGGAATTCCGCAATGCCAGCGACGCGCAGGCCGCGCTTACCGAGATCCGCAAGATCGCGGCCGGCACCGACCTGCTCAACGTCGTCGAAGCACCCTGCCCCTCCAACAAGGAATAGAACCCATGAGCGCACCCACTTCCCCCCTCGCGCGTCCGTTGCTGACGCTGGCCATGGCATTGGCGCTTGCAGGCTGCAAGCAGGACACGCCCACCGCCGGTCCCACGCCGCCGGCTGGACCCACTCCCACGCCCACACCCGCCGACAGCGACATCAAGCCAGCCACGGGCGCTGTCGCGGCGACCGACGAGAACATCGCCGCCGCGCAGAAATCCATCGAGGAGGCGGCCGACGCCGCGCGCAGGAAATGGATCGGCAAGACGTTCGAGGAATTCGAAGCGTCGGTCTACAAGGAGCCGGGCGAAGGCGGCAAGTACATCGTCAATGGCGACATCGCCATTCCCGACCGCAAGTTGCTGCAGGAATTCTTCGAGAAAATGCAGAAGGAAGCCGATGGCGTGGCCAACGGCAAGCTGACAGTGGCGCTGGCCGCCGCCAAGGGCGCCACCGGCGGCGTCGATATCTGGACCAGCGCCAAGAAGAAGCAGCTCACCTACTGCGTCAGCAACGCGTTCGGCACGCACAAGGCCGCGGTCATCGCCGACATGGAAGCGGCCGCGCGCGCCTGGGAAGAAGCGGCGCAGGTGGATTTCATCCATCTCCCTGCCCAGGACGGCGGCTGCAATGCGAGCAATCCGAATGTGCTGTTCGATGTGCGGCCAGTCGATGTGGGCGGCGAATATCTGGCGCGCGCGTTCTTCCCCAGCGATCAGCGCAGCGACCGCAACGTGCTGATCGACAATTCCTCCTTCGATCTGCCCGCCGACGAGCCGCTGCAGCTGGTCGGCATCCTGCGCCATGAATTGGGCCACACGCTCGGCCTGCGCCACGAACATACGCGCCCGGAGGCTGGCATCTGCTTCGAGGACGATCAGTTCGAGCCATTGACCGCCTACGACAAGTTCTCGGTCATGCATTATCCGCAATGCAACGGCGGCGGCGACTGGTCGCTGGTGCTCACCGGCCTGGACAAGGCGGGTTCGGCCTGCCTGTATGGAAAAGGCAGCAACAACCCGGAAAACCTGGCGCAGTGCGTCTATCACGCTCCCGAGGCGCCGGCGACAGGCACTACCGAGACGAAGGTGTTCGACAATCAATCCGTAGCCAAGAACGCCAAGAAGCAGTACGGACCGTTCGCGGTCAAACCCGGCTCGATCGCCCAAGTGAAGATGCAGGGAACCGGCGGCAATGCGGGCGATCCCGATCTGTACGTGCGCTATGTCGGGCCACCGGACACCTCAAGCTGGATCTGCCGCCCTTACCTGAGCCACGCCAACGAAACCTGCGAACTGGAAGTGCCGGCCAACCGCAACAAGATCTACGTGATGGTGCGTGGCTATGCGGCGGGCAATTACAAACTTGAGGTGACTTACATCAAACCGAACTGACGGCGTATCCGGGTCCTGGTCCGTTGCCGCAGCGGAGCCATGCGGCAACGGCAACGGCCGGTTGCGCGATCTAAAGCCTGTGCCACGAGAAGCCTTCTCCGCGCCGGTAATAAATGGCGACAGCACGTCCGTACAATTCGCCCACCGGCACCAGCCCGAAGAAGCGCCCATCGATGCTGTTGCCGCGCGCATCGCCCAGCATCAGCACCTGGCCATCGGGAACGGTCAACCCATGGATGTCCGGTCCGCCACCGTGCGACAGGTCGAGCATGGCGCGATGGTCGCGGAATATCTCGGTATCGGTAGCGCCGATCGCTTCCAGGGCGACGCCGTTGACGCTCAGCCTGCCGTCGATCAGTTCCACTTCGTCGCCCGCCACCGCAGCCACACGCTTGATCAGGCGCGTACCGTCCTGCGGCGAATCGAACACCGCGATGTCGCCGCGCTCGGGCTTGCCGGTGGCGATGAGCCGCACGTCGGTGAACGGCAGGCGCACGCCGTAGGCCCGCATGTCGACCGCCACGCGGTCGCCGATCTCCAGCGTATGCTCCATCGAGCCCGACGGCACGTAGTAGTGATTGGCGAACGAATCGCGCGCCGCCGCCAGCAACACCAGCATCAGTACGATCTGCGGCAGTTCGCTGCGCAACCAGCGCCACGCCCTTTCCGGCTTGTTCGAGGAGTCGGCCTGGGTCTGCATGCGTCGATAGCTCCGGTCGGTACGATCGCGAGTAACTCACGCATCCCGCCCTGCCGCATATGCCATGGGTCATGCGACCGGATTTTCCAGGTGCCGGCCGCCGATCCGGACAAGCCCGAACAAGGCGTCGCCTGCTTTTCTGTCGCGCATCGATTCAAAGCATGATTTCGATCTCGCGGAATTCATCCGCCTGCGGCAGGCCGTTCCCCGACCAGAATTGCTCCAGGCTGGCCCGCACCACATCCAGCCGGGTCGAAGCTCCGCGCTGCAGGGGGAAACGTTTCAGGTTCTCCGATTGCAGCTGCAGGATGCGTCTGTCCTGCTCGCTGACCTGCCGTAGGAACGGCCAAACCAGAAGACGTACGGCCCATGCGGGCGCCCAGCGGCCTTCGACGTGCAGCGTGGCGAACACGTCGGTCTCTTCGCTGGTCCGTGGAGTGAAATGCAAGGTGATGCGGACGATGCCGCCTTTGGCATAGCGATACTCGATTTGCGCACTGCCCGGGGCCGCGAAATGCGCACGCTCCAGCGTGCGTCGCGATTCGAAAAGGCGATACAGCAGCCCCGATTGCCGGTCCTGACCGGAATAGTCCACGCTGAATCCTTCGGCGGTTCCGCTGAAGCGAACCTTGGTGCGCGTTCTCTCCCCGTTGCGACGCACCAGTCCCGGGTGGATGGCATGGGTGTGCATGGGATCCAGAAAGTTTTCCGTCGCATCGACCACATGCGCCCGCCAGCGGGTCTGCCATAGGAAGCGGCGGTAGACGGGTTGCGAGCTGTTCACCAGTTCGCCTGGTCCGGCGGCACCGGTATCGGCGGGGCGCAGCCAGATCAGGCCATCGTGCTCCAGCAAGGGAAACGCGCGCGCGCGCACGCCCGGCAACGGCGATTCCGGCGGCATTCCAGGAACGGCTTGAAGCGCACCGTCGCTGCCAAACTCCCAGCCGTGGTAGGGGCAGGCGATACCCGTGGGTGTCCGGCAGCCGGCCGAAAGCGGAGCCTGCCGATGCGGGCACCGATCCTCCAGTGCAAGCAGTTGGCCCGTTTCCAGACGCGCAAGGACGATCGGCGAGCCAAGGACGGTGACGGCGATGGGCCGGCGCCGCAATTGGTCGCTGCGCGCGACCGCATACCAATAGGTGAAGAGCGAGGGATGCCAGGGCTTCATAGTTTGTACTTCGTCAGCAATGGAGCGCCTACGCGCCGTGTCGCCAAGGAGAGAATTCCGATCGCGTTGCGAAGCTTTCGCGGCAGGTGCCGTGCATAGACTGCGCTGTACTCGATAGCCGGCACGCCGCCGCGCAAACGTTTGAACTGGGCGGCGCCGGCGCTGAAGTTCAGGCGACCTCCCTTTTCCATCGTCGCCTCATACGCGCAAGCGGTCAGCAGTCGGTACAGGCCCAGCTGCCGTGGCAGCGAGGTGTCGTAACCCACGATGGGCGAGGTGAAAGTAGCGCCTTGCCGGAACAGACCGACCACGCACTGCAGAACACCCGATGCATCGCGGAACCCGTGGAACTCCAGCAGCCCGGCCTTGTGCCAGCAGCGCATGAATTCGGCGCTGTAGTGAGGATTGAAGCGGGAGTATTTTTCAATGTAGAGCAGCTCGTAGAGCCTGACGATGCGCGGGTAGTCGTCGTCGGCGATGCCGTCATCGCGTACGCGGTGCAAGCTGGTGCGTCCGAGCTGCTGAAGATCCCGTTTCAGATTGGCATGCCGGGCCGACAGCGCGGCCAGGTTCTCGTAAAGATAGACCTGACGGCTGACTACGAACTGGAAGCCAAGTTCGCCCAGGGCAGCGATCCAGTCGGCATTGTCGATGGTGTTCAGCGAGCGGAACCAGATCGCATGGTCGGGCCAGCGTTCGCGCGCGGCCCGGATCGTCGTTGCCAGCGGAACCGTCCGCAACGGCGGATAAAGATTGGTCGATAGCAGCCAGTTGTTGATGGCTGCGACGCGGTCGATGCCGGCGCCCGTCAGCCAATCGCCGAGTCCCTTGCTCAAGCCGCGGCTGCCACGGGCCATCCACGCGGGAAGATAGCGCTCGGCTTCCTCGGCTGCGCAATCGGCGTAAGTGGCCCGCGGCGAACACACCCAAGCATCGCCGGGCCCGCCATCGCTTAGGGTGACCGGCATGGTGATTTCGCCCGCCTGCAGCGTCTCGACCCTGGCGCTCAGGTTCGCCGCAAAGGTCTTCGGCGGTTCGCCGGCATGAATCCGCGCGAAAGCACGGGCACGTTCGGAGAAATCATGGTCCGTGGCGGACGCGCTCATGTCTGCGAGAGGCATTCGCCATCCCATTCGATATCCCGTGTCGCCGCTTCCCGGAGATTGCAGCCTTGCCGGATAGCCAGCCGCGAGTAGGAGCACAGATCCAGCAAGGCTCCCGCAAGAGGCAGCCGGTCACCCGGCGCTGTAACCACGTCCCTGGCGCGCCGATAGTCGTGTCGCCAGCGCTGCAGGGTCGAATTGGCCGTTGCCTGATACAGACCCGCCGAGAGCATGAGAGCGGCGATCATGGCGGGCTGCTCGTTGTGCGGCTCCACGCACTGGCCGATCTCGCCGGCCAGTGCCGCCGGCAGCCCATCGTGCTCGGAGAACAGATGCAAACCGCTGGTAGCCCGCGGGTTGCATTCGATCACGGTCGCTTCGCCGTCTTCGCCCTGAATCCAGTCGAAGGAGATCTGCCCGGTGAAATTCATCTTGCGCACGAATGCGGAAACGAAACTCCGGATCTTCCCGGAGGGATACGGGTCGAAGTAGAAGCTGGAACTGCGCTGTATCCGGTAGCCGGGCCGATAGACCGCGTGGGCCAGTAGCCGACCACGATCGGCGACTCCGTAGGAACACAGCTCGATACCGGCGTGATACCGCTGCGCCACCCAGGCGCCGGCGATGCCCAGTTCCGGGGCTCGCATCGGCAAACCCTCAGGATAGAGGCGCACATGCACGCCGAAACGCGAGTACTCGGGCTTCAGCACGACAGGTTCGGCACCCGCCCATGCGCGGGCTTCCGCCAATGAAGCGACCCGGCAGCTCGCCGGCACGCGGACGCCGCAGCCTTGTGCGGCTGCGACGAAATGCCACTTGCTATGCAGTGTGCGCAGCGTGCCGAAGTCGTCGGCAAGCACGCGTACGTTCGCCGGCAACAGGTCGCGATATCGCGAAAGATAGAAAACTTCCTCGCATGTCGGCACGATCAGATCTATCCCGTACCTTCTTATCGCAGCGCAGATGCCCTCCACGAAAGCCATCGGCGCATAGCGCGGGGAGGCCAACGACAAAGTCGCAACCACCGAACGCGACCAACCCGAGAGCCGGCAAGGGATACTGTCGGCCAGGCACACCTTCCAGCCTTGGCTTTCGAAACGACGGGCATGATCCAGCGCCACTGGTGCCCTGCCGCCCAGAATGAGCACGCTAGGCATCGGTCCGGCTCCTTGCGGGTCGCCATTCACGACAATGCGAGGGGACTATCCGCACTTCTGGCGCCTCTTTGCCAAGCGCATTCAATTTGGCCAGCGTATCGCGGTAGCTGCGCGTATCGCCCAGCCAGCTTGTCACTAGCGCTGGCGGTGGAATGAAGTCGCGGATGGCCTGGCTGGACCAACTGGCGTCGGCGATCAGGAATACCGGACCGCTGGCGTCCTCGAACAACAGGCCATAGTGGCCGGCGGCATGGCCAGGCAAGGCGATAAGCAACAGGCTGCGATCGCCGAACAGATCGTAGCCCGATCCGAACCGCTCGAATGGACCGGACAAAGCGACCGCGGGCCGATCTTCGAACCACTGCAACCGCGCCTGTGCGTGCGCATCAAGCAGCCCTGGCAGCAGTCCCATGCTGAGCGCGCCGACACGGCTGCGGCTTTGCATGTCCTTCCAGGCCTCGTGCGAAAGCGCGATTTTAGAATACGGAAAATCGGCGAGCCCGCCGACATGATCGCCATGCAGATGGGAAACCACGACCCATGCGACAGCGGATGCGGGAATGCCATCGTGCTCGAGCTGCAACGACAACGCCGCGCCATCGTGCAGGCGCACCGGCGTCACCATCCGGTACAGCCGCTCCGGGAATCGTTCGGTGGCATGGAAGAAGTGCCGGGAGTAGCCGGTATCGAACAGGACGATCCCGTGCCCGGGATGCCGCAGCACCGATACCAGCGCGGGGAATTCGCATGCGCGGAGCGATCCGCCGGCCTTGGTCGCCCGTTCGGGGTGGGTGCAGTACCCGGCTTCATAGAGACGCCATTCAAGTGCCGGCATGCTGTTTCCACCATCGCGCGTAACGCTCGATTCCCTGATCGATGGAGATCGCCGGTGCGTAGCCGAGTTCGCGCCGGGCCAGCGAGATATCCAGCGTCTGCGAATAGCCGAGCACGCCTACGCCGTAACGGGTCAGCCGCGGTTCGGGACGTCCGGGGCGTGCGCGTGCGATGCGTTCCGCAATGCCTGCCATGGCCACCGCGACCCGACGCGGTACTGGGACCAGACGGACTTCGCGGCCCATGGCGGCGAACAATTTGGCGATCAGTTCGACGACCCGGATGGGGTCGCCATTGGTGACGTTGTAGGCGCGTCCATCGGCAACGACATCGGCCTCCAGGCATTGGGCTACGAGTCGCGACAGGTTGCCGACATAGGTCACGTCGATGACTGCCCCACCGCTGTGTATCAACGGGAACCAGCCCCGGTCGGCGATCGCCATCAGCCGGGGCAGGATGGCCTGGTCGCGCTCGCCGAAGACCGCGCGCGGCCTCAGCACCAGCGCTTCCAGCCCATTGGCGGCGGCGGAGCGGACGCAGAGTTCAGACTCCCATTTGCTGCGCGCGTAGTCGGTGATCCATCGCCGCGGCGGTTCGAATCGTTCGTCGATCCCATATTGATCCGCAAAGCGGAAATGGATGCTGGGCGAACCCATGTGGATGAAACGGCGCACGCCAGCGCGCTGGCTCGCTTCCAGGATTCGACGTGTAGCGAGTACGTTGGCGCGCGAGAAGCTGTCCGCTGCGCCCCAGGGAGAAGACAATGCGGCGCAATGGACGACCGCGTCGCATGCCTCCGCCAACGGCTCGAGCGGATCGGTAGACAGGTCGGCGGCAGCCAGCTGCGCTGCCGTACCTTGCAGCAATCGCAGCCGCTCCAGGCAACGTCCATTGGCGATGACCTGGTGCCCCGATGCTGCCAGATGAGCGGCAACATGACTGCCGATGAAGCCGGAAGCGCCAGTGACGAGGATGCGCGCCATGGTTCAGTAGCGCACCACGGCGCCGCCGAACGAAAGTCCGGCGCCCGAACCGACCAATGCGATCAGGTCTCCACGCAGGATTTCGCCCCGCTCTATGGCCCCATGCAGGGCAATGGGTATGGAGGCGGCCATCTGGTTGCCGCGCGTTTCCAGCACCCGCACCAGCATGTCGGAGCGCAGTTCCAGCGCCACTTCCAGATGCTTGAGCGCCTTGGCGCTGGCCTGGTGCGGAACCAGCTTCTTCAGATCGCCGATGGCGACACCGGAACGCGTCGATAGGCGGGCCATGAAGCGCGGCAGATGCTGCGCGGCCAGACGATAGGTGGCCCGTCCGGACATTTCGAAATGCGCGCCCTGCTTGAACGCTTCCAAGCCGTCTGCGATCCGCAATCGCGTACCGCCGGCGCGCACTTGGCACAGCTCGGCGCCTTCGGAATAGGTTTCCATGTGCGCAGCGAGGAATTGCGAACCCTCTTCGGCAAGGCAAGCCTCGGCCACCACGGCCGCCGCGCCATCGCCGAACAGGGGCGCGGTTTCCTGATCGTTCCAGTCCAGCCCTGCAGACGCCACTTCGCTGGAGACGATCAGTACCCTGCGATAGCGGCCGACGGCAATCGCCGCCGCGGCCAGGTCCAGGGCGACGACGAAACCAAGACAAGTCGCATTGATGTCGAATGCGGGAATTCCGCTGCCGGCAAGGCCCAGGCGGCGATGCACCAGCGCTGCGGTACAGGGAATGGCCTGCTCCATCACGCTGCACGCGGATATCACGCAGTCGAGCTGGTCGGCGCGGAGGCCCGCGCGGCGCAACGCGTCTTCAGCGGCGCGGGCGGCCATCAAAGACGCCGGTTCCTCATTGGTCGCGTAGTGCCGGTAGTCGATGCCGAGTTGCCGGCGGGTCCAGCCGGCGGGCTTGTCCCAGCGTGCGTCGAACTCCTCCGACCGGACCAGACGCGACGGGATGTACTCGCCGGTCCCTGTTATTCGGAGCGGAATCGGCGGCGGCGTTCTTTCATCCATGTGTAGCAACATCCTCAAGGTGGCACCGGCGCTAGCCTGAGGCGCTCATGCCGTTGCTTGCAAGCCGTTCGTGGCAGGAACACGCCCATGGCATGCCCGGTATCATAATTTGATACCACTCTCTCTAAGGAATGACTTGGAATGCCGTGTCCACGATGACAACCGCTGTCGCGGCCGGACTTCGCGCATCCCTGAATCACATGAACTAGCTCCCCACTTTTCCACGCAGCGAGTACAGCGGCTCCAATACCCATTCATAGAGCTTGCGGCGCTCGCCCAGTATGTCGGCATCCAGCCGCATGCCCGGCCGCAACGGCTCTTGTTTGCCGTAGGCGGTGATGGATTGCTCTTCCAGGGCCACCAGTACGCGGTAGTAGGGCTCCGCGCTCTGACCGTCGCCGCCGGCAGGGGTAATGGCGCTGCGCGATACACGAATCACTTTGCCGCGGTGGTGTCCGAACTTCTGGTAGGGGTACGCCTGATAGCGCAGCAACACACTATCGCCCGGCTCAATGAAACCTACGGCCGCGCTGGGCACCAGCAACTGCGCCTGCAACCGTGAGCCCTTGGGTAAAAGACTCATCAACGGCTGTCCGGCCTGCACCGCTTGGCCCGGTTCTATCAGGCGATTGGCGACCAGTCCTGCCAATGGCGCTCGCACCAGCAGCTCGCCGTTGGCCTCCTGCTGCACGCGCTCCTGTTCCAGCATCGCCAGATCGCGGCTGGTGGTCGCCAGCAGCCCCCTGCGCTGAGCGGGAAGTTCGCGCAAGGTCTGATCCAGCTGCGCAAGGCTGCGGCGGATCGAAGTGGCTTGCCGTTCCAGGCTTTGCTGGGCGTTGATCAGCTCGAGCAGGGATTGCTGTTGCTGATTCAACTGCACCTGGCTGACATACTTCTGATCCGCTACCAGCTGATAGCGCCCCGTGGTTTCCTTGCCGATACGCACCTGTTCGCGGCGTGTCGATATTTCGTTCTCTATTTGCGCCAGCTCGTGTTGCGCAGTGGCGCGCTGGCGGCCGATGCCCTGGACCTGCGCGTCTATCTGCTCGGCTTGCGACTGGCCCAGTTCGGTCAGGCTGTCGCGCCGGGTTTCCAGACCGCCCCTGATCACCGTCAATGCGTCGCTGCCGGCAGCGGTCACTCGCGGCACATCAATCAAGGTCAGCGCATCGTCGGCTTTCACCTGGTCCCCTTCTTCGGGGAAGAGCCGGCCTACGACGCCATTGGTCGGCGACACGATGGTCGATAGGCCAAGGTCCGGCACGAGTTCTCCTGCAACCCGCGAGCGGCGCGTGTAGTCGCCCATGACCAGGAAACAGATCACGGCCGAGGCAGCGAGCATCGCGAAGCCGGACAACGTCCATAGCCGCAGCGGCTGAGCAAGAGAGATTCCTCCCAGCCAGCTGTTGCGCTTGGCTTCCAGCACTTCATGACGGAACAGGGAATCAGTCATACGACGCGAATCCAATAACGTTCGTCATTCCAGCGAAAGCTGGAAGCTGATTTTCAACAGCCGAATGGCTGGTCATCCATCTTGACTTTGCTGTTGCTTGGCTTTTGGATACCAAGAGCAAATCAAGATCAAGATGGATTCCAGCTTTCGCTGGAATGACGGCTGACGGGTTCATAGCGCCACCGCCGTCAGCGTCGCAGCCGCAGCTGCAACCCGCACCGAAAGATGCTCCTCCACAATCCGCCCACCCTGCATCACCAGCACCCGGTCCGCGCTGGCAATCGTCTCCGTCCGGTGCGCGATGATCACCTTGGTCAACTTGAGCGCGCGCACGGCCTCGTTGACCAGACGTTCGCGCGCCACATCCAGGTGACTGGTGGCTTCGTCCAGGAACAGAATGCGCGGCATGCGGTAAAGGGCGCGCGCCAGGATCACCCGCTGCTTCTGCCCGCCCGACAGTGTGGTGCCCATATCGCCGATCAGGCTGTGGTAGCCCATCGGCATGGCGACTATTTCGTCATGCACGGCCGCCAGGCGAGCGGCGGCTTCGATACGTTCGGAATCGAAGCCTTCCTCGCCGAAGGCGATGTTCTCTGCCACGCTGCCGGCGAAAAGCTGATCGTCCTGCATCACCGCGCCGACCATCCGCCGGTAGTTGTGCGGGCCCAGCTTGGCGATATCGTGCCCGCCCGCGGCAATCGTGCCTTGCGTTGGTTTCAACAGGCCCAGCAGCAGCTTTACCAGAGTGGTCTTGCCGCAGCCCGAGGGACCGACGATGGCGACCGATTCGCCTTCCTCCACGGTGAAGCTGCAGTCCTGCAGCACCCACGGCTCGCCTTCGGCGTAGCGGAAGTTCAGCCCTTTTATTTCCAGGCGCGTACTTGCGGGCGAAGCCTGTTCGAAGCCATGTCCGTCCAGGAGTTCCGGTTCGGCCAGTGCGATATCCGCCAGGCGTTCGCCATGCAGACGCAGCATGCGGAACTCGACCCATTTGTCGATCAGGCCACTGACCCTTCCGGCGAACTGGTCCTTGTAGGCCAGGTAGGCGATCAGCATGCCGACCGAGAACACGTTCTGCATGGCCAACAGCGCGCCTATCCAGATCACGGCGATGCGCTCGGCGCCGAAGATCAGCTGGCTGGCGGTGTTGAAGCCCAAGCCCAGTTTGGCCAGCCAGACATCGCGGTTGACGGTGTCGTTCATCAGGTTGAGGTAAATGGAACACCGGCTGCTTTCGCGTCCGGCAATCTTGACCGATTGCACGCCGCGGATCGACTCAAGCAGATGGCTTTGCTGTTTGGCGCCGGCGACCAATTGCTGCTCGGTGCCTTCACGCACCGGGCGGAAAGCCAATGCGCGAAGACCGAGGTACAGCGCTACGGCCAGCAAGGTGATCAAAGCCAATTTCCAGCTGTAGAGCAGCATCATGCCCAAAGTCACCACGGCCATCAGTCCATCGATCAGGGCTTCGACGAAGCTTGTGGTCAGGGTGCGCTGGATGGTCTGCACGCTGCCCATGCGCGAAGTGATGTCGCCCAGGTGGCGCTTCTCGAAGAAATCCAGCGGCAGCTTGAGCAGATGGCTGAAGACGTTGCCCATCCACTGCAGGCCGAGCCGGCTGGAGAGATACACCACAGACCACCCACGCAATAGTCCAATGCTTACCTGGAGGAGCAGGACCAGAGCGAAACCCAGGCCCAGCACCGTCAGCAAGCTGCGGTCGGCGGAGATCAGTACCTGGTCCACTACCCACTGCATGAAGAATGGGGCCAGGATCACGAACACTTGCAAGGCCACCGACAAAGCGAGAATCAAAGCCAGCGAACGCCACAGACCGGTGACGCGGCCGGTCAGCTGGCGAAAGGAAATGCTGGGCGCGGCTTTCTGCGGCTTGAACTCGGCAGAAGGCGTCAGCTCCAACGCTACGCCAGTGAAATGGTCGGAGATTTCGGCATAGCTGAGCTCGCGCTTGCCGAAGGCAGGGTCAAGAATGGTGATTTTCTTCTTGCCAACTTTGGCCAAAACGACGAAGTGGTTCAAGTTCCAGTGCAGGATGCAGGGCAGCTTAAGTTCGCCCAGATGCTCCATGTCCAGCCGCAATGGGCGGCATTGAAAGCCGAGTTGCCCAGCGACCGTCATCAAGCGTGAGAGGTTGGCGCCTTTCAGCGATAGCGGGAAGCATTGGCGTAGATCGCGCAATGTGAGCTTCTGACCGTGGTGGTCGGCCACCATAGCCGGCTCAGCCAGCGTCAATTGGCCTCCCGCTTGGGGTTGGCGCACAGCACACTGGGACATTGGGAGAACAACCGCTCTTCGCCCAATGCCTGCCATTTGCTTCGTATTGCCGAGATCACCGGTGCCGATGTCTTCTCGCTGCTGACGGGGAAGCCGTCGCTGCGTACCGACGACCCCATGCACAAGAATGAGAAGGCCGCCTGATGCCCGTCCGCGGGCTTTTACTCCGTGTTTCCCCAGCGGATCTTGTGGAGATCGAAGCGTCTTGGTAACGGCAACCGATGGACCTTATGTTCAAGCAAGAAAAAACCCCGGTCGCGGGGGTTTTTTTTGCCCGCTGGGACGGCGAGTCGTTTTCACGCTCTTCCGAGAACAAGCCTTCCGCGGATCAATACGACGTCTTACCGCAGATCGCGAACAGACTCCAGGGCGTCACAACACCTGCAGGTTCGCATAAGCCAGTACCAGCCACTTGCTACCTTCGCTGTCGAAGTTCACCTGCACGCGCGCGTGGGCGCCGGCGCCTTCGTAGTCGGTGACCACGCCCTGCCCGAATTTGGGATGCGAGACATTGGCGCCCAGCTTGAGCGGCGGCGCTTCGATGGGCGCGTGGCCGAAGCTGCGGGGCGCGCCGGCCGAATAGGTGCGCGACACCTGCACCTTGGGCCGCACTTCATGCAACAGGTGCGTCGGGATTTCGCGCAGGAAGCGCGACGGGATGCCGTACATGTCCTGGCCGTGGATGCGGCGCGTTTCCGCATAGCTCAACATGAGTTTCTGTCGTGCGCGGGTAATGCCGACGTAAGCCAGGCGGCGCTCTTCTTCCAGCCGCCCGCTTTCGTCCAGCGACTTGCTGCTGGGGAAAAGCCCTTCTTCCATGCCGCCCAGGAACACGACCGGGAATTCCAGACCCTTGGCCGAATGCAGCGTCATCAGCTGCACGCCGTCCTCGCCCGCCTGTGCCTGGCCTTCGCCGGCTTCCAGCGAGGCGTAGGCCAGGAACGCGGTCAGCTCGCTCATGCCCTCGCGGCTTTCATCGAGGATGTCTTCGTCGTCGCGGCGAACGAAACGGGAGGCGACCGAAACCAGTTCGTCCAGGTTCTCGGTGCGCGAATCCAGCTGGCCCTTGCTTTCGTTGAGATAGAAATCGCGCAGGCCCGAGCGCATCAGCACGTGGTCGATCTTGTCCTTGAGCTCGAGTTCGGCGACCTCCACCGACAATGCCTCGATCAAGGTGATGAACCCCGCCAGCGCGTTGCGCGCGCGGCCCGCCAGCTCGTTGCCTACCGAAAGCGCGCGCGCCGCCTCGAACAGCGGCTGCGACAACGTGCGTGCGCGCTTGCGCACTTCGTCCAGGGTACGGTCGCCGATGCCGCGCGTGGGCGTATTGACGGCGCGCTCGAACGCCGCGTCGTCGGCGCGATTGGCGATCATGCGCAGATAGGCGAGCGTGTCCTTGATCTCGGCTCGCTCGAAGAAGCGCATGCCGCCATAGACCCGGTACGGCACCTGCTCGGCCAGCAGCGCTTCTTCGAAGGCGCGCGACTGCGCGTTGCTGCGATAGAGCACCGCCGCCTCGCCGTAGCTGCCGCCGTCGCGCACCCATTGCAGGATGCGATCGACCACATAGCGCGCTTCGTCGACTTCGTTGTAGGCCGCATACAGATCGATCGGCTCGCCGTCGCCGGTATCGGTCCACAATTGCTTGCCGATGCGGTCCGGATTGTGCGCGATCACCGCGTTGGCCGCACCCAGGATATTGGCGCTGGAACGGTAGTTCTGCTCCAGGCGGATGGTCTGGGCGCTCCCGAAATCCTTGAGGAAGCGCTGCACGTTCTCGACCTTGGCGCCGCGCCAGCCGTAGATGGCCTGGTCGTCGTCGCCGACCACGAATACGTGCCCGGTGTCGCCGGCGAGCAGGCGCACGAATCCGTACTGGATGGCGTTGGTGTCCTGGAATTCGTCCACCAGGATTTCGCGGAAGCGCGCACGGTAATGCGCGAGCAACGCGGGCTGGTCACGCAGCAACTCGTGCGCGCGCAACAGCAGTTCGGCGAAATCCACCAGTCCGGCGCGGTCGCAACGCTCCTGGTACAACACGTAGGCGCGGCGCAAGGTATCGGTCCACTGGTCGTCGCCGGGCTGGATGTGCTCGGCGCGGCGGCCTTCGTCCTTCTGCGCGTTGATCCACCAGGCGATCTGGCGTGGCGGAAAGCGCGCCTCGTCCAGCTCCATCTGCTGGACCACGCGCTTGACCAGACGCAGCTGGTCGTCCGAATCCAGCACCTGGAAGGTTTCCGGCAGCTTCGCCTCTTGCCAGTGCAGGCGCAGCAAGCGATGGGCCAGACCGTGGAAGGTGCCGATCCACATGCCGCGGCTGCCGTTGCGCAATTGCGCGTCGGCGCGGTGGCGCATCTCGCCGGCCGCCTTGTTGGTAAAGGTGACGGCGAAGATGCCGTGCACCGGCACGCCATGCACTTCGTTGAGCCAGGCAATGCGGTGCGTGAGCACACGCGTCTTGCCCGAACCGGCGCCTGCGAGCACGAGATAGTGGCCCGGCGGCGCGGAGACCGCTTCGCGCTGCGCCGGGTTCAGGTCGTCGAGTAAATGGGAGACATCCACGCGGCTATTTTACGCCGTACCGCGCGCAGGCACTGAGATCGATCAAGGGCAAATCAGTGCTCGGCTTTGGGTTTGCTGGTCACATGGCTCATCAAACGGTCCGTGTAGGCGATACCGATGGCCGACAGGATGAACACGCAGTGGATGATGGTCTGCCACATCACGCCCGATTCGGTGAACTTGCTGTCCGGCATGCCCAGGTCGCCGACTTCGATGAAAGTCTTCAGCAGGTGGATGGAAGAGATGCCGATGATCGCCATGGCCAGCTTCACCTTCAGCATGCTGGCGTTGACGTGGCTCAGCCATTCCGGCTGGTCGGGATGGCCTTCCAGGCGCAGGCGCGAGACGAAGGTTTCGTAGCCGCCCACGATCACCATCATCAGCAGATTGGAGATCATCACCACGTCGATCAGCCCCAGCACGATCAGCATGATCGCCACTTCGGCCGTGGGGCCGCCTTCGGCCAGCTTGGCGGCCTGCTCGGCTTCGCCGCCGTGCAGGAACACCTCGTTCACCAGATGCACCAGCTCCACGCCGAACTGCCAGACATAAACCGCCTGGGCGACGATCAACCCCAGATACAGCGGCAACTGCAGCCAGCGCGAAGCGAAGATCAGCGAGGGAAGCGGGCCGAGGCGATTGGGTTGCTGATGCGACATGGGATCGGAATGCTGCGTTGCGGGGATGCGGCAGGTTACCGGCCCATGGTGACGCTGCCAAGCACGACGACGGGGCTAAACTTCACTTTCCTTGCCCCACAACGAGTCTTGCCATGATCGATCTGTACTATTGGCCCACCCCCAACGGCCACAAGATCACGCTTTTCCTGGAAGAGCTGGTCGATGCGGGCCATGCACTGGAATACAGCATCAAGCCGGTGGATATCGGCGCCGGCGACCAGTTCAAACCGGAATACCTGGCTATTTCGCCCAACAACAAGATGCCGGCCATCGTCGACCACGCGCCCGCCGACGGCGGCGCACCGATCAGCGTGTTCGAATCCGGCGCGATCCTGCAGTACCTGGCGGAAAAAACCGGCCTGTTCCTGCCCGAAGATCTGCGCGGCCGCACCGCCGCCATGGAATGGCTGTTCTGGCAGATGGGCGGGCTGGGGCCGATGACCGGGCAAATGGGTCATTTCAATGTGTATGCGCCCGAACCCATCGCCTATGCCATCGACCGCTACGGCCGCGAAGTGACGCGCCTGCACGGGGTCATGGACAAGCGCTTGGCCGAGAACGAGTTCCTGGCCGGCGACGCCTACACCATCGCCGATATTTCGACCTATCCGTGGATCGGCGCCTACGACAAGCTGCCGGCGGATTTCGAGGCATTCCCGAACATCAAGCGCTGGCACGATGCCATCGCCGCAAGGCCGGCGACCGAACGGGCTTATGCTTGGAAGATCAAGGTGAACCCGGACGCGGGGAAACCGTTGAGTGAGGAAGAGCGGAAACATCTCTTCGGCCAAAGCAGTCCAACCAAGTAAGGATCGTCATCCCGGCTTTCGCCGGGATGACGACTGAAAATACCCCGAGACCTCCATGCGCCTCATGTTGATCAGCTTGATGATGCTTTCCGCCACAGCACACGCCGCTCAGCCGCTCCCGAGCAAACTCACGCTCGAAGCCATCACAGGCAACGCGCCGTTGTCCGGCCCCACGCTGACCAAGCCGCAGATCGCGCCCGACGGCTCGCGGGTGACCTTCCTCCGCGGCAAGGACAACGACCGCAACCAGCTGGATTTGTGGGAGTACGACGTGGCCAGCGGGCAGACGCGCCTGTTGGTGGATTCCAAGGTGGTGTTGCCCGGCACCGAAACCCTGAGCGACGAAGAGAAGGCGCGCCGCGAGCGCCAACGCATCGCGGCGCTGTCGGGAATCATCGACTACCAATGGTCGCCGGACGGCAAGACCTTGCTTTTCCCCTTGGGCGGCGAGCTTTACCTGTACGACCTGGCGAAATCCGGAACAGCGGCGGTGCGCAAATTGACCGACGGCAGCGGCTTCGCCACCGATCCGAAGATTTCGCCCAAGGGCGGCTTCGTCAGTTTCATCCGCGACCGCGACCTGTGGGTCATCGATCTGGCCAGCGGACAGAAGGTACGCCTGACCGGGGACGGTTCCGATACCATCGGCAACGGCGTCGCCGAATTCGTCGCCGACGAGGAAATGGGCCGCCACACCGGTTACTGGTGGGCCCCGGACGATTCGGCGCTCGCCTTCGCCCGCATCGACGAATCGCCGGTACCCGTGCAGAAGCGCTACGAGGTGTATCCCGACCGCACCGACGTGGTGGAGCAGCGCTATCCCGCCGCTGGCGATGCCAATGTCAGGGTGAAGTTGGGTGTGATCGCGCCGAAAGCCGACGCGAAGCCGGAATGGATCGACCTCGGCAAGGACGAAGACATCTATCTGGCCCGTGTCGACTGGCGCGACCCGCAGCGCCTCGCTTTCCAGCGCCAATCGCGGGATCAGAAGAAGCTGGAGCTGATCGAGACCACACTGGCCAGCGGCCGGCAGCGCACGCTGGCCACTGAAACTTCGAAGACCTGGGTGCCGTTGCACGACAACCTGCGCTTTCTGGACGACGGCCGTTTCGTATGGTCTTCGGAGCGAAGCGGGTTCGAGCATCTCTACCTCGCGTCAGAAGACGGGACGCAACTTGCGCCGTTGACCGGCGGGCCATGGCCGGTGGATGCATTGCTTGCGGTGGACCAGGAAAAGGGGCTGGTTTATTTCAGCGCAGGCAAGGATTCGCCTACCGAGGGCCAGGTGTATTCCGTTTCGCTGAAAGGCGGCCCGATCGCCGCCCTGTCTAGAACGGCCGGCAAACACGACGCGGTATTCGCCAAGAACGCCAGCATTTATGTCGACAGCTGGTCCAACGAGGAAACTCCGCCGCAGATCGAATTGTTCAAGGCCGACGGCAGCAAGCTGGCCACGCTGCTCGCCAATGAGCTGGCCGACCCGCGACATCCCTACGCGAAATACCGCGATGCGCAGCGACCCATCGAGTTCGGTACGCTGACCGCCGCCGATGGCAAGACGTTGCTGCATTACAGCCTGATCAAACCGGAAGGCTTCGATCCGTCCAGGAAATATCCGGTGGTCGTGTACGTCTATGGCGGTCCCGCCGCGCAGACCGTGACCCGCGCCTGGCCCGGACGCAGCGATGCGTTCTTCAACCAGTACCTGGCGCAGAACGGATATCTGGTGTTCTCGCTGGACAACCGCGGTACGCCGCGGCGCGGTGCGGCCTTCGGTGGCGCGCTGTACGAAAAACAGGGCACGGTGGAAGTGGACGACCAGCTGCGCGGCGTGGAGTGGCTGAAATCGCAATCCTTCGTCGATGGCAAGCGCATCGGCGTCTACGGCTGGTCAAACGGCGGCTACATGACACTGATGCTGCTCGGCAAGCACAGCGAGGCCTATGCCTGCGGCGTGGCGGGCGCGCCGGTCACCGACTGGGCCCTGTACGACACCCACTACACCGAGCGCTACATGAACCTGCCCAAGGCCAATGAAGCCGGCTATCGCGATGCCAGCGTATTCACCCATCTGGACGGCCTGAAATCGAAACTGCTGCTGGTGCACGGCATGGCCGACGATAACGTGCTGTTCACCAATTCGACCAAGCTGATGAGCGAGTTGCAAAAGCGCGGCAAGCCATTCGAACTGATGACCTACCCGGGCGCCAAGCACGGACTGAAGGGCAGCGATCTGCTGCATCGCTATCGCCTGACCGAGGATTTCCTGGCGCGCTGCTTGAAACCCTGACGGGCGTTGTACCCTTCATCCAATCCATCGGGATGACCGCCATGAATGCCATGCCGCCGCCGCTTCCCACCAGCCACTCCCGCGGATGGTGGAGCCGGCACTGGAAATGGGCTGTTCCGCTGCTCAGCGCCTTGCTCCTGGCTTTGTTCGCAGGAGTCATCCTGCTTTTCATGTCTACATTGTTAGGCATGATGAAGTCCTCCGACGCTTACCAGCAGGCTCTGCGGGAAGCCAAGGCCAATCCGGCCGTCGTCCAGGCGCTGGGCGAACCGATCGAGGAAGGCTGGTTCATGATGGGCAACATCAGTGTCAATGGCCCCTCCGGCAAGGCCAACCTGCAGATCCCCATCTCCGGGCCCAAAGGCGAAGGGGACATCTATCTGGAAGCGACCAAATCCGCAGGTCAATGGAACTACTCGACGCTGCTGGTGCGCGTGGACGGCAGCGACCGGCCCATCGATCTGCTGCCTGCGCAAACGCAGTGAATTATCCGCGTCGGAAGGCATGACCTAAGACGCATTGCCGCGGCAGGGGCTAGCCGGTAGGGTCATCGCACCTATTCGCCGGATCCGACAATGAAACCTCTCGTCTTCGCCATCGCCCTTGCGCTGTCCGCACCCCTGCCTGTTCTGGCCCAATCCGCAGCGCACGCCGCGCAAAGCAAGTCGGCCGCTTCTCCGGCCTGGGTGGAAACCAGCAACCGCTATGCGCAGATCCTGCTGCAGGCGCAAGCGCCTTTCCAGCCGGAATACGCCAGCTTCTTCGGCATTCCCGGCTACGACGACCAGGTGACCGATCTGGGCCCTGACAATCCCAAGCGCTACCGGGAGGCCACCGCGAAAGCCAAGGCCGAACTGCGGACCAAGCTCCAGTTGGAGCGCGACGCCAACGTGCGCCAGGATCTGGAGATCATGATCGCAGCGGCCGACGAGAACATCGAAGGCAGCGAGCTCAACGAAAAATACCTGCTGCCGTGGAGCGATGCGCCGCAGATGGTGTTCAACGGCATCAATGGCCTGCTTTCCGATCAGACACCCGCCGAGCGACGCGCCAAGGCGCTGGATCGCCTGAAACGCTATGTGGGACTCGCACCGGGCAGCACCGCCATCGCCACCCTGGCGCAGCAGCGCTACGAAGAGAAACTGGCCAACGGCGAACTGCTGCAGCCGACCAAACTCGAAGTCGAACGTGCGGTCGGCAATGTGGATACGTATGTGAGCGGCGTGCGCGATCTGTTCGCCAAATACAAGATCGCCGGCGCCGAGGAGGCGCTGGACGCGATGGAGAAGCAACTCAAGGCCTACAACGAATGGACCCGCACCCAGGTCCTGCCGAAGGCGCGCACCGACACCCGTCTGCCGCCGGAGCTGTACGCCTACCAGCTCAAGCAGTACGGCATCGACATCGACCCGGCCCTGCTGATGCGGCGCGCGCAGCTGGAGTTCATGGAAACCCGCGCGGCGATGCAGCAACTGGCGCCTCTGGTGGCCAAGGCCAAGGGCATCGAGGCGACCGACTACCGCGAGGTGATCAAGGCGCTGAAGAAGGACAGCATTCCCAACGACAAACTGGAAACCTACTACCGCGGCATCATCGACCGGATCGATCCGATCATCGTGCGCGAGAAGATCGTCGATGTGCCCAACCGGCCCATGCAGATGCGCCTGGGTTCGCCCGCCGAAAGCGCGGCCCAGCCGGCGCCGCACTTCCTGCCCGCACCGCTGGTGGGCAACACCGGGCAACAGGGCACCTTCGTGCTGCCGCTGGGCAACCCGGACAAGGACGGCAAGGGCAAGAACTACGACGACTTCAATTTCGACGCGGTGGCGTGGACGCTGTCGGCGCACGAGGGGCGTCCCGGCCATGAACTGCAGTTCACCGCCATGGTCGAGCGCGGGGTCTCGCTGGCGCGCAGCATGTTCGCCTTCAATTCGGTCAACGTCGAAGGCTGGGCGCTGTACGCCGAAGCCGAGATGGTGCCTTACGAACCGTTGGACGGGCAGCTGATCGCACTGCAGTTCCGCCTGCTGCGCGCCGCACGCGCGATGCTGGATCCCAGCCTCAACCTGGGCCTGACCGATCGCGAACGCGCACGTCTGGTGCTGGAGGAAGACGTGGGCCTGTCCGAACCGATGGCGCGCCAGGAACTGGACCGCTACACCTTCAACGCACCGGGCCAGGCTGGAAGCTATTTCTACGGCTACACCCGCATCCTGGAATTGCGCATGCAGACCGAGCTGGCGCTGGGCAAACGCTTCGACCGCAAGGCCTTCAACAACTTCCTGTTGGATCAGGGGCTGCTGCCGCCCGATCAGCTGGCGAAGGCGGTGAATGAAGTTTTCATTCCTGCGCAGCAGGCGAAGAAATAAGTTCTTAGAGCCTGTTCACTATCTGTCGGAAGACCTCATATTTGTCTGCGGAAGATCTGGAAAATGACTCGTCGTCCCCGCGAAGGCGGGGATCCAGTGACTTAAGCGTTTCTACAAACTGTACGGTCGCGGTACGAAAGACACTAGATCCCCGCCTTCGCGGGGACGACGAATTTATTTTTCAGTTTCACAAATTATTTCAAAGGTCGTGAACAGGCTCTTAGAGTAGGGCGGGCAGTGCCCGCCCTACTCTGTTGTCACGCAACTACCTAAGTCTCGACTAACGACTCCACCGGCATCAGTGCGCGGGATGCTCCGCATGCGACAGGCCATGGACGAACGCATCCATTTCCATGTCGCCAAGATCGGCATGATCGATCTCCAGCAGGCCATCGAACGGCGTGAACGCCTGCTGCACCGGAATCTGCGTCAATCCTTGCAGACGGATGACGTCTCCGCCGCTGCATCTGCTGCCGTCCGGCTTGCCGATGCAGTAGCGGGCCGGCAAACCGGAAGCCGGCAACCAATCCAGTTCGACATGCTTTCCCTGCGCGTCGGCGCCGCGATAACGGGCGAGCGGCTGGTCGAACGCGCTGGCATTACCGGCGTTATCCAATCGCGCGCGCAACGCGGGATCGACCAAGCCCGACAGCTGCGCCCAGTCCGGCACTTTGTCCAAGGTGCGCAGATCGCCCGGCGCGTACACCACCATGCGCCGGTCGGCCGGATACAGCTCACGCAGTTCCACCCCATCGGACGTTTGCCGCCAGACTCTGATCGGTTCGCCATCGATACGGTATTCGATGCGGGTGCCATTGCGCACCAGCTTCAGTTCGCGCTCGCCGCGGGCATCGCGGATGCGGTAGTCGCCCACCCATGCCGATTCATCGCCGGCAGCGTCGCCAGCGACCGTGGTGTTGGAGCCGGGCTCATCGCTGCCGCCATCGCCGGCCCATCCCTGGCCGGCGATCAACGCGAGGAGCAAGAGCCATCCGCGTGCCATCACTGCTTGGTCATGCCTGCGCGCAGGTCGGCTTCGAGCAATGGCGGAGCAATCGACGATTTCCTGTCGTTCTGTCCGCAGCCGCCGAACAGGGAACAGAAGAAGACCGAAGTGTCCCTCTGCGACTGCGCCATCACGTGGAAGACGACGTTCTGTTCGACCACGCCCTGGAAGGCATGCGCCCCCGGACCAGTAGCGTAGACGCCGACGTCTTCGGCAGCGTGGGTTTCCGAACCCAACGGCACCGCCGCTTCCTGCAGGAAGTTGACGTTGGCGGTGTCGATATTGGTCAGGTCCGGGCGCGCGGCCGGTCCGCGATAGCCGGGACCGTTGATGTAGCCGAGCGTGGTGTAGGGCTTGCCGTCGGAGTCCAACGCCAGCGCGCCATCGGTGACCACCTTGCCCAGGATGTTGTTGCCGCGGTCGGGATAGCCGGCGATGGTGAAGGTGTGGCTATGGTCGGCGGTGACGATGATCAGGGTGTCCTCGTCCGAGCTCTTGCGCTGCGCCGTGCGCACCGCATCGGAGAGGGCGATGGCGTCCACCAGCGCGCGGCTGGCGTTGCCGGCGTGGTGGGCGTGGTCGACGCGCCCGCCTTCCACCATCAGGAAATAGCCCTTGTTGCCGTTGCGGTTCTGCAGGATGTCGATCGACTTGGCGGTCATCTCGGCCAGGCTCGGTTCTTTGCCCGCATCGAGCGGACGGTCGGCCTCGTACTCCATGTGCGAGCGCTCGAACAGGCCCAGCAGGTGCTTGGTCGTGGCCGGATTGATGGCGTCGAACTGCGCCTTGTTCCAGACGTAGGCCGAAGCTGGCTTGCTGCCCCATTCGTTGGCCAGGTTGCGGCCGTCCAGACGGCGGCCTTTGCTGCTGGTGTCTTCGGGATCGTTGAGCGTGTTGGGCAGGAAATAGCTGCGGCCGCCTCCCAGCGCGACTTCAAGGCCGTTGCCGTACGGGAATTCGATCAATTGCCGGGCGATATCCTTGCAGCCCGAAGCCTTGGCCTCGGCGCTCAGTTCCGCATCGCTTTCCCAGTCGCGGTTGGGCGTGTGCGCGTAGGTGGCGGCCGGGGTGGCATGGGTGATGCGCGCAGTGCTGACGATGCCGGTGGACATGCCCAGCGCTTCGGCCACTTCCAGCAGGCTGGCCACGCCCTTGCCCTTGGCCGAGGCGCAATTGTTGTAGCGCGCGTCCTGGGTGACGCCCAGCACGCCCTGATTGGTTTTGATGCCGCTCATCATGGCGGTCATGGTCGGCGCCGAGTCCGCCGTCTGGCCGTCGACCGAATAGGTTTTCGACAGGCTCAGGTACGGGAACCGCTCGAAGCTCAGCGCGTTCTCTTCGCCGCTGCGGCCCTTGAGCTGGCCTTCCAGGATGCGCGCGGCCGCTACCGTCGACAGGCCCATGCCGTCGCCGACGAACAGAATCACGTTCTTGGCTTTCCGGTGGCTGGGGCGCAACTCGGCGCCCGCACGCGCGGCGCGCGCGCCGTCGCTGTACCACTGCTGGGCGCTTTCGCCGCGCGCCGGAGCCGGTGCGGAAGCGGCACGCTTGGCCGAGGCTTTGCCGCGGATGTGTTCGGGTTCGGCGGTCAGGCCGGGACCTGCGACCAGCATGGTCAGGGCGGCGCAGCCCAGGATCGTGGACAGGTGGCGCATGGGCGTTCTCCAGTGCTCGGGGGAGAACGCACTGTCGGTGCGGGTCGTTGCACTTGGATGACCGCAATGCAACCGTTCGGCTACGCCGGCAGCATGTGGGAGCGGCTTCCAGCCGCGAGCCTCTGAGCTGTGGTATGGCTGAGGGAAGAGCTCGCGGCTGGAAGCCGCTCCCACGGAGTCGCTATTGCTTCAATCGATCAAGGTTGCGTGGGCTCCGCCCCCGGCGGTACGTAGATCGCCACGCCGGCGGCCTTCTTCTGCGTGGTCGGAATGCCGATGCCAATGCCGCCCGCGCTGTGGCGGCCGTAGCTGCCGGCGCCCACCGACATGCCCACCGGCGAACCGCTGGAGCCGACGCCCATCAGGATCACGCCGTTGGCGCCCAGTGCGGCGGCTTCGCGCTTGAGCCGGGCCACGGCCGCATCGGTCTGGCCCTGGGTGCCGAAACCGACCGCACTGGAGGATTCGAGCTGGGCGATCTCGATGGAGCCCGGCGGCGGCGTGGTGTAGATCCGGACCTGGGCCGGATCGACCGGCGGACGCGCCTGGCCAAGCATGACCTTGGAGGTGCCGGCGCAGGCGCTGAGCGCAAGGGCCAGCAGGAAAAGAATGACGGGACGCAGGCTCATTGGCGGTTTCCCCTGGAAGGATGGCTGGATGATCGGCCTATGGGACTGAATGCTCGCATACCTTGGCGCCACTAGCGCGGGTGCCGCAACGGTGCGCCGACACGAGGCATCGCCAACCTGGATCGAAGGCGTCTGCGCGTTATAGTTGGCACATTAACCAGGAGTGCTGTCATGGGTCTTATCAGTGTGTTGTGGGGCGTGGTGGCCATGATCTGGATGGTGCTGGCGCTGATTCCGCTGCTGGGCTGGGGCAACTGGTTCCTGATCCCCTTCGCCGCGGTCGGCGCGATCATCGCGGCCATCGGCATCCTGTTCACTTCCGACGCCAAAACCGGGCGCGCCAAGACCGGATTGCTGCTGAACGGCATCGTGATCGTGGTGGGCATCGTTCGCCTGGCGATCGGCGGCGGCATCTTCTAAATCCAAACCTGTGTAGGAGCGACGTAAGTCGCGAAACGTGCTTCGCGACTTACGTCGCTCCTACAGGATGGCGGCGAGGGCGGGACGCGCGGCGACCAGCGCCTGGGTGTGAGCGTGCTGCGGTTGGGACAGCACCACCGCAGTCTCGCCGGATTCCACGATGCGGCCCTGTTCCAGTACGGCGATGCGTTCGGCCACGGCCGAGGCGGCCGCCAGGTCGTGGGTGACGAACAGCAGCGCCAACCCGCGCTCGCGTTTCAGTTTGGCCAGCAACGCCAGTATCGCAGCGCGATGATGTGCATCCAGAGCGGAGACCGCTTCGTCGCAGACCAGCAGATCCGGCGACGTCGCCAGCGCGCGCGCGATGGCGATGCGTTGCCGTTGCCCGCCGGAAAACTGGTGCGGATAGCGGTCCAGCGCGGAGTCGTCCATGCCCACGGCCTGTAGCAGTTCCGATGCTTTCGCGCGCTGGCTCGCGCTATCGCCGATGCCGTGGATGCGCAGCGGCTCGGCGACGATGCGCGCGATATCCAGGCGCGGATCCAGCGATGCGTAGGGATCCTGGAACACCACTCCGATGCGCCGGCGGAGCTTGCGTAACCCGCTTGCGCTCAGCGAATCCAGAACGACGCCTTCCAGCACGATACGGCCCTGCGCGCCGCGCAGGAGCTTGAGCAACGCGCGGCCCAGCGTGCTCTTGCCGCTGCCCGATTCGCCGACCAGGGCCAGGCCTTCGCCACGCCGCAGTTCGATCTCCACCCCATCCAGCGCATCGCGCGCGGCGCCGCGATAGCGCATGCGCAGGTTTTCGGCGCGCAACAGGACTGGCGCATCGGCAACGGGCGCAGGCAGTTTCTGCAGCTGGTCTGCCGCCAGCAGCTCGCGCGTGTAGGCGTGGCCGGGGGCGGCGAATACCGCATGGGTGTCGCCTCGCTCCAGCACTTCGCCGCCGCGCAGCACCAGCAATCGCTGCGCGTAGGCACCCACCAGCGGCAAGTCGTGGCTGATCAGCAACAGGGCCAGGTTCTGTTCGCGGCGCAGGTCGTCCAGCAAGTCCAGGATGTCGCGGGCGATGCGTGCGTCGAGCGCGGAAGTCGGTTCGTCGGCGATCAATACGCGCGGACGCGTCGCCAGCGCCAGCGCGATGGCGATGCGTTGGCGCTGGCCGCCGGAAAAAAGATGCGGGTACTTGGATAGCGCCTGGCGCGGATCCGGCATCTGCACGCGGCGCAGCAACTCTTCGGCTTCCTTGCCGGCCGCTTCGCGCGACAGGCCGCGCGCCGAGCGCAGGGTTTCGACCAGTTGTGCGCCGATCCTGCGCAGAGGATGCAGCGCCGCGAGCGGATCCTGCGGCACCAGGCCGAACGCGCGTCCGCGCAGGGCGGCATGCGCCGGCGAGCCGAACACGACCTGCTGCTCGTCCACACGCAGACTGGCACTGGCTTCCAATCCGGGCGGCAGCAGATTCAGCAAGGCCAGCGAGGTCAGGCTCTTGCCGCTTCCCGATTCCCCGACCAGGCCCACGCATTGGCCGCCATCGAGTTCCAGCGACAGGCCGCGCAGCAGTTCGCGCCGGTCCCGTCCGGACGCGGCGATGCGCAGATCGGCAAGCTCCACTCGCACGCGGGGGCTCATGCGGCCGAGCTCATGCGGCAGCCGACTCGGCGCGTTCGCCGCGCACACCTTCGCCACGGAGGTCCATCCAGTCGCGCAGGCCATCGCCCAGGAACTGGAAAGCGGCCAGCGTGACCACCAGCAACGAGGCTGGAAACAGCAGCGTCCACGGCGCCGAATCCAGTTCCTGCACGCCTTCGGCCAGCAGCGTGCCCCAACTGGCCGAAGGCTCGTCCACGCTCAGGCCCAGGAAACCCAGGAAGCTTTCCACCAGAATCGCCTGCGGCAGGATCAGGCCCAGATACACGAACGCCAGCGGCATCAGGTTGGGCAGCACGTGCCAGCGCAGGCGTTGCGCAAAGGTGGCCCCGGCCGCATGCGCAGCCAGCACGAACGGCGCCTCGCGCAGGCGCGCGCTTTCCGCACGCATCACCCGCGCCAGGTCGATCCACACGTAACCGCCGATGGCGGCGAGCAGCAGGCCCAGCGAGCGTTCGAACAGGGTCAGCAGCAGGATCACCACCAGCAGGAACGGCAGCGCGGAAAACACATCGAGCACGCGCAGCATCGTACGCTCCACCCGGCCGCCAGCCAGACCGGCGATGGCGCCGTAAGCCAAACCGATCAGCAGCGCGACCACGCTGGCCAGCAGGCCGATGGTCAGCGAAAGGCGTCCGCCCGCCAAGGTGCGCGCGAAAACATCGCGGCCAATGGCGTCGGTGCCGAACCAATGTCCGTTCACCCCGGGAGCGACGGAGAGCGAATTCCAGTCGGGGGAATGCGGGGCGTATGCGCTGAACAGGGGACCGAGCCAGCAGATCAATGCCAGCGCTGCGAGCAGGGTCAGGCAGGTGCGTGCGAGGGGTGGTAGGGAACGTAGTGTTTGCATAGGGTGCATCGTAGCGTGCTCTTTCCTTCTCCCACCGGGAGAAGAGCCTGCCCCGTACTTGGTACGGGGGCGGATGAGGATGCGGTGAAATAGTTAATGTCTGAACCATTCCAGCTTCGCCGTACCCTCACCCCAACCCCTCTCAGCTTTGCACACCCTTCGGGCGCCGATGGGAGAGGGGCTTAATGCTCAGGGCGTATCATTTACGCATCGATTGAGGATCCCCCATGGCCTACCCCTACACCCGCCCCCGCCGCATGCGCCGCGACGATTTTTCCCGGCGGCTGATGCGCGAGCACGTGCTGACCGCCAACGATCTGATCTATCCGGTGTTCGTGCACGAGCTGCCGGGCCGCGAGGCGGTGCCTTCCATGCCGGGCGTGGAGCGTCTGTCGATCGACGAGTTGCTGAAAGTCGCAGAGCAGGCTTCGGCATTGCGCGTGCCCGCTTTGGCCTTGTTTCCGGTCACCGCACCTGAAGCCAAATCGCTGCAGGCCGAGGCGGCCTGGGACGACGACGGCCTGGCCCAGCGCGCGGTGCGCGCGCTCAAGCAGCGTTTTCCCAAACTGGGCGTGATCACCGACGTGGCGCTGGACCCGTTCACCACCCACGGCCAGGACGGCATCATCGACGACAGCGGCTACGTGATGAACGACATCACCGTCGAAGCGCTGGTCAAGCAGGCGCTGTCGCATGCGCGCGCCGGCGTGGATGTCGTGGCGCCCAGCGACATGATGGACGGCCGCATCGGCGCCATCCGCGAGGCCCTGGAAAGCGAGGGCCACGTGCATACCCGGATCATGGCGTATTCGGCCAAGTACGCGTCCGCGTTCTACGGTCCATTCCGCGATGCGGTGGGCAGCGCCGGCAACCTGGGCAAGGGCAACAAGTACAACTACCAGATGGACCCGGCCAACTCGAACGAAGCGCTGCACGAAGTCGCGCTGGACATCGACGAGGGCGCGGACATGGTGATGGTCAAGCCCGGCATGCCTTACCTGGACGTGGTGCGGCGGGTGAAGGACGAGTTCGGCGTGCCCACTTTCGCCTATCAGGTCAGCGGTGAGTACGCGATGCTCAAGGCCGCCTTCAACAACGGCTGGCTGGACGAACGGGCTTGCGTGCTGGAGGCGCTGACTGCGTTCAAACGTGCCGGCGCCGACGGCGTGCTTACGTATTTCGCGCTGGATGCGGCACGCTGGTTGAAGGAAGAAGGCGCATAGTATTTCCGTAGGAGCGGGCCCTGCCCGCGACCGACATTGCCGATAAGGCTCGTCGCGGGCAGGGCCCGCTCCTACAATGGAATTCAATCAAGGAGCCCTGCATGAGTCACTACGCCGTCTTTGGTCACCCGGTTTCGCATTCGCTGTCGCCGCGCATCCACGCCGCATTCGGGCGCCAGACCGGCATAGCGCTGGACTACACCGCTGTCGATGCGGCGCCGGAAGCCTTCATGCAGGCGCTGGATGCTTTCGCGGCCGGCGGCGGCCGGGGCGCCAATGTCACCCTGCCCTTGAAGGAAGCCGCCTTCGCCCTGTGCAGCGTCACCAGCGAACGTGCGCGGCGCGCCGGCGCGGTCAACACGCTGACCCGCAACGACGGCCAATGGCATGGCGACAACACCGACGGCATCGGCCTGGTGCGCGACCTGACCGGCCGCCTGGGTCTGGACTTGCGCGGCCGCCGCGCATTGCTGCTCGGCGCGGGCGGCTCGGCGCGGGGCGTAGCCCCCGCGCTGCTGGATGCGGGCGTCTCGGAACTGATCATCGCCAATCGCACCCCCGAGCGCGCCGATGCGTTGGCCGACGCGCTGGGCGAGCCCGAACGTGCGCATTCGCGTTACTGGGACGATCTGGTCAACGAAGGCGACTTCGCGCTGGTCGTCAATGCCACTTCCGCCTCGCGCAACGGCACGACGGAATTCACGCTGCCGTTCCAGTTGTCCACGCCGCGCACGCTGGCGGTGGACCTGAATTACGGCGAGGCCGCCATCCCGTTCCTGGCCTGGGCGCGTGCCGCCGGCTGCCGCGACATGGTCGATGGCCTGGGCATGCTGGTGGAACAGGCCGCCGCGGCTTTCGAACTCTGGCACGGCGTGCGCCCCGACACCGCGCCGGTCTACGCCGCGCTACGCGGCAAGGATGCTTCACTGGTCACGGCGGACTGAGGAGTAACGAAATGGATTCTTTTCTGATTCCGGCGTTGACCACGCTCGGCTATTCGTTCCCGGAACTGCTGGCCTGCGCCATCGCCCTGGCGATGTTGTGGAGCGCGGCGCGCCCGGGCAAGGCGCGGCAGCTCGGCCTGATCGGCATCGGCCTGATGCTGGGCTGCGCGGTGCTGCAACTTGGGCTGGGGCTTTACCAGAACTGGGTGATCAGCACCGCCGCCGATTCCGCCACCCAGATCAGCACGATCTTCGCGCGCCTGAGCGCCGTGCGGATGTTGATCAACTGCGTTTCGCTGGCAGGGCTGGTGATGATTGCGTGGGGACTATGCAAGGCGACGCGGCAAGCCGAAGCGACCGCACGCATGCCCCAAGGACAGTGATCGGCGATGAAGGCTGTGCGTGCGATCCTCCGCACCGCACCGTCGCCTGACCGCCGTACGAGATAGTTCGCAACTGCATACCTCGCTGCCGATGCGGAATAAGTAACGAAGGGAAATCTGAAGCCCTGAGCCAGCGACGCCGATACGGCCGCCATGTTTGCGCTACGATCGGGCCATGAGGAAATCGATCGTCCTACTCGCGCTGATTTGCGCATTGTTCGCAATGCCTGCGCAAGCGCAGCAGCAGTTCAAGGTGCTGGTCGCAGCCATTCCCAACAAGTACCACAACGACTACGTCACCGTGGCCAAGCCGTCGTTCGAACGAATGGCGCGGCAGCACAATTTCGAACTGGTCTGGGCCTGGGACACAAGGCCTTTCGATGGCGACCTTTCGCAGTACGCCGCCATCGTGTTCCTCAACACTCCCGGCGCAGAGCTCAGCGAGCCGCAGCGCAAGCGCTTCCAGGACTACATCCATGCCGGCGGCGGCTTCGTGGCCGTGCACAAGGCCATCGCCACCGCCCGCGAATGGACCTGGTACGAGCATCTGGTGGGGCGTTCGTTCCGTACCCATCCCTATATCCAGACCGGCGTGATCGACGTGGTGGATCACAACTTCCCGGCCACGCTGGGATTGCCGGACCGCTGGCTATGGACGGACGAGTGGTACGAATACGACGCACCCTATTCCTCCGATCTGCACGTCGTGATGAACGTGGATGAGTCCAGCTACGATCCCACCCTGATCTGGCCCGGCCAGAAAGCCGAAGGCATGGGCAAATCGCATCCGGTGGCGTGGTACCACTTCTTCGAGGGCGGCCGCAGTTTCGTCACCGCGCTGGGGCATACGCCGGAGCTGTACAACGACCGGCTTTATCTGGATCACCTTTACGGCGGTATCTACTGGGCAGCCACGGGACGCGGCATCGTCGCGGAAAAGTCCGCTCCGTAAGCCGCATCCGCGCCTGTCGGCCGCTGCCGGTTACGGCGCCTTTTTCTTCCGGTTGCCGCAAAGATCCTCAAGCTCCAACCGTTCCGCCGCTTCCCCGCACAGGAACGCCACCTGCGCCTCGCGCGTATCCGCTCCGTCGTACGGCAGCGCGGTCCACCACTCCACCGCCTCCATCTCTTCGCCCGGCCTGAGCGTGCGGTACGGTGCGTGCACCTCCATTTCCAACAGGCCCGCGTTCGCATCGGCGCGTTCGTCCAGGTAAAGCTCCACCTGGCCCTGCTCGGGATGGATCTTCGAAAGAGGATGATGCCGGAACCGGATCAGGAAAAGCTGGCCACTGGAGAATCCGGCCATCCAGCCCGCGGAGGGCTGTATCAGGACCTTGCCGCGCCGGGCGCTCATGCCCTCCCCAAGCGCCGATCTGTCCAGCGAGAACAGGCCGCGCTCCACGTGCGGCAGCAAGGGCCCTATCGTCTGTTCGGTGGATGCCTGCACGCGCACGTCCTGGTCGCCGGTCACCGGCACATACACGCGCGTGTACGAAGGAGTGCGCGTGTTGAACCACAGATCCCACGCGATGTCGGTATTGCGGATATTGCGTGCGGTCGCGCGGACTTCCACGGTATCCGGCCTGTCGGCGGACAACTGGAATGCCTTGCGCAGGCGCACACCCGAGACCGGACTGTCCACGCCTTCCAGGACCAGGCGCGTCGGCGTTCTCTCCACAATCCGGGTATCGGCGAAAGCCAGGAACGGATCCGGCGGCCAGTTCGCCCGGGCTTTGCGGCGTGCGGGATTGGCATCCTGATGCACCCACCACTGGCTTTGCGGGCCCACCCATACATCGTGGCCGAGGTAGCCGATGTCGTCGGCCGTCGCGCTGACTTCGGGTTTGGGCCGAGTGGTCAACGGCTCGCCGGTCTTCAGCAGATTGGGACGGCCCTTGAGCGAGAATGCCAGGCCGCGCCCTCCCAACTCCGGGGTGACCTCCAGGGCGACAAGATCATTCTCGAGGCGAACGGTTTCGACTGCCGAAACCGTCATCGGCATGCAGAACGCGACGAGCGCCAGCCAGGATTTCATTCAACCCGCTCCCGATTTTTTGTGATGTTACGGCGTCTTACGCCCAACCGGGAAAGCATCGCGCTCGAAGGGCATGCCTGCAATGCCGCGCGATTACAGCAGCCCGTCGCGCTTGACCGCCAGATATCGCTCCACCAACGCCGCTGGCAACTCTTCGCTGGCGACATCCAGCACCATCACCCGATGGCTGCGCAGCGCTTCGTGCGCAGCGGTGCGCTGTTCGACGTAGCGGGCGACCGCGCCGGCACGGATGGCGCCGGGCAGGTCGTGCACTTCGTCGGTCATCGCCTGGTCCAGCGCGCGTTCGCGCAGGCTGGCGACGCAGACCAGGTGGCGTTTCTGCAACAGGCGCACGGCGGCCAGCAGGTCTTCGATGTCCTCATCGCGCACGTTGGTGACCAGCATCACCAAAGAACGCTTGCGCTGGCGCAACGACAGTTCCGTCGCGGCGGCCAGGTAATCGGTGGCTACCGGCTGCGGCTGCAGGCTGTAACTGGCGCGCAGCAGGGTATCGATGCTGGCCATGCCGCGCTTGGGGGCCACCCAGCGCGATTCGCCGCCGCTTGCGAACAAGCCGACCGCATCGCCCTGACGCAGCGCCAGGTAGGACACCACCAACGTTGCGTTCAACACATGGTCGAAATGCGCCAGCTCGCCTTCCTGCGCCATCATGCGGCGGCCGGTGTCGACCATCATCACCAGCTGCTGGTTCTTTTCGTCCTGGTATTCGCGCGAGATCAATTTGCGCGAACGCGAGGTCGCCTTCCAGTCGATCTGGCGCAGGCTGTCGCCGACGCGGTACTCGCGCATCTGGTTGAAATCGGTGCCTTCGCCACGGCGGCGCTTCAGGTGCGCGCCGACCAGCCGAGAAGCCTGTTCGGCGCTGAACAACGCGAACTTGGTCAGCGGCGCGAAGTTGGGATACACGCGCACCCGCTGCGGCGTGCCGGCGATGCGCGATTGCCGCCAGAGCCGCAACGCCGACGCCAATCGCAATTGCACTCCGTCGAACGTCGCATCGCCGCGCGCCGTGGGGCGCAGGTGGTAGCTGAAAGTGGAAGCGGTGGCCGGCATCAGCTTCAGGCGTTGCGGCAGACCTTGCGCGGGCCAGCCACCCGGATGCAGGTCGAACAGATCGATGCGCTGGCGCGACATCGATTCCACGCGCAGGGTCACGTCGCGTTCGATGCCCAGCGGCAGGGCTTCTGGAATTTCGCGCGAGACCTGCGGAGTGGGACGCCGGCGCAGGAGCAGGCCATCCAGCACGGCGAGCAAGGCAAGGCCGGCACCGGCCAACAGCCAGGCGAGCAAGGGCACGCCCGCGAACAGCACGGCGAAACCAGACAGGCCCCACAGCACCAGCAATCCGATAAGCAGCGGTGCAGGCCTCAAAGCAGCTCCCTCCTTTGGAAAAGGAGGGTTGGGGAGGATTTGCTCTTCGCGGCAGCCCCCGAAAGCAAAGTCAAAAGCAAATCCCCCTCGATCCCCCTTTTGCAAAGGGGGAAGACAGGCCAGGCAAGAGCAGAACCGCGTCGCTTCATTTCCGCGGCGCTTCCACCTTGGCCAGCAACGCGTGCAAGGCGTCGTCGGGCGACTGGCCTTCGATCTGCAGTTCCGGCGACAGGGTGATGCGGTGCCTCAGCGCCGGCTTGGCGATCTCGCGCACATCGTCCGGGGTTACGAAATCGCGGCCTTGCAGCACCGCCTGCGCGCGCGCCGCGCGCACCAGTGCGATGCTGCCGCGTGGGCCGGCGCCCAGCGAGATGCCCGGCCACTTGCGCGTGGCGGCCACGATGCGCACCGCGTAATCGATCACCTGCTCATCGACGATGACCGCGGCGGTGCCGCGCTGCATGGCCACGATGTCGCTGGCGCCGAGCACGCGGCGCACCTGAGAGAGATCGAAATCGCCTGCGCTGCGGCCGGTGGTGATGGCATCGACCATGCGCTTTTCGTCGGCCAGCTGCGGATAGTCGATCAGGATCTTCAGCAGGAAACGGTCCAGCTGCGCTTCCGGCAGCGGATAGGTGCCTTCCTGTTCCACCGGGTTCTGCGTGGCCAGGGCAAGGAACGGCGGTGACAGTTCGAAGGGCTTGCCTTCGATGGTGACCTGGCCTTCCTGCATCACTTCCAGCAACGCGGACTGGGTCTTGGCCGGCGCGCGGTTGATTTCGTCGGCCAGCAACAGGTTGGTGAACACGGGACCGCGGCGGATCTTGAAGCTCTCGGTCTTGGGGTCGTACACCGCATGGCCGCTGACGTCGCTGGGCATCAGGTCGGAAGTGAACTGCACGCGCGCGTAGTTGAGTTCCAGCGCTTGCGCCAATGCGCGCACCAGCAATGTCTTGCCCAGGCCGGGAACGCCTTCGATCAATACATGGCTGCCAGCGAGCAACGCGATGAGGATCTGGTCCAGCACCTCCGGCTGGCCGATGAAGGCCTTGGAGACTTCCTCGCGCACGGCGGCGGCGCGTTCGGCCAGCGCTGCGCCGGTGATGGCGGGCACCGTATTCACGGAGGCGGCGGGCGCGTTAGCGGTTTCATCGTTCATATGCGGTTTCTCAGCTGGATCAGAGTGGAAATGCGGTCGCGGAAAGCGGGCTTGTCATGCGAGGACGGCGGCTGCAGCGCGGTTCTTATTTTGTCGGCGGAAATGTTCAGGCGCTCGGCGATCGCCTCGATCTGGGCCTCGCCGGACAGCGCGGCGGCCATGGGATCGCGACGACGCAGACGGGACAGGAAAGAGTTGCGCACCGCTGCGTACAGCAGCGCGCGCTTGTTGTAACGGAACAGATGCTCGCCGCTGGCACGCACGTGTTCCAGCAACGAGCGCCGCTCGGCCGGCGGCGATGGCCGCAAGGGGCCGAAGCGCTGCATGCGCAGCCACAGCCAGGCCAGCAGCGCCAATAATAACGGCACCCACACGGGCCAGCCCTGGGTCAACACGGTGCGCAACAGCGAGGGCATCTGCGCGGCGTAGACCAGGTGCATGGTGCCTTGGCCGTAGTTGGGCGCCAGCACCTGCCTTGCCAGCGCGCGATGCGGGCCGTCGCGCAGGCCGCCGGACTGGTCGTCTTTGACCATGCCCAGAAAACCGCTGTCGGTGCTGCCTTTGTTGGTCAGGAAGTCGAAATCCGCCAGCACGTCCACATGGCCCTTGCCGTGCGCGAGCCGCGCGTACACGTAATCGGCCTGCAGATCGCCCCAGGAGAGTTCGGGTTCGACTTCATCGAAGTAAAAGCGGCGGCCGCTGCAGAACTCGATGTGGCTGTCCTGGCCTTCCACTTGCAGCGGCTCGCATTCCGGCGATTGGTCGCTCAGGAATATGCCGATGTCCTCCAGAATCGGAACGCTGGTTTCTTCGTCATGAATTACCGTGGGCGGAGTGCGTACCAGCAGATGTCCGCCGCCGGCCACCCATTCCAGCAATCGGCGGGATTCCACCGGAGTCATGGTGCGCGGATCGTTGAGGATCAGCAGCGTGTCGTGCGCACCGAGCTGTTGGGCGGCCAGGTTGAGACGCTGACGCGATTCGACTTTCACCCCGTCGGCCTGCAACGCCTTCTTCAGCGCGTACAGCGGGTTGTAGCCGGCTTCGCCGCGCGGCGGCAGCGCGATTTCGCGCTCCACCTTTTCGTAGGCATGCAGGAACCAGGCCACGCCGCCGCCTATCACCGCTGCGGCCAGCAGCACTATCAATACGATGCGCGCGGCGGGGCCGAACCGGTTCATGCCGCCCACCGGTAGCGCTGCTGCAAGCTGGACAGCAGATCGTCGAATTCTTCCTGCGCAGGCAGCTGTTGCGCATAGGCCGCGTATTGCCACACGCGCACCATCCGCGCGAACAGGCTGCGGTCCTCGCCGTCGGGCATGCGTCGCGAGGCGCGCAGGCATTCGGACTCGGTGGCGCCGGGCGGCAGGGCGACTTCTGCGCGCTTGGCCATGGTTTCCACGCTGGCGCGGTACAGCAACGCCAGCGCATGGCGCGGCTTGCCCTGCGCCCACAACCGCCGCGCTTCGGCGGGTACGTTGTCGGGCAGGATTTCGGGGAGTTGAAGGGCTTCCGTTTCCACGTCCACCGGCAGCGGTTTGTGCCTGCGCAGCGAACCGCGCATCCATGGCAACCAGTGGCGCAGGGTCAGCAGCAGGATCGCCACCAGTCCGCCCACCAGTATCCACAGGCCCCACTCGGCGATGAAGGCGAACGCCGTGCCGAAGCCTGACAACCACGACATATCGCGTTGAGTCTGCGGTTTGTCTTTAGCCTTGGGCTTGTCGCGTTTCTCCCACGTCACCTGCTTGCTTTTGGAATTGAGCAAGGGATCGCGATAGGCCTGGTCCACGGCTTTGCTGAAAGCGCGTTCGTCCACGCGCGCATCGCCGAACACGGCCGGCAGCGTCGGGGCTTCCTGCTTGGCCGGCGTGGCCGGAGCTTGCGCTTCCTGCGCGCGCGCGGGCGCCAAGCCGGCTCCCAGCAAGGCCAGCACCAGTGCGAATGGCGCGGCCACGGCGGTCAGTCTTGCGCGCAATTTGCGGAAGGCGATTTCCACGTCCCAGGCTTCGATCTGGGTGCGGCGGTTGAGGTAGAGGCCGAAGCCGGCGCCGACGAAGAAGGGTTCGATCACCGAGGTGGCGATCCAGCCCGCCAGGTTGCTGCCCACCTGCACCCACCATGGCGGCTGCTCGATGGCCAGCGACCACGCGGCGCGCATGGTTTCGGGCAGGTATTCCACGGGTACGAACAGGAAGACCAGAGCCACGCTCGCCAGCGCCAGCGCGATTTCGAAATTGATGCAGACCAGCGTCAACAAGGCGGCATTGCCGTAGACCGCGCTGCCCAGCACCCGACGACGCTCGCGCAAACGCGCGCCCTGCACGCCTTCCAGCAAATCGATGGGCAGGTACAGGGAGCGCGCGGGACTGAAACGTCTCCAGGTAAGGTAGTGAAGCAACGGCCTCCAACCCCAACGCAGTTGCGCCGCCAACGTGTCCCGCACGCTGGGGGTGGCGCCGAAGGTGGCGCGGGAGATCACGAACAAGGGAATGCGGTCGAACGCCGGCTTCAACCACCACATCAACAGGCCGGCCAGCCAGATGGAATCGATGGCCCAGGCGGCGGCATTGAACGCGACGAACAACGGCACGGTGACCAACAGCCAGGGCTTCCATATCGCAGCCGCATGCCGGCGCACCAGCGCCGTTCCCAATTCCACCGCCTCCCACGCCGAGCGCGAACGCAGATGCACGGTCATCTGCTCAAGACGCATCGGCGTCTCCAGGCTGATTGCGCCCGCCGCGCCATAGCCATAGCAGCACCAGCGTCCACAGCACGCCCGATACCGAATACTTGATCGATGCCGGAATGGACTGCGTGGACGACCAGAACGCCTCGATGAACGCCGCCACCAGCAGCATGAAAGCGATACCCAGGCACAGCCTGGCGCCCTTGATGCCGCCGGCGACCAATGCATCGATGCGGGTGCGGCGGCCGGGAGCGATCAGGTTGAAGCCCAGCCGCAATCCAGCGCCGCCGGCAAGTACGATGGCGGTCAGCTCGAACGGCGCGTGACCGGCGACGAAGCGCCAGAGCGGATCGCCCGAACCGATCTGCTGCAGGTGGCCGAACGCCGCGCCGATGCCTACGCCGTTGAGTATCAGCACCAGGATCGTGCCCACGCCGGCCAGCAGTCCGCTGGCGAAAGTGCGCAGGCCGATGCTGATGTTGTTCATGATGTAGTGGCCGAACATGGCCCAGTCGGTCCCGCTTTCGCGCCCCA
Organism: Pseudoxanthomonas sp. CF125; assembly: GCF_900104085.1. Classification (GTDB taxonomy): domain Bacteria; phylum Pseudomonadota; class Gammaproteobacteria; order Xanthomonadales; family Xanthomonadaceae; genus Pseudoxanthomonas_A. The sequence continues at coordinate 393,053 of NZ_FNLD01000003.1, forward strand.
GCTTGTTGCTGTCGCTGGCCGGGTCGTACATGCGCTCCAGCTGCGCCACTTCCTGCGGGCTCATCAAGCCGTGGATCAGTTCCGGATAGAACTGCAGCAGCACGAACATCGTCACCAGCGGCACCACGAACAGCACCAGCGCGGCCCACATGCAGCCGGCCTCGCTGCGCACCAGGCGCGGGAAGTCGGCCAGCAGGAATTCGACCGCGCGCTGCCAGCGCGGCGGCGGCGTGCGGTACAGCAGGTTGTGGCCGCGCTGCATCAGCGCCTGCAGCCGCGCGGTCACTACCGGGCTGTAGCCGCGCCTGCGCGCCAGCGCCAATTGCTGGCACAGGCGCCGGTAGCGCGCGGGAATGTCTTCATCGCCGATTTCGCCGATATTGCGTTCGGCCAGCGCATGGCGCGCATTGCCGCGCGTTTCCAGCCAGTGCTCGAACTGCTGCCATTCGCGTTGATGGCGGGCGACGAATTGCTCCTGTCTCATCGCCGCCCCAGCAGCCAGTTGGCCATGCCGTACAAGCGCAGCACGCCGCCCTGGCCGCGGCTGCCGGTGAGCGGCTCGACGATGTTGGCCAGTTCTTCCTGCCGCGCGGGCGTCAGCAGCGGCGCGCGTTCGCCGAAGGCGACCACGGCCGCCTGTTCCGCCGGTTGCAGGCCGGCGCTAGGCGCAAGCACCGCGTTCACCGGCGCCGCCGCCGCATCGCGCTCGTGTTCGTTGTGCACCACCAGCGTACCCGCAACCATGTCGCCCAGCCGCCGCGCATGCGGATCGGCCAGGCAAGCGATCAGGCCGGCGGCATAGCCGAACGGCAGCATGTCCACGGTACGCAGCAGATTGCGGGTGATGGCGGGCAACCAGCCCACCGGCGCGCCGTCGCCGTTGACCACGCGCAGCGACATGGCTTTCTTGCCGGGCGTCTGTCCGTCCCACAGCACCTCGAACAGAATGGGGTAGGCCCAGAAGATCAGGAACATCGAGATCAGGTACAAGCCCTGCCCGGCCGCTCCCAGCAAGGCCAGCAGGGTGCCGACCAACATCAGGATGCCCAGGCGGATGGCCAGATCGATGGACCACGCCACCGCGCGCGGCACCGGGCCGGCGACGGGCAGATGCAGGGCCACGCCTTCGGGCGTGACTACCTCGCGATAGGTGTCCAGCATCAGGCGAGCACCACCATGGTGTCGGCCATGTGATCGTGCAGACAACGGCGGTCGTCCGCGAATATGAAGAGCGCATCCACCAGGCTGAAGATTCCACCCACGCAAGGAATGGCGCCGATCAGCGTCGGAAAGAAATAACGCAGCCAGAAGATCCGGCCCAGGCCGCTGCGGCTACCGTCGGTACGCACGATGCGGATGCCGAGCCAGCTTTTCGCCAGCGTTTGCCCCTGCCGATGCAGCAGCCACAGGTTGTAGCCCAGCAGTCCCAGGCCCAGCAGACCGGTCACCGGGGCGATCCATTGCAAGACCGATGCCGCGTCCGCGGGCATTTCCTCCAGCAACAGCAGGTATCCCGGCAGGAATGCGATGGTGAACAGGATATTGTCGATCAGCACCGCTCCCAGACGGATGGCGCGCCCGGCAGGCTCCTGCCGAAGCGGCGGCGGTTGCGCGGCCAGGGGCGATTGCGGTGCCGCATATGGATTGTGGTTCGCTGTTTCGCTTTCCATGCGCCTTTCCCTGTCGGTATGACTTTAACGACCAAAACCGGCCTTGCCCAGAGTCATTACACTGGCGATGCCATGGAAAACTCCGCTTTCCCCTGCCGCAGCCGTTGCGGCGCCTGCTGCATCGCGCCGTCGATCACCTCGCCCATCCCCGGCATGCCGCAGGGCAAGCCGGCGGGCGTGCCCTGCGTGCAACTGGATGCGGATCTGCGCTGCAGGCTGTTCGGAAAACCCGAGCGGCCCGCGTTCTGCGCTTCGCTGCGGCCGTCGATGGAGATGTGCGGGAACGACCGTGCACAGGCGCTCGCGTTTCTAGGCCATCTTGAAACCGCCACCGCGCCCTAGCAACGGGCGCGGCAGCGTCCGTCCGTACTCAGGCCGCCGCTTCTTCCTTGCTGGGCGTGAAAAACCAGATCGCGGCGCCGACCACGATCAGGCCGATGCGGATCGACCAGCCCACGGTGGGACCCCAGTTGTCGATCCACGAAAGAATCTTGAACTGCATGTCGAAGAAGTCGAGGACGATGGAGCCCAGGCCGAAGATGGCCATGTACATGCCGAGTGATTTCACGTCTTTCTCCTGTAAGTATTGAACGGTTGTCCGCGATCAGCTGACCGATCCCTTTTCACGTTTGCCACTGAACATCTTCTTGACCAAAGCTCCCAGGCCCAAGACCGCGATCAGGCCCAGCTTCCAGAACTTGGCCAGAACCAGGCCCAGCTTGGCGAACAAGCCGGCCTTGGCCGCCAGCCCGCCACCGATCAGCGCGGCCACGCCATAGGCGGCGACCTTGTCGGTGGAGGCGTCGTAATCGGCGTAGCGCGCGCCGGCGTCGAACTCGGTCATCGGCAGCAGTTGCTGCATGCCGGTCTGCACCAGTCCCAGCTCGGACATGCCGGAGACGGCGTTGAGGCTCAGGTAGCCGTTACGGCCAAGCACGCGTATGTCGTAGTTCAGCGTGTTGTCCTTGGACTCGTCGAACTTCAGCTCCTTGGCCCAATACATTTTCTTGCTGGCGGCGTCGTAGCGCGGCGCCACGGCCCAACCCAGCAGATCGACGGTGCCGTAGCCCGCCTCCTTGCGCGCGGCATTCTCGTCTTTGGTGCCTTGCTGCATTTCCTCCAGCATTTCCTGGTAGTCGATCTTGGCGGCGTCCTCGTCGGAAACGTAACCGTCGTCGGAATAGGTCACCACCACCGCCCAGCTGTTGTCGTCGGCCAGGTTCGGAGTAGCCGGCACGATCAGGCCCAGTACGCTCTCGTCCGGAGGATTGCCCCAGAACTCTTCCAGCACGCGGCGCGCGTCGGCCTGCTCCAGGTAACGGAAGGCGGGCGTCAGGCGGAAATGCGCCTTGGCTTGCGGTACCGCGACCTCTCCGTCCTTGAAATGCAACGACGCGACGAACTGCTCTGGTGTCGTTTCCGTCCCCTTCTCTTCCGGTGCCTGCGCGGCTGCGGACAAAGCCATGCCCACGCACAACGTGGCCAGCAGGCCACGAATCATCGCCTTCATCTTCTATCGCTCCGTGATTGGGCATCCCCATGCCCGCGCGCCAGTGTCGCGTGGCCGCCGCCCGCGCGCAACGGGTGCCGATGTAGGTCGGGGCTACGCCCCCGACACTAGACGACCTCGGATATGCCATGCGTCGGGGACGTAGCCCCGACCTACGCGTGCAGGTACTGGTCCTTCAGCCGCACGTAGTGCTGGGCCGAATACAGCAGGCTCTCGATTTCCTTGTCGCTGAGCTTTCGCACGAAGCGCCCGGGATTGCCCAGCCACAGTTCGCCTTCGCCCACCACTTTGCCCGGACCGATGATCGCGCCGGCGCCGACGAAACCGTGGGTCTCCACTTTCGCGCCATCGAGGATGCAGGCGCCCATGCCGATCAGGCAGCGGTCGCCGATGCTGCAGGCGTGGATGATGGTGCCGTGGCCGACGGTGACGTCCTCCCCGATCAGGGTCGGATAGCCGGCCTGGTTGTACGGGCTGTGGTGGCTGACGTGGATGATGGTGCCGTCCTGCACGTTGGTGCGCGCACCGATGCGGATGTGGTTCACGTCGCCGCGGATGATGGTGCCCGGCCAGACGGAAACGTCGTCGCCCAATTCGACATCGCCGATCACGGTGGCGGCCGGGTCCACGTAAACACGCTGGCCAAGGGTGGGAAGCCGGCCAAGATAGGGGCGTAGTGCGGTCATCCTTGCATTGTAATGGGCAGGCCCGCGGAGGCCGGACTACACTGCGGCGTATGGATACTTCCACCGATACTCCCAGCACCGAACTCCAGCCCACCCTGGTCCGTCTGCGCGCCGCCTGGCAGGGGAAACGCCCGGATTACCGGCAGCGCCGGGACGACCTGCAGCGCCTGCGCGAGGCACTGAAACGGCGGCTGCCCGAAATGGCCGACACCATCGCCGCCGACTTCGGCCAGCGCTCGCGCCACGAGACGCTGCTGGCCGACGGCATGACCGTCCTGAATGAAATCGACCACCTGCGCAGCCACCTGCGCCGCTGGATGAAGCCCAAGCGGGTGGGCGTGGGCTGGCGTTTCTGGCCGGCGCGCGCCGAGATCCGGCCCGAGCCGGTGGGCGTGGTGGGTGTGATCGCACCGTGGAATTATCCGGTGAACCTGGCTCTGATTCCGCTGGCCACCGCCATCGCCGCCGGCAACCATGTTTACCTGAAGCCTTCCGAGCACACCCCCAACACCACCAGTTTTCTGCGCAGCCTGCTGGCCGAAGTGTTCGCCGTCGATCGGGTGGCCGTGGCCAGCGGCGGCGCGGAGGTGGCCGGCGCCTTCGCCGCGCTGCCCTTCGACCACCTGGTGTTCACCGGCTCCACCGCGGTCGGCCGCAAGGTCATGGCCGCCGCCGCGCCGAACCTGACCCCGCTGACGCTGGAACTCGGCGGCAAGTCGCCGGCCATCGTCTGCGCCGATTTTCCGGTGGAACAGGCCGCCGCGCGCTTGGCGACCGGCAAGTGGTTCAACGGCGGGCAGACCTGCATCGCGCCGGATTACGTATTGATCGACGAAGGCCGCGCGCCCGCGCTGGCCGAAGCGTTGCGCGCCCAGGTGAGTGCGCGCTACGGCAGGTTGGCGGAATCGGACGACTACACCCGCATCATCAACGACGGCCAGTACGCGCGCCTGGAAAATTATCTGCAAGACGCGCGCACGCGCGGCCTGCAGGTCCTGCCGCTGGGCGAACACGGCAAGCCGGGTGAGCGTCTGTTCGCACCGACCGTGGTGCTGGAACCCGGCGACGATGCGCTGGTGATGCAGGAAGAGATCTTCGGACCGATCCTGCCCATCAAGTCCTACCGCAGCCTCGACGAGGCCATCGCCTACGTCAACGCGCACGACCGGCCGCTGTCGCTGTATCCCTTCAGCCACGACCGCGACAGTGTGGAGAAGATCCTGCGCAATACCCTGGCCGGCGGCGTCACCGTCAACGACACGGTGCTGCATTTCGGCATCAACAACCTGCCCTTCGGCGGCATCGGCCCCAGCGGCATGGGTGCCTACCACGGCCGCGCGGGTTTCGACGCTTTCAGCAAAGCGCTGCCGATCCTGTGGCAGCCCAGGCGCGCGGGCAGCGACATGCTCAAGCCGCCGTATTCGAAGGTGGCGCGCTTCATCGATTTCATCATCCGCTAAGCTTTTGTAGGAGCGGGCCCTGCCCGCGATGCCTTACCCTGAAACCATCAAAAGCGTCGCGGGCAGGGCCCGCTCCTACACAGGGCACCACATGAAAATCGCCAGCTGGAACGTCAACTCGCTCAACGTGCGCCTGCCACACTTGCAACAGTGGCTGGGCGCTTTCGCGCCGGATGTGGTGGGCATCCAGGAAACCAAACTGGAGGACCACAAGTTCCCCGACACCGTCCTGGCCGAGGCCGGCTATCGCAGCGTGTTCGCCGGACAGAAGACCTACAACGGCGTGGCACTGCTGTCGCGGCTGCCGGCCAGCGACGTGCAAGTGGGCATTCCCAATTTCGAAGACGAGCAGAAGCGCGCGATCGCCGCGACCGTAGGCGACGTGCGCATCGTCAATCTGTACGTGGTCAACGGCCAGGATGTGGGTACCGACAAATACGCCTACAAGCTGCGCTGGCTGGAAGCGGTGCATGCCTGGCTCGAGGACGAACTGCGCACGCATCCCAAGCTGGTGGTGCTGGGCGATTTCAACATCGCGCCGGACGACCGCGACGTGCACGATCCGGCAGTGTGGAACGATTCGCACATCCTCACTTCCACTGCCGAACGCGATGCGCTCAAGCGCCTGTACGCGCTGGGCCTGCACGACGCCTACCGCCTGCATAACGAGGCCGGCGGCGTGTTCAGCTGGTGGGATTACCGCATGGCCGGTTTCCGCCGCGACCTGGGTTTGCGCATCGATCTCACGCTAGTGTCGGATGCATTGCGCGATAGCGCGCATGAAGCGGGCATCGACCGCGAACCGCGCACCTGGGAACGCCCCAGCGATCATGCGCCTGCTTGGGTGAGGTTGGACGCTTAACGGACGCCCCCAAGGCACTTGTTGCCCGGCCGAACGCACGGCCATGGATGGCAAACATCCAAAAAAGAATTAGTAGCGGGGGCACCGCCCGCCGTTCGGTTGGCGCGGAAAGCGGCGGGCAGTGCCCGCCCTACACGAACAAAGGCCCGGCATTGCCGGGCCTTTGCGGTGCCACGAACCATGGGTGCGTCTTAATCGCGCACGCGGTCGCAGCGAAACGTTTAACGCGCCTTGCCGCGCGTAAACAGGTTGATGATCAACAGCAGGACGACCGCACCGATGAAGGCGGTGACCAGGAAACCCAGCGTACCGCCGCCCAGGCCGAAACCGATCTGCGGCAGCAGCCAGCCACCGAGGAAACCGCCGATGATGCCGACGACGACGTTGAGGATGATGCCTTGCGAACCATCGCGCTTCATCACGATGCTGGCCAGCCAGCCCGCGATACCGCCAACAATCAGATAGATCAGGAAGTTCATCAAGCGTTCTCCTTGCATTTGTGGAAAGGCGTTCCCGCGTCATTGCGGGAACGGTTGCACCAAAACTTTCTACCGGAACGATTTAAGGCCTCGACATGTGAAGCCGCTGTTAACCCGCGTCCTGGTGGGGCCCTCTCCCTTGTCGCCTTCTAGATAGCGCAAACCAGCCGCGCTTGCACGCCGCCGCGCAGCAGAGAGAAATGTGAGACGGAACAAGCCATCGGCTACATTGGTGCGCATGCCGAACCTGCCTTCCGAAACCCCTGTCCGCCTATGGCTGCTGCGTCACCCCCGGCGCGAACGCGGCGAACCTTACGTGCGCCCTTTGCTTTGCGAGGCGCTGGGATGCGACGACGACGATCTGCCCTTGTCGCGCGGCAGCGAAGGCCGCCCCTTGCTGGGGCCTCCTTACCAGCGCTTCGACGCGGGCTGGAGCCATAGCGGCGATGCGTTGCTGCTGGCACTGGGCGAATCGGTCCAGCTCGGCGTGGATATCGAACAACTCCGGCCGCGCCCGCGCGCACGGCAACTGGCGCAGCGGTTCTTCCATGCCGATGAAGTGCACTGGCTGGCCACCCAGGGCGAAGACGCGATGGAATTTTCATTCGTGCGTCTGTGGTGCGCCAAGGAAGCGGTGCTCAAGGCCCACGGCAAGGGCCTGTCGTTCGGGCTGGAGAAATTGGTGTTCGCCGAAAACGGCGGCGAGCTGCAACTGATCCGCTGCGACTTCGCGCTGGGACAACCGCAGGACTGGACATTGCGCGAGTGGACGCCCTTGCCCGGCTACCAAGCCGCGCTGGCATGGCGCGCAACGGACGCCGTAGGAGCGACGTAAGTCGCGATGTGGCCTCGCCGGGAAAACCCTTCGCGACTTACGTCGCTCCTACGTCGCTCCTACGGCGCTCGTACGGCTCAAGCGGGTCGTCTGCGATACTGGCGGGAATGAATACTTCTTCTTTTCCCGAAGCGCTGCGCGACGATCTCAACCGCGGCCTGACCACGCTGGGCCTGGATGGCGATGCGCTTTCGCCGCCCCTGCTCGCCTACCTGGCCCTGCTGGATCGCTGGAACCGCGCCTACAACCTCACCGCTATCCGCGACCCGCGCGAAATGGTGACCCGCCACCTGCTCGATTCGCTGGCCATGCATCCGTTCGTCGAGAACGAAGCGCTGGCCGATCTGGGAACCGGCCCCGGCCTGCCCGGCATCCCGCTGGCGATCGCCAAGCCGAAGCTGCGGGTCACCCTGGTGGAGAGCAACGGCAAGAAAGCGCGATTCCTGCGGGAAGCAGTGCGCACCCTGGGCCTGACCAATGCGCGGGTGGCCGAATCCCGTGCCGAAGCGCTGGATGAGCCGGGCGCCTACGACGCCCTCACCGCCCGCGCTTTGGACGTACTGGCCGGGATCATTGAAGTCGGCGGACATCTGCTGAAGCCAGGCGGCAAGCTGCTGGCCATGAAAGGCCTCCGGCCGGACGAAGAGATCGCCGCGCTGCCGGCAGGGTGGACAGTCTCGGACGTACATACCCTTGCCGTGCCCGGATTGGTCGGCGAACGGCATCTGGTGATCGTCGCCCGCGATGCGTGAGCAGGGCCTCCCCCTTTAGATTTGAAATGAGCAGGGCCTCCCCCTTTGAAAAAGGGGGATTGAGGGGGATTTGCTTTTGGCGCCAAGAGCAAATCCCCCGTAAGCCCCCTTTTCCAAAGGGGGCAAAAGCAGCAGCACGCGCCTGCGAGGACCGACTCCTCGTCCAAAATCCAAAGACGGGGGCACCGATTCCCCAAAGTTCCACGCTTCATCCCGCATAATCCCCGACCCACCAGGGTTCCACGAGGCGTCCCACGCATGGCCCGCATCATCGCCATCGCCAACCAGAAAGGCGGAGTCGGCAAGACCACCACCGCGGTCAATCTGGCCGCCGCACTGGCGCGCGCGCCCAAGCGCGTGCTGCTGGTCGACCTGGATTCGCAGGGCAACGCCACCATGGGCAGCGGCGTGGACAAGCGCGAACTGGAAGCCTCCAGCTACGACGTGCTGCTGCAGGAAGCCGACGCGCGCAGCGTGATCGTGAAGACACCGGAAGATTTCGACCTGATGCCCGGCAACATCGACCTGACCGCCGCCGAGATCCAGCTGATGGAGATCGAAGGCCGCGAACAGCGCCTGAAGGTCGCGCTGGATCCGTTGCGCGAGGACTACGACTTCATTCTGATCGACTGCCCGCCGGCGCTGTCGCTGCTCACCCTCAACGCGCTGACCGCGGCCGACTCGGTGCTGGTGCCGATGCAGTGCGAGTACTACGCGCTGGAAGGCCTCAGCGCGCTGATCGACACCATCGAGGCGCTGAAGGCGCGGCTGAATCCGGGCCTTGAGATCGAAGGCGTGCTGCGCACCATGTTCGACGTGCGCAACAATCTGGCCAACGCCGTGTCCGGCGAACTGACCAACCACTTCGGCGACAAGGTGTTCCGCACCATCGTGCCGCGCAACGTGCGCGTGGCCGAGGCGCCCAGCCATGGCCAGAGCATCGTCGGTTACGACCGGGCCTCGCGCGGCGGCGTCGCCTACCTGGGCCTGGCCGGCGAGATCCTGCGCCGGCAGACCGAGCGCAACAAACAGCAAGCGAAATATCTGGAGAACGCGTAAATGTCCGCCCCCAAGAAACGCGGCCTGGGCCGCGGCCTGGAAGCACTGCTGGGCCCGAAAGCCGCCGCCACCGCGCCACCCGAAGCCCAACCCGGCGAACACCTGCGGCAGATTCCAATCAAACAGCTGCAGCCGGGCAAGTACCAGCCGCGCATGTCCATGGACCCGGCCAAGCTGAGCGAGCTGGCCGAATCGATCAAGGCCCAGGGCGTGATCCAGCCGATCGTGGTGCGCGAGCTGTCGCCCGGAAAGTTCGAAATCGTGGCCGGCGAACGCCGCTGGCGCGCTTCCCAGGAAGCCGGCCTGGCCGCGGTGCCGGTGGTGGTCCGCGACCTGGACGACCGCACCGTCATCGCTATGGCGCTGATCGAGAACATCCAGCGTGAAGACCTGAACCCGCTGGAGGAAGCGCAGTCCCTGCAGCGCCTGATCGGCGAATTCTCCCTGACCCATGCCGAAGCCGCCGAAGCGGTGGGCCGTTCCCGCGCCGCGGTCTCCAACCTGTTGCGCCTGCTGGAACTGCCGCCGGCCATCCGCGCCTTGCTGGAAGCCCGCCGCCTGGAGATGGGCCATGCCCGCGCCCTGCTGACTCTTTCGCCCGAGCTGGCCAGCAAGCTGGCTGCCGAAGCGGCCGAGCAGGGCTGGTCGGTCCGCGAGGTGGAGCACCGCGCCCAGCAGTTCGCCGCCGGCAAGGTGCCGGTCAGCAGCAAGAAGGCCAAGCCCGGCAAAGCCACGCCCCAGGCCGATATCGCCTCGCTGGAGACCGAGCTGTCCGAGTCCCTGGGCACCAAGGTCAGCATCGCCCATGGCCGCGGTGGCAAGGGCAAGCTGGTCATCCATTACACCGATCTGGATACGCTGGAAGGCGTGTTGGAAAAGCTTCGCGTTAAAGTGAGTTGACTCACATTTTCCTCTTCTGATTCAGACATTTACAATCCCCGGATCAATCGAATCGAGGGGGATAGGCAATGATCATCTGGAGAGGTTGGGGAATACTGGCTGCGTTGATACCGGCAGCGTTTTTCATTCTGTTTGCGGTGGTGTTCGGCATCGGCGCCAAGGGTACGTTTCTGGCAAACCCCACCCTGATGATCCCGGTTTCCGGCGTTTGTTCCGCCGCGATGGTGTGGTGGCTGGGAAGGAAGCTGAACTCGGCGCCCACCCGCGAGCTGGTGGATCCGAAGACCGGCCAGCGGGTACTGCTGCGCAACGACCACAGCCTGTTCTGGATCCCCATGCAGTGGTGGGCGATCCCGATCGTCCTGCTGGCGGGTGTGATCGTGGCCGGCATGGTCCTTGACCAGCACTAGTGGTGTGAATTAGTGCCCGTCGCCCTCTGGTCTGGCCTGGATCCAGGCGGGTCCAGGGCCGTTTGCTGGCCACGTAGGCCGTCATAAGTGTTTGCGCCATAAGGGAAACCTGGGCATAATGCGCGGCTCGCTTCGTCCGGTCGGCCTTTGTGCCTATGACCGGGCGGGTCCGGAAGCACGATTCCGACCCGCCGCCGGTAGCGCCAAACCATTGCCCGTTTCGTGTGCCGCTATCGCGGCGGGGCCGCCGTTTCCCTGGCTAAGGGCGACACAAAAATCTATCGAGGTGCGTAATGTCCCGCGTATGCCAAGTGTCCGGCAAGCGTGTGATGACGGGTAACAACGTCAGCCACGCCAACAACAAAACCCGTCGTCGCTTCCTGCCCAACCTGCACGAGCGCCGCTTCTGGGTCGCCAGCGAAAACCGCTGGATCAAGCTGAAGGTTTCCGCGCATTCGCTGCGCACCATCGACAAGAACGGCATCGATTCCGTTCTGGCTGAGCTGCGCGCGCGCGGCGAAAAGGTCTGAGGAGATAAGACATGGCAGGCAAACGCGACAAGATCCGTCTGATTTCCTCGGCCGGCACCGGTCACTTCTACACGACCGACAAGAACAAGAAGAACACCCCGGGCAAGATGGAAATGAGCAAATACGACCCGGTCGTGCGCAAGCACGTGGTCTACAAGGAAGGCAAGATCAAGTGACCTAGCGGCGCGTTCGCGCAGCGAACGCCTTTGCCGCTAGGTCATCCCCGCGAAAGCGGGGATCCAGCTTTCAGACAAACCCGCCGCAAGGCGGGTTTGTTGTTTGCGGCATTTGATTTCTCCATAACCCTCCCACACCCTGACGTCATCCCAGCGAAAGCTGGGATCCATTTTGCTCTTGATCTTCGCGTGGCCGAAAGCAAAGCAAGATCAAGATGGATCCCAGCTTTCGCTGGGATGACGAACTCCGGATGGTCTTTCGCCAGCTTCGGGCGTGCTACTACGGCCACGCACGATGCAAGCGCGCTTTGTCCTTTCCCGCTCCACCCCGCAGAATCGGGGCCATGAATTCCTTCCTCCACCAGTTCGCCGAATGGGCCACGCCCTTCTCCGCGGGCGTGTGGCTGCTGGCGCTGGACTGGGTGATCCGTCTGGCGGCGCTGTTGTGGATCCCCACCCGCACCACGCCGGCGGCGGCGCGCAGTTGGTTGCTGCTGGTGGGTTTCCTGCCGCTGGTGGGCCTGCCGCTGTATCTGTTGTTCGGTCACCCCTGGCTATCGCGGGAACGCGTGCGCCGGCAGACCCTGGCCTCGGGCGTGATCCGCGAGGAACAGGCGCCGCATGGCGCGCTGCGCTGGTTGCCGGACGGCAGCGAGGCCGCCAGCGAGATGGTGCCGCTGGTGGAGCGGCTGGGCGACTTCATGCCCACTCACGGCAACGCTATAGAACTGCTCGACGACTACGCCGCTTCGTTGACGGCCCTGCTGGCCGACATCGATGGCGCCAGCGAACGCGTGCACCTGCTGTACTACCTGCTGTTCGACGACGCTGTCGGCGAAGCCGTCTGCCAGTCGCTGGAACGCGCCGCCGCGCGCGGCGTGCAATGCCGGTTGCTGCTGGATGCCGTGGGCGCCAAGCGCGGCCTGCGCTGTTACGCGCGGCGTCTGCGCAAGGCCGGCGTGGAGGTCCACGTGATGCTGCCTGGCGGGCTGCGCTGGCGGCGCAGTGGGCGCATGGACCTGCGCAACCATCGCAAAGTCGCGGTGATCGACAGCAGCGCCGGCTACGTAGGCTCGCAGAACCTGGCCGCGCCGGATTTCGTGCGCGGCTTCCCCAACCGCGAGCTGGTGGCGCGCGTGCAGGGACCGGTGGTGGCGCATCTGGAAGGGGTGTTCGCCAGCGACTGGTATATCGAGACCGGGCAACGGCTGCAGGTCAAGCCCGTGCCCGCAGTGAGCGAAGCCAACGTGGCCATGCAACTGCTGCCCAGCGGGCCTGCGTATCCGTTCGAGAACGCGCGCGACACGGTCAACGCGTTGATCCATCTGGCCCAGCGCAAGATCGTGCTGACCACGCCGTATTTCGTGCCCGACGATGCGACTCTGAGCGCCTTGCGCATCGCCGCGCTGTCGGGGGTGGAGGTGCAGCTGATCCTGTCGGCCAGCAACAACCAGCGGCTCACCGCATGGGCGCAGGATTCCTACTACGACGAACTGCTGGCCAGCGGCGTGAAGATCGCGCTGTACCGGCCGCATTTCCTGCATGCCAAGCATCTGAGCGTGGACGAGGACATCGCCCTGGTGGGTTCGATCAACCTGGACATACGTTCTTTCGCGTTGAACGCGGAAATAGGATTGCTTTGCTACGACCGCGGCGTGGTCGCGCGCATGCGCGAAGTGGAGGCGGCGTATCTGGCGGACGCCGAAAGGATCGACCACGCGGCCTGGAGCAAACGCCCAGCCTGGAAGCGCAGCCGCGAAGGCATCGCGCGCCTGGCCGACTCCTTGATGTAAGACCTCTCACAATGAAAGGGGCGACTCCGGGGTTTGCGAGCCATCCCCTACAATAGGGCCGATGACGAACCGATCCCCGCAATACGATTTCGACATCGCCATCATCGGCGGCGGCGCGGGGGGCGTACTGACGGCCATCCATGCGCTGGGTCTGGCCGGCGCCGACGTCCGCATCGTCTTGATCGAACCCACTGCGCGACTGGCGCAAGGCGTGGCCTACGCCACCCGCCATGCCGAACATCTGCTAAACGTGCCGGCACGGCGGATGAGCGCGTTCGACGGCCAGCCGGACGATTTCGTGGATTTCCTGGTCGCCCGCGAAGGCGAGGCCGCACGCGAAGCCATCGCGGTGTCCTACGCGCAACGCCGGCACTACGGCGAATATCTGCGCGATCGTTTGCAACGCGCGCGCGAAACCGCGGCGGCGCACTTCGAAGTACTGCAGGACCGGGTCACGAGCCTGGACGAGGCCGACGACATGCTGCGGCTGGGCCTCGAATCCGGCGGCTCGATCCGCGTCCGCGGTGTGGCCATGGCGGTCGGCAACAATCCGAAGCCGCTGCCCGCTCGCGGCGCATCGGGACTGCCAGGGAAATCGGTGCTGGAAGCCTGGGACTTCGATGCGATAAAACAGATCCCCGCCGATGCGGAAATCTGCATCGCCGGCTCCGGCCTGAGCATGGTCGACACGGCGCTGAGCCTGGTCGCAAACGGCCATCGCGGCCGTGTGCACGTGTTGTCGCGGCACGCGCTGCTGCCGCTTGCGCATACCAAGCATGCGGTCGCCGATTTCGATGCCGAGGCGCTGCTGGGCATGCCGTTGCGGCAGCGCATGCGCGTCCTGCGCGCGGCCGTCCGCGACGCTGACCATCAAGGGCTGCCGTGGCAAGCGGTGATGGAAAGTGCGCGCCCTCTGGTGCAAAAGCTGTGGCTCACGCTTTCCCATGAAGACCAGCGGCGTTTCCTGCGTCACGTGGTGCGCTACTGGGACGTGCACCGCCATCGCATCGCGCCGCAAGTGCATGCGCAACTCGAAGCGCTGCAGGCCAGCGGCCAGCTGCGGCTGCATCGCGGCCGCCTGCAGACCGTGGCCCGCGAAGGGGAACGCATACGCGTGACCTTGATGATGCGCGACCGGCGCACGCAGGAACTCGATGTGGACCGCATCGTCAACGCCACCGGAGTGGAGATGCGCGCGCAACTGATGCGCAATCCGCTGCTTTCCGACCTTCTGGGCAAGGGCAACGCCCGGCCCGGTATGCATGGCATCGGCATCGACACCTGCGCCGAGGGCGACCTGGTCGATGCGCAGGGCCGGAATCTGGCGGGCGTGGCCGTGGTCGGCAGCCTGCGTATCGGCCAGCTGTGGGAAAGCATCGCCGTACCCGAGTTGCGTGGGCAGGCGGAGAACGCCGCGCGACGGCTGTTGGCGCTTGCGCGAACGCCGGGTAGGGGCGACGTAGGAGCGACGTAAGTCGCGAACGTCCAGCCGATGATTCGGAGATCATGAGTTTCGCGACTGACGTCGCTCCTACAATATCCAGCTCCTACAAGGGCTCGGCCAGGGCTTGCAGGGCGCGACGCAACTGCGCATCGGGCGGCAGATCGACCGGCAGCACCACGACATCGTCCTCGGCGACCGGTTCCTCCAGCGTGGCGAACTGGCTGTCGAGCAGCGACACCGGCATGTAGTGGCCGCTACGCTCGCGCATGCGCTGGCCGATCAGCGCCGCCTCGCCGCGCAGGAACAGGAACCGCAGCGGCAATCCCGCGGCGCGCAGCACGTCGCGGTGCTGGCGGCGCAGTCCGGAGAAGGCAAGGCTCACGCGCGCGCCATCGGCCACGCGGCGTTGCAGATCGGCGGCGATACGCGCTACCCACGGCTGGCGCATTCCGTCGGTCAGCGGCTTGCCTGCAGCCATCAACTCCTTGGCCTCGTCGCTGTGGAAATCGTCGGCGTCGAGGAAGGTCGCCTCCCATGCATCGGACAACGCGCGGGCCAGCGTGGTCTTGCCGCTGCCGGACACGCCCATCACCACGGCCACGCGCACCTCGCTCATGCCGGCCCCGCCTCACCCGGCAGTTCCACACGGACCCGGTAGCGACGCCCCGCCTCGATGCCGGAAAAGATATCGCCCTCCAGCCATTGGCCATCGATCGCCACGCGGGCCTCGGTGCGGCCGGCGACACGTTCGATCTCCACTTCGAACTCGGCGCCGCGGAACCGCCGCCAGGCGCGTGCGCGCGGCCAGTGCGAAGGCAGCTGCGGTGCAATCCTCAGCGCTTGGCCCTCGCCGCGCAGACCGAACAGTTCCTCCACCAGGCAGCGATACATCCACGCCGCCGTGCCGGTGTTGAACAGCTGGCTGGAGCGGCCGGCGGTGCGCGGGTGCAGGCGCCAGGCGCCGCGGTAGTAGTTGGGCACGAACACCGGCAGCTGTCCGCGCTGCAGGCAGTCTTCCAGGTCCGGGCCGGACAGCATCGCGCGCAATACGCTCCAGGCGCGATCCCCTTCGCCGACCTTGTACAGGCTGTGCAGGTAGAAGGCAGCGGCGTGGTTGTAGACCGCGCCATTCTCCGCCGAGCCGGGGAATTTCTGGGTCAGCCGGCCAATGTCTTCGCGCATGCCGGTATAGGGCGGGTCGAGCATGGCCACGCCGTACGGCGTGGCCAACTGCGCATCGACCGCGGCCAGCATCCGCGCGCGGCGCGGCGCGTCGGCGGCGCCGCTGAGCATCGCCCAGCTCTGCGGGTTGAGGTAGATGCGGCCTTCGCTGTCGGCGTTCACGCCGAACGCCACGCCATCGTCGGTGATGCCGCGGCCGTACCAGTCGCCGTCCCACAGATGGGCGTTGACCGCGGCATTGAGCGCGTCGGCACCGGCTTCGAAGCGTACGGCTTGCGCGACTCGTCCGCTGCGTACGCAGACAGCGGCCCACAGGCGCAGCGCATGCGCGCTGGCCAGCGACAGCCAGCCGGACACGCCCCTTCCCTTCCAGCCGACCATGTTCATCGGATCGCACCAGTCGCCCTGGGCGATGTAGCTGAGCCCGCGCGCATCGCGCGCCTGCAACAGCCAGTCCATCGCCCGGTCAATGCGCTCGGCGACGCTGGCCGTGTCGCCCGCGCGGTCCGTCACCCTCGCTTCGAGCAGGGCATCGTCGCCGGTCTCGTCCAGATAAGCCTGCAGGCACACCGGCAACCATACACAGTGGTCCGTGTGCGGCACCTGGTTGATGTACTTCAGCTCCGCACCTTCGACCAACAGGATGCCGTCGGGCATCGCCCCTCCGGGTTCCTGCTGCGACAGCGCGTGCAAGAAAGCCGCCCGCGCCGTCTGCGGTCGCAGATAGGCCATGCCCATGTGGTCCTGCAGATAGTTGCGGGTCTGCGGGTCGGTGGTCAGGCGGTTGCAATCGCCGTGGTAATAAACCTGCCGCGGCAGCCAGTGATTGGCGAAGTCGTCCAGCCACGGATCCGGGGTCTCGATGCGCAGGCAGCCGCGGCCCTCGTCCAGGTAGGAAGCGTGGGCCGTGGTGGCGGCGGCGAAACCTTCCTCGGACAGATAGCGTGCGCGCAGCATGGCGGTCTCGGCGTCGTCGCGGGCCGGGGCGAAGACGAAGCGGAAGGTTTCCTCGCCCTCCGCCGCCAGCGCAACGCGGTACTGCAGCACCGCCGCCGGCGTCTCGTACAGCGCCTCGCCGCCCGCCAGCCGCTGATGCGCGGTGACGGCGGTTGGGGCGTGCAATCCGCCCTCGCCCTCGAACGCGGACTGGTTCGCTTCCCAGGCATCGGGCTGGCGCTCGTGCAGCAGCACGGTCCGATCCTTGAATTCGCGTTGGCGGAAGTAGTCGTCCACCTTCTGGTATGGAGCGACGCTGTCGCAGACGATTCCTCCCAGGTCCGCGCGATAGCCGCCGGACTGGTTCATCCACGACATGTAGCCGACCGGGAAATACGGATACAGGCTGATCCGGCGCGCACGGCCGGAGCGGTTGCGCACGCGCACGGTCCACAGTTCGGCCACGTCCTCCAGTGGCAGCCGCACCGACATTTCCACCTTGATGCCGTCGCATTGCACCGTCCAGGCGACGTCGCCCTGGCCGACCGAGAAAGCGAATGCGTCCGGCGCGCGGTTCACCGGCGCGTGCGGCGCGGAGAACAGCAGACCGCTGTCTTCGTCCTTGACGTAGCAGAAGCGGCCGGGATGGTGCGCGTAGTACGGTTGCTCCGGCTGCATGAAGCTCCTGGCTTCCAGCGTTGGCGCATGCGCGTACTTGGCCGGCTCCGGCTGCATGAACTGCGCGGTAGCGTAACCACGGCAGTTCAGCTGCAACAGCATCCGCCGGTTCCACAGGAAAGTGGAGGCCTGCGGCATCGCGGTGGGACTGCCGAGGACGAAGCGTCGGCCCTGCTCCTGGAAGCCATACGGCAGGGTCGCGTCGAAGACACCGCTCACGTCCCCACCTCCCGCCGCGCCTGCAGTTCCGCCTCGACCCGCGCCAGCGCGGCGTCATCCAGCGGATAGGCCCGCATCACCCAGACCGCCAGCAGTGCCACCACACCCGGAATCACGGTCAGCAGCAGCACGATGCCCAGGCGCGAGGCGTCGGACTGGGCCTGATTGGCGATATAGCCCATCGCCGCCAGCATCCAGGCGATCGCGGCCGAGGCCACCGCACCGCCCAGCTTCTGCGAGAACGCTGCTGCAGCGAAGGTCATCGCGGTGGCGCGGCGCCCGGTCTTCCACTCGGTGTAGTCGGCGCAATCGGCATACATGGAGAACGCCAGCGGCGACTTCGGCCCGAGCAGCAATCCGACCAGGGTGTTGAGCGCGAACGTCACCCAGATCTGTTCCTTGGGCACGAAGTACATCGCGCAGCTGATCACGCCGACCCCGGCCATCAGTCCCATCATCAGCCGCCGCTTGTCCACCAGGCGGGTCAGCAGCGGCGTCAGCGCCGCGCCGACGGCCAGCGCCACCGAATAGCTGCCGAGAAACAGGCCGGTCAGCTCCGGCCGGCTTACGTAGTACTTGAGGTAATACACCAGCGAGCCGCTACGCATCACGATCGTCACCATGATCACCAGCGCCAGCACGAACAGCACCAGCCAGGGCTTGTTGCCCAGCAGGTCGAGCACATCCTGGCGCATCGTGCTGCGCTGCTGCGGCGGCGGCTCGATGCGCTCGCGGGTGTTGGCGAACACCGCCACGAAGGTGGCGACCGCCACGACCCCGTACAGGACCATGGTCAGCTGCCAGCCAAGCTGCTCGTCGCCGCGGCCGAGCCAGCGCACCAGGTCCAGGGTCAGCCAGTTGACCAGGGTGGTGCCGGCGAAGGCGGCGATGAAACGGAAACTGATCAGGGTGGTGCGTTGCTGGCTGTCTGCGGTCATGACCCCGGACAGCGCCGAGTACGGCATGCTCAGCACGGTGTAGACGAACATCATCAGGGTGAAGGTGGCATAGGCCCACAGCAGGCGCCCGCTGCCATCCAGGTCCGGGACCGTCCAGGTCAGCACGCCGGTGATCGCAAGCGGCACCGCGGCGTACAGCAGGTACGGCCGGAAGCGGCCCCAGCGGGTACGGGTGCGATCGGCGATCGCGCCCATCAACGGGTCGGCCGCCGCATCGACCAGTTTGGTCACCAGCATCATCGTGCCGACCGCGCCAGCGGCCAGCCCCATCACGTCGGTGTAGAAGATCAGCAGGAAGGCCGAGATGTTGGCCCAATAGAGGTTGAAGCCGAAGTCGCCGATGCCGTAGCTGATCTTCTCGCGCAACGGCAGGCGCGCTCCGTCCGCGGCCGCGCGCTGGTTTCCGGCTGGCGCCGTGTCCTGGTCCTGCGTCATGCGTTGGTTGCTCCTGAAGACCGGCATGTCGGCGCACCTCGCGCGCATGCACCGGCTGTTGACCGCATTTCAGCTTGCCGGCATCGCGTAGCGCAGGCAAGCGGGCGGCCCCGGGCGGTGCAGCTCGGCATACACTCGCAGACCCAAGATACGGAGCGCCGCATTGGTTTCCAGCTGGGTCCTGCTGTTGGTATCGGTCGGTTACGCCGCGCTGCTGTTCGGCGTGGCGTGGTGGGGCGACCGGCGCCCGATGTATCCGGACCGGCCCTGGTTGCGCCCGGTGGTCTACAGCCTGGCACTGGCCGTCTATTGCTCCTCATGGACGTTCTACGGCGCGGTGGGCAGCGCGGTGCGCAACGGCATCGGCTATCTGCCGATCTATCTGGGCCCGCTGCTGTTGCTGCTGTTCGGCTGGCGCATCATCGAAAGGCTGGCGCTGATCGCGCGCAGCCAGAACACCGTTTCCATCGCCGATTTCATTTCCTCGCGTTACGGCCGTTCGCGCCGGCTGGCGGCGCTGGTCACGGTGATCGCGCTGATCGGCGTGATTCCCTACCTGGCTTTGCAGTACAAGGCGGTGGCGCTGAGCCTGGGCGTGCTGACCGGCCAGGATGCGCAGAACAGCGGTTTCTTCACCGATCCCGCTTTGTACGTGGCACTGCTGATGGCGTTGTTCGCCGCGCTGTTCGGCACCCGCCAGGTGGACGCCACCGAGCATCACCACGGCATGATGCTGGCCATCGCGCTGGAATCGGTGGTGAAACTGGTAGCGATGATCATCGTGGGCGTATTCGCCTATATCTGGCTGGGCGGGCGCGCGCTGCACGTGGAGGAGTCCGCACGGACCCTGTTCGAGAACGCGCCGCCGGTGGGTTTCTTCACCCAGACCCTGCTCGGCTTCCTGGCCATCGTGTGCCTGCCGCGCCAGTTCCACGTGGCGGTGGTGGAATGCAGCGACGTCGGCGACATCCGCAAGGCGCGCTGGTTGTTCGGCATCTATCTGGTGCTGATCTCGGTGATGGTGGTGCCCATCGCCGCCGCGGGCGTGGCCATGTTCGGCGGCGCCGGCGGCATCGCCAGCGACACCTTCGTGCTGGCGCTGCCGTTGACCGCAGGCAACAACGCATTGGCGCTGGTGGCGTATATCGGTGGATTCTCGGCGGCCACCGGCATGGTGATCGTGGCCAGCATCGCCCTGGCCACCATGGTCAGCAACGATCTGGTGATGCCGGTGCTGTTGCGGCGCGGCTGGGCCGAGCGCCACGCCGAGGCCGACGTGGCCTCGCGCGTGCTGTGGATACGCCGGCTGGCGATCCTGATGCTGGCTTTGTGCGCCTACGCCTACTACCGCACCAGCAGCAACGACAATTCGCTGGCCTCCTACGGGCTCATTGCGTTCGCGGCGGTGGCCCAGTTCGCGCCCGGGTTGATCGGCGGCCTGTATTGGCGCGGTGCCAGCCGGCGCGGCGTGGAAATCGGCATGCTGGTCGGCTTCGCCACCTGGATCTACACGCTGCTGCTGCCGACGCTGTCGGCTTCCGGCTGGCTGGGTCCGGAATGGCTGCAGACCGGACCGTACGACATCCACTGGCTGCGTCCGCAACAGTTGTTCAACCTGACCGGCTGGGACCCGCTGACCCACGGTACGTTCTGGTCGCTGCTGCTCAACACGGGCGTGATGATGCTGGTGTCCGCGCGTTGGCGGCCCAGCGTTGACGAACGCCTGCGGATCGCTCCGTTCCTCGACCCCTACGCGCAACGGCAGGCGCTGGTGGCCAGCGAATGGCCGGGCAACGTGCGCGTGTCGGATCTGCTGGCCCTGGCCGAACGCATCGTCGGCGAGCGGCATGCGCGCCGCGCCTTCGCCGAGCAGGCCACCACGCTGCAGCGCGAACTGCAGCCGGCCGCCGCCGCCGACCGTGCCTGGGTGCAGTTCACCGAACGCCTGCTGGCCGCGGCCATCGGCGCGGCCTCGGCGCGGTTGGTGCTGACCAGCGTGCTGCGCGGCTCGGGCATGGAACTGGGCGAAGTGGTGGCGGTGCTGGACGAAGCGGGACAGGAACTGCGCTTCAACCGCGAAATCCTGTCCACCACGCTGGAGAACATCAGTTCCGGCGTCAGCGTGGTCGATCCGGACATGCGCCTGGTGGCCTGGAACCGGCGCTATCAGCTGATGTTCGGCTATCCGCAAGGCATGCTTTACGTGGGTCGCCCGGTGGCGGATCTGATCCGCTACAACGCCGAGCGTGGCGAGCTGGGCAGCGGCGATCTGGAAGAGCAGATCGCCAAGCGCATCAGCTACATGCGCGTCGGTTCGCCGCACATCTTCGAGCGCGTGCGCAGCGACGGCAGCGTGATCGAGATGCGCGGGCAGGCGCTGCCCGGCGGCGGCTACGTCACCAGCTACAACGACATCACCGATTTCAAGCGCGCCGAGAACGCGCTGCTGGAAGCCAACGAGAACCTGGAGCAGCGCGTGGCCGACCGCGGACGCGAAGCCGAGGCCGCGCAGCAGTCGAAGACACGCTTCCTGGCCGCGATCAGCCACGACGTGCTGCAACCGCTGAATGCGGCGCGGCTGTTCACTTCGGCGCTGCGCGACAGCGATGAGCCGGGCGAACAGCGCCATCTGGCCGAACGCGTCGATGCGTCGCTGCGCGCGGCGGAAGAATTGCTGGACGGCCTGCTGGACGTCTCGCGCCTGGATGCCGGCGGCATGCACACCGAAATCGGCGATTTCGACGCCGGCGCGCTGCTGCGCGAACTGGCTTCCCAGTACGCGCCGGTCGCCGCCGGCCGCGGCCTCGATCTGCGGGTGCACGCCTCGGCGCAGCCGGTACGCAGCGACCGTCGGTTGCTGCGTCGCGTCTTGCAGAACTTCATCGCCAATGCGCTGCGCTACACCCGTAGCGGCCGCATCGTGCTGGGCATGCGCCCGCGCGGGCAGAATCTGGAACTGCAGGTGTGGGATACCGGTCCCGGCATCCCCGAACACCACATGCGCCAGATCTTCGACGAGTTCCACCGCTATCCCCAGCCCTTCGATTGGGGCGAGCAGGGATTGGGATTGGGCCTGTCCATTTGCCAGCGCATCTCGCGGCTGCTCGGCCACGATCTGGGCGCGCACAGCCGTGTCGATCACGGCAGCATGTTCTCGATCACGGTGCCGCGCGCGGCGTTCGCCGCCGACTCCCTCAGCGAGCCCGCGCCCTTGCCGCGCGCGACGGACTCGCTGGCTGGGTTGCGCGTGCTGTGCGTGGACAACGACCAGGAAATCCTGGATGGCATGCGCGCGTTGCTCAGCCGCTGGCAGGTGGAGGTGATCACGGCGGCCACCGTGGACGAGGCCTTGCGCAAGATCGAGCAGGCTCCGGCGGTGATGCTGGTCGACTATCACCTGCACGACCGCATGGACGGACTGGAAGCCCTGGATGCCTTGCAGGCCGCCAGTGCGGCGCCGATCACCGGCGCCCTGCTGACCGCCGACGGCCGCGATGAGCTCAAGCAGCGCGCGCGCGACCGCGGTTACCGGCTGCTGACCAAACCGGTGAAGCCGGCCTCGTTGCGGGCGTTCCTGGCCGCCCACCATCAGACGATCACGGTGTGAGCGGTCAGGCGCGCATGTCGCGTCTTCGCGAATGGGCGAGAGAGCTGAAACGCCAGACTCTGGTCGTCTACTTCGCAGCTCGTGATCCACGTACTCCCTGGCTCGCCCGTCTGCTGGCGCTCGGGATCGCGGCATACGCGCTCAGCCCCATCGACCTGATCCCCGACTTCATTCCCGTGCTGGGCTACCTGGACGATCTGGTGATCGTCCCCTTGGGGTTGATGCTCGTCCTGCGTCTTGTTCCAACCGATGTCCTTGCCAGCTCACAGGCCAAGGCCGAAGGCGCCGTAGACAAGCCGACCAGCCCTGCGATGGCAGCGGTCATCGTGGCGATCTGGGTCATCGCGATCGTTGCGTTGGGCCTTTGGGCGCGGCAGGCGTTGCGCGCCTGAGGTTTCGTTCGAGTCGGTCCGCATCGTTACCGTCATGAGCGCGCGGGGTTCGCTAGGCGTCGGCCCGGGACAGCGCGGCATAAGGGGAGCGTTGCGGGATTTTCGCCACCTCGATGCAATCGCGACCTTTGCGCTTGGCTTCGTACAGTGCGGCGTCGGCAACATTGACCCATTCGGTGGGATCGGCGATGGAGTGATTGATCTCCGACAAGCCGATACTTACGGTGCATTTGAGATCCACGGCCGCAAAAGCGTACGCGGCTACCTGCCTGCGCAGGCGCTCGGCGGCGACGATGGCTTCTTCCCAATGGGTTTCGGGCATGACGATGCCGAACTCGTCGCCGCCGTAGCGTCCGCCGGTGTCCATATCGCGCAGGCAGGCCTTCATCAGGCGCGCGAATTCCTCGATCACCGCATCGCCCACGGTATGGCCGTAACTGTCGTTGATCTGTTTGAAGTAATCGATATCGATCATGATCAGCACCGCCGGCCGGCCCGCGCGCACGAAGCGGTTGAATTCCACATTGGCCGCGTATTGCCACTGCTGCCGGTTCATCAGGCCGGTGGCGGCATCGAAGCGCGAGGTCTTCTCGAACATGCGCTTCTGCCGCAGCGTCTGCTGCGCCAGCAGGCGGCTGGCGGCGCCGATCGCCAGTGGATAGACGATCAGCAGCGGCAGGCAGGCCAGCATGGTGCGGTAGGTGGTGTAGGGCTCGAAGCGAAAACCCATGAAGGCGCTGGTGACCAGGCAGGTCATCGCCATCAGCGCCAGGTTCTTGGCGCCGAAGCGGCGACCGCCGACGATCACCTTGTCCATGGTCAGCATCACCGCCAGCAACACGCTGGGCAAGGTGTCGAAAGCCATCACCGCGATCCAGAAGCCGCCGAACGCGGCGTCGGTCATCAGGTTGCGGTATTCGGCCTTGATCGGGTCGCGGCTGCGCAGGACGTGCGCATAGGCCAGATGCGGCCAGATCAGGCCGTCGAACACCAGCAATCCCCATAACCAGGGCGCGGCGCCGTGCTCGTGCATGACCGCGGCCACGCACAGCACGCCAATACCCAGCCCGATGACGCGCATCGGGTACAGGCGTCTGCCGAAGTTGGTACGACGGGATTCGCTGCGGTCGCTATCCATCCGCCTATCCGGAAAGCCGGCACGCACCAGGCGGGCCCCATCGCACCATCGTAGCGCGGCCATACTGGCGACCCGGGCGCAATTTGTGCGCGACGTTACATTTTCGTGCTCACCGGATGCAAGCGCAGCCGGCGAACGTGCGACGTCAGTCCTGCTCTTCCGGCGGCAGCACCATGGCCTCCGGATCGACCGACAGGCGCCCCGCCATCAACACCGCCTGAGTGCGGTTGGTGACCCCCAGCTTGCGCAGGATGGCGGTGACGTGGGCCTTGATGGTGGCCTCGGACACGCCCAGATCGTAGGCGATCTGTTTGTTCAAACGGCCCGCACCCAGCATCTGCAGCACGCGGAACTGCTGCGGGGTGAGGTCGCGCAGACGCTGGGCCACTTCATACTCGTCGCGGCCGATACCGGGCGCGGCCAGCGCTTCCGGCGGCGCCCAGCGTTCGCCGTCCAGCACCAGGCGGATCGCTTCGCCGATCGTTTCCGAGGCGGCCGACTTGGGGATGAAGCCCAGGGCGCCATGATCCAGCGCGCGCCGCATCACGCTGGGCTCTTCGCGTGCGGACACCACCACCACTGGCAGTTGCGGATGCAGCACGCGCAGGTGCACCAGCGCATTGAAGCCCTGCGCGCCCGGCATGTTGAGGTCCATCAACAGCAGATCGGCGTCGGGATGCGCGTCCACCAAGGCATAGAGCGCATCGACGTTGTCGGCCTCGTGCAGTTTCACCCCCGGCATCACCCGCTGCACCGCGCCACGCAGGGCTTCGCGGAACAGGGGGTGGTCGTCGGCGATGAGCAGGGTGGTCATGGGTCTCTGCGAATCCGCTGAGCCGATTTCCCGGTGTCGTCATCCCAGCGAAAGCTGGGATCCATTTTGATCTCCGGCTGTTCCGGCCAATACGAAGTCAAAATCAAGATGGATCCCAGCTTTCGCTGGGATGACGATGGAAGGATAGTCGCGGATCGCAGTTTCAAGGTCTATTTCACCTTGCGCTCTGCCACCAGTGATTCGACCACGGAGGGATCGGCCAGAGTGGAGGTGTCGCCCAGCTGATCCGGCGCGTTCTCGGCGATCTTGCGCAGGATGCGGCGCATGATCTTGCCCGAACGCGTCTTCGGCAGGCCCGGCGCCCATTGCAGATGGTCCGGCGAGGCGATGGGACCGATCTCCTTGCGCACCCAGGCCACCAGTTCCTTCTGCAGCTCGTCGGTCTGCGCTTCTCCCGCGATCAGGGTGACGTAGGCGTAGATGCCCTGGCCCTTGATGTCGTGCGGGAAACCCACCACTGCCGCTTCGGCCACCTTGGGGTGCGATACCAGCGCGCTCTCCACCTCGGCGGTGCCGATGCGGTGGCCGCTGACGTTGATCACGTCGTCGACGCGGCCGGTGATCCAGTAGTAGCCGTCTTCGTCGCGACGGCAGCCGTCGCCGGTGAAGTAGGTGCCTGGATAGGTGCGGAAATAGGTATCGATGAAGCGCGGATGGTCGCCGTAGACGCTGCGCATCTGGCCAGGCCAGGAATCGAGCAGCACCAGATTGCCTTCGGCGGCGCCTTCGAGGATTTCGCCGTTGGCGTCCACCAGCGCAGGCTGCACGCCGAAGAACGGCAGCGTGGCCGAACCGGGCTTGAGGTCGATGGCGCCGGCCAGCGGAGTGATCAGGATGCCGCCGGTTTCGGTCTGCCACCAGGTATCGACGATGGGGCAGCGCGAATCGCCCACCACCTCGTAGTACCAGCGCCAGGCCTCGGGATTGATCGGCTCGCCGACGCTGCCCAGCAGGCGCAGCGAGCTGCGCGAGGTCTTCTTCACCGGCGCCTCGCCTTCGCGCATCAGCGCACGGATGGCGGTAGGGGCGGTGTAGAAGATCGTGACCTGGTGCTTGTCGATGACTTCCCAGAAGCGCGACACGTTGGGATAGTTGGGCACGCCCTCGAACATCACCGCGGTGGCGCCGTTGGCCAACGGGCCGTAGACGATGTAGCTGTGCCCGGTGACCCAGCCGACGTCGGCGGTGCACCAGTAGATGTCGTCCTCGCGCAGGTCGAACACCGCCTCGTGGGTGTAACTGGCGTAGAGCAGATAGCCGCCGGTGGTATGCAGCACGCCCTTGGGTTTGCCGGTGGAGCCGGAGGTGTAGAGGATGAACAGCGGATCTTCGGCGTTCATGCGCTCGGGTTCGCATTCGGCCGGCTGGCCTTCGACCACCGCGTCGAACCAGCGGTCGCGCGGCATCTGCATGTCCACCGCGCCGCCGGTGTGGCGCACCACCAGCACGGTTTCCACCGTATTGGTGCCGGGAAGCTTCAAGGCAGCATCGACATTAGCCTTCAGCGGCACCTTCTTGCCGCCGCGCAGGCCTTCGTCGGCGGTGATGATGAGCTTGCTGGCGCAGTCGGCCACGCGGTCGGCGATGGAATTGGGGGCGAAGCCGCCGAACACTACCGAGTGGATGGCGCCGATGCGGGCGCAGGCCAGCATCGCCACCGCCGCGTCGGGGATCATCGGCAGATAGATGGTGACGCGGTCGCCTTTCTGCACGCCCAGGTTGCGCAATGCGTTGCCCAGCCGGCAGACGCGTTCGTACAGCTCGCGGTAGCTGACGTTGTAGGAGGGACTGTCGGGACTGTCGGGTTCGAACAGCAAAGCGGTCTTGTCGCCGCGCGTGGCCAGCTGCCGGTCCAGGCAGTTGACGCTGGCGTTCAATTCGCCGTCGGCGAACCAGCGGATATGGAAGTCCTTGAGGTCATAGCTGACGTCCTTGATCTGCGTAGGCGACTTGAACCAGTCGAGCCGGGTCGCGGCCTGTCCCCAGAATTTTTCCGGGTCTTCGATGGATTCCCGGTAGTCGCGCTCATAACCATTGCGGTCGATGCGCGCCTTGGCGGCGAATTCCGGATTGACGGGATACAAATCGGACATTGGGCCCCTCCCTGCAGACCAGTGCTGCAAGCGTTGGTGATGGTGATGGTGATGGACAGGATGTTAAAGGAAGCGATGCGCGTCAGTTTGACGCATTCGCCGATGACGCGTTGCAGCAACGCCCTTAGACCATCGTCGTATCCGTACGCATAGGCCGCCATTCATGCGGTCGCTTTCGACTAATGGCGAATAGGCGCGGCCGACGGTCGCGCGCAGTCTGCGGCGCAACCGTGCGCTCTGCGCGGCCCATCACGCATTATCGGGAGAGGGATAATGAGCAAACGCATCGCATCGATGTCGCGGCGACCCTTGGCTGCGGCACTGTTCGTGGCGCTGATCGCGCCGGGCATGGCTTTGGCCGAGACCAAGAAAGAAAAAGAACTGGAGGCACGCATCGCCCAACTGGAACAGCAGGTCCAGGCCTTGCTGTCTTCGCAGCAACAGCAACAGACGGCGATCGCGCAAACGCAGACCCAGATCACCGAGGTCAAGACCGCGCAAGCGGCGCCGGCCGACGGCAAGCCGCGCATCCAGACCGGGCCGATCATGCCGGGCGCCAACCCGGGCACGTCGTTCACCTACGGCGGCTTCATCAAGATGGACGGCATGTACACCGACACCAGCGACGGGCGCATCGCCGATGGTTCCTCGGGACGCCTGTTCTACCTGCCCAGCAGCATTCCGGTCGGCGGCCCCACCGCCGATGGCGGCGATCCGTACACCGACTACCACGCGCAGTTCTCGCGTTTCTGGTTCAGCGCCGACCACACCACCGACAAGGGCGACAAGATCAAAGCGTATATCGAAGCCGACATGTTCGGCGGCGGCAGCAACGCCCTGGCCGGCAACGAAACGGCTACCAACACTTATGCGGTCTCGCTGCGCCAGGCCTATGTGAGTTGGAACGGCTGGCTGGCCGGCCAGACCTGGTCCAACTTCCAGGACGTGGCGGCGATGCCGGACGCGGTGGACTTCGTCGGCACCACCGACGGCACCATCTTCGTGCGCCAGGCGCAATTGAGATACACCAAGGGTCCGTGGTCGTTCTCGGCGGAAAACCCGCAGACCACCGTCACCCCTTATCTCAACAACGGCGCACGCTTCAACAGCGGGGACAACGTGGCCCCGGACATCACCGCGCGCTGGATCACCAAGGGCGATTGGGGCCATTTCACCGTCGCCGGCCTGTTGCGCCAGTTCAAGTACCTGGATGAAACCGACACCGGCGGCGCGGTCAGCGTGTCGGGCAAGTTCAACTTGGGCAAGAGCGACGACATCCGCTACGCGGTCAATGCCGGCAGCGGCATCGGCCGCTATCTGGCCTTCGGCTTGGGCAGCGACGTGGTGGTGGACGCCAATGGCGAACTCAACGCGCTGGACGGTTACGGCGGTTTCGTTGCCTGGCGCCATGTGTTCTCGCCCAAACTGCGCAGCAACTTGATGTATTCGGCGGCGATGTTCGACAACGACAAGGCCATCACCGGCTTTGGGGTGACCGAACGCGCGCAGTCGTACCACGCCAACCTGATCTATTCGCCGTTCCCGAAACTGGATATCGGCGCCGAACTGATCTTCGGCCAGCGTGCGCTCGAGGATGATCGCGAAGGCGACCTGCGGCGCATCCACACCCACGTCAAATACAGCTTCTAACGGCAGCATCCCAATAGGAACTCCGACATGTCAACGACAGCAAACGCCGCATTGCCCGCGGGCAAACCGCTGACCGCAGGCCACAAGAAGGTCATCTTCGCCTCGAGCCTGGGTACGGTATTCGAGTGGTACGACTTCTATCTGTACGGATCGCTCGCCGCGATCATCGCCAAGCAGTTCTTCTCGGCATTGAATCCGGCCAGCGCCTTCATCTTCGCCCTGTTGGCTTTCGCCGCCGGTTTCGCGGTGCGCCCGTTCGGCGCGCTGGTGTTCGGCCGCATCGGCGACATGATCGGGCGCAAGTACACGTTCCTGGTCACCATCGTGATCATGGGCCTGTCGACGTTCCTGGTCGGCATCTTGCCCAGTTACGCCACCATCGGCGTTGCGGCGCCGGTGATCCTGATCGCTCTGCGCATGTTGCAGGGCCTGGCGCTGGGCGGCGAATACGGCGGCGCAGCCACCTACGTCGCCGAGCATGCCCCACAGGGCAAGCGCGGCTTCTACACCAGCTTCATCCAGACCACAGCGACCTTGGGCCTGTTCCTGTCGTTGCTGGTGATCCTGGGCTGCCGCTATTTCCTGGGCACCGAGGCATTCGAAGCCTGGGGCTGGCGCATTCCGTTCCTGCTGTCGGTAGTGCTGTTGGGCGTGTCGGTATGGATCCGTCTGCAGCTGGCCGAATCGCCCTTGTTCCAGGAAATGAAAGACCAAGGCAAGA
The DNA here is from genome assembly GCF_900104085.1 of Pseudoxanthomonas sp. CF125. Taxonomy (GTDB): domain Bacteria; phylum Pseudomonadota; class Gammaproteobacteria; order Xanthomonadales; family Xanthomonadaceae; genus Pseudoxanthomonas_A. The sequence goes on from NZ_FNLD01000003.1 coordinate 422,464, forward strand.
CTTCCAAGGCGCCGATCACCGAGAGCTTCTTTTCCAAGAACGGCAAGATCGCACTGCTGGCCCTGCTGGGCGCCACTGCCGGCCAGGCCGTGGTCTGGTATGCGGGTCAGTTCTACGCACTGTTCTTCCTCACCCAGACCTTGAAGGTCGAAGCCACTACGGCCAACCTGTTGATTGCGGGCAGCCTCATCATCGGTACGCCGTTCTTCATCTTTTTCGGCTGGTGGTCGGACAAGATCGGCCGCAAGCCGATCATCCTGGGCGGCTGTCTGATCGCCGCACTGACGTTCTTCCCGATCTTCAAGGGACTCACGCACTACGGCAATCCGGCAATGGAAGAAGCGGTAGCGACCAGCCCGGTGGTGGTGATGGCCGATCCGGCGACCTGCAGCTTCCAGTTCGACCCGGTGGGCAAGAAAGTGTTCACCAGCAGCTGCGATATCGCCAAGGCCGCACTGGCCAAGGCGGGCGTGACCTATTCCAACCAGGACGCGGCGGCCGGCACCGTGGCTCGCATCAACGTGGGTACGGCGACGGTCGAGGCATTCGAAGGCGCCGGTCTGGATCCTGCGGCGTTCAAGACCAAGACGGAAGATTTCGGCAAAGCGCTGAAGGCCGACCTGACCACCGCCGGCTATCCTGAGAAGGCCGACCCGGCACGCATCAACAAGCCGATGGTGCTGTTGCTGCTGACCATCCTGGTCATCTACGTAACCATGGTCTATGGGCCGATCGCGGCGTGGCTGGTGGAGCTGTTCCCCACCAAGATCCGCTATACGTCCATGTCGCTTCCGTACCACATCGGCAACGGCTGGTTCGGCGGCTTCCTGCCCACCATCGCCTTCGCCATGGTGGTGGCCAGCGGCAACATCTACCAGGGCCTGTGGTATCCGATCGTGATCGCGGCGATGACCCTGGTGATCGGCACGCTGTTCCTGCCGGAAACCAAGGACGTCGATATCACCAAGTAAGCAATACCCCTGCGTCGCCGGACCCGGTCCGGAGTACCCAGCGCCGATCCGGAAGGGTCGGCGCTTTTTTGTGGGCGTAGAAGGAAACGCGCGCGTTTACTGAGGCGGGGCAGCGAGCTCTCTTGCGCTCAAATAGCCGTCGCGGTCTACGTCCTGCTTCTTGAACGTGGCAGCCAGACGCTCGCGGTGCTGCTGGCGTGTGATCGCCTGGCCTTTGCCGCCGGGAAGTTCGTCGGCGGTAAGCACGTCATCGCGGTTGAGGTCGCGCGCGTCGAACGCGTAACTCATCCAGTCCAGATATTCGGTCAGGCCGACGCGGCTGTCGCCATCGCCGTCCATGCGCGCAAGGTAGTCGCTGGTCGCATTGACCTGGGCGAAGACCGGAAGCGGCGCCAACAGCGCTATCGCGAAACAGAGACGTTGCATGGCAAGCATGCGGGCATTGTAGAGCCGAGCTTGCCCGGCTGCGGTTTGCCTGGTATCAAAGCAGCCGCGCAAGCTCGGTTCCACAGAGGACCGGAGCGGCCTCAATGCGCGGCCAGCGCGTAGCCTTTCAGGCGCATCGAATATTCCTGCAGCGCGCGGATGCCGCTGGCTTCGGCTTCATGGCACCAGGCCTGCAGCTGCTTCAATCGCTCGGACGCGTCGTGCGTGCGCGCTTCCAGCAGCGCGGCCAGGCGCGCGCGGTGTTCGACCAGCGCCTGGATGCGGGGGCGTTGCGACACCCAGCTGTGCAGCTGTTCGCGCGCTTCGGGTTTCAACCAGCGACCATCGTCGGCCAGCCCCTTGCGCAGCCTGCGCGGCAACAATCTGCGCAATTTCTCGCCGGCAAGACGGGCTTCTTCCTTCAACGCCGGTTTCAGCACGTTGCGCTGGTAATCGGTCATGGCCAGGAAGCGGTGCGACAGCAGCGCTTTCAACGTATCGCCGTCGGGCACCGAGATATTCGGACGGATGTCCAAAGTGGGCGCCACGCGCAACACCTTGGCCAAACCCACCGCTTCCATCGCCTTGATCGCGGCCCAGCCGATATCCACTTCCCAGCGCCGCATCGAGAAGCGCGCCGAGCTGGGAAACGCATGGTGGTTGTTGTGCAGCTCCTCGCCGCCGATCCACACACCCCAAGGGGTCAGGTTGGTGGAGGTATCGGCCGATTCGAAGTTGCGGTAGCCCCACCAATGGCCAAGGCCGTTGACCACGCCGGCGGCCCAGAACGGGATCCACGCCATCTGGATGGCCCATAGCGCGATGCCCGGCACGCCGAACAGGAGCGAATTCACCAACAGCAATGCGATCGGACCAGCGGTGGGATGGGCGGTGTAGAGATGGCGCTCGATCCAGTCGTCCGGCGCGCCCTTGCCGTATTGCTCTATGTCGGCGCGCTGCCAGCGCGCTTCGCGATAGAGCTCGACGCCGCGCCAGAACACGTTGCCGATACCCTTGAACTGCGGGCTGTGCGGATCTTCCTCGGTTTCCACCTTGGCGTGGTGCTTGCGGTGGATGGCCACCCATTCCTTGGTGATCATGGAAGTGGTCAGCCAGGTCCAGAAACGGAAGAAGTGGCTGACCAGCGGATGGAAATCCACGCCGCGATGGGCCTGGCTGCGATGCAGGTACAAAGTGACCGAGAAGATGGTCAGCTGGGTGAAGACCAGCAGCACGGCAAGCATGCCCCACCAGCCGGGCGCGAGCAGGCCGCCGGACAGGAAATCGAACAGGGCTTGGGGCAGAGCGGGCATGGCGGGTTTCCTTGGGACCGGCGGGAAAATGAACGGCGGGATGCGTTGCCGATGCGATAATCATGGGGCCTGCCGGTCCGGTTTTCACCCGTCGCCCGCGTATGGTGTCCGTCCGCCCCGCCCACACCGGAACCCGCATATTTCTCTCCCCAACCCCTTCGCCGCCGCCGATCTTTCGCCGCAGGCGCCGCCTCCGTTGATCGAACTGGATCGTGCCACCGTGGTGCGCGGCCAGGCCACCGTGCTGGACGCGCTGACCCTGCGCATCGTCGCTGGCCAGCACACCGCGTTGCTGGGCCCCAACGGCTGCGGCAAATCCACCTTCATCAAGCTGATCAACCGCGAGCTGTATCCGCTGGCGCGCGAGGGCGAGGCGCCGGTCAAAGTGATGGGACAGCAGCGCTGGGTGGTGAACGAACTGCGTGCCCGCCTGGGCGTGGTCACCGGCGACTTGACCCGCGACCTGCAGGACATGCCGCACCTGGACGTGGAAACGGCCGTGCTCACCGGTTTCTTCGCCAGCTTCATGCTGCCTTCCGATGCGGAAGTCAGCGAGCCCATGCGCGAACGCGCGCGCGAGGCGTTGCAGCGCGTGGGCGCCGGCGCGCTGATCGCGCGGCAGGTCACGGAAATCTCAACGGGCGAAATGCGCCGCGTCCTGATCGCGCGTGCCTTGGTGCACCAGCCGCAGGCGCTGCTGCTGGACGAACCCACCGCTGGGCTCGATCTGGTGGCGCAACGCGATTTCCTGCAACTGCTGAAGGAGCTGGCCGGGCAAGGCATCACCCTGGTATTGGTGACGCACCATATCGAGGAGATCGTCGCCGAAATCGACCGGGTCATTCTGTTGCGTGGCGGCGGCGTTTATGCGGATGGAACTCGTGCCAGTACGCTCACCTCCGAGAATCTTTCCGCGGTGTTCGGGGGCGAGTTGCGGGTGCGGCGGGAAGGCGAGCGCTATTTCGCTTCAAGTACATAACGACAAAAACCCTGTCGTCATCCCAGCGGAGGCTGGAAGCGCTCTTCGACAGCCGAATGGCTGGTCATCCATCTTGATCTTGCTTCACGCGTCTCTATTGTTTGAATTGCAGAGCAAAGATCAAAGTCAAAATGGATCCCAGCGTTCGCTGGGATGACGATACGAAAACTTGACGGTACGCGACGACCGACTCAGACACCCCCATGCCCGAACTCCCCGAAGTAGAAACCACCCGCCGCGGCCTGGCCCCGCATCTGGAAGGCAAGCGCATCCGTGGCGTGGTGCTGCGCCGGCCCGATCTGCGCTGGCCGATCCCCAGGGAGATCGAAAGCGTCCTGCCCGGCCAGCGCATCGACGCGGTGCGCCGTCGCGCCAAATACCTGCTGCTGGATACCGAAGCCGGCAGCGCCCTGCTGCATCTGGGCATGACCGGCAGTTTGCGGGTGTTGCCGGCAAGCACGCCGGTGACCGCGCACGATCATGTCGACCTGCAACTCAGTTCCGGCCGGGTGATGCGCTTCAACGATCCGCGCCGTTTCGGCAGCCTGCTCTGGCAGCCGGCGGGCGAGACCCACGAACTCCTGCGCGCGCTGGGGCCCGAACCGCTGGCGGACGAATTCGACGGCGACTATCTGTTCGAACGCAGCCGCAATCGCAAGGCGCCGGTGAAGACCTTCCTGATGGACCAGGGCATCGTGGTGGGCGTAGGCAATATCTACGCCGCCGAGAGTCTGTTCCGTGCGGGCATCTCGCCGCTGCGCGCCGCCGGCAAGGTATCGCGCGAGCGCTATGCGGCCCTTGCCGCGGCGGTGAAGGACGTCCTGGCCTACGCCATCACCCGCGGCGGCACCACGTTGCGCGACTTCATCAGTCCCGACGGCGCGCCGGGCTATTTCGAACAGGAGCTCTCCGCCTACGGACGTGGCGGGCAGCCTTGCCCCAACTGCGGGCGGCCGTTGAAATTCGCCAACATAGGCCAGCGCGCCAGCGTCTGGTGCGGCCACTGCCAGCGCTGACCTGCCGCGCTCACGCCGGGCACGACGTTTGGGGCTATATTCCGTCCCTGCATTTCTTGGGGAAGGGACGATGGCGGACGCAGCAGATATCACCGTATGGCTGGACTCGGCGCGCAGCGGCGACCGGGCCGCGCTGGACCACGTGCTGTCCACGCTCTACCAGGAGCTCCACACCATGGCGCGGCGCCAGCTGTCCGGCCAGCACGGCTATACGCTGGATGCCACCGCGCTGGTGCACGAGTCCTACCTCAAGCTGATCGGCAGCAGCAGCAACGCCAAGTTCGACGACCGCGCGCATTTCTTCGCCTATGCCGCTTCGTCGATGCGCAGCGTGGTGGTGGACTACGCGCGCAACCGGCTGGCGCGCAAGCGCGGCGGCGATCTCAAGCGCGTGGCCGAGATTCCCGAGGACGTCGAAGGCCCGCTGCGCCTGGATGAAGACATGCTGGCGCTCAACGATGCGCTGGACAAGCTTTCGGCCGCCGACGAGCGCCTGGCCCAGGTGGTGGAAATGCGCTACTTCGCCGGCCTGTCCGAATTGGAAATCGCCGAATTGCAGCAGCGCTCGGAGCGCAGCATCCGACGCGACTGGCAGAAGGCCCGGCTGTTCCTGTTGGCGGCGATGCAGGACGACTGACCCGGGCTCGGTCTAGGGCCTGTTAACGCTATTGGGATAGGTCCCGCCGTGCCTGAGTGCGTACGGGGCAAGGAAGAATGAGGAAATGTATGCCGATACATGCCCGAGTGATGACGCGGCCCCGTGCGCACTCAGGCACGGCCCTTCGGGTTGCGCCGCCGCAGCGGTCAGACGCTCGCGCGCGGCTTGAACAGGCGGCCAGCCTGTCGCGGCGCCGCGCACAAGCGTCTGACCGCTGCGGCGGCGCAACGTGACCTATCCCAATAGCGTTAACAGGCCCTAGCGCGCCCATGGACGCCGAGCGCTGGCAACGCCTGTCTCCGCTGCTCGATGTGCTGCTCGAGCTCGGCGCCGAGGCGCGCGCGAAACAGTTGCAGATCCTGAAGGCGGAGGACCCCGAACTCGCCGAGGATCTGGAAAAACTGCTGGCGCTGGAAGACGACAGCGATGATTTCATGGTCCAGCCGCTGCTGGACAAGCCGGGCCAGCCGCAAACCGGGACCATGGTGGGGCCGTACCGGATGGAATCGGTGCTGGGCGAAGGCGGCATGGGCATGGTCTGGCTGGCCTCGCGCGCCGATGGCCTGTACGAGCGCAAAGTCGCGCTGAAGCTGTTGCGGCCGGGCCTGGCCGACCCCAACCTGCGGCTGCGTTTCAGCCGCGAGCGCGAAATCCTGGCGCGGCTGGCGCACCCCAACATCGCGCGTCTGCTGGATGCCGGCATCGGCAGCGAAGGGCAGCCTTATCTGGCCCTGGAATACGTGCAGGGCATTCCCATCACCGACTACTGCCAGGCCCACGGCCTGTCGATAGACACACGGCTGAAACTGTTCCTGCAGGTTTGCGAAGCGGTCAGCCACGCGCACGCCAACCTCATCGTCCATCGCGACCTCAAGCCGTCCAACATCCTGGTCACACCTACCGGCGAAGTGCGCCTGCTGGATTTCGGCATCGCCAAACTGCTGGACGACAACGAACCGGTACCCGTGCATCCGCGCACCGAGGTGCGATCGTTCACCCTGCATTACGCGGCGCCGGAGCAAGTGCGCGGCGAACTGGTCACCACCATGACCGACGTGTATTCGCTGGGCGTGGTGCTGTACGAGCTGCTGGCCAACACCAAGCCCTACCGCCTGCGCCGGCAGACCGACGCCGAATGGGAGCAGGCCATCCTCGCGGTGGAACCGCTGAAGCCGTCGCTGGCCGCGCAACGCCCCACCGACGGCGGCCTTGTTCAAGCCAACGCCAGGCGCCAGGCCCGGCGGCTCAGCGGCGACCTGGACAACATCGCGCTCAAGGCCCTGGCGAAATTGCCCGAACACCGCTACGCCTCGGTCGAAGCGCTTTCGCAGGATCTGCAAAGGCACCTGCAAGGCAGGCCCGTGCTGGCCAGGCCGCAGAGCCTGAGCTACCGGGTACACAAATACGTTTCGCGCCATCGCCTGGGGCTGGCGGTCGGTGCGGTGATCGCGTCGGTATTGCTGCTGGCGCTGGCGGCCAGCGTCTGGCAAAGCCGGCAAGCCATGCGCGAGACCGCGCGCGCGCAGGCGATGCAGGATTTCGTGATCGGATTGTTCGACAACGCCGGCGTGGCCCAGCAGGGCAATATCTTCGATGCGCGCAAGCTGCTGGTGGCCGGCGAGCGCCGCGGCGAACGCGAACTGGCCGACCAGCCGCTGGCGCACGCTGAATTGTTAGGGGTGATCGCACGCCTGCGCATCGGCCTGGGCGACTACCAGGAAGCATTGGCGCTGATCGAGCGCCAGGACACTTTGTTGGCGCGGACGGATTCGGCGTCGGCGGGGCTGCGCCTGGAAGCGGTGACCCAGCATGGCCGTACCCTGCGCCTGCTCGACCGCACCAAGGAATGCCTGCAAGTCATGGCGCCGTTCGAATCGCTGGTTCCGGGCATACGCGCGCAACCGGCGCAGCAGGCGGACTTTCTTTCCCAGTACGGCCGTTGCCGGCGCCTGATCGGCGAGCGCCAGACGGCCCAGCATCTCTACGAGCGGTCGCTGGCGCTGCGCCGCGAACTGAAGGACGAGACCGGCGTCGCGGAAAACCTGTACGACCTGGCCTTGATCGACAACGATCTGGGACGCACCGACGATGCGCTGGCCGGCTACGACGCGGCATTGCAGCATCTGCGCAAACACGTAGGCGCGCGCAACGCGCTGACTGTCGAGATAGAAACCAGTCGCGGACGCCTGTTTCGCGCAAGAGGCGACACCGATCTTGCGCGCGATACCTTCCGCCAGGCCCTGTCCATCGCCGAAGAAGTCCATGGCCCGCAGCATCCGGTCACCCTGACCATCCGGCGTTTGCTGGTGGCCATCCAGGTCGACCAGGAACACTACGCCGAAGCCGAACAGCAGATCGAACCGCTGTACCGGCTGACCTTGAACGCGCTGGGGCCCAACCATCGGGAAACCGGAATGGCATTGAATACGCGGGGCGTGATCGCCTTCGAGCTGGGACGCATGGACGAGGCGATCGCCGACGTCGCCGAAGCGGTGCGCATCTGGCGGGGGGCGGCCGGTTCGCAGAACCTGCACGGCGGCCTGTTCAATTACGGAATGATCCTGCATGGCGCCAGGCGCGAGGACGAAGCGCTCAAGGCGCTGCAGGAATCGCGCACGCTGCGCGCCACGCAGTACGGCGCCAGCGACTCCTCGGTCGGCGAAGCCGACCGCATGATCGGCGAAGTGCTCGCCGGCCAGGGCAAGCTGGACCAGGCCACCGTCTACTTCGATCGGGCGGTCAAGCTCACCCGCGTGGGCCTGGGGCCCAACCATCCGCGCACGCTGTTCGCGCAACTGTCGATGGCCCGGCAGCAGGCGCGCATAGGCCAGAGCGTTGCCGCACTCAAGACGCTGGAAGCGCTGGCCGCGCACCCGGGCGAGGACAGCGAGATTCCCAAACTGCATTGGAGCGCACGCGCCTATGCCGCCGAAGTCCGTTGCCGCGACGGCCAGCGCGAACGCGCTAGGCGCGACCTGGACGCGCTGATCGCCGAACTGCGCGCCGCCCGCCCCGACGGCGGAGTGATCACCCGCGAAGCGGTGGCGATCCGCGCCGCTTGCCGATGAAGGCGCTTGCCGAGAAGGGAAGGACTATTCCTTCGCGAACGGGAACGGCGTCTGCAGCGGATCGATGCTGCCCTCGCCACGCGCGATGCGCTTGTATTCGGCCCGGCTGACCGATACGTAGCGTTCGTTGCCGCCTATCTCGACCTGCGGCCCTTCCTGCAAGGCATGGCCCTGATCGTCCACGCGCACGGTCATGGTGGCCTTCTTGCCGGTATGGCAGATGGTTTTTATTTCGGTCAGCTCATCGGCCCACGCCAGTAGGTACTGGCTGCCTTCGAACAGCTCGCCCCGGAAATCCGTGCGCAGCCCGTAGCACAGCACCGGAATGCGCAGCTGGTCCACCACTTCGCTCAATTGCCAGACCTGGCTGCGGGTCAGGAACTGGGCTTCGTCCACCAGTACGCAATCGAGCTTGCCGTTGGCCGCGATATCCAGGGCGACCATGCGCTCCAGATCCGCATCCCGATCGAACGCCATGCCCTCCGCGCTCAACCCGATCCGCGAAGCCACCACGCCGCTGCCGGCGCGATGGTCGAGCCTGGGAGTGAGGATCGCCACCCGCATGCCGCGCTCGCGGTAGTTGTGCGCCGATTGCAGCAGGGTGGTGGTCTTGCCGGCGTTCATCGCCGAATAGTAGAAATAGAGCTTGGCCACAGCTAGGATTCTTTAGTTATTGATTTATATATATTTTTTAATCTAACTTCAGGGCCGCTGCGAGCATCCTACCCCCAAAAATACCCCAAAATGGCAGGCGTACTGCTCAGCATGCATCTTGTTTAACCAGCTAGATTGGTTATTCCAGATTTGTATCCGGACGAAATATGCGTAGCCGCTCGATTCTGGCTTGAGGTGAGAGTACTTCCAAACACTTCCAACCAAGCTCCACATACAGTGGGGTTGGGAGCTGATTAGGTTCGAGTATTGAATGAAGAATGGCAGGCAGTTGGACGCGTCCATCGGAGGGTCGCAAAGTGAGCTCCCGGTATCGATCCTGAAAGGCCCTGTACGCCTCTAAATTTTCTGCCAGAAACGCATCGTCTTCGTCCCCGGCGTCAGCTAATAGGTCTTTTTCCATAGCATTGAGGCGCGAACTTACTAACGCCTTTTCCCACAACCTCAGTCGGCCAGCGTCGACTAGCTCGGCAATCAGTAGGTCGGGGCCGTTGGGCGTTTCCCAGTGAAGGGCCTCTAAAATGGCCCGAGGTACCCTAAAGCGCCGTTTTTCATCCAGCTGAACAACAGCACTCAACACGACATATTTTGGGTCAGTTTGGCCCATTTTTGCAGCCCATGTGAACTAGCGGCGGTTGCTACAGGTAGTGCCACAGGCATGGGTTTACCCCATTATCTTGGGCCTCTGGACATCAGATCGAATAACGTATAGGCTGCATCTAGGCGCTTCGCGCTCGCGCGTTTGTAATAGCCTAGGTTGCCTTCAACAAAGAAAAAGGTAGTCCAGCTTGGGCCGGTTTGGCCCAAGATTCAAGCATTTTAACGGAGGTATTATGAGTGACCCCAGCCTGCAACTCCGTAGTGCGGAATCGATTAAGTACGGATTACTTGCCGCAAGGTCCTCAGAGGCCATAGCGCGGGCCGAGGCACACCAGGAATTAACGTCTGAGGATCAAACGATCTTGGAGGAAGCCGAGGAGTTTCTACGGCAGGTGGCCGATGGAGCTGCCTTCATTTCTACCGGTGCTCACCCCCGCGGAAGTGTTATCAGCTCGACGGACGCTTTTGGTTTCGCTCTCCAACCAGTCGAATCTTTAGACCTGTTGAAAGATCGCCAAGCGCCCGATGTGTTCAATGAGCTTGCAAGGGCAGTTCACCAGATATCAGCGGGCCAGGCCTCCACACTTGAAGAGGTCGATATAACTAATGCTCGTGCATTCTTTGACCGTCTCTACGCCTCGGCATTGGAGCTTCTGGAAATCAATCGTCTCCGGCCAGCCGCTGTAGGTCGTAGAGCACTGCTTGGCCAGCTCACCTAGCCCAGGGTTTCGTACCCTTGACTACCACCGGCTCCGCTCCGCGGAGCTGTGCCTAGCTTTACAAAATAGATTCGAAGAACTTCGCTCGAGAGACTATCCCGACGAAGGCGCTAACGAGGCGCTAGAACTTCTCGGCAGTCTACTCGCGATTCTAAGAAGGCGTATTGAAAGTTTATCTGACGAGCAGATTCTGATTATGACTAGCCGGGCAATTGTTGCGCTCGGCGAAACTCTCGAATATTTCGACAATGCAGGTACTGATCAAACCCCGAGAGGCTTGGTTTGTCTTCTTCGATCACTGTATGAGCGGCTGAATCGGCAATCTAAGTTCTTAGCTTGGCCACAGGCGGGTTACAACTTCACCATCCGTAGCCTTGTCGTCTACCTGAAAGAACTTTTTAGGTATCTAGGCGCTGACGCCGAGGTGTCAGCAGTTTTCTCTGCCTATTCAGGCCCCCAAGACCTTGTATCTTTTCCGCGTGTCGAACGAGACAACGTGGCCATGTTCTCTATTTTTGGACATGAGCTAGGCCATCCGATTGCAGATGCCTTTCTCCAGATGGAAGCAACCTCTGCCGCTCATCAGGCGAGAGGATTGCGCGCTCGGCAAGACATCATCCAGGCTTTAGGCGGCTCTCCAACAATGCCTGAGCTTCAAGCAGCTATTCAAGCAGTCTTTCAGCTTAGACGTCGTGCTTTGGAAGAACTGATATCCGACACCGTCGGAGTATATTTGTTTGGACCAAGCGCCCTGTTCGCCGGCTATCAAATTCTCATGTGGAATACTTTGGACGTGATTCCCTCGCGGCAAAACGAAGGGTATCCCCCGGGACGCATGCGGATTCGAGTTTCGTTAGAAGTTGCCAGGGCTGAGGGGCATATCGACGCATTAAGAAATCTCACAACGGACCAAGTTGTCGGACCTACCTTTTCCAATGCGGGAGTATTGCTCGATCATTTAGAACAATTAGCTTCCGACAATTCAGACGAACTCACGATTAACACTTCGCCCATTGCACGTATTGCATACGATTGGATTAGCACGACGTTGCCCAGCGCCCAGCAGTTTGCACGCACAGAATTGGCAACAGCCCGGTATGAGGACTCCACGCTGAAGCTTGAAGTACCCCGCCTAGTGGAACGCTTGAAACATGGACTTCCGCCTAATGAGATTGGGGACTCTCTTAGCCCTGTGGCGGTTGACGAACGGTCTGCGGTTTTGGCTGGTTGGCTAGTCTCACTGGAGGCATCCCAGGCGGGGACAAATCCGGACCAAGCGATAAACGAGTTAAGTCGCCTCAATGAAAAAGCATTGAAGGGACTTGAGTATGTAGTACTTCAGCGTCGTTATAGGTCGGGTACGAGGACTTCGCCTTCATGAGCGTGTTAGGGAATCAAAGGCTGATAGATGCGCTTCGAGACAGTGAACCGGAAAAACGTCTTGTAGTCACACCTTTGCTCAACCCGACCCAAGTAGGCGAGGCGTCCATTGATATTCGTCTGGGTAACGATTTTGTTGTAACGCGGCGAGGGAACCTGCCATCGATTGATCCTGCAGGCTCTGATCCAAGGTCCGCGCGGTACAACTCCCGCCACTATGCGAACTTTGGCTCAAAGTTCTACTTGCACCCAAACGAGTTGGTTCTCGCAAGTACTCTTGAGTATGTGAAGTTGCCATTCAACCTGTCTGCCTGGGTTACTTCAAGATCACGCTGGGGAAGGGTTGGACTTGTAATCGCAACAGCTACTGCGATCCAACCTGGCTTCGCTGGAACAATAACCCTCGAATTAGTGAATCTTGGCGAAGTTCCACTCGTTCTGTATCCCGGACTACTTGTCGCACAGATAATCTTTTCAGATTGCGAAGGTGCTGCCGTCTACACAGGTTCTTTCGCAGAGCAAGTCGATCCGGGCCATGGAAATGTCTCGGCTGATGTTGATATGGCTTTTTGGACACATCCTGCAAACTAGCAATAGCGCGCACTTGCCAATAGCGCGCTCGCGTGTCCTCGGCCGGCTACCGGCGTTAGCGCATGTAGGGCCGATGGCTCTAGAGGCCCACCCTGGCCAGCATAACATTCGTAATTCCGACCACCTCAAGTCTTAGGATAATGTTCAGTCACTGCTCTGAACATTGCAGTGCGCAACTGCATGCGGGTTAGCCGCAAATTTCCGCAGGGCTGGCCGTTCCGAGAGACGGCTTGGCGTATTGCCTGCCGCTGAGCTGAGCGGGAACTCTTTTCATCGTCTGAGGCATTTTCATTTGGGGTGTTGGCCTATGCGTACCTACGGCCTTGGACGCATTATCGCTTCGTCGATTTGCACACTCGTTCTGCCCGTCGTTCCATCAATCGTTACTGAGCAAAACTGAAGGAAATTACGGCCGAGAATCCCGACGAGATTAATTGAGTCCCGAGCATAGCGTTTGGCCAAGTCCGGGACGCCGGTACAGTCCACAGGGAATCGAAAGGCGAACGAACGCCCAGCGCCGTCAACGACGGGGAGCGTCAAATTGGCGATGTACTTGGAGGCCATCGTCATGCCATTGACACCGTGGACTTCCATCTTCGAATGGCTGACTAGGCTTAAGGATTCTGCTACTGCCTGGTCGATGCACATACCTGAAGCTCCGGTGTCCAAGAGCATAAAGGTTCCATGTGGAATCTCAAGGCTTCCCGATTCGCTTTGGTCCCACCAAGCCCGAATCAATGGGCCGACTTTACGGAGTGCTTCTGGTGTCAGTTGAGAGCTAGCAGTACACGGCCATGTCGTCATCACAACGCCCTTGAAGGTCGAGGCTTGATCTTTGCTATGGTAGCAGTGTAGATGTCTCACTCTGCGATATTTGGCGGTCGCAGCTGGGCGAAGCTCTCACGTCGTGGGCACTTGTGGAAAGTCACGAAATAGTTGCGCCCCAGCAAAAAACAGCGGGTTGACTTTGCGGCTATCGCGGGCGATTGCCAAACTCGTCTCGAGCGCGAGCCAGCTGCGCTCGCAACTCCCCCACGCAGAATAGGGCGGATTCATGTGCTATCCGATCGTTCTCAATGAGCGATCTAAACCTTGGGGTGTGATGCGCAAAGGCGCTGCGGCCCGACTTGTCGCGCCACTCATGAATCTCGTCCCACAGGAGGCCGGCCTGGCGTTCTGCGCCCACTAATCGTGGAAGAAACTCGGTGAAAAGATTGTCGTAGTTCCTGAGGGCGTCTTGGACCACGGATGGCTCGTGGGACAGCACGAACTGGACTTGCTCGATCTCGCGCCTAGCCGAAGCGAATAAGTTTCGGCTCTGCTCGACATGCATTAGCAATTCCGATTTGTCTTTCTCGAACGCTAGTGTCGATTCTAGTTCATGCACGCTTACGGAATGAGTGAAGGCTCGGTAGCTGATGTACGCGGATGCCAGGCTGACGACGAGCGCGAGAACCGCAATGACATCAGAATTGCCCATATCGCCAGCGCCTCATTTCAGCCGACCCGCAGCAGGGCGGCGACCCAGCGCGAATATAGCCCACCGCGCTCCGAAGGTCGATCTCAGGATTTGAGAGTCCTCAGCCAGAACCTCGCCTCAACTCTCGGGAAAGCAGGCGATGGACAGAGGCGGAATTGACTCAAGGCTACACAGGCTAAGGGCTGATCTACTCGGCATGTTGGCGGACGCTGAGGATCAGGAAGACTTTCTAGGCGGCGTTCACTGGCGAGGCAGATGTGATCGAAGACCGGGCGGTTAGGGCCGCGGACTGCCGTTATGTGCGGAATCAGCTGACCCGATCGCTCCAGCAGGTCGGCGTAACCGAAAGGCTTTGACCACGCTGGTAGCGATAAGAGCGTGTTATTACTAACAATCCCCTGCATATTTATTTCAAGCGAGAGGCTGATCGCTACCTCCGCTCGAGTACTGCTCGGCGGCCTTTATCGTTGAAGACCAAGCGGGAACGGTATTGCGCTGTCAGTTCGTCTCAGAATCGATCTGAGCAGCCGAGGTATAGACGCTGAGACTTGGAGAGGGTTCCAGCATCCCTAATACAACGCAGCTGCTGTAACTGGGTTTCCGAAGGTTGAATGGGATCAAGCGATAAATTGGCGCCCCCGGTTCTGTCCAGATTTCGCGCGTTGAACAGTCCGTCAAATTTCATGAAAAACCCGTACTCACCTGATCGATACTGTGGATCGGAAAGCTGGCTTGCTCTCGGCATGTGAAATGTAATTCCGTAAGCCCAGTCTTGCGGAGCAAAAGCGACCATCGCAATACCTTCGTGGTTGATTCGAGCGCCATGGTCGCTCACTTGGTCACCGGCGCTTTGGGGCGGGGCCGAGTCAATCAATAGAGAGCCTTTTTGTATTTCCTCATCGGTTTGGTCATCAACGATCTCGTCATTGAAGTATTTCTCCAAAGGAACTTCACGCGGGCAACCGCAACCACCGCATGCTTTCTCTATCGCCATGGAGACATACACAGGTTGATCGCGGTGTTGATCGAAGAACTCCGCGAAGTCAACCAAGGACTTGCGTTCGTCATCTGAGAGAGTAAAGGGGCTTCCCTTTGTATCGTCGCCGCATGTAAGAGAAAGAGAGAATGCAGGTATGGGCGGAAGTGGATCGACCGCCTCGCGAACTACCCTGTCCCCTATAAAGCTCGCACCAAAAAGTAGCAGCCCGACCAACAGCAAGCCGCCAACTACGACATGCAGGCTTTTCATCCCAATGTTTACGTCACGTCCACCTGCAACTGAACCGCCCGAAGCAGATACACGCACGTTGCTGGAGCTGCTAGATGGCTTAGCATCCCCATCCGCCCGGCCTCGAGGCTTCTGAACCCGCCTTTCCAACCAGAACTTGATAACCGTCCACATGCCTGCCGCTAGCGCAGCGATGCCTCCGCCCAACCAGGCCAATGCAGAGCGTGTAGCTTCGTCCCCTAAGCGATCGAGAAGCCAGTTCATCTGCGAACCCAACCTTCGTGAATGCCCCGCGGCGAGATTAAACCCTGTTAGCGCCCATAACCAGCCCAAGGCGGGTATCTTTGTAGGGGCGTACAAGGCGCAAGTTGACTTGGCCGTTGGCGCATTCTTGATCGCGCGAGTTCAGGAATTCGGGCCGTCGTCAACCGGTCTCACCTGCGCGTTATTGCTCTCGGGAAACTACGTAAATAATTCACACCAAGGTCCGAGGAATCCCGCAGATACTTGGCTAGTCCGGCAAATTCACAGCGGACCAAATTACGCCTTGCAAGCCGGGGGCCTCGACGTACTCAGCAGGTTCTCGCTGGCTCCAGCTTAGATGATGGCTAGCAGGCACAGTGCACAAGGAGCGATTGCAGACGTCTCAAGTACAGCCAAATCTTATAGTTGGGTGTTATCAGCAGTGAGGTAGAAGTTGACTTGAGATGCGCGGCGAGATGATCAGACCCTTTCGGCCTTCGCCGTCCATCAAGCATGCAATGGGTTGTCAGAGTGCAGAGGGCATCTACCACCTGATGAGCGGTGGCCGCAGCTTTCGGCCAAGAAGGAGCCGACAGGGCGGCGGTTAGTGTTAATGGCCGGTTCTTAATGGACCAGACGTTGTTCCCTCGTGCATAAGTCTAAAAGAGGTGTTAATCATGGCGACAAGTGACCGAGTCTTGCTTGATCTGACTGGCGATCAGCAGGCTGCCCTGCAGCACTTTGGATTGGAAGTGGCACAGGTCTCCGTGAATGCAAAAACCGGAGCTGCCCAACTCGTGCGTCCACGAAAGCCGGGCTTAGTACGCCTTACAACCGAGCAAACGAAGGCGCTCAAGAAAGACGTGACTGGCGCTCCTGAAATTGCTGGTTTTGAGACCAACCCCAAGACTTTTGGAATTGACCTGATAAGTGTCGCTGACAGCAGGAAGATCAAGGCTATGTGGGGCGAAGGGGGCGAGTAAGACACCGCAAAGTGGTCTTGTATTTTTCCAAGTTGCCGACGGGGGAGACACTCTGCGTATTCCCGCAGACTTCTACGTGGATGTTTGTCTCAGAACAACAGTTACGGGACATCAAATTCCGCTTTTGGAGCCGCTTGGAGCTTCGGCCAATGGACTCTCCTCCGAGTTCAAATTCCGGATACTCGAATCAAGAGTCCACTGCTACCGTTGATGAAGAAATAGCCAGCTATTTTCAGCAGTTTTCCAACGGAAACGAGCGCCCTAACGAAAGAACCCTCCTACGCAATCCAATTGTGAGCTTAACCAATCGATGTTTTCTCAAGTGCGCCTATTGTTACGTTAGCTCCCCGTCGTTCACAAAATCTCAGTTCCGGACACTGGCATACGAGTATGTCGTGTCATTCATAGATTCCCTGCTTAAAGTCGGGGGCAACGATGTTTTTTCCATCCAGTACTTCGGCGGCGAGCCTACAGTTCATAGGCAGCTTCCAGAGCTTATTAAGTACTCACGCTCGAAGAATCTTCTAGTAAGAATCTCTACAAATGGTGTTGCAGCGTGTCTTCGATCAGAACAGTACATCGCAGCCATTAAGGATGAAGGAGTTGAATGGAGAGTTAGTCTTGATTCTATTCATGAATCTGTGAATGACTACTCGAGAGGCGCAGGAACGTTCCGCTCGATCATGCGAAATCTGGAGCACCTTCACTACGTCGGCGCAAATGTTTCCTTGAAACCAGTTCTAACTCGAGAGAACATTTCTGGCCTTGAAGACTATCTTGAGTTTGCATTCTCGCATGGCTTTAAAGTCACCTATGGAACACTACTCCCGGTCGGGGATGCCATTCGCAACGGAATCAAGAGAGAGCTGAATGAGTTTCATGTCGCGCAGTATCTAGTGGAGGTTTTTTCGAGAAAACCCCATCTGATCCAGACCATAGAGTTGTCACCACTTGGATGGACGCTGAAGACGATCTTTCTTCGCGGCGCCAAAGCCTTGCCTCGATTTACACTCTATCTACACGACGACGGTAATGTCTACCCGATGGACGGGATGATTGGGCCGGAGTTTTGCCTTGGAAAAGCCGACGATTTCGATCTTGTGAAGCTTGCGAAACTTCAGTTGGAGCATGGCCTTTCATCAGAAAGATGCAGGAAGTGTTTTGTAAACGGATTCTGTTACACCGGCGACTTTCACGAGTTACGGAGCCGTGATCCTTCGATGAAAGCGGATTTTTATGCGTGCGAGGATAGGCGTGATATCTACATGCTCCTAATGAAAGGAGCGACAGAGTTTCAGAATATTGCGAGGATCATGCTGTCCTCTCATTACACACACTAAACTGGATATTCGGTTAGCTTGAGCGAATGTCCGATTTGGGTTGTGAGCGGACATTGAATTTTTATTTATCTGAAACTTCAAGGTTAGTAGCGATAAGGCGTGGTTATCGCTAGTGGCATGCCTGCACGTCGGCGAGAAGTGAAGCCGCTGTTCGAGCAATCGCATGCAAAGGTGTAAAGGTATGCACTTCAAGGCTGGCCGCCGCCTCGCCGGGTACTCAAACGGCAGCGGAGGCGGCTCAGAAACACCTACCGCAGAGCCAGACTCCTCCCGATTGCGAGGGACGCACTTGGTAGGCAACCTACACCTGCCCTGGCAGCATACGCTGCGCTGGCAATCATGTCGCTCCGCACGCTGCGGTCGCGGTTATCCCAAAGAAAAACGTCAAAGGTCGCGTCAGATGCCTAGTCGGGTCTCACTTCGTGACCTGACCTTGGCATTGCCTTGAATCACTAAGAAGCAAGAATAAGGCAACTAAGAAAGGCCAGAACGAGTGGATAAGAGAACACTCGTTTCTTGAGGTCCCAGAAAAAAATCGCCAGGCCTGTGCCGATAGGATTCAGTCATAGGTAGAGGACTCCGGCGAGAATGTCTCGTATGCGCGCACTGCCCTCCGTATCCATCCGGAGGCCCAATCTGCGTCGTAGTCGCTGAAGTTCTCTGCAAAGAACTTATCCGCCCATAAGAAGTACTCCAATACAGAGAAAGCAATGTGTCCCAAGGATGTGTACGCGTGTTCCGTAAACATGGGGTATACGGCAGTCATGCTTCCATCTTGAGCGTTGACGCTGCCCAAGAGTTCGAGTGGCTGTAAGGCCGAAGAGTGCGCGATTTCCGAGTATGAGCCATACAGAGATTTGATTTGAGTTTGGAGGGATGAGAGATTGGGCGTGCGTCTAAGCAGACCTTCAACGGATTCGACCTTCCGAAGTTCATTGAGGCGCGCCAGAAGCTCGATCTGCTTTCTTGTCAGCGTTGCCGCCTCGACTAATTCGCTATGGATTGTTAGGTCAACCGCGATGAAGTGTGTCCTTACGAAGGACACAATGAGCTTGGCAATATAGATTCCGTGCGGAATACTCCTTACATCCTTGCCGCTCATCAGAAACATTGTGGTCGCGACATATTCGTTGGCAACGGAAACTAGCGGTAGTGCATGAGGATTCTCTAAAAACTTGTTGCGCGCGATTTCCCGGAACGCATGTCGGGAACGTAAGTAGTTGTCTTGAGCCAGCTGCGGCAATGGTTGATTCATGTCAAACACTCGAATTAAGCCGGTTCGTGATGAATTGGCAAGGAGGCCGATGATACTGGGAAGCATAACGAAGCTAGTAAACCTGATGCGGGTTCCGTTCGAATAGATTTTTAGGCATCAGCGAAGTCAACACGATAGAAGACTTCATCATCCTTTCGACTTGTCTCCACCGCCCCGAATTTTGCAAGTAGCCCATTACTAGGACGACCAATCCTTGCCTTAGCTATGACCCAAGTAATTCCTCTTCGGACCGCGACGGACTTGGCTAGGACAAGAGACGCGAGAGCAATTCCCTTCCTCTGGTAATCTGGATGAATCGCAATCATTGCCTCATGCTGAAGCGTCACTGTCAGTATTCCAACGGTTATCTCGTCATACAGGATGGCTTGCGCGATCCCGCCTATTGTTTCCAAGGGCAAGATTGCTTCGGGAGGAAGCCCCGGCAACAAGAATTGCAATGCGGGACTATCGAGGTGCTCCCTTCTCAGAGACTCAAGTGAAACTGTCATTTGATCTGATGCCTAGCGTCCTAATTGGACCGACCCTTTATATCGCAGATCGTCAGATCGCAGCGATAACGCACCATCATTCTTGTTCAAAGCTGAGATGCCGTTGCCGCCTCGATTCTTTGCGATGCGTTTGATCTGCTTTGGCGTAAGGGGTTTCGCTATTCCTGGGAACCGGTCCTGCCTGCCATTGCCAGCAACTAAATCGAACATGCGTTGGAACTAAACCGGTCCGATCCTTGTTCGGAGCAATTCGAACCACACATGCGTTTTGTCGCGGTCTATGACACCCCCCGACCCCGTCATCACACTCAGTGACGTAACAGTCAGGTCGCTCTTCTTGAACACTATCCGTACGCTCCTGCCGAATTTCTCTTCCCGGATCGCGGTGATGTCTCGAAGGCTAACCGTGAGCATCGTGTCGTAACGCTGCTCGGCTTCCAGCCATTGTTGGAAGTAAATTCCCTTGGTAGTTATCAGCAAGACGCCTAACAACGGTGCCTGCTGGCTCCGAATGTCCGCGAAACCATTGGCATTATTGGCCCACGCACCAGGCTCCGATGCTAGTACCTGTCCTGCATCGGTAGGCAATTGCGCCTCTGCCAGCTGCTGGTAATTACCCTGATTAACCGGCCCAAACGAATTCAAGCCCGTCAGCAGAACCAAGCTCAGCCCGCTAAGTATCCATTGGTGCATTTTAGATCGACCTTTTGTTCTGAGAGTGCATTCTTCTAGGGATCGGATGAGTCACCATCGGCGCTTCTTGTTGCGAGAGTCGACTACTGCTTCTCATTGAGATTGGGTGCGTCACCGCAGTACAGATCAAAATAGAAGTCTTTGGATTTCTCTGAGATGTAGACGCTCTTGCCCAAAGAGGTCGCGTAGAACCGCGACCAACCCACATAGGCGCCGACGCTGTTCTTCGCGTTCAGTTCACCGCAGTAGATCAAGCTGACTTCCTCAGGCGGACCTTTCAGGTGAATCGTCCTGAGACTCAGATTGCGAAACTGGACCGAGAACGGGTCTTTGAGAGAGGACTTTTCGATGATGAGCTTCCTGATGGGCGCATCGTCATCAAATGGAACGAAGGGTGGAAGATCATCCGTCGCTGCCTTAACGGCGCTGCTGACGATCAGAAGTCCACCCAGTACCACTAACAGCTTGGTGACCGACATTGCTTTCTCCACTAGCACGCCCCGTTGGGTGCAGATAAACTACGTTGAACGTAGTACGAGTTCAATAGGCTTCCCGGCATTCTGTTGGCCCTTGTCACTTGCTGGCCTTATGCCTGGATCACTTGCGACGCAGCATTTCGCCCGCCGGCTTAAGGCGGCACGGCTTGCTGCCGGATACACGCAGACCGAATTGGGTGTGCGTATCGGGCTGGAAGAAGATGTCGCCTCCACCCGCATCAACCGGTACGAGAAGGCTGTGCACAAGGCAGACATTGAGACGATCGAGAAGATGGCGCGGGAGCTGGGGGTGCCGGCGGCTTATCTGCTCGCCTCTGACGACCGTCTCGCCAAGGCGATCCTTGGCTTCGCAAGCCTGAAGCCTGGCGATCAAGACGCTGTGCTGGCTGCGATCAAGAAGCTCGCTCCGAATCTCCCAGATATCGTTTAGCCCGACATTCCACCATTTGGCGCGGCTTGTTCTGGCACTAGGACGTCGGCCCTGATCGAGGGAGCCTGAGGTTAGACGTTTTCGCAATGGGTTGCTGCGCATGCCTTACACCCTCCCCATTGCCGCCAGGCTGGTGAACGCTTCAGCCGTCACCACAAAGTGGTCTAACAACCGGATGTCCACCAATCCCAACGCCTCTTTTAGCTTATTGGTCAGCGCATGATCTGAGAGGGAGGCCGTAGGATCGCCAGAAGGGTGGTTATGTGCACAGATCAGCGCAGCCGCGTTTAGCTCAAGGGCACGCCTGACGATCACGCGCGGATGGACTTCGGCGCTGTCGATGGTGCCGGTGAACGCCGGCTCAGCTTCTATGATCCTGTGCTTGGTATCCAAATACAGCACGTAAAACACTTCTTGCTCGAGGCCCGCCAGGCGCATCTTCAGGAAGTCCGTGGCCGTAGTCGGGTCGGACAACGTACCCAAGCGTCTCAGTCGCTTGCGCAGGATCGCCGCCGCTTCGTTGAGAATCGCTTCGTCATTCCACACT
The DNA here is from genome assembly GCF_900104085.1 of Pseudoxanthomonas sp. CF125. Classification (GTDB taxonomy): domain Bacteria; phylum Pseudomonadota; class Gammaproteobacteria; order Xanthomonadales; family Xanthomonadaceae; genus Pseudoxanthomonas_A. Next base: position 444,062 of record NZ_FNLD01000003.1, read on the forward strand.
TTCGAGCGTTGCCGGAGGAATGGCCTATCGGAGATGATCATGGGCATTGAGAATGAAGGGATCGAGTTCACGGATGTAACGCGCCAGCATGTCCAGGGAGGCATGCCCGGTCTGGCGCTGAATCGATACCAGACTCGCCCCGGCTCTGACCGCTGAAGTGACGAAGCCGGCACGTAGGCTGTGACCGGAGATGCGATCGACCGGAAGGCCCACGGCCACGGCATATCGCTTGATGATCAGGCTGACGGACTGATCTGATAAGCGGGCACCTGATCTTTTCGACTTCAGCAGGCGTCGGAACAACGGACCCGAACGGATGCCACTGGCATACAGCCATGCGCGCACGGCAAGCACGGTACAAGCGTCGCCGGTCCCATGGGGCACGCCGATCAGTCGAGTCTTCCCGTACTGATCATTTTTGCTTCGCCTCAGGCGTACCGTCAGGCCCGCTTCTGTAAAGCTCAGGTCCTCCACATTCAGAGACACGACCTCTGAACGACGGAAGGCGCAGGAGAAGCCAAGCATTAACAGTGCTCTGTCCCGCGTCTGGGTCAGGCCTACCGTGCGCTCGAACATCTGCTGCAAGTCTGCGTGCAAGATGGGTTGCGCCTGACGCGGCGTAACACCGTGCACCCGTTTTACTCCACGCATGAGCTTCTTGATAAGCGTGCTTTTAGTGGGATCGGTATGGCCCTGCAGTGCATGCGCCATGCCGATACCGGTCAACCGACGCTCTAGGGTTCGTACCCGGAACACCTTTGCCCGTTCGTTGATGTACTCGACGACCTGTTGCTCCGATGCCGGGAGGCACCCGCCCCATTTCAGGAAGTCGCGTAGGTCACCTGCGTACGCCCGTCTCGTCGAGTCCGACCAACATGCGGCGAGGTAGCGCTCAGTTGTCGGCTCGAGTGCAGTGAGCGCGACAAGGTCACTCATACGTTTGGCAAGAAAGCCAGGGTAGGAACGTATTATCGATACCTATCTCGGTACTCATGAGACGGTCCTTACGTTGACTTGACGGCGGAAAGCGTTGAGTTGGGGGAGGTCGTTGGCCATGTCTGATTTGAGTTGGGCGATTTGGTCTGGTGGTATGCCGAACCGACCTAGAGACACTTCTTCGGACCACTCACGAATGGCTGGGGCGTGTAGGACTTCGAGGGGTCGGCTCAGGTGTCCGCCTTCTGTGTAGAAGATAAGGTGGCCTAAGGCCTTCTTGAGGTTGCGAACTCCGAGAGCCTGGAGACGGCCACCCCATGGGGTGTGTCTGAGGAACTCGCCGATGGCCTGCATCCCGGGGGCTGAGTACATGCAGAAGGCAAAGGCCGGCAGACCGCTGATGAGGTCCCACGAGGCAGGCGCAGGTGGCTTCGGAGTGGGACAGGTGCGCCCTGCTCCTATGAGCTGGTGGGCCGGCACCAGGAGGGCGTTGAGGGCTTCCGTCCCTGCCCCACGGACCGCAATAAAGCGGACCAGGGGCGGTGCCTGGATCAGGTCCAGGTACTCGTCTCTGAGGCGCGGGTTGCCCCTGCTGATAGTCCTCCATCTGCCGGCAACCTGGGTTGAGTAGGCCGCCGTCTGACGCCAGGCGGTGGCGAGTGCGAGGAGCTTGGGCTTGTCGAAAACTCGAAGGCTTGAGCCGACGTCCAGAAATTTGGTTGCAAAGGTGTCAAGGGGGAGTAGGCAGGCAAGGTCGCAAGCCGTGCGGGATTTGCGAGCACCCGCCAGTTCGGCTGAAAGATGGCTGGCCAGCTGGCGGTCCCCCAGCCTTCTCTGCAGAACCCGCTTGCCCGCAATGGCGAGGACGCTAGCGGAAACCTCAAGGTTGCCAACGGAGATGTCTTCAAGCACGACGATGCGGATGCGTCGCCAGAAGTAGTCTGGGTCACGACGATGCAGCTCAAGGCCACATCTGGATGCCAGGCTGGCATCGCTGCGTCGGATTGCCTTTTGCCAGGCGCTTGAGAGAAGTGAGAAGTCGTGTCGCGCTAACGCAGGCGAAACTGTCGCGACTGGAGCTTGGGTGAGACTTTCACTGAGTGCTTCTAAGAGGTTCTGCTCTTGGGCCTTGAGGCTATCCAAGGAAAACGCAGTGGAAGGGTGATTTCATACTTAGATCGTATCTTTTGCCGGTCAAGAGGCAAGAGATATCTCAGTTCAAAACAAAAAAAGCCGGTCAATGTAGAGCTACATCCACGAGCAATCAATCACATCTGTCAATCTCATTGAAAAGTGCCGTCCATTGCCAGCAATCTAGCCAATCCGCATCCAACGCCTCAGAAACTTGAGGACACCGAAATCGATGTGGCCCGCGACATAGCCACATTCCACAAAGGTTGCAAGTTGGTCAGAACTTTTCAAACCACCCTGAGGGCACGCGCCTCTATTCTCCAAGGGAACGTTTCAACAGTCCTTGAAAATATCTTCTATCGCTGATCTTTAGCCGCCTACCATTTCGCCCATAAGCCTGCTGCAAGCGTATTGATATCAACTCGATGATCTTATCTTTGAACTCGTCACGCCCCGCGCAAAGTGCATCCCTTACCTCACACGCATAGCCCCCAGCAATGCGTGGAGACATGTTCACCAATACGAAGCGCAGGAAGTCCATCGCCACGGTCGCAGCTGAAGGGAAATCTATCGTCGGCCTCTTACAGGTGTCGAGCATCGTCTTAACCGATGACGATACTGAAGTTGCTTTAGCTTTAGCGGCATGGGCAAGGTCTTCGGTTCTGACGCTAATGAAGTCTCTCCCAGTCTGGATCATGGCGACTATACCGGCAACATACGAGTCAAGGGCGATCACGCCGCTTTCCAGCCCGACCATCATAAATGGCTGTATCCACGCAACATCTGCGACGCCGAAGTCCTTGGCCAAAAGCCTCACAGTTCCATCTTCCGAAAACAGTACGGCGCCCTTCTCCACTGACAGATAGAACGAGTCAATCACATGCTCGTCCAGCACCTGCGCATAGCGACGAATATTCTCATCCACTTGGGGCGACCCAATCGTCGGGGATACGTGACACTTATCGAGATTCTCAAGAATCCTCTCGAGTTCGATCGTTCTGCGTGCGTGTTCTTCACTATTGGCCTCAAACAGAACTAGCCCGTTGCCGCTGTCGGCTAATGTGGCTGCAGGTTTCTGTTTAGTGTGAAGCTGAAGAATGTTGCTCACCTCGTCCTTGACGGACTGTGCGACAAATGGATTGCCCACGACTCTGATGAACTGGTCGAATAACCCAAGTCGCGTAAGTTCAGTAGCAGTAGCCAGGTCTATGACGTACGTCTTGTCCGAGGCCTTGATAACTCGAATCGCTTCGTCGCGCTCCGCTTGCGTGCCCGTGCTCACAAACATATCGAACTGAGAATAAGGCCATTCCAGCATCAGAGTTATCAGATCAGTGCCGATCCACTTGGCCAGCAAACTCAATGGAATCTTGTTCTTCTTATAGCTAGAGAAGGCCGTTTCAACCAACTTGCGCCTCTCCTTCGCTGGTGTGGCAATAGCATCAACATCCAGCTCCCCGTCCGTCTTGTAAGCTTTCACGCTCCAAAGCGGTCCATCTTGGGCGGCAGACGCCGCCAAACGCTCTTGTGCTTTCCGAACTGCAAAGACGTATGCGGAAATAACGTCTACGACCTCTGCATCACAAGAGCCAGCGCCTCGAGCTACTGTTACTGAATCACCATTTTTCTTACCGATTAACTCGGCAGCCATCGGACTTGAAGCAACAACTTGCTCCGGCCAGGACCCTATCGAGCTTGACTCATCAATAAGAATCCACCACTCCTCAGTACTATTCCTCAAAAGAACTGCGGACGTCGCCGTGATTTGCTCCGGTGAGTTCATCTCCGTGGTTAGTGGAGCCAGCAGAACTTGGCTTAAGTAGTATCCCGCAATCTTTGTGCTATCCGGATTGCCTCGGTATAGCGCGTACAACCTCGCGATAGCTAGCGAAGCGAGGCCCGCATGCACTTGGTACTTCGCAAACTCGAACTCGCTTTCGGGACTACTTTTCTTGAACTTCGAGTCCTTAGCCAGAAAATCCCTCAGCTCCTTCAACTTTCCAACACGATACAATGCACCGGCATACGCCACTGCAGTTTGGGCCGACTCTGGGCAGCGAGCGATTTCAAGCTCAAGCAGTTCTTCTAGACGCGCCCAATTTGATGTTCTCCGGGCAAGGTTACATTCAATTCTCCGAATCGTCGGATTCTGTCTCTCAGTATTCGAGAGCCGATCCAAAGTGCTCTGGACCTTCCACCGCTGATCTGTTTCGATCAAGCTAATCAAGAAGTTGATCGTCATCTCGTCGGCACTTGGCTCTGTTACTAGCGCCTCGTACAAATTGGCTGCGGCCTCGAAGTCTTCAAGCCTGAAAAACAGCTCTGCTAGTTGAATTTGATAGAAGAGCGCCTCTCCGGTGATGATGCCACTGCAAACGTGACACTGGTCGAGGGCTTCAGCCCTGCGATCAGCACGCAACAGCAGATCAGTTAACACAATGTGGCCGAGCACATGCGAAGGATGATTGCGTAGATGGTCTCTTAAGCCTTGGATCGCGGAATCGCGGTCACCCACAGCCCACTTAAGCTGGAAGTCGAGCAGCCGTATATCGGTCAATACTCCACTGTCATAGTCACGGTCCTCAATATGCCGAACAACATCCTTGTACCACTCAGGCACTCCTAGCGTCGCTGCCACTTCGGCAAGCATAGTCAGAACAGGCAAAGGCAGGGTGTCGAGCTGATGGTCAGTTAGCCTCCTGATCTCCTCTATATTTTTCTTCCCCGCCAAATAGAGAACGCGCACCCTTAGTAGCGGTTCGGCGCTAGGGTGCTTGTGAAGAAATACGCTGGAAATCGCTTGAACCCTTTCATCCTTACCCACGAGCCAAAGTGCATTTACGACATTGCAGGCCACTTCTTCGGAGATGGCTTCGGATTGAATTTTTGGAAGCGTTTGCTCCAGTGGCTCCAAATGGTCAATCGACCTTGTCAGAGCTGACTTGATCTCTTGGCTCAGGTGGAAGTTTCGCGCCCGCGCCGGGTCCTGGATTGCCCACTCTAGTGATTCAATCAGCAATGCGCGTTTCGTAGAGAACGACGCTTTGTCACTGCTAAGGCACAGGTCAAGCAGTTCGACTGCAAGGCGAAACTCCTTCTTCATGGACGCCAGTCTTGCGCGCGAAAACAACAGTTCGTGATGCTGTTTTATCTCCTCAGGTATGTTGGCTTCCGGGTCAGCAACGCCAATTGCATGCATTGCATGAATCTTCACTGCCCAAAGATTCGCAGTGTCACCGAAGCGCCTGATACCTTCCTCGCAAGCTTCAAAGGATTCGTCTGTCCTTCCTAAGATGAACAGCCCATGCGCACGATTTACTGACGCCGTTTCGTTGTCGGTGGCGAAATCGAAGGCCCGTATATAGCCCTCTGCCCCGGACTTAGCCCTTCCTTCTTCTATCTCAATCGTCGCCCAGTTAGTGTGCCAACGAAACTTAGAAAATTGGTCCTTGAAGTCGTCAGGGGAGCCGATTGCCTCAAGAATGTTCTTAGCGTCAGTTGTCCGCCCTTCTCTCAAAGCGTCACGGACGGTGTCCAACTTAGCGACTATATAGGGGTCGGCTTCGTCGCCTTTTGCCTCTGGGGCTTGGAGAGATTTGTTGTACGCCGTGACCAATGCGCTGGTATGCGATTCTATAGCCGCAAGGGTGACATGGCTGAGATCGATGGCTTGCCTGGTGTCTTTGGCGATTGCCAAATGCTCACTCGACGCTTCTAGCACTTCTAGTTGAAAGGACCCTGGGAAATCGGATATGAACACCCGACCGACTTGAGGATGCATTCGCAAGTGGCCACACAAGTCACCCCAGAAATCAATCGATACGGTGAACTTCTTGGACGTCTTTCGTTCTTCACTTAATTTTGCAACCGCGAGAATCAGCTTTGGATCGCTCCCGGCTGTCGTTGCAAAGAGCAGATGATCTATCTGGAGGTCAGTCGCCGCATCTGCCTTTCTAATGTCTGAGAGGACGGTAGACAGCGTGAATGCCGTCTTATTGAAGTGCTTGCACTGCACGCCCACTCGCTGGGATTTGAACACTCCAAGAATGTCCACGCCGAACTGAGCCTGACCTACACGACCCACACGCACGCAGGTCAAGTCCTCCCACATCAGCTTGTACAGCTGATGGCACATCTCCTCGAAGTCGCCTTCTGAATCTGGCTTTGCGTATTCCTTACTTACTGACATGCGACACCCTAGTTCCCCCAATGTTCTGGAGTCTGCCCTAAACCCTATCGAGACGCATCTGCGGAGCCACCTTTGATCCTCTTTGGCTCCACACTACGATTCGGGCACTGAACGGCAACGACTGATCCGCCCTATCTCCAATAGCCTGATTTCATCTGTGCGGTCGGCCCCACTCCTCCACCGGCCGCAGAAGCCGGCGTTTTGCCAGTAGACCCTGCTGTGAAGTATTTACAGCTTCCCATCTACGGCGTGGAGAGTGTTCGGCATGTGCCTGACCTGACATATCCTAGGAACGAGCGGGAGCCGACCGTCCACAAGTGGGGGAACCATGGGGCAGGATTCAAGCGACTATCAGGGGCATTTTGCGAATTATGCCGAGTACTCGAAAACATTTCGTGCTTGGATGGTGGCGTATGGGATCGGAGGACCGGTACTGTTTCTGTTGAACAAGGATGCGCCGCAAGCTATAGCTGCTTCCCCCAACGTGGCCTGGATAGTTGGCCTTTTCCTCACTGGAGTCGTACTACAAATCCTCCTGGCGCTTTTGAATAAATGGGCTGCCTGGCATATGTACCGTGGTGCACTAGCCATGCATCTTGATCAGCAGGGTGACACGGAGTGCGACTACCACAATTTAAGCAAGAGCTACAGACGATGGCGCTTTATAAACAAGCAAAGCTGGATCGACTACGGAGTGGACCTGGTTTCTGTCATGGCGTTTTCGATCGCCACTTGGTTAGTTCTGTCAATTCTTCTCACGGCTCCTAAAGGTCAGAAGGAGAACGTGAGCGCCCATCCGGAGTGCCAGATGACCCCTAGTACAGACACCCGCCGCAGTTTCAGTCTGAGGCTAGACAGTTCTGCAACAAGTGCTGAAGTGTCAAGTTCAGGCTCTAAGGGTAGACAACACTAGTGCAGCGAAGCTATGGCCAGCGCATTCTCATGCAAGCCTAGTTTGTTCAACCACCCGAGGGAGCTCGGGTAATTAGTCCATGCCTTTCCGGGGTCCCACCAAGGCGCTACTCGCTCCTTAAGCTCGCTCCATAGCATTTCCTTTTCGTTCTTATGTCGGTCGTGAAACACTAAGTCGGCCGGCTCTCCGCTCTCCACTCTTGACCGGAAGCTGGACAGTATTGGTGATCCAGGAGCTGCGAGATCACCGCGATGAAGTGCCAAGAGGGAGCTGTACGGGTTGTGCACGTGTGGAAGACTGTTTAACAGTATCGAAGGTCTCCTCAGGCGTGCTTCGATTCTCAGTCTAGGTGCCGGCAGCGTAATGCCATGGATGTCACTCAGCTGCTTGGCTTTGTCATAGATGTTGAACATCCGCTGGCCGTTGCTAAACCCCAGGTAGGTGGACCCCACTGATTCCAGGCTGGCGTCACCGGTGCGCAAACGGCGGTCCACGAATATGTAGTCGCTGAACTGCTCACCTTCGACGTCTATCGCAATGTCCGCCTGTTTCAGACCGGCCTTCTGCCAGAGAGACTGAAATCCGTAGTCGTACATCAGTCCAAGGTAGGCGTTGAGATATCCCCAGTCATCTGCAGCAACCTTGCTTGGATTGAACGTAACCCATGAGTAGTGCCTGGGAAGCACGTATCCGTACCGGGTGACCAACGAGGACCCGCCCAGCAGTGGCTGGGAGATTATGGTGTACGGTCTGTGAGCCTTCTTCCAGGTCTTGCCCGGGGGCTTGAACTCGTGATCCTTGACGCTCAGTCCGAAGGACACCACTGCTTGGTACTCACTATCTGCCTTCACATCTGGTCCGTATCTGTACGCCGTTGTTAGTTTGTCTACCACCATCGATATCTTATTCATGGCTCTTGACCTCTGGATTTCTTAGTTGAATGTTTGAGTTACTTGCTATTTCTAGTGAGGCACGGGCATCCACCCATGCGTAGAGGTCAGCCAAGCGGATTCGCGCGCTATTCCCAGTTCTAACCACCCAAGGTCCACTTCCCAGCGCAATTTCTTGCCTGAGGCTCCCTTCCGACCTTCCGAGCAGTTCGGACGCAATGCGGATAGTCACAAGCCTCTGTGCTCCCCGCATGTCGCGGCGCTTAAGTGTTATCTCTGTCTCCATTTGGGTAGGAACTCCCTAATCGTCCTTGAGTGCCAATAGGGCCTAGTGTCCTTGCCGTCGCGCTGCGGTATCTCCCCCGACTCCTCTTTTTTGTATAGCGTTTGATGCGATATCTCCAAGACCGTCAGCACGTCCCCGATTCGCATGCGCCACTCCAGCTCGATAGGGTGTTTCAATGGCCTGGCTCTACTCACGGCGCATCCTTTTTCACGTGGGACGCCGGTAGACCTGGCGGCGTAACTAATGGGCGAATGGTTTCGGTAAACCAATACGGTCTCCCCGGCCGACCAGAAGTTAGATGCATCAAGTCGTAGCCGTCTGGTTTAGGGATTCCGCCGTCATCGATTCGCTTATAGACCGTCTGGTGAGACACGTTAAAAAGCGCCATTAGATTCGAGACTCGCAGCCGCCCTGGCTGATCGAGAGAAATACAGGGAGCCTTTGGTTTGCGCTTATAGGTGATCTTGGTAATGACCATTTCTTGCCGTCCCTTCATATTTTTGAGTCAAAGAGGCCCACGCACGGCGCTAACTTGCGCTGTACTTCTGCGTCCTTCACAAGGTCGGGATATGCCCTTGGCGCAGCCCTTGAGCTGCAATGCATCCGTGATGGCGGGATGATGGCGCTGTGATTTTGGCAACGCCAGAGGCGAGTTCGCCGATTGCACGCCGATTGCACGGGAATGGCCCTTTTCGGGGTGAAAAGTGGCAAATTTGATCAAATATCGCGCATATAAAATTTACTCATATGCGTGTAGTTCGTTCGACCCGGCATGATTTGCGTGGTCGTCTGGAAGCAAAGTGCGCAGACATTTCGTAAGCGGTTGAAAAGCTGCGAGAAATATCTGCGAGCGCCGGTAGAAGCGCGTTTCGCGTATCTAAGAGGCCTTCTTAAATTGCAGTACGTTGCCGATAGTTGCTTTCGCCATCATTGACCAGTCCGACATCAGCTTGACCCTGTCCGTCCAGTAGACCGCGTGGTTATAGGCGGCAGCCGTTCGATTCCGGTCTACCTGGTGGGCGAGCTGGGCCTCGATGACATGGGGACTATATCCGCGCTCGTGGAGAGCCGTAGAGGCCGTTCCTCTAAACCCATGCCCTGACAACCTGCCCGCGTAACCCATACGGTAGAGCACCTGGTTAATGGTGTTGGCGTTCATGACGCCCTCTGCGCGCCTTGCATTGGGGAAAAGGTACTTGCTTTCCCCAGTAAGCCTCTTGAGCCGATCTAGCAGCATCAGCACCGCATCGGCCAACGGCACCATATGCTCACGGCGTTTCTTCATCTTGTGGGCTGGAATCCTCCAGTGCGGTCCAAGCTTATGATTCGCATCAAATTCGAACTCAGACCATTCTGCAAGGCGAAGTTCCGCTGTTCGAACAAACGTGAGTGCCAAAAGCTCGACCGCAATCTTTATTGGCTCGCTGGCAGCAACGCCCTCTAAGTCAGTCCAAAAGGCGTCCATATCTTCGAGCTGGAGATGCACGTTGTGCTTGGGCGCAGGTTTGCTGACTACCTCCCCCAGGCTCCAAGTGGGATCAAAATCATATTTGACTAGTCCCTTGGCTGCGGCATGCTTAAAGACCCCGCGACATAAATGCAGGATTTGAGCTGCCGTCGTAGTGGCCCCTCGGTCTCTTACCCGCACCTTGCTCTGGTGGGGCATTTGGACCTTCTTTCTCTCAGCTACGGACTCTAGAATCGGCCCGATCTGGGCGGCCCCAACGTCTCCAATCCGCAGCGCACCTAGCTTTGGGAACACTTCACGGACAAATATCCTTTCGTTTTTGCTCGCGTATCCAGGCGTCCACCTTTTGGCTGGATCGCCCTTCGTGGTCTTTTTCAGAAGGTAATCGCGAGCGACTTTCTCGAAGGTGTTCTCGGCGTCCTGGCTTAGCTGTTGCCGCTTTGCGCGGCGTTGCTGCCCAGGGTCTAGATTCTGATCGACTAAGGCTCTTGCTACGTCATGCGCCTTACGCGCATCTGCGAGGCTTACTTCAGGGAACTGTCCAATCGTGAAGCTTCGCTCTTTACCAAGATGGCGATACTTATAACGCCACGTTTTTGTCCCTGTCGGAGTAATCGCAAGGAATAGCCCTCCACCGTCGGTGATTTTCTGCAGCTTGCCGTTGGACTTCAGGTTGGCAACGGCCGTGGCCGTGAGTACGCGTTTCATGCCGGCTCAAGTAGGTAGTTTTGATACCCCCAAGAATACCCCCAATATCACTGAATTTGGGGGTATCGCGCCTGACACGTCCTGACAGGTGATTGCGATCAAACCGCTATTCTTAAGCTGTTTTCTTACAGTTTTCGTTCGGTCCTGATCGCAATAGTAGAGATAGAGCTTGGCCATGTGCGAATGTTACTGCGTAGCCATAGGGAACAACACGCAATCCCTCGGCATTCAATTCTCAGGGTCTAGCGGCGCTTCGCTTTCCTGCACGGGCAGGTTTTCCAGGTCGCCCACACTTACGCTGCCCTTGAATTCCTCGCGCCAGATGCGATCCTGCAACTTCCAGTACTCGCCGGGTTCCCAGAATTCGCGCGCATAGAAGCGCTCCGGATCGATGGAGCCTCCGCGCGCCAAATTGATGTACAGCGCCGAGGCCGATGAGTAGCCCAGCAAACTGCCGGTAGAACTGCGCTGCCCTCTGCGCATCGCTTTCTCCTGTCGCCCCTTGGCTACTTTGTCGGCGTATTCGGCGAGCATTCCTGGTTCGCGACGCCTGGCCTCATCGCGCTCCCCTTTATCGAGCTTGCCCCAATAATGCATCTTCCAGACATCGAATTCCGGATAACCACGCTCGGCTGCGAGCGCCATCCACAGGAACGCTTGCACGCGGTCCTGTTCGCCCCCTTGTCCATTCCAGAACATTTCGCCCAAGCGCGCTTGCGAAGGCTTGTCGCCGTAACGCGCCGCCAAGCGATAGTGCTTTCGCGCGTCCTGGTGGTTGCCGCTGGCATCGGCGCGCATGCCCGCGCGGCGGTGCCACAGATCAGGATGGGCTTCCAGAAAGCCCTCGGTCATCACGTCGGCCGGGATTTCTTCGAATTTCGAAGGGTCGGAACCGGCTTCTGCTGCGATTGCCCCTCCGAACGCGCTGGCGAGAATGAGGGAGAACACTATCCTTAGCACGTTCAGTTTCCTTGTTTCTCAATGATCTTGCGGGATTCTAGGCCTCACTCTTCCGTCCAATCTATAAACTAACGGCCTATCGCCGTTAGCCATGATCATGAACTCCCTCAACCAACCACAACGCGACGCCGTCAGGCACTGCGAAGGCCCCCTGCTGGTGCTGGCCGGCGCCGGCAGCGGCAAGACCCGCGTCATCATCGAGAAGATCGCCCACCTGGTCGCCTCCGGGCGCATGCCGGCCAAGCGCATCGCCGCGATCACCTTCACCAACAAGTCCGCCAAGGAAATGCGCGAGCGCCTGGGCAAACGCCTGAAGGGCGATGCAGCCGAGGGACTGACGATCTGCACGTTCCATGCATTGGGTTTGCGCTTCCTGCAGATCGAGCACGCCGCCGTAGGACTGAAGCGTGGGTTCTCCATCTTCGACGCCGACGACAGCAATGCGCAGATCAAGGACCTGATGCCCGGCGCCAAGAACGACGCGGTGGAAGCGGCCAAAAACCTGATTTCGCGCGCGAAGAACGCCGGGCTCTCTCCCGAGGAGGCGCTGGCTGCATCCAAGACCACGCGCGAACAGGAAGCGGCCAAGCTCTACGCGCGCTATCAGGCGCGGCTGGCCACCTTCAACGCGGTGGATTTCGACGATCTGATCCGCCTGCCCGTGCAGGTGCTGGAAAACGACGCCGAGATCGCCGCCGCCTGGCGCGAACGCATCGGCTACCTGCTGGTGGACGAATGCCAGGACACCAACGACGCGCAATACCGCCTGCTGAAGGTGCTGGCCGGTCCGCGCGGCGACTTCACCTGCGTGGGCGACGACGACCAGAGCATCTACGCCTGGCGCGGCGCCAATCCGGACAACCTGATGCAGATGGCGCGCGACTATCCCGCGCTGCAGGTGATCAAGCTGGAGCAGAACTACCGCTGCAGCAATCGCGTGCTGCGCGCGGCCAACACCCTGATCGCCAACAATCCGCACGAGCATCCCAAGAAGCTGTGGAGCGACCAGCCAGACGGCGACCGCATCCGCGTGTGGGAGTGCCGCGACAACGAGCACGAGGCGGAGAAAGTCGCCGCCGAGATCTCTTACCTGCACACCGCGCGCGACGCGCCCTGGAGCGACTTCTGCATCCTGTTCCGCGGCAATCACCAGTCGCGCCCGTTGGAAAAAGCGATGCAGCTGCTACGCATCCCCTACCACCTGACCGGCGGCACGGCGTTCCTGGAACGCCAGGAAGTGAAGGATGCGCTGTCGTGGCTGCGGCTGGTGGTCAACCCGGAGGACGACGCGGCTTTCCTGCGCGCGGTGCAGTCGCCCAAGCGCGAAGTCGGCGCGACCTCGCTGGCCAAGCTGGCCGAGATGGCCCAGCACGCGCACCTGCCGATGTCGCGCGCGGCCGAGTCGATGGGCGCGCTGAAGGCCCTGCCCCCGCGCGCGGCCAACGGACTGAGCGCGTTCAACGACATCCTGCGCGATCTGCGCGCCCATTCGGCGCAACTGCCCGCGGCGGAGCTGGTGCGGCGCTTGAGCGAACGCTCCGGGTTGCTCGCCGAGATCCGTGCGCAATGCAAGGACGATGCCTCCTTCGCGCGCCGCCGCGCCAACCTGGACGAATTGGCGGACTGGTTCGAGCATACCCATAGAAGCGAGGGCCGCGGCAGTGCGGGCGACCTGGCTGCGCAGCTCGCCCTGCTTTCGCGCAACGACAAAGACGACGGCGGCAACCAGGTGCGGCTGATGAGCCTGCACGCAGCCAAGGGCCTGGAGTTCCGCTACGTCTTCATCGTCGGCTGCGAGGACGGCACCTTGCCGCACGAGATGAGCCTGGACGAAGGCAACCTGGCCGAGGAACGCCGGCTGATGTACGTGGGCATCACCCGCGCCAAGCAGGGCCTGTACCTCAGCCACAGCCGCGAGACGCGCAGGTTCCGCGAAAAAGTGCGTTTGAAACCCAGCCGCTTCCTTGACGAGCTACCGCAATCGGAACTGCAACGCGACGGCGCCGATCCGGAGGCCGACGCGGCGAGCAAGAAAGAACGCGCCAGCGCGGGACTGGCGGCGATCCAGGCGCTGTTCGACTGACAACCCACCTTGTAAAGCCGAGCTTGCTCGGCTGCTTCTAGTCCGTAAAAGTTAAAAATATCGGATCGAACCTTTATCCCGTCGAACATCCCCAAATGGTCATCATCGGCGGTCAATCCCGAGCAAGCTCGGCTCTACAAGGAAGCAGTGGAAGGGCGATAATGGAATTCGTTGCGGACGCTGCGGTAGGCTGGACACCTTGGTCTATGGCGATACGAACACCATGAATCGTTCCAGTCCCGGCTGGCTATTGATCGCCTTCCTCATCGCTTTGATCGGCGTGGGATTTCGTTACTGGCAGATGGCGTACTCGCAGGTCACCCTGCCCGAATCGCTGTATGGCCCGGGGTTGGTCGCCGTAGGCGTGGTGGCGATGATGGCGCGCGCTTTCGGACTGGCGCGCTTCTGGAAGGTCTGGTTGTTGGTTGCCGCAAGCGTTCCTTGCGCCGTGCTGGCGCGCATTCTGGTCGAAGCGGTTTCCCGTCCCGGTACGCACGACCTCTGGCCATTGGAACTGGCCGTCGCCGCGGGCATGGGCCTGGTGGCTTCGGTGGCGGGCGCCCTGCTGGGCAGTCTGTTCCTGCTTCGCAGCAGCAAGCGTCCTTGACCGGTCGTCAATGATTCCAGCGGAGAACGTGCAGATGGTGTCTAACGAATACGCGCGTCGCATGGCGGCCTACAACCGCTGGATGAACGAGAAGGTCTATGCGGCGGCGGCACAACTCCCCGCCAGCGAGTTGGCCGCCGAGCGCGGCGCGTTCTTCGGCTCGGTACTGGGCACGCTCAACCATTTGATGGTCGCCGATCTGATATGGCTCAAGCGTTTCTCGGCGTTGCCCGACTTCCATGCAACGCTGGCGCCGTTGCGCGGCCTCGCCGCGCCGACCGCGCTGGATGCCATGCCGTATCCGGTTTTCGCCCAGTTGCGCGAACGGCGCCAGTGGCTGGACGGTGTGATCGAAAACTGGGCCGATTCGCTCGGCGGCGACGACCTGCAACAGGTGCTGGAATACTCCAACACCCGCGGCCAGCGTTTCCGCAAGCGCATGGACGGGGTGGCCATGCACTTCTTCAATCACCAGACCCACCACCGCGGGCAGGTCACCACGCTGCTGAGCCAGGCGGGCATCGATGTAGGCGAAACCGACTTGCGCGCCCTGATCGCGGACGAGCCCGACTAGGGCCGATTCAGGCTGCGCCGTCGCGCGCGGCCATGGCGGACAGGATCGCGCGCAGTTCGGCCACTTCGTTTTCCAGTGCCTGCACCCGTGCTTCCAGTGCCGAGGACGGAGCTTCGCCGGCGCTGGAGGATGAAGCGATCCGCGCCGTCACCGCAGCCACGTCCACCGGTCCGCTGAGCAAGTGCACGTAGCGGTCTTCGCGCTGCCCGGGACCGCGCGGTATCTGCTGGACCAGCGCCGGCTGGCGCTGGATCAGCCGATCCAGGTGGTGACGCACATCGTCGGCATCATTGAACGAGGCCAGCCGTTCGCTGCGCGCCAGCAATTCGTGCACGGTCTGCGGGCCGCGCAACAGCAGCAGGCCGATCAGGGTGAGTTGCTGCCTGGACAGATCCAGGGCTTTGTCGGCGCGGTGTTCGTAGCGCTCGGCGCGCGAGGAGAACACCTGTTTGGCCAGTCCTTTCTGCTCCAACTGGCGCAGCGCGTGATTCACATCGCCCGTATTCAGCGCCATCACCGGATCGCGCGCTGTTTTCTGGTTCGCCGCCACTTGCGCGGCATTGACCGTCAGCGGATAGGCATCGGGCGTGGTGGCTTCCTTTTCTATCAGGCAACCCAGCACGCGCGCTTCGGAGGTGGTCAGCACCACGGCGGAAGTTTCATCGGTCATAACCATATGCATGCATCCTCGAACAGCGCGCAAGGATAGCGGAGTACACGTGGGAGCGGCCTCCGGCCGCGAGCTCTTGTTTTTTGCGCCAGAGACTGGGAGTTCGAAGCCGGAGCTCGCGGCCGGAGGCCGCTCCCACGACAGGTTGTCATCGGCAACCGGTAAACTTCACGGACCGCCGCCCGATCGAATGCACTCCATGCGCCTGCTCGTTCTTGCCGTTTGCACCGCCCTGACCCTGTCCGCCTGCAAGCGCGTGGAGACGCCAGCCGCCGCAGCGCCGGCGGCCCCGACGGCGGCCGAATCGTCCAGTCCCGCGACTGCGCCCGCCGCATCGAATCCCGCCCATGACAACCTCAACGCCGTGGCCTGGGTGCAGACCTCGGTGGAGTACAAGGCGCTCAGCGAGCAGACTTACCGCGCCGCCGCCGACCACCTGGACAAGGCCCTGAAGGAAAAGAACTGGGATGCGCTGGTGCCGGAAGAGCGCGGTAATGCCGCCACCGGCCTGAAGCCGGCGGTGGTGATGGATGTGGACGAGACCGTGCTGGACAACTCGCCCTACCAGGCGCGGCTGATTCGCGACGGCGTGGACTACGACGAGGTCACCTGGGGCCAGTGGGTGGCGGAAAAGAAGGCCAAGCCGGTGCCGGGCGTGGTCGATTTCGCCAAGGCCGCCAATGCCAAGGGCGTAACCGTCCTGTACATCTCCAACCGCGCCGAGCATCTGAAGGAAGCCACCCTGGCCAATCTCAAGTCCGTGGGCCTGCCGGTCGCCGACGACAGCGTATTCCTGGGCCTGGGCACCTTCGTCAAGGATTGCGAACAGAACGGCAGCGAGAAGAACTGCCGCCGCAAGCTGGCCGGGCAGAAATACCGGGTGCTGATGCAGTTCGGCGACCAGATCGGCGACTTCGTGCAAGTGGTATCCAACACCCGCGGCGATCGCGACAAGCTGTACGCCGAATACCACGACTGGTTCGGCGAGCGCTGGTGGATGCTGCCCAACCCCACCTATGGTTCGTGGGAACCGGCGCTGTTCAACAACGAATGGGCGCAGCCGACGGAAGCGCGCCGCCAGGCCAAGCGCGACGCACTGGACTACGCGCCTTGAGCGGGCGCGGCAAATTGCAGCTTGGCCAACGCGAACGCCTGATCTTCGCGCTGGATGCGCCCGATCGCGAACAGGCCCTGGCCTGGGTGGACCGGCTGGGGGATTCGGTCGGCTTCTACAAGATCGGGATGGAACTGCTGGCCTCCGGCGACTACTTCATCGTGCTGGACGAACTGGCGCGCCGGGACAAGAAGATCTTCGTGGACCTGAAATTCTTCGATATCCCGGCCACCGTCGCCGGAGTGATCCGCGGCCTGTCGCGCTGGCCGGTCAGCTTCGCCACCATCCACGGCTGGCATGCCGGGATGATGCAGGCGGCGGCCGACGCCCGCAGCGGCGATTTGCGCTTGCTGGCCGTCACCGTGCTGACCTCCATGGATGGCAAGGATCTGCAACAGATGGGCATTTCCGGCGAACCGGCAGACATCGTCGTTCAACGAGCGCTTTCCGCCCAGACTTCCGGGATCGATGGAGTGATTGCCTCGGGGCAGGAAGCCGGCGTGATCCGCGCCGCCTGCGGACCCGGCTTCTCCATCGTCTGTCCCGGTATCCGTCCTGGCGGCCCGGTCGGCGACGACCAGAAACGTACCGTCGGCGTGGCGGAAGCTTTCGAGCGCGGCGCCGACGCCATCGTGGTCGGACGCCCGATCAGCCATGCAAGCGACCCGCGCGCGGCCGCCGAAGCCATCCAGGACGAAATTCCGGCCCTGTAATTCATATATATCAGTTAGTTACATGCTTTTAATTGAAGTATTGCATTAACTGTTAACGGGATTTAACATGGCGGCGTCCGGTTTCGGCCGGAAATGTGCCACAACACTGTCTACCGGCTTCGGCCGGCTTCAGAGGCCCTCTGCTTTCGCAAGAAAGCACGGCCTCTTTTTTATGGCGGATGTCTGAAGGCGCGCGCCGGGGCATGTCCAGCAACGTGAAGCCCGTGCTTGCTGGCGGCAGGGGGAGCAAAGCAAGATGCGGGAGGATCGGGGAATCCAACTTTATGCTTTCGCGCCTGCCCACATGCCGATGGATCTTGCTCGCCCTGCCCTTATGCGGCTTGCTGGCGCTGGCTGCGTGCAAACAACAACCCGCCGAACCGCGGGAATCGACCAGCGGACCGGCCGCCGCCGTTCAGCAGCTGATCCGCCGCCTGCACGACGACGATTTGGTCGGTTTCGCCCAGGCCGCTGTGCCGCCCGCCGAATACGCGCAGCTGGAAACCGCCTGGCGCGAAGGGCACAGCCGCTGGCCGCTGACCGAGTTGCCATTGGACGACCAGCTGGAAGCCCTGCTGTCAGCGTTGGCGGCGCCGGATTCGGAACGCACGCTGCAACAGAGCTTCAAACGCAACTTCGCCAATCAGGACAAGGACTTGAAGGACGCCGCGCGTTCGCTGGGGCTGTTCGGCGTGCAGTACGTCAAACGCGAGGGCGTGTACACCGACGAGGAGCGCGCGCACTACGCCCAGCTGATCACGGCCTTGAGCGAATGGGCCCAGCGCGCGCCTTTGTCCGATCCGCAACGCGGCATGGCGGCGATTCCTCCGCTGGTCGCCGCGGCGCGCAAGACCGGCCTGACCGACGAACAGAGTTTCCGCGAAGCCGGCATGACCGGCAGCCTGCAACGCCTGTCGCCGTTTTTCGCCCAGGCCAAGGCGCTGCTGGCCGGTTATGGGTTGCCACTGGACCGGAGCTTTTCGGAGCTGCGCACCGTTCTGGTGGAACAGAAAGGCGACCAGGCGCGCGTGCGCGTGCATTACCCACTGGGCGACCGCGAAATCGACACCGTGGTCAGCCTGCAGCGCCGCGCGGGCCGCTGGTACCTGACCGACTACCTGCGCCATGCGGAGCAGGCGCTGGCCATACCGGCTGAAGAACAAGCCCCCGAATCGCAGATCGGTCCCGGCACCCAGGTACCGCCTCCAGCATCCTGATCCGTGGGAGCGGCGTCCCGCCGCGAGCTCCTCGCGCCAATCCGATATAAAGCTCGCGGCGGGACGCCGCTCCCACCTGTCACTCCTCTGTGCAGACGCGATGGCGTTGACGGGTCGCTAGGCCATAATGTCGCCGATGCCTGAACAGAACCCCCTGCCGTTCCCGGACGCGCCGCCACCGCCGTCCGACCCTGCGCCAGAGCCCAAACCGCCGCTGGAGCCCTTCTCTGCGGGCCCGCGTCCCACCGCGCGCCCGGCCAAACGCCCGCTCTGGGCCAACCTGATGAGCAAGCTGGCCGATCCCTGGCTGACCCCCAGCATCGAGCCCGAAGACCCGCGCCAGTACGTGGACGCCCGCCCGATCTGCTATGTGCTGGAGGACTATGGCCTGTCCAACGCCCTGATCCTGGACCGCGCCTGCCGCGATGCCGGCATGCCCTCGCCGCTGTCCCCGCTGCCCGGCGATCCGCTGGGCCGCAAGCGCGCCTATGTGGCTCTGTCGCGACGCAATGCCGGTGCGCTGATCCCGGAGCCGGGCAGCACCAAAACCCATTCCGGCTCGCTCGCCCGCCTGCTGCAGGCCCATCGCGCCAACCCCGAACTGGACGTGCAGCTGGTGCCGGTGTCGATCTTCGTCGGCCGCTCGCCGGACAAAGCCAGCGGCTGGTTCTCGGTACTGTTCTCGGAAAACTGGGCCATCGTCGGCCGCTTCCGCCGTCTGCTGGCGATCCTGTTGAACGGCCGCGACACCATCGTGCGTTTCGCCGCGCCGGTTTCGATCCGCGAAAGCATCGCCGAGGATCTGCCGCCCGAACGCACCGTGCGCAAACTCTCGCGCGTGCTGCGCACCCACTTCCACCGCATTCGCGAAGCGGTGATCGGCCCGGACCTGTCCACCCGCCGCCTGCTGGTGGACCAGGTGCTGGCCGCCGAACCGGTGCGCGAAGCCATCGCCACCCAGGCCAAGCGCGACAACATCAAACCCGAGGACGCCTGGAAGAAAGCCCATGCCTACGCCTGGGAAGTGGCCGCCGACTATTCCAACCCCGTGGTGCGCTCGGCCAGCTTCCTGCTGACCCATGTCTGGAACCGCATCTACGACGGCGTGCTGGTCCATCACCTGGACAAATTCAAGGCGGCCGCCCCCGGCCATGAAGTGGTCTATGTGCCCTGCCACCGCAGCCACATGGACTACCTGCTGCTGTCGTATCTGCTGTACGAACGCGGCATCGTGCCGCCGCACATCGCCGCCGGCATCAATCTCAACCTGCCGGTGATCGGCACCCTCCTGCGCAAGGGCGGCGCCTTCTTCATGCGCCGCAGCTTCCGCGGCAATCCGCTGTACTCGGCGGTATTCACCGAATACGTCGCGCAGCTGGTGTCTGGCGGCTATTCGCTGGAATACTTCATCGAAGGCGGACGCTCGCGCACGGGACGGCTGCTGCAGCCCAAGGGCGGCATGATCTCGATGACAGTGCGCGCGTTCCTGCGCCAACCCAAGAAGCCGGTGCTGTTCCAGCCGGTGTACATCGGCTACGAGAAGCTGCTGGAAGGCAACAGCTATCTGGACGAACTCAGCGGCAGGCCCAAGGAGAAGGAATCGATCTGGGCGCTGCTGTGGGGCATCCCCAAGGTGCTGCGACAGAACTACGGCCAAGTGGTGGTGAACTTCGGCGAAGCCATCCCGCTCAGCGAAGTACTGGCCAAGCATGCGCCCGAGTGGAACGGTGAAGCGCTGGGCGAGGAAGACAAACCCGCCTGGCTGTCCGACACCATCGACGCGCTGGCCGATCAGATCCACGTACGCATCAACGCCGCCGCCGACGTCAACCCGATCAACCTGCTGGCGCTGGCCCTGCTGTCCACCCCCAAGCATGCGATGGGCGAAGCCGACCTGATCGCGCAGATCGAACTGTGCAAGACGCTGCTGGCCGAGATGCCGTATTCGGACCGCGTCACCATCACTCCGCACACGCCCGAACGCATCATCGCCCACGGTCTGGACATCAACGTCCTGCAACGCATCAAGCACCCGCTGGGCGACGTGCTGGACGTGGTCAGCGAAGACACCGCGGTGCTGATGAGCTATTACCGCAACAACGTGCTGCATCTGTTCACCGCCGCCGCGTGGATCGCCTGCTGTTTCCAGACCAACCGGCGCATGGTGCGGCAGCGGGTGATCAAGCTGGGCCGCTCGCTGTACCCGTTCCTGCAGGCGGAATTGTTCCTGCCCTGGAGCGAAGACGAATTCGCCGAACGCCTCGACAAGACCATCGACGTGTTCGTGCGCGAAGGCCTGCTGGAGCAGGTGAACGAAGACGACGGCGGCATCCTGCAACGCAACGCCGGCCAGACCGACGAAGTGTTCCGCCTGCGCGCGATCGGCCATTCGCTGCAGCAGGCGTTCGAGCGCTACTACATCGCCATCAGCGTGCTGGTGAAGAACGGTCCCGGCGTACTGGGCGCGGCGGAACTGGAAAGCCTGTGCCAGCAATCCGCGCAGCGCCTGAGCCTGCTGTACGCCCCGGCGGCGCCGGAGTTCTTCGACAAGGCCCTGTTCCGCGGCTTCATCCAGAAACTGCGCGAACTGAAGCTGGTATGGCCCGACGAGAACAGCAAGCTGGTGTTCGACGAGCGCCTGGATGCGTGGGCCAAGGACGCCAAGGTCATCCTCGGCCGCGAGCTGCGCCATACCATCGAGCGGGTGAGCCCGGAAGCGGCCAAGCCTGAGGTCGAAGTCACGGCGCAGGACTGAGCGCGCGTGGCCTGGAAGTCGAACGGGTTTGCGTTCTAGACTGCGGCTAAACCACAGGGGACCCATCCATGCCGATCCAACGCCTGCTCACGGGCGCGCTTTTGTGCGCGCTGTTTCCCGCGCTCTCCGTCGCTGCCAAGGAGCAGCGTGGCCTGGCTCTGGCCGATGTCGAAGTCGCCAAGACCTTGCCTATGCAGGTAATCGTGGCGCAGCCGCGGTTGCGGCCGCAGATCCGATACAACTACGTGGATACCATGCAGGCCGGCGTCGGTGCCGGCGATGGCCTATATAACAACCCCGGCGGCATGAGCTACGGGCAGGCGATGGGCGTCGGCCTTGCCGGCGGATTGATCGCAGGTGCGATCATCAACGGCGCCGAAAAAGCCACCGCCAAGCGGGCTGTGCGTGATCCCTATCAGCTGATCGTGCAGGCCAAGTGCGACCTGCCGCTAGTCGATTCGCACCAGGCCCTGGTCGCCGACGCACTGCAGCGCGCGCAATGGCGCCAGCAGGACGACGCCTCCAGGCCCACAATCGCCAAGGCGGGGCCACGTTATATGTTCACTCTGTCCACTAGTTTCACACCCGATTTCTCGGCGTTGACCACCACCATAGATGCGGCTGGCTACGCGCCGGATGCGGGCGGCAAGGCCGGTCGCAAGCCGACCTGGCAGGATTCGCTGGTGGTGGTTTCGGACGGCCTCTGGCTTGCGCCCAAGACCCAGGCCGACATCGAGCAGATGGTAGCGGTCGAGCAGCAGCGTTACGCAGCCAGCGGCGCCGACGCACTGATCGACAAGGTCAACGCCGCCGCCAGCAACGCGCCACGGCAGGACCGCAAGCGCGCGAGCTTGATGGCCAACCAGCATGCCCAGAACATGGCCGACGCCAAGGACGAAGGATGGTCCGATGCCAGCACAGCCATGCGGCGCGCGATGCTCTGGTCGCAAGGCGATTGCGCGTTGCTGAAAAAGACTCTGCGCAGCAATCTGGAACACGCCGACGGCATGATCCAGGCGCTGCTGCTCAATTCGTTACCGCCCAGACCGGAAACATCTTCGCAGCCAGCCCGGCCCATGGCCGCAGTGGTGACCAAGCGTCCGGACCCGGCGACGCTGGAGCTGCCGATCAGCGTGGGCGTGCCTGAAGGAACTGTGGTGGAAGAGCCGGTGTCGGTGCGGGTGATCGAGCCCACGCCTGGCGGGGTCTATGTTTCGCGCCTTTCCGCCGAGAACATCCCCTTGGGCTATCGCTACACGTTGCTCGACGACTGAGCGCAGGCGCGTCGTGCGCTGGTTCAGAGCGCGCTCTTTTCCGGGAAGGTGCGCATCAGCCATCCATGCGCGGAGCTGCCTGCGACCGGATTGCGTACCAGCGGCAGCAATGGCGACTCGCACTCGCGCAGTATCGTCGCATCATCGACCACCAGTCCCATCCGCAACAGAGCCAGGCCGGAAGGCAATACGGCCGGCGGCAAATACTCGCGGAAACCGTAGTGCTCGAACACGCTGTACAGGAAGGGCTCGCAGGCGATGAGTCCGAACTGGATGCCGTGTTCGTGGGCGTGACGGTAGGTTTCCTCCACCAGCGCATCGACCACGTCCTTGGCGCGCCGCTCGGCCTGCACCGCGAAACGCGTGCATACCGCCACCCGTTCCAGCGGCCAGCTGCGCGCGAATCTATCGATCTGGAACAAGCTGCCGTATTCGACCTGCACCGCCGGCGAGCCGAAGTCGTGCAGGCGCAAGGTGGCGACGGCCTTCCGGCCTTCCTCGACGACCACGATCGTGCCGCTGGCGTCCAGTCCGTCCGAGACGCGGCGGCTGTGCTGCTTGTCGTTTCTCCCCTGCTCTTGGAAATACACCTCGCGGCGCAGCCTCTGCACGTCCCCCAGCGGCTCTCCCGGCTGGATGCGCCGTACCCGCAAGGCTTCGCCCCGCGACGGCCTGGACACGCGCGGCGGCTCACGGCCCGCCAGGTCGTAGCCGCCGGTCAACGCGGGGATGGGTACAAGGTTGTCGTTCACCGCAAATCCTGGAAACAGAAGAAACGAGCTTCTGTTCACAGTTACGCAAACATCGGGCCAACCCTGAATAGCGTGTTTTGGCCGTGCGTCTTGCCACCCTGGCCGGTTATCGGCGACAGGTCATGCCTGGCAAAGCGAGGGAGTGACGCGATGCGTCAGTAACAAGCCCCTCCCTTGCGAAGCAGGGGAGGGGGCAAGAGCACTACGCTGGCTCGTCGGGGATCAGCGCGCTTTCCAGCCGGGAGATGCAGTCCTTCAGCCACAGCTTGCGCTTCTTCAGGCGCTTGATGGAGATCTCGTCGGCCTGGATGTCGGCGATCAGGCGATCGATTTCGGCGTCGAGGCTGCGGTGCTCGAGCTTGAGCTCGGACACGCGGCGGGTGATTTCGGAAAGGCTCAAGGGTTCCACGCGGCCAGCGTACACCGCAGGCCCGGCGCGCGTCACCGCGGACGCGGCCGGTACAATGGGGCACTCGATGACCACCGTAAGCCCCCTTCCTTCCCCGTTGCGCGATCCCGCTCCCCGCCTTGCCGCAGGGATCGACGGCAAGCGCGCGCTGCGCTTGCGTCGGCAGGTCGGCCAGGCCATCGCCGACTACGGCATGATCGAAGCCGGCGACAAGGTCATGGTCTGCCTGTCGGGCGGCAAGGACAGCTACACGCTGCTGGATGTGCTGCTGCAATTGCAGAAGAAGGCGCCGGTGGAATTCGAGCTGGTCGCCGTGCACCTGGACCAGAAACAGCCCGGCTACGACCCTGCCGTGCTGCCCGGCTACCTGAAGCGCATCGGCGTGCCTTTCCAGATCATCGAACAGGACACCTATTCGGTGGTCAGCCGGGTGATTCCGGAAGGGCGGACGATGTGTTCGTTGTGTTCGCGGCTGCGGCGCGGTGCGCTGTATGCGCATGCCGATGCGCATGGCTTCACCAAGATCGCACTGGGCCATCACCGCGACGACATGGTGGCCACGTTCTTCCTCAACCTGTTCTTCCACGCCAAACTCAGCGCCATGCCGCCGAAGCTGCTCAGCGACGACGGCCGGCATGTGGTGATCCGCCCGCTGGCCTATGTCAGCGAAGCGGAGATCGCGGCGCATGCCGAAGCGATGGCCTTCCCCATCATCCCCTGCGACCTGTGCGGTTCGCAGGACAACCTGCAGCGCAAGCAGGTGCAGAAGATGATGGCGGCATGGGAAGCCGAAACACCCGGGCGCATCGATCAGATCGCGCGTGCGCTGGCGCGGGTGGAACCCTCGCAGCTGGCGGATCCTGCATTGTTCGATTTCCTTGGATTGTCCTCAAAAAACAAAGTCGTCATCCCGGTGCAAGCCGGGGCCCAAGCATCACCGCACGCATAGTTGGGTCCCGGCGTTCGCCGGGATGACGACCTTGAAACTCATTCTTTACTTTTCTTGCTGATTTCTTCTTACCGGATACCTGATGTTCTTTCGCAACCTGACCCTGTTCCGCTTCCCCACCACTCTCGATTTCTCCCAGCTCGACAGCCTGCTCGCCGAAGTGCCGCTGAAGCCGGTCGGCGCGCTGGAACTCTCCTCGCGTGGTTTCGTCTCGCCGTTCGGCCGCGATTCGGAAGAATTCTCGCACCGCATCGGCAACTCCATCTGGCTGACCGTCGGCGGCGAAGACAGGCTGCTGCCCGCCACCGTGGTCAACGACCTGCTGGGGAAGAAGCTGGCCGAAATCGAGCAGAAGGAAGGCCGCAAACCCGGCGGACGCACCCGCAAACGCATCAAGGAAGACCTGGTGCACGAGCTGCTTCCGCGCGCCTTCGTGCGGCCCTCGCGCACCGACGCGCTGCTGGACCTGGAGCATGGCTTCGTGGCCGTGGACAGTTCCTCGCGCAAGAGCGCCGAGAACGTGGTGTCCGAAATCCGCCATGCGATGGGCAGCTTCCCCGCGTTGCCGCTGAACGCAGAAGTGGCTCCGCGCTCCATCCTGACCGGCTGGATCGCCGGCGAACCGCTGCCCGAAGGCCTGGCCCTGGGCGAAGAATGCGAGATGAAGGACGCGATGGACGGCGGTGCGGTGGTCAAGTGCCAGAACCAGGATCTGCAGAGCGACGAGATAGCCAAACACCTGGAAGCGGGCAAACAGGTCACCAAACTGGCCCTGACTCTGGACGACCATCTGTCCTTCGTACTCGGCGAAGACCTGATCATCCGCAAGCTCAAGTTCCTGGACGGCGCAGTGGACCAGTTGGAGAACACCGAACGCGAGGACCTGCGCGCCGAACTGGACGCGCGTTTCGCGCTGATGAGCGGCGAAGTTAAGCGCCTGTTCGCGGTGCTGGAGAAGTCGTTGAAATTGAGCAGGGTGGAAAGCTGAGTGTCCGGTGTTAGGGCCAGGAATCGGCATAGCCATATCTGGAACTGATCCCATCGAATGCTGCCAAACCGGGATCATCGCCTTGACTTAATCTTATTGCCAGGACCACGTTGGGCTAACAAAAAAATGGGGGTAATTCATGAAGGCGTTCGTGAAGACATCCTTACTACTCGCGTTGCTGGTGCCAGGCATGGCTCTGGCCAGTACGCCACCGCAACCCCTAGAGTTGCCGAAAGAAATGACGATCACCGGGTCCAAGTTCATCGTACGGTGCTCGGATGAAGCCTTCAGCAAAGCCACCAATCCGCGTGTCCTGGCTATCCGGTGTCAGGAAATGCTGGCAGCTTGGCGCCAGGAAGCGGCCTGGCGTCAGGGGCTTGCGCGTGGCGAAAGCGGGCTTGTTAGCAGGGATATAATCCCGACTCTCGCGATTCGCGGTATTCCTGCCTATCCTCCCCCCGCTGAGTGCGGCTGGCATTGCGACGATCGGCGACTGTCGGACGTACCCAACGTGATCGTTTGACGAATGGGCATCGGGTTCGTGGAACGTGACTTACCTTTCTCAAATAAGGAACGCCCGTGATTAAGCTGAAGACCCTAGCAGTGATCTCGCTTCTGTCGCCCGCGCTAGCCATGGCGGCTGAAGGACTTCCGTCAAGCATGCTTGTCGTGCCCGGAATCATGACTGCCGCCGGCGAGCGCTTCGCGTCTCAATGCAGTGATGAGGCGTTTGCCGTCGCCCCCAGCAGCCAGAAGCTAGCCAACAGATGCGACAGGCTGCTGGCGCGCTGGCATGCGGAGGCGGCCCAGCGCATTGCACGGCGGGCCAACCCTCGTATCGAAAAAATCATGGTCGCAAATACTGCGGAAGGTGCGCATCTGCCTTTCGATACCGTGGCTATGCTACGCAGCGATCCGTTCGCCGGCTTTGGCTCGGCCCGGTAACTGCGCCAACATCACGCCAGGGACACAAAGGCCCCTCATTGCGATGGGGACGTTCCGGCCCCGATCAGAACGACATCAAAGAAGCCCCGCTCAGTTGCGGGGCTTTCTTTTTCAATCGGCCATAATCTGTCCCATGCCCTTGCACCGTTTTCGCATACTGCTCCCGCGATCCGTGAAACGCGATGTGATTTTCCTGGACCTCCCGGGGCGTAGCCCGATAGAAATACAGCGCGTGCGCGATCCGCGCGCCAAGCGCATCAAACTGAGCGTGGACGAGCGCGGCGCGCGGCTGACTCTGCCTGCACGCGCCAGCCTGGTGTCCGGCGAGCGCTTCCTGCAAGAGCACCGTCACTGGTTGTTGGCGCAGCTGGAGAAATACGCTACCAGCGACGCATCGCCCGCGCTGGTACGCGGCACCACCGACCGCCTGCCCCTGCGTGGAGAACAGGTGCCGTTGCATTGGCGCGAAGGACGCTACACGCGGCTCACGCGCGAGTCCGACGGCCTGCATTTCCATGCTCCTGCCAAGGACGCCTCCGCCAGGACCGGCGACGCCGCCTTGCGGCGCACGCTGCGCGAGTTCTACGAAGCCGAGGCGCGGGCCGACATGGGTCGCTGGTTGCCGAAATACCTGCCCGGCCTGCCGCGCGCGCCGGCCCGGCTGCGCCTGAAGGTCATGTCGTCCCAATGGGGCTCGCTGAGCCCCGACGGTTCGCTGGCGATGGACCTATCGCTGGTACTGGGACGGCCTTCGGCATTCGAATACGTGCTGGTGCACGAACTCTGTCACCTGATCCACGCCGATCATTCGCCCAGGTTCTGGCATGAAGTGGAATCACGCTTCCCGGCCTGGCGCGACGAACGCGAATACTTCCATGCCCAAGGCCGTCAGCTGAAAGCAAGCCTGCGCGCGCTGGTTTCCACACAACGCTGATGCTGAAGTAGGTCGGGGCTACGCCCCCGACACACGGAAACCCTGCCTGCGCACGTCGGGGCGTAGCCCCGACCTACGGGCCGAAGAATCCGCCAATGGCACGTGCCACTTCGATCGGCGCTTCCATGTGCAGATGGTGTATCCCCGGCAACACGACCAGCTCGCCGTGCGGCAACAATGCGGCACGGTCGCTGCGCAAGGGTTCGGGCAGGTAGGTCTGGGGCGGATCGGCGAAAATCACCCGTACCGGGCATTCGATGCCGGCGATCAATTGCCGCACCTGCGCTTCGGTCATGCGCTGCAGCGCGGGCAGGGTGAGGCGCGGATCGCTGCTCCAGACGAAACCGCCTTCCACCGGCGCCACGCCGCGCTCCACCAGCAATCGCGCACTCGCTTCGCTGAGCTGGTTGGCCTGCATGCGCGCGCGCACCGGCGCGGCCAGGTCGGGGAAGACGCGCAGCTTCTTCGACGGCAACGCGCGCGCCGCGGCCACGCCGTCGCGCAAGCGTTGCACGGTACGTTCGGGCGCTTCGGCCAGTGCTCCCAACGCTTCGATGGCGACCAGCCGCAGCACCCGCTGCGGCAACGACGCGGCCAGGATGCTGCCGATACCCGCGCCCATGGAATGCCCCAGCAGCGCGAAGCGTTCCCAGCCCAGGCGGTCGGCCACGTCCAGCACGGCGTTCACCGTGACCAGCAGGTTGTAGTCCGCGCCGGACGGCAGATGCGCGCTGCGGCCGTGGCCCGGCAGATCCAGCATCACCAGGTCCAGCTGCGGAAGTTGTGCGGCCAAAGGCAGGAAACTGGCGGCGTTGTCGAGCCAGCCATGCAAGGCCAGCACTTTGGTTCCGTTCGGGGTACCGCTGCGCAGGCAGGTAATGCGCCCCAGCGGAACGTCGAACGCGATCTCCCGCGCGGTCATCCGTTCACCGCGCGCCGCGCCAGCTCCACCAGGGCATCGGCATGCGCGGCCGAGTCGTTGAGGCAAGGGATGTAGCGGAGCTCGCCACCTTTTTCGGCGAAACCTTCGGCGTACTGCATCGCCACTTCTTCCAGCGTTTCCAGGCAGTCGACCGCGAAGCCGGGGCAGACCACGTCAATCCGGCGTACGCCGCGCGCGGCCATTTCCTCCAAAGTCCTGTCGGTGGCCGGCGAAAGCCAGCGCTCCTTGCCGAAGCGCGACTGGTAGGTCAGCGTCCACTCGGCCGGCGACAGCCCCAGCGCGGTAGCGATCGCCTGCACGCTGGCGGCGCAACGCTGCGGGTAGGGATCGCCCAGGTCGGCGATGCGCTGCGGCAGGCCGTGGAAGGAAAACAGCAGATGCTCGCCGCGACCGTGCTGTTGCCGCCAACGGGCGATGGAGTCGGCCACCGCGGCGACCCAGCGCGGATCGGTCGAGTAGTCGTCGATGAAGGCGACCGGCATGCCTGCCGCTTCCCGCTTCACCACGTCTTCTATCGAAGCGGTGGTGGTGCTGGAGTACTGCGGATACAGCGGCAGCACCACGATTTTGTCGAATCCCTGCGCACGCAAGCCGGGCAGCAGGCCCTTCAGCGCGGGCTTGCCGTAGCGCATCGCCGCAGCGACTCGCCATTGCGGAAGCCGCGCCTGCATCGCCGCGGCCAGACGCTGCGTGTGAACGGCCAACGGCGAGCCTTCCGGCAGCCAGATCTTGGCGTACTTGGCCGCCGCTTTCGGGCCGCGCAGGGGCAGGATCACGAAGTGCAGCAAGGGGCACCAGATCCAGCGGGTCAGCTGGACCACGCGCGGGTCGTGGAGGAATTCGGCCAGATATCGCCGCACCGCCTTGGCGGTGGGTGCGTCCGGAGTGCCTAGATTGGCGACCACCAGGGCGATCCTGGATGGGCTTTCGGGGATTTCGGGCATCGGCACATGATGACAGATGGGTTTGCGGGTTCGCGCGCCAAGGGTCTTTGTAGCGCCGAGCTTGCTCGGCTGCCCTTGGCGGAGAAGCAAAAGCAGCCGAGCAAGCTCGGCTGTACAAGGCAAAAACTCATCGACGATTCACGCTGCCGCGTCTAGGCTCGGGGTTCTAGGCTGCACTATCAAGGCCTTAGCGCGCGTTCCTGTTGCGCCACATCGCCAACGAATCCACTTCGGGAGTCAACCATGTCCGTCCTTCGCCCCCTACGAGGATCGCGTCTTCCGCGTCTGGCCCTGCTGCTGGCAATCGGCGCATTCGCCGGCCAGGCACTGGCCGGGACCGAGGAGGACAAGCGCGCCACCGATGCGGTGCGCGTGCTCAGCGAGATCCAGAAGATCCCCGAGCAAGGCATCCCCGACAAACTGCTCGACGAAGGCCGCGCGGTGGTGGTGATTCCCGACACGCTCAAGGTCGGCCTGGTCATCGGCGGACGCCGCGGCCACGGTCTGATGTCGGTGAAGAGCCCCGACGGCAGCTGGTCGCAGCCGGTGTTCGTCAAACTCACCGGCGGCAGCATCGGCTTCCAGGCCGGCGTGCAGTCTTCCGACGTGGTGCTGGTGTTCCGCAACGACCGCAATCTGGAAAACATCGTCAACGGCAAGATCACCCTGGGCGCCGATGCCGGCGTGGCCGCCGGTCCGGTCGGCCGCAACGCCTCGGCTTCCACCGACGGCCAGTTGAAGGCGGAAATCTGGTCGTGGTCGCGCGCGCGCGGACTGTTCGCCGGCGTGGCCCTGGACGGCGCGGTGCTGCAGATCGACGACGACGCCAACGTGGCGGTATACGGCAGCGCGGCCACCCCGCGCGCTATCTTCGAAAGCCGCGCCGGCATTCCTTCCGACGCCGTGGTCGGTTTCCGCGACCAGCTGGAGGAAGCCACCGCCATCGCCCGCGCCGCGCGCCGCGACGAGCCCTCCGAACCGTCGGCCCCGATGGCCGCGCCGGTCACCGTCACCGGCTCGTCGGCTTCCCAGCCGGAAGTCTCCCAACCGCAGCCCGCCACCACCGAAGCCCAGCCACAGGGCTTCCAGCCCGTGGCCGATGGCGAAATCCGCAGCGAGCCGCTGCCGACCACGCCGTAAAGCGATTGCGGGCCGGTTTCGCAGTCCCCGACCCGCAAGCTGCGTTATCCTGACGTCCCTCATTTTTTCGGCGAGCGCACCATGGGCGGTTTGAGCATCTGGCATTGGATCATCGTGCTGGTGGTGGTGTTGCTGGTTTTCGGCACCAAGCGCCTGCGCAACGCCGGGCAAGACCTGGGCGAAGCGGTCAAGGGTTTCAAGAAGGGCATGAAGGACGAGGACAAGCCCAACGGCCAGTTGGGCGACGAATCCCGCGACGAGGGCACGCGGTCCAAAGACGCCAGCGAGTCGAAGGAACGCGACCGCGACGCGCGCTGATTCCGCGGACGCAGGCCTATAGAGGCTAAACCCGGTCATGTTCGGCATCAGCGGCGGCGAGCTGTTCTTCATCGCCATCATCGCCTTGATCGTGCTCGGCCCCGAGCGACTGCCCAAGGTCGCGCGCATGGCCGGCATGTGGGTGCGCCGCGCGCGCAACCAGTGGGATTCGGTGAAGGACGAATTGGAACGCGAGCTGGCCGCCGAGGAACTCAAGCGCAGTCTGCACGACGCGAAATCGGCCTTGCAGGATACCGAGCAGCGGATCCGCGACAGCGGCGCCGAAGCGCGGCGCGAGTTCGAGCAGATGCGGGCTTCGGTGCAGGAACCGAACGGTTCGGCCGATGCGCCCGCGCCAACTTCCGATGAGGCCGCTTCCGATGAGCCGGCATCCCCGTCGAAACCCCAGGAAGGGCAGAGCGATGAACCGCGCAACGCCTGATTCCGACTCCGAATCCAGCCTGCTCAGCCATCTGATCGAGCTGCGCACGCGGCTGATGCGCGGGCTGGCCGGGGTATTCGTGGTGCTGCTGGGCTTGCTTCCCTTCACCAGCAAGCTCTACAACTGGATCGCCGAACCGCTGATCGCGCGCCTGCCGGCAGGCCAGTCGATGATCGCCACCGATCCGGCCGGCGGTTTCATCGCGCCGGTGAAGCTGGCGTTCTTCGTGGCGCTGTTCGTCGCCGCGCCCTGGCTGCTGTACCAGGCGTGGGCGTTCGTGGCGCCGGGCCTGTACCAGCGCGAGAAACGCCTGGCCGTTCCCTTGTTGGGCTCGGCGGTGATCCTGTTCTATGCGGGCTGCGCTTTCGCCTACTTCCTGGTCCTGCCGTCGCTGTTCAAGTTCGTCATCAACTTCACTCCTGAGGTCATTTCGGTCACCCCGGACGCCAGCGCGTATCTGGATTTCGTGCTGGTGATCTTCCTGGCCTTCGGCGCGAGCTTCGAGCTGCCAGTGGCGCTGGTGATCCTGGTGCTGCTGGGCTGGGTGACGCCGGAGCAGCTGAAGGAAGCGCGCGGCTACGCGCTGGTCGGCATCTTCGTGCTGGCGGCGGTCATCACCCCGCCGGATGTCGTCTCGCAATTATTGCTGGCCATCCCGATGTACCTGCTGTACGAAGCCGGCATCATCGCCTCGAAATGGATCACCCCACGCGAACCGAAAGAATCGTAGGTCGGGGCTACGCCCCCGACGCACGCAATAATTCGGATCTCCACTGCTCGTCGGCCACGTAGGGCCGACCTACGTCACGATCATTTGAATCAGGCTTCCAGATGCGTCGGCATCGCCGCCGGATCGACCGCTGCGCCGTCGCCCAGCATCTGCCGCCACGCGTAATAAGCAGCACCAGCCAGCACCGGCATCAAGATGCCCATCAGCAGCAGGTTGGAAACCCAGATCCCGGCCGTTGGACCGGCAACCAGCTGCACCAGCATCGCCAGCAACTGGATACCGATCGCCAACATCACGAAGGCGATGGCCAGCAGCACGTAGAACACCAGCATCGCCAGCAGGTTGTGCAGGCAGGCGCGCAGACTGTCGCGCATGGCCACGAAACCGCTGCGTCCGCCGAACACGATGCCCGGCACCGCCACAAAAGTGATCAGAATGACCGCGACGACCGCAGCGATCAGCGCCAGCACCCACAGCAACATGCGGCCCACCGGAAGGGTGCGCACCAGTTCCGGATCCGGCTGCCCGCCGGACTGCGTGGTCTGCTCCAGCTTGGCGATCACTTCGGCCAGATGCTGCAGCTCGGTCGGTCCAATCATCACGTACAACAGCAGGCCCAGTATCAGCGCAGCGGCTATCTGTGGCATCAAGGTGCTGAGCAGTGCAAGGGCATGTTCGCCGCGCACTTCACGGAACAAGTGCGCAGGCGTCACCGGCTTGCCCTGGTCGGCGTCGTGCACCGCCCACAACATGCCCGCGAACAGGAACGGACCCAGCAGCGCCAGGCCGAACTGCAGCAGCAAGCCCAGCGTGCTGTTGACCACCATTGCCTGCAGCGGCAGCAAAGTCAGCAGCCCCCAGATCACGCCCAGCAGCCCCAGCGCCAGTGGCGCCTTGCGAATCAGGGCGAATGCGCCCAGCAGCCATTCCGCGCCTGCACCTGCAGGCACCTTGTTGATCGTCGACATCCAGGGTTTTCCGATGTTCTTGTGGGGGATCGTGTGTGGTCGTGGTCGTCTCAGCGCGCGTGCAAACCGCGCGCATGCTTGACGAAGCGCCGCAATAGTTTGCGCGCCTGCGGCGCCGCCGTCACGTCGCGGGCGATGGTAGTGGGACAGCGGCCGGCTTTCTTCAACTCTTCGCCGCGGAATGCCACGTACCCGCGCATGTGGTGCGTGGCGAATTCAGGATGGAACTGCACGCCCCAGGCCCGGTCGCGCCAGCGGAAAGCGTGGCAATCGTCCTGTTCGGAACGGGCCAGCACCGTGGCTTCTTCAGGCGGGCGCAACACCGTTTGCACGTGAGTGGCATGCGCCGGAAAGGTTAGCGGCAGGCCCGAGAACAGCGGATCGTCCTGGGCCGGCGGATGCAGGTCGATGCGCACCGTGCCCGATTCGCGCCCGGCCGGGTTGTCGGCCACCTCGCCGCCGAGCGCATGCGCCAGCAACTGGTGCCCGTAGCAGATGCCCAGCAGCGACATGCCGTCATGGGCGGCATCGCGCAGCCAGTCGGCGCTGCGCTCGCTCCAGTCGGCGCGGTCGGTGACCATGGCCGCCGAACCGGTGACGATGACGCCGGCGAAACCTTCGCGCCGCGGCAATACGCCGCCCTGTTCCACATTCACCACCACCGCCTCGCTGGCTTCCAGGCCGGCGGCCACGCGGATCCAGTGCGGAAAGCGGCCGTAGCGGCGCAGCCGGGTGGCGGGTTGTCCGGTTTCGACGATCAGGAAAGGGGCTTTGTGCAGGGTGTTCACGGGCAAAAACGAGGCCGGTCAGAAGCTTGCGCGCTTATACTAGCCCGCTTTTCCGCAGTGCAATAAAAAGGCCATGACAGGACCCACGTTCCAGGGCTTGATCCAGACCCTCAACAGCTACTGGGCAGCCCAGGGCTGCGTGCTGATCCAGCCGCTGGACATCGAAGTCGGCGCCGGCACCTTCCACCCCGCCACCTTCCTGCGCGCCCTCGGCCCGGAGCCGTGGAGCGCCGCCTACGTGCAGCCCTGCCGCCGCCCCACCGACGGCCGCTACGGCGAAAACCCCAACCGCCTGCAGCACTACTACCAGTACCAGGTGGCGATGAAGCCCAACCCCGACAACATCCAGGAGCTGTACCTGGACTCGTTGAAGGCGCTGGGCATCGACCCGCGCGTGCACGACCTGCGCTTCGTCGAGGACAACTGGGAATCGCCCACCCTGGGCGCCTGGGGCCTGGGCTGGGAAGTCTGGTTGAACGGCATGGAAGTCACCCAGTTCACCTATTTCCAGCAGGCCGGCGGCCTGGAATGCCGGCCGGTGCTGGGCGAAATCACCTACGGGCTGGAACGCCTGTGCATGTATCTGCAGAACGTGGACAACGTCTACGACCTGGTCTGGACCGAAGGCCCGCAGGGCGTGGTCACTTACGGCGACGTCTACCACCAGAACGAAGTCGAGCAGAGCACCTACAACTTCGAAGTGGCCGACGTGGCCGAACTGTTCCACCGCTTCGACGCCTGCGAGGCCGAGTCGCAGAAGCTGGTCGAAGCCGGCCTGCCGCTGCCTGCCTACGAACAGGTATGCAAAGCCAGTCACTGCTTCAACCTGCTCGACGCGCGACGCGCGATCTCCGTCACCGAACGCCAGCGCTACATCCTGCGCGTGCGCAAGCTGGCGCAGGCGGTGGCCGAGGCCTACTACGCGCAGCGCGAGAAGCTGGGCTTCCCCGGCCTCAAGACAAAGCACGCTGCGTGACCGCAACGTCTTCCGCCGTCAGTGCCACGTTGGTCGCGTTCCTGTTCGCGATCTTCGTGGCGCATTGGGCCCAGAACACGCGCCGCAATACTCTGCTTTGGTTCCTGTTCGGCTTCGTGCTGCCGCCCGTCGCCGGACTGGTACTGCTATGGAAGAACAGCAAGCAGAATCGGATTCCGCCCAGACTTGAGGATCCCGGCCGGGCCGATCTGATTGCCACGCGCAAGGACGTCCTATGATCCTCATCGGCATGTTCGATTCGCCCTATGTGCGGCGCGTCGCCATCGCCATGACTTTGCTCGGGCTGGAGTTCGAGCACCGCAACTGGTCGGTCGGCAAGGACTTCGACCGCATCCGCGACTACAGCCCGATCGGCCGCGTGCCCGCGCTGGTGCTGGACTCGGGCGAAGTGCTGGCCGAATCGGCGTTGATCCTGGATTATCTGGACAGCCTGGCCGGCCCGCAACGCGCATTGCTGCCCACCGAAGGCGGCGCGCGGCGCCAGTCGCTGCGTCTGATCGGCCTGGCCACCGGCGCAGTCGACAAGGGCATCACGATGGTGATGGAGCGCGTGTTCCGCCCGGAAGAAAAACGCCACGCGCCGTGGACAGACCGTTGCCGCGCGCAAGCGGAAGGCGCACTGGCCGAGCTGGAAAAGCACTGCGCCCAACGCAACGGACAATGGCTGGTGGGCGACACGATGACGCTGGCCGACATCACCCTGGGCTGCAACGGGACCTACCTGCGTGAAGCGGTGCCGCTGGATCTTTCCGTCTACCCGCACCTCGAGGCGCACGTGAACCGTTGCGAGGCGCTGCCGGTGTTCGCGCGCTTCCACGTTCCCTTCGATGCGCCCACTCCCGCTCCGTTGCCATGAAGGAACGCCTGACGCCCCATCATGCCTTGGCCGCGCTGGCCCGCAGCGAAGGCAACCTGCCCTTCGTGGAGTTGCTCGCCCACGGCACGCTGTCGGTGGAGATGTACCGCCCGGTGGGTCAGGACCTGCAGACGCCGCATACGCGCGATGAGGTCTACGTAGTGGTGTCGGGCATTGGCGAGTTCGTCAACGGCGGGCAGCGCAAACCTTTCGAGCCTGGCGAGCTGCTGTTCGTACCCGCCGGCGTCGAACACCGTTTCGAGAATTTCAGCGACGACTTCGCCACCTGGGTGATCTTCTACGGCCCAGAAGGCGGCGAAAAATCAAAAGCCCTCTCCCATCGGGAGAGGGGTTGGGGTGAGGGTACGGCGAAGTCCAGATGCTTGTATGACATGGACTCCGCCGCACCCTCTTCCACCCTACGAGCACCCCGTATCAATTACGGGGCAGGCTCTTCTCCCCAAAAGAGAAGGGAACCACTACCAAGGTTTTTGAAATGAGCGAAACGAAACCCCTACTGATCGAACTAGGCACCGAAGAACTCCCGGTCAAGGCCCTGCCCGGCCTGGCCCAGGCGTTCTTCGAAGGCGTCATCGACGCGCTGCAGAAGCGCGGCATCGATTTCGACCGCACCGACGCCAAGCCGCTGTACACGCCGCGCCGCCTGGCCGTGCTGCTGCCTGCGGTTTCGGTGGAACAGCCGGAACAGAGTTCGGAAGTGCTGGGTCCGTATCTCAACATCGCACTCGATGCCGAAGGCCAGCCGACCAAGGCCCTGCAGGGTTTCGCGGCCAAGGCCGGCATCGACTGGTCGCAGCTGGAACGCACTACCGACGGCAAGGGCGAGCGTTTCGTGCATCGCTCCAACAAACCGGGCGCAAAGACCGCTGACCTGTTGGCCGACATCGTGCGCGAGTCGCTGGCGGCCATGCCGATTCCAAAACCGATGCGCTGGGGCGACCACGATTATGCGTTCGCGCGGCCGGTGCATTGGCTGGTGATGCTGCTGGGCAAGGACGTGGTGGATGCCGAAGTGCTGGGCGTGCGCAGCGACCGCATGAGCCGCGGCCACCGTTTCGAACACGACAAGCCGGTGTGGATCAATAACCCAGGCGATTACGTGGATGCACTGCGCGGCGCGCATGTGCTGGTGGACGCGGACGAGCGCCGCGCGCGCATCGCACAGCAAGTGCGGGAAGCGGCCGCCAAGGCCGGCGGCGATGCGCGCATCACCGAGGACAATCTGGAGCAGGTGAACTGCCTGGTGGAATGGCCGTCGGCGGTGCTGTGCGGTTTCGAACCGGAATTCCTGGCGGTGCCGCAGGAAGCGTTGATCGCGACCATGGAAGCCAACCAGAAGTTCTTCCCGGTGCTGGACCACGGCGGCAAGCTGACCGAACGCTTCATCGGCATCGCCAATATCGAATCGCAGGACGTGCGCGAGGTCAGCAAGGGATATGAGCGGGTGATACGTCCGCGTTTCTCCGATGCGAAGTTTTTCTTCGACGAAGACTTGAAGCAAGGACTGGTGTCGATGGGC
The DNA here is from genome assembly GCF_900104085.1 of Pseudoxanthomonas sp. CF125. GTDB lineage: Bacteria > Pseudomonadota > Gammaproteobacteria > Xanthomonadales > Xanthomonadaceae > Pseudoxanthomonas_A. The sequence continues at coordinate 481,193 of NZ_FNLD01000003.1, forward strand.
GATGGCCTGAAGACAGTCACCTATCAAGCCAAACTGGGCTCGGTCGCCGACAAGGTAGCGCGAGTGGCTGCGCTGGCCGAGACGATTGCCAAAGAAGTAGGTGCCGATCCGGTCCTCGCTCGGCGTGCGGCGGAGCTGTCCAAGAATGACCTGCAGTCGCGTATGGTCAATGAGTTTCCAGAACTGCAGGGCATCGCGGGGCGGCACTACGCAAACGTTGCGGGTGAACCGAGCGAGATCGCGCTGGCGATCGACGAGTCCTATCAGCCGCGCTTTGCGGGCGATGACATCGCGTTGTCTCCAGTCGGCAAGGTGCTGGCTATTGCGGAACGGCTGGATACGTTGGCCGGTGGCTTTGCGGCTGGCCTGAAGCCGACCGGTAATAAAGATCCGTTCGCGTTGCGGCGTAATGCGCTGGGATTTGCGCGAACGGTTATTGAGAGCGGATTGGAGCTTGATCTTGTTGCTTTGCTCGAAAATGCAACAGCATCCGCCAAAAAAGCCATGCAGAAGGCCAGTGACGGATCGGTGCTTGTTGGCACGAATAGCGTATCTTTCGGACGGCCAGTTGACGTAGATGTGGTTGAACTCTACGACTTCATCCTCGACCGTCTCCGCGGCTACTACGCCGAGAAGGGAGCGCCAGCCTCGCACTTCAACGCCGTGGCCGAATTGCGTCCGCATTCGCTGTACGACTTCGACACCCGCCTGGACGCCATCGGCCAGTTCGCTACGCTGCCGGAGGCCGAAGCACTGGCCGCCGCCAACAAGCGCATCAACAACATCCTGAAGAAAGCCGACATCGAAATCCCGCACGCCATCGACCGCAGCCTGCTCAACGATCCGGCCGAAAGCGCGCTGGCCGAAGCGGTGGAAGCGGCCCTGGGCGACACCGACGAAGCTTTGCACCACCACGACTACATCCGCGTGCTCAGCCGGCTGGCGCTGCTGCGTCCGCAGGTGGATGCGTTCTTCGATAGCGTGATGGTGAATGTGGAGGATCCCACAGTGCGCGCCAACCGCCTGGCTCTGCTCAAGCGCTTGGCCGACCGCTTCCGCGCTGTTGCTGCAATCGAGCATCTATCCAGCTAACTACGTCCTTTTGCCTTGCGCTACGAGAACGAGAAAGAGAGCAACAACCCACGGATGCCATTGCAAAGGCAGAAGCGGTCCGAGAACACGGCCGCTAAATTCACAATCTGCGACGATGCCTCTTCGCCTGCCCTCTCCCGCCGCGCAAGCGCGTCGACCTCTCCCACGAGGGGAGAGGTGGTAATTGTGGCCTGCTCGATATTATTCGTTGATTCCCCCTTCTCCCCTTGTGGGAGAAGGTGCCCGTAGGGCGGACGCTGCGAAGCAAGCACCCTTGGGGTGTGAGGGGAGCGAGCGTAGCGAGTGCTGTTGGTTCTGCGCGAAGATCAAGATGGATCCCAGCTTGCGCTGGGATGACGTCTGATACTAAGTCGTTCGTCCGTGTTTTCCACCCCACGACTCACACAACCGCAGCCCCACGGCCCGCACAAATGTGCCATCGGCCTCACCCTCGGTTAACCCCATTCCGCGCCCGCCCGGTATCCTGTGGCGCATGCGCTCATCCCCCCTGCTCGCCGCCGCCGTTCTGCTCACCATCGTCGGCCAGGCGCAGGCAGCTTCCACCATCGACAAGGTCGAAGTCCGCGGCCTGAACCCGGACAACGAAGTCGAAGCGTTGATGATCGAGAACATCAATGTGGCCCTGTCGCTGAACGACATCATCGGCCGCCGCCAGGGCGAATCGCGACTGGAATACCTGATGACCGAAGCCAAGGCCGAAGCGCGCGAAGCGCTGGAGCCGTTCGGTTACTACTCGCCCGAGATCAGCGTGGACGCCGCACGTCCGGGCGGCGAGGACGAGCACATCACCGTGGTCGTCAACGTGGCCAAAGGCGAGCCGGTGCGCGTGCGGCACTCGGACCTGAGCATCGAAGGCGCCGGCGGCAGCGACCGCTACCTCAAGGAAGACCTGGCCGCGTTCCGTCCACAGGTCGGCGATATCTTCGACCACACCACCTACGAAACCAGCAAGACCCAGATCGTGCGCCGGTTGGCCGACCGCGGTTACTTCGACGCCGACTTCATCCATCGCCGGGTGGAAGTGACGCGTGCCGAACGCGCCGCCGATATCGACCTGACCTGGGCCAGCGGCATCCGCTACGACATGGGCCCGACCACTTTCCACCAGACCAAGTTCCGGCCCGGCCTGCTGGACAAGCTGGTGTATTGGGAAGAAGGCAGCTATTTCCACCAGGGCAAGCTGGACCGCCTGCGCGAATCGCTGGTCGGCCTGGACTACTTCAACAACATCGACATCCAGGCCAAGCCCGAGAACGCGGTGGAAGGCCGCGTGCCGATCGACGTCAACCTCACCCTGGCCAAGCGCGACGTCTACACCACCGGTATCAGCTACGGCACCGAAAGCGGCGCCGGCGTGCGCTTCGGCCTGGACCGGCGCTATGTGAATTCGCGCGGCCACAAACTGTCCACGCAACTGGACTACGCGCAGAAGCGCAAGAGCTTCGTCACCCAGTACCGCATTCCGGCGTTCAAATATCTAGACGGCTGGTACACGGTGGCCCTGCAGGCCTACGACGAGCAGACCGACTACATAGACACACGCCTGCTCAAGTTCAGCGCCAGCCGCAGCGGCGAGATCAATGAGAAGCTGACCGCCATCGCCTCGTTGAACACCGTGCGCGAACGCTGGGCCTACAGCGTCGCCGACGACGGCGGCGGCGCGCTGGCGCCGGTCACCTACCGCTACGCGACCTTCACTTATCCCGAACTCTCGGCCGACTACGTGGATGTCGATAACCGGGCATTCCCGCGCGCCGGCATCGCCGGGTCGGTGACCGTGCGCGGCGGGCTGGAAGGCGCGGGCTCCGACGCCAACTTCGCGCAGGCGCATGTGCAGGCGCGCTGGTTCAAGGGCATCGGCGCCAGCGACCGCTTCATCCTGCGCGGCGAAGTGGGGCACACCTTTACCGATGCGCTCAACGCCATGCCGCCCAGCCTGCGCTACTACGCCGGCGGCGACCGCAGCATCCGCGGTTACCAGTACCGCGAAGTCGGTCCTCAGGTGGAGACCGACAAGGGCAAGTTCTCCGTCGGCGCCAAGAACGTGGTGACCGCCAGCGCGGAATACGAGCATTACTTCAATGGCAGCTGGGGCGGAGCCGTGTTCGTCGACAGCGGCAGTGCGTTCGACGGCACGGACGATTTCGACTGGCGCACGGGCGTAGGCGTGGGCGTGCGCTGGAAGTCGCCGGTGGGCGCCGTCCGCATCGATCTGGCCCATGGACTGAACGATCCCGATTCCTCCTTCACCATCGGTCTGGGCATAGGAGCGGAGTTCTAATGGTTTTTCGCCGCAAACCGGTAGTGGACGACGTATCGCCGGAAGAGCGCGACGCACGTATCGCCGAACTGCGCGCCAAACGGCGCGCGCGCATGCGCGTGCTGGCCATCCGCAGCGGCATAGCGTCGGTGGCGATGCTGGTACTGCTGGTCATCGCGCTGTACTGGCTGGTGCAGACCGTGGCCGGACGCGATGTGCTGTTGAGCCAGATCATCGCGCGCCTGCCGGCCGGCTCTTCCTTCACTTGGAAGAAAGCGGAGGGGCCGCTTGCCGGTCCGCTGACGCTGCATGGAGTGGACTTCCGCTACGAGAAGATCCATTTCACCGCCGAACGCGTGTACCTGGATCCGGATCTGCGGCCTCTGCTGGGCAAGCGCCTGCGTCTGGACGCGCTGCAACTGACCCATGCGACGCTGGACATTCCCAAGAGCGACGAACCCTTCAAGCTGCCCACCTGGCCCGAGTTGCTGCCGCAGATCGAAATGCCGCTGGCCATCCAGGCCGACGACATGGCGATCGACGGTTTGCGCATCACCCAGAGCACGCAGCCGTTGATCGACATCCGGAACGCACGCGGTGGCATCGATATCGGTGACGGCTATTTCAAAGCGGAGAAGCTGGCGATCGACAGCGATCGCGGGCGCATCGACATCAACGGCGGTTACGAGCCGCGCAACGGCTACGCCACCGATGTGGTGGCGACGGCGGTGTTTCCGGCATCGCTGGGCCGCACGCCTGCACGCTTGGGATTGGTGGCTCGCGGCAACCGCAAGAGCATGGACATGGGCCTGGCCGGCAACGCGCCTGCGCCGGTGCGGGTGACGTTGGGCGTGCGCGGCGAAGAGAATCCCACCTGGAGCTTCAGCGGCAAGACCGAATCGCTGGATCTGGCGCTGCTGGGAATCGTCGAAGACAGCATGCCGCTGGCCTTCGACCTGAAAGCCAAAGGCGCCGGCGGCGGCGCCGACCTGCAGGGCCGCATCGCGCAGGGCGATTTCGTCGCGGTCATCGAACCTTCGAAAATCCGCATCGCCGACGAAGTGCTGACCGTGGAACCACTGGCGGTGCGCGCCTTCGACGGATTGACCACGCTGCGCGGGCGCGCCGACTTCAAGGACCCGGAAAATCCGGTGTTCAAGTTCTCGGCCAATGCGCGTGGATTGCGCTGGGGCCAGGATGCGCAGACGCAAATCGGCGCAGACGCCGACCTGGGTATCGCCGGTCGAATGAAGGCATGGGCGGCGATCGGAAAGGCTACGTTGGTGCGCGAGAAACAGAAGGCCACGGTCGATTTCGACGGCCGTGGCGACGGCGAACAGCTGGTGCTGCACAAACTGCAGGCGAAGATGCCGACCGGCACGCTGGATGCCACCGGCACCGTGGGCTGGGAACCGGCGCTGCGCTGGGATCTGGGCGCGAAGCTGGCCGGTTTCGATCCGGGTTATTTCCTGGCCGACTGGAAAGGCAACGTGTCCGGCGATCTGGCCAGCAAAGGCCAGGCACGCGAAACCGGCGGCTTCGATGCCACGCTGGACGTGCCCAAGCTGGGCGGCAGTCTGCGCGGACGCAAGCTGGACGGCCGCGGCAAGTTCGCGCTGCACGGCGACCAGGGCGAAGGTGAACTGGCGCTCTCTCTCGGCAACAGTCGCGTCGAAGCCAAGGGCAAGGTCGGCGACAAACTCGACATAGACGCCAAGCTGCAGCCTCTGCATCTGGACGATCTGCTGCCGGATGCCAACGGCAGCATCGCCGGCACCCTGAAGCTGACCGGCGCGCGCAACGCGCCCAACGTGGATGCCGATCTCACCGGCAGCGGTCTGAAGTGGAGCGGCTACAGCGCCGATGCGCTCAGTGTGCGCGGACGCCTGCCGTGGGCCGGTAGCGGTGGCGAACTGGCAGTGCGCGGTTCGGCGGTCGACGTCGGCATGGTTCTGGACAGCGTGCGTCTGGACGCGCGCGGTGCGGTGGAAAACCTGCATTTCGACGGCGACGCCAATAACTCCATGGGCTCGGTGTCGCTGGCCGGCACCGCGCTGAAGCGCGGCGCCAACTGGCAGGGCAGCCTGGATGCCTTGCAGCTGACGCCATCGAAGGGCAGCAGTTGGCGCTTGCAGCAAGCCCCGCGCTATGCGCAGAACGGCTCCGCGTTCACGCTTTCCCCCGCATGCCTGGCCGCCAGCGGCGGCGGCGCGCTGTGCGCGCAAGCCAACTGGCCGAAGCAGGGAATACAGGTGCATGCCGACGCCCTGCCGCTGACCCTGGTGCAGCCGTGGCTGCCGCCGAACAATGGCCGGCCGCTCACTCTGCGCGGAGAAATCAAGCTGGAAGGGTCGGTGAAACCGGCCAGCAAAGCTTGGGTGGGCGAACTGCACCTGAGCTCGCTCGATGGCGGCCTGAAGCTGGGCAACAACGCGCGCGGCGAGATCGTGCGCTACGACAACTTCACCCTGGACGCCGACTTCAATCCGCAGACCATCAAGGGCCGGCTGGGCACCGGTTTCAAGGGCGACGGTTTCGTCGATGCGACCATCGCCACCGGCTGGGACGAATTCGCGCCGCTCAAAGGCGACATCTATTTCCACAACTCGCGCCTGTTCTGGATGGAGCTATTCTCGCCCGACCTGGTGCGCCCTACCGGCAAGCTGCAGGGGCATGTCGGGCTGGCAGGCACGCGCGGCACGCCGGCGCTGAGCGGCGACGCCCATCTCACCGAGTTCAAGGGCGAGCTGCCTTCGCTGGGCATCACCCTGACCGACGGCATCGCCAATCTGGACGCGCAAGCCGACGGCAGCGCGCGCATCGACGGCACGCTGAAATCGGTGTCCTCCACCGGCGGCACCGTCAACGGCGGCACCTTGAGCGTGGATGGCACCCTGGATTGGAAAGTGGAAGGGTCGCCGCTGCAGTTCAACATCCGCGGCAATAATTTCCTGGTGGCCGACACTACCGAGCTGCAGGCGGTCGCTTCGCCCGACCTGCAGGTCGGCTTCGCCAACAACACCATCCAGGTACGCGGCAAGGTAGTCGTGCCTTCTGCCACCATCGATGTGGAGAAACTCGACGACGGCGTATCGGTTTCCGAGGACGTGGTGGTGCTGGATCCAGCGGACCCTGAGCGCACGCCCAGTTCGCGCCTGGAACTGGACATGGCCATCACCCTGGGCGACGCGGTGAAACTCAACGGCTACGGCCTGGAGGGTACGCTGGCTGGCACCATGAACGTGCGCTCGCGCCAGGGCCGCGAAATGGCCGCCACCGGCCGGCTCGATGTCGATGGCCGCTATACCGCCTACGGACAGAAGCTGCGGATCACCCGCGGCGAGCTGGTGTGGAGCAACAACGCCGTCTCCGACCCGCGCATCAACATCCGCGCCGAACGCGAAGTGGTCAGCGCCGGCGTCACCGCCGGTATCGACGTCACCGGCCGCGCAAGCAGCCCCAAGGCCACCGTCTGGTCGAACCCGTCGATGGACGAATCGGCGGCGCTGGCCTACCTGGTGCTGGGACGTTCGTTGAACACCGCCAGCACCGATGAAACCCAGAAGATCAACGCCGCCTCCACTGCGCTCAGCGCCGGCGCCGGCCTGCTGGCCTCGCAGCTGGGCGCCAAGATCGGCCTGGACGATGCGGGCGTGCTGGAATCGCGCACGCTGGGCGGCTCGGTGTTCGGCGTGGGCAAGTATCTGTCGCCCAAACTCTACGTGAGCTATGGCGTATCGATGGTGGGCGGCGGTTCGGCGATCACGCTGAAGTACCTGTTGCGCAAGGGGTTCGATGCGGAAATAGAATCGAGCACGGTGGAAACGCGCGGCTCGTTGAACTGGCGCAAGGAAAAGTAGGGAAGCGCAGGGCGTATGGCGACGAAGATTTCCCGGATCGCGCGGCTGCGCCTGCAAAGGCAACGTATCGTCGGCGGGAAATTCGAATCGCCCGCCGAAGCCGTTTCCTGGCTGGGCGCTATGCAGGCGCAGGACTACGCAGCCGCGCTATGGGCGATCGGCTTGCGTACGCGGGACGCGACGCTGGCGCAAGTGGAACGGGCCATCGCCGAACGCCGCATCGTCCGCACCTGGCCGATGCGCGGCACATTGCATTTCCTCGCCGCCGAAGACGTGCGCTGGATGTCGGCGTTGATGGCGCCGCGCGTGATCGCCAGCAACAAAGCGCGGTTGCAGCGCGAGTTCGAGCTGGACGATGCCGTACTCGCCCGCTGCCGGAAAACGCTGGTGAAAGTCTTGCGGGACGGGCAGCGGCTGACCCGCAGCGATGTATACGCGAAGCTCGAAGAGGCCGGCATCTCCACCGCCAAGCAGCGCGGCATCCACATCACCGGGCAGCTGGCCCAGGAAGGTCTACTGTGCCTGGGCCCGCGCGCGGACAAGCAACCTACCTTCGTGCTGCTGGACGAATGGATTCCCAACAGCCGCACATTGGAGCGCGAGCAGGCGCTGGCCGAACTGGCGCGCCGTTATTTCCACAGCCATGGGCCGGCCACGGTGCAGGATTTCGCATGGTGGTCGGGGTTGATGGTCAAGGATGTGCAACTGGGCATAGAACTGGCCGCGACCGACCTGGCCCAGGAAATCATCGACGGCCGGCTTTATCTGCATTCGGGCGAAGAGTCTGAATCGGAAGAGGATGCTGCCGGCGATCCGCACCTGCTGCCTTCGTTCGATGAATACCTGGTCGCCTACAAGGATCGCAGCGAGGCGGTGGAAGCGCGTTTCAGCAAACAGGTCATCGGCATCAACGGTCTGTTCAACGCCAGTCTGGTGATCGATGGCCGCATCGTGGGCACCTGGAAGCGCAACATCGACAAGACCGGCCTGACAGTGGAGCTGAGTCCGTTCCGCGTCTTGCTTAAAAAAGAACTGAAATCGCTGGACAAGGCCGCGCGCCGCTATGGCGATTTCATCGGCCTGCCGGTGCAGGTGACGTAAGGCGGCATTGCCCCGCCTACGACTAAACTTTTATTCCCGTTCGTGGTGAGTGCTGAGCCTGTCGAAGCATCGAACCATGCTTTTCGCAGGGTATTTGACGTGCCTCGTCTGGAGAATCTCGCTAAGAGCGTGGTTCGACAGGCTCACCACGAACGGAGTTTATTTTTCCATTCAAAGACAAACTCAGACCTTTCTGGTCAGCCGCGCACCATGCAGCGCGGGTTTTCCATCCACCACGTCGGTCCAAACCAGATAGGCCGTTCCCCCGTGCGCGACCAGTTGCGCAAAACCGGTAGCGCGACCCCGGCCTTGCAGCGTGGCCACCCGGATGCGCTGCAATTCCTTGCCCAAGCCGGCGTCGTAACGCGCGAGCCACAGCGATTGTCCGTCGGCGCCCTCGCGCGACCAGCTCACCCACACCGCATCGCCATCGGCCGTTACACCGACGCGACCCTGCACTTCCAGTCCGCTATCCAGATCGACAGGAGCGGAGAAACTGTCCCCGGCATCCTGCGAACGGGCCACGCGCACCTTGGGCAGGTCGCCGGCGGCCGTGTACCACGCGACCCAGGCTTGCGTGCCTTTTGCCGCGACCGCGGGGCCATTGACCGGGCATGCCGGCATCTTCCAGCGGTCGTCGTGGACCTTGCGCGGCAAGGCCCACGCGCCATCGTCCAAACGCGCCGTCACGATGTCGCGGATCTCGTCTCCGTCGCGGTCGCGATAGACCAGCAGCGGCCCACGCGAAGTCATCGCCGCATCGGTCTGGCAGCAGTCGCAGGTGCGGGGGTCGAGCTCGCTCTCCGCGGATTTTTCCAGGCCCGTGCCGATGTTGGCCACGCGCAAGGTCATCGCACCCCCGTGCGCTTCATGGCCGCCATGCCCGCCGCCCGCGGTGTTGCGGCCATCCAGCCAGGCGATGCCGATGGAGTCGCGCGATTGCGGCCAGAGGGAAACGAAGCCGTGTTCGGTCGGCGTCCCATCGTCGTTGACCTTGATCGGCGCAGACCAGGTGTTTCCTCCATCTGCCGAACGCGACAGCACCACATCGTAGGCATAGGCCGCCTTCGCCGATTGGCGCAGCCAGTGTGCCCACAGCGTGCCATCGGCGGTGGCCGCCAGGTGCGGGGTGTCGGCCCAGTTGACGAACCAGTCGCCGCCGCGCGCGATTTCCCGCGGCGCGCTCCACGCAGTACCGTCGTAGGCCGCGAACATCAACGCATGCGCGTTTCCTCTCTCGGTTTCGATCCAGGACAGCAGCAACCGTCCATCCGCAGCGACCACCAGATCGGGCTGCGCCGCCTTCGCATGCACGGGCAACTTCCATTCCGACAGCCCATAGGCGACAGGTGCGCTCGGCGCCGGTGCGGCAGTATCGCCGTCGCAGGCGACCAGAAAGAGAAGGAGGAGCAAGAGGCAGTGGCGCATGGATGAAGCATAACGCTTTGTGTCGATGCACCTCCTTCTCTGCAGCAACCGAATCCCCGTGGGAGCGGCGTCCCGCCGCGAGCTCTTCGCGCAATCTGGCATTCACGGGAAAGCTCGCGGCGGGACGCCGCCCCCACAGCCCTCTCACACTATGAATTGTGCAATTACAAAGCCTGCAATTGGCTTTCTGTCAACGGGTTTCCACCAAGCGCCGCGACCGCCACAATCGAGGCCTGTCAATTCACGATTCGAAAAAACGCAATGCAGGACACCACCAAGCAACTCGCCCAACACATCGCCCGCACCATCGCCGTTGAAATCGGCGCCCAGACCGCGCAGGCCCTGGCCGCCATCGCGCTGCTGGACGAAGGCGCCAGCGTTCCCTTCATCGCCCGCTACCGCAAGGAAATCACCGGCGGGCTGGACGACACTCAGCTGCGCAACCTGGAAACGCGCCTGGCTTATCTGCGCGAACTGGAAGACCGCCGCGCCACCGTGCTGGCCAGCATCGAGGAACAAGGCAAGCTGACCGTCGAGTTGCGCGCCGAGATCGAGGCCGCCGACAGCAAGGCGCGGCTGGAAGATCTGTACCTGCCGTACAAGCCCAAGCGCCGCACCCGCGCGCAGATCGCCCGTGAGGCCGGACTGGAACCGCTGGCCGACGGATTGCTGGCCGATCCCAGCCAGTCGCCGGAGATCTTCGCCGCCGCTTTCGTGGATGCCGACAAGGGCGTGGCCGATGCCAAGGCCGCGCTGGACGGCGCGCGCGCGATCCTGATGGAGCGCTGGGGCGAATATCCTGCGCTGGTCGGCGAACTGCGCAACTGGCTGGGCGAAGTGGGCGTGATCCGCGCCCGCGTGGCCGAGGGCAAGGAAGAGGCCGGCGCCAAGTATCGCGACTACTTCGAACACAGCGAATCGCTGGCGAAGATTCCTTCGCATCGTTTGCTGGCCTTGTTCCGCGCGCGCAAGGAAGAAATCCTGTATCTCGACCTGGATCCCGGCAAGGACGCGGAGGCCGGCCACCTGTACGGCGACGGCCGCGTGGCGCTTCATGCCGGCGTCAGCGACCGGGGCCGCGCTGCCGACCGCTGGCTGCTGGACAGTTGCCGGATGACTTGGCGTGCCAAATTGCACCTGCATTTGCTGCTCGATCTCTTCAGCCAGGCGCGCGAAAAGGCAGAAGCCGAAGCCATCGCGATCTTCGGCGACAATCTGAAGGATCTGCTGCTGGCCGCACCGGCTGGCGCACGCACGGTGATGGGCCTGGATCCGGGCATCCGCACCGGCGTGAAAGTGGCGGTGGTCGACCGTACCGGAAAACTGGTGGCGACGGATACGATCTATCCGCACGAACCGCGCAAGCAGTGGGAGCAGTCGCTGCATTCGTTGCACAAGCTGTGCGTCCAGCACAACGTGGAGCTGATCGCCATCGGCAACGGCACCGCCTCGCGCGAGACCGACAAGCTGGCCGGCGAAGTGATCGGCAAGCACCCCGAGTTGAAGCTGCAGAAGATCGTGGTCAGCGAAGCCGGCGCTTCGGTGTATTCGGCCTCGGAACTGGCGGCGAAGGAATTCCCGGAGCTGGACGTTAGCCTGCGCGGCGCGGTGTCGATTGCGCGGCGGCTGCAGGATCCGCTGGCCGAACTGGTGAAGATCGAGCCCAAGGCGATCGGCGTGGGCCAGTATCAGCACGACGTGGATCCCTACCGCATGGCGCGCGCGCTGGATGCGCGCGTGGAGGACTGCGTGAACGCGGTCGGCGTGCACGTGAACACCGCCTCGGCCGCGCTGCTTTCGCGGGTGTCCGGCCTGTCCGCCTCGGTGGCGGAGAACATCGTCCTGCATCGCGACCAGAACGGCCCGTTCAAGCGCCGCCGCGAATTGCTGAAGGTGCCGCGCCTGGGCGAGAAGACCTTCGAGCAGTGCGCCGGCTTCCTGCGCATCGCCGATGGCGACGAGCCGCTGGACGCGTCCTCGGTGCATCCGGAAGCGTATCCGGTGGTCGAACGCATCGTGAAGGACAGCGGCCGCGCGGTGAAGCAGCTGATCGGCGACAGCGGCTACCTGCGGGGATTGAAACCGGAATCCTTCACCGACGAGAAGTTCGGCGTGCCGACGGTGCGCGATATCCTCAAGGAACTGGAGAAGCCGGGCCGCGACCCGCGTCCCGAGTTCAAGGCCGCGCGTTTCGCCGAAGGCGTCGAGGAGATCAAACACCTCAAGGTCGGCATGATCCTGGAAGGCGTGGTCACCAACGTCGCCGCCTTCGGCGCGTTCGTCGACATCGGCGTACACCAGGACGGACTGGTCCACATCTCGGCGCTGTCCGACACCTACGTGAAAGACCCGCGCGATGTGGTCAAGGCCGGCGACATCGTCAAGGTGCGGGTGCTGGAAGTGGACATTCCGCGCAAGCGCATCGCGTTGACACGGCGGTTGGAGGACGTGCCGGTGGCCAAGCCGGCGCAGGACAGCCACCGGCGCGATGCGGATCCATCACGCGGCCGAACACCGAGCCGGCAAGGCAAACCTGCAACGCAGCCGACTAAGCCGCAACCCGCGAATAATGCGTTGGCAGCAGCGTTTGCACGAGCAAAGAGCGGCGCCTGATCGAATCGGTAGGTGCGTAGGAGCGACGTAAGTCGCGACTAGGCGCGTTGTATTTTCTAGGCCGACCACCAAGACCCCGCTTTTTTCCGTCGCGACTTACGTCGCTCCTACGTCAGGCGACTCGGCTTCGTCGCGCGCGCGTCAGATGCACCAGCAGCAACGAAATCGCCGCGGGCGTCATGCCGGGAATACGCTGCGCCTGGCCAACGGTCTGCGGCTGCACACGCTCCAGCTTCTGCAGCACCTCGAAAGACAGGCCGCGCACGCCGGCATAGTCGAAGCCCGACGGAATGGCGGTGTCTTCGTTGCGCTGCTGGCGCTCGATCTCCTCGCGCTGGCGGTCCAGGTAGCCGGAATACTTCACCCCGATCTCCACCTGTTCGGCGACCTTGGCGTCCTCGACCCCCGGCCCGATAGAAGGCACCGACACCAGCTTGGCGTAATCCAGTTCCGGGCGCTTGATCATGTCCAGCACCGTGGTTTCGCGGCTGACGGCGATACCCAGTGTGGCTTCGACCTCGCGACCCAGCGCATTGCCGGGCGACACCCAGACCGCACGCAGGCGCTCGGTTTCCCGGGCGATCGCATCGCGCTTGGCGGCGAACTTCGACCAGCGCGTATCGTCGACCAGCCCCATCGCCCGGCCGGTTTCGGTCAGGCGCAGATCCGCATTGTCTTCGCGCAGCTGCAGGCGGTATTCCGCGCGCGAAGTGAACATGCGGTACGGCTCCTTGGTGCCGTGGGTGATCAGATCGTCGATGAGGACGCCGATATAGGCCTCGTCGCGACGCGGCGACCACGCTTCTTTCTGCTGCACCTGCCGCGCGGCGTTGAGACCGGCGATCAATCCCTGCGCGGCGGCTTCCTCGTAACCGGTGGTGCCGTTGATCTGCCCGGCGAAGAACAGGCCGGCTACCGCCTTGGTTTCCAGCGAGGATTTCAATCCGCGCGGATCGAAGAAATCGTATTCGATGGCGTAGCCCGGCCGGGTGATGTGCGCCTGCTCCATGCCGCGGATGCTGCGCACCAGCTCCAGCTGCACGTCGAACGGCAGCGAGGTGGAAATGCCGTTGGGATAGATTTCGGCCACGTCCAGGCCTTCCGGCTCGACGAAGATCTGATGCGAGGCCTTCTCGGCGAAGCGCACCACCTTGTCCTCGATGGACGGGCAGTAGCGCGGGCCGATGCCTTCGATCTGGCCGCTGTACAACGGCGAGCGGTGCAGCGCGTTGCGAATGATTTCGTGGGTGCGCTCGCTGGTGTGGGTGATCCAGCACGAGACCTGGCGCGGATGCTGCAAGGCGTCGCCGACGAACGACATCACCGGCAGCGGATCGTCGCCGGGCTGTTCTTCCATCACCGAATAGTCCAGCGAACGTCCGTCGATGCGCGGCGGCGTGCCGGTCTTCAGACGATCGACTACGAACAAACCTTCGCGCAGCTTGTGCGCCAGCGCGGTGGCCGGCGGATCGCCGGCGCGGCCGGCGGCGTACTGGGTTTCGCCGACATGGATCTTGCCGGCCAGGAAGGTACCCGCGGTCAGCACCACGCAGGGCGCGTCGAAACGCAGGCCGGTCTGGGTGATGGCGCCGCGCACGGTGTTGTTTTCGATCACCAGATCGTCGACGGCGGCCTGGAAAATCGTCAGGTTGGCCTGCGCTTCCACGATGCGGCGGACGGCGCTGCGGTACAGCGAACGATCGGCCTGGCAGCGCGTGGCGCGTACCGCCGGGCCTTTGGAAGCGTTGAGCGTGCGCCACTGGATGCCGGCCAGGTCGGCGGCGTGCGCCATGACCCCGCCCAGCGCATCGATTTCCTTGACCAGATGGCCCTTGCCGATGCCGCCGATGGCCGGGTTGCAGCTCATCGCGCCCACGGTCTCCACGTTGTGCGTGAGCAGCAGCGTGCGCGCGCCGGCGCGCGCGGAGGCCAGCGCCGCTTCGGTACCGGCGTGGCCGCCGCCTATGACGATGACGTCGTAGTGGTGGAAAGAGGCGTTCATGGCGATCAGTTTCGCATTGCAGGAGAGGAGGGGCTAATCGGGGGCAGGCAGAAAAGTTGGCACGGTTTCTGCGATATCCCCATTGCACCCGTCGTGGCAAGCGACCAGGGGCGCAGGCTGGTAATTGGAACAGGGGCCAGCCATGTGCACTGCGGGGGAGCGCGGGGCCGGTAGTCGGGGGACTGCCGGCCCCATTTTATTTGCAACGCGCGGCCAATCCAACAAAAAGCCCGGCATGGCCGGGCTTTTGCATGAGCGCCGACGCCCGGCAGGGCCGGAACAGGGGGGATCCAGATTTCCCCACCGGACGTCGACATAGAGGCTTGTCATTCCAATCACGTCAATAAGCGACGCAACCGGTCAATTGGTCATGACAAGCCTGCGGCGTTCGGGCGACCCCTTGGTAAGTGTCAGGGTTCGTCGGTTCTTATCCGCTCGCGGTTTGTTGCGCGCGGGACCGTTTGCGCACGCTCCACCGGCCGCGGCCTTTCCATCTGGCGGGGCTGGGGCTGGGAGCGAACCGACATCCGCGGTTGCTGGTTGCCGCCCTCGGGCCTGACCCGCATGCCCGGATAGCGGCCGCCTTCCTGGCGGACCTGCGGTTGGCTGGGAGCCTGGGGAATGCCGTTGCGGGGCGGAATCATCACCTGACCCGAATCCTGGTAGCGGCCGTCGGGACGGCGCCAAGGGGGCGGTCGATCGCCCTGACTCGGCGGCCGGTCGTCGTTGTGGTCCGGGCGGTGCGGACGGTGCGGCCGATAGGGGTAATACGGGTAGTAGCCACCGTAATAGCCATAGGGGGAATAGCCGTAACCGCCACCGTACCCATAGCCGCCGTAACCGTACGAGCCGTACCCGTAGCCGCCGCCGTAAGGTCCGTAGTACTCCACCGAAGGCCGACCGTAGTAATAACCGCCCGGCGCACTGCCGCCGGCATAGTCGTACGTCGCGCAGCCGCTGAGTGCGGCGGCGGCGAAGAGTGCGGTCAACAGACGCATTTTCATAAGACACCCCTGATTCGTACGGCCAGAATCTGCCTGCCGCATTGAATCGGTGCTTAATTCCACCGGCTGGCTTCGGACACGGCGGGTTCCATTCATGTGCTCGGCCCATGTGCCGATGCCGGTTGGCTTCGGCGGGTCCGGGACCGGCAAGGGATACGCTAATCTTTGGGGATGCCCGACTCCCTGCCTTGCTTCGACGACATCCTGGCCGCCGCCGCACGTATTTCGCCCCACGCCTACGTTACTCCGGTACTCCGTTCGCGCACGCTGGACACGCTGGCGTCGGCGCAGCTGCACTTCAAGGCCGAGCATTTGCAACGGGTGGGCGCATTCAAGTTCCGCGGCGCGTGCAATGCGGTCTGGGCGCTTTCCGAGGCGCAAGCACGCGCGGGCGTGGTCACCCATTCCTCCGGCAACCATGGCGCGGCGCTGGCGCTGGCCGCCCAGACCCGGGGCATCGCCTGCCATGTGGTGGTGCCCGAGGGCGCGGTGGCGGCCAAACTGGCCTCGATCCAGCGCTACGGCGCGACCCTGCACCCCTGCGCACCCAGCATCGCCGCGCGCGAGGAGAAGTGCCTGCAGGTGCAGCGCGAAACCGGCGCGGTCCTGGTTCATCCCTACACCGATCCGCGGGTGATCGCGGGCCAGGGCACTGCGGCGCTGGAATTGCTCAATGCCGTGGAGGAGTTGGAAGTGCTGGTGGTGCCGGTGGGTGGCGGCGGCCTGGCCGCGGGTACCGCGATCGCCGCGGCGGCCCTGTTGCCGGATTGCCGGGTGGTGCTGGCCGAACCGGAAGGCGCCGCCGACACCGCGCGTTCGCTGGCCGCTGGCGAGCGTCTCGTCGATTTCGTTCCCGACACCGTCTGCGACGGTCTGCGCGGCACCCTGGGGCAACCGAATTTCGAACTGCTGCGGCGACACGCGGTGGAAGTGCTGACGGTGCGCGACGCCGACACCCTGCAAGCCATGCGCCTGCTCTGGCAGACCACCAAGCAGTTGGTGGAGCCTTCTTCGGCCATCGCCCTGGCGGCGGTGCTGCAACACTCCGCACGCTTCGCCGGGCGGCGCGTCGGCTTGCTGCTGTCCGGAGGCAACGTCGACCTGGACGCTCTGCCCTGGAGCGCCAAGTGAGCGCGCCCCGCCAGCGCAAACGTCGCGGCGCGCTGGGCTGGGCCTGGCGCCTGCTGCTGTTGCTGGCGCTGTGGCTGGTGGGCGTGGCCTCCTACATCGTGTGGGTCGGCGAGCGCGACCAGGCCGCACCCGCCGATGTGATCATCGTGCTGGGCGCCGCCGCCTACGACGCCCGCCCTTCGCCGGTGTTCGCCGAACGCATCCGCCATGGCATCGACCTTTACCAGCGCGGCCTGGCCAAGCACCTCATCTTCACCGGCGGTTTCGGCAACGGCGCGCGGTTCTCCGAATCGCAGGTGGCCCAGCGCTATGCGTTGAAACACGGCGTGCCGCGGCAGGCGATCCTGATCGAAACCCGGTCGCGCACCACCCACCAGAACCTGCAGCAGGCGGCGGTGCTGATGAAGGCGCACGGGTTCAAGCGCGCGATCGTGGTCAGCGATCCCCTGCATATGGCGCGGGCGCTGCGGCTGGCGCGGGAAGCGGGCATCGACGCGCTGGGATCGTCCACCCCCACCAGCCGCTTCCGCAGCTTCGAGACGCGCAAGCGCTTCCTGTTGCAGGAGGTGTATTTCTTCCATCGCGACCTGTTCGTGAAGACTCGATAGCTGCAGCCGATAACTGCGCAGCCTATGGCCGCGCCCGGGAACGGGCGAATGCCGTCGAACGGGGTGCCGGCGCTATGATGAAACGCTGATCAGGCATCCAGGGGATCCGTGCATGAAGATCGATGGCAACCGCAAGCAGGACCGCGCCACTGAGCTGGTGCTGACCTATTACTCCGCCTTCAACCGCGGCGACTGGGACGGCATGCTGGCGCTGTTGACCGAGGACGTGGCCCATGACCTCAACCAGGGCGGGCGCGAAATCGGACGCGAGGCGTTCGCGGTCTTCCTGGCGCGGATGCAGGCCAGCTACCGCGAACAGCTGCGCGACATCGTTGTGCTGGCCGCCATCGACGGCGACCGCGCCGCAGCCGAATACGTGGTGCACGGCCAATACCACGCCACCGATGAGGGCCTGCCGCCCGCCCGTGGCCAGAAATACGTGCTGCCCGGCGGCGCGTTCTTCGAGATACGTGAAGACCGCATCGCCCGGGTCAGCAACTACTACAACCTGCAGGACTGGATCGCGCAGGTTTCAGCGTAGGTCGGGGCTACGCCCCCGACGCGCGAGTCGTGGGTCCAGAGCTGCATGATCGCTAGAGAGCCTGCCCCGTACTTGATACGGGGGCAGGAGAGGGGTGTGCGAGCGTAGTGATGCGTGCTTTGGCTCTTCATACACTCGACGTGTAAGGATTGTTCACCGCTACCGGCTCCGGCTCACCCTCTCCCAGCCTTCGGCCACCCTCTCCCATCAAGGGAGAGGGATTAATCCCAAGCACTCATTCGCGACGACGGATCGGTATCGCCGATATCGGCACCGAGGCTACTTCCTCGCCCTGCCCGCGGATCGGCGCGCCCGGCGGCGGCGCCCAGGCATGGGCGTAGATGACTTCCCAGGTGCTGGGCAGCTTGCCGTCGTCGCGGCGGAAGGCTTCGTAGGCGGCGCTGGCGGCGGCGAATCGCGAGCGTCCGGTCAAGGTGTGCCTGCGCGATTGCAGCGCATTGGTCGCACCCATCGCGCGCAACTCACGCATCAATGCCGGCAGGTCATCGTAGGTCAGAGTGAAGCGGTCGCGGTCGACCACCGGGTCGCGGAAACCCGACATCAGCAGCGCATCGCCGAATTGTGCGATGGGCGGGAACCGGCTGACATGCGGCGTCGCATCGGCCTGTGCGAAGGCGTCGCGCAATTCGATCAGCGTTTCCGGGCCGAAGGTGGAACACAGCAACAGCCCGCCCGGCTTGAGCACGCGTCTGAATCCGGCGAACACCGCCGGCAAATCTTCCACCCATTGCAGGCACAGGTTGCTGAACAACACGTCCACGCTGCCGTCGGCGAAAGGAAGCGCGCGCGCATCGGCGCACACGCGCGCGAACGGCTTCCACCAGCCCGCATGCTTCTTCGCCTCGCGCAACATCGGCAGGGCCATGTCCAGCGCCACCACCTGCGCACGCGGCCAACGCTTGCGCATCGCCGCGGCCGCGTGCGCCGGGCCGCTGCCGACATCCAACGCTACTTGCGGCGCGCGCTCGCCCAGATAGTCCAGCGATTCGAGCAGGCGCTTCTCGACCTCGTGCTGCAGGGCGGCGGCCGCATCGTAGCTGGAGGCGGAACGCGAAAAAGCGCGGCGGATCTGGCGGTGGTCGAAAGGGGTGTTCATTGAAGAGGATTCTGCTGCAAATCTCTGATGCGATCTCATGAAACCGTAGGAGCGACGTAAGTCGCAAAGGCAGGCTCGCGCGAACGGCGTCCATTCGCGACTTACGTCGCTCCTACGGCGGGGGAACGGATGCCATGAAGTTGCGCACTTCATCGGCAACCTGGTCGGCATGGCCGAGGAAAGGGGCGTGTCCGCCACCTGGAATGTCCAGATAATGGCTACCCGGTACCATCGCCGCAGCGGCCTGCATGGCGGCGGGAGAGACCAGGCGGTCACGATGTCCGGAGATCCACAGGCTGGGGATCGATATCGCCGGCAACGATCCGCGCAGATCGCTTTGCTCCAGTAAAACGAGGCCCTGTTGCAAAGCTTGCGGGGAGGGTTCGCCGCGCGCGTAGAGCTTTCCCTTCAGTGTGCGCAGTTCGGCGCGCGCATGCTCGGAACCGATGGTATCCAGAGCCAGGAAACGCTCCAGCGTCCCGCGATAATCCTGCTGCAGGTCCCTGCCGAACTGCTCGAACACCGAGACTTCCACCGCATGCGGCCAATCCCCGCCGCACACGAAGCGCGGCGTGACCGCAACCAGCGCCAGCGCGCGCACCTGCGTGGAAACCGAAGCGGCATGCAAGGCGAACAGGCCGCCCAGCGACCACGCCAGCCAGGCAGCAGGCGGCGTGCGCGCAAGGATTTCGGCGACGGTGGCTTGCAGCGTCAGCGGCGTGGCGTCTTCGCGGCTGTAGCCGTGACCGGGCAGATCCACCAGATGCATGCGGAAACGATCGGACAAGCGATCGACCAGGGGCGCGAACACCCCGCCGTGCAATCCCCAACCATGAATCAAGACCAAGGGCGGGCCATCGCCCACGATTTCTATATGCAACGGCATTTAATCAGGCGGCGCCCCGCACGCGCTGAACGGCGTCGCGCGAGCGCGCCAGGACTTCGACCATGGCATCCACCTCGGCCGCCATGTGCAAAGCGGACAAAGTCACCCGCAGGCGCGCCTTGCCTTCGGGCACGGTGGGCGGGCGGATGGCGGCGACCAGATAGCCGGCGTTCTCCAGCGCCGAGGACAGAGCCACCGCGCTGGCGTCGTCGCCGCACATCACCGGCTGGATGGGCGAATCGGAAGGCAGCAATTCCAGCCCATAGCGTTGCGCGCCGGTGCGGAAGCGGCCGATCAGTCCCTGCAGCTTTTCCCGCCGCCAATGATCGCGGCGCGCATGCTTGACCGCGGCCAGCGCCGCCGCTGCCTGCGCCGGCGGCAGCGCCGTGGTGTAGATGTAGGGACGCGCGGTTTCGTGCAGGTGCTGGATCAGGGCGTCGTCGCCCACCACCACCGCGCCATAACCGCCCAGCGCCTTGCCCAGGGTAACCAGTTGCAGCGGCACTTCGACCATGCCCAGGTTCGCTTCGGCCACGCTTCCGCGCCCTTCCGGCCCGCGCACGCCGACGCCATGCGCGTCGTCCACGTACAGCAATGCCCGCTGCATGCGCGCGACCAGGGTCAGCGCCCGCAGCGGCGCCACGTCGCCGTCCATGCTGAAGACGCCATCGGTGGCCAGCATCGCCGCGCCTTCCGGCGCATGCTTGAGTTGCCGCAGCGCGCCTTCGGCATCGGCATGCGGATAACGCCGCAGCCTGCAACCCGCAAGCAGCGATGCATCCAGCAGACTGGCGTGGTTGAGGCGGTCCTGCACGCAGACATCGTCGTCTTCCTGCAGCAAAGCCTGTTGCACGGCCAGATTGGCCATGAATCCGCTGCCGAACAGCAGCCCGCGCGAATAGCCCAGCCACTGCGCGATTTCGCGCTCCAGGGCTTCGTGGGCGGCGTGGTGGCCGCTGACCAGATGCGAAGCGCCCGCACCGACGCCATCGCGCGCGGCGCCGTCCTGCAGTGCGCTGACCACTTCGAACTGCTGCGACAGGCCCAGGTAATCGTTGCTGCAGAACTCGGTCAGCCAGCGGCCATCGACTTCCACGCGCACGCCGTCGCGGCGGGTGATGGTGCGGCGCACGCGCACGCGGCCCTGGGCGATGCGCAGTTTGCGCAGCGCTTGGACGCGTTCGTGCAGATCGGGCCGCATGGCTTTAGGCGGCGCGTCCGCAGGCGTGGTTGTGTTCGATGATGTCGGCATGCACGGTTCCCCCTGGCGCTGGCATGGCTGGCTCCACCGGCATGGGCCGCAGGCCGAGGCGCGCGAACAGCGCCTGGTCGCGTTCCACGTCCGGGTTGCCGGTGGTCAACAGTTTTTCCCCGTAGAAGATCGAATTGGCGCCAGCGGCGAAGCACAGCGCCTGCAGCTCGTCGCTCATGGATTCGCGGCCAGCCGACAATCTGACCATAGAGTGAGGCATGGTGATCCGCGCGATTGCGATGGTGCGCACGAATTCGAACGGATCCAGCTCGGCGGTGCCGTGCAGCGGGGTGCCTTCCACCTGCACCAGGCGGTTGATCGGCACCGAATCCGGATGCGCCGGCAGGTTGGCCAGCGCCAGCAGCAGGCCGGCGCGCTGGGCGCGCGACTCGCCCATGCCGACGATGCCGCCGCAGCAGGTCTTCATGCCGGCGTCGCGCACGTGTTCCAGCGTGTCCAGGCGGTCCTGGTATTCGCGGGTATGGATGATCTCGCCGTAGAAATCCGGCGCGGTGTCCAGGTTGTGGTTGTAGTAGTCCAGGCCGGCCGACTTCAACGCATCGGCCTGCGGCGCGCTGAGCATGCCCAGGGTGGCGCAGGTTTCCAGTCCCAGCGCCTTCACTTCGCGGATCATGGCCGCGACCTTGGGGATATCGCGGTCCTTGGGCGAGCGCCAGGCCGCGCCCATGCAGAAGCGCGAGGCACCGGCGGCCTTGGCCTGCCTGGCCTTTTCCAGCACCGCCTCGGTGCTCATCAATTTCTGCGCATCGACGCCGGTGTGGTAGCGCTGGGCCTGCGGGCAGTAGGCGCAGTCCTCGGGGCAGCCGCCGGTCTTGACCGACAACAGAGTGGAAACCTGGACTTCGGCCGGATCGAAATGCTGACGGTGCACGCTGGCGGCCCGGTGCAGGAGTTCGGTGAACGGCAGTTCGAACAGGGCCAGCAGTTCGGACTGCTGCCAGTCGTGGCGGAGCATGCTGATAGAAGCGGGACTGGCGGCGATCGGGGCTTGTGCGGACATCGGGGCCTCGCGGCGTTAAAGTCCGGGCAGTCTGAAAACCGGAAGCAAGGCTGTCAACCGCATGGATGCTCTGAAAGTTGACGGGTGGCTGCGAAAGGCCGCCCGGGCGGTGTTTTCGCCACGCTGCCTGCTCTGCGGCGAAAGCGGCGCGGAGGGCCGGGATCTGTGCCGCGCCTGCGCCGAAGCGCTGCCCTGGAACGACAGCGCCTGCCTGCGTTGCGCCTTGCCGCTGCCCGCGCCGGGCACCTGCGGCGCCTGCCTGCAACGTCCGCCGCCGCTGGCCGAAACCCATGCGGTGTTCGTTTACGGGTTTCCGCTGGACCGGCTGGTGCCCCGCTTCAAGTTCCACAACGATCTGGCCGCGGGACGGCTGCTGTCCGAGCTCATGCTGCAAGGCGTATCCGGGCTACCCAGACCTTCGGCCTTGGTACCGGTGCCGCTGCACGAATCCCGTTTGCGCCGGCGCGGCTACGACCAGGCGCAGGAACTGGCGAAATCCCTGACCCGCGCATTGCAGGTTCCCCTGTTATCGGAGGCGCTGGTCCGCACGCGCGCCACCGCGCCGCAGTCCGAACTGGATGCCGGCGCCCGTCAACGCAACCTGCGGCGCGCGTTCGAAGTGCGCGCGGGCGCGGCATTGCCGGATCACGTGACGCTGATGGACGATGTGATGACCACCGGCGCGACGTTGGAAGCCGCCGCAAAGAGTTTGCGGCGCGCCGGAGTAACGCGAGTGGATGCGTGGGTTTGCGCGCGAGTGCCCTAGAGCCTGTTCACGATCTGTCGGAAGGCGTCATATTTGTCTGCGGAAGATCTGGAAAATGACTCGTCGTCCCCGCGAAGGCGGGGATCCAGTGTCTTTCGTACCGCGACCGTACAGTTTGTAGAAACGCTTAAGTCACTGGATCCCCGCCTTCGCGGGGACGACGGATTTATTTTTCAGTTTCACAAATTATTTCAAAGATCGTGAACAGGCTCTTAGTCAACCACACGCCTGCGCCGGCAGAAGCGAAATCTGCAGCGCGGGAACTATCGCTTCACCCAGAGCCGTCCCAATTAGAATTACGCCCGGACTGCCCAAGCCGGCATCGCGCGCATCAGCTGCCAACCGGCCCAGGGTCGTGAGCAGCCGCGCCTCGTCCGGCTGGCTTGCCGCTTGCACGACGGCGGCCGGCGTATGCGCCGGCAGATGCAGCAACAATGCTGCGCTGAGCGATTCCAGCCGGTCCATGCCCATGTAGATCGCCAGCGTGGTGCCGGTGGCGGCTAAGGCCGCCCAGTCCGGTTCGCTGTGGTCCTGCGCGTGGGCGGTGACGAAAGTGACGCCGCGGCAATGATCGCGATGGGTCAGGGAAACGCCCAACGCCGCTGCGGCTGCGAAACCGGAACTGATGCCGTTGACGATGGCCACTTCGATGCCGGATTTGCGCAGGAAGCCGATTTCCTCGCCGGCGCGGCCGAACAGCAGCGCCTCGCCGCCCTTGACCCGAACCACGTGCG
Source organism: Pseudoxanthomonas sp. CF125 (assembly GCF_900104085.1). Lineage (GTDB taxonomy): Bacteria > Pseudomonadota > Gammaproteobacteria > Xanthomonadales > Xanthomonadaceae > Pseudoxanthomonas_A. The sequence continues at coordinate 504,630 of NZ_FNLD01000003.1, forward strand.
CTCCGCGTTGCGCATAGCGGCGCATCAGCCGGCAGATGAACGCCTGCGGCGTGGAGCGGCAACCGCCGCGCTTGCCCACGCGGATGACTCGTGCCCGCGGCGCCAGCGACACGATCTGCGGATCGACCAGATCGTCCAGCATCAGCACATCCGCGGTCGCCAGCGTTCTGACGGCTTTTATCGTCAGCAGCTCCAGATCGCCGGGTCCGGCCGATACCAGGCTGACCTTGCCGCCGCGGGTGTTCGCGGTGCCGGAATCGTGGTTGCTATTCATTCGTTCGGTTCTCCGGAAAGATCATCGTCATGCGCGGGTAGGTCGGGGCTACGCCCCCGACGCACGGGGACCCCTCCCACTGCGCGCGTCGGGGACGTAGCCCCGACCTACCCGCTGTCCACGATTTCGCGGCACATGCGCGCCAGCTGCGGTACGCAGGAACCGCAAACGCTGCCGCAACCCAAGCTTTTTTTCAGTTCGTCCACGCCGGCGCCCTGAGCGATGGCGGCGCGGATGGGGGACTCCCTGACCTGCATGCATTGGCAAACCAGCGCATCGCGCGCACCGCCCGGCAGACGCTGGGTGAACACCGTCAAGCGCGAACCGGTCCATGCCGTTCCGGCCAGAGCGATGTCCAGCAAGGCTTCGTTGCTTGGGTCGCGCTGGCCGCCGGCCAACAGCAGTCCTTCGATCCGGTCGTTGTGCGCATCGCATCCCCAGCCGACCCGCTTGAGCAGGCCGCGGCGCGCGTCGTGGTACTCCAGCACGTGTTCGCCCGGCTGCAGCCGCAACACTTCGGCCAGACGCTGCAACCATTGCGGCGGCACGGTCTCGTCGGCGGCGCGCAACACCAGCCAGGCTTGGCCCGAAGCCGGATCGGCATCGGCGCGCAGGGTGAGGGAAGCGAACGCGCATTCGCGCAGCAGCGGCTGCACCGCGATCTGCAATGCAAGCGCATCGCCGCGGCGCGCGGCCAGCAGGTTCCAACCGAAAGCCGCTTTCTCCACCCGCACCGCCGCGTGCTTGAGTTCGGGCTGGAACGATTTGGGATCGACCGCACCGTTGCTGACTTCGTTGATGCCGCCGCTGGCCAGGAACTGCCCGCTCCAGTGCATCGCGGCGAACACCGTGCCCGAACCCACCTCGTCGGACACCGCGAGCGGCAGCAGCAACTCGCCGCGCTTGCTGGTCACGCGCACCAGATCGCCGGCGCTCAAGCCGCGGCGCGCGGCATCGTCCGGATGCATGCTCAGCTCCGGCTCCGGCGCGTGCGCGAACAGTCCCGGCACACGGCCGCTGCGGCTCATGCCATGCCATTGGTCGCGCAGGCGGCCGGTCAGCAGGCGCAGCGGATAACGCGCCGAAATCGGCTCGGCCACCGGTTTGTAGGGGGTGATATGGAAACGCGCGCGGCCATCGGCGGTGGCGAACACGCCGTCGCCGTAGCGCCGCGCCTGGCCTTCGCTCGCGCCCGCCGGAAACGGCCATTGCTGCGGTCCCTGGGTTTCCAGCAACGCATAGTCGAGGCCGCCGATGTCGAGGTCGCGTCCTACGGTCAGGCGGCGATGTTCGTCGAACACCGCTTCGGTGCCGGCAAACTCGAACAACGGCGTGGCGCCCGGCGGCGCCAAGCGCGCCTCGATGCGCCGCGCTATTTCTTTTGCGATCCACCAGTCCGGTTTGGCTTGGCCCGGCGCGGGCAGTGCGGCGCGCACCCGCGAGATGCGGCGTTCGGAATTGGTCACCGTGCCTTCTTTCTCGCTCCAGCTGGTCGCCGGCAGCAGCACGTCGGCATAAGGCACGGTGTCGGTGTTGAGGAAGGCTTCCTGCACCACTACGAACTCGGCCTTGCCCAGCGCCTCGCGCACCAGGTTGATGTCGGGCATCGAGTGCACCGGATTGGTACAGGCGATCCACACCGCCTTGACCTTGCCGCTGCGCAAGGCTTCGAACAGCGCCACTGCCGGTAGTCCGGGACGATCGGACAGAGTTTGCGCGGGCAGGTTCCACAAGCGTTCGAGTTCGGCGCGATGCGTGGGATCGGCGATCTCGCGATGCGCCGCCAGCATGGTCGCCATGCCGCCGACTTCGCGCCCACCCATCGCATTGGGCTGTCCGGTCAGCGAGAACGGTCCGGCCCCGGGTTTGCCGATCTGCGCGGTGGCCAGATGCAGCTGGATCAACGCCAGGTTCTTGTCGGTGCCGTGGCTGGACTGGTTCAGGCCCATGCAGTACAGCGACAGCGCAGCCGGGCTGCGGCCGAACCATTCGGCAGCCTGGACGATGTCTTCGGCCGGCACTCCGCACAGATCGGCGACGAAACGCGGTGTGTATTCGCGAAGCATCCGTTTGAGCGGTTGGAAGCCTTCGGTGTGCGCGTCGATGTAGTCGGCGTCGATCAACCCTTCCCAGATCAGGTGATGCAGCATGCCGTTGAACAGGGCCACGTCGGTGCCCGGCTGTAAGGCCAGATGCAGGTCGGCCATGGCGGCGGTGTCGGTGCGGCGCGGATCGATCACGATCCACTTGGTTTCCGGATGCGCCTCGCGCGCGGCTTCCAGGCGGCGGAACAACACCGGATGCGCATAGGCCATGTTGCTGCCGGCGAATAGCACGGTGCGCGCCTGCTCCAGATCGTCGTAGCAGGTCGGCGGACCATCGGCGCCCAGCGCCAGCTTGTAACCGGAGACCGCGCTGGACATGCACAGGCGCGAATTGGTGTCGATATTGTTGGTGCCGATCAGGCCCTTGGCGAGTTTGTTGAAGACGTAGTAGTCCTCGGTCAGCAACTGTCCCGACAGGTAGAACGCCACCGAGTCCGGGCCGTGTTCGGCGATGATGCCGGCGAAACGCTCGGCCACCGTGTCCAGCGCTACGCCCCAGTCCACCTCGCGGCGCGCATCGCCGCGCAGGCGGCGCAGTTGCGGGACCAGCGCGCGGCCGGTCGTCTCGCGCGTGGTCTGCGGCAGGTTGAGGCCCTTGGTGCACAGACGGCCGAAATTGGCCGGATGCTCCGGGTCGCCGGCGATGCCGGTGATGCGGCTGCCGTGCGTATCGTGTTCGGCGTCGATCAGCACGCCGCAACCCACTCCGCAGTAGCAACAGGTGGAACGCGTGCGCGTACGCCGCAGCGGTGCGGTGGAAGACGGCGTGAGTGTGCGCGTGTCGCCGTCCATCGTCCGGTTCAGGTCAAGCCGCGAAGCGGCTTCGGATCGAATGAATCGTCGGGCGCCGACCCGGCGATATCCAGGGTCATGAACACGCTGTTGGGATCTGGCCTGTAGTTGCCGAAAGGCGGGCACGGAGTAAAACCAAAGGATGCGTACAAACGCCGCGCGGCCTCGAAGAACTCCATTGAACCCGTCTCCAGGCTCAGTTTCGAGTAGCCACGGGCCGTCGCTTCTTGAATGAGGTGCCGCAGCATTTTCGATGCCACCCCTCGTCGCAGATGCGAGGTGGCGGTGCGCATGGATTTGATCTCGGCGTGCGACTCCGTCATGTGCTTGAGCGCGCCGAACCCGGCCAGCGCTGGACCCTCCCAGACGCTCCAGAAAGTGATGGCGGGGTCGCGCAGGCCAGTCAGGTCCAGGGCATGGCGACTTTCCGCAGGGGCGGTGTGCGCCATGGAGCCCAGGTGTTCCCGGAGCAACGCAAGAACCTCCGGACCCTCCAGGTTGTCGAGCCGAATGTCCAGACTGCTCTCCACTGGTGTCGATGTGGCCGATAACGAGTGGCTGCGATCCACGTCGGAATTGGTGTTGGCTTTGACGGATGTCAGCCCCAGCGAAAGCCACACCACCCCGTCCTCCACCCGCACCGGATAGGTCGCCACGCAACCCACGTCCGGCGCGCGCGCCTCGCCGCTCTCCAGACTCAGATTCCAGCTGTGCAACGGACAGGTCACCGTCTCCCCGGCGACGATGCCCTGCGACAGCGGTCCGCCTTTGTGCGGACAACGATCGCGCAGGGCGAACACCTTGCCGCTGGCGGTGCGGAACAGCGCGATGTTGTCGCCGCCTACCCTTTCCAGCACGCGCGCGCCGAGCACGGGAATGTCGTCGATTCTGCACACTTCGATCCAGTCGGGTGCGGCCGTGCTTGCGGCGGACATGCTTGATGCGGGCATGCTCGATGCGGACATGGCTCAGGCCTCCACCGGGTCGGCCAACATTTTCAACTTGAGCGGCTGGAACTCGTGTTTCTGCGCGCCAGCGACGCGCGCGGCCCACGGATCGGACAGCCCTTCCAGCGCGAACAGCAGGCGTTCGTGCAATGCCCTGCGGTTGTCGGCGTCGTCGACCACGCGCTGGCGGATGTAGTCCAGCCCGACCCGGGCGATGTAATGCACGGTGCGGTCCAGGTAATAGGCTTCCTCGCGGTACAGCTGCAGGAACGCGCCGGTGTATTCGCGCACCTCGTCGCTGGTCTTCACCTTGACCAGGAACTGCGCCACTTCGGTCTTGATGCCGCCGTTGCCGCCGACATGGATTTCCCAACCCGAATCCACCGCGATGATGCCTACGTCCTTGATGCCCGACTCGGCGCAGTTGCGCGGGCAGCCGGACACCGCCAGCTTCACTTTGTGCGGACTCCACATGTTGGCCAGCATGGTTTCCAGGTCGATGCCCATCTGCGTGCTGTTCTGGGTGCCGAAACGGCAGAACTCGCTGCCCACGCAGGTCTTCACCGTGCGGATGGATTTGCCGTAGGCGTGCCCGGACTGCATGCCCAGGTCCTTCCACACCTCCACCAGGTCTTCCTTCTTTATTCCCAGCAGGTCGATGCGCTGGCCGCCGGTGACCTTGAGCATCGGCACCGCGTACTTGTCGGCGACATCGGCGATCCGGCGCAGTTCGGAGGCGTTGGTCACGCCGCCTTTCATCTGCGGGATCACCGAGAAGGTGCCGTCCTTCTGGATGTTGGCGTGCGCGCGCTCGTTGATGAAGCGCGATTGCGGATCGTCCACCGCTTCGCGCGGCCAGGTCGATAGCAAGTAGTAGTTGATCGCCGGACGGCAGGTCGCGCAGCCGTTGGGCGTACGCCATTCCAGGAAGTCGTACACCTCGCGGTGGGTCAGCAGGTGATGTTCGCGGATCGCCTTGCGCACTTCGCCGTGCGCGTAGCCGGTGCATTCGCACACCGCCTTGGTCTTGGGGGTCTGCTGGAAACTGGAGCCCAGCGTGTTCATCAGGATCTGCTCGACCAGGCCGGTGCACGAGCCGCACGAACTGGACGCCTTGGTGTGCTTCTTCACTTCGTCCAGGGTGAACAGACCGCTGCCAGTGATCGCCTTTACAATCGTGCCTTTGCACACGCCGTTGCAGCCGCAGACCTCGTCGCTGTCCTGCATGCTCATCGCCCTACTCTGCCCGGAATGGCCGGCATCGCCGATCGCGCTTTCGCCGAACATCAGCTGGTCGCGCAGATCGTCGATCTTGCGGCCGTCCTTGAGCAGCTTGAAATACCAGCCGCCGTCGGTGGTGTCGCCGTACAGGCAGGCACCGACCAGTTTTTCGTCCTGGATCACCAGTTTCTTGTAGACGCCACCGGCCGGGTCGGACAGCACGATTTCCTCGGTGCCTTCGCCGCCCATGAAATTGCCGGCGGAAAACAGATCGATGCCGGTGACCTTGAGCTTGGTCGAAGACACCGAACCCTGATAGATGCCGATGCCGTAATGGGCCAGATGGTTGGCGCAGATCTTGGCCTGCTCGAACAACGGCGCGACCAGTCCGTAAGCGATGCCACGGTGGCTGGCGCATTCGCCCACCGCGTACACGCGCGGGTCGTAGGTCTGCAGACCGTCGCTGACCACGATGCCGCGGTTGCAATACAGCCCCGCCTCCTGCGCCAGCTGCGTGTTGGGGCGGATGCCGGCGGCCATCACCACCAGATCCGCCGGCTGCTCGCTGCCGTCGGAAAAGCGCACTCCGATCACTTCGCCGGCTTCGTTGCCGAGAATTTCGGTAGTGGAGGTGTTGAGGCGGAATGCGAGGCCGCGTTCGCTCAGCGATTTCTCCAGCAACCCGGCAGCGACCGGATCCAGCTGGCGTTCCAGCAGCCAGCCGGCCAGATGCACGACGGTCACTTCCATGCCGCGCAACTTCAGACCGTTGGCGGCCTCCAAACCCAGCAAGCCGCCGCCGATCACCACCGCATGGCGCTTGACCTTGGCGGTGTCGATCATGGTCTGGGTATCGAAGATGTCGCGGTAGCTAATGACGCCTTTCAGATCCTTGCCCGGCACCGGCAGGATGAAAGGCAGCGAACCGGTGGCCAGCAGCAGGCGGTCGTATTCGGCTTCGGTGCCGTCGGCGGCGATTACCCGGCGCCGCACGCGGTCGATGCGGGTGACTTCCTTGCCCAGGTGCAGGCGGATGCCGTTGTCGGCGTACCAGTCCAGCGAATTGAGCACGATGTGCTCGAATTCCTGCTCGCCGGCCAGCACCGGCGAGAGCAGGATACGGTTGTAGTTGGGATGCGGTTCGGCGCCGAATACGGTGACGTCGTACATGTCCGGCACCAGCTTGAACAATTCCTCCAGCGTGCGGATGCCGGCCATCCCGTTGCCGACAACGACGAGCCTGGGCTTTTTCATCGGTGCTCCCATGAGTTGTTCCTCAGACTCTCGCGGCGCCGGCGGCCCATTGGCTGCGCCAGTGATGCTTGATCCCGCGCAAGCTGACCCAGGCCAGCAGGGCCACGCCTGCGAACAGCCACAAACCCAGCGCATAACTGCCGGTGTGCTGCTTGACCACGCCCAATCCCGCCGCCAGCAGGAAACCGCCGATGCCGCCGGCCATGCCGATCAAACCGGTCATCACGCCGATCTCGGAACCGAAGCGCTGCGGCACCAGCTGGAACACCGCGCCGTTGCCCGCGCCCAGGCACAACATGGTCAGCACGAACAGCATCACCGTGCCGACGGGTCCGCCCAGACCGAAGCCCGCCACCGCCACCAGCGCCGCTGCGGCCATGTAGATCATCAGCAGGCTGCGCGTGCCGCCGATGCGGTCGGCGATGACTCCACCCACCGGCCGCATCACCGAACCGGCCAGCACGCACGCGGCGGTGGCCCAGCCGGCGATCTTGGAATCGAAACCGAACTGGTCGTGGAAGTAGCCCGGCAAGGCGCTGGCGAAACCGGCGAAACCACCGAAGGTGATCGCATAGAACAGCATGAACCACCACGAGTCGCGGTTTCCCACCAGGACCTTGCCGTAGTCGCGCAGGGTCTTGCGTTGCACCGGCAAGGGCGCGTCGCGGGCGTACACGGCGAATACCAGCAGCACTGCAAGCAACGGCAGACAGGCCAGGCCAAACACGTTGTGCCAGCCGAAGGCGATCGCCAGCACTGGTGCGAACAGCGCGGCCAATACCGTGCCCGAATTGCCGGCGCCGGCGATCCCCATCGCGGTGCCCTGATGCTCCGGCGGATACCAGCGCGACGCCAAGGGCAGGGCGATGGCGAACGAACCGCCGGCTACGCCCAGGAACGCACCGAGCAGCAGCACCTGGCCGAAGCTGTGCACGCCCAGCCGCCAGGCCGCCAGCAGCGCCGCGATCACGATCGCCTGCGCGATCAGACCCGCGCGGCGCGCGCCGATGCGGTCAGCCGCCATGCCCATGAACAAACGCAGCACCGCACCGCACAGGATCGGCACGGCCACCATCAGCGCGCGCTGCTGGGTATCCAGATGCAGCGCCGTGGCGATGGGCACCTGCAACGGCCCCAGCAGGTACCAGACCATGAAACTCAAATCGAAATACAGGAACGCCGACAACAAGGTGGGGGTATGACCGGCCTGCCAGAACGAGCGATTCATCTGCGATGGCTCCTTGCGGGCCGTGGAGCGGCTCCGCAGTCGATGGGGTCCGGTAGGGCGTCTACCGGCCGGGCAAAAAAAACGGCGTGCTTCCAGCTTTCGCTGGAAGACGCCGTTGTCTGTGCGGAAAGCGGGCCGCCGTTGGCCTCTTTCCGATATGTGGGGTGCCGACACTTCGTTGTGCCGTCATGGGAAACAAGAGCAATCGCCGTGCCAACATTTCGCGTTATCGCGAAATTCTCAGTAATCGCTATTCAATCAATGAGTTGAGCGGCCATTGGTGCGAATCGGGAGGTTCGCTCTGCTCCCTTCGGCAGACGTTACGCACGCATGCGGTGCTAACCGCTGTGCAACTGCACAGTTATTGTGCGGCGCAGCAGCCACGGCGGTTCCAGGTGCGCGATCGATGCCAATGCAGGCGATGCGTTTTTGCTTCCCCCTTTGAAAAAGGGGGATTGAAGGGGGATTTGCTTTGGCTCTAAAGCAAGATCAAGAGCAAATCCCCCATAGCCCCCTTTGAAAAAGGGGGCAAAACAACTGCAATGCGCAGACATGCCATGGTCGTGAACAGCGGGGAGATAGGGTTTCCGTGTGTCGGGGGCGTAGCCCCGACCTACTGCGGATGGCGAATGCATCTGCATAGGCCTGCGCAGCAGTCACGGTGGTTCCAGGCGTGCGATCGATGCCAATGCAGGCGATGCGTTTTTGCTTCCCCCCTTTGAAAAAGGGGGATTGAGGGGGATTTGCTCTGGCTCTAAAGCAGGATCAAGAGCAAATCCCCCGTAGTCCCCTTTGAAAAGGGGACAGAACAACTGCAATGCGCAGACATGCCATGGTCGTGAACAACGGGGAGGTAGGGTTTCCATGCGTCGGGGGCGTAGCCCCGACCTACTCGCGGATGGCGAATGCGTCCGCATAGGCCTGCGCAGCATGCCCGTCCCAGACGATGCCATCGCACAGCACGCTGCGGCGACTCTCCGCTGCCGGCACCTGCACCGCCACGCTGGCGGCCGCTTCCCGATAGCGCGCGGTGCCGTGCACTTCGGCTACCTGCCGCGCCCAGTCCGATTCGGTGCGGTCCTGCGCCAGCCAACCCCAGCGGCGGAACTGGCTGAGGAACCACAGGCCATCGGACAAATAGGGGAAGTTCACCGCACCGCCGTCGTGAAACGACAAGCGTGGAATACCCGTTGCATCGTCCGCGCTCAGGCAGGTGGAGATCTGCTCCACCGGCAGCCCGATCACCTCCGGCTCGGCCAACCAGAGCGCCGCCTGATTGCGATTGCCGGGTTCGTCCAGCCAGCGGCAGGCCTCCAGCAAGGTCGCGGTCAACGCCACTGCCGTCTCCGGTTCCTGAGTGGCGAAATCGCGACGGCAGGCCAGGACTTTCTCCGGATGGTCGGGCCAGATCTCGCCACTGGCCACCACCCGGCGGCCCACCTGCAAGGTTTCCGCCTGTTGCGCCCAAGGCTCACCGGCGCAGTAGCCGTCCAGTTCGCCACGGGCCAGCGCGTCGGCCATCTGCGGCGGCGGCATGGCCACGCTGCGGATCGCGTGCAGCGGGGACACGCCCTGGGCCGCCAGCCAGTAGTACAGCCACATCGCATGGGTACCGGTGGGAAAGGTCTGCGCCAACACCGGCGGCCGCTGCAAATCGGCAAAAGCTTCGACCAGCGGCCGACCGGCATCCAACGCCTGCGCCAACCGATGCGACAGCACGATCCCCTGCCCATTGCGGTTGAGAGTCAGCAGGATCGACAGATCGGCCTGCACACCGCCGATGCCCGATTGCACGCCGTGCACCAAACCGGTCAGGGCATGGGCCGCATCCAGTTCGCCCGTCAGCAATTTGTCGCGGATCGCCGCCCACGAAGCCTGACGATGCAATTGCAGATGCAGGCCATGCTTGCGGTCCAGCCGCAGCCGCACGGCGGCCACCAGTGGTGCGCAATCGATCAGCGGCATGAAGCCCAATCGCAGCGGACGCTGGCCGGTGTTGCCGTCGGAGTGGTTGAGGGTCATGCAGGCGTCATCCCAGTAAGTCGGCCATGGCAATGATCTGGCGGGCGATGTCCACCAGCTTCTGGCCTTGCCGCATGGCCAGCTGGCGCATGCTGGCGTAGGCCTCGGCCTCGCTCATGCCGCGCTTCTCGACCAGCAGGCCTTTGGCGCGATCGATCAATTTGCGGTCGGCCAGCTGTTGCTGCACTTCGCTCAACTGGCGACGGACATGCGCTTGTTGTTCGAACCGGGCCAGCGCCACCTGCAGGATCGGCGCCATCCTCGCAGGGGTCAGGCCGTCCACCACATAGGCAGTCACCCCGGCGGCGACCACGTCCCGGATCAGGCGGTCGTCGCCGTCGGCGGAAAACATCACCACGGGGCGCGGCGCATGGCGGTGCATAACCGCCAGTTGCTCCAGCGTGTCGCGGGAAGGCGAATCCACATCGATGATCACCGCGTCGGGCTGTTGCGATTCCACCGCCTTGAGCAGCGCATCGGCGGCGGCGACCTCTTCCAACACCTCGTAGCCGGCCGCCTGCAATGCCGCCCGCAGCTCGCCGATCGGCTTTTCGGTATCGTTGACCAGCAGGACACGCAACATGACGGGCGGAAGGCTAGCCAGAGGAGTCCACTTCATGTTGCCATGCAACATGACCGCTGGCGAGCCATCCCTTCAGCTGCCCTTTTCTGGAATCCGCATGTCCCCCTCTCCGCTGTTTCCCCTGTTCGCCGATCTGCACGGCCGCGAAGTGCTGGTGGTCGGCGGCGGCGAGGTCGCCGCGCGCAAGATCGAAGCGCTGTTGCAGGCCGGCGCGCAGGTGCGGGTGCATGCGCACGCGCTGAACGACACGCTGGCGCAGTGGCTGAAGCAAGGTCGCGTGCATCGGCTCGAAGGCGCGTTCGATCCCGCCTGGCTGGACCACGTCTGGCTGCTGGTGGCGGCCACCGACGACCGCGCCTTCAATGCCGAACTGGCGCGCGAAGCCGGCGCGCGCCGGCTGCTGGCCAATGTGGTCGACGATGCCGAGCTGTCCACCTTCCAGATTCCCGCCATCGTCGACCGTGCTCCGCTGCTGCTGGCGATTTCTTCCGGTGGCGCGGCGCCCATGCTGGCCCGGCGGCTACGCGAGCAATTTGAAACCTTACTGGATCATTCGCTGGGCGAGTTCGCCAGCCTGTTCGCCCGCCATCGCGCCGCGATCCGCTGCCGCTTGCCGCAACTTGCGCTGCGCCGGCGCTGGTTCGAGCAAGTGATGGACGGTCCGGTGCCCGTGCTGCTGCAGGCGGGACAACGGGAATCGGCCGAACAGGCGTTCCTGGCGGCGCTGGACAGCAGCGGGGAGGTCGCCGCCGCCGGCAGCGTATTGCTGGTGGATGCCGGCACTGGCGATCCCGGCCTGGTGACGCTGAAAGGATTGCGTGCGCTGAACCGCGCTGACCTGCTGGTTTGCGATAGCCAGTCGCACCCCGCCATCGTGGCGCTGGCCCGCCGCGATGCGTCGCATCTGCCCTTGCCGAGCGATGACGATGCATTGCTGGCGCTGCTGCTGGAGCACGCGCAATCCGGCCAGTGCGTGGTGTGCCTGAAATCCGGCAATACCTTCCAGACCGCGACTGGCGATCTTCTCGCGCAGCGGCTCAGCCAACATGGCATCGCATGCGAGGTGATCCCAGGAGTGGGTGCTTAGGTAAGGTTTGAACCAACCTTGTCCTGTCATCCCGAGCGCAGCGAGGGATGACATTGGAGTTGTTCGGAGGGTCCTTAGCGAGCAAACCGGCAAGCGGCGGCGCAGCGCGTCCGCAAACAACTTCGCTCAGCGAATTGCCTCAACGTGGCGGATAGCCCGCCCCGCGATCGAAGTAGGGATACGGATAGGGGCCGCCGAAACCCGGGCCGTCGCTTTGCTCGACGCGGATCTGCAGGTTGAACGCGTTGGGGCGTTCGCCATCGCCGAAGGATTTGCTGACGTTGACCTCGGCCGCGTTGTAATGCGAAGTGCCGTAGCCCTTGGTATGGCCGATGCCCGTGGTGAAACTGCCCCAGACCTTGGCCGTGCCGTCGTCCTCGACGACGGGTTCGTCCCACGCGCGCCTGGATGGCCTGCCGCTGGTGTCGCCGTAATACGTGCCCGGCGGATCGCTCTTGGCCGGCGCATCGGTTGCCGCAGGCGCAGCAGCTGGCTCGGGAACGCGCAGATCGAGTGGAGTGTCGGCGCTTTGGGCGACGGCGACGCCAGTCGCGGCCATGGCCATGCACAACAAGACGAATCGTTTCATGGGGCGCCTGCGAAGGGGAGGAAGACCGCCTGGAAAACGGAACCCGTAGCTTCCGCTTTCATGCCGTCTCACAGTAACCGGGCCTGCTTGAACGCAAGCCACACCGACGGAAAAACGACTGTCGTCCCCGCGAAGGCGGGGACCCAGCGACTTTAAGCTTTTCAAGAAAAAACGCTCGGTCGCAGTACGAACCGCACTGGCTCCCCGCCTTCGCGGGGACGACGAGTTTGTTTCAGGGCGTGGTCGGCGTGGGCGGCGGTGCGGGCTTCGGAATTTCCGCTTTGGCGGCGCGTCCCGAACCGATGATCGCTTCGGCGCGCATCTCCACCGGCGCACCGGCCGAGAACAACGCCGTGGTGCCCACCGCCGTCCATGCCGGATAGTGGTCCTTGAAGAATTCACGATGCACTTTCAGCACAGGCTCGACGCGGCGGCGGAAATCTTCGTGATCGGTCGAAACGTGGAAGCTGGTCAGTTCCACCACGTCCTCCATGCTGGCCCCGGCCGACTCCAGGTGCAGCTTGAGCTGTTCGAACATCCAGCGGATCTTGGCTTCGTCGGTGTCGCCTTCAGCGGCCGGGATTCCCGACACGATCACCCGATCGCCTATCTTGACCACCGGCGTGTAGTGCAACTGGTGGTAGGAACCTTCCCAGCCCGCGGGCGCCAGATGTTCGCGCGACGCGTCTTCTGCAGCCATCGAGGAATGGGCAAGCGCAGCCAGCAAGCAACCGATCAGGATTTTCGCCATGGGAATCTCCGACAGGAAAAAGAGCGGCTAGGGTATTACGGCCTCCGCGGCGCGGCTTTGCATCACGTGGTGGATGGCGATCCCCGCGAACACCGCCGCGCCCACCCAGTTGTTGTGCAGGAACGCGCGGAAGCAGGCTTCGCGTTCGCGATGGCGGGCGATGAGGAATTCGTAGGCCACCAGCACGGCCGCCACGCCCAGCGCGGCCCAGTAGTACAGGCCCAGCTGCGCCTGCCGGCCCACCATCCACAACGCGGCGAACATCAACGCATACAGCACCGCCTGCGCGATCAGGTCCATTTCGCCGAACAGGATGGCGGTGGATTTGGAACCGGCGCGGATGTCCTCGTCGCGGTCCACCATGGCATACCAGGTGTCGTAGGCCGTGGCCCAGAGGATGTTGGCGAAGTACAGCACCCACGCCACCGGCGGCACGCTTCCCTGCACTGCGGCGAACGCCATCGGGATGCCCCAGCCGAAGGCCAGTCCCAGATAGACCTGCGGCAGATAGGTGTAGCGCTTGAGATAGGGATAGCTGGCCGCCAGGAACAGACCGACGACGCTGAGATAGATGGTCAGCCGGTTCAGCGTAAGCGCCAGCGCGAAGGCGGCGATCATCAGCACCGCGAACACCAGCAGGGCCTCGCGTCCCGACACCGCACCGGTGGCCAGCGGGCGCCCGCGCGTGCGTTCGACCTGCGGGTCCAGCCAGCGGTCGGCGTAGTCGTTGATCACGCAGCCGGCCGAACGCGTCAGCCATACCCCGGCGGTGAACACGAACAGCGTCCACAGCGACGGCACGCCCGCCGAAGCGATCCACAACGCCCACCAGGTCGGCCACAGCAACAGCAGCACGCCGATCGGGCGGTCGCCGCGCACCAGTTTCCAGTATTGGCCCAGCCGCTCGCGCCAGCGGGGCTGGCCTGCGGATTGAAAACGTTCGTAACCCATGCCGCCAGCCTAGCAGGCCGGTCCCCATGCGAAAAAGACGCTGCGCCGGTTTGCGGTAGAATGCGCGTCCCGTGCGCCCGTAGCTCAGCCGGATAGAGTAGTGGCTTCCGAAGCCATTGGTCGGGGGTTCGAATCCCTCCGGGCGCGCCATCTTTCAGCTCTTCAGCGGGTAGTGGCCAGCCAATCACTTGATGAGAGCATTCTCATTATCTAGTGGTTGTTGGCTAGCCTGTCTCAGGCCACTCTTATAAACCAATAACTTAGTGGCTTGACCTAGCGCTGTTCGAGGGAGTTGGTGCCCACGTGCGGTCGGCTGGCCGGCCGTCGCCGCGTCCGGATATGCAGAGCTGTCGGCAGTAGGCGCGAGAGTCGGGAATTTCGGGAATGCGCTGCAGGACCGTCCAGGTCAATCTAATCGCCTGTTGGCAACGGAGCTTCGGCGTCAACCAGGCCAATGCTGCGAAGATCACGCCAGAATCCAGATGGCACTGCTTCGAGCAGCGCGGCGCGATCCTCGGCAATGCGCTCAGGCTTGCTGGCGCCCGGGATTACCCCCGCCACCGCCGGATGCGCCAGTGAAAAATGAAGACCTGCAGCCTTCATGCTGATCCCGTATCCGTCGGCCAGCGCCTTGATGCGCGCGACTTTGTCCAAAATTACCGGCGTCGCTGGCGAATACTCGAAATTCGGACCGCCCACCAACGCCCCAGAGCTGTAAGGGCCGCCTACCACGATATCCAGCCCGCGTTCCGCCACCTTCGGCATGACGCGCTGCAGTGCACGCGAATGATCCAAAAGGGTGTACCGGCCAGCGAGCAGGAAGCCATCCGGGCGAGGCTCGTCCAGGTCGAGCAAGAGTTCGATAGGCTCGACGCGATTTACACCTAGCCCCCACGCTTTGATGACGCCCTCCTCTCGGAGACTATGAAGAGCCCTGAATGCTCCTTTGCGTGCTGTTTCGAATACAGCCAGCCATTCATCACCATAGAAGTCCTGCGCGACATCGTGGACCCAAACTATATCGATGCGATCCGTCCTAAGCCGCTTCAGGCTGTCATTGAGTGAACGAAGCGTTGCGTCGTACGAGTAGTCGTTGACAATCTTGTTTGGCAGGCCGTACTTGAATACATCGCCCTTCTCCCCGAGATCGCGAGCACCGATGTCCTCTACTTCGTCCAGGATCAGGCGGCCTACCTTGGTACTGATTACATACGTATCTCGCGGTTTTCCCGCCAGCGCCTCACCCATTCGGATCTCCGCAAGTCCTGCTCCATAGAATGGTGCGTTGTCGAAGTACCGGATGCCATCCGCCCAAGCCGCCGAAACAGTTGCCTGAGCCTCCGTCTCTGGAATGTCGCGAAACATGTTGCCGAGCGGGGCAGTGCCGAAACCTAGCTTTCCGGGCAGAAGCTCTTTCAATGACATATCGAGTCCCTCTATCTGCAGTTGAAGAATCAACTGGCCGATTTACATTGCACAACACACTGAGATGACTGTTGGCTTTTCGAATGCCATCGATCCAAGGGCGCTGTCACCCGCCTATTCCAAAGACGACACAGCGATCGATGCAGCTTCGGCAGCTTGCCGGATCAATGCGGCGACCGTTTCCGGCGCAGCAACATAGATTGCATGGCTCCCTGCCGAAACAAGAACGGTTGCGCTCGCTCGTCCGGCCATACCACGCTGGGCATCTGGAGGAATCATCCTATCGTCCTCTGTTACTAAGTACCAGCTTGGTTTGCTTTTCCAAGCGGGCGTTCCAACCCTCCCTTCAAAGGCCTGAACACCCCAAGGAACCTGAGAGTCGGCCATGAACTGGGCGACCTCACTCGGGACATCGGACGCAAATGCTGACGCAAACTTGGCTTTGTCCAGGGTTAAAAAGCCATCGGCGGACGGCACGATAGGCGGCCCTTGCACGCCGGCGGGGGCGTTGGCGATCAACGAGGAAACGGATTCGCCCTGATCGGGCGCGAAAGCCGCTATGTAGACCAGCGACGAAACCTTGGGATCGGATCCCGCCTCTGTAATAACCACTCCTCCGTAGGAATGTCCTACCAACACGACAGGCCCAGCAGCCCCTGCAATGGCCCGATTGGTCATGGCGACGTCGTCTGCAAGCGAGTTCGTTGGATTCTGGACCACTACGACTGGAAATCCTTCTTTTGTCAGGATGCGATGGACACCGGCCCAGCCGGAACCGTCTACGAATGCGCCATGCACCAAAATGATCGTCGGCCGGCTTGTGGAGGGAGCCGCGGGAATGGCCTCGGAGGCGGTCGCCATGGCCAGCGTTGCGAGAACAAATAGACAATTCATGACATCACTCCTGGCATGTAAACATCGGACTGGGATCTAACGACACCTGCTTCACGGCGAAGGCTCAGCTCGATTCCCCAGGATCTCCATTCGAATCGCCTTTACCCCGCCATCGGCGAGTTCCGGTAACCGGGCGAACCATGCCTGCACATGGGGCGTGGCGTTGTGGGCTTCGAAATCCGCTTGTGTCGCAAAGATCTCGTAAAAAACAAAGTGCCCAGGTGTCTCCCGATCTTCCTGCAGGAAATACAGCAAGTTGTTTGGTTCAGCGCGAACTTTCTCGACCAGAGGCAACGTAATCGCACGCAGTTCGTCTTCCTTCCCCGGCTTCGCGCGGACTTCCGCGACGACGGCGTATGCGTTGGATTGGATCACGTCGTAACGCGCCACATGGGAATCTGCCGCGAAAGCAGATGCAATCCCAAGTACAGCGATGACCAAGAGAGCATTGATCTGGATTGATAGCGAACGCTTCATGGCTCTACTCCTTGTAATTGACCTGAATATGGACACGGCTTGTGATCCGATGCTATGCGCTAGATACAAGACGCTTGCGGGCCTCAAGTGCGCCATCGAATACGCGCTTGACCGGACCTAATGCCTGAACGAACTCAAGTTGCTCGCCTTCACATCCTTTGCAATAGATCAGCCGCCAACCGTTCGACTTTCCTTCGGTGATGCCGTTGCTGTTTGCTTCGATCGGCGCGGATCGACGCTGCTCCTCCGATGTGACGGTGAGGACTCGATTAGCCCGGACATGGTTCATCCCGCGACGTGCTGACTCGGCTTCCAAGTCGGCGATGAACTGATTGAAGTCGACCTCATCCCGGATATGGAAGCAGATGTGCATCATTCTGGGAAAAGCAGGACTCATATGATCGAGCGGTTCCGCGAACGCATTTCCGCTGCCGGCAGGCTGTTCCGAATCCCGGTATTGCAGGAGCTCAATCACCACATTGTCGAACTGGACGAAGCGGACATCCAGGCGCTGCGCACCGCTCCTCAGATCTGGTATGCCCATGGTCAGCGGATTGACCTTACGCGCACGCGACTCGATCACTTGGTCGGTAAGCAACGTATTGTGGATACGCTCTCCATAGAAGTCCCCGTCACGCATCACCTCGGTACCACCGAGGACCTCGGTATAGAACTCGAAGGCTCGATCCATGTTCTGCACCGTAAGACCGAAATGCTGCACCCCTCTCAGGCGTCCTCCGATCGAGCCGAGGGCTCTGGCTGCGGCTCCTTTCACAGCGGGCCCCTGCGCGGCCAAGGCGGCGGGTATTGCCGAGGCGGCCAAGCCGCCAGCGATGGTGATTCCAGCTGCTTGCAGGACACTGCGCCTTTGGAGATCAGTGTCGTCGGGACCTGGCTCATGGATCATGGCTTTTTCTCCTTTTGAATGAACATGCGACGTGACTTCACGCATGGGTTGTGGGTTGCCTATCTAGCGTTTTTTCCAAAGCCTGATGGTCGCGATAGAGGCTTGGTTATAGCCTGGCGGGGATGTCTCTCCGCCGTATTGCGCACCGCTTGTCAGGGTGTTCGTGATCAAGAGACCGCCAATGTATGACGCAGGCAGGTCACTCAAAACGATCTGGCACCGGACGGGTATCAGCGCTTCTTCCGGGAAGTTCACCAAGAGCGCCTGACACTCGCCGCGGCCACGGAAAACCTTTGATCCCATGCGTATCTCGGCATGGAAGTTTTGCCTGGTTTTATCGCCTGTTGGCCCAAAGCAGCCGCGAAGCTCCGCAACCCTTAGATTGGCAGCGTCTACGATGAGGCCATCGGCAGGCCGCGATATAACGCTCCAGAACGAGAACCGTCGATCAGCATCGATCGGATACGGGTCAAATCCGACGGCGGAGGCCGTGCATCTTCCGTCTTGTACCTCTTGCCGGTCTCGGATGCTTCGAAGGACATAGATTTCCTCGAATCCTTCGTCATGTTCTGTTGGCGGCTCACTCTGTTCGGCATAGACAGGCAATGTGATGACGATACCGAAGATTAATGATGCCATCGAGATCCTTGATCCAAGAATCGGTGCGGCTCGATTTTGAACTGAAACATTCATCGTTGCCTCCAACCGATCGATGCGGCATGCAGGCTGTGTATGTAGAGTCGATCTATGGTTTCAGTTGCGCCGGTCGTCTCTGGATAGGCTCCGAGTGGATCCTGTAGGTCTTCGACAACGTGACCGTCTTCGTTGAAGGCGAAGACATGCCCGTAGGGGTTGCCAACTGGAAGCAAGGCTCGAGGCAGTCGCAGCAAAACCTTGCGGAGGAACGGCTTGTCAGAAAGCTCATCTGCTGCAGGATTGCGTGGCCTGAACAAGCCTAGCCAGATTCGACCGTCCCGGCCGCGCATCAGGTTGTCTGGATAGCCAGGAAGATTGTCCAGGAGGACCCGTGCCGAAGGGGATCCACTTGAGACATCAGTATCACGTGCGGACGCATCGATCTTCCAGACCCTATACCGGCCGGTCTCCGAGACAAATAGCGACCGTCCGTCTGCGGCCAATGCAATGCCGTTCGCGAATGACAGACCGTGCACCACCACGTGCGTGAATCCTGTTTTTGGATCGTAGGCAAGCACCCGGCCGCTCGCTGCCTGCTCCAGGATGTCGTACAAACTCGCCTCGTAAGTACCACCCCAATCTGCGGGCGAGAATCGCGTGGACGCATCGGTGAAGTAGATGATTCCGTCGGCAGCTACCACAACGGAATTGGCGTAGCGGATGGGATCGTTCGGGCCGACCTGATCCATGAGTACGCGCACGCGGCCTTCGTCGATGCTCAGCAACCCGCGCATGGCATCAGCGGCGATCATGTTCCCGCCAGCGTCGAAGTCAAATCCGAGCACACGCCCGCCGGTATTGGCGAAGACCTTGGCGTGACTAGCGTCGGGGTCCATGCGTAGGATGTTGCCACTGGTCATGGCGGCATACAGCTTGCCGTCCGGGCCTATCGCGAGGTGCTCGGGACCGTATTCCTCGCTTAGATCGACGGTATGCAGATTCGCCAATCGGGTGTTCTGCGCATAAACACCCACGTAGCCTTGCGCCAGTGGCGCTGCCCAGGCTCGCGGGTCCGCGGGCACCGGCCAAAAGCATAGATAACCCAACACCGCCAGGATGATTATCCCGATGCTCCACGCCACTTTTCGCTTGATGGACATCGGTTGATCGATTCCTGCGATGCAAGTAGCGCGAGCATGCCTCGGTCCCCAAAGGGGCGCATTCCCCGATCGGGTAACTAACGCCCCTCCTTTCTCTGATATTAATTTGACCCTAACTGCCTGGAGATCCGCATGGCCTCACAGCCCCGGCTATCGGTTGTGGAGGAGTTCATCGAATCGAAAGACTGCCGGAGGTTGTTCCTGCGTTGTTGGCGTCCCGGAAGCGTCCGTGCCGTTGTGGCCATCGTGCATGAACGTGGGTCGCACAGCGGTCAGTATCGGCTTTTTTCCGAAGCCTTAGCTGCACGTGGCATTGCCACTTACGCTGTTGATCTTCGAGGATGCGGTCGGTCGCCGGGCTCGCGCTTCCAACTTCGCCCAATCGATGGCTACCTCTGCGATACCCGCACGATGATGTCCCGCATAAGCGAACGCGATCCCACGAGGCCGCTATATCTGTTCGGTCACGGGGCCGGTGCGGTGGTCGCCTGCCTCCACGCCTTGCGACACAGAGACGAGTTGGACGGGATCATCTGCGAGGGGATTACGCTCGATCCGCCTCGAAACGCCGCGATCTTGCGGATCTTCAGCGGGCTGGCCCCCTCTTTCGGCTGGCTGGCGGGCACTACGCTGCTCCGTGCCAACGACCGCCTACGCGAGGCCTTGGGCGAACTGTCGTTGCCACTGCTGCTGTTGCACGGATCAGAAGACATGATGGCACCGCCCTCCGGTAGCGAGTACCTTCATGGGCACGTGGGTTCCCGCGACAAGACACTGCAGGTATTCGAGGGTTATTATCATGATCTGATCAACGATCACGGCCATGCTATCGTCCGTGAGAAGACCTGCCAGTGGATCGAGGCGCAACTGAACTCCAGCGCCGGTCGCCGTCGGATGGGAATCGAGTACATCAACGAGTAGCTATGAATACCATCCGCATTCTCGCTGTGGATGACCATCCCCTCCTCAGGGAAGGGATCGCTGCGCTGATCGCCGGTCAACCCGACATGCAACTGTCTGCGGAGGCATCGACCGGCATGGAGGCCATCGAACGCTTCCGTGAATTCAGACCGGACATCACCTTGCTCGACATCCAGATGCCGGGCATGGGCGGCATCGAAGCGCTGATTGCTATTCGGAGCGACTTCCCTGACGCGCACGTAATCATTCTGACGACGTATGGCGGTGATGCGCTGGCACAGCGTGCACTCAAAGCGGGCGCGCATGCATACGTGCTCAAAGGATCCGTACGCAAGGAGCTACTGGATACGATTCGCTCGGTGCATTTGGGGCACAAGCACATCACCGCCGACGTGGCCAGCGCGCTCGCCGCACATCGAGGAGGAGAAAGCCTTTCATCGCGAGAGATCGACGTGTTGAGGCTGGTCGCCGCGGGTAACTCCAACCACGAAATCGGTTTGCATCTGTCGGTGAGCAAGGAAACGGCGAAGGCGCACATAAAACACATCATGGCCAAGCTGGGCGCCAATGACCGCACCCATGCCGTGACCTTGGCGCTGGCTCGAGGAATTCTTCCCTCGGTGGGTGAGTAAGTCTCGGCGAACCTTAGTCCGAGCCGACGTAGGCACGACTCGCGGGAATTTTCAGCTCCACCAGCGTGCCGTTGCTGTCGCTACGGATTTCCAGGCTGCCGCCCAACTGGCGAGTCCGCTCTCGCATGCCCTGTATCCCCCAGTGGCCGTCCCGACCGTACGCGATCAACTGGGGCTCCAGGCCGAGACCGTCATCACGCACACGAATCGAAAATCGCTCGACGCCCCACTGAACTTCGACTTGCACCAGCTTGGCTCTTGCATGTTGCACGGCGTTTCGAAACGCTTCGCGACCTACCTGCAAGACATCGTCGCGCACCAGCGGGATCATGCGGCGCGGCGCGCCTTCGACAACGATACGGTAGTTTGGCGCGCCGTCTTGGGAGAGCGTCGGCATATCCTGTGCCATTGAGCGCAGCGCTGCCTCCAGATCGGGTTCGCTGGCGCCGAAGGTACGGAGCTCTGTGACCGCTTCCCTAGCCCTCTCCACGGTTTCGTCACCGCGGCTCAGCGCCTCATCCAGCGCGATCGCGGCTTCTTGCGACCTCGCCGGAAGGAGATTACGTACCGCCTGCAGCCGAAACATCAAACCATGAAATCCCTGCAGCAGGGAGTCATGTAGCTCGCGCGCGATGCGAGTACGCTCTGCGACGCGTTCGTCAAGACGAATCTCGAACTGGTGCATCACTTGGCGCATGCGCAGCTGATAGATGAGCAACGCCGACCCTAGGACGAGCAGACTTACGAGTGTGTAGAACCATGTGGTCTGCCACCAGGGCTCGAGAATGGTGAGTTTCAACGCCGTCGTCTCGGACCAGTTACCTCCGCTCGCGGCTGCCTGTACTTCCAGCCGGTAATCTCCCGGCGGCAGAGAGTTGTAGGAGGCCACGCGCCTGCCGCTGTCCACCGCGTGCCACTCCTCTCCCAGCCCAACCAGACGGAAACGGTAGCCAATCGCAGTCGGATTCGTGTAGCTCAAGGCCGCGAATCCGGCGGTGAACGTGTTCTGCGAGTAAGGCAAACTCAATCTTCCCAGTACCGGTAGCACCTGTGGTTGTGACTGTGGCGGCCCATCAGGAAACCTGCGTCCGGCGATCATCAGATCCGTAAACTCGACGGGGGGTACATGCCTCCGCATTCGGATCCGGTCGGGGTAGAACGCCGTGGCTCCCGAGAATCCGGCGAAGTACATTTTATGTGCCCGACTTTGGTAGCAGGCGCCCCAGCCTGTGAAATCCAGGCCCGGAAGCCCATCTATCCGAGAGTAGCTCTGGATTTTCCCCGTTGCCGCATCGAGCCGCGCGATACCCTTATTGGTCCCAAACCAGATACCTTCCTGCGCATCTTCAAGAATGCAGCTCACAGCATTACCCGGCAGCCCATCGTTGACGCGATAATTGCGGATGTGGCTAGTGGCTGGATCAAGCGCGTCAAGACCATTCTGCGTTCCCGCCCAGACGACTCCGCGCCGATCGACATGCACGGCGTTCACCCTGCCATTGCTCACGCTCCCAGGCGCGCCGATGGACGGGAACTTCACAAATTCCTTCGTCACTGGATTGAAACGCTGCAGGCCGTACTGGTGAGTGCCCAACCAGATGTTCCCCGAGCTGTCTTCCGCTAGGGCGAGATACTTTGGATCAATTTCCGGCGGTTTGTAGTTCTCGAATCGGCCGCTCTTGTCGTCGAAGCGGGAAAGCCCGCCCCAAGTCGCAAACCAGACGTTCTGCGAGCGGTCCACCAAGATGTCGTTGACCACGTCATCTGCAAGACTGCTTTGATCGGCGGGATCGTGCTGGAATCTAACCACGCGACCCGATGGTTCGACTAGGACTATGCCCGTCCCCGTAGTGCCTAGCCAGATGCGTCCACGAGCATCCTGCGCCATCGAGATCACATCGGCCTGCAGACCCAGTCGCTGGTGCAGATCCTGTCGTTCACCTGACTGTTGATCGACACCTAACAGCATCCCCATGTAGCTGATCCACAAAGATTGGCCCTCTACCTCGAGAATGGAATTGACCATCTTTTCGCTGCGTACGCGGAGGGAGGCAGGTCTCGGTGGAAGTTTCTCGAAAAGTGGTTTCCGTGCGGGGAAAAGGTTGAGTTGCTCGCCATGCAAGGCCACCCAGATGTTGTCCTCCCGGTCCTGAAACAGCGTGACGATGTCGTCACCACCGAGGCTTTGCGGGTCACTAGGGCTATGGCGATACCGAATGAAACGCTGACGATCGACATCAAGGCGAAGCAGCCCCGCACCTCCGGTTCCGAACCACAAGCCACCGTCGCGATCCTCGAGCGCCGTGAAGATTCCGAAGCGTGGCATCGGCGCGCCAGTGCTGTCGACGAATCGGTAGTTGGTCAGACTATTAGTCGACCGATCAAAGGCGGAGAGTCCGCTTCCGCCCGCATGATAGATCCAGAGCATTCCCGAACGATCTTCGACGAAGTTTATTTCCCGCGGCTCCCGGAGCGGTATCCGTGTGAGCACCCGACCACTGCTCCGGTCGATGGCTTCGAGCCCTGCAGAACTCGTTATCCAGAAAGTGCCCGAGCGGTCTTCCTTAGCAAATTTCAGATCACTACTGGCGAGTGAACCAGAGTCCTCGGAATCAGCTTGGAAATGCGCGAGGGTTTTGCCGTTCGAATCAACCCCATATAAGCCCGCAGTGGTGCTCAGCCACATAGTCCCAGATCGATCCTGGTAGAACGATTGAGCCGTTGGACCAGACGGGCCGGCATAGGCGATTCGATTGAAAGTCCCGGTCCGGGGATCGAAAGTATCTACGCCCTTATCGGTGGAAATCCACAACCGACCGGACTTATCGTTATGAATAGCGTAGACGAACACCCCACCAAGCTGGTTCCTGGCTTTTGGATCGGCTGCAAATACCATATGACTATATCCGTCGAATCGATACAGGCCGTATTGCGTCCCAAACCACATGAATCCCATATCGTCCTGGGCAATCTGCCCGATTCGCGACCCTGAGAACTCCTGAGAGTTTTCTACGCGGCTGAAGGTAATATCGTCGCCTTCTATCACAGTTATGGGGCGCGATTCCGCAGCAATGTACGCTTGCGTCACTGCGTTGGCATCAGCGGCAGCAGAAAAGTACGACGTTGCAAGCGCCGCGAAGCCCATCCGACAGAGCCATCTATACAACGCAGACATTCCTATCATTCTGATAGACATGCGCCGGCACAAGTAAGGTCAGTGACAATGCTGCTTCAAGCCAGTTCGAGGCTCGGAACGTGATGGCTCTGGTGCTCCCGGGACTCACCGAACATGGGAAAGTCCGGGTAGCTGAGTTTGGCAGAAGAATAACCCGATAGCCGCCCCTCCCGCCAAGAGAGGATCGATTCCCTATAGGCGCGCCCCACCATGGGTCGGAAACTTCCGCTCGTTAACACACGAATATCTGGGATATCGATGTCCGCTACCGGCGTCGGCCTTCCACCGGCATCGTCCCTTTCGGCATCGTTGAGATGTCCGCAACAGCAGCCTCATAGTCAGTGATTCTCCGACCATGTCTGCTGCGGACAATCCATTTGGCCAGGGTCCTTTCGATCACACGGTTTCACGCTCAAGGGTCAGGGTAGCAACTTTAAGCATTGATGCCTCCGTGACCGGGAGGGTAATCAGACGGTCGCACCCGTTTTGGCTGCCGCTAACTGATTGGCTGGCTAGTGGCCAGCCAATCACTTGATGAGACCATTCTCATTATCTGGTGGTTTTAGGCTGGTCCGCCTCAGAGCACTCTTACTAGATCAGCGGCCACTTAGCGGTTTCACTGCGTTGCTCGGGGAGCGGGCGGGGATTTTCACGGCGGCGTGTCGGAACGCTTCCAGTGCGGAAGCAACTCGACGATTCCGGCTTGTGCATGAAGGCCGATCTCATCAGGCAACCGACTGGAGCTACAACAGCTGGCGCAGCAGTTTCCGATGCGTGTCCTTGATGCGCTCCACCTCTTCGGCAGCAGCGTCCCCGAAAGCCAGTTTCGCGACGGCTGCGTACACCACCGGGGTCATGGCGAACTCGAAATGCTCGGTAAGCGGATTCGCCTTCATGCGGCCTACCGCCACCTGCTCATCGATGGCCACCTGCCGTTCCGCCCGCCTTTGAAGATTGTCTTTATGCCATTTGGCCAGCACATCAGGGACACGGTGCCCTTCTGCAATCAGCAATCGCATGATGGCCAGGGCTTCGGGGGTAAGCGCTTCATAGGTCACCTCGATCAGGTTATCGATGAACTCGGGAAGGTTTCGCGCTTCTTGTATCTTCGACCAGTTGTCCTGCGCTTTGCCCACCGACGACAGGGATTGGAGCAGGGTTTCGAAGATTTGATCCTTGCTGGCGAAATGGACGTAGACATTGGCCTTCGAAATGCCTACGCGCCCGGCGATTCTGGAGATGCTGGTGGCGGCAAAGCCCATGGCGCTGAATTCGGCCAGCGCGGCCTCCAGGATCTGCTTGCGCCGGACCTCGGGAGATAACCGCGTTCTCTTCGCCTTTACGGCGGCCTTTTCCTTCGGTTTCTTTTTCGCCTGCGTCATCGTGACGATGTCCCTCTAATAAGGCCGCCGCATTCTCCGCAGCATGGAATCCGGGCGGGCCGTAACGCGGCAAGCCGGTGATCCCCAAACCAGTGTAGCCGGAGGGTGGCATCCACCCGGACCCTTTCTCTCTGGTCCTTCTCCCAGCCAGCGCAAGCTCGCGGCCGGCACCAAGCCGCAAATCTGAATGTGCACTTACCAACCCGGGATACAGTAATGACCGATCGGTCATTATGACATAGGATCGCTACTGTCCCATCGGTCAGTAAGACACGATTCCCAGCGTGCTGCGATCCGCACGGCAGCGTCGTGTCGGATCACCTGGATGGGACACCACTGACATCAACCTGCCGGCCCCCCCAATTGGCCGGCCCAATCGAGGATTCGAAAGATGCGTCATGAGGGACTACGTCGTCTGCCATCAGCGGCAGGCTTGAAGCTACTTGGAATCCTGTCCCTCGGGGCAATCGCCACGATGACCCACGCGCAGGAGGTCGAGGCGACCAAAGCGGAAGACTCGCGCTGGGGCATTGGCTTGGGAGCCGCAGTGATCCAGCGGCCTTATCGCGACTACGACGATGAAACGAAGGCGATCCCGATTGTCTACTTCGAGAACCGCTGGGTGGACGTCAACGGCGGCCGGATCGACTTCAAGGTGAACGACAGCGACGTACTGGATTTCCGGTTGAGGGCGCGCTACGCCCTGGACGGCTACGATCCCAGCGAGTCGGACTATCTGCAAGGCATGCAGGAACGCGACGACAGCGCATGGGTAGGCGCCGCGGTTGTTTGGAAGAACCCGATCGCGGAAGTGTCGGCGGAATACCTGGTCGATGCGATGGACAACAGCGAAGGGTCGCGCGGCCGCGTACAAGTAGAACGCCGCTTCGGCATGGGCCGTTTCGGTCTGACCCCGCGCGTGGCTGCGGAGTGGGTCGATCAGAAATACGTGGCGTACTACTACGGCGTCCTTCCAGGAGAAGCCACGATGGACCGTCCTTTCTATGAAGGCGACGCTACCGTCAACGTCGAAGCGGGCCTTCGGCTCGACTACAGCCCTGGGCGGCGGCACACGTTCTTCCTGGACGTCGGCACGGTCAGCCTTGGCGACGAGATAAAGCAAAGTCCTCTGGTCGAACGTTCGTCGCAGACCAGGATCTCGGCGGGCTATCTGTTCCACTTCTGAAGATCGCACCCACTTCAGGTGCGCGGCTTTTTGAACACGAGGGGCGCGCAGCCCCTCGATCACCGGTCTTCGAGCAGAGGAATGTCATGTTTGCTGGCTCACCCAAGAAGAAGCAGTCGTCCCCGCTCCAAGGGAACCGCAGCTACTGGTTCGACTTGCCGGATATTGCGCCACGCAAGAAGCGTCGGAACCGGCTGCCGATACTTCTAGGGGTCGGTCTTGTCGGCATGGTCGTTCTGCTGCTGATGCTCGCCATGCTTCATGTTTTGCCTTGATCTTGCGATTCTGTCGGTCTTCGCAGAACGACAAGTCTTGACTCGCAATGGGCGGCGCGCCTTTCGATGCTTCCGGCGGTCCCTGTCGGCGTGGTGGCTGCGCGACTTACGCGTCGCTGCCGGGGTTGCGCGCGCTCCGCTTCCCTTTCCCGTCAAGGTTGCTCACCCCGAATATCGGTTTTGGCCGATAGCAGTCACTTTATGCTGCGCGGGTATCAGCACGCCGGTATCCGCTGCCGACCCGCGGCGGACGTCGCTGCATGCCGCGTTCGCGCTTCGGGCATGCGGCAACGCGGCCGGGAAGCGATCCGTTCAGAAGGGCTGCGGTGCGACCGCGTTCAATCGCACCTGGCGGGAAGGCAGGCCTCCGGCTTCGATGTCGACCACGACTGGGCCTGCCTGGACGCCGGCGCGGACCGCGGCGACCACCCGTCCATGGAAGGTTTTGCGTTCGCCGGACCGGAAGCTGGACACGTCTATTGGATTGCCGGTGCCGATACCGGCCAGGGTTCCCACGCCGCGCACGCGTACCTGCCTGTCGTTGTTGCCGGCACGGATGGGCGTGCCGTCGGCGGCGTGCAGTTCCACGGCGACGTAAACCGGATCCTCGCCATTGGCCGTGTCGGAACTGGCAGCAGGCAGCAGGTAGGTAATCGAATGCTGCATTACAGCATAGTCATTGCGTCGCTCTTCGCTCCTTCGCCGCTAACGTGCGTCGCACGAGCCAGGCGCATATGCGGCCCGCCGCATCTATTCGTTTACGGAATGGCACATGCTCAATACTTCATTTGTCGTGCAAGCGGGATTCGACGAAGCTTCGTGCAGGCATGTGAGCATCGCCGCTTCTATCTGTTTGTGGTCGGTGATGCAACTGATCGCGCCGCCGGTTCGATACGCCCGAAAACTCCGCTCTATGATGGCTGCCAGGACGAAACGATTTGTGCTGGCGTTTGTTGCCTGTATCGCTGATCGTCAATGCAGCAAACAGGAACAGTGAGAAAAACCGGTGTTGATGCGTTTTGCATCGCACCCGAAAGCGCTGCAATTCTTCCAACCGACACAGGGGCAGACACGTGATGACCTGGACAATGCGCGGCCTGCGCAAGATGAGCCTGATGTTGTTCGCCGCGGCGATGGCCGCCAATGCCTGCGCCGGGCAGCCCGTCGATGTTCGCCTGACGATTACCGCCGAGGCCGCCGGACCGCGCATTGAGCCGGACGTGTACGGCCAGTTCGCCGAACATCTGGGCGCCGGCATCTATGGAGGCCTGTGGGTCGGCCCGGATTCCGACATCCCCAACACGCGCGGCTGGCGCAACGATGTGGTCGGGGCGCTGCGCCGTATCAAAGTGCCGGTGGTGCGCTGGCCCGGCGGCTGCTTCGCCGATGATTACTACTGGCGCGACGGTATTGGCGATCCGGACCAGCGCCCGGTGCGGTTGAACCGGTGGTGGGGCGGCGTGTCGGAGAACAACCGCGTCGGCACGCACGAGTTCATGGACTTGGTGGAACAGCTTGGAAGCGACGTGTTCGTCTCCGGCAACATGGGGTCGATGACGCCGCGCGACATGAGCCATTGGCTGGAGTACATGACGGCCGAAGGCAAATCGACGCTCACCGACGAGCGCCGGCGCAACGGCCGGGACAAGCCCTGGAAGGTGAAGTACTTCGGCCTGGGCAATGAAATGTGGGGCTGCGGCGGCAACATGCGGCCGGAGTACCAGGCCGATCTGCACAACCAGTACGCCACCTTCCTGTCGGGATCGGTGCTGCGAGTGGCCTCCGGCGACGGTACCCAAAACGACCATCTGATCGAGATTCTGATGGAGCGTTCGCGCAAGCACATGGACGCGCTGACGCTGCACCAGTACACCATCCCTGGTGGTTGGGAGAGCAAGGGCCAGGCCACCGGCTTCGACGCGGAGCGCTGGGCCAAGACGCTCGATGCCGCGATGAGCATCGAGCAGCGCATCAAAGCCATCTCGGCCATCATGGACAAGCACGATCCCGACAAGCGCATCGCGCTTTACATCGACGAGTGGGGTGCCTGGCACGACCCGGAGCCCGGCACCAACCCCGGCTTTCTATATCAGCAGAACACCCTGCGCGACGCGTTGCTGGCCGCGTTGTCGTTCAACGCGTTCCACCGCCACACCGACCGCGTGAAGATGACCAGCATCGCGCAGATGGTGAACGTACTGCAGGCTATGGTGCTGACCGACGGCTCACGGATGCTGCTGACGCCGACCTACCACGTATTCGATCTGTACCAGCCGTTCATGGGCGCGACACCGCTGAAGACGGCAATCCAGACGCCGAAATGGCGGCAAGGCGGCGTAGAACTGCCGGCCGTCGACATCACCGCAGCGCGCGCCGCCGACGGCACGGTCCACCTGGCACTGGTCAACCTAGATCCGGCGAGGCCGGCGCGCGTGGCCACGAATCTGAAGACCAGCAAGCCGGTGCAGGGGAAGATCCTGACCGCTGCCGCGATGGATGCGCACAACACCTTCGAGCAGCCGCGCGAGCTCGTGCCGGCAACGTATACCGCGCAAGCCGGCGAGTCGGGACTTGCGCTGGAGCTGCCGCCGAAATCGGTCGTCGTGGTTGAGGTGCCTGCACCGTAGATCCTTATCGGCTGGGCGGATCGAGATCGCCCCAGCGGCA
The DNA here is from genome assembly GCF_900104085.1 of Pseudoxanthomonas sp. CF125. GTDB lineage: Bacteria > Pseudomonadota > Gammaproteobacteria > Xanthomonadales > Xanthomonadaceae > Pseudoxanthomonas_A. The sequence goes on from NZ_FNLD01000003.1 coordinate 534,171, forward strand.
GTACTTGGAAGAGAAACGTTCATGCGAGACGACAACGGTTCCTGGAGTGCAGGCTGGACAAGGCGCTCGTTCCTCCAAACCTCGGCTTGGGCTGCGGCCGGCGCGCTGAGCCTGCCGCACGCGCGTGCCGCGTCCGCGGCGTTCACGCCCGCATGGTCATCGCTGGTCGATAACTATCGGGTACCGGATTGGTTCCGCGACGCCAAGTTCGGCATCTGGGCGCACTGGAGTGCGCAGTGCGTACCCGAGATGGGCGACTGGTACGCGCGCCGCATGTACATCCAGGGAAACTGGCAGTACGACCACCACGTCAAGACCTACGGCCACCCGACCAAGGTCGGGTTCATGGAGGTACAGAACCGCTGGAAAGCCGAGAACTGGGATCCCGACGCGTTGCTGGATCTCTACGTGAAGGCCGGCGCCAAGTACTTCGTTGCACTGGCCAACCATCACGACAACCAGGACGCGTTCAACTCCAAGTACCACGGCTGGAACACCATGCGCGTGGGCCCCAGGAAGGACATCGTCGGTATCTGGGCCAAGGCGGCCCGCGCGCGCGGGCTGCGCTTCGGCGTCAGCAACCATGGCGCACACGCCTGGCACTGGTACCAGCCCGCCTACGGCTATGACCCCGAAGGGCCCCATGCCGGTCAACGCTACGACGCCTTTCACCTGAGCAAGGCCGATGGCCGCGGCACCTGGTGGGAAGGCCTGGACCCGCAGGAGCTCTACACCGGCCGCAACATCGTCATGCCCGATGGTTTCAAGACCATCCGTAGCGTCGAAGCCTGGCAGGAGAGCCAAACGGCCCACTGGGACGAGAAGCCGCCGCTGCACAACCCAGCCTTCACGCGCCAGTGGTTCCTGCGTTGCCGCGACCTGATCGACAGCTACCGCCCCGACCTGGTCTATTTCGACAACCACGGCCTGCCGCTCGGCCAAGCCGGGCTGGACATGACCGCGCACTACTACAACGCCAACATGACCTGGAATGGCGGCAAGCTGGAGGCAGTCGTCAATGCCAAGGCGCTGCCGGCGGAATGGCGCGCCGGTGTCGTGGAGGACGTGGAGCGGGGTTTCCGCGAAGGCATCGAGCCGCTGCCCTGGCAGACCGACACCTGCCTGGGCGACTGGCACTACGCCCGCTCCATCTTCGACAACCACCAGTACAAACCTGCGAGCACGGTGATTCATCGTCTGTGCGACATCGTTTCCAAGAACGGCAATCTGCTGCTGTCGGTTCCGATGCGCGGCGACGGCAGCATCGATGCCGACGAGCGCGAGATCCTGGAGGACATCGCCGCCTGGATAGCGCGCAACGGCGAGGCCATCTATGGCACCCGCCCATGGCGCACTTTCGGCGAAGGGCCGACGCGCGTGGCGGGTGGCATGTTCAGCGAGCAAACATCGCAGCCTTTCACCGCCCAGGACATCCGCTTCACCAGCAAGAATGGCGCGCTGTACGTCATCGCGCTCGGCTGGCCTGCCGACGGCGTGCTGCGCATCGCCGCGCTGGCGGAAGACTCGGCGCTGGCGCCGGGGACGATCGAGCGCGTCGAGGCGCTGGGCGCCACCGACAGCCTGCCGTTCACGCGCAGCCGCAAGGGTCTCGAGGTGCGTTTGCCTGAGGGTTTGACCGGCGCGATCGCGGTTGCGTTGAAAGTACGCGGCCCTGGGCTTGTCTGAAGACCGCTTCCATGGCCGCGCCTTGCATTTCCGGCGAGCGCTGGACAGACAAGCTTCGTCTTGAATCGTTTGGCGTGGACTTACTGGAGAAGTTAGATGTTTGCATTCTTGTTGAATCTGCGGCGCGTCGGCTTGCCGCTGATGGCCTGGGCAGCGGCGGCTGTCGGCGTCGCGCCCGGTGCGGCCAGCGCCGCCGAGGCTCCCTCACGCGAGATCACGATCGACCTCGCGCGAGCCGAACGGCCGCTGGACCGGTTCTTCGATCTGTCTATCGGCTCGGATTTTCCAGGCACGTTGATACGCTCCGACAGCCAGGCCCAGCTGAAGCTCGCCGTCGATGAGCTGGGCTTTCGCTACATTCGATTCCACGACATCTTCCACGATGTGCTGGGCACCGTGCGGGTCGTCGACGGTCGTACCGTGTACGACTGGACCAGGATCGATCGACTCTACGACGATCTGCTGTCGAAAGGGATCAGGCCCTTCATCGAGCTCGGATTCACGCCCGATGCGATGGCCACGTCCAAGCAGACCATCTTCTACTGGAAAGGCAATACCTCCCACCCGAAGCTGGAGCCATGGCGCGCGCTCGTCGATGCGTTCGTTCGCCACCTGCGCGATCGCTACGGCGTGGCGGAGGTGCGGCACTGGTACTTCGAGGTCTGGAACGAACCGAATCTCGACGGATTCTGGGAGCGGGCCGATCAACAAGCCTACTTCCAGCTCTATGACGTCACAGCCAGAGCAATCAAGGCGATCGATTCCACGCTGCAAGTCGGCGGCCCCTCGACCGCGGGCGCGGCATGGGTTCCGGAATTCCTCGAGTATGCGCATAAGAACGGCGTGCCCGTGGATTTCGTGACTACCCACGCTTATGGCGTAGACGGTGGTTTCCTGGACGAGAAAGGCGAGGCCGACACCAAGCTTTCTCCGTCTCCGGACGCCGTCACAGGCGACGTGCGCAGGGTCAGGGAACAGATCAGCGCATCGCCGTTTCCGTCGCTACCGCTTTACTTCACGGAGTGGAGCACCAGCTACACGCCGCGCGACGCCGTGCACGACTCGTATATCAGTGCGCCGTATATCCTCAACAAGATCAAGGCGACCCAGGGACTGGTGCAGGGCATGAGCTACTGGGCCTACACCGACCTGTTCGAAGAGCCGGGTCCGCCGCCCACTCCGTTTCACGGCGGCTTCGGGCTGCTCAATCGCGAAGGTATCCGCAAGCCGGCGTTCTTCGCTTACAAATATCTGCACGCACTCCGCGGCAAGGAGATTCCATCTTCCGATGCCGAGTCCCTGCTGGCGACGGAGGGTTCCAATACTTCGGCATTGCTCTGGAACTGGGAGCAGCCTCGGCAGAACGTCAGCAATCGGCCGTTCTACACCAGGCTCGTTCCCGCTTCGCCGGTATCCGCGGCGCGGCTTACGTTCAAACATCTGACGGAGGGCGCGTACCGGCTTCAGGTCAAACGCACCGGCTTTCGTGCCAACGATGCGTACTCGGCCTATATCGAGATGGGGGCTCCCGCTTCTCTGAGCGCCAGCCAGCTCGGCAAACTTCGCGAATTGACGCGCGACCTGCCGGAGACCGACCGCAGGATCGAGATCGGACCTGCCGGAGAGCACACGCTCGAGGTTCCGATGCGCAGCAACGATGTCGTGCTTGTGACGTTGACGTTGGAGCCGGAGGGACGCTGATGTTTGCGCTCGCGGCAGCCCCCGTCCACCGGCCGCCGCGCGGAAATCACGGATCCGTTCGGCGCATGAGCGGTTCGGCACGATCCGGGCACTGACTGGCATGCGATGTCTGCAATGTGCGGCCGTCTCGATTACAGTGCCGACCCGACCCGATGACGCCACAGGCTAGCCAGCAGTGAATAGCACCACGACGAACGATGACGGCGCTCCTTTTCTTCCCGCGCCGGCATCCGCTGCGCATCTGCCCGGGCTGGATCTGCTGCGCGCGCTCGCCGTCGTGTGGACGATGCTGTTCCATTCCTACCTGGTCGGCGGCCTGGGCGAGGACTGGGCCTGGGCGCAGCGCTACGGATGGATGGGCGTGGATCTGTTCTTCGTGCTCAGCGGATTCCTGATCGGCTCGCAAGTGCTGAAGCCGCTGGCGGCCGGCGGCCGGTTCTCGTTCCGCCAGTTCTATCTGCGCCGCGCGTTCCGGATCCTGCCTGCGTTCTGGGCGGTGCTGGCGGTGTATCTGCTGTGGCCCGGGTTCCGCGAAGCGCCGGGCATGGAGCCGTGGTGGAAGTTCGCCGGCTTCTTCGTCAACTTGTCGATCGACTATGCCGACAACGCCACGTTCTCCCACGCATGGTCGCTGTGCGTCGAGGAGCATTTCTACCTTGTGTTCCCGCTGTTGGCATGGCTGCTGGCCAAACGCCCCTCGGTTGCCGGCTTCGTCGCGCTGTGCGCGGCGATCGTGTTCGGAGGGATCGCCCTGCGCGCCGCGGTCTGGCTGCATTTCGACGCGCTGCAGCCCGCGCGTCCCTGGTTTGTCGAAAACATCTACTACCCGACCTGGAACAGGCTCGACGGGCTGCTCGCTGGTGTGGCTCTTGCGGTGTGGAAGACTTATCGCCCGGGAGGTTGGGCGCGCGCTGCCGCGTACGCCAACCTGATCTCGTTGGCCGGGTTGGCGACGATGGCGCTGGCGTTCTGGCTGTTCCGCGAGCGCACCGGCTTGCTAGGCAACAGCATCGGCTGGCCGGTGCTGTCGCTGGGGTTGGCGCTGCTGGTGTTCGCCGGAGCACAGGCGGACAGCTGGATCGGTCGCCGCGCGCTGCCCGGCGCGGGCTGGCTGGCGGCGGTGTCCTTCAGTCTGTATCTGGTGCACAAGCCGATCTTCGGCCTGGTGCACGCGCATGCCGGCGATGCCTTGGAAGGCAGGGGCTATGCGGCTTTCGCGGTGTACGGCATCGCTTCGCTGCTGGCGGCAGCGCTGCTGTATTACCTGGTCGAACGCCCCGGGCTACGGCTGCGCGACCGGATCCTGGCGCGGCCACGGCCGGTGGTCGCGGCGCCGCCGGCCGTGGAGTCCGCCACGGGTTAGCGGCCTGCGTCGGTCACGGACGGAACGCGTATGGACCGAATGTCGCGCCGATGAAACCGCCGGCGACATCGTTGCTCAGGATGCTGGCATCCAGGCCGGTCGCCACCGGCTTCCATTGCTCCGGCTCCACCGCAAGACTGGACCGACTCACTTCTGCGCAAGTAGCTCACGCAGGAACTCGATGAATCGCTGCGTCTTCGCCTGCGGTAGCCGGGTTTCCGTAATGGCGTAAACAGGCATTGGCTCGCCGTACGATCCCAGCGCAGCTTTCCGTTGGCCCGAGCTCGTCAGCGACGATTTATTCCGGCGTCAGGACGATGCCCACGTCGAGCGTCGCCGGATGACGGATCATACCCATGCTGTTGATCGAGAACCGACCACTCACCGGCACGAGGGAGGGCCGCTTGCCATCGTGCAATGCCCTTAAACCGATATCCGAAAAGCGAGGGCGACGGATCAGACCGTCGTCTTGCCGAGGCGCCGCGCGTTGTCGTGCGTGCTTACTTCATCCTGCCGCGCAACCGCTGGATGCGATAGCTGGCTTGGTATTTTTCCACCAGGGCGCCGAGCAGCGCCTGGGTTTTCGGCAGATCTTCCAGGGCCTTGACCACGTCTTCCCATACGTCCTCGTGCGCCCAGCGGCCGAAGCGGATGTAGATGGCGTGCCAGGCGCCGTACTCGACCGGAACGTCCGACCAGTAGGCACGGGTATGGGCCATCCACAGTACCGCCTCGACGAAGCGGCGGGCATTGCCGCCGTTGCTGGCGCGAACGCCGATGCGGCCAGGCAGCACTGCCAGCACCTTGGCCCATTGCGCGTCGCTGAGACGCTGGCGCGCGCGCCAATTTTCCTCGAAAGTCGCTTTGTCCACGCCTATGTCGTCTATACGAAACGTCCATTGCGGCCTCATGGCCGTGTCACGCGGAGTTACGCCCACTACCTTCATGGCCATCCTGTTCATGCGCGCACTACCGCTCTGCGAAGGGAATTGCGGGCAATAACGGTTTGCTCGTCCATCTTTGCTCCTGCCCGCATTCCGGAAAAAAACGAGGGGGCCGAAGCCCCCTCGACCTGTCGCCGTCGCAGCGACTGCAATACCCGCCAGAGCTTGGGGAATTGACGGATACCGCACGCGGCGCAAGAGTGGGGTACTCGCTGCGCCACGCAACCACCGGGGGGGAAGCCGCCGGCGGAAGCCTTGAGATCCTTGGGGTCGCCACGCAGCCACCGATCACTCGATGGCCGCATGGGCGCGGGACCACCCGATCCCCGCGCTTGTGATCATCCTCACTCTCCGTGTGCGACGAACACCCGACAACCACTCCTGCGGCATAGCTTAGGCAGCAAGCCGAAACGCACCAGCCATGTGTGACGAACTGATGGTTCGCGAATCGCGAACACTCGCCGAGCCGCTGTTGTCCGGCCGTTGCCGGCAGGGGAGGCACCCGCTCGCGGCGGGTCGGTCACGCCGCGGGCGAAGCGGTTACGGCGTCGCTTGCGCCTGTGCGATGCGCTCGTCCCAACTGGCGACGGCGGTGATGCGTTCGCTCAGGAACGACAGCAGGGTCTGCACCTTCTGGGAAGCGCGCCTGCTGCTGGGATAGACGATCGATATCTGGCGGGCGGGCGGCGCGCACTCGGGCAGGACGATGCGCAACCGTCCCGAAACGATGGCGTCGGCGGCAAGGATGCTGGACGCCTGCACGATGCCGAGGCCCGCGCATGCGGCCAGGACGAGCTGTTCGCTGCTGTTGCTGCGGATCCGCTCGCGCACCCGGCAGCTGCGCACTTCTCCATCGATCCACAGCTGCCAGCCGCCGTGGCCCTCGCCCGAAGCATCGATCAGGCCATGGTGTTCGGCCAGATCGTCGGGCGACTGCGGCACGCCATGCGCACGCAGATAGTCGGGGCTGGCGCAAAGCCACTGTCTGAAGCTGGTCAGAGGACGCGCGATGAGGTTGGCCTCGCCCAGGCGGCCGGCGCGGATGGCGACATCGAAATGGCTGTCGCCCAGGTTGGCGTACTCGTCGTCGGCCTGGATATCGAGCAGCACTTCGGGATAGCGCTCGGCGAATTCATTGAGCAGCGGCGCGATCAGCGCGCCGTTGAAGGATTCGGGCAAAGCCACGCGCAGGCGTCCGCGGACCAGGCTATTGAATCCGGCCACGAAATCGGTGGCCGCGCCGATCGATTCCAGTATGCGCACGCATTTGGCGTAGTACACGGCGCCCACTTCGGTGGCGCGCACGTTGCGCGCGCTGCGATCCAGCAAGGGCGTCCCCAACTCGCGCTCCAGGTCGCTCACGCGCCGGCTGATCACCGACTTGGTCGTGGTCAGGCGCCGGGCCGCCTCGGTGAAGCTGGCCGTTTCCACCACGGCGACGAAGGCGACCATGTCGGCGGTCTGGATCATCGTTCTGTCCTTGCCATCGCAAGCATCGGTCGCTCCATTCGCGTCATCGCCCGATCGCCACTAACCTGCCAACACGCTACGCAGAGCCGCATGCAGCGTGTCACGGTCGGCGTCGCAAGCCACCCGCACGCAGTTGCGGTCGCGCATCCATCCCGTCCGGCCGGGCACTTCGTCCGCCGGGGTCAGCAGCATGACGCTGGTTTCCGCCGGCAACTCCAGGCGCTTGAGGATCTCGCGGCCGTTGCTGCCTGCGAACGGACTGGACAGCACCAGCGCACCCAGCGCGCCGTCGCGCACCAATGCCTCGATGCGCTCGATGTCCTGCACCGGCACCACCGGCACGCCCAGATCTACCAGCAGTGCCGCCACTCCGCTCGCGCGCTGCGCCGGTTCCACCGCCACCACCGCTACTTTCTCGCCATTGAGCAGCGCGGCAGGGAGGGACGACTCCAGCACGCGCAACTCGCCTTCGGCGCCGGCCACGCGATCGAGCGGGAAGCGGATCCAGACTTCGTGGCCGCCGCCACGCCTGGACACCAGCTCCACCATCGCCCGCATCTGCTGCAGCAGCTGCTGGCTGACCGCCAGGCCCAGACTGCCGCCGGCGTTGGACTGCAGCAGATCGGCGGTGGTGACCAGCGGGCCGAAATGATCGGCGCTGAAGCCGGAAGGCTCGCATGCGATTTCGATCTCCAGGCCTTGCGCGGCGGCCGACAGCGACACCACCAGGCGGCCCGCTTCGATGCCCTCCAGGGCATGGATGATCAGGTTGATCAGGATCTGTCGCAGGGCGAGCGTATCGATTTCGATCAGGTTCTCGCCTTCGGGCACGCGCACTTCGAAACCGATGCCCTGCGCCTGCGCCTGCAGCGCGAAGGTTTCCTGCAGCAGCGCCGCCAGTTGCGACGGATCGACGATGCCCAGGTTGCGGGTGCCTGCGGTGAGTTCGCCCAGGCCTATCAGGCCGTTGGTCGACAGCGCATCCAGACGCACGGCGGCGTGCTGGATGGCGGCGATGGAGCGCAGGGCGGCCGGGTCGTTTTTGCAGCGTTGCTGCAGCAGGCGCGCATGGCCGGCCAGCTGCGCCATGGGTGCGCGCACGCTGTCTATCAGTTCGGCGAACAATTCCGAGCTGCGGCGGAACTGCCGCAGGGGATGCGGATGCGGCGATGCGTTCGGCGCGCTTTTGCGGATCTCGCGGCGACGACGGTCTTCCAGCAGCGCGGCTTCGTTGCTGGCTTGCTGGTTGCGCCGCAGCGCCTGCATCAATCCGGTCGCATCCAGCAGCACGAAATGGCGGCTGTCTTGCTCGGCCACGATATGGATGTCGGCGTAACGATCTTGCGACAGCAGCATGGCCGGGATGATGTCCGGCGTGCCGTCCCATCCCTCGCGCAGATCCTGCAGGCGTTTGTAGATGTCCTGGCGGGTGTCGTCGCCGGCGACGAACCAATCGATGTCGCCCACCACATCCAGCACTTCCCCGTCTTCGCCGAAGCTCACCACCACGGGCGGCCGTGCCTGTGCAGGCGTTGCGGCGGGTTTGCGCGGAGCGCTCACGGCGATTTCGAGCCGGCAGGCGCATCGGCCACGGCCGAAGCCAGTGCGGCGAAGGCTTCCTCCACGCCCTGGCCGGTGCGTGCGCTGGCGCTGAACACCGGCAGCCGCTGCGCAAGCTCGCGGAGGCGTTCCGGCGGCACTTCCCATTCGCCGGCCAGATCGCATTTGTTGAGGATCAACACCGCCGGCAGATCGCGCCCCAGCAGCCGTACGGCCTGGTCGCGCAGCGCCAGCACGGTATCGACGGTGTCGGCGCGGGTACCGTCGGCGATCAGCAGCAGGCCCTGGCTGCCGCCGATGTAATTGGCGCGCATCTGGTCCAGCGAGCTGGCTCCGGCGATGTCCCACAGCACCAGGCGCAGGTCGCGGCCCTCGGCGTCGGGCAGGGTCTTGGTATCCACCTTCACCCCCACCGAAGTCAGATAGGCCTCGGAAAAGGTGTTGCGCACGCTGCGCGCCACGGTACTGGTCTTGCCTACGGCGAAATCGCCGAGCAGGCTTATTTTTCGGGACAGGGAAACGCTCATCGTTGCACCGGCGCGGGGTAGGGCACGACCGTGACCACGGCGGCGCGCGTGGAGGCGTTCTGCGGCAGCGCGAATGCGGCATCCTGGTTGACCGTCATGGTCGAAGGCCGATGCAGTTGCGCGGCCAGGCGGCTGGCCAGCCATTCGGCGCGCTGCTGGCGCAGGCCGCGGTTCTGGTCGAGCGTACCGGGTTCGTCGGTCAGGCCTGCGGCCTGTATATGGAAGGCGATGGAGGAAGTCGCGCCGATGCGCTCCAGTGCCTGCAATTTCTGGCCCATTTCGGCCAATGCCCTCTCCCAGCCGGCATCCGGCGTCACCGTACCGCTCAGGAACGAAAGCTCGAGCGACTGGATGGAAGCGATGGCGGCATCTATTTGCGTTTTTTGCGGATAGGACAAGCCGTCGTAGTCGATGCCGATTACCCCAGGCGTGGACAATGGCGTGGCCCGTGCGCGATACCAGTCGGGAAACGGCACCGAACCGGTCAGGCGGATCACGCCTTTGGTGTCGGGCGCCTTCACTGCGGCTTCGGGCAGGCGCAGGGTCTGGGCCACACGGCGCTGCACCAGTTGCGGTTCCAGCGACACGAATGGCCGCGTGCGCATTTCGACTTCCACGCGCGGGTAGTGTTGCGCCAGCCACGTCCGCGGATCGCTGGCCAGGGGGTCCATGAGGCCTTCTATGCGCAGGCGGCCGCGCTCGCCATCGTCCAGTTTGGACACCACCAGTCCGGGCGTAGCGGAAAGATGCCGTTCGATCGCACCGACTTGCGAAGACCAGCGCCAGCCGAGCGCGGCATAGACCAGCAGCGCCAAGGCCGCCAGCGTCAGCGCCGCCCACATGTATTTGCGCCGCTGCGGACGGGTACCGCCCTGTTGGGTGGCCCAGCGCGAATTGAGGTCGTCCAGTTGCGGTTGTTCCAGCAGTCCGGCGCCAGCGATGCCTACCGATTCGGCTTCGCCCAACTGCGCGCCGTAGCGCGCGTGCAGCTCTTCGTTGAGCTCGTCCAGCCGCATGCCGAAATCGCTGGACGGCACGCCGCGCACGAACGCCACCAGGCGCGCTCCCGGGCCTTCGCTGACCGCAAGCCGGTAGCCGCCTACGGTCGCCGAGCCGATGCCGCCGCCTTCTTCGTCCACCGTCACCGAATCGCGCACGAATTGATGGATGGCGGTGAACATGCCGGCCACCGCGTCGGCATCCAGCGCCGGCAGGCCGCTGGCGGTGAGGTGGCCCAGCAGCAATCCGGATTCCGGCGCGATCAGGAACAGGTGCTCGACCTGGTAGCGCGCGGTATGGCGCAGCATCACTTGTGCGTAGGGCGTGCCGCTGCGCCAGGCTTCCCAACGCCACAGCAACGCGCGCGGACTGAAGGTGTCGCTGAGCGCGCGATCCAGATCGTCGGCCATCTGCCGCAACGCATCGCTCAGCGAACGGCGGATGGCCGGGCCGATGATCGGATATACCGCCTGCACCACCGCCTGCGGGCGGCGGCGCACCGCGATTTCCAGCGAGTCGGCGCTGGCTTCGGACAGCACGTTGGCCAGCCGCGAGCGCTTGCCGGCGCGGAGGCTGGCTTCGATGTCTTCGGCCAGCAGGTCCGGCACGCGTTCGAAACGCGCGGTCGCCTTGCCTACGCTGTCCTGCAGCGCGTCCATGCGGTCGCGCTCCTGTTCCAGCAGCAGTTGGCGAAGACGGTCGTATTCGCCGTTCATGCGCGGCCGGCCCTCAGCCGTTCTTCGAAGCGTCCTGGGCGCCGCGCAGGCGCAACGAGACCTCCGCCATCAGGTCGGCCAGGTCTTCGCGCGCCAGCTTCTGTCCGCCCAGTTCGCTGCGCGCCGACGATAGCGCATCGCGCACCGCCTGCAGCGCCGCCTGGGTGCGTTCGTCGAGTTGCGCCAACGCATCGCGGGCGCGGGCTTCGGTAGCGCTGGCGTTGTCTTCGTGCTGCTGCAGCACGGCGTTGATTTCGCTGCGCTGGGTACGCTGGGACTGGCCGAAGCGCACATCGATATCGTCCAGCGCGCTGGTGCGCGCGGCGCTTTCCTGGCGCAGTTGCGCGCCGAGTTTTTCGATCTGCGGATCCAGCCGCGCTTCCAATCCGGCGATGCGCCGCTCGTAGTCGGCGGCCACGCGGGCCAGCTCGCTTTCCATGAGGTCGCTGAGTTCCTTGATGCGACGATCGAAATCGCGGACCACGCCGCCGAACATCAGTTCGCGAATCTGGTCCATCTTGTTGTCGCTGGCGTCCGCATTGGCCGCATCGGGCGCCTTGTCGGCGATTTCAAAACGTTTGTTGGCACCCATGTTCACTCCGACGTGGCTCTGCAAGATGTGTTCTGCAAGACGACTTTGCCGTCGCGTTTGCCTCTGCGCCAACTTTTGGTCGCGCGGAACGGCATGATGCGACATTTGTCACATTATCCGTCGCCCAGCGAAGAAACTCCTATTACTTCGCTAATAGTGAGAACACTCACACTAGTAAGATTCAGGATTATTCGCTGTGCAGCTCGGCAACGAAGTCGTAGGCATCGCCGCGGTAGAACGAACGCGTGGATTCCACCACCCGGCCATCGGCCAGAAACGCGCGGCGCTCTATCAGTAGACCCGGACTGCCGGCCGGCAGGTGCAGCAGCTTCGCGGTTTCGGCGTCCAGCGCCACTGCGCGCAGGTGCTGCAAGGCGCGCACTGGGCGATGGCCATGCGGCTGCAATGCTTCGTAAAGGGAATCGACCACGCTCAGCGGGTCCGGCAGCAGTGCGTGCGGCACCAGGGTGCGCTCCACTGCCAGCGGCGCATCGCCGCCATAGCGCACGCGGTGGAAGCGGATCACGCCGCTGCCCGGGGACAGGTTCAGGGCCATGGCTTCTTCGGGAGTGACTTCGCCCACGCTGCGCTCGAAGAACTCCGAGCGCGGGTTGAGGCCGCGCTCGCGCAGGTCGTCGGTGAAGCTGGTCAGGCGCGAGAACGAGCGCTGGATGCGCTCGGCCACGAAGCTGCCGGCCCCATGGCGCTGGGTCAGCAGGCCGGACTCGACCAACCCGGACAGCGCGCGCCGCACGGTGACCCGCGACAACGACAATTGCTGGCACAGGTCGCGCTCGCTGGGCAGGGCCTGCCCGGGTTGCAGCACGCCGCTGTCGATCAGGTTCTGCACCGCCCGGCGCAGCCGCACGTAAGCCAGGGTGCGGGTGGTATCGGCGGCGCCAAGGCGCTGGTATTCGCGGGACAGGGCGGAGGACATGAACAGAAAGTACCAATGAAATACCAATCCCGCAAGTGGAATGACCAATCGCCCTCATTCAAGGGATGTGGATGGCGATCATGGTATTTCGGTGGTATTTTCCCCGTTCCTGCCACTGTTCCTCCAAGAGACCCGCTGTGACCGCCAAGACTGTCCCCGTCGACACCTTCGACCTCGTGATTTTCGGCGGCACCGGCGACCTGGCGCTGCGCAAGCTGCTGCCCGGTCTGTTCCGGCGCTACGCCGACGGCCAGATCCCGGAGGACAGCCGCATCGTCGGTGTAGCCCGCGACAAACAGTCCGACGACGATTACCGGGCCAAGGTCAACGAGGCGCTGGTCCCGGTGGTGGGCAGCGAGCCTTCGTTGCAGGCCAAGCTGGCGCCATTCCTGCAAAAGCTGGGCTACCACGCACTGGACGCGACCAAGGACGAAGGCTGGCAGGGTTTCGCCGACGAGCTGATGACCCACGGCGACCGCATCCGCGTGTTCTACCTGTCCACCAGCCCCAGCCTGTTCGTGGACATCTGCACCCGCCTCAACGCCCACGGCCTCAACCAGGGCAAGTCGCGAGTGGTGATCGAGAAGCCGATCGGCAAGGACTCGGCCAGCGCGGCGGTGATCAACGACGCGGTGGGCAGCGCGTTTTCCGAAAGCCAGATCTTCCGCATCGACCATTACCTGGGCAAGGAAACAGTGCAGAACCTGATGGCGCTGCGCTTCGCCAACATCCTGTTCGAGCCGCTGTGGAATTCCAACTATGTCGACCACGTGCAGATCACCGTGGCCGAAACCGTGGGCCTGGAAAAGCGCGCCGGCTACTACGACACTTCCGGCGCGCTGCGCGACATGGTCCAGAACCATCTGCTGCAGTTGCTGTGCATGGTGTCGATGGAGCCGCCGGCGGCGATGCAGGCCGACGCGGTGCGCGACGAGAAATTGAAAGTGTTGCGCTCGCTGCGCCCGATCGATGCCGAGGACGCCGCGCAGATGACCGTGCGCGGCCAGTACCGCGCCGGCGCCAGCAATGGTGGTGCGGTGCCGGGCTATCTCACCGAGCTGGGCCGCAACGATTCGCGCACCGAGACCTTCGTGGCGCTGAAGGCCGAAGTGGACAACTGGCGCTGGGCCGGCGTGCCGTTCTACCTGCGCACCGGCAAGCGCCTGGCCGAGCGCGTATCGGAAATCGTCATCGCGTTCCGGCCGGTACCGCATTCGATTTTCGACCAGGCCTCCGGGCCGGTGATGGCCAACAAGCTTGTGCTGCGCCTGCAGCCGGACGAGGGCGTGAAGCTGTGGCTGATGATCAAGGACCCGGGCCCGGGCGGTCTGCGCCTGCAGCACGTGCCGCTGGACATGAGCTTCGCCGAGGCCTTCGGCGTGCACCAGCCCGAAGCCTACGAACGCCTGCTGATGGACGTGGTGCGCGGCAACCCCACACTGTTCATGCGCCGCGACGAAGTGGAAGCGGCATGGAAGTGGATCGACCCGATCCTGGCCGCCTGGGAAACCCTGCGCGAAGCGCCCAAGCCCTACACCGCCGGTTCGTGGGGACCGAGCGCGGCAGTAGCGCTCATCGAACGCGATGGGCGGACCTGGCATGAAGACGCGACATAAGCGATTTGTTCCCTTCTCCCCTTGGGAGAAGGAAAACAGGAGCAGCCATGACCACCGACCTCTCCCCGAAAATCCAGCCGCATACCTTTCCCGACCCGACCGCCCTGGCCGAAGCCCTGGCCCTGTCCGTCGCCGACGATCTACGCGCCGCGCTTGCCGAGCGCGACACCGCCAGCCTCGCCCTGTCCGGCGGCAACACCCCCAAAGCCTTCATGCAGGCGCTCGCCCTGCAGCCGCTGGACTGGCCGCGCATAGCGGTGACCCTGGTCGACGAACGCTGGGTGCCGGAATCGAACGCGCGCTCCAACGCGGCGCTGCTGAGGACCAACCTGCTGCAAGGACCGGCTGCTGCGGCGCGCTTCGTTCCCCTGTACCGCGATGCGCCGGAACCCGAACAGGCGCTGGCCGAAATCGAATCCGACCTGGCTGCCCTGCCTTGGCCCTTCGACGCACTGGTGCTGGGCATGGGCAACGACGGGCACACCGCGTCGTTCTTTCCCGGCGGCGATCACCTGACGGCCGCCCTGGACCCCTCCACGACGGCGATGCTGCTGCCGATGCGCGCGCCCGACGCAGGCGAACCCCGCATCACCCTGACCCTGCCGCCAATCCTGGCCGCGCGCCATCTGTATCTTCACATCGAAGGCGCGGGCAAGCAGCAGGTCCTGGCCGAAGCCCTCTCCGGCGAGGGTCAAGGCGCCGCCTATCCCATCCGCAGCGTGCTGAAACATGCCCGCTCCCCCGTGCGGATTTACTGGACGGCTTGAGGCATCCGCACCGGCCCTGCTTATAATGGAGGCCTTGCCTGCGGCGCTTGCGCCCGGACCCGTCCCTTAACCTGCATGCGGCAGCCCCGGGATCCTTGATTTCAGTAGCCAAGCGCGGCCCCGGCCGCGCTGCCAAAGGTGGAAAGTGCGTAACTACGACCTCGAATTCCTCAAGCATTTCTCCATGGTCATCGGCTTCCTGGTGCTGGTCACCCTGGGCCTGATCGCCGGTGCGTACCACCTGCACAGCAGCCTTCCGCCGGAAGTCTCGCCCGTGGCGGCCAAGCAGACCGAGGCACGCATCGCCCCGGCCGGCGCCGTATATGCCGGCGCCACCGGCGCTGCCGCCCAAGCGGCGGCGCAGGCCGCCGCACTGGCGGCCGCTTCCGCCCAGCAGGCCTACGGCGGCACCCTGGACGGCGGCGTGATCTACCAGAACCTGTGCGGCGCCTGCCACACCAATGGCGTGGGCAAAGCCCCGACCCTGACCGCCGCCGGTTTCGGCGCGCGCGCGGCCAAGGGCAAGGACACCTTGTACAAGCACGCCATCGAGGGCTTCACCGGTCCCGATGGCGGGGTGATGCCGCCCAAGGGTGGTAACCCGGGCCTGACCGAAGAACAAATCCACGCCACCGTCGATTGGATGCTGGCCAACGTGAAGTAAGCTTCGGCCCTCGCCGATGCGCGCAACGCCGCCTTCGGGCGGCGTTTTAGTTTGAATCCTGTTCGGAGCCGCCATGACCGTGTCCCGCTTCCACGCCTCCCTGCTGCTTGCGCTGGTCTGCGCTTGCGGCGCCGCCTCTACCTATGCCGCAGTCAAGCGCAGCGTCATCACCATCGGCCGGGCGCAAGGGCGTGACAACCGCAGTCCGCTGGAAGGCCAGCAGGTCATCGTGCAGGGCACGATCACCGGCAACTTCGTCGATGGCATGGGCGGTTTCTTCCTCCAGGACGGCGGCGACGGCGATCCGTTCACTTCCGACGGCCTGTTCGTCCTCCCGCCCAAGGCGTCCAAGACCAAGCTGCGCGCCGGCGACACGGTGCGCGTCACGGGCCGCGTGTTCGAAGACGCGGGCGACGGAAAATCGTTCGGCACCTTGACCACCGTGCGGGCGGAGCGCATTGAGCCGGTGAAGCTCCCCAAGGCCGTCCCCGTCATCCCTACCGTGTTCACCGCGCCGCCTGATCGCTGGGAGGTGCTGGAAGGGATGCTGGTCATGATCGACGCGCCACTGAGCCTCAACGGCACCGATACGCGCTACGCCGAAACCACCGCCAGTTTCGACGAACGGCTGTGGACTCCTACCGAGATCGCAGCCCCCGGCAGCGTCCGTTTCCACGAAATCGAAAGATCGAACGCCCGGCAACGGATCGTACTGGACGACGCCAGCAGCCGCCGCGATCCGAAAACGGTGTGGTATCTGCCCGAAGGCGTTCCGCGCAGCGGCAGCACCGCCAGCGGCGCGCGAGGCATCGTCGATCAGCGCCAGGGTAGTTACCGCCTGCAGCTGACCGCGCCGCTGGAAGCCAAACCGGCCGCGCGGCCGGCTGCGCCCAAAGTGGCTGGCAACCTGCGTGTGGCCGTGTTCAACATGGAGAACCTGTTCAACGGCGACGGCAGCGGCGGCGGATTCCCCACCCTGCGCGGCGCCAAGGCGCCGGCGCAGCTGAAGGCGCAGACCGACAAGCTGGTGCTGACGCTGAAGGCGCTCAACCCGGATATCGCCGCGCTGATGGAGTTGGAGAACGATGGCTACGGCCCGCAATCGAGTCTCGCTCAATTCGTCGATGCCTTGAACGAAGGCGGCGGCGACTGGCGTTTCATCGATGCGCAGAAGGGTCCGGGCGGCGACGAAATCCGTGTCGGCCTGATCTACCGCAAGAGCCGGGTGTCGCCGGTCGGCAAACCGGCGGTGCTGGAGGAAGGGCCGTTCGGAGCGCGCAGCCGCGCGCCGCTGGCGCAGGCGTTCCGTCGCAGCAAGGGCAGCCAGACATTCCTGGTGGTGGCCAACCATTTCAAGTCCAAGGGATGCACCGAAGCGACTGGCCCGGACACCGACCAGCGCGACGGGCAGGCTTGCTGGAACGCGCTGCGCCTGGATTCGGCGCAACGACTGGACGCATGGCTGAAGACCAATCCCGGCCAGCGCACCGACAAGAAACTGGTGGTAGGCGATTTCAACGCCTATGCGATGGAAGACCCGATGCGCCTGCTGCGCGAACGCGGATGGAAGGACGCCTTCGCCGTGGCCAAAGTCCAGCAGCCTTACAGCTATCTCTACGGAGGCATGCTGGGCCGCCTGGACCATGCGCTGCTCAGCCCAGCCTTGGCCAAGCGTTTGCGCGGCGCTGCAGAATGGCATAGCAACGCGGACGAGCCCGAAGCCGAGGGTTACGCCGGTAGCGATATCGAAGGGCCGTGGCGCAGTTCCGACCACGACCCGATGGTGCTGGGTTTCGACTTGTAAGCACGCACGTCGGCGATGCGGTCGTTGGCTTCGCCGCATCGCACGCCAACCGACATGAACCGGTGGGAGCGGCGTCCCGCCGCGAGCTCTTGCTTCTTTGAATGCTAGACGATCCGAGACCGCGGAAAAGCTCGCGGCGGAACGCCGCTCCCACGTTCGGGGGAGACGGGCGGCGGTTATTATGTCTCCATGTCAGCGCCCACCTTCCCCGATCAATCCACTTCGCTGCAACTGGCCGGGCCTGCGGGCGCACTGGAAGTCGCCGTCGACCGGCCCGAGGGCGATATCGCCGCGCTACCGCTGACGGTCGTGCTGTGCCATCCGCTTTCCACCGAAGGCGGCAGCATCAGCAACAAGGTGGTGACCATGGCCGCGCGCAGCCTGCGCGAACTGGGCGCGAGCACCGTCCGCTTCAACTTCCGTGGCGTGGGCCAGTCGGCCGGCAGCTTCGACCACGGCAACGGCGAACTGCAGGATCTGCTGGCGGTGGTGGAATGGGTGCGCGGGCAACGCCCGGACGACGATCTGTGGCTGGCCGGCTTCAGCTTCGGCGCGTACGTTTCTTTGCGCGCCAACGACATCGTGCTGCCCGATGCGCTGATCTCCATCGCGCCGCCGGCCGGGCGCTGGGATTTCGGCAAGATAGCGACGCCGGTGTGTCCCTGGCTGGTGATCCAGGGCGATAACGACGAGATCGTCGATCCACAGGCGGTCTACGACTGGATCGATACGCTCAAGCGCAAGCCGGACCTGGTGCGCATGCCCGACACCAGCCATTTCTTCCATCGCAAGCTGATCGATCTGCGCGGGGCCCTGCAGCACGGCGTGAAGCACTGGTTGCCGGCGGCGTGAGCTCGGTAGAAGCGGCGCGCGGCGCGCCGACGCCCTCGCAAGCCTATGCCGAAGGCGCCGCGCGCGGCGATTGGCAGGACGAACCCGCCCAGCACGCCGCCTTGAAAGAGCTGGACCGGCTGCACGACGCGCTGGTGGAAGCGGCCGACATCGGCTGGCGCGAGCGGCTTTCGTTCTGGAAAAAGGCCGAGCCCGTGCGCGGCCTGTATCTGTGGGGCGGCGTGGGCCGCGGCAAGACCTTCCTGGTGGATCTGTTTTACGACGGACTGCCCAGCCAGCAGAAATACCGCACCCATTTCCACCGCTTCATGCGCGGCGTGCACGAGCGCTTGCGCGAACACGCCGGCCAGAGCGATCCGCTGGCCAAGATCGTGGAGCAATGGCGCGACGAACTGCGGGTGCTGGTGCTGGACGAATTCTTCGTCACCGACATCGGCGATGCGATGCTGCTGTCCCGCTTGCTGGAGCGCATGTTCGCCGAAGGCGTGACCCTGGTGACCACTTCCAACACCGCGCCGGAGAACCTGTACAAGGACGGCCTGCAGCGCGAGAGTTTCCTCCCTGCCATCGCCCTGTTGCAGAAACACTGCGTGGTGCTGCATGCCGACGGCGGGGAAGACTACCGCCTGCGCGCGCTGACCCGCTCGCCGGTATACCGCACGCCGCTGGACGCGCAATCCGATGCCTGGCTGGGCGAGCGCTGGCGCGAACTGAGCGGGCTGGCGGAGAAGCGCGGCAACATCGAGATCGAGGCGCGCAAGATCCCGGTGCGCGGGCGCGGCAAGAGCATCGTCTGGTTCGATTTCGCCGCGCTGTGCGAAGGCCCGCGCGGCACCACCGATTACATCGAAGTCGCACGCGAGTTCAACACCGTGCTGCTGGGCGGCATTCCCGTTTTCGACCGCAGCAACGAAGACGCCGCGCGCCGTTTCGTCAATCTGATCGACGAGTTGTACGACCGGCATGTCAATCTGGTGTGCACCGCGGCGATGCTGCCGACCGCGCTTTACTCCGGCGTGCGCCTGCAAGGCGCGTTCGAGCGCACTGCCTCCCGCCTGATCGAAATGCAGAGCGCCGAATATCTGGCCCGGCAACATCGCGCTTGATGTTTCGAAGCCCCTCTCCAACGGGAGAGGGGTTGGGGCGAGGGTACGGCGAAGTCATGCTCGTCCGAACCATCGTGGACTTCGCCGTACCTTCATTCGGCCTACGGACCGCCTTCGCCCGAAGGGAGAAGGGCTTCATATCACCAGCGAATCGACGAACTTCGCTACTGCCTCGGTATACGCCGATGGCAGGCCCAGCTCACGATTGATCTCCGCATGCGACATCGGCTCGGGCAGCACTTCCATGCGCACGCCCAGCTGCGCGGCTTTTCGCGCCAGCTTGCGGCCCTCATCGCAGGGCGATGAAGGGAAACGGCGTTCGCTGGAACAGACGATCAGCATCGGCAACGCGGTGCGGCCCAGTTGCTGCTGCGGCGAAGTGGAGACCCAGTAGCTTTCGTCGGCGCCGAAGGCGTTGCGGTACAGCTTCGGCAATCGCGGCATGCCCATCAGCGCCGGCACGTCCAGCGCGCCGCTGTCCAGCGAAACCACACCGAGCGGGCGTTGCGCGCCGGCATCGGCGAGCCTCTTCGGTTCGGCGCCGAGCAAAGCGACCAGATGCGCGCCGGCCGAGTGGCCGGCCAGCACGAAACGCGCTGGGTCCAGGTTCCATTCGCCCGCGCGGCGCTGCGCCGTGGCCACCGCTTGCGCCACATCGCGGGCCTGCAGCAGCGGGGCCGCCTCGGGCAGCATGCGGTAGTTGGCGGAAATCACCGCATAGCCTTTCGCCAGCCAGAAACCGATCTTGTTTTCGATGCCCGGATTGGTCTTGTCGCCGTTGGCCCAACCACCGCCATGGACGAAGAAGAATACTGGCGCGCGTCGGACTCCCTTGGGAAGATAAACATCGAAGCGCTGCGCCGGGTCGGCGCCGTAGACGACGTTGCGCACCGCCTCCGCACCGGCCGGCAACGCGACCGCTCGCTCGCGCTTGCTGGCTTCGCGCAGTTGCGTCAAACGTTCGATCCGGTCCACCGCAGGCGAGGCTTCCGCGCCAAAGCGCATCGCCGCCAACGGCAGGCACAGACAGAACAGCATGCTGCGGACTTTCACGTTCATGGCGATGCTCCCATTGCATTCATTTCCCTTTCCCGCACAGCGACTTCTCCTTTGCCATCCCGAACCAGTGAGGGACGACGATTCTCATGCTCCGCGCAGCAGCAGCGCGGCACGTAGTCCACGCGGCGAATTCGGCGTCAGCCGCAGCTGGCCGCCATGCTGATGCGCCACGCGATCGACGATGGCCAGGCCCAGGCCGCTGCCGCCGTTCTGGCTGTCGTGCACGAACGGCTGGCGCGCGCGTTCGGCCGCTTCGGCGGTCAGCCCTGGTCCGTGGTCGGAAACTTCGACGCGCCAGGCTTCGCCTTCGCGGCGCAATCGCAATGCGAATGGCGACGCGCCATGGCGCTGCGCGTTGACCAGCAGGTTTTCCACCGCGCGCAACAGCGCCATAGGCCGGCCGCGCATGGGCGCGGATTCCGGCAACTCGGTTTCCCAGGTGGCGGCGGAAGCGGTCACGGCATTGCGGCAGATTTCCGCCAGATCCAGCGATTCGCTGATTTCATCGCGGCCATCGCGGGCGTAGGCGATGAACTGGGTGAGGATGGCGTCGATCTCCTCGATGTCGCGGCGGATACCGGCAAGCAGCTCCGGATCGGTCCCGGGCAACAGTTCGGTGGCGAACTGCACCCGCGTCAACGGAGTGCGCAGATCGTGCGAGATGCCGGCCAGCATGAAGGCGCGCTCCTCGGCGGCGGCGCGGACTTCACGGCTGGCATCGGTCAAGGCGCGGGCCAGTTCGCTCACTTCCCGCGGGCCGGAGCTCAGCATGGCTTCGGGCGGATCGCCGCGCACGATGTCGGGTGCGGCCTTGGCCAGCTGCCGCAGCGGCATCGCCAGACGGCGCGCGAAGTACGCCGCCGCCAGCCATACCAGCAGCACGCAACCGGCCAGCAGCAGCACGGAAAAACGCCGCATGCCCTGGCCGCGGCGGTCGTAGGCGAACGACACCCACATCGGCGAGGCGGTGTTCAATTTCAGCCAGACCGCGTTGGCGTGGGCGTTGCGGCCCAGGCGCACTTCGCGGCCGGGATCGAGGTTGCCGCGGGCCTGTTCTTCGAGTTCGCGCATGAACGGCGCGACCCGCGGCGCGGTATCCGGCGGCGGCTCCGTGCGCACCTCCATGCCGGCCTCGCGCAGCAATTGCAGCGCGCGCGCATGCGACTGGGTGCGGTCGAGTTCTTCCACCACGTCGGCAAAGCCATCCATCGCCCGCAGCAATTGTTCGGCCGCCGGCCGGGTTGCCATCTCGCGGCCCAGCAATACGGCCAACACGCCGGCGCCGGCCAGGGTCAGTGCGATGACCAGCGCCAATTGGCCGAACACGCTTCTGGGGAGCAGGTTGCGCACGATCATGTCTGCGCTCCTGCCGGTGTTTCGCCCGGCGGCACGTACGCGTAACCCACGCCCCATACCGTTTGCAGGATGCGCGGGTGACGCGGGTCGTCTTCCAGCAGGCGGCGCAGGCGGGTGATGGTCACGTCGATGCTGCGCTCGAAAGCATCATGTTCGCGGCCGCGCGCCAGACTCATCAAACGATCGCGGCTGAGCGGCTGGCGCGGATGGCGCAACAGCACCGCCAGCACCGCGAATTCGCCGGAAGTGATTTTCAACGGCGCGCCATCGCGGCTCAGTTCGCGCCGGCCCAGGTCCAGACGGAACGGGCCGAAGCGGATTTCCCCGCCCTCGGCCTGCGGCGCGCCAGGGGCCGCTGCGCCGCTGCGGCGCAGTACCGAGCGGATGCGCGCCAGCAGTTCGCGCGGGTTGACCGGCTTGGGCAGATAGTCATCGGCGCCGATTTCCAAGCCGACGATGCGATCGATCTCGTCGCCCTTGGCGGTGAGCATGACGATGGGCGTGGCGTCGCCCTGGCCGCGCAGGCGCCGGCAGATGTCCAGGCCGCTTTCGCCCGGCAGCATCAGATCCAGCACGATCAGATCGAAATGGCCGCGATCCAGCGCCTGGCGCATCTGCACGCCATCGCCCACGCCTTTCACGCTGAAGTCCTGCGATTCCAGATAGCGCACCAGCAGTTCGCGCAGGCGCGGATCGTCATCGACCAGGAGCAGGCGGGCGGTGGTTTCGTTCATGGCGCCACTATCGCGGTTGTCGGCCGGGCGCGGCAAATCGGGATCGCAGCCGCTTTGTAAGCAAATGTTTCGACCGGGCGCCTGCGAAACATTCGCTCGCAACCCGGCAACACCCGTGGGATCCGGGCCGGATAACTTGGCCTCACCGCGGCGCGACCGCTCCGCGATCACCCAGTCCCACAGGAGAAGCCCATGAATACCAAGATCAATGCGCTACTGGCCGCCATTGCCCTGGCCGGCGTGTTTTCCGCCAGCATCGACGACGCTGGCGCCCGCGAGCGCACTCGCAGCCGCACCGCCAGCAACGTGGACGGTGTGCGCAGCGCCGCCACCAACGCCAGCGGCAGCGGCGTCAATGGCAGCTATGCGCGTGGCCGCCAGTGGCAGGCCGATGGCCAGGGCAATGCTTCTGGTAGCCGCGGCGCGACGGTCAACGGCGCCAACGGCGGTTCCGCCACAAGCCAAAGCGGCTTCTACCGCAATGCGGATGGCAGCGCCGGCCGTCAGGGCAGCGCTTCAGTCAACGGACCGAACGGCGGCACCGCATCGACCAGTGGCGGCGTGACCCGCGACGCCAACGGCAATGTGGTCGGCAGCCGCTCCACCACCGCAACCGGCCAGAACGGCAACAGCTATGACGGTTCCACGTCGATATCCAACGGCGCCGTCACCCATACCGGCACCTGCACCAATGCCGCGGGCGAAGTGATCGCCTGCCCCGGCGGCAACTGAGAACCCTTTCCGGCCATATCCACGGACGGATTGGCCGGAGCGTCCGCCGGCACTGCCGAAAAATCGGCTCTCCCCGGCGCTGCGGAGCGCTCCTCCTCCACTTGCCCGACCGCTCCGCAGCGCTTTCCTTCTCCGGTCGTCCATTGAGGATCCATCCCATGAAAAGCAATTTCTTTCACCTTTGTCTTGGCTACGCGCTGCTGGCGGTTTCCATCGACGCCATGGCCCAGCAACCTTCCGCCGAACAGAAGCAGGCCGCACTCGAACGCCTGCAGGCCGCCGACGCCAACAAGGACGGCTTCATCGACAAGGCCGAAGCCGATGCGAAGTTGCCGCGTATCGCCAAGAACTTCGACAAGGTCGACATCGACAACGACGGCAGATTGTCGCCCGACGAGTTCAAGGCAGTGGCGGCGAAGTTCGCCGGCCGCAATCGCTGAGCCTGCACGCGCATGGATTTCAGCCGGTCCTTGTTGCTGTTCCCCGGTCTGCTGCTGGTGCTGATCGCCGCGATAGAAGGATGGGTGCTGGTGCGCCGTGGCAGCGACTACGACTGGAAAGGCTATTGGGCCTCGCTGGGCGATGTGCTGGGCCGCGGCGCGCTGAACCTGGCTATCCAGGGCGGCCTGACAGGTGTGCTGCTCTACGGCATTTGGAACCTGCGCGCGGCCACCCTGGACATGGACCAGTGGTGGCACTGGGTGTCGCTCTTCGTGGGCCAGGAGTTCTGCTACTACTGGATGCACCGCGCCGACCACCGCATCCGCTGGTTCTGGCTCAACCACTCGGTGCACCACTCATCCAACCAGTACAACCTGTCGGCCGCGTATCGCCTGGGCTGGACCGGCAAGCTCACCGGCGCGGCGGTCTTCTTCGGACCGCTGGTGTGGCTGGGCTTTCCAGTGCCGTACGTAGTCGGCGCGCTGTCGGTGAATCTGCTTTATCAGTTCTGGCTGCATACCGAACTGATCGGCAAGCTGCCGCGTCCGATCGAGTTCCTGTTCAACACACCGGCCCATCATCGCGTGCACCACGCCAGCAACCCGGAATATCTCGATTGCAACTATGGCGGTGTGCTGATTTTGTTCGACCGGCTGTTCGGCACTTTCCGCGGCCAACGCGTGGACGAACCGCCGCGCTATGGCCTGGTCGAACCGCTGCGGAGCTACAACCCGCTGCGTATCGCCAGCCATGCCTGGGTCGGCATGTTCCACGACCTGCGGCTTGCGCGCGGCTGGCGTGAAACCTGGCTGACCGTATTCGGGCCGCCTGAGTACAAGCCGACAGCCGCCAAAAAACTCCACATATAGTATTGACGTATATCTGTAACCACACTATGTTGTGGCTGTCGGTTCCGATGGCTCTCGCCTTCGGATGAAAAGGGAAGCCGGTGCGGCTCTTGCGAGCCCATCCCGGCACTGCCCCGCAGCGGTAGGTGGAAACGAAGTCGCGATACGCACTGGTGCGCTGCACCGGGAAGCAGCGGCCTAGGAGGAAGCGAAGCTTCCATGTCCACGAGTCCGAAGACCTGCCGACAGCCGCGCGAAGCACACCGCGCGGTGCCGGCCACGGAATCTCCGGGGGGAGACAGGCTGGCGAAGCAAGGCAGGCGACTTTTCGTCGCGGTGCCTGCGACGCCGCTTTCCCATCCTGAGAGGCACAAGGCCTGCGCTGCCTGCGAGGGACAGGCCGCCGCGTGCATCATGATGGGAGATACACCGTGACACAGAACGAACAGGCGCTCGCAGAAGCGGCCGATGACACTTCCTTTTTGCTGACTCCGCCGCCCACCGCCACCGCGATGAGCGTGACCAAGCGCAATGGCGGCCAGGAACCGGTGGACCTCAACAAGATCGTGCGCGCGGTGCAGCGCAACTGCGAAGGCCTGCACGCGATCGATCCGATGCGCGTGGCCACGCGCACCATCTCCGGCCTGTACAACGGCGCCACCACGCGCGAGCTGGACGAACTGTCCATCCGCACCGCCGCGTTGCTGACCGCCGAAGAACCCGAGTACGGCCGCCTGGGCGCGCGCCTGCTGGCCAACTACATCGCCAAGGAAGTCACCGGCCAGGAAATCCATGCCTTTTCGCAGTCGATCCTGCGCGGGCATGAAGTGGGCCTGATCAACGACCGCCTGCTCGGCTTCGTGCAGACCAACGCGCGCAAGTTGAACGATGCGCTGGATGCCTCGCTTGATCTGCGTTTCGACTACTTCGGCCTGCGCACCCTGTACGACCGCTACCTGCTGCGCCATCCGCACACGCGCAAGGTCATCGAAACGCCGCAGCAGTTCTTCCTGCGCATCGCCTGCGCTTTGAGCGAGGATGTGCCGGAAGCATTGGCGCTGTATCGGCGCATGGGCAACCTGGACTATCTGCCCAGCTCGCCGACGCTGTTCAACGCCGGCACCACCCACGAGCAGCTGTCCAGCTGCTTCCTGCTGGACTCGCCGAACGATTCGCTGGAATCCATCTACCAGAAGTACGGCGACATCGCCCAGCTGTCCAAGTTCAGCGGCGGCATCGGCGTCAGCTTCACCCGCGTGCGTTCGCGCGGCTCGCTGATCAAGTCCACCAACGGCCATTCCAACGGCATCGTGCCGTGGCTGAAGACACTGGATTCGTCGGTGGCGGCGGTTAACCAGGGCGGCAAGCGCAAGGGCGCGGCCTGCGTGTACCTGGAGCCGTGGCATGCGGACGTGGAGGAATTCCTGGAGCTGCGCGACAACACCGGCGACGAAGCGCGGCGCACGCACAACCTGAATCTTGCCAACTGGATTCCCGATCTTTTCATGAAGCGGGTGGAAGCCGACGCCGACTGGTCGCTGTTCGATCCGCGCGTGGTGCCCGAATTCACCGACCTGTTCGGCGCCGATTTCGAGCGCGCCTACGAGCAGGCCGAGCTGCAGGGCAAGGCGGTGAAGTCGATCAAGGCACGCGAGCTGTACGGGCGGATGATGCGCACCCTGGCCCAGACCGGCAACGGCTGGATGACTTTCAAGGACAAGTGCAACCGCGCCAGCAACCAGACCGCCAAGGCCGGCAACGTCATCCATCTGTCCAACCTGTGCACCGAAATCCTGGAAGTCACTTCGGCCGAAGAGACCGCGGTATGCAACCTGGGCTCGATCAATCTCAGCCATCACCTGGATGAGGACTCGCTCTTCGATTTCGACAAGCTGGCCGAGACCGTGCGCTTGGCCGTGCGTCAGCTGGACCGCGTGATCGACCTGAACTTCTACCCCATCGAAACCGCGCGCCGCGGCAACCTGCGCTGGCGCCCGGTCGGGCTGGGGGTGATGGGCCTGCAGGACGTGTTCTTCAAGCTGCGCCTGCCGTTCGACAGCGCCGAAGCGCGCAAGCTTTCGGCCAAGATCGCCGAGACGATCTACTATCATGCGCTGGAGACGTCCGTGGAGTTGGCCGAAGAACGCGGGCGCCATCCTTCATTCGCCGATACCCGTGCGGCTGCCGGTGAATTCCAGTTCGAAGCCTGGAACGTGACTCCCGAGCACATGGACCGTTGGGAGACGCTGCGCGGGCGCATCGTGGAAAGCGGCCTGCGCAATTCGCTGCTGATCGCCATCGCCCCCACCGCGACCATCGCCTCCATCGCCGGTTGCTACGAATGCGTGGAGCCGCAGACCAGCAACCTGTTCAAGCGCGAAACGCTGTCGGGCGATTTCCTGCAGGTCAACCGCTATCTGGTGGGCGAACTGAAGAAGCTGGGCATGTGGACCCCGGAAGTGCGCGACGAGATCAAGCAGGCCGAAGGCTCGATCCAGAACGTGCCGCGCATTCCCGACGCGTTGCGCGAGATCTACCGCACTACCTGGGAAGTGCCGATGCGTTCGTTGATCGACATGGCGGCCGACCGCGGCGCCTTCATCGACCAGTCGGCCTCGCTCAACCTGTTCATGGAAAGCCCGAACATCGGCGCTATGTCGTCCATGTACATGTATGCGTGGAAGAAAGGCATCAAGACCACTTACTACCTGCGTTCGCGACCGGCCACCAAGATCGCCAAGACGACGCTGGGCAATGTGGCCACCGAAGCGCCGAAGCCTGCCTACACACCGGTCGAGGCGGTTAGTTGCTCGCTGGAGAATCCGGAGAGTTGCGAGGCTTGTCAGTAAAGCTTGAAGCCCCTCTCCCTGTGGGAGAGGGGTTGGGGTGAGGGTGCGGCGGAACCCGGATTGTTCGAGCGCCAATGCCTTCGCCGTACCCTCATCCGCCCTTCGGGCGCCTTCTCCCGACGGGAGAAGGGAAAAGCAACCGCGAGAGACAAATGTCCACCCACCACCAGCAACTCCTCCTAGACCCCGGCTTCGAACTGACCCTGCGCCCCATGCGCTATCCGCAGTTCTACGAGATGTACCGCAATGCCATCCGCAACACCTGGACGGTGGAAGAGGTGGATTTCTCGCTGGACACCAAGGACCTGAAGGACAAGTTCGGCCCCGCCGAGCGGCACCTGATCGAGCGCCTGATCGCGTTCTTCGCTACCGGCGATTCCATCGTTTCCAACAATCTCGTGTTGAACCTGTACCAGCACATCAACGCGCCCGAAGCGCGCATGTACCTGTCGCGGCAACTGTACGAGGAAGCGCTGCACGTGCAGTTCTACCTGACCTTGCTGGACACCTACCTGCCCGACCCGAACGAGCGCGCCAAGGCTTTCGCTGCGGTGGAGAACATTCCCTCGATCCGGCGCAAGGCCGAGTTCTGCTTCAAGTGGATCGACTCGCTGCAAGGCATCACGCGCATCGAGACGCGCGAGCAGCGCCGCCAGTTCCTGCTCAACATGGTCTGCTTCGCAGGCTGCATCGAAGGCCTGTTCTTCTTCGGCGCCTTCGCTTATGTGTACTACCTGCGTTCGCGCGGGCTGCTGCACGGCCTGGCCAGCGGCACCAACTGGGTATTCCGCGACGAGAGCGCGCACATGGCCTTCGCCTTCGAAGTGATCCGCACCGCCCGCGAGGAAGAACCGGACCTGTTCGACGACGACCTCAAGGCGCAAGTGGTGCAGATGATGTCCGAGGCGGTCGACTGCGAAGTGGCCTTCGCCGAAGACACCCTGAGCGGCGGCGTCGCCGGCCTCTCGATTAGGGACATGCGCCAGTACCTGGAATACTGCGCCGACCAGCGCATGGCCCAGCTGGGCATGCCCAAGCATTTCGGCTCGACCAATCCGTTCCCGTTCATGGACCTGCAGGACGTGCAGGAACTGACCAACTTCTTCGAGCGTCGCGTTTCGGCCTACCAGGTAGGCGTGCAGGGCGAGGTTGGTTTCGATCACGCGTTCTGACCCGTCTTTGGAATTCGCATGAACCCCAACGCGCAAACCCCGCTCACCGAGGCGCGGTTGCTGGAGATGGTCTTCCCCGACCACACCAACCATTTGGGCACCTTGTTCGGCGGACAGGCGCTGGCGTGGATGGACAAGGCCGCTTTCATCGCGGCGTCGCGCTATGCGCGCCGCACCGTGGTCACCGCGCGTTCGGAGCAGGTGGACTTCCGCGTGCCGGTCCGGCAGGGACAACTGGTGGAAGTCATCGCACGCGTGGCCAGCGTCGGCCGCAGTTCCATGCAGGTGGAAGTGGAGCTGTACGCCGAAGACCTGCTGGATGCACAGCGCGAGCTGTGCACCAGCGGGCGTTTCGTGATGATTGCGTTGGATGCCGAGGGCAAGCCCGCTGCTGTGGCTGAGCTATCGGTCGCCTGATTTCTTTCAGTCGTCATCCCCGCGAAGGCGGGGACCCAGCGACTTTGAACCAGTCACAAGCCAAGGCACTGGGTTCCCGCCTTCGCGGGAATGACGATAGGAAATATCGCGCTACCCTGCCCGCATCTCCTTCGCCGCAGCCACCATCGCCGTCAACGCCGCTCGCGTCTCCGGCCACCCGCGCGTCTTCAATCCGCAATCGGGATTGACCCAAATCTGTTCCGGCGCCAGCACGGCGCGCGCCTTCTTCAGCAGATCCAGCATCTCCTGCCCATCGGGCACGCGCGGCGAATGGATGTCGTATACGCCCGGCCCGATTTCGTTGGGGTAGCGGAACTTCACGAACGCATCCAGCAACTCCATCCGCGAGCGCGAAGTCTCTATGGAGATCACGTCCGCGTCCATCGCAGCCACCGCTTCCATGATGTCGTTGAACTCGGAATAGCACATGTGGGTATGGATCTGGGTGACGTCGGCCACGCCCGATGCGGTGATGCGGAAGCATTCCACGGCCCAGTCCAGGTACGCCTTCCACTCGCCGCGCCGCAGCGGCAGGCCTTCGCGAATCGCCGGCTCGTCGATCTGGATCACGCCGATGCCCGCGACCTCCAGATCGGTCACCTCATCGCGCAGCGCCAGCGCGATCTGCCGGCAGGTTTGCGAACGCGCCTGGTCGTCGCGCACGAACGACCACTGCAGCACCGTCACCGGCCCGGTCAGCATGCCCTTCATCGGCTTGCCGGTCAGCGACTGCGCGTACTGCGACCAGCGCACGGTCATCGGCTGCGGACGGGTCACGTCGCCGTAGATGATCGGTGGCTTGACGCAGCGCGAGCCGTAGCTCTGCACCCAACCCAGCTTGGTGAAGGCGAAGCCTTCCAGCTGCTCGCCGAAGTATTCCACCATGTCGTTGCGCTCGAACTCGCCATGCACCAGCACGTCGATGCCGATGTCTTCCTGGAAGCGCACGCATTTTTCGGTTTCCGCGGCCAGAAACGCATCGTAGTCGGCATTGGACAACGTGCCGGACTTGTTCTTCGCGCGCGCTTCGCGCACTTCCTGCGTCTGCGGGAACGAACCGATGGTAGTGGTGGGATAGGCCGGCAGGTTCAACGCCGCCTGTTGCAGCGACCGGCGCGCCTGATAACCGGACCCGCGCTGTGCGGAGGCTTCTGTCAGTGCGGCCAGGCGCGCGGCCACTTCCGGTTTGTGCACGCGGGAAGACCGGCGCCTGGATTCCAGTCGGTCGCGCGCGACGTCCAACGCCAACCCCGCGCCCGGACGACCCTGCAGCGAGTCGGCGATAGTCTTCAGTTCCTCTATTTTCTGCCGCGCGAACGACAACCATGAATGCAGATCGCCGGGCAAGGACTTCTCGCTGGCCAGATCTACCGGCACGTGCAGCAGCGAACACGAGGGCGCCAGCCACAGGTGGTCCGCACCGACATGGCCGCTGGCGTATTTGGCCAGGATCAGCGCGTCGTTCAGGTTGCTGCGCCAGATGTTGCGGCCGTCGATCAGGCCAAGGGAAAGCACGCGTTGTTTGGGCAGCGCCTTCAGCACCGCGTCCAGTTGTTCCTTGCCGCGCACCAGGTCCACATGCAGACCTTCGATGGGCAACGAAGCCGCGAGAGCGAGATTGTCGTTGAGCGCGCCGAAGTAAGTGGCCAGCAGCAATTTCGGACGCGGTACGTTTGCAAGCGCGGCATAGGCCATGCGGTAAGCGGCATGGTCGTCGGCGTCCTGGTCCAGCACCAGGCAGGGCTCGTCTATCTGCACCCACTCGGCGCCGGCGTCTTTCAGTTTGCCGAGAAGTTCGGCATAGACCGGCAACAAACGGTCCAGCAGAGCCAGGCGGTCGCTGCCGTCCACGGTCTTGGACAGCAGCAGGAAGCTGACCGGCCCCAGCAGCACGGGCCGCGCGTTGAATCCCTGCGCCTTGGCTTCCAGGAATTCGGCCACCGGCTTGTCGCCGCGCAGGCGGAACCGCTGGTCGCGATGCAGTTCCGGCACCAGGTAGTGATAGTTGGTGTCGAACCATTTTGTCATTTCCAACGCATGCAGATCCACGCCGTCCTTCTGCAGGCCCCGGGCCAGAGCGAAGTAACCGGCCAGCGGATCGCGGTCGGCCAGCGGCTTGTAACGGTCGGGTATGGCGTCGAACAGGAACGCCGTATCCAGCACGTGGTCGTACAGCGAGAAGTCGTTGCAGGGCACGGTGTCGGCACCGGCTTGCTTCTGCAATCGCCAATGGCGCTGACGCAGGTCGCGTGCGGTGTCCTGCAGCTGGTCGGCGGAAGTCTCGCCGCGCCAGCAGGCTTCCAGCGCGTGCTTGAGCTCGCGTTTGGCGCCGATGCGCGGGAAGCCCAGGTTGGTAACAGTGGTCATAACTTTTCCTCATGCGGTTTCGGATGAGGAACGAAGGAACCGCGCGGCGATCGGGCCGCAATGCGGTCCGCTTCGCCACGTCAGCGACCTTCGCCCCCGCGGGCGAACCGGACTTCCATGAGGAACAGGCGAGAGGATGCTTCCGCAGACTGGCATCCCGGACGCAGGCTCCGGCCACCTCCCCTCGGAAGTTCCAGGTCATGCGGAAGGACGGTCTTGTCCTTCCGGCCGGGGCAGGTCTTCGGGCTTATGGACGGGCGCACGGGACGGCGAGTGCGCTGGCCTACTTCCCGCCGCTTCCCAGTCCGTCCGGACCAGTGCGATGACGAGGTTCGTTTCCAAATACCGCTGCGGGGCAGCGCCGGAATTGGACTCTTGCGGAGTCCGCACCAGCTTCCCTTTTAATTCCATCGCTCTATCTGCATAAAGCGATGGAAACCTTGGCTTGCGCAACTTACGCCGCCAACGGCGGGGCGTCAAGCGATACGCTCGGATCGGATCGAAGAGTGGGCTTGCCGCGCAGAATGGAAACCTATCCAATGCCAGTGATGCCGGTCAGCCCCCCTCATTCGCCAAGCCGCCGCCGTTTGTTGGAGGCGAGCGTTCTTCTGTCCGGCCTTGCGGGGCTGGCGCCGCTCAACGCGCTTGCGGCAGCGTGCGCGAAGCAATCCGGACCGTGGATTCCTTCGGATGGCTTTCTCGCCGAGCTGCCGCGCATCATGCAGGCGTTCGCGGTGCCGGGCGTGGGGATTGCGGTGGTCGAAGACGGCGAGGTCGCCTGGAGCCGCGGCTTCGGCGTGACCCATGCGTTGACCCGCGCACCGGTGGACGCGCGTACCGTGTTCGAAGACGCTTCGCTCAGCAAGCCGGTGTTCGCCTATCTGGTCATGCAGTTGGTCGATCAGGGCCTGATCGATCTGGACCGGCCGTTGGTGAGGTACCGACGCATGGATTACCTGGCCGATCATCCGTGGATCGAGTTGATCACCGCGCGCGACGTGCTGCGCCATTCCACCGGATTGCCGAACTGGCGCAAAGCGCCGGCGACCGAAAAGCTGGTGCCGATGGTCAAGCCCGGCACGCGCATCGACTATTCCGGCGAGGCGATTTTCTGGCTGCAGCTGGTGGTGGAAACCATCACCGGCCAGAGCCTGGACGAATCGATGCAGACGCATCTGTTCGGCCCGGCAGGGATGAAGGACAGCAGCTATACCTGGAATAACGATCTGGCGGCGCGCTCTGTGTACGGACACCGCAGGCACGACGCAACCGATCCGGGCATGCCGCCGCAGATGTTCCGCGAGCAATGGAGCATCGCCCAGCAGGTCGCCGAGCGCACGGGCAAGCCGCTTTCTTCGTGGAAGTACGACGATGCCGCACGTGCGCTGCCCGAAGTGATGGCGCTGGCGCCCGCGGGGCTGGTGACCTGGCCTGGCGACATCGTGGCCAATGCCGCGGCGAGCCTGCGCTCCACCGTGCAGGACTACGCGACCTTCCTGACCCTGATGATGGCGCGCAAACAGCGTGGATCGTGGGAGGTTACCGAGGCCACGCGACAGGCCATGCTCACCCCGCAGATCAAGATTCCGGGGCGGTGGACGGAAAAAGGGCTGGGTTGGAACATGGAAGAAACCCGAGACGGGCCGGTGTTCTACCATTCCGGCAGCAACGGCGATATCTTCAAGAACTTCGCGGTCGGCGATGCGCAGCGACGGCGCGGCATCGTGGTGCTGACGAACGGCGGCAGTGGATCGTTCGTGCATCAGCGCGTGGTGCGCGCGGCGACCGGGTACGACCTGCTGTCCTACGACCTGTAACCCTAAAGATCGTCATCCCAGCGGTCTTTAACAGCCGAATGGCTGGTCAAGCTGGGATCCATTTTGACTTTGCTTCTAAAGACAGCGGGTGCTGCAGCCACAATCAAAATCAAGATGGATCCCAGCTTTCGCTGGGATGACGACGTCTTGGGTCTGGGCCGACGGGCCGGCGGAACGCGAAGCGATTAGTATTGCCCCATGCGCCCCGACTACATCCTCACCCTTTCCTGTCCCGACCGCACCGGCATCGTCTATCGCGTGACCGGCCTTTTGTACGAGCTGGGTTGCAACATCCAGGACGCGCAGCAATTCGGCGACGAAGAGACGCGGCGCTTCTTCCTGCGCGTGCACTTCGATCTGCCCGCCGCGGCCGAAGCGGAAACGCTGCGGGAAAAGTTCGCCGTGCTGGCCGAAAGCTTCGGCATGGTCTGGCAGATCCACGATGCGCGCCGTCGTGCGCGGTTGCTGGTGCTGGTGAGCCGCCAAGGACACTGCCTCAACGATCTGCTGTTCCGCGCGCACAGCCGGCAATTGCCGGTGGATATCGCGGGCATCGTTTCCAACCACGAGGATTTCACGGCGCTGGCCGCCTCCTACGGCGTCCCTTTCCACTACCTGCCGGTAACCGCGGCGTCCAAGCAGGCGCAGGAACAACGGATTCTCGATCTGGTGGCCAGGGAAAGCGTCGATCTGGTGGTGCTTGCGCGTTACATGCAGATCCTGTCGCCGGAGTTATGCGATGCGCTGGCCGGGCGCGCCATCAACATCCATCACAGCTTCCTGCCCAGTTTCAAAGGCGCCAAGCCCTATCATCAGGCGCACCAGCGCGGGGTCAAGATCATCGGCGCCACCGCGCACTACGTGACCGGCGATCTGGACGAAGGCCCGATCATCGAACAGGACGTGGCGCGCGTGGATCATGCGATGACGCCCAGGGAACTGGTGCGGGTAGGCAGCGATACCGAATCGCAGGTGCTGGCGCGCGCGGTGCGTAGGCATGTGGAGCATCGGATTCTTTTGAACGGGCATCGCACGGTGGTGTTTCGTTGAGACGACCAGATAAAAATCTCCGTCATCCCAGCGAACGCTGGGATCCATTTTGACTTTCGCTTAGGCCAGTCACGCCGAGCAAAGAGCAAGATCAAGATGGATCCCAGCTTGACCAGCCATTCGGCTGTTAAAGACCGCTGGGATGACGAGCGAGAGTTTCGCGGCTACAGGTGGACACCGACATGACAACCGATTACCACATCATCGGAAACTACATCTCTCCCTACGTGCGCAAAGTGCTGGTGTGCATGGAGCTGAAGGGTCTGGATTACACCATCGACCCCATCGCCCCGTTCGTGGGCAACGAGCGCTTCAGCGAATTGAGTCCACTGCGCCGCATCCCGGTGCTGATCGACGACGACCGGGTCGTCAACGATTCTTCGGTGATCTGCCAGTACCTGGACGAACGCCATCCGCAACCGGCGCTGTATCCGGCCGACATCGGCGACCGCGCGCAGGCGCGGTGGCTGGAGGAATACGCCGATTCGTGGCTGGGCGATGTGGTGATCTGGGGCATGTTCTACCAGATCGGAGTCAAGCGTTTCCTGTTCGGCGAACAGGCGGACGAAGCCATCGTCAGCCATGCGCGCGAGGAGCAGCTGCCGCAGACGCTGGACTATCTGGAGTCGGTCTTGCCGGCCGAAGGATTCCTGTTCGGCACGCTGTCGGTGGCCGACATCAGCATCGCCAGCTTCTTCCGCAATGCGGCTTTCGTGCGTTACACCGTGGATGCGCAACGCTGGCCGCGCGCTGCCGCTTTCCTCGAACGTACCCTGGCTCTGCCCGCGTTCCGCAAGTTGGCCACGTACGAAGAACGCATGCTGCGTACGCCGCTGCCGGAGCAGAGAGAAATGCTGAGGGAGCTGGGCGCGCCGGTCAGCGCGGAAACGCTGGGGTGCGCGACGGCGCGCAAGAGCATGGCGCGCCGCGACTAGGAGTTATCCCCTAGCGACGGCCTGGATACGCGCAACACTCCATACACAAGCACCAGTCCCGCCAGCGCCACCCCGATCGCCATCCATTCCTTGCCGGTCAGCGTGGTCACGATAAGCGCCATCGCCACCACGCCGAGCAGCGGCACCAGCGGACCGCCCCATAACACGAAGGGTTCGCCGCGTTCGCGCAGACCGACCTGTTGCCCGCGCCACGCCGCCAGACTGACCAGCGCATACACCAGGCAGATCGCACCGCCGGAAATCAGCGCCAGCGCATCGAAGGTACCGCCCAGCGCCAGCAGCCAGGCCAGTCCCGCATGCGTGGCCAGCGCCAGCAACGGCACGCGGTGAGCGGCACTGACTCGGCCGTAGACGTGTGGCAGGTAGCCGTCGCGTCCCAAAGCGAACAGCAGCCGCGAGGACCCGAGCAGATTGCCGAGCAGAAAGCCCGCCATCGAAATACAGGCGGTGACCAGCAACACGATGCGGCCCGGCGCCCACAGCACGCCGGCCGTATCGGCGATAGGCACGCCGCTGCCGGCCAGCGCCGGCCCCAGCAGGCCCTGGCTGACGATCTGCAGCCCCATGTACAGCAGCACCACCAGCAGGATCGCCACCATGGTCGCGCGCGGCACGCTACGCGAGGGATCGCGCACTTCGCCAGACGGCACCAGTGCGGTTTCCATGCCCGAGTACGCGAACATCACCAGCACCATGCCGGTACCCAGCGCGGTCCACGACGGCAGATCGCCGACCGCAAAACTTATCTGATTCCAATCCACGAAGAACAGGCCGACTCCCGTCAGCAGGAACAACGGCGTCAGCTTCAATGCGGCCAACGTGGTGATGGCGCGGGCGCCCAGTTTCACCCCGAAAGCGTTCAAGGCGAACAACAGCAGATAGAGAACCGTCAGCAAGCCGGCGCGCGGCAGCGGCTGCGCGAACCAGGGCACTAGGTTGGCCATCTGCACGGCGAATGCCGCGGCCACGCCGGCGCTGGAGGCCACGTTGCTGATCCACATCAACGAGCCGGCGATGAAGCCGGCGAAGCTGCCGAAGGTCGCTCCCAGATAACTGATGGGCCCGCCGGTGGCGACCGCGCGGCTGCCGATGGCTGCGAAGCACAGCGCCACCGGGATGATGGCCAGCGCGCCCGCCACCAAGGCCAGCGGCGCAGCCGTGCCGAGTTGCGCGGACAAGGCGGCCGGCATGCGGAAGATGCCGCCGCCGACGATGATGTTCATCACCGCCGCGGCCAGCGCGAACGATCCGACCGCTCGGATCAGCGCGGCATCGCCTTCCAGCGGTTTGGTTTGGGCAACGGGTTCGGGGCTCATGGGCGTCCTCGGTCGGGGCGCACGCAGCGTCGCATGTCTTGCGGATGGATTGCGAGCCATGCGCGGTCTATCGATATGCCATTCCCTCATGTAGGAGCGGGCCCTGCCCGCGACGGGCTTTACCGGTAACGCCCGGTCGCGGGCAGGGCCCGCTCCTACAGGTGCATGGTTTTATCGCGCTACCATCCTTGTCCCCCACATGGAATATCCGGATGTCTTTTTCAAACCGAATCGCCATGCGTACTCTGCTCTTCGCTTTGCTGCCGGCCAGCGCAATCACTGCGCAGGCGCAGACCTCCGTCGCGGCGGATGCCTTGCAACGCCTGCAGCCTGAGATCGTCCAATGGCGCCGCGATATCCATGAGCACCCGGAACTGGGCACCCATGAAGTCCGCACCGCCAAACTGGTCGCCGACCAACTGCGCGCGCTGGGGCTGCAACCGAAGACGGGCATCGCCCAGACCGGCGTCACCGCCATCCTCAAAGGCGGCAAGCCCGGTCCGCGCATCGCCATCCGCGCCGACATGGACGCGCTGCCGGTCACCGAGCAGACCGGACTGCCCTTCGCGTCGAAGGTGACCGGCGAATATCGCGGCCAGCCGGTCGGTGTCATGCACGCCTGCGGCCACGATGCGCACGTGGCGATGCTGCTGGGCGTGGCCTCGGCCCTGGTGGCGATGAAGGACCAGTTGCCGGGCGAGGTGATGTTCGTGTTCCAGCCGGCTGAAGAAGGCCCACCGAACGCGGGCGAGGAATTCGGCGCGGCGCTGATGCTGAAGCAAGGCATCTTCGCCGACTTCAAACCGCAGGCGGTATTCGGCCTGCATGTCTGGGCGGGTTTGCCGGTGGGCAAGGTCGGCACCCGCAGCGGCGCGGTGATGGCCAGCGCCGACGAGTGGACGTTGACCGTGCATGGCAAGCAGACCCATGGTTCGCGGCCGTGGGACGGCGTGGACCCGATCACCCTCGGCGCGCAGATCCTGCTGGGCACGCAATCGATCATCGCGCGCCAGGTCAACATCGCCGCCACGCCAGTGGTGCTGACCGCCGGACAGTTCCAGAGCGGCGTGCGCTTCAACATCATTCCCGACGAAGCCAAGCTGGTGGGAACCCTTCGCACCTTCGATCCGGCGGTACGCCAGGACGTGATCGATCGCTTCCATCGCACCGCGCAAGACTTCGCCCATGCCGGTGGCGGCACGGCGGAGCTGCAGGTCGTGAACAACGCACCGGCCACGATCAACGACCCGGCGCTGGCGCAACGCGGCCGCGCTTCGCTGGAAAGCGCGCTGGGCGCAGGCAACGTGGTGGAGATGCCGCTGGTCACCGTGGCCGAGGATTTCTCGCAGTACGCCACCGCCGCCCCGACTTTCTTTTTCTTCGTCGGATCGACCTCCCTCGGCACCGATCCCGCCACCGCGCCGATCAATCATTCGCCGCAGTTCCTGCTAGACGAGCAGTCGCTGCAGGTCGGCAGCAAGGCGATGCTGCAGGTGGCACTGGATTATCTGAGCAGTCCTTAGCAAGCCGTAGGAGCGACGTAAGTCGCGAATGCACATTCGGTAGCGTGCATCGGCATCGGGATGGAACGCACGGCTCTTTTCCCTTCGCGACTTACGTCGCTCCTACGCGCCCCCCCCAGAACGGGTTAGCATCGGTGCACTTCCTCTGGAGCCGACGATGACCATCCAACTTCGAATCGCACCGCTGATGCTGGCCGCACTGGCGACCACGTTTGTCGCTGAAGCTCAGGAAACGCCTGGCCAGCGCGCCGAGGTCGCCGCGGCGGCAAGTGAGCTCGACGCGAAGATCGTCGCCTGGCGCCGCGATTTCCACGCGCATCCGGAGCTTTCCAATCGCGAGGAACGCACTTCGGCCAAGGTGGCCGAACACCTGCGCGCGCTGGGCTTGCAACCGAAGATCATGGCCGGCCACGGCGTGGTGGCGATCATCGCTGGCGGCAAGCCGGGCCCGAAGATCGCCCTGCGCGCGGACATGGACGCGCTGCCGGTGACCGAACAGACCGGCCTGCCGTTCGCGTCGAAGGCCACTTCCACCTATCGCGGAGAGAACGTCGGCGTCATGCACGCCTGCGGACACGATGCGCATACCGGCATCCTGATGGGCGTGGCCGAGGCGCTGGTGGCGATGCGCAAGGATTTGCCGGGCTCGGTGATGCTGATCTTCCAGCCGGCCGAGGAAGGCGCGCCGCCACCGGAGGAAGGCGGCGCTTCGCTGATGCTGAAAGAAGGTCTGTTCAAAGACTTCAAGCCGGAAGCGGTGTTCGGACTGCATGTTTTTTCCAGCGTGCAGGCAGGACAGATCGCCGTGCGGCAGGGGCCGCTGATGGCCGCGTCGGACCGGTTCTCCATCAAGGTGACGGGCCGGCAGACGCACGGCTCGGCGCCGTGGAACGGCATCGACCCCATCGTGGCGGCGGCCGACATGATCGGCACCGCGCAGACCATCGTCAGCCGGCGCACCAACATCGCCAAGCTGCCGGCGGTGGTGACCTTCGGCGCCATCAAGGGCGGCATCCGCTACAACATCATTCCCGACGACGTGGAAATGGTCGGCACCATCCGCACCTTCGACCCGAAGATGCGCCAGCAGGTCTTCGCCGACCTACGCAACGTGGCCGAGCACACCGCCGCCGCGCACGGCGCCACCGCAAAGACCGACATCTACGAGAAAGACGGCAATCCGCCCACGGTCAACGATCCGGCGTTGACTGCGAAGATGCTGCCCAGCCTGCAGGCGGTAGTCGGCAAGGACAATGTGTACGAGCCGCCGTTGCAGATGGGATCCGAGGATTTCTCGCTGTATGCCCTGGAAGTGCCGTCGATGTTCTTCTTCGTCGGATCGACTTCCAAGGGCATCGATCCCGCTACTGCGCCCAGCAACCATTCGCCGAAGTTCCTGCTGGACGAATCGTCGCTGGACATCGGTTTCCGTGCGCTGATGCAGGTAACGCTGGATTACCTGCACGCCCCGTAGGTCGGGGCTACGCCCCCGACACCACGTTATTCCACCACCACCCTGTAGGTGGCGGTCCGGATCGGTTCGACTCCCTTTTCCCAGGAGCGCCTGTACACCAGGCGCAGCGTCGCCGTTCCAGCCTGCGCCGCGCGGTAACGCCAGCGCGAGGTTCCGCCGGCTCCCGGCATGGGCGGAACGGCCGGTGCGGCGCGCGCCGGCACCGGTGCTGGCTCGAGCACTGGACTTCCGTCTTCGACGATTTCCCAGGCATAGCCCGTGCTGGCGTTGCTATCGAGTTCGATCGCCAATATCTGTCCAAGCCGCAGGCGTGTTTCGCCGTCCGCGCTCGCTTCGACCACCGTCGCTTCCGCTGCGTTTGCGGAAGCCTTGTCGGCCGACGGCGCGTCGTCCGTTCCAGAGGCGCATCCGGGCAATGCCACGGCGCATGCCAGAAGGACGATGGCGCCGGCAGTCGGGTTTAGGGACATGACTGGATCCTGTGGCCAAGGGCTGAAGTCCGCCGTTTATACACCCGGCCTACCGGCGCATCCGTAAAATGAGCCCATGAATACCCCACAAGATTCCAGCCTGGGTCGGGAAGTCGCCTACCCGTCGCAGTACGACGCCGGACTGCTGTTCCCGATTCCCCGCGCCGCCGGCCGCGCCGAAATAGGCGTCGCCGACGACGCCCTGCCCTTCATCGGCCATGACCGCTGGCAGGCCTACGAACTCAGCTGGCTGGATGCGCGCGGCAAGCCGTGCGTGGCCACGGCCACTTTCACCGTGCCCTGCGATTCGCCGCATCTGGTGGAATCCAAATCGCTGAAGCTCTATCTCAATTCGTTGAACTCCGAGCGCTTCAACAGCGACGAGGCGGCGCGCGAACGCATCGCCATCGATCTGTCCGCACGCGCGGGCGCGGACGTGGCGGTCGCATTGGGTCTGCCGGAGATGGTCGAGGCGGAGGCTGGCGAATCCATCGACGCACAGGACATCGAGATCAGCGACTACGGTCCGCCGAATCCCAGCTACCTTTCGTCGGATCAGGCGCAGATCGTAGAAGAGTTACTTTTCTCACATTTGCTGAAATCCAATTGCCCGGTCACCGGCCAGCCGGACTGGGGCAGCGTGGTGCTGGCCTATCGCGGGCCGCGCATCGAACGTACGGGACTGCTGCGCTACCTGGTGAGCTTCCGCGAGCACGCCGGATTCCACGAGCAATGCGTGGAGCGCATATTTCAGGACATTTTGACCTTCTGCCAGCCCAGCCAGTTATCGGTGGAAGCACATTACACCCGCCGCGGCGGACTGGACATAAACCCGTGGCGCGCGACGCCTGGAACCGAATCGCCCATCGCCCTGCGCGAGGTCCGTCAATAGCGCGTGAAGGCCGTATGCCGGTTTCACCGGCAGGCCATGAATTCTTAACAACGCATGTGTAGATTTGGCTTCCCCAGCACCCCACTCCCTCAGGGAGGAGCCACGCATGAGTACCGAAAAGAAAGCAGATTTTTCAGGCGTCACCGCTAAGGTAGATAGCACCGCTCCGCAGGTAGAGAAGGCTGACTTCTCCGGGGTCTCCGCCACAGTCGATAGTACCGCCGAGATCGTAGGCGAGCGCACCTACACGATCGAGAAGGGCGACACGCTCTCCAAGATTGCCAAGGAGCAGCTTGGTCACGCCAGCGCGTGGAAGCAGATCTTCGAAGCCAACCGCGATGTGTTGGACGATCCCGACCGCATCTTCCCGGGTCAGGTGATCAAGTTGCCGCCCGCCGACACCGATACGACCGCCTGATCTTCTTCTCTCCCCATCAAATCATTTCAAGGACCGACACTATGAAACTCAATCGCATCTCCTATGCCCTGATCGTCGCCCTGGCCGGCACCGTCGCCTTGGCCGGTTGCAAGAAGAAGGAAGAGGCCGCGGCTCCGGCGCCGGTCGTGACCGAGCCAGCAGCACCGGCTCCCGCTCCGGTCGAGCCGGCACCGGCTCCGGTCAGCGCCACCAGCGTTACCATCGGCAATACCGCTGCAGCGGACAAGTCGGTTGCCGCGCTTTCCACTTTCGGTACCAAGGATAAGATCATCGTGTCGGTCAAAACCGATGCTGCCACGCCCGCCAATGCCGCTATCGATGCCAAGCTGACCTTCCAAGATGGTCAGGTTGCGGGACAGAAGGCCGCAACCGTGGTTGCGGGTGGCGTCGACACCACGAATGTGGAGTTCACCAACACCAACCCATGGCCGGCCGGCAAGTACAAGGTCGACGTGACCGTGAACGGCCAGCCCGCCGGCATGACCCAGGAAATCGAAGTCAAGTAATCCACCCTCTCCCCAGGGTGGCAGCTCGGGCGCGGAGCGATCCGCGCCCTTTTTTTGTCCGCGACAAAGGCCGGCTTTGCCCTGCGCGCCGCTAAGCGCGACAATGCCGGTCCGCTTCACACGCATTGCGCGCAGCCCCCGCGGCGCGCCCCGTTCAACCCCAGGAGCAACTCCATGGCAGAACCCGTCCTCACCCCGCCCGCTGGCGGCGAAACCATCACCATCAGCGGCGGCAAGCTCAATGTGCCCAACCACCCCATCATTCCCTTCATCGAAGGCGACGGCACCGGCCCGGACATCTGGCGCGCCTCCGTGCGCGTGCTCGATGCGGCGGTGGAGAAAGCCTACGGCGGCGCCAAGAAGATCCATTGGTTGGAAGTGTTCGCCGGCGAGAAGGCCAACAACAACTACGGCACCTGGCTGCCCGATTCCACCGTGCAGGCCTGCCGCGACTATCTGGTCAGCATCAAGGGCCCGTTGACCACGCCGGTCGGCGGCGGCATCCGTTCGCTCAACGTGGCCCTGCGCCAGATGCTGGACCTGTACGTCTGCCTGCGCCCGGTGCGCTGGTTCGAAGGCGTGCCTTCGCCGGTGAAGAAGCCCGGCGACGTTGACATGGTGATCTTCCGCGAGAACACCGAGGACATCTACGCCGGCATCGAATGGGCCGGCGGCAGCGCCGAGTCGCAGAAGGTGCTGGACTTCATCGCCAAGGAATTCCCGCAGCCGTTCGGCAAGATCCGTTTCGGCACGCAGGAGAAGGTCGACGAGTGGCAGAAGGCGCTGGAAAGCATCGGTGCGCCGCACCGCGAGATGACCGTGGAAGTGGGCCTGGGCATCAAGCCGGTCAGCCGCCTGGGCACCGAGCGCCTGGTGCACAGCGCCATCGGCTATGCGATCGAGAACAAGCGCAAGTCGGTGACCCTGGTGCACAAGGGCAACATCATGAAGTACACCGAAGGCGGCTTCCGCGATTGGGGCTACCAGGTGGCGCGCGATTTCTACGGCGCGGTCGAACTGGACGGCGGTCCGTGGATGGTGATCCCGGAAGGCAAGCCGGGCGCGGGCCTGATCATCAAGGACGCCATTGCCGATGCCTTCCTGCAGCAGATCCTGCTGCGTCCGAAGGAATACGACGTGTCGGCGACGTTGAACTTGAACGGCGACTACCTGTCCGACGCGCTGGCCGCGCAGGTCGGCGGCATCGGCATCGCGCCGGGCGCCAACATCAACTACGTCACCGGCCATGCCGTGTTCGAAGCCACCCACGGCACCGCGCCCAAGTACGCCGACCTGGACAAGGTCAACCCGGGTTCGGTGATCCTGTCGGGCGAAATGATGCTGCGCTACATGGGCTGGACCGAAGCTGCCGATGCGATCATCGAAGGCGTCAACAAAGCCATCGCCAGCAAGCGCGTCACCTACGACTTCGCCCGCCTGATGGAAGGCGCCACCGAAGTGAAGTGCAGCGAGTTCGCCGACGAGATCATCAAGCATCTCTGAGCGGATAGTTGTTCGTATCGAAGAGAAGCCCGGATCATCCGGGCTTCTTTTTTTCCGATGCCGTTGTCGGCGATTTTGTCGGGATTCTGAAGGTAGGTCGGGGCTACGCCCCCGACCCTGGAATTCTCGCGCGTGTCGGGGGCGTAGCCCCGACCTACGGCGTTCAGATGGTGACGGCCGCGCGGCGCTGGCGGCGCAGCATGGTCATCACCAGCATCGTGGTCAGCAGCAGGGTCGAGACGGCGAACACGCCCATGCCCAGGTATTCGCCCACCAGACCGCCCGCGGTCGCGACGGCCGCATCCTCGCCGGTCGGCATGAAGTGCGCCGCGTACATGCCGGTGTAATGCATGCCGCACACGGCCACGCCCATGACCAGCGCGCTGCCCAGCATCTGCGCCCAGCCGCGCAGGTTGAAGGCCAGCCACAGCGCCACGGTCGAAGCGACCACGGCTATCAGCACCGACACCGCGACAATATTGGTGTCGTACATGGTCGTCGCCGGCATGCGCATCGCCGCCATGCCGGTGTAATGCATGCCGGCCACGCCAAGACCCATGAACGTTCCCGCCGCCACCAGCTTGCCCCAAGAGAAGACGCCGCTACCGGCGATAGCCAGTCCGATGGTGCAGGCGCCGATCGCGAACACCGCCGACAGCACGGTCAACCCTGGATCGTAGGCGACCGGAATCTCCATCCGGCAAGCCAGCATGGCGATGAAGTGCATCGCCCAGATTGCGCCGCCGCCCATGGCCACGCCCGCCGCCAGCAATGCCTGCCAGCGTTGCGCCGAGGTGCGCGCCGCCGGGATGCTTATCGCCATCTGCAAGGCGGTGAACGAACCGAGCACCGAGACCAGGAAAGACAGTGCGACCAGCACCGGATCGTGGATACATTGCACAGCATGATCATGCGGCATGACCTTGACCTCCAGG
Organism: Pseudoxanthomonas sp. CF125; assembly: GCF_900104085.1. Taxonomy (GTDB): domain Bacteria; phylum Pseudomonadota; class Gammaproteobacteria; order Xanthomonadales; family Xanthomonadaceae; genus Pseudoxanthomonas_A. The sequence continues at coordinate 578,352 of NZ_FNLD01000003.1, forward strand.
GGTTGAACAACAGTTAGGGGAACCGGAACGATCCCGGCGTCAGACGTGGAATACGAACTTGCAGGAATCCGAACCGTTGGCCCGGCAGGCGACTTCGCTGACCCGCACCATGCCCAGATAGCCGCATTCGTTGAGCGAGCCCTCGAGGAATCCGCGCAGGAAGTGGCATTGCGGCGCCGTCGAGCGCTCCATTCCGCAGAACGGACTGCTGCCGGTCGACAGCGTTTCGCCTTCCAGCTCGGTCGGCAGCAATTGCCGCATCGCGGGCAGCGCGATGTGCTTGATCGAATCGGAAAGCGGCAACCGCGCGCCCAGCGCGAAGTCGCGCTTGTACACCCATGCGCCTACCCGCGCGCCGACGTAGCGCATGGACGCTTCGCGCTGCGTCGGTTCCATGTTGCGCTCCAATCCCATCACCGCACCGAAGATCTGCGGATAATCGCGCGCGACCTGCGGCAGCAACGCTTCGATGCGCTTCTTATCGGCGCCGCCGTTGCCGGCGCTGGCGACGGCCTGCGTTTGCGCCGGCACCGAGGGAGCGGACGCCGGTGGAAGCGACGCGCTCGCTACGGGCGCGGGCGGCGGCGTCAATGGCGCGGTAGCGTTCGGATCGTAGGGTCCGGCCTCCAGACTTTTCACCATCCAATGGGTACCCAGCTGCTCTTCCAGCGACAGCAGATTGGCCTCAGGTCCTTGCACGACAAGCGACATCAGCACGCCCGCGTCCGTGTTCATGCGGCGGTGGCGCAGCAATAGAAAACGGTTGGCGACCAGAACTTCGCCCAACGCGATCAACAAACCGTCCCGATGATCGGAAACGATCTTCAACTCGACTTCTGCCATGTATGTATTCCCCCTGCGCCGAACATGCTTGTCCGCCGTCTCATTTCATCCGCTCCCCAGCGGCTCTGAAATGCATGGAATTAAATATCATGTCCATGAATGGATTTTTTGCGACGTTATGCACACATCCCGGCAACGGTCGCAGACTCACAGAAGTGAGGTCGGTGTCTCTATCCGATGTCAGTGAAGACGATGGCGCGGACAATGAGTCGGATACGCATCGACATGAAAGGACACGATCAGGACAACGAGATCGCCGACCCGATCATCAAGCCTTTTGAACGATGCGCCTCTTGCACAAGAAAGAAGCCCGGACAATCCGGGCTTCCTTTCTTTTACCGTAGTGGCGGTTACCGTAGGTGGCGTTGCGGCACGCCATGTTCGCCACTGTCATGCGGGAGCATGCACTTCGTAATGCTGCACCGTCGGTTCGAACTCCAGCAGGAAATCCACGTCTTCGCGGTAGTACTTTGCGCGGCCGATGTCGGCTCCGGCGAAGGCTTCGATCGCCTGCGTCGATTCCCAATGGGTGACGATCATGTAATGGGTCACCGTGCCTGTCGTGCGATGCAGGATGTCCACCGACAGATTGCCCGGGGTCGCGCGATAATCGGGTACCGCGCGGGCCTGCAGGAAGGCGAGATATTCCGCTGTTTTTTCGGCGAGGGTAACGCCATGCCAGAGACGGGCGATCACGATGTCGCCTCAGCGCGCGGCAAGCGCATTGGCGACGGCCAGCTGCCTGTCCAGCACCGAGGCCTGCGGCGACAGCACCGGCGAGTGAACGATGCGCGCCGTGTTGTCCGCCAGGAACAGCGCCAGGTCGGCCGACTCCGGACGCACCGTGATCCGGGGGAGGTCTACGATGCGGTGCGCCCGGAAATAGGCGGCATCTTGCGGTGACGCGCGTACGGTGACCGCGGGCAGATCGACGATGCGGCCATCGACCGGTGCGTCGGCTGGGAAGCTTACGAGACTCGCCGCGGCCGTGGCCGTTGCCAGGAATGCCAGAACAGCGAGTGGAAAAACGAGATTGGTGTTCATGGTGTGGGCTCCATGCATTCCTGCATGGCGGTCTGCCGGCTGGTTCAGCAGGTCGCGCAGGTTTGCGATTGCAGGGTCCTGGCGCGCTTCGGCAGCCGGGACCGGGTTGCTGTTGCTGGCGCAGGTTCGTCTTCGTCGATCTGCGGGAAGGGTTCGTTGATGTCGTCGTTGTGGCCGGGCGTCACCGGACGTCCGCCCAGCAGCAGGAAATCCCGGTACAGGCGATCGGCCTTTTTCCTGAGCCCTGCGGAGATCGACTGCGGCCGACCGTTCGCTGTCGGAACGCTATGTGCGGTGGGTGCGGTACGGTCCAACGAGGCCGGGGTCGCGGTATTGCCTTCGATGAACATCATTCCGCGGCTGATGGCGCCCATTTCCCGCCACCAGGATTTGTAGAAGCTGCTGGTCATGGCATTCTCCTCTGCCGGCCCATCCGGCTTGAATGACAGCCAAGTTAGGCTCATTCTTGGTCTTGAAAAAGCGAAACTTCGGCAAGTCAGACTTGAGGTGAATTCAATATGAGCCGCCCGCCGCTGGACCAGATAGACGCCTTCGTCATCGCCGCCCGCCTGGGCAACCTGACCCGTGCCGCCGAGGCCATGCATCTGACCGTCAGCGCCCTTAGCCATCGCATGCGCTTGCTGGAGGAACGCGTCGGCCAGCGGCTCTTGGCGCGCGGCCCGCGCGGAGTGGTGCTGACCCCGCAAGGGCAACGCCTGTTCGATGCAGTGGCCGAGCCCATCGACGCCATCGAGCACGCCTTGCGCCGGCTCAGCGCGCGCACCGACAACCTGCTGACGCTCAGCCTGATCCCGTCGATGGCCACGGCGTGGCTGGTGCCGCGCCTGCCGCATTTCCTTTCCCGCCATCCCGAGCTGGGCCTGAGCCTGCAGGCGAGCACGCATGTGGTCGACTTCGAGCGCGAGCCGGTCGACGCCGCGTTGCGGCTGGGCGCCGGCAAGTGGCCGGGCATCAAGGCCGAGTTCCTGTTCGACGAATGGATCACTCCGGTGGCCAGTCCCGGCTTCCTGCAAAAGCACGGTAAACCGGCGCTGGCGAAGATCGCCACCTTGCCGTTGCTGGGCGATCCGGCCGATCGATGGAAGGACTGGTTCGCCGCGTTCGGCGGCAAGCCGCCGGCGCGGCATGTCGCCGCCTTCGACGATACCGAAACCCTGCACCAGGCCGCCGCGCAAGGCCTGGGCGTGGCGCTGGCGCGGCTGACCCTGGCGCAGCCGTTGATCGATAGCGGGCGCCTGGTGCGGCTGACCAGTAAACGGCTCAAGGCCGAGTTCGCGCATTACCTGGTTTATCCCGAACGCAGCCTGCAGCTTCCCGGTTTCCAGGCCATGCGTACGTGGTTGCTGGGGCAGGCGACGCCCGCCAAGTAAACCCGCTACCGAAGGTTGTTCGCGGACGATTGCCATTACGATGCGGCCATGGAAACCACCGAGATCTACGCCACCCTCATCCGCGATGCGTTCGAGGACTACCACGCGCGCTTCGCCGATATCAGCCGGCGGGCCAAACTGCGTTTCGAGACGCGCGACTGGGCGGCGGCGCGGGTGGATGCGGTGGAACGCATCGAGCTGTACGACCAGTGCATCGCCGAATGCATGCTGCGCCTGGAGGCCACGCTGCAGGAACGCGCGCACGACCATGCCTTGTGGTCTTCGATACGCGACGCCTACGAGCGGTTGATCGACGGCCTGATAGACCGCGAACTGTTCAAGACTTTCTACAACACCCTCACTCGCCGCTTCTTCAGCACCCAGGGCGTGGATACGACGGTGGAATTCGTGGCTCTGGATATCGAACCCACCGACGCCATCACCCATCCGGTGGAACGGCACAGCTATGCGGTGTCGGAGCTGCGCCCGGTCGATACCTTCACCCGGGTGCTGGGCGACTACCGCTTCAACGTGCCCTACGCGCACCGCACGCGGTGCGCCGCGTCGATAGCAGTACGCCTGCAGGACGATCTGGCGCACTGGGGCCCGAATCCGCTGCGTTCGGTGGAGCTGCTGGAAACGGTGTTCTACCGCGAGCGCCGTGCCTACCTAATCGGCCGCGTGTTCGGCGAACACCGCTTCTCCCCTTTCGTCATCGCACTGGTCAACGATGCCGCCGGCCTGCGCGTGGATGCGGTGCTGACCCATCGCGCCGACGTGGTGCACCTCTTCAGTTATTCGCGCAGCTATTTCCATGCCGACCTGGGCACGGTGGGCGATGCGGTGGTGTTCCTGCGCACGCTGCTGCCCGGCAAACCCATCGACGAGATCTACACCGTGCTGGGGCGCGCCAAGCAGGGCAAGACCGAACGCTTCCGCACCTTCTTCCGCCATTTTGCCGCGCAGCGCCACGAGCAATTGACCCAGGCCGAGGGCGAACGCGGCATGGTCATGGCGGTGTTCACCCTGCCCAGCTATCCGCTGGTGTTCAAGGTGATACGCGACCGTTTCGCCTACCCGAAGGAAATGAACCGCGCCGAGGTGGAAGCCAAGTATTCGCTGGTCTTCCACCATGACCGCGTCGGCCGGCTGGTGGATGCGCAGCCTTACCGGTTCCTGCGTTTTCCGCGCGCGCGTTTCGCGCCGGCCCTGCTGCAGGAGTTGCGCGAAACCTGCGCCAATGGCATCAGCGAGGACGGCGAGGACATCGTGGTGCACCTGTGCTACGTGGAACGGCGCATGCGTCCGCTGAACCTGTACGTGCGCGAGCAGTCGCTGGAGGCCGCGCGCCTGGCCGCGATCGACTACGGGCAGGCGATCAAGGACCTGGCCCGCAACAACATCTTTCCCGGCGACATGCTGCTGAAGAATTTCGGCGTATCGGGGCACGGCCGCGCGGTGTTCTACGACTACGATGAATTGTGCCTGATGACCGAGTGCAACTTCCGCGCCATCCCGCCGCCGCACCATCATGAGGAAGAGATGGAGGACGGCTGGTTCTACGCTGCGCCCAACGATATTTTTCCGGAACAGTTCCCCAAATTCCTCGGCCTGTCTCCGCCGCTGATGGAGGCGTTGAAGGCGGCGCATGGCGAGATCTTCGACGTGGAATGGTGGCGCGCTTTGCAGGCCCGGTTGCGGGCGGGCGATTATCCGGACACACCGCCTTATCCGGATGCGTTGCGGCTGGCGTAGCGTAGGTCGGCCCCGTATCGAGTACGGGGCCGGCTCTACGTGGCCGACAGAAGCTTTACCCGTGCGCCAAGAGCGTCGGGGGCGTAGCCCCGACCTACTTTGCAACGGGTCTTTGCGGAGCGCGTGCTAGGCTCGCCGCACTTTCAAACGCGGAGTGCTTTGCATGAATCGTATTTCCCTGTTTCTTGGCGTCGCCATGGCCCTGTCCGCAGCGACCGGCGCGCATGCGCAAAGCGCGCCCGCATCGGCAACCAAGAGCGAAACCACCGCCGCTTCGGCCCTGGACGCCGTGTTGGCGGGCAGCTGGCGCGATCCGGCCAACGTGGCGCGCGACGGCTACCGCCATCCGAAGGAAACGCTGACCTTCTTCGGTCTTTCGCCCGCACAGACGGTGATCGAGATCACTCCCGGCGGCGGCTGGTATTCGGAAATCCTGGCGCCTTACCTGCGCGACGGCGGTCAGTACATCGCCGCCGTGGTCGATCCGGCCAGCGTGGCCGAAGGCCGCAGCCGCGACTATCAACAGAAGAACAAGACCACCCTGGAAACCAAGTTCGGCGCTGCGTCGGCGCAGTACGGCAAAGCGAAAGTGGTGGGCTACGACCCCAAGGCGCCGGTGTTCGGCCCGGCCGATTCGGCGGATCTGGTGCTGACCTTCCGCAACGTGCACAACTGGCGCAGCGCGGGCCAGGCCGAGGGTATGTTCAAGGGCTTCTTCGCCGTGCTCAAGCCGGGCGGAGTGCTGGGCGTGGTGGAGCATCGCGCCAAGGCGGACGTGCCGGCCGACGACAAGAGCGGCTACGTGGGCCAGGCGCAAGTGATAGCGATGGCCGAGGCGGCCGGCTTCAAACTGCAGGAAAAGAGCGAGGTCAACGCCAATCCGCGCGACACCAAGGACTATCCCAACGGCGTGTGGACGTTGCCGCCGGTAAACGGCCACGAGGCCGCGGACGATGCCAAGTACAAGGCGATCGGGGAAAGCGACCGGATGACGTTGCGGTTCGTGAAGCCGGCCTCGTAAGGCTTCGGCGGGAGTAACGGTACCCCAGTAGAGTTTGAGTCGTCATCCCAGCGGTCTTTAACAGCCAAATGACTGGTCAAGCTGGGATGACGATCAAACGGATTACCTCTCGCCGGCTACGCTTTTTTCTACCTTGCTGTCCGCATGCTCATAGCCCTCAACAAACCCTTCAATGTCCTCTGCCAGTTCACCGACCGCAGCGAACCGGCGCGCCGCACGCTGGCCGAGTTTGGCTTGCCGGCGAACGTGTATGCGGCCGGCCGCTTGGATTACGACAGCGAAGGACTATTGCTGTTGACCGATGACGGCGCACTGGCGCACCGGCTGACCGATCCACGGCACAAGCAACCGAAAACCTATTGGGTGCAAGTGGAGGGCATGGTGATGGAAGAACAATTGTCGCTGCTGCGCGACGGGGTGAGGTTGAACGACGGAGTTACTCTGCCGGCCAAGGCACGCACGCTGGAGACGGCACCGGATCTGTGGCCGCGCGATCCGCCGGTGCGTTTCCGCAAAACAGTGCACGATGCGTGGATAGAACTGACCATCAGCGAAGGCCGCAACCGGCAGGTCCGTCGCATGACCGCAGCAGTCGGATTGCCGACTCTGCGGCTGGTGCGGGTTGCGGTCGGCGAACATCGCTTGAACGGACTTCCGCCCGGCCAATGGAAAGCCTTGTAGGAGCGGGCCCTGCCCGCGACGCTTTTAATTGCCACAAACAAAAGCGTCGCGGGCAGGGCCCGCTCCTACAACAACAACGTATCGTCCTCAGGCTTCGGCGGAAGGCGCCGCTGGCTTGCGGGCGCGCGGTGCGCGCGCAGTCGTCGAACTGCGCGTCTTGCCGGTGCCATTGACTCGTTTGGCTTCGATGCGCTTGGACTTGCCCTCGATCGGCGCATTTGCCTCATCTCTTTTGCGCTTGCGGTGCGCGGCATAGGCCAACACGCCAATACCCAATGCGGCGGCGACGGCCACCACCGGGTTACGGCGGACGAACTTCACCGCCACGCGGCCGCCGGTTTTCACGGCACCCATCGCGGCGCCGGTCTGCAGGAGTTTGCTGGCGCTGGGTCCGACGTGCTTGAGACTGGTACCGGCTTGGCTGACCAGCTCCATGGCGCGGTCGGTAATGATGGTGAGCCTGCTCATATGTGTCGTCCCATAGTTCCTGTGGAAGGTTTGCAGTGTCCGCCGTCGGATGTTCAAAGCGTGTTAGCGCGTGCGTGCGTGGCCTACCCCACGCTGAATGCGCGGCGTCATGTGCCGCGCGGCTTAGCGCGGTGCGTGGCCATCGCGGTCCAGGGATCATCAGGCCACGGATGCCGCGGATACCTTCCCTTCATCTCCTTCTTCACTTCCGGATAAGTGCGCTCCCAGAAACCGCGCAGATCCTGGGTGACCTGCAACGGCTTTCCGCCCGGCGACAGCAGATGCAAGGTGACGGGGATGCGCCCGTCGGCGACGCGCGGCGTATCGGCCAGGCCGAACAGTTCCTGCAGTTTCACCGCCAATACCGGCGAATGGCCGTGCGTGTATTCGATCTTGCGCTCCATGCCGGACGGCACCGCGATGCGGACGGGCGCGAGCTGATCCACCCGCTGGCGCTGGCTCCAGTCGAGACCGGACTTCAGGGCGTCGGCGAGTTCTTCTTCGCCAAGAGCATCCAGGCGGGTCTTGCCGACAAAGGCCGGTCTGAGCCAATCGGCCAGGGAGGCGATCAACGCTTCATCGGAGAGATCGGGCAGTCCGAGTTCCGGCATCCATTGGCGCAGCGAGCGAACCCGCTCCCGCCATTGCCGCAACGGCTCGCTCCATGGCAGCGAATCCAGCCCCAGTTCGCGCACCGCCTCGGTCAATGCGGCGGCGGCGTGCTGCGGATCGACACGGCCGGCCGGTCTGGTTTCCAGCACTATCTGATCGAAGCGGGTCTCGCGCTGCGCTTGCAGCACGCGCCTGGCCGCGTCCCAGCGCACTGCGTCTTCGCTGACGAAACGTTGTGGGAAGTCGTGGCGCAACCGTGCTTCGTCGACAGGCGCGGCGCGCAGAATCAGTGCGTCCTTGGTTTCGTAGCGCAACTCGCTGGCCACTATCCAGGGTTCGCCGTAGATCGCGCTGTCGTCGAACACCCGGGCCATGCGTCCGTTGGCCAACTGGTAGCGGCGCGGGTCGAGTGGGTGCTGATGCGCGATGCGGTCGGGAAAGGCATGCGCCAGCAGATCGCCGAGACGGTGCGCTTCGATGTCTCGCGGTGGCGTGCTGTCGACACGCAGGCGGCGACGCCACTGTTTGGCTGCCGCATCGATGGCAGCCAGACCGGAACGGTGCGCGTCGCCGGCAACGCGGCCTTGCCGGAAGGAGGACAGCGCACGCCAGCGCGCGGCCAGCGCATCGCCACCATTGCGCAATGGATCGCGCGCTTCCACCAGTGCCGCCAGATCGCAGGCCAGCGCCCGGTCTTCTTCGCCCTGCGCCGACAGCAGCATCGCCGCCAGACGCGGATGGGTGCCGAGCGTGAGCATGCGTTTGCCCAGCGCGGTAATGGAGTCCGACTCGGCCAATGCGCCCAGGCGACGCAATAGGTCGCGCGCCGCCGACAGCGCGCCTGCCGGCGATGTGTCTACGAAGCGCAAGGCGTCGCTGCCCCATGCCGCGAGTTCGAGTGCGAGCGACGCCAGCTCGACTTGCGCGATCTCGGGACGGCGCTGCGGTTCCAGCCGTTGCGACTGCGGCCACAGGCGATACGCCCAGCCTTCGGCGACACGGCCCGCGCGTCCGGCGCGCTGGTCGGCCGAAGCTTGCGAAATGTTGACGATCTGCAGTCGTGCGAAACCGCTGTTGGGGTCGTAGCGCGGCTCGCGCGCCAGGCCGCTGTCGATCACCACGCGCACGCCGGGCAGGGTGACGCTGGATTCGGCGACGTTGGTGGCCAGCACCACGCGGCGGCGGCCTTGCGGATCGGGTTGCAGGGCTTGGGATTGTTGTTCGATGGAGAGTTCGCCGTGGAGGGGGAGGACGACGATCTCTTTCCCTTCTCCCACTGGGAGAGGGTGGCAGGCAGCGCCGGGTATCGAAGCCGCCTCAAGCGGCTGAGGTGCGGCGAAGTCAGCCATGTCCGAACCATCGCTACTCCGCCGTACCCTCACCCCAACCCCTGTCCCGGGGGGAGAGGGGCTTAAAGCCGCCTCTACTCGCGCTATCTCCCGCTGCCCCGGCAAGAAAACCAGCACATCGCCCGGATGCTTTTCCAGCGACTCTTCCACCGCGCGCCTGGCCTGCGATTCGAGCGATTCGTCGCGTCGTCCCGGGAAGTGCGCGACAGTCACCGGATAACTGCGGCCTTCGCTGCTCAACCTGGGCGCGTCGAGGAAGCGGGCGAGCTTCTCGCTATCGAGCGTGGCCGACATCACCACGATGCGCAGATCCTCGCGCAACTGCTCCTGCACATCGAGCGCCAGCGCCAGGCCCAGATCGCCGGCGAGGTGGCGTTCGTGGAATTCGTCGAACAGCAGCGCGCCGATACCCTCCAGCATCGGATCGTCCTGCAGCATGCGGGTGAAGATGCCTTCGGTGACCACTTCTACGCGGGTACGGGCGGAGACCTTGTTCTCGAAACGGATCCGGTAGCCCACGGTTTCGCCCACCGCTTCGCCCAGCTGCCCGGCCATGAAACCGGCGGCGGCGCGCGCGGCTACCCGGCGCGGCTCCAGCATCACTATCTTGCGTCCGGCCAGCCACGCCTCGTCGAGCAAGGCCAGTGGCACCTGGGTGGTCTTGCCGGCGCCGGGCGGCGCTTCCAGCACCAGACGCGGATGCGCCGCCAGCGAGGTGCGGATCTGCGGCAGCAGGGCCTGGATGGGAAAAGACGGCAATACCATCGACAAAGGCTAACGGTAACGCGCGTCGATTGCAGGCCCGAACTGCGATGGGATGCGGTGGCGGCCGTCATCTGCATGGGCTAGATTCCGGACAGACCCCTTCGAAAGGATTCGCCGATGTCGTCTAAGTCCGCTTTTTCCCACCTGCTCGCCCTCGCTCTGCTGCCGCTGTGCGGCCACGCCCACGCCGAGGTCTTCATCAACGAATTGCATTACGACGACGCCACCGCCAGCGGCGATGTCGGCGAACGCATCGAGGTGGTGGCCACTGCCGGCGAAAGCCTCGGCGCCTACCGCATCTATCTGTACAACGGCTCCTCGCCGGGCTCTGCGACCACTTACGACAACGATCTGGTGCCCGCCGGCAGCCTGGTGAACTGCGGCGGCAGCGTGCGCATCGCCACGCTCAGCTATCCCAGCAACGGCATCCAGAACGGCAGCAACGATGGCCTGGCGCTGGTCAACGGCAGCGGCGCCGTGGTCCAGTTCCTGAGCTACGAAGGCGCCATCACCGCCAGCAACGGCCCGGCCGCAGGCCTCACCAGCAGCAACCTGCCGGTGTCGGAAACCGGCAGCACCGCCGCCGGCACTTCGCTGCAACTGGGCGGCAGCGGCGCCCTGGCCAATTTCACCTGGCGCAGTTCGGCTACGCAGACTTTCGGCGGCTGCAACAACAACCAGAGTTTTTCGGCGCCCAATCCGCCGCCGGCAGTGACCAGCACCAATCCTGCCCAGGGTGCGACCGGCTTTCCCGCCGCGGGCGATCTTTCGGTCGGCTTCAGCGAATCGGTAACCCTGGCCAGCGGCGCCTTCACCCTGGTCTGCGGTACTTCGGGCAATGTGCCGTTGAGCCATGCAAGCTCCGGCAGCGCCTTTCTGATTTCCACCAATACCGCGCTGTACGGCGGCGAAAGCTGCGCCTTCCGCGTAGTGGCCAGCAAAGTCTCTGATGCCGGCGGCGCGCATCCCGCGCAGGACACGGCGATCGATTTCAGCGTCGCCGGCGGCGGCGGCGGTGGCGACTACTATTCGCACGTCAACGCCAGCAGCGCACAGCAACTGCGCTGCTCGCTGCACGCCACCATCAAGGGCCACACCGCGTATCCGTACAGCGGCGGCACCACCAACACCTGGACCATCCTGGAGATCGCCGACGAAGACCCCAACAACGCCGGCCGCATCCTCGACGTCTACCGCAACCGCAGCTACCTCAAGGGCAGCGAGCGCGCGGGCACCGGCAGCGGCATCACCTACAACCGCGAGCATACCTGGCCCAACTCGCTCGGCTTCGGCAGCGCCACCGGCGATCTGGGCCTGCCGTATGCGCCGTACACCGACACCCACATGCTGTATCTCAGCGACACCGGCTACAACTCCGATCGCGGCAACAAGCCGTATGCGGCCTGTGCGCAGTCGTCCGGCTGCAGCGAGCGCGCCACCGAAGCGAACAACGGCTTCGGCGGCGGCAGCGGGACCTACCCGGGCAACGGCAATTGGTTCAAGGGTCCGGACGGCAACAGCGGCTCGTTCGAAACCTGGGGCCATCGCCGCGGCGACATCGCCCGCGCCGTGCTGTACATGGCGATCCGCTACGAAGGCGGCACCCATCCGGGCACCGGCCAGTCCGAGCCGGATCTGGAACTGACCGACAACCGCAGCCTGATCGTCATCACTTCCGCCTCGCCCGCTTACATGGGTCTGCTCTCCACGCTGCTGGCATGGCATCAGGCCGATCCGCCGGATGCGGCCGAGCAGGAGCGCAACGAGGTGATCTACAGCTTCCAGGGCAATCGCAACCCGTTCATCGATCATCCCGAGTGGGCGACCAATGCTTTGTTCACCTCGTCCAAACCCGCAACCTGCCAGTTGAACTGATCGCCACTGACGAAAACCCCTCTCCCGCTTTGCGGCGCCCGAAGGGTGTGCAAGGCTGGGAGGGGAGCGCGAAGCGCAGGGTGAGGGCCCGGCTTTTCGCGAAGAACTTGGCCATTCTCCCCAGAATCGGGAAGAGAAACCCAAAGCTCGCCACACCCTCTAAACTTCGCCGCATGCAACTTATCGACATCGGCGCCAACCTCACCCATGACAGTTTCGACCCCGACCGCGACGCGGTTCTGCAGCGCGCGCGCGATGCCGGGATCGTGCAGATGGTGATCACCGGCGCCAGCCGCGAGCATTCGCCCAAGGCGCTGGCGTTGGCTCAGGCGCACCCGGGCTTTTTGTTCGCCACCGCCGGCGTGCACCCGCATCACGCGCTGGAATACACCGACGAATGCGACGCTGAGATGCGCACCCTGCACGCGCATCCGCAAGTGGTGGCGGTGGGCGAATGCGGCCTGGATTACTTCCGCGACTTTTCCCCGCGCCCGGCCCAGCGCAAAGCATTCGAGCGCCAGCTACAGCTTGCTTCGGAGAACGGCAAGCCGCTGTTCCTGCACCAGCGCGACGCGCACGCCGATTTCATGGCGGTAATGAAGAACTTCGAGGGGCGGATCGGGCCGGCGGTGGTGCATTGCTTCACCGGCACCCGCGAGGAAATGTTCGATTACCTGGACCGCGACTGGCACATCGGCATCACCGGCTGGCTATGCGACGAGCGCCGCGGCCTGCACCTGCGCGAGCTGGTGAAGAGCATTCCCGCCAACCGGCTGATGATCGAAACCGACGCGCCCTACCTGCTGCCGCGCACGGTCAAGCCAAAGCCTTCGCACCACCGCAATGAACCCAGGTACCTGGCTCACATCGTGGAAGAGCTGGCGCGCGATCGCGGCGAGGACGTGGCGACCACGGCGGCGATAACCACGGCAAACGCGCGCGAGTTCTTCCGCCTGCCGTAGGTCGGGGCTACGTCCCCGACGCTCGGCCAATTTTCAGAGCGTCGGGGACGTAGCCCCGACCTACAGGCGTCATTCCTTCGGCACCGGGGTCGACTGGTGAATGACCAGCTGCCAGTGCCCGTCACGGCGCACGAATACGTTGAGGAAGCGCAGCGCCATGGCGCCGTAATTTCCCTTGTAGGTGCCGGCCACGTTCTCGATACCGGTCACCAATGCCGTGTCGCCGTACACGGAGACTTCCATGTCCTGGTCTTCGACTCGATCCGGCTTCAGTTCTCCCGAAGCGAATACTCCGATATCGGCCTCGCGGCTTACGACCGAGCCATTCATGGAATGGACGCGGAATTCTTTGGCGTACAGGCGCTCGAGATACGCGACATCGCGCTTGACCCGCGCCGCCGCCCATTCGTCCTGGATCCTGAGCAGTTCCTTCCCGCTCTCTCCGGCAGATTGAGCAACACCAGGGGCAGTCGGGGCGAGCCACAGCGCAACCACAACCGCTGCCGATTTCACCAGGGAGGTGAACTCGATCATGGGATTCTCCTGGGTGGCATGGACTTCACCGCGAAGCATTCGTCTGCGCGACCGTGCGGGTGGATTCGCGTACGGATGGCTCCATCACCAGCCGAACCCGCGTTACGCCCTCGCGCTGGCAGGCGCGGCGGGCTTCGGACATCAGGCGGGCGCGGGTGGCATAGACCTGGCTGAAGTTGTACTGACCGGTTGTCTCGCCGACTTCGCGCTGGCTGGGCAGGGCCGGTTTGGCGCAATCGACCACGATGCTGGCTTCGCCAACAGGCACTTCGGTCGCATGGGTGGAAGCGATGCCGAAGGAGGAGGACAGGGACAGAAGGGTGAGGCAGGTGCGGATGTTCATGGCGGTTTCCTTGGCGGTGAACCGGGTCGTTCCCGGCGTCGCCAGCTTCCTGCCGCCACGCCGGCCGGTCTTGAGGACGCCCGCAGGCTGCGCAGATGCTTTGTCGGAAAAGCTTGGGGAATGCTTAGGCCGGGCCAATGGGCTTTGCGCGTATGCTTGAAAGCACAGGGTTTTTTCGACAATACCCGCCATGCCCCCACCCCAACCGGCCAATCTAGCCTTCGACGATGTGGTGATCGATTTCGCCGGCCGCCGCTTGTTGCGCGGTGGCGCCGAGCAGCCGCTGGAGCCCAAGGCCTTCGCCGTGCTGTCCTTGCTGGCGTGCGCGCCCGGGCAGGTCTTTACCCGCGACGACATCCTGGATGCGGTCTGGGGTCATCGCCATGTCACCCCGGGTGTACTGAACCGGGTGGTGACCCTGCTGCGGCATGCGCTGGGCGAAGACGCGCAGCATCCGCGCCTGCTGCATACCCTGCATGGCACGGGGTATCGTTTCGACCTGCCTGCGCGGGAGGAGGCGGCCGATTCCGTGACGCTGCAGGAAGAGCGGCGTGTCCAATCCGATCGTCGCGCTCTGGAGGTTGACGGCTCGGGCGCAATCCCGGCACCGAGCGGCAAGCGTCGTCTTTGGCTGATTGCCGTGGTCGTGGCGGCGTTGTTGGCGGCAGTGCTGGCCTGGTGGCGTGATGCGTCTTCTCCGCCCCCGGTTTCCCCCGCTCCGAAAGCCGGGCCGGCCACTATGCCGACCCTGGTGGTGATGCCTCTCAAAGCCATCGGCAACGACGGTGCCGGCCGCGAACTTGCCGACGGCCTGGGCGAAGAATTGATCGGCACGCTGGCGCAGATCGACGGTCTGCGCGTGATCGCGCGCGAGTCCACCGTGATTGCCGCGGCCGAATCCACCGACCCGACCCGACTGACCCAGCGCCTGGGCATCACCCATGCCCTGGAAGGCAGCCTGCAACAGGCCGGACAGCACCTGCGCATTCGCCTGCGCCTGATCGAGGCCGGCAGCGGCCGCGCGCTATGGGCCAGGGATTTCGACCGCGATGCCACCGAAGTACTGGCCCTTCAGCGCGAGATCGCGCAGGCCGTGGCGACTTCACTCACCTTGAAGATGGGCCTGACGGCAGGATCAACGGCGAAAAGCGGCGATGCCGAATTTCTGCGCCGCTATCTGGCCGCGCAAGCCTTGCTGCGCAGCCGACAAGGCGCCGTCGATAGAACGGTCGAACCGGCGGAAGCCGAATTCCGCGCATTGATCCGTGAGCGTCCGGACGATGCGCGCGCCCATGCGGGACTGGCCTCAGCACTGGGTACGCGCGCCTACCGGCGCCCGCATCTGGCCGCCGCGCTGCGCGCCGAGGCCATGCAGGAAGCCGCCATCACCCAGCGGCTGGATCCGTCCCTGCCCGAACCTTACTTCCTGCAGGCCACCGCGGCATGCCGCGACAACCGATGGGAGCCTTGTCTGGCTTTGCTGGCGAAAACCACCACGCTGGCACCGAACTTCTATCCGGCCCGCTACCAGCAAGCCATGACAATGTCGCAACTCGGTTACCTGCAGCAAGCCGAGGCGATAGTGCGCGAGGACGTGGCGCGCGATCCCATCAATCCAGGCAAACGCTTTACCCTGGGCCGTATCCTCGACACTCTGGGACGGCACGAAGACGCGCGTGCGCAGTTCGAGCGCAGCGATATCTTCGCCGTCTACGGGCGTTGGTTCAACGCGGTCTGGCGCAAAGACTACGCCGCCGCCGTACGCATCGCCGAGCAGGATTTGGGCAACGAGGCCCTGCGCGATACCGAAGCCGGACGACTCAAGGCGTCCTACGTCGCCAGCTCTCGCGCGCTGGTCGATCCGTCGTTTTGGCCGCAGGCCGAGGCCGAGATGCGTACGTTCGAAGCGAAGACCGGGCTGCTGAACTTCAATCGCGTGCTGATGCCCGACGCCGGCAACCACGCCGCCGAACTGATCCACAAACTCGACGTGCTGCGCGAGCGCTCGTATTCGAGCTGGGACCTGTTGCTGTGGACCAAGGACCTGGCCTATCTGCGTCGCGATCCTGCCTTCCAGGATTATCTGCGCGACAACGGCATTCTGGCCTACTGGAAGAAGCACGGTTTTCCTGAGCAATGCCGCCCGCAGGACGAGGGTGCCGTTTGCGATTGACGGATTACGCGATCAGTCCCGCTTCGTAAGCCTGCAGGTGGCACCACGCCGCCGCCAACAGCGGCGCCTGCTGTTGCGCCTGCTGCGCGCGATGCAGCATGTCGCCGACGATGTGCGCTGCTTCCACTTTCTGTCCTGCCTCCAGGTCGCGCAGCATCGACGCCTTCACCGGCGAATCGGATTGCGTGAGCGTGGCCAGCGCCGTGGCCTGCGCGGTTTCTGGAACGGCTTGGCCGGCCGCTTCGGCTACCGCCGCGCATTCGCGATACAACGCATGCATGAAGTCGGCACCGCCCTCGCCTGCCACAATGCGCCCCACGCTGGCGCGCATCAGGCAGGTCCCTGCAGCCAGCGTGGCGAGGAAGCTGTATTTGATCCAGAGCTGCTGGTTGATGTCCGCGGCAGCGAGATGATCCAGCCCGGCTCGTTCGCAGAGCAGCGCGAAGTCGCGTACACGCTGGCTGTCGGCATCGCCTTCGCGTTCGCCGAAGGTGATCGAGGCCGGCTTGCCCAGATGCAACACTTCGCCATCGGGTCCTTTCGTCGCGCTGATGAAGCACAACCCGCCCAGCACACGTTCGCGTCCGAAGCGCGTGTCCAACGCCGCATAGTGCAGCAGACCGTTGAGGATGGGCATGACCGTGGTTTGCGGGCCAACCGCAGGAGCGATGGCGTCGAGCGAGCTGTCCAGGTCGTAGGCCTTGCAGCTGAGCAACACCAGATCGAATGGCTTTTCGGCCGCCAGCGGCTTCAGATTTTCGGCGACGACGTACGCGACCGGAAAATCCGCATCGCCGAGCGGGCTGCGGATCTGCAGCCCGTTGCGCTCCAGTTGCAGCGCGCGCGCAGAGCGCACGAGAAAAGTCACGTCCGCTCCGGATTGCGCCAGTCGACCACCGAAGTAGCCTCCGGTTCCGCCCGCTCCCAACACCAGGACTCGCATGCAATGCTCCTCGCTTTGTAGAGCCGAGCTTGCTCGGCTGCTCTTTAACACGCAAAGACCTGAGTCCCCGCGAAGGGCAGCCGAGCAAGCTCGGCTCTACAGGCCGCTAGCTGCGCAGACCTACGCCGCGCTTCAACAACCACAGACCCAAGGCGCCCAACCCGCCCACGAAGCTCAGCATCAACGCGTACGCCACCCACACCGGCACATCGCTGGTGCCCAGCAGGCCGTAGCGGAACGCATTGACCATGTAGAAGATGGGATTGGCGTGGGTAGCGGCCTCGGCCCACGGCGGCAGCAGCTTGACCGAATAGAACACGCCGCCCAGGTAAGTCAGTGGGGTGAGGATGAAGGTCGGCACGATGGCCACGTCGTCGAACTTCTTCGCATACACCGCGTTGATGAAGCCGGCCAGCGAGAAGATGGTGGCGCCCAGCAGCACCGTGGTCAGGGTGATGAAAGGATGCGGGATGCGCACCTTGGTGAAGAACATGGCGATCACCAGCACGATGCTGCCGACCATCAGCCCGCGCAGCACCGCGCCGGCCACGTAGCCGCCCAGGATCACCCAGTTGGGCATCGGGCTGACCAGCAATTCCTCGATATGGCGGCCGAACTTGGCGCCGAAGAAACTGGAGGAGATGTTGCCGTAGCTGTTCTGGATGACGCTCATCATCACCAACCCGGGCACGATGAACTCCATGTAGCTGTAGCCGCCCATGTCGCCGATGCGCGAACCGATCAGCCCGCCGAAGATCAGGAAGTACAAAGTCATGGTGATCGCCGGCGGCACCAGGGTCTGCCCCCAGATGCGCAGGATGCGCATGATCTCGCGGCGCACGATGGTGCCGAGGGCGACGAAGTTCTTTTGCAGTGAGGTGGTGGCAACGGCTTGGGTCATTCTCTATCTCAGCATCTCTTGCGTTTGCTCTTGCCCCCTCCCTTGCGAAGCAGGGGAGGGTTGGGGAGGGGTGCTCTTGATCTTGCCTTTAGCTCTTCTCAAAGCAACAACAACAGCAAAATCAAAAGCACCCCTCCCTAGCCCTCCCCTGCTTCGCAAGGGAGGGGATTAATCATGCCGCTTGTTCCCGCTTCGCCGCCGCTTCATCGCCGGTCAACCGCACGAACAATTCTTCCAACCGATTGCTCTTGGTCCGCATCGAACGCACGCGGATACCCGCCTCGCCCAACGCTGCGAACACACGGTTGAGATCCATCGCCCGCGGCATGTCCAAGTCCAAAGTATGGTCGTCGGTGGCGACCAGCGTGGTCCCTTCGATCGCCGGCAATTGCGAAGGCAACACGCCATCGATGTCGAACACGAATCCTTCCACATCCAGCTTGGCCAGCAACGCGCGCATCGGCCCCTGCTCGACGATGGTGCCGCGGTCGATGATGGCCACGTTGCGGCACAGGCTCTCGGCTTCTTCCAGGTAATGCGTGGTCAGGATGATGGTGGTGCCGGCAGTATTGATTTCCTTCAGCGTCTTCCACATGCCGCGGCGGATCTCGATGTCCACGCCGGCGGTGGGTTCGTCCAGGATCAGCAGGCGCGGACGGGTCATCATGGCGCGGGCGATCATCAGCCGGCGCTTCATGCCACCGGACAGAGTGCGCGACATGCTGGTGGCCTTGTCCCACAGCTGGGCGCGCTTGAGTTCCTCTTCGGCCCGCACCAGCGCCTCGGCCCGCGGAATTCCGTAGAAACCGGCGTAGTTGACCAGGATGTCGATGGGCTTCTCGAACATGTTGAAGTTCAGCTCCTGCGGCACCAGGCCGAGCAGGCGCATGGCGCCGTCGCGGTCCTTGGACAGATTGACGCCGAATACTTCCACTTCCCCGGCGCTCTTGTTGACCAGCGAGCTGACGATCCCGATCAAGGTGGACTTGCCGGCGCCATTGGGGCCCAGCAGGGCGAAGAAATCGCCCGGAGCGACCTGCAGCGAGACGCCCTTGAGCGCCTGCACGCCGGTGTCGTAGGTCTTGCGCAAGTCGGTGATGGAGAGCGCGGCCGCATTGGCGGCAGGTGCAGCTTGGGAAACCATGTAGGACCTTACGGCGCCCGCCGGGCGCCTGAAGTATGCAAACGCTTATTATAGGCGTCCCGTCGGGCCGGCCCCGGCACCAGACTGTTCCGGTTCCGAACCTTGGCCATCGTCCATTTCCCGCTCAAGTTGGTAGAACGCCGCATGCTGGCGCCCTCCGTCGGCCACTACGTATTCGTACGCGGCGACGGGCTTCCCTTGGATTTCATCCCGGGCCAGTTCATCCAGGTGCATTTCAGCTACGCCGATGGCACCGCCACCAAGCGCAGCTATTCGCTGGCCACCATCCACGACCATGCCCTGGGCGCCGGCGAAACCGTCGAAATCGCCGTCAGTTACGTGGCCGGCGGTGCGGCCACCGCGCTGTTCGAAGGGCTGGAGACCGGTGGCCAGATCGACGCCAGCGGCCCGTACGGGCGCTTCTGCCTGATGCCGGGCGACGCCAACAGGCGCTATCTGTTCATCGGCACCGGCACCGGCGTCACCCCTTACCGCGCCATGCTGCCGCTGGTGGAAAAGCTGATCGCCGAGCGCGGCATCGAGGTGGTGCTGCTGTTCGGCGCGCGCACGCCCGAGGAATTGCTGTACGGCGAGGATTTCCGCGCCTTCGCCGACAAGCACCCGCAGTTCCGCTTCGTGCCCTGCTTCTCCCGCGAGCTGCCGGACAACCCCCACCCCGATGTGCGCCGCGGTTACGTGCAGCAATTCCTGGCCGAGTTCTCGCCCAACCCGCAAACCGACATCGCCTACCTGTGCGGCAATCCCAACATGGTGGATGCGTGCTTCGAATCGCTGAAGGCCGACGGACTGCCGATTCCGCAGATCCGGCGGGAGAAGTACGTTTCGTCGAAGTGACGCTTTTCCTTCTCCCGGTGGGAGAAGGAAAAACCCATGCCCTGCCTTTGGTCACATCCGCCGCCGCTCTCCGTCGTGACAACATAGGGTCTGGAAGAGACCGCTCACCGGAGACGCCATGCGTCGAATACAGATTGCCGCCGCTGTTGCTCTGTTGGCCCTGGCCTGCGCCCCCGACGCGCAGGCGCGCAAGCTGGGCTCCCTGGAGTTCAAGACCTGCTCGCTGAGCACGCCGTTTTCCGACGAGGCGTTGCCCGCGCAGTGCGCTACGTTGCAGGTGCCGGAAAATCCGGCCAGCCCGGCGGGCCGCAAGATCGGCCTGAAGATCGCGTGGATACCCGCCGACAAGGACGATGCCGCCGAGCCGGATCCGGTCTTCATGCTCGCCGGCGGACCGGGCCAATCGGCGCTGGAAAGCTACCCGCAAACCGCCAATGCCTTCGCCGAGACCCGCAAGAAACGCCACATCATCTTGGTGGACCAGCGCGGCACGGGTGGTTCCAATGCGCTGAGCTGCAAGGAGCCGTTCGATGAAACCGAACTGCCCACGCCGCAGGCTGCCACCGACTACACCAAGCGCTGCCTGGCCGCACTGTCCAAGCGCGCCGATCCGCGCTTCTACACCACCACCGAAGCGATCCAGGACCTGGACGCGGTGCGCAAGGCAATCGGCGCCGAGAAGATCAATCTGGTCGGCATCTCTTACGGCACGCGCGTGGCCCAGCAGTACGCGGCGAAGTATCCGGCCAGCACGCGCACGATCGTGCTGGACAGCGTGGCGCCCAATTCGCTGGTGCTGGGCAACGAGTTCGCGCGCAACCTGGAAGAGGCGCTGGATCTGCAGTTCGCACTCTGCGCCAAGACTTCAGCCTGTCTGCAACGCATGGGCGACCCGCGCGCGAAGCTACGCGCACTGATGGCCAAGCTGGAATCCGATCCGCCCTTGGTGGCCTATCGCGACGGCATTACCGGCGAAAGCAAGCAGGAAAAATTGACGCCCGCGCTGGTCGCGGGCTTGGTGCGCATGTACGCGTACATGCCGCTGGCCTCGTCGCTGCTGCCCTTGCAGTTGAACGAAGCGGCCAACGGACGTTACGACGCGCTGATGGCGCTGTCGAAGATGCTGGGCGACCAGATGTCCGAAAGCATCACCATGGGCATGCAGCTTTCGGTGATCTGCAGCGAGGACGGCAGCGAACTAAAAGCCGACCCGGCCGACGAAGGCACTCTGCTCGGCAACGATCTCGCGGATTATCTGGTCGCCCAATGCGCGGTCTGGCCGAAAGGCACGCGTCCGGCGGGTTTCCGTGCGCCGCTGAAGACCGCCGTGCCTGCCTTGCTGTTGTCCGGCGAGTTCGATCCGGTGACCCCGCCGCGCTACGGCGAGGCAGTGGTCAAGCCGCTTGCGAACGGACGCCATCTGGTGCTGCGCGGCCAGGGCCACAACGTGATCGGCGTCGGCTGCATGCCCAGGCTGATGGCTCAGTTCATCGACAGCGCAGACGCCAGGAGGCTCGACGCCAAGTGTTTGGCCAAGTTGGCCTACACACCGCCCTTCACCGGCTTTTATGGATGGGAACCATGAGTGCCGGGAATGGGGATTCGGGATTGGGGATTGGGGATTCGGAACGGCAAAAACGGAGGACATCTTTCATGGTGGTTGCATCGCATGCGGCAAGGATCGGGGCTTTTCCCCAATCCCAAATCCCCAATCCCGAATCCCCATTCCCGGTGTCGCCATGATCCAAGTACAGGCGCTGCATAAGTCCTTCACCGCCGCCAAGACGGTGGTCAAAGCCGTTGACGGCGTGAGTTTCGAAGCGCGCGATGGCGAGATCACCGGTCTTCTGGGTCCCAACGGCGCCGGCAAGACCACCACCTTGCGCATGCTGTACACGCTGATGAAGCCCGACAGCGGGCGCGTGCTGGTGGACGGCCACGACACGGCCAGCGAAGCCGAAGCGGTAAGACGCGCGCTGGGCGTGTTGCCGGATGCGCGCGGCGTATACAAGCGCCTGACCGCACGCGAGAACATCGCCTATTTCGGCGAATTGCACGGCCTGGATGCGGCCACCATCGCCACGCGAACCGACAGTCTGGTGCGCGCGCTGAACATGCAGGACTTCATTGATCGTCGCACTGAAGGATTTTCGCAAGGCCAGCGCACCAAGACCGCGATCGCACGCGCGCTTGTCCACGATCCGGGCAACGTGATCCTGGACGAGCCCACCAACGGCCTGGACGTGATGACCACGCGCGGCCTGCGCGAATTTCTCAAGCAATTGCGCGCCGAAGGGCGCTGCGTGGTCTTCTCCAGCCACATCATGCAAGAGGTCGCTGCGCTGTGCGACCGCATCGTGATCATCGCGCGCGGCCAGGTGGTGGCCTCGGGCACCGCCGACGAACTGCGCGCGTTGACCGGCGAAGAGAACCTGGAAGACGCGTTCGTGAAAGCCATCGGCTCGGAAGAAGGACTGCTCGCATGAAATCTTTCCGTGCCTTGATGACCGTGATGCGCAAGGAATTGCGCGACCTGTTCCGCGACCGCCGCACCTTGCTGCTGGCCCTGGGGCTCAGCCCGTTGCTCACTCCCCTGCTGATCATCGGCCTGGGCACACTGGGCGAAAGCCGCGCCCGTAGCCAGATCGAAAAACCGTTAGAACTGCCTGTGGTCGGCCGCGAACATGCGCCCAACCTGATCGCCTGGCTGGAGGGCCAGAACGTGACGATCAAGGCGCCGCCGAAAGACATCAATGCGGCCATCGCAAGCCAGGAAGAAGACGTGGTCCTGCGGATCGGTCCCGAATTTCCGGAGCAATGGCGCAAAAGCCTGCCGGCACCGCTGGAGATCATCCAGGACAGCACCCGCCAGGATGCCGAAATCCCGGTGCGTCGCCTGCAAGGATTGTTGTCCGCCTATGGCGGACAAGCCGGTTCGCTGCGCCTGCTCGCACGCGGCGTCAGCCCCGGCGCGGCCAGCGCCATCCAGATACGGAAAACCGACCTGGCCACGCCCGAAGCGCAACGCGGGCGCGTGCTGTCCTTCATCCTTCCCTATTTCCTGATCATCAGCGCCTTCCTGGGCGGCGTTTCCCTGATCCTGGATGCGACCGCCGGCGAGCGCGAGCGCCAATCGCTGGAGCCCTTGCTGGCCACGCCCGCGCCGCGCGGCGCCATCGTCAGCGGCAAGATCGCGGCGGCGTGCGTGATCGCCTTGATTTCGCTGTTGCTCACCCTGCTCGCGTTCAAGCTGGGGGCGCTGCTGTCGCCATCGGTCGGCCGGCAGATGGAAGTCAGCTTCATGGCCATCGGCAAGCTGCTGCTGATCCTGATGCCGATGGTGTTCATCGGCACCACCCTGCTGACCTACCTGGCCGCCGCGGCCAAGAGCATGAAGGAAGCGCAGAGCCACATGACCTGGCTGATGCTGCTGCCGATGCTGCCGACCATCGTGCTGATGGTGAACCCGGTGAAGACCCAGCTCTGGCAGTTCGCGGTGCCTTTCCTGGCTCAGAACCAGCTGATCCTGAAAGTGGTGCGCGGCGAAGTCATCACCGCGCAGCAATGGGCGGTCTACCTGGCAACGGGTTTCGGCTTGGCGGCGATCCTGTGGTTCGCGGCGACGCGTCGTTACCAGCAGGAGCGTTTGGCCATCTCGGGTTGAGCCCACTCCAACAAAAGCAACCCGAGGGATTGCGCGGCGGTCAATTCAAACGCCACCGCGCCACCGTCAACGAAGACGGAACCGTTCGAACCTTGGACTAGCCGTGCTGGACATTTACTACACAGATCCATCCACCACCGATATGCCCGACGATCCCAGCGGCCTTGAACTGGCGGGCTCCATCGATCTCGATGCCCACCGCTCGCTGGCGTTTTTGTTCGACAAGGGCAGCCTGGCCGGCGCAGGTCTCAGATACTTCGAGGATTCCTTTCTGCAGCCTGCCCAGGTCGCCACGCTCATGAAGATATTCACGGCCAACGTGAGCGAACTCGGCGGCAACCGCGAGGCGCTGGAGGCGTTTGAGGCGATGCGCAGCCTCTTCGAGGCGGCATTGGTCAGGGGTGCAGGCCTGGCTGCCTTCTGCGACTGAGCTTGCGTCGAAAAGGAAATGGACCGCCTGGATGGTTTCCCTGAAGAAAAGAAAGGAAACAACCGTCATCCCGGCGAATGCCGGGACCCAACTTCCAGTTGATGCAATGTCGGAACGTGCGCCGTGAGAAATTGACCGGCACGTACGTTGTTCATGCGTAATGACAGGGCGTGCACAGATCATTTCCCACCGCTGACCAACCACTTCAATCGCTGTTAGTTGGGTCCCGGCATTCGCCGGGATGACGGTCTTTAATTTTAGAACCGGCCTTCTTCATTTCCAGCCCGTACCCGGCATCGCGCTTCGTGCGATTTCTGTACAGAACTTCCGGCTAAAACAAGAAGGCCGGCTTGCGCCGGCCTTCCGTCAACGATTGCTTTGCAATTCAACCCGGATTGAACGCCAGCGTGCGGCGCGTGGTGGTCGGCGCGTCGATGGGTTCGAACTTCCAGCGGCGTACCGCATTCAAGGCTTCGCGATCGAACACGCGCGGCGGCGTGGCGCGCACCACGCGCGCATTGGTCACCGAACCGTCGGTGCCGATGGTGATCTCCACCAGCACTTCACCGGCGGTGCCGGCGCGCAGCGCTTCGGGCGGGTACCGCGGCGAGGGCGAACTGACCACCTTCAGCGACGTGCTGGCGGCCGGCCGTGCAGCCGCGGGCGCCGCCGTTGCGGTCGAGGCCGGGGTGGTAGTGCGGGCGGCGGCTTCGCGCTGGGCCGCTTCACGCTGGGCGGCGGCAACACGCTCGGCTTCCGCCGCACGCGCTGCGTCCTGCTGTTGCTGCGTCGCCAGGGCGGCGGCGGCGGCCCGCTGCTGTTCGGCCTGTTGCGCCAGACGCTGCTCTTCCAGCGCCTTGGTCTCGGCAGCGGTGACTTCCTTGGTCTTCTCGGTCTCGGCGCGCGCTGCGACCGCCAGCTGCGCATTGGCAATGGTCTGCTTCAGGCGCGGCAGGGCCGGGGCTTTGGGATCGGCTTTTTCGAGCAGCGCAGAAAGGCGCTGCGCCTCGAGGAAGTCCTCGCGGCCGATGCTTTGTTCGGTAGCGATCAGCGTATAGGGCATCAGATCGGTCAATGCGCTGGTCACGGCCGGGTCACTGGGCAATTTGTCGCGCAGCGCCAGGTAGTACTCCATGGCGTTGTCCCCGCCCGGGGCGTAGATACGGTTCTCGCTCAGCGCCTTGGTGGCGGCTTCGCGCAGCTGCTCGGCGCTCATCGCCTGAACCTGCGCCGAAACGGCCGGTGCGGGTGGAGCGGCGGCCGGCGCGGCGGCCGGTGCTGCGGTGGTCGCTTCCGTGCCGGCTTGCTCGTCCTTGGAACAGGCGGCAAGGGCGACCATCAGCGACAGTGCGACCCAGCGCGACCTCTTTGAAATCGTGGCAACAGACATTCGTTTACTCCCCAAGACAAACAATCGAAAAAAACCCCTTACCAGCCAAGCATGAAGCATGCCATCGCATTCGTCGGCTTGCTCACTTGCCGATGCAGAAAGTCGAGAAAATGCGGCCCAGCATGTCATCCGGCGAAATCCTCCCGGTGATTTCGCCCAAGGCTTCGTGGGACAGCCTTAATTCTTCGGCGGCCAGCTCCAGCCTTTCGTGATCCAGTTCACGCTTTGCCGTATCCGCATGTTCCTGCGCCCTGCGCAGCGCGTCTACATGGCGGGCGCGCGCAGAGAACTCGCCGGCGCCGGCTTGCTGGGTGTTTCCCATGGCCAGCGAGCGCAAACGGGCATGCAGCGTTTCCAGACCCCGACCGTCCTTGGCCGAGACATGCACCGTGGTCTCGTTGTCCGTGGGCGGCGCAGCCAGCAGATCGCTTTTGTTGTGGATCAGCAGGCGCAGCGGCACTGTCGCCAGCACGCCTTCCACCGCCGCCAGCCCGGCGGCGGGGTCGCGCGCATCCAGCACCACCAGGGCCAGGTCGGCGGTTTCCAGTTCGGCCCGGGCGCGGCGCATGCCCTCGCGTTCGATGGCATCGCCCCCCTCGCGCAAGCCCGCGGTGTCCACCAGCGTCAGTTCCAGACCATCCAGGCGCATGGTTTCGCGCAGGACATCGCGGGTGGTGCCGGGAATGTCGGTGACGATGGCGCGGTCGCCGCCGGCCAGCGCATTGAGCAACGAGCTCTTGCCGGCGTTGGGCGGACCCACGATCACCGCATGCAGGCCGTCGCGCAGTTTGCGGCCGCGTTCGGCGTCGGCCAGCAGGTGCGACAGGTCGGCCTGCGTGGCCGCGAGCTTTTCGCGCACCGCCGGGCCACCCAGCGTGTCGATGGACTCGTCGGCGAAGTCGATGGCCGCCTCCACATGCACGCGCAAGGCCGAGAAACTGTCGGCGATGGCCTCCACGCGTTGCGAGAACACGCCCTCCAGCGCGCGCCGTGCAGCGCGCGCAGCGCGCGTGTCGGAAGCGGCGATCAGGTCGGCGATGGCTTCAGCCTGGGCCAGATCGAGTCGGTCGTTGAGAAAAGCGCGCTCGCTGAATTCGCCCGGGCGCGCATGTCGGGCGCCCAGCGAACAGGCGCGCATCACCAGTTGCTGCAGCACTACCGGACTGCCGTGGGCCTGCAGCTCGACCACGTCTTCGCCAGTGAAGCTGTTGGGCGCGGGAAAGGACAGCGCCAGGCCGTCATCGATGATTTCGCCGTCGTGTTCGGAAAAACGCACATGATGCGCGTGGCGCGGCTGCAGGCTTCGTCCGCAGATGTTTTCGGCGATCGCAAGCGAGTGTGGCCCCGACAGGCGCACGATGCCGACGCCGCCCGCGCCCGGCGCGGTGGCGACAGCGACGATGGTGTCGGTGCTGTGGTTGGCGTTGTTCATCGGCCTGCGGAATTCATGGAGCGGAGTCTTGCATATTCTCGAATCAAATCCGGTTCAACCAACGCTTTCGCGGCGAAGCTTCCAAGAATCCCGTTGGCCCTGATTTCCAGGAGTCCCGTTCGTGGTGAGCCTGTCGAACCATGCTTTTCGAGTGAAAACCAAGCGCTGGCTTTCGACTGGTTACCGCCAGGAGCGTGGTTCGACAGGCTCACCACGAACGGATGCGTGGAGTGGGATTCTCAAAAACAGGAAACCCGCCTTCCGGCGGGTTTCCCATGTTGTTGCCGATGCGGTCGTTTACTTGCTGATTGCCTTGCCCTTGGCTTCAGGTGCAGCCGGCGGCTTGCCGTGTTTCTTGCCGACCCACCATTGCTGCAGCAGGCCCAGGCTGCCGTTGGTTACCCAGTACAGCACCAGGCCCGACGGGAAGAACGCCATCATCACGCCGAACACCAGCGGCATGAACTGCATCATCTTCTGCTGCATCGGGTCCATGCCCACCGCAGGCGTCATCTTCTGCGTGGTCCACATCACCAACATGTTGAGCGCGGGCAGAATGAAATACGGATCGCGTGCGGTCAGATCCTGGATCCACAGGAACCACGGCGCCTGCCGCAGCTCCACCGATTCCACCAGCACCCAGTACAAGGCCAGGAAGATCGGCATGGTCACCAGGATGGGCAGACAGCCGCCCATCGGGTTGACCTTCTCTTTCTTGTACAGCTCCATCATCGCCGCTTGCTGCTTGGCGCGGTCGTCGCCGTAGCGCTCGCGCAGCTGGGCCACGCGCGGCGCAAGCGCGCGCATCTTGTTGGCGCTCTCGTACTGCTTGTTGGCCAGCGGATACAGCGCAAGTTTCACCAGAACCACCAAGCCGATGATCGACCAGCCCCAATTGCCGAACAGCGAATGCAGGTGGCTGAGGATCCAGAACAGACCTTGGCCGATGACGGCGAAGATGGAGAACTGGCTGTAGTCGACCGCGCGGTCGAGACCGGGCACGCCCTGCGCTTTCATCTGCTGGATCAGCTTCGGTCCCACGTACAGGCGCGCATCGGTGGACACGCGCTGGCCGGGCGCGACGTTGAAGCCCGGGCCCAGCTCGCGGATCAGCGCACGGCCGGAAATCTCGTCGGTCTGCAGTTTCACTTCGGCCTTAGGATCCGGAATCCAGGCGCTGAAGAAGTGGTGCTGCAGCATGGCAATCCAGCTGCCGCTCGCGTCCTGGTTAAGCTTGCCGTCGTCCATGTACTTGGCGAACTTCAGACGCTCGTACTGCTTCTGCACGCTATACCAGGTCGCGCCGCTGAAGCTGAAGGATTCCGGATTGGTCATGCCGGTCTTGATCACCGGTGGCTGGCGCTCCAGCTGGCGATAGATCGTGCCCTCCCAGGGCGCGCCGCCGTTGTTGACCACTTCGTCGCGCACGTCCACCGCGTAGTTGTCGCGCTTGAGCGTGTAGGTGCGGCGAATGACCACGCCCGACGGGCCGTTCCACACGAACGGCACCGACACCGACGCCGCACCGGGCGCCAGGTTGACTGCGCCTGCGCCGTTCTCCGGAACAAAACCGCTCAAGTGATTGGGTGCAGGATTCTTGGAGCTGGTCCAGCCGCTTTGCGCCGTGTAGTAGTGCGCCGGATCCTGGGTGAACAACACCACGGGCGGGCTGCCGGCGGCTTTGCTCTGCGGATACTTCAGCAGCACCGCTTCCAGCACGTTGCCGCCGTCGATGGTCAGGCGCAGCAGATCGCTGCTGACCACCACGCTCTGCCGGGCGGGAGCCGCGGTAGCGGTAGCGGTGGCATTGTTGGCAGCGGCGCTGACCGCGGGCGCCACGGGCACACCGGCACTGGCCGCAGTTGCGGCGGACTGCGGGACCGGCGAGGCGGAAGGCACCGAGCCTACGTTTGCGGGTTGCGGCTGGCTCGTGGCGGTCGCCAGTCCGGCCGGCTTGGGCGCATTGAACTTGCCCCACTCCATCCACAACAAGGTCGCCACCATCAGCCAGGCGAAAAACAGGAATACACGGGTCTGGTTCATCGGGCAGGCATTCTCAACCGGCGGAAGCGTCCGGTTTGGGCGTGTTGCGGGAAAGGGAAGGAAGAGGTTTCTTGACCGGCGGCATTGTGCCGGGCGCAGACGACGCGGGCAATGCGCCGGCACGTATCAGCGTGCGCAAAAAAGTCTCGCGCAACTGCGTGTTGTCGGCGTTGCGTGCGGCGACGCGGGCCACCACCACGTACTCGCCGCCTGGCAGGTGCTCGCGCAACTTGCGGAACTGATCGCGGAATACGCGTTTGATGCGGTTGCGGCCCACCGCATTGGGATCGACCTTGCGCGAAACGGCCAGGCCCAGCTTCGCTGGCGTTTCACCGGCCAGCCAATGCAGACTCAGCAGCGGGTCGGAGGTGCGGCGGGCTTGTTCGAATACGCGCGCGTATTCGGCGCCCGTGCGTACTCGCGCAGAGGGTGGGAAGGTGGCGTTCATGGGATCATGCTCATGAAGGCCTGCTCATGAAGGCGTTCTCATGCGGACATGAACATGCGGACATGAAAAAGTCCGCACAAGGGCTGCGCGGACTTTTTGCGGAAGGCGTACATGGATGACTCGGCCGCTAATGCGGCAGAAGCATCAGGCGCTCAGGCGTGAGCGGCCCTTGGCACGGCGACGGGCCAGGATCTTGCGGCCATCGGCGGTCTTCATGCGGGCACGAAAGCCATGGTCGCGCTTGCGCTTGAGGTTGCTGGGTTGGTAAGTGCGCTTGGTGGCCATGGGGCCCTCGGGCGGTTTGCGGTGGAAAGAACCGGAAATTCTATAGGGACACCCGGGCTCCGGTCAACCATGGCGTAGGTCGGGGCTACGCCCCCGACGCCCGCCAACTCGGCCACGCGTGCTGTCGGGGACGTAGCCCCGACCTACCGCGGTGGCCTAGCGGTGTTGCTGAACGCGGTGGATAACTCCCGTGCCGCGCGCCGTCGCGTGATAATGTGGCCGACTGTATTTCACCCGCGTCCCGCGCCGTTCGACTGCCGCGTGCACGCCCTTTCGAAGACCGATCGCCGCCCTCGATGGATGCCTGGCCCCGCTGCCTCGAACGCCTGGAAGCCGAACTGCCGGCCGAAGATGTACACACCTGGCTCAAACCCCTGCAGGCCGAACAGCGCCTCGACGCCATGGTCCTGTACGCGCCCAACGCCTTCATCGTGGAGCAGGTGCGCGAGCGCTATCTGTCGCGCATCCAGGAGTTGCTGGGCCACTTCGCCGGCCACCGCGACGTGTCGGTGGAAATCGGATCGCGCGCGCGCATCGTCGAGCCCGCGTTGTCGGCATCGGCATCGGCCGCCGCGAATTTCGCCGCCACCGAGCCTTACGCCGGCAACCTGGATTCGCACTACAGCTTCGACAACTTCGTCGAAGGCCGCAGCAATCAACTGGGCCGCGCCGCTGCCTGGCAGGCCGCGCAGAAGCCTGGCGACCGTTCGCACAACCCCCTGCTGCTGTACGGCGGCACCGGCCTGGGCAAGACCCATTTGATGTTCGCCGCCGGCAACGAACTACGCCGGCAGAATCCGAATGCGCGCGTGCTGTACCTGCGTTCGGAACAGTTCTTCAGCGCCATGACCAAGGCGCTGATCGAGAAATCGATGGACCAGTTCAAGCGCCGCTTCCAACAGGTGGATGCGCTGCTGATCGACGACATCCAGTTCTTCGCCGGCAAGGACCGCACCCAGGAAGAGTTCTTCCACACCTTCAACGCGTTGTTCGACGGCCGCCAGCAGATCATCCTGACCTGCGACCGCTATCCGCGCGAAGTGGAAGGCCTGGAGCCGCGTTTGAAATCGCGCCTGGCCTGGGGCTTGTCGGTGGCGATCGAACCCCCCGATTTCGAGACCCGCGCGGCCATCGTGCTGGCCAAGGCGCGCGAACGCGGCGCGCAGATTCCCGACGATGTCGCTTTCCTGCTGGCCAAGAAAATGCGCTCCAACGTGCGCGACCTGGAAGGCGCCTTGAACACCCTGACCGCGCGCGCCAACTTCACCGGCCGCGCCATCACCACCGAGTTCGCCCAGGAAACCCTGCGCGATCTGTTGCGCGCGCAGCAGCAAGCCATCAGCATCCCCAACATACAGAAGACCGTGGCAGACTATTACGGTCTGCAGATCAAGGATTTGCTGTCCAAGCGACGCACGCGCTCACTGGCGCGTCCGCGACAGGTGGCGATGGCCTTGGCCAAGGAACTGACCGAACACAGCCTGCCGGAAATCGGCGATGCCTTCGCCGGTCGCGACCACACCACCGTTTTGCATGCCTGCCGGCAGATCCGCAACCTGATGGAAACCGACGGCAAGCTGCACGAAGACTGGGACAAACTGATCCGTAAGCTCAGTGAGTAACTAGCCCCAGGCTCTGTGGATAAGTTGGGGACGAAAATCGCCTTCAAACTTATCCACAAGTTGCACCACAGATCCAACGTTCTTGATACATGGCTTGGCGGTATCGAAAAACGAATAAGATTCAAAGGGTTGCGCTGCTTCTCCACCGAAATCGGCGAAACCATCACCACCAGTTTTTGATTTAATACTCTTTCAAGATCCAGTGCATAAGGGGCCAGCACCACATGCGTTTCAGTCTGCAACGCGAAGCATTCCTGAAGCCGTTGGCGCAAGTCGTCAACGTGGTCGAACGCCGGCAGACGTTGCCGGTCCTCGCCAACTTCCTTGTCCAAGTGCAGGGCGGGCAACTCTCGCTCACCGGTACCGATCTGGAAGTGGAGATGATCGCGCGCAGCGCGGTCGACGACGCCCAGGACGGTGAAACCACGATCCCGGCGCGCAAGCTGTTCGAGATCATCCGGGCCCTGCCCGACGGCAGCAAGATCACCGTCAGCCAGACCGGCGACAAGGTCACCGTCTCGGCTGGGCGCAGCCGCTTCACCTTGGCAACGCTTCCGGCCAACGATTTCCCTTCGGTGGATGAAGTTGAGGCGACCGAACGGGTCAACGTGCCCGAAGCCGCGCTGAAGGAGCTGATCGAGCGCACCGCGTTCGCCATGGCCCAGCAGGACGTGCGCTACTACCTCAACGGCCTGCTGTTCGACCTGGGCGACAAGCTACTGCGTTGCGTGGCCACCGACGGCCACCGCCTAGCCTTGTGCGAAACCCCGCTGGACGGCGCCGCCGGCGCCAAGCGCCAGATCATCGTGCCGCGCAAAGGCGTGACCGAGCTGCAGCGGTTGCTGGAGAATGGCGACCGCGAACTGGAACTGGAAATCGGCCGCAGTCATATCCGCGTCAAGCGTGACGATGTGACCTTCACCTCCAAGCTGATCGACGGCCGTTTCCCCGACTACGCCGCGGTGATTCCGATCGGCGCCGACCGTGAGGTCAAGCTGGATCGCGAAGTCCTGCGCGCCGCTCTGCAGCGTGCGGCCATTCTGTCCAACGAGAAGTACCGCGGCGTCCGCGTCGAGGTTTCTCCGGGCCAATTGAAGATCAGCGCCCACAACCCCGAGCAGGAAGAAGCCCAGGAAGAGATCGAGGCCGACACCAAGGTCAGCGATCTGGCCATCGGCTTCAACGTCAATTACCTGCTCGATGCCCTCTCCGCCCTGCGCGACGAGCACATCATCATCCAGTTGCGGGACGCCAACTCCTCGGCACTGGTGCGTGAAGCCAGCAGCGAGAAGTCCCGGCACGTGGTGATGCCGCTGCGCCTGTGATTCCACCCTTGTTTCACGTGGAACATCCTCAACGCCCGGAGATCTCCGGGCGTTCTGGTTTTGCGGGGGGCCTTTTCGCCGTAGGTCGGGGCTACGCCCCCGACGCTCGGGTAGGTTGGTTCCTCTTTGTCGGGGACGTAGCCCCGACCTACGCAGGGGCCGGCGGATGCAAGTAACCCGCCTCACCGCCTCCGGCCTACGTCGCTTCGAAAGCGTGGCGATCGAACCCGCTGCTGGCCTCAACCTGATTACCGGCGACAACGGCGCCGGCAAGACCAGCTTGCTGGAGGCCCTACACCTGATGGCTTACGGGCGCAGTTTCCGTGGGCGGGTGCGGGATGGGCTGGTGAGGACGGGTTCGGACGCCGTCGAGGTCTTCGTGGAATGGCGGGAAGGCCCGGACGCCCGGCACCGCCGCGCCGGCCTGCGCCACACCGGCCAGACTTGGGTCGGACGCCTGGATGGCGAGAACGTGGCCCAACTGGGCGAACTCTGCGCCGCGCTGGCAGTGGTCAGCTTCGAACCCGGCAGCCATGCTCTGGTAACCGGCGGCGGCGAACCCCGGCGCCGGTTCGTGGATTGGGGGTTGTTCCACGTGGAACAAGGTTTCCTGTTGCTCTGGCGCCGTTATGCCCGCGCCCTGAAACAGCGCAATGCTCTGCTGAAGTCGGGCGCAGGCGGGCAGCAGCTGGATGCCTGGGATCATGAGCTGGCGGAAGCCGGGGAGCCCCTCACCCGCCATCGACGCCAATACCTGGAACAACTCCAGCTTCGCCTATCTGCGGTCGCCGCGGACCTAGTGCCGGCGCTGGGCGCCAGCAACCTCGAATTCCAACCGGGCTGGCGCAGCAGCGAGCTGTCGCTGGCCGACGCCCTGTTGCTTGCCCGGGATCGCGACCGGAGCCTGGGCTACACCTCCGTCGGCCCGCACCGAGCCGACTGGCGGATCGAATATGCGGGCCATCCCAACCGCGAAGCGCTGTCGCGGGGCCAAGCCAAGCTTTCTGCCCTGTCCGCCCTGCTCGCGCAAGCCGAGGACTACGCCCAGCGGCGCGGTGAGTGGCCTATCGTCGCCCTGGACGATCTTTCCTCGGAGCTGGACCGCAAGCACCAGCAACGGGTGCTGCAGCGCCTCCTGGCCAGCGGCGCTCAGATATTCATTACCGGCACCGAAGCCCCGGCCGCTCTGGAAAGTATTGAGGCGACACCGGCGGTGTTCCACGTGGAACAAGGCCAAGTTCTGCGCACGTAGGTCGGGGCTACGCCCCCGACGCTCAGGAAGCCAGGATTCCCTGTGTCGGGGGCGTAGCCCCGACCTACCCGCTTCTCTCTGAGGAAGAAGACGCCGGAAGAGCCTGCCCCGCGCTTGATGCGGGGCGGATGAGGGTGCGGCGAAGTCATTAGCGTGTGAACTATCCTGGTTTCGCCGTACCCTCACCCCAACCCCTCTCCCGCCGGGAGAGGGGCTTCAAGGCGGCCGAAATGCTATAATTCCTGCCTCACTCCCTATAGCTAATGTGTAGCCTGCAACCAGCCTTCGGCCGGACTGCTTGCACACGGAAGCGCAGCAGGCGATACGAAGCGCATGACCGAAGAAACCACTCCTGTCCCTACCCCCAACGGCAATTACGACTCCAGCAAGATCACCGTGCTGCGTGGCCTGGAAGCGGTCCGTAAGCGCCCGGGCATGTACATCGGCGACGTGCACGATGGCACCGGTCTGCATCACATGGTGTTCGAAGTGGTGGACAACGCCATCGACGAAGCCCTCGCCGGTCACGCCGACGATGTGGTGGTGAAGATCCTGGAAGACGGCTCGGTGGCGGTGTACGACAACGGTCGCGGCATTCCGGTCGATATCCACAAGGAAGAGGGCGTATCCGCGGCCGAAGTCATCATGACCGTGCTGCACGCCGGCGGTAAGTTCGACGACAACAGCTACAAGGTTTCCGGCGGTTTGCACGGCGTCGGCGTGTCGGTGGTCAACGCCTTGTCCGAGCATTTGTGGCTGGATGTGTGGCGCGACGGCTTCCATTACCAGCAGGAATATTCGCTGGGCGAACCGCTGTATCCGCTCAAGCAACTCGAAGCGTCCGACAAGCGCGGCACGCTGCTGCGCTTCAAGCCGGCGGCCGAGATATTCACCGATGTCGAGTTCCATTACGACATTCTGGCCAAGCGCCTGCGCGAACTGTCCTTCCTCAATTCGGGCGTCAAGATCACGCTCAGCGACGAGCGTGGCGAAGGCCGCAAGGATCTGTTCCAGTACGAAGGCGGCATCCGTTCTTTCGTCGAACATCTGGCCCAACTGAAGACGCCGCTGCATCCCAACGTGATCTCGGTGACCGGCGAGCAGAACGGCATCACCGTCGATGTCGCCCTGCAGTGGACCGACGCGTACCAGGAAACGATGTTCTGCTTCACCAACAACATTCCGCAGAAAGACGGCGGCACCCACCTGATCGGTTTCCGCGCCGCGCTGACGCGCACGCTGACCAATTACATCGAACAGAACGGCATCGCCAAGCAGGCCAAGGTCGCGCTGTCGGGCGACGACATGCGCGAAGGCATGATCGCCGTGCTATCGGTCAAAGTGCCCGATCCCAGCTTCTCCTCGCAGACCAAGGAAAAACTGGTCAGTTCCGAGGTCAGACCGGTAGTTGAGAGCACGTTCGGCGCACGTTTGGAGGAATTCCTGCAAGAACACCCCAACGAGGCCCGCGCCATCGCCGGCAAGATCGTCGATGCCGCCCGCGCCCGCGAAGCCGCCCGCAAGGCGCGCGACCTGACCCGCCGCAAGGGTGCGCTGGATATCGCCGGCCTGCCCGGCAAGCTGGCCGACTGCCAGGAAAAGGATCCGGCGCTATCCGAGCTGTTCATCGTCGAGGGCGACTCGGCCGGCGGTTCCGCCAAACAGGGCCGCAATCGCAAGAACCAGGCGGTGTTGCCGTTGCGCGGCAAGATCCTCAACGTCGAACGCGCGCGTTTCGACCGCATGCTGGCTTCGGCCGAAGTCGGCACGCTGATCACCGCGTTGGGCACCGGCATTGGCCGCGACGAATACAATCCGGACAAGCTGCGTTACCACCGCATCATCATCATGACCGACGCCGACGTCGACGGTTCGCACATCCGCACCTTGCTGCTTACTTTCTTCTACCGGCAGATGCCGGAGCTGATCGAGCGCGGCCACATCTACATCGGCCTGCCGCCGCTCTACAAGTTGAAGCAGGGCAAGCAGGAGATGTACATGAAGGACGATGCGGCGTTGAACGTCTACCTGGCCAACAGCGCGGTGGAAAACGCCGGCCTGATTCCCGCCGAAGGCGAACCGCCGGTCACCGGCGAATCGCTGGAGAAATTGCTGCTGTCCTTCGCCGGCGCGCGCGAGGCCATCGCCCGCAACGCGCACCGCTACGATGCGATCCTGCTGGAATCGCTGATCGATTTCTCGCCGCTGGACGCCGCGCATCTTGCGCAGAACGTCGACGAGCGCCAGGAATTGGATGCGCTGGAGAAGAAGCTCAACCGCGGCGGTATCGGCAGCGCGCGCTATGCGCTCACTCTGCAGTCGGCCAATGAGAACCGTCCGGCCGCGTTGCTGGCGACCCGCAAGCACATGGGCGAAGAACTGACCCAGGTGCTGCCGTTCTCCGCCTTCGAAACCGGCGAACTGCGTCCGCTGCGCGATGCGGCGGCGGTGCTGCACGGCTTGATCCGCGAAGGTGCGCAGATCGTGCGCGGCAACAAGACCCAGCCGATTTCGAGCTTCGCCGAAGCGCAGGCGTGGTTGCTCGATGAGGCCAAGAAGGGCCGCAGCATCCAGCGCTTCAAGGGCCTTGGCGAAATGAATCCGGAGCAGTTGTGGGATACCACGGTGAACCCGGATACGCGTCGTCTGCTGCAGGTGCGCATCGAGGATGCGGTGGCCGCCGACCAGATCTTCAGCACGCTGATGGGCGATGTGGTGGAACCGCGCCGCGAGTTCATCGACGCCAATGCGCTGAAGGTTTCCAATCTCGACGTCTGAGGCGAGCGTGAGCCAGGCGGTGGAGTCGCACGGCGCATCGCCTCCGCGTTCGCGCACAGGGCGTCCGCTTGCCGGATTCTTCCTGGATCTGGCGATTGCCATCGGCGCGCTGTTGGTTCTTTCCTTCGCCTGCGGAGCGGTCTGGGCCGCATTCAAGGGCGTGCAGATCGTCGTCCAGGGCGGGGCCACCGATCCGGCCAGCGTCATGCGTGCGCTGGGCGAACCCGGCGCCATCGCCATGATCTGGATGACGCTAGTCAGTACCGGCGGTGCGGCACTGCTGGTGTATGGGTGGCGGCGCCGGGCCACGCGCGAGGAGCGCGCGGTTTCCCGTCAGGCCATCCGGCGCATCGGCACCTGGGGTTGGGTGGTTGCGACGGGGGCGACCACCTTCCTGGTCAGTTCGGGCCTGGGCTTTCTTGGCCAGCATTTCGGCATCAAACCGCAACCGACCAACCTGGCATTGATCGAAGCCGCTTTCGCCGCGAGCCCGGTTTTCATGCTGTTGTTCGGGGTGTTCATCGCGCCGGCTTACGAAGAATTGCTGTTCCGCAGAGTGCTGTTCGGCAGACTGTGGGCGTCCGGGCGTCCCTGGCTGGGCGTGCTGCTGAGCAGCGCCGCGTTCGCCTTGATGCATGAAATTCCCGGCACCACCGGCAACAGCTGGCAGGCGACGGGCGTGCTTTGGCTTACCTATGGATTCATGGGCGCGGCCTTCGCGTTCGTCTACTGGCGTACGCGCACGCTGTGGGCCGCGATCGGAGCCCACGCGCTGAACAATGCCATAGCGCTGGCTTTGTTGAACCTGTCTGCAGGCAATTGAAAGCCTTTGGTTTGACGAAAAGTTAAGACGCCACTCGCCACACTCTGCATTCACAGGAGGGGCGTTGGATGAAGCACTGGATACTCTCGGCGGCGATCGTTGCCGCGCTGGCGGCTTGCGCCACCACAACGTCCTCCACGGGTCGCAGGCAGTACGTGGGCGGCGTTTCGGAACAGCAGCTCAATCAGCTGGGAGCGCAGGCTTTCGTCGAGGCGAAAAGCAAAGGCCCCCTGAGCAACGACGCCAAGCAGAACGCGTACGTGCGTTGCGTGGTCAATGCGCTGACCCGGCAACTGCCGGCGCAGGCCCAAAGCGTGGGTTGGGAGACGGCGGTGTTCGCCAACAGCGAACCCAATGCCTTCGCGCTCCCTGGCGGCAAGGTCGGCGTAAACACCGGTATTTTTACGGTGGCCAAGAACCAGGATCAGTTGGCGGCAGTGCTGGCGCACGAGATCGGACACGTGGTCGAGCGGCATCACGACGAACGCATCACCCGGCAGATGGGCGCCTCCAGCGCCGTGCAAGTGCTTGGAGCATTGGCCGGCGATTACGGCGCTCTGGCGACCCAGGGCGGCGGCCTGCTGGCGCAGACGGGTTTCCTGCTTCCGGGTTCGCGCGTGCAGGAAACCGAAGCCGATGTAGTGGGGCAGCGCTTGATGGCCGAGGCCGGATTCGATCCCGCCCAGGCCGTCAATCTATGGCAGAACATGATCGCCGCAGGCGGCGGCCGCCCGCCTGAATGGCTCTCTACTCATCCCAATCCGCAATCGCGCATTCAAGAACTGCGCAACCGCGCTGGAACGTTGACGCCCGCCTACCAGCAGGCGCGGGCTTCCGGGCGTATTCCGAAGTGCGGGTGACGAGGGATTTGCTGCGCCGCACCATGTCCAACCCTGTTTCCGAGCCATAGCCGTTTCTGTTAGCGTTGCCGCCCCCGAGCCCAGCCCGACGGCGTTCAAACCGGTCTTCGCAGTCCTTTAGAGGTGATCCCCATGTTGTTCCGCAATTGCAAACAAGCTTTGCTTTCCCTGGCAATCGTCAGCCTGCTGGGTACGGCCGCCGTCGGCGTCGACGCGCAGACGCGCGACCGATCGGAGCGCAGCAGCAAGAAGCAGGAAAACCTGTACCCCAACGCCACCCGCGAAGAGCCCAAGGCCAAAGGTGCGCCCAAGCTGCAAAGCAAACTGCAGAAGCTGATCGACATTTACAACAAGGACGACTACGCCGCTACCCGCACCCAGGCCGACGAGCTGGCAGCCAACCCGGCCGCCACCGATTACGACAAGGCCGTCGCCGCGCAGCTCGCTTCGCAGGCGGCCTACAACCTGGACGACATGCCCGGGACGATCGCTTACCTGAAACAGGCGGTGCAGCTCAACGCGCTCGACAACAACAGCCACTACCAACTGCTGTACATGCTGGCCGGCCTGCAGCTGCAGGAAGATCAATTGGCCGACGGCATCGCCACGCTCGACCGCTACTTCGCCGAAACCAAATCGCAAAAACCCGAAGAACTGGCGTTGAAGGGCCAGGCCCTGTACCAGCAGGAAAAATACGCTGAAGCCATTCCGGTGCTGAAGCAGGCCATCGAATCCTCGCCCGAACCCAAGGACAACTGGCAGCAGTTGCTGATGGCGTCCTACGCCGAGGCGGGCCAAGCGGGCGAAGCCACGCAGATGGCGGAGAAGATCGCCGCCAAGACCCCTGGCGACAAGAAGGCGCAGATGAACCTGGCCAGCGTGTACCTGCAAGCCGACAAGTACGACCAGGCCGCGGCCATCCTGGAGAAGCTGCGCAGCTCCGGCCAGATGACCGACGAGAAGGAATACCGTCAGCTCTACACCACCTACGCCAATATGGACGGCAAGGAGAAGGAAGTCATCGCCGTGATCAACGACGGCATGCAGAAGGGCGTGCTCAAGCCCGACCAGCAGACCTACCTGGCCCTGGCGCAGTCCTACTACTACTCCGACCAGATCGCGCCGGCGATCGAGGCCTGGCAGAAGGCTGCGCCGTTGTCAAAGGACGGCGAAACCTATCTGAACCTGGCCAAGGTGCTGTGGCAGGAAGACCGTATTCCCGAAGCCAAGCAGGCGGCCAAGTCGGCGCTGGAAAAAGGCGTCAAAAAACCCGAAGAAGCAAAGAAAATCATCGCTTTGCCCTGATTGTGAGATCCGGAAATTAGAGCTCCGGCACCCTGAAAAGATGGTACAGGCGTGGAAGATTGGTATAAGCTCGACACCCCCGCGCCGGAAACGGTTGCGGGTCCCCAAAATTTTGATGGCGCCGCTCCGTCGGCCCAAGAACTGAGCTCACTGGCGCATGGCTGAACAACTGGTCATTAACAACAGGTACCGCGACGAAGAGCAACCAGGCTTGAACTGGTCGCGCATCATCGGTATCGCTTTCGTCATCGCGCTGCACATGGCCGCATTCCTGTTGCTGCTGATCCCGGCCGTGGCCCCGCCTGCGGAAAAAGAGCAGGAACAGAAGACGATCGTGACCATCGTCGACGCGCCGCCGCCGCCACCCCCGCCGCCGCCGCCGCCGCCGCCGGACGAAACTCCGCCGCCGCCGATCAAGAACCTGGCGCCGCCCACCACCACCCCGTTGCCGCCGCCGCCCGAAGCGCCGCCGATCGACGTGGCCGAACCGCGCCCGACCGACACCTTCGTGCCGCCCTCACCGCCGGCTCCGCCCGCCCCGGTCCAGAGCATCGGCGCCAGCGTGGACATCTCGTCCAAGAACATGAATCCGCCGAAGTACCCGCCTGCCGCCGCCCGCGCCGGCATCCAGGGCACGGTGGTCCTGATCATCGACGTCGATGCCAGCGGCAACGTCACCAACGTAGCCGTCGAGAAATCCAGCCGTAACCGCGACCTGGACCGTGCCGCCATGGATGCTGCGCGTAAATGGCGCTTCAACCCCGGTAAACAGGGAGCCCAGAGCGTCGCCGGCCGCGTACGCGTGCCCGTTGACTTCAAGATGTAAAGCGCGGACAAGCTTCAAGCCGCACTAGCCGAAAACCGCATACACACCGCTGCAACCCCTAAACCCGCATCATTCTCATCATCACAAATAAAAGGTAAGCGTCATGCTGCAGGAAACCACCGCCGCTGCTGGAGGCAACAACGCCGCCCAGGCCCT
Organism: Pseudoxanthomonas sp. CF125; assembly: GCF_900104085.1. GTDB lineage: Bacteria > Pseudomonadota > Gammaproteobacteria > Xanthomonadales > Xanthomonadaceae > Pseudoxanthomonas_A. The sequence goes on from NZ_FNLD01000003.1 coordinate 618,650, forward strand.
GAACAACATGGGCTTTGAGCACCTTATTAGCGAAATGACCGCCACCCCCGGCTCGTATGTTGTTTCCTGGGTCGTGTTGATCACGCTGCTGATCATGTCCGCCCTGGCCTGGTACTGGACGATCATCAACTTCATCAAGAGCATGCGCCTGAAGGGCCAGGCCGAACGCGTCACCGGAAGCTTCTGGGACACGGCCAACGCCCAGGACGCCATCCGCCTGATGGAAGAACAGCCGCGCAACGAGCCGTTCTCCAAGATCGCGCTGGACGCCGCCCAGGCCGCTGCCCACCACCAGCGCAGCGAAGGCTCCAAGCTGGCCGAATCGCTGAACCGTTCCGAGTTCGTCGATCGCGCCCTGCGCCAGGCCGTCACCCGCGAGAGCTCCAAGCTGCAGGCCGGCATGACCGTGCTGGCGACCGTCGGCGCCACCGCGCCGTTCGTGGGTCTGCTGGGTACGGTGTGGGGCATCTACGGCGCCCTGATCCGCATCGGCGCCACCGGCCAGGCTTCCATCGACGCAGTGGCCGGCCCGGTGGGCGAGGCGCTGATCATGACCGCGCTGGGCCTGTTCGTCGCGATCCCGGCGGTGTTGGCGTACAACTTCTTCAACCGCACCAACAGCGCCACCAACGCCAAGTTCGACACCTTCGCGCACGACCTGCACGACTTCTTCGCCACCGGCTCGCGCGTCCGCTAAGCCTGCGTCGAATTCGCACAGATCAATAACGGAGCCCGAGAATGGCCTTCAGTAGTGGTAACGATAGCGGCGGCCCCATGGCCGACATCAACGTCACGCCCCTCGTGGACGTGATGCTGGTGCTGCTGATCATCTTCATCATCACCGCACCGCTGATGTCGCATAAGGTCCAGATCAAGCTTCCCGAAGCCAATCTGAACCAGAAGCCCGACGACGCGGCCAAGCGCGTGTCGCCGATCAACCTGGCGGTCAAGGAAGATGGTTCGCTGTACTGGAACGACGAGCGCATCACCAAGGAAATCCTGGAGTCGCGGCTGTCCAGCGCGGCCCAGCTGACCCCGCAGCCGCCGTTGAACCTGCGTGGCGACCGCACCACCAAGATGCGCACCATCAACGAAGTCACCAAGATCGCGCAAGAGCAGGGCATGCTGGATATCGGCTTCGTCGCCACCAAAGACAGGGGTCAATAAGCCATGGCATTCGCAACCGGTTCCGGCAAGGGCCAGCCGATGGCCGACATCAACGTCACGCCCCTGGTGGACGTGATGTTGGTGCTGCTGATCATCTTCATCGTGACCGCGCCGGTCATGACCTACCCGATCGACGTCGACCTTCCGCAACGCGTGATCAACCCGCCGCCGCAGCTGCGCGAGCCGCCGCCGCCGATCGAGTTGAAGATCGACGCGTCCGGCCAGGTGACCTGGAACAACAATCCGGTCCAGGTCAGCGCGGTGCAGGCGATGATGGAGAACGAGGTCCAGCGCGACCCGACCAACCAGCCGCTGCTGCAGATCGACGCCAACCCCGATGCACAGTACGACGTCATGGCCAAAGTGCTGGCCGCGGCCAAGAACGCGCAGATGCAGAAGATCGGTTTCGTCCAGCAGGAGTGATGCCTGGCGGGCGGTACCAAAAGAAAGCTTCCACGCCGCCTACGGGCGGCGTGGTCGTTTCCGGGTCGCCGATCCCAGGGAAGCAAGTCCGGCTTGCGGAGCGGGGAGGGCGGGAGTAGCGTGGGTCCATCCACCGACGCTCAGGAGTACGCCATGGCTTTCTCCGCTACCGCTCGCGATTCCGTCGTTGCCGAAATGAACATCACGCCGCTGGTGGACGTGATGCTGGTGTTGCTGGTGATCTTCATGGTGTCGGCGCCACTACTGACGAAAACGGTCGATGCCGGTCTGCCTCAGGTAACGTCGGACGATCCGGAAACGATCAAGCCACTGCAATTGCAGCTGGACATTGGCGACGATGGCTCCTACCGTCTGGACGGACGCTTGTTGCCACAGTCCGAACTGGGCGCTCGCTTGGGCGATGCAGCGCTCTCCGATCCACGCGTTGTACTACGCGTGCACGGCTCGTCCGGAGCCGATTATCAGCAGGTCGTTACCGTGCTGGCCGAAGCGCGCAAACAGGGCATCGCCAATCTGAGCGTGCAGCACTAAGCTGAAGTCGGAACGAGCGGCCGCGCGCTGCGGCCGTCACTGCGAGTCGGAAATAATCTGCAGATAGTTATGAACGGTGCGCTGCAGGCCCACATACAGCGCCTCGCTGATCAGCGCGTGGCCGATGGAAACCTCCAGCAGCTGCGGCATGGCTTCCAGGAATTCGGGCAGATTGGCCTGGCTGAGGTCGTGGCCGGCGTTCACGCCCAGACCCAGCGCCTGCGCTTCGCGTGCGGTGTCGATGCAGGTGGCGAGGGCAGCGCCCGCATCGCCCGAAGCTTGTGCGTGGGCGAAGGGGCCGGTGTAGATTTCGATGCGATCGGCACCGATTTCCCTGGCCAGGGCCAGCCCGGCGCCGCCAGCGTCCACGAATAGGCTGACCCGGCAATCCAGAGATTTCAGTTCCGCGATCAACGGGCGAAGACGTTCGGCGTCGCGGGCGAAATCGAAACCGTGGTCGGAAGTGAGCTGCCCATCGCCATCGGGCACCAGAGTGGCCTGGGCCGGACGCACCCGCTCGCACAGCGCCAGAAAACCGGGATAGCCCTCGCGCGGCGGAGCGAAAGGATTGCCTTCCAGATTGAATTCGACTTCGTGCTCCAGGGTCAGCGCCGCCAGCGCCAGCACATCGTCGGTACGGATATGGCGCTGGTCCGGGCGCGGATGCACGGTGATGCCGTGGGCGCCCGATTGCAGGCAGGTGCGCGCGGCGCGGACTACGTCAGGTTCGCCGCCGCCGCGCGAATTACGCAGCACCGCGATCTTGTTGACGTTGACGCTCAGCGCCGTCATCGCGCGCCTTCCCGCATCGGGAGATCCAGATTCAAGAATTGACCGGCGGCTCGGGCGGTTGCAATCCCGCCTTGCGCGCTTCGGCGATCTCGCGCAGACGGCGCAATTCCGCCGGATCGATCATCTGGCTTTCGTCGCGGCTGGTGCTGCCCACGCGCGCCGCGTACCAGCCCATGATCCAGGCGATGAACAAACCCAGCGAAGCCAGCAGACAGACCAACATCAACACCACCGACGAGGTCTTCAACGCGATCCCCATCGCCCCCAAGGCCAGCAGCAGGAATAGCCAATGCATGTTGTGCGTCCCCTCCAGACAATGGACGAAGTTTACTATTTCCGCCGCTGCGAAACGCCAACCCGTTCACAGCAATGTTCATAGCAAAGGCGACATAAGCCGGGCCAGCGCTTCGGGCAGGCGGTTGCGCCAGAGCGAGCGATTGCGCAGATCGTGCACGGGCTCGGAAGCGGCGATTTCCCCCTCCACGAGCTGGGCCAGGGTCGCGGCGATCGTGCGGTCGCGGAACAGCAGGGAGATCTCGAAATTGAGGCGGAAACTGCGATGGTCGAAGTTGGCGCTGCCGATGATGGCCAGGTCGTCGTCGCAGAGCAGGGCCTTGGTATGGAGCAGGCGCGGCCCGAATTCGTAGACCTTCACCCCGGCCGCCAGCAGCTCGTCGAAATAGGAGCGCGCCGCATAGGTCACCAGGCGCGAGTCGCTCAGCTTGGGCACGACCAGGCGCACGTCCAGGCCGCCCAGTGCGGCCGACGTCAGGGCCATGCGCGCGGCTTCGCCGGGCACGAAATACGGCGTCACCAGCCAGACCCGGCTGCGCGCCTCATGGATGGCAGCCACATGGGCGCGATGGATCGCCTCCCAGGAGGAATCCGGCCCGGAGATGAGCGTCTGCGCCGAAATGCCGCCCTGGATCCCGGGCTCGGTCGCCCGCCACAAGGTAGTGCCTTCGAAATCCTTGCGCTTCTGTCCGGTGGCATAAGCCCAATCCTCCACGAACACCAGCTGCACGCTGCGCACCACTTCGCCCTCCAGGCGCAGATGCAGGTCGCGGTAGGCGCTGTCGCCCAGGCGCTCGTCTTCTTCGTCGGTGATGTTGATGCCGCCGGTGAAGGCCACGCTGCCGTCCACCACCACGATCTTGCGATGGGTGCGCAAATTGACCCAGCTGCGGGTGAACGGGCGGAAGCGGGTAGGGTGGAACCATGCGAATTCGCCGCCGGCGTCCAGCAGCGGTTGCAGGAAGCGCCGGTTGACCTTCGACGAACCCACCGCATCCAGCAACAGACGCACCTTGACGCCTGCGCGGGCGCGTTCGGCCAGAGCATCGCGCAAGCGCGTGCCGATGCCGTCGGGCATGTAGATGTAGTACTCCAGATGGATATGGTTGCGCGCGCCTGCGACGGCGTCGAGTAGCGCGTCGTAGGTGGCGCCGCCATCCACCAGCAGCTGTACCGAGGTCGCGCTGGACGGTGGCAGGCCAGTGGTGGCCTGTCCCATCGAAGCCAGTTCCGAACAGTTGCCGTCGACCGGGCAGGAAGCGTCGTGCGATTCCATGCCCTTGCGCGAATGGTATCGGCGCAGACGCTGGCGGTGGATCTTCTGTGGACCCAGCAGGAAATAGATCAGGTAACCCAGATAGGGCAGCAGCGCCAGCGACAGCACCCAGGTAAGGGTGGCCACCGGCTCGCGTTTCTGCAGCACTATCCAGCCGCAGAGCAATACGATGTACAGCAGCCAAGCCAGGGTCAGGTACAACTTGAGGTGCGGGATCGCCCACAGCGCGTGCCACAGGTTCTGGAAGGTTTCGAGCATGGACCGATACTAGGGCCTGCCGCTGAAACAACCAACCGTAGGTCGGGGCTACGCCCCCGACGTGCGAGGGGTCCGGGTTGCCGTGCGTCGGGGGCGTAGCCCCGACCTACGTGTCGCCTGTCTTGAGACGGCGCGGCGCTAGGATTGGCGCATGGGCGAGTTGATCAAAGGCCGCGGCTCAACCGGCTACTTGCCGGGCCGCTTCGAAGTGACGGTCAGCCAGGGCGTCGACGACGGTTGGCACGCGCAGCAGGAAGAGGAATTCGCCTCGGTCCTGCCGCGCACCCAGGTGCGCGAGGAAACCGCGCGCAGCATCATCACCCGCAACAAATCGCCGGACATCTTCTTCTCGCAGTCAGTCAATCCTTACCGCGGCTGCGAGCATGGTTGTTCGTACTGCTTCGCGCGTCCTTCGCATGCCTACCTGGGCCTGTCGCCAGGCCTGGATTTCGAAACCAGGATCTTCGCCAAGACCAACGCGCCGGAGCTGCTGCGCCGCGAACTGGCCAAGCCCGGCTATCAGGTCAGTCCGATCGCGCTGGGCATCAACACCGACGCTTATCAGCCGATAGAACGCAAGCTGCAACTGACCCGCAGCCTCATCGAAGTCTTCGCCGAAACCAAGCATCCGTTCTCGCTGATCACCAAGAACGCATTGGTCACGCGCGACCTCGATCTGCTGGCGCCGTTGGCGCGCGAAAACCTGGTCAGCGTGCATTTCTCGGTCACCTCGCTGGACAACCGTCTTTCCGCAGCGCTCGAGCCGCGCGCCTCGGCACCGCACTCGCGCCTGCGCGCCATCCGCGCGATGCGCGAAGCCGGTGTGCCGGTCGGCGTCATGGTGGCGCCGGTAATCCCATGGGTGAACGACAGCGAGCTGGAAGCCGTGCTTGAGGCGGTGCGCGAAGCGGGGGCCGGATCGGCCGGCTATGTGCTGCTGCGGTTGCCGCACGAAGTAGCGCCGTTGTTCCGCGACTGGCTGCAGACGCACGTACCCGACCGCGCTGCGCATGTCATGAGCACCATCCAGCAGCTGCGCGGTGGCAAGGACTACGACTCGGCGTTCGGCAAACGCATGCGCGGCGAAGGCGTGTATGCGGATCTGCTGGAGCGCCGTTTCGCGCTGGCACTGAAACGCTATGGTTTTCCGGCGCGGCAACCGCGCGGACTCGATTGCACCCGCTTCATCGCGCCGCGTGCGCCGTCACCGCAGGGCGAGTTGTTCTAGCCGGGTTTCTGCCGATCCAGGGTAGGGCAAGCCAAAACGCCAGATGTGTGAGTGAAGGCACAGTGGTGCCGATTCATTGTGCCCCTCTTCCGTAGGTCGCTAGAATCCAGGCCCTGCGATCCGAACAGGTTCGCATGCGGCAATTTTTCCCTGGGATTGGGTGCAAAGCATGGACAGGTTGATTCGCCTGGCGGCCAAGGTGCCGCTAGCGAATTCGGTTTTTGAACGGCCTGCGCGTCGGCGCCCACCTCGCCCCTTCTTTAATGTGACTCGGCTAACACTGGCTATCGCCGGTGTCATTCCCTTTTCTTCGTTCGCGCAGAACGCCAACGAAAATGAGCGGCAGCATCCGCAGCGGAGGGGCGGTTCCAAGCAAACCGGCACCACTAAGACGCACTCCCTTGCGTCGAATCGAAGGGATCTGATCGTGCTTGAAAATCTCTTGCGTAGTTTGCTCGTGATGGGTGCGGGGTTGCTCTGGACTGGGGAGGTGCACGCTGAAGGAGGGAGTTGTCCTTCGGGCTATTACCCTGTTGGCGGGCAGGGAACCATGGGCTGTGCCCCACTTCCGGGATCCGGAAATCAGCAGGCCCCGCTACCACCAGCCCCGCAGTGGGAGCGTCGGTGGGGGGCGATTGCGACGGACGGGCCAAACGACGCTCTAGGCGTAGCTACCGACAAGCGGAGCAAGCGAGAAGCCTCGCAAATAGCAATGCAGGATTGCAAATCAAAAGGCGGCGTGAGTTGCAAGATCGACGTTGCATATGACAACCAGTGTGCCGCGGTTGTCGTGGGCGATGGAGGATACAACGTAGGCAATGCCGCCACGGTGGATATTGCAGTTGCATCAGGCATGAAGACGTGTCGTGACGGTGGGCTCACCAACTGCCACGCCTATTACACCGCCTGCAGCCTGCCGGTGCGCATCCGGTAAGTGCCATGCACGTCATCGCTTGCGACCAGTTCAGCTGCTTGGGTGCAACCCATGGCAACGAAAGCGGACAGATCAATCGAGCACAGAGGACAAATCCGTCCCCATTTTTCCAAATGAGTAAGCGCGTTCCCGGCTTCTGATGCTTATGCAAATCGCGGCAATTCCAATGACAATCAACCAAGGAAAAAATATGAACTCTCTCAAATACATTTACTCCCAGGTTCTGATTGCATCAAGTCTGGCTGTTTTCCAGATACCTGCCTTCGCCGACACGATCTCATTCGATTCGGCCAACGAAATAAGGGGCCGAGTCGTCGGCCCCATTACTTCGGGTCAAGCCGAAGACTGGATGGATGGCACGCAGATCAAAGCCTATTACCTCGAAACAGAACGGCCCATGCTGCTCAATGACCCAAAAAGCTCCTGCGGCGCTCAGCGCATCGAGCGGTTGCCGATTCTGTCGGAAGGGATGGCCCGATACAAAAACAAGTACGTCAAGATCTCCGCCTCGATTCAATGCGTTGAATCGAAACTGGGCAGTTACGCGATCGATCGTGTCGATGCCATAGAGGACTCCACCAGCAGTGCGCTGCCTCCCATGGTGGCCAATCTGCCCAATGTGTCCTGCAACCGCCCGAAAAGAGGATGGAACCAGGAGTGCGCATCCGACGGTTGGCGCATCTTGATCGACGCCAAAGGGTGCAGCGCGAAGAAGGGCGCCTATGGCAAGGTCCAGGCCGACGGCGAGGCCACCGTCAAGCTACGGCGCTCGCTGCCTCCGGCGCAGTCCGATGTCGAAGCGAAGCTCGGCGACGGGCAGTTCGTTTGCGTCGCAGCCACCGCGCGTGAATCCACCAGCAACCAGCCCCAGTGGTACTACCTGATGGCCATCCCGGTGCAGTCGGTCAAAGCCTGCGCCGCCAAGTCGTTCTGCGCAAGACCCGGCGACCTGCCCATCGAATGGATGCGACCCACGTCCGGTCAACGCTGCCACGCGAATGCTCGCAGCCGGTATGAAGGCGACTGCGCTGCGGGGTGGGTCAAGGCCGAGGAATTCGGTGAGTTTTCGATGGGCCTTTGAAGCCCGGAGTGACGAGACATGGCAAGAATGAGATGCCCCTATCAGCGCAGCACCAATGAACACCAACGAATTAATACGTTGGTACTTCCATAAAGGCACCGTTATGAACAGATATTACGAGCATGAACTCAACACAGTGGCCGCCACCCTCAATGGCAGGTCTCGTAAGACCCATGAGAGGTTCTGCGAAATGCGTTTCTTGGACGTGCATCGAGTTGCACGGATGCTTCTGATCGGGCTGCTCGCCTGGTGTCTTTGGCCAGCCACAGCTCAGGCGCAGCAGGCCTATGTCTGCGGCTCCGGCCCTGGCCCAGGCGAGCGGATGGTCGGGTGGACAAATGGCGCCGGTCCGCGGGCCAGTGACGCCATCGCCGCGCTTCCGCTGTGCGTGCGCGATGGTCCCGCCCCACCCCCGCAGGCGCCTGTCAGCATCTATGCAGCGATTGCTTGGCATCCCGATGCCGCCGACATTTGGGTAGACGGCAATTACACCGGTCCTAATGCCGCCGAGCGCGGGGCGCTCGAAATGTGCAACCAAGTGATGGGCGGCGGCTGCACTTCGACCGGTGAATGGTCGAACTCGTCGATGACGGTCATCCGCGACCGCGCCGGAAATTTCTATAACAGTTGGAACGGCCAAGATAGGGCTGGGCGTCGGCAAGCGCTGGCCGAATGTTCAGCCAAGCAACTGCTGCCGTGCGAGGTTTTTGCGACCATCCGCTCAACCACCAACCGGCGTTCGCCCGGCGCTTCCGTGCGCAAATTCTATGCGGCGTCGGCCTGGGTCGATGGCACCGAGGGAAATGACAACAAGCTCTACGTCGCAAGCGGCTATCGCAGCGCAGATGCCGCAATCGCCGCAGCAATCAAGTCGTGCAGCGACGCCACTTCGCGCCCGTGCAAAACCAACATGTGGACCGGCAACGGGTTCATCCAGGCCTATAGCGTGGATGCCGGCGACAGCGCGACCGTTGAAACTTCCGCCAAGCGTGCGCAGGAGGCCGCCCGGCTGAATTGCAAGAAATTGAAGAGCACCACTTGCGAACTTCAGGCGCTGTTCGACAGCCGCAAGCCTGGGTTGTTCGTGCACGATTTCACCAAGACCAAGGCTAGGTAGCTCGTCAGCAGATTATCGAAGAAACAGGGCACATCTATTCACTGAGCGGACAGAAAATAGATCTGTCCCTTTTCTTCCTCTCAGACGCACTCTCATGCGCCGAATCGAAAGGACTTGATCATGTTCAAAAATTCCCTGCGTATATTGCTGTTGACGGGCGCGGGATTGCTATGGGCTGGCCTCGCACAGGCGCAATGCCCCCCAGGCATGTACCATTTCAGTTTGCACCCAATCAGCCGTCCTCTTGCGCGCCTATTCCTGGGAATGGCAATCAACAGGCGCCGCAAGCTCCCGTGAGCAGCTATGCGGCGATTGCCTGGCATCCCGATGCCGCTGACATCTGGGTGGACGGCAACTACACCGGCCCCAATGCCGCCCAGCAGGGTGCGCTTGAAATGTGCAACCAAGTGATGGGCGGCGGCTGCACCTCGACCGGTGAATGGTCGAACTCGTCGATGACGGTTATCCGCGACCGGGGCGGAGATTTCCATAACGGCTGGAATGGCGAAGGTAGGGCTGGACGTCGGCAGGCGCTGGCGGAATGTTCGGCCAAGCAACTGTTGCCGTGCGAGGTTTTTGCAACCATCCGCTCAAGCACCAGCCGACGTTCGCCCGGCGCCTCCGTGCGTAAGTTCTATGCGGCGTCGGCCTGGGTCGATGGAACCGAGGGAAATGACCACAAGCTCTATGTCGCAAGCGGCTATCGCAGCGCCGATGCCGCAATCGCCGCAGCAATCAAGTCGTGCAACGACGCCACTTCGCGTCCGTGCGTAAACAACATGTGGACAGGCAACGGGTTTATCCAGGCCTATAGCGTGGATGCCGGCGACAGCGCGACCGTTGAAACCACGGCCAAGCGCGCGCAGGAGGCCGCCAGGGTGAACTGCAAGAAACTGAAGAGCGCCACTTGCGAACTTCAGGCGCTGTTCGACAGCCGCAAGCCTGGACTGTTCGTGCACGAATTCACCAAGACCAAGGCGAAGTAGTTCCTCTGTGACCAGCAACAAATCGACAGTCCACGCGTGAAAACAAAGAGAGAAAAGATGATCCGTTCGTTTCCCAGAATTCCAGCCGCTCTGCGCCACGCGTCTTCGGCGATACTGGTTTGCGCAGCTTCTTTAGCGATGCCCGTCTTTGCTCAGGATGGGACAGCCTCTGCCGCCTCCCATGACATCGGTGATCTAAAACACGCCGGGCCCGACTGGGTTCGCGGCAAAGTGGCCGAGGTTTCCGCAACGGCCTCGGGCATTCTGGTCGTATTCAAGAAAAGCATCGTCCCTGCGAACTGCAAAAAATCCGGCTCCTATCGTATTTTGATACGGCAGCAAGATACATCTATGACGCATCTGTTCATGACGGCATGGGCGAGCGGCAAGCACAACTTCCGGATAAGTACGTTGCCCTACACCAGTACCCCTCCGATCAATCCCTACATTCCGGATCGAGGCGACAACTACTGCACTGCGCTTCAGATAGACGTGAAGTAGCGTTTGCGACTTCGGACTCCCCTGCAACCTGCAAGGCAAAGAACGCACATGCGAATCGAAGAATCCGATACTCCCCGCTCCCGGGCAGTGAATGCCGTCTCGCATCTATCAACAGGCATCAGCGCCGCGCTGTTTATCCTGTGTTTGTTTCTTCCTGCCTACACTGTTTTCGGAAAACTAGAGCTCCACAGTACGGTCGGCTTCGAGGTGCTGATCATTGGATGGTTCGGCATCTTGGATTCCATGCTTGAGTGGTACGCGAATCCTCTGCTCGTCATTTCATGGTTCCTAATAGCCTTCAGGATTCGCGCTGTTGGTTTGATCTTTTCCACAGGCTCCCTCTATCTCGCCCTGTCGTTCCTTGGCAGGACGCAGATGATCCTGGACGAATCCCCCCACTATGGAAACATCGTTTCCCGAGATCTAGGGTATTGGGTGTGGATCGCCAGCATATCGTTCTCTATCGCGGCCGCCGTGATCCCTCTCGCTTACAACCTCACTAGAAGACGCTGACAGTCCATTCACGCCGCCGACGCTTCCCGGGTCGTCTCAACTCATGCATTAAACAAGGCGGAGAAAGAACGCCCATGGAAAAATCCCAATACGGGTCCCTTCGAATGAGCGCCACTACGGAAGCTCGCTTGAGAATGCCAAGCCGCATGGTGTTGATACGGCATGGTGAAAGCCAGGGCAATATTGTGCAGAAGGCGATCAAGAAGAAAAAGATTGCCGCTTACCCCGAAGGATTCAACGAAGTTCCAGATAGGGAATTCCGTCTGTCCAAGCGCGGGCAAGAGCAGGCCAAAACCACCGGCTCCTGGCTAAAAACCCAGTATCCGAACGGCTTCGATATCATCTACGTTTCGGACCATATTCGCGCACGCGAGACGGCGGCATTGGTCTGCGAATCCGCAGGCTGGCACGACTGCCAGATCAGAATCGATCCGCTACTTGGCGAGCGCTCCTGGGGAAACTTTCAAACCGCCCACGAGCACAAAAGAGACGCGCTTATGGCGCTACGCAAGCGGGACCCATTGCATGCGGCATTTCCCGATGGTGAGTCTCTTCTATTTACTAGGCTTAGAGCCCGCAATCTAATTCAAAAGGCGGCAACGCAATTTGCGGACAAGCGTGTTCTGATATTCTCACACGGCGAGTATATAGAGGCGTTCTGGAGCGAGCTGGCGCATTGGTCAACGGAAAAATCGGTGGAATTTTTTCACTCCAACGCTGGAAATGTCCGAAACTGCCAAGTCGTGGAATTTTCCAACTCCAATCCGCATACCTTGAGTGATGAAGGTTTGTTGCGGTGGGTCAAAAGTTCTTGTCCATACTTCGAAATATATGGCCAATGGAGTGAGCTATCCTATAGAAAGTTCAACCCAAGAGAATTATTGGAAATGGTGAATAAGTATCCGCACCTTGATTTGGGATCTCTGGAAAATCGGGAATGACCTCAGAGAGATGTGCTGCGCGATATTGCGCTTAGGCCCAAAAAAGGCGGACCGATTTGGTTTCTGTGCCAGATTAATAGTTGGATGAAGGGAGCAGAATAAGAAGCTTGACCCATTTTCTTCCAATGGATTCGCGAGATAACCAATGATCGACACCATTTTTTCGCGCAAGAACAAACAGGCGTATGCCGTTGTCGATTACTCGCAAGACGAAGAGATCGAGTTCTACTTTCGTGGGCGCATCATAGAGAACAGTTTTCCGGCTGAGCTGCTGGCGCTCATCGAGGAGTACAACGGCATCGTGGACGACATGGCTTTATCTCTTGTGGACGGAGCCGAAGAGAAAATCTACGCCTACGACCTTAGCCTCAAGGCAAGGGATTCGAGAATTTTCAATATCTCGATCAAGAACAAGGACGAAATCTCGTTCTTCACCAAGTACCCGACCGGCGACGGTTTCAGAGACGAGTACCCGGTGTAATCGCATTGTTGACGACGCCCTCGCCGGCACGGCGCACCCTATTCATCGCCGAGCCGCAGTGGCCAGTTCACGCAAATCCTGTTTCCTGCCCCGCGCCGTCATCGCAGGCGAACGGCCCCAGCAGCCGCGCGACAGATGATCGCCGGGGATCCGAAACGCGCTAAGCTTGTTCAATGGCGCGCAACTGAATCGCAAGTATCGAAGTGGCGCCATTGCTTGGGGAAGCAAGAAGAATCCAGAAGAACGGGTCAATCAGGGTCGGCACATGGTTGCCTGGCCTCTCATCAAGGGGATACCAATGAAATTCAGTTCCATGTCGATTGCCGCAGCGCTATTCGTTCTGGCCGTTCCGGCCGCTTTTGCCGCGCAGGAAGTCGCGCCGTCGCAGTACCACGGCAAGGACAAGCAGGAGGCCGCCCGCGCTCTGCTCGAAGTGGCCAAGGTGCAGGCCGGGAAGGGCAGCTGGGAGCGCATCGCGATCGGCCGCATCTACTACCTGGGCGGTTTCAAGGCCGAAGGCCAGGCGATCTTCGACGATGTGCTGGCCAACGATCCGGAAGGCACCGATCTGTTCCGCATCGCGCGGATCTACCGGCAGGCCGGCGAATGGGAGCGTGCCAAGCCCCTGTTCGAGCGGGCTTTGCAGGAGAAGCCGAAGGATGTCCAGGGCATAGCCGAACTGGGTGCCTACTACATGCTGCTCGGCGACCGCGCTACCGCCGAACAGCTGTTCGACCGCTCTTTCCAGCGCGAAGACGAGCTGTGGTCGACAGTCGCTGCGGCCGGCAGCTACCTGGACGTACCGCCGCAGGAGTAATTCTGCCGCCAGACGTGCACGGGTGTTTCATGTAGAGCCGAGCTTGCTCGGCTCTTGTCGTCATCCCAGCGAAAGCTGGAGGCGCTCTTCAACAGCCGTATGGCTGGTCATCCATTTCGCTTTTGTTCTTGCTTCTGCTTTTCCCTTCGAAAGCAGGGTCAAGATCAAAATGGATCCCAGCTTTCGCTGGGATGACGGCAACGGAGGATCAGCTGGCTGCGTAAAGCTTCTCCGCCGGCTGGAACAGGATCCAGCTGGTGGCGATGAACTTGTCGCCGTTCTGCGGGCGGTTGCCGCGGTGGGTGTGGGTGAAGGCGGTGGGCGCGATCAACAGGCTGCCGGTGCGCGGTTCGATCTTGCGTTGCTGGAACAGGAATTCGGTTTCGCCTTCCTCGAAGCCGTCGTTGAGATACAACGTCCACAGCAGGTGCCGGTGCAGGGTTTCGGCGCTGGCGTCGCGTGGGTACAGCTCGCAATGCCAGTATGGGTAGCCGCCTTCGCCCGCCGAATACCACTGCAGGTTGATCGCGCCGGGACGCAGGCAGGCGCGTGCCAGTTCGGCCACCGCCTTGTCGTCCATCGCGGCGAAATCCTCGGCCTGTAGGCGCCGCGATCCGCCACTGGCGTCGGGCTGCTGCAGCATCAGCGGCGAGATCAGCACCTGCGGATACTTGCGCAGATAGCCCAGCAGTCCGGCGAAGATGGCCTGCTGCAGGCGCGCATCTACTTCGGCCCAGTCTGCATTGCCGCTGATGCGCAGATCGCGGCTGTGCTTGAGTTCCGGATATACGCCGCCGCCTACGCGGCCGGGTTGCAGACGGTCGCTGCCGCGCATCCGCGCGACGATGGCCTCGCAGGTGGCGCGGTCCAGGGCGTCGTCGATGACTTCAATGAAATCCATGCAGGCAGATACTCTATGCGGACCTGCGCAACTTTATCGCGGAATCGTGCTCGCTGGCGGAGATCGATCTCGACCCCGAGACTCCGTAGCAGCGAGGCGCGAGCAGTGTCGTGGGAGCGGCGTCCCGTCGCGAGCTGTTGCTTGTGTTCGGCTTTCTGGCTAGAGCTCGCGGCGGGACGCCGCTCCCACGACACCGCTCCCACGTAGAGACACTGCATCAGATGATTCTCAGGGTGATCGCCTTCAGCACCGCGCGGGTGCGGTCGCGGGTACCGAGCTTGTCCAGAATGGTGGAGACATAGTTCTTCACCGTGCCTTCGGCCAGGAACAGGCTGCGCGCGATTTCCTTGTTGGAATAACCTCCGGCCAGCAAGCGCAGGATCGCCACTTCACGGGCGCCGAAGGTTTCGGTGGGTTCGGATTCGTCGCGGAAACGGAAACGTGCGCGCACCGGGTCGGTACTCACCGGCTGCAGCAAGGTTTCGCCGGCGGCGACCCGGACGATGGCGTCGCGCAGGTCTTCCGGCGCGGCGTCCTTCAACAGAAAACCTTGCGCGCCCGCATCGGTGGCGCGCAACAGCAAGTCGCTTTCGTCGAAGGTGGTGAGCAGCAGCATGGGCGTGGCGTCGCCGCGTTCGCGCAACCGCAGTAGCGCCTGGATGCCGTCGGTACCCGGCATGCGGATGTCGCTGAGCACCACGTCCACGGACTGTTGCTCCAGCTTCTGCAGCAGGTCGTCGCCGTCCTCGGCTTCCAGCGTCACCTCGATGTTCTGCTGCAACAGCAGGGCGCGCAAACCGGCACGGACCAGCGCCTGGTCGTCGGCCAATGCCACACGGATCGTCTTCGTGCTCATGTGGGAGTGCTCATGCGGGAAGTCTCGCTTCGATGCGCAATCCGCCGTGCGGCGCGACGCTTGCCTGGAAATCGCCCCGCGAGGCCTCCACGCGTTCGCGCATCCCGGCCATGCCGTTGCCTTCCCGGAGGGCGCCTTTCACCACGCCGTCATCCTCGATCCGCAGCATTACTCCATCGCCTTCGCGCAAGATTTCCACGGACACGCGGTTTGCGCCCGCATGGCGCGCCGCATTGGTCAGCGATTCCTGCACCAGGCGCAAAAGGGTCTCGGCCTGGGCGGGGTCGGTCACCTGCACGTCGCCGTCGATACGCAGGTCCATGCGCAGTTTGGGCAGCGGCGCGGCCAGCGCGCGCAATGCGGTTTCCAGGTCCAGGCCGCGGCTGTCGCGCAAGGCCTGCACCACGTTGCGGATGTCGGTCAGCAGTTCGCTGGAGAGCTGTTGCGCAAGGTGGATCTCCTGGCGCTGGGAGAACGCCGGATCCGACGCCAGCGCACGCAGGTTGAGGTGTATCGCGGTCAGCTTGTGTCCGGCCACATCGTGCAGTTCGCGCGCCATGCGCAGGCGTTCGGCATCGCGCGCGCTGTCGGCCAGCAGCGCGCGGGTGGCCAGCAGGTCGGCGTTGACCAGCGCAAGCCGGTCGCGCGTGCGCTCGGCATTGCTCGCGTAATGGCCCACCAGCAAGGCGAACGCCTGGAAGCCGGCATAGATCAGCACCATCAAGGACGGCGAGGAAAAGCCGGCGTCGCGCAGCAGCAGATAGAACAGCACGTCGACCACCGCCATGGCCAGCAGCGTCGCGCGCAACGACCAGACCATGCTCAGCTGCGCGGCCAACACCACCAGTAATACGGGTGTGGTGCCCGTGCGCGGCGCCAGCCATACCAATGCCAGCGCGCTCGCGGCGATGACCGCCAGCAACGCATTCACTTGCCGGGGCCCGAGCTGCGGCAGGTCGCAGCTCAGGCTGGCCACCAGGAACACCACCATCAGGCTCCAGCACAGAACCAGGCTTTGCGGCTCCGCATCGCGCAGGGAAAGGCCGACCGCCAGCCAGGTCAGCAGCAGGGCCAGGTTAAGGGGTTGCAGCAGGTGGCGGAGCAGTGCGCGCATGCCGGCATGCTGCGGGGTGGCCGCGGCGTTGGCAATGCATCCGCCGCCGAAAGTGACTTCCGGCACTGCGCAGTGGTGACTGCCGGCAGCTGATCGGTGTCGGTCCGCTGCGCACACTGGCCCCGTCATCCACCACAGCACAGGACTTCGCCAATGAACCGCACCGCCGCCTTCCGTATCGCCCCGCTCGCATTGATCGCCGCGCTGTCGAGCGCCAGCGCGCTCGCCGGCGACCTCACCGTAAAACTGCACGGCATCCGTGCCCAGACCGGCCTGGTCAAGGTGGCCGTGGTCGATTCGCAGGAAGCATGGGACGGCAAGGCCGCCCCGGTGCAGGCCGACGGCGTTCCCGCGCAGGGCGAGGAGGCCAGCTTCACTTTCAAGGATCTCAAGCCCGGCAACTACGCAGTGATGATCACCCACGACGAAAACGGCAACGGCAAGATGGATACCAACGTCATGGGCATGCCATTGGAAGGCTACGGCTTCAGCAACAACCCGCAGGTGATGCGCAAGCCGACCTGGGACGAAGCCCGCTTCCAGGTCACCGCTACCGGCGCGGCCATCGACGTCGACCTGCGCTGAAACGCATCCGCATCAAGCGCACCACATCAGGAGCATCGCCATGAGCACCACCGGTAACAGCCGCCGTCGTTTCCTGCGCAACCTGCTTTCCGGCGCCACGGTCATGGCGCTGGCCCCGACGCTGCTGCACGGCCAGGACGCAGCGGCCGGCGACGCCGCCGAGTTCGCGCGCGGCCTGCGCGAGCATCCGTGGATGGCGGGTTGGAAAAGCGCGACCGCCGAGTCGCTGGGCCCGACCACCGTGCAGATCGAAGGGCGGCTGCCCGAAGGTTTCGCGGGCACGCTCTACCGCAACGGACCGGCCTGGACCGAACGCGCCGGCTTCCGCTACGAACACTGGTTCGATGGCGACGGCATGGTGCACGGCTGGCGTTTCGACGGCGGCCAGCTGACCCATCGCGGACGCATGGTCGCCACGCCCAAGTTCACCCGCGAACAGAAAGCCGGACGCTTCCTGTATCCGGCAGCCGGCACGCGCATCCCCGATTCGCAGCCGGTGCGCAACAACGACGACGCCAATACCGCCAACACTTCGGTGATGACGCTCGATGGCCGCTTGTTCGCCTTGTGCGAAGCGGGTTCGGCCTTCGAGCTGGATCCCGACCAGCTGACCACGCTGGGGCCGGTGACCTGGCGTCCGGACCTGGCCAGCATTCCGTTCTCCGCGCATCCGCTGATCGATCGCGATGGCTCGGCCTGGAATTTCGGCGCGGTCAGCCTGATGGGCGGTTCGGGCCTGGTGATCTGGCACGTGGGCGCGGACGGCAAGCTGATTTCGGCCGACATGCTGGATACGCCGATACGCGGCTATCTGCACAGCTTCGCCATGACCGACAAGCATCTGGTGTTCGCCCTGATTCCGTTCCGCTATCTGGAAGGCGAAGGCGCGTTCTTCGAACGCCTGCGCTTCCAGCCCGAGCAGTCGCTGCGCGTGGCGGTGGTGCCGAAGGATGCGCCGACGCAAGCGCAGTGGTTCGAGGCCGAGTTCGCCGCCATCTATCATTTCGGCGATGCCTACGAGCGCAACGGCGAGATCGTGATGCGCGCCGTACAGCACCTCGACATCGAAGAGGCGCGCTCGCCGATGCAGGCCGCGATGAAAGGGCATGCGGAGGTGGAGGGCGGCAAGGGCAGACTGCGCGAACTGCGCCTGGGCCTGCGCGACGGTAAGGCGCGCTGGCAGGACATCGGCGTGGAAGGTATCGAGTTTCCGCTGTTCGATCCGCGCACGCGTGGCGACCGTGCAGCGCGCCTGTACGCGCCCACCAACGAAGGCGTCCGCACCGCGCCCTATTTCAATGCGGTCGCTTCCTACGATGTCGAACGCGGCCGCCGGCGCGTGCACAACTACGGCGAATCGGTGTTGGCGGAGGAGCATGTGTTCGTGCCGCGCCCCGGCAGCGCGCGTGCCGGCGACGGCTGGCTGGTGGGTACGCTGCTGGACAGCGCGCGCGGCCGCAGCGGCATCGCGGTGCTGGATGCGCGGCGCGTGGAAGACGGACCGCTGGCGCAAGCATGGCTGCCTTACACCGTGCCATTGGGTTTCCACGGCCATTTCGCCGCGCGCTGAGGACGGCCTTCAGGAAATCCGGAAGAGCGGATCTCCAGGCGGACCGCGCAAGGTCCGCCTGGACCGGGACTGCTGACAACACGCTGTCAGCAGCGGGCGCACAGACTGGCCATCTCCCAGCTATGGCGATACCCATGGATCCGCAACGCCGACTGATCACTGCCGCCTGTCTCGGCGGCACCGCCGCCACACTGTTGGCCGATGCCCTTGCCCAGACGGGCGGCGTCGCAGGCCACGCGCCCGCAGAGGTCCCGTCTCCCGACGGGAGCCACGACGGCCGCCACGATTTCGATTTCTTCCACGGCCGCTGGCATCTGCACAACCGGCGCCTGAAAACCTGGCTCGCTGATTCCGACGAGTGGGTCGAATTCGAGGGCCGCCTGCATTGCCAGTCCCTGCTCGACGGCATTGGCAATATCGATGAAGTCGTCGCCGATTTCGGAGAAGGCATCCACGGGCTCAGCCTGCGCCTGTACGACCCGGCGGCGCGGCGATGGAGCGATTACTGGGCCACCAAGCGCAGCGGCGTGCTCGGGCCACCGGTGATCGGTGCTTTCGACGGAGGGATCGGCACATTCTTCGGCGAGGACGAATTTGAAGGTCGTCCGGTGCGGATCCGCGCGATCTGGTCGCAGCCCGCCGCAAACGAAGTGCATTGGGAACAGGCCTTCTCCATCGATCGCGGCAAGACCTGGGAAACCAACTGGACCATGCGCATGACGAGGCAGAACTGACTCATGAGCAGATTCGTCGAAATACGCTCCTACACGCTCAAGCCGGGCACGCGCGAAGAGTTCGACCGCATCGCCTCGCAACAGGCCATTCCGATGCTGCGGCGCTGGGCCGTTGATGTGGTGACGCACGGACCGTCGCCGCACGACGACGATTCCTATTATCTGATCCGCGCCTACGCCAGTCTCGCCGACCGCCAGCAGAGCCAGGACGCCTTCTACGGCAGCCAGGAATGGAAGGACGGTCCGCGTGCGGCGATCCTGGCGCTAATCGAAAACTTCACTTCCATCGTGCTCGAACTGGAGCCGACGACGGTCGAAGCATTGCGGGTCGCGCCATCGCGCGGAGCATCGGCATGAAGACGACAAGATTGCGGCTGGCATTGTTGCTGGGTGCTTGTCTGAGTTCCGCCGCCGCCGCCGCGCACGCGAACGATACCGAGGAAACAGGAGCCCGATCCATGCAAACGACCGCGACTTGCTGCGCAGTGCTTGAGTTGCGCCAGTACACGCTCAAGCCCGGACAGCGCGAGGTCCTGATCGGTTTGTTCGACGAAAAGTTCGTCGCCGGCCAGGAAGACGCCGGCATGACCATTGTCGGCCAGTTCCGCGATCTGGATGCGCCGGACCGTTTCGTCTGGTTGCGCGGCTTCGCCGGCATGCCGCAACGCAAGCGGGCGCTGGAAACTTTCTACGGCGGGCCGGTGTGGCAAGGCAACCGCATCACCGCCAACGGCACCATGATCGATTCGGACAATGTGCTGCTGCTGCGGCCAGCCACGGTGACCTCCGGATTCGCTTTGCAGGGACTGGCGCGCGACCGGCGTCCTGCGGGCTTGGTGGTGGCGTACCTGCACTATCTGCAGCGGCCTGCGAGTGCGTCCATGGTGGGGGACATGGAGTGGCGTCTGCGTTCGGCCTTGCAGTCTTCCGGCGCGCAACTGCAGGCGGTGCTGGTCAGCGAACATAGCGAAAACACATTCCTGGCCTTGCCGGTGCGGCTGGGCGAGGAAGTGCTGGTGTGGGTGGCGGGTTTCGCCGACCAGGCTGCCTACGATGCGCAGCGCGTCGCGCTCGAAGAAATCGCGTCCGTTCTCCAACCTCTGCAATCCGTGCCGGCCGAACGCCTGCATCTGTCGCCCACTGCCGGATCCCTGTTGCGCGGCATGCAGGAGACGCAGCCATGACATCGCCTTCCCCGATCGCGTCGCCTTCGGAAAACGACGGACGCCACGACTTCGATTTCTACTACGGCCAATGGAAGGTGCGTAACGAGCGCCTGAAAAAGCGCCTGGCCGGCAGCGACGAATGGGAAACCTTCGAGGCCACGCAAAGCTGCCGGCCGCTGCTCGACGGTATCGGCAACTTGGACGACTTCGTCACCGGATGGAGCGGCGGGTTCCGCGGCATGACCTTGCGACTGTTCGACCTGCAGGCCAGGCAATGGCGCATCTACTGGGCCAGCAATCGCAGCGGCGTGTTGGAACCGCCGGTGATGGGACGATTCGAAGGCGGCGTCGGCACCTTTTACGGACGCGATACCCACGAAGGCGTACCGGTGCTGGCGCGTTTCCTCTGGTCTGACATCGCCGCCGATTCGGCGCACTGGCAGCAGGCCTTTTCCACCGACGAAGGCGCAAGCTGGGAAACCAACTGGCACATGTGGATGACGCGGATCGCCGGATGAGCCTTTGATCCGGGCGCCGCGGCGCGCCATGATGGCCGCATGCGCCGCGCCGACCGCCTGTTCCTGATCATCCACGCCCTGCGCGGCCGCCGTTCGGCGATGACCGCGCAGCAACTGGCCGGAACCCTGCATGTCTCCCTGCGCACCATCTATCGCGACGTCGCCGATCTGCAGCTGTCCGGGGTGCCGATCGAAGGCGAGGCCGGGATCGGCTACGTGCTGCGCAAGGGTTCGGACATCCCGCCGCTGATGTTCAACGCCGACGAACTGGAAGCGCTGGTGGTGGGCACGCGTTTCGTGCGCGCCTTCGGCGGCGAGCGCCTGGGGGTGAGCGCCAGCGCGGCATTGTTGAAGATCGAGGCGGTGCTGCCACCGGAGTTGCGCGAGCGTTCGCGCCGCACCCGCATCTACGCGCCTGAGCTGGACAACCGCATCGAGGCCAGCGGCATGATCGATCGCCTGCATGCGGCGGTGGAAGCGCGCCAGGTGCTGCGTCTGCAATACCGCGACCCGTCCGGCAGCGAAACCACGCGCGAAGTGGAGCCGCTGTGTTTGAGTTTCTGGGGCGGCAGTTGGACGCTGGGTGCGTGGTGCCGATTGCGCGGGGATTTCCGTAATTTCAGGCCGGACCGGATAGTCGTTTTGGAGGCGACTGGCGAAGCGTTCGTCGAGAGCGCCGGGCGGGATCTGGACGCTTACTTGCGGGCAGTGGGCAATACGCCGCAAGGCTGAAGCGTAGTCCCGGTCCTCGAATCGCCGTCCCCGCGAAGGCGGGGACCCAGTGGCTTTGCTTTCAGCGCCAAGAGCGTGGTTCGACAAGCTGCCCACGAGCGGCCCGAGGTAGGTCGGGGTTACACCCCCCGACACCAAGCTCGCGCGCTGCGCGACGCGGGAATTCTCCGCAACGTTGACCTTGGGCCGGGTCTCTCTCCGGTTAGGTCACGGTGGCGCCTCGACAACGAATTCTCGCGTGCGTCGGGGGCGTAGCCCCGACCTACGACACTCTGCGCCAACGGCGTCCGCAAATAGCCATCATCGACTCCACCGCCATTGCGCACCGACCTGCAAAGTGCGGCCGGGGCCGGGTTCGTAGAAGCGCCCATTGCCTTCGTTGACAATTGCCGAGCCGATGTAAGCCTGATCCAGCGCGTTGTCGATGCGCGCGAAAGTGCGCAGGCTGCCGGAGGCGAACTTCCATTCGCGCGCCGCTTCCAGATGCAGCAGGAAGTAGCCGGGCGCAGATTCGCTGGCCACATCGTTGACCACAACGTCACCAACACCTTCGCCTTCAGCGGCTGCGCTCCACGCGGTTCCCTGCCATTGCAGGCGACCGAACAACTGCTGACGCGCGACGCCCGGAATGCGAGAGCCCGCCGCCACCGGCGTCGAAGGGACGGTGCAGCCGGCGCCGGTGCAGACCAGATAGGTGCTGCGGAAAGTCGCGTCCAGCCAGGTATAGGCCAGCTGCAGGCGCCACCGGTCGGAGAGCGCGGTCTCGAACGAAGTCTCGAAGCCCTGCCGCCGTGCGCGCCCCACGTTGCGGAAACTGCTGCGCCCGCCGACATTGCGCGCCACCGCCAGCTCGTCGTCGGTGTCGGCGCGGAACAGTGCGGCTTCCAGGCGCGTGTCGCCTTCGCCGCGCCATTTCATTCCCAACTCCACATTGCGGCTGGTCGCCGGCTGCAGATCGAAGGCCAGGCCTGCGCCGCCATCGGCGCGGTAGCCCAGCTCGTTGAAGGTCGGCGTTTCGAAACCCCGGCCGGCGGAAACATAGAAGCGCAGATCCTCGCCAGGCTCGAACATCAGCCCGGCCACCGGCGTCGTATCGCGATAACGCACCTGGCCGCTGTCGTCGGGATTGCCGGCGGCGACATAGCGGTCGCGGGCGGTGAATTCCACTTCGCTATGGCGCGCGCCGGCCAGCAACGACCATCGCGGCGCGAACCGCCACCATGCCTGCGCGAACTGGTCCACGTTGCGTACCCGGTTGCTTTCGTTGCGCCGCAACGCGCCCTTGACGCCCAGCGTGGTTCCGATGAAGTTTTCGTAGCCGCGTCGTCGCTGATCCTGCTGGTCGAAATTGGCGCCGGCGGTGAGCTCGAACGGTTTCGAGGCCAACTCACCCTGCCAGCTCCAGCGCAGATCGGCGCCGCCATAGTCGCTGGCCAGGTCGATCACGCCGCCGGCGTTGAGCGGATTGGCTTGCGCCGCTACCGGCAAGGCCAGGAACTGCTCCACCGCACGTCGTCCCGCATAGGCCATGACACGCCAGGTCTGCGCATTGCCGACTTGCTGTTCGTAAGTCAGCCCGCCCTGGCTCTGGCGCACCGACTTGCGCGTGTCGAACTGCGTGGCGACCGACGTGGTCTGACGCGGATCGGCCTGGTACTGCGTGCGCGTCAGCCCCAGCGGGTCGTCGGCGTCGGGCAGATCGACATGGTTCAGCACCAGGGTCAGCTTGCGCGAAGGATCGATGCGGAAATCGAAGCGCGCATTGAGCGAATCGCGCCGCGCCGCGCTGTGGTCGCGATAGCCCTGGGTGTCGAAACGCGAGGCGGCCAGGTTGTAGCCCAGATCGCCACTGGCGCCCCGCAGCTGTGCGCCCAGCGTGTACGCATCGTCGCTGCCGGCCGTGGCGCGGACCCGCCACGGATCGCCCTCTTTTCCTTCCGTGCTCCATAACTGCACCACGCCGCCGGAAGAGTTTCCGTATAGCGCGGAAAAAGGGCCGCGCATGATCTCGATGCGTTCGCCGCCCAGCACGTTGAAATGCGAAAGCTGCCCCTGTCCATCCGGCATCGAGGCGGGAATGCCGTCGGAAAACAAGCGCACGCCGCGCACGCCGAAGGTCGAGCGCGCGCCGAACCCGCGGATGGACAGCTGCGTGTCCTGCGCATAGTTCTGCCGGTCGCGGGCCAGCAGTCCGGGAACGCCGCCCAGCGCATCGGAAACATCGACCGCATCGCTGTTGCCGTCGTCGCCAAGGGACACGGTATCTACGGAAGCCGGCGTGTCGAAATCATCGACGCCGATCAGGCGGGTGGCTTGCACGCGGATGCGGTCGAGGGTGACGGGGTCGCTGCCGGGGGATTGTGCGTATGTGCCCGTACTGAACGAAAGAAAGCCGAGCAGGGCGAGTGCGGAGTATCCGTAAGTCATGCGCCATGATCGCGCATCTCATCCCCAAGGTCGTCATCCCGCTTTCGCCGGGATGACGGCCGTATATTCTATTTTTTACGCCTACGTCCGTTAAACGTCCGCGTCCATGGCCCAGCCTTCGCCGGTGCCGCGCGTGTAGACCTTGTCGGCGTCCAGCACCTTGCCCGCCGGAGACGCTTCGCCCTGCGCCAGCCGCGCATAAATCGGCGTGAAGTCCGGCTCCGTCGCGGCGATCAGCTGCTCGAAGCTGTCGATGACGAAATAAGTCTTCTGGAAGGTGTCGATGCGGTAGCGCGTGCGCATCACCCGCTCCAGATCGAAACCGATGCGGTTGGGCGCATCCGATTCCAGCGAATACAGCGACTCGCCCTTCGACGAGACGATGCCGCTGCCGTAGATGCGCAAGCCCTGTGGCGTATCGATCAGGCCGAACTCCACCGTGTACCAGTACAGGCGCGTCAGGTTGACCAGCGCCTCGGGGCCGATGCCGTGCGCCTTTACGCCGCCGCGGCCGTAGGCCTGCATGTAATCGGCGAACAGCGGATTCATCAGCAACGGCACGTGGCCGAACAGGTCGTGGAAGAGGTCCGGTTCGGCGATGTAGTCGATCTGGTCCGGGCGGCGTATCCACCAGGTCACCGGGAAGCGGCGGTTGGCCAGGTGGTCGAAGAAATCCAGTTCCGGCAGCAGGCCTTCCACGCCGATCAGGGTCCAGCCGGTGGCCGCGCCCAGCACTTCGTTCAACTGGTCGAAGCGCGGGATTGCGTGCGGGGTCATGCCCATCTCGTCCTGGGCTTGCAGGAATTCCTCGCAAGCCCGGCCCACCAGCAGCTCGCGCTGGCGCTGGTACAGAGCGCCCCAGGTGGCGTGGTCCTCGGCCCGGTAGTCGTTCCACGGCTGTTCCACCACGGCGGTCGTATAGACCGGCACGTAGCCTTTGTCGGTCTGCTGGTGCTCGACGCGGCGTGGCTCGTTCATGGGCGGGTCTCCGGGAAGATGGAAGCGGCACTTGATGTTAGCGCCGCAAGCGCGCAACAGGGTTGCAAAGTTGCACGAATCGATGGATTTGGCGCAATATTCGTGCGTAAATATCTTATATCGAGCATGAAATGGCCGAATCCATCTCCTTGGACCGCACCGACCTGCGCCTGCTCGCGCTCCTGCAACAGAACGGGCGCGCCACCAATGCCGACATCGCCGCGCAGGTGAACCTGTCCCCGTCCGCCTGCCTGCGGAGGATCCAGCGGCTGGAATCCACGGGTGTGATCCGCGGTTACGCGGCCCTGGTCGATCCGAAGCGGGTAGGCCTGGGCCTGCAGGCCTTCGTGCGCGTGCAATTGGAAAAGCACGGGCAGCTGGGGCTGGACCGGTTCATCGACGGCGTGAACGACTGGGACGAAGTGGTGGCCTGCCACGCGCTCACCGGCGACATGGATTACCTGCTGCAGGTAGTGGTGCAGGACCTGGAGCACTTCTCCCGCTTCCTGCTGGACAAACTGATCAACGCCACCGGTGTGGCCGACGTGAATTCCAGTTTCGTCCTGCGCACGGTCAAGCAGACGCGGGCGCTGCCTCTGGGGCATCTCATGTAGGAGCGGGCCCTGCCCGCGACCGGACGTTACCGGTAAAGCCTGTCGCGGGCAGGGCCCGCTCCTACAGAGTTGTTATTTGGGTGGCAGAGTTATGCCCTTGATGCATTCCTCGACCGTGGTCTTGAGCGCCGGGTCGGTCACCGACTGCAATGCGGCCACCGCTTTTGCTTCATAGGCTTCGGCCACGCCTGGCGCCGGTTCGATGAAAGGCGAAGTGCACAGATTGCCGACGGTATAGCCATGTCCTACCAGCGCCAGCACGCGCTCGGGCGCATTCGGCAGCGCCCGGGCCAGCGCGTAACTCAAGGTCTCGCCGGTGCCGGCGTCGGAACCTTCGCGCAGCCGCAGGGCGATGGTCAGCCAGACCGGATCGGCGGTGGCGGTGGCGTCGCCGACCTTGCCGAAACGCAGCTCGTCCCGATCCAGCGCGGCGATGACCGCCTTGGCCCCCTTGGCGTCGATTTCGCTGTTGATCTGCTTGGCCAATTCCGGCTCTACCGGGGCCGTTTGCAGGGCGGGCACGGGAGACACGGGCGGAGCTGCGGGGGCTGCGGAAACCGGCGGGGCGGGCGCTGCGGCCGGTTCCGGTGGGGCAGCGACAGGCGAGCAAGCCGACGACAACAGCCCGCCACAGGCCAACAGAACCACCAATCCGGATCGCTTCACGCCATTCTCCACGGGTAGGGAAGAGGGCAGGATCGCAAAATCCGCAACGCCCCGTTCGTGATCCGATTGGCTGAACGGGACTTCCGGCCATTGCCCCGATTGTTGCTGTCCTGCAACATGCACGTGCTAGGCACCGAACCCCGCCTTAGCCTCCTTCCACCACCCTCCGGAAGCCAACATGCCCGCCAGCCGCTCCTCGTCCGTGCGTCCGCACCGACTCGCCCTCGCCATTGCCGCCCTGTTGCCGTTCGGCACAGTCCTCGCCCAGGAAGCCGCGCCCGCCGCGTCGACGCAAAGCGAAGCCACCACGCTGGATGCGGTGCAAGTCACCGCGCAGCGCCGCGTCGAGAACATCCAGGACGTGCCGGTATCCATCAGCACCATCAGCAGCGAGAAGCTCGACGTGCTGGCCTCCGGCGGCAACGACGTGCGCTTCCTGTCCGCGCGCGTGCCCAGCCTCAACATCGAATCCTCCTACGGCCGCGCCTTCCCGCGCTTCTACATACGCGGCCTGGGCAATACCGACTTCGACCTCAACGCATCGCAGCCGGTGTCGCTGATCTATGACGACGTCGTGCAGGAAAGCCCGTTGCTGAAAGGCTTCCCGGTGTTCGACCTGGAACGCATCGAAGTGCTGCGCGGCCCGCAGGGCACGCTGTTCGGCCGCAACACGCCGGCCGGTGTGGTCAAGTTCGAATCGGCCAAGCCGACCCAGGAATTCGGCGGCTACGGCAAGGTGTCCTACGGCACCGACAACATGTGGAACGTGGAAGGCGCCGTTGGCGGCGGCCTGACCGATCGCTGGTCGGCGCGCGCTTCGGTGCTGTTCCAGCGTCGCGAAGATTCGGTGACCAACACTTACATCCCCGGTCCCGACCGCGGCGCCGAAGGCTACGACGAATCGGCCGCGCGCGTGCAGTTCCTGTACGAGGGCGACACCTTCGAAGGCCTGTTCAACCTGCACAAGCGCCACCTCAACGGCACCGCACGTTTGTTCCGCGCCAACATCATCGATCCGGGCACCAACAATCTGGTGCCTGGCTTCGACCGCGATGAAGTGTCCACCGACGGCATCAACTTCTCCGAGCTCGACACCTGGGGCGGCAGCGCGCGCTTGCGCTGGGAACTGGGCAGCGTGAACCTGTACTCGATCACCGGCTATGAAACCGCCGAATCGCTCAACCGCGGCGACATCGACGGCGGTTTCGGCGCGGCGTTCCTGGGCCCGGGCAATTCCGGCCCGGGTTTCATTCCGTTCGCTTCCGAGTCGGCCGACGGCTTGCCCGACCACCGCCAGATCACCCAGGAATTCCGCGTCGAATCCAACGAGTGGGGCCGCTTCGACTGGCAGGCCGGCGTGTTCTGGTACGACGAAGACATCACCATCGACAGCTTCAACTACGACTCGCTGACCGCCGGCAACCCGCAGGCCGGCCATGCGATCCAGGAACAGCGCAACAAGGCCTGGGCGGTATTCGCCAGCGGCGACTTCGAAGTCACCGACGCCTTCACCCTGCGCGGCGGCCTGCGCTACACCAAGGACCAGAAAGACTTCAGTGCTTCGGTGCTGGAGGGCGCGCCGTTCGGCGCACCGGTCGGCGGCCCGTACTTCGTCAACACCGACGTCGATGACGTCAGCTGGGACCTGAGCGGCGTGTATGCGCTCAACGAAGACATCAATCTGTACGCACGCGTGGCCAAGGGTTTCCGCGCGCCGTCGATCCAGGGCCGGCTGCTATTCGCCAGTGCGTTGGCGCCCAATGGCGGCGTGTCCACCGCCGATTCGGAAGAAGTGATTTCCTATGAGGCCGGTATCAAGGCCGATCTGTGGGACAAGCGCGCGCGCCTGGGCTTCAACGTGTTCCGCTATGACGTCAGCGACCAGCAGATCATCGCTGTCGGCGGCGGTTCCAACACCGCCACGCTGCTCAACGCGGACAAGACCATCGGCCAGGGCTTCGAACTGGATCTGGAAGCGTATTTGACCGACACCCTGCTGGTCACGCTGGGCAGCAGCTACAACGACACCGAGATCGACGACCCCACCCTGGCCGTGCCCGGTTGCGGCGGCGGCTGCACCGTGACCGATCCGGAAACCGCGCCGGGTTCGGGCCTGTATCTGATCGACGGCAACTCGCTGCCGCAGGCGCCCAAGTGGGTGCACAACGTGACCGCGCGCTGGAGCATGCCGGTCGGTACGGGCGAGTTCTACGTGTTCACCGACTGGGCTTACCGCAGCGAAGTGAATTTCTTCCTGTACGACTCGGTGGAATTCCGCGGCAAGTCCTCGCTCGAAGGCGGCCTGCGCCTGGGCTACAACTGGAACCAGGGCGACTACGGCGTGGCGCTGTTCGGCCGCAACATCACCGACCAGACCCGCATCGTCGGCGGCATCGACTTCAACAACCTCACCGGCTTCCTCAACGAGCCGCGCACGGTGGGCGTGGAGTTCAGCGCGAGGTTCTGATGCAACGGCGGCTCTCCTTCTCGCAGAGGGGGAGCCCGCCGGAAAGCGGTAGGAGCGACGTCCCCCAAGGGGACTTCCTTCGGGGCGCGAGTCGCGAAGCCTGTAGATTGCCGGATTGCCGAAAATTCTGTCGTTTGGTTGCTGAGGGCTTCGCGACTCACGTCGCTCCTACAAAGCTCCTACAAACGATTGGTTAGTTCACCGGATAGGGTCCGTCTTCGAAGGTTTGCGCGTGGTAGCCCTTCGCGCCAACTTCGACAGCCAGTGGGCTGCGCGGATCTTCGCCGGCGCGCAGGCGCTCCAAGACGTGGGCGAAGCCGTAGGCCGGTTCCCATCCCAACGCCTGCCGTGCGGCGGCGTTGACGTAGACGCGTTCGATGCCCGCGAACATGCGCCAGCCCAGCCGCGCGTAGTCCGTTTCATAACCAGGGAAGTGCCGCGCCACCACGGCCGGCGCATCGTCGTGCAGCTGTTGCAGGTCCTCGCGGGTGAACGGCGTGGTGGCGCTGACGATGAAGCGGCTGAAGCCGATATCGCCCGCACGCTCCAGCGCCAGCAGGTGCGCATCCACCACGTCCTGCAAATCCGCGCGCCGGTACAGGAACTCGTTGGCCTTGATGTTGGCGTCGGCGAAATTCTCGCGCACCTGCCTGCGGTCGTCGGCCTCGGGGAAAAAGCGCGCGGCGCGCAGCACCACGCACGGCAGCCCTTCGTTGCGGTGGAACAGTTGGCATAAATCTTCGGCGGCGACCTTGGTCACGCCGTAGATGTTCTTCGGCACAGGCACCACCTCCTCTGTGATCCAGGCCGCAGGCGCGCCCGGCGGTGGCACCAGTGCATCGCCGTAGAGGCTGGTGGTGCTGGTGAACACGAAAGCGCCGACGCCGTTGCGCTTGGCCGCTTCCAGCAGATTGAGCGTGCCGGTGATGTTGGTGTCCACGAAATCCTGCCGCGTGTGCGTGGCCACGTGCGGCTTGTGCAGCGTGGCCGAATGCAGCACGGCGCCGATGCCACGCATGCAGCGGTCGACGAAAGCAGGGTCGGCGATGGAGCCGACCAGATCGGTGTGCGATGAAGGCGAGATATCGACGCCCGTGACTTCGCGGCCTTGCGCGCGCAACGTGCGCACCAGTCCTTCGCCCAGATGTCCCGCACTGCCGGTGACCAGTATCCGCATGTCGCGCGCCGCCGTTCGAAAACGGCGATTATAGTCGCGCCTCAAAATTTGCCGTAGGAGCGACGTTAGTCGCGAATATTGTGGCGGTTCTGGTTGTGCGGATTTGCGGTACGGTGTTGTTTCGCGACGAACGTCGCTCCTACGCGCTCCTATGGCGTTTTGTGCAGGGCCGCGTGGACTACGTCCAGCAACTGCTCGTCCGGATCGGTGCGTTGCTCCCAATACATCACCCCGCCCAGGCCGCGTTCGCGCACGAAATCCGCCTTGGCCCGCAGCGCCTGCGGGTCTTCGTAGCTGATCAGGCGGCGATCCTTTTCGTTCCATAGCCAGGCCGCTTGCGCCTGTTCGTCCCAGAGGCGGACGAAGCCGCCCTTGTTCAGGTGATCGCGGGCGATTTCCTGCCAGGTGACGAAGCCGCCTTCGCTGGCGAAGGGCTGGTGCAATCCCTGTTGCGCGTCGGTTACCTTGCCGAACACGCGGCCATAAAAGGCCAGGCCGACGTTGAGCTTGCGCGGCGGGGTGCCGGCCTTGAGGAATTCATCCACCGCCTGCTCGGTAGTCCGGCTACCGGGCGCGGCCGAAGCCGATCGGTACAGCGAAGCATGATGTCCCGTGGTCGGCGTCAGGCTGCCGTAAAAGTCGTAGGTCATCAGATTGATCCAATCCAATACCTCGGAGATGCGGGCGATCTCCAGACCGCGCGCGGCTTCGCCGTCGGCCGCGGCGATGGTCAGCAGATAGCGGCGGCCGCTTTGGCTTGTACCCAACGCGTCGAGCTTGGCGCGTATCGCCTGCAGCAGCAGGGTGAAGTTCTGCTTGTCCTCCGGACGATGGCTGATGCCGGGCCCCGGATGGGCCGGATACTCCCAATCGATGTCCAACCCATCCAGGTCGTGCTTGCGTACCAGCGCCACGGCGGTGTCCGCGAAACGCGCGCGCGAAGCGTCGGTGAGTGCGGCTTCGGAAAAATTCCCCGCGCCCCAACCGCCGATCGACAGCAATACTTTCAGGTCGGGATTCGTTTTTCGCAAAGCCACCAGGCCCGACAGCGAACGGACGGCGGTTTCGTGCGGCAGGAAAACCTCATGCGCCGGGTTGACCTGTGCGAAGGCGAAGTTGACGACATCAAGTTTCTCCGCGCTGATCTTCGGCAGCGTGGGGCCATCGGCAACATAGCCGATGATGCGGTAGTCGTGCGCGGCGTCTTTCGCACACACGGGACCGTGAACTAACACTGCGGCCAAAGCCAGGCCAGTCGTCAAGCGGGCCACATACTTGCGTAACGCATCCATCCGCCGCACACCTCTCTTGATCGTGAGGAGTTAACTATAGCGGCGCGATGCTCGGCATGGAGCAGGAGGGACGATCTGAAAAATGGGCGGACAGGCGCGGGACAAAAAGTGTCCGAATGCTTGTCGTCATGAATGTCCCGTCAGGAATTCGGCGGATCGCGCGGAGGAAAACGCAGGATCACGCCGCGCGATCCTTCGTTCTGGGGCCGCACCCACAACACCGGCACTTCGCGCGGCGCGGGCGGTTCCAGTTCGTCGTCCAGCGGCGCGAGGTTTTCTTCCTCGTCTTCCCAGCTGTAGCGCTTGCGCGGCAGGGCGGGATCCAGCTTGCGGAACAACAACGCAGCCAACAGACCGCCCACCGCGCCGCCCAGGTGCGATTGCCAGGACACACCGGGCTCGTGCGGCAACACCGTCAGCAACATGCCGCCGTAGAACAGGAACGCGATCATGCCGGTGGCGATGGCGGGCCGGTCGCGGCGCAACACACCCAGGCCGAAGATCAGGAACATCAATCCGTGGGTCACGCCGCTGGCGCCGAGGTGGCGCGACCCGGCATCGCCGAGCAACCACGCGCCGAGCCCCGAGCCGATCCACAACAACGGCAGCGACCACAAGGTGGCGCGCGGATACACGCTGCCGGCCAACGTGCCCAGCATCAGCAGGGCTACGCCGTTGGCGGCGATATGTTCCACCGATCCGTGCAGCAGCGGCGCGGTGAGCACGCCGAGCAGGCCTTGCGCGCTATGCGGCGCAACGGCGAACGGCGCCCAGTCGAAGCTGCCTTGCGCCGAATACACCAGGATCAGCGCCAGCACGAAGGCCAGGCTGATGTTGAGCGCGCGGATCAGGCGGCGGCGGTCGGCGCGCGCTTGGCTGTCCGGGTCGTGGCGGGGATCGTCGGGGTGGTAGGGGTCCATGAGGAAGGGATGGCGACGAGGTGCGGGAATGCAAGGGTGGGGCGGGTCGGGATGGTGAATCCCGTGGCCTTCGTGTGCAGGAAAAGGGTGAATGAGCCACCTCTCCCCTCGTGGGAGAGGTCGACGCGCTTGCGCGGCGGGAGAGGGGAAGCGGAGTCAGAGCGTTTCAGGCTGAAGAGCTGCGTCAGCATTCGAGAAAGCCGCTTGCTGGACGCGCGCTGGAGATTGAAGTTTCCTCCTTCGCTCGCCCCTCATCCGCCCTACGGGCCCCTTCTCCCACAAGGGGAGAAGGGGGCTGTCTGCTTCGGCTGCAAAGTCGGGGTATGCCTCAGCCGGTAGAATGCACCTATGAATACCCCACTCCCTCAAGTCCACCTCAAAAACGCCTGGCGCTCCAGCCACCCCTGGATCTTCCAGAAACTGGTAGCCAAGCCCGAACAGAAACCCAAGCCCGGCAGCATCGTCGATGTGATCGGGGTGGAAGGCGAATGGATCGGCCGCGGCTTCTACAACGGCCATTCGCGCATCGCCGTGCGCATCCTGGAAACCGATCCCGACGTGCCGGTCGATGCCGGCTGGTTCTCGCGCAAGATCGCCGAAGCGGTGTCGTTGCGCCGCGACGTGCTCAAGCTGGACGAAGTCTCCAACGCTTGGCGCGTGGTGCACGCCGAGGGCGACGGCCTGTCCGGCCTGGTCGTGGACCGTTACGACGATCTGCTGGTGGTCGAGTTCTTCAGCGCCGGCATGTTCCGCCACCGCGAGTGGATCTACGAAGCGCTGAAGGAACAGTTCCCCGGCGCGCGTTTCTACAGCTTCGCCGAAGAACACGTGCAGAAGCAGGAAAGCTTCGACTTCCGCGGTACCGAGCCGCCGGCGCCGGCGATCATCAGCGAATACGGCGTGCGTTTCCGCGCCGACCCGGCCGGCGCGCACAAGACCGGCTTCTTCGCCGACCAGCGCGAGAATCGGCAGTGGCTGTCGCAACAGGTCGCCGGCAAGCGCGTGCTGGATCTGTGCTGCAACACCGGCGGCTTCGGCGTGTACGCCAAGGTGCGCGGGGCCGAGGAAGTGGTGGGCGTGGATATCGACGAGGACGTGATTTCCATCGCCAAGGGCAACGCCAAGCTCAACGACGTGAAATTGAAGTTCGTGCAGGCCGACATCTTCCCGTGGCTGCGCGATGCGGGCAACGCCAAGGATCTGTACGACGTGGTGATCCTGGACCCGGCCAAGATGACCCGCGACCGCGAACAGGTGATCGCCGCGCTGAAGAAATATCTGGACATGAACAAGCTGGCGCTGGGCGTGGTGAAGCCGGGCGGATTGTTCGCCACGTTCTCGTGCACGGGGCTGGTCAGCGAGCAGGAGTTCCTGGACATGCTTCGTCGCGCCGCTTATTTCTCAGGCCGCACGATCCAGATCCTGAAGGTCTCGGGCGCAGGCGCCGACCATCCGTTCATGGCGCATGTGCAGGAATCGCGGTATCTGAAGGCGGTGTTCTGCCGGGTGTTTTGATTAGCCACCGGACGTCCCAGTTCTGGTTTTCGTACCCGATAAAAACGACTCGTCATCCCAGCGAAAGCTGGGATCCATTTTGACTTTGCCTTTGGCTGTTCACGCCGAGCTAAAGAGCAAGATCAAGATGGATCCCAGCTTTCGCTGGGATGACGACGATTATTACTGCGTGACACGAGTGGATCCCGGACTTCGGTAGAGCGAAAAAACCTCATTCCCGCTGCGGCCTCGGCGTCAACGGATAACCCGAGAACGGCTTCACCTCGTCCATCAGGAAGTGCGAGACGATCTTCTCCACGCCGTACTCGCCGGCCAGCAACAGGCGCGCGATGTCCTTCCAGTGGTGCACGTCGTGCACGATCACGCGCAGCAGGTAGTCGTAGGAACCGCTGACGCGGCTGGCTTCCACCACTTCGGGCATCGCCAGGATGCGGTGGTCGAATTCGGTGAACTCATCCAGCGCATGTTGCTTGAACGTCACCTGCGCCAGCACGATCGTCGCCGAACGGATGCGGTCCACCGCCACGTGCGCGCGATAGCTGCGGATCAATCCGCGCGCTTCCAACGCGCGCACCCGCGCCAGGCACGCACTGGGCGACAGCGCCACCAGGTCGGCCAGCGCCTGGTTGGTGATGCGTGCGTCCTGCTGCAGTACATCGAGGATCTTCAGATCCAGGCGGTCGGGGCTCTTCTGGGACATGTTCGGACTCGCGGGCGGCGGATCGTTGAAGGGATGTCGCGGGCCGCAGGTTGTAGGGAATGTGAGACATAAACCAGCAGATTCTGCGGTTATTGCTGTCCAAATCCGTCGTCAATGCGGAACGCATGCGGGTAAATCTTTCTATTTCAGCAGCTTATCATAACAAGGAGCTCCGTTGTTTCTGCTGGACGCAGCCTGGATGGTCACCTATTACTGCTAGCCAGCAGGCCTCTGATGCCGCCGCGACGGGAGGTCACTGGCGCGCCGTCGGCAGCGCCCCTGCTCCGCAGCCTTACGCCACGCCGCCATTGAGGGGATCGCCCATGAAGCCACAAATCCGCCACACCCTTTTCAACG
The DNA here is from genome assembly GCF_900104085.1 of Pseudoxanthomonas sp. CF125. Classification (GTDB taxonomy): domain Bacteria; phylum Pseudomonadota; class Gammaproteobacteria; order Xanthomonadales; family Xanthomonadaceae; genus Pseudoxanthomonas_A. The sequence continues at coordinate 653,300 of NZ_FNLD01000003.1, forward strand.
CTATCCGCCTGGCCTGTCTGTGCAGCCTGGTGGGCAGCGCCCCGGTCTGGGCGCAGGAAGCAGCCCCCGCAGAAACCGTGGCAACAGACGCCACCACGCTGGACCGCATCACCGTCACTGCCGGCAAGCGCGAACAGTCGGTCCGCGAGGTCGCCGGTTCGGTCTCGGCCGTCACCGGCCAGCAGCTGCAGGACATCGGCGCGCAGAGTCTGGCCGACTACATCCAGAGCACGCCGGGCGTGGTCTTCAACCAGTACCAGCCCGGCGTTTCGCACGTGGTGGTGCGCGGCATCGCCAGCAACTCGGGCAACGTGCAGGGCCAGGCCACCACCGGCTACTTCCTCAACGAGGTTCCGCTGACCGAGCCGGGCTGGACCATCGTGGTGCCCGACATCGACACCTTCGATCTCAATCGGGTGGAAGTGCTGCGCGGCCCGCAGGGCACCTTGTTCGGTTCGGCGTCCATGGGCGGCGCGATCAACTACGTGGCCAATACCGCCGATGCATCCGGCTTCGACGCCGCGGTGGAAGCCACGGCCAGCCAGACCCGCAACGCCGATACCGGCTTCGGCGCCAAGGCGATGGTCAATGTTCCGATCAAGCAGGACGTGTTCGCGATACGTGCCGTGGCGCAGTACCGCGACGATCCCGGTTATCTGGACAACATCGGCCTGGGCAAAGACGGCTCCAACGACGTCACCGTCTCCGGCGGACGCCTGTCGATGGTGCTGACGCCGAACGAGAACACCACGCTCACCTGGCTCAGCCTGCTGCAGAAGACCGACTCGGACGACAACAGCTACCGCAATCCCACGCTCGGCGATCTGGTCCGCAACACCGCCGTGGCCGAGTTCACCGACACCGACATTTCCCTGCACAGCCTGCGCTGGGACCAGGACCTGGGCTGGGCCAACTTCACCGCGCTGGCTTCGTACCAGAAGAAGCAGCAGGACTGGCGTTTCGATTACACCCCGATCCGCGTGTTCTATAACGCCGATCTGGATCTGGACCTGACTTCGCCGCTCTACATCAACTCCGGCGGCGAGAGCGAAGGCCGCAGCCTCGAGCTGCGCCTGACCTCGCCTTCGGGCGGGCGCTTCGAATGGCTGCTGGGTGCGATGTACTTCGACACCGAAAAGACTTTGTACGAAGCCATTGGTGCGCAAGGCGCGGCGGCAGCGTTCGACAACTCCTCGCTGTACGGTCCCGGCAGCGGTGCGGTGATCGCGCCCGATGGCGAGATCTTCAACGCGTTCTATTCCGACATCGACGGTTCGGAAGCGGCCCTGTTCGGCGAAGGCAGCTACGCCTTCACCCCGGAATGGAAACTCACCGTCGGCGGCCGTTTGTTCAAGACCAAGGTCAGGATCATCTCCACCCAGGTGGGTTTCTCCACCTATCCGGGCGACCCCATCGTCACGCCGTCGGAAACCGACGAAAGCGGATTCAATCCGAAGGTTTCGCTCAGCTACACGCCCAACGACAACGTGATGTTCTACGGCCTGGTGTCCGAAGGTTTCCGCTTCGGCACGCCCAACACGCCCGGTCTGAGCGCGTATCCGGTTCCCGCCGGCAGCGGCAGCGACAGCCTCACCAACTACGAACTCGGCACACGCACCACCTGGCTGGACGGTCGTCTGCAACTGGACGCCACCGCCTTCTACGTCGACTGGAGCGATATCCAGCTGCGCCTGCAGACACCGGACTTCTTCAACTACGCCACCAATGGCGGCAAGGCCTACAGCCGCGGCATCGAACTGTCGGCCGCCTGGCGTCCCAATGACCGGTTCCAATGGCTGAGCTCGGTTACCTGGCAGCGCGCGCGCCTGGACGAGGATCTCTTCATCCTCTTCGCCGGCACCGCGCCCAAGGGCTCGCGTCTGCCGGGTTCCTCCGACTGGTCGGTCAACAACAACCTCAGCTACCGCTTCGATTCGCGCTTCTCTCCGACGCTCACCCTGACCCATCAGTATCTGTCCGAAGGCATCAGCGACCTCAATTCCGCAGTGCCCGGAGCGACGCCGAACAAGCAGGGCGACTACAACCTGTTCGACCTGCGTTTCCGCATGAGTTTCGGCAACACCGATATCACCCTGTTCGGCAGCAACCTGACCGACGAACGCGGCGTGACCCGCACCGTGTCGGAGGTCAACGGACTGGGCGAAGGCATCGTGCGTCCGCGCACCTTCGGCGTGACCGCGCATTGGCGCTACTGAGCGGCGCGCGGTGAGCTCGCGCTGGAAACGCGCACTGGCGCGCAAGCCGCTGGAGTCGGTATTGGCCGATGCCGAAGCCAGCGGGCTGCGAAGGCAGCTCGGCGCCGGCAGTCTGCTGATACTGGGCGTGGCCAACATCCTGGGCGCCGGCATCTACGTGATGACCGGCGAAGCGGCGGCCAGTTTCGCCGGGCCGGCGGTGCTGCTGTCGTTCGTGCTGGCCGGGCTGGCCTGCGGCTTCACCGGGCTTTGCTACGCAGAACTGTCGTCGGTGATCCCGGTGTCGGGTTCGGCGTACAGCTATTGCCAGGTGACGCTGGGCGAAGGCCTGGCCTGGGCGCTGGGCTGGATGATCATGCTGGAATACACGCTGGCCGCTGCGGCGGTAGCGGTGGGCTTTTCCGGCTACCTGCTCAGCCTGCTCGGCGATATGGGCATCTCCATTCCCGCGGCGCTGGCCGTCTCCAGCATCGGCGCCGATCAGGTGGGCGGACACACCGCGTTGCGACTCAATGGTGGCGTCAACCTGGTCGCCGCGCTGGCGGCGATGGCGGCGGCGGTGACGCTGATTTTCGGCGTGGGCCGCTCTTCGCTGGCCAACACCGTGCTGGTGCTGATCAAAGTCGCGGTGCTGGTCGGTTTCATCGCGGTCGGCTCGCGCTATGTGCAGGCTGAGAACTGGCAGCCGTTCCTGCCGGCCAATGAAGGCGGGTTCGCCTACGGCTGGCCCGGCGTGCTGCGCGCGGCGGCGATGCTGTTCTTCGCCTACCTGGGTTTCGAAACCGTATCGATGGCGGCCGCCGAAGCGCGCAATCCGCGCCGCGACGTGCCCATCGGCATCCTCGGTTCGCTGGTGGTATGCACGGTGCTGTACATCGCCGCCGCCGTGGTGCTGACCGGACTGGTGCCTTTCCGCGAACTGGGCGTGGCCGACCCGGTGGCGCTGGCGGTGGACCGCATCGGCTGGCCCGGCTTCGCCATCCTGATCAAGATCGGCGCGCTGACCGGGCTGGGCTCGGTGCTGCTGGCCAACGCCTACGGACATTCGCGCATGTGCCTGACCATGGCCCGCGACGGCCTGATGCCGCCGGTGTTCACCCGCGTGCATGCGCGCTTCGGCACGCCGTGGAAAGGCAATCTGATCCTGGGCAGCATCGCCGCGACTCTGGCGGCGACGCTGCCGATCAGCGTGCTGGGCGACCTCATCTGCCTGGGCATCGCCTCGGCCTTCATCGTGGTCTGCATTTCGGTGATGTGGCTGCGTACCCATCGTCCCGACCTGCGCGGCGGCTTCCGCGTGCCGCTGGGCGGTGTGCGCATCGGCAAGGTCTGGATAGGGGTGGTGCCGGTGCTGGGCATCGCCATGTGCCTGTCGATGATGGCGCCGGTGCTGGCCGATATGTTCACGCAGGTGCGTCGCGGCGATTTGCTGCCCGCCACGATCCTAACGGTCTACGTCGTCGCGGGCATAGCGATCTATTTTTTCTACGGCCTGCGGCATTCGCGCCGCGTGGGTCTGGCGGGCGAGGGAAGCGTGGCATGAGCGAAGGAACGGTTGGTTTGCAGGACGCACTCGCTCTGGGCCGGTTGGATGCGCGCGACCAGGCCGCGCTGCGACAGTCGGGCGAAATATCTGCTGCGGAACTGGTGGAGGCGGCGATCCTGCGTGCGCAGCATCTGGACGATGCGCTTGGATCGATCAGCCACCGGGCATTCGATCTGGCGCGTCAACGCGCGCAGGAAATCGATGCGCATAAAGACGATGGCCGCAGTCACGCCGGTGTGCCGTACCTGGTCAAGGATTCGCTGGACTATCCCGGCATGCCCACCCATGCGGGTTCGCGCAGTCGTGGCGATGCATTGGCGAATAAAGCCTTTCCGTTCGTGCAGCGTCTCGATGGCGCCGGACTGGTGCCTATCGGCAAGAGCACGATGCCCGAATTCGGCCTGATGCCTTCCACCGAACCATTACGCGGGCCGGTTACGCGCAATCCCTGGTCGCCACTGCACTCTCCCGGCGGTTCCAGTGGCGGCGCGGGGGCCGCCATCGCCGCCGGCATAGTGCCGCTGGCGCATGGCAGCGACGGCGCCGGCTCCATCCGCATGCCGGCCGCATGCTGCGGCGTGGTCGGGTTGAAGCCTGGTCGTGGCGGGGTGGTGCGGGTACGCTCGCGCCACGTGCTGGAAGATTTGATGGTGGGTGACAGCCTGATGTCGCGCAGTGTGCGCGATACCGCCTGGGCGTTCGCAAACGCGCATCCGCAAAGAAAAGATCCCGTGACCGGTCCCGCCGCGCGGCGTCTGCGCATTGCGGTAGTGGAACAAAACCTGGTCGGCAATGCGCCGCACCCGGAGGTAGCCGCTGCGCTTTCCCGCAGCGCCGAACTGTGCGCGTCATTGGGTCATCGGGTGGAAACCCGGCCGTGGCCGGTCGACGGCGCTGAGGTCACGCGCGCTTTGTACACGCTGTGGTCGCACCTGGCCGCCGATTGCGAGGACCGAGCCGCGTCCGCTTCGCAGACATCGCAATCTGCGTTGGAACCCTGGACGCTCGGGCTCGCGCGCTGGAACCGCGAGAACTGCGGCATCGACGAACTCGAGCAGGCCTATGCGCAGCTGGCCCATTTGCCGGCCGCCTTCAACGCTTTTCACCAGAACTTCGACGTGATCCTGTCGCCCGTGCTGCGCGCACCGCCGCTGCCGATAGGCGAGCTTGCGCCGGATCGAGAATTCGGCGAACTGATGCCGGCGCTGTTCGACTGGATGTCGTACACGCCCTTGCAGAACCTGGCCGGTACGCCCGGCCTCTCGCTGCCGCTATCCTCGACGGCGGAAGGGTTGCCGGTCGGTACCCAGTTCGTCGCCGACCGGGGACAGGAGGAGCTGCTGCTGGCGCTGGCTTTCGAACTGGAAGCGGCGGCGCCCTGGCGCGATCGCTGGCCGCCGCATTCGGTGGCGAGTCTTTCCTCCAAAAACTGATCCACGGAAAAATATGGGACACGCCAGAGACACTTTGTATGCAGCGCGCTCGCAGGACGACCTGGTCGCCCTGCTGGCTGCGCAACCGCTGGCCTGGCTGGTGTCGGCCGGCGGCGACGATGCTGCGTCCACGCCGCTGCCGTTGCGCGTGGGTTTCGACGCGGACGGAAGGCTGGATTCATTGTTGGGACATTTCTCGAAACGCAATCCGCATGCCGCGCGGCTGCAGAGCGATCCGGTGGCGCAGGTGCTGGTGATGGGCCCGCATGCCTATGTGTCGCCGTCCTGGCTGGACGACCGCACCCAGGCGCCGACGTGGAACTACGCCAGCGCCAGTTTCGACGTGCGCGTCTCGCTGCTGACCGATGCCGACGCCATCGCCACCGAACTCGACGCCCTGGTGACGCAGATGGAAACCGGGCGCGATAATGCCTGGCGCATGCAGGAAATGGGCGAACGTCAGGCGCGGCTCGCGCAGGGCGTGATCGCCTTGCGCGCGGAAATCGTTTCGGTCCACGTTACTTTCAAGCTTGGCCAGGACGAGCGCCGCTACGACTTCGACCAGATCGTGCGCGGACTGGAAAAGCAGGGCGAAGCGGAATTGGTTCGCTGGATGCGGGATTTCGATGCGCGCGCAACGGAAGGTGGACGATGAGCCGCAGCCTGGAAGCGCTGGACCCGGAAGTGCGCCGGTTCGTGGAAGCGGTCTGCGCCGAATCGGCGCGCCTTTCCGCTGGCCGCACGCTGGACTGGGTGCAAAAACGGCCCATCGCCGAGATCGCGCGGCAGCCGTGGCGCACCGGCGGCCCGGTCATGGCCGATACGCGCGAGGAATGGCTGCGCTGGAGCGGCGGCGATTTCCGCATACGCCTATACCGGCCTGTCGCCACCAACACCGCGTTGCCTGCGATCGTCTACCTGCACGGAGGCGGCTGGTCCATCTTCAGCATCGATACCCATGACCGCCTGATGCGCGAATACGCGCATGCCACCGGTGCGGTCGTAGTGGGCGTGGACTACGCGCTGTCGCCGGAGCACCGCTATCCCATCGCCCTGGAACAGAGCATCGACACGGTGCGCTGGCTGCGCGAGCATGCCGATGAGCTCCGCATCGACGCCTCGCGGCTGGCGCTGGCCGGCGACTCGGCGGGCGCCAACCTCGCTTTGAGCACTGCCTTGTCTCTGCGCGACGAAAACTCGAGTCGTGGGCTTTGCGCGCTACTGTTGAACTACGGCGGCTTCGACACCGAGATCTCGGAACACGCCCGCGCCACGCTCGGCACATCGGACGACATGCTGTCGGGAGAAGAAATGGACGCGTTCTGGAACAGCTACCTCGGCGAAGACGCACGGCATCGTCAGGATCCCTTGGCGGTTCCCATGCGCGCCTCTCTGCACGATCTGCCGCCCGCCTTCCTGGTGATGGCCGAACGCGACGTGCTCTCCGAGCAAAGCCTGCGCATGACCGAACTCCTGCGCGCGCAAGGCAACACGGCGACGCTTCGCCGCTATCCCGGGGCTTCGCACAGCTTCCTCGAAGCGATGTCGATTTCCGCACTGGCGCGGCGGGCGATCGAAGAGGGCGCGGGCTGGCTTAGGGAGCAGCTCGAAGTGGATACTCAAGCATGAACGCGATGGTCCTGCGTCGTTGGGCTGCGGTGCTGGTGGCATCGGTGCTGGTGCTGCCCGTGCTGGCGGGCACGCGCACGATAACTCCGGACGATCTGGTGAATCTCAAGCAGGTCGCCGATCCGCAGATCACCGCCGACGGCGCGCGCATCACCTACACCGTCGCCACGCCGCGGGGCGAAGGTAAGCTCGCATTGAGCCGGATCTGGCGTATCGGCGTCACGGGCGATGCCAAGGCAACGGAGCTACCTGCGCCGGCGGCAGCCAACGACAGCGCGCCGCGGTGGTCGCCGGACGGACTGCAGCTGCTGTTCCTTTCCGACCGCACACTTTCCGGCGGCAAGAAATCCGGAACCGGCCTCGCCTCCACCCAAGTCTGGCAAGTTCCGCGCGACGGCAGCGCCGCGCGCGCACTCACCGCATCGGCCGGCGAAGTGCTGTCCTTCTCGCTTTCGCACGACGGACGCTCGCTGGCCTACGTCGCGCTCGACCCGCTTGCGCCCGAGGCGGCGGCGCGGGCCAAGCGCAAGGACGACGCCATCGAAGTCGACCATCCACGGCAGTTCGCGCGGTTGTGGCTGCGCGATCTACGAGACGGCACCGCACGCACGCTCACCCCCGAACGCATGCAAGTGCATGAAGCAGTCTGGTCGCCGGACGGCAAACAGCTGGCGTTGCGCATCTCCACCGGCACCACGCTCAACGACTACTGGTACCGCTCGCGCGTGGTACTGATCGATGCCGGGACCGGCCGTCTGCTGCGCACGCTGTGCGACCGCGCATCGGCCGCGCCGCTGTCGTGGTCGCCGGATGGAAAACGCCTGATATACGGCGAACTGGGCGAACACGGCATGACCGCCGCCTTGTTCGTGCACGACCTGCACGGGGACAAGCGCGTGCCGCTGGCCAGCGACTGGCCGGGCACGCTATGGGGCGCGCGCTGGCAGGACGATGCCCAGTTGATCGGAGAAGGGCAGCGCGGCGTACGCGCGGAGTTCCTGCGCATCGATGCCGGCGACGGCAAGTGGACGACGCTGGCCCAAGTACAGGCGCCATGGCAGGCCTTCAGCGTCGCTCGCAACGGCGACGTCGCCTTCGTCGGCATGCGCGACGACACGCCGGCCGAAATCTGGTCGCTCACCGATGGAAAAGCGCGCGCATTGACCTCGACCCATCCGCAGGTCGCGCAATGGTCGCACGGGCAGCTGCGCGAGATCAGCTGGCGCAGTTCTCGCGATGGTCTGCAAATCCACGGCTTACTGATGCTGCCGCCCGACTACAAACCCGGCACGCGCCTGCCCACGCTGGTGCAGATCCACGGCGGGCCCGCGTGGGCGTGGTGGTCGGGCTGGCTGGGTTCGTGGCACGAATGGGCGCAGCTGCTCTCATCGCACGGCTATGCGGTGCTGATGCCGAACCCGCGCGGTTCCGAAGGCCAGGGCGGCGCCTTCACCGAAATGGCGCGTAGCGACTGGGGCGGCGCCGACTATCAGGACGTACTCGACGGCCTGGACCAGATCGTCGAACAAGGCATCGCCGATCCCAAGCGCGTGGCCATCGGCGGCTGGAGCTACGGCGGCTATCTGTCGGCGTGGGCGGTGACCCAGGGCGACCGTTTCAAAACCGCGATTGTGGGTGCCGGCGTGATCGACATCGGCGGCATGGCGCTCAGCACCGACACGCCCGACTACCTGCCCGGCTACTTCGGCGATCCGGTCACCCAACGCGACGCGTACGACAAGCACTCGCCGATCCGCTATGCGGACAAGGTGAAGGTGCCGGTGCTGATCCTGCACGGCGAACAGGACAAGCGCGTGCCTGTTTCACAGGGCGAGCAATTCTACGGCGCGCTCAAGTTCAACGGCACGCCGGTGGAAATGGTGCGCTACCCGCGCGGACCGCACTGGTTCCACGAACGCGAGCATGAGCGCGATGTGCTGGAACGCGTGCTGCGGTGGTTGGATACGCATTTGTAGGCTATGCGGCGAAACCTCCGCAGTCATCCCACGCGCGATAAACGGCCGTCATCCCAGCGAAAGCTGGGATCCATTTTGCTTTTAGGGCTTTTGTAAGCCGAACATCAACAGCAAGATCAAAATGGATCCCAGCTTTCGCTGGGATGACGACACTGGTTGTTCGCCGGTAAATGACTCAAGCATCCCCGCCTTTCGCCAACAAGCTCGCACGCCGCCCATAAGCCAGGTAAGCCACCAGCCCGATCGCATTCCAGATCAGGAAATACAGCTGCGTGCGTTGCGGCAAGCTCCAGAACAGGTACAGGCAGCCGAAGATCGCGATGGGTCCCACCACCCACGCCAACGGCGTGCGGAATACGCGGCGGCGCGAGGGGTCGCGCTTGCGCAGCACCAGCAGGCACACCGACACCGCGATGAAGGCGGCCAGGGTGCCGGCGTTGGCCAGCGCTGCGATTTCGTCCAGGCGCGCCACGCCGGCCAGCGCGGCCACCAAAATCGCGGTGAACAGCGTGGTGGCGATCGGCGTGCCGGTGCGCTTGCTCACCTTGGACAAGCCGCGCGGCAGCAGGCCGTCGCGCGACATCACGAAGAAGATGCGGCTCTGGCCGTACAGGAACGCCAGCAGTACCGTCGGCAGCGCGATGACGGCAGCGGCGGCGATGATCGTGGCTGCATTGCCTTGCTTCAGTTCACGCAGGATCAGCGCCAGCGGTTCCGGGCTGTTGCCGAAGATCGTGTAGCTGAGCGCGCCGACCGCGGCCAGCGCCACGATCATGTAGATCAGCGTGCAGCCGACCATGGAGCCGACGATGCCGATGGAAAGATCGCGCTCCGGGTTCTTGGTTTCCTCGGCGGCGGTGGAGATAGCATCGAATCCGTAGAAGGCGAAGAAGATGATCGCCGCCGCCGCCATCACCCCGCGTTCCACGCCGTCGGCGCCCATCGACTTGGCGAAGCCGAACGGCATGAACGGGTCCAGGCGCGTCGCGTCGAAATGCGGCAGCGCGATGGCCACGAAGATCGCCAGCGCGATCACCTTCACCACCACCAGCGCCGCATTCAACGTAGCGCTTTCGCGCGTGCCCGCCATCAACAAGCCGGCGACCAGGAACACGATGCCCACCGCCGGCAGGTTGATGAAGCCGCCGGCGTGCGGCCCGGCCGTCGCCCATAGCGGCAGGTCCACGCCCAGTCCTTTCAAGAAGCCCACGGCGTAGCCGGACCATCCTACCGCCACCGTACTCACCACCAGCGAATATTCCAGGATCAGGCTCCAGCCCACGATCCAGGCCAGGGTTTCGCCCAGCACGATGTAGCTGTAGGTATAGGCGCTGCCGGCGGCCGGCATCATGGTCGCCATCTCCGCATAGGCCAGCGCCGCGCAGGCGCAGACGATGCCGGCGATGGCGAAGGACAGCAGCACGGCGGGGCCGGCCAGGTTGGCGCCGACGCCGATCAGGGTGTAGATGCCGGTGCCGACAATGGCGCCGATGCCCAGCGCGATCAGGTGCGGCCAGCTCAGGGTGGGAACCAGCCGCCGGCCTTCCTCGTGCACGGTCACCTGATCGATCGATTTGCGCCTGAGCCAAGTCTGCATGCGAGCCCCTGAGTTTGTTTCTGGAAAAGGTGGCACATAGTGGCGCATCGGCCGCGCCGATGCGATGTGCGTTGCGGCGAGAAGGCCCCGGACAGCCCTTGCTTCGCCCCCTTTGACAAAGGGGGCTATGGGGGATTTGCTCTTGATCTTGCTCTGAAGCGAGAGCAAATCCCCCTCAATCCCCCTTTTTCAAAGGGGGAGGCATGCGCTTCGAGCCGGAATCGGTGCCCATGTCGTCGGTGTCCAGCTGGCGATGCCGCAGCGCCGCCCTTCATCGCGGGCAATCAGACGGCGGTGGAGCGATTGAAGAGGCTCTGCACGCTCGGTTTGCCCAGCACCATGAACGTCGCCACGCCGAGCGCCGTGCCGAAGGGAATCGACAGACAGGTAATACCAGCGATCACCTGGCAGAAGGTCCGCGACCGGCGTTGCCTGAGGTATTTGCCGGTGAGGAACTTGGCGATCGCCATGCCTGCGCCGAACAGGAAGAACAGCCCGCCGAAGATGCCGAACATCCAGCCCATCATTTGCGGAGGCATGGCATCGGCATGCTGGCCGGTCTTTACTGCGGACGAGAAGACCGCTCCCATCATCACGCCCATGGACATGTACATCAGGCCGAACAGGGAAAAGAACCCGCTGACGCCAGCCGAAATGTAGTAGCCGATGGAAAGCAGGCGCAGATGCTCTTCGTCGAGGATCGATTGCTTGAAGGCGAGGTCGGTCACGGGTGCCGCTCCTTGGGTGATGGCTGGATGGTATCCGGCCTGTGGAGTTCCGTGTCAGCTCGGCGTTTCGTTGGTCACGTTGTACGCGCTGCCTTTTTGCGGATCTATAGGCCGGATCTCGTAGAACAGGCCGTACTGCATGCATGGATTCTGCGCGGCCAGGTGCGCGGCTTCTTCCAGGCTGTGCGCCAGGATGAACCAGTAGCCGCCCACCACTTCCTTGGATTCGCCGAAAGGTCCGTCGGTCACCACGCCCCTTTTCTTCGAAACCGTCGCCCCGGGCGTATCCAGGCGCTGGCCGGTCTTCATTTTTCCTTCGGCGATCATGCGCTCCAGCCAGTCGTAGAACTCGTCGATAGCCACCTGGATGTCGGCGGGCGCGGCGTCCTTGTCCCATTGGCCGCGGGAGAGCACGAGGTATTCGGAAGGTGCCTGGTCGGTCATGATGGTTTCCAAAAATGGCGAAAGGATCGTAGGCGGCAAAGCGTATCGAAACCTGCGGGCGCCCGGCTATGCCAAGACGGGCGATTGCCCGCCCCAAGGCAGACCAATAAGCAGCCCGTTCAAAAGCTATTCCCAGAGGTTCGCGTTTTTAGGGAAACCGGGCCGCTGGACGCGCACCACGCAGAATCGTTGCCCGGTCGGGGCCTGCATCACCACCCATCGCTCCAAACGGTCAACGACGCTGGCGCCCAGTTTTTCCAGGCGGGCCACTTCGGCGGGAATGTCATCGGTTTCGATGTCGATGTGCACCCTGCTTTCGTGCTCGACGCGCTGGATTTGCACGATGGGTTCGTCGGGCGGCGTCTCCAGCATGCGGTAATTGCCGCGGGTGCCGGGGTGGTCCGGGTCTATCGCGCGACCCAGTGCCCCGGCCCAGAAGCCGGCGGCCTGATCGACATCGGGCGTGTTGCAATCGATCAGCAGGGCGCAGAGTCGGGAGTGGTGCATGGGCTTGTCTCTAGTATCGGGGCCAAGTCGAGCGTGCCAGGTTAACTTCGGCACAGGCTGGGTGAGAAAAAAGTAGGCTGGGTTGGCTCTATCAACCCAGCATCGCAAGAAATAGCCAAAGCGCTGGGTTGATGAAACTAACCCAGCCTACGGCCCTTTATCCTCGCTATGTCACTCACTTGTCACCTCGACTGGCAATAAGCAGAAATCCGCAGTTCGGCATGAAGCCGAGAAAGACAGCCAAATAAATCCAAAGCGATCAACTTCGACAACTGTTCGTTTCTCTCCGACCAGGGCGGAAAGACGATCCTGGTCTTCCCTCGGTAGTTCGCGAGCACAAGATACGACGGACATGATTGTGACAAGGGCTCCTGGCGCCAGAAGCTTTCCGTACGCGTCAATTGGTTGAGGCGGAAGATCATCAACGCTACCCATCAGACACCCATAAAACTCTAAAGGGGCTTCGGTTTAACTGAATTTTCAGCGCCCACCCAATAGCTTGGAGTTGAACACCGTGAAGTGGGGCGAGCCCTCAAACTCGGGCTGCACGTCTGCGAGGTGCACATGGCCGTAAGAATCGCCCATGCGCTCCATACTATCTGCGGCCGAGAGCAAGAAGGCAGCAATCTTTCGTGTCTCATCGGGAGTTGCATTGAGCGTTATTTCCGCAAGCTCGGCGGGTACAACGTCCTCAATCGGCAAACCCTGGTCGCTATATCCGTAAATCTTCATGGATTCTCGTGAGAGCTAACAAGAAATGGGCCTCGGGAATGAGGTGTAACGCAGTATGCAGCGTTATACGAGATGGACAAACACCCAAGACTCAACCCCTGAGACCGACCCCGCTACACTGTCCCCATGGATACCAACACCCTCCTGCTGATCCTCCTCGTCCTGGCCGCAGCCGCCGTCATCCTGCTGGTCGTCCTGCTGCTGCGCCGCCCCGAGCAGCGCATGGAGCTGGCCCTGCGCGAGGAACAGCGCAGCGGGCGTAGCGAGTTGCGGGAACAGCTGGACAGCCTGTCCAGGCAGCAGGAAACCCGGATCGAAGGCTTCGGACGCAACCTGACCGAACTGAGCACCCGCACCGACCAGCGCCTGGACCTGCTGCGCGAAGCGCTGGGCGAAGACGCCCGCAAGGGGCGGCTGGAAAGCAGCGAACAGCAGCAGCGTTTCAGCGACACCCTCAGCCAGCGCCTCAACGAACTGACCCAGCGCAACGAACTGCGCATCGGCGAACTGCGCGCCACCCTGGAATCGCGGCTCAAGGAACTGCAGGCCGACAACACCGCCAAACTCGAACAGATGCGCCAGACCGTGGACGAAAAACTGCACGCCACCCTGGAAACCCGCCTGACCGAAAGCTTCGGCAACGTCACCGCCATGCTGGCACAGGTGCACCAGGGCCTGGGCGACATGAACAAACTTGCCGCCGACGTCGGCGGACTGCAGCGCGTGCTCAACAACGTCAAGTCGCGCGGCGTGTTCGGCGAAGTGCAGTTGGCCGGATTACTGGAGCAGGTATTCGCACCCGACCAGTACGCGGCCAATGTCGCCACCGTGCCCGGCAGCAGCGAGCGCGTGGAATTCGCAGTGCGCTTCCCCGGTTCTTCCGCCGACTCGGTGGTGTGGCTGCCGATCGACGCCAAATTCCCGCGCGAGGATTACGAGCGTCTGCTCGACGCCCAGGAAAAAGCCGACGCCGACGGCGCACGCGCCGCGGGCGATGCGCTGGAACGCCGCGTGCGCCTGGAAGCGGCACGCATCCGCGACAAATACGTTTCCCCGCCCAGCACCACCGAATTCGCCATTCTGTTCCTGCCCACCGAAGGCCTGTACGCCGAAGTGCTGCGCCGCCCGGGACTGGTCGATGCCCTGCAGCGCGACCAGCGCATCGCCGTGGCCGGCCCCACCACCTTGCTGGCCCTGATGACCAGCTTCCACATGGGTTTCCGCACCCTGGCCATCGAAAAACGCTCCAGCGAAGTGTGGAAGACCCTGGGCGCGGTGAAGACCGAATTCTCCAAGTTCGGCGACGTGCTGGATTCGGTGAAGAGCAAGCTGGACCAGGCCAGCACCCAGATCGAGAAGACCGGCGTGCGTACGCGGGCTATCGAGCGCAGGTTGCGCGAGGTGGAGTCGTTGCCCAGCGAAGGAGAGCCGGGGTTGCTGGGGAGTGAGGTCGAGGATCCGCAGGAATAGGTCGACTGCCTGTCGGCATCCCGCAATCTGTCGTCATCCCAGCGAAAGCTGGGATCCATTTTGATGTTGCTTTTGCTGTTGCTGTTGCCTCGTCGACCATCCCACCAAGATCAAGATGGATCCCAGCTTTCGCTGGGATGACGACTCGATTTATTCGATTGAGGTCAGACCGCCGATTGCTCGATTGATCTCAGGTTGCCGAAAGCCTCACCCGCCCGGCGTCGGCACGATCACCGGCATCGCGTCCATCGGCACGGTGGGGTTGTCTTCTTCTTCCAGCAGGTAATCGGGCAGATTCTCGTCGTCCGACTTCTTGCGGTCCTCGCCGATCTGGTAGTTGCGGCGCTGCAGCCACGAATCGCGGAACAACGCGTACTCGTCCACCGCGCCTTCGCGCAAGGAATCGATCGACAACAGCTGCGCGCGCACGTCGACCAGCTGCAGCCCCTGCAGGAAGAAACGGGTCTTGTCGCTTTCCACCTGGCGGATCGGCGACAGCGGCGCGTCGCCGACCAGGCCGAACACATCGCGCACCGTGCGCGGCCCGAACAGCGGCAGCTCCACGTAGCGCGAGCGCTTCCAGCCCCACACGCCCAGGGTCTGGCCGAAATCCTCGTTCTTGCGCGGCAGCTTGGCGTCGCTGGCCGGGTCGAAGATGCCGCCGATGCCCAGCGTCGAATTCAACAGGAAACGGCCCAGCGACTGTCCGGCCTGCTTGGGCTTGCCCTGCAGCAGGCTGTTGAGCGCGGTGATGGGCTCGCCCAGATTGCTGAAGAAATTGCTGACGCCCAGCCGCACCGGCCGCGGCACCACTTTCACGTAGCCGCGCGCCAGCGGCCGCGCGATGGTGCGGTCCACCGCGTTGTTGAAGGTGTGCACCTTGCGGTTGAGTTTTTCCCACGGGTCGTACGACCTTGGCATTTCAACGCCGGGCGGCAGAGTGGGATCGGCGACCGGGTTGTACTCGTCCTGGCCGTAGATGGCGGCGAAGTCGTCTTCGGCGGCGGTTTCAGCGCCGGCGGAAACCGCGGCGGGTGCCTCTGGTGCCGGAAGTTCGATGGAGGCGTCTGCGCTCGCCGCAGCGGCCGCCGGCGTTTGGACGGGCGGCGGCGCCTCCGGAGCCTGGCCGACCACGAGGGTTTCGGCCGGCGGCGGCGTGGAGGCGGTGGGCTTGGTCGACGCGCAGGCCGAAGCCAGCGCAGCGAGAACAACGACGACAGCGATGCGTAACAGGTTCATCCCGTTTCCTGGGTACTACGGCGTGGGGGTGCCGGGGAAATCCAGCCCGGACGTCAATCGATAAGCGGTGCGCAGTTCGGACAGGCCAGCGGGCTCGCCTTCTATGTGCGGAGCCGCGCCTGCCGCGCGCAAGCGCGCGGCCAGTTCGGCCAACAATGCCAGCCCGGCGCTGTCCACGGAAGTGACTTTGGTCAGGACAATGCGTTGCGCGCCGGCCAGCATTTTGCTGGCCGAGGGCCACAAGGCGGCGGCCGCGGTCCGGTCCAGCGCGCCGGCGAAAACCAGGGCGTCGCCGGTGCGTTCGGCGGTGGCGTCAGTTGCTGCCATTGGCCTGCAACTTGCCGGCGCGCAGGTCAGCGGCGACCTGGGCAATGGACTTCTGCCGCAGCGGGGCGTCGAACTGGTTCTTGAAGGTCTGCACGTAGGAAATGCCTTCGATCATCACGTCGAACGCTTTCCATTGGCCGCCGACGTTGCGGATCAGGTAGTCCACCGGGATCGGGTCGCCGCCGTCGCGCAGCATCTCGCTGGAAACCTTGACCCCGCGGTTGCCGGGCAGCGGCGACTCGGACTTGATGCGCACGCGCAGCTTGGTGTTGAAGTCCAGCAGCGAGGTGCCGTAACGGGAGGTCAGATTGTCGGCCAGCGCATCGGCGAACAGCTTCACGTCGGCGTCGGACGCGCCGCGGCCATGCACGCCCAGCACCAGGCGAGCGGCGTAGTCGCGGTCGAACATGCGGTTGAATTCGGTGGTGATGAATTGCTTGAGCGCAGGCGGGCTCTTGCGGAATTCGGCGCGGCGCTGTTCCAGCGTGGTCAGGATGCGCGTGCTGCTGTCCAGCACCACTTTGCTGGCGCTGCCTTGGGCAGGCGCGGCGGCGGCGGGCTTGGCGGCCTGGGCGGTGACCAGCAGGGGAGCGCCGGCCAGCAGTACGGAGGCGATGACGAGGGAGAGCAGGGACTTCTTCATTTGGTGGGTTCCTCGGAGGGCGGGGTAGCGGCGGGCGGGGCACTGGCGTCGGCGCCGGCTTCGACGCTGCTTGCATCGCCGGAGCCGGCCGGCTTGCCGCCGCCGCTGAACATGTATTTGCCGACCAGCTGCAGCAGGTCGACCGCGGGTTGGGTGTAGGCGATCTCTTCGCCGGGCTTCAGGACTTCCGGGTCGCCGCCGGGGGAGAGGCCAATGTAGTTCTCGCCCAACAAACCGCTGGTGAAGATGCCTGCCGAAGTGTCGGCGGGCAGGTCCTTGTATTCATTATTGATATCGAGGGTGACCACCGAATCGAACTTCACCGGGTCCAGCGCGATCTTCGACACCTGGCCGATGACCACGCCGCCGATCTTCACCGGCGCCTGCGGACGCAGCTGGCCCAGGTTGGTGAAGCGCGCGGTCAGCTCGTAGCTGCTGCTGCCGAAACCGAACTTCTTGTTGGTCGAAGCAATCGCCAGCACCAGCAGCGAAGCCAGCGCCAGGACAAGGAAGGCGCCGACGGCGAATTCTAGACGGGGTCCACGGACGGCCATGGCATCAACTCCTGAACAACAAGGCGGAAAGAACGAAATTGAACATCAGCACCAACAGCGAGGCGTTCACCACTGCGCGAGTGGTGGCGACCGAAGTGCCTTCGATGGTGGGCTCGGCATGGAAGCCTTCGTAGGCGGCGACCAGGGCGCAGGTGCCGCCGAACACCGCCGACTTCAACAGGGCCACGCCGAAGTCGTCCCAGAAATCGACGCTATTGCTCAGCGCCGACCAGAACACGCCGTTGTCCAGGCCCAGCACGTGCACCGCTTCCAGATAGCTGGCGCTGATGGCCAGGCTGCAGAAGAAGCCGGTCAGCAGCGGCACGGTCAGCACCGCGGCCCAGAAGCGCGGGGCCACGGCCTTGGCCACCGGGTCGATGGCCATCAGCTCCAGTGCCTTGATCTGGTCGGTGGCGCGCATCAGGCCCAGCTCGGCGGCGATCGAGGAGCCGGCGCGGCCGATGAACAGCAGGGCGGTCAGCACCGGACCCAGTTCGCGGTAGAGGGACAGGCCCAGCAGAGTGGAAAGCGCGTCGGAAGCGCCGAAAGTGGTCAGCGTGCGCCAGCCCTGCAGGGTCAGCACCAGGCCCACGAAGGCGCCGCCCACGGCGATGATCGGCAGCGAACGTGCGCCAACCTTGTAGATTTCGCGGGTAAGTTCGGCGAAAAAGTCTTTGGTTGGCTTGGACGACCGGAACACCGACAGGGTGAACAGGCCGGCGCGGCCGACGGAGCGGATGGAAGCGGCAATGGGCATCAGCGCACCGTCCCGATCATCTGAACAGGCAGACGCCCGGAACAGCCCCCTTTGAAAAAGGGGGCGACAAGACGCGACAGCGGCTTGTGGGGGATTTGCTCTTCGCGCGAAAAGCAAATCCCCCGTCGCCCGCTTCGCGGCCGCCCGCCCCCTTTTTCAAAGGGGGCAAAGATACGGGCGTCGTTGCCTATGAAGGTGGGGTGTCTCATGCCGCCTCCGTCCGTGGTGTCGCGTCGAAGCCGATCGGCCCGTCCGGCTGCCCGCGCAGGAACTGCTGCACCAGCGGGTCGGTGGTGGCTTCCAGTTCCGCCGGGGTGCCGGAGAACACGATGCCGCCGTTGGCGATCACCACCGCCTGGTCGGCGATGGGCAGGGTCTCGTGCACGTGGTGGCTGACGATGATGCTGGTCAGGCCCAGGGTGTCGTTGAGGCGCTGGATCAGGCTCATGATCACGCCACTGGCGATCGGGTCCAGCCCGGTCAGGGGTTCGTCGTAGAGCATCAGCGGCGGGTCCAGGGCCAGCGCGCGTGCCAGCGCCACGCGCCGGGCCATGCCGCCGGAGAGCTCGCGCGGGTAGGCGTCGGCCGCCGCCCGCAGGCCCACGGCGTTGAGTTTGAAGGCAACCACGCGCTCGATCAGCGCTGCCGGCAATCGGGTGTGGGTGCGCAGGGGCAGGGCGATGTTTTCGCCCACGCTGAGGTCGGTGAGCAGACCATTGCCCTGCAGCAGCACACCGATGCCCTTGCGCATTTCCAGCAGGTGGCGGGTGCCGCGGGGCACCGGCTTGCCGAACACCTCGACCGTACCCGCCGCCGGCGGCAGCTCGCCGGTCAGCGCCGCCAGCAAGGTGGATTTGCCGCTGCCCGACGGACCCAGCACCGCGGTGATGCTGCCTCTCGGCACCGACAGGTCGATGTCGCGCAGGATCGTGCGTCCGCCCCGGTCTAGCCGGGTGTTGGACAGGCGCACTGCGGGCGAATCTGGGGAGGTCATTGGCACGGAAAACTCCAAAGCACCGTGAAGCATCGCGGTCGGTGGCTGAACAATAGTGCACTGCCCAGTTTCATTTTTGCATTTTTGCAACGCAGGCGACTGCTGGCCGGGCGTCTGCCCGTCCCAGCCCACCCCGATACAGGGGCGCGGTCGCGGCAGATGCGACGGCTCTGCGGCAAGATGACGGCATGCCCGAACGCCCGCAGGCCGATTTCCGGCTTTATCCCTCCAACGACCTGGACGTGCTGGCTGGCGTGCTGGGCGAGCTGTTGCGCGCGCCCGGCGACGGTGATTGGTGGCGCGAGGAATGGGTGCTGGTGCCGCAGTTCTCCATGCGCCGCTGGCTGCAGCAGTCGCTGGCCGAGCGGCTGGGCATCTGCGCCAATATCCGCTTCGTGACGCCGGGCGAGTTCGTCGAGCATGCGCTGGAGACCAACCTGGGCGCGGCGCCGCGCGCCGACCGCCTGATGCCCGAAGTCCTGCGCTGGCATCTATTGCGCGAATTGGAAACGAACCCGCCGCAGGAATTCGCCGGCTTCCTCTCCAGCACCGACCCCAGGCGGAACTGGTCGCTGGCTACCTCGCTGGCCGACAGTTTCGAGAAATACCAGGCGTGGCGCCGCGAGGATCTGCTGGGTTGGGAACGCCGCGCACCGCGTGACGATGCGCAGGCGCAATTGTGGAAACGGATCGGCGGCGGGCGCGCGCATCGTGCGCGGCGCATCGGCGAGTACCTGCAGCGGTTCGGCGGCGAGGGCGGTGAAATTCCCTCCGGCCTGCCTTCGCGCCTGTTCGTGTTCGCCTGCCAGAACATCTCGCCCGACGTACTGCAGGTCGTCGCCAGCCAGGCGCGCGCGGGCTGCCAGCATTTCTTCCTGCATACGCCGTCGCGCGCCTACTGGGGCGACCTGGACCGATGGGCAGCCGACTACCGTCCTGACCAGGACGACCGCTTCGGCGGCGAGAATCCTCTGCTGGCCGCGTGGGGCCAGGCCGGCCGCGATTTCATCGCCGCCCTGGGCAGCGGAGAAACCGTGCGTGCCCGTTTCGAAACGCCTGCCTTCACCCAGCCGCTTGCCGACACGCTGCTCGGCCGCGTGCAGACGGACGTGCTGGAAAACCGTGCGCCGCTTGCCGATGCGGTCGCTGGCGACCCGTGGCCCCGCCAGCAGGTCGATACCGCCGACGCCAGCCTGCAGTTCCACGCCTGCCACACCCGCCTGCGCGAAGTACAGGTGCTGCACGATCAGCTGCGCGCCTTGCTGGAAGAAAAAGCTGCGCCAGGCCGTGAGCGCATCGATCCGCGCGACATCGCCGTGCTGATGCCGGACGTGGACGCCTACGCGCCGCATGTGGAAGCCGTATTCGGCGGCGCGCTGGGAAGCTCGCGCGAAATTCCCTACACCATCGCCGATACCAGTCCGCTGGCCAGCGCGGCGATCGCCGAAGCCTTCCTGCGCCTGCTCAGACTGCCGATGCAGCCGCTGACGCTGACCGACGTGATCGACCTGCTGGCGGTGCCGGCGCTGGCCGAACGTTTCGACGTGGACGACGCCGACCGCGCGCGGCTGCAGGACTGGTTGCAGGTCAGCGGCGCGCGCTGGGGTCTGGATGGCGCGGACCGCGAACGCCACAACGCCAGTGGGGAAAGCGCCTACACCTTCGAATTCGCACTGGATCGTTTGCTGCTGGGCATGGCCAGCGGTGCGGACGACATGATCGCCGGCGTCGCGCCGTGGCCGGAGCTGGAAGGGCAGTCCACGCAGTCGCTGGACGCGCTGGTGCGGCTGCTGGCCGCATTGCGCAGCTACGGCACGCGCCTGCAAGGGCCGCATGCGCCGGGCGAATGGTCGGAGTTGCTGGCCGACATGATCGCCGCCTTGTTCGCCGCCGAGCCGCGCGATCCTTCCGAGCGCGCGGTGCTGGAGCGCCTGCACCAGGCGGTGGCCGGCTTCGCCGACAGCGCGTACCTGGCCGCGTTCGAGCAACCGGTGGCGCACAGTGTCGCCCTTGATCACTTCCAGGCCGAACTGTCCGGCAGCGATGCGCGCGCGCCGTTCCTGTCCGGCGGGGTGTGCTTCGGCAAGATGGTGCCGATGCGCTTGATCCCGTTCCGCGTGATCTGCGTGCTGGGCATGGAGGAAGCGGCCTTCCCCGCACGCGACGGGCGCGATCCGGTCAACCGCATCAACCAGGCGCTGGACAGCGCGCAGCGCCGCGTCGGCGATCCTTCGCGGCGGGATGCGGACCGTTATCTGTTCCTGCAGCTGTTCTCGTCCGCCAGCCGCGTTTTCTACCTCAGCTGGATAGGCATGGACGCGCGCGACGGCAGCAAGCGCGAACCTTCGATGCTGGTTTCCGAGCTTCTCGACGTCGCGGTGCGTTATCACCAGGGTGAAGGCGGGCAAGCCAACGGGGAACCGGTACGCGAGCGGCTGATCGTGCGGCACGCATTGCAGCCGTTCTCGCCCGCGGCGTTCGGTGCGGCGTTGCCGGAGGAAAGGCAGGGCGATGCGCGCCGTTTCAGTTACGACGCGCGCTGGCATCCGGCCGCCGATGCGGCCATCGGCAGCGACGAGCGCAAAGTTTTCGCGCCCGCGCGCCTGCTTCGCCAGCAAGAACCGGAAACCACCGTTTCGCTCGCGCAGTTGCGCGGTGCGCTGATGCGGCCGCACGAGTTCTATCTGCAGCAAGGCGTGGGTCTGCGCCTGCCGGAGGAAGAAGCGGCGCTCGAAGAGCACGAACCGTTCGGCACGCCCGACGCGCTGGCGCGGTACGGTTTGCGCCAGCGCGTTTTCGACAGCTGGTGCGAATCTGGCCAGGCACCGGATCTACGATCGCTGCAATCGCAATTGCTGGCGCGCGGCCTGCTTGCGCCGGGCGCCGACGGAGTGGCGGTGTTGCAAGGAGTGATGGAGGAAGTGGCGCCGTTCGCCGAAGCTGCGGTGCAGGCCGGCTTCGCAGGCGCCAGCGATTCGATGCCGTTCGAGTTGCCGCTGCGGGAAGGCGTGCTGATGGGCGCGCTGGATCGCATCTATCCGCAGGGCGCGCATCTGCAAGGCGTGCATTCGCAAGGTGTGTTCCGCGCGGTGCTCAATCCCAATGGGCGGCATGGCGGCCACGCAGTGAGGCATGGGCTCGACTGGCTGGTCGCTTCCGTGCACGGACTGCCGCTGTACGAACTGTCCGCGGAAAAGAAAGGCGCGACGCCGCAGATATTGGTGCGGCCTCCCTTGCCGCCGGATGACGCGCGACGGGCATTGTCTTCGTTGCAGGCATTGCGTGGTTACGGCATGGGCCGGCCTTTGTGCTTCCTTCCCAAGAGCGGCTATGCCTGGTGGCTGACCGCCCAGGCCGATCCCGGCAAGGCGTTGGCCGAAGCGCAGAAGGTGTGGGGCGGCGGCGACGACGACTTCGGCGGGCCCGGCGAAGCGCAGGCTGCGACCCTCATGGCCCTGCGCGGACGCGATCCTTTCCTGGATGGCGATGCGGATTCCCTCGATGCATTCGAACTCTTGTCGCACCTGATCTTCAGCGCGGTCGAACGCGGCGAAGCCTTCGCTGAGGAAGCTCTGACAGGAGCGAGGCTGCCATGAGCGAGGCCGTGTTCGACATCGACCTGCACCAGCGCAACCTGATCGAAGCCAGCGCCGGTACCGGAAAGACCTACGCGTTGGCCGGCCTGTTCGCGCGCGCGGTGATCGCCGAGCGCTTGCGCGTGCCGCAGATCCTGGCGGTGACCTATACCGTCGCCGCCACCCAGGAACTGCACGAACGCGTGCGCCTGCGTCTGAAGCAGGCGCTCGATCTCGCCCATGCCTGGCGCGAGGGCGACGGCGAAACCCATGCAGGCGACGCTGCGGAGACAGCGATGCTCCGCCGCTTGCTCCATCGGTCGCTCACGGCCGAACCGCGCGAATCGTTGCCCGCGCTGCGCCAGCGGCTTGCGCGCGCGCTGCGCGAAATGGACCTTGCGGCCATCGCCACCATTCACGGCTTCTGTCAGCGCGTGTTGCGCGAGCATGCGTTGGATACGCAGCAACCGCTGATCGCTTCGGAGCTGGAAACCGGCAGCGCCGCGCATCGCGAAAAACTGGCGGCGGACGTGTGGCGCGCGTTCTCGCAGGACCAGGAGGGCGCGGCTTTCCTGCGCCGCCGGTTCGGACGGTTGCAAGACCTGGCCCGGAGTCTGCGCGAACTGCTTGCGCCCGAGCCGCTGCTTCCGCCCGCACCGCAGACGTTGACCGATCCGCGGCCGCAGTTGATGCAGGCGTGGGCGCAGGTCTGCCATCTGTTCACCCTGCACGGAGAGTCGGCATGCGGAAAAATAGACGAAGCCATCGCCGACTCGGTGCTCAACGCCAGCCAGTACAAGGCCGAACATGCCTCTTCGCTGCGCCGCTGGCTGCAATCCGTTACGCGCTCGCCGTCGCCCCCGCTCGAGCTGCATCCCAAGTTGCACAAGTTCATCCCCGCCGCGCTAGAAAAAGGCACGCTCAAGGCCAAGGCCGGGCGTACTCCGCAATCGCCCTTGTTCGATGGCTTCCAGCCGCTGGTCGATGCAGTGGCCGCCGTCGAGCTTTGGCGCGAGGCGCACGACCTGCAACAGCTGCACGCGCTTCGGGCCGATGCGGTGCGGCGCGAGCGTGCCCGAAAGCAGGCTTTCAACGTACGCGACTACGACGACCTGATCGGCGAATTGCACGAAGCGGTGGCCAGCGATCCGGGAACGCTGGCCGGCGCATTGCGCAAACAGTTCCCCTGCGTGCTGGTCGACGAATTCCAGGACACCGACGCACGCCAGTGGGAAATCTTCTCGCGGCTGTTCGGCGAGGGTAGCCTGATCCTGGTCGGCGATCCCAAGCAGGCGATCTATCGTTTCCGCGGCGGCGACGTGAACACCTACGTGAAGGCCGCGGACACCGCCCAGCGCGAAAGCGCGCTGGACCGCAATTTCCGTTCCCGGCCCTGCGTGATCGATGCGGTCAACACCCTGTTCCAGTCGATGCCGGAAGGCTCGTTGGGCGAGGGCATCGCTTTCCTGCCCACCGAAGCGGGCGGCAAGGCCAGCGATTCGGATTTCCTGCTGGATAATCGGCCCGCTCCTGCGATCCATTTCCATGCGATTCCCCTTTCGGAAAACGGCAAGGACTACACCAAGCCCGTCTCCGTGCGTATGGCCGCCGAACTCTGCGCCGACGAAATTATGCAACGACTGCGGCCTTCCTCCGGATCGTCGATGAAAGACCGGCGTACGCAGACGATGAGGCCGCTGCAACCACGGGATTTCGCCGTGCTGGTGCGCGACCATCGCCAGGCCGCCGAGATCCGGCACGCGTTGTCGTTACGCGGCGTACCGGCGGTCGCTTCCGGCAAGGAAAGCCTGTACCAGAGCGAAGAAGCACAGGACCTGCTGACCTTGCTGCTGGCGCTGCGTTCGCCGGGCGACGACCGCCGTTTGCGCGCCGTGCTGGCGACGCCGCTACTGGGATGGGACGCGCAGCGCATCGTCGCGCTGGATATCGAATCGCACCATCAGCGCGATGAGGGCTTGAGCGCCGGCGACGCCCCCGCATCGAGTGCGGGGCAGGCTCTACGGCAATGGCAGCAGGATCTGGTGGCCTGGCGCACGCGCTGGGAGCGGCATGGTCCGCAGGCGATGCTGGCCGAAGTGCTGGCCGCCAACGCCGAGCGTCTGCTGCAACAGGCCGGCGGCGAGCGTCGCCTGACCAACTACCTGCAGCTGGGCGAATTGATGCAATCCGCATCGGGGCGCAATCTGGGCACGCAAGGCCAGCTGGATGCGTTGCGCCACGACATCGTCCATGCCGACGGCGAGAACGAAGCGCAGCAGCCGCGCCTGGAATCCGATGCCGGCCGCGTGCAGATCCTCACCCTGCACAAGAGCAAAGGCCTCGAGTTTCCGCTGGTGTACCTGCCCTTCGCAGGGATCGGCCGGCAGGAAAGGGTCGGCGGGCTGGCCATGTACACCGATGAAAGCGGACAGCGCGTGCGCCAATGGGAAACCGCCCAGGTCTTCGCTGGCGCGCCCGCCTGGACCGATGCCAGGCGACTGCACCTGAAAGAAGAAGCCGCCGAGGACATGCGCCTGCTGTACGTCGGCTTGACCCGCGCCAGCGAGGCGTTGTGGGTATGCTGCGGCCCGCTGTCGCAGCACGGCAACGCGGCGCTGAATCGACTGATGGGCGCCGCTGCGCCTACGCCGGAATTGAGAGCAAGGCTGGGCGATAAAGCCACTTTCAGCGAAGGCCTTCCGCCCGCCGGTAAACCCGCGCGCTTGCCGCCGCTGTCCGCCGAACGCGTGCCCGAGTCACGCACGGCGCAACGCCGGTTGCATCGCGACTGGTGGATCCACAGCTTCAGCCAGCTGCACAAACAGCAGTCGCACGGCGCCAGCGCGATGATCGAAACGCTTCCCGCCGATGACGAAGCGCCCTCCACTCCCCTCGCGCCCTCGCAACCGCGTCAATTCTCCGGCTCGCGCTTCGGCAACGTGCTGCACCATGCCCTTGAGCATGTCGACTTCGCCGCGTGGCGCGATCACGCAGGCGAGCGGCCACCGGCTTCGCAGGAGCGTTTCCTCATCGATGCGCTCAACAGCCAGGGCTATCCGCAACGCATGCACGAAGCCGGCATCCGCGAGCTGGCGCCGCTGGTCGCCCGCACGCTCAACGCCGCGTTGCCCGAAGGCGTGCGCCTGTGCGATCTGCCGGCGGAAGCGCGCCTGGTCGAACTGGAATTCCATTTGGCTTTGCGCGGCGCCACCAGCCATGCCTTCCTTGAGCTGCTGCATCGCCACGGCGTGGCCCTGGACCGCAACGACTTCGGCGTCTGGACGCAGCTCAGCGGCCTGATGAACGGCAAGATCGACCTGACCTATCGCCATGGCGGGCGCGTCTACGTGATGGACTACAAGTCCAACGACCTGCCGGCCTACGACGCGGCCACGCTCGCGCACACCATGGCTGCGAGCGAGTACGACCTGCAGGCCTTGCTCTATACCTTGGCCGTGCATCGCTGGATGCGGTTGCGGCTGGGCCCGTCCTACGACTACGACCGCGATTTCGGCGGCGTGCGCTATGTGTTCTGTCGTGGCCTGGATGCCGCCGATCCGGCGCGAGGTATGTTCGTGCCGCGCTTCGCGCGCAAACTGGTCGAGGCGGTGGATGCCCTGCTGGTGTCGCCGATGGAGCAGGCGGCATGAAGCTGATCGCGCATCTGCAGCGTTCGCAAGACAGCCTTCGCGCGGTGGACATCGCATTGGCGGATACCCTTCGCCGGTTGGATCCGGCGTCGGATGAGCTTGTGCTCGCCGGTGCGGCATTGGCTTCGCTGGCCGTCGGCACCGGTCATACGGCCTGCGCTCCGGCACGGCTGCAACTGCTGCTGGGAAGCGTGCCGGGTTTGCCCGAAGCGGACGAATGGATCGCGGCCTGGCGTGCATCGCCTTGGGTGAGCGAACCTGAAGCGGACGCCGTCGCACCTGCCTCGTTCCCCTTGGTGCTGGAAAACGGATTGCTGTACCTGCGTCGTTATCGCGAATACGAACGCGGCCTGGCTTCCTGCCTCAAGCGCCTGGCGGCGCAGTCGCCCACCGGTGCCGACCTTGCGGCGATACGGCCGCTGTTCGACGCGTTGTTCCCGGGCGCGCAAGACGGCGATCGCCAGGCGCGTGCGGCGGCACTGGCTCTGGTGCAGTCGCTGCTGCTGATTACCGGCGGCCCGGGCACCGGCAAGACCACCACCATCGCGCGCCTGTTGCTGCTGCTGATCGCGCAGGCCGATGCCGATGGCGCCGCGTTGCGTATCGCGCTGGCCGCGCCGACCGGCCGCGCCGCCGACCGCATGTCGGAGAGCCTGCATGCCGCCGTCGCCAATCTGCAAACCTCGCCGCTATTGCAGTCGAAGTGGCTGGCTGCGCTGCCGCGGCAGGCCAGCACGCTGCATCGCCTGCTCGGCAGCCGGCCGGGCAGTCCGCGTTTCCAGCATCATGCCGGCCAGCCGTTGCCGTTCGACGTGATCGTGGTCGATGAAGCCTCGATGGTGGACATGCCGTTGATGAGCAAGCTGGTGGATGCCGTGGCCGACGGCGCGCGGCTGATCCTGCTCGGGGACCGCGACCAGTTGCCTTCCGTGGAAGCAGGCGACGTACTGGCCGCCATCGGCGATGCCGCGGGCGATGGAGACACGCTTCCCGAAGCGCTGGCCTCCTCGTTGTCGCCGTTGTTGCCGGTCGTCCCGCGTAGGAGCGACGGTAGGAACGATCGTAGGAGCGACGTAAGTCGCGAAACGACCTCAACGAT
The DNA here is from genome assembly GCF_900104085.1 of Pseudoxanthomonas sp. CF125. GTDB lineage: Bacteria > Pseudomonadota > Gammaproteobacteria > Xanthomonadales > Xanthomonadaceae > Pseudoxanthomonas_A. Next base: position 680,416 of record NZ_FNLD01000003.1, read on the forward strand.
TCCCGAACAGAGCGATATGTTCGATTCCAGGAATGTGGGCCCTTCCATCGCGACTCACGCCCCGAAGGAAGTCTCCTTGGGGGACGTCGCTCCTACGGCCGCGCCTGCGCTGGAACGTTCGCCGCTGTTCGGCCATCGCGTTCAACTCCTGCGCGGTTATCGCCAGTCCGCCGAGTTGGATTTGTCCCCGCTGGCCAACGCGGTGCGCGAAGGCGATGCCGACGCCGCGCTGGGCCACCTGCGCGACGGCCGGTTGCGCGGCGTGCATTTCCACGAGGAGGCGGGCAATCCCCTGGCTTCAGATTCCCGCAGCGTCCTGCTTGCGCACTGGCGTGCGCTGGCGGCGGAAGCCGATCCTGCCGCAGCGTTGAAGGCGGCCGACCGCCTGCGCCTGCTGACGGCCTTGCGCGAAGGTCCACAAGGCGCCTCCACGCTCAACGCGCAGATCGAAGAAGCGCTGGCCGGCGCGCAACGCGAAACCTATTTCCATGGCCGCCTGCTGCTGGTCACCGAGAACAGTTACCGGCATGGCCTGTTCAACGGCGACGTAGGCATCTGCCTGCGCCAGGTGGACGGCAACGTCGCGGTTTTCTTCTCCAATGGCGGGCAGGACGTGCGCGCTTTCCACCCGGCCGCACTGCCGGCGCACGCCAGCGCGTTCGCGCTGACCGTGCACAAGGCGCAGGGTTCGGAATTCGACCAGGCCTGGATCGTGCTGCCGCAGCAGGATGCGCGCACACTGACCCGCGAACTGCTTTACACCGCGCTGACCCGCGCACGCAATCAGGTGCATCTGTTCGCGCGCGAAGACATCCTGCGGACCTTGCTTGCGCGCAAGGCCCAGCGGGTCACCGGGCTGGCGGAAAGGCTGGCCTGATGCGTTACCATCCACGCCCCCGCACGGGATTCTTCCGCCCATGAGCAACCACAAGAAAACACCCGCAAAATCCGCCGTCACCAAAGACCAGGCCGAAGCTGCCGTACGCACGCTGTTGGCCTGGGCCGGCGAAGACCCGACCCGCGAAGGCCTGCTGGACACGCCCAAGCGCGTGGTCGAAGCCTACGGCGACTGGTACAGCGGCTACGCCGAGGATCCGCGCGAATTCCTGGAACGCACCTTCAAGGAGGTGGCCGGCTACGACGAGATGATCGTGCTGCGCGACATCGAATTCGAAAGCCATTGCGAGCACCACATGGCGCCGATCATCGGCAGGGCGCACGTGGGCTACCTGCCCGACGGTAAGGTAGTGGGCATCAGCAAACTGGCGCGGGTGGTGGAAACCTACGCGCGCCGCTTCCAGGTGCAGGAAAAGATGACCGCGCAGATCGCCGGCTGCATCCAGGACGTGCTGCAGCCGCTGGGCGTGGGCGTGGTGGTGGAAGGCATGCACGAATGCATGACAACCCGCGGCATCCACAAGCGCGGCGTCAGCATGATCACTTCCAAAATGTTAGGCAGCTTCCGCGAGGATGCGCGCACGCGTGCGGAGTTCCTGCGTTTCATCGAGGCGGGGAACGGGAAGCGTTGATCGGTGGCCGCGTCGTCGTGTCCTTGCGGCTCCGACCGTGACTATTCGCAATGCTGCCGTCTGCTGCACGATGGGGCGCCAGCGGCCGATGCCGAAGCGCTCATGCGTTCGCGCTATAGCGCTTATGCGCTGGGATTGGGCCAGTACCTGCTCGACAGCTGGCACGCCAGTACGCGGCCTGTGGAATTCGATCTGGATGCCGCGGACCCGCCGGCGACTTGGTTGGGCTTGAGCGTCAAGCGCCATCAGCGAACCAGCGCAGACACCGCTGAAGTGGAATTCATCGCACGTTACCGCGTAGGCGGCGGCAGTGCGGTGCGATTGCATGAACGCAGCCGGTTTCAACTCGTCCATGGCCACTGGTTCTATCTGGATGGCCAACATCTGTAGCTCGGTGAGGGTTCGCTACGGATTTCCCGCTAAACTGCGGCCTTTCTGTCGACCGGCTTTCCTGTGAACGCAACTAACCAGACATCCGGCAAACGCAACGCCGCACTCATATTCATCTTCGTCACCGTGCTGATCGACGTGCTGTCGTTCGGCGTGATCATTCCCGTGCTTCCTCATCTGGTGCAAGATTTCGTCGGCGGCAGCATCTCCGAAGCCGCGATCTGGGTCGGCATCTTCGGCATGGTGTTCGCGGGTGTGCAGTTTGTGAGCTCGCCGATCCAGGGCGCATTGTCGGACCGCTTCGGCCGGCGTCCGGTGATCCTGCTCTCGTGCCTGGGGCTGGGCCTGGACTTCATCTTCATGGCGCTGGCCAACTCGCTGCCATGGCTGATGATCGGCCGCATCATTTCGGGCATCGCCTCGGCCAGCTTCACCACCGCCAACGCCTACATCGCCGACATCACTCCGCCGGAGCAGCGCGCCAAGGCGTTCGGCATGATCGGCGCCGCTTTCGGTCTGGGTTTCATCATCGGACCGCTGATCGGCGGCCAGCTCGGCGAAATAAGCCTGCGGCTGCCGTTCTGGTTCGCAGCGGGATTGGCGTTGCTGAATTTCCTGTACGGCTGGTTCGTGCTGCCCGAGTCGCTGCCCAAGGAAAAGCGCGCCAGGCGGTTCGATTGGTCGCACGCCAATCCGTTCGGTTCGATGCTGCTGTTGAAAAGCTATCCGCAGGTATTCGGTTTGGCTGCGGTGGTGCTGCTGGCGAACCTGGCGCACTACATCTATCCCAGCGTGTTCGTGCTGTTCGCCGACTATCGCTACCAGTGGGGTCCGCGCGAAGTGGCCTGGGTGCTGGCCATGGTCGGTGTGTGCAGCGTGATCGTGCAGGCCGGCCTGATCGGGCCGCTGGTCAAGCGCATGGGCGAGCGCCGTGCATTGCTGTTCGGGCTCGCCTGCGGCGTGGCCGGGTTCGTGATCTATGGTTTCGCCTCGGTGGGTTGGGTGTTCCTGATCGGCATTCCGATCAGCGCGTTGTGGGGAATGGCCGGCCCGGCGACGCAGGCATTGATCACGCGTCAGGTCGGCGCTGACGTGCAGGGCCGCATACAGGGTGCACTGATGAGTCTGGTGAGCCTGGCCGGCGTGTTCGGCCCGATGCTGTTCGCGGGCACCTTCGCGCTGTTCATCGGCCAACGCGCACCCATGCACTTGCCCGGTGCGCCGTGGCTGCTGGCGGGGGGATTGCTGTTCGGCGCGTTACTGGTGGCGTGGCGTTATGCGCGCGAACGCCCCACGACTGTCGCCGCCTGGTCGGGCGCGGAGCAGGAGCCTTGAATATGGAAGCAGGCCAGTTCCATGGCATCCCCGCGCTGCTGATCGACGCCCCCCTGGCCAGCGCCGCGATCTCGTTGCATGGCGGCCAGTTGCTGTCTTACGCGCCAAGGGGTTTCGACGACTTGCTGTGGCTCTCGCCGGTCAGCAAACGCGCGCCCGACGCGATCCGCGGCGGCGTGCCGGTGTGCTGGCCGTACTTCGGCCGCCAGGGGCAATCGGCGAATGCGCCGCAACACGGCTTCGCGCGCAACACCCAGTGGACGATGACGGACTCGAACCTCGATTCCGAAGGCGCAGCGACGATCGAACTGGCCCTGCCCGAACGCGCGGACACTCCGCTGCGATTGAAGCAGACGCTGCATATCGGCCATGAACTGCGTCAGTCGTTGACCACGCGCAATACCGGTGCGGAAACGGTCGTGTTTACCCAGGCGCTGCATACCTATTTCCATGTCGGCGATGCCGAACGCGCGCGGGTGAGCGGGCTGGATGGATTGACCTATGCGGACAAATACGACGGCGACGAGCACCTGCAATCGGGAGAATGGAACCTGCAGGATCCGCGCGATCCCGGCCGCAGCGACCGCATCTACCACCGCACCGGCAATCGCTTCGCGTTGATCGATCCGGTACTGGGCCGCCGCATCGACTTGACCACATCGGGCAGCCGTTCGCTGGTGGTCTGGAATCCGGGCGCGTCCGGCATCGCCGCAATCGGCGATGCGCCGGCCGACGGCTGGCACCGATTCGTATGCCTGGAAGCGGCCAATGCGAGTGAGGACGCGATTTCGCTGGCAACCGGACAAACGCACACTTTGCAACAAACGGTCAGCGCAGTCCGCCTGTAGGACAAAACCCTTACAGGAGGCGGGTCACAGGCCCTGCTTCACGAACTCCGCATTCAGTGCGTACACCAGTTTGCCCACTTCGGGCGTCAGGCAGGTATTGAAGGTCGCGGGATTATTGCAGCGGCCGTCGACATCGGCGGAAACCTTCTTCAAGCCATAATCGGCCAGGATCTGTCGCGCCTTCACGAAGCAGGCCTGGCCCGGGGATCCGGTCAGCAGGTTGCCGTGTTTGGTGCTGCAGTAAGTCATGGCGGACGCCAATGCGGCCGAATTGATCGCGTATAGCGATGGGCTGACCTTGGGGGATGCGGGCGCTGGCGCGGTCTGGGCGCTGGCGGCCGCGCTGATGGCGAGCAGGGTGGCGATGAGGCTGCGCTTCAACATGGGAATGTCCTCTGGGTCAGGGCATTGTCGGACGCAAACCGCCTCTGCGCCAGTCCACTTCGCTCCAAAAAGGGAAGGCCGCATCGCTGCGGCCTTCCCCTTGTTCACGAGTCGCGCGGACTCAGTCGTTTTCGACGTGCAGGACGTGTCCGTCCTTCGGATCGAGATGGATCTCGACATCGTTGCCGTCGGCGCGTTCGGCTTCGGCTTTCCACACGCCGTCGTCGAAGTCGACGTCATGCACCTTCGAGTAGCCGGCCGCCGACAGTTTGGCTTTGACATCGTCCTCGCTCAGCGTGGATACCAATGCCTCGGCGTAGATCCTGCTGGTGGCCGGGTCCACGCGCACATCGACACGGTTTCCATCGGCGCTGGTGGCGTCGGTTTCCCAGGCGCCATCTTCGAAGTCCAGATCGTCGATGCGGGTATAGCCCTTCTCCGTCAGCAGCGCGCGGACTTGCGGTTCGGTGAGCGCATCGGCCTTGGGGCTTTGCGCCAGAGCTGCGCCGGAGGCGGCCAGTGCGGCAGACAGCAACAATATTCGTGGTTGGAACTTGCGCATGGATTTTCTCCCGCGTTGGAATGAGCAGCGAGTGTGCCGATGCGTATCGGACTGCCGCATGAACTCACACCCCCTGCACATTGCTGAGCAAATGCAAACGGAAAAGGCGCATGGGCGCGTAGGAGCGACGTGAGTCGCGAAGGCATCCTTCGCTCATCTATCTCAATCATCCATTCATGCACGGTTTTAGGCGATGGATTCGCGACTCACGTCGCTCCTACGCATTCAGATTTTCCGCCGCCAGACCAGCAAGGTGACCGCGCCGGCGACGAGTCCCCAGAACGCCGAACCGATGCCGCCCAGCGAAATGCCGGAAGCCGTCACCAGGAAAGCGATCAGTGCCGGCTCGCGATCGCTTTCCTCGCGCATCGCCGCCGCCAGGCTGTTGCCGATGGTGCCGAACAGGGCGAGCCCGGCGATGGCCATCACCAGCTCTTTCGGAAACGCCGCGAACACCGCCGCGACCGTGGCGCCGAACAGGCCGACCAGTACATAGAACAGGCCCGCGAACACCGCGGCCACATAACGGCGTTCCGGATCCTGATGCGCTTCGCGGCCCATGCAGATCGCCGCGGTGATCGCAGCCAGGTTCAAGGCGAACGCACCGAACGGCGCCAACAGCACGTTGGCCACGCCGGTCCAGCCGATCACGGGCGAAATCGGCACCTCATAACCAGAAGCGCGGATCACGGCCACGCCCGGCACGTTCTGCGAGGTCATGGTGACGATGAACAACGGCAGCGCAATGCCGAACACCGAAGCCAACGACAACGACGGCAGGGTGAACACGGGGCGTGCGAATTCCAGCCGCACTCCGTCGACATGCAGCAAGCCGGTGGCGCCGGCGATGGCGATGCCCATCACCAGCGTCGCGATCACCGCATAGCGCGGGAACAGGCGGCGCCCGCACAGATAGGTCACGAACATGGTCAAGGCCATGCCCAGCTGGGTTTGCATGGAGACGAACACATCCAGCCCGAAGCGCAGCAGCACGCCGGCCAGCATGCCCGATGCCAGCGAGGCCGGAATGCGGTTCAAGCTGCGTTCGAACACACCGCTGAAGCCGGCGATGGCCATCAGCAAAGCCGACAGCACGAAGGCGCCGATCACTTCCGGATAAGGCAGCCCCGCAGTGCTGGCGATAAGCATCGCCGCACCGGGCGTGGACCATGCTGTCACTACCGGCATGCGGTAGCGCAGCGACAGGCCGATGCAGGTCAGGCCCATGCCCAGACCCAGCGCCCACATCCACGAAGCGATCTCCGCTTCCGATGCGCCCAGCGCCTGCGCAGCCTGGAACACGATCACCGCCGAGGCGGTGAAGCCCACCAGCACGGTGACGAAACCTGCGGCGACGGCGGAAAGAGAGAAATCGCGAAGCAGGCGCGGCGAAGAAGAACCGGTCATGTCAGGCACCGCGCCCGGCGCGTAGCGCCACCGCCTGCAGCCAGCGGCGGGCGACGACGGGCGAGGTCGTGCAGACCGCATCGTCGGTCACCGTGGTGACGGCGCGCTCCAGCAACTGGATATCGGCTTCGTGCTGCCGGGCGACATGCGGATCTTCGAAGAAGACCACGCGCTGGCACCGGCGCTCCAGTACACGGTCGGCGATCTGCGCATCGCCGCCCATGGGCCCGCTCTGGTAGCGCTCGGCCCACAGGCGGTCGTGCGGCCAGCCAAGGCTCCAGGCCAGTTCGTTGAGGCGCTGGCCGGTGGTGCCGGTGGCGACCCGGTGCGCAAAGCGCGACAACGCATCGAAATGTTCGGCCGCGAATGCCAGCATCTGCGGCTTCATCGCGTCGTGTGCGATCAGCGCCAGCGTTTGCGTTTCCAGTGCATGGAAGCGATCCGCACCGGGGTCCGGTGCAAAGCCGGCGTGGATGCGTTCCATCTCGATCCAGTCGCGCGCCGAGGCGACCGTGGACAGGAAAGGTTTGCCGTGGATCACGCATTGGCGCTTGAGCGCGGTCGCTTCCGGAAAAATGGAGGAAGGGTCCACCGGATCGATCAGGTAGATGGCGCCATCCAGGCTGCGCTCGGCGCCTTCCAGGCCCACCACTTCGGCGACCAGCTTCATCAGGCCGCCTTCGCGGCCATAGGGATAACGCCGCAGGCCCGCGTAGTCGACGAGCATGCCGGCCGTGGCGATGGCATCGTGGGTACGACCGATCGCATGCAGGCCCAGCTTCAACTCGCGGATGCCGGCTTCGCAGGCGCGCAGCCAGCGGAACAGGGCCGCGTCCTGGTTCTGATGGTGCAGGCGATTGGCTGCAAGGCCCAGGCGCATGGGGGAATCCGTGGGTGAAGGAGAGAAGACAGTCTAATTCTGTCATCCCGAGCGCAGCGAGGGATGACCTTCGACTTGTTCGGAACTTCCTTAGCCGCCACCAGACGGATTCTGAGACAAGTCGTTTCCACTAAGGGCGTAAATATAGGCCTGAACAATAGCGCCGGTTTCGAGCTTTGCCGGGACCAGCATGCGCACATAACCTTCGCCCTCGAACTGATCGAGGTGCGCCCAATGCGCGCCCAGCTCATCGGAGGAAAAGACGAATCCCGCGACCTCGTCGCCGCCTTCATCCACCACGATGCCCGGATAGCCGATCGCCGCTCCCCAGCCTTGTTGACGCAACGCGCCTCTGACTGTCGCCGCCTCCCAGGTGCCGGGAACCTCAGCCAGCACGTGCGCATTCGGGCGGCCGGGTGCGAGCGAACCGTAGACGAAGAGCCGGTCGGTCATTGAATTCTCAAGGCAGTCAGCGTCTGAGCCGAGCCGGCCCGCCAAGCGGGTCCGGCCGGAGCGGGCTGTCAGTTACCACTGATGTTCACATTCCATTCTTGGATTGGTACGTCGGTGCGCTCTACGACAAGTTCTTCGATGATTTGCTGTTCCGTGGTCAGCTGCGTCTTCCCCTGCGCAACAGGTTCTATGGCGCTGTCCGCGTCGCGCCAGGCGACAGTGACCCGCAGATCCCATTGCTCGTTGGCGGAGTTGAAGCGTGGCCTGGACAAGCGCGCCCATAGAATGCGGCCGTCCTTTATCTTGGCGCGCAAAAGCGGGATCCGGTTCTTCTCGAACAAGCCGATGAACTGCAGCTCTTTGCCGGGCTTGATCCAATAAGTCTGCTCGACGACGAAGGGACTACGTGCCGCTGGATCCTGCTGCGCCGCGGCGCTCAACGGCGTCAATGCGAGGGCAAGTATGAGGGGGGCAATAAAACGCATGCGACAGAATCTCCCTGGCGACTAACGCCTGAATTCAGCTGAATCGGAGTGGGATGGAAGCTGGATGCAACTGTAGCCGAAGGCGCGCGCTTAGGCACGGCTTCATGACTTGAGTGAAGACCATCGCTGACCAAGGTGAACGCCGACGCGAAAACATACCGATATGCAGCAGCGGCGAGTCGGCGGGCGGTCAACGCCGGCCGGAAATCAGTTCAACCCGCCCGGCGCGTGATCGGCCAGACCCGAAACGACTCCCAGCGAGGGATCCCCGAACACCAGTCTCACATTGGGGAATGCTTCCCGCACGACCGCTTGTACATACGGCGCGCGCGACATGCCCCCGGTCAGGAAAATGCTGTCGGGGCGCGCTTCCAGCTCGCTCGCCACTTCGCGCAGCAGCCGCTCCAGCCGGCTCAGGAAATCCACGCTGGCGATCCGCAGATCCTCGCGACTGGCGGCGACCGACAACGCCGCATCGATATAGTCCAGCGCATGCCGGCTGTCGTCGTGTTCGCTGAGCCGGATCTTCATGGACTCTACCGCGCGATACAAACGGGTGGTGCCGCCGTCGTGCTGCAAGGTCCGCAGCCGCGCGTTGTAAGGCGCGGGCACTTCGCTGAAATCGCGTTTGTGGAAGGCGCGCTGGCGCGGCATGTCCTGGACCATGGCCGCATCCACGAAATGATGCGCAGGCACGCGGGTATCGCCGCGTCCGAACAGCGGCATGAAGTGGGCCATGCTCAGGGCCAGGTCCACGTCGGTGCCGCCATTGGGCAGGCCCCAGGCGCGATGGATCACCGGCGCCTGGCTGCCGCCGACCTGCGCATGGGCGATATCGGTGGTGCCGCCGCCGACATCCACCACCAGCGTGGAATGCCGGGTATCGCTGCCGGCGTGGTAATGCAGCGCGGCGGCGGCGGGTTCTTCCAGGAAGTCCACCGCCTCGAAACCGGCGATCTGCGCGGCTTCGGCCAGGATATCCAGCGCCTGCTCGCCGCCTGCAGGACCCAGCGAACTGCGGAAGCGCACCGGCCGCCCGATCGTGGCCAGGCGCACCTCGGTGCCCAGCTGCCCGCCGGCGGTCAGGCGAATGTGTTCAAGAATCTGCGCGGCGATGCCGGTGATGGTCTTCCGCGCGCGTGGCAGCAGGTCGTAGCCCAGCATCGATTTGGGCGACTGCACAAGGTGGCCGCTGCCTTCTTCCAGATAACGGTCGATGGCGTCCTCGCCGAACACCGCATCGTCCAGATCCGCCGCCGCGTCCTCGGCTTCCTGCCTTTGCGTCTCCAGCCATTGCCTGCGCACGATCTGCACGGCATCGCGGTGCAGCTGCGCATCGCTGCGCGGAATCACGCCGCTACGGGTCTGCTCGACCTTGGCCGCCCGCACCAGCGCCGCGACTTCGCCTTCCAGCGCGGTGGTCAGACGGAAATCGGCGGGGTCCGGCAGGGCGGTGGGAAAGAACACCGCGGTACGGAACTGCGGCAGTCCGCCGAAGCGGATGTGCTCCAGCCGCCCGCCGATGCGCGCAGCCGCAGCCGAGTAGCTGGTGCCGAAGTCGATGCCGATTCTCATGGGGGATGGGGGCTTGCGCGCGGGGGCCGGCGATTCTACGTGGTACGGACGTGCGCGTCGCGAGGAGATCGCAATCCAGGCATGAGCTTGGCCAAAGTCAGACATCAACGCCCGAATCGGGCCGGCCCAATTCGCGGGGTCGGCTTGAAAGAATTCTGGACCTCAGTTCTGGGGAAGCAGCTGCGGATTCCACAAGACTTCCCACAAATGCTGGTCGGGATCCTGGAAGTATCCTGCGGAACCGCCCCAGGACGTGTCATGGGCGGGCCTGGCGATCACGGCACCGGCCTAAATGCCTTTGGCATCGGCGTAGGCGATCCAGGTGCCGCAGATCACAACAAAATAGACCAGGCCAGCCACGGAAATTATCTGCGACCGCCGTAAATGCGGGTGAAGCTTGCCGACGTTTGCGGCGTACACCAGCAGACCGACCTTTCCGATGCTGCGGCCGTCAGCAGCGGCCTGCCCGGCAATCAGCATGAAGTGATGCATGGCGAATACGAAAGGAAACAGAACAATGGCCTGGATGGCTGCGACCACCCACGCCACCGGAAACCCGAACGGTTCACGGCCGAAAGCTTTGGCAAGCACGGGCTGCACGTCCGGCGAGAATACGGTGCCGATGATCACGACGTAGATCACTGCCGGAAGCGCATAGCTCATTCTGCTTTTATGAGGCATCGGTGATGATCCGTTTGGCGCATGCCGTCCAGGTTAAGCCGGTCAGCGAAGCGGCTCCGGTGCGAATGAATTCTCAGGTATCCGTAGAGATATCATCCCACTCCTGCCCCATGTAGCCGATGAGCCAGTTAAGCGCATAGTGCCGCTCCATGGTTACGCCGGGCTCCAAGCCAGCAGGTGCCGGCTTGCCATTGATCCGCGCATCCACCACGGCCCAGTGATACCGATAGATCAGATCGGCTTGCTCCGCCACCTCTTCGGTGGATCGCAGCTTGGCGTCCGCGATGAATTGCTCGGCGGATCGCTGCTGCATGATCTTGACGGCGCGGGGTACGTCGCAGATCGCCGTTGGTTTCGACAGATCTTCCACATAGCCCAGCGCCCACAATAGCGTCCATGCCGTCTCATAGCGCCACGAAAACTGGACACGGTCATGATCGGAAGGCGAGGCCTGACTGATGAAGGCGGCCTCCTCGGGGCTGAAGTGCTCTTTCAACCGATAATCTTGGACGAGCTTGTCGACCGATGCTTGGTCCAGCCCTTCGCCTTTCACCGCCACGACGAGGAGCGCCATGGCTCGCCACGCCACTTCGTCCCTGGTGCGGCGTTTCATTTCGCCAACGTCTTCGATGGCAGGAAGCGATTCATTCACCGGTACGCCTTCCAATGCGAGACGCGCATCGGAGCGATCTTTCCGCTTGAGAGCATCGGCAGTAGCGCTGGTTTCTATGGACTTGATCCGTTCTTTCCGTTCTTGAAGATCGGGCGTGTCTTGCGCGCACGTGCTGGTCGATAGGGCGGCAAAAACGACCAACAGGAAACGATATCGCATAGGAGATACCTGGTGCTTGGACCAACCCGCGCCGCTTGGGTGTGGATTCGGTTGGAATGAATTGTCAGGCTTGCCTTTCGAAGCGCTGCTCATTGACTTGTTTTCCCCACTGGTTGCCGGCTTGCTGGTGAACCAAGCGAAAGCCGTGCCTTTCATAGAGATGCCTGGCGGTCTCCAGGCCCTCGAACGTCCAAAGGTAAACGCGACGAAAGCCTTGCGCAATGCAATGCTCCATGGCGTGGTCCATCAGTCTGCTTCCGATTCCTGTCCCGCGCGTTTCCTCGGACGCGATGAACCAACGGAGGTGCGCACCTTCCTCTTCGGCATGGGATCCGTCTATGGCGATGGACCCCTGTATTTTGCTTCCTTCCACGGCCAGCCAGATTCCATCGCGTCCGGCCTGGTACTGCTCGAAGAAAGCGACCAACCCGCCAGCAACCTTCGCTTCGAAGTGGAGGCCAAACCCGGCAAGGCGGCTGTAGTAGTCGGCGTGGAGTTCGGTAATGCGCCCGATGCAGCCGGGCACATAGCCCTGTTGTACGGTGAGTGCCATTGACGCGCCTTTGCGAACCTAATACCTGGACCAAGCCGAGTCGAGAAAGTGGGTTCGATTTGAATGAGTTTCCAGACTTTACCTCATGCTGGCCCCAGCGGATCGAAGCACCGTAGCCCGCTGCTGGTCCACGCACGCCCGGCCTTCAAGAAAATGGAAGCGCTGCATTCTTGGGAACCAAGATGCTGCACCAATTGATTGCACTTGGGCTATACGCAATCAAGTCCGTGCCATTGAACAGCACATCAACCTTCTTCTCATCCAGGCCAGATAGATTCTGCTTCGCCGTCAATGAAAGTTCAGCGAATGGCTCTCCGTTATCAAGGCCGCAAAGAACAATTCCATTTCCTTTTGGGGGTCTTATCGTACAGTACCGATTGCAGTGACTGACCTGCAATGCGCCATGCGGCAAGGACGCTACCGACTCGGCCTCGAATCGGCTGACTGACGGTGATTTTTCCTGCTCTTTGCCGGAAATAGAACCGACCCACGTTTTACTTGCAGGATCCTGCTTCATGCCATACCGGACGATGTAGTTGGCGTCACCTCTTGCAAGGGTCGCCTTTGTCGACTCACCCCCTATCGTGCTGGCAATTATCTGGTCCCCGATGAGTGTCAATCCACGGAGGTTCAAGAAACTCACAAGCGGAGGAAGGTTTCCGCCCATTGCATCCAGAACTATGCGGTCTTCCAGCTCGCAGAGAGGAGAGTTCCAGAAGAAGTCCTGTCCATCGAACTCAAGAATGGTGAAATACCGCCCTGCTCGTACAAAACCAGAATCAGAGAGTTTCACCAAAAATTGACTGCCGGACAGTTGGTGAACAGAAAGGATGGCCGGCATCCGTCGAAACTTGCCGTCGTTTTCTATGATCTTTGGATCATCCCGCAATATCTCCCAATTGCGGACTCGATACGTTTTCTTGCGGTCAGAACGCCAATCGGGCCAGTGGTGGCAAAGATGGGAATCGAAGATCGCCACGCCGGTTGTCCAGCGAAACCATGGGTAGCTGTAAGTCGGATGCTTCAACTCGGCGACGAGGGGAGCGTCGATTATTCTTCCGCTTCGATCAAGCGTGTATATGGCCGGCGAATACGGATCCGCCGTGAGCTGACCGATCACGGCAAGTCTCTCGCTGTCGAAGTGCTCGATCCGCATCGTGCTGATCAGTCCATTGTCCAGTGAGATCGTCTTTACTATCTCTGTTCTTAGAGTGATGCGGCTGGTCACGGTATCCATTAGGCAGCTCCGTCCGCGAACGACTCATCCGCGAGTGAGTGATCAAGAACCGCCAGTCCAGAAGTTGGAATTTGGAGAATGTGCATGGTGAATTCTTGGAAGACGCTGCGCTCTACCCGGGTTGCGCGGCCGCGCTCTACTCGGGCTACGTCACTTGGATGAACCGTCAGGCTGCTCGCACGAGTGCCGCTGTAGCCTTGCGCACCACAGGCAACACTAACAGCAGCACGGGAAATGCGATAAGCCACGACACCCCCCAAGCGCCGAGCCACTTGGATGTGAACTGAGGTGACATGCCAATGCCTTTGAAGGTGCTGATAAGGGACACGATGCATGTCATGAGGATAGACAGCATCAAAGGCATGACCAACGAGCCGTAGCGCGCGGGAAGCTTGGGAATACCGAAGACGATGGTGGATTTGTTTGAAGCGTTCATGAGCGATCTCCTAGATCCGGTCAAGCAAAGGCGCCTTTCGCCCGCGAACAGGCAAACAGCCCCGGCAATGCCGGAGATGAGGGGCGCGTTGGTTGACGTGAACGCTTACGGCCGACCGCGAGAACCACGATGACGGAGGGCATGTTAGAAACTGCGGCGCGTCTTGGCAAGAGCAGCCTAACCCCCGGCTATCAGAATTTTCATGCAATCCTGCTCGCGCTTTCGTTTCAATCCGTAACCCGATGCGCCTTCTTCGAAAGCACCGTCATCTGCGGTTTCTCATTCCCTTCCTTGTCCGGCTGCACGTTGAACGGATAGTCCGGCTTCCACCACGCGCCGCCGGCCCAGTAGGTCCAGCCCAGCCACACATCGGCGTTGGTTTCGATGTGCTCCAGCATCGACTCCAGCGCAGCCATGCAGACCGGGTCGCTGCCGGCGGCGAACTCGCCAAGGAAACCCTGCTTGTGGTGCTCGCGTAGCCAGGCAGTGAAACCCTGCAGCTTCTGCACACCGATCTGCTCGCTCTGGCATTGGCCGGAAGTACCCGAATAATCCGCGTCCAGATACTGATGCGCCTCGAACGCAATGCGATTGGCCGAATCGGTGATCGCCAGCAGCGCCTCGCCATTGGACGTGCCTCCGTACCAGGCGCCGTTCCAGCTGTGCGCGCCGCTGTACGCGGTGCCCGGCACCAGTACCAGATTATTCGCGCCGGCAGCGCGGATGGCGTTCAAGCCGGCCTGCGCGGCATCGGCCCAGCTCTTGGCGTCGATGCCGTTGGGCTCGTTCATCAGGCCGAAGATCACCGAGTCGTCGCCTTTGAATTCGGCGGCCAGCTTGCTCCAGAAATCCGCGAAGACCGCGACCGGAGTTTCCGCCGTGCCGATCCGGCTGCCGTAATACTTGGCGTAGTTGTGCACGTCCAGCACCACGCGCAGATTCTGCGCCTTGGCCCGCTTCACCGCGGTCTGCAGATAGGACAGCTGCTGGCTGTCCAGCGCGCCGTTGGCCTGCGGCTGCAGCCGTTCCCACAAGAACGGCAGACGGATCACATTCATGCCCTTGGAAGCGTAGTAGGCGTAGTCCGACTCGCTGGGGTAGGTGTAGTCCTTGTAGAGCACGCCGGGTTTTCTCGACGAATTGAATTCGGCGCCGGCCAGATTGACGCCGGCGTATTCCAACACACGTGTGGTTTGCGCCGAAGCCGGACTCAGGTTGGCCGACAGCAGGAGCAGGCAAGCGACGATGGCGATCCGGCAATGAGGAAGAGCATGCAAGCGCATGATCGATTTCTCCGTTCACGACGCAACGACCTTAGCATCGTGGACTACGACGGGCAGTGGAGCCCGTCGCAAAGTTCAGGAAAGCAGCATCTGCGCGATGCTTCCGGCCGCATCGCGGCCTTCGGCCACCGCCGTCACCACCAGGTCGGCGCCGCGCACCGCGTCGCCGCCGGCGAACAATTTGGGATTGGTGGTCTGGAACGGCAGGCGTCCGCTCTCGTCGGCGATACCGCCGCCGACCACGATGCGTCCATTCGGGCTGCCTTCCACGCCCTGCGCGGCCAGCCACTCCGGCACCGTGGCCGAAAAACCGAAAGCGATGATGACGATATCCGCTTCCAGCAACGATTCGCTGCCTTCGATCGGTACCGCATTGCGGCGCCCGCGCTCATCGGGTTCGCCGAGTTTCGTTTCCACCACCCGCACGCCGGCCACGCGGTCGTCGCCATCGCTTTCGATCAGCAGCGGCTGGCGGTTGAACAGGAAACGCACGCCTTCCTCGCGCGCATTGGCCACCTCGCGCGCCGAGCCGGGCATGTTGGCTTCATCGCGCCGGTACGCGCAGGTCACCTTGGCCGCGCCCAGGCGGATGGCGCTGCGCACGCAATCCATGCCGGTGTCGCCGCCGCCCAGCACCACCACGCGCTTGCCGCTCATATCGGGCAGCTGCATGGTGTCCTCCCAGCCGGCGATAGGCCGGCCCCAGGGATCGTTGCCGCTGACGATGCGCCCGTTCTGCACCAGGAACGGCAACGCCGGCAGCACGTTCTTCAGGTCCTGCCCAGGCAATCCGCCATCGGTGTAGCGATAGGCACCGGTGCCCAGGAAAACCGCGTCGTAATCGGCCAGCAGTTCCTCGATGCCGAGATCCTTGCCGATCTCCACGCCCAGGCGGAACTCCACGCCCATGCCTTCCAGCACCTGGCGGCGGCGCGCGATGATGCTCTTCTCCAGCTTGAAACTGGGGATGCCGAACTGCATCAGCCCGCCGATCTGCTCGTAGCGGTCGAACACCACGGCGTGGATGCCGTTGCGCGCCAGCACGTCGGCGCAGGCCAGCCCTGCGGGTCCGGCACCGATCACCGCTACGCGCTTGCCGGTGGCGACGACTTCGCTCAGATCAGGACGCCAGCCCTTTTCCAGCGCCGCATCGACGATGTATTTCTCCACTGCACCGATGGTGACCGCGCCGAAGCCGTCCTCCAGCGTGCAGCTGCCCTCGCACAGACGATCCTGCGGACAGACGCGGCCGCACATCTCCGGCAGCGGATTGGTGGTGTGGCAGAGCGCGGCGGCTTCGTCGATGCGGTTCTCCTGCACCAGCTGCAGCCACTGCGGGATGGCGTTGTGCACCGGGCATTTCCAGCTGCAGTACGGATTGCCGCAGTCCAGGCAGCGCCCGGCCTGGTGCTGCGCCTCGGGCAGGGCGAACTTGCCGTACATCTCGCCCCAGTCGCCGGAGGTGCGCAGTTCCAGCGGGATGCGCTGGGGCATCTGGCGGGGGAGTTCTACGAATTGGAAGACTTGTTTGCGGCTCATGAGAATCTTTCCGACGTCGTTGCAGCGTTCTTCATCGACCAAAGACGAGTCACTCGAAAACTATCCGAGGTCATCCCAGCGAAAGCTGGGATCCATTTTGACTTTGCTTCTGCTTTTGCTTCTTTCGTTTTGGATCGCGCGAAGATCAAGATGGATCCCAGCTTTCGCTGGGATGACGTCGGCAAAATTTCGCGGTATGAGCGCGGGTAAAGGCCCATCACGCCGCTCTCCTCAACGACTCCGTCAACGACTCCAGACTCGCCGCCTTCGGCTTGACCAGCCAGAACTTGCCCACGTAGTCGCGGAACTCGTCCAGGATCTGCTGCGCCCAGATGCTGCCGGTGAGTTCGCGATGCCGCGTGACCAGCGTGTGCAGGTGCTGGCGATGGCTTTCGAAACCTTCCGGCGAGATGCGGTGGATGTCGATCAGCTCGTGGTTGTAGCGGTCGACGAAATCGCGGTCCAGGTCCAGCACGTAGGCCAGGCCGCCGGTGAAGCCGGCGCCGAAATTCAGGCCCACCCTGCCCAGCACCATGACGATGCCGTCGGTCATGTATTCGCAGCAGTGGTCGCCCGCGCCTTCGATCACCGCCAGCGCGCCGGAGTTGCGCACCGCGAAACGTTCGCCCGCGCGTCCTGCGGCGAACAGCTCGCCGCCGGTCGCGCCGTACAGGCAGGTGTTGCCCAGGATGGCGGTGTTGCGCGCCTCGAAGCGCGCACCGCGCGGCGGGCGCACCACCAGGCGGCCGCCGGCCATGCCCTTGCCCACGTAGTCGTTGGCTTCGCCTTCCAATTCCATCAACAGACCGCCGGCGTTGAACGCGCCGAAGCTCTGCCCCGCCGTGCCGCGGAAACGCAGCTGCAAGGGCGCATCGCTCATGCCAAGGTTGCCGTGCGCGCGGGCGATGGCGCCGGACAGGCGCGTGCCGATGGAGCGGTCGGTGTTGTGGATCAGGAAGCGCTGGTCGCCGCCCGATTTGTCGGCGATGGGTTTGGCCATCAGGCCGTCGAGCTGCGTGGCCAGGCTGTCCGGCGATTCGTACAGACGCTGCGCGGCGCAGTGGCCGCTATCCTGATGCACGTGCTTGAGCAGGCGCGACAGGTCCACATGCACGCCGGGCCGCGGCGACACCTCGAGTTGCTGCAGCAGGTCGGTGCGGCCGACGATTTCGTCCAGCGAACGCGCGCCCAGATACGACAGCCACTGCCGCACTTCCTCGCTGAGCAGGCGGAAGAAATTCTCCACCCGCTCCGGCAGACCGGTGAAGTGCTTGGCGCGCAGATGTTCGTCCTGCGTGGCCACGCCGGTGGCGCAGTTGTTCAGATGGCAGATGCGCAGGTATTTGCAGCCCAGCACGATCATCGGTGCAGTGCCGAAACCGAAACTGTCCGCGCCAAGCAACGCTGCTTTGACCACATCCAATCCGGTCTTGAAGCCGCCGTCGGTTTGCAGCACGGTGCGGTCGCGCAATTGATTGGCGACCAGCGCCTGGTGCGATTCGGCCACGCCCAGTTCCCACGGCACGCCGGCGTAACGGATCGAACTCAACGGGCTGGCGCCGGTGCCGCCGTCATGGCCGGAAATGGTGATCAGGTCCGCGCCGGCCTTCACCACGCCTGCGGCAATGGTGCCGACGCCGGCATGCGACACCAGCTTCACCGAAATCAGCGCAGTCGGATTCACCTGGCGCAGGTCGAAAATCAACTGGGCCAGATCCTCGATGGAATAGATGTCGTGATGCGGCGGCGGCGAGATCAAACCGATACCCGGCTTGGCGTAGCGCAGCCGCGCGATCATCTCGTTGACCTTGTGGCCGGGCAGCTGGCCGCCTTCGCCGGGCTTGGCGCCCTGCGCGACCTTGATCTGCAGCACTTCGGCATTGACCAGGTATTCGGGAGTGACGCCGAAACGGCCGGACGCCACCTGCTTGATCTTGCTGCGCTTGGCGGTGCCGTAGCGCGCGGGATCTTCGCCGCCTTCGCCGGAATTGCTGCGGCCGCCCAGGCGGTTCATGGCGATGGCCAGCGCTTCGTGCGCTTCGGGCGACAGCGCACCCAGACTGATCGCGGCGGTGTCGAAGCGGCGCAACAGGTCGCTGGCGTCGGCAACTTGATCCAGCGGCGTCGGTGCATCGGCTTTTTTCAGTTGCAGCAGATCGCGCAAGGCCGAAGGCGGGCGCGCATGCACGAAATCGGCGTACTTCTGCCAGTCGGCGGGTTCGCCGGTGCGGGTGGCGTGTTGCAGCGACATCACCACGTCCGGGTTGTACATGTGGTACTCGCCGCCGTGCACGTACTTGAGCAGGCCGCCGATCTCCTGCTTGTGCAGGTCGTTCCAGGCGTTGCGGGTCAGCTGGCGCGCCTCCACGTCCAGCCGCGCCAGATCCACGCCGCCCACGCGCGAGGCGGTGTCCGGGAAACACAGATCGATCACGTCCGGCTGCAGGCCCACGATCTCGAACAACTGCGCGGCGCGGTAGCTGGCGATGGTGGCGATGCCCATCTTGGAGATGATCTTGGACAGGCCCTTGTAGATGCCCTTGCGGTAGCTGCGGCCGATCTGCGCCTGTTCGCCGCCCTTCTTCAGGTGCAGGATGCCGCGGCGGCCCAGATCGAACAGAGTCTGGTAGGCCAGGTACGGATACACCGCGGTCGCGCCGAAACCCAGCAGGCAGGCGATGTGGTGCGGATCGCGCGCGGTACCGGTTTCGATGATCAGGTTGACGTCGCAGCGCAGGCCGACGCGGGCCAGGTGGTGGTGCACCGCGCCGGTGGCGAGCAGGGCGTGCACCATCGGCCGTTCGGCCACCGGGTAGCGGTCGCTCAGCAGCAGCATCACCATGCCGTCGCGCGCGGCCTGCTCGGCCTGGGCGCAGATGCGTTCGATGCCGGCCTTCAATCCTTCTTCGTGCGAATAGGACAGGTCGATCAGCGCGTTCTTCTCGTCGTACGGTTGCATCTTCAGCAGCTGGCGCAATTTGCGTTGCGAGAGCACCGGCGAATTGAGGATCACGTGGTTCACCGTTTCCGGGCCCGCGTGGAAGATGTTGGTTTCCTTGCCCAGCTGCGTGGTCAGCGACATCACGCAGTCTTCGCGCAATGGATCGATCGGCGGATTGGTGACCTGGGCGAAGGCCTGGCGGAAGTAGTCGTACAGCGGGCGCGTCTGCCGGCTCAGCACCGCCATCGGCGTGTCGTCGCCCATCGAGCCGGTGGCTTCCTGTTCGGTCTCGGCCAACGGCCGCAGCACGAACTCCACTTCTTCGTTGGTCAGCTGGAACAGCTTGTGATAGCTGCGCAGGGTCTTCTCGTCGAACGGTTCTTCGACCAGCGAAGGGTCGATCAGTTCGGTCTGCAGATAGGTCACGCCGTGCTGCAGCCACTGCTTGTACGGCGCGCGGCCACGGTTGATGCGGTCGATGGCCTCGCTGTCCAGCAGATCGCCGCGCTTGAGATCGATGGCCATCATTTCGCCCGGGCCCAGCTTGCCCTTGCGCACGATGCGCTCGGCCGGCAGTTCCCACACGCCGGCTTCGGAGGCGACCAGGAAATGGCGGTCGGAGGTCAACAGCCAGCGCGCCGGGCGCAGGCCGTTGCGGTCCAGCATGCAGGCCGCGTAACGCGCATCGCAGGCGACGATGCCGGCCGGGCCGTCCCAGGGTTCGCTGTTCAAACCGTAGAACTCGTAGAAGGCGGCCAGGTCGGCGTCCTTGAACTCCAGCGATTGGGTGGCCGGCGGAACCAGGATGCGCAACGCCTGCAACAGATCCATGCCGCCGGCGATCATCAGCTCCAGCATGTTGTCCAGACTCTGCGAGTCGGATCCGTGCATGGAGATGACCGGGTCGAACTCGGCGATGTCGAAACGCGGCGTCTTCCACACCTTGCTGCGCGCCTGCGCCCAGCGGCGGTTGCCTTCGATGGTGTTGATTTCGCCGTTGTGGGCGAGCAGACGGAACGGATGCGCCAATGGCCAGCGCGGCAGCGTATTGGTGGAGAAACGCTGGTGGAACACGACCGCGCTGGCGGCCAGATCGCTGCGCTGCAGATCAGGGAAGAAGGTGGACAGCTTGTCCGGCAGCACCATGCCCTTGTAGCCGATGGCGTGCGGGCTGAGCGTGACTACGTAGAAATCGGCGGCGCTGTCGCCCAGCAGTGGTTCGCGCAGGCGCTGTTCGGCGCGGCGGCGCGCCAGGAACAGGGCCAGCGCGAAGGCCTCGTCGTTGTGGTCTTCGCCGGCGTCGACGAAGACCTGCTCGATATGCGGCAGCGTGTCTTTCGCCAGTTGCCCGCACACCGAATCGTCGGTGGGCAGTACTCGCCAGCCTTGCAGCTTGACGCCGGCGCGCTGGAATTCTTCCGCAAGAACGGCGCGGCACTGCGCGGCCTGTTCGGTATCGCGTGGCAGGAATACCAGTCCGGCGGCATAGCGCTGGCCGACGCTCAGGCCGGCTTCCTTGGCCAGCGCACGCAGGAACGCATCGGGTTTGCGGATCAGCAGGCCGCAACCGTCGCCGGTCAGGCCATCGGCGGCGACGCCGCCGCGGTGGGTCATGCGCGACAGCGCGGAGATGGCGGTATCCACCAGCGAACGCGACGGCTGGTCATCGAGTTGCGCGACCATGCCGAAACCGCAGGCGTCGCGTTCGTCGTTCGGATCGTAGAGTCCCTGGCTATGGCTGGGGGCCATCGTATTTCTCAACCGGATTAAGGCTGCCGGCGCGTGCCGATCAGCGAAGTGACGGCGACACCGCACCCTGCGCAAGCGGCGCTACTGAATGTCTCCGGAAACTCGACTAGAACATAGATGTTGCGGTGCCGCAACACGAGCGGGATGCGGCCCGGTTAGTTACATCGGCAACTTTTCTCCGGTCGTTGCCGGACTTCAATTCAACTGCAATTGACGCTGGCGATCTTGCCTTCGGCATCCAGCACCAGATTCAGCCTGCCCACCCTGAATTCCTTGGTGATGGGCTGGTTGTGCCTGAGTACGCGCACTATTTCGGCGCCGGCGGCGGTGCGCGCTCGCTCCTGCGTTTCCGGCGTGGGCAGCTGGCCGACCGCGTCGGCGACCTTGCCTGCGTCGCAATGCGCGGAAGAGGTGGCGTCGACGGCCGGGGCCGGCGGCGCAGCCGCGCTGTCCGGTGCGGGAACCTGTGCGCACGCGGACAGCGCCAGGGCCAGGGCTGGAGCGACAAGGAGCGGGATGGGTTTTGCCATGGCGTACCTCCCGGAGCAAGTCGGCGGCTGTCAGCCGCAGCGGATCGCGGTCACCGTGCCGGCGTCGTCCAGGTCCAGGTTCAGCCGGTTGCCGTTGAATTCCATCGTCACCATCTGGTTGGGTTTGAGCGTGCGCGCGGTCTCGGCGCCGCTGTCCTTGCGCGCCTGCTCCACCTCGGCCTCGGTGACTTTCTTGCCGACCGCCCACTGCGCCTGCGAGTCGTCGCAGGCAGTGGCCGCCGCCGGCGGTGTCGGCGGCGCCGGCTGAGCGGCTTCCTCGGCGCGCTCCTCGGACTGGGCCACGGCCTGTTCCTGCTCATCGGGTTTGGATGTGCACGCGGCGAGGCACAGGGTCAGCAAGGCGGCGGCTGGCAACAGAAGTCGGGACATGCGTGGCTCCGGAGAAGAGGATGGGCTGATTCAAGCATCCCGCATCCGGCATTCGCAAGGCGTTAACCGGTAGGACGCCGCTCAATCCACTGTACAAATCGGCCGAAGGCGTCGCCGATTCTGGCAGGACGGCGAAATGGAGCGGCCGGCGTAGCCGGAACAGATCTCTCCAGCATTT
This sequence comes from Pseudoxanthomonas sp. CF125, assembly GCF_900104085.1. Taxonomy (GTDB): domain Bacteria; phylum Pseudomonadota; class Gammaproteobacteria; order Xanthomonadales; family Xanthomonadaceae; genus Pseudoxanthomonas_A. The sequence goes on from NZ_FNLD01000003.1 coordinate 702,613, forward strand.
GTGTCCATGCCTCGCCGGTGACTGCTGCGTACATCAGCGGGGTGGTGTTGCCGGCGGTGGGTAGGCCAAGGGGGTGAGGTCGATTGAAGCCCCCCTCCCGTCGGGAGAGGGGTTGGGGTGAGGGTACGGCGGAGCGAGAGCGGCGCAAACATCATGGACTTCGCCGTACCCTCGCACCCCAAGGGTGCTTGCTACGCGCCACCTCGTATCGAGTACGGCGCAGGCTCTTCTCCAGATGGAAGAAGGAAGCGATCAAGGCGTCTCGACGAATGGCATCGTTTCTTCCCCAATCGCTTCTACTTCCACCAACCGCACCATCAGCAACGCCAGCGTCACTACATCCTGGTGGTTATGCGCGCACACACGCCGCAGGTTGCGAGCCGATCCGCCGCGCAGGTAGTTGAGCCAGGCCGCGGGCGCTTCGGAACCCGGGAGATCGTCCTCGCGCACGATGCGCAGCAATTCGCGCTCGATCGTCGCCAGGCGGCAGTTCTCCCAGGTGCCGCGATAGCGTCTGCGCGTGGGAAACAGCAGGTCCACATGATCTAGCGGCGTGATCGGGTCGTCCTTGCGCGCAAGGCGATAGCGCGTCTTCAGCAACGGCGAGTCGTAGCAGCGGCCGTTGTAGCTGGACAGCACGGTGGGCTTCTCTTGCAGCCAGCATGCGAAGGCATCGAGCATCGCCGCTTCGGCCGCCATCGTGGTCATCAGCAACTGGCGCACACGCAAGCCGTCGCCATGCCGGCTGTCGATATGCCAATCCGCGGCGCCGATCATGAAGGCGCGAGTGCCGGTGCCGCCGGCCAGTCCGGTGGTTTCGGTGTCGAAGAACAGCAGGTTGCGCGGGTTCAGCGATTGGTCGTGGCGCTTGGCGAACGCCAGTGGGAGATCGTAGTCCGGCGCGGGCATGGGCAAGTGGGTTTCGATCAGGCGCAGGCCTGGGGAGATTTCTTCTCCCGGGACTTCGCGGTCGGTGGATTTGTGTGAGCGCGGCGAAGCGGAGTTCTTTTCGCGGAGGCCCAGCAGCTTTCGCAGCGTATCGATGGATTGCGAAGCAGGCCGAGCCGCAGAGATACGCAATGCATCCGCGAGCGACGGGCCAGCCTCCTCCCTTGCGCGAAGCGCAGGGGAGGATTGAGGAGGGGTGCTCTTGATCTTGTTGTTGCTTTTCCCATCACTCGACGCAAAGTCTCCGGACGACTTCGCGCCAAGAGCACCCCTCCCCCTGAGCCGCTCGTCGCGGCTTCGAGCTCCCCTTGCTTCGCAAAGGGAGGGAGCAAGAGCGCCAGCTTCCCGCTTCAACGCCCGCAGCTTTTCCAGCGATACACTCACGCGGCGATCCCGAATGCCATGCGGAGGAGCGACGTGAGTCGCGACGTCTTCCTCCCTGAGAAACGATTCGGCATACCGCAGCTAACGAAATATCCTTCGCGACTCACGCCGCTCCTACTGGCATCACGCATCGATTTCACTTCCCAATAGTCCAAGCACCTCCAGCGCCAGCGACTTCGGCGTCGCCGATTGCTTGCCTTCGCTGGTCGCCAGCACCGGCCCCACGCACGCCGGGCAACCCGCCGCGCAATCGCAGCGACCCACCAGTTCACGCGCACGTTGCACCAGTTCGGCCTGCCGCCGCCATAACGGTTCGCTCAGGCCCACGCCGCCGGGGAAATTGTCGTACAGATACACGGTCGGCACGAACTGCTGCACCTCGACGGATGAACCTTCCGTCATCGGCACCGGTTTGCCGTCATCGTCCTGCGCACGGCCGTTGCCCTTGCCGTCCTGGGTCGCGAACCATGCCCCATCGCCATTGCCGACCGACTGCTGCAGGTCGCGCGCATCGGCCATCACCGCCACCGTCGCTACCACGTGCAATGCGTAGGCCGCGCCCAGAAAACCATCCAGCGCATCCTGCTTGGACGCGAACCCCTTCAGCAGCACCGTCTGCGGCAGCTGCCACCACACCGCGGTGGTGTGCAATTCCTGGTCCGGCAAATTCACCGGTCCATAGCCGATGTTCTCGTGCGTGTAGTAGCGGATCTTCTTGTAGCCGGCCACGCGCCGCACCACGTGCACTTCGCCGTGAATGCTGTCGCCGTCGCCGGCTTCGCAAGCTTCGAAACGCTCCAGCACTTTCAACTTGGTGAAATCGATGCTGTCGGTGTAGTAGTCCACATGGGTGCGGGTGACGTAGGCCTTGCGGCCTTCCCAGTCCAGCCGTTCGACCTGGTAGGGCGTGCTCTGCACCATGTGGATCGCGCCTTCGTACAGGGTGAGCGCGGCGGCTGAATAATCCACTTCGCAAAGGATAGTCTGGCGTCCGTCGGTCTTGTCTACGACTACGAAATTACCGTCGGCCACCGAGCGCAAGCTCACCGCTTGGGCCGGATAGCTGTCGGCGATCCATTCCCAGCGTTCGCCTTCGCGGTGTACTACTTCGGTTTCAGCCAGCGCTTCCAAATAGACAGAAGGATCGATCGGGCCGAACGGCTCATCGACCACGAACGGCAGTTCAAACGAACCGCAGCGAATGTGATCGAACAGAATCAGCGGTTGATCCGGAGCGATGCGCGCGTGTTCCGGCGGCGCATCGGCGAAGAAATCCGGATGCCGCACCACGTACTGGTCCAGTGGCTGCGAACTGGCCACCAGCACGCCCAGCGAAGGCTGCTGGCGGCGGCCGGCGCGGCCGAAGCGCTGCCAAGTCGCCGCCACCGTGCCCGGATAGCCGTTCAATACCACCACGTCCAGGCTGCCGATATCCACGCCCAGTTCCAGCGCGGAGGTGGCGATGATGCCGTCGATGCTGCCGGCGCGCATGTCGCGCTCGGCGGCGCGGCGTTCGGTCGGCAGGTAGCCGCCGCGGTAGGCGCGGATGCGTGGCGGCTTGCGCGGGTCATGGTCGAACACATCCTTCAGGTACTTGGTCAGCACTTCCACCATCAGTCGCGTCTGTGCGAACACCAGCGTTTTCAATCCCGACTTGATGGCGATGCGGGCGATGCGGTTGCTCTGCGAACGCGCCGAGGCGCGCAGGCCCAGGTCGGCGTTGACCACCGGCGGGTTCCACAGCAGTACGTGCTTGTCGCCGGTGGGCGCTCCGGATTCGGTGATCGCGCGCACGCGGTCCTCGATCAGCGCTTCGCAATGCGCTTGCGGGTTACCGATGGTCGCCGAGCACAGGATGAACTGCGGCCGCACGCCGTAGAAGGCGCAGATGCGCTTGAGCCGGCGCAGCACGTTAGCGACGTGGCTGCCGAACACGCCGCGGTAAGTGTGCACCTCGTCGATGACCACGTAGCGCAGGTTTTCGAAGAACTGCGCCCACTTGGTGTGGTGCGGCAGGATGGCCTGGTGCAGCATGTCCGGATTGCTGACCACGATGTCGCCATGCAGGCGGATCGCTTGCCGCGCATCGCCGGGCGTGTCGCCGTCGAAGGTGAAAGCCTTCACGCCCAATTCGCCGGCGCGGTTGAGTTCCAGCAACTCGGCGACCTGATCCTGCGCCAGCGCCTTGGTCGGGAACAGGTACAGCGCCTTGGCATTGCCGCTCATGGCCGCGGCCACCACCGGCAAGGTGTAGCAAAGCGATTTTCCTGAAGCGGTGGGCGTAACGATGGCGACATGTTCGCCCGCTTGCGCCGCGGTCCATGCTTCGGCCTGGTGGCTGTACAACCGGTCGATGCCGCGCGCCTGCAACGCGGCCTTCAATGATGCCGGCACGTCGTCGGGAATCGGCGCGTACCGCCCTTCGCGTCCGGGAATCATGAAGTTGCCGGTGATCCGGTCGGCATAGCGCTTGGCAAGCCGTTCGGTCAGCAGGCCGCCGTTCCGGCCCGCGTGGCCGTCGGCATCCAGCACCAGGGGATTGTCCTGTTCGTAAGTGCGCAGAGAGCGCGAGAGTTCGGTCATGCCAGGGCGCCTGGGGAAAGATGACAGTGGAGCCCCGTGCCGTCTCACCTGGTGCGACCGGTGCCCGGGCGGTCCGTACGGCCGGACTGATGGATTTTATTCGTGCGGTTAGGTAGTTTCGTCCCCGCAGATGCGGGGAGGGGTCCCCGGTTTGCCATTCCGTTCACCGCCGGTCCCGAGTACCGGGCCGGACGCGGGAACGGCATCACTACAGGGGATTGGACCAATGGAATCGCTCTATCCGGCCGGACCTGCATCGGTGCCTGCGGGCTTTACTTCGCCCAGCAAAAATTATCGCCGCCATGCATGGTTCGCCATGCTGGGCCTGCTCGGCTTCATGCTCGGTTATCTCGGTTTGCTGGGCTGGTTCGCCTGGACCAGCTATCGCCTGGTCGCCGGATTGCTGGCCGGTACGGGCGGCGGCGACGATGCGCTGGTGACCCTGGGCGCAGCGCTTTGCGCCGCCTTTCTTGCGTTCTTCATGCTCAAGGCGCTGGTATTCAACAAGCGCGCCAAAGTGTCCAGCCAGGACATGGAGCTCAAGCCGCAGGAGCAGCCGGAACTTTTCGAATTCCTGTACCGGCTGGCCGACGAAGCACGGGCGCCAAGGCCGCATCGCGTGTACCTGTCCGCCAACGTCAATGCCGGCGTGTTCTACGATCTGTCCCTGGCCAACCTGATCCTGCCATCGAAGAAGAATCTCGAGATAGGCCTGGGGCTTGTCAATGTGCTCAATCTGGGCGAACTGAAGGCGGTGCTGGCCCACGAATTCGGCCATTTCGCGCAACGCACCATGGCGGTGGGCCGTTGGGTGTATGTCGCCCAGCAGATCGCTTCGCATATCGTGGCCAAGCGCGATGCGCTGGATACGTTCCTGGCCACTCTGTCGCGGGTCGATTTTCGTATCGCCTGGATCGGCTGGATTCTTTCGCTGATCGTATGGTCGATCCGCTCGCTGGTCGAAATCGCCTTTCGCGCCGTAGTCATGGCGCAACGTGCGCTGTCGCGTGAGATGGAATACCAGGCGGACCTGGTATCGGCCTCGCTTACCGGCAGCGACGCCCTGGTGCATGCGCTGCATCGGCTAGGCGCGGCGGATGCCGCCTGGGGCAGGGCGCTGCAGTTCGCCAACAGCGAATTCCAGCAAGGCCGTCCGGTCAAGGACCTGTTCGCCGTCCAGACCCGGATCATCGAGCGCCTGCGCACGGTGCTGGCCGACCCGGCCTACGGCCAGTCGCCCACCGTGCCGCAGGACCGGAAGGACAGCCACCGCGTATTCCAGGCCGAGCTGGTGCAGCCGCCGCAGATGTGGTCTACCCATCCTTCGAGCACGGCGCGGGAAGAGAACCTCAAGCAGGTCTACGTTTCCTGTCCCATCGACGAGCGCCCGGCGTTGTGCCTGGTGCGCGATGCGCAATCGCTGAAGGAACAGGTAACGCTTCGCATGATGTCCAACCCGCCGGCGGAGTTCGCGCCGACCGAAGAATCCCTGCGCAGGCTGGACGAGGAATACGCCGCGCTGTCCTTCTCCCCGCGCTATCGGGGCAGTTACCTGGGTCGCTCATTCGTACGCAAGCACGCAAGAGTGGGCGATCTGTTTACAGGCACTGGGATTGGCGGCGACTTGCTGGCGCAGCTGGATGGGCTTTACCCGGAAACCCATGGCGAGGACATCGAGAAACTGCGCGACCTGGAGCAGCAGCGGGCCACGCTGGAAGCAGTGAGGCTCGGCGCTTTGCAGGCCGAGGGCGGAATGTTGCACTGGCGGGGCGCGCAGGTGTCGCGCAAGTCGTTGCCGTCGGTCATCGCCGAGCTGGAGAGCGAGCTGGAGCCGGTGCGCCAGGCGGTATTGGCGCACGACCAGCGTTGCCGTGGCCTGCATCTGGCGGCAGCCGAGAAGCTCGGTCCGGCATGGGTCGCGGCATTGCGAGGGCAAGTGCACGTACTGCACTACGCCGAGCATGCGCATGCCGACATCAGCGATGCCCATTCGCTGCTCGGCAACACCTACGCGATCGTCACTGCCGATGGACGCGTTTCCAAGGGCGAACTGCGCAAGCTGGTGGCGGCCTGCAATCAAGTGCAAGCTGGCCTCCAGGCCGTGTACGACCAAGCCGGGCAGGTAGTGGTGGACGCGCCGATGGCCGCCAAGCTGGGCGTAGCCACATGGCCTGAAATGCTGGAGCAGCCCTTCAGCCTGCCGCGCGCTTCGGAAGAAAACATCAATTCGTGGATCAAAGCGGTCGACAGCTGGACGCAAGCCACCTTGGGCGCTTTGTCCGCCTTGCGGCACGCCGCTCTTGAATCGTTATTGGCGACCGAAGACGAAGTCGCCCGCCAGCTGCGCAGCGATGCGCGTGAAGCGGAACCCGCGCAAGCGGCATCGGCACCCGGCGAGTACATCACCCTGTTGCCCGGCAAGGGCCGCCAGCTGCAACACAAACTGGGCTGGTGGGATAAATTCCAGACCGCGGATGGTTTTTTCCCCGGCGCGGCCAGAGTCGTGGTCGCCGGCGGCATCGTCGGCTCCGTGCTGCTGCTGGGCGGTGCGGTAGGCCTTTCCAAAGTAAACGTGTACAACGGCTTGGCGCGGCAGGTGACGGTAGAAATCGACGGGCAATCGTTGAGCCTGCAGCCATTCGGAACGGGCGTTCTGTCCGTGCCCAACCAAAACGTGCACAAGGTGGAAACCAAGACCAGCGATGGGGCGGTGGTGGAAAGCTTCGACGGTGATGCGCCCCCGGGCGCACCGCATCTGGTCTACAACATCGCCGCCGCGGCGCCGCTGATCGAATGGACCGCCAACTACGGTTCGGCCCCGGTGGTGCCGGAGCAGCGACTGGGTGCGCAGCGCTGGATCGAGACCCATGCCGAATACGTCTTCGCCGAACCGCCCGAATCCATCAAGACCAAGAGCGGCGACGGAGGAACCCGTTCGGTGCTATCCGGTTTCAGCAACGCTTCCCCTTCGCACATGTTGAGCGCCCTGAAAGGCCAGGAAGCGAAGGACGCCGCGGCCTTGATCGCCGTCCATGCAAAGTGGGACGCGGCTGATTCGCGCCATCTCGGAGAATGGCTGTGGCGGGCCCGGGAACATGACCCCGAGGGAAAAATCGTCGCCGAACGGCTGAAACGCAATCCGACCGAGATCGTATCGCTGCGCATGGAGCAGGAGTACGCCAAAGGCGCCGAGCACGATGCCGTTTGTGCACGGCACCGCGCACTCGCGGCGAAAACTCCCGATGCGGCGCCGATCAATTACATAGCCATGCGCTGCATCGCCGATCCGAAGGCCCGGGACGATGCGTTCGTAGCCGGCCATCTGCGCTGGCCGAAAGAGCCTTGGCTGACCATGGCGGCCGGCTATGTCTATGCGGAACGCGGGCTATGGGACCAGGCGCTTCCCTTGATGGAGCAGTCCAGCCTGATACCCGAGTTCGCGGAGGGAATAGCGCCCGATCTCGCCCGCCTGAAGCGCAGCATGCCGCAAGTTTCGCCCAGCCAGGTGGCCGCACTGGCCCAGCGTTCCAGTTATCTGGCAAACATGCTGGCTCTTGAAACCGGCGAAGGCACCAATGGCACGCCCTTCGCCGCCTATCGCTACCTGGGCGCGGGAGATCTGCCTAGCGCTCTGGGTATGGCCGCCTCCGACGACGAACTGTCGCAACGCGTGTTGCGGCTCGCCGCTGCGTCCGATGGCGCCACGCAGGACATGGTCGATCGGATGCTGGCCCTGCCGGTGAGTTCCGGCATCGATGAACTGACCGCTTGGACTTCGCTGGCCGTGGCCACGCGGGAACACCGCAACACCACGGCTTTGCGCGAGGCGGCATTGGCGTCCGATCCGGAAGAGGCTGCCGCTATCGCCAAATTCTTCGATGCGGTGCGCAGCGGCGCCGGTCGGGCGGAAGCGGAGACGGTACTGGGGGATGTCTCGTTGCGGGCTCGCGGGATTGCGTACAGCACGGCAGTCATCTTGAAGGGCACGCAATGCCCGGAAGCGTGGCGCGACTCGGCGAAAAAACTGCTCTTCTCTGCAGAAAGGCCGTACTTCTCCTGAACCGGCCAATGCGGATGGATGCGCAACAAAAAACCTGGGTTGCAGATGTCCGAGGTGCCCAACCTGGGTAGCGGCGTCCCTTTGCGAGCTTTCGAGCGGCCTGTATGAAAGGCTGAGAGCTCGCGACGGGACGTCGCTCCCACGTGTACCGCGAGTGGGCTTTGCCATCGGTGTTTTTTCAGGCTGCGACGCTGGTTCGCCCAGCGCGTGCACGTTCCAGCCACCACAGCGCGCCTGCGCTGGCCAGCCAGGCGAGGAACCAGGGCCAGGAGGGTCCGCGCCGTCCGGGGACCTCATGGTGGTCGGCGCTTCCGGCGACGTTGACCGGCATGGCTTGCAACCGCGCCGTAGAATCGCGCAATTCGGCTGCGCGCAGGGCCGGTGCCGTACCGATGGGGTAGACGAAGAAAGGCCATGAGCTTTCGGCTGCTTCGGCGTCGGTTTGCAGCAGCAGATGCCAGCCGGGTTGCCGGGGCCAGTAGGCGGCACAGAGAGAATCGCCGGCACCGGGATCGGGTAATAGCGTGGTGGTTTGTCCGTCGGCTGCGACGACACGGGGGTTGCCGCCGAGTCCGCACAACGCCAGACGCTGCTGTTCGCGCGGTTGCGGATCGATGCGCGGAGCGGAATCGGTTCGTGCGCGGGCCAGGGTTGCGAAGGCGCTGCTCCACAATTCGGCGTGGCGTGCGCTTTGTCCGGACAGCACCAGCGCGAAGCTGTCGGTCATGCCCCACACTGCGATGCGTCCACGCTGTTCCGCGCGCCAGACCGCGAGCACGGTGCCGTCGGCATCGCGCAGCAAGGGTGTGGCGTCGGCACCGCCCAGCTTCAGCGCGCGACGGGTAAGCGCAGGGTTTTCGTCCTGCGCGCCATTCGGCGCAGTGGCCGTGTCGGCCGTGCCCGGTCCGCGTCGCGCGCGCAGCGCTTCCTCGTCGATCGATTCGGCGGGCAGGCGAACAGTGGCGGTATCGCCGCCGGCGCCGAGCGAGAAGCCCAATGCCTGCCACTGGCGCCGTGTCGTGTCGGGCAATGGCCCGGTGATCCGCAACACCAGGCCGAGCCCCTGGCGAACCGCTTCGATCAGCGCCGCGCGTTCGTTCGCGCTAAGGGTGGCCCAGCTGCGTTCGTCCAGCACCACAAGATCGAAACGTTGCAAGGTCGCCGCATCCACGCGCAACGGCGCATCGCCCAGCTGCATACCGCCACCGACGCCGATCTGGGTATGCAAGGAAAGTCCGGCATCGGCGGCCCAGCGGCGCAGGTACTTCAGCTCGGGCGAGGGTGCGCCCGCCAGCAACAGCATGCGCGGCGCAGGATCGGCCGTCGTCCACAACGGCACCTGCACTTCTTCCACCGTTCTTCGCTGCGCATCTCGCACGCGCAAGGTGAAGATCGCCTGCCCGGGCACGCGGGTGGTGCCGGTGACGATGAATTCGCCGCTGGCCGGCAGCGCAAGCGCATCCACGCGCTGGCCGGCCGGATCGATCAGTTCCACCGATCCTTTGACCACGCCATTGACCTGTCCACCGATCTGGAACGCGGCGCCGGCCGCTACTTGTCCTGGTCCGTCCAGACGTATCACGCCACGCGGCAAGGCCGGCGCATCGAAGGTCAAGGGCAGAGTCTGCGCGGCCTCGCGGTCGCGCGGCTCCAGCCCGGCGCCGACGATGCGCAGGCGTTGCATGCCGGGATAACGACCCAACGCGGTGGCCAGATCGGGCACGCGTTCGGCACCGGCCAGAACCGGAGCCTCAGGCAGCGCGATCAGACGATCGCCCGCCGCCTGCGCGCCAGTGCGTGTCGCGCCTGCGGTGGCGACCACCAGTGTTCCCGCTTCCCTGGGCAAGGTGGGCGGCAACAGCGTGAAGTAGAGCAGCACGGCGCATAGCGGCTGCAGCAGCCACAACGCCGCCAGCCGCCAGCCGCGCGATCGCGAGGCGTCCGGTGCGCTTCGTTGCCAGAGCCAAAGGCGCAGCCAGGCGAGCATGACCGCCAGCGCCAGCAATACCGCCAGCCACAACGACAGGTTCATGGCCGGGTCTCCTGGCCCAACGCTTCAAGATAACGACGCCCGTCGGCGCCTTCGTCGCTGCGCCGCAAGACGTTCGCCGGCGGCCGCGGCAGCACCGTCCACAACAATCCGCGCAAGTCGCGCCGGCATTCGATGCAGGACGGATCGCGCCGCACCGCATCGATCGCGCTGACGAAGGCGAGCGGATCGGAAACGCGCGCTTCGTTGGCGCGCAGCCAGCGTTCCAGCGCATCCAGCGGTAGTTCGGTGGTCTTGGCCGCATGCGGAGAATCGGCAAGTGCGCGCCACACCTCGGCAGGCGCGGCATCGATGCCGGTGTTCTTCGCCGCTAGCGGCAGTTCGCGGCGCGCCAGTCCGGCGCGGTCGCCGGTCATGCGTCGCGCTTCATCGATAGGCGGAAGTTCGGGACCGACGCGGGCCAGGAAGATGCGCGTGGCCTGCTGCACCTGCTTGATGAAACCCAGCGCCTTGTACGCATAAGGCAAGGCTTGCCGCGGATGGCCCTGGCGCAGATGCAATTCCGATTGCCACATCTGGTCCAGCGCCTGCTTCAAGGTGGCGCGGGTTTCCGGATCCAGCAGGGTGGCCGCTTCGGCGTGGTCGTGGGTGTGGCCGAATTCCACAAGTACGTCGGCGTCCGCACCGAAGGCCGGCTTCGCCTCCTCGCTGGCAGGCGCGTGGTCGTGCTCGTCTTGCGTTGCCGCTTCCGCCTGCGTCTGTGCGTGGTCGTCGTCGTGCGTTTCGGCGTCGTTGGTCGGCGGCGGCCTGGCGCCGCCTTCGGCTTCCTCGCCCAGGAACTGGCCGTAGCGCAGGCGCAGGATGCGCTGGTCCACACCGATGGCGTCGGAACGGGCGGCGAAGCGTTCGGTATCGAGTTTGCGTTGTTCCTTCAGCAGGGCCTCGGCGTCGATGATGATCTGGCGCTGGCTGCGGAAATACGCAGGCATCACCTTCTTGACCATGCCTTCCAGGCCGGTGCTCTCCGCACCCAGGTCAGAGGGCCAGCGCAGGATCAGGCTGGGACTGCGCACCGTTTGCGGCCGCGGCGCACGGTTGTCGGCGACTGTGAGCTGGGCGATCAGATCGTCGCCGGTCGAGAATCCCAGTGCGGCCAGGTCCAGCTGCGGCGAGAAGCGTTTCAGCTTGCCGGTTCCGGTGCCACGCAGGTCGAGGGTGCGTTCGCGGAAAGTGATGTTCTCGCCTTCGCCCTGGGCCAGGGTGATGCGTAGCTGTGCGTTCGCCGCCACGCCGTAGTCGTCGCTCACTTCGAAGCTCAGCGCCCAGTTGCGCTGGCCCGGCGTGACCAGGCTCAAGCTGCGCTCGGGAACCAGCACTTTCACCTGGGGAGGCGCATCGCTTATCGCATCCAGCCTGTGCAGCGGTGGTGCGGGCTGATGTTCCGCTCCGCTTGGCGAGACGCGGTACAACACTGATTTGTCCAGACTGCGGGCGACGCTCCAGTCTTCGCCATCGCGGGTCAATGCGGCGCGGGTGCCGTCATGGAAGGCCAGATCGGCGGCGATGGGTTGCGGTTCGAAATGCAACGTCCACCGCAAATGCGAACCCTGCGGCGCTTTTGCATCCAGGCTGGCTTCGTCGCGTGCCGGCAGTCCGGTGTAGGCGGGGGGAGTTATGCGCAGCCGTTGCCCCACCAGCCGCGGCACGCCGGCCACCACCGGCAGGTTCTCCGCGCTGGGCGCGAGGACCGTCGTCGATTGCCGGGCTGGCCAGAAAACGAGTGTCGCAACGGCCAGCGCGCCCGCGATCCACGACGCAGCGATGCGCGACGACGACCATGCTGGGCGAAGATCGGGCGTGCGGTGTTCGGCCAGACGCTGTTGCAATCTTGCGCGCTGCAGTCGTTGCAGCGGATTCAACCGCGCATCTTCGGCGAACAGCAGATCCGTGCTGTCTTCCATGTCGGCGCGCTGCGCATCGAGCTGCCGGATCAGCCACTGACGATCGAAGCGGCGCGCGCGTTGCCACGCGAATACCGTCAGCAGGAAAAAACCGGCTACTCCAACCAGCAAGGCTGCCAATGTGTTCTGCCAACGCCATGCCGCAGCGGCCAACAGCAATGGCAATGGCGACCAGAGCAGCAGGTCGTCGGCCAGACTGCGCATGCGCGCCGGTTGCGACAGCCGTGGGAGTTTGTTCGCGATCATGACGCGACCTTCCCGCACACGTAGGCCTTGTGTGGCAGCACTTCTGCCTCCCCCTTTGAAAAAGGGGGATTGAGGGGGATTTGCTTCTGCTCTGGAGCACGATCAAGAGCAAGAGCAAGAGCAAGAGCAAAAGCAAAAGCAAAAGCAAAAGCAAAAGCAAAAGCAAAAGCAAAAGCAAAAGCAAAAGCAAATCCCCCGTAGCCCCCTTTTTCAAAGGGGGCGAAGCAACGGCAGCGCGCGGTTACGTCATGCTTGCGAACCAACTGTAAGAACAGCGCATGGGGACTCATGGCGAGACTCCCCTGACGCGCCGTGTCGCCAGCCAGCGCTCCGTCAGCAGCAGCGCCGCGATCAGCAGCGCCAGCCACGGCCGCAGGTCGCGCGGCGGCTGCGCGTACGACATTCCTCCCGTGATCGGCGCGTAGTCGCGCGCGGCCACTCGCGCCGGCACCGGCGCCGGTGATGCGAACAGATTGCGCAGATTGCGCGGGAAATCGGGTTGCAGCAGTTGCGGTATCGTCGCCGGAGCGAAGGTGCGGGTGAAACGAAGCACCCGGCCGCGTCCCAGCGCCGCGCCTTCGACCAGCGGCGCGCCGACTTCATCGCGCCAGTAGACGGTGGTCGAAGCAGGAAACTTGTATTCGGTGTCCGCCGACAGCAGTGCGGTTCCACCCCGCCGGATCAAGTCGGCGACTGCGACAGGCAGAGGGCCGGGCGCAAGCCAGACCAGATGCTGCGTATCGGCTGGGAGCGCCTGGGTCGTCGGCGCGGCTGCGAATGCAGCCGTTGTCGAAGGCCGCCACGCGCTCGCCGCCGCGCGCAGATAGCGCAATCCGTCTTCACGATCCTGCGCGTAGCGGACAGTGAGCGCCTGCGCGCCGGCAGCGAAGGGCTTGGGTGCCGGCATCGCACCCGCAAGCACCTTCCATTCGACCGTGCGCGACAGCTGCGGCCGTTCCGCATCCGCGCCCTGCAACTGTTCGGGAACCAGCACGCTCAGCTTCACCGCGGCAGGAAGTTCCGAATCGAGCTGACGCAACAGGCTGGCGAACGGCAATGCGGCGGTTGCGGGCGATGGCTGGTCCAAAGCGGGGAAGCCGGGCGCCAGCCAATGCAGACGCGCTTTGTCGTCGTCGATGGCTGCACGCGCCTGCGCCGCATCGATGCCAGGCATCACGGCCACCCACGGCGCTTCGCCGGCGCTGCCGAACAGCACCGGTTTCGCCAGCCACACCGCCAGCAAGGCGAGCAGCAGCAATCGCGCGACCAGCAGCGGCCATTCGTCGAAGCGCACGCGGTGGCGCGGCTTGAGCTTTTGCCGCAACCAGCGCAGTGCGGCGAAATCGGTGGGGCGTTGTTCGCTGCGGCGGGCCAGGTGGATCAGCAGCGGCAACAGCAGCGCGGCGAGCGCTGCCAGTGCGGCCGGCAACAGCAAGGCCGGAGTCATGCGTATTCCGCCGCGTCTCGCGAACCGAACAAGCGCCGCAGCGGCACATCCAGCTCCTCATCCAGCACGTAGCCGGCATGGCGGATGCCGCTGGCATCGAGCTGCGCGTGCAGCAAGTCGCGCGCTTCGCCGAAGCGGCGCAGGAAATCGGCCCGCAGCGCCACGCCATCGCCCAGCAATTCCTCGCCGGTTTCCGGGTCGCGGAAGCGGTAACCGCCGCGGAACGGGAAATCGCGTTCTTCGACGGTCAGCAACTGGATCGCCAGCACCTCGCGCCGCGCTGCCGCCAGTTTTTGCATCAGCTCCAGGCAAGCCGGGTCGAAGCAGTCGCTGAGCACGATCACCAGATCTTGCGCGCCGACGCGGTCCCACAACGGCGTCAATTGCTCGACGCGTGGGAATCCGCCTGCCGCCGACAATCCATGCATCTCGAGCAGCAAGCGGTCGCGCTGGCGAGCGCCGGCCGCAGGCGCGACCAGTTGCAGACCGTCGTCGCGCAAGGCCACCCAACCGAAGCGGTCGCCCTGGCGCATTGCCAACTCGCCGATGCAGGCCGCCAGCGCCTTGGCCGCATCCAACCGCGACCAGCCGGGACGCGCCGCGTCTTCCTGCGCCATCGAGGCGCTGGCGTCGATCAGTATCCACACCGCCAGCGGGCTTTCGCGCTCGGCTTCGCGCACGAAGAAGCGGTCCGAGCGTGCATACAGTTTCCAGTCGATTTGGCGCAGCTCGTCGCCGGGTTCGTAGGCGCGGTACTGGGCGAACTCCAGTCCGGCGCCGCGGCTGCGGCTGTGGTGCAGGCCGATGCCGTGCAGGCCGACCGCGCGCCGCGAGGTCAGCCGCAGGTCTTTCAATCGGCTGCGGACCTGGGGCGGGATCAGTTCGTACGACACCGTGTGCGGCCTGTCAGGCGGCAGGCAACGGCACGCTGCGCAGCAGCGCGGCGATCACGTCGTCGGCGCTTTTCTGTTCGGCTTCGGCGGCGAACGACAACAACAGACGGTGGCGCATGACCGGCGCCGCCAGTGCGGCGATATCTTCACGCGTCGCAGCCAGGCGTCCGTGCAGCAATGCACGTGCCTTGGCCGCCAGCACCAGCGATTGCCCGGCGCGCGGACCGGCGCCCCAGCGGACGTACTTGCGCACGTCTTCCAATCCGCCTTCGCCGGGTCTGCTCGCGCGCACCAGCTTCGTGATCCACGCCAGCAGGTCTTCGCCCAGATGCACTTCGCGGACCAGCGATTGCAGCTTCAGCACTTCCTCGCCATGCATCACCTGCGGCACTTCGTTGCCGCGGCTGCCGGTGGTCTGCGCCAGGATGTCGTGCTCTTCGCGCTCGCTGGGGTAGTCCACGCGGATGTGCAGCAGGAAGCGGTCCAGCTGCGCCTCGGGCAATGGATAGGTGCCGGCCTGTTCCAGCGGATTCTGCGTGGCCAGCACGAAGAACGGCGCCGGCAGCGCATGGGTCACGCCGGCATAGCTGACCGTGCGTTCCTGCATGGCTTCAAGCAGCGCGGCCTGGGTCTTGGGCGGGGTGCGGTTGAGTTCGTCGGCCAGCAACAGGTTGGTGAACACCGGACCGGGCTGGAAACGGAAATGGCGATGGCCGGTGCCGTGGTCTTCTTCCAGCAACTCGGTGCCCAGGATGTCGCTGGGCATCAGGTCGGGGGTGAACTGCACGCGGCGGAACTGCAGTTTCAGCGCCTGCCCCAGCGACCGCACCAGTAGGGTCTTGCCCAGTCCCGGCACGCCTTCGAGCAGGCAGTGGCCGCCGGCCAGCAGACCGATCAGCAATTGCTCGACGACTTCGTCCTGGCCGACGATCGCCTGGGCGATAGCCTGGCGCAGTTGGCCCAGCCGCGCGAGTTGGGATTGGAGGTCGGATTCGGTGAGGGGGGTACTCATCTTTGTTCCTTGCTGACTTCAATGTGGCCGGCTGCAAAATAATGAATCGTCATCCCAGCGAAAGCTGGGATCCATTTTGATCTTGCTTTGCTTTTGCTTTGGCTTTACGTCTTGCTGCGGGCTCAACGTGAAGATCAAGATGGATCCCAGCTTCCGCTGGGATGACGTCGGAGAGAATTCGGGGTGGTGAGGACGCACTCACGCCGTCAACGCATACATGACGATATTCACCGCGAACCTGGTGTTGTCCTCGGCCAGGAAGCGCTTGTTGCGCCAGTCGTAATCCCACTCGCAACCATAGTCCTTGTTGCTGTAGAGCAGGCCCAGGCGGCCGTCGATGTCGATGCCTTGCAGATACTCGTGCACCAGGTCGTCGCCCCAGCCGTTGAGTTCGAAACCGGTGGCCGGCGGGCCGTCGAACTTGAAGAAGCTGCGGTAGATCGGATGGTTGTTGGGCAGCTTCTTCATCGCCTTGGCGCCGAAGATCGAAGCCATCTGCGCTTCGAACGACTTGGCGAACAGGCCGTCGATGTCGTGGTTGCAGTCGTCCACCAGCACGAAGCCGCCGTTGCGCACGTAGCGTTCGAAGTTGCGGCGCTCGGCCGGGTTGAACTCCACCAGCTTGTGTCCGGCCAGGTAGCAGAACGGCGCAGTCAGCATCTTCGGATCGGCCAGGGCCAGCACGTGTTCCTTCGGGTCCACGCGCAGGTTGGTGTAGTCGATCAGCGAGGTGATGAGGTTGGCCGGCATGCGCTGGTCCACGTCCCAGTCGCCGGAGTCGTACTTCAGGCGGGTGAACCAGAAGTCGTAGCTGGAAACCGCCGCGCTTGCGCTGCGCGGCGGCCCGGCCAGCAGGGCGCCGGCCAGGCCGCCGGCCATCAATCGCAGGAACTGAGCGCGATTCATGCGCCGTCGCGCAGCTTCATCGATCGCACTGCATCCGCTTCATCGATCAGACCGCATCCGACAGGGAGGTGAAGGTGAAGTCGCGCAGCTTCATCGGCGGGATCATCATCACGAACGAAGACTCGTCGCCGGCCACGCGCACCGGCTTGCCCAGTTCTTCGATGTTGTTGAGCATGATCACCGGCGATTCGTTGAAGCGGAAATTCTTCACCGGGTACTTGATCTCGCCGTTCTCGATGTAGAAGGTGCCGTCGCGGGTCAGGCCGGTCAGCAGCACGGTCTGCGGATCGACCATGCGGATGTACCAGGTGCGCGTGACCAGGATGCCTTTCTGCGTGCTCTTGACCAGCTCGGCGGTGGACTTGGTGCCGCCGGACATCAGCAGATTGCCGGCCGCGCCGGTCGCGCGCTTGCCCTGTTTTTGCGCCCAGTAGCGCGAATACTCCAGGTTGACGACCTTGCCGTTCTCCACCACCGCGGTCTTCTCGCGCGGCAGTCCCTCGTCGTCCCACGGCATCACCGGGGCTTCCGGGTGCCAGGGATCGGCGGAAATATTCACCCGCGGGTCGTAGACCTGTTCGCCGATCTTGTTGCCGCCGCCTTTCTTGGACAGGAAGCTGCGGCCCTCGTCGGCCTGGCGCGCATCGAAGAAATTCATCATGAAAGAGATCAGCCCGGCCGCCGCGGCAGGTTCCAGGATCACCGTGTACTTGCCCGGCTCCAGCGCCTTGGCCGCGGCCGATTCGCTGGCCTTGCGCATGGCGACGCGGACGTCCTGGCCGGCCTTGAACGGAGTGGCGTCCTGCAGATTGCGGCCGACCCAGCCAGAGCCGCGGCCGTCTTCGGTACGCACGGTGCAGGTGTAGTCCAGGTTGGTGGCCTTCTGGTAGCCGAAGTTGCCCTTGCTGTTGGCGAAGGCGACGAAACTCTGACCGTCTTCCAGGAAGCCGGCGGCGATCAGTTTTTCCGCGCGGCACGGGCCGATGGAATCGGCCGCCACCTGGGCGCGATATTCCGGGGTGATGGCGGCGGTGGCTTCGCTGAAGGTCGGGCTTGCCTTGTAGGTCTGCTTTTCCACGGCCGGCACGAACTCCGGGTTTTCCGGCGCCAGCCTGGCCAGGTCTTCGGCCCTGCGCACCACGCGTTCCAGCGCGGCGTCGTCGAACTCGTTGATGGTGGCCACGCCCACGCGCTTGCCGAAAGCGACCTGCACGGCCAGATCGGCATTGTCGACGATGCCGCTGGTGGAGACATTATTCAGGGCGAAACGGATGTTGCCGGAAATGGAACCGGACAGCGACGCGGTGCATTCGTCGGCCTTGGACAGGGCGATGACCTTGTCGAGAATGGCCTTGGCTTGCTCTTCGGTGAAGATGCTCATGTTCTAGTGGTCTCCTGGATGCGATCAGCCGAGCGAGCGGGCGGTGTTGATGACGTTGATGCCGTTGAAGCGCGCGGTGCTGGAACCGTGCGAGACCGCCGATACCTGACCGGGTTGGCCCTTGCCGTCGAAGAACGAGCCGCCCATGCGGTAGTCGCTTTCGTCGCAGATCGCGGCGCAGGCGTTCCAGAACTCGGGCGTGCGGATCTGGTAGGCCACGTCCTCGATCATCGCGCCGATCTTGCCGTTCTTGATCTCGTAGAACAGCTGGCCACCGAACTGGGCGTTGTAGCGCTGCTGGTCGATGGAGAACGAGCCGTCGCCGATGATGTAGATGCCGTTTTCCACGTCCTTGACCATGTCGGCCACGCTCAGCTTGTCCTTGCCTGCCTGGAGCGATACGTTGGCCATGCGCTGGAATTGCACGCTGGACCACGAATCGGCGTAGCAGCAGCCGTCCGATTCCTTCTTGCCCAGGATGTGGGCCTGGTCGCGAATGGTCTGGTAGTCGACCAGCTTGCCGCCGCTGATCAGGTCCCATTGCTTGGTCTTGACGCCTTCGTCGTCGTAGCCCACTGCGCCCAGGCTGCCGGCCTGGGTCTTGTCGGCGAAGATGTTGACCCTGTCGCTGCCGTACTGGAACTTGGCTTCGCGCTTGTCCAGGGTGGCGAAGCTGGTGCCGGCGTAGTTGGCCTCGTAGCCCAGCACGCGGTCCAGCTCCAGCGGATGGCCGACCGACTCGTGGATGGTCAGCCAGGTGTGCGAAGGATCCAGCACCAGATCGTACTTGCCGGGCTTGACCGAAGGCGCCTTCAATTTCTCGCGCGCCTGCTTGGCGCCGGCGATGGCGTCTTCCTTCATGTCGTAGGACAGGCCGTAGTTGATCACGCCGTTGGGCGACACGAACTTGCCCGAAGCCGCGCCGTCCAGGTATTCGAAGCCCATCCCCATCGGCGAGGACAGACCGTCGCGGGTACGGAACTTGCCGCTGGCCTTGTCGATGGCGGTGACCGTCATCGGCGCCCAGATGCGGTGCACGTCCTGGTCGATGTAGGAGCCGTCGGTGCTGGCGAAATACTTCTGCTCGTTGACCAGGAACAGCATGGAGTTGACGAAATCCGCGCCGGCATTGGTGGCCGCGGCGTTGACGCCCAGCAACAGGTCCACCTTGTCCTTGATCGGCACGTTCATCGCGTTCTTCACGATCGGCGTCTTCCAGCTCACCTCGCCCACGCCTTTGACCGGGGCCAGCTGCACTTTGGCGGTCTGGATCTTGGCGTTGGCCTTGGCGATGGCCGCGGCCTGGCGCGCGGCCCGGGCCACCCCATTGGTGGTCAGGTCGTTGGTGGCGGCGAAACCCCAGGCGCCGTCGGCGATGACGCGGATGCCGGCACCGGTGGATTCGGTGTTCACCACGTTCTGCACCTTGTCTTCGCGGGTGATCACGAACTGGCGCAGGTAGCGGCCCACGCGCACGTCGCAGTAGCTGGCGCCGGCGTCGGTGGCGGCGGCCAGCGCGGCATCGGCCAGGCCTTTCTTGAAGCCGACGTCCAGCGTGGTCTGCAATTGTTCGGCGGCGATCGCCTTGCCGAGGAAGGACGGCACCATCAGGCCGCCGAGGCTGAGGCCGGTAACGGCCAGGAAGTCGCGTCTGTGCAAGGCTGCTCTCCATCGGTAGAGCCCGCGCGCGCGGCGCGGGACGGGGACTGAAGCGGACGATCATGGCGCGCACGCGGCGCATCGCCATACCGCCAGCGATCATTGCCGCCGGGGCAGGCAACGTCAAATGACTTTTGGCATAGACGGGGCGATGGGTTTCAATATTCGCGAGCCGCCGCCAATTCCTGCAATCCCCGCAATCCGGATCCGCTTCGTTCCGGATCGAGAGCGGTGGTCCGTCGTTCCGCCAGCGAATAAAACGCGGTCAGTTCGCTTTCTTGACAGCACTCAGTGCGGATACCCCATTCTCATTGAAGGCCTCTACCGCGACTTCATAAGACGGTTCGATGTTCAGCGCGCGCAGCTCCAGTGTCGTACCTTTGTCCACGAACACCTGATAGCTCAGGTTCAAGCGATCCGCGCGCAAGCCCCAGCGCACGTTGTAACCCACCGCGCCTGCAACGGGTTTCCAGGTCACCGTCGCATTGCGCCGATCCTGGTCGCGCTCGACGGTCACGCCCGCCGGGGCGTGCGGCGGCGCGCCGTCCGCGTTGCCGAACACGCGCAGGTCGCTGATGGCCAGGTTCGCGGCGCCCACGTGGCCATGCAAGTAGCGGATATAACGTGTGCGCACCGGCTCGGGCAGTTGCAGGTACGCATTGGGACGGTCGCGGCGGTCCGGCCCGTCGCCGACTTCGGCCAGCGGAGTCCACCGCTTGCTGTCGCGAGAGTATTGCAAGCGGAACGAGGTGTAGATATCCGGCGCATCGGCGTAACGCCCGGACTGATAATCGGCATAGTTGACCTGCACCGCTCGCACGATCTTTTCCGCGCCCAGATCGACGGTCAGCGTTTCGCCCGGTTTGTTGCCGCCGGCGACCCAGAACGTACGCGGATTCTCATCGGTGACACGGTCGGCGGCGAACTCGCCCTGCGTGGACGAAGCCGTCGCCTTCTTGCGATAGGACAGCAGCATCCAGCCGGTGAACAGCGATTCCGGATCGGCGACCTTGCCTTCCGGCATCCAGTGCGGGAAATCGCCGAAGCGCGCGGACACGCTCATCTGTCCGTCGTCGGCGAAGGCGGCGGGGAACATCGCGATGCGCCGTTCGAAGGTCCAGTTGTAGCCGATCCACGGCGTACCGGTGTTCCACCAGTTGCCGTATTCGTCCTGGAAAGTGGAACCGTGCCCGGCGCCCTGCACGAAACCGCCGGGCTTGTAGGCCACCGGGTTGTAAAGCGCGTATTCGAACGGACCCAGCGGACTGTCGCTGACATAGGTGCCGTTGGCGTATGCGTTGTACTCGGTGCCGGGCGCGCCGTACTGCAGGTAATAGCGGCCGCGCACCTTGGTCATCCACGCGCCTTCCATGTAGTTGCCGACCGGTTTGCCGTTGGGGAAATTCATGCCGCGGTGATCGGGGCCGAAGCGCTCCCAGCCATGCTTGGCCGGATCCAGCGCCAGCATCACTTTGGGTTCGCCACGGAAGGCGAATCCACGCGGGGCTTTTTCCATCTCGATGCCGTACAGCGGATAGGTGTCCGACGAACCCCAGTAGAGGTACCAGCGGCCGTCGTCGTCGATGAAGATATCCGGGTCCCATGGCCCCGGCGGGGTCTTGCCGGCCGGCAGCGGCAGCAGGTCCTGCCCCGGCGGCACGGCGGTGGGAATGCGCGGCAACAGGCGGGTGAGGTAGTCGATCTTGCCGCTGGCCGGATCGGTGGACTGCAACAACGCGCGCGGGCCGAACGCCGATTGCATGATGACCAGACGATCGCCGTCGGAAACCACGGCCGGGGCCACGATGCTTTCCGAAGGCCAGCGGCTGGGCGTGACGAAGCGCCAGTCCAGAAGATTGGTGGAGCGCCAGTAGCCATCGGCCAGGGTCTGGAACAGGTAGTAGGCGTCCTTGTGCCGCACGATCACCGGGTCGGCGCCGGTGCGGTAGGAGATGCCTTCGTTGAGCTGCTCGAAGTTGTAGCGGTAGTCCAGGTCGACAGGGTTGGCGTAAGTGCGTCGGCCGGGCGTTTCGGCTGCCGGCAGCGCAGTGCTCGCAAGGATCGACAGCGACAGCAGTGCGCCTCGTGGCAACAACGGAACGCGCTTCACGATGGTATCTCCCAATGCCGTTTTCGGTCGCTACCTTACCGCGCTTCGCATCGGCGGCAGTTAAACTGGCGTACCTCTACGGCCTTGCCCATGCTGCGACTCACCGACCTCAAGCTTCCCTTGGACCATGACCAAGCCGCGCTTCCCGCGGCGATCGTCGCGCGCCTCGGCATCGCCGCCGCCGAACTGGCCGGCTTCACTATCGCCAAGCGCAGCTACGACGCGCGCAAGCGCGGCGCGATCATGTTGATCTACGCGGTGGACGTGGAGACCACGCGCGAAGCGGACATCCTGCAGCGCCTGCAGATGGACGAAGAAGCGGCCGACGGCAAGGTCGCGCCCACGCCGGACACCACCTACAAACCGGTCGCACAGTCTTTGCATGGCGAAGCGCCGGTGCACGTACCGCTTTCGGTCTCGTCCGAAGACGCGCGCGTGGTGGCGACCGCCGTCGAAGAAGCCGTCCAGGCTTCTCCACATCCAGCGGCGCTACGACCTTTGGTCATCGGCATGGGGCCCTGCGGCCTGTTCGCCGGCCTGATTCTGGCGCAGATGGGCTTGCGGCCGATCATCCTGGAGCGCGGCAAGAACGTGCGCGAGCGCACCGTGGACACGTTCGGACTGTGGCGGAAGAAGATCCTCAATCCCGAATCCAACGTGCAGTTCGGCGAAGGCGGCGCGGGCACGTTCTCCGACGGCAAGCTGTACAGCCAGATCAGCGACAAGCGCCATTACGGGCGCAAGGTGCTGACCGAATTCGTCAAGGCCGGCGCGCCGGAGGAGATCCTCTACGTCAGCAAGCCGCACATCGGCACCTTCCGCCTGGTGTCGATGGTGGAGAACATGCGCGCGGACATCGAAGCGCTGGGCGGCGAGATCCGTTTCTCTCATCGCGTCGATGACCTGCTGGTGGAGACCGATGCTGCCGGTACGCGCAAAGTGCGCGGGGTGGTGTTGGCCGATGGCGGCGAGATCCGCGCCGATCATGTGGTGATGGCACTGGGCCACAGCGCACGCGATACCTTCTTCATGCTGCACGAGCGCGGCGTGTTCCTGGAAGCCAAACCCTTCTCCATCGGCTTCCGCATCGAACATCCGCAATCGCTGATCGACCGTGCGCGCTTCGGTCCGCAGGCCGGTCATCCGATCCTCGGCGCGGCCGACTACAAACTCGTGCACCACTGCCGCAACGGGCGCTCGGTGTACAGCTTCTGCATGTGCCCGGGCGGCACCGTGGTCGCCGCCGCCAGCGAACCCGGCCGCGTGGTCACCAACGGCATGAGCCAGTACTCGCGCAACGAACGCAACGCCAATGCCGCCATCGTGGTCGGCATCACGCCCGAGGACTACGCCGAGTTCGATCCCAGCGGCAGTCCGCTGGCCGGCATCGCCTTGCAGCGGCATTGGGAAGAGCAGGCCTTCCTGCAAGGCGGCGAAGACTACCGCGCGCCGGGGCAGCTGGTCGGCGATTTCCTGCGCAAACGCGCCTCGCGCGAATTCGGCGCCGTGCTGCCTTCGTACACGCCGGGCGTGACGCTGGGCGATCTCTCCAGCGCATTGCCGCGCTACGCCATCGACGCGATCCGCGAGGCGTTGCCGGCCTTCGACCGGCAGATCAAGGGCTTCGCGATGGACGATGCGATCCTCACCGGAGTGGAGACGCGCACTTCTTCGCCGGTGCGGATGACGCGCGGGGCGGATGGGCAGAGCCTCAATACGCGCGGGTTGTTTCCTGCGGGAGAGGGGGCAGGGTATGCGGGAGGAATCCTCTCTGCAGGTGTGGATGGGATCAAGGCGGCTGAAGCGGTGGCAATGCAGATGATCGCAGAAGGAACAGCGCGAGCGGTGCCGCTTTAGTCCCCTCCCTTGCGAAGCAGGGGAGGGCTAGGGAGGGGTGCTTTTGGCGCGATGTTCGACGAGTGAAGAGAAGTGGGCCGCCTGAAATCTTCTAAAGCAGGTCATTGGCTCTTTAGGTTCGCCGCAAAGAGCACCCCTCCCCAACCCTCCCCTGCTTCGCAAGGGAGGGGGCTGATCCCATCGCTGGGAGAATGAGGGGAGTATGTTTGCATCGGTGCAGCAATCAACTCAGGGATCAACCCCATGAAATCCAGAAACAACGCCAAGTCCGACAACGACGACGACCAGCCGCGGCTGGCGGTATTGATCGACGCCGACAACGCCCAGCCCTCGGTGATCGAAGGCCTGCTGGCCGAAGTGGCCAAGTACGGCGTGGCCAGCGTCAAGCGCATCTACGGCGATTTCACCAGCCCGCGCATGACCCAGTGGAAGGCGGCGCTGCTCAGGCACTCGATCAGCCCGGCCCAGCAGTTCGCCTATACCAGCGGCAAGAACGCCACCGACAGCTCGATGATCATCGACGCCATGGACCTGCTTTACACGCAGCGCTTCGACGGTTTCTGCCTGGTCTCCAGTGACAGCGACTTCACCCGTCTGGCCCAGCGCCTGCGCGAAGAAGGTCTGACCGTGTACGGCTTCGGCGAAAAGAAGACGCCCGATGCATTCGTGCGCGCCTGCGACAAGTTCGTCTACACCGAGGTGCTGCGCAAGGAAGCCGCGGCCAGCGCTCCGACGAAGCCGGCAACGGCCAAGCCGGCGAAGAAGGCGGTATCGAAATCCGCGCCGGCGCAACCGGCATCGACTGTGCCCCCTAGCCAAGCCGTGGCGGCGACGGACGCCAAGGACAAATCCGCCGAACCTTTACCGCTGGCGTTGATCCGCCAGGCCATTGAAGAAGCCTCCGACGACAACGGCTGGGCGTTCCTGGGCGCGGTCGGCAGCTACCTCAACAAGATCCAGCCCGACTTCGACCCGCGTCTGTACGGGCATCGCAAGTTGAGCGACTTGCTGAAGCACCAGCCCAAGTACTTCGCCATCGAGGAACGCGGCGCCAGTGGTTCCAACAAGATGATCTACGTCCGTTCGCTGGGCTGAGCGACCGCCGTGACGACCGGAAAACCGTTCTCGCCGGCCAGCGAGCGCAACCGCGATCCGATTCTGGAAGTCTTGCGCGAGCACTTCGCGCACGCGCGCGAAGTACTGGAGATCGGCAGCGGCACCGGCCAGCACGCGGTGCATTTCGCCGCGGCCATGCCGTGGCTGGGCTGGCAATGCTCCGACCGCGCCGACTATCTGCCGGGTATCCGCGCATGGCTGGACGAAGTGGCATTGCCGAATACGCCGCCGCCGGTGGAGCTGGACGTCGCGCAAGGCGCCTGGCCGGCCCGGACCTTCGATGCCGTATTCAGCGCCAATACCTTGCACATCATGGGATGGCCCGAAGTCCAAGCCTGCTTCGCGGGACTGGACAAAACGCTGGCCGCCGACGCGGTGCTGGCGGTGTACGGGCCCTTCAACTACGGCGGGCAATTCACCAGCGACAGCAACCGGGAGTTCGACGCCTCGCTGAAGGCGCGCGATGGGCGGATGGGCATCCGCGATGCCGAAGCCGTGGACGCGCTGGCGCAGACGATCGGATTGCGACTGGTCGACGATATCGCCATGCCGGCCAACAACCGCTGCCGGGTGTGGCGTCGCGGCGTTGGCGCGACGTTTACATCGCCGCGCTAAATCGCACGGGCGGGCTGGAACCTGCGCAACCCGCACTGTCGATGTGTCGTCGTGCTCCTCTCTCCCAGAGACCTGGACAAGATCGGTGGGAGCGGCGTCCCGCCGCGAGCTTCCCACGCAACCCGGCACTCATGGGAAAGCTCGCGGCGGGACGCCGCTCCCACCCGCTGCTCCCACCCGCTGCTCCCACCTCGCTCGCATATCGAGAAGCGTGCGTGGACAGCATGCTTTCAGCACGTTAGCGCATCGCCGCCTGCTGCCGCGCGGCTTCTTCGCGCAAGAACTCGCGCTCGATCAGCGGCGCTAGTGCGGTGGTGAAGCGCTTTGCGTCCACAGCATCGAGGTGCGACCACTCCGGCAGCGTATAACCCTGCAGTTGCGGATAGTCCTCGAAGTGGACGCCGGGCACGCCCGTACGCTGCAGCAGCGCTTCCCAACTTTCCTTGCGTGGCGTCAGCCGCTGTTCCTGAGCCTGCCACGGCCCACTGCTGGGCGGGCGCACGAACACCACCTGCACGCCGCGCGCGCGCAGCTTGGCCACGGCGCCGGCAACGCGTCCGATGGTTTCCTCGCGCAGCTTCCGCCGTTTGGCTTCGGTATCCACCATCGGCTGCAACGGCAGGCCCAACTGCACTTGCCAGATGCGGCGCGTCAGCGCGTGGTACCCGGGATCGTCCGAAACTTTGTGCCACAGGTAAGTGTTGCGGTCGATTTCCTGCACCGACAGCTTGCGCACCAGGATCCGCCTCGGCAGGCCCGGCCGATCCGGCCATGCTTGCCTGCGTACGACCACGGGCAAGGCGAAATCCGGGTCGTAGAACGCGAACCAGGGCTCCAGGAAACGCTGCGACAACCAATGGCCGCTGCGCTGCGAAGGCGACTGCCCATGGTAATAAGGCACTACCGAAGCGCGCCGTCCGCTCTGGCCCAGGAACAGGCTGGTCGGCGTCGTGTCCACCACCAGGCGGCCGGTGAAATCCGGATCGTCGGCCAGATCCTCCAGTACGGGCAAAGGCGAGGTGCCTTCCAGCGACAGCTGGATCGGACGCTCTCCAGTGGCGCGTTCCCATTCCGGCAGTTGTACGTCGAACAGCATGCGCGAGCTGCCGATGAGCACGGTCTTGCCGCCTTCGCCGGTGTCGATGCGGCGGCGCTGGTCGGCCCATGCGCCGTCGCTGTTGCGATAACCGGGTGCGGCCCCGAATGCGCGCCAGTGCCATTCCCATGCCGCCATCAGCAGCACGAACAACACCAGCGCGCCGAGCAGAATCCTGCCCCAAGGCTGCGACGGAATATCGCGTTCCGGCACCGGCTGCGCGACGCCGGGCCGGTCCGAAGCGGTGAGCCGCACGAAGCCGGGCCGCTCGAAGCGCTCTTCGGCTGGAATGCCGCCGTCGCTGGCCATCGCGAAGCCGGCCCGCTCAGAATTGGAAATAGATGAAGGCATTGCCCGCTCCCTGTGCGGCGACCACCGCGAACGCCATTACGCCCAATGCCGCCGACAACTGCACCGGGTGCCGCCGCGCCAACATCGCTTCCAGCGTGCGGCTGCGCATCAGCCAGTGGGCGATCACTATCCCGCCCACGATCAGCGCCACCATCGCCAGATGCGCGGTGGTCAGGATCGGTTTGGCCTCCGGGTTGCCGCCGAACATGCCTCGCAGGATCGTCCACGCCTGTCCGAAACCCTGGGCGCGGAAGAACACCCAGGTAATGTTGATCAGCGCATAAGTCAGCAGACCCAGCCCGAACAACGCCAACGGCCCGGGCCGGTAGCCCTGGAAGCGCGCGCGCAGCACGCGTTCGGCCGCCAGGTACAGTCCATGCAAACCGCCCCAGACCACGAAAGTCCAACTGGCCCCATGCCACAGGCCGCCCAGCAGCATCGTGGCCATCAGCGCGAAATAGGTGCGCGCCTCGCCATGGCGGTTGCCGCCTAGCGGAATGTAGAGGTAGTCGCGCAGCCATGACGACAAAGTGATGTGCCATCGTCGCCAGAAGTCTGAAAAACCGACTGCCGCGTACGGAAAGCGGAAGTTGTCGGGCATCGCAAAGCCCAGGCACATCGCCGCGCCGATCGCGGTGGTGGAATAACCGGCGAAGTCGCAGAAGATCTGCCCGCTGAAAGCCAGCGTGCCCATCCACGCATCCAGCGTGCCGGGAATGCGGCCCGGCGCGTCGTAGACCGCCTCGGCCGCCGGTCCCAGGAAACCGTCGGCCAGCACGATTTTCTGGAACAGTCCCAACACCATCAACGCCAGTCCGAAACGCAACTGGTCGGCGGTTGCGCGGCGTTCGCGCGCGAACTGCGGCACCAGTTCGGTCGGGCGCATGATCGGCCCGGCGACCAGATGCGGGAAGAAAGTAACGAACAGCGCGTAGTCGAGGAAGTTGCTGGCCGGCTTGGCGCGGCGCAGATACACGTCGAGCGTGTAGGACAGGGTGGCGAAGGTGTAGAAGGAGATGCCGACCGGCAGCACGATATCGAGTTTTGGCGGTTGGTAGGCCACACCCAGCGAGGCCATCAACACCTGGAAGTTCTCCATCAGAAAGCCGCCGTACTTGAAGTAGGCGAGCATGCCCAGGTTGACCACCACCGACAGCAGCATCCACGCGCGCCGCGCGTGCGGATTCTGCGCATCGACCAGTTTCTTCGCCGCCCACCAGTCGACCAGCGTCGATACCCAGAGCAGGATTACGAACGGCGGGTTCCAGGCCGCGTAGAACAGATAGCTGGCGACCAGCAGGTTGACCTTCTTGGTGGTCCAGCGGAAGGGCATTGCGTGGAGCGCAAGCACCAGCGCGAAAAACACGATGAAAGTAAGCGAGTTGAAGACCACGCGGGCGGACCTCGCCGGCGGGGGCCGGATATGACCTGCAACGCGGTTAGTGGCCGGCGACGGACAATACGGCGATGAACGGTGGTGCGTTCTTCGTCATGCCGAAGGTCGGGTGGACGCCGGGGTGCTTCCCGGCTCGTTCCTGCGCACGAACATACCCGGAATGTGGTCGTATCTCCTTCAAGGCGAGGCCCGCATGTCTCCGTTCAAGGGCTCGGCAATGCGGACTCGATCGACGCGCCGCCGGTGCTCGCCCCGTGCTTTTGCCGCAGCCACATGCCGAATGCGGACAGGCTGATGACGGCGGTCATCACCAGTTCGCCGCCGTCTTCGACCAGGGTCGACAAGGTCTGCGACACATTCCTTCCCAGCATCCCGTGCACTGCATCCACGCCGACACCGAAGAAAATCAGGATCGCGAAGTAGGCCGTGAAGACCAGATAGGCAAGCCAGTCGTCCTCCCCTCGAATCAGGCGCGTGCCAGCAAGCCAGAACACGGCCGACAACAATCCCGTCGTGGAAAATCCGATCAGATCGCCGACGACCGGCGATAGACCCAATCCGGCATTGAACATATGCCCGATCGCTTCATGCAGTTCGAACGCATCGTCCAGAAACGTCACAAACAGGATAGCCGCGAATGCATACCACTGCTTCTTGCCATACACCCGGGCGAGCATGGCAAACAGCGCACAGGCCATCAGTTCCAGGCCGTAGCCGAAGATTTCGGGATAGCCTCTATCGACGAAGGAAAACTGAAGGCGGTCATAGAAGAAGCTGCCTGTCAGACGATGCCTCTCCACATACGCATACCTTATGAAGCAGGCAATCAGGATCGAAATCGTACCGGTCACGGCTGCAACGGAGCATCGATGCGCTCGATCCGGCAGAATCAAAAAATCCCGCGCGAGCCGCAGGCCGCGAGGGACAAGGTATGCGATGGAATGGGATTGGTAGCCGGTGGCGACGTGCATATGACCCTCCTAGCGGATGACTTGCTGCCGTCCGCGAACTCGGCGGAGGGTCTGTCATAAAGGCGTCATATACTGCTTGCCTAATCAGGAGTTTTGCAATTTTTTTGCAGCGTATTCAGCAAGAAAAACGCTATGAATTCATGTCCCCTCTAGTCGCCATTAATCTAGGTGATAACTGCGTGACGTTTATGCCGCCGAGCAACAGAACGGAAGTTATCTCGGAGGTATTCGGAGGCTGGAGAAGAAAAAGAGGAAAGTCGAAACACTGCGTCGGCAGAGCGACGTCTCCAGCGCACCGAAAGGTTGTCCAATGCGGTTGGCTTTCTATACACAAACTCGGAAATCCCAACACGCATAGCGCGAAGCCCGCGGTCATCCCGTGTGCTTCAGGAACCTAGCCGACGATTCCGCCCGCCAGGCCGATTCCGCCCGCAAGCTTGTCGTTCCTCGCCCGACATGCCCAGAATGCCGCTTTCCCACGGAACTGGAACTCGCATGGCGCGGCTCGTGATCCTGTTGTCCTGCTTGCTGGGGCTGTCGTTTTCCGTGCGGGCACAGGCGCCGGCCGCCGCGGCCGCGGCTTCCGACCACGATTATCCTGGAGTGATATCGCTCGCGGTCGATGCCACCGACGTGTCGCGCCGCATCTACCGGGTGCGCGAACGCATCCCGGTACAACCGGGTCCATTGAAGCTCTGGTATCCGCAGTGGATACCCGGCAACCATGCGGCCACCGGCCCGATCAACCAGTTCGCGGGCCTGTCGATATCCGGCAACGGACAGCGCATCGAATGGCGGCGAGATCCGCTGGACGTTTACGCGTTCCATCTGCAAGTGCCCGCGGGCGTCACTACGCTCGATGTCGAATTCCAATCGCTTTCGCCCACTGCCGACGACCAGGGACGGGTGGCGATGACCACCGAGCTGATGTCGGTGCAATGGTCGCGCCTGCTTCTGTATCCGGCCGGCTACGACGCGCGCCGCATCCGCTTCGAACCCAGTCTGCGCTTGCCGGAAGGCTGGCAATTCGGCAGCGCGCTTGAAACGGCCGTGGCCGATGGCGGGGTGAGCCGCTTTCAGACGGTCGCTCTTGTCGATCTGGTCGATTCCCCCGTCTACGCGGGCCGCTACTTCAAACGGTTCGACCTGGATCCCGGCGCGAAAATACCGGTGCGCCTCAACGTGATCGCCGACGCGCCGGAGCTGCTCGAGGTCAAGCCGGAAATCCTCGCCGCGCACCGTGCGCTGGTGAAGCAGGCCGATCGCGTGTTTGGCGCGCGTCCGTTCGCGCATTACGATTTCCTGCTGGCGCTGTCGGACCAGTTCAGCGGCATCGGCCTGGAACATCATCAGTCGAGCGAGAACGGCACCTTTCCGGGTTATCTGACAGGCGAGGCGCCCTTCACCGACAACTATCTGCTGCCGCACGAATACACGCACAGCTGGAACGGCAAGTTCATGCGTCCGGCGCTGCTGTGGACACCGCACTACAACACGCCGATGCAGAACGATCTGCTATGGGTCTACGAAGGCCAGACCGAGTTCTGGGCCTGGGTGCTGGCCGCGCGGGCCGGGTTGTACACGCCGCAGCAGGCGCAGGAAGTGCTGGCCGCCAATGCGGCCCTGTTCGACCATCGCGCCGGCCGCGGATGGCGCAACCTGCAGGACACCGTCTATCAGGGCATCGTCGATTTCAACGATGCGCCGCAGGCATGGGAGAGCTGGCAGCGCGGCTACGATTTCTACGACGAAGGCACGCTGGTGTGGCTGGATGTCGATACCAAGCTGCGGGAACTGTCGGGCGGAAAACGCTCGCTGGACGATTTCGCGCGCGGGTTCTTCGGCGGCAGTACGGGCAAGGTAGAAGCGCGGACTTATGTGGTCGACGACGTGATCGGAGCACTGCGGACAGTGCAGCCTCATGATTGGGCCGCATTCCTGCGCCAGCGCGTGGACAGCCATGGTCCGGGCGCGCCGACGGAGGGTTTGGCACGTGCAGGCTGGAAGCTGGTCTACGACGAACAACCCAATGCCGCCATCGCAGAGGCCGAAGGCGACCAGGAGTTCGACGATTTCAGCTATTCGCTGGGATTGAAAATCGCCAGCGCCGATGGAAAGGTCGAAGCAGTGCTGTGGAACAGCCCCGCCTATCTTGCCGGACTGGCAAAAGACATGGTGGTCGTGGCGGTGTCGGGCATGGCCTACGATGCCGACCGCCTGAAGCGGGCGATCACCGCCGCCAAAACAACGGAACCTGCAATCGAACTGCTGGTGAGGCAGGGAGATGCCTATCGCACCTTGCGAGTGGAGTATCGCCAAGGGCTGCGGTATCCGCATCTGCAGCGCATCGCTGGAACGCCGGATCGCCTGACCCAACTGCTCGCGCCGAAAAAGTGATGGTTGCAGATGCGGTCGTTCGTTAGTGCATGGGATCCCAAAGGAATCGTATGCGCGAATGCGCAAACCCCGTCGCAACGGGTTCCCTCGTCATCCAGAGTTGCGGAAGCATGCGCGATACTCCGGCCAACAAGGACTAGGTCCGCCGAAAACGAGAGGGGATGGCCATGAAAACGCTTCTGTGCACTTCGTTGGCGCTAGCGCTATGGTCGAACGCAGCGCGCGCCGACGAGCTCGTCTTCAACGATTGTCTGGCGGGGCTGCGCACAAAGGCCGAAGCAGTGGGCGTGGAAGGAACCGCCTTCGACGCCAACACCCGCGATCTGGTTCCGGACATGGGCGTGCTGGAGTTGCTGGATGCCCAGCCGGAGTTCACCACGCCGATCTGGGATTATCTGGCCGCGCTGGTCGATGATCAGCGCATCAGCGATGGCCAGGCCATGTTGCAGGCCAATGCCGCGACCCTGGCGCGGGTTTCGCAGGAGTACGGCGTGGATTCGCAGACCGTGGTGGCGGTATGGGGCGTTGAAAGCGACTACGGCAAGACCTTCGGCAAGCGGCCGTTGCTGGTTTCGCTGGCTACGCTGTCCTGCTTCGGCCGCCGTCAGGAGTTCTTTCGCGGTGAATTCTTCGCCACGCTCAAGCTGCTGCAAGCCGGCGATCTGAAGTCCGAAGGTTTGACGGGTTCGTGGGCCGGCGCCTTCGGCCACACCCAGTTCATGCCCACCACCTACCAGCGCGTCGCCGTCGATGGCGACGGCGACGGGCGTCGCGATCTGGTCGCCAGCATTCCGGATGCGCTGGCTTCGACCGCCAACTATCTCAAGCAGGCCGGCTGGCGCACGGGCGAGCCATGGGGATACGAAGTGAAACTGCCTGCGGGTTTCGACGCCGCACTCGCAGGCAGGAAGAACAAGCGGCCCCTGTCCGACTGGATCGTGCGCGGCGTCACCCGCATCGACGGTACGCCGCTGCTGGCGGCCGATACCCAGGCGGCCGTGCTGCTGCCCGCGGGCGCGACCGGCCCCGCCTTCCTGGTGTTCCGCAATTTCGATGCGATCTATTCGTACAACGCGGCGGAGAGTTATGCCCTGGCCATCGCCACCTTGTCCGACCGCCTGCGCGGAGGCGGCGCGCTGGTCACGCCGTGGCCGACCGACGATCCGGGACTGGGCCGCGGCGAACGCAAGCAACTGCAGCAACTGCTGCTGGCGCGCGGGCATGCCATCGGCGAAGCGGACGGCATGATCGGTACGCTCACCCGTCGCGCGATCGTGGCCGAACAACAGCGGCTGGGACTGCAGCCGCAGGATGGGCGTGCGGGGAAGAAGATTCTCGATGCGTTGCGGGCCGAGGCGCCGCTGCCGGTCACGCCGCCGGCGACGGTGCCGCAGTCGCCGCCCGAATCCAAGCCAACAGATTGAGCAAAGCCTCTCCGGACGCCCGACCTGGAAGACTGTGGGAGCGGCGTCCCGCCGCGAGTTCCTGAGCGATTTCGAGCGTAGGCCAAGAGCTCGCGGCGGGACGCCGCTCCCACCTGTCGCAGGTGGACCGCGTTCTACGCCGCCTGCACGATCGGGATCTCCCGCGGATTGTTCCACTTGTCCAGCAGCGCCGCTTCCTTTGCTTTGGCCTTGTGCAAATGCGCTTCCTTGACATGGCCGTAGCCGCGGATGTGCTCGGGAATGCTGGCGATTTCGGCGGCCAGCGGCAGATTGCCCGCGTTGAGCGAAGCCAGCAGTGCGCCGATCGTCTTTTCATAGTCGCCGATCAATTTACGCTCGCCCTTGCGCTCTTCGGTGTAGCCGAAGATGTCGAACATACCGCCACGCAGGAACCTGAACTTCGCCATCAGCTTGAACGCGCTGAACACCCACGGACCGAATTCCTGCTTGATCAGCCGGCCCTGCGCATCTTTCTTGGCCAGCAGCGGCGGCGCCAGGTGGAAGTGCAGCTTGTAGTCGCCGTCGAACTGCTGCTCCAGCTTGCGCTTGAAATCGCCGCTGGTGTACAGCCGCGCCACTTCGTATTCGTCCTTGTAGGCCATCAGCTTGAAGAAATAGCGCGCCACCGCCTCGCTCAGTGCGGTGGAACCCGGCGCACGCACGTGTTCGGCGTCGCGCGCCTTGTCGACAAGGGCGCTGTAACGCTGCGCATAGGCCGCGTTCTGGTACTCGGTGAGGAAGGCGACGCGGCGCTGTATCAGTTCGTCCAGCGAACGCGACAGGCGCAAGTCGTCCAGCGGCAGGAAAGCGAGGTTGCTGTCGCCGCTGTTGGCGTCCTGAAGGCCGCGCACTTCATGCTCGTTGTCGGGCGTGCGCGGCGCGCTTGGACTCGCCCACTCGCTGGTCTCCCACTCGCCCGGAGGCAGGATCTGCAGGTTGCGGTGCGGTGTGCGCTCGGATTCGGTCTGCGTGTTGTGGATCACACCCGCTGCTTCGGCGACAGCGACGGGATTCACGACCGCAAGCCGGCCCCAGGCGAACGCCTGGCGGTTCATTTCGATGGCGGCGCCATTCAACTCGACCGCACGCATGATCGCTTCGAACGAAATCGGCACCAATCCCTGCTGCCACGCATAGCCCAGCATGAACAGATTGGCGGCGATTGCGTCGCCGAGCAGGGCCGTCGCAAGCACCGTGGCGTCGACCTGCAACGGCGCGCGCCCACCGAGTGCCTGGGTCACTGCCGAAACGATGCCGGCGGCCGGGAATTCCATGTCGGGACGCGTAGTGAACGTGCCGGGCATCGCCTGGTAGGTATTGAGCACCACCTGCGAACGTTCGCCACGCACTTTCGACAGCACCCAGTAATCGTTGACCACCACCATGTCGCAACCCAGCACCACGTCGGCTTCGCCGGCGGCGATGCGCACGGCGTGGATGTGTTCGGGCGTGCGCGCGATGCGGATGTGGGTGGTGACCGCGCCACCTTTCTGCGCCAGGCCGGTCTGGTCCAGCACGCTGGCGCCCTTGCCTTCCAGGTGCCCGGCCATGCCCAGCAGCGCGCCGATGGTGACCACGCCGGTACCGCCGACGCCGGTGATGAGGATGTTCCAGGGCTGCTGGAAATCGGCCTTGAATACCGGCGCCGGCAGGCTGGCCAGCAACTCGGTGGGATCTTTTTTCTTGCCCTTGCGCGGGCCGCCGCCGTGCACGGTGACGAAGCTGGGGCAGAAGCCGTTGACGCAGCTGTAGTCCTTGTTGCAGTTGGACTGGTCGATCTCGCGCTTGCGGCCGAACTCGGTTTCCTTCGGCAGCACCGACACGCAGAAGCTTTTCACGCCGCAGTCGCCGCAGCCTTCGCACACCAGCGTGTTGACCATCACCCGCTTCTGCGGATCGGCCAGCTTGCCGCGCTTGCGGCGGCGGCGCTTTTCGGTGGCGCAGACTTGGTCGTAGATCAGGATGGACACGCCCTTCACTTCGCGCAGCTGCTTTTGCACTTCGTCCAGGCGCTTGCGGTCGAAGAACTCCACGCCGGACGGGAAGATCTCCGGCTTGTTCCACTTGCCGATTTCATCGCTGACCACCACGATCGTCTGCACGCCCTCAGCGCGCATCATGTGCGCGATCTGCGGCACGCTGAGGGTGCCGTCCACCGGCTGGCCGCCGGTCATCGCCACCGCGTCGTTGTAGAGGATCTTGTAGGTGATGTTGACGCCGGTGGCCACCGACTGGCGCACCGCCAGCGAACCGGAATGGAAGAAGGTGCCGTCGCCCAGGTTCTGGAACACGTGCTCGGTTTCGGTGAACGGCGCCTGGCCCGACCAGGTGACGCCTTCGCCGCCCATGTGGGTGAAGGTGTCGGTGTCGCGGTCCATCCACGTCACCATATAGTGGCAGCCGATGCCGCCCAGCGCGCGCGAACCCTCCGGCACCACCGTGGAGGTGTTGTGCGGGCAGCCGCTGCAGTAATGCGGCACGCGCGGGAAGTTGGCGCGCGGCAGCGCCATTTCCGCTTCTTTTTCTTCCATCCAGCGCAAACGCTGCTCGATGGATTCGGTCGTGAAGAAGCGCTGGATGCGGCGGCCGATCACACCTGCGATGGTGGCAGGCGTCAGCTCGCCGGTGGATGGCAGGATCCATTCGCCGGCTTCATCGTACTTGCCGACGATGGAAGGACGCGGACCCGCGCTGGCCGGCCAGTTGTAGAACTGTTCCTTCATCTGCCGCTCGATGAAGGCGCGCTTCTCTTCGACGACGACGATGTCTTCCAAACCGTGGGCGAAGTTGGCGATGCCCACCGGCTCCAGCGGCCAGGTCATGCCGACCTTGTACACGCGGATGCCGATGTCGGCGCAGGCGGCTTCGTCCAGGCCCAGGTATTCCAGGGCCTGCAACACGTCCAGGTAGCTCTTGCCGGTGGTGACGATGCCCAGCCGCGCGCGCGGCGAGTCCAGCACGATGCGGTCCACGCCGTTGGCGCGGGCGAAGGCCTGCGCGGCCTTGACCGCATAACGGTGCAGGCGCATTTCCTGGTCCAGCGGCGGGTCGGGCCAACGGATGTTCAAGCCGCCACCGGGCATTTCGAAATCTTCCGGCAGCACGATGCGGCGCGCGAACGGATTCACTTCCACCGAAGCCGACGATTCCACCGTTTCTGCGATGGTCTTGAAGCCGATCCAGCGCCCGGTGTAGCGGCTCATCGCCCAACCGACCAGGCCCAGGTCCAGAATGTCCTGCACGCCGGCCGGGTTCAGCACCGGCATCATCGCGCTGACGAATTCGTCTTCCGAACCATGCGGCAGGGTGGAGCTGCGGCAGTTGTGGTCGTCGGCGGCCATGGCCAGCACGCCGCCATGCCTGGAAGTGCCGGCGGCGTTGCCGTGCTTGAACACATCGCCGCAACGGTCCACGCCGGGGCCCTTGCCGTACCACATCGAGTACACGCCCTCGACCTTGGCGCCGGGGAACAGGTTGGTCTGCTGCGTGCCCCAGACCATGGTCGCGCCCAGGTCCTCGTTGAGGCCGGGCACGAACTTCACCTGCGCTTCGCCCAGATGTTTCTTGGCCCGCCACAATTCCAGGTCGAAGCCGCCCAGCGGCGAGCCGCGATAGCCGCTGATGAAGCCAGCGGTGTTCAGCCCCGCGGCCTGGTCGCGCAGGCGCTGCATCAGCGGCAGGCGCACCAGCGCCTGCACCCCGCTCAGATAGATGCGGCCGTCGGTGCGGGTGTATTTGTGTTCCAGGGTGTAGTCGTTGTCCAGCATGTCGATCGCCGGGGTGTTGGCGGAAGACGGCGAGGTGAGTTCGGCAGTGCTGGTCATGGCTGGCCCGGGGGATTGGAGACGGCTGGCGGCGCCGGCATGGCCCGGCGCAGGGTGCGGAATTGTATCAGCGCGGTAATATGTGACCGATTTCGCTCACCGGTTGTGCGCTGCAGCGGGTAGGATGGGTTTGGGGAGGTCGTTTTGTGGTTAGGGGAAGTTGCGTGAATCTATTTCGAATTTTTCAGGCCGCGATGCTGGTCTCGCTGGCGTTGTCCGCTGCCGTCGCGCAGGGACAAACGATGACCAAGCCCAAGGAATTCTATTTCGATCAGGACGTCTCGACCGTCCGCAAGATCGTGGTGGCGCAAGGCGAAGGCGAGGCCCTGGCCGCCGAGCTGGTAAAAATGCGCGACCGCGGCCGCAAGTCGATCGAAGCGACGGCGCAGCTGGCCCATATCGCTCTGTCCGACAATCGTGCCGAGCTGGGCAAGACGCTATACGAGCAGGCGGTCTCGGGCACAGCCCAGAACAGCAGCATCGGACGGGCGGTGCGCTGGAACTACGCCTGGGACCTGTACCGCAACGCTGACTATGCGCAGGCTTTCGGCTTGTGGAACGATCTGGCGGCGGGTTTCGGTACCCCGGCCTGGTTGCCGCCGACGATGGCGCTGTCGTTGTGGAGTCTGGACCGCAAGGCCGAGGCCGTGCAGTGGTATGCGGCGGCGGTGCGGACCGAGCCGGCCCTATGGAGCGACCCCGCCAATTTCGCGCAATTGTTGCCGGAATGGCGCGAACAGGACCGGGCTCGCCTGATCGAAGTCCATGCGGCCTGGCAAGCGAATCCGCCAGCCTGGCCGTAGTCCGGCGACCGCATGAGAGAATCGTCGGCGTCCGGGCCCCCGGACCCTGGCGATCTTTTTGCGCTTCCGGACAATGATCAGCAACGAACTCGATATCGGACCCCTGCGGGAAAGGCTGAAAAGCCATCGCCGCCTGCAAGTACTGGACTTCCTGCAAGAGCCGGCTGCGGACAGGTTGCATGCCTGCCTGCGCGATGAAGTGCCTTGGGAAATAGCCCAGCGCGCCGATCTACCGGCGCCAGTACATCCTTTGCCGATGCCGGGAGCGCCCGAAGAAGCAGCGTTGTTGGAAGCGGCCTACCAGCGCGCCAGGATGGGTTTCGAATTCGTCTACGACCGCTACCGGATGGTCGATGCGCGCCGCGAAGGCCGCGAGCCGGGGCTGGTCCTTCACGTGGTGCTCGACTTCCTCAACAGTCCGCAGTTCCTCGATTTCGCGCGGGAACTCACCGGCGATTCGGCGATACGCATGGTAAGCGCGCAGGCCGCGAGATATCGTCCGGGGCATTTCCTCACCTTGCATAGCGACAAAGCGCAGGACGAAGACCGCGCGTTCGCCTACGTGATCAACCTTACCCGAGGGTGGCAATCGGATTGGGGTGGATTGCTGCAGTTTGTGGAGAAGGGCCAGCGGATCAGCGACACCTTCGTTCCGCACTGGAACTCGCTGAGCCTGTTCCAGGTGCCGCAGGCGCATCAGGTCAGCTTGGTGGCGCCATGGGCGAAAGAAGCCCGCTATAGCATTACCGGCTGGTTCCGGCGCAGCTGATAAGTTTGCCTACGCTATACCCGTCCGCGGCACGCTCGGCAGCATGCCTTCGCGCCAATAACGAAACCAATTTGCGGAGAACGACGATGCGCATCGCGATACTGCTTCTGCTGACGTTGTCGGCGGCCCTGTCCGCCAGTGCCGCCGACCGCATCACCGGGCGCGATTTCGCCACCCGTTCGGAAGTCATCGCGCCGCACGCGATGGCGGCCACTTCGCATCCTTTGGCCACGCAGATCGCGCTGGAGGTGATGAAGCAGGGCGGCAGCGCGGTCGATGCGGCCATCGCCGCCAATGCCGCGCTGGGATTGATGGAGCCCACCGGCAATGGGATGGGCGGCGACTTGTTCGCCATCGTCTGGGATCCGAAGACCAGGAAGCTTTACGGCTACAACGGTTCGGGCCGTTCGCCCAAATCGCTGACGCTCGATTATTTCCAGAAGCAGGGCCTCACCGACATCCCGCCGCTGGGTCCGTTGCCGGTCAGCGTGCCGGGCGCGGTGGACGGCTGGTTCGCCCTGCACGGCCGCTTCGGCAAGGTGCCGATGAAAGACGTGCTGGCGCCGGCCATCCGCTATGCGCGCGAAGGCCATCCAGTCGCCGAGACCATCGCTTATTACTGGGCCCGTTCGGTGCCGCGTCTGTCCAAGTACCCGGGCTTCAGCGAACAGTTCACCGTCGGCGGGCGCGCCCCGCGTACCGGCGAGTTGTGGAAGAACCCCAACCTGGCCGACACCCTGCAGAAGATTTCCGACGGCGGCCGCGATGCCTTCTACAAGGGCGACATCGCCCACACCATCGGTGACTACTTCAAGGCCAACGGCGGTTTCCTGAGTTACGAGGACCTGGCCGCGCACCAGGGCGAATGGGTGGAGCCGGTCAGCACCAACTACCGCGGCTACGACGTCTGGGAATTGCCGCCCAACGGCCAGGGCATCGCCGCGCTGCAGATGCTCAACGTGCTGGAAGGCTACGACTTCTCCAAGATTCCCTACGCCAGCGCCGAACACGTACATCTGTTCGTGGAAGCCAAGAAACTCGCCTTCGCCGACCGCGCGCGCTGGTACGCCGATCCCGCGTTCCAGCCGGCGCCGGTGGCCAAACTGATCTCCAAGCCGTACGCCGCGCAGCGCCGCAAGCTGATCTCGACCGACAAGGTGCTGAAGGAAGTGCAGCCCGGCACGCCGGCGGAACTGGATGAAGGCGACACCATCTACCTGACCACCGCCGACGCCCACGGCATGATGGTGTCGCTGATCCAGTCCAACTACCGCGGCATGGGCAGCGGCATGGCGCCGCCAGGGCTGGGCTTCATCCTGCAGGACCGTGGCGAGATGTTCGTACTCAAGCCCGGCCATCCGAACACCTACGAACCCGGCAAGCGTCCCTTCCAGACCATCATTCCCGCGTTCATCACCAAGGACGGCAAGCCCCTGATCAGCTTCGGCCTGATGGGCGGCGCGATGCAGCCGCAGGGGCACGTGCAGATCGTGATGAACCTCATCGATTTCGGGATGAACCTGCAGGAAGCCGGCGACGCCCCGCGCATCCAGCACGAGAACGACACCGAACCTACCGGCCAGAACACGGCGATGGGCGACGGCGGGGTGGTGCAGCTGGAAAGCGGATTTCCTTACGAAACCGTGCGCGCATTGATGGACAAGGGCCACCATCTGGAATGGGCGCTGGGGCCTTATGGCGGTTACCAGGCGATCCGTCGCGATCCGCAGACCGGCGTGTATTTCGGCGCATCGGAAAGTCGCAAGGACGGGCAGGCGGCGGGGTATTGATCGTCGTAGGAGCGAGCCCTGCCCGCGACGCTCCTGAATGATCTCTCGGAAAAGCGTCGCGGGCAGGGCCCGCTCCTACATCTCCTGCGCGATCAGTCGGCCGGCACGGTGCGTTCGCTGGCCCACGCGCGCAGCGCCGACACCTGTTCGGCCATGATCACCGACAGCGGCCGCGTGTTGCGGATTTCCTGCATCAGCAAATCGGTATCCAGCGCCTTCTGTTCCGCATGGGCGGTGTAAAGCGCGGCGACGATGGCCTGTTCTATCTCCGCGCCCGAGAAGCCGTTGCTGGCCGCGGCCAGGGCGGGCAACGCGAAGTCCTCGGGTTCCAGCTTGCGCCGGGTCAGATGCAGGCGCAGCACTTCCACGCGCGTATCGGGATCGGGCAGGTCGACGAAGAAGATTTCGTCGAAGCGGCCCTTGCGCAGCAGCTCCGGGGGCAGTTCGCTGACCTGGTTGGCGGTGGCGACGATGAACACGCCGCCGCCAGCGGCTGGACCCTTGCGCTCGGCCATCCAGGTCAGCAGATAGCCGAGCACCCGCCGCGAAACCCCGCCGTCGCCGTCGCCGCTGCCGCCGGCCAATCCTTTCTCTATCTCGTCGATCCACAGCACGCATGGCGCCAGCTGTTCGGCCGAAGCCAGCGCGCTGCGCAGGTTCTTTTCGGTCTCGCCATGGAACTTGTCGTACAGGGTGCCGAAATCCAGACGCAGCAGCGGCACGCCGAAACCGCCGGCGGTGGCCTTGGCCAGCATCGACTTGCCGCAGCCCTGCACGCCCAGCAGCAGCACGCCCTTGGGTGGATCCAGCCCGGGCGGCGCGTTACCGGACACGAACACCGCGCGGCGCTGCTCGATCCAGCGCTTCAGCCGGCGTGCGCCGGCCACGTCGGCGAAGCGGGCGGTGTCGTATTCGTAGTGCAGGTGGCCGCTGCGGTTGAGCAGTTCGAACTTCAGCTTGGACAATTGCGGCAGGTCGGCGGCACTGAGCGCGCCATCGTCGTAGATCAGCTGGCGGGCGATGCGTCGGGCGTCGGGCAGGCTCAGGCCCTGCAGGTTGCGCACGATCTGCTGCACCGCCTCGCCGTCGGCTTCGACCCGGCGACCGCCGTTTTCGCGGGCGTAGTCGGTGGCTTCCTCGCGCACCATCTTCAGCAGGGCGTTGGCATCGGGCAGGCGCGGGTTGAAGCGCACCGCGACGGCTTCCAGTTCCGGCGGCAGCTCCACTTTGCCGCCCACCAACACGATCACGTGCGGCTGGCAATTGCGGCGCTGGACCAGGTCACGCAGCTGGCGCTGGCTGCTGGCGTAGCCCAGGTAGGGATGGAAATCGAGCAGCAGGTAGATGCCGCGCTGCTCGGCCAGCTTCATCGCCTGCAAGGCGGCGCTGGCGTCGGGCGGGCCTTCGGCTTCGTCCTCGCGGTCCATGTCGATACGGCGCAGGCCTTCGGTGATCGACCAGCGGTACAGCGCGCGCCAGACCTGGGACAGGGCCTGGCGGAACAGTTCCACCACGCGGCCTTCGTCCTGGGTCTCGATGACGATCAAGGGGGTATTGGCGCGGATCAGCGCCGTCAGGTCCTGCAGTTCGCTCACGATCGGTCCGGGTCCATGGCAGCGCGCACGATAGCAAAGGGAAAACGGGATGAACGAAACGATTGCGCTTTTGCTTTGCCCCCTTTGGAAAAGGGGGCTACGGGGGATTTGCTCTTGCTCTGCGGACCCTAAAGACAAGATCAAGAGCAAATCCCCCTCAATCCCCCTTTTCCAAAGGGGGAGGCTGGGCGGCCTGTTCCCGGCTTACCGTGGCCGGTGTACCCTGCGGCTTCCCGGTAACGAGGCGTGCGCATGAAGACGATTCTGGTCGCCAGCTCCAAGGGTGGCGCGGGCAAGAGCACATTGGCCACCAATCTGGCCGCGCATTTCGCGCTGGACGGCAAACGCACCGTACTGGTGGACGCCGACCCCCAGCACTCC
Organism: Pseudoxanthomonas sp. CF125; assembly: GCF_900104085.1. Lineage (GTDB taxonomy): Bacteria > Pseudomonadota > Gammaproteobacteria > Xanthomonadales > Xanthomonadaceae > Pseudoxanthomonas_A. The sequence goes on from NZ_FNLD01000003.1 coordinate 744,599, forward strand.
TCCACCCGCTGGGCCGAACGCCGCTCCGAGCTGGAAACCGCCGTACTTCCCATCGACGCCAGCGGCAAGCGCCCCTGGCGCAGCTGGCTGCCCGAAGACGCCGAACGGGTGGTTATCGACGCCCCGGCCGGATCCATGGCCGACGACCTGCAGCAATTCATCGAGCACGCCGACGCCATCGTGGTTCCGGTGCTGCCGTCGGCGATGGACATCGAGGCCACCGTGGGGTTCCTGAATTCGTTGTCCAAGGTGCCGCGCGTGCACAAGCGCAAGCTGCCGGTAGGCCTGGTGGTCAACCGCAGCAAGCCGTGGACCAACACCTCGCAGCAGGCGGTGGAAATGCTCAAGACCTGGCCTTATCCGGTGGTCGCGCAGCTGCGCGATACCCAGGCCTATGTGGTCCTGGCGGGCCTGGGCCGTAGCCTGTTCGATTACCGGTCAGCGCAGGTGCGCGACCATCAGGCCGACTGGGACCCCTTGCTGAAATGGGTCAAGAAGGCTTGAACCGGGCCCCAGAGTCTGACTTCACCGGGTTCGTTCCATCGAACTCGCTCTATCAAGCCCGCTACGACCGAAAGGGATGCCATGCGTGAACTGATACTCCTGCGCCATGCGCATGCCGAACCCGCCGCCGCCGGGCAGTCCGACCTCGATCGGCCCCTGTCTCCGGACGGGCTTGCCGAGGCCGCCGCCGCTGGCCGCTGGATCGCCGAACAAGGCCTGGTGCCGGACCGGGTGTTGTGCTCGCCGGCACGGCGCGCACGCGAAACCCTGGAGGCGGTGCTGGAGACCACCGGCTATGTCGAGCAGCGCCTGGACGAGCGGATCTACGAAGCCACCGCCGGCACCCTGGCCGAACTGGCCGATGCCAACCGCGAAGCCGAACGCCTGTTGCTGGTGGGCCACAATCCGGGCCTGGAGCGGCTGGCGGCGTTGATGCACAGCGGCCAGTCCGGCGATTACCGCGGCATGCCGGTCGCCTCGGTGGTGGTGCTCAAGTTGCCGGCGGACGCCAGCATCGAACCAGGAGTCGCGACTCTCTCCGCCTTCTGGTGGCCGTGACGGTTCCAATGTTCGGCCGCAAGCGTTGGAGGTGGTGCGGTCTGGCGCTGTTGTGCCTGCCCGCGCTTGCGGCAACGGCCGAAACCTTCGATCCGGTCGCCTCGCGTTTCGGTTTCGAACTGCGCACGCGCTGGGGCATGAAGCTGGAAGGCGAGTTCAAGCGCTACGAAGGCGAAGTGAAGCACCTTCACGACGGCCGCCACCAGGTGGTGCTGCGCATGTTCACCGATTCGGTGGAGATCCTTGGCCATCCACGCTATTCCGAGTGGACCCGCGGCCGCCAGTTCTTCGAGGCCGAGCGCTATCCGGTGGTGGTGTTCGTCTCCAAGCCCTACGACGAGCAGCTGCTGAAGCACGGCGGCGATCTGGCCGGCGACTTGAGCATTCGCGGCATCACCCGGCCCAAGACGCTGACGGTGGCGCCCTCCGCCTGCTCGCGCCCGGCGCGGGATTGCGACGTGGTCGCCACCGGCGCGGTGCGGCGCAGCGATTACGACATGGACGACTGGATGATGGCGGTCAGCGACCGGGTGGTGTTCGTGCTGCGTGCGCGGCTTAAAGGGGAAACTGCGCCATGAATATTCTTCTGCGCGGCCTGGTGGTGTGGCTGGCACTGTCGTGCGCAGCCTGCGTCAGCCTGTCCGAGACCCAGCGCAACCGCGCCGCTTCGATCGCCGTGGCGGCGCGTTCGCACGTGGTGGACTGCAGCGCGCCCAATGCATGCGCCCAGCCTTCGCCGTTGCGCGAACTCAGCGACCGCGCCGTCGCCGAATCCACCACGCAAGCGCCGCGCCATTACGCGCTGATCCTGGATCGCGGCAGCGATGCGCTGCTGGCGCGCATCAACCTGATCCGCAGCGCGCGCAGCCGCATCGATGTGCAGACCTACATCTTCGACAAGGACGACAGCGCGCGGCTGGTGCTGGATGAACTGCTGGCCGCATCGCGCCGCGGGGTGAAGGTGCGGTTGCTGATCGATCAGCTTTCCGCGATCCCGGACCTGGGCATCCTGGCGGCGCTGTCGGGTTCGCACGTGAATTTCGAGATCCGCATCTACAACCCCAGTTTCCGCAAGGCCAAGCTCAACTACTTCGACTATGCCGGCAGCGTGCTGTGCTGCTTCCGCCGCTTCAACCAGCGCATGCACACCAAGCTGATACTGGTGGACGCCGCCGTCGGCATCACCGGCGGGCGCAATTACCAGGACGACTATTTCGACTGGGACGCCGAGTACAACTTCCGCGACCGCGACGTGCTGGTGGCCGGGCCGGCCTCGCGCGAGATGGCGGCCAACTTCGACGCGTTCTGGAATGCGCGCCGCAGCATCCCGGTAGAACGCCTGAACGACGTCGGCCGCAAGTTGCTGAAGGAGGGCGTGCCGGCGATGCCGCCGGACGCTTTCCTGCGCCCGGAGCGAGTGGCGGCGCTGTCGGCCGAAGCCAGCGACCAGGCGCAGATACGCGATCGCCTGGTGCAGGCGGCGATGCCGGTGGGTGCGGTGAAATACGTTGCCGATCTGCCGCAGAAGCACCGCCGCGAACGTCCCGCGAATGCGGCGCCGGCGGTACCGGAGCTGAAAACGCTGATCGCCGGCGCGCAATCGGAAGTGCTGATACAGACGCCTTACCTGGTGATGTCCGACGCGGCCCAGGATCTGTTTCGGGAGCTGCATCAGCGCAAGCCGCCGCCGCAGGTGGTCGTCTCCACCAACAGCCTGGCCGCCACCGACAACGCGGTGGTCTATTCGATGTCGTTCAAGTACAAGCGCCGCTATCTGCGCGAGTTCGGTTTCCGCATCTACGAGTACAAGCCGTTTCCCGAAGACGCCCCGGTGGATTACGCCGCGCTGATGCCCGATGGGCCGCCGATCGAAATCCGGGAACGTTTCCGTGGCCCGTCCGGTTCGATCGGCCCGTCTTCGCGCTCGACCGGAGCGGGCGAAACCACCCGCCGGCTGCAGCGCACCGAATCGCGCCCTTCCTTCCTCAGCAGCGGCGCGGCCAGCGAGCCGCTGCCCTTGAAGCGCGCGGGCGTACGCATCGGGCTGCATGCCAAATCGATGGTGATCGACAACCGCATCGGCGTGATCGGTACCCACAACTTCGATCCGCGTTCGGAGAACTACAACACCGAGAGCGCGGTGGTCATCGACGATGCCGCCTTCGCGCAGGCGCTGGCCGCGAGCATCCGCCGCGATACCTCGCCGGAGAATTCCTGGGTGATTGCGCCGCGCGCCAAGCCGCCGGTGCTGTCGGGGCTGGACTACAGCCTGGGCAAGGTGTCCGAAGCCTTGCCGCTGTTCGACCTGTGGCCGTGGCGCTACGCCACCAGTTACCAATTCAAGCCCGGCCTGGACTGTCCGATGCCGGTGCCCTCGAACGATCCCGCGTTCCATCGTTGTTATGAAGCCGTCGGCGATTTCCCCGAGGTCAACGTCGGGCCAAAATGGCTGTATACGCGCTTGCTGACCGCGTTCGGCGCCGGTCTGGTCCCCATTCTCTAAAAGAGGAGCCGCATATGGCCTTCCGCAATCCTGTCGATATCGATGCCCTGAATGCGCGTGCGCGCGGTTCCATGGTCGAGACTCTGGGCATCGTCGTCACCGAAGCCGGCGACGACTGGCTGCGCGGCACCATGCCGGTGGACGCGCGCACCAGGCAGCCCTATGGGTTGCTGCATGGAGGCGCCTCGGTCGCGCTGGCCGAAACGCTGGGCAGCATGGCCGGCGGGCTGTGCGTGGACATAACGCGGGAAGCGGTGGTGGGCCTGGAGATCAACGCCAACCACCTGCGTGCGGTTCGCGAAGGCACGGTCACCGGCACCGCCCGCGCCCTGCATGTCGGACGCAGCACGCACGTCTGGGAGATCCGCATCGAGAACGAAGCCGGCAAGCCGGTGTGCATTTCCCGCATCACCCTGGCGGTGATTCCAGCCGCAGCGTAGGTCGGGGCTACGCCCCCGACGTGCGTAGTCTCGATGACGTTCGCAGACCATGCACCGCGCGCGTCGGGGGCGTAGCCCCGACCTGCGGCCCAGCGCTTAGTAGCCGAACTCCAGACCCATCCGGTATTGTGACGGAATGATTTCCCCCCAACCCCACGCCACTTCCGGCGGCGGACTGGGGCGCGCGTTCCGCTACCTATACCGCGTTCCTCTGCTGCTGATCCACATCCTGGTGCTGTTGCCGCTGGTGCTGCTGAGCATGGTGCCGCTGTGGTCGGGCGTGCGCGTGGGCGGACTGCGGGTGGAGCATCTGGCAGTCAAGCTGTGGTCGGCAGGGCTGATGCGCATCTTCGGTTTCCGCCTGCGCCGCATCGGCACGCCGTTGCCCGATCCGGCGATGTTCGTCGCCAACCATGTCAGCTGGGTTGACATCGAGATGCTGCACAGCCAGCGCATGATGGGTTTCGTGGCCAAGCAGGAAATCCGCGGCTGGCCGGTGGTGGGCTGGCTGACGGCACGCGGCGAAACCATCTTCCACCAGCGCGGCAGCCAGGAGTCGATGGGCGGGGTGATGCACGCCATGCTCGCGCGCCTGCAGGCGGGCCGTCCGGTCGGCGTGTTTCCCGAAGGGCGCACCCGCGACGGTTCCGAAGTGGGCCCGTTCCATGCGCGCATTTTCCAGCCGGCGGTGGAGGCGGGGGTGCCGGTGCAACCGGTGGCCCTGCGCTACGGCCCGCGCGGCAGCGCGCAGATGGCGGTGGCGTTCGGCGCAGGGGAAAGTTTCTTCGCCAATTTCATGCGTCTGCTGGGCGAACCACCACGCAGCGCGGATATCTGTTTCCTCACCCCGATCGCGGCGGGCGAGCTGGAAGGCCGCAGCAAGATCGCCGAACTGGCGCGCGAGCGTATCGTCGCGGCTATGGAGTCGGACCGATGAACGCATTTGGAGGCAATGCTCCAAACAACGCGAGCATGCTCGGCCCGATGCTGACCGCCGACGACTACCATCCACCCAAATGGCTGCATAACCCGCACCTGCAATCGGTGCTGAGTTCCAGCGGTTTGCGCCGCCGCCGCGGCCTGCGCGCGCTCAACGCCACCGGTGCGGTGACTACCGAACACATCTTCGACGGCGGCGACGGCGTGCGCCTGCAGGGCTGGCACAGCGCGGTGCCGGGCAAGACCTCCAGCGGCCTGGCGCTGCTGCTGCACGGCTGGGAGGGCAGCACCGAATCCAGCTACATGCGCATGACCGCCGCACGCCTGCTCGAAGCCGGTTTCGAAGTGGTGCGCCTGAATTTCCGCGACCACGGCGGCACCCACCATCTCAACGAAGAGATCTTCCACTCCAACCGGCTGGATGAAGTGGTCAATGCGGCCGGCGACGTGGCCCGGCGCTTCCCGCACCGCAGGTTCGTGGCGGCCGGTTATTCGCTGGGCGGAAATTTCGTGCTGCGCTTGGCCTTGCGCGCCCCCCAGGCGGGCCTGCCGCTGGCGCGGGTGGCGTCGGTCTGCCCGGTGCTGGACCCTTCCGCATCGCTGATGGGCATGGAAGAAGGGTTGCCGCTGTACCACTGGTATTTCCAGCGCAAGTGGCGGCATTCGCTGGAACGCAAGCGCGAACTGTTTCCCGAGCGCCACAACTACGACGACGAAACCCTGGCCAAGAGCGTGCGCGAGCTGACCCAGTGGATGGTCGAACGGCATACCGATTTCGGCACCATCGACGACTATTTCGAAGGTTACTCCATCGCCGGCAACCGGCTTGGCGCGCTGACGGTGCCGGCCGATATCCTGATGGCCGAGGACGACCCGGTGATTCCTTTCGCCCATTTCCAGGCTTGGCAGCTGCCGGCGCTGGCGCATCTGGAGACCGCACGCTGGGGCGGGCACTGCGGTTTCATCGAAAACGCGGCCTGCGACGGCTTCGGCGAACGCTGGGTGACCGCGCGCCTGCTGCGGGACGACAATCCGGGATAATCGGCCCGGCCGGCTAGAATAGTGGTTTGCCCTGAAGTGCCGGATTCCATGCAAGAGAAGATCATCCAAGCCCTGCGTAGCAATGCAGCGGAAGAAGCCGTCATCTACGCGCGCGAGTGGATCCACCAGAGTCCGGGCGATGCCCAGGCGCATCGCTGGCTGGCGGTGGCCTCGCAGCAGCGTGGCGACCACTCCGATGCGCTGCGCAGCATCGAGCGCGCCATCGAGCTGGCGCCGGAGAACGATGCCCTGCAACTGGTGCGCGCCAACCTGTTGATCGCGGGGAAGCAGTGGGAGGAAGCGAACGCGGCGCTGAGCAAAGCCAGCGACCTCAACCCCAACCAGCTGGGCGCCTACCTGATGCAGGCGCAGCTGGCGTTGGGTCGTGGCGATCTTGACGAAGCCGAACGCCTGAACCATCTGGCGTCCCGGGTGGCGCCGGATCACCCGCAACTGGCGGTGGTCGAGGGCATGCTGGCCTTGCAGCGCGGCAACGTGGATAGCGGATTGCAGCGGGTTTCGGCCGCTTTGCAACAGGTGCCGGAGGATGTGCAGCTGCGTTACGTGCTCGGTTTCCTGTACCTGCGCAAGCAGCACTGGGCCTTCGCCGAACAGGCATTCCGTGGCGTGGTCGAACAGCTACCGGACGCCCGCAACCTTCGCGCACTGATCGCCGAGCTGGTCAACCGCCAGGGCAGGCCGGCCGAAGCGGCTGCGGAACTCGCCCCGCTTTTGGCCGATCCATCGACGGCAACGCCCGTGATCCAGCGCGCCGCCGGCCTGCTGCATGTTGCCGCGGGCCAGGTCGAGCAGGCGCTGCCCTTGCTGCGCGGCGCGCTCGCGGTGCGGCCCGCCGATTTGCCGACGCTGCAAGGCCTGGTGGCTGCGTGGCGCACGCTGGGATTGGAAGACGATGCACGCGCCTCGCTGGAAGCGGCCCTGGCCACCACCACCGATGCGCCCGACTTGTGGCGCGCGCGGCTGGTGTTTACGCCGGATGCCGAAGCCTGGCGCGCGGTGATCGAACGTTGGGCCGCGGCCATGCCGAAGTCGATACTGCCGCTGGAAATCCTGTTGCAGCGACAGCAGCAAGAGGGCGATCGCAGCGCGGCCGACGCTACTGTTGCGCGCCTGTTGAAGCTGGCGCCCACTCATGCCGAAGCGCGCTTGCAGATGCTCAATGGGCTGATGGCCCAGGATCCGGGAACCGCGATCGCCCAGATAGAAGCCTGGCTGCTGACCGCCAGCGATCCTTCCGATCGTCGGTTCCTGCTGGGCCTGTTGGGATTGAGTCAGGACCAGGCCGGCCAGCCCGCCAAAGCCGTGGCCGCATGGTCGCAAATGCAGGCCGACCTGTTGCCGCAGTTGGTACCGTTGCCGCCTCTGAGCGCTCCGCGTCTGGAGTGGCCGGAGCTGGCTGCCAGCCCCGTGAACGCCGCCAAAGTGATGTTCCTGTGGGGCGCGCCGGGTTCGGGCATCGAAAAAGTAGCAGCGGTCATGGGTGCAGCGGGGGATCCGTTCCGCGCCGACCGCTTCGGCTCGCAGCCGCCGCAGGATGGCTTTCAGTCCTATGCCGTCATCGATGGGCTGACCTCCGGCAAGTTGTCGGGCCAGGAGGTGGCCGCACGCTGGCGCCAGGCGCTGCCGTCGCGCCAGCTGACCTCCGGCGATGTCTTCGACTGGCTGCCCTGGTGGGACAACGCGTTGTTGATCGCGCTGCGTCCATACGTGCGCGAAGGTATGCTGATGATGGCCATCCGCGATCCCCGCGATATGCTGCTGGATTGGCTGGCTTTCGGTTCGGTCGCACCGTTCGCCATGCCGTCGGTGGACGAAGCTGCGGCATGGCTGGCCGGCTCGCTTAGCCAGGCCGCGGCGTTGTTCGAGAACCAGTGGTATCCCAACCGCGTGGTCCACACCGATACGATCGGCAACGATCCGCGGATTGCGGCCGAGCTGGTCGGCGAAGCCCTGCAACTGTCGATGCCGGCGCCGCCCGCCATCGGCCCGGCGCACTTTCCGGCCGGCCACTGGCGTCATTACCGCCAAGCCCTGGGCGAGGCGTTCGCCGTGCTCGCGCCGATCGCGCAGCGGATGGGTTACCCGGAAACCTGATTGGCTACAGGAGTAAAAAAAAAATGCGCATCCATAGCGATAGTTTCGCCAACGGCAAGCCGATCCCCGCCGAATACGCCATGGGCCAAGCCGGTGGCTTCGCAGGCAACCGCAATCCGCACCTGGCCTGGGACGAGGCGCCGGCGGGGACTCGTTCGTTCGCGCTGCTGTGCATCGATCCCGATGCGCCCACCGTGCCGGAAACTGTCGGTCGCGACGATCTCGAAATTCCGGTGGAGCAGCCGCGCGCGGATTTCATCCACTGGACGATGATCGACATCGCCGCCGATGTGCGCCGGATCGAAGCCGGCAGCTGCAGCGACGGCGTCACGCCGAAGGGCAAGCGCAATCCGCCGGGTCCGCCGGGCGCGCGCCAGGGGTTGAACGACTACACCGGCTGGTTCGCCGGCGATGCGCAGATGGGCGGCGACTACTACGGTTACGACGGTCCGTACCCGCCGTTCAACGACTTGCGCACGCACCGGTATTTCTTCCGCTTGTTCGCGCTTGACGTGGAAAAGCTCGAAGTGCCGGGGCGTTTCACTGCGGCGCAGGTGCTGCGCGCGATGCAGGGACACGTGCTGGGCGAGGCGCTGGCGCACGGCACCTATTCATTGAACGCAAAAGCCAGGAGCTGAGAATCCTCTGTAGGAGCTGCGTCAGCTGCGACCGGAAATCATCCGGTTGCAGAAACCATCTTGAGCTGCATTGCCGCGGTCGCAGCTGACGCAGCTCCTACAAAGGCGTATGCGTTACCGCTTCACGGTTTCCGACTCCACCACCATGTCCAGCACATAGGCCAGTGAACCGCCGTCGGCTGGCGGGTTCTTGATCGTGTAGCGTTTGACCCGCACCACGTTGCGGATGCCGGGCTCGTGGGTGTAACCCTCGATGTTGCCGTAGAAGTTCTCGAAAGAGCCGTCCGTGCCGGTCTTGATGCCCTTATCGTCGTACTTGATCTCGCGCACCTGCAGGCACTGCAGGTTGGGGATCAGCGGATGGTTGCAGGGCTTGGTCTGCGCGGCGACTTCGAGGAAGGCGGTTTCGCCCGGACCACCGTAGCGGGTTTCGGCGGTGGGTTCGCCTTTGAACGTCAGCGTGTCGCCGTTGCTGGCGGTCAGCGTCAGCGTCGGCGCATCGCCCGTCTGCAGCGCGAATGTCGATTCCGTTTCCAGGCGCTTGCCGATCTCCTGATCCAGCGCCATCAGTTTGGCGTCGATGCAGGCCATCAGGGTCGATGCGAAACGGTCGAACTTCAGTTTGTCGCCTGCGACCGAATACGCACCGCCCATGTGGTTGCAGGTGTTGCCGACGCTGACGCGCCCATCTTTGAAATCGAGTTGCAGCGGCTTGTCCGCGCTGACGAAAAGCGCTTCGATGCGTTTGCCGCTGGCGTCTTTGGCGTCGTTCAACCGCCAGCGATAGGCGGACAGGAGGGCAGCCGTATCGGCCGAAGCGGGTTGCGTTGCGGCGGGAGCGGTCGCTGCCGGCGGCGTGGCCGGCTCGCCCTGAGGGGGCTTGGCGCAGGCCGCCAGTGCGAGTGGCAGCATCAGGATCAGGCAGCGTTTCATTTGATTCTCCAGTGATGAGCTCGGGCAAACGCATCAATGCAACGAATGGGGTGAACCTGCCGGATTGGCGTAGGAGCGACGTGAGTCGCGAGACAGACATCAATCGCGACTCACGTCGCTCCTACGCGCAGGATCAACTGCCGGCAGGCACCATCAGCAGCAATGCCACGCCCAGCACGAAACGGTAGATTGCGAATGCGGTGAAACGGTGGCTCTGGATATAGCTCAGCAACCATTTCACTGCGATGAAGGCAGTGATGGCCGAAGCGACGAAAGCGACGGCGAACGCCGCCCAGTCCTCGTTCGCAGCCTGGCCCGAGCGCAGCACGTCGATCAGCTCGTAGCCGGTGGCCGCGAACATGGTCGGAATGCCGACCAGGAAGGCGAACTCGGTCGCCGCCGCGCGATTGGTGGTGCCGGCGAGCAAGGCGACGAAGATGGTGGCCGAGGACCGGGAGGTACCGGGAAACACGCCGGCCACCACCTGCGCAATGCCGACCAGGATCGCCACCGTCCAACTGATCTCACTGCGCTCGCCCAAGGCTTGCGCGCGCTTGGCGGCGAAATACTCGGCGGCGACCATCCAGACGGCGCCCAGGATCAGTGCCCAGGCGATGGGCGTGACCTCCTCCGGTAGTTTGAAGCCCAGCTTCTTCACCAGCACGCCGAGCACGGCGGTCACGCCGAAGGCGACCGCCAATTTCAGTGTGTAGGCGCGCGCCTGCGCCGGGGTCAGTGCCATGCCGGCGGGGTCGTGGCCGGCGGGCGCGCCGCGGCCGAAGAACCCCATCGCCAGGTCCCACAGCCGTTGCCGGTAGATCAGCACCACGGCCAGGATCGCGCCGGCCTGGATGCCGATGTTGAACAGATCGCTGCGGTGGCCCAGCCAGCGTTCGGCGATCAGCAGGTGCCCGGTGCTGGAGATGGGCAGGAATTCGGTGATGCCTTCGATGACGCCGAGGAGCAGGGCTTTGAGCAGATCGATCATGGAGTGGGTCTGGGTGGGGGTGGATGGTGGCTTCGGGCAGCCCAAAGGGCTTGGCTACCTTGAAGATGGCAACCGCCTCGAAGGATCGTCATCCCAGCGAAAGCTGGGATCCATCTTGATCTTGCCTTTCACCGGGGGTGATACGGCAAAGGGCAAAGTCAAAATGGATGACCAGCCATTCGGCTGTTGAAAAGCGCTTCCAGCTTTCTCGCTGGGATGACGACGGTCTTGGAATGGCCGAGTTCAGTGTGGCGTCCAAGAATAGTGGATTTGCAAAGCGCCAATTTGGTGCATTGCAATTCCTTAAATCCCCGTAATTGTGCAAACCATCTGCATCTGTGACGCACCGCACCATATAAATCAACCACTTACCGTGCATTAAGGCTTGGCATGCGCCTTGCAATAGGTACCTCACTCAATTCCAAACCCGAGGTTCCAAAGATGTCTGCGGACAAAGTCGAAAAGCTGATCAAGGACAACAAGGTCGAGTTCGTGGACCTGCGCTTCGCCGATGTGCGCGGCATCCAGCACCACGTGACCTTCCCGGCCAACATCGTCGACGACTCGCTGTTCGAGGACGGCCGCATGTTCGACGGCAGCTCCATCAGCGGCTGGAAGGGCATCAACGAGTCCGACATGGTCCTGCTGCCCGACGCCAGCACCGCCTACCTGGACCCGTTCACCGCCGATCCCACCGTGGTGTTGACCTGCGACGTGCTGGACCCGGCCACCATGCAGGGCTACTCGCGCTGCCCGCGCGGCATCGCCAAGCGCGCCGAAGCCTTCCTCAAGTCCAGCGGCATCGCCGAACAGGCGTTCTTCGGCCCGGAACCGGAATTCTTCATCTTCGATTCCGTGCGCTACGCCAACGACATGGGCAACACCTTCTTCAAGATCGAATCCGAGGAAGCGGCCTGGAACAGCGGCACCAAGTACGAAGGCGGCAACAGCGGCTATCGCCCGGGCGTGAAGGGCGGCTACTTCCCCGTCGCTCCGGCCGACACCCTGCACGATATCCGCGCCGAGATGTGCAAGACGCTCGAGCAGGTCGGTATCGAAGTCGAAGTGCACCACCACGAAGTGGCCACCGCCGGCCAGTGCGAGATCGGCACCAAGTTCAACTCGCTGGTGAAGAAGGCCGACGAGCTGCTGACCATGAAGTACATCGTCAAGAACGTCGCTTTCCGCAACGGCAAGACCGCCACCTTCATGCCCAAGCCCATCGTCGGCGACAACGGCAGCGGCATGCACGTGCACCAGTCGCTGGCCAAGGGCGGCACCAATCTGTTCACCGGCGACGGCTACGGCGGCCTGTCGCAGCTGGCGCTGTGGTACATCGGCGGCATCTTCAAGCACGCCAAGGCCATCAACGCGTTCTCCAACTCGGGTACCAACAGCTACAAGCGCCTGGTGCCGGGCTTCGAGGCGCCGGTGATGCTCGCTTACTCGGCGCGCAACCGTTCGGCGTCGTGCCGTATTCCGTGGGTGTCCAACCCGAAGGCGCGCCGCATCGAGATGCGCTTCCCCGATCCGCTGCAGACCGGCTACCTGACCTTCACCGCGCTGATGATGGCCGGCCTGGACGGCATCAAGAACCAGATCGATCCGGGCGAGCCTTCCGACAAGGATCTGTACGACCTGCCGCCGGAAGAAGAGAAGAACATCCCGCAGGTCTGCTCCAGCCTGGACCAGGCGCTGGAAGCGCTGGATGCCGACCGCGAGTTCCTCAAGGCCGGCGGCGTGATGAGCGACGACTTCATCGACGGCTACATCGCGCTGAAGATGCAGGAAGTGACCAAGTTCCGCGCGGCCACCCATCCGCTCGAATACCAGCTGTACTACGGCAACTGAGTCCGCTTTCGCCGGGTTTTTAGCGGCGATAGCGACGGAATACCCCTCCCACCCGTCGCTATCGCCGCGTTTTCCCTTCGCAACTCCACTCAAGCAATAAATAAGAAAAGAAGCAAAGAAACAGCAAACCGCAGCTCCCTCTCCTACGTCGAATGCGGTTTCTGTTTTGTGTTGAAACCCCCGGTCGTTGCATCAGGCCGGCTCCTTTCCACCCACGGGGAATGCGCATGAAACTGATCACCGCCATCATCCGGCCGTTCAAGCTAGACGAGGTTCGAGAATCCTTGTCGCAAGCGGGCGTGTCCGGCATCACCGTCACCGAAGTCAAAGGCTTCGGACGGCAGAAGGGCCATACCGAGTTGTATCGCGGCGCCGAGTACGTCGTCGATTTCCTGCCCAAGATCAAGATCGAAACCGTGGTCACCGACGAGCGTCTGGAAGCCGTGATCGAGGCCATCCAGCAGGCGGCGGGCACCGGCAAGATCGGCGACGGCAAGATCTTCGTCACCGCCGTCGATCAGGTCATCCGCATCCGCACCGGCGAAGTCGGCGCGGACGCACTCTAACCAAACTCGGAGCCCCTTATGAAGACTCGTCTCTCCGGGTGGAAAACCCGACTGCAAGTAATGACGCTCGCGGCGCTGTGCTGCGTTGCCCTGGGCACCGGTTTTGGCGCGATGGCGCAGGAAACCGCGGCGCCCGCTACCGAAACTGCCGCTGCGCCGGCCGACGCCGCTGCCGCAACCACGCCTGCAGATGCCGACGCTGCGCCCGCCGTCGCAACACCTGCTGCCGCCGAAGCGGCGCCCGCTGCCGAAGCGCCTGCGGAAGAAGCGCCCGCTCCCAGCATCAGCAAACCCGACACTGTCTGGGTATTGATGTCGGCGGCGCTGGTGATCTTCATGACTCTGCCCGGCCTGGCCCTGTTCTACGGCGGCCTGGTGCGTTCGAAGAACGTGTTGTCGATCCTGGTGCAGAACCTGGCGGTGTTCTCGCTGGTCGCGGTGTTGTGGGCCCTGTACGGCTACAGCATCGCCTTCACCGAAGGCTCGCCCTTCATTGGCGGCTGGGACCGGTTGTTCGCCAAGGGCCTGGATGCGGCGTCGATCGGCGCCACCTTCACCAAAGGCGTGTACATCCCGGAGCTGGCGTTCTTCGTGTTCCAGGGTGCGTTCGCCTGCATCACCTGCGCGCTGATCGTCGGCGCCTTCGCCGAGCGGGTTAAGTTCGCCGGCGTAATGCTGTTCACCGTGCTGTGGTTCACCTTCGCCTATCTGCCGATGGCGCACATGGTCTGGTTCTTCCCCGGCCCGGATGCGTTCACCGACAACGATGCGGTGGCCGGCGTGCTGGCCAAGTCGGGTTTCCTGTTCGCCAAGGGCGCGCTGGATTTCGCCGGCGGCACCGTCGTGCATATCAACGCCGCGGTCGCGGGCCTGGTGGGTGCGTACGTGATCGGCAAGCGCACCGGTTATGGGCGCGAGGCGATCAAGCCGCACAACCTGACCCTGACCATGGTCGGCGCCTCGATCCTGTGGTTCGGCTGGTTCGGCTTCAATGCGGGTTCCGCGCTGGAAGCCGGCGGCGTGGCCGCGATCGCCTTCGTCAACACCTTCCTGGCCACGGCCGCGGCGGTGGTGGCGTGGACGCTGGTGGAATGGATCTTCAAGGGCAAGCCGTCGCTGCTCGGCGCGGCATCGGGTGCGGTGGCCGGTCTGGTCGCCATCACTCCGGCGGCCGGATTCGTCGGCCTCAACGGCGCATTGGCCATCGGCGCCATCGCCGGCGTGTTGTGCCTGTGGGGCGTGACCGGCCTGAAGAAGCTGCTGGGCGCGGACGACAGCCTGGACGTATTCGGTGTGCACGGCGTCGGCGGCATCACCGGCGCGCTGCTGACCGGCGTGTTCGCGGCGCCCTCCTTGGGCGGCGCGGGCATCTGGGACTACGTGACCGAAACCGCGCTGCCGGATTACTCCATCGGCACCCAGGTCTGGATCCAGGCCCAGGGCGTGCTGACCACCATCGTGCTGTCGGGCGTGGTGGCGCTGGTCGCCTTCCTGATCGTCAAGTACACGGTCGGCCTGCGCGTCAGCGAAGAAGCCGAACGCGAAGGTCTGGATATCTCCTCGCATGGCGAAGCGGCGTACGAGGCCTGATGGCGTTCTGGGGGCACCATTGCACTAAACTGGTGCAATGGTGCCCCTGATCCCCAAAAACCCGCTGCCGGACGGACCCGCCGCCGACGTGCTCAGCACGGCGGTGGCCTGGGCGGACGCCGAGGGCCTGATCCTCGGTGTCAACCCGGCTTTTGCGCGCTGGATGGGCGTCAGCGCACGACGCCTGCTCGGCCAACCCCTTGCGGCATTGGAAATGGATGGCGATGCCATGGCGCGGCTCTTCGAAAAATCGCAGCTGGAAAACACCGGCCCCGACGTGCTGCGGCTGCACCGCATGGCCCTGGGCCTTCCGGGCGAGTCGCAACGCTTCGCCGAAGGCTGGTTGTCGCGGCTCGATGACGGCGGCTGGCTGCTGGAAGCGCATCCGCTGGACGAATTCCCGGCGCTGGACCCGGCGCAGGTGCTGCCCAGCGCATTGGGCGCGGCGCTGAAAGGCCTGGCCCATGAACTGCGCAATCCGCTGGCCGGCCTCAAGGGCGCGGCGCAACTGCTGGCGCGACGCGCGCTGCACCGCGACGACAACGAGGACGAGCGCGAACTGATCGGACTGATCGAATCGGAAGTCGAGCGTCTCAACGGCTTGCTCGACCAATTGCTTTCTCCCGCCCCGCAGCGCCCGCATACCGCGCTCAATATCCACGTGGTGCTGGAGCGCGTGCTGCGCCTGGCCGAAACCGAAGGCGGCTGGTCGGTGCGCGTGCAGCGCGATTACGACCCCAGCATTCCCGAATTCCCCGGCGATGCCGACCGCATGACCCAGGCGATCTGGAACCTGGTGCGTAACGCCATCCAGGCCGGCGCCGCCAGCGTCACGCTGCGTACCCGCGTCGAGCATGGCGTGCGCATCCACGACCACCTGCATGCGATGGCGCTGCGCGTGGAGATCATCGACGACGGCAAAGGCGTACCCGAAGAACTGGCCGAACACCTGTTCCTGCCTTTGGTCAGCGGTCGTGCCGAAGGCAGCGGCCTGGGTCTGGCCCTGGCCCAGCAGGTGGCGCGCGAACACCGCGGCTCGCTGACTTACCGTTCGCGCCCGGGGCATACCGTGTTCACCCTGCTGCTGCCGCAGCCGGAAGACCATCGCTTGGAAGGGCAGCGCCTAGAGGAGCAGCGCAATGTCCATTGACCCGGCTTCCTTCGCGCCCGCTTCGCCGAACGCGCAGCGCATCTGGGTGGTGGACGACGATCGCTCGGTGCGCTTCGTGCTGGCCACAGCCCTGCGCGATGCCGGTTATGCGGTCGATGGCTTCGACAGTGCGGCCTCGGCTTTGCAAGCGCTGAATGCCCGCGGCGCATCGGCTCCCGACCTGATCTTCACCGATGTGCGCATGCCCGGCGACGACGGCCTGGCGCTGCTGGACAAGCTGAAACTCGCGCATCCGCAATTGCCGGTGATCGTGATGTCGGCCTACACCGACATCGCCAGTACCGCCGGCGCCTTCCGCGGCGGCGCGCACGAATTCCTTTCCAAACCTTTCGATCTGGACGACGCCGTCGCGCTGGCCGCGCGCACCTTGCCCGATGTCGCCGCGAATTCTGCGCCGGAACCGGTTTCCGAAGTCCCGGCCTCCGGCACCGGCAGTACCGAATTGATCGGCGATACGCCAGCGATGCGCGCCCTGTTCCGCGCGATCGGGCGGCTGGCGCAGGCGCCGTTGTCCGTGTTGATCACCGGCGAGACCGGCACCGGCAAGGAGCTGGTGGCCAACGCGCTGCACCGCGAGTCGCCGCGCGCGCGCAAGCCGTTCATCGCGCTCAACACGGCGGCCATTCCCGCCGAGCTGCTGGAAAGCGAATTGTTCGGCCACGAGGCCGGGGCCTTCACCGGCGCGCAGCGTCGCCACATCGGACGTTTCGAGCAGGCCGATGGCGGCACGCTGTTCCTGGACGAAATCGGCGACATGCCGCTGCCTTTGCAGACCCGGTTGCTGCGGGTGCTGGCCGAAGGGGAGTTCTTCCGCGTCGGTGGCCGCGAACTGATCCGGGTCGACGTGCGCGTGGTCGCCGCCACCCACCAGAATCTGGAGGCGCTGGTCGCCGAAGGCCGCTTCCGCGCCGATCTGCTGCACCGGCTCGACGTAGTGCGTCTGCAGCTTCCGCCGCTGCGCGAGCGCCGCGACGATGTCGCCCAGCTGGCGGAGAATTTCCTGGCCATCGCCGCACGCAAACTCGGCGCACCGGCTAAGCGTTTCGCCGTCCCGGCACTGGAGGCGCTGCGCGCCTACGATTGGCCCGGCAACGTGCGCGAATTGGAGAACGTGTGCTGGCGCCTGGCCGCGATGGCGCCTGGCGAAACCATCACTGCCTTCGATCTGCAGGGCGCGCTGTCATCCGATGTCGCCGTTTCCGCGCCGCCGCAGGCGATGGAATGGGACCAGGCGCTCGCCGTGTGGGCGCATGCGCGCCTGGACGAGGGCGCCGAGGGTTTGCATGCCGAAGCCCGCGAGCTTTTCGATCGCACCTTGCTGGAAGTAGCGTTGCGCTTCACCCACGGCCGCCGCGCCGAAGCGGCCAGCAAGCTGGGCGTAGGACGGAATACGGTGACGCGCAAATTGGGGCCAGGCCGCAAGCGCCGTTGAGCCGGACCACCTACAACAAGCGGATGCAGCGCGTGCGAAAAAAGCAATCGTGGAGCGGCGCGTGGGAGCGGTGTGTGGGAGCGGCGTCCCGCCGCGAGCTTTTTGCTTCATCCCTCAGGCGTCGGGTCCGGAATGATTTGGACTCGTCTGCGTCCTAAGAGCTCGCGGCGGGACGCCGCTCCCACGTGCCGCTCCCACACATCTTTCCCACGCGCTGTTCCCACCGGTGCGCCTGTTTCATCGCCGGTAAACAGCATGGCCTTTACGGTGGCGGCAACAATCCAAGGATCCTTCCCATGCGTATCGCCCTGATGGCCGCCGCTACCGCTGTTTTCCTGGCCGCCTGCGGCACCGCTCCGCCGCCCAAGCCCGCCAAGGTCGAAGTGCCGACCCTGAGCACCGCCAAGCAGGCGGTAGTGAACCTGGCGTCTGCTTCTGGCAGCCTGGTCAGCGGCAAGGCCACGCTGACGCCGATGAGCGGTGGTGTGCATATCACCGGCATCGTCGGCGGCTTGCCGCCCAACAGCACGCACGGGTTCCATATCCATGAAAAGGGCGATTGCAGCGCCGCGGACGCCAGCAGCGCCGGTCCGCATTTCAATCCTTTCGCCGCTGCGCACGGCAAGGCCGAATCGGGCGCGCACCATGCCGGCGACATGGACAACGTGGTCGCCAACAACGAAGGCGTGGTCAAGCTGGACATACACGTCAGCGGCGTCACCCTGGGCGGCGGTGCGGTCAACGACATCGCCGGCCGCGCGCTGGTGGTGCATGCGGCCCCCGACGACTACACCAGTCAGCCGGCGGGCAACGCCGGCGCGCGCGTGGCTTGCGGCGTGATCAAGGTCACCCAGTAGAAATTCTGGAGTGGTAGGGCGCGGGTAGGCGCGGGTAGGAGCGACGTAAGTCGCGATGAAGCATTATCGGTAACGCTTCATCGCGACTTACGTCGCTCCTACGTACGCCCCTACGTGCGCCCCAATCACGCCTTCAACGATTCGCGCACGTCGGCCCGGTTGTCGCAATAGGCGAAGGTCACCGGGATGCCGTGCGCTTCCAGTACCGCGGCGATCTGCCGTTGCCGCGCCTGGAAATATTCATAGGCGCGCTGCAGTTGTTCCACGTCGTCCGGCAACTGACCGGCGTGGCGCTGCTGCCACGCCGCCGGATCCAGCAATGCGATCTGCACGCCGCCTTCTGCGTAGCGCAGCAAAGGCTCCGGCGGCTGGTCCAGCCATTCTTCCTCGTCTGGCGCCAGCAGCGCGGTTTCGATCACCGGCCAGAGCTTCTGCAGGCCCTGGTTCTGGTACTGCATGGCCATGATCGCCGTCAGGTCGTGCACAGTCAGATAGCGCGCATGCTCGATGCGCGCGCTGAATGCCTCCTGCGCCAGCAGCGCGGTGTCGGCCCCGGCCATGCCGCGGTCCAGCAATATTTCCTCGAAGCTGTCCCGCAAGGTATCGATGATCCCGGCCGGACCGCTGAGCAGGAATGGCAGCACCCGCATCTGTCCGCCCGCCAGCCCGGCATCGGCCACCAAAGGCAGCGGGATATTGCCCTGCTCGTCGGCGCTGAAGGCGATGACCCGAGGGCCCTGTTCCCGTCCCGGAGCGCGCTGGCGCAACTCGTCCAGACGGCGATGCAGGGGCCAGCCGGGGCGCAGGACCTCGGCCGGATCGAAATGCGCCGCGCCCAGGCTCAGCTCCAGTGCGGTCGCGCCCGGCACCAGCTTGCCCAGGTCGCGGGCCAGTAGTTCCAGCAGGCTCGAGGCTTGCGCCTGCGGCAGCGCGGCCGTCGCCGGCACGCTGCCCGCAGCCAGTTCCAGCGCAAGCACGCCCATCACCGAGGTGTCCATCACAGACGCACCCATCACATGAACACCGGAGTCTGCTTGCGTCATCGTCAGGTTGGCCCCACGCCTTGTCGGCATTACACTTTCGCATTATGCCCGGCGTGCGTTACGGGCCGGTCATACCGACTTATCTCCGCGAGGTTCCCCATGCCAGCAGCCCGTCCCGTCGCCATCCTGGGCGGCGTCCGTATTCCATTCTGCAGGCAGAACACGGCCTACTCGGACGTCGGCAATCTGGGCATGTCGGTGCGGACGCTGGGTGCGCTGGTGGAACGCTTCGGCCTGCATGGCCAGCAGCTGGGCGAAGTGGCGATGGGCGCGGTGATCAAGCATTCCAGCGACTGGAACCTGGGCCGCGAAGCCGCTCTCTCTTCCGGCCTGTCGCCGTTGACGCCCGGCATCACCTTGCAGCGCGCCTGCGGCACCGGCCTGGATTCCATCATCACTGTCGGCAACAAGATCGCGCTGGGCCAGATCGAATCGGGCATCGGCGGCGGTTCCGACACCACTTCCGAAGTACCGATCGTCTACGGCAAGAAGCTGCGCGCGCGCCTGCTGGCCGCCAACCGCGCCAAGACCACCGGCGACAAGCTCAAGACGCTGGTCAAAGGCTTCAAGTTCGCCGAACTCAAGCCCGAATTCCCCGGCGTGGCCGAGCCGCGCACCGGCAAGAGCATGGGCGACCACTGCGAGGACATGGCCAAGCAGTGGAGCATTTCGCGCGACTCGCAGGACGAACTGGCGGTCGCTTCGCACCACAAGCTGGCGGCGGCGTACGAGCGCGGTTTCTTCGCGGACCTGATCGCGCCGTTCCGCGGCCTGGAGCGCGACAACATCCTGCGCGCCGATACTTCGCTGGAAAAACTCGCCACATTGAAGCCGGCTTTCGACAAGACTTCCGGCCGCGGCACGCTGACCGCCGCCAATTCCACACCGCTGACCGACGGCGCCGCCGCGGTATTGCTGGCCTCGGAAGAGTGGGCCAGGGCGCACGGCCATGAGCCGATGGCCTACCTGCGCGATGCGCAGGTAGCGGCGGTGGATTTCGTGCACGGCGAAGGCCTGCTGATGGCGCCGACCATCGCCGTGCCGGAAATGCTCAAGCGTCACGGCCTGACTTTGCAGGATTTCGACATCTACGAAATCCACGAGGCCTTCGCCGCCCAGGTGCTGTGCACGCTGCGCGCGTGGGAGAGCGAGGAATACTGCAAGAACCGCCTGGGCCTGGATGCGCCGATGGGCAAGATCGATCCGGCCAAGATGAATCCCAACGGTTCCTCGCTGGCCACCGGCCATCCCTTCGCCGCCACCGGCGCGCGCATCATCGCCACCGTGGCCAAGGAACTGAAGCAGCGCGGCGGCGGCCGCGCGCTGGTGTCCATCTGCACCGCCGGCGGCATGGGTGTGGTGGCCATCGTCGAGCGCTGAGCTTCAAAAGATGCGGGTCGAGAACCTCGATGAGCTCAAGTGCAGGTTGAGGCAGCTGTTCGATGATCCGGAAATCGCGTTTGCGGATTTCAGGCAACACGGAACCATGTTTTCGGTGCCCGGCAAGACTCGGCAAGTGCAGGCGTGTTTGCTGGCGGGCCTGACCGATGGCGCCTGGGAGGGGGAAGCAGGCCACTTGTTCTTCCGCAGTGATGCGCAGAACCTGCATATCTATCTGGCACCCGCACGAGGCGCGGTGTTGATCAACGCCAGCGTGATTTCGCTACACAAGGACTATTTGGCCAGCGTGGCCCAGGATTTCAGCAACATCGAGGACTGATGACACGCGCTTGCGCCGCCGCTGATCAGCTTGCACGGGACAGTCGAACACGCCCTGCTCTGCGGGTAATCAGGCGGCGACCCATCGTCGGCGATATTGGCAGGCCGCCTATCGCCTAATGTTGTGCGCTGCACATTGGTTTGGCTAACCCCATCGGGCGGGTTGCCCCGTTGTAACCTTGCAAGACTCGTAGCAGCGAAAGCCGCGCCCGGCCCCATGGCCCACTTGCCAAGGAAGCAGCATGAAATCCAGTACCTCGTTCCGTATCGCCTTCGTCGTGGCGCTGGGTGCAACTCTGCTGGCCTGCGCCAAGCAGGAATCCCGCAACCAGGCCTCAATGGAAGCGGCCAGTCCGGCCGCCGCTGCCGCGCCCGTAGCCGATACCGCCGCCGAGGCGGCCGGCGGGGGCCTCGCCCGCACTCGTAGCGAAGCCCCCGACGAAACTCAGCTCACTTCCAGCGCAGCCACCTACACCGATGCGCAACGCAAGTTCATCCGCACCGCGCAGGCCAATTTCCGGGTCCAGGACGTCTACCAGGCCGCGCTGGCCATCGAGGACGCGGTGGCCGCACAGGGCGGTTTCGTGACCGGCAACGAGATCGCCGCCGACGTGCAGAACACGACCCGCCAGTCCATCGGCGGCGGCAAACTGGTGGAGCTGGCCGAATACACCGTGCGCGGCGAGCTGACCGTGCGCGTGCCCAGCGACAAGACCCAGCCCTTCCTGCGCTCGATCGCCAAGTACATGGAATTCCTGGACAGGCGCAACTTCGCCGCCGCCGATGCGCAGTTCGAGTTGCTGCGCCAGCAGTTGGCCTACCAGCGCAACCAGGAAGCGCAGCAGGAACTGGGCCAGGCCAAGGACGAGGGCGGCAAGCTCGGGCAGAAGGCGACCGTGATCTCCGCGCGCAACGAGGCCAAATCCAGCCGCGACGAGGCGCTGATCGCGCAGAAGGAATTCGAGGACCGGGTGGAGTTCGCCACCTTGAACCTGTCGCTCTATCAGTTGCCGAAACTGCGCCGCACCGAAATGACCGACATGGAAGCGGCGGTGCGCGACAGCGGGCCGGGGTTCTTCTCGCGGCTGGGCGACTCTTTGAGCGCCGGCTGGTTCGGTCTTTTGGAAGTGGTATTGGTGCTGATCCATCTGTGGCCGCTTTGGTTGGCGCTGACGCTGGGCTGGCTGGCATTACGCGCGCTGCGCCGCAAGCGCGCATGACCGCCGCCGTGCTGCGCGACGCGCAAGCGGGCGATTTCGCTGCGGTGATCGCGCTCAACGCAGGCGAGGTGCGCCATACCAGCGCCATGGACGAAGCGCGTCTGAGGCAGCTGCACGGTTATGCCTGCTATCACAAGGTGGTCGAGATCGACGGCGTGGTCGGCGCATTCTTGCTGGCGATGCGCGAGGGCTGCGGCTACGTCAACGCCAACTTCGAGTGGTTCGCCGTACGCTATCCGTCGTTCCTGTACGTGGACCGGATCGTGGTCGGCGCCGATCATCAGGGATTGCAGCTGGGCACTTTGCTGTACCGGGACTTGTTCGAGTTCGCCCGCGATCAGGGCATTCCCGTGGTCGCTTGCGAATACAACCTGGTGCCGCCCAATGAACCGTCGCGGATCTTCCACGACAAATTCGGTTTCCAAGAGGTCGGCAGCCAGTGGCTGGAGGACGGTGCGAAACAGGTGTCGTTGCAGGTGGGGCCCGTGGTCTGAAGTTTACCTCTCCCGTTTACGGGAGAGGTCGAGGCGCAAAGCGCCGAGGGTGAGGGCATACGGGCGGATGCATAAGCATGTCGTGCAGCGAAAGCGAGAAAGCCGTTACACAGATCTTCGAAAGAATCTCTGCTCTCTCGAAGTCGGAGGCGGTACTTGAGCTGGCGCCAGCCAAGTGTCGATTATGTTCTTGATTCGGCTGCTTGCATCGCTCGGCGGCGGATAGATCTGCGCGAGGCCGGACTTCCCTCACCCTCGGCGCTGCGCGCCTCGACCTCTCCCGCAAGCGGGAGAGGTGTTCATCGCTTCATCCTCTCAGTCGCGGCAACCCATGCTCGTCGCGTTCTTCGACCACAGCTTCGTCGAAGATCTTCTGTTTGAGATCGCGCCCGGGCAATTCGGTAGCAGCCACGCCGCGCGTGGCGCCCAGCGCATTGGCATAGCTGCGTCGCGCAAGTTCCTCCTGGCCAGCGGCGGCGAAACCGTGGCCCAGCTCCTCCCAGGCTTCGGCGCTGGCGCCCTGGGCCAGCGCGCGATGCAGGAACTCCTGCGCCTGCGGCCATTGCCCCTGCAGTCGCGCCAGTTGCGCCAGGGTCACCAGCAGCGCCGGGCTGTCGGGATGGGTCTGCAGCCAGCGCTGCGCACTGGCGCGGCGCGAATCCAGTTTGCCGATCGGCAGGCGGCCATATAGCGCTACCAGCGATTCGTCCCAGCGCGCATCGATGGCTTGCTCCAGGCTGCGTGCAGCCGCATCGTCCCAGCGCAGGCCGGCGGCGCGTTCGGCGTAGGCGGCGACGATGCCTGCGTCCGCGCGCAGCGGTTTGGGCAGGGTTTCCCAACGTTCGGCCAGCACATTGGCGTCGGCCGATTCGCGCATCGCCTTGGCCGCAAGCTGCGCTTCCAACAGCGAATATTCCGGCAGCGACAGCGCCTGCTGCTGCTTGAGCGGTCCCAGCATTCCATAGGCTTCGCCGGCGCGGCCCAGTTCGGCCAGCGCCTGCGCGCGCAACATCAGTCCGCGCGGTGGCAAGGGTTGCGCTGCGGCGGAGTCGAGTGCGGCCAACGCTTGCGAAGGATCCTGCCGCGACAGAGCCCGATCGGCGACCGCCAACGCATGCGCACGGGCGCTGCGTTCGGCCAACGCAGCCAGGTGCGCCTGCACAGCGGCTTCGTCGCCGCGCCCATCGGCCGCGCGCACCGCCGCGGTACGCGCGATGGTGCCGACTTCATCGTCTTCGGCGGCGAGCAGCAGCAGTTTTTCCGCACGCTGCCAGTGCCCGCCATGCAACGCCTCCAGGCCTTCGGTCAGCCGCGCGCGCGCCTGCTTGCGGCGATAACGGCCCCAGGCGCGGAACGGCAAGGTCAGCAGTTTCCAGCAGATCCACAACAGCAATACGCCCGCCGCCAGCGCCAGCAGCGCGCCGGGCAGGGTGGCGCTGAAATCGTAGCCGCCAGCGCGCACGACGACTTCGCCCAGATCGCGGGCGCCATCGCGGGCCAGCCATTGCGCGCCCAGCACGCCCGACAGGATCAACAGCAGCAGGACAATGGCGGTGCGGAATATTTTCATCGTTCGACCTTCGGAGTGGAGGGCGATGGCGTCGCGACGGCTTGCGGAAGCGGAAGCGAGTAGCCCGAGTTCCGCAATTGCCGCAGTTGCTGCAAGGTACTCCCCAACACCGGCAATGAAGGTTGCAGTACGGCGGTGCGCAGGGTCTTCAATTCATCGTGGCGCTGCCGCAAGGCCGGCGAATCGGGCCACAGCTGCGGCAGCCATGCCTCCATGCGGACGACTGCGGCGCGGAAACCGACGGTATCGTCACGCTCCAGCGCCGCACGTGCCAGGGTCAGTTCGATCTGCAGGGCGGCTTGCCCGGCCGCGCGCTCGGTCGGCGCGATAATCGTCTTGTTTTCAGTGCGCCGTACGTCCACCAAGGGGGAAAGCAGGCGCTGCCAGGCCGCCTGCTGACCCTCCGCGGCGGGGGCGCGGTCCGGAAGTTTTTTCAACCCGGCGGCGAAAGCGTCCAACCGCCGCGCAATGGCGGCGTGCGGGCCGTTGCCCAGCGTGTCCAGCGCGGCGCGCTCTTGCGCCAGCGCCTGGCGCAGGTTGAGCAGGCGCGGATCGTCGATTCCCTGCAATGCGCCATCGGCCAGGGTGTAGGCGCGACGGGCGCCGTCCAGGTCGTCGGCGATGGCCAGGCGCTGCTGGGCTTGGCTCAACAGCAGCTCCACCTCGTCCAGGCGCAGGGCCTGGGCGCCGTGGCGGGTGGGATCGGCGAGTTTGGAAACGCTGTCTTCCAGCAACGCACCGCGCTGACTCAGGCCCAGCACCTCGTCGCGCAGCACGCGGTTGGTGGCGGCGGCATCGAGGATGCGCTGGGTCTGCGCACGCTGATCGCGGCGCAGGGCGTCGATGCGCTGCTCCAGCGCGCCGATGCGTTGCTCGCTCTCCGCTGCGTTGGCCCGCATGCGGGCTTCGCGCGCCTGCCACATCGCCCAGCCGCGCCAACCCAGCAGGCCCAGCAACAGCAGCGCCAGCAGCAGCACGATCAACCCAGTGCGGCCGCGCTTGGGGGTGGAGGAGGTTGTTTCTTCGGTCACACCAGCGTCCTTGTCAACACGCAGTCATATTGCAATGCGAATGCTAACGGAAGCGGCGCGCCATGGCGGCAATCAGTTGCCCCGGTAACGGACCCTTCGCCAGCTCCACTTCAGCAAAGCCGGCATCGCGGGCGAACTGTTGCAAGCGCGCGCTGGCCGCCACCACCGGCTGGCTCCGAAGCTGCAACAGCAGATCGGCCGGCGCGCTGTCCAACAGCTGTTTCAAGGCCCCGCTGCTGCTCAGCGCCAGTGCGGCCGGTGCATCCAGCGTGCGCAGCTTGCGCAGCGCATGGGCCGACAGCGCGATCGGTTGGCGCGTGTAGACGTTGGCGCGCAAGACTTCGGCGCCGCGCTGGCGTAACGCCGGTAACAGAGTTTCGCGACCTTCTGGCGCGGTCACCAATCCGACCCGGGTTCCGGCCAGCGCCTGCAACGAAGGCAACGCCAGCAGTCCCTCACTGTCCATGCGCGAGGGGAAAACGATCTCATCGATCCCGGCTTTGCGCAGCGCGGCCGCGGTGCCGCCGCCGACCGCGATCCAGATCTGGCCAGATTCTCGCGCCAGCGGCCGCAGCGCGGCCGCGGCGCGCACGGCGTTGGGGCTGGTGAAGAGAATGCGCGGCGCCGACAAGGCCAGCGCCAGCGCCTGGCGCGTCCCATCGTCGTCGCGCTTAACCACGCGCCACGGAGACAAGGCGATCAGCCGCGCGCCCTGTGCGGCGGCGGCGCGGCGCAACGCCGCGTGCCCGCCCTGCGGACGCAGCGAGATGACGTACCATCCGGGCGGTTCGGCGAAAGCCATGGGTGGATCATCTCAGATGGATGCGGTTTTGAAGAATTCGGCTTTGGAACAGGCAGCTACGCGCGAATCGGCTCTGGAGGCGCTGCGCGTCTATACCCGTGAACTGGTGCCGCTCGCTGCGATGCAGGTGCGCGTTGCCGGATACGACGGTTTGCGCCTGCACATGGACGCGCCGCTTGCGGTCAACATGAACGACAAGGGCAGCGCGTTCGGCGGCAGCATGACTTCGCTGATGACTTACGCCGGCTGGGGGTTGGTGACACTGCAGCTGCACCAGGCGGGACTGCGGGCCGACGTTTTCGTCGCCGACAGCGCCGTGCGCTATCGAAAGCCGCTGTACGCGGATCTGCATGCCGAGGCAGAACTTGCGCCAGAGGAGTCGTGGGCGCCGTTCCTGGGAACCCTGGCCCAGCGTGGCCGCGCCCGCATCCAGTTGCAGGCGCGGATCGCCGGGCCTGAAGGCGAGGTCATGGCCGACCTGAGCGGCCGCTACGTGGCCATCGCGAAAGGTTAGGATGCAGCGCTGGGGAACCGAGAGGCTGGATATGCGCAAATGGCTCAACCTGTTGGCGGTGCTGCTGCTGGCGCTGATGGTCGTAGCGCCCGCCGGCGCTCAAGGCAAACGCAAGAAGGGCAGCCAGCTCGAAGCGATGCAGCTGGCCTACGCCACGGCGATCCGCTGGGGCGAATTCGAAGAAGCCTGGCAGCTGGTGGATCCGGCCTACCGCAACGCGCATCCAATGACCGAACTGGCGTTCGAGCGCTACAAGCAGGTCGAGATCTCGGGCTATACCGACAAGAACAGCTCCCTGTCCGAAGACGGCAACGTGCTGCGCAACGTGGAGCTGCGGGTGATCAACAAGCACACCATGGCCGAACGCACCCTGCGCTACCGCGAAGAATGGCGCTGGGACCCGGAAGCCAAGCGCTGGTGGCTGGCGGTGGGATTGCCCGATTTGTGGGACGGGGAATGAATTAGGGATTCGGGATTCGGGATTCGGGATTCGCAAGAGCCAAGCCGGCCTCCCCCAATCCGTAATCCCCTATCCCCGCTTGTGCGACAATCGCGGCCCGTTTTGCAGCTGCCCATACCGTGAACTTCGAACAACTGCAGGCCTTCGCCAGCTCCTCCCCCCTGTTGTCGCTGGCCCTGGTCGGACTGACCCTGGCCATCATCGTCACCGAGATCGCCCGCCTGTTCCGCGGCTACAAGGCGCTGCGTCCGGCCGAGCTGACCGGCCTGATCAACCGCGACAACGCCCTGGTGGTGGACTTGTCGGCCAGCGCCGACTTCGAAAAAGGCCATATTGCCGGCAGCCGCAACATCGCCCCCAGCCAGTTCGACCCGGAGAACAAGCTGCTCGCCGCCGCCAAGCAACTGCCGGTGGTGGTGGTATGCCGCAACGGGCAGGCTTCGGCCGCGGCGGCCAAGCGCCTGAAGAAAGCGGGTTTCGAGCAGGTGTATTGGCTGGATGGCGGCGTCGCCGCCTGGCAGCAGGCCGACCTGCCGCTGGTCAAGGGCCGCTGAGCCTGCGCTTTCTCGCGGCCGGCCCTTGAAGCCGGGCCGGCACGTCGCCATCCCATGCGATAATTCCTCTCTTTCGCGCCACCTTCTTCCACCCAGATTTTCCCATACAGATCCACGGAGTACGTTCATGTCCGACGAAACCACCAACGGCGCCATCGCGCCCGCCGATGCCAACACTCCCGCCTTCACCGTGGAGAAGATCTACGTCAAGGACGTGTCCTTCGAAGTGCCCGGCGCGCCCGCGATCTACAGCGAGAACGTGCAGCCGGAGCTGCAGCTCAACCTCAACCAGCGCGTGCAGCGCCTGAACGAGAACGCCTTCGAAGTCGTGCTGGGCGTGACCCTGACCTGCAAGGCCGGCGACAAGGTCGCCTACGTGGCCGAAGTGCAGCAAGCCGGCGTGTTCGGTCTGGTCGGCCTGGAGCCGCAGGCGGTCGATGGCCTGCTCGGCACCCAGTGCCCGAACATCCTGTTCCCGTACATTCGCCAGCTGCTCAGCGACCTGATCCAGGCCGGCGGCTTCCCGCCGTTCTTCCTGCAGCCGATCAACTTCGACGGCCTGTACGCGGAAACCCTGCGCCAGCGTGCTGCGCAAGGCGAAGGCGGCGAACTGGCCAACACCGAGCCGGCCGGCAACGCCTGATCCTCGCAAGACCCGATCCTGTGGTTGAATCGCTGCGGTAAGCAGCGATCTGGCGGGCCGTGAACGGCCCGCCGTTGTTTCCAGGAGCGACAGCTTGGCCGAATCCTTGAAAATCGCAGTACTGGGCGCAGGCTCCTGGGGCACCGCGCTGGCCGCGCTGATGGCGCGGCATGGTCACGCCGTGACCCTGTGGGGCCGCGATGCGCAAGCCGCCTCGGTCATCGACCAGGCGCACGAAAACGTCCGCTATCTTCCCGGCATTCCGCTGCCGGACACCCTGCGCGCCACCACCGATCTGGCCGCCGCCCTGCACCAGGCCGATCTGGTGTTGGTGGTAGTGCCTTCGCACGCGTTCACCGAAACCTTGCGCCTGCTGGCGCCATTGCGCCCACCTGCCGCCGGCGTGGCCTGGGCGACTAAAGGATTCGAAACCGGTTCGGGGCGATTCCTGCACGAAGTGGCCGAAGACATCCTGGGCCCGGCGGTGCCGCTGGCCGTGGTCACCGGTCCGTCCTTCGCCAAGGAAGTGGCGATGGGCCTGCCCACTGCGGTGACCGTGCACGGCAGCAATGCCGAATTCGCCCAGCGCGTAGCCGACGTGTTGCACGGCCCCGCATTCCGCGCCTATACCGGCGAGGACATGGTCGGCGCCGAGCTGGGCGGCGCCATGAAGAACGTGCTGGCGGTGGCCACCGGTGTGGCCGACGGCATGCAATTGGGCCTCAATGCCCGTGCCGGCCTGATCACCCGCGGGCTCAATGAAATGCTGCGCCTGTCCGCGGCGATCGGAGCCAAGCCCGAGACCCTGATGGGTCTGGCCGGGCTGGGCGACCTGGTGCTGACCTGCACGGGCGATCTTTCCCGCAACCGTCGCCTTGGCTTGGCCCTGGGCCGCGGCCAATCGCTGGACGACGCGGTACGCGAGATCGGCCAGGTGGTCGAATCGGTGCAGACCGCCGACGAAGTGATGCGCCAGGCCGACCGCCATGGCATCGATCTACCGATTTCCAGCGCCGTGCGCGCCGTGCTGCATGGCGATCTGGCCCCTGCCGCGGGTCTGCAGCAATTGCTGGCGCGCGAACAGAAACCCGAGTACCCGGAAACGCTGTTCAAGGATTGAAGTTGGTAATCCAGGATGCGCGCGCCAATTGAGGCGAGCCGTGAAGAACTGGGTAGGCGCGGGAATCGCTTTGCCCCCTTTGTAAAAGGGGGCTATGGGGGATTTGCTCTTCGCGCCAAAAGCAAATCCCCCTCGGTCCCCCTTTTGACCAGCCATTCGGCTGTTGAAAAGCGCCTCAAAGGGGGAGGAAAAGCAGGCGGTCTCGCGGCGCCAGGCTGCTTGCATTGCGGATACCGCGATGTCCGAGGCTCGGCGTAGCACCAGCCGGCGAGCCTGCTCAACCTCGGTGCGAGAAACAAAAAAAGCCCGGCACTAGGCCGGGCTCAGGGTGCGACGCGGAGAGAGAGGGACGCGTCGCGTTACGCGTTGATGGAGTGATACCAGAACAAAGGTAGCTCCATGTGAAGCAACTGCAAGCAAAGCATTACCAGGTGAAGCGCGGACCGACGAACCACTGGGTGTCGTTGTCGGCGAACTTCACATCGGCCGACAGGCCCCAGTTCTGGTTGAACTTGGCCTGCGCGCCCAGGCGGCCGTAGAAATCGCCGTCGTAGTCGCTGCCGTCTTCGTAGCCGGCCATGGCGTAGCCTTCCAGGTGCGGGGTCATCGCACCGCGGATGCCCACTTCGGCGCTGTAGCCATCCAGGTCGTCGCCGGGAAAGCGCACGTCGCCGACGGTGAAGTCGTCGCCCTTGAACTTTTCATAGGCCACGCGGGTGACCAGATCCATGCGCTGCGAAATCTCGTGGTTGTAGCCCAGGCCCACGCGCCACTGGTCGTAGCCGTAGTTCACATCCTTCAGATCCTGGTTGTTGTAACCGGCGAAGAGATGGAAGTTGGGTGCGATGGCGACCGAGCCGTTGAGGCCCCAGCCGTCGGAATCCGGCGAATCCTTCAGATTGGTGGCGCTATAGCCGCCTTCGACATAGTTGTACGACACGCCCTCTGCAGCCGAAGCGGCGGCGCTCAAGGTGAGCGCGGACAGGAGCGAAAGAGCAAGCAAGGACTTCTTCATTGCAATGAACCTCGGAGATTTATGGTTATTAGCCAGCGCTGGGGCGTGTGCCGTTCGCAGCCGGTGTGTGAAGTATCCGTAAAGCGCTGCAATGCCCACTGAATACCAAACTGACCAGTGCATAAATTAAAAGGGTAGTGGCGGAACTTTCCGCGTTGAGCCAACTACGCGCCGTATCTCCAAATCCATCGGCGTCAGCAATTGCCGATCGAGTCGCGCGTCAATCGCTGATCGATGGACCACATCGGCCAAGACTCCTGGTCACATGACGATGCCGCTCATCGCAATAGTGTTGGCGATGTATCAGTTTGATGCATGCGATTGCAGTACTTCTCCCGGACGGATATACCTTCGCCTGTTGGCTGTCGCGTGTCCGCGCCGTCCGACGATAGTTCGCTCTCAACAGACGCACGGAGGAAGGAAGCATGGGTGTTCGGGACATAGGCGCATGAAGGCGCATTTTCTATTGCTGGCGCTGTGCTTCGGCGTTTCCAGCCCAGTCTGCGTCCAAGCCGCGGAAAAAGGTCAGGCACCCGAAGCGATCGGCAAGGGCGTTCCGACAGAAGAGCGCATGCAATGGTTCAAGGACGCCAAGTTCGGCGTGTTCATCCATTGGGGCATCTATGCGGTGGATGGGGTCGGCGAATCCTGGTCGTTCTTCAACGGCGATATCTCCTACCCCGATTACATGAAGCAGCGCAGCGGCTTCAACGCCGGCAAGTACGACCCAGACGCCTGGGCGGCGTTGATCAAGCGCAGCGGTGCGCGCTACGCGGTGCTGACCAGCCGCCATCACGATGGGGTGGCGTTGTGGAATTCGCGCCAGGGCATCAACGTGGTCCGCGATACTCCCGCCGGACGCGACCTGGTCGGTCCATTCGTGGATGCGTTGCGCAAGGACGGGCTCAAGGTAGGCCTGTACTACTCTTTGCCGGACTGGTCGTATCGCGATTACGACGTGTTCACCCGCCAGGAGAAGCGCTATCAGTTGAAGGACGATCCGGCCCGCTGGCAACGCTTCCTCGACTACTACCAGGGCCAGCTGAAGGAAATCGCCGATCGCTACAACCCGGACCTGTACTGGTTCGATGGCGATTGGGAACACAGCGCATCGGAGTGGCAATCGGCCAAGGTCCGCGAACGGATCCTGGCGCACAACCCGAACGCGATCATCAACTCGCGCCTGAAGGATTACGGCGACTACGACACGCCGGAGCAGGGCGTGCCCGTGCTGCGCCCGGCATCCAAGTATTGGGAACTGTGCCTGACCATGAACCAGTCCTGGGGCTACCAGCCGCGCGATAACCAGTACAAGAACGCCAACCAGCTGATCCACGTACTCGCCGACACCATCGGCATGGGCGGCAACCTGCTGCTGGACATCGGCCCGCGCGCCGACGGCAGCATCGACGAAAGGCAGGTGCAGATTCTGGAAAAGATGGGTCGCTGGACCGGCAAGCACGCCGAAGCGATCTACGGCAGCCAGGCGGGCATCCCGCTCGACCACTTCCACGGGCCAAGCACGCTTTCGCCGGACCGCAAGACGCTGTACCTGTTCCTCGACGGCAAGCCCAGCGGCGAAGTGCTGGTCAAGGGCCTGGACAACCAGGTGCTGCGCGCGCGCGTGGTGGGAAGCGGCGCGCAGGTAGCGCACCGTGTCCTGGGCAAGCACGACTGGAGCAAGGTGCCGGGCCTGCTGTATCTGGACGTGCCGGCCGAGGCGCTGGATGCGGACATGACCGTACTGGCGCTGGAACTGGACAAGCCGGTGGCGTTGTTCCAGGAGGAAGTCAAAGCGATCGAGAGCAACTGAAGCGATCGCCCCACCGTCCGTCGTGCTGCCCACTTTGTGTCATTGGCAGGCGGGTATGCTTGAGCGGTGGAACCAGCGGGGCTTGTCGCCGGACCACAAGCGCAACCTGCATTGCCCGTGGCTTAGAGAAGATTTCGCTGCATGATCTCCAGCAACCGCAAGATCCGCCAATCGGCATGAGAGCAAGCCCGAAACCCTGCGCGCGTTTGGTTCTCGGCAGTTTGCTGTGGCTAGCTGCAACCATGGCGCACGCGGCCGATGACCGAAGCCAGACCCGCAACGTCGTCCTGGTCACCCTGGACGGAGTGCGTGTGCAGGAAATATTCGGCGGCCTGGACGCCGAGGTTCTGCGCAGCACCCTGGCCGAGGGTCAGGAGCTCGCCAAGCACCCGGCCTACCAGCGTTATTGGGCCAGCACGCCGGAAGCCCGGCGCGAGAAACTGATGCCGTTCTTCTGGGCAACGCTGATGCGCCGGGACGGCTCCATTGCCGGCAACCCGCAGCGCGGCAGCCGCGTACAACTCGGCAACACCATGCGTTTCTCCTATCCGGGTTATGCGGAACTGCTGACCGGTCGTGCGCATGACGAGACCATAGACAGCAACGACAAGCGCCAGCAGCCATTCCCGACCGTCCTGGAGTTCGTGCGCCGCAAGCTGGGTCTGCCGCGCGATAAGGTCGCCGTCTTCGGTTCCTGGGATCGCTTCGAAGTGATGCCGGAACACGAAGCGGGGTCCCTCTTCGTCAACGCCGGATTCATGCCTTACCCGGATCCCGACCCAGGCATACGCCGCCTGAGCGATATGCAGGAAGGCGCCAGCGCCTGGGACGAAGAGCGTTTCGATGTCTTCACCAGCGCATTCGCCATGGCCCACCTGCAAACCGCGCGGCCGCGATTGCTGTACGTGGCGCTGGGCGATACCGACGAGTGGTCGCACGCACGGGATTACCCACGGACGCTCGAAGCGCTGCACCGCACCGACGAGTTTCTGCGCGAACTGTGGGCCTGGCTGCAGTCGCAGCCGCAATACCGCGACCGCACCACCCTGATCGTCACCACCGATCACGGTCGCGGCCGGACCGTGAAGGACTGGAGCGACCACGGCCCGGGTCTGGAGGGGGCGCAGGACATCTGGATCGCAATCGCAGGGCCAGGGCATCGGCGCCGCGGCGAGTGGAGCGATGCGCGCACGCTGCGGCAGGGACAGGTCGCGGCGACCATCGCCGCCGAATTTGGGCTGGATTATTCGGAACAGGACGCCAAGGCGGATCCGTCGATCGACGATGCGCAGTAGGGTCGGCGGCTAAGGCGTCTTCGGCTTCCTTCGCCAGCCAGCGACCCCTACGCCGGGATCAGCGATTTCGCTAGGCGATGCATTCCGTAGGCCGCCAGGTTTTCGGAGTGCCGTTGCACGCCAACACCCAAAGCCACCAGCGTCCTGGCGTAAGCGTCGATCAAACGGTCGTTGCCGATGAGGTGCACCTGCGCCGGACGTGGGGTCCGCGAGAACAATCCGGATGCATTGACCTCGTGCCCGATCAGCAGGCCCGACAGGTACGAAGGCAGCGCGGCCTCGGAGAATCGGCCGAACAACCCCAGCGTCCGCACGCCGAACAAATGATGCAGCAGCCCGCCGGCTTCGGCGCTGCGGCGCAGGCCGGCATCGAAAGCGTAGGCGTCGAAGCGCGAGTCGTCCTTGCCCATCAGTTTTCCGAGCACGGTATGCCGGCGCATGGCCGCATAGGTTTCTCCGGTCATCGCAGTGGCGATGGAAACGATCTTTCCGTCGCGTACGCTTATCCATTTGCTGTGCGTGCCGGGCAGGCACAGCAAATGGGTTCCCTGGTGCAACAGCTCAAGCAGCGCGCAGGCCTGGGTTTCCTCGCCGCGCATGACATCGGGCACTTCGGTCGAATTACGGTCCGCGACTCCGGGCACGAACCACAGCCGCCGTCCTGGAAACTCGGGCACTTCCACCGGCGCCATTGCCGCGGTCAGTTCATCGATGCCGGCCGGACAGTCCTGATAGGGCTGCTCGAACCAACCATCGCGGCTGCCGATCATCCCGCACAGCATGATGTCCGCGTCGTCCCAGGCTGCGATCAGCGGGGCAAGCGTCGCGGCGAAATTTCCATCGCACGCCAGTACGCCGCGGTCGCTGCGCTGCTGTTCTATCACGGCGCCGGCGGCATCCAAACGGTACGCGCGCAGACTGCTGCTGCCCCAGTCGATAGCGATCATGCGAGCTCGATCCGGCTTTCCGGCAGACCAAGCGCGCGCGGCAGGGGAACCTGCCAGATTCCTCCCGCGCCGGTTGTGCGCGCCAGTTCCTCGGCGCTGTTGTCGATCCGCGCGCTGCTGATATACAAGCGATCGTAGGCGGCGCCGCCGATGGAGCAGCAGGAAGGATTCTTCACCGGCAGCGGCACGATCCTGTCCACGCTGCCATCGCCGCGGTAGCGCACGACGCGGCCTGCGCCCCATTGCGCGTTCCACAAATAGCCGTCGGCATCGATGATGGAACCGTCGGGCGATGCGCCGGCGGCGTCCACTTCGGCGAATACGCGCGAATCCGATACCTCGGCGCTGCGGGCGTCGTAATTGCAATACAGGATCCGCGGTTCGACCGAGTCGCAGTAGTACATCCTGCGGCCGTCGGCGCTGAAGCAGATCGAGTTGGGAATGGCGGCGGCGGGCAGATCCAGCCGGCGCAAACCATGTGGGCCCGAGTACTGGTAGAACGCGCCGATGGGAGCATTGTCGCTGCGTTCGCTCTTGGTGCCGAAGACGAAATTTCCGTTGCGGTCGCTGCGGCCGTCGTTGATGCGGGTTTCGGCGTTATCGGCTTCCACATCGGCCAGCTTTTCCAGCGGAAGGGTTGTTCCTTCCTGCGCGGCATCGGGATCGGCCAGGTACAGGCCCTTGGCCAGACCCAGCAGCAGCTGGCCGGTCTGGCACAGCGCCAGCGAACCCAGGCGGTCCGGCAAGACCCAGTGCCGGGTGACGCGTCCATACGGCCGGTGCGTCCATAAATGCGAGGCATCGATGTCGGTCCAGAACAGCGCCGCGCGCCGTTCGCACCAGAGCACGCTTTCACCCAGCGCGCAGCGACTGTCGACGACCAGGCTGGGAACGACGCGATCCAGGTCGACGTAGGCGTTCACCGCATCACCACTCCGCGACGCTGCCGTCGGCGTGGCGCCAGACCGGGTTGCGCCAGGCGGGAGGATTCCGGCTAGCTTCGATCAATCGTTGCTCGTCGATCTCCACGCCAAGGCCGGGCTTGGGCAGCGCCGCGATGTTGCCATCGATGCACTGGAAGTCCTCTTTGTTGAGCACGTAGTCCAGCAGGTCGGCATCTCCGTTGTAGTGGATGCCGATGCTCTGTTCCTGCAGCACCGCATTGTGGGCGACGAAATCGACTTGCAGGCAGGCCGCGAGCGCAACCGGGCCCAATGGACAATGCGGCGCAAAGCCGACGTCGTAGGCTTCGGCCATGGCCGCGATCTTGAAGCATTCGGTGATGCCGCCGGCATGGGAAAGATCCGGTTGCAGGATCGACAGACCGCCGCCGGCCAATACCGATTTGAACTCGAAGCGCGAGTACATGCGTTCGCCGGCGGCCAGCGGGATGGAGGTGGCGTCGGCCAGGCGCGGATAGTATTCGGCCTGCTCGGGCAGCACCGGCTCCTCGACGAACAGCGGGTTGTGCGGCTCCAGCTCGCGCAACAGCACGCGCGCCATCGGCACGCTGACGCGGCCATGGAAGTCGACGCCGAAGTCGATGGTATTGCCGAACGCCTGGCGGATCTCGGCGACCTTGGCCACGGCCGCATCGATATTGCGCGGGCTGTCGATCAGCTTCAGTTCCTCGGTGCCGTTGAACTTGAACGTATCGAAGCCAAGGGCCTGGTACGACTTGATCTGCGCGATGATGTCGGCCGGCCGGTCGCCGCCGACCCAGCGGTAGGTTTTCATGCGGTCGCGCACGCGGCCGCCCAGCAATTCGTACACCGGCACGCCCAGCACTTTGCCCTTGATGTCCCACAGCGCCTGGTCGATACCGGCGATGGCGCTCATCAGGATCGCGCCGCCGCGGTAGAAGCCGCCCCGGTAAAGCGTTTGCCAAAGATCGTTGATCCGCGATGGATCCTTGCCGATCAGGTACTCGGACAATTCATGCACGGCCGCTTCCACCGTCTGCGCGCGGCCTTCGATAACCGGTTCGCCCCAGCCGCTTATGCCTTCGTCGGTTTCTATTTTCAGAAACAACCAGCGCGGTGCGGCATGGTAGGTGCTCAGACGCACGATCTTCATGGCATGGATTCCAGATAGGCCTGCTTGAAAGCACGCGCGCCCTGACGTGTGCGTTCGACCGTTTGGCCTGGTTTATAGAGCTCGCCGCCGATGCCCGCACCCGCGCTGCCGGCGGAGAGGAAATCGGCAAGGGTAAGGGGCGTGACGCCACCGACGACGAACAGGGGAACGGCAGGCAGCACCGCGCGCAGAGCGCGCACGTGCTGCGTTCCGTAAGTGGAAGCGGGAAAAA
This sequence comes from Pseudoxanthomonas sp. CF125, assembly GCF_900104085.1. Lineage (GTDB taxonomy): Bacteria > Pseudomonadota > Gammaproteobacteria > Xanthomonadales > Xanthomonadaceae > Pseudoxanthomonas_A. The sequence continues at coordinate 781,273 of NZ_FNLD01000003.1, forward strand.
GCTTGAGCATCTGCGCGCCGGCGTCGAGCGCGGCGAAGGCTTCTGTAGGAGTGGCGAAACCAGCCACCACCTGCAGCCCAAGCTGCACCGCGTGGCGTATCACCGCCGGATTGGTATTGGGGGTGACGATGAAGCGCGCTCCTAGTCCATGCAGAACCTCGACATCGTGCTGGCGCAGCACGGTGCCGCCGCCTATCCAGAGGTCAGGGCCTGCTTCGCGAGCGGCGGTGCCGATGCTGTCGGCCCAGTCCGGCGAATTGAGCGGAATTTCGATAGCGTCGTAACCTTCTTCCACCAGGGCCCGCACATGCGCCGATGCCTCATGCGCATGGATGCCGCGCAGGATCGCGATCAGCGGCAGGCGAAAAGGAGAGGTGGCGGCCTCGATGCTCATGTGCGGGTCGGTCGCCTCACTCGTGATAGAGCTGCGAGCGGCCGCCATCGATCAGGATGTCGGTGGCGTTGATGAAGCGCGCTTCGTCGCTGGCCAGGAACAGCGCGGTGTGCGCGACCTCCTCTGGCGTGCCGATGCGCTTGGGCGGCAGCAGCTCGGTCTGGGCGCGGCGCGCGGCTTGCGGGTCGGGCTGCGAAGCGAACCAGGCCTCGATGCGCGGCACCAGGATCAGGCCGGGCGAAATGGAATTGACGCGGATTCCGCGCGCGGCGTATTCGATGCCCAGCGAACGGGTCAGGCCGATCAGGCCGTGTTTGGCCACCGGGTAGGGAAACGCGCCGGGGATGATCTTGTGGCCGTGCACCGAGGCGATGTTGACGATGGAGCCGGCGCCCTGTTCCAGCATCGACGGCAGCACCGCGCGCGCCATGTTCCAGGCGCCCTTGAGGTTCAACGACAGGCAGCGTTCCCAGTCGGCATCGCTCAGCGACAGCGGCTCGGAAAACACATCGGCGCCGGCGTTGTTCACCAATACGTCGATGCGGCCGTGCTGGTCCAGTATCCGCGCCACCGCAATGCCGATCGACTCGGCATCGGTGACGTCTGCGAGCAGATGAGCGGGATTGTCGGCGAGCTCCGGCGAAGGATTGCGGTCCAGTCCGAACACATGCGCGCCGTGCGCCGCGAACAGGCGCGCGGTGGCTGCGCCGATGCCGCTGGCTGCGCCGGTGACCAGCGCTACCTTGCCTTTCAGGCGCGCGCTCATCGCCGCACTCGCGCGGGTTTGGGGTGGGGCGAAGGGCGCCCTGGCGTCTTGCCCGGATAGGTTTGCGCCATGGGCCCTCCCGGCTCGTAGCGATGGTTCGGTGTCCGCGCCCCCTGTCTGTTGCCGACAGATGCCTCGCGCGGCTCGTGCACAACGGTTGTTCTTGTTCTGGTCGTTGCAACGTCTGCAGGGCGGTGCAGCAACGTTGGATCAGCGTGGCATAGGGTTGCCCGCGTTAGCTATGTACGACAAATGAAATTTTCGTCATATGCTATTCCCCGTGCATATAGCTTGCTGAACGCTCCAGGGAGAGTCCCCGTGGTCCAACCCTCAACCAGCTGGTTCAACGCCTCACGGCTCAAGACGCGCCATCTGTTGCTGCTGTTGCACCTGTACGAACAGCGCTCGGTGCTGCGCGCGGCCGAGGCGGCCAACATGACCCAGCCGGCGGCTTCCAAGCTGCTGTCGGAAATGGAAGGGATCCTGGGGGTGCCGCTGTTCGAACGCCATGCGCGCGGGGTAGAGCCCACCTGGTATGGCCAAGTGCTGATCCGCCGCGCGCGCTCGGCCTTGTCGGAAATCGGCCGCGCCCACGATGAAATAGCGGCCATGCGCAACGGCCGCATGGGCCAGGCGTCGATTGGCACGGTGGTCAATCCGGGCACCACTCTGGTGCCGCAGGCCATCGCTGCGGTGAAGCGCGACTTCCCCGACATTCTGATCCGGGTGGAAATGGATTACAGCCGGCCCCTGGTGGCCAAGCTGCTGGACGGACAGCTGGACATCGTGATCGGCCGGATCCTGGGGCCGGAAGGGACGGGCGATCTGGAGTTCGAGCCGCTGGCCGATGAACCGCATTCGGTGATCGTAAGGGCCGGGCACCCGTTGACGCAGCGCGGCAGGGTGACCCACGCCGACCTGATCGAATACGGCTGGATCATGCCGCCGGCCGCCAGCGTGTTGCGCGCGCGGTTGGATTCGATGTTCCTGGAACATGGCCTGGCGCCGCCGCAGAACATCATCGAGACCGCGTCGCTGCCGGTCATCATCCACCTGTTGCGGCATAGCGATCTGCTGACCGCCCTGCCTGCCGAATCGGTGGCGCCTTACCTGCAGACCGCGCAAATGCAGGTCTTGCCGATAGAACTGGGCGTGCGCATGGAGTTCTTCGGCATCATCCGCCGCCGCGACCAGCAACTGTCCCCGGGGGCTGAACGTGTCCTGGAAGCGCTGCGCGCCACGGCGCGCCAGCTGTATCCGGCCCTGTAATCGATTCCATCGGCTGAACGCCGGGAGCGGTCGGTTCCGTATTCAAAAACAACATAGCTTCTGCTCAATATTTCATTGGTATGGAATGTTGACAGCGGCCTATGCTCGCCTCGCAAGTCACATTTAGATGTTTTTTTTGTTAGCGCTACCACATGAGGGCAGTAACAGATCCGCAATGTGTCGGATGCCGGAGGAAAGGGCATCGCGACAACCCGAGAGGACGAGGGACTACAAGACGCGGGGAACCGGCAGGGGGCCGGGATCGGGCCCGGAAGCAACAAGAGGCAAATCACTACTCAACACAAGAGCACGGCCGGGCGCAAAAAACGCACTGGTCCGAAAACCAGCCAATCGTTCGTCAAGGTGTCCTGGGAGGGAACAACCATGTCAACGCGCCAAAGCCGTACCCCGGCAAGCCGGGTAGCAGGCCGCATCAATTTCCGTAAATTCCAGCGTTCGGCCATTGCTTTGAGCATTGCCGCGCTGCTCAGCGCCAATGCCCATGCGCAGGAGTCCCAGACCGCCCCGGACGACGCAGACGCGAAAAAAGAAGCCGTCGATCTGGATGCTGTCGTCGTCACCGGCATCCGCGGCTCCATTTACAGAGCCCAGGACATCAAACGCGACTCCGACACCTTCGTCGACTCGGTCACCGCGCTGGATATCGGCGCGCTACCCGACCGCAGCGTCACCGAAACATTGTCGCGCATCCCCGGCGTTACCATCGACCACTTCCTGTCGGTAGGCGATCCGGAACACTTCTCTGCCGAGGGCAGCGGTGTCCAGGTCCGCGGCCTGACCCAGGTCCGTTCCGAACTCAATGGCCGCGACAGCTTCTCCGCCTCCGGCGGCCGCAACTTGAGCTTCGGGGACGTGCCTTCCGAGCTGATGGCTGGCGTCGATGTCTACAAAAACCAGAAGGCCGACATGATCGAGGGAGGCGTGGGCGGCAGCGTGGATCTACGCACCTTCATGCCCTTCGATTTCGACGGCCAGCGGATCAGCGGTACCCTCAGCGAGAACTACGGCGACTTCGCCGAGGAATACAAGCCCACTGTCTCCGGCCTGTACAGCAACACTTGGGACACCAGCATCGGCAAGGTCGGCTTGCTGGTCGATATCACCCATTCCGAGCTGGCCACCCGCACCGATGGCATGTTCGTACGGCCGTTTTTCCAGAACGACAACAACGATCTGAACGGCGACGGCGTCAACGAGGAACTCTGGCTGCCACGCGGCGCCGACTGGCGCACGCTGCAGTACGAGCGCAAGCGCGATGGCGCCTATGTCGCCCTGCAGTGGCGCCCCAGCGACATCGTCGAACTCTACGCAACCGCCTTCCAGAGCAAATACGATGAGCTCTGGAACGAGGATGCGATCTTCGTCTCGAACGATCCCCTCGCGGTGGCGATTGACGCCAGCCAACCGTATGAACTGGACGGCGATGTGTTCCGTTCCGGCCGGCTCACCCAGCCCGGCGGCGTCCCCATGGGAACGGATATCCGCGCCTCCCACCGCAAATCCAAGACCACCGACTTTTCCTTCGGTTTGAAGTGGGCGCTCAGTGACGCCACCGAACTGACCACCGATTTCCAGTACATCAAGGCCACCACCAAGAGCCTGGATTCCACGGTGTCCCTGGGCGTCAACGTGCCCTATATCGACGTCGATCTTCGGGGCGGCAGGCCGACAATCGGCGTCGATGAGGAGTTCACGGGAAATCCCGCCAATTATTATTGGGGTTTCACCATGGACCATCAGGACGACAACGAGGCCGAGGAACTGGCCTGGCGCGCCGACCTCAAGCACAGCTTCGATAACGGCTTCATCAAGTCGGTCAAGTTCGGCGTACGCCTGACCGATCGCGACGCCACCAGCATCGATACCGGCTACAACTGGAAACCGGTGTTCCAGACCTGGATGCAAGGGTGGGCGATCCCGGCCGGCGCGATGCCGCCGCTGGATCTGAATAGTACGGTCAATTCCAGTCTGGTGCACCTGAATACCTTCGACAATTTCTATCGCGGCGACGCCAACACGCCGGGCGGCTTTTATGCACCGATCCTGGCCACGGCTCTCGGTTATCCGGGCAGCTACCAGGCTATCCACGATGCGGCCATCCCGTACTACATCAACGATTGCGGGTTCGGGCAGTACTGCCCTTACCAGGCAACGGTTCTGGACGACGTACACACCAATGTCCAGGCCGAGACCACCGAAGCCGCCTATCTGATGGTGAACTTCGGTCTGGACAACGCACGTCTGGATGGCAACGTCGGCGTACGCGTGGTGCGCACCGAGAACGCCGCCAGGGGTTTCCTGATCTACCCGAACCAAGGGCGCGCGCCTTATCTGGGCGCCGGCGAATCGGAACCCATCACGGCCGAAAATTCCTATACGGATGTGCTTCCCAGTCTGAATCTGCGTTGGGAATTTGCCGACAATCTGATCCTGCGTTTCGCTGCCTCCAAGGCAATCGCGCGCCCGAATTTCAGCGACATGCAGGCCTACCAGATCCTCAACGCCGACGTCGACGAGGGCGCAGGCCCCAGTTGCGCCGGCACCGCCCAGGTCCCGGTCGACTGCCTCGACCTGACCGGCAGTTCCTTCGACAACCCCTATCTGGAACCGATGAAGGCCAACCAGTTCGACCTGTCGCTGGAGTGGTACTTCGATCCGGACAAGGGCGGCATGGCCTGGATCAACCTGTTCCACAAGGACGTCTCGGACTATTTCCGCCGCCAGACGCAACTGGTTTCCTACCCGGGCGTCGATGGCAACGAATACGACTACCTGATCACCCGTCCCGTGAATGTCGGCACCGCGCGTATCCAGGGTGCGGAGATCGGCTGGAACCAGTTCTTCGACTTCCTGCCTGCGCCTTTCGACGGATTCGGAATGTCGGCGAACTACACCTACATCGACAGCTCGACCAAGGTGCCGAACAATCTGGATACGCAGCCGGTCGATACCGATGGCTCGGTGTTCGGCGATCTGCCGGCCGACGGCCTGTCCAAGAATTCCTACAACGTAGCCGCCTTCTACGAGAAGGGTCCCTGGCAGATCCGTTTGGCCTACAACTGGCGCAGCAAATACCTGCTGTCGATCGGGCCCAATGGCTATAACGGCGGCGACAACAATATTGCCTGGAAGCTGCCCGTATACAGCGACGACTACGGGCAGTTGGATGGCTCCATCTTCTACAAGTTCAACGATCACATCACGCTCGGCCTGGAGATGAACAATCTCAACAACGCCGAACAGCGCACGATCATGGACCAGAACGGAGCTGGCAGCCGCGTCACTTCCTGGTACGTGAACGACACGCGCTACGCCGCGACCCTTCGCGTGACGTTCTAAGCGTGTCCGAAGAAGGGGAGGCGTTTCCTCCCCTTTTTTCGTCGGCAAATCGCCTCCTGCCCAAGGAATACGCCATTGGCACCATTCGCGGTGCGAGGAGCGCGTATTCGCTTCTTCCCCCGGCGCATTGCGACCGGTCATTTCGGACGGTCCTTACCCATGCAGCGTAAGCGAACCTACAAGCTGATTCCGGTGTGGCTCGCACTGATGTTGCTGGCTTCGGCCTTGGCGATCCGGCCGGCGCTGGCATTGGAAGAACCGGCCGACGATGCGCAGCCCGCGCAGGCCGAGCCGCCGCGCACGATGAACGGCCTGGCGACGACGCCGCCGATGGGCTGGAACAGCTGGAACAAGTTCGCCTGCAACGTAGACGAGAAACTGATCCGCCGCATGGCCGATGCGATGGTTTCCTCGGGCATGCGGGACGTCGGTTATCGCTATATCGTCATCGACGATTGCTGGCATGGCGAACGCGATCGCGACGGTTTCATCCAGGCCGATCCCAAACGTTTTCCTTCCGGCATGAAGGCGCTGGGCGACTACATCCACGCCAAGGGCCTCAAGTTCGGAATCTATTCCGATGCGGGCCGCAAGACCTGCGGCGGTCGGCCGGGCAGCCAGGGCTACGAATTCCAGGACGCCCTGCAGTACGCGCGCTGGGGCGTGGATTATCTGAAGTACGACTGGTGCAACACCGGCACCCGCAATGCGCAGGAAGCCTACACGCTGATGGCCGACGCGCTGCGCGCCAGCGGCCGCGACATCGTGTTCTCCCTGTGCGAATGGGGCAATCAGAAGCCGTGGCTGTGGGGCAAAACCGTCGGCAATCTATGGCGCACCACCGGCGACATCTACGACAAGTGGCAGGGCCGGCATAAATACATGCTGGGCATGCTGGATATCGTGGATATCAACGAACCGCTCTGGCCGTACGCGGGTCCGGGGCACTGGAACGATCCGGACATGCTGGAAGTCGGCAATGGCGGCATGACGGAAACCGAGTACCGCACCCACTTCAGCCTGTGGGCGATCATGGCTGCGCCGTTGATCGCCGGTAACGATCTTTCGCGGATGGATGAGGCGACCAGACGCATTTTGCTCAATCGCGAAGTGATCGCCGTCAACCAGGATGCGCTGGGCGTGCAGGGACGCCGCGTTGCGAAGAACGGCGACCAGGAAGTCTGGGTGAAGGCCTTGGCGGATGGCGGGCGCGCGGTATTGTTGTTCAATCGCGGTGAACGGCCAGCCGAGATCGGTGTGGAATGGGAGCAACTGGCATATCCGCGCCATCTCAGCGCGCGCCTGCGCGATCTCTGGAAGCAGCAGGATCTGCCGCCGCAAGTGGGGCGCTATGCGACCACGGTCGAGCCTCATGCAACGGTGATGCTCGTGGTTCAACCCTGATCGCGGCTCACACAACGCGATGACTGGCCCGCGCAGACCGTTCGCGCTCGTTGCTTCAACGCCTGCCGCGCGCACGTATCGTTTTGCAGCAACAGATTAAGGCGGATGCCGGGCGTCCGTGTGCTATGGATGACGCGTTGCAGCATTCAAGAACGATATAGATCAAGGCGAATATTTCATTGGTGTGGAATGTCACCGCCACCTATGCTGCGCGCAACTTCGGATTTGGGCGCTGATTTATTGTTAGCGCTAACAATGCGGCTTCCAGCCAATTGAGGAGGTCCGGCAATAAGGCGAAGCATCGACTGTCGTGAGGTTGTGATCGGTGCGGGCGCCGGTGTCTGGAACGAGCGGTGGCGAAGATCTGGCCTATGCAGCCAGGTCAAGCCGACAACGAGCATTTTTCCTGGCCGAGAGGATCGTGGTACGGGATTCCGTAGCGGGATTCTCAAGAACAGGTTTGTCTTTTGGTTGTATCCCTGGGAGGGAATAGAGTGATTGCAGCGCAACAGAACCGCGGCCCGGCAGTCCGGACCGCAGATCGTACGTCCGTCCATACGCTTCGGCATTCGCTCATTGCGCTCAGCATCGCGGCTTTGCTCAGCGCCAATGCTCACGCCCAGGAGGCAGCGGCAATCACCGACGAGGCCGCAAAAACCGAGGCTACCGAACTCGATGCGGTCGTCGTCACCGGCGTGCGCAGCAGCGTCACCAAGGCGCAGGCGATCAAACAGAACGCCGAACAGATCGTCGATTCCATCGTCGCCGAAGACATCGGCAAGCTGCCCGACAACAACGTCGCCGAGGCGTTGCAGCGCATCTCCGGCATCCAGATCCAGCGCAACTACGGCGAAGGCAGCGAAATCGCCATCCGTGGTCTGACCCAAGTCCGCACGGAACTCAACGGCCGCGACATCTTCACCGCCAACGACGGCCGCGGACTGAGCTTCGAGGACGTGTCGGCCGAATTGCTTTCCGGCGTCAACGTCTACAAGAACCCGTCGGCGGAGATGATCGAAGGCGGCCTGGGCGGCACCGTCGATCTGCGCACGCGCCTGCCTTTCGACTACGACGGCATGAAGCTGGCCGGCGGCATCCAGTACAACCATTACGACTTGGCCGACAAAGGCGAAACCGCTTTCTCGGGCCTGTTCAGCAATCGCTGGCAGACCGGCATCGGCGAGATCGGTCTGCTGGTGAACTTGTCCAAACAGAAGGGTTCGTTCCGCCAGGACACGATCTCGATCGAGCCTTGGTACGACCAGACCGGACCTGTAGACGGTCTGCCGGGCTACGAAGACCAGAATGTCTCGGTGCCGCACGGCGCCGGCATCAATACCACCAATGGCGAGCGCGATCGCCAGACCAGCGCCATCGCGTTGCAGTGGCGCCCCAACGACGATGTCGAGGTGTATCTGCAGGCGCTGCGTTCGGACTACGACTTCAGCTGGCTGGACTACTCGTTCTTCGTCTACAGCGGCGGCAACCCGATGCAGCCTGTTCCCGGCAGCAGTTACGTGGTCAACGACCGCAACGAATTCGTCAGCGGTACGTTCCAGAACACTCCGGCCGACTCCAACACCAGCTTGACCAAGCGCCACTCGGTCACCACCGACTATTCGGCGGGCGCCAAGTGGACGGTCAACGATCGGCTCTCGCTGAGCACCGATTTCCAATACGTCGATGCCACCACCGAGTCCACGCGCTACATCGTCGGCACCGGCATGACCGCCACGCCGCGCTTCACCATGGACTTCAGCGGCGACCTGCCGCGGCTGACCGTGACCGACGCCAGCGGCGCGGAGGGCTACCTGTCCGACAGCGCCAACTACATCGGTTGGAAGTTCCACCTGGACAACCAGGACGACAACAAAGGCACCGAATTCGCCTGGCGCAGCGACATGGATCTGGCCTTCGACGAAGGCTTCTTCCGCAGCTTCAAGGCCGGCGTGCGCTACACCGACCGCGATGCCAAGAACAAGGGCAACGTCTGGCGTTTCATGTGCTTGAACGGCTGCGCCGGCGCCGCCTTCGCCGACTATCCGAACATCCCGCTGGTGCAGAACCCGACCTCCGACTTCTTCCGTGGCGACGGCTATACCTTCGGCCCGACCCTGACCGCGTCCAACGCCGCGGTGGGGGATTACGGGGCGACGCTTGCCGGCTTCGGCGCGGAGCCGCTGACTTTCGGTCCGCGGAACATCAACACCCAGAGCGAACAGACCTACGCGGCGTACGGTGTGCTGCGCTTCGGCAGCGACGCGGGCGCACTGCCATTCGACGGCAACGTCGGTGTGCGCGTGGTCCGCACCGAACTGGAATCCACGGGCGTCATGACCAACCCCGACGATCTGGCCGGCCTGCTGCCGATCAGCGTGCAGCAGAGCTATACCGACGTACTGCCCAGCCTCAATCTGCGTCTGTTCCTGCGCGACAACCTGCAATGGCGTTTTGCCGCGTCGAAGGGAATTTCGCGCCCGGGCTTCGACAAGCTCAATCCCAACCTGGGTTTGAGCGTCGATACGGGTGGCCGCCGCACCGGCTCGGCGGGCAATCCGAACCTGACCCCGATGGAGGCCAATCAGTTCGATACCTCGCTGGAATGGTACTTCGGCAAAGGCTCCATGCTGTACGGCACCGCGTTCTACAAGAAAGTCGACGGCTTCATCGCCGATGTCACGGCTCCCGAAACCATCGATGGCGTGGAATGGGAGATCACCCGCCCGGTCAATGGCGATAACGGCAAGATCAAAGGCGTGGAAGTGGGCTACACCCAGTTCTTCGATTTCCTGCCGGGCTGGTTGAGCGGTTTCGGCCTGCAGACCAACTACACCTATGTCGACAGCAAGGCGCCAAGCCCCACCGCGACCGACACCAACGGCCAGGCGCTGACGGTGCCGCTGCAGGGTCTGTCCAAGAACAGCTACAACGTCATTCTCAGCTACGAACAGCCGCGCTTCGCCGCGCGTGTGGCCTACAACTGGCGCAGCGATTGGCTGGTGACGACCGCCGGCAACGGCACCGGCAATTTGCCGGTCTACAACAAGGGTTTCGGACAGCTGGATGCTTCGGTCCGTTTCAACATCAACGACGTCTGGTCGGTTTCGCTGGACGGCATCAATCTTCTGGATACCCGTCGCGAAAGCTATCTCGGCTACGAATCGCGCTTGCGCGACTTCGTGATCAACGACCGCCGCTACGGCATCACCTTGCGAGCCAGTCTGTAACCGCCGAACGGCGGTTCCGGACCCGCCCCACGCCTCCCCGCGTGGGGCGGGATTATCGGAGTCCATAGTCACCAAGCTGTTCCATTCGCGCGTCGCCCGTTCTCTGGAGGTCGTTTCCCGATGCATGCAATCCGTAATCGGCCTGCACAGGCGGCACCGCAGAAGAGCACGGCCTTGCGATGGTTGGCGTTCTTCGCGGGCCCACTGTTTGCGGGCCTGTTCGCCTGCTCGGATATAGCGCAGGGTTCGCCGGCCGCTGAAGTCGCTTACCGCTGGAACAATGTGGCCATCGGCGGCGGCGGCTTCGTCACCGGACTGTCGTTCCATCCCGCCGAGAAGGGATTGGCCTATGCGCGCACCGATGTCGGCGGCGCCTACCGCTGGGACATGGCGGGAAAGCGCTGGGTGGCGCTGACCGATTGGATCGGCGTCGAGGACGTCAATCTGACCGGTATCGAAAGCTTGGCTATCGATCCCTCCGACTCCGAGCGCGTCTATCTGGCGGCGGGTACCTACACTAATCCGAAGGTCGGCAATGGCGCCATCCTGCGTTCGCAGGATCGTGGCCGCACGTTCCTGCGTACCGACTTGCCGTTCAAGCTGGGCGGCAACGAATTGTCGCGTGGCAACGGCGAGCGGTTGGCGGTGGATCCCAACGACGGCCGAGTGCTGCTGTTCGGCACCCGCCGCGATGGTTTGTGGCGCAGCGAAGACCATGGCTCGCGCTGGTCGAAGGTGGAGAGCTTTCCCGCCATCGCCACCTCGCCCGCGGCCAGCGCGCAGGGCTGGAATCGCGTCCAGCAGATAGGCATCGTGTTCGTCGAGTTCGATGCCGGCAGCGGCCGTGCCGGCCACTCGACGCCGCGTATCTACGCGGGCGTCTCCACGCAGGAAACGAGCCTCTATGTCTCCGACGACGCCGGCCGCAGCTGGCAAGCGGTGGAAGGGCAGCCGGTCGGATTGCGTCCCAACCACATGGCCCGCGGCAGCGATGGTACCTACTACTTGAGCTATGCCGACTTGCCGGGCCCGGACAAGATGAGCGACGGCGCGGTGTGGAAGTACGTTCCCGCCACCGGCGCCTGGACCGACATCACGCCGGTACCGCAATCCACCGATACCGAGAAAGACGGTTTCGGTTGGGGCGCGGTAACAGTGGATCCGCAGAATCCTCAGGTACTGCTGGCCAGCACATTCACCCGCTACGGGCCGCACGACGACATCTTCCGCAGCACCGATGGCGGCGTCACTTGGCAGCCGCTGTTCGCGCGTTCGGATTTCGACCACAGCGTGTCGCGCTGGACGGCGGATCACACACCGCACTGGATGGCCGACATCGAGATCAATCCGTTCGACAGCGACGAAGCGATGTTCGTGACCGGCTACGGCATCTGGGCCTCGCGCAACCTGACTGCGTTCGACGACGGCAAGTCGAAAGTGAAGTGGTGGTTCAAGAACACCAACCTGGAAGAAACCGTGCCGCTGGATCTGATCAGCCCGCCGGAAGGCGCGCACCTGCTCAGTGCGGTGGGCGATATCGACGGCTTCCGCCACGATGACTTGGCCGTGCCGCCCTTGCAGTTCTCCGGTCCTCGTTTGACCAATGGCGAAAGCATCGCCTACGCCGGCCAGGTGCCGTTGACCGTGGTCCGCAGCGGTACGGTGCGCGATCGCAACAACAACGAAGTGCGCGCGGCGTATTCGCTGGATGGCGGCAAGAGTTGGGAACTGTTCGCCAGCGAACCGCCGCAGGGCGAGGGCGCCGGACATATCACCATCGCCGCCGACGGCAAGCGCGTGATCTGGACGCCGTTGAAATCGGGGGCATGGATCACCGCCGATTTCGGCAAGCACTGGCAGAAGGTCAAAGGCGTGCCCGATACCACGGTGATCGAGGCCGACCGGGTGGACGAAGGCATCTATTACGGATTCGACGGCCTCACCGGCAAGCTGTACGTCAGCGGCAACGGCGGCGTGGAATTCAAAGAGGCCCAGGGCGTGGTGGGCGAATTCGGCGATTGGTTCCATCCCGAAGTGCATCCCGATCCGCTGCACAGCGGCGTGGTCTATCTCACCGCCTCCTGGCGCGGACTGCTGCGCTGGTCCTCGGGCAAGCTGGAACGGTTGCCCGGCGTGGAGAACGCGCATTCGCTGGGGTTGGGCAAACCGAAGGAAGGCAGCGACACGCCGGCGCTGTACCTGTTCGGGCAGATCGCCGGCAAGACCGGCCTGTACCGTTCCGACGACGACGGCCGGCGCTGGACCCGCATCGACGACGACGCGCACCGCTACGGCAAGATATATCGCGTCACCGGCGATCCACGCCTGTATGGGCGGGTGTATTTCGCTACCGGCGGACGGGGAATCGTGTATGGCGATCCGCGCTGAATGCTCCATCAGCATGAGCTCGCTGCGCCGACTCGCTGTCGCGTTGCTGGCGTGCTCGCCATTGGCCTGCGCGCCGTTGCTGGCGAATGCGCAGGGATACACGCCGCGTCCACAGGAGCGCGTGTCCGATGCGCCGGTGCCCACGCCGATTGCTGAGCCTGCCTCCACACCGTTGACCAACTTGCCGGGTCGCCAACGGCGCAGCCTCAACGGCAAATGGCAGGCGCTGGTGGACGGGTACGCCGACGGCATCGGCGACTGGAAGGCGGTCTGGAAAGACCGTACCGCGACAGGCAAGACCCAGTTCTTCGAATACGGATTCGACGACAGCGTTACCCTGGAAGTGCCGGGCGATTTCAATACGCAGCGGCCGGAGCTGACCTGGCTGGAAGGTTCGGTGTGGTATCGCAAGGCGTTCGAATACGATGCTGCCCACGGCAATGGACGGCGGCTGTTCGTCCACTTCGGCGCCGCCAATTACCGCACCGACGTGTTTCTCAACGGCGAGAAGCTCGGCAGCCACGAAGGCGGGTTCACGCCGTTCCAGTTCGAACTGACCGGGCGGTTGAAGGACGGCGAGAACCGCCTGCTGGTGCATGTCAACAACGAACGCCGCAAGGACGGCATTCCGGCGCAGGGCTTCGACTGGTTCAACTATGGCGGGTTGACCCGCGACGTGGATCTGGTCGAAACGCCGGTGACCTATATCCAGGATTATTCCCTGCAGCTTGCGCCGGATTCGTTGCGACGGGTAGACGGCTGGGTGCAACTGGCCGGCACGGCGCCGCGGCAGCCGGTGCGCGTGCGCATTCCGGAACTGGGCGTGGACGTGCGCACCCAGGCCGGCGCCGACGGTCGCGCGCCGCTGCGCTTCGAGGCGCCGTTCGCATTGTGGTCGCCTGCGAAACCCAAGCTGTACCGCGTGGAGGTCTCCACGCCGCAAGAGTCGCTGCAGGAAGACATAGGTTTCCGCAACATCGCCGTGCGCGGCGACGCGCTGCTGCTCAACGGCGAGCCGCTGTTCCTGCGCGGCGTCAATTTCCACGAAGAAATCGACGGCCGCCGCGCGCATTCCGAAGCCGATGCGCAGCGCATGCTGGAGCAGGCCAAACAGCTGGGCGCCAATTTCGTGCGTCTGGCGCACTACCCGCACAGCGAACACCTGGTGCGCTTGGCCGATCGCATGGGCCTGCTGCTGTGGCAGGAGATCCCGGTCTACCAGGGCATCGACTTCGCCGCCGCCGGCATGCAGGACAAGCTCGAGGCGATGCTGGCGGAGATGATCGGCCGCGACCGCAACCGTGCCGCGGTCATCGTATGGGGCATCGCCAATGAGACTTCGCCCGGCCCTGCGCGCAATGCGGCGCTCTCCACGCTGGCGCAACAGGCGCGCCGGTTGGATCCCACGCGGCTGGTCAGCGCGGCGTTCTATGGACCCGGTTTCAACAGTGGCACATTGACCGTCGCCGATCCGTTGGTCGCATCGCTCGATGTGGTCGGCATCAACGAATACTTCGGCTGGTACACGCCCTGGCCGGTCGAACCCGAGCAAGCAGTGTGGAAGCCGTTCGGCAAGCCGCTGCTGATCACCGAATTCGGCGCCGAGGCGCGCTACGGCCATCACGGCGCGGCCGATGTGGCCAGCGCCTGGAACGAGGAATTCCAGGCCGAGTTCTATCGAAAACAGCTGCGCATGCTGGCGCGTATTCCGTTCCTGCGCGGCACGGCGCCCTGGGTGATGATGGACTTCCGCTCGCCGGTACGGATGCATCCGTTCCAGTCCGGCTATAACCGCAAGGGGCTATTGTCCGAACGCGGCGAGCGCAAGCTGGCCTGGCAGGTGATCCACGACTATTACGCGGAGGTTGGACGGTGAGACGCACTCTTTTTATCGGACTGGGACTGATGTTGCTGGCGGCGCAGCCCGTGCAGGCGAAGATCGCGCTGCCGCTGATGTTTTCCGATGGCGCCGTGCTGCAGCGCGACCAGCCGTTGCCGGTCTGGGGCTGGGCGGCGCCGGGCGCGAAGATCGAAGTCGCGTTCGACGGCCGCAGCGCGGAAGCCACGGCTTCCAGCGATGGCGCGTGGCGGGTCGAACTGCCCGCGCACGCAGCGGGCGGACCTTATCTGCTTAAGATCAGCGAAAACGGCGGCGACGCTACTACCGTGCACGATGTGCTGGTCGGCGACGTGTGGCTGGCTTCGGGCCAGTCGAACATGGAGTGGCCGGTTGCGCAGGCCAAGGACGCGCAGCGGGAAATCGCAAGCGCCGGCGACAATCGCATCCGCCATTTCAAAGTACCCAAGTCGTGGTCGGGCCAACCGGAAGCGCGCTTGACCGGCGGCCAATGGCAGGCGGCATCGCCGCAAACGGTGGGCGCGTTTTCGGCGGTCGGGTATTTCTTCGCGCGCGACCTGCGGGCGAAGACGGGCGTACCCATCGGCATCATCGACAGTACCTGGGGCGGCAGCCGCATCGAGGCCTGGACCGATGCCGCTACCCAGGGACTGGATGCGCAGGCAGTCGTGCGGCAGGCCAGTGAAGCGCAGGCGCGCGATCAAGCCGCAGTGGCCGAGACCCATGCACGCCTGGCGCGCTGGCCGCAGAAGGGGGTCGATACCTCGCGGTGGAACCAGGCCGGTTTCGACGACCGCGACTGGGACCGCATTGCGGTGCCGGGTTTGTGGGAAGGCGGCGGCTACAACGGCATGGATGGGGAGGCGTGGTATCGCGCCAGCTTCACTCTGAGCGATGCCGAAGCCAAGGCGGGCGTCGTGCTGGGCGTCGGCCGCATCGACGATTCCGACATCACCTGGGTCAATGGTCAGCAGGTGGGCGAAACGCGCATGCAGTACAACCTGCCGCGCCAGTACTCAGTGCCACCGCAGGCGCTGCACGCGGGTGTCAACAAGGTTGCGGTGCGAGTGCAGGATTTCGGCGGCGGCGGCGGCATCCATGGCGCCGCCGGCGAAGTGTTCGTGCAGCCGCAAGGCGCGGCCAAGCGGCCGTTGGACGGCGAGTGGAAATTCCGGCCGGCGCAGGTGTCGGTGGCGATGATCGACGACAAGAACCAGTATCCCGCGCTGCTGTACAACCAGATGATCCGCCCGCTGCGGCCGTATCCGGTGCGCGGGGTAATCTGGTACCAGGGCGAAGCCAACGCGACCGCGGCCGACGCTTACCGTTACCGCGACCAGTTCGCCGCCATGATCGGGCAATGGCGCAGCGACTGGAAACAGCCGGCCATGCCGTTCCTGTGGGTGCAGCTGGCCAATTTCATCTCCGGTGCGGATGTTCCCGGCCAAAGCGCCGGTGCCGGCAGTCCGTGGGCGCTGCTGCGCGAATCGCAGTCGCACACGCTGGCTCTGCCGGCTACCGCGCAAGCGGTGGCCATCGATATCGGCGATCCGAACGACATCCATCCGCTGAACAAGCAGGAAGTCGGCCGCCGTCTGGCGCTGGCCGCGCGCCATGTGGCTTATGGCGAATCGCTGGTGTATTCCGGCCCGGTTTATCGCGCAGCCAAGTTCAAAGGGCGCGAGGCCAGGGTGGAGTTCGGTCCATCCACCACTGCGTTGGCGGTGCGCGGCGGAGGCGATGAAGTGCATGGTTTCGAACTGGCCGGCGCCGACCGCCGCTTCCATCCGGCGCGCGCCGTTCTCCGCGGCGACGCCGTCGTGGTGACCAGCGATGCGGTCGCACAACCGCAGGCAGTGCGCTATGCATGGAGCGACAACCCCGAACAAGCCGATCTGATCAACCGCGATAGCTTGCCTGCATCGCCTTTCCGCAGCGATAGCTGGTAATCAAGGAGAACCACCGGATGACGATACGAATCCCGACCGTCGTTGCCTCTGCCCGCCTGCTGCGATCGGCAACGGTATTGGCGCTGTTCGCGTTGCTGGTGGCGTGCAAGCCGTCCGAGGCGCCTGTGGGTGCGGCGCCGGCCGAAACCAGAAGCGAATCCAAGCCGAAGGCGCAGAGCGCCGAAGCGCCGATCCCGAAACTGGTGAGCGAGAACGGCCGCCATGCGTTGCTGGTAGACGGCGAGCCCTTTCTGCTGCTGGGCGCGCAGGTGAACAACTCCAGCAACTATCCGGCCGCACTCGAAAAAGTGTGGCCCGCCATCGAAGTGCTGAAGCCCAATACGGTGATGGTGCCGATCGCCTGGGAGCAGGTCGAGCCGCAGGAAGGCAAGTTCGATTTCTCCTTCCTCGACACCTTGCTGGCGCAGGCGCGCGAGCACGACGTGCGGCTGGTGCTGCTGTGGTTCGCGACCTGGAAGAACAACGGACCCAACTACGCGCCGGCCTGGGTGAAGCTGGACAACAAGCGCTTCCCGCGCGTCGTCACTGCCGACGGCAGGACGCTTAACTCCCTGTCGCCGCTGGCCGCCGAGACGCTGGAAGCCGACAAGAAAGCCTTCGTGCAGTTGATGCGCCATCTGAAGCAGGCCGATCCGCAGCGCACCGTCATCATGGTGCAGCCGGAGAACGAACCCGGCACCTACGGCGCGCCGCGCGATTTTTCGCCGCTGGCGCAGAAGGCGTTCGATGGGCCGGTGCCGGAAACGCTGATCAAGAAGATGGGCAAGCAGCCCGGCAACTGGAAGCAGGCGTTCGGCAACGACGCAGACGAGTTCTTCCATGCCTGGCATGTGGCGCACTACATCGATCAAGTCGCCGCGGCGGGCAAGGCCGAGTATCCGTTGCCGATGTACGTGAACGCGGCATTGCGCGATCCGTTCACGCCCGGCCTGCCCGGGCAGTACGAGAGCGGCGGTCCCACCGACAACGTACTGGAGATCTACAAGGCGGCCGCGCCCAACATAGACCTGCTGGCGCCGGACATCTACATGCGCGAGTACGACAAGTACACCACCGTGCTGGACCGCTATTCGCGCCCCGACAACGCCTTGCTGGTGGCCGAAACCGGCAACGACACGATGTTCGCGCGCTATTTCTTCGCGGCATTGGGCCAGCAGGCCATCGGCTGGTCGCCGTTCGGCATCGACTACACGCGCTATTCCAACTGGCCGCTGGGGGCCAAGCGCATGTCGCCCGAATCGCTGGAGCCGTTCGCGCTGAACTATCGTCTGGTGCGGCCGGCCGCACGGGTGCTGGCCAAGCTGAGCTTCGAAGGCAAGGTGCATGGCGTCGCCGAACAGGCCGGCCAGCCCGTGCAGACGATCAAGCTCAACGACCGCTGGAATGCGGTGATCACCTATGGCGTGCCGCAGTTCTGGTTCCAGGGCGAAGCGCCTGGCAATCCGGAGCCGGTGGGCGCGGCATTGATCGCAGAAACCGGTACCGACGAATTCCTGGTCACCGCCTATCACGCACGGGTGAACATCGTCGCTGTCGATCCCGCCGTCGCCGCACGGCAGATCTACGACCGCGTCGAGGAAGGTACTTACGAAAACAACCAATGGAAGTTCCAGCGCGTCTGGAACGGCGACCAGACCGATTATGGGCTGAATTTTTCCAGCGCCGATCAGCTGCTGAAGGTGAAGCTGGCGACGTACTGAATTGCAAGGTATCGACGGCGTTCGGCGATCGTTGCCGGAATCCGTAGCGGCGGGTCTGGCCCGTCCCACACGAATCGAAAGGGAGGAGCGGAAAATGCGTAATTTAATGGGGCTGAGCCTGCCGTTGCTGGTCTTGCTGGCCGCTTGCGGCGGCAAAGCCGGCCAGGCGTATGAGAAGACCGACAACGGCGTCATCGTGCGTCCCTTGGATAAAGGCGCCGCGGCGGTGCGCCTGCAGGTGGTGGATGCCGGCATCATCCGGGTCAGTGCCGATCCCGATGGCGATTTCAAGCGCAGTCCCAGCCTGATGCGGGTCGAGGCCACAACACCGGCTGCCAAGTTCGACGTCGATAGCGCCGACGGCAAGCTGCGCCTGACTACCGACAAAGTAACCGCCGAGGTTTCGCTGCAGAGCGGCCGGGTCAGCTTCCTGGACAAGCAGGGCAAGCCGGTACTGAGCGAGGTCGAAGGCGGCAGGAGTTTTTCCCCGCTGGAAGTGGAAGGCAAGCCCTACCTCAGCGTCCGCCAGCGTTTCGAATCGCCCGATGACGAAGCCATCTACGGCTTCGGCCAGCATCAGCAAGGCTGGATGAACCAGAAAGGCCACGATGTCGAACTGCTGCAGCACAACGTGGACATGGCGGTGCCTTTCCTGGTGTCCAGCCGCAACTACGGCCTGCTATGGGACAACAACGCCATCACCCGCATGGGCGACCCGCGCGGCCTGCAGCCGTTGCCCAAGAGCCTGAAACTGTACGACGCCAAGGGCGAAGAAGGCGCGCTGACCGCGCGCTACTCGGTCGGCGGCGTGCAGAAAGTCGAGCGCCGCGAATCCGAGGTGAACTACCAGTACATCAAGGACCTGGCCAACTTCCCGGCCGAAGCCAAGAGCAAGGACCAGCCCATGCAGGTGACTTGGGAGGGCGAGATCGAAGCGCTCAGCCCAGGACGCCATACGTTCTCGCTGTACTCCAGCGAGTACGCCAAGCTCTGGATCGACGACAAGCCAGTGATCGACCGCTGGCGCCAGAACTGGAATCCGTGGCACCACGAATTCGCGCTGGAACTGCAGCCGGGCCAGCGCCACAAGCTGAAGATCGAGTGGAAACTGATCGACCCCAGCTACATCGCATTGCTGCATCGCGATCCGTTGCCCGCCGCCGAAGCCAAGAACCTGTCGCTGTGGTCCGAAGCCGGACAGATGATCGATTACTACTTCGTCGCCGGCGACTCTGCCGATCAGGTCATCGCAGGCTATCGCGAACTGACCGGCAAAGCGGTGCTGCTGCCGAAATGGGCCTACGGATTCTGGCAGAGCCGCGAGCGCTACAAGACGCAGGACGAACTGGTCGGCGCGCTGGCCGAATACCGCAAGCGCCAGCTGCCCATCGACAACATCGTGCTGGACTGGTCGTACTGGCCGGAAGACGCCTGGGGTTCGCACGATTTCGACAAGACGCATTTCCCCGATCCCGACGGCATGGTCAAGCAGGTCCACGATCTGCACGCGCAGATCATGATTTCGGTATGGCCCAAGTTCTATCCCACCACCGCCAACTACAAGGAACTGGATGCCGCCGGTTTCATGTACAAGCGCAATGTGGAAGTGGGCGAGAAGGACTGGATCGGCGCGGGCTATTTGAACTCGTTCTACGATCCGTATTCGGAGAAGGCGCAGGCCATCTACTGGCGGCAGATCAACGAGAAGCTCAACAGCAAGGGCTTCGACGCCTGGTGGCTGGACGCGGACGAGCCTGACCTGCATTCCAACCTCGATGTCGGCGAGCGCAAGGCGCGCACCACGCCGACCGCGGTGGGCCCGTCCACCGAGTTCTTCAATTCCTACCCGCTGCCGCACACCCAGGGCGTATACCGCGGCGACCGTGCGGCCGATCCGGACAAGCGCGTGTTCATCCTGTCGCGCAAAGGCTATGCCGGCACCCAGCGCAATGCGGTGGCGGTATGGAGCGGCGATATCGTTTCGCGCTGGGACGACATGCGCGATCAGATTTCCGCTGGCGTCAATCTGTCGATGTCGGGCCTGCCGAACTGGACCTTCGATATCGGCGGCTTCGCGGTGGAGAAGCGCTACGAGCGCCAGGACCCGGCGCATCTGCCGGAATGGCGCGAGCTCAACACCCGCTGGTACCAGTTCGGCGCGTTCGTGCCACTGTTCCGCTCGCACGGCCAGTTCCCGTACCGCGAGATCTGGAACATCGCGCCGGAAGGCACGCCGTACTACGCCAGCATGGCCTACTACAACCGTCTGCGCTACACGTTGCTACCCTACGTCTACACGCTGGCCGGCGATACCTATCATCGCGACGGCAGCATGATGCGCAGCCTGGCGATGGAATTCCCGGGCGACGCCAAGGTCCGCGACATCAACGACCAGTATCTGTTCGGGCCGGCATTCCTGGTGGCTCCGGTGACCGCGTTCAAGGCTACGCAGCGCCCGGTCTATCTGCCGGCCGGCAGCGCCTGGTACGACTTCTACAGCGGCCAGCGCCACGAGGGCGGACAAACCCTGCAGGCCGCCGCGCCGCTGGAGCGCATGCCGTTGTTCGTGCGTGCCGGTGCGATCGTGCCGACCGGTCCGGTGCAGCAATACGTGGACGAGAAGAAGGACGCGCCGCTGACCGTGGTGGTCTATACGGGCGCCGACGGCGAATTCTCGCTGTACGAAGACGATGGCAAGGGCTACGGCTACGAGAAGGGCGAGTTCAGCCGCATTCCGCTGAAATGGAATGAGAAGAGCGGTGAACTGAGCATCGGTGCGCGCCAGGGTACGTTCCCCGGCATGCAGGCCAAGCGTGAAGTGCGCGTGCGCTGGATCAGCGGTCCGCGCGCCGACGCCGGCGCACTGGAACCGGCCGCCGATACCACCGTGCAGTACGACGGCAAGGCGATCACGGTGAAGGCGGCCAAGACGAACTGATATGAGCGTCGATCTGACCCGCCGCGAATTGTTCAAGGGAATGGGCGCAGGCCTTGCGATCGCTGGCCTGGCACCGTCCGCAGTCGTGCACGCGGCTGCGAGCGCCACCGCCGACGGCGATGCGCTCAAGCTCTGGTACCGGCGGCCGGCGACGCGATGGGTGGAGGCGTTGCCGTTGGGAAACGGGCGCCTCGGTGCGATGGTGTGGGGAGGCATCGAACACGAACGCCTGCAGCTCAACGAAGACACGCTGTATGCGGGCGGCCCGTACGAAGCCGACACTTCCGGCGCGCTGGAAGCATTGCCGGAAGTGCGCCGGCTGATTTTCGCCGGCCAATACGCCCAGGCCGAAGACCTGGCCAACGCCAGGATGATGGCGCGGCCGCTCAAGCAGATGCCCTATCAGCCGCTGGCCGACCTGGTGCTGGATTTCCGCGATATTCCGGACACCACCGACTATCGTCGCGAACTCGATCTGGATACGGCGATCACGCGCACGCAGTTCCGAACCTGGAAGACGGAGCACACGCGCGAAGCCTTCGTCTCGCCGGTCGATCAGTGCATCGTGATGCGCCTGTCTACCGACCGTCCCGGCGGCATCGACCTGCGGGTATCGCTGGACAGCGATCAGCAGAGCGAAGTGTCGGCCGAAGACGGCGCCCTGCTGC
Organism: Pseudoxanthomonas sp. CF125; assembly: GCF_900104085.1. GTDB lineage: Bacteria > Pseudomonadota > Gammaproteobacteria > Xanthomonadales > Xanthomonadaceae > Pseudoxanthomonas_A. The sequence goes on from NZ_FNLD01000003.1 coordinate 803,215, forward strand.
TGCGCGGCCGCAATCCGGCGCGGCACGGCATCGAGGGCAAGCTGAAGTTCGCGACGCGGGTGCGTGCGATTCCCCGTGGCGGCTCGCTGCAGGTACGTGGCGAACGCATCGAAATCGAAGGCGCGGACGAGGTAGTGCTGCTGATCACGGCCGCGACCAGCTATCGCCGCTACGACGACGTCAGCGGCGACCCCGAAGCGATCACGCGCCGGCAGCTGGCGGCAGCGCAGCAGCGCGGTTTCGAAGCGCTACGTGCAGCGCATGTGGCCGAGCACCAGCGCCTGTTCCGTCGCGTCTCCCTCGATTTGGGAAGTACTGAAGCGGCGAAGCTGCCCACCGACGAACGTGTCGAGCACTTCGCCAACGATGGCGATCCCGCGCTGGCCGCGCTCTATCACCAGTACGGCCGGTATCTGCTGATTTCCAGTTCGCGTCCCGGTACGCAGCCGGCCAACCTGCAGGGCATCTGGAACGACTTGATGGACCCGCCGTGGGAAAGCAAATACACGATCAACATCAACACGGAAATGAACTACTGGCCCAGCGAGGCCAACGCCTTGCCCGAATGCGTGGAGCCGTTGGAGAGCATGCTGTTCGACCTGGCGGAAAAGGGCGCGCGCCGGGCCAGGGAAATGTACGGAGCGCCAGGCTGGGTGGTGCACCACAACACCGACCTGTGGCGGCAGACTGGTCCCATCGACGGCGCGCAGTGGGGTTTGTGGCCGATGGGCGGCGCCTGGCTGCTGCAGCAATTGTGGGACCGCTGGGACTACGGCCGCGACGAAGCTTATCTGCGCAGGATCTACCCGCTGTTCAAGGGTGCGGCCGAATTCTTCGCCGCCGCGCTGGTGCGCGATCCCGCTACCGGCGAGATGGTCACCAATCCATCGATGTCGCCCGAGAACGTGCATCCGAAGGGCGCCTCGCTTTGCGCCGGACCGGCAATGGACTCGCAATTGCTGCGCGATCTGTTCGCGCAGTGCATCCAGGCTGCCGGCCTGCTGGGCGTGGATGCCGGTTTCGCACAACAGTTGCAGCAATTGCGCGGACAGCTGCCAGCCGATCGCGTCGGCAATGCGGGCCAGTTGCAGGAATGGCGCGAAGATTGGGACATGCAGGTGCCGGAGATCCACCACCGCCACGTCTCCCATCTTTACGCATTGCATCCGAGCTGGCAGATCAACCTGCGCGATACGCCGAAACTCGCCGCGGCCGCTAAACGATCGCTTGAAATACGCGGCGACGACGCCACCGGCTGGGGCATCGGCTGGCGCTTGAACCTGTGGGCGCGGCTGGGCGACGGCGAACACGCGCTGAAGATCCTGCGCATGCTGTTGGCACCGCAGCGGACCTATCCGAATCTGTTCGATGCCCATCCCCCGTTCCAGATCGACGGCAACTTCGGCGGCACCGCCGGCATCACCGAGATGCTGCTGCAGAGCTGGGGCGGTTCGATCTTCCTGCTGCCGGCGCTGCCGCAAGCGTGGGAATCCGGATCCGTGCGTGGTCTTAAGGTGCGCGGCGCGGCGGGCGTCGATCTGTCTTGGAAAGCGGGCCGTCTGGCCATGGCCACGCTCACCAGCGTGCACGGCGGCCGTTACAACGTGGTGCTGGGAGAACAGAGTCTGGATATGGAACTCGAAGCGGGCCAGTCGCGACGCATCCGCCTGCAAGACGGCAAGCTGGTGGCGGCATGAGCCTGTACGCCGGCATCGATGCGGGAACCCAGAGCATCAAGCTGCTCGTCTACGACGCGGAGTCCAGGCAGGTCGTCGCCACAACCAGCGCGCCGCTCGAACTGATCAGCGGCGAAGACGGCAGCCGCGAGCAGCTGGCTTCGTGGTGGATCGAAGGCGTGCACGCTTGCTTCGCGCAACTGGATGCGCCAGTCCGCGCGTCCATCGCCGCGATCGGCGTCTCCGGGCAACAGCATGGCTTCGTGCCGCTGGGTCGCGATGGCCAGGTGCTGGCGCCGGTCAAGCTGTGGTGCGATACCAGCAGCGCGCGCGAGTGCGGACAGATCATGCAGGCGCTCGGTGGAGAACAGCGCTGCATCGAGATCGCGGGCAATCCCATCCTGCCCGGTTATACCGCTTCCAAGCTGCCGTGGACGCGCCGACATCGTCCCGAGGTCTATCGCGACCTGGCGACCATCCTGCTGCCGCACGACTATCTCAACTTCTACCTCACCGGCGAACGCTTCACCGAACTCGGCGATGCCTCGGGCACCGGCTGGCTGGATGTGCGCACGCGCCAATGGTCGAAAGAACTGCTGGCGGCCATCGATCCCGATCGCGATCTTTCGCCGTGCTTGCCGCCGCTGATCGAACTGGGCACCACCTTCGCGATCCTGCCCGCGATCGCCGACGCGCTCGGGCTGCCGCACGCAGTTCGCATCGCGGTCGGCGGCGGTGACAACATGATGGCGGCCATCGGTACCGGCTGCGTGGTGCCGGGCCGGCTGTCGATGAGTCTGGGCACTTCAGGAACCCTGTTCGCCTACGCCGATCATCCGGTGGTGGATGCCAACGGCGCCTGGGCCGCGTTCTGTTCTTCTTCCGGCGGCTGGCTGCCGTTGATCTGCACCATGAACTGCACGGTCGCTACCGAGACCATCGCACGTTTGTTCGGCTTCAGCGTCGCCCAAGGCGAAGCCATGATCGGCGATACCCGTCCGGGCGCCGACGGCCTGACCTTGTTGCCTTTCTTCAACGGCGAACGCACGCCGAACCTGCCCGATGCCCGCGCTGCGATGCTGGGCATGGATCCGCTCAACGCCACGCCCGCCAACTGCTACCGCGCGGCGATGGAAGGCGCGACCTACACCTTGAAGTATGGCTACGACGCATTCGCTGCGGCGGGTCTGCAGTTCGAAGCCATCGTGCTGACCGGCGGCGGCGGCAAGAGCGCCGCCTGGCGGCAGATGATCGCTGATGTGTTCGATCTGCCGGTGGAAGTGCCACGACAGACCGAAGGCGCCGCGTTCGGCGCTGCGCTGCAGGCGTTGTGGTCCCAGTTGCATCAAAGCAAAGAAGGCGTCGCTCTGCACGACCTGGTGGCACAGCATGCCGCCGTAGATCCATCGCTTTCCACCCGGCCCGACCCTGCGCGCGTCGGCCAATACCGGACGCACTACGCGCGTTTCCTGCAACACCTCGATGCCGTGCGCACGCTGTACCCGGCGTAGCGCGCCCCCGCACAACAGAATGGAAGACAGACCATGAGCAATCTCTATTTCACCGGCGCAAAAGAATTCTTCCCGGGCATCGGGCGCATCCCGTTCGAAGGCCGCGATTCGGATAACCCCCTCGCCTTCAAGGTGTACGACGCCAACAAGCGCATCGGCGGCAAGACCATGGCCGAGCACCTGCGCTTTGCGGTGTGCTACTGGCATACCTTCTGCAACGCCGGCCACGATCCTTTCGGCCCCGGCACGCGCCGATTTCCGTGGGAAACCGGCTCGCCGCTGGCTACTGCCGAGGCCAAGATCGACGCCGCGTTCGAGTTCTTCAGCAAGCTGGGCGTGCCGTACTGGTGCTTCCACGACATCGATCTTTCCCCCGATTCCGAAGACATCGGCGAATACGAGAAGAACCTCAAGCACATGGTCGCCCTGGCCAAGTCGCGCCAGGAAGCCACCGGCACGAAACTGCTGTGGGGCACGGCCAATCTGTTCTCGCACCCGCGCTACATGAACGGCGCTTCGACCAACCCCGACTTCGCTGTGGTCGCCCGCGCGGCCGTGCAGGTCAAGGCCGCGCTCGAAGCCACCGTCGAGCTGGGTGGCGAGCACTATGTGTTCTGGGGCGGCCGCGAAGGCTATGCCTCGCTGGTCAACACCAACATGAAACGTGAGGTCGAACACTTCGCCCGCTTCCTGACCATGGCCCGCGACTACGGCCGCAGCATCGGGCTGAAGGGTAATTTCCTGATCGAGCCCAAACCGATGGAGCCGATGAAGCACCAGTACGACTTCGACAGCGCCACGGTAGCCGGCTTCCTGCAACAGCATGGCCTGGAAAAAGACTTCAAGCTCAACATCGAAGCTAATCACGCGACGCTGTCCGGGCACACCTTCGAACACGACCTGCAGGTGGCTTCCGACCACGGCCTGCTGGGCAGCATCGACGCCAACCGCGGCAATGCGCAGAACGGTTGGGATACCGACCAGTTCCCGACCGACCTGTACGACACCGTCGGCGCCATGCTGGTGGTGCTGCGTCAGGGCGGGCTGGAAGGCGGCCTGAACTTCGACGCCAAGGTCCGTCGCGAATCGACCGATCTGGAAGACCTTTTCCTCGCCCACATCGGCGGCATGGACAGCTTCGCGCGCGGCCTGGAAGTGGCGCATGCGCTGCTGACCGATTCGCCGTGGGAGCAGTGGCGCGCCGAGCGTTATTCCAGCTTCGACAGCGGTGCCGGCCGCGATTTCGAGCAGGGCAAGCTGGCCCTGGCCGACCTGCGCACGCTGGCCGCAAACAACGGCGAACCCAAGCAGATCAGCGGCAAGCAGGAGCGTTATGAGAACCTGTTGAACCAGTATCTGTTGCGCTGATACTTGCCGCCGCCGATCCGTAGATTCCTAATCCATACGAGCCGCACTCAGCAAAGGCCGCCCATGAACAGCATTCCCCTCAGCAAGGCATCCGCCGACAGCGGCGAGAACACCCGGCTGATCATCCTGATCAGTTGCGTGGCCACCATCGGCGGCTTCCTGTTCGGTTTCGACAGCGGGGTGATCAACGGCACTGTCGACGGGCTCAAGCAGACTTTCCACTCCAGTTCGGCCGGAACCGGTTTCGAAGTGGCTTCGATGCTGCTGGGTTGCGCGGTCGGCGCCTTCTTCGCCGGCCGCCTGGCCGACCGCTGGGGACGGCGGGCGGTGCTGATCATCTCGGCGGTGCTGTTCCTGCTCTCGGCGCTGGGCGCGGGCATGGCCAACACGTCGCTGGTGTTCATCATCGCGCGCGTATTGGGCGGTTTCGCGGTCGGCGCGGCCAGCGTGATGTCGCCGGCCTATATCGCCGAAGTGGCCTCGGCCCGCTACCGCGGACGGCTGGCGACGGTGCAGCAGATCGCCATCATCGGCGGACTGTTCTGCGCCTTCCTCAGTAACTACCTGCTGGCCAAGACCGCAGGCGCCTCCACCGAAACGCTGTGGCTGGGCTTTGCGGCGTGGCGCTGGATGTTCTGGATGATGGCGATCCCGTCTTTGATCTTCCTGTTGCTGTTGTTGCTGATCCCCGAAAGCCCGCGTTACCTGGTGGTCAAGGGCCGCAAGGAAGACGCGTTGAAAGTGCTGACCCGCCTGTACGGCGCGGCGGAAGCCAAAACCAAGCAGATCGAGATCGAGGGCTCGCTGTCGGCCGACCACCATCGTCCGCGCTTGTCCGATCTGGTCGACAAGGCGACGGGCAAAGTGCGCAAGATCGTCTGGATCGGCATCGGCCTGGCCACCTTCCAGCAGCTGGTCGGCATCAACGTGGTGTTCTACTACGGCGCGGTGCTGTGGCAGGCGGTGGGCTTCTCGGAAAACGACGCGCTGCTGATCAACGTGCTGTCCGGCGCGCTCAGTATCGGTGCGTGCGTGCTGGCGCTGATCCTGATCGACCGGATCGGCCGCAAGCCGTTGCTGTGGATCGGTTCGGCCGGCATGGCGGTGTCGCTGGCGCTGGTGACCTTCGCCTTCGCCAGCGCCGGGCTGGATGCGCAGGGCAAGCTGGCGATGTCCGACTCGATGGGCATGCTGGCGCTGGTGGCGGCCAACGTCTACGTGGTGTTCTTCAACATGTCCTGGGGTCCGGTGATGTGGGTGATGCTGGGCGAGATGTTCCCCAACCAGATCCGTGGTTCCGGACTGGCGGTGGCGGGCGCGGCGCAGTGGACGTCCAACTTCCTCATCACCGTCACTTTCCCGATCCTGCTGACCGGCATCGGTCTGGCTGGTGCCTACGGTATCTACACCGTGGCCGCGGTGATCTCGGTATTCTTCGTACTCAAGTACGTGTACGAAACCAAAGGTCGGGAGCTGGAACAGATGGAAGGCTGACCATTGGTGGGGGAACCGGTTGCGCAACGATTTCCACGCGGCCGGTCTACCCTGTTTGGAAGCAGAGCAGGGCCCGCCGATACGGCGGGCCTTCATTTGATCTTATCTACGCATGACGGAGTCACGACATTGAACGCACTCGCTGAGCCTTCCCGTTTCCGTCCTGTGCTACGGACGGGCTTGCTGTTGGCCGTTCCAGTGGCATTGGCATTGTCGGCCGCGGCCTGTCGCGACGAAAAAGCGCCCGCAGCCGCCGCCACGGCCGAAACCACTTCGTCATGGCCTGCAGTCGCCTGGCCGCTGACCGAAGATCCTGCTATCGAGAAGCGCATCGATGAGCTGATGGCGAAGATGACGGTGGAGGAAAAGGTCGGCCAGATCGTGCAGGGCGACATCGCCAGCCTGACGCCGGACGACGTACGCAAGTATCGATTGGGTTCGGTGCTGGCCGGCGGCAATTCCGACCCAGGCGGCAAATACAACGCCACTCCCGCGCAATGGCTGGCGCTGGCCGATGCGTTCTATGAAGCGTCGATGGATACATCGCAGGGCGGCAAGGCCATCCCGATCCTGTTCGGCATCGATGCGGTGCACGGGCAGAGCAACATCGTCGGCGCGACGCTGTTCCCGCACAACATCGGCCTGGGTGCGACCCGCAATCCGGATCTGATGGAGCGGATCGGCAAGGTCACCGCGGTGGAAACGCGCACCACCGGCATGGAATGGGCGTTCGCGCCGACCGTGGCGGTGCCGCAGGACGATCGCTGGGGACGCAGCTACGAAGGCTATTCGGAATCGCCCGACGTCGTGGCCAGCTTCGCCGGCAGGATGGTGGAAGGGCTGCAAGGAAAGGCGGGCGCGCCCGACTTCCTGGATGGCTCGCACGTGATGGTGTCGGTGAAGCATTTCCTGGGCGACGGCGGCACTACCGGCGGCAAGGACCAGGGCGATACCAAGATCGACGAAGCCGAACTGGCGCGTATCCACGGCGCCGGTTATCCGCCCGCCATCGCGGCCGGTGCGCAGACCGTCATGGCCTCGTTCAACAGCGTCAACGGCGAGAAGATGCACGGTAACCGGCATCTGCTGACCGAAGTGCTGAAAGGGCGAATGAATTTCGGCGGCTTCGTGGTGGGCGACTGGAACGGACACGGTCAGGTCAAAGGCTGCACCAACGACAATTGTCCCGCCACGATTCTGGCCGGCCTGGACATGGCGATGGCGCCCGATAGCTGGAAGGGTTTCTACGAAACCGCAGTGGCGGCGGTGAAAGCCGGCACGCTGCCGATGGAACGGCTGGATGATGCGGTACGGCGCATTCTGCGGGTGAAGTTCCGTCTTGGCCTGTTCGAGGCCGGCAAGCCTTCGCAACGGCCGCTGGGCGGCAAGTTCGAATTGCTGGGTGCGCCAGAGCACCGTGCAGTGGCGCGTCAGGCGGTGCGCGAATCGCTGGTGCTGCTGAAGAACCAGGGCGGCGTGCTGCCGCTGGATCCGCACAAAACTCTGCTGGTGGCCGGCGACGGCGCCAACGATGTCGGCAAGCAATCCGGCGGCTGGACGTTGAACTGGCAGGGCACGGGCACCACGCGTGCGGACTACCCCAATGCCGATTCCATCTGGGAAGGCCTGCAGGCGCAGGTGAAGGCCGCCGGCGGCAACGCCGAATTGGCGGTGGACGGAAAATACAAAAAGAAGCCCGACGCCGCCATTGTGGTGTTCGGTGAAAATCCCTACGCCGAATTCCAGGGCGACATTCCCGATCTGTCCTACAAACCCGGCGACGACAGCGATCTGCAGCTGATCAAGCGGCTGAAGGCCGAAGGCATTCCGGTGGTCGCGGTGTTCCTGAGCGGCCGGCCCTTGTGGGTGAATCGCGAGATCAACGCCGCCGATGCGTTCGTGGCGGCCTGGCTGCCCGGATCGGAAGGTGCCGGTATCGCCGATGTCCTCCTGCGCGATGCGCAGGGCAAAGCGGCGCACGATTTCAAGGGCAAGCTGGGCTTCTCCTGGCCGCGCACCGCCATCCAGTTCGCCAATAACGTCGGGCAGAAGGATTACTCGCCGCAGTTCGCGTTCGGCTACGGCCTGACCTATGCCGACAACGGCGATCTTGCGCCGTTGCCGGAAGTATCGGGACTGTCGGGCGAACAGAAAGTCGCTGGCGTCTACTTCGCCCGCGGGCGCGCCGCGCCGGGAACGGGCCTGCGTCTGGAAAACGCGCAGGGCCATGCGACCAAGGTCGCCGCATTGCCCGCCGCGCTGCACGACAACAGCCTGCGTGTCGCCGCGGTGGACCACAAGGCGCAGGAAGACGCCTTGCGTTTCTCCTGGGCCGGTACCGGCAAGGCCAGTGCGTTCCTGGTGGCCGATGCTCCCTTCGATGTGCTGCGCGAATCCAACGGCGACGTGATGCTGGTGCTGACCCTGCGTGCGGAAACGGTGCCGCAAGCGGAGGTGAACCTGGGCGTGGCCTGCGGCGAAGGCTGCGCTGCGACCTTGCCTCTGCACGATGCGCTGGCGGCGTTGCCGAAAGAGCAATGGACCACGCTGGGAGTGCCGTTGAAGTGCTTCGGCGCGGCGGGCGCCGATCTTACGAAGCTGACCCAGCCGATGCGGCTGGAAACTGCGGGCGCCCTGCAATTCTCGCTGTCGCGGGTAGCGTTGGGTGCGATCAACGAGGCCGACCACGTGTTCGAGTGTCCCAAGCCCTGACGATCCGCCGCGCGCTTCTTTTCCCGGCATCGCTGCCGGTCCATGCCAACCAGGTTTGCAGTCGAGGCTGAAATGACACTATCCCCGATCGATATCGGTATCGTCCTGGCCTACCTGGTCGGCATTTTCGTGCTGGCGCAGCTGGTATCGCGCGAGAAGGGCGGGCACCAGAAATCGGCGAAGGATTATTTCCTCGCCAGCAAATCGCTGCCGTGGTGGGCCATCGGCGCTTCGCTGATCGCGGCCAACATCTCGGCCGAGCAGATCATCGGCATGTCCGGTTCCGGTTACGCCATCGGCCTGGCGATCGCCTCCTACGAATGGATGGCGGCGATCACCCTGCTGATCGTGGGCAAGTTCTTCCTGCCCATCTTCCTGCGCAACGGCATCTACACCATGCCGCAATTCCTGGAAGAGCGTTACGGCACCAGGATCCGCACGCTGATGGCCGTGTTCTGGCTGGGGCTGTACGTCTTCGTCAACCTCACCTCGATCCTGTGGCTGGGTTCGCTGGCCGTCGCGCAGGTCACCGGCATGAACCAGATGCTGGCGTTGGCGTTGCTGGGGATTTTCGCGCTGGCCTACCAGTTGTACGGTGGACTGAAAGCGGTGGCGCTGACCGATATCGTGCAGGTGTCGCTATTGGTGCTGGGCGGCCTGTTGGTATCGGCGCTGACGCTCAGCAAGATCGGCGATGGCGCCGGCATCGTGGCCGGCTTCAGCAAGCTGTGGCAGGCGCACCCCGAGCACTTCCACATGATCCTGTCCAAGGACAGTCCCTTCTACAAGGACCTGCCGGGACTGAGCGTGCTGATCGGCGGCATGTGGATCATGAATGTCAGCTACTGGGGCTTCAACCAGTACATCATCCAGCGCGCGCTGGCGGCCAAGGACATCAAGGAAGCGCAGAAGGGCGTGGTTTTCGCCGCCTTCCTCAAGCTGCTGATGCCGGTGATCGTGGTGCTTCCCGGCATCGCCGCGGTGGTGCTGGCCAAAGACCTGGCGCGTCCCGATCAAGCTTATCCGACCATGATGGCGATCCTGCCCAGCGGCATCCTGGGCCTGGTGTTCGCGGCGCTGGTGGCGGCCATCGTGGCCTCGCTGGCTTCCAAGATCAATTCGGTCGCCACCATCTTCACCCTGGATTTCTACGCCAAACAACACAAGAACCACGACGAAACCAAACTGGTGCGCGTCGGCCGCATCGCGGCCACGGTCTCCATACTCCTGGCCATCCTGACCGCGCGCCCGTTGCTGGGCAGCTTCGACCAGGGCTTCCAGTACATCCAGGAATACACCGGCTTCTTCACTCCGGGCATCGTGGTGATTTTCGTGCTGGGCCTGTTCTGGAAGCGCGCCAACGAAGCCGGTGCGCTGGCCGCGGCGATCGGTTCGTTCGCGCTGTCGGTGGTGTTGAAGCTGGCATGGCCCTCGCTGCCGTTCATGGATCGCGTCGGCCTGGTGTTCCTGCTGGCCCTGGCGCTGGCCATCGTGGTGTCGCTGGCGAGCAAAGCCTCCGGCGTCAGCGACCGGATCAAGACCGGCGACGTCAGTTACGCGACCACCCCATCGTTCAATATCGCCAGCGTCGCGGTGGTTGCGATCCTGTGCGCGTTGTACGCGAGTTTCTGGTGAGCGAAGGAGAGCGGTCGGAAATGGACCGCGCCGGATGAATCGTTCGATCCGATGCGTGCACTCGTTGCGACGGTAGAAACGGTCGAGGCTGGCTCGGCCTGCGTGTAGCCGGTCAGTTTCCGCCGGCGAAACCGATCTGGCGCCAGGCTTCGAACACCACCACGGCGATGCTGTTGGAAAGATTCAGGCTGCGGTTGTCCGGCCGCATCGGCAGGCGCAGGCGTTGTTCCGGCGGCAGGCTTTCCAGCACGTGGGCGGGCAGGCCGCGGGTTTCGGGGCCGAACAACAAAGCGTCGCCGGAGCGATAGCTCGGCTGGTCGTAGCGCTGGGTACCGCGGGTGCTCAAGGCGAACAGGCGTCGCGGTGCGATCGCGGCCAGGGCGGCTTCCAGCGAAGCGTGGACCTGCAGCGTGGCGTATTCGTGGTAATCCAGGCCGGCGCGTCGAAGCTGCTTGTCCTGCAAATCGAAGCCCAGGGGCTCGATGAGGTGCAGCCGCGCGCCGGTATTGGCGCAGAGGCGGATGGCGTTGCCGGTGTTCGGTGGAATCTCCGGCTGGTACAGCAGCACGTCCAGATCGAGTGCGCGCGCGGTGTCGTTGTTGCTCATCGCACGGATTCTACGGGGCGCTGGCTCTATCGGCGCGCTGCCGTACTGCTCTCGGCGATGCTTGAAGCGGGTTATTGCATTAACGCGGGGTGTTGCGCTTCAAGCGATCAACGCGAGGCCAGCTGCTGGGCCAGGGTAGCGGCGCCGACGGCCACGATCTGCACGTCTTCCGCCGACGGGCGCACGGTCACGACCGGCATGTCGACGATGCGTGCGGTGTTGTCGGCCAGGAAGTAGGCCAGGTCTTCGGCAGCCGGGCGGACGGTGACGGCGGCCAGGTCGACGATCTTGTTGGCCTGGTAGTAGGCGGCGTCTTCGAACGAAGGACGTACGGTGACGGCGGGCAGGTCGACGATGTGGCTGGCAACCGGCGCGGTCTTGGCGCTGGCTTCGTTATAGGACTGGCTGGAGATCAGCATGGAGCCGGCGCAGACGGCGAACAGGGCGGCGGCGGTCAGCGGCAGGAAGGTCTTGGTGTTCATGGTGTTGGGCCTCTTTAGTGTCGTTGTTGGGTGGTGTGGTAGTAAGGTAGTACACCTAATCAGATCGGTCAAGCAGAACTTGCATTTGCAGTTCTTTTATTCAGCTATCAGTCAGGTTTTGTTGGGTCGGCTGTGCTTGTAAGGTAGTAATGCAGACGCCGTGCCAACTTCAAGTTATTGATTCAATTACAAATACATCTATAAGAAAGGTGTCCGTCCGTCCGCCCGGTGTCCGCTGAGGTGACCGGATCGCCGTCGAAGACGCTCGATCCCGACGCGTGTGACCCCCTTTTACGAGCGAAGGAAAGGCACCCGGCCAGCTTTCTGGACAGTGGTTGTGATGCGCTTCAGGGAAAAAAGGTTGAACGCGGGATCGCCGATCCGCTTCACCAGGGCAGGGTTTGTCCCTGCCAGTCGAGGAAAGCGCCCGAATCGCGCGCTTGCAGTCCACCGATCACCTGCAACAAGCCGCGCGCCGATTCCTGCGGGCTGAGTGCGGCGCGGTCGGTGCCCATGTCGGTGCGCACCCAGCCCGGGTGCAGCGCCACCACCAGGATGCCGCGCGGCGCCAGCGCTTGCGCCAGCAACGAAGTCGCCATGTTCTGCGCCGCTTTGCCGATGGCGTAGCTGGGCGTGCGGAATTCTTGGCGCAGGCCGATCGATCCGATTTCCGAAGAGATGTTGGCTACGCGAGCGTTATCCGCCAGTTGTGGGGTAAGCGTCTGCACAAGCAGGAACGGCCCCAGCGCATGGGTGCGGAAGCTGGTCTCCAGATCGGCGGCCTGCACGCTGCCGTAGCGTTCGCCGCCGCGCAGCACGCCGGCGTTGTTGACCAGCAGATCCAGCGGCTCGCCCTCGGTGAGCAGCGGCAGTTCGCGCGCCAGGGCCGCATGGCTCTTGGGTTCGGCCACATCCAGGGGCGTCACGTGCAGCCGCCCGGGATGCTCGCCAGCCAAGGTATTGAGCGCCGTGGCCTTGCCCGGTTGGCGGCACGCAGCGACCACCCGGTCGCCCCGCGCCAGCAGTTGCCGGCAGAGTTCCAGGCCCAGTCCGCGGTTGGCCCCGGTGACCAGACAGCGTTGCGCTTCCGTCTTGCCTTCCATACCAGCACCCGCCTTACGACCATGCCTTGTGGCCTAGTGTAATGACCGGCTGCGGTCGCTAGCATCACGGGCTGATCCGCAGACCATCAATAAAGGAATATCCGATGCGCCTTTCCCGCCGTCCGCGTGCCGCCCTGCTTGCCGTTGCCCTTTCGACCGCTCTCGCCGGGCTGGCGGCGTCGCCGCAGGCCGCACTGGCCAAGCCCGATGGCAGTGCGCAGGTGGAGATCAAGTACGACGAATTCACCCTGCCCAACGGCCTGCGCGTGATCGTGCATACCGACCGCAAGGCGCCTATCGTGGCGGTCAACATCTGGTACCACGTCGGCAGCAAGGACGAACCGGCCGGCCGCAGCGGCTTCGCGCACTTGTTCGAACACCTGATGTTCAACGGTTCGGAGAACGCCCCTGGCGAATTCTTCGAGCCGTTCGAACTGGTCGGCGCCACCGACATGAACGGCACTACCTGGTTCGACCGCACCAACTATTTCCAGAACGTGCCGACCACCGCGTTGGACATGGCGCTATGGATGGAATCGGACCGCATGGGCCATCTGCTCGGCGCGATCGACCAGAAGACGCTGGACGAACAGCGCGGCGTGGTCCAGAACGAAAAGCGCCAGGGCGAGAACCAACCCTACGGCCAGGTCGAAGACGAGATCAACAAATACCTCTATCCGAAGGATCATCCGTACCACCACAGCGTTATTGGATCGATGAACGATCTGAACGCCGCGTCGCTGGAAGACGTGAAGACCTGGTTCAAGACCTGGTACGGCCCCAACAACGCGGTGCTGGTGCTGGCCGGCGATATCGACCTGAAGACCGCCAAGGAGAAGGCCGCCGAATATTTCGGCGACATCCCGGCCGGTCCGACCATGCCGCGGATCAAAGCTGGCCCGGTGCAGGGCGAAGCCACCCGCGCCAGCATGACCGACAAGGTTCCGCAGGCGCGCATCTACCGTTCGTGGAGCGTTGCCGGCTTCAACGACGCCGATCTCGACCGCCTGCAGCTGTTCGCCACCGTGCTGGGCGGAAGCAAGAGCTCGCGCCTGGACAAGCGACTGCTGTTCCAGGACAAGCTGGTGGATAGCGTCAGCGCCTCGGTGCAGCCGTTCGAGCTCGCCTCCACCTTCAGCATCCAAGCCGATGTGAAGGAGGGCGTGGACCCGGCGAAGGTGGAGGCGGCCATCGACGAGGAGTTGAAGAAGCTGCTCAAGGAAGGCCCCACCGGGGCCGAACTGCAACAGGCCAGCACCCGCTGGAAGTCCGGGTTCGTGCGCGGCAGCGAGCGCATAGGCGGTTTCGGCGGCAAGGCCGACACGCTGTCCGAATGCGCGGTTTACACAGGCGATCCGGGCTGCTTCCGCCGCAGCCTCAAGGTCTGGTCCGAATCCGACGCGGCCAGCATCCGCGCCACCGGCGACCGCTGGCTATCCAAAGGCGGCAACACGCTGGTAGTGACGCCGGGCGAACGCACGGCTATCGCCGAGGAGCCGGCGGCGACGCCCGCGCCATTCCAACTGCCGGCCGCCGATCCCAAGTACAAGACCGAGGCCAGCGGCATCGACCGCAGCAAAGGCGTACCGCAGACCACGACCTTCCCCGACCTCAAGTTCCCGAAGCTCGAGCGCGCCACGCTGAGCAACGGCACCCAGGTGATCCTGGCCGAACGCCATGACGTGCCGGTGGTGCAGTTCAGTTACCAGTTCAAGGGTGGCTACACCGCCGACCAGGGCCGCAAATCGGGCACGTCCAGCTTCACCATGGGTATGCTGGACGAGGGCGCGGGCGATCTGGACGCGCTGGCGTTCGGCAACCGCGCAGAATCGCTGGGCGCCAGCCTGAGCGCCGGCGCCAACCTCGATGGCAACAGCGCCAATCTGTCGGCGTTGAAGGAGAGCCTCGATCCGTCGCTGGCCCTATACGCCGACATGGTGCGCCGTCCGCGCTTCGACCAGAACGAAATCGACCGGGTCAAGGCGACCTGGATCGCCGGCATCAAGCAGGAGAAGGCGCAACCGCAGGGCGTGGCGCTGCGCGTGCTGCCGCCGTTGCTGTACGGCAGCGGCCATCCCTACGGCATTCCCTTCAGCGGCAGCGGCAACGAGGCCGCCATCGCTTCCCTTTCGCGCGAGGATCTGCAGGGCTTCCAGCAGCAATGGATGCGTCCGCAAGGCGCGACCCTGATCGTGGTGGGCGACACCACGCTGAAGGAAATCGTGCCGTTGCTGGAGAAGCACTTCGGCGACTGGAAGGGCACGGGTGCGGCGCCCGCCGCCGCCGCCGCGCTGGCCGTGGTGAAGCGTCCGGCCAAGCCCAAGGTGTACCTGATCGACCAGCCAGGCGCGGTCCAGGCCACGTTGCTGGCCGGCGAAGTGGTGCCTTCGTCCACCGATCCGGGCGCGGTGCGCTTGGAGATCGCCAACTCGGTGCTGGGTGGCGAATTCTCCTCGCGCCTCAACATGAACCTGCGCGAAGACAAGCACTGGGCATACGGCTCCTACAGCTTCATTCCAGGCGCGCTCGGCCAGCGTCCGTGGATAGCCTTCGCTCCGGTGCAGATCGACAAGACCGCCGATTCGCTGAAGGAACTCGACCGCGAGATCCGCGAATACGCCAGCGGCAAGGCGCCGCCCAAGGCGGAGGAGGTCTCCAAGATCCAGGCCACCGAGATCCGCAGCCTGCCCGGCGCGTACGAAACCGCCGCTTCAGTGCTGGGCACGATCAGCGGCATCGTGCGTTACGGGCGTCCTGACGACTACGTGTTCCAGCGCAAGGCCGAGATCGAGGCCCTGACGCCGGAGCAGGTGAAGGCCGCAGCGGCCACGCTCGATCCCGGCGTGTTGACCTGGGTGGTGGTCGGCGACCTGAAGCACATCGAGGCGCCGGTGCGCGGGTTGAACCTGGGCGAGGTCAGCATCGTCGATGCCGACGGCAAGCCGGTCGCGAAGGCGAAGTAGGCCGGCCCCGAGGCAGTGCGCAGCGAAGCCCGCCGCAAGGCGGGCTTCGTGTTTTCGCCCCTTCCTTATGGCCTAGTGTAATGACCGGTGCCGGCCGTTAGCATTACCTGGCCGCCTTAGGTCCTGACTCCATATAAAGGAATATCGATGCGTCTTTCCCGCCGTCCGCGCGCCGCCCTGCTGGCTGTCGCTTTGTCCACCGCCCTCGCCGGATTGGCCTTTTCGCCGCAGCCGGCGCTGGCCAAGCCTGGCGGCAGCGCGCAGGTGGAGATCAAGTACGGCGAATTCACCCTGCCCAACGGCCTGCGCGTGATCGTGCATACCGACCGCAAGGCGCCGGTGGTGGCGGTGAACCTGTGGTACCACGTGGGCAGCAAGAACGAGCAGCCCGGCCGCACCGGTTTCGCCCATCTGTTCGAGCATCTGATGTTCCAGGGCAGCGAGAACCACAAGGCCGAATACTTCGAACCCTACGAGCTGGTCGGCGTGACCGACCAGAACGGCACCACCAACCAGGACCGCACCAATTATTTCCAGAACGTGCCCACCACCGCGCTGGACATGGCGTTGTGGATGGAATCGGACCGCATGGGCCACCTGCTCGGCGCGATCGACCAGAAGTCGCTGGACGAACAGCGCGGC
This sequence comes from Pseudoxanthomonas sp. CF125, assembly GCF_900104085.1. Taxonomy (GTDB): domain Bacteria; phylum Pseudomonadota; class Gammaproteobacteria; order Xanthomonadales; family Xanthomonadaceae; genus Pseudoxanthomonas_A. Next base: position 819,408 of record NZ_FNLD01000003.1, read on the forward strand.
GTGGTCCAGAACGAAAAGCGCCAGGGCGAGAACCAGCCTTACGGCCGCCGCATCAGCGCCAAGATCTTCGAAGCGCTGTATCCGGCCGGGCATCCGTATAGCTGGCAGACCATCGGTTCCATGGCCGATCTGGATGCGGCCACGCTGGATGATGTGAAGACCTGGTTCAAAAGCTGGTACGGGCCCAACAACGCGGTGCTGGTGCTGGCCGGCGATATCGACCTGAAAACCGCCAAGCAGAAAGTCACCGAGTACTTCGGCGACATCCCCGCCAGCGCCACCCTGGCCGACATGCCGACCAATATTCCCAAGCGCGCCCAGGACACCCGCGAGACCGTGCCCGACCGCGTGCCGCAGGTGCGCATCTACCGCGCCTGGCCGGTGGCAGAACTGGGCAGCAAGGACGCCACCCTGCTGGACCTGTTCGCCCAGGTGCTGGGCGGCAGCGCGTCCTCGCGCTTCGACACGCGGCTGGTCCATAACGACAAGATCGCCGACAACGCCAGCGCCTATACCTGGAGCAGCGAGCTGAGCGGCACCTTCTTCCTGGTGGCCACGGTCAAGGACGGCGTGGATGCGGCCAAGGTCGAAAAGACGATGGACGAGGAACTGCAGCGCCTGATCAGCCAAGGCCCGACCGCCGAGGAACTGGAGCGCGCCAAGGTCACCACGCGCGCCAGCTTCGTGCGCGGCATCGAGCGCATCGGCGGCTTCGGCGGCAAGTCCGACGTGCTGGCCCAATGCGCGGTCTATACCGGCAAGCCGGACTGCTACAAAACCGACTTGGCCGACATCGACGCGGCCACCCCGGCCAGCGTGCAGGCGGTGGCCAGGAAGTGGCTGGGCGTCGGTTCGCACACCCTGATCGTGCAGCCCAGCGAAACGCCGGCCTCTTCACTGCCGGAAACCATACAGGCCGCGCCCGCCAGCAAGCCGGCCGCGGTTCCTTCGGTCGATCCGAAGTTCAAGACGGTCAAGACCGATATCGACCGCAGCACCGGCGTACCCAAGACCACCAGCTTCCCCGCGCTGAAGTTCCCGGCGCTGGAGCGCGCCACGCTTTCCAACGGCATGCAGGTGGTGCTGGCCGAACGCCACGAAACGCCAGTGGTGCAGCTATCGGTGGAATTCCCGGGCGGCTACACCGCCGACCTGGGCAAGAAGCTGGGCACCGCCAACTTCACCATGCAGATGCTGGACGAAGGCGCTGGCGATTACACCGCGCTGGAACTGGCCGCGCGCCAGGAAGACCTGGGGGCGCAGATCGGCGTCGGCGCCGGCCTGGACTACTCGTCCGTCGGCCTGTCCGCGCTGAGCGACAAGCTGCCCGAGTCGCTGGACCTGCTGGCCGACGTGCTGCGCCGTCCGACCTTCGCCCCGGAAGAAGTGGAACGCGTGCGCGCGACCTGGATCGCCGGCATCAAGCAGGAGAAGGCGCGGCCGCAGACCGCGGCGATGCGCATCATGCCGCCGCTGCTTTACGGCCAGGGCCATCCGTACGCCATTCCGTTCACCGGTAGCGGCACCGAGGCTTCCATCGCTTCGCTGACCCGCGACGATCTGGTCGCTTACCACGGCAACTGGCTGCAGCCGGACAAGGCCCGGGTAGTGGTGGTCGGCGATACCACCTTGCAGCAGGTCCTGCCGTTGCTGGAAAAACGCTTCGGCGACTGGAAAACGCCTGCCGGCGCGCCGGCGTTGCCGTCCATCTCCAAGGTCGCCGCGCCTGCGGCCAACCGCGTCTATCTGATCAACCAGCCGGGCGCGACCCAGTCCAACGTCTACGTCGGCCAGCTGATTCCGCCCACTGGCGATGCCGGCACCATCGATTTCGATTTCGCCAACGGCGTGCTGGGCGGCGAGTTCAGCTCGCGCCTGAACATGAATCTGCGCGAGGACAAGCACTGGGCCTACGGTTCCTACAGCAACGCCAGCAACACCTTGGGCCAGCGTCCGTGGTTCGCCTCGGCAGCGGTGCAGACCGACAAGACCGCCGACTCGATCAAGGAGCTGCGTTCGGAAATCACCGCCTTCGCCAGCGGCCAGAAACCGGCCACCGCTGCGGAGATCGCCAAGATTCGCGCCAGCAACACGCTCAGCCTGCCCGGCGGCTACGAAACCACCTCGGCGGTGCAGGGCCAGATCAGCAGCAACCTGCGCTATGGCCGCCCGGACGACTACATCGTCCAATACAAGGCCCGCAACGATGCGATGACCGCGGCCGAAGTCACCGCCGCGGCCAAGACGCTGGTGCCGGCCTCGCTGATGTACGTGGTGGTCGGCGACCTGTCCAAGATCGAAGCGCCGGTGCGCGCCCTCAACCTGGGCGAAGTCAGCGTGCTCGACTCTGACGGCAAGCCGGTCGCTGGGAAGTAAAGCTTCTGCCCTGGTAGGTCGGGGCTACGCCCCCGACGCACGGGAACTGGAACTCCCCGCGCGTCGGCCACGTAGGGCCGACCTACTTCCCACTCTTTTCTTGCCAGAGGGGAGGAGGCTTCCTCCGAAGTTCATAACTCCCGCCACATACTCCAGCGCGCACCCCGCCAACAGGATTCCCCATGCGTCTGCCCCTGATCGCCGCCTCCCTGGTCCTGACCCTTTCCGGCTGCACCTGGGTGCAGATGGCCCCCGAGGCCAGCGGCGTGCGCGTGATCGCCGCCGGCGCCGCCCCGGCCGGCTGCGAGAAGCGCGGCGAGGTCTCGGTTTCGGTCAAGGACAGCGTGGCCTTCTACGAACGCAACGCCCTGCGCGTGCGCGACGAGCTGGAAACCCTGGCCCGCAACGAGGCCCCCGGCATCCAGGCCAACACCGTGCAGCCGCTGGGCGATCCGGTCAACGGCGAGCAGCGCTTCGCCGCCTACCGCTGCGCCAGCCGCTGATGATCCGTCGTAGGTCGGGGCTACGCCCCCGACGCGCTGGGAGTTCCAGTTCCCGTGCGTCGGGGGCGTAGCCCCGACCTACCTGTTTCTCCGCACGCGGGCGGCCCGGTCTCCTCGCCAGAAACCCAAACGTGCGATAAGGCACGGAAGCCGGTACCCTTGTCGCCCCTCCGGCCAGCCTCGGCGCTCACTTAGATGCTCTTCCAGAACGTCTCCATCGCGGGACTGGCGCATATAGATGCGCCGCACACCCTGACTTCCAAAGCCATCAACGAACAGTTGAAGCCCACCATGGACCGTTTGGGCATCCGCACCGACGTGCTGGGCGACATCGCCGGCATCCACGCGCGCCGCTTGTGGGACGACGATCAGCAAGCTTCCGACGTGGCCACCCTGGCCGCGCGTCTGGCGCTGGAAGACGCCGGCGTGACCGCCGACCAGATCGGCCTGCTGGTCAACACCTCGGTCAGCCGCGACTTCCTGGAGCCGTCCACCGCCAGCATCGTGTCCGGCAATCTGGGCATGGGCGAGAACTGCCAGAACTTCGACGTCGCCAACGCCTGCCTGGCCTTCATCAACGGCATGGACATCGCCGCCCGCATGCTGGAGCGCGGCGAGATCAACTACGCCCTGGTCGTGGACGGCGAAACCGCCAACCTGGCCTATAAGATGACGCTTGAGCGCATGCAGTCGCCCGACGTCACCGAAGAGCAGTTCCGCAACGAGCTGGCCACCCTGACCCTGGGTTGCGGCGCCGCGGCCATGGTCATGTCGCGCAGCGAGCTGACCCCGGACGCGCCCCGCTACAAGGGCGGCGTGACCAAGGCCGCCACCCAGTGGAACACCCTGTGCCGCGGCAACCTGGACCGCATGGTCACCGATACCCGCATGCTGCTGATCGAAGGCATGAAGCTGGCGCAGAAAACCTTCGCCGCCGCCAAGATCGCGATGGGCTGGGTGGTGGACGAGCTGGACCAGTTCGTCATCCATCAGGTCAGCCAGGTGCACACCCAGGCCTTCATCAAGGCCTTCGGCATCGACCCCAAGAAAGTGCTGACCATCTTCGGCGAGCACGGCAACATCGGCCCGGCCAGCGTGCCGATCGTGCTGAGCAAGCTCAAGCAGCTGGGCCGCCTGAAGAAGGGCGACCGCATCGCGCTGCTGGGGATCGGTTCGGGCCTGAACTGCTCGATGGCTGAAGTGGTCTGGTAAGCGGACCGGCGATTGTCTACGGGGGCCGGTTCGCCGGCCTCTTTCATTTGGGGCGCTAGTACACGATGAGTCTTCCCGGTTATCCCTTCACGCCGAAGAAGTTCGAAGTGCGTCCCGGCTTGTCGATGAGCTATCTGGACGAAGGTCCGCTCGACGGCGAGGTGGTGGTGATGCTGCACGGCAATCCGTCGTGGAGCTATTACTGGCGCAATCTGGTTGATGGGCTCAGCGACCCGGCTCTTGCAAAGCGCTACCGCTGCATCGTTCCCGACCATATCGGCATGGGCTTTTCCGACAAGCCCGACGACCGCGACTACGACTACACGCTGCAATCGCGCGTCGACGACCTTGCTGCGTTGCTCAAACATCTGGACATCGCCGGCCCAGTGACCTTGGCCGTGCACGACTGGGGCGGCATGATCGGTTTCGGCTGGGCGCTGACCCACGCTGCGCAGGTGAAGCGGCTGGTGATCACCAACACGGCCGCATTCCCGCTGCCGTCCGCCAAGAAGATGCCGTGGCAGCTGTCGCTGGGGCGCGATTCGAAATTCGGCGCCTTCATCATCCGCGCCTTCAATGCGTTCTCCAGCGGCGCGTCCTACCAGGGCGTGGAAACGAAAATGCCGGCCGACGTGCGCCGCGCCTACGTGTCGCCCTACGACAGCTGGGCCAATCGGATCAGCACGCTGCGCTTCATGCAGGACATTCCGCTGCATCCGGGCGACAAGGCGTGGGCGCTGGTGGAAGCGGCCGGGCAGCGGCTGCCGCAATTCGCCGATCGTCCGGCCTTCATCGGCTGGGGGCTGAAGGATTTCGTGTTCGACAAGCATTTCCTCGCCGGTTTCAGGCAAGCGCTGCCGAACGCGCAGGTGACTGCGTTCGAAGACGCCGGCCACTACGTGCTGGAAGACAAGCAAGCCGAACTGGTGCCGGCGATCCGCCGGTTCCTGGACGCAAATCCTTTGTAGGAGCGGGCCCTGCCCGCGACGCTCTTCCCGGCATGACGGGAAGAGCGTCGCGGGCAGGGCCCGCTCCTACAGGCAACTACTACAATCAGCGCATGACTGAAACCTGCAACATCGCCGCCACGCTTCCACGCCTCGCGCGCGAACGCCCCGATCAGATCGCGATACGCTGCCCCGGTTCGCGCGGCAGCGACGGTTTCGGAAAATACGATGTCGCCCTGACCTACGCCCAACTCGATGCGCGTAGCGATGCGATCGCCGCGGGTCTGGCCAAGCACGGCATCGTCCGCGGCACGCGCACGGTAATCATGGTACGGCCGTCGCCGGAGTTCTTCCTGCTGATGTTCGCGCTGTTCAAGGCCGGCGCAGTGCCGGTGCTGGTCGATCCTGGAATCGACCGGCGCGCGTTGAAGCAGTGCCTGGACGAAGCGCAGCCGGAAGCCTTCATCGGCATCCCGCTCGCGCACATCGCGCGGCTGATCCTGGGCTGGGCGCGTAGCGCGAAGAAGCTGGTCACGGTGGGTTCGCGCTTCGGCTGGGGTGGCACCACGCTGGTAAAAGTCGAGAACTCGGGCACCGGCGCCGGAGCGCAGCTCGCCGACACTCAGCCCGACGACATCGCCGGCATCCTCTTCACCAGCGGTTCCACTGGCGTGCCCAAGGGAGTGGTGTACCGCCATCGCCATTTCGTCGCCCAGATCGAACTGCTGCGCGATGCGTTCGGCATGCAGCCGGGCGGCGTGGATCTGCCGACGTTTCCGCCTTTCGCCTTGTTCGATCCTGCTCTGGGGCTGACCTCGGTCATTCCCGACATGGACCCGACCCGGCCGGCCAGCGCCGATCCACGCAAGCTGTTGCATGCGATCCGCACGTTCGGCGTGACCCAGCTGTTCGGTTCGCCCGCGCTGATGCGCGTGCTGGCCGATCATGGCGAGAAGCTCGCCGGCGTATTGCGCGTCACTTCCGCCGGCGCGCCGGTGCCGCCGGAAGTGGTGGAGAAGATCCGCGCGCTGCTGCCCGAAGGTGCGCAGTTCTGGACGCCCTACGGTGCTACGGAATGCCTGCCGGTGGCGGTAATAGAAGGCCGCGAACTGCAAAGCACCCGCGAACAGACCGAGCAGGGCGCCGGCACCTGCGTCGGCCGCCCGGTCGCGCCCAATGAAGTGCGCATCATCGCCATCGACGACGCGCCGATAGCGCGATGGTCCGACGCATCGCCGGTCGCGCAGGGCGTGGTCGGCGAAATCGCCGTCGCCGGCCCCACCGCCACCGACAGCTACTTCAACCGCGAAGCGGCCACGCGCGCAGCGAAGATCGCCGAAACGCTATCCGATGGAAGCCAGCGCATCGTGCACCGCATGGGCGACGTCGGTTATTTCGATGCGCAGGGCCGGTTGTGGTTCTGCGGACGCAAGACCCAGCGTGTGGAGACGAGGGACGGCCCGCTGTACACCGAGCAAGTCGAACCCATTTTCAACACGCACCCCGATGTGAAACGGACCGCTTTGGTCGGCGTCGGCCCGCAAGGCCGCCAGGAACCTGTGCTCTGTTACGAATTGCAGCCGAATGTCCCGCCGATCCGCCGCGCCAGCGTTGTCGATGCGCTTCGGGCGATGGCGGCGGCTCATGCGCACACGGCGTGCATCGAACGATTCCTCTGCCATCCGGCTTTCCCGGTCGACATCCGCCATAACGCGAAGATCGGGCGGGAGAAGCTGGCGGTGTGGGCGGCAGCGCAGGTCTAAGCCCCTCCCCCTGCGAAGGCAGGTGGAGGTTGGGAGGGGGTGAAGGCGTCATCGGGTAGTTTTCCGACAGATCGCATGTCAACGCGCTGTTAGCCTGGAGGCAACTTAAATCCGGAGCGCAGGGATGCAGCCCATATGGAACAACTCGCGCGAGTTGCGCAAGAATGCGACCGACGCCGAGCGCAAGCTCTGGCAGCACCTGAGGAACCGGCAGATCAACGGAATCAAGTTCAGGCGACAGTATCCGATTGCCGGGTACGTCGCTGATTGCGCCGCGCCCTCCATCAGGTTGGTGATCGAGCTTGACGGTGGGCAACACCTGCGGCAGACCGAATACGATCAACAGCGGACCGAAAGGCTCGGCTGCAATGGTTACAAGGTTCTGCGCTTCTGGAATGATGATGCATTGCTGAGAACAGAGCAGGTCCTTTCGGAAATAATCCCAGTGGCCGACTTAACCCCTCCCCAACCCTCCCCTGCATTCGCAGGGGAGGGAGCCAAAGGCAGACGCGAAGCATGAAAATCCTTGTCACCGGCGGCGGCGGTTTCCTAGGCCAAGCGCTATGCCGCGGTCTGGTCGAACGCGGCCACAAAGTCATCAGCTTCAACCGTGGCCACTATCCGGTGCTGGCTGCTCTTGGCGTCGGCCAGGTGCAGGGCGATCTGGCCGATGCGCATGCGCTGACCCATGCGGCCGATGGAGTGGAGGCGATCTTCCACAATGCGGCCAAGGCCGGCGCTTGGGGCAGTTATCAAAGCTATTACTCGGCGAACGTGACCGGCACGCAGAATGTGCTCGACGCCTGCCGCACGCATGGCATCGGCAAATTGGTCTACACCTCCACGCCCAGCGTCACCCATCGCGCCACCCATCCGGTCGAGGGCGGCACCGCGGACGAGGTGCCGTACGGCGAGGATTTCCAGGCGCCTTACGCCGAAACCAAAGCGATCGCGGAAAAAGCCGTGCTCGCCGCCAACGGCCAGACGCTCGCCACCATCGCCCTGCGTCCGCGCCTGATCTGGGGCCCGGGCGACCAGCAGATCCTGCCGCGCCTGATCGAACGCGCCAATGCCGGACGCCTGCGCATAGTCGGCGACGGCAGCAACCGCGTGGACACCACTTACATCGACAATGCCGCGCAGGCGCACTTCGACGCTTTCGAGCATCTCGCCGTCGGCGCGGCGTGCGCGGGCCGCGCGTATTTCATTTCCAACGGCGAGCCCAAGCCGATGGGCGAACTGCTCAATGCGCTGCTCGATGCCGCCGGCGCGCCACGCGTGGAAAAACATCTCTCGTTCAAAGCCGCCTACCGCATCGGAGCGGTGTGCGAGACGCTGTGGAAAATACTGCCGCTGAAAGGAGAGCCGCCGATGACGCGCTTCCTGGCCGAACAGCTCAGCACCGCGCACTGGTACGACATGGCTCCGGCCACGCGCGATTTCGGTTACCGGCCGCGGGTGAGCTTTGACGAAGGCCTCACAAGGATGAAGCGCGCGTTGAAGTAAGGCACCTCCGTCACCTGAAGACAACTTCCGCCTGCCGATGATGGCCGTGTCGCCAATCCGGCGCGTCGATCAACGGAATGTCCCATGCTGCACTATGCCGTCATCTTCCTCGTCATTGCGCTCATCGCCGCTGTGCTCGGTTTCAGCGGCATTGCCGGCGCCGCCAGCAACATCGCCTGGATCCTGTTCGTCGTGTTCCTGATCCTGGCGGCGATCTCGTTCTTCCGCAAACGCGCCTGAGCCGCTCGCCATGGCGGCCGTGGCGCGTTCGGTCCGATGACGCGCCACGGCCGACCGCGCCGGCCGGGTAGAATGCCCGCATGGCGACTTCTCCTTTCGACTCCCTCAAACCGCTCGCGGGCCGTGCGCTCGAAGCCGCGCTCAACCGCGCTCTGGCGCTGGACCCCGATACGCGCGAGGCGCTGAAGCCGCTGGATGGCCGCAAGATAGAACTGTCGCTGGAGGCCCCTGCGCTGGCCTTGCGGATCGGCGTAGCGGGCGAACGCCTGGAAGTAGGCCCGGTCGAACCCTCGCAAGAACCCGACCTGGCAGTCCGCAGCACTTTAAGTGGTCTGCTGGGACAGATTCCCTTCCTGCGCAAGGACAACGCCGCTCCGGTCGGACGCGTGCGCGTTTCCGGAGACGCCGAACTGGCCCGCCGCCTGCAGGCGCTGGCGGAGCGTTTCGACCCGGACTGGCAGCAGCCGTTCGTTTCGGTGTTCGGCGAAATCGTCGGCGTGCAGGTCGCCAACGCTGCGCGCGGCGCGTTGCGCCAGTTGCGCAGTGCGGGCGGGAACCTGGCCCAGAATGCTGCCGAGTTCGTCACCGAGGAGTCGCGCGACGTGGTCGGCCGCGCGGAACTCAACGCCTTCCACGACGATGTCGATGCGCTGCGCGACGATGTGGAGCGCTTGCAGGCCAAGGTCGACCGTTTGCGCGGGAGCGTTGCATGAAGGCCGCGCTGCGCGCCAGCAAGATCGGTCGAGTGCTGTTGCGCTACCGGTTGGACGATCTGTTCGACGACACGCCGGCCGAGCGCTGGCTGAAACTGGCGCGTCCGTTCGTGCCGCGCGCATCCGCGGCCATCGCCGCGCAATCGCGCGGCGCGCGTCTGCGCCTGGCGCTGCAGGAACTCGGCCCGATCTTCGTCAAGTTCGGCCAGATCCTGTCCACGCGCCGCGATCTGGTGCCGCCGGACGTGGCCGACGAACTCTCCCAGTTGCAGGACCGGGTCAAGCCCTTCGACGGAGAAGCCGCGCGCGCCATCGTCGAACAGGCGTTGGGAAGGCCGGTCACCGAAGCCTTCGAATCCTTCGACACCACGCCGTTGGCGTCCGCTTCCATCGCCCAGGTGCATGCGGCCACGCTGGCCGGCGGGCGCGAGGTGGTGGTGAAAGTGCTGCGCCCGAAAATCGAGAAGCAGATCGCCGCCGACATCTCGCTGCTCAACTCCGTGGCCGCGCTGGTCGATCGCGCCCATCCCAGCGCCGACAAGATCCGGCCGCGCGAAATAGTCGCCGAGATCGAAACCACGCTGGCCGCCGAGCTCGACCTGCAGCGCGAGGGCGGCAATGCCAGCGTTATACGGCGCATGTGGCTGGATTCCGACGATCTGTACGTGCCCGAGATCATCTGGAGCCACACCGCCGAGCGCGCGCTGACCATGGAGCGCGTGCGCGGCATTCCCTCCGACGACATCGCCGCCCTGGACGCGGCCGGCATCGACCGCAAGGCGCTGGCGGCCAAGGGCGTGCGCGTTTTCTACACCCAGGTGTTCCGCGACAATTTCTTCCACGCCGATGCGCACGCCGGCAACATCTGGGTCGACAGCGATCCTGCGCGCAAGTCCAACCCGCGTTTCATCGCGCTGGACTTCGGCATCATGGGCCAGCTGTCGCAGGAAGATCAGTACTACCTGGCCGAGAATTTCATGGCCATCTTCAACAAGGACTACCGGCGCATCGCCGAGCTGCACGTGGAAGCGGGCTGGATGCCGGCCACGGTGCGCATCGACGAACTGGAAGCGGCGGCGCGCTCGGTGTGCGAGCCGTACTTCACCCGCCCGCTGTCGGAAATCTCCCTGGCCGAAGTGCTGGTGAAGCTGTTCCGCGTCGCGCAGAAGTACGAACTCACCCTGCAGCCGCAGTTGATCCTGCTGCAGAAGACGCTGTTGAACATCGAAGGCGTCGGCCGCCAGCTGGATCCGCAGCTCGACATCTGGGCCGTGGCCAAACCGGTGCTGGAACGCATACTGCTGGAACGCTACAGCCCGCAGCGCGCGGTGCAGGAACTGCGCAAGCGGCTGCCGGAAATCATGACCCACGCGCCGGACATGCCGCGCCTGGTGCACGCCTGGCTGAAACAGCAGGTGGAAGGCAAGCATGAGTTGGCCATGCGCTCGCACGACCTCAACGAACTTGCGCAGACCATGAAAGGCATGCAGCGGCGCATCGTCGCCGCCATCCTCGGCACCGGCCTGCTGATCGTGGCGGCGGTGTTGTACGGCTTCGAAGCGGGCGGGCCGAGCATTCTGGCGATTCCGGCCTCCTCATGGATCGCCGGTCTGGGCGGATTGTGGGCGCTGCTGGCGGCGTGGCCGCGGCGTTGATCCCCCTGCCGGGGTCGCGCTGCGGGGGCGTTCCCCGCACAACGAAAATTCATCGCCGCCCCGGAATATCGGTATAGCATTGCCCCCCTTGCCCTAGGGGATCGTCGCGATGGCCCAGGCGTCTTTCCAGATCGTGTTTTCCACGCATCCTTTCGGGTTGAAGGCGCGGGTCAGGGGCGAGGCCACGTTCGAGAGTACCGTGGCCTACTGGTACGCCATCGTGGCGGAACTGGACAAGCGGCCATCGGCCGGATTGCTGCTGATAGACGAGATGACCGGCGCTCCCTTGTCAGAGGAACACTGGCGGCAGCTGGTCGAAATGATGAAGGGTGGGCCGCTGGAACGGTTGCGGATCGCGCACGTCAAACCGATGGGATTGGAACGGATCGAGTACTGCGAAATATTCGCCCTGGAAGCCGGCATGCACGCGCGCGTATTCACCGACGAGGCCGAAGCGGTGCTGTGGCTGCGGCACGGTCTCAGCTAGCCGATCGAGCGGATTGCAAAAACGACAACGGCCCGAATACGGGCCGTTGTCGCCAAGTCGAAGTGCGTTACTTGGCGAGGGCCGGAGCGGCCTGCGCCGCCTTGGCGAAGTCGCCGGCGTTGTAGACGCTCAACGCCTCCGGGTTCAAGTATTTGCGGATGGCGGCATTCACCTGCTCCAGGGTCAGCGCCCGGTAGCGCGCATCCAGCGCTTCGGTGAACTTCATGTCGCGGCCGTAGTAAAGCTGGTCGGCCAGCATGTCGGCCACGCTGCCGTCTTCGGCGCGCGCCTGTTGGCGCTCGGTCAGAGTGCCGGACACCGCATCGCGCAGCTCCTCTGCGGTGATGCCGTCCTTGACCAGCCTGCTCAGTTCCTCGCGCACCGCCGCTTCCACCTTGTCCATGTTCTGCGGCGCGGCGATGGCCTGGATGCTGAGGGAACCGGCATCGTCCTTGCGGTCGCGGCTGTCGTCGGCGTGGATGCCGCTGGCGACGCCATAGCTCAGGCCTTCTTTCTGGCGAATGCGATCGCCCAGCCGCGACTTGAGCGCACCGCCGCCGAATACCCGGTTGGCCACCATCAACGCAGGGTAGTCCTCGTCGGTCACCTTCAGCGGCAGGTTCTGCCGGGCCAGCATCACCGCATTGGGCTTGTCGGGAGTTTCGAAGCGCTCGCGCTTGGCCGGCACCGCTGTGTACCGGGTATCGATGGGCGCGAAAGTTTTCGGGGATTTCCAGCCCGAGAACAATCCTTCCAGCTGTTTTTTCACCGCAACGGGATCGAAGTCGCCGACGATGGCGATCTCGCCCTCGGCCGTGCCGTAGAACTCCCGGTGGAAGGCGGCCAGTTCTTGCAGCTTCAACGCTTTCATCGCGGTCAGCGATTCGTCCAGCGTCTGTACATGCAGCGGGTGTCCGGCCGGCCAGGGATCGAAGTGCTGCGCCAGCGCGATGCCGGCAACGCTGCCCGGCTCTTTGCGCGAAGCCTCCATGCCGGTGATGGCTTGCAGACGCAATTGCTCGAACTCGCTTTCCGGGAACGCCGGGTTGCGCAGCACGTCGGCCGCCAGCGCCAGCGCGTCGGCCAGCTGCGCGCTGCGGGTTTGCAGGTTGATGCCTGCGCCTTGCAGGCTGCCGCTGACATTGGCCTGGGTCTTCAGTGCTTCGAAGCGCTGGTCGATCTGCTGGCGGGTCATCGATTTGCTGCCGCGCATCAGCATGGCGCCGGCCATGCCCGCCGCATTCTGGCGGCCGGTGACCGAGGCCACGTCGCCGAAGCGGAACTTCGCGTTGACCACCACGGTCTGGCCGCGCGTTTTCTTGGGAAGCAGCGATACTTTCAGGCCATCGCCCAAAGTGAAGGTCTGCGTGCGCGCCTGCAGGTTCTGCGGCGAGGGATCGAAGTTTTCGCCAGCGGCCACGACTGCACGGCCTTGGTAACCTTCCACCACCTTGGCGGCGTCCGGTGCGGTGGGGATCTCGGCACGGTCCGGCTTCTCGGTAGGCACGAAACGCCCCAGCGTGCGGTTGCTCGGCTTCAGGTACGCGGCAGCCACGCGGTTGACGTCGGCCGCGGTGACCTTGTCGATGGCATCGCGCGTGGTGAACAGCAGGCGCCAGTCGCCCGCCGCCAGGTATTCGGACAGACCCATGCCCACCGCATTGACGTCGGTGAAGTAAAGGTCGAAGGAGTTGGCGATGCGTTGGCGCGATTCGTCGACTTCGGCCTGGGTCACCGGTTGTTCGGCCAGCTTTTCCACTTGTTTCAACAGTTCGGCCTGCGCCTTGACGCTGTCGCCGTCCTTGGGCACCACCACGTAAGCGCCGAACAGGCCCGGATCGCGCATGGATTCGACGAAGGCGCCCGCGCCCGCGGCGAGTTTGGTTTCCACCAGGGCCTTATGCAGGCGTCCACCGGGCGTGTGTCCCAGCAGGTCGCCGAGCACGCTCAGCGGGGCATTGTCGGCATGGGCGACGGCCGGGACGTGATAGGCGACGGCGGTCAGGCTCAGATCGCCCACGCGCCGCACGGTCACTTCGCGTTCGCCATCCTGGGTCGGTTCGACCGTGTAGTAGCGCGGCAGCACGCGCGACGGCTTGGCGATCTTGCCGAAGCGTTCGGCGATCAGCTGCAGGGTCTTTTCCGGTTCGATGCGGCCGGCGACGATCAAAGTGGCGTTGTCGGGCTGGTACCACTGGCGGTAGAACGCCTGCAAACGGTCGATCGGCACGCCTTCCACGTCCGAGCGCGCGCCGATGGTGCTCTTGCCGTAGTTGTGCCACAGGTAGGCGGTGGAGCGCACGCGTTCGAAGAGCACGCCGCCGGGATTGTTCTCCCGGCTTTCCAGTTCGTTGCGCACCACGGTCATCTCGCTGTCCAGGTCCTTCTTGGCGATATTGGAATGGAGCATGCGGTCCGCCTCCATGCCCAGCACCCAGGTCAGGGTGTCGTCGCTGGCCGGGAACGAGGAGAAATAATTGGTGCGGTCCAGCGAAGTGGTGGCGTTGAAATCGATGCCGCGCTTCTTCATCTCGCCGCTGATGTCGCTTTGCGTGGGCGTGCCCTTGAACTGCAGGTGCTCCAGCAAGTGGGCCATGCCGGTTTCGCCGTAGTTCTCGTTCACCGAACCCACGCCATAGACCAGATTGACGGTAACGGTGGGTTTGCTGGCGTCCGGGAATAGCAGCACGCGCAGACCGTTGGCCAGCCTGTATTCGCTGATGCCTTCGATGCTGGGGCCGCTGACTATGCCCCCGTTGGCGGGCGGTGCGGTGGCACGGGAGTGGGCGGGGCCGGCCGCAGACAATCCCAGCGTCAATGCCAGGGCGAATGCGAGAATAGGGCGTAGCGTTTGCATGCGGGTTTCCTTGGAGGTCTTCTTGGACACACAGGCGCCGGTTGCGTCCATCGCTTCCGTGCGCCGCCCGCGAGTGTCTCAAATTTCAACGGCCCGCAGCCTGGAACGGAGAAACTGTGCAACAACAAACATTAGGGCTGACGACGCTGTTCGCGGATGAATGGCTGGCTGTAGTCGACAAGCCGGCCGGACTGATGGTCCATGACAGCAAGCTGGCGCGCGGCGAAACCGATTTCGCCGCCGACCGCCTGCGCGAGCAGTTCGGCAAACCGATCTTTCTGATCCATCGGCTGGACCGGGCCACCAGCGGCTGCCTGCTGCTGGCGTTCGACCGCGAAACGGCCAGCGCCCTGGGCAAGACGCTGATGTCCCAGGACGTGGACAAGGAATATCTGGCCGTATGCCGCGGCTGGCCCGAACCGGCCTTCACCGTGGACCATCCGCTGGACGGCGGGCCGGGCAAGCCGGAAAAGAAACCGGCGGTGACGCATTTCACCCGTCTGACGACCGGCGAGCTGCCGGTTCCTTCGAACGGATTCGAGACCTCGCGCTACGCCTTGCTGCAGTGCCGGCTGGAGACCGGGCGCTTCCGCCAGATCCGCCGGCACCTCAAGCACGCCTTCCATCACATGATCGGCGACACCAGCCATGGCGATGGCCGCCATAACCTGCAGTTCCGCATGCGCGGCGTGCATCGCATGCTGTTGCATGCGTCCACGCTGTCGTTCACGCATCCGGTCAGCGGCGAACGCATCGCCGTAACGGCGCCGTTGGATGCGGAATTCCGCAAGGCCTACGCCCTGTTCGATTGGGACGAGAAGATGCTGTAGGGCGTGGTCTCTCAGCCAATCTTCAGCGCGGCCATCACGATCAGGGCGATGGCGCTGGCAAAGCCGACCAGCCATACCAGACTGCGCAGCGCCTGCACGTTGGCCACATAGAACACGCCGTGCAGCACGCGTGCGACGACGAAGACGATGGCCAGCAGGTTGACGGTCGTCGGCGCCACGCCGGCCAGCTGCGCCATCAGCACGCCGGCGACGAACACCGGGAAGGATTCGAAGCCGTTGAGATGGGCGGCGTGCGCGCGATTGGAGCGCGGATTGGTCTGCCTGGCCTGCCAGTCGCGCGGATCGCGGTTGTTGTAGCGCTCGCCGGATTTCTTGGCGACCGACACCCACAGGTACGGCAGCAGGGCGGCGATCAGGATGCACCAATAGGCGATGGACATGTCTTTCTCCTTGAGAGTGCGCCATAGCCTAGCCGAAGCGCCCGCAAATAGAGACGGCGCCTTGCGGCGCCGTCCGGTCTTTTTGTAGGAGCGGGCCCTGCCCGCGACGCTCTCGCTTGAAAAGCGTCGCGGGCAGGGCCCGCTCCTACAGGATCATTTACCCTTCAGCATCGCGTCGCGCGCGCTCTTGAACGGATTGCCGGCATACCAGTTCGGCCAGCGATCGCCATTGGCGATTTCAAGGCCTACGCCGTACACCGCGGACAGTTCGTCCATGGTGCCGTCCAGCTTCCAGGTCGCCGCGTCGAACTGGTCGCCGGGCTTGTGGTAGCGGTTCTCGTTGTAGTCCTTGGCCGCCGCGTCGCCCGCGGCCTTGCCGCCGTCGATCAGGTCGTCGCCTGCGTCCACGTACAGCGCCGGCACGCCGGCCTTGGCGAAGTTGAAGTGATCGGAGCGGAAATAGCTGCCGGCTTCTGGACGCGATTCGGAATGCAGCGTGCGGCCCTGTTTCTCGGCGATGGGTTTGAGGATGTCTTCCAGCTCTGAACTGCCCATACCGACCACGGTCATGTCGCGGGTCTTGCCGGCCACACCCATCGCATCGAGGTTGATCACCGCCACGGTCTTGTCCAGCGGCACCACCGGGTGGGCGACGTAGTACTTGGAGCCCAGCAGGCCGGATTCTTCCAGCGTCACCGCCAGGAACACCACCGAACGCTTCGGCTTGCCGAGCTTGGCGAACTGGTCGGCGATTTCCAGGATGCCGGCCACGCCGGTCGCGTTGTCCACCGCGCCGTTATAGATGTTGTCGCCCGGCTCATCGGGATGCTTGCCCAGGTGGTCCCAGTGCGCCATGTACACCACCGCTTCATCGGGCTTCTCGCTGCCGGGCAGGATGCCGACCACGTTGCGCGACTGCTTCTCGGTGCTGGTGCTCTTCAGGTCCACGCTCATCTTCGCCGGCAGCGGCACGGCCTTGAAGCCGCGCTTGTTGGCGTCGGCGCGCAGCTTGTCCAGGTCCAACCCCGCGTCGGCGAACAAAGCCTTGGCCTGGTCGCCGGTGATCCAGCCCTGCAGCGGCACGCGCGGGGCCGGATCGTCGGCGGCGCGCAAGTCGTACTGGGTGCCGGACCAGGAGTTCTTCACCACGTCCCAGCCGTAGGAAGCGCCTTCGGTGTCGTGGATGATGATCGCGGCGGCGGCGCCCTTGCGCGCGGCTTCCTCGAACTTGTAGGTCCAGCGCCCGTAGTAGGTCATGCGCTTGCCTTCGAACAAGGATTCGTCCTTGGCGTGAAAGCCCGGGTCGTTGACGAACATCACCACGGTCTTGCCCTTGACGTCCAGGCCGGCGTAGTCGTTCCACTTCTGCTCCGGCGCGTCCACGCCGTAGCCGACGAACACCATGTCGCTGGCTTCCACCTTCACTTCGGGCTGGCCGGTGCGCGTGCCCACCACCATGTCGCTGCCGAACTTCAGCGTATGCGTCTTGCCTTTGACGTCGATGGTCATCGCCGTGTTCTCGTCGGCGGTGGTCTCCATCATCGGCACGGTCTGGAAGTAACTGTCGCCGTTGCCGGCTTTCAGGCCGATGCGCTCCATCTGCGTCTTGATGTATTCGACGGTCTTGTCCTCGCCGGGAGTGCCCGGGCCGCGCCCTTCGAACTCGTCGGAGGCCAGCGTCTTCACCAGTTCGGAGAAATCGGCTGCGTTGATGTCGGCGGCGAAAGCGTGCCCGGCGGCAGCGGGAACGGCTGGCGCAGCGGGTTCGGGCGTCGCCGTTGTGGGCGTCTCGCGCTTGCAGGCCGATAAAGCGGCCAGCAGGGCGAGGGGCAACAGAAGAGGGGATCGCATTCAGGGTTCCTCGTTTCAGGAACCTTCGATTCTAGCGCCTGCGGTCCTGGCGCGCGGGTGCCGATGGGGACGGACCGGAAGATCCGTCCCCGCGTCGGTCGTTCATTCCTTCGGCGCGGTGGGGCCGTCGAAGGTTTTGGCGGTGGCGCCGGTCACCGTGCCGGTCTTGGCGGTCTTGTGCACGTACAGCGTGACCGGGCGTTCGAACACCAGCGGGCCTTCCACCACGGCGTTGGGGCCGATGATGATCACCGGATCGCGCTTGGGCTCCATGTTGAACATGCCTTGCGACTTGCGCACGGCCAGGCCGCCGCGCACATGCGAGTCGATGCCCACGGTGACGTTGCCGCGCACGGTCTCAATGCCGCCGCCCACTTGCGTGGCGACCAGGCCGATCGCGCCATTCACGGTTTCCACGCCGCCCTTCAGCTTGCCGCCACGGTCGATGAAGATGCTGCCGTTCACGGTTTCCACGCCGCCATTGACAGTGACCTCGCGTTCCAGCTTGATGCTGCCATTGACGGTTTCCAGGTCGCCGGTGACGGCCTTGTCGCCCACCGCGATGCTGCCGTTGACCGTGCCGGCGTTATCGGTGGTCGCGCCGCCGCCGATGCGGATGCTGCCGTTGACCGTTTCCAGGTCGCCGTAGGTCTGGCCGGATTCGGCGGTGATGCTGCCGTTGACCTTGGAGACGTCCTCGGCGGCCAATGCGCTGCCCACGCTCAGGGCCAAGGTGAGGAAAAGTGCGGTACGTGCTGGGGACATGATGGGTTTCCTGTCTGGGTGATGACGATTGTGATGCTTTTGGCGCGGCTAGGGTTTAAAGCCCGTTCGGTAATTTCCGCGTGACGGAGCGAAGGAAGGCGGAATTGCGGGAATCCCGCCAGCGTCCAGCAGGTCGGGCTTCGCTACAATCCTTGCCTGCTCGAAGTCACTGGCCTGCCACTGGAGTTCTATCGTGTCCGCTTCCCCCGCGCGTCCCAAGCCCGTCGTCCTGTTGATCCTAGATGGTTGGGGCCATCGCGAGGATCCCGCCGACAATGCGTTGGCCCAGGCCACCTTGCCGAACTGGCAGCGTCTGCTGGCCACCGCACCGCACACGCTGATCCATACCGAAGGCCGCCATGTGGGCCTGCCGGACGGGCAGATGGGCAATTCCGAAGTCGGGCACATGAACCTGGGGGCCGGCCGCATCGTCTATCAGGACCTGACCCGCGTCGATGCGGCGATCGAGGACGGCAGCTTCTTCGACAACCCGGAACTGGTCGGTGCCTGCGAGGACGCCAAGGCCGACGGCCGTACCTTGCACGTGTTCGGGCTGTTGTCGCCGGGCGGCGTGCACAGCCATCAAACCCATATCTTCGCCATGCTCGAGCTGGCCAAGCGCCGCAGCGTGGCCCGCGTGGCCGTGCATGCCTTCCTCGACGGACGCGATACGCCGCCGCGCTCGGCCGAAGCCAGCCTGCTGGCATTGCAGTCGGTGTGCGACAAACTGGGCAATGCCCATGTCGCTTCGGTCAGTGGCCGCTATTACGCGATGGACCGCGACAAGCGCTGGGACCGCCTGCGGCTGGCCTGGGACGCTATCGTGGAAGCGAAGAGCGAACACCATGCCCCCGACGCGCTGTCCGCCCTGCAGGCTGCGTACGCGCGCGGCGAGAACGACGAGTTCGTGCTGCCCACGGTGATCGACGGCGCCCAGCCCATGCGCGACGGCGACGCGGTGGTGTTCATGAACTTCCGCGCCGACCGCGCGCGCCAGATCACTTCGGCGTTCGTATCGCCCGGTTTCGACGGATTCGATGCACGCCGGCCGAAACTTTCGCGCTTCGTGTGCCTGACCGAATACGACGCCAAGCTGCCGGCTGCCGTCGCCTTCGGGCCCGACGATCTGCGCCATACGCTGGGCGAACTGCTGGCGGAGGCCGGCCTGACCCAGCTGCGCATCGCCGAGACCGAGAAATACGCGCACGTGACCTTCTTCTTCAGCGGCGGACGCGAAGAGCCCTTCGCTGGCGAAGAACGCATCCTGGTGCCCAGCCCCAAGGTCGCCACCTACGACCTGCAGCCGGCGATGAGCCTGCCCGAACTCACCGGCAAGCTGGTGGAAGCCATCAGTTCCGGGCGCTTCGACGTGATCGTGTGCAACATCGCCAATCCCGACATGGTCGGCCACAGCGGCGATCTGCAGGCGGCGATCCTGGCCGCGCAGGCGGTGGACATTGCGATAGGAGCCGTGGACGCGGCGGTGCGCGCGCAGCACGGCGCGCTGATCATCACCGCCGATCACGGCAACCTGGAAATGATGCGCGACCCGGATACCGGACAGCCGCATACCGCCCACACCGTGGGGCCGGTGCCGCTGGTGTATGTCGGCGAGCGCACTGCGACACTGCGTGCTGGCGGCGCCTTGCGCGACGTATCGCCCACGTTGCTCGATCTGCTGGGCATGCCGCAGCCCGCGGAAATGACCGGCCGCAGCCTGTTCGACAAAGCCGGATGAAGCCGCGCTTCGTCCTTGCCTGCCTGGTGCTGGCGATCGGCCTGCTGGCCGTCCCGCCTTCGCCCGCGCAGAGCCAGCGCGAAGCCGAAAAGAAACTGCAGAAGCTGCGCGGCGAACTGAAGAGCATCGCCCAGGAACGCCGCAAGCTGGAGAACGCGCGCGGCGAAGCGGCCCGCAAGCTGCGTGAAGCCGACGAGCAAGTCGGCAAATCCAGCCGCTCCCTCAACGACACCGAAACCGCGCTCAAACGCGAAGAAGCCGCGCTCGCGCAATTGCAAAAGCAACGCGACGACATGCGCTCGCGCCTGGACGGACAGCGCCGGCAATTGACCGCGCTGGTGCGCGCCTCCTATCAATTGGGCGGCGACGCGCCGTTGAAGGTGCTGCTATCGCAGGACAAAGTGGCCGACGCCAACCGCGCGCTGGCCTACCACCGCTACCTGCAGCGCGACCGCGCGCAGCGTATCGCCGCGCTTTCTACCGAACTGCAGGCGCTGGAGGAAGTGGAGCGCGAGATCGCTGCGCGCCGCGCGCAACTCGACGCCACCCGCAGCCAGCAGCGCGCCAAGGTCGCTGCGCTGGCCAAGGACCGCAAGACCAATGCCGCGTTGACCGCCGAGCTCGACCAGCGTTACCAGGACCGCAGCGCGCGAGAAAAAGCGCTGGGCCAGGATGCGCGTTCGCTGGAAAGCCTGCTGGCCAATCTGCGCGCCGCCGCGGCGCGCGCAGAGCGGGAACGCCGAGCCGAGGCGCGCCGTCTGGCGGCGCAGGAGGCCGCCGAGAAACGAGCCGCCGCCACGCCGCGCAACGCGGGCGACAGAACGGCAGCCGCGCGCACGCCGGCGCGCCCTGCCGTGGCCAATGCGCCGGCGCTGAAAGTCGGTGGCCTGGGCTGGCCGCTGTCGGGCAACCTGCTGGCGCGCTTCGGTGGCCGCATGCCCGACGGACGCGCTAGTTCCGGCGTGTTGATCGGCGCGCCCGCCGGCAGCACGGTCACCGCGGTGGCCGATGGCAGCGTGGTGTTTTCCGAATGGATGACCGGCTATGGCCTGATCCTGATCATCGACCACGGCAACGGCTACATGAGTCTGTACGCGCACAACGAAAGCCTGTTGCGCGACGTGGGCGACCGGGTCAAGCGCGGCGACGCGCTGGCCAAGGTCGGCACGTCCGGTGGCCAGGGCACGCCGGCGCTGTACTTCGAACTGCGCCGCAACGGCCAGCCGGTCGATCCTTCCTCCTGGCTGCAGCGCCGCTGAGACGCTTTTCCCCTTTGTAAAGGGGGCTATGGGGGATTTGCTCTTGATCTTTGCTGGGTGAGAAGCAAGAGCAAATCCCCCTCGATCCCCCTTTTTTAAAGGGGGAGGCAGAAGCCACAGCCGCGTACTGTGGAAATCGTTAACAGGCTTTCCCGCATAATCGGGTGAAACTTCGCGCCCCGGTGCGAGGTCGGTCATTCGAAGCCTCCCCGGAGCGATTGCATGCGTTTTCCCCTGGTCCTGTTTCTAGCTTTGTGCTGCATGCCCGCCTTCGCCCAGGAGGCGGAAAAAGAGCCGCCGCTGGTCGCTTCCAGCGACGATCCCGATGCGGCCGAGACCGCGCCCTCGAAAGTGCCGCTTGACGAGATCCGCCGCTACGTGGCGGTGTACAACGCGGTCAAGGACGCTTATGTCGAGCCGGTGGACGACAAGAAGCTGATGCACTCGGCGATCCGCGGGCTGTTGCTGGACCTGGATCCGCACAGCACCTATTTCGACAAGGAAGACGCCGAGGCCTTCGACGAGCAGGCCACCGGCGCTTACGACGGCGTGGGCGTGGAACTGCTGCAACAGCCCGACAACACCTTGCGTGTGATCGCGCCCATCGACGGCACGCCGGCGGCCAAGGCCGGCATCAAGTCGGGCGATGTGATCGTCGCCATCGACGGCAAGCCGATCAGTGGCGAAGACGGCATGGAACCCTTGCGCGGCGAGCCGGGCTCCAAGCTCACCCTGACCATCGCGCGCGAAGGCAAGCCGAAACCTTTCGACGTCACCCTGACCCGCGAAACCATCCGCATCGCCAGTGTGAGCAGCCGGATGCTGGAGCCGGGCTACGGCTATGTGCGCATCAACAGTTTCCAGGCCGACACCGGTGCCGATTTCCAGCGCAACCTGGACAAGCTGCAGATCAATGGAAAGTTGAAGGGGCTGGTGCTGGACTTGCGCAGCAACCCGGGCGGCCTGCTGATTTCGGCGGTGCAGGTGGCGGACGATCTGTTGGAGAAAGGCAACATCGTCAGCACCCGCGGACGCATCGCGATCAGCGATTCCAAGTTCGACGCCACTCCCGGCGACCGCTTGCAGGGCGCCCCGCTGGTCGTACTGGTCGATGCGGGTTCGGCCAGCGCCGCAGAAGTGCTGGCCGGCGCGCTGCGCGACAACCAGCGCGCGCGCGTGGTCGGCAGCCGCACCTTCGGCAAAGGTTCGGTGCAGACCGTGCTACCTCTGGACAATGGCGACTCGGTGAAGCTGACCACGGCCCGCTACTTCACCCCCAGCGGAAAATCGATCCAGGCCAGCGGCATCGTGCCGGATGTAGTGCTCAAGCCCGACGCGCCGGCGGCCAAAGAATCCGCGGCGCCCTACGACTACAGTGAGGCCACCTTGCCCGGCCACCTGCGCGGCGACGACGAAGGCGCCGAAGGCTACAGCGCCGGCGATGTGCTGGAGGGCGACAAGCCGATCGATGCGGCGCTGGCCGAGCTGAAGAAGAAAGCTCCGGTCACAGCACCGACAGCCTCCGCGAAACCCTGAACTGCAATCCGTGGGAGCGGCGTCCCGCCGCTCCCACCGTGCTTCAAACATCGTGCATCAAGGCTTCCCGGCAGGGAATCCGGGCAATTCAGCGTGGTTTGGACGGCAACGGAAACGGAGTCACCACCCGTTCGCCGCTCTCCGCATCGCGGATCACCGATTGACCCTTGCGCTCCACTTCCTCGATGCGCACGATGCTCTGCATCGGCAGATGCAGCACCTTGGTGCCGGCGAATTCGTCGCGCAGGCGTTCCTCGGTCGGGTCCACCACGATGCCGTCGTGCACGTCGAACACCAGTTCGCCCACTTCGGTGAATCCCCACAGGCTGCTGGCGGCTACATGCCGGCCGTACAGCTGGTAGATCTTGCCGTGGTTTAGGAAGGTGACTTTGTAGAGGGACTTGGCCATGGACCGATTATAGAAGCTGGTCGATAGAAGCTGATCGGAACAGAAACTCCGTTCATGCGGAGTCCGGTATCCCGTTCGTGGTGTCGCGAACCATTCGCTCGGAATCTCTTTCTGCCGTTCGTGGTGAGCTTGTCGAACCACGCTTTTCGAGGAAGAGCGGGTTGCTTGCCTCCCCAATATTGCGCCAAGAGCGTGGTTCGACAAGCTCACCACGAACGGTTCCAAAAATCTAATAAATCCGCTGCATGGCTTGAATCAATACCCTTGCCGTTTGCGCAGTCTGCGCGCGATGGCCGCGCGCACGAACAGCGCGAACACGATGCCGAACAGGAAGCCGGCGATGTGCGCCGACCACGCCACCGCGCCGAAGGCCGGGCCGATGTAGGCGAAGATCACCTGCAGCAGCGCCCAGATGCCGATCAACAGCGAAGCGGGCGCTTTCACGAACTCCAGAAACAGGCCCAGTGGCACTACCACGCCCAGCTTGGCCCGCGGGAACAGCGCCAGATAAGCGCCGATCACCGCCGACACCGCGCCGCTGGCGCCAATGATCACCCGGTCCGGCGTGCCGATGGCCAGCACGGCGGCCAGATTGGAGAAGGCTCCGCCCAGCAGAAAAAGGATCAGGAACCGCCACGGGCCCATGGTGCGTTCGGCAGGCAGACCGAAGATCAGCAGGAACACCAGATTGCCCAGCAGGTGCGCCCAATCCGCATGCAGGAACAACGCGGTGAACAGGCGCAGCGCGCTGCCGTCGCGCACCGCGGCCACCCAGTCCTGAGGCGTGGACAAACCGCCGGACAGGGCGCCCCAATTCAGCAGCAAACTGTCGTGAGCGGCTACCGGCCGCGTTGCGGCCCACAGGAAGACCACCCACAGCGCCGCGAACAGAACGGGGGTGGCCCAGCGCAGGGAAGGTTTCTTGCGTGAGGGCAGTGAGACGAACATGGCGGAAATGTACCTGTTCCGCAAACCCAGCGCTGCCAGGGACTTGCATCACAACCATGAACCCAAGACTAACCAACGTCGGTATGGATTGTTAGCTTTTGGTTATCCCCTGAATGTATACTGCATACGGCGTCGTATGTCGGGAGGGGATTCCGGCACGTGGTCGCAGGACGGAACATCGTCCTCTGAGCGGCGCAGAGAGCTTTCCCACGTCCTTCCGGAGCAGAGACACCATGGAATTAGTAAGCAAAGCAACCCGCATCTCGGCATTGGCCCTCGGCATCGCCGGCGCCCTTGCCTGTGGCCAGGCCCAGGCCTCGGCTTTCCAGCTGAAAGAAAATAGCGTCAAGGCGCAGGGCCGTGCCATGGCCGGTGCGGCATCGGCCAAGGGCGACGCTTCGGTCGTCGCCAACAACCCGGCAGTCATGTCCACCTTCACCGAGAAGGCAGTGCAGGCCGACGTCACCGGCATCGATCTTTCGTTCAAATTCGACGGTGGCGGTAGCGCCGCCGCGGGCAGTCCGCTGGCGCAGCCGCTGACCGGCGGTAATGGCGGAGATGCGGGCGGCTTGACCGCCGTACCGGCCGCTTCGTTCGTGCTGCCGCTCAACGGCGACTTCGAATACCTCACCCTGGGCGCCATGATCAGCGCGCCGTTCGGTCTGAAGACCGAATACGACAATGGCTGGGTCGGCCGTTACCAGGCGCTGAAGTCCGATGTGGAGATCATCGACCTGACCCTGGCGGCCTCGTTGGAACTGAGCGACACGTTCTCGGTCGGCCTGGGCATGATCTACGAGCACTCCGACGTCACTTTGTCCAACGCCCTGGACTTCGGCACGGTGATCTGCCAAGCCAGTGCCGCGCTGTGCGCCAGCCCGACCTACGGCCCGCAGCAGAACGACGGCACGGTGTCGGTCAATGGCACCGACAACAGCTTGGGCTGGATCGTGGGCCTCAACTGGCGTCCGACCGACAAGCTGTCGCTGGGCTACTCGCACCGTTCCGAGATCGATCATGAGGTCCGCGGCTCCGCAGATTTCACCGTGCCGGCCAACGTCACGCCGATCTTCGCCGCCAGCGGCCGCTTCGTCGACACCGGCGCCGGCGCCAAGCTGACCACGCCCAGCGTGGACACCCTCAGCGGCACCTACTACGCCACCGATCGCTTCACCGTGATGGCCGAAGTGGCGCGCACCGACTGGCACTCGCTGGAAGAGATCCGCATCACCTTCGACAACCCGGCGCAGCCGGATTCGGCCGAAAACTATCTGTGGAAAGACAGCTGGTTCTATTCGTTGGGTGGCGAGTACAAGTTCAGCGACAGCTTCACCTTCCGCGCTGGCGTAGCTCGCGACGATTCTCCGATCAGCTTGCCGTACCGCACTCCGCGCATGCCCGACCAGGACCGCATGTGGTACTCGCTGGGCCTGACCTGGAACATCTCGGAGCAGTTGGAACTGAACGCCAGCTACGTGAAGATCGACCTGGCCGACACGCCGGAAGTGAACATCGGTTCTTCGACCGGCGCGCGCCTGGTGGGCGAATACGACGGCGGCGCCGACCTGTACGGCATCTCCGCGCAGTACCGCTTCTGATCGAGGCGGTCTCTACGGTCAAGAAAAAACCCCGCTTCGGCGGGGTTTTTTTTTTCAGTTCGTTTGAGGGTTGAGTATTAACGCAACAACGCACTTCTCTGTTTCAGTGAGTCCAGTTTTTCGGAAAAATCTGAGATCTGTTCAGTTCTTGCTAGAAGTTCCGCCCGAGCATGTTCGAACAGAGCCAAGTCGTATTTGTTGTTGCGCAACAAGGCGGCATAGGCGGATGGAGTCAAATGCGAAGCGAGTCGTTCCAATCTGCTGTCAAGGCCGCGATCGCGTGAGCCCTCGTTCTGCGGAAAATGAGCGCCATCGAAGTCTGGCCACCACTGCTGAACCTGGTTTTCCAGAAGAACGACACTGGCATCGTATTCGCTGACCAGGCCAAAGAACGGCAAGCGATCCAGAGCATCGATGGCGTCTTCCAGGCAAAACTCATTGGGTGGTTCATAGTAGACCCCGCCACGAGCCAGAAAAGACACCTGCGAATCGCAAAAAATGTAAGGCCTGTTGCGGACCGAATGCTCAATCCAGTCCGATAGCGAGGCGAACATCCAGTCGTCGCCTTCTGCTGCCATGCGTCTTTCTTGATCGAACATGGAAGCGATGCGATCAAGCGGGTGCCGCAAGAAAAAAATAGGGAATACTGGCTTCGTGGTTACCGTGTCTAGGGGAAGACGGAAATGATGGCTGCTGAAAGCGACATGTTCGGGGTGCTCCCTGATCATCCGTTCGATGTCGGGCGCAAGCAGCACGGAGTTGGCGGTTTCGCCATGGAATTCCATGAACTGCTGGCCAAAGTTCTTGCGCAGGATCCAATCCAGCGTCGACCCGCCATTTTTGAACAAATGCAGATGTATTAGCGCAGGCAGCAGCGAAGACGAATTGTTCATGACCTGAAATATACCCTCTACTGTTATTTAAGTCACTTTTATGACCACACACTCCGAGTCAGGAATTTCGCGCCGTGGCAGTTTCCTCGGTTTGCAGTAATTGAACTCGCACCTGATCACGGCCGAAACGCTTGGCTTCGTATAGCGCCTGGTCCGCAGCGCGCATCAATGCGGGGAACGGTTGCGGCACGGTCGAGGCTCCAACTCCCAGGCTGACGGTTACGCGCACTTGCGGACCCGTTGTGCGGAACTGGAGGGCTGCGACTTCTTCGCGAATGCGTTCGGCCATTTGTTTGGCGTTCTCGGAGCCGCTGTCGGGCAGAACCACTACGAATTCCTCACCGCCTATGCGGGCGAACAGATCCTCGTTGCGAATGCACCCGCGCACGGTCTCCGAAAAACGCTGCAGCACCTCGTCACCGGTTTCATGGCCATGCAGATCGTTGATCGACTTGAAACTGTCGAGGTCCAGAGCGATGACGCAGAGCCCACGGCCAGGCAGCATGGGTTCGATGCGCGTGCGCAGTTCGCTGCTCAGGCCGCGCCGGTTGAGCGCGCCGGTCAGCGGGTCGAACAGCGCGCTGAGCCGCAGCGATTCGCTTGCGCGGAAACTGGTCAGCATGAGCATGCAGAAATTGAGCAGGAACCAGATCGACAGATCCAGGTTGACCCAGGCGTCGTTCGGCCCGTATTGGGCAGTGAACGCGTGCAGCAGGTCCCGTGAGTACAGCACCAGCAGTACCGCGCAGCCCAGCATCATGATGCGTGCCGGCACGCGGTCGGGCGCGGTATTGAGGTGGCGCAGTTGGGCGATTACCAGCAACAGCACCAGCACTTCGGTGATGCTCATGGCCGCGCCCTGCGCATCCACCGTACCCCAGAACCACCAGCCCGCCAACGACAGGCCTACGCATACCGGCATCAAAGCCCATTCGTAGATGCGCAGCCGGCGCTGGCCCACGAATCGCATCATCGACCAGGCCAGGCCCACCAGTCCCGCACAGGCCAGAAGGCCGCCGAGGCCTGCGGTCCAGTATGCCGAATGCCATTCGCCCGAACGCTCCAGTTCCTGGGTGGTGCCGTCGAGCATCGCTGCACCCAGCGAATACACCAGGTGGGCCGCGCCCCACAGAGCGATGCCGCGCAGACCGCGCGAAATGCGTTCCAGATACCAGAACAGGCCCAGCAGTACGACCGCCAGGCCGCAATCGCTCAGCAGCAGGTTGTAGAAGTCGGTGGTCATCGCTGCCGATAGTATCGGCGGTTATGGCCGACCGTCACGGCAGCGGCCGATATTCAGCCGCAAGCCGCCCAACCAGGCCAAGCGGAGGCTCGCGAACCTAGTCGCCCAGGGTCAGCAGCGAGGCATTGCCGCCGGCCGCCGTGGTATTCACAGTCACCGTCTTCTCGGTGGCGAAACGGGGCAGGTAGTGCGGGCCGCCGGCCTTGGGGCCGGTGCCGGACAGGCCCTGGCCGCCGAACGGCTGCACACCGACCACCGCGCCGATCTGGTTGCGGTTGACGTAGACATTGCCCACCTTCACCCGTGCGGCGATGCGGTCGATGGTTTCGTCGATGCGCGAATGCACGCCCAGGGTCAGGCCGTAGCCGGTGGCGTTGATGGCGTCGATGACCTTGTCCAGTTCCTCGCCTTTCCAGCGCACCACGTGCAGAGCGGGGCCGAAGACTTCCTTGTGCAGCTGGTCCAGCGAATGCAGTTCCCAGGCGCCGGGCGCGAAGTAGGTGCCGTGCGCGGTGGAGGCGTCCGTATGCGCGCGCTTGATCGGCTTGGCTTCCCTGTCCATGCGTTCGGCATGGTCCTGCAGGATCTTCAACGCGTCGGCGTCGATCACCGGGCCCACGTCGGTGGAGAGCAGGCCGGGGTCGCCCACCTTCAATTCGTCCATCGCGCCGGCCAGCATGCCGATCACCTTGTCGGCGATGTCTTCCTGCACGAACAGCACGCGCGCGGCCGAACAGCGCTGGCCGGCGGAGGTGAAGGCCGAACCGATGGCGTCCTTGACCAGTTGCTCCGGCAACGCGGAAGAGTCGGCGATGAAGGCGTTCTGGCCGCCAGTTTCGGCGATCAGCACGCCGATGGCGGCGTCGCGCGCGGCCAGGGCGCGGTTGATGGCGCGCGCGGTGTCGGTGGAGCCGGTGAAGGCCACGCCGGCCACGCGCGGATCCCTGGTCAGTGCCGCACCGACCACCGCGCCGTCGCCGGGCAGGAACTGCACCACGTTCTCCGGCACGCCGGCTTCGTGCAGCAGCTTCACCGCCGCATGGCCGATCAGGTTGGTTTGCTCGGCCGGCTTGGCGATCACGCTGTTGCCAGCGGCGAGCGCGGCTGCGACCTGTCCCAGGAAAATGGCCAGCGGGAAATTCCACGGGCTGATGCACACGAACACGCCGCGCCCGTGCAGCTGCAGCTCATTGGATTCGCCGGTGGGGCCGGGCAGGCGTTCGGGCGCGCCGAACTGCGTGCGCGCCTGGGCGGCGTAGTAGCGCAGGAAGTCGACCGCCTCGCGCACTTCGGCCACGCCGTCGGGAATGGTCTTGCCGGCTTCCTTCACGCACAGCGCGATGTACTCGGGCATGCGCGCTTCCAGCAAGCTGGCGGCGTGTTCCAGGATCGTCGCGCGGCCCGCGGCGGGGGTGCGGTCCCAGCCGGGCTGCGCGGCGACCGCGTTCTGCAGGGCTTTCTCGACGATGGCGGCATCGGCTGCATGCCATTCGCCGACGGTCTGGCGACGATCGGCGGGATTGGTCACCGGCAGCGCGCGCGTGGACAGCACTGCGCCCGGCACCAGCGGCGCGGCGCGCCAGCCGTGCGGGCCGGCTTGCGCGAAAGCGGCGTTGACCTGCTCGGCGAGCGCTCGCAGATCCTGATCGTTGGCGAGGTTGGCGCCCATGGAGTTCTTCCTGTCGGTGCTCAGGCTTGGCGCCTGGTTCTGGAAAAGTCGCACCGGCAGCGGGATGCGCGGGTGCGGGATGGAGTCGAACGCGGACACGGTTTCGACCGGGTCGCGGATCAGGTCTTCGATGGCCACGTTCTCGTCGGTGATGCGGTTGACGAAGCTGGAGTTGGCGCCGTTTTCCAGCAGGCGCCGCACCAGGTACGGCAGCAGGTCCTCATGCGAACCGACCGGCGCGTACACGCGGCAGGGCACGCCCAGGCGGTCGGCGGGAATCACTTCTGCGTACAGGTCGTCGCCCATGCCGTGAAGTTTCTGGTGTTCGTAGTCGCGACCATTGGCAATGGAGCGGATCGCGGCGATGGTCTGCGCGTTATGGGTGGCGAACATTGGGTACAACGCATCGCTCTGGTCCAGCATCCTGCGCGCATTGGCCAGATAGGAAACATCGGTATTGGGCTTGCGCGTGAACACCGGATAGCCCGGGTGGCCTTCCACCTGTGCGCGTTTCACTTCTGCGTCCCAGTACGCGCCCTTGACCAGGCGCACCGGCATGCGACGACCGACGCGGCGGGCCAGGTCGGCCAGGAAATCGATCACGTAGGGAGTGCGCTTCTGATAGGCCTGCACGGCCAGGCCATAGCCTTCCCAGCCATCGAGCGATTTGTCCGAGAAGGTCGCTTCGATCAGGTCCAGCGAAAGCTCCAGGCGGTCGGCTTCCTCGGCGTCGATGGTGAAGCCGATGCCGTAGGACTTGGCCAGCTGCGCCAGCTCCAGGATGCCAGGGGCCAGCTCGGCCATGACGCGTGCGCGCTTGGCGTGCTCGTAGCGCGGGTGCAGTGCGGACAGCTTGATCGAGATGCTGGGGGCGGCGAAGACATCGGGGAACGGCCCCGTCTTGCCGATGGCGTGGATGGCCTGGCGATAGGCTTCCAGATAGCGCGCCGCATCCTTGGAGGTCAGCGCGCCTTCGCCCAGCATGTCGAACGAATAACGGTAGTTGGCGTTGTCGCCCTTGCGGCTGCGGGTCAGCGCCTCGGCGATGGTGCGGCCCATCACGAACTGGTGGCCCATGATCCGCATCGCCTGGCGCACGGCCAGGCGGATCACCGGTTCGCCCACCCGGCCGACCAGCCGCTTGAAGGCGCCGCGCACATCGTGGCGGGTCAGGTCGTTCAGACTGACCAGCTTGCCGGTGAGCATCAGGCCCCAGGTGGAAGCGTTGACCAGCACCGAGTCGCTTTCGCCCATGTGCTTCTTCCAGTCCGCGTCGCCCAGCTTGTCGCGGATCAGCTTGTCGGCGGTGTCCTGGTCGGGGATGCGCAGCAGCGCCTCGGCCACGCACATCAGCAGCACGCCTTCCTCGCTGCCCAGGTCGTACTGGCGCATGAAGGCCTCGATGGCGCCCTGGTCCTGCGCGCGGGCACGGACCCGGCCCACCAGATCGGCGGCCAACGCCTGGGCCCTGGCCTGCTCTTCGGCGGGCAAACGGGCTTGCTCCAGCAGTTCGCGTACATGTTCAGCTTCGTCGCGCATCCACGCCGCGGTGATGGCGCGGCGTAGCGGGGCCGCTTCAGCGGGCAGTTCCGGCGACAGGATTTCCGGTGACGGCATTCCCGGGGACAGAAGGGCATCGGCGAGGGGCGGCGCAGCGGTCGCACCGGCGGGCAAGGTGGTCATAGGGTGTCGGGCATGCCTCGGGAGCCCGATAGTGTAGAGCTTGCGCTCCCGCCATATCACCGTAGGAACTGCCGAATATCAGGGCATCCACGCGCCGGATATGCGGTGGGACGCGCTGCAGGGGCACCGGCGGCGGCCCGATCAGCGGCTGCCCGCATCACCGAAGCTTGCCGCTCGGGGGTGCGGCGGCTACCATTTACAGGGTTTCCTGCGGCCAAAAAGCGCAGTTGGCGACATGATCGAAGTGGTTCCGTCTTTCCCGATCGGGCATGGCGCAAGGCTCAGCCTGCGACCGCCCCGGGCGCTGACGGCCCACCAGTTCAGGGCGCTGTTCGCGGCACTGGCCGGAACGATGTGGTTGGTGGCCAGCGCAGGCTGGCTGGCCGGCAACGTATTCGCGCCGGCCTTCGCGTTGCTGCATAGCGCGATCGTGGCGGCGGCGTTGCGCTGGTTGTGGCGCAGCGGCGAGCGCGGGGAATGCATCACCATCGGTCCCGAGGTGGTGGAAGTAAGCCGCAGCGACGGAAACGGGGCAGAGGCAGAGGCGATATTCCGGGCGCATCCCTATTGGGTGCGACTGCTTATCGAAGAAGAAGGCGAAAGGATTTCGCTGGCTTCCAGCGGCAGGCGGGTCGAGGTGGGCAACTTCCTCGGTCCGGCCGAACGCCGGGAGCTGGCAAGGCAGTTGCAGGATTTACTGGCGGCGGCAAGCCGCTACCGATGACGCACAAGGGTCTAGGCAATGACGCAAGCGAAAGGTTTCTTCAAGCGGGTCACACGGTCTCTGGGTGCGGCCTGCGCACTGTTGCTGGCGCCGGCATTGGCCTGGGCGCAATCGGCCGACCCCAAGCCCTGGCAGCTCAACATGGGTAAGGGCGTCACCACCTCCGCCCAGCACGCCTACGACGCGCACATGATTGCGCTGTACGTGTGCGTGGTCATCGGCATCATCGTGTTCGGCGCCATGGCCTACGCCATGTTCAAGTTCCGCCATTCCAAGGGCGCGGTCGCGGCGCAGTTCAGCCATAACACCACGGCCGAAATCATTTGGACGGTGATCCCGATCCTGATCCTGATCGTGATGGCCTGGCCGGCCACGGCCAAGCTGATCGCCATGTACGACACCCGCGATTCGGAAATGACGGTGAAGATCACCGGCGTGCAATGGCTGTGGAAATACGAATACCTGGGCGAAGACGTGCAGTTCACCAGCCGCCTGGACCACGAGTCGGACCGCATCCGCCAGAGCGGCGCCAAGCCGACCGTTGCGGCCAATCCGCACTACCTGCTCGATGTCGACAACCAGCTGGTGCTGCCGGTCAACACCAAGATCCGTTTCGTCATCACTGCCGACGACGTGATCCACGCGTGGTGGGTGCCGGCGCTGGGCTGGAAGCAGGACGCCATTCCCGGAATCATCAACGAGGCCTGGACCGATATCCAGACCCCGGGTATCTACCGCGGCCAGTGCGCCGAGCTGTGCGGCAAGGACCATGGCTTCATGCCGATCGTGGTCAAGGCCGTGAGCAAGGAAGAATTCAAGACCTGGCTGGCCTCGCGCAAGCCGGCCGCACCCGCGCCTGCTGCTGCTCCGGCCCCTGCCGCTACGCCCGCGGCTGCGCCGACCGAAGCAGCTCCCGCTGTGGCGCCGCCGGCCGAAGCCGCGCCCGCCGCCCCAGAACCCGCCAAGGTCTGAGCGCTTCCGCGCCGATCTTTCGCCAGCCCGCATTCGATTTTTTTTGAGGTAACACCCCATGGCCTATTCCGAAGTCGCCCACCATGACGATCACGGCCACAAGCAAGGCTTCATCGAGCGTTGGTTCTTCTCGACCAACCACAAAGACATCGGCACGCTGTACCTGATCTTCAGCTTCATCATGTTCATCATCGGCGCGGGCATGTCGGTAGTGATCCGCCTTGAACTGATGACGCCGGGCCTGCAGTTCGTGAAGCCCGAGTTCTTCAACCAGATGACTTCGGTGCACGCGCTGGTGATGATCTTCGGCGGGGTGATGCCGGCGTTCGTGGGCCTGGCCAACTGGATGGTGCCGCTGCAGATCGGCGCGCCGGACATGGCGCTGCCGCGCATGAACAACTGGTCGTTCTGGATCATGCCGTTCGCCTTCACCCTGCTGCTGCTGACCCTGGTGCTGCCGGGCGGCGCGCCGGCCGGCGGCTGGACGCTGTATCCGCCGCTGTCGCTGCAGGGCGGCTACAACGTGGCCTTCACCGTGTTCGCCATCCACATGATGGGCGTCAGCTCGATCATGGGCGCGATCAACATCATCGCCACCATCCTCAACATGCGCGCCCCGGGCATCGATCTGCTGAAGATGCCGATCTTCTGCTGGACCTGGCTGATCACCGCGTTCCTGCTGATCGCGGTGATGCCGGTGCTGGCCGGCGCGGTGACCATGCTGCTGACCGACAAGTTCTTCGGCACTTCGTTCTTCAACGCGGCCGGCGGCGGCGACCCGGTGATGTACCAGCACATCTTCTGGTTCTTCGGCCATCCGGAGGTCTACATCATGATCCTGCCGGCGTTCGGCATCGCCAGCGAGATCCTGCCGACCTTCAGCCGCAAGCCGCTGTTCGGCTACCAGGCCATGGTCTACGCCACCGCCTCGATCGCGTTCCTGTCGTTCATCGTCTGGGCGCACCACATGTTCACCGTGGGCATGCCGCTGGGCGGCGAAATCTACTTCATGTTCGCGACCATGCTGATCGCCATCCCCACCGGGGTGAAGGTGTTCAACTGGGTCAGCACCATGTGGCGAGGGTCGCTTTCCTTCGAGACGCCGATGCTGTGGGCCATCGCCTTCGTGATCCTGTTCACTATCGGCGGTTTCTCCGGGCTGATGCTGGCCATCGTGCCGGCGGACTTCCAGTACCACGACACTTATTTCGTGGTCGCGCACTTCCATTACGTGCTGGTCACCGGCGCGCTGTTCGGCATCATCGCCGCGGTCTACTACTGGTGGCCGAAGTGGACCGGCCGGATGTACAGCGAGTTCTGGGGCAAGTTCCACTTCTGGTGGAGCATTGTGTTCGTCAACCTGCTGTTCTTCCCGCAGCACTTCCTGGGCCTGGCCGGCATGCCGCGCCGCATCCCGGACTACAACCCGGTGTTCGCCGACTGGAACCTGATCAGCTCGATCGGCGCATTCGGCATGTTCGCCACCCCTTTCATCATGGGCCTGGTGCTGTGGTCCTCGCTGCGCAACGGCGCCAAGGCCGAAGCGCGCGCCTGGGAACATGCGCGCGGTCTGGAATGGACGGTGCCTTCGCCGGCGCCGCACCACACCTTCACCACGCCGCCGGTGATCCGTCCGGGTGATCTGGCTCACGACGACGTGACCCACTGATCGGACCATGAGCGAACCCACCCGTCCCGCCGCTCGCTCTACGGAGCATGACCTCGCCGTGCGCCGCAAGCGCGCGGGGCGTACGGCGTTGGTGATCGGTGGGATCGCGCTGGCGATCTACTTGGCCTTCATCCTCTCCGGCGTGGTCGCGCAATGAACGCGGACAAGCCCAACACAGCGAGGTCCAACACGGCCGGACTGTTCAAGCTGGTGGGCGTGTCGCTGGCGGCCTTCGCTTTCACCTTCTCGCTGGTGCCGCTTTACCGCATCGCCTGCGAAAAAGTATTCGGGATCCGTCTGGAACAGGGTCCGGGCGAAGCCCGCGCCGCCGCGCTGGACAAGAAAGCGCGCACGGTCACCGTGCAATTCGACGGCGGCGTGAACTCCAAGCTGCCGTGGGCGTTCCATCCGGAACAGCTGACCATGCAGGTGGTGCCGGGCGAGTTGAACGAGGCCCTGTATTTCGCGCGCAACGACGGCAAGAGCGCCATCGTCGGCAGCGCGGTGCCTTCGGTGGCGCCGGCGCGCGCGTCGGGCTACTTCACCAAGACCGAATGCTTCTGCTTCACCGCCCAGACCCTGCAGGCCGGCGAGAAGCGCGACATGCCGGTGCGTTTCATCGTCGATCCCGACCTGCCGGCCGACGTGAAAACCATCACCTTGTCGTATACCTTCTTCAAGAACGATGCCCTGACCGCGCGCCTGGGTTCGGGTAAGACTTCGTCGTCGCCGCTCGCGGCTCCGTAAATACCCATAAGATCAGCCACCAGATCAGCAACAGGAACGACCCCGCCATGGCCCAATCGCATTCGCCGGACGCCAACGTCTACTACGTACCGCACCACAGCAAGTGGCCGTTCGTGGGCTCCATCGCCATGTTCACCACCATGCTGGGCGTAGCCAGCTGGCTCAACGAGACCGCATGGGGCAAGTGGGCGTTCTTCGCCGGCATCGTCATGCTCTGCGCCACGCTGTTCATGTGGTTCGGCGATGTGATCCGCGAGTCGATCACCGGCAGCTACAACAAGCAGGTGGACGTGTCCTTCCGCATGGGCATGGTGTGGTTCATTTTTTCCGAGGTGATGTTCTTCGGCGCGTTCTTCGGCGCGCTGTTCTACGCGCGCAACCTGGCGCTGCCGTGGCTGGGCGGCGAAGGCGACGGCGTGATGACCAATGCGCTGCTGTGGGACGGTTTCAGCGCGGCCTGGCCGACCTCCGGTCCGGCACAGGTCGGTGGCGCGTTCCAGACCATTCCGGCCTGGGGCCTGCCGCTGGTCAACACCCTGATCCTGCTGAGCTCGGGCGTGACCCTGACCATCGCCCACCATGCGCTGAAAGCGGCCAACCGCAAGCAGGTGCTGATCTGGCTGGGCCTGACCGTGGTGCTGGGCTGCCTGTTCCTCACCTTCCAGGCCGAGGAGTACATCCACGCCTACAAGGAATTGAACCTGACCCTGGGTTCGGGCATCTACGGTTCCACCTTCTTCATGCTCACCGGCTTCCACGGCGCGCACGTGTTCCTGGGCACGCTGATGCTGCTGATCATGTGGCTGCGCGTGGCCAGGGGCCATTTCACCAAGGACAACCATTTCGCGTTCGAAGCGGCCGCGTGGTACTGGCACTTCGTCGACGTGGTGTGGCTGGGACTGTTCCTGTTCGTCTACGTGCTTTGATGCGCTCCTTCTCCCGTCGGGAGAAGGTGGCGCGCAGCGCCGGATGAGGGTACGGCGAAGCGAGATGGCGAACAGTGCGGGTTGGTAGTCAGTCCTTCATTCGCTTTGTTGCCGGCAGAATGTCCTTTTCGCCGTACCCTCACCCCAACCCCTCTCCCGCTGGAGAGGGGCTTTCGTTTCAGCCGCCGATACCGTGCGGCTTGATCACGCCGGTATAGATGCCCAGTGCCACCAGCAGGATCAGCGCCACCGAGAAGGCGATGCGCCGGGTCAGCGCATTGACGGTACGCTTGCTCTGGCCCTTGTCGACCAGCAGGTAGTACAGGCCGGCGCCCAGGTTCCACAGGATCACTATCAGGAACGCGATGATCAGCAGGGTTTTCAGCGAGTCGTTCATGGTGCTTTCGTCCGGCGGTGGGCACGTAGTATCAAGGCCCCTATTATCGCAGGCGCGGGGCAAGCACGCGTGAGCCGGACCAGCAACGGTCTGTTCGGTTGGGCGCTCGCTGTGCTGGCGATGGCGCTGTTCTGCAGTCTCGGTGTCTGGCAGCTGGATCGCGGCAAGCAGAAGCAGGCGATGCTGGCTCAGTCGCAGGGCGTACTGACCGCACGCATGCCCTTGCCGCTGCGCGCCGCCGCCGATCCGGCGCGCGCCGCCGCTTACGACTGGGCGCAAGGGCAGGGCCGTTTCCTGGACAAGCCCGCAGTACTCCTGGACAACCAGACCAGCGAAGGGCGTTCGGGCGTGCGCGTCTACCGCGTGTTCCAACCTGGCGCGCCCCAGGGCGATGCCGCCGGCACACCGCCGGTGCTGGTCGAACTGGGGTGGTTGCCGTTGCCGGGCGATCGCAGCCTTCCCCGCATCGATTCGTTTGCGGCCACCACGCAGGTGGCCGGTCTGCTGGCGCCGCCGCCATCGGCGGGCCTCGCCGCCGCGGTTGCTTCGCCGCAGGCCGACGGCAATCTGCTGGCGACCAGCCTCGACCATGCGGTGCTTTCGAATGCGCTCAAGCTGCCGACGCTGGCTCCGCGCGTGCTGCGTCTGGATCCCGCGCTCAAGGTCGGCTACCTGCGCGATCTGGATATTCTGCCCAACACCCTGCCGCCCGAACGCCACCTGGGCTACGCGGTGCAATGGTTCGGACTGGCGCTGGCCGTGCTGATCACCGCCTTGGTGCTGACGCTGCGCAAGCGCCGGCGGCATTCGCAGGCAGCGTAGAGCCGCTGCGCATGAGAAAATGCCGGACATGAGTTCGACTCCCCCTCTCCCGACCCCCTCCGAGGCGGCGCGGATCCGCCGCGGACGCTGGATCCTGGTGCTGATCTTCCTGCTGTTCTTCGGCACCATTTTCGGCGCCGGCATCCTGCGCTTCAGCGGCTGGCAGCCGCAGGGCACCAAAGCCCATGGCGAGATGCTGCGCCCGGCGGTGGATGCGCGCGCAGTGGTGCCCAAGCTGAAGGACGGCGGCGACTACGCATGGCAGCCGGCCGAACGCATGTGGCGGATCGCGGTCGCGCCGCCGGCCGACTGCGCCAGCGCCTGCCTGAAACTGGCCAAGGATCTGGACGTGGTGTGGCAGCTGTTCGGCAACAAGGCCGACCACGTCGAAATCCTCTGGATCGGTTCCCATCCCGCCGGCGCTCCCCAGACGCCGTCGTTACGCCTGTTGCAACCCACGCCCGAACTGCTGGCTGCGTTGCCGCGCGTGAACGATCCGGCCGGCGTGCCGCTGTACGTGATCGATCCCAACGGCTTCGTGATCCTGCGCTATGCGCCGGGCACCGATCCGGGCTTCATCCGCACCGACGTTTCGAAATTGCTCAAGTTGATCTGATGAACCTGCTCGCCCGTCCTGCCGTCTACAAGCATTTCCACCGCTTCGCCTGGCTCGCCGTGGCGCTGACCTTGTGCGTGGTGGTGTTCGGCGCCTTCGTGCGCTTGTCCGACGCAGGCCTGAGCTGTCCCGATTGGCCGACCTGCTACGGACGCGCCGCATGGCCGCAGGCCGCCAGCGAAGTGAACGATCACGCCGCCAGCGCCATCCGCCCGTTCGAAACCCACAAGGCCTGGCGCGAGCAGGTGCACAGGATGCTGGCCGGTTCGCTGGGCGTGCTGGTGCTGTTGCTGGCGGTGCTGGCCGCGCGCAAGCGCCGCTACGGCATCGCACAGATCGTGATTGCTTCGTTGCTGGTGGCCACTGCAATTCCGTTGTACATGCGCGGCGAACACCAGGCGGCATCGGTGCTGGCGGTCTTGGGCGAAGTCGTTCTCCTTTTCGCCGCATTGCGCTGGTCCAACGTGGACCTGGCGCGGGTCGGTGCATTCACACTTGCGGTAATCATCTTCCAGGCGCTGCTGGGCATGTGGACGGTGACCTGGCTGCTCAAGCCCATCGTG
Organism: Pseudoxanthomonas sp. CF125; assembly: GCF_900104085.1. Classification (GTDB taxonomy): domain Bacteria; phylum Pseudomonadota; class Gammaproteobacteria; order Xanthomonadales; family Xanthomonadaceae; genus Pseudoxanthomonas_A. Next base: position 857,926 of record NZ_FNLD01000003.1, read on the forward strand.
GTCATGGGCCATCTGCTGGGCGGCCTGACTACCTTCGCACTGCTGACCTGGATGGCGTGGCGCGCGATCGACCGGCCGATCATCGTGGTCGAAGCTATCGCGCTGAAGCGCTGGGTGATCGCCGGACTGGTGCTGCTGGGATTGCAGATCGCACTCGGCGGCTGGGTCAGCGCCAACTACGCCGCGCTGTCCTGCGGCGCGGGCAGCTGGTCGGCGGACAATTTCCCCAAGTGCGTGGGCCAGTGGTGGCCGCCGCACGATTTCCGCGAAGGCTTCGTACTCTGGCGCGGCGTCGGCGTGGATTACGAAGGCGGCGTGCTGGACGGCGCTTCGCGCATCGCCATCCAGATGGCGCATCGCATCGTCGCGGTCGTTCTCGCTCTGTACTTGTTGACGTTCGCCGTGCGCCTGCTGCGCACGCCGGGCATGCGCGGCTGGTCCACCGCTTTGTTCGTACTGGTCGTGGCCCAAGTCTCGCTTGGCATTCTCAACGTCAAGCTCGCTCTGCCGCTGCACGTAGCGGTTGCGCATAACGCGGGCGCCGCGCTGCTGTTGTTCGCGCTGGTCTCGCTGCTGGCGCGTTTGCGCAAATTGGAATGACGATGTCGGTCGTACGCCAGTACTGGAGCCTCACCAAGCCGCGCGTAGTCGCGCTGATCGTGTTCACCGCGCTGGTGGGCATGCTGCTGGCCATCGACGGCATGCCTGATGCGCAGCAGTTGAAGCGTGGCGCGCTCGGCTTCCTCGGCATCTGGCTGGCGGCTTCCAGCGCCGCGGCCATCAACCAGATCCTGGACGCGCGCATCGACGCGAAGATGGCGCGCACCTCCTGGCGTCCGTTGGTGGTCGGGCAACTGCAGCCGTGGCAGGCGCTGGTGTTCGCGCTGGTGCTGGCGGCGATCTCGATGACGGTGCTGGTGCTGTGGGTCAATACGATCACCGCGGTGCTGACCTTCGCCTCGCTGATCGGCTACGCGGTGGTCTACACCGTGTTCCTGAAACGGGCTACGCCGCAGAACATCGTCATCGGCGGCATCGCCGGCGCGGCGCCGCCGCTGCTCGGCTGGGCCGCGATCACCGGCATGACCGGGCGCTGGGACTGGGCCCACGCGCTGCTGCTGGTGCTGATCATCTTCGTGTGGACGCCGCCGCACTTCTGGGCGCTGGCGATCTTCCGCCGCGAAGACTACGCGCGCGCGCTGGTGCCCATGCTGCCGGTGACCCACGGCGTGACCTATACCCGCTGGCAGATCCTGTTCTACACGGTGCTGCTGGTGGAAGTGACGGTGCTGCCGTGCATCATCGGCATGAGCGGCTTCTTCTATCTGGGCGGGGCGCTGGTGCTGGGCGCGGTGTTCCTGTGGTACGCGTGGCGATTGCTGGATCCGCCCGACGAATTCTTCCCGATGCGCGTGTTCAACTATTCCATCGTCTACCTGATGGCGCTGTTCGCGTTTCTGTTGGCCGACCACTGGTTGATGCCGCTGCTGCAGCCGGCGTCGCTGATCGAGTTCGTGCCGCAAGCCTGAGCGACGGTTGCTCCGCCCCTTGCCGGTATTGCCTATACTCGATAGGTCGATAACAAGGGGAATCGCAAAGATGATCGAACGGCGCAGGATTGCTTCGAGTTGCCTATTCTTGGCCATGGCGTTCGGCGCCGGCGCGGTTGCCGCGCAGGAAACCGCCACCGAGCCAGCGCTATGGATAACCGCCGACCGCATGCTGGACGTCCGCAGCGGCCGCCTGATCGATCATCCCCATGTGCTGGTGCGCAACGGCCGCATCGTTGAAACAGGCAGCGGCGCCGCCACGGTTCCGGCGGGCGCCAAGCATGTGGATTTGCCAGGCATGACCTTGCTGCCGGGGTTGATCGATATGCACGTGCATTTGGACAGCGATCCCACTTATGGCGGCTACACCGGGCTGCAGTTCAGCGACCGGTTCTGGTCGGTGCTGGCCGTCGTCCACGCGCAGAAGACACTGGCGGCCGGTTTCACCACGGTGCGCAACGTCGGCGCCGATGCCTGGAACGATGTCGGCCTGCGCCAGGCGATCGATGCGGGCAAGATTATGGGGCCGCGCATCGTCACCGCAGGTCATTCGTTCGGCGCCACCGGCGGCCATTGCGACTCGACCTTTTTCCCGCCGTCGATGGAGCAGAAGAGTCCGTTCAACGCCGACAATCCCGAAGAGGGCCGCAAGCGCGTGCGCGAGCTGCGCAAGTACGGCGCGCAGGTCATCAAGATCTGCGCGACTGGCGGCGTGTTCTCGCGCAACACCGAGCCCGGCCAGCAGCAGCTGAGCCTGGAGGAGATGAAAGCCATCGCCGACGAAGCCCATCTGCAGGGCCTCAAGGTGGCCGCGCACGCGCACGGTGCCTCGGGCATCAAGGACGCCATCCGCGCCGGCGTGGACACCATCGAGCACGCCAGCCTGATCGACGACGAAGGCATCGCCCTGGCCAAGAAGCACGGTGCGTGGCTGTCGATGGACATCTACAACACCGACTACACCCAGGCCGAAGGCAAGAAGAACGGCGTGCTGGAGGACAACCTGCGCAAGGACCGCGAAGTCGCCGATATCCAGCGCGAAGGTTTTCGCCGCGCCCACGCCGCCGGCGCGAAAATGGTCTACGGCACTGATGCCGGGGTCTATCCGCATGGCTTGAACGCGGGCCAGTTCAAGGTGATGGTCCGCTACGGCATGACGCCCGTGGAAGCGATCCGCAGCGCAACGCTGGATGCGGCCGCGGCCCTGGACCGCAAGGATGTCGGTGCGATCGAGAAAGATCGCTGGGCCGATCTGATCGCCGTCTCCGGCGATCCGACCCAGGATGTGAGCCTGCTCGAAACGATTCCGTTCGTGATGAAGGGCGGGGAAGTGGTGAAGGACCTGCGCTAAGCGGTGCAGATCCGCACCACTCCGCTTACTTCAACAGATACTCCTGCCAGAACCGTATCGCCGCTGCGCCGAAGTAATCGCTATTGGTCTTCTTCTTGAAGCCATGGCCTTCGTCGGCGTACATCAGAAACCACACCGGCTGCCCGTTGCCGCGCACCGCCTTCACGATCTGCTCGGCTTCGGTATAGGGCACGCGCGGATCGTTGCGGCCCTGGGCCACGAACAGCGGCGATTTGATCTTGCTGGCGTTGTTCAACGGCGAGATGCGGTCGAACACCGCTTTCATCTCCGGCACGCGCTCGTCGCCGTATTCGGCGCGGCGCAGGTCGCGGCGGTAGCTTTCGGTGTTGTTGAGGAAGGTGCCGAAATGCGAAATGCCGACCGTGTCCACGCCTGCGCGGATGCGGTCGCCGTAGTGCATCAGCGAGGCCAGCACCATGTAGCCGCCGTAGCTGCCGCCGGCCACCCCCACGCGGCTGGCGTCGAGTTCGGGCTGCGTAGCGATCCAGTCGAGCAGCGCGCCGATGTCCTTCACCGAGTCTTCGCGCTTTTCCGCGTTGTCCAGGGTGAGGTAGGTCTTGCCGTAGCCCGAGGAGCCGCGCACGTTGGGCACCAGCACCGCGACGCCCAGCTCGTTGGCCATGAACTGGAAACTGGGAGTGAACGTGGGCAGTGCCTGGCTCTCCGGACCGCCGTGGATATTGATGACCACCGGCAGTTTGCCGTTGGCCGGCAGCTTGGCGGGGCGGTAGTAGAACGCGGGGATGGTGCGAGGCTTGCCGTCCACCTGGTCGAAAGTAGGGAAGCGCACCAGCGTCGGCGCGACGAACTTCGACGCATCCAGGCCGCCGACTTCGCTTCGCGTCCACTGCGTGCGCTGGCTGCTGGCCAGGTCGATCACATGCACGTCGCTGGGCGAGGTGGCGGTGTTAAGACTCAGCGCCAGACGCTTCCCATCTGGCGAGAAACCAAGCCCTCCGATCACCCCCACCGGCAGCTCCGGCAACTTCACCGGGCGATGGCCGGGAAGCGACAGCACGTGCAATTTGCTGATGCCGTCTTCATTGGTGACGAACGCCAGGTGCTTGCCGTCATCGGCGATTTCCAACCCTTCCGCATCCCACGGAATGCCGCCGCTCAACTGTTCGAACTTGCCGGCCTCCGGGTCGTGGAAGCGTAGGGTCTGGAATTCGCTGGGCTTGCCGTCGAAAGGCTCATCGGAGATGAAGTACACCGATTTGCCGTCCGGCGCGAATTTGAAACCGGCGAACGCCGCCTTGCCGCCGTCCACGGGAAACAGCTCCAGCTTGCCGCTCGCCAGATCGACCACACCGGGATACGACTCGTTGGCCGACACGTACTTCACCACCAGCAAGCGCTTGCCGTCGGGCGAGAAATCCATCGGGCTCCAGCTGCCGCCCGCCGTCACCAGCGGGCGCGAGGTGCCGGCGCGGGTGTCGCGCACCCACACATCGCGGTCGGTGCCGTTGCGCGTCGTGCTGGTGTAGGCCATCAGGCCGCCGTCGCGGCTGATCGTCGCGCTGCCGTTCTGCGTGCGCTTGCCATCGGTCAACAGAGTGATGGAGCGGGTCGATTCGTCGAACCAGTACAGCTGCGAGAATTCATCGCCGCCCTTGTCCTTGGCGAAGACGAAACCCTGGCGCCAGGCGGCAGCCGGCGAAGAAGTCAATCCCGAAATGGGTTCGGGATAGAACGTCAGCTGCTCGCGCATGCCCATCGGCTGGCACACGCGGTGCGCCTGCGCGGTCTCGGCGAAACGGGTGCTGATCAACACGCAGCCGTCCTTGGTCCAGCCGGCGAAGGATGCGCCGCGCGTGTTCTGGTAACGGTCCAGCCGTTCGATCAGTTCCGCGGGTATTTCCGGGACGTTCTCGGTGATGCGGTTGCCTTGTTCCAGGCGCTGCACCTCCGGCGCGCGCTGGGCCGAAGCGGGCAGCGCGGAAACCAGCAGCAAGCCGGCGCACAACGTGTAAGCAATGCGACGCATCAGGGCTCTCCGGGAGGCGATCGCAGGACTGTAACCTGTGAAAAGCGCACATGCTCATGACTAATGTCATGCTTTGTAGAGCCGAGCTTGCTCGGCTGTTCTTTGCGCAGGTTCAAGAGCAGCCGAGCAAGCTCGGCTCTACAAAGCCGCCATCCAGTCAGGTACGGTCAGGCGGGCTGCTTGCCGCGCCGGCGCTGCGCCTGCAGCAGGGTCATCAGTTCGTACTTGTCGGCGACATCCAGCGGGCCGGCGCCCATCTTCGCCTGCAACTCGGTCAGGCGCTGCTGGATGGCCTGGTCCTCCAATTGCTCGGCCGCGTCGATCAGCGTCTGTCGCCACTTGCCTTCATCGCCGGGCACTACTTCCGAGGCCAGCTTCTGCAGCGCGGTGAGATCTTCACGTTCCGAGAAATGCTGCAGCAGCGCGCCAGTGGTGATTTCCGGCCGCGCATGCACCAACGACAAGAGCTCCACCAGCAATCCCACCCCGGGCTGGTTGAGATCCTTGAATCCATAGGGTGGTTCCAGCGATAGCGCCAACGAAGGCTGTTGCAGCAAGACGGTGATCGCACCACGCACCAGGCTGCGCTTCTGCGCCTGCGCCGGCACGCGGGATGCCACTTTGGGTTTTTCGGGCAAGACGGGCTGTTGCTGCACGCCTACGCCGGTGATTTCGCCCAGCCGCTGCCGCATCAGGTCGCCGAACGCGCCATCGGGTATCTGCGCCAGCAAAGGTTTCGCGCGCTCGGCCAGACGCGCCTTGCCGTCCAGCGTGGACAGGTTAACGTCCTTGCCCAGCTCATCGTAGAAGAACTGCGACAACGGCGTGGCCTGCTGCAGACGCATGTCGAAACCCGCCGCGCCCTCGCTGCGCACGATGCTGTCCGGATCCTCGCCATCGGGCAGGAACAGGAAGAACGCCTGTCGCCCGTCCTTCATGCGCGGCAGCACCGACTCCAGCGCCTTCCAGGCGGCGCGCTGGCCGGCGGCGTCGCCATCGAAACAGAAATACACGTCCGGCGAATTGCGGAACAGCAGCTCGGCATGATCGGGCGTGGTCGCGGTGCCCAGCGTCGCCACGGCCTGCGTCACCCCGTACTGGAACAACGACACCACATCCATGTAGCCCTCCACCACCACCAACCGTTCGATCTTCTGGTTGGCCTGCCGTACCTGCCACAGTCCGTAGAGTTCGCGGCCTTTGTGGAACAGCGGCGTTTCCGGCGAGTTGAGGTATTTGGGGCCGTCGTCCTTGGTCAGCACACGGCCGCCGAAGGCGATCACGCGGCCGCGGCGGTCGTGGATGGGGAACATCACCCGGTCGCGGAACTTGTCGTAGACGCGGCCGTTGTCGCTTCTGGACAGCATGCCGGTCTTGTCGAGCAGCTTGATCCGGCGTTCGTCCGTGCCCAGCGCGTCCTTGAGTCCGGAAAATCCATCCGGCGCATAGCCGATGGAAAACTGCGTGCGGATGCCGTCGTCGACGCCGCGCTGATCGAGATAGGCCCTGGCTTTCTCGCTGTCCTCCAGTTGCCGCTGGAAGAACTTGGCGGCCGCGTCCAGCGCCGCGTACATGTCGCGGCCATCGTCGGTTTCGTTGCGGGTCCGCGTTTCCTTGGGCACTTCCATGCCCACGCGCTTGGCCAGCTCGTCGACCGCATCCAGGAATTCCAGGCGGTCGTAGTTCATCAGGAACGAGATGGCGGTGCCGTGCGCCCCGCAACCGAAGCAGTGGTAGAACTGCTTGGTCTGCGACACGGTGAACGACGGCGAACGCTCGTCGTGGAACGGGCAGCGCGCCGAATACTCCTTGCCCTGCCGTTTCAGCGGCACGCGCGTACCGATCACCTCGACGATGTCGGTGCGCGCCAGGAGGTCGTCGATGAAGGCGTCGGGAATGCGCGCCATGCTGGGGTTGGAAGCCTCGGTTGCGGGGCCGGCGGGGCCGGCTCGTTAGGGTAACTGCCGCGGTGGATGCCGGGGGGTGCATCGCGATCGCGGGTATTAGGATTTTCGGCGATTCAAGTATGATCGATCCGCTGCGGGTATCACACCGGAATCGTGGGCGCCGCAGCTCGTTCAGGACGAGCGGGTACCGCTCAAGTCAAAGCCAAAGCATAGGGAGGTTATATGGTGAATAGGATGTTGTGTCTGGCCGGCCTGCTGGCCCTGTCCGCGGCCGCTCGCGCCGGCACCTGCGAAGACGGTTTCGAGGCGGTCGGCGACCCGCGCAACGGTCTGCTGTTCATGGGGGAGGTGCAAAAGCCGGGGCTGAGCGTCAGCAGCGCCTTGGGCCAGCTGCAGAAGATTGCTCTCGACAAAAGCTACCAGATCGGCAACGAGTCGATCACCGGAAATTCCGGCGAGTTGTTCTTTACCCAAACCAATCTCCGCACGCCCATCGTGATGCGGGCGCAGGCCGATAGCTCCGGACAGGTATCGCTGGGCACCAAGCTGGCGCGTGGCCAGAAGGTGGAGGTGGCGGATGCGCGTAAGGAAATCTGCTCGATGCTCGCCATGCTCAAGACCGGCAAGGAAGGCGAGGCGATCGCCGCCGCCGTGCGCAAGAGCAGCGGCGCGGGCCAGGTGATCGATGCCGAGGCCCCGAAGCTGTCGGCGGAAATCGGCCGCGAGATCCAGAAGACGATGGCGGGGGTGAAAAGCAAGGGGACGCTCGGCAATCTCCTGATCGGTTCCACCAATTACGCGACCGCGGGCGAACACAAAGAAGCGTTCGCACCCATCATCGCCAAATACAAGGGACGTAAATACCGGATCGATGGGCAGATCTACACAGTGTCGCGGAATGAGTTCAGCGGCGAATTGGTGGTCGCCTACCTGGTCACGCAGACCCGCGGTTTGCTCAAGATTCGCCAGAGTTCCACGTACAACAGCAACAACTTCATGATCCAGTGCGTGCTGGCACCGGACCAGGCGAAGTTCTTCCTCACCCTGTCCGAGGGGGATTGGGTGAAATTGGCAGGTACGGTAGACAAGATCGACCCCGAAAGCATGGAGCTTCGGGATTGCCGCCAAGCCAACTGAGCCCAGCATCAATCGTTTGCGAGGCGGACTCGACCCGGCCCTAGCGTCCGGGTCGGTCCGACTCCGCGGCCAGCGCGTGCAGGGCCGGCCCGCTGAGCCGTTGCACTGTCCATTCCTCCAGGCCCACCGCGCCCAGGCTGCGGTAGAAGCGGATGGCCGGTTCGTTCCAGTCCAGTACCGACCACTCGAAACGGCCGCAGCCGCGCTCGGTCGCCAGCTTGGCCAGGTGGACCATCAGCCGCTTGCCCAGGCCCAGACCGCGGTATTGCGGGCGGACGAACAGATCTTCCAGGTATAGGCCGCGCTGGCCGAGGAAGGTCGAGAAATTGTGGAAGAACAGGGCGAAACCAGCGGGTTGGCCGTCGACTTCGGCCATCACGACTTCCGCTGCGGGGCGCGCACCGAACAATTGCTCGGTCATGCCGGCTTCGGTAGCGACGGCCTCATGGGCGAGCTTCTCGTACTCGGCCAACTCGCGGACGAAAGCCAGGATTTGCGGCACGTCCGCGCGCGTCGCGGGACGCAGTTCGATATTTCGGAGAGGCGATGGATTCGGTCATGGCCGGAACAACTTAGCCCTCCCCTTCAAGGGGAGGGTTGGATGGGGATGGTGTGGCTGCGAAAGTGAATCAATGGGATCGGACGGGAAAACCATCCCCATCCCGGCCTTCCCCTTGAAGGGGAAGGAGAAAAAACTCAGCCCGCGAATTTCTTCTTCACCAGCGCCGACACCAGACCCATGTCGGCCTGTCCGGCCAGCTTCGGCTTCAGCACGCCCATCAGCTTGCCCATGTCGGCCGGGCCGGTGGCGCCGGTTTCGGCGATGGCAGCCTCGATGGCGGCCAGGATCTCGGCTTCGCCCAGCTTGGCCGGCAGGTACTTCTCGATCACCACTATTTCCGCACGCTCGACGGCGGCCAGGTCCTCGCGATTGGCGGCTTCGAACTGGCTGACCGAATCCTTGCGCTGCTTGACCATCTTTTCCATCGCAGCGATCACCGCGGCGTCGTCCAGCTCGATGCGTTCGTCCACTTCGCGCTGCTTGATGGCGGCGTTGATCAGGCGCACCACGCCCAGGGTGTGCTTGTCGCCCCCTTTCATGGCGGCCTTCATGTCTTCGACGAGTTGCTGTTTCAGGGTCATGCGGAATCTCCAAAGGCTAAAAACACAAAAAGCCGGCTACGCTCGCGCGTGCCGGCTTCTGGCGAAGCGACGCGGCTCAGTACAGGCGCTGGCGCTTGGTGACATCGCGCGAGCTGCGACGCAGCTGACGCTTCACCGCAGCAGCGGCCTTGCGCTTGCGTTCCTGGGTCGGCTTCTCGTAGAACTCGCGCTTGCGGGTTTCGGCCAGAACACCGGCTTTTTCGCAGGTACGCTTGAAGCGACGCAGAGCAAACTCAAAAGGCTCGTTTTCGCGGACTTTGACGCTGGGCATGGAATCTCCGGGACACAAACAACCGGGTCAGTCCCGGCGAGCCGCGTATGATAACGGCACCCCGGGGCTGCCTGCAAGCCGCCCGGGCGCTGGATTACCGCCCACAAGCCCCCATTTTGAGCCCATGCGCGTCCTCGGTATCGAAACTTCCTGCGATGAGACCGGCGTGGCCGTCTACGACACGGCCCTGCCGGGCAGCGCCGGGCTGCGCGCCCACGCGGTCTACAGCCAGATCGCCCTGCATGCCCAATACGGCGGCGTGGTGCCCGAACTGGCCAGCCGCGACCACGTCCGCAAGCTGCTGCCGCTGGTCAGACAGACCCTGGCCGAAGCCGATCTGAAGCTCGAAGACTTGGACGGGGTGGCTTATACCGCCGGCCCCGGGCTGGTCGGCGCGCTGCTGGTCGGGGCGGGAGTAGCCCGTTCCCTGGCCTGGGCGCTGGAAGTCCCGGCGGTGGGCGTGCACCACATGGAAGGCCATCTGCTGGCCCCTTTGATGGAAGACGACCCACCCGAAGCGCCCTTCGTGGCCTTGCTGGTCTCCGGCGGGCATACCCAGCTGGTGGCGGTGGACGCCATTGGCAGCTACCGGTTGCTGGGGGAAACCCTGGACGACGCGGCCGGGGAAGCCTTCGACAAGACCGCCAAGGTCATGGGCCTGCCTTACCCCGGCGGGCCGCAGCTGGCGGCGCTGGCGGCGACCGGCCGCCCGGGCGTCTACAAGTTCTCCCGGCCGATGACCGACCGGCCCGGCCTGGATTTCAGCTTCAGCGGCCTGAAGACCCAGGTGATGCTGGCCTGGCGCGACAGCGACCAGTCCGACGCCACCCGCGCCGACATCGCGCGCGGCTTCGAAGACGCGGTGGTGGACACTCTGGCCATCAAGTGCGAACGCGCGCTGGAAGCGGCGGGCAGCGACACCCTGGTGATCGCCGGCGGCGTGGGCGCCAACAAGCGCCTGCGCGAGAAGCTGCACGACATCGCCGGTAAGCGCGGTGGACGCGCCTGCTTCCCCCGCCCGGCGTTGTGCACTGACAACGGCGCGATGATCGCTTTCGCGGGCGCGTTGCGGCTGCAGGCGGGGCAATACGAAACCGCAGCGGTGAAAGTCACCCCGCGGTGGGACATGGCGACGTTGCCTGTAGTGGGCGAGACGAAGCCGGAGTTCCAACAGTAACGGCGAAAAATGAGCGTCGTCATCCCAGCGAAAGCTGGGATCCATCTTGATCTTGCTTCTTGTCAGCGTCGGTAGCTACGAGCAAAGTCAAAATGGATCCCAGCTTTCGCTGGGATGACGAGCAAAAGCGGTTACGCTTTTGTTTCTCAACACTTCTGTCACCTAACTCGCGTGCCCGGCTGCCATGGACAAAGTCTTCATAGAAGGTCTCGAAATAGACGCCCTCATCGGCATCTACGATTGGGAGCGGCGTATCCGCCAGACGCTGCGCTTCGACCTGGAGATGGGTTTCGACAACCGCAAGCCCGCGGCCAGCGACGACATCGCCGATACGCTCAACTACAAGGCGGTCAGCAAGCGGCTGATCGAATTCGTCTCCCAATCCGACTACGGCCTGGTGGAAACGCTGGCCGAGCGCTGCGCGGAAATCGTGCTGGCGGAATTCGGCGTGTCCTGGCTGAGATTGAAACTCAGCAAGCCTGGCGCGGTACGCGGTGCGGTGGCAGTGGGTGTGGTCATCGAGCGTTCGCGCGAATGAGCCGCTCGCGCTAAGGATGACAATTTAGTGGGCAAGGCCTACCTCAGTCTGGGCAGCAACATGGAAGCGGAAAGGAATCTCGCTTCCGCCGTGTCCGCATTACGCGCGCGCTTCGGCGCGCTGGTCCTTTCGCCGGTCTACCGTACCGCCGCGATCGGCTTCGAAGGCGCCGACTTCCTCAACGCGGCGGCGATCATCGAATCCGATCTTGACGTGCATGCGCTCAACGATTGGCTGCATGCGCTGGAAGACGCGCATGGCCGCGACCGCAGCGGCCCGCGTTTCGGCGACCGTCCGTTGGATATCGATATCGTGTTCTACGACGATCTGGTGATGGAGGGGGCGGGGAGTTTGCGTATTCCGCGCCCGGAGTTGAGGCACGCTTTCGTGCTGAAGCCTCTGGCCGACATCGCGCCTGATTTCGTAGATCCCAAGTCGGGTCAGACATTGGCAGCGCTGTGGGCCCATTCACCGGAGCGCGAGATGTCCCTGGAAGTCGTGGGAGCGGCGTCCCGCCGCGAGCTTTAGCTCTTGCAGGAACAACAAAGCAAAAGCTCGTGGCGGGACGCCGCTCCCACCAGTCATCCCGCCAGCGTGCGGCCACCATCCACGCGAATTACTTGGCCGGTCGTATAGGTCGCATCCTGCAGTAGCCAGCGCACGGCTTCGGCGATTTCCTCCGGCGTACCGGTGCGCGCCAGCGGCGTGCGTCCGAGCATGCTCTGCTTCGCGGCGTCGCTATGGTCCTGTTCCGGCCACAGGATCGCTCCTGGCGCGACCGCATTGACGCGCACTTCCGGCGCCAGTTCCAGCGCCAGCGATTGGGTCGCCATCAACAGTGCGGCCTTGGCCATGCAGTAGACCGTGTGCCCGGCCAGCGGGCGCTCGGCATAGATATCGGCCAGATTGACGATGGCGCCGCGCGCGGCCTTCAGGTGCGGCGCGGCGGCCTGGGCCAGGAAGAACGGTGCGCGCGCATTCGAGGCGAACAGCGCGTCCCATTGCTGCGGCGTGGTATCGCCAATGGCCGTCGGTTGGAACGTGGATGCATTGTTCACCAGCGCATCGAGCCGCCCGAAGCGGCCGACCGTCCTGGCCACCAGTTCGGGCAGACGGTCGAACTCGGACAGATCCGCCTGCAGGGTAAGCACGCTGCCGGCGCGCGCCGATTCCAGTTCGGCCGCCAGCGCCTGCATTTCCGCCGCCGAGCCACGGTAATGCAGCGCCAGGTCGTACCCCTGTGCGTGCAGGCGTCGGGCGATGGCCGCACCGATGCGGCGGGCGCTGCCGGTGATCAGGGCGGCGGGGGAAGAGGCGGGCATGGAATTCCTGATGTCGAAGGCCGGCCACATTGTGTCTCCAATCCGCTGCGCCGGGCCAATGCTTGACGGCCATCGCGGTTCCGGGCATGTTGCAATGCATCACCTGTCAGGACGCACGCGCCGACGCAGGACAACGGAACGGAGCGAATGGACTGGGCGAAGTACCGCACTACCACTTTCGACGAGCTGATCCAGGCTGACGGCCAGCCGCGACCGGCAGCGCGCCGTCTGGTCGAATACCTGGGTGGCCTGTCCGGCCGCGAGATCGCTGAGCGTCAGGTCGCCGCCGACGTCATCGCCCGGGTCATGGGCATCACCTTCACCGTGTATTCCGACGGCCGCAACGTGGACCGCACGCTGCCGTTCGACCTGATTCCGCGCGTCATCCCGCGCACCGAATGGCAGCGTACCGAAGCCGGCCTGAAGCAGCGCATGCGCGCGCTGAACCTGTTCATCGGCGACATCTACGGCAAGCAGCAGATCGTCAAGGACAAGGTGTTCCCGGCGATGCTGTTGAAGGACTCGGTCAATTTCCGTCCGCAGTGCGTGGGCATCAAGCCGCCGCTCGGCGTGTGGGCGCACATCTGCGGTTCGGATCTGGTGCGCGACGGCGACGGCACCTTGTACGCGTTGGAAGACAACCTGCGTATTCCCAGTGGCGTGTCCTACATGCTGGAAAACCGCATGGTGGCCAAGCGCGTGTTTCCGGAATTGTTCGAGACCAGCTCGATCCTGCCTGTAGACGAATATCCTTCGCAGCTCTACGACACTCTGGCCGCGCTTTCGCCGCGCCCGGGCGACACACCGACCATCGCCCTGCTCACGCCGGGGGTGTTCAACAGCGCGTATTTCGAACATGCCTATCTGGCCCAGGCGATGGGCATCGAACTGGTGGAAGGCAACGACCTGTTCGTGGCCGACGACGATTGCACCTACATGCGCACGGTGTACGGCGCGCAGCGGGTGGATGTGATCTACCGGCGGGTGGACGATCTGTTCATCGACCCGGAAGTGTTCCATCCCGAATCGGTGCTGGGCGCGCCGGGCCTGATGCGCAGCTGGCGTGCCGGCAAGGTGGCGCTGGCCAACGCGCCGGGAGCGGGCGTGGCCGACGACAAGGTGGTGTTCGCCTACGTGCCGAAGATGATCAAGTACTACCTGGACGAGGATCCGATCCTGCCCAACGTGCCCAGCTATCTTTGCCACAATGCGAAGGAGCGCAAGTACGTGCTGGAGAACATCGAGAAACTGGTGGTGAAGCCGGCCAACGAATCGGGCGGCTACGGCATGCTGATCGGGCCGCGTTCCACCAAGCGCCAGCGCGACAAGTTCAAGAAGCTGATCGAGGCCGATCCGCGCAACTACATGGCGCAACCGACGCTGTCGCTGTCCACCGCGCCCATCGTCACCGACGATGGTCCCTCGCCGCGGCATCTGGACCTGCGGCCTTTCGTGCTGTCCCGTGAGGATATTTATGTCACCACGGGCGGGCTTACCCGCGTGGCGATGGAAAAGGGTTCGCTGGTGGTGAATTCTTCGCAGGGCGGTGGTGCGAAGGACACCTGGGTGGTGGATCTTGATGAGGAGGCGGATTGATGCGAGTGGTTGAGCGCTTTGCTCTAGCTCATCCTTCCCGCAAAGGCGGCGTAGGTCGGGGCTACGCCCCCGACACAGGGGAACCTTGCCTCTACGTACGTCGGGGGCGTAGCCCCGACCTACCTGGTCTTTGCGAGGAAGACGATTTCGTTATTCCTTGCTGTGAGGTCCGCTGATGCTCTCCCGCGTCGCCGACAACCTCTACTGGTTCAGCCGCTACGTACGCCGCGCCGAGAACACCGCGCGGCTGGTCGGCGTCGGCAGTCTGCTGCAGCTGGATCTACCGCGTTCGGTGCGCTTCGCCTGGCGGCCGATGGTCGATACGGTGGGAGCGGGCGATGCCTTCGCCGAACTGTTCCCCAGCACCGGCGACGACGCCAGCGATGCCGAAGTGGTGCGCTTCCTGCTGCTGGACGAACGCAATGCGTCCTCGCTGCGCAGTTCGGTCGACAACGCGCGCGAGATCCTGCGCGGCATCCGCGACACCCTGCCGCAGGAAGTGTGGGAAGCCATCAACGATCTGTATCTGTACATCGAAGCCAATGGCGAGCGCGGCATGAGCCGGCGCTACCGCATGGAGTTCATCGCCCGCATCGCCGATGGCTGCCTCAAGGTTTCCGGCTTGCTGACCGCCAACGTGAGCCGCGACATCGGCTTCCAGTTCCTGCGCCTGGGCACGGCCATCGAGCAGGCCGACATGACCACGCGCATCATCGATGCCGGTGCGTCGGGACTGGTGACGCCGCGCAACGAGGACGACCGCGAGGCCTTCCAGAACATGCAGTGGATGGCGGTGCTGCGGTCGCTGGCCGCCTATCAGATGTACCGGCGCCATGTGCGCCAGCGCGTGACCGCAGAACACGCGCTGCGGTTCCTGCTGCAGAATAGCGAATTCCCGCGCAGCGTGCAGTTCTGCCTGGCTCGCGCGCACAGCGTGCTGCCCACCATGCCGGCGCGGCCGGGCGTGGACCGCGGTCTGAACCGGGTGGTGGGATTGATCCGCAATGCGGACCCGGTGTCGCTGGCGGCGAAGAATCCGGCGGAGTTCATGGACGAGATCCAGGTGCACCTGGGCACCTTTCACGCGGCGCTGGCCGACGGTTATTTCCGCGGCTGAAACGGCTATGCGATTGTGTAGGAGCGGGCCCTGCCCGCGACGCTCTCCGTTACGAGCATAAAGCGTCGCGGGCAGGGCCCGCTCCTATAAATGCGTCGCTACGGACTGTTATTGCTGTCCGGAGGCATCGCCCGGATCGGGCCGCGGCGCCACCCGGCGCGGCGGCAGCGGCGGCAACGAAGAAGTCTGCTCTTCGGGTTCGCGCGCAGGTTCCCACGGGAAACGCGGCAGGCTGTGCACCGCCGCTTCGAGTTTACGCGACCAGGTTTCGTGGATTTCCGCATACAGCGGCGTATCGCCTTCCATGCGCATCTTCTGGGTGATCTTCAGGTCGCCGGCGCGGATCAGGGCGATATCGATGGGCAAACCCACCGACAGATTGGAGCGGATGGTGGAATCCAGCGACACCAGCGCGCAGCGCGCGGCGTCTTCCAGAGTGGTCTGCGGGCGCAGGATGCGGTCGAGGATGGGTTTACCGTATTTCGATTCGCCGATCTGCAGGTACGGCGTCTCCGGCGAAGTGGCGATGCAGTTGCCCAGCGGATAGATCATGTACAGGCCGGGCCGTTCGCCGGCGATCTGCCCGCCCAGGATCAGGGTGGACTGCACGCTGACGCCGCTCTGCTGCGCTTCGTCCTTCATCCTGGCCTGGCTGGCCACCAGCACTTCGCCGACGTACTCGGCGACCTCGTACAAGTGGGTGAAGGTGCGCAGGCTGCGCTTGGCGTTGGGATCCTCGGCATCGTGCGTCAGCCGGGAAATGGTCAGTTGCGTGGTCGCCAGGTTGCCCGCCGACATGATCACGAACACGCGATCGCCGGGATACTCGAACACATGCATCTTGCGGTAAACGCGCACGTCGTCGAACGAGGCGCTGGTGCGCGTATCCGCCGCGAAGACCAGGCCTTCGTCCGTTTCTATGCCGACGCAGTAGGTCATGTGGCCGTTTGTGCTGCCGTTGTGCTGTGCGTCAACGATTCTATGCGGGCCATCCACGCTTGGCTAGCGTTGCCGTCGGCCGCGTAAGATGTGGTGCTCGCTCTCACATTCCTATCCCATGCCAGATCTTCCTCCACCCGACCCGGATGCCGCCCGTCACAGCGAAGGGTTGGCGGCGATGATCCGCGGCGAAATCGCCGGGACCGGCGGCGGCATTCCGTTTTCGCGCTTCATGGAGCTGTGCCTGTATGCGCCCGGACTGGGCTACTACAGCGCAGGCAGCACCAAATTCGGCGCCACCGGGGATTTCGTTACCGCTCCCGAACTCGGCCCTCTGTTCGCCGGTTGCGTCGCCACCGCCGTGGCGCCGGTACTGCAGCAACTGGGACCGGAAGCGGAGTTCCTGGAAATCGGCGGCGGCAGCGGCGCTTTCGCCGAGGTCATGCTCAAGCGCCTGCTGGCGATGGACGCTTTGCCCGCGCGCTACGCGATCCTCGAACCCAGCGCGGATCTGCGCGAGCGTCAGCGCGAACGCCTGGGACGCAGCCTGATTCCGCCGGTGTTCGATCTGGTGGAGTGGCTGGACGGCCCTCCGGAACAATCCTGGAACGGCGTGCTGTTCGCCAATGAAGTGATCGACGCCTTGCCGACTCCGCGCTTCACTCTGCGCGATGGCGAAGTGTTCGAGGAAGGGGTGGCGCTGGGGGAAGACGGCCGTTTCGTGCGCAGCGACCGGCCCGCCGATGCCTTGCAGGCCGCGGCGGTGCGCCATCTTGAGCGCACCTTGGGTGCGCCTTTCCCCGACGGCTATCGTTCCGAGTTGCTGCCGCAGCTGCCGTACTGGGTGCAAGCGGTCATGGGCGGGTTGGAAGCGGGTGCGATGCTGTTCGTCGACTATGGCTATCCACGCCGCGAGTACTATCTGCCGCAGCGCGACCAGGGCACGCTGCGTGCGTTCTACCGCCATCAGACGCACAACGACGTCTACGCCTGGCCGGGTTTGCAGGATCTCACCGCTTCGGTCGATTTCACCGCATTGGCGGAAGCGGGCACCCATGCCGGCTTCGACTTGGCTGGCTACTGCACGCAAGCCAGCTTTCTGCTGGGCAACGGCCTGCCGCAGCTGTTGCAGGAAGCCGAAGATCGCGCCTCCGAAGCGCAACTGCAACGCCTGCGCAATGAAGCCAAGCAACTGACTTTGCCTAGCGAGATGGGCGAAAGATTCCAGGTCATGGGCTTCTCCCGCGATGTGGAGCTCGGCGCTGCGTTCCTCATTGGCGACCTGACGTGGCGGCTGTGAGCGCGGCGCTTAAACCGCTGCGCCGGCCGCGGCTGTGGCTGGGCCTGTGGATCGCGGCCGTCGTGGCGCTGATCGTGGTCTGCCTGATACCGCTGGATTCGCTGCCGCCATTGCCGGACAACAGCGACAAGGTGGAGCACCTGCTGGGTTACTTCCTGCTCGCTGCCGCGGCGGTGCAGTTGTTCGGCAGCCGTCGTTCGTTGTCGCTGGCTGCCATGGGTCTGATCACGCTGGGAGTCGGCATCGAGTTCGCGCAGGGCTTCACCGCCTACCGTTCCTCCGACCCTGCCGATGCGGTGGCCAATACCCTGGGCGTGCTGCTGGGCATGACCACGGCGCTGACGCCGTGGCGCGATCTGTTGCTGCGCATGGAAAAGCACCTGCCCTGATAGAGGAGCGCCCCATGGCGAGGCCCCTGGAGCAGTGTAGGTCGGGGCTACGCCCCCGACGCTTCCGACCAACAGGAACCCGGAATCTCCCCGTGCCCGTCGGCCACGTAGGGCCGACCTACGGGCTGATCACGGACGCAGCGTTACCCGATCCAGCACCCACATCGCCGGACGCGTATCGCCGGTGAAGAAGATGCACAGGTTCTGCGGGCCGGCGACCGCTTTCAGCGGCGTCTTCAAGGTCACGAAACCATCGGCGTCGGGCGCGGCCGGCAACGGTACCGTCGCCAGCAACTCTCCGTCGCAACCCGCGCGGATCTCGAGCTCGCCGTTCGCACTCTTCGCCTGCTTGAACTTGCGCGAGGGCTCGTCGTGCGCAAGCTGGAAGTAGTACGGCAGGCGGCCGGCGCGTACTTCGATCGAAGCGATGCCGTCCAGATCGGCGGCTTTCCATTCCCAGCAGGGATTGAAGATGTCCGCATTGAAGATGGCTCGCTCGCCTTCGATGGGGCCATCGTCTTCGAGCCGGAGCATCAGCGCGCCGGTGCACATCGCCAGCTCTTCGTCGCTGCGTGTCAACAGCGAGGCAGCGTCCAGCTCGCGGTCGGTGGCCTTGGCCAGCGGCTTCCCGTCGACGAACACCGATGCACGCAGTTCCGCGGGTAATGCCAGCGAGAAAGGTCCTTTGTAGGCAGTCGAACCAACCGAAGGTTCGCTGCCATCGGTGGTGTAACGAATGTCGGGATAGCCCAGAGAATTCGACAGACTGACTTCCACGCTTTTGCGCTTGCGGTCTTCCACCAGCGTGCTGCGCACCTCGAACGGCGTTTGCGCATAGCCGATGCCCATCGCCTGGTAACGCTGCAGTTGCGTGGGCAGGCGGGCGAGGAAACCCTCCCAGTCCTTTTTCTGCACCGGAGACCATGCCGTTTCCGACAGCGCGGCGATACGCGGGAAAACCGCATGCTGCACGCGCGCGAAGGTGCGCATGTGTTCGGTCCACACGTTGGCCTGCAGGCCCAGGATGTGCGAACGCTTGTCCGTGGCCAGTGTGGCGGGTACCGGTTCGAACGCGTAAACCTGTTTCAGCGGAATGGTCGCCGGACGCCCGGGTGGCTCGTTCGGCGAATCGGTCTGCAGGTAGTCCAGGTACAGCTCCGAGGAAGGCGCCATGACCACATCGTGGCCCTGGTTGGCGGCGGCGATGCCGCCTTCGATGCCGCGCCATGACATCACCGTGGCCTCTTCGGGCAGGCCGCCTTCCAGGATTTCGTCCCAGCCGATCAGGCGCCGGTGCTTGGCGACCAGATACTTCTCCAGCCGCTTGATCAGGTAGCTCTGCATGCCGGCTTCGTCCTTGACGCCCAGTTCGCGGATCCGCTTCTGCACGCGCGCCGACGCCTTCCACTGGTCTTTCACCGCCTCGTCGCCGCCCACATGCACATAGGCGCCGGGGAACAGATCGACCACTTCGCCCAGCACGTTTTCCAGGAAAACGAAGGTGCTTTCCTCCACATTGAACAGATTGGTGTTGACGCCCCATTCGTTGGAAACCACCGGCGGCGTATCCAGCACGCCCAGTTGCGGATAGGCGGCGATGGCAGCGGTGGCGTGGCCGGGCACGTCGATCTCGGGAACGATGGTGATGTGCAGCGCGGCCGCGTAACGCACCACGTCGCGAATCTGTTCCTGCGTGTAGTAGCCGCAGTAGGGTTTCGGCTTGTCCGAGGCATCCACGCCGCCGTCTCCTGCGGGAATGCGGCAGCCGCCGACCTCGGTCAGCTTGGGATAGCGCTTGATCTCGATTCGCCAGCCCTGGTCGTCGGTCAGGTGCCAGTGGAAGGTATTGAGCTTGTGCAGCGCCATCGCGTCGAGCATCTGCTTGATTTGATCGACGCTCTGGAAGTGGCGCGCCGAGTCGAGCATCAGCCCGCGCCAAGCGAAGCGCGGCGTATCGTCTATGCGCAAGGCCGGCAGGGACAGCGCACGGGCCTCGCCGGGCGGCAGCAGCTGCCATAGCGTTACCGCGCCATAGAAGAGGCCGCGCGGATCGCGCGCCGATACGATGGCGCGTTGCGGATCTATTTCCAGCGTATAGCTTTCCGGCGACTCGCCTGCCGCTTTGGGGTCGATGCGGAAGTGGATCGCGCCTTTGTTGGCGCCGTTTTTGTCGCGTACTTTCAGCTTCAGGCCATGACTCTTGGCGACGAAGCCGGCCAACTGCTCGGCGGCAGCGCGCGCCTGCGGGTCCAGCGCCACGACCTGCGTGGCCGGATCCACCACAAAACTGCCTTCATTCCGCTGCATCGATGCGGGCGCGGGTATCAACGCCGGCTCCGACGCCGCCGTGCCGGCTGCGGCCATTGCGCCGGATGGGCACACGGCCAGCAATATCAACGCTCCCAATGCAACAGGCCGCAGGCAATCCGAAATCGTCATCGCTTCATCCTCGCAAGATTGTCGATCCTAACCGACAGCGTGGGAGCGGCGTCCCGCCGCGAGCTTTGCTTTTGCTTTCTTGGCGGCAGAAAAGCAAGGGCAAGAACAAGAGCTCGCGGCGGGACGCCGCTCCCACGACTGTTCTGGCGTCGGATCAACGGGTGGCATCCATCATCCCTCAAAAAAATCGGGCCCGGACAAGTCCAGGCCCGTGAGGGAAACACATCAAATAAATCTTGAGCTGCTTAGAACTTGAAACGGAAGTTCAGGTAGTACTGGCGACCGTTCTCGTAAATAGAACGCGGGCGATCCTTGTTTTCGGCGTAGTACTTGGTCTTCGGGTTGTTCAAGTTCATCAGGTCCAGTGCCAACGAGAAGTTGTCGGTGATCTGGTAGCCGAACGACGCCGAGACGTTGTCGATCTCGTCTTGGTAGAACGCGGAGGCGCGATCCAGGCCGCTGAAAAACTCGGAACGGTAGTTGTAGTTGACGCGTGCGTTGAATTTGTCGTTCTCGAAGTAGGCACCCACGTTATAGGTGTTCTCCGAGGTGCCGAGCATCGCCGTACCGTCGTCGGTGTCGCCGTCGGCGTAGGTGTAGTTCGCGAACACGCCGAAGTGGTCGCCGAACGGCTGCTCCCATGCCAATTCGAGGCCTTTGACCTTGGCGCTTGAGCTGACCGGCACGGTGAGATCGTACTGGATCAGTTCACCCTGCGGGCGCTGGGCGTCGATGGTGAAGTAGGCCTGGCGATCGGTACCCAGCGCCACGTAGTTGTCGATGTCCATGTAGAACACGCCCACCGAGAACAACGCGCGTTCAGCGTAGTACCACTCGAAGGTCGCATCGAGGTTGGTGGAGATGATCGGCTCGAGCTGCGGGTTACCGCCGGTGCCGGTACCGATACCGCCGACGGCGGCGGGCGGGGTGAGGCTTACCGCACCTGCCAGCGCCGAAAAATCCGGGCGCGTCAGCGTGCGCGACGCGGCGAGGCGAAGCACCATGTCGTCGTTGAGGTTGTACTTGAAGTTCGCGCTGGGCAGCCAATCATTGTAGGTGTTGGTGGTTAGCACCTTCTTGAACGCGCCGAAGGCAGAGGTCGTGATCGCAGCCGGATCGAGCGGATCGGCATTGACGTAGTTGGTGACCTCCTCCTCGGTGCGCACAAAGCGAACGCCCAGGTTAGCGGTCCAGCGCTCGCCGCTGAAGTTGAACTGCGTATAGGCGGCCGAGCTGGTTTCCTCCAGGCCGTATGCGCCCGGGAAGAAGAAGCGCGACACCGGATCGCGGTTGGTCATCTGGTTGAAGATGGCCAGCTGTCCGGGCGAGAAATACCAAATGTTGCGCGGAAAGTTGCCGCCCAGGCCATCGCCGAAGTCGCCCGGATAGTTCTGGAAACCATTCGGCCAGTTGGCGGGATCGAACGGATCCGGTCCGCCGGAGAAGTCCGGGCCCTGGGCCGTGACCTGATCCAGATTGCGCTTGTGGCGGGCATTGCGAACGCCGAACTCGATGGAGTCCAGCACGCTGTCATCGACGAAGTACTTGCCGTCCAGCTTCGCCCAGTCCTCCTCGTCAACAACGTCGATGTCTTGGAAACCGAAGATCCAATCGAGCCGGTAGTCGGTGCCGGGTGTGCCCGGTACGCCGGTGTTGGCGTTACCCAGGTGCCAGTCGGCGGCGCCTACGCCGTGCAGCCCCCAACCCGCGCCGGAGTTCAGGCCCACGTCCCACTCGGCCACGTCCTGAGTCGGGGTTTCGCCGTGGCCTTCGGAGGTGCCGATCTGGCCGGAGAAAGTCAGCTTGTCGCTGACGTCCCATTTGCCATCCACACTGAAGAACTCGGTGCTGGATTTCGCGCCTGGGCGCGAGATCTGGTCGTAGATGCCGAATGCGTTAGCGGGATCGACTCCAGGTGTCGCCGCGAATTCGGCCTGGACCAGGGTATTGTTGCGGATCACATAGCCTGGCAAAGGCACCTGGCCGTTGGCGCCGTTGGTGCCGTTGATGATGCGGCTGCCCCACAGCATGTAGTTGCGGTTGTAGTTGTCGGCCTTCATATCCGAACGGAAGTAATTGGCTTCCAGCTCCACCGTATCGGTAGGCTTGAACTGCGCCGTGATCATGCCGCCGGTGCGTTTGCGCTCCTGTTCGAACAGTGCCGAGCCGACCAGAGTCGGGAAGAAGACGCCGACCAAGTCGGGATGGGCAACGCCGGCCGCAGTATTGGCGCCAATCGCTTCGTAGCCCAGTAGTTCCTGGCCGTCGCGGCGCAGATGTCGCTCTTCGCTGAAAGCCTGCACGGTCAGGCCGAAGCTGCCGTCGGCATTTTTCCAGTTGCCCAGAACCGAGATCTGCGGGTCGGTCTTGCCCGGCAGTTCGGCATGCACTGCGCCGACCGAACCGAAGATGCTGAACCCCTCATCGAAGTTGAGTGGATTGCGGGTGACGATGTCGATGCTGCCGACCGCGCCACCTTCGACCAGCTTGGCTTCGGACGACTTGCGCACCACGACCCGGTCGACCAGTTCGGCCGGCAGCAGAGAGTAGCTGACGCTGCGGCCGACGGTGCCGGTCTGGTTGAGTACGAACCAGTCGCCGCTAGCGACATTGTGACCGTCGATCAGAGTCTGGGTCAGGCTGGGGCTGGTACCGCGCATGCTTACGCGGTCGTTCTCGTCGAAAGCGCCTTCGTTGGCGCTGGCGGCGCTGATGTTGACGCCCGGTACGCGCGACAGCGAGTCGGCCACGTTCTTGTCGGGCATCTTGCCGATGTCCTCGGAAGTAATCACTTCCACGCGGGAATCGGAGTCGCGCTTCGCCTCAAGGGATTTTTCGATACTACCGCGGATGCCGACGACGGTGATGGTCCCCAGATCTGTCGCGTCTTCTGTAGTTTGCGTCGTCGTGCTGGTTTCCTGCGCGTGCAACTGCGCAGCGAAGCTGAGGCTCGCCACGATCGCAGCCGAAAGGATTGATTTTTTACAGTTCATGATGCTTCCCCATCGCTGGTTGAGTTGTGGCAACGAAGACCGCTGCCGTGCCTATGCCCGTTGTTGCTGATCGTTTTCAGTTGGGCCGCGCCTGCCCAAGCAGGTGGCCCGTGGTCGCTCCGACGACTTTTCTCCTACCCACCCTCACATTGGCCGAGGTACCAGTTCGCGGCGCCGATGACGCCGAGTTGTCCGTGCTCGACCAACCGCACGGGTATGCGTTCCAGCGCCGCGCGCATCGGTCCCTTGTTGAGGAACCGTTCGACGAAGCTGCTGTTCAAAAGGAATTCGCGGATCTGCGGCAGGATGCCGCCGGCCAGGTAGACGCCGCCCTGCGCGCCGTACAGCAGGGCCATGTCGCCGACCGCGCTGCCCAGCAGGCCGCAAAAGATCTCCAGGCTTTCGCGCGCCAGCGCGTCGCTGCCGGAGATCGCGGCGGCGGTGATCTCGCCGGGCGTCTGGTACCGGTTGCTGGATCCGCGCAAGGTGCACAGGGCGTTGTGCAGATTCATCAGGCCCGGGCCTGACAAAGCGTATTCGACCGGCACATGCGTGCGCTGCTTCAGCATTTCCGCCAGCAGCGCCATCTCGATGGCGTTGCCGGGGGTCAGCGCGGCATGGCCGGCTTCGGTCGCCAGCACCACGGCGCGCTTGCCGGTGGGAATCCACACCGCCGCGCCCAGGCCGGTGCCGGGGCCCAGCACCAGCGTGGGTCCCGCTGGTGCGGTTTCGGGCCCGGTCAGGCGCAGCACTTCGCTGGCGTCCACATAGGCCGCGGCATGGGCGACGGCTTCGAAATCGTTGACCAAGCGGAACTCGCGGAAGCCCAGGCGTTCGCGTATTTCCTGCGGCGACAGGCGCCAGGGCAGGTTGGCGGTGATCACGGTGCCGTCTTCCAGCGGATATCCGGCGCTGGCGATCACTCCGCGGCCGATGGTCTCGCCGCCCAAGGTACCGATGAAGTCCTGGATGATTTCCGTCAGTCCGGGGTATTGGGCGCAGGCGTATTTGCGGTACTGCAGCACGGCGACGGGGTGGGCAGGATCGTCGCTGCCCTGTACCAGGCCGATGCGTACGTGGGTGCCGCCCACGTCGGCGGCAATGAAGCGCTCATGCAGGGCGTCCAAGGAGTTGACCGGCAGTGGATTGGCGTTTGCGACCACACATCTCCCCATGTCTTCGCGAGCCGCGGCGCAGTAATCCGCAGGGCCATTACGGCCGGAGTGTGAGATTGGTCTGACAACGTTGTCAACAGGTGGTCATGAAAAACTGACAGGCCTGGCCAGGATAGTTGCATCAGTATCGATGTGAGTAATAATTTTGACCAATTCGGCTCATTTTCGGACATTATTGTTCATATTCGCGTGGATACCGTTGTCTCCATACGGTCAGCTTGCTGCGGTGCAAGAGAATTCAGGAGCCGGGATCGACCGCATTTGAGTACTGCGCGGGCGTCCGAAGTGGCCTCCGGAAGAAAAGTATGACAACGTTGTTCCCAGTCAAAGTCGCAAACCGCCTCGGGTAGAGCCCGTTCGCCAGCGGTGCTGCGGCCACCGCCAGATAGGGGAGTCCATCGTCATGACTGCAGTACCCGCCAATGCCACCGTCGCCGCCAACCGGCACGTCGGTTCCATCGCCATCATCGGCTTGCTGTTCTTCATCATGGGGTTCTTCACCTGGATCAACGGGCCGCTGATCACCTTCGTCAAGCTGGCTTTCGATCTGGACGAAGTGAAGGCGTTCTTCGTCGTCTTCGTCTTCTACATTTCCTATTTCATGTTGGCTTTGCCCGCGTCCTGGGTGCTGAAGCGCACGGGTCTGAAGAAGGGATTGGCGCTCAGCCTGTTCGTCATGGCGGTGGGGGCGGCCCTGTTCGGCGAACTGTCCACCCAGCGCGTGTATGCAGGCGCACTGACCGGACTGTTCGTGATCGGCGGCGGACTGGCCATGCTGCAGACCGCGGTCAATCCCTACATCAGTATCCTGGGACCCATCGAAAGCGCCGCGCAGCGGATCGCGGTGATGGGCATCTGCAACAAGGTCGCCGGCATGCTGGCGCCGTTGCTGATCGGCTCGCTGGTGCTGCACGGAATCGGCGACCTGGCTACGCAGGTGAGCACCGCCGATGCGGCGACCAAGGCGATGCTGTTGAACGAGTTCGCCGCCAAAATCCACACCCCGTACCTGGTGATGGCCGGTGTGCTGGTGCTGGTGGCCATTGCGATCCTGTTTTCCTCGTTGCCGGAAATCAAACCCGCCGACGCCAATGCCGAACGCGCCGACGGCGCGGCCGGCGCCAAGGGCAACGTGTTCCAGTTTCCGCATCTGTGGCTGGGCGTGCTGTGCCTGTTCGTCTACGTGGGCGTGGAAGTGCTGGCGGGCGATGCCATCGGCACCTATGGCAACGGCTTCGGCTTGCCGCTGGACGAAACCAAGTTCTTCACCTTCTTCACTCTCTGCGCGATGCTGCTGGGCTATCTGATCGGATTGGCGGCGATTCCACGCTTCATCTCGCAGCAGCGTTACCTCAGCGTTTCGGCGGTGATGGGCATCGTGTTCGCCCTGTGCGCGTTCCTGACCAAGGGTTATGTGTCGGTCGGTTTTGTCGCAGCGCTGGGACTGGCCAATGCGATGATGTGGCCGGCGATCTTTCCGCTGGCGATCAAGGGCCTGGGCCGCTTCACCGAAACCGGTTCGGCGCTGCTGGTCATGGGTATCGCCGGCGGCGCGATCATCCCGCAGGCGTTCGCCATCCTGAAGCAGCACCACGATTTCCAATTGGTGTTCGCGCTGCTCGCCGTGCCCTGCTACCTGTACATCCTGTTCTTCGCCTTGCGCGGACACCGCGTGGGCAAGACGAAACAGGCATGATGCGCAAGTTACCGGGAATCACAGGCAATGGCTGAGCCGAATATGCGCAGACCCACCATCAAGGATGTCGCCGAACGCGCCAAGGTGTCGCTGAAGACCGTGTCGCGCGTCATCAACAACGAACCCTCGGTGATGCAGGGCACGCGTGCGCGCGTGCTGCACGCCATCGCCGAACTGGATTACGAACCCGACCAGTCCGCGCGCAACCTGCGCAGCGGCACGCCGTTCGTGGTCGGCCTGATCTACGACAACCCCAACCCGTACCACATCATCGGCGTGCAGAACGGCGTGCTGGCCGCGTGCCGGGAAACCGGTTTCGGCCTGCAGATCCATCCCTGCGATTCCACCTCGCCGCTGCTGGCCGAAGAATTGTCGGAACTGGTGCAGCGTTCGCGCCTGGCCGGCCTGGTGCTGACCGCACCGATGTCCGAAAGCATGGAACTGGTGCAGGCGCTGGCGGCGCGCGGAGTGAAGCTGGTGCGCATCATCGCCGCCACCGAAGACCCCAACGACGGCTACCCCTGCGTCTACGTGGATGACCACGATGCCGCCTATGAAATCACCGAACACCTGATCCAGCTCGGCCACCAGCGCATCGGCTTCCTGTGGGGCGGACTGGCGCACCGGTCCAGCATCGAACGCTACAACGGCTACGAGAAGGCGTTGAAGGATTACGGCATCACCCTGGACAAGCATCTGGTCGTGCCGGGCGACTACACCTTCGACGATGGTTTCCGCGGTGCCCGGCGCTTGCTCGCTTTGCGCGAGCCGCCGACCGCGATCTTCGGATCCAACGACGAGATCGCCGCCGGCGTGCTCGCCGCCGCCAAATCGGCGGGCATGAACGTGCCCTACGACCTTTCCATCGCAGGCTTCGAGGACAGTCCGTTCTCCAAGCAATCCTGGCCCGCGTTGACCACCGCCAAGCAAGCCACCGAGGACATCGCCCGGCAGGCCGCGCGCCTGCTGATCGCCGGCTTGCGCCACGACGCCTACGACGAAAACCCCACGCCGCTGCACAACCAGGGCTTCGTGCCGCAACTGGTGGTGCGCGGCTCCACCGCGCCGGTACGCCCGCGCAACGATTGAAGCCAAGCCACCCCATGAACACCGCAGCAACGAACCAAGCCGGTTTGCCCGCCCCCCACGACACCCTGATGTACGCCGAAGCCGCGCAGACCGCCGAAGTGGTCGCCGCGCAGTTCACGCGCAACCAACCGGTCATCGCCGCACTGGCCGAAGACCTGCGCCGCAATCCGCCGCCGTTCGTGGTGACCTGCGCGCGCGGCAGCTCCGACCATGCGGCCACTTATGCGAAGTATCTGTTCGAGACGCAGCTGGGCATCGTCACCGCTTCGGCCTCGCCCTCGGTCGGCTCGGTCTACGAAGCGAAGCAGAAACTGGATGGCGCGTTGTATCTGGTCATCTCGCAATCGGGCAAAAGCCCCGACCTGCTGCGCAACGCCGAAGCCGCGCGCGAAGCCGGCGCGCGCGTGGTGGCGCTGGTGAACGTGGAGGATTCCCCGCTGGCGCAGCTGGCGCATACCGTGGTTCCGCTGCATGCCGGTCCCGAACGCAGCGTGGCGGCGACCAAGAGCTATCTGTCGTCGCTGTCGGCCATCCTGCAACTGGCCGCCTACTGGAAAAACCAGGCGCCGTTGCTCGACGCGCTGGAATCCTTGCCCGACAGCCTGCGCGCCGCGTGGCAGGCCGACTGGTCGCCGCTGACCGAAGGCCTGGTCGATGCGCACAACCTGTTCGTCCTCGGCCGCGGTCTCGGCCTCGCCGCCGCGCAGGAAGCCGCACTCAAGTTCAAGGAAACCTGCGGCCTGCACGCCGAAGCCTACAGTTCGGCGGAAGTGAAGCACGGGCCGATGGCGCTGGTGGGGCCGGGATTCCCGGTGCTCTGCTTCGCGCAGCCGGATGAAACCGAGGCCGGCACGCTGGCCCTGGCCAAGGAATTCCGGGGGCGCGGTGCGGAGGTCTGGGTATCGTCGGCACATGGAGATCTTCCATTGGTGAAAGCGCCGCATCCGGCCTGCGCGCCGCTGCTGACCATCCAGAGTTTCTATCGCGCCATCAATGCATTGGCGCTGCGCCGCGGGCACAATCCGGATGTGCCGCCGCATCTGAACAAAGTCACCGAGACCGTATGAACGGCGATCCGACCGACAGCATCCTGGCCCTGGTCAACGGCCGCGTCCTCACCGATCGCGGGATCGAGGAGGGCATTGCGGTGCTGGTGCAGGCGGGGCGTATCGTCGCCGTGGTTTCCGAGCACCAGGCTTTGCAGCGCGCCGATGATGCGTACGACCTGCAAGGCGCGATCCTGCTGCCGGGTTTCATCGATTGCCAGGTCAACGGCGGTGGCGGCGTGCTGTTCAACAACTCGCCGGATGCCGAATCGCTGCGGCGCATCGGTGCGGCGCACCGCCAATTCGGCACCACCGGTTTCCTGCCCACCCTGATCAGCGACGATGCCGGCAGGATGCGTGAAGCCGTCGCCGCCACGCACGCGGCGATCGCGCAGAACGTGCCGGGCGTTCTGGGCATCCATTTGGAAGGTCCTTACCTGGCGCCAGCGCGCAAGGGCACCCACGACGCCAGCAAATTCCGCGTGCCGGACGCGCAGGAAATCGAACTGGCCACCGCTCTGGACAACGGCATAACGTTGATCACACTTGCGCCGGAGCGGGTGGGCGCCGATACGGTGCGTGCGCTGGTACAGCGCGGGGCCATAGTCTGCGCCGGCCATACCGCCGCCAGTTACGAGGAAACCCGCACCGGCATCGACGCGGGCATCCGCGGCTTCACCCATCTTTTCAATGCCATGTCGCCCCTGACCGGCCGCGAGCCCGGCGCGGTCGGCGCGGCGATGGAAGATGCCGGCACCTGGTGCGGCGTCATCGTCGACGGCCATCACGTGCACCCGGCCAGCCTGCGCGTGGCGTTGAAGGCCAAGGCGCGCGGCAAAGTATTCCTGGTCACCGACGCCATGCCCCCGGTGGGCGCGGACGATCCCAGCTACGAACTCTATGGCGAAGTGATCACCGCGCGCGATGGCGTGGTCCGCAATGCGGCGGGGACATTGGCCGGGTCGGCATTGGACATGGCCACGGCGGTGCGCAACAGCGTACGGATTCTCGGTTTACCGCTGGAAGAGGCGGCGCGCATGGCCTCGGCCTATCCCGCGGAGTTCCTGGGCATAGGCGACCGCTACGGCCGCATCGCGCCGGGCTACCACGCCGATCTGGTGGCGTTGGACGCGGACCTGCAGGTCGTCGCCACCTGGATCGACGGCAGCCAGTGACCGCGCCGCGGCGCTTCGATTCGGTCGATGCGCTGCGCGGCATCACCGTGGCGGCGATGCTGCTGGTCAACAACCCGGGCGACTGGGGCCACGTGTACGCACCGCTGCTGCATTCGGAATGGAACGGCTGCACGCCGACCGACCTGGTGTTTCCGTTCTTTCTCTTCATCGTCGGCGTGTCGATCGCGCTGGGCATCGTCCCACGCGTGGAGACGGGCACCGGTATCGCTTCATTGCGGCGCGCGGTGATGCTGCGTGCGGCGAAGATCATCGGCCTGGGGTTGCTGCTGCACCTGCTGGCGTTCTGGCTGTTGGACAAGCCGTGGTTCCGGCCGTGGGGCGTGCTGCAGCGGATCGGCCTGTGTTTCGCGGCGGCAGGTCTGCTGGCGACCCTGACCCGCGCCAATGCGCAGTGGTTCATCATCGCGGCCCTGTTGCTGGGTTATTGGGCCTTGCTGGCGGCGGGCGGTTCGTTCGCACCTCTGGACAATCTGGCCAGCCGCATCGATACCGCGCTGCTGGGACCGATGGTCTATCAGTTCGATGCGGCCAGCGGCCGTGGCCATGATCCGGAAGGCTTGTTGAGCACGCTGCCCGCCATCGCCACCACGCTGCTGGGCGTACGCGCAGGCCAATGGCTGCGCGGCGGCGATGCGAAGCGACTGCTGTTGGCCGCAGTGATCGCACTGGCGGCCGGATTCGCCTGGTCGTACTGGTTCCCGTTCAACAAGAACCTGTGGACGTCCTCTTATGTGCTGTGGACGGCGGGCTGGGCCATGCTGGCACTGACCCTGTGCCATGCGCTGATCGATGTCGGCAAGTGGCCTGCGCTGGGCCGCCGTTTCGGAGCCAATGCCATCGCCGCCTATGTCGGATCGGCGGCTATGGTCTATGCACTGGCGGGGCTGGGTTGGTGGGAACCGATCTATCGTGTCGGCTTCAGCCAATGGATGAGCCCGCGTTTCGGGCCCTACCTGCCGTCGTTGGCCTTCGCCTTGGCGTTCGTGGGACTGTGGTGGGGCGTGGTGTATTGGATGGACCGTCGCCGCTGGTACCTCAAGCTCTGACCGCTCTCAGCATCCTTCTGCTTCCGATCACAGCTTTCTCCGCTGCATTGGAGTAGAAAGGCGGGCATCCCCCGGTGTGAGTGCCGCCATGCGCCCGTCTACGTACCTGCTTGCCTGCTGCTTGCTGTTGCTGACCGCGTGCGATCTGTCAGGCGCCGAGGACGACAATAAACGTTCCGCGCAGGAAGCGCCCGAACGCGCCGCGTCCCGGCTTATGGCTTCCCCACGCGTCGTGCCGGTGAATCGGCCGGTCGCCGTCCACGCCAGTGCCGTCGCGCAGGCCGCACCTGGGCAGCCCCCCTCGATGGGCGGCAATCTGCCTGCCCGGCAGATTCCCAATCCCGCTTTCAAGAGCACCGAAGTCGCGCGGTTCGACCAGCCCTGGGCAATGACTTTCCTGCCCGATGGGCGCCTGCTGGTCACCGAAAAGCCGGGCAAGTTGCGGCTGATCGATGTCGCCACCAAGCAGATCGGCGAAATCATCGGCGTGCCGGCCGTCGCCTATGGCGGGCAGGGCGGCTTGGGCGATGTGGTGTTGCACCCGCAATTCGCCAGCAATCGTCTGATCTATCTGAGCTATGCCGAATCGGGAACCGGCGGACGTGGAGCGGCAGTGGCGCGCGCGGTCTTGAATCTGGACGCCAGCGGCAACAACGGCAGCCTATCCAACTTGCAGGTGATATGGCGGCAGATCAAGGTGAGCGGAGAGAATCATTACAGTCATCGCCTCGCCTTCGACCGCGATGGCAAGCTGTGGATCAGTTCAGGCGAACGCCAGAAGGGCGCGCCGGCGCAGGATATGCAATCCAACCTGGGTAAGATGTTGCGCCTCAATGCGGATGGTTCGACGCCTGCTGACAATCCGTTCGCCAATCAGGGAGGCATTGCGGCGCAGGTGTGGTCGTTGGGCCATCGCAATGTGTTGGGCGTCGTTTTCAATGCGCAGGGCCAGTTGTGGACGCATGAGATGGGTCCTGCCGGCGGCGACGAACTCAACCTGATCGAGCGCGGTTCCAATTACGGGTGGCCCATCGTTTCCAACGGCAGCAACTACGACGGCAGCGACATTCCCGACCATTCCACGCGGCCGGAATTCAATGCGCCGGAAGCATGGTGGACGCCGGTGATCGCGCCGGCCGGTTTCATCATCTACGACGGCGATCTGTTTCCCTATTTCCGCGGCAACGGCTTCATCGGCGGGTTGGCGTCGACGGCGCTGATCCGCATCCAGTTCGACGGCAACACCGGCAGGGAAGTGTCGCGCTATCCGATGGGCCAGCGCATCCGCGAAGTGGAGCAGGGTCCGGACGGCGCGATCTGGCTGCTGGAGGACGGTTCGAACGTACGCTTGTTGAAATTGACGCCGACTTGATCGCTGCGAGCGGCGATCAGAGGTCGATCACGGCTTCCACGCTCACATAGCGGTAGGCGTAACGGTCGGAGCCGGTTTCGTTGAGCACCGGCGTGTCCTTGTATCCCGCATTGGCGCGCAGCCAGGCTCTCTTCCAGTGCGGGGTGTCTACGCCGACCTCCAGCATGCGCGCATTGCTCCAGCTTTCGCTGTCGCTGCGCTGGCGGCCGAAGCCCGCGGCCGCACGCCATTGGTAGCCGCCGTAGTGGCGCCGAAGCGCGACCACGCCCAGGACTTCTCCGTACCATTCCGGCGAGTAATAGTCCCCTTCGCGCGCCTCGCTGTTGCGGAAGTAGCGGCTGCGCAGCTGCACGCTGATTCCCTGTTCGGGCAAGGCCGCGAAGATCAGGTTGCCACGCAGATGCGTACGCAGATTGCTGCCGGAACCGAAGTCCTGCAGGCCGACCAACCCAGTAGCAGTCCAGCGCTCGCCCATCGGCAGGTCCACTGCAGCGCCGGCAAAGGTCTGCACCAGGCCGCGTTCGGCACCCTCGCGGGTTTCCAGGATTTCGCGTTCCAGGAAGAACTCCTTGCGGCGGGCGTCCTGGCTATGCAGCGAAGCACTGCCCAGCAGCGCGTCGCCATTGGTGCCCGCGTCCACTTTCCACCGCCACAGATCGCCGCCGCCCGCGGCGCGGACATACAGGCGCTCTTCGCTCTGCGACCAGCCGTCGCCAGCGAAGCGCGCGCGTTCCACCTTCATCCCCAACCAGCGATCGTCGCTATAGCGGCGCAGGTCCCAGCCCAGTCCGTATTTCTGCGTCTGGTTGCCGTCGGCGTCGGAAGACAGCCACAGCTCAGGTCGAAACGCCTGTTTCGGCGACGGTTCTTCGCCGGCCGCCGCCATGCCCGACAGCGCCATCAACAGGGCGAAAGCCAGCGGAGCCCGCTTCATTTCGTACCCCAGGTCTTGCGCAGGCGCAGCAGTTCGGCCGCATAGCCCAACACGCACACCGGTTGCAGCAGCATGGTGTAGCCGATCGAATAGAACAGGAAACCGCTGAGATTGCGCCGCACCCGCAGATCCTGTCGTTTGAACATCCTGGTCTGCACGCCGAAGATGACGATGTTCCAGAGCATGGCCAGAGGCAGCACCAGCAGCGTCATCAATCCCGCGATCCAGTAGTAGCCGAACAGCGCCAGCACCAGGCCGGGCAAGAACGCCAGCGTGTAGACCAGGTCCAGCGGCAGGAACAGCAGATTCCACCAGATGAAAAGCGTGCTCATGCGCGGCGCGAACAGCAGCCGGCCATGCCGTGCGAAAGCTTCCATCAATCCGCGCGACCAACGCTGGCGCTGGCGCGAGAATTGCCCGACCTTGGCGGGAACCTTGGTGAACAGGCAGGCGTCCTCGCAATAGCCGATGCGCGCGCCGGTGGCCAGCAGCGCCCACGACACCACGATGTCTTCGCCCACGCACTCGGGCCAGCCGCCCACTTGTTCCAGCGCCTGCCGCTCGTACAGAGAGAACGCGCCCTGCGCCACCAGCGTGCCGTGGTACATGCTCTGCATGCGCTTCACCGCGGCGATGCCGTGGAAATAATCCCACTCTTGCGCGCGGGTCAGCCAGTTGTCGCGCGAATTGCGCACCAGCACCGCGCCGGCGACGGCCACCGTGCCGGCGGGGTCAGAGAGATAGCGCTGCACGATTTTGCGCAGCGCGTCGGTGCGCAGATAGGAGTCGCCATCGACGGTCAGCACGAGCCCCTGCCGGGTCTCGGCGAATCCGCGGTTCAACGCCGCCGACTTGCCTTGGTTGCGCGGCTGCGCCAGTACGCGGATCTGCATCCCCGGGCGCGAGAGCCGGCCGGCCGCCGCCTGGGCGATGGCCAGGCTGTCGTCGGTGGAGCCGTCGTCGATCACCACCACCTCTACCTGGCCGACGTAGTCCTGCAGGGAAAGGCTGAGCAGGGTGTCGTCGATGTTCTCGCCTTCGTTGTAGCAGGCCACCAGCACGCACAGGTCCGGATACACGGCGAACTCGCGCCTCGAAGGACGGCGATCGCTGAGGATCGAGCCGATCAGGAAGGCATTCATAAAACCGGGCACATAGGCGATGAAGGCGATTACCACCAGCGCCACCGCGAATCCGGTGACGTGCGACAGCTCGCTCAACCAGGATTGCGACAGCCACACGCTGAAACCCATCCAGGCTGCGGCCAGGGCCAGGACCAGGGCGAACTTGACCCGCAACGGCACGTACAGACCGCCGCGCGCGGCCAATGCGGGCGTGAGCGAGAGTTCGTCGGTTGCCGGGTCGATCAGCGAGGTCGAATCGAGGTTGTACATATCCAGTGTCCAGGTGCTTATGGAGTAGCTGCACTGGAGTAAAAGCAATTATCGTGCCAGGGGTGGAATCCCTTTCCTGTTGAGCTGTTGGGTCCGGAGAGGGCAAGAGAATGGTCACGGACGGCGAACTGCGTCACATTTTTACCGACCGCTGCCTTGCAGAGCTGGTGCGACGGAGCCGACTCAGCTTTCGGACCGCCGCGCCTTCTGGATGGCGAGCAGCCGCGCCTTCTTCAGCGCCAGTCCGACTTCGGGGCCGGTGAGCGGGGTTTCGGCCAAGTCGCGGGCGTTCACCGCCAGCGCGGCGGCATGCAGGCGCTGCAGTTCGCGTCCCTGCGGATAGTCGGCGTCTTCGCTGCCCAAGCGGCCGCGCTTGTCGGCTTCGCAGACCAGAGTGAGTTGAGCGATGCGTTCCGGTTTGCGGAACGCGTCGCAACGCGTTAGCAGCTCCAGCACCGTGGCGTCGCGCAGCTCATTCAGACGGTGCACGTTGAGATGTTCGCGGCAGGCCATGATCGCCAGCTCGCGATGCGCGGCCGGCACTTTGAGACGTTCGCACAATGCTTTCAGCGGGGCCACACCGGCGTGTTCGTGGCCGATATGTTTCGGCAACACCTCCGCCGGCGTCAGCGCCTTGCCCAGGTCGTGGGTCAGCGCGGCGAAGCCGATCGCGTCATCGCCAGGCGCAAGCCGCGCGGCCATGTCGCTGACCATTTCCTGGTGCAGGCCAGTATCCACTTCCGGATGGAACTCGGCACGCTGTGGCACGCCGTACAGCGCATCCACTTCCGGCAATACCTGGGCCAACGCGCCGCAATCGCGCAAGGTGCGAAGGAAGGCCGAGGGCGTGGCCGAACGCAGCGCACGCGACAGCTCCTGCCAGACGCGCTCGGGCACCAGTTCGGCCAGCTCGCCGCCTGCGGCCATTTCCCGCATCAGCGCCATCGTCTCAGGTGCGACCGTGAAGCCCAAGGCCGCGAATCGCGCCATGAAACGCGCCGCGCGCAGTACGCGCAGCGGATCTTCAACGAAGGCCGGCCCCGCATGCCGCAATACGCGCGCTTGCACATCGCGCGCGCCGCCCAGCGGATCGAACTGGTTGCCTTGTTCGTCCTGCGCGATCGCGTTGATGGTGAAGTCGCGACGCGCCAGATCCTCTTCCAGCGTCACCGATGGATCGCTGTCCACCACGAAGCCGCGATAGCCACGCCCGCTCTTGCGTTCGGTGCGGGCCAGCGCGTATTCCTCGCCGGTGCGCGGGTGCAGGAATACGGGAAAATCGCGCCCGACCGGTTTGAAACCCTGCGCCAGCATTTCCTCTGGCGTAGCGCCGACCACGACGTGGTCGCGGTCGCCGGGCTCAAGGCCCAGCAACTTGTCGCGTATGGCGCCGCCGACTAGGTAGGTTTTCATACTAAGAATGATGCCTTGTTTTTCCTTCTCCCATCGGGAGAAGGTGCCCGAAGGGCGGATGAGGAAATGGATTTTCAGCTATTGAAAAATTTCCCTGGCGAGTAATTTCCATTCCCTCACACCCCAAGGGTGCTTGCTTCACGGCGTCCGTCGCTGCGCGCCACCTCGTATCAAGTACAGGGCAGGCTCTTCTCAGCCCTGCACACCCTTCGGGCGCCGGTGGGAGAAGGAAAAGCGGAACTCAGCTCTTGGGCAACTGCGCCGTAGGGCAGCTGAAGGATTTCCGCTTCGCATCCACGCGGCCAAGCATGCGGTCGGTTACCGGCAGGGCCTTGCCGTTCAAGCGCCAGTCGTAGATCACGCTGAAGGCCAGCACGCGCGCCACGTACTCGCGGGTTTCCTTGTAGCTGATGGTCTCTATCCAGAAATCCGGGTCGTAGTTGGGACGTTGCGACTGCCAGCGCGCGGTGGGCGCCGGGCCGGCGTTGTAGGCGGCGATGGCCACGTACGGCGTGCCGTATTTGTTTTCCATCTGCCGTAGGTACGCGGTGCCCAGCATGATGTTGGTATCCGAATCGTAGAGGCTGTTGGCGCCGCCCCAGGGCAGGCCCAGGCTTCTGGCGGTGGCCGCGCCCGTGCTGGGCAGGACCTGCATCAGGCCCATGGCGTTGGCGCCGGAGCGCGCCTTGGGGTTGAAGACGCTTTCGGCGCGTATCTCGGCCGCGACCCAGGCCGGGTCGATGGCGTTCCTGGCTGCTTCGCGCTTGATGGTCTCGCCATGGTGCAGCGGGAAGCGCAATTCGTAGAGGCGTTGTTCCTCCGGATTCTTGCCCAGCGAAAACACCGCCCGGTCGAACCAGCCGTTGTCGCGCGCCACTTCCACCGCCAGGCGGCGCTGGGTATCGTCGAAGCGCGCCAACGCGCTGTTCCATTCGCTGGTGGCCCAGCCGGGGCGTTCCAGTTTCCATAACTCCATCGCACGGACGATTGCCGGATCCTTGGCGATCACGGCGCGGGCCTGCGCGCCGTCGTTGGGGATCCAGGCGCATAGCGCGTAACCCTGATCGATGCGGTCGGCGGCCAGGAAACCGTGGAAGGTGGCCGACTTGGCGGCTTCTCGGAACAGGCGCTGGGCTTCGGCGTTGTCGCCGTTTTTTTCCGCCAGCCGCGCTTCGAAATAGCGCCAGCGCGAATCCTCGCGCTGCGCTTTGGGCATCTTGCGTATCGCCGCCAGTGCGGCGCGCCAGTCGCCACGCGCCATGGCTTCGCGAACGCGCCATTCGTGCAGCTTTTCGTCGTAGGCCGCTTCGGGCACGGCATTGAGGCGGCGCGCGGAATCGGGTTCGTAGGACGCTACCGTCCACAGCGCCGCTTCGTACAGCACCTTGCCGCGCTCGCTTTCGTTCATGCCCAGCGCCGCGGCGTACTGCGGCAACTGCACTTCCGCACTGGCTGGCGAAGATTTGGCCAAGCGCATCAGGCCGTACATGGCCATCTTGCGACTGCGTTCGGTCTTCGGCCAACCGAGCGCGCGCGCATGCACGCTGTCCAGGAACGCGGCGTAGTCGTTGGCCAGCGCTGCATCGGCTGCGGGCAATCCGCGCGCTGCGCTGCGCATGACGGCTGGTTGCTGCTCGGCGGCGGCCTTGTCGATGCGCTCCCAGCGCAGGACCGGCGGCAATCCGCCGTTGACGCCAAGCAGGGCGAACACGGGATCGCAGCTGTCCGGCAGCGACTTGCCGGTGCTGGTCCAGATTTTCTGCGCGTCCAACGTCCATTGCGCATCGGCCTTGCCCAGGGCTTGGCGCGCGTTGAGTTCGGCGCATTGCAGGCCGACATTGGAGGTCGGTTTCCACACCGCACGCAGCGTGGGCCAGTCCTGCCGCCGGGACAATGCGGGCAGCCAGACGCCGCGGAAAGCATCGGCCACGGCCTGGCCGTCGTAGCGTTTGAGGAAGGATTGCGCCTGTGCGGTGGACAAGGTGTCGATGTCGCGTTTGAGAGCGGCAAATTCCACCCAGCCGTACAGTGGATGCGCCGTGAGCCCCGGGGAATATTGCGAGGCATCGAAGCGGCCGCTTTCCGCTGCCTGCAAAGCTGCCTGAATTTGCGGGCGTTGCGCGTCCAGGTTTTGCGCTTGCGCGGCGCAGGCCGGCAATAGGCCGCAGGCGGCAGCGAGTACGATAGCGAAGCTAGCTTTTGTCATGGCCGAAATACTAAAGGATGGCGGATGAATCGCATGATTCGCCGCACGGGCGCGTGAATTGCGCATCACACTAGCCGCATCACATTTGGTTTGGAGAGAACGTGTTCGAAGGAATCTGGATGTTCCCCTTGCTGGGTGCAGTCGCCGGCGTACTGGCGGGATTGCTTGGCGTCGGCGGCGGATTGGTGCTGGTCGGCGCATTGGCGTGGTTGTTGCCCTTCTACGGTGTTCCCAAAGAAGCGGCGATGCATGCGGCCCTGGCCAGCTCGCTGGCCAGCATCGTGCTGACCGCTGCTTCGTCCGCATACGCCCATCACGGTCGCGGCAGCGTGCTGTGGCCCACGGTGAAATGGATGGTGCCGGGTTTGTTGCTGGGCGGATGGCTGGGTAGCGGCATCGCGGTGAAGCTGGACGATCAGGTGCTGCGTTGGGTGGTGGCGGGCTATTGCCTGCTGGCTGCGGCGCAGTTGCTGTTCGGCAAAACCCGGGTCGGCGCCGAAGGCGTAATGGCGCGGCCGCCGACCGGCTTGCCCATGATCGCGGCGGGTACCGGCATCGGCGCGGTGTCGGCGGTGGTGGGTATCGGCGGCGGCAGCATGACCGTGCCTTTGCTGGTGTGGCGCGGAATCGCACCGGTACGCGCGGTCGGCACCTCCAGCGCCTGCGGAGTGGCGATAGGGCTGGCCAGCGCCGTCGGCTATGCGTTGCATGCCCCGGCGGGTGCGCTACCCGAATATTCGGTGGGCTATGTCTATCTGCCGGCCGCCATCGGGGTGGCGGTGGCCTCGGTGTTGTCGGCGCCGTATGGCATGCGTCTGGCGCACCGGATCAGTGGTTTGGCCCTGAAGCGGGTATTCGCCCTGTTCCTGATAACGGTTGCGGTCACCTTATTAGTGTGAACACGGACCGAAAGGCGAATTACATTCAGCCAACCCTCACACGATTCGCTTGCTGATTTTTACGATTTGTTTACAAACTGGCGCCAGACCGTCCTGGCACAGGGAACTGGACGGTCTTACCTCAATCACTCTGGAGAGAGAGACCATGAAACCGCGCCGCCAATCCTTGGCTATCGCCATCCACCTCAGTTTGCTCCTGACTCTGCCGGGCATCGCCGCCGCGCAGGACACTACCGAACAACAAGCCAAGACGCTGGACACGGTCACCGTGACCGGCACCCGCATCAAACAGACCAATGCGGTCACCGCGCAGCCGGTGTTCGTGCTGGACCGCGAAAAGCTGGACAAGACCGGCGTGCAGACCGTCGGCGACGTGCTGCAGCAACTGACCGCCAGCGGCAAGGCGCTCAACGCCAAGTTCAATTCCTCCGGCAACTTCGGCTATCCGGCCGACGGCGGCGGCATCGGTGCGGGTTCGGCGCAGGTCGATCTGCGCAACCTGGGCTCCAAGCGCGTGCTGGTGCTGGTGGACGGTATCCGCTGGGTCAATGAGTCCTCGGCCTCCGGCGTCAGCGGCAGCGCCGACGTCAACACCATTCCGCTGGCCATCGTCGAACGCATAGAAGTACTCGAAGACGGCGCGTCTTCCATCTACGGCTCCGACGCCATCGCCGGCGTGGTCAACATCATCACCCGCAAGACGTTCGACGGCGCCGAAGTCCACACCTATTTCGGACAGTACGATGACGGCGGCGACACCACCGAAGCCAGCCTGACCCTGGGCGGCTCCGGCGATCGCTGGTCCGCGGTATTCGGCGCGAGCTACTACGAGCAGAAGAGCATCAGTTCCGGAAGCTGGGAGCAGTCCTCATACCCCACCCCCGGCACCGGGGTCCGTGGCGGCAGCTCCGGCATCCCACAAGGACGCTTCACCTTCTGCGATCCGTCGCGGCCGGTCGATGGCGTCGGCGGTTGCGATGCGGACGGCAACAATTGGTACGACATCACACTCAACAATGGCACTACCGTGCCGGTTTTCGATCCGAACGACCCGAATGGCGGCACCTACCACGGCTTCAGCGGCGCAGACCGCTTCAACTTCGCGCCGTACAACCTGCTGCTGACGCCCAGCAAGCGCAAGTCGTTGTTCACCAGCGTCAATTACGACATCAACGAGAACACGCGCCTGCACGTGAAAGCGTTGTACAACAATCGTACTTCGACCAATCAGGCCGCGCCCGAGCCGATCTTCGTGGGGCCGTTCGCGGGAACCGGCGGAATCGCCGATACGATCTCCATTTCCGCGGCTAACCCGTACAACCCGTTCGGCATCGACCTGGATGCATCGAGCAACTTCGGTTTCATCACCAAGCGTCCGGTCGAAGTCGGTCCCCGCATCTTCGAGCAGGATGTCGACACGGTCTATTTCAACATCGGCCTGGACGGCCTGTTCAATATCGGCGACCGTGGTTTCAATTGGGACGCCAACTACGTGCATTCCGTCAACAAGGCCACGCAGACGTTCTACAACGGCTATAACGTCGCCAAGCTCAAGCTCGCGCTCGGCGATCCTGCCTTGTGCGCAGCGGTGGCGGGCTGCATACCGCTGGATCTGTTCGGCGGCCAAGGCCGTCCGATGACCCAGGAGATGATCGACTACATCCGTACCACCCAGATCGATTCCAGCAAGCAGACGCTGGACCTGGCTTCGGCCAACGTCACCGGCGATCTGTTCGCCATCGGCGACCGCACCGCCGCCTTCGCCGCCGGCGTCGAGTACCGCAAGTACAGGGGCGAGTTCAACCCGGATCCGTTGCGCCAGTCCGGCGAGTCGCAGGACTCCTTCGCCGCGCCGGTCAAGGCGGACTACAACGTCAAGGAAATCTATACCGAGTTCAACTTCCCGGTGCTGGCTTCGCTGGACCTCACCGCCGCCGTCCGCTATTCGGATTATTCGACCTTCGGCACCGCCACCACCGGCAAAGCGGGTTTCCGCTGGCAGCCGGTCGAAGACCTGGTGATACGCGGTACTTATTCGCAGGGATTCCGCGCGCCGAACCTGGGCGAGTTGTACGGCCTCACGCAGTTCGGCGCGACCCTGGTCGATCCCTGCGGCTCGACCGGCAGCCCCGGACCGGCGGCGCCGGAATTCGCGGCGGGTTGCTTGGCGCAAGGCGCGCCGCCCACCTTCGAACAGGCCAACACCCAGATCACCACCTTCACCGGCGGCAATCCGAACCTGGAACCGGAAGAATCGGACAGCTACACCATCGGCGTGGTCTACAGCCCGTCGTGGGGCGAGGACCAATCCTGGTCCGAACGCCTGGATATCGAGTTGAGCTACTACAACCACGAGATCGAGGGCGCCATCCAGGCGCGCGACCTGCAGTCGTTGCTCGAAACCTGCTTGCGCGAAGGCGGCGTCGGTACGCTCAACTGCACGCCGTTCACCCGCAATCCGATCGGCGGCAACCTCAATCCGCCGAACAACTTCCTGGATAACCTGGGTTCGATCAAGACCGACGGTCTGGACGTGAAGTTCAACTGGACCGGTCCGGAATGGGGCTGGGGCAACTTGAACGCCTCGCTGCAGGCGACCTATGTGATGGGTTACGAAGCGATAGACATCGACGGCAACCGTTCGCAACGCGAAGTCGGCATCGAAGTGGACGACAGCGCCATCCCGGAATGGCAGGTCAACGCGCAGTTGGGCTGGACCTCCGGCGACTGGAGCGTGAATTGGACCTCGCGCTTCATCGATGCGGTCAAGGAGCCTTGCAGCAACGTGCCGGTCGGCGAAGCGCCGGGCTGCCAGGGCGGCGTCGAATTCAACAAGCTGGGCTCGACCACCTTCAACGATGTGCAGGCCAGTTGGAAGAACGCTTTCTCGCTGGAAGGCCTGAAGTTGTCCGTCGGCGCCAACAACGTGTTCGGCAAGGAACCGCCGGTGTGCCTGACCTGCTCCTTGAACGGCTACGACGCGGGCACCTACGATCTGCCGGGTGCGTTCTGGTACCTCAGCGCCGACTATCGTTTCTAATCGGACGTTGTTGAAAAAACAAACGGGCGGCGATGCGAATCGCCGCCCGTTTTCTTTTCAGGCTTTGCCGGCGGGCAGGTTGCGGCTCAACGCAGCGCCGCTTGCGGTACGTCGATGCTCATCGCCAACGCCAGATGATCGGAGAACGCGGCGGGAATGGCGCGCGCATCGGCGAATGCCAGGCGCTCGCTGACCAGGATGTGGTCGATGGCGCGTTGCGGACGCCAGCTGGGGAAAGTGGGCACGCAGAAGGCCGGCGGACGCAGGTGCGTGCGGGTGTACAGCAGATCCATTTCCGGCCGGTCCGGCACGCAGTTGAAATCGCCCATCAGCACCGCATGCGGGTGGTCGGCCAGCAGTTCGGCGATGAACGCCAGTTGCGAGCGGCGCGAGACCGCGCCCAGCGACAGATGCGCCACTGCCACCACCAGGCCCTCATCGCCGTCGCCGAAGCGCGCCATCAGCACGCCGCGTCCGCCGATACGGCCGGGCAGGGCATGGTCGCTGACTTCCACCGGTTCCAGTTTGCTCAGCAGGCCGTTGGCGCTGGACGCCACCCGGCCGACGTTGCGGTTGGGTTGGTGGCTCCAGTAGTCGAAGCCGCCTTGTTCGGCCAGGTAGTGGGTCTGGTTGGTGAACCCGGAGCGCAGGCTGCCGGGGTCCGCTTCCTGCAGGCCGACGATGTCGTGCTCGCCGGCCATCTTCGCTATCGAATCCAGGCTCACGCGCTTGTTGCCGGTCGGCAGCGCGTGCGACCAGCTGCGGGTCACATAGTCGCTGTAGCGGCGGGTGCTGGAACCCGCCTGGATGTTGGCGCTGAGCAGCTTGAGCCGGCGCGTGTCCGCTGCGGTCATGGGGGCGACCGGTCGGATTACTTCGCCGCACCCGATTGCGCGGCGCGTTCCCTGGCGATCAGATGATCGGCGATGCGCAGCATGTCTTCCCAGCTGCGGCCCTTGATCAGGTACTTGCCATTGACGATCAGGGTGGGCGTGCCTTCCACCTTGCTACGCATCATGAACTGGTTGGCCTTGTTGATCCGGCCGGCCACCGCGAAGCTTTTCATGGTGTTGAGGAACTGCTCGGCGCTCACG
The DNA here is from genome assembly GCF_900104085.1 of Pseudoxanthomonas sp. CF125. Lineage (GTDB taxonomy): Bacteria > Pseudomonadota > Gammaproteobacteria > Xanthomonadales > Xanthomonadaceae > Pseudoxanthomonas_A. The sequence continues at coordinate 900,724 of NZ_FNLD01000003.1, forward strand.
CCGTACTGGGTGTAGAACGCGGCTACCTTGGCTTCGTCGGGCTTGTCGCCTTCGGCCGGAATGCTGTGCTTCAGGTGGATCGCTTCGTACACGGCCTGGTGGCTCTTTTCTTCGATGCCCAGCGATTCGGCCGCAAAGAAGGCCTTGGCGTAGGGAACGAAGTCCGGACGGAACTGCGCCGGCACGTAGACCAGATTCACGTCGGCCGGCTGCTTGGCCTTCCAGCTACGCAGGGTGGGATCGAAGGCATAGCAGGCCGGGCAGATGTAGTTGAACATCTCGACCACTTCGATCTTGCCATCGACCGGCTGCCAGGGCTGGCCGCCTTCGATGTCCAGGTAGTCGGTCCCAGCCACCGGCTCAGCGCCTTGCGGGACCACCGCCGGATTGTTGTTGGGTGCGGCGGGTTCGGGCGCGGCGGTTTCGGCCGGCGCCGTGGCGCCGGTCGCAGCGGCGATCGTGGGCGCTGCATCGGCGGGCGCCGGGGCTGCGGCCTCTGCCGGGGTTTCGGTCTTGGAGCAAGCCGCCATCAGCGGCAGCAGCAGCGACAACATCAGGGCGTGATGGATTCTCATGCTTGGATCCTAGGAGGGGTGAGAAGGGGCGATCGTTTCTTGAGTGCCTGCATCTTTTACAGAAGCACTGTTTATCAGAGCACGGCGATTATTTCCGGGCACGTTCCCGCGCTATCAGATAATCGGCGATGCGCAGGGTGTCCTCGAAGGAGCCACCGGTCACCCGGTATTTGCCGTTGACGATCAGCGTCGGGGTGAATTCGACGCCGGTGGCCAGGGCGAATTCCTTGGAGCGTTCCAGCAGTAGGTCCGTCGCCGGGTTTTCCATCGCGGCGACGAAGGCTTGCGGATCGACGCCGTAGCTGGCGTACCAGGTGGCGATCTCATTGGAGGAGGCATTCTGGATCGGCAGGCTGCCTTGTTCGTGCAGCGCCTTGAACATCGCATCGTGGGTCTTGGCCAGCACCCGCAGCTTGGCGGCGGCGTAGTAGGCGCGGGCGTAGGGCGTCCAGAATCCGCCGAACGCGGCGGGCACCGGGGTGAAGCGCACCCAGGAAGGCTGCTTCTTGTGCCAGGCGCTGACCACGGGCTGGAAGTGCGCGCAATGGATGCAGGTGTAGCCGAAGACCTCGACCACTTCCACCTTGCCGTTGAGCGGCGCGTAGGGCTTGCCGTCCGCGATCTCCACGTAGTCCACGCCGGCGACCGGGTCGGCGGCGAAGGCGGATAGCGGCAGCAACGCCAGCAGCAACAGGGCAAAGCGCAGTTTCATCGGGCGGCCTCGTGGCACAAAAAGAAACGCCGGCCATGATCGGGCCGGCGCAATGAACAAGAGCTGTGATCCACGGACCGCGCCGGGCGCGAAAGGTTCACGACTGTTGCGGTGCGGGCTCGGCGGCAGGTGCGGGCGGAGCGGCGGGCGCGGCCTTGCCGGCCGAAGCGGCGGCATCGTCGGCGCGATTGTGCAGGCCCTGCAGATAGGTGCCCAGCGCCTGGATTTCCTGGTCGGTCAGCTTGTTGGCGACCTGCGCCATGATGTTGAACAGCGCCGGATCCTTCACAGTGGTGGTGCCGGTGCGGTATTCCTGCAGGCGGCGGGCGGCGTAATCCTGACGCTGGCCACCCAGGTGCGGGTAGGCCGGGCCGGGATTGCCGGCGCCGCTGGGGCCGTGGCAGGCCATGCAGGCGGGAATGCCGCGGGCAGCGTCGCCGCCGCGGTACAGCTGCTGGCCCACTTCGTAGAACTTCATGCCCTTGTAGGTGCCGTCGGCGATCACCGTGTCGTCAGCCAGGCCTGCGCTGGCCTTCTGGGTGGCGAAGTAGGCGCCGATGTCGCGCATGTCCTGCGGGGTCAGGTCCTTCACGAACGGAACCATGGCCACCGCCGTCCCGCCGCGCTGGCCGCTGGCGATCAGGGCGACCTGGTGAGCAATGTAGCGCTCGCTCTGGCCGGCGATGTTGGGGTATTGCGGGTCGCTGCCATTGCCGTCGGCACCATGGCAGGCGGCACAGGCCGAGGCCTTGGTCTGGCCGGCCTTGGCATCGCCCCAGGTGGTCTTGCTGAGGTCGATCTCCAGCGGCGCGGTCACCACGGGCGCGTTGTCCGGCAGCGGAGCCACGGTGGTCTGGGCGAATGCGACCGCACCCACGGCCGCAATGGCCAGTCCGGCAAGTCCAAAAACGCGAGCGTGGCGCATGCTAAAGCTCCGGGAATATCGAAAAAAGCGGCGCCGAGCGGCGGCCGCGAAACAGGGGAATTATCGTCGGGGCAGGCCTTGCGGGTCAATGAAAGCGGGCGTCGCCGGCTTTTTGCGGGCTTTTCCCCGGTCGTGGCGGCGCCGGTGCGGCCGTCGCCGTGCCATCCTAGTGGCATGTTCAATCCCCTAGAAAAAGCCAAATACCTGCTGGCGGCGCATATCCCCAGCCAGCTTCCCGCCGACATCGGCCATGAAGTCGCCTTCGCCGGCCGTTCCAATGCGGGCAAGTCCACCGCGCTCAACGCGCTGACCCGGCAGAAGGCGCTGGCGCGGGTCTCCAAGACCCCTGGCCGCACCCAGCAGCTGGTGTTCTTCGAAATCGAGCAGGACAAATACCTGGTCGACCTGCCCGGCTACGGTTACGCCAAGGTGCCGCACGAGCTGAAGGACCACTGGCAGGCATTCCTGGATCGCTACTTCCGCACCCGCAATGCCCTCAAGGGCCTGGTGGTGGTGATGGACATCCGCCACCCGCTGAAGGAATACGACCGGCACATGCTCAGCTATGCGGTGGAGCGCGGCATCCCGGCCCATGCGCTGCTGACCAAGGCCGACAAGCTGGGCCGCGGCCAGCAGGCCAACGCGCTGCAGGCGGTGAAGAAAGAGCTGTTCTCCCTGTTCGGCGACACCGTCAGCGTGCAGACCTTCTCCGGCGAGTCCAAGCAGGGCGTGGACGAGGCGCGCGCGGTGGTGAACGGGTGGCTGGGGTTTTCGCAAGTCTAGGATTCCGATCCGCGGTTATCTTCTTCGGCCCCGTTCTCAAAGGATTTCGCGCATGCGGCTACTGGTCTTTCTGTTGTGGCTCTGCGCATGGTCGCCCGCGTTCGCAGCGCACGCGGCCGAGAGTACCGACCGCCGCATCGCCGTCACCATCGACGATCTGCCGTGGGCGCGTCTGGACGGCATCGCACCACCTGACCTGCAGGCGCGCCATGAGCGTTTGATCGCGGCGCTGAAGCAGGCGGACGTGCCGGGCATCGGCTTCGTCAACGAAAACAAGCTGGAAATCGACGGCAAAGTCGATCCGCAGCGCGTGGCGATGCTGCGCGACTGGCTGGATGCAGGTTACGAGCTAGGCAACCACACTTACGCGCACGTCGATCTGCACATGGTCGGCATTCCGGCTTACGAGAAAGACATCCTCGACGGCGAGCGGCAACTGCGTCCGCTGCTGGCCGAACGGGGAATGGCGCCGCGCTGGTTCCGCCATCCCTACCTGCGCGCGGGTCGCACGGCGGCCGACAGGGCCGACGTGGCGGAATTCCTGGCCCAGCACGGTTACCGCATCGCGCCGGTCACCGTGGACAACGGCGAATGGGTGTGGGCCTTCGCCTACGCCAACGTGATGAACACGCAGGCCGACACGCCCGAGCGCGAAGCATCGCTGCTGCGTCTGCGTCTGGGCTACGTACCCTACATGCTCAACAAGCTGGATTACTACGAAGCGCAATCGCAACAGCTGCTGGGCTACGCGCTGCCGCAGATATGGCTGATGCATGCCAACGAGCTCAATGCCGACAGCTTCGTGGAGCTGATCGCGGCCGCGCGCCGCCGCGGTTACCGCTTCATCACCGTGGACGAAGCGATGCGCGACCCCGCTTATGCGCGCCCCGATGGTTACAACGGCCGCTACGGCCCCAGCTGGCTGCACCGCTGGGCGATGGCCGAGAAGAAACCGAAGGAGTTCTATGCGGGCGAACCCGTCGTACCGAAGTGGGTAATGGCTCTGGCCGACGTGGACTCGGAGTAGGTCGGGGCTACGCCCCCGACGCTTGCCGGGCGTGCATCTTGAGCGTCGGGGGCGTAGCCCCGACCTACTGGTCAAGGCGCGGGTCCATCCATCCGCGCAGCGCGTCCACCAGGGTGTTGATCGCCACGATCAGCGCGCCCACCACCAGCACCACGCCCAGCACCAGGGTGTAGTCACGGTTCAAGGCGCCTTGCACGAAGTAGCGGCCCATGCCGGGAATGCCGAAGACCTGTTCGACCACCGCAGAGCCGGTCACCACGTTGATCAATGCCGGCGACAGCCACGCCACCACCGGCAGCAATGCGGGCTTCAACGCGTGCGAGAACAACAGGCGCGTCTCCGAAAATCCACGTGCGCGCGCGGCACGCAGGTAATCCGCGGAAAGGGTTTCCAGCATCGAAACGCGGGTCAGCCGCGCGCAATAGGCGATGTTGGGCAGGGCCAGCGCGATCACCGGCAGCACCAGATTGCTCCACTGGCCCCAGCCGCCGGCCGGCAGCCAGTGCAGAGTCACCGCGAACAGCAATACCAGCAGCGGCGCGGCGACGAACTTCGGGATCGCCAGCCCCAATCCCGCAAGCAGCATCAGGCTACGGTCGATCCACTTGCCCGCCCGCAACGCGGCGAATACTCCCAGGGGAATTCCCAGCAGCAACGCCAGCAGCAGCGCGAGTCCGCCGTTGAGCGCCGACACCGGCAGCGCTTGGGCGATCAATTGGTTGACGGTGTAGTCCGGGTACTGGAAGGAAGGACCCAGGTCGCCGCGCATCACGTCGCCCAGCCATGCGCCGTACTGCGCGATGAGGGGCTGGTCCAGCCGGTATTGCGCGGCGAGTGCGGCCTGCACTTCGGGCGGCGCGGATTTTTCGGTATCGAACGGGCCGCCGGGCGCGGCGCGCAGTAGTACGAAGCAAAGCGTTGCCAGCAGCCACAAAGTGATGAACGCTTCGAGTAGGCGTGAAAGGAGGCGCCTCACAAAACCACGATACTCGAGGTGCAGCGGCATGTAGACACCATGCATTGTTGGCCTGTTCGGTATCGCACTACACGCGCACATCGAACAAGTTGCCGATCAAGTGCGAAGCCGCCATCGCCATCGCTCCCCAGAAACCCACCCGCAACGCGCCCCGCAGCAAAGGCGCGCCGCCAGCGTAAGCGGCCAAAGCGCCGGAGACGAAAAGGCTGGCCAGCGTGACCGCAATGGTCGCCATGCCGACATTCTCCGTCGGCACCAGCAATACCGCAGCCAGCGGCACCAGCGCGCCCACGGTGAAAGCGGCTGCCGAAGCCATGGCCGCCTGCACCGGGCGCGCGCGCAAGGTTTCGGTGATGCCAAGTTCGTCGCGCGCGTGGGCGCCCAGAGCGTCGTGCGCGGTCAGCTGTTCGGCGACCTGATGCGCAAGCGCGGGAGTCAGGCCGCGGCGCACATAGATATGCGCCAGTTCGGCGAGTTCGGTGTGCGGGTCATCGGCCAGCTCCTGTTTTTCCTGGCGCAAATCGGCCTTTTCCGTATCCGCTTGCGATTGCACGGAAACATACTCGCCTGCCGCCATGGACATGGCGCCCGCCACCAGGCCTGCTACTCCGCTGGTCAGGATCACCGCATGGCTGGCGCCGCTGGCGGCCACGCCCACCACCAGGCCGGCGACGGAAACGATGCCGTCGTTGGCGCCCAATACCGCCGCGCGCAGCCAGCCGACGCGGTTGGAGCGGTGCACTTCACGATGTCTGGCGCGCATGCGGTTTCCTCTTCTCAATCGCGCCAGCGTAACCAGCGCGAGGCATGGCGGTCGAGCGGATTGGCTTCGAAGCCCAGCACTTCCGGTCTGACCAGGTGCTTGGAGGTGTAGAAGTACAGCGGTATCGCCGCATGGTCGTTCAAAAGCTTCTGCTCCGCCGCATGCAGCCAGGCGTTGCGCGCGGCTTCGGTCTTGGCAGCATCGGCCTTGGCCAACCGTTGGCGGAAACCCGCATCGTCGTAGCCGGTCCAGTTGAGCGGACCGTCGCTGCCGAATGCGGCCAGAAAGTTGCGCGCGTCCACCACATCGCCGACCCAGCCGCCGCGGAACACCTGGGTGATCGCGCGTTGCTTGCGGTTCTGCACGAATACTTTCCATTCCTCGTTGCGCAGCCGCACCTGCGCTCCCAATACGTCGCGCCACATCGACGCCACCGCCAAGGCCATGCGCCGGTGGGGCGTGGAGGTGTTGTAGCGCAATTCCAGCACCAGCGGCCGCTCGGCCGAATAACCGGCGGCGCGGTACAACGACTTGGCGCGCGCCTCCCGTTGCGCCTGGGTGGCGTCGGCCCAGGCCATGCGGGCGCCGGTGTAGCCGGGGATTCCACCCGGTACCAGACCGTAGGCGGGTTGTTCGCCCAAGCCGGTGACGTAACGGGTGAGCTTGTCGCGGTCCACCGCCAGCGACAGCGCCTCGCGCAAGGCGTGGTCGTTTCGGAAAGGGGGCTTGCCCAGATTCATCCCCAACCAGAAAGCCCCCAGATAAGGAGAGATGCGCAACTGGTTCCCGAATCTTTTCCGCAATACGTCCAACGGTTGCGGCGGCACCGTCTCGGTGAAGTGCAGATCGCCGGCGGCGAAACGCTGCAGCTCGGCCGCAGCGTCTTCGGTTACCTGGAAGCGTACGCGCTGGATAGATACGTTGGCCGCATCGTGGAAGCGCGGGTTGCGCTCCAGAGTGAGGTTGGCCTGCGGCGTCCACGCCAGCAACCGATAAGCGCCGTTGCCGATCAAGCGTCCCGGACGCGTGTGTTGCGCGCCGAATCGCTCCACTGCCGGCAGATAGACGGGAAACGCGATGGGCAGCGTCAGCAACGCAGGCAGGGCCGCACTGCGGCTGAGAGTGAACACGACCCGGCGCGCATCGGGCGCCGCCACGCCCAAGGTTTCGGGAGCGAGCTTGCCCGCCTGCACGGCCTGCGCATTGCTCAGGGCATCGAACAGCTCGGCGAACGGCGCGGCTGTTTTCGGTGAGAAGGCGCGACGGAAGCTGGCCACCACCTGCGGCGCATCCAGTGGTTCGCCGTTCGACCAGCGCAGGCCTTCGCGCAAATGGAAGGTCCAGGTGCGGCCATCGGCCGATACCTCCCAGCGCTCGGCAATACCGGGAATCAACCTGCCTGCGGAATCCTCGGTCACCAAGCCTTCGTAGAGGTCGCGCAATACGTTGCCGCACGACACTTCCTGGCAACGGTGCGCATCCAGCGTGCTGGGTTCGGGGCCGTTGCCACGCTCCAGTTGAGCGCGCTCCGGTTGTAGCGGTGGTGGAGCGGCCTGCGCCATGGCATCGGCGGAACACAGAAGCAGCAGGGCGGCAACGATCGGGCGCATCGGCTCAGGATATAGTGCGGGCCTTGCGATGTCAGGGCAGCGGCCCAACATTCCCTAGTCTCCGACGCAGAGTATCCGCCCTTGTCCAGTCCCAGCCATGTTGCGGATACGCCCATCACCGACCGCGACCAACTGGCCGCTTACATCGCTTCGGGCGAAAAGCCGAAGGCCGCTTGGCGCATCGGCACCGAACACGAGAAGTTCGGTTTCCGGCTCGACGACCTGCGTCCGCCGACCTTCGATGGCGAGCGCGGGATCGAAGCGCTGTTGAAAGGTCTGACCCGTTTCGGCTGGCAGCCCGTCGAAGAGCACGGCCACGTCATCGCACTGCTGCGCGACGGCGCTTCGGTCACGCTGGAACCGGCCGGCCAGCTGGAATTGTCCGGCGGCATGCTGGAGAACATCCATCAGACCTGCAGCGAAGTCGGCACGCACCTGAAGGAAGTGAAGACGGTCGCCGACGAACTGCAACTCGGTTTCCTGGGCATGGGCTTCCAGCCCAAGTGGACGCGCGACGAGATGCCGTGGATGCCCAAGGGCCGCTACCAGATCATGCGCAACTACATGCCCAAGGTCGGCAAGCTGGGCCTGGACATGATGAAGCGCACCTGCACCGTGCAGGTCAACCTGGATTTCTCCAGCGAAGCGGACATGGTGAAGAAATTCCGCGTCTCGCTCGCCTTGCAACCCATCGCCACCGCGTTGTTCGCTGATTCGCCGTTCACCGAAGGCAAGCCCAACGGCTACCAGAGCTACCGTTCGCACATCTGGACCGATACCGATCCGGACCGCACCGGCATGCTCGACTTCGTGTTCGAAGACGGCTTCGGCTACGAACGCTACGTCGACTACCTGCTCGACGTGCCCATGTACTTCAGCTACCGCAACGGCGAATACATCGACTGCTCGGGCCAGAGCTTCCGCGATTTCATGGCCGGCAAGCTGCCCGCATTGCCGGGCGCGCTGCCCACCGTGACCGACTGGTCCGACCACATGACCACCGCATTCCCGGAAGTGCGCATGAAGAAGTTCCTGGAGATGCGCGGCGCCGATGGCGGTCCGTGGGGAAGGTTGTGTGCGCTGCCCGCGTTCTGGGTAGGCCTGCTCTACGACCAGACCGCACTGGATGCGGCCTGGGACCTGGTCAAGGACTTCAGCCTGGAAGAACGCAATGCGCTGCGCGACGGCGTGCCGAAACACGCGCTCAAGCTGCCGTTCCGCGGCGGCAGCGTGCGCGACTTGGCCATGGAGGCATTGAAGATCGCAGTGCACGGGTTGCAGCGCCGCGCCATGCTCAACAGCAAGGGCAGCGACGAATCGGGCTTCCTCGATCCGCTGGTGGAATTCGCCGAAGCCAACGAAACCCCGGCCGAACGCAAACTGGCCCTCTTCCATGGCGCATGGAACGGCGATATCGACCGCGTGTTCAAAGAGTTCGCATACTGATCCCGCTGCTGTAATCTGGATTCCTTTCTAGGGAGTCCAACGATGATGCGATTCGCCGGCTTTTGCTTGTTGGTTCTGCTCGTCTTCGTCCCGGCAGCACAGGCAGTAGAACGCACTGCGCTGGTCGGCGGCACCTTGGTGGACGGCACGCTCAGCGATCCGATCCGCAACAGCGTGATCCTGATCGAGGATGAGCGCATCGTCGCCGTCGGCACGGTGGGCAGCCTGGCGGTTCCGGCCGACGCCAAGGTGATCTCGACCGAAGGCATGACCGTGCTGCCCGGGTTGTGGGACATGCATGTGCACCTGATGCTCAACGGGCACTCCGACTACGCGTATTGGGACAAAACCTATCCTCCGCAATTCGGCAGCGTGATCATGCCGGCCTCGGCCAAGCAGTTGCTGATGGCCGGCGTGACCGGTGCGCGCGATCTGGGCGGGCCGTTGGAGGAAAGCATCGCGGTGCGCGATGCGATCAATCAGGGAAAACTTCCGGGGCCAACGCTTTTCGTGTCGGGTCCCTTCATCCAGAAGAAGCCCTATCCGGGCACCGAGCAATTCCGCTGGGGCGTGGATTCTCCCGCCGATGCGCGCGCCAAGGTACGCAAGCTGGCCGTGGCGGGCGTCGATACCATCAAGCTGATCGACCAGGACCAGATGAGCGATGCGGAAATCGCCGCCATCGTCGATGAGGCGCACAAGCATGGCCTGCCGGTGGTCGCGCACGCGCATCGTCCAGAGGAGATCCGCCGCGGCCTGAAAGCGGGCGTGGATTGTTTCGAACACACCGGCCTGGCCGCCGCGCCGGAATATCCGGAGGACGTCATCAAGGCTCTGCGCGAGCGCACCGCCAACATGTCGGCCGGCCCGCTGTTCTGGACGCCGACCATCGAGGGCCTCTACAACTTCCCCTATACGGTCAAGAACCACGAGTTCATCGATGGCGATGCCTGGCACGAAGGGCTGACCCCGGAAATCGTGGCCGATATCCGCAAGTCGCTGGAGCATCCCGAACGGATCAGCTATTTCCAGCAGACCCCGCAGCGCTGGCCCACGCTCAAGCGCAAGTTCCAGCAGCTGCGCGAGAACGGAGCCATGCTGCTGGTGGGCACCGATTCGGGCATTCCGATGAAGTTCCACAGCGGCAGCACCTGGAACGAGCTGGACGTGTGGGTCAACCAGCTGGGCGTGCCGGCCATCGACGCCATCCGCGCCGCCACCTACTGGCCGGCAGTGGCCATGAAAGCCGACAAGGACTACGGCAGCGTCACCGAAGGCAAGTACGCCGACATCATCGCGGTCAAGGGCGACGTGCTGAAGCAGGTCGCCCTGCTGCAGCGCGTGGACATCGTGGTCAAGCACGGCAAACAGGTAAAATAACCGCTGCCGTCCGCCCCGCGGATGCCGGCAAGACTTCGCAGGAGTTGCACATGAAATCACGCGCCGCCGTCGCCTTCGCTGCAGGCGAACCTTTGCAGATCGTCGAGATCGACGTCGCTTCGCCGCAGAAGGGCGAAGTGCTGGTCAAAATCACCCATACCGGCGTCTGCCATACCGACGCGTTCACTCTGAGCGGCGACGATCCGGAAGGCCTGTTCCCGGCGGTGCTGGGCCATGAAGGCGCGGGCGTGGTGGTCGAAGTCGGCGAAGGCGTCACCAGCGTCGCCCCAGGCGATCACGTGATTCCGTTGTATACGGCCGAATGCCGCGAGTGCGAGTTCTGCAAATCCGGCAAGACCAATCTGTGCGTAGCGGTGCGCGCGACCCAGGGCAAGGGCGTGATGCCCGACGGCACCACGCGCTTTTCCTACAACGGCCAGCCGATCTACCACTACATGGGCTGCTCGACCTTCAGCGAATACACGGTCGTGGCCGAAGTCTCGCTGGCCAAGATCAATCCGCAGGCCAATCACGAACAGGTCTGCCTGCTCGGTTGCGGCGTCACCACCGGGATAGGGGCCGTGCACAACACCGCCAAGGTGCAGCCGGGCGATTCGGTGGCCGTGTTCGGCCTGGGCGGCATCGGCCTGGCGGTGATCCAGGGCGCGCGCCAGGCCAAGGCCGGCCGCGTCATCGCCATCGACACCAATCCCGGCAAGTTCGCGATGGCGCAGGAGATGGGCGCCACCGACTGCGTCAATCCCAAGGACCACGACAAGCCGATCCAGCAGGTGATCGTGGAAATGACCGGCTGGGGCGTGGACCATTCGTTCGAGTGCATCGGCAACGTCAACGTGATGCGTGCGGCGCTGGAATGCGCGCACCGCGGCTGGGGCCAGTCGGTGATCATCGGCGTGGCCGGCGCCGGGCAGGAGATCTCCACGCGGCCGTTCCAGCTGGTCACCGGGCGCAAGTGGATGGGCACGGCCTTCGGCGGGGTGAAGGGACGCACCCAGTTGCCGGGTATGGTCGAGGACGCGATGCGCGGCGACATCCAGCTGGCGCCCTTCGTCACCCACACTCTGCCGCTGGATGGGATCAACGAAGCCTTCGATCTGATGCACGAAGGCAAGTCGATCCGTACGGTGATCCACTACTGACGCGTGTTGCTACAGGGGCGTCGCGCGGGCGTTCCGCGCATCCGCTGAATCGGTGGTTTCCGCACCGGAGGGTCACCATGAGCACAGTCAAGATTCATCCATCGGTAGACAACGGCATCAAGGCGGGCGACGAAAATTTCGTAGGCGGCACGCTGGCCTGCCATTGCGCCCAGGATCAGGTCACCGTCAAGGTCGACGCGCAAACCGCCCACAACCACGCCTGCGGCTGCAGCAAATGCTGGAAGCCGCCGGGCGCCACGTTCTCGGTGGTCGCGGTGGTGCCGCGGGACAAGGTGTCCGTCACCGCCAATGCGCAGAAGCTGAAGATCGTCGACGACAAGGCCACCATCCAGCGCCATGCCTGCAGCGACTGCGGCGTGCACATGTTCGGCCGCATCGAGAACAAGGAGCATGCGTTCTACGGGCTGGACTTCGTCCACACCGAACTGTCGCCGCAGAGCGGCTGGTCGGCGCCGGGTTTCGCCGCGTTCGTGTCCTCTATCATCGAAACCGGAACCCCCCCGGCGCAGATGGCAGCGGTGCGCGCGCGTTTGCGCGAACTGGGCCTGGAGCCGTACGACTGCCTGTCGCCGGCGCTCATGGACGCGATCTCCACCCAAGTAGCAAAATTGCGCGGCGTGCTGGCCGCGTGACCTCGCAGAAGCGGCCATCCGGTTCCTTCCCGACGCCGGGAAGGAACCTCAGGAACACGCATGACACTCGCACGCATGACACTTGAACGCATCGAACACCGCGCCTGCTTCGGCGGCTGGCAGGACGTCTACCGGCACCGATCCGAAGCGCTGGATTGCGAAATGAATTTCGCGATCTACCTGCCGGCACAGGCCGCGACGCAGAAGTTGCCGGTGCTGTACTGGCTCTCCGGCCTGACCTGCACCGAACAGAACTTCATCACCAAGGCCGGCGCGCAACGCTATGCGGCCGAGCACGGCGTGATCCTGGTCGCGCCGGACACCAGCCCGCGCGGCGAGGAGGTGGCCGATGCGGACGGTTACGACCTGGGCAAGGGCGCTGGCTTCTATATCAACGCCACTCGGGCACCGTGGTCCAGGCATTACCGGATGTACGACTATGTGGTGTCGGAATTGCCGGCGCTGGTCGAGGCGAATTTCCCGGTCACCGACGCGCGTGCCGTTAGCGGCCATTCGATGGGTGGGCACGGCGCGCTGATCGTGGCGCTGAAGAATCCCGGCCGCTACCGCAGCGTGTCGGCGTTCTCGCCGATCGTGGCGCCGTCGCAGGCGCCGTGGGGCGAGAAGGCACTCGCCGCGTATCTCGGCGAAGGCCGCGAAACGTGGAAAGCGTGGGACGCCACGGCGCTAGTCGCCGGCGCATCGGAAAGGCTGCCGCTGCTCGTCGACCAAGGCGGGTCCGATGAATTCCTGGCCAACCAGCTCAAACCGGAACTGCTGGAGGCGGCTTGCGAAGCGGTCGGCCATCCGCTGACGCTCCGCCTGCAACCTGGCTACGATCACAGCTACTACTTCATCGAAAGCTTCATCGGCGAGCACATCGCCCACCACGCCGCCGCCTTGAAAGCCTGAAACCGTAGGAGCGAGGTGAGTCGCGAATCGTTCGCTTCGGTTTTCTTGGTTTCGCGACTTACGTCGCTCCTACGTCGCTCCTACGCCGGTCTATGTCGCCGGGCCTGTTTGCAGCTCGAAATCGGTATAGGCGAATCGCTGGTCGCGCAGGAGGGTTTCGCCACGCGTGATGGAGATCGGGTGCTCGAACATCGGCCCGGCGTGCACGCAGGTATGGAATTCGCCGTTCTCGCCGCAGGGATCCACGTCCGCCGGCAACGCGTCCAGCAAAGCCGCGTCGAAATCGCGTCCGGAGAAGTCGGCGGATAGTTGCTGGGTATCCACGCAACAGATCGCCGCTTTCAACCCGCCTGCCTGCATCTCCCGCGCCAGCGATGGGGTGTCGCTGCCGAACAAGGGCGTCAGCACCCGCCAGCCCAGTGGTGCGCACATCGCCACGCGGTAGTCGCGGATGTCCTGCAGGAACAGATCGCCGAAGGCGATGGACAGCGTACGCGGCCAGCGCTCGCGCGCCGACCGCAGCGCGGAGGCGAACGCCGCTTCATAAACCGCGTTGTCGCACGCCGGCGGAATCATCGCCTCGATCAGCGGCAGTCCGGCGGCCATGGCCTGGGCATGCAGTACCTCCCTGCGGATTCCCTGCATGGAGACGCGCTCGTAGCCAGCGGTGACCGTGGTTATCAGCCCCGCCACCGGAACGCCCGACTGCCGCAGGCGATGCAAGGTCCAGGCCGCATCCTTGCCGCCGCTCCAGGACAACAATACCGGCTCGACGGTCATGGCGCCGGCATCCGGTCAGGCGGCAGAAACGTCGCGCAGTTCCCAGGCGCTACCGGCCAGCAGGCGCAGGCGGTGCTTGAACACGCTGCCGGGAATCGAGGTGACCACGATCAGATCGATCTGCAGGTCGTGCTGCTCGCCCTTGACCGTCGCGCCGGGATCGGTCGCGCCCAGCGAGGCGTCCACGCCATCGGGATCGGGTTGCGCATCGCGCCAGCGCTTGAACAGGCTGTCGCTGCCCAACGCTTCCTGCAGTTGCGAGGCGAACGCATCGGCGCCGTTGGCGCTGAAGCTGAGGTCGGAATCGCTGCCGCGCGCCTTCTTCGGATCCTTGAGGCTGATGTAGTAGCGGGTCGCCATGCGGTCACTCCATTGAAGAGGAACACAGCCTAGCGACGCCGCGTTATCCGTACGTTAGGAGACGTTGAAGGTATGCGGTTCGGCGGCGAAGCCGACCACCACCGCGCCCTTGCCTACGTTGACCATGCCGGTCAGGCTCATCACGCTTTCAAACACTTCCACGTTGTTGTTGGCGCAGATATCGCGCAAGCGGGCGTAGCCGGGCAGCGCGCGCATTTCGGCCAGTTCGCCGCCGTAGCTCAGGCACACGGTCGGAGTCAGCAGACCGGAAATCACCCGGTTGCCGGCGAACTTGAACATCTGTTCCACCGCATTCTCGAAGCCCTTGATCTTGGCCACCGGCTCGGTCTTGCCGGCATGGCCGTGCAACACCGGCTTGATGTCCAGCGCGCTGCCCAAAGCGACGCTGAGTAGGCCGACGCTGCGGTCGCCCTTGGTCCGCGCGCGCGCGCGCAGGTAGTAGAGATCGCGCGGGATCATGTAGCCGTGGCTGTTGGCGGCTAGGTATTCCAGCTTGGTGCGCATGTGCTGCACGTTGGAACCGGCTGCGCGCATGCGCACCGCTTCCACCGCGGTGACGCCCTGGGCGGCGAACAGAGTCTGGGTATCGATCACCCGCAGCGCGAACGGCGAGTTGTGGCCCGCGGCCTGACGCACCGGTTTGTAATCGTTGAGGATGGCGAAGCTGGCCTGCATCGCGTTCTCGTGGATCGGGCTGCGCGTCTTGGTGATGGTCATGCAATAGACGTGGTCGTAGTCGATCACCAGCCGTTCCAGGAACAGGTCGCGGATCTGGTTGACCGTGAACGGAGTCGTCTCGGCTTCGTGGCCGCGCTCGGCCACGTGCGCGTGCAGGAAGCTCAAGGTGGCTTCTTCGTCCCGGTGATCGGCCAGCACCGCATCGCCGATGCGCACGGTGATGGGCAGCAGCACGATGTCGTTCTTTTGAATGAAGTCCTGCGGCAGATCGCAGGCGGAATCCACCACTATTCCTATGCGCATGAAGCCCCTCCCGGCATGCATCGCAAATAAGCCCGGCAACGTAGCGCAAATCTGCAACCCGCTGCGCTGAAAAAGTGTGCGTTAGTCCACATTCTCGCGTTCTGGCGGTCCAGGCGGCGCTGGTTTCCGTAGCGGATTCAACTAGAACCCCGGCGCTTACCAGGACCTCGCCCAACTCCTGGATTGGGTATTGAGGGCAAAGTGGTTTCGTATAAAGAGTGATGTGCATCACATTTTTGTGTGAGTGGCGCTTGTTAAGGGCTGCCCCTCAGGCTGACACTGGCGCCAGGCAAGCAAGGGGCGAGATGAGCAAGCGCTGGCTGCTGGTGGGGACGTGGTGCCTGGCGCTGCTTTGCTCCGCTCATGCCCAGGCAGACGGCATCGTGCGGATCGATCCCCTCGCTGCCGACAGCGGTTCCACCGCCAAACAGCACGCGGGGATTTTCGCCGAACGCGATTTCATCGCCGATCCCGATACGCCTTCGGTCATCGGCAATGGTCAATGGCGATTGCAACCGGCCGCCGGCATCGATCAGCCGCTGTTGCTCGTCTACCACCCTTACAGCGCACGGGTCAGCGTGCAGGGTCCAGGCCTGGCCAAGCCGGTCACCCAGACCTTGTTCGATCGCGATCTGGATCCGCAGTATTCGCGGCATGCGCTGGTGTTTCCGTTGCTGAGCGACGCCCCGGTGGACATCAAGGTGGAGGGCGCACGTTATCCCTTGCAGGTGGCGGTGGTTCCGCGCACCCGGCATATCGCCCACGACCTGACCCAGGTGCGCATCCTGCTGCTGTCGGTAGGCGTGCTGGTGGGCGTATCGCTGACCGTGCTGCTGTTCTGGGCGATGCTGCGGGAGCGGGTGTACTTGCTCTATGCAGCGACCATGGCGCTGCAGATGCTGTTCCTGCTGTGCTCGTATGGAGAGGCCTACGCGCTGCCGGGCCTACGCGCGCTGGCGGCGTTCGGCGCGCCCGGTATCTGGTTCATCGCCACGCTATCGACCATGGCCGCGGTGTGGATGCTGCAGGACTACGCCGGCCTGCGTTTGCGGGTGCCGCGCCTGAGCCGGGCCATGCGCTGGGTGGGCATCTACATTCCGGCGCTGGTGCTGCTGTTGCTGGTAGCGCCGTGGCCCGCGCGCAAGGAATGGTTTCCCAATGTGGGCAACGCCTTGTTCCTGCTCACCAACGCACTGGCGATCACCGCCTTGTACAGGGCTTGGCGCAGGGGAGGGCGGCATGCGGGCTTCATCCTGATCGCCTGGGTTCCGTTGGTGTTTTTCAGCACCGCGCGCGCGATCCAGCTCAGCATGGGCATCCCGGTCGAACCCTGGCTGCAATACGGCTTGCCACTGGTGCTGGCCTTCACCGCGGTGGTGCTGGCGCTCGGACTGGCCGACCGCATGCTCACCTTCCGCCGCGAACGCGATACCGCCCAGCAGCATGCAGAACGCGATTGGCTGACTGGCGTGCTCAACCGCGGCGGTATCGAACATCGCCTGGATTGGGCGGTGCTCAATACCCGTCGCGAAGGCATGCCGCTATCGCTGTTGTTCCTGGACCTGGATAATTTCAAGCAGGTCAACGATTGTTTCGGCCATGCCCTGGGCGATGCCTGCCTGCGCGCGGTGGTGCGTCTGGTCAGCGAAGAACTGCAATACGGCGATCATCTGGGCCGCTTGGGCGGCGAGGAATTCGTGCTGGGCCTGCCGGGCGCAGACAGCACACGCGCCATCGCCATGGCCGAACATCTGCGCCTCAAGATCCAGGCCCAGTGCGAGCAAGTGGAAGGCGTGCCGGCCGCAGTCACGGTGAGCATCGGGGTCACCCAATGCAACGCCACCGATACCGTGGCGACGCTGATCAAGCGGGCCGACAAGGCGATGTACATCGCCAAGCATGGCGGGCGCAATCGCGTGGCTACGTTGGAAGCTGCGGCGGTTTGAGCTTTTGTTCGTTGCCTGTCGGCGTGTGGTGACGTCGGGAAAGCACTGCTTTTGCTTTGCCCCCTTTGGAGCGCTTTTCAACAGCCGAATGGCTGGTCAAAG
>NZ_FNLD01000004.1 GCF_900104085.1 Pseudoxanthomonas sp. CF125
GCGGCCAGGTGCTGTGCAAGCCCGGTTCGATCAAGCCGCACACCGAGTTCGAGGCCGAGGTCTATGTCCTGTCCAAGGACGAAGGCGGCCGTCACACGCCGTTCTTCAAGGGCTACCGTCCGCAGTTCTACTTCCGCACCACCGACATCACTGGCGCCGTTGAGCTGCCGGAAGGCGTCGAGATGGTGATGCCGGGCGACAACGTGAAGATGGTGGTCACCCTGATCAACCCGGTGGCGATGGACGAAGGCCTGCGCTTCGCGATCCGCGAGGGCGGCCGTACGGTCGGCGCCGGCGTGGTGGCCAAGATCATCAAGTGACCATTTGGCCCCTAGCCGCGTAGCGGCTAGGGTTTTGCCAAATGGTCATCCCCGCGCAGGCGGGGATCCACAAGCAAGCCGCCAAGATGCTGGCAAAGCTCCAAACTAGCCTTGTCACGTCGTCATCCCCGCGAAGGCGGGGATCCAGGCCGACAGATTGGCCCCTAGCCGCGTAGCGGCTAGGGTTTTGCCAAATGGTCATCCCCGCGTAGGCGGGGATCCACAAGCAAGCCGCCAAGATGCTGGCAAAGCTCCAAAACTAAGTGTATGATTCGCGCCCGACTTAACAGGCCGGGCGTGTTGTTGCAGTATCCGCCAGCGCCTCCTGGGAGGTCGCCGGTTACCGCGAAAAGAGGTGCAGGAAGCGCCTCGTGTTCGCCAGACAAGGAAATGTCGCGTGATGGCCAGAATTGGCGCCCCCGCTATTGACGGGGCGATTCACGCGTCTTATACTTTTCTGTCTGGGCGGGCCGGTTTACCGGGCCGCCTAGCTTTTCAGGATGAATCCCCACAATGCGGTCGCGGGTTCCAGCAGCGGCTAGCGGGGAAATAACCAGCAAGATCAATCAGGGGCAAGGCATCCCAGAGGCCGCGCCCGTCGCTCTTTTAACCAAGGAAACTCCGTCATGGCGGACCAAAAGATCCGGATCCGGCTCAAAGCGTACGATCATCGCCTGATCGACCGTTCGGCCAGCGAGATCGTAGAAACGGCCAAGCGGACCGGCGCGCAAGTGCGCGGCCCGATCCCGCTGCCGACCAAGATCGAGCGCTACACCATTCTCACCTCGCCGCACGTCGATAAAGACGCGCGTGACCAGTACGAGACCCGCACGCACAAGCGCGTGCTCGATATCGTCGACCCCAACGACAAGACCGTGGACGCGCTGATGAAGCTCGAACTGGCTGCCGGCGTCGACGTCCAGATCAAGCTGACCTGAGGCCACTGACATGACCGCGAAGAAATATTCGTTGGGTCTGGTCGGCCGCAAGGCTGGCATGACCCGGGTGTTCACCGAAGATGGCAAGTCCATCCCGGTCACCCTGATCGAAGCAACCCCGAACCGCATCACCCAGCTCAAGACCCCCGAAACCGACGGCTACAGCGCCGTGCAGGTGGTGGTGGGCACGCGTCGCGCCGCGCTGATCAACAAGCCGGCAGCTGGTCACCTGGCCAAGGCCAAGGTCGAAGGCGGTCGTGGCTTGTGGGAACTGCGTGTGGAAGACGACAAGCTGGGCGACTTCACCGTCGGCGGCGAAATCAAGGCCGACATCTTCGAAGTGGGTCAGAAGGTCGATGTCCAGGGCGTGACCAAGGGTAAGGGCTTCCAGGGCACCATCAAGCGTTGGAACTTCACCATGGGCGACGCCACCCACGGTAACTCGTTGTCGCACCGCCAGCCGGGTTCGCTCGGTCAGCGGCAGACGCCGGGCCGTGTGTTCCCGGGCAAGAAGATGTCCGGCCACATGGGTGCGGTGAACCAGAGCACGCAGAATCTGGAAGTCGTGAAAGTCGATGTCGAGCGCGGACTGATCGCCATTCGTGGCGCAGTGCCGGGTGCCCCGGGTGGCGACGTGATCGTGCGTCCGTCGAGCAAGGGATAAGGGAGAACGATGATGGAACTTGCCATCACAGGCAGCGCCAACAAATTGTCGGTTTCCGACGAAGTGTTTGGCCGCGAATTCAGTGAAGACCTGGTTCACCAGGTCGTGGTCGCGTACCGCAATGCGGGCCGCGCCGGCACCAAGGCGCAGAAAACGCGCTCGGAAGTCAACGGCACCACCAAGAAGTCAAAGAAGCAGAAGGGTGGCGGTGCACGCCATGGCGCCCTGACCGCTCCGATCTTCGTGGGCGGCGGCCGGACCTTCGCCGCCAAACCGCGCAGCTTCGAGCAGAAAGTCAACCGCAAGATGTACCGCGCGGCGATGAAGGCCATCCTGTCGGAACTCAACCGCCAGGGTCGCCTGATGGTCGTCGACTCGTTCGACGTCGATTCGGCCAAGACCACCGGCCTGATCGCCAAGCTCAAGGGCCTGGAAGTCGGTCGCCGTCCGCTGATCGTCACCGAAGAGGCCTCCGAGCATCTGTACTTGTCGGCCCGCAACCTTCCCTACGTGGAAGTGCGCGACGTGCAGGGCCTGGATCCGGCCTCGCTGGTCGGCGCCGACACCGTGGTGATCACCGCCGATGCGGTCAAGAAGATCGAGGAGTGGCTGGCATGAGCACCGCCGTCAAAATCAGCAACGAAAAAATCTTCAGCGTGCTGCGCGCTCCTCGGGTCTCCGAGAAGACCGCTCGTCTGCAGGAAGTCTCCAACCAATACGTCTTTGAAATCTCGAGCACCGCTACCAAGGCCGAAGTGAAGGCCGCGGTCGAGCAGCTGTTCGACGTCAAGGTCGAAGGCGTCAACGTGCTGAACGTCAAGGGCAAGAACAAGTCCTTCCGTAACCGCACCGGCAGCCGCGGCAGCTGGCGCAAGGCGTATGTGCGTCTGGCCGAAGGCCAGGCCATCGACGTAACCGCCAAGGCCTGAGGAACATCCCATGCCATTAATGAAATTCAAGCCCACTTCGCCCGGCCGCCGTTCCGCGGTCCGCGTCGTGACGCCCGACCTGCACAAGGGTGCGCCGCACGCGCCGCTGCTCGAGCCGCAAAGCAAGAGCGGTGGCCGTAACCACCACGGCCGCATCACCACCCGTCACATCGGTGGTGGCCACAAGCAGCACTATCGTCTGATCGACTTCAAGCGCGACAAGGTCGGCATTCCCGCCCGCGTCGAGCGCATCGAATACGATCCGAACCGCACCGCCCATATCGCGCTGCTTTGCTATGTCGACGGCGAACGTCGTTACATCATCGCGCCGAAGGGTCTGAAGGCGGGCGACCAGGTCATCGCAGGTAGCGATGCCCCGATCCGCGCCGGCAACACGCTTCCGCTGCGCAACATCCCGGTCGGCACCACGATCCACGCCATCGAGATGAAGCCGGGCAAGGGCGCGCAGATCGCTCGCGCCGCCGGCGCCGGCGTGCAGCTGGTCGCACGCGAGCAGGGTTTCGCCACGCTGCGTCTTCGCTCCGGCGAAATGCGCAAGGTGCAGATCGAGTGCTGCGCGACCATCGGCGAAGTCGGCAACACCGAGCACAGCCTCGAGAAGCTGGGTAAAGCCGGTGCCAAGCGTTGGCGCGGCATCAAGCCGACCGTTCGCGGCGCGGCCATGAACCCGGTCGATCACCCGCACGGTGGTGGTGAGGCCAAGGCCGGCCAGGGCAACCCGCATCCGGTCACCCCGTGGGGCGTACCGACCAAGGGTTACAAGACGCGCCATAACAAGCGCACCCAGCAATTCATCGTCCGCGATCGTAGGGGCTAATCGACCATGGCACGTTCACTCAAGAAGGGCCCATTCGTCGACCATCACCTCATCAAGAAGGTGGAGGCCGCCGGTGGCAGCAAGCGTCCGATCAAGACCTGGTCGCGTCGTTCGATGATCCTGCCGGAAATGGTGGGTTTCACCATCGCCGTGCACAACGGCAAGAACCATATCCCGGTGCTGGTCAACGAGAACATGGTCGGCCACAAACTCGGCGAGTTCGCCGTCACCCGTACCTTCAAGGGTCACGGTGGCGACAAGAAAGCCGCGCCGGGCAAGCGTTAAGGAGATGACCATGGAAGCTAAAGCCATCCTGCGCACCGCGCGCATCTCCGCACAGAAAGCCCGCCTGGTCGCCGACCAGGTGCGCGGCCTGTCGGCCGAACGCGCCGTCAACTTGCTGAAGTTCTCGGACAAGAAAGCGGCGCACATGATCAAGAAAGTGGTTGAGTCGGCGATCGCCAATGCCGAGAACAACCAGGGCGCCGATGTCGACGAACTGAAGATCGTGACCATCATGGTCGACGAAGGTCCGTCGCTGAAGCGTTTCATGGCGCGGGCCAAGGGCCGCGGCACCCGTATCCTCAAGCGCACCAGCCACATCACTGTGGTTGTGGGCGCAGGCAAGTAAAGGCGGAAGGAAAAAACGATGGGTCATAAAGTTCATCCGATCGGGTTCCGCCTGGGCATCGCCAAGGACTGGAACTCCAAGTGGTTCGCCAAGAAGGGCCTGTATGCCGAGTATCTGGCTGCCGACCTCAAGGTGCGCGAAATGCTGCGCAAGAAGCTGGCGCAGGCAGGTATCTCCAAGATCCTGATCGAGCGTCCCAACAACACCGCACGCGTGACCATCCACACCGCCCGTCCGGGCGTGGTGATCGGCAAGCGCGGTGAGGACATCGAGAAGCTGCGCAAGGAAGTGAGCGACCTGATGGGCGTCCCGGCGCACATCAACGTCACCGAAGTGCGCAAGCCGGAACTGGACGCGCAGCTCGTTGCCGAGTCGATCGCCCAGCAGCTCGAGCGCCGCATCATGTTCCGCCGTGCGATGAAGCGCGCGGTCGGCAACGCGATCCGTCTTGGCGCCCTGGGCATCAAGGTCAACGTCGGTGGCCGCTTGAACGGTGCGGAAATCGCCCGTTCGGAGTGGTACCGCGAAGGCCGCGTGCCGCTGCACACGCTGCGCGCCGACATCGACTACGGTTTTGCCGAGGCGAAGACCACCTACGGCATCATCGGAATCAAGGTGTGGGTTTACAAGGGCGAAGTGTTCGACTTCTCCCAGATTGGCCAGGAAAAGCAGGACGAAGCGCGCCCCGAGCGCAGCGAACGTCCGTCGCGTCCGGCCCGTGACCGTGACGCGAGGTAATCGGCCATGTTGCAACCAAAACGTACCAAGTACCGCAAGCAGCACAAAGGCCGCAACGACGGCCTGAGCTGGAGCGGCAATCTCGTCAGTTTCGGCGAGTACGGCCTGAAGGCCACTGCGCACGGTCAGCTGACCGCGCGCCAGATCGAGGCCGCGCGCCGTTCCATCAGCCGTTACGTCAAGCGTGGCGGCAAGATGTGGATCCGCGTGTTCCCCGACAAGCCGATCACCAAGAAGCCGATCGAAGTCCGCATGGGCTCCGGTAAGGGCAACGTGGAATATTGGGTGGCTCAGATCCAGCCGGGCCGCATGATTTATGAAATCGAAGGCGTCACCGAGGAAATCGCACGCGAGGCTTTCCGCCTGGCTGCTGCCAAGTTGTCTGTGACCACCACTTTCGTTACCCGGACGGTGCGCTAATGGAACTCAAACAACTCCGCGAGAAGTCGGCGGACCAGCTGAACGAACATCTGACCGACCTGCGCAAGGAGCAGTTCTCCCTGCGCATGCAGCAGGTCACCGGTCAGCTGCCGAAGACCCATGAGACCCGTCGGGTTCGCCGCGAGATCGCTCGCGTCAAGACCCTGCTCGGCCAGCCGCAACCGAGCAAGCAGAAGTAAGGACCGCCGTGATGAGCGACAACAAAGAGAAATCTCAGCGCACGGTCGAAGGCCGCGTCGTGAGCAACAAGATGGACAAGACCGTCACCGTACTGGTGGAGCGTCAGGTCAAGCATGCCCTGTACGGCAAGTACATCCGCCGTTCCAGCAAGCTGCACGCCCACGATGCCGACAACGCCTGCAACGAAGGCGACGTGGTCCGCGTGGTCGAAATCGCCCCGCTGTCCAAGACCAAGAACTGGCGCGTGGTGGAAATCGTCACCCGTGCGGCCGTCTAACAAGGAAACCTGAATCATGATCCAGATGCAGAGCTACCTTGACGCGGCCGACAACTCCGGCGCCAAGGAACTGATGTGTATCAAAGTGCTGGGCGGCTCCAAGCGCCGTTATGCGCACATTGGCGACATCATCAAGGTGACCGTCAAGGACGCCATCCCGCGCGGCAAGGTCAAGAAGGGCGAAGTCTACGACGCCGTCGTGGTGCGTACCCGCAAGGGTGTGCGTCGTGCGGACGGTTCGCTGATCCGCTTCGATGGCAACGCGGCCGTGCTGCTCAACAACAAGCAGGAACCGATCGGTACCCGCATCTTCGGGCCAGTAACCCGCGAGCTGCGTTCCGAGAAGTTCATGAAGATCGTTTCGCTCGCGCCTGAAGTGCTCTGAGCCGAGGACTTATATATGAACCGTATCAAGAAGGGCGACCAAGTGGTCGTCATCGCCGGCAAGGACAAGGGCAAGCGTGGTGACGTGGTGCGTGTGGACGGCGATCGCGTGATCGTCTCCAACGTCAACATCATCAAGCGCCACACCAAGCCGAATCCGCAGGCGGGTGTCGCCGGCGGCGTGGTCGAGCGTGAAGCTTCGATGCACATCTCCAATATCGCGCTGTTCAACCCGGCTTCCGGCAAGGGCGAGCGTATCGGTTTCAAGGTGCTGGAGGATGGACGCAAATTGCGTGTGTTCCGCTCCAGCGGTGAGGCGCTCGACGCCTAAGGAATGAAGTCATGACCACCCGTCTCGAAAAGTTCTACAAGGAACAGGTTGTTCCCAGCCTGACCGAGAAGTTCGGCTACGCCAATCCGATGGAAGTGCCGCGCATCACCAAGATCACCATCAACATGGGCGTGGGCGAAGCCGCGACCAACAAGAAGATCCTGGAGAACGCGGTCGCCGACCTGGCCAAGATCACCGGCCAGAAGCCGATCACGACCAAGTCGCGCGTTTCCGTGGCTTCGTTCAAGATCCGCGACGGCTGGCCGATCGGCTGCAAGGTGACCCTGCGCCGCGCGAAGATGTACGAATTCTTCGATCGTCTGGTCAACGTGTCGCTGCCGCGCGTGCGCGACTTCCGCGGCGTGTCCGGCCGTTCGTTCGACGGCCGCGGCAACTACAACATGGGCGTGAAGGAACAGATCATTTTCCCGGAAATCGACTTCGACCAGGTCGACGCGGTCCGCGGCATGGATATCGCCATCACCACCACCGCCAAGACCGACGCCGAAGCCAAGGCGTTGCTCGAAGCTTTCAAATTCCCGTTCCGCAACTGATTCGCTAAGGAAACCTGAGCATGGCAAAGACCTCAATGGTTAACCGCGACATCAAGCGGGCCAAACTGTCCAAGAAGTACGCCGCCAAGCGCGAAGCGCTGAAGAAGACCATCTCCAGCCCGACCGCTTCGTACGAAGAGAAAATGGAAGCCGTGACCAAGCTGCAGAAGCTGCCGCGCGATTCGTCGCCCAGCCGCGAACGCAACCGTTGCGCGCTTTCGGGCCGCTCGCGCGGCGTCTACAGCAAGTTCGGCCTGGGCCGCAACATGCTGCGCAAAGCCACCATGAACGGCGACGTTCCCGGCCTGCGCAAGGCCAGCTGGTAAGAAAGCCGGGATTAGGGATTGGAGATTCGGGATTGGCGAAAGCGCTTTCCCCAATCCCGAATCTCCAATCCCTAATCCCAACCTAAGATTTTCGCGAAAGCGGATATCGGTGCTACTCAAAGGGTAATACGCAATGAGCATGACTGATCCCATCGCCGACATGCTGGTCCGCATCAAGAATGCGGCCGCTGTAGGCAAGCCGACGGTGAAGATGCCGTCTTCCAACATCAAGGTCGCCATCGCCGGCGTACTGAAGGCCGAAGGCTATATCGCCGATTCGCGCGTCAACACCATCGACAACAAGCCGCAGCTCGAGATCGTGCTGAAGTACTTCGAAGGCAAGCCGGTGATCGAGCGCCTGACCCGCGTGTCCCGTTCGGGCCTGCGCAAGTACAGCGGCAAGGCCGATCTGCCCAAGGTGCTGGACGGCCTGGGCGTCGCCATCATTTCCACCTCCAAGGGCATCATGACCGACTCGCAGGCGCGCCAGCAGGGCGTCGGCGGTGAAGTCCTGTGCTTCGTGGCTTAAGGGAGTAAACGTATGTCCCGTGTAGCCAAACAGCCGATCACCCTGCCGAAGGGCGTCGATTTCAATAATCAGTCCGATACGCTGAGCGTCAAGGGCCCGAAGGGCACCCTGTCGCTGGTCAAGCCGTCGGGCGTCGAGATCAAGCTCGAAGACGGCGTGCTGAACCTGTCCCCGGCCACCCCGGCCGACGACGCCATCACCGGCACCATCCGCGCGATCCTGGCCAACATGGTCAAGGGCGTGTCCGAAGGCTTCGAGCGCAAGCTTGAGCTGGTGGGCGTGGGTTACCGCGCTGCCATGGCCGGCAAGGACCTGAACCTGTCGCTGGGCTTTTCGCACCCGGTGCTGTTCAAGACCCCGGAAGGCATCACCATCACCACCCCGACCCAGACCGAAATCCTGGTGCAGGGCTCGGACAAGCAGCGCGTCGGTGAAGTGGCCGCCAAGATTCGCGGTTTCCGTCCGCCGGAGCCCTATAAGGGCAAGGGCGTGAAGTACTCCGACGAAGTCATCATTCGCAAGGAAGCCAAGAAGGCCTAATAAGGCTTATCCGCTTCCCAAGGATCAAGATCATGAGCATCAAGAACAACGCCCGTCTCCGCCGCGCCAAGAGCACCCGCGCCCATATCCGTGTGCTCGGCGTGCCGCGCCTGTCGGTGCTGCGCACCGGCCAGCACCTGTATGCGCAGCTGTTCAGCGCCGACGGATCCAAGGTCATCGCCGCGGCCAACACGCTGCAGGCCGACGTCAAGGAAGGCCTGAAGAGCGGCAAGAACAGCGAAGCCGCCGCCCGCGTGGGCAAGGTCATCGCCGAGCGCGCCGTGGCCGCTGGCATCCAGAAGATCGCCTTCGACCGTTCGGGCTACCGTTACCACGGCCGCATCAAGGCCCTGGCCGACGCCGCCCGCGAAGCCGGCCTGCAGTTCTGATTGACGCACGCATATTGAAACAGGTGGGGCCTGTCCCCACGCTTTAACCCGCCGGCAGGGGATTCTGTCGGACGCACCGCGACTTTTGCGCGCGGCTGCGGCTCACCGTTCCATTCCACAACTATAAGCGGCTCAGCCGTAATCACTTACTCATCAAAGGAATACGCAGATGGCTGAAGAACAACGTGCACCGCGGGGTCGTGATCGCGACCGCAACCGCGAAGAGAAAGTAGACGACGGCATGATCGAGAAGCTGGTCGCGGTCAACCGCGTCAGCAAGACGGTCAAGGGCGGTCGCCAGTTCACCTTCACCGCGTTGACGGTGGTGGGCGACGGCAACGGCAAGATCGGTTTCGGCTACGGCAAGGCTCGCGAAGTGCCGGTCGCCATCCAGAAGTCGATGGAATATGCGCGCAAGGGCATGCTCAACGTCGACCTGAACAACGGCACCTTGTGGCACCCGGTCAAGGCCGGCCACGGCGCGGCGCGCGTGTACATGCAGCCGGCCTCCGAAGGTACCGGCGTGATCGCCGGCGGCGCCATGCGCGCGGTGCTGGAAGCGGTGGGCGTGAAGAACGTGCTGGCCAAGGCCGTAGGTTCGCGCAATCCCATCAACCTGGTGCGCGCCACGCTGAAGGGCCTGGGCGACATGCAGTCGCCGACCCGCATCGCGGCCAAGCGCGGCAAGAAGATCGAGGAACTCAATTATGGCAAGTGAGTCCAACAAGACCGGTACGGTCAAGGTCCGCCTGGTGCGCGGCCTGCGTGGTTCCCAGGGCATCCACCGCTTGTCGGTGAAGGCGCTGGGCCTGAACAAGCTCAACGATGTGCGTGAACTGAAGGACAGCCCGCAAGTACGCGGCCTGATCAACAAGGTTCACTACCTCGTACGCGTCGAGGAGTAATCGATATGCATCTCAATACATTGAAGCCGGGCGAAGGCGCCCGCACCGAGCGCAAGCGCGTCGGTCGCGGCATCGGTTCGGGCCTGGGCAAGACCTGCGGCCGCGGCCACAAGGGTTCGTTCGCGCGTTCGGGCAAGGGCAAGATCAAGGCCAAGTTCGAAGGCGGCCAGATGCCCCTGATCAAGCGCCTGCCCAAGGTCGGCTTCCGCTCGAAGCTGAAGCTGGACTGCGCCGAAGTGCTGTCCTACCAGTTGGACAAGCTCGAAGCCGGCGAGATCGATTTCGCCGCGCTGCGTGCCGCCAAGCTGGTGCCGACCTCGGCCAAGCGCGCCAAGATCGTCAAGAAGGGCGAGTTGACCAAGAAGTTCGTGCTGAAGGGCATCACTGCCACGGCCGGTGCCAAGGCGGCGATCGAAGCCGTCGGCGGCAGCGTGCAGGAGTAATCGACGAATGGCGCAAGGCAACACAGGCGGCGTAGGCGGGTTGGGCAAGTTCACCGAACTGCGCCAGCGTCTGCTGTTCGTGGTCGGTGCGCTGATCGTCTACCGCATCGGTTGCTTCATTCCGGTTCCCGGCGTGAACCCCGATGCGATGCTGGCGATGATGCAGGCGCAGGGCGGCGGCATCGTGGACATGTTCAACATGTTCTCGGGCGGCGCCTTGCACCGTTTCAGCATCTTCGCGCTCAACGTGATGCCCTACATCTCGGCGTCCATCGTGTTCCAGCTGGCCGTGCACATCTTTCCTTCGCTGAAGGCGATGCAGAAGGAAGGCGAATCCGGCCGTCGCAAGATCACCCAGTATTCGCGCATGGGCGCGGTATTGCTGGCGGTGGTGCAGGGCGGCAGCATCGCGGTCGCCTTGCAGAACCAGATCGCGCCGAACGGCATGCCGGTGGTGTACAGCCCGGGCATGGGCTTCGTGCTGACCGCGGTGGTGGCATTGACCGCAGGCACCATCTTCCTGATGTGGGTGGGCGAGCAGGTGACCGAGCGCGGCGTCGGCAACGGCGTGTCGCTGATCATCTTCGCGGGCATCGTAGCTGGCTTGCCGGTGGCGGTGATCAATACGGTCGAGGCTTTCCGCAACGGCACCATCAGCGCCATCGCCTTGATCCTGATCGTGCTGACGGTAGCGGCATTCACTTATTTCGTCGTCTTCATGGAGCGGGGGCAGCGCCGGATCACGGTGAACTACGCCAGGCGCCAGGGCGGCCGCAACGCGTACATGAACCAGACCTCGTTCCTGCCGCTCAAGCTCAACATGGCAGGTGTGATTCCGCCGATCTTCGCTTCCAGCATCCTGGCCTTCCCGGCCACGCTGGCGCTGTGGTCCGGCCAGTCCACCTCGACCGTGTGGCTGCAACGCATCTCCCAGGCGCTGGCGCCGGGCGAGCCGCTGCACATGATCGTGTTCGCGGCGATGATCATCGGCTTCGCGTTCTTCTACACGGCGCTGGTGTTCAACTCGCAGGAAACGGCCGACAACCTGAAGAAGTCGGGCGCGCTGATTCCGGGCATCCGTCCGGGCAAGGCGACCGCCGATTACGTGGATGCGGTGTTGACCCGTCTTACCGCGGTCGGTTCGCTGTACCTGGTCGCGGTCTGCCTGTTGCCGGAAATCATGCGTACCCAGCTGGGCACCTCGTTCTACTTCGGCGGCACCTCGCTGCTGATCGTGGTGGTGGTGGTGATGGATTTCATCGCCCAGGTCCAGGCGCACCTGATGTCGCACCAGTACGAAAGCCTGTTGAAGAAGGCGAACCTGAAAGGCGGCTCGCGCGGCGGTTTGTCGCGGGGCTAGAAACAACACCAGCAGGCTCGCGGGGCGGACGCTCCCGGGCCGGCGACTTAGATGGGCGGCCTGTGCAGCGATCTCGTGCGCGGGTGAGAATCAGTCAGTCCCTGCGCAAGAGTAGCGCGGGGCGAGAAGGGGAGAGGAACGGCGAAAGCCGGACATCGACCCGGATCAGGCAGGTTCCGGCGCCGGAGCATGGGCACACTCCCCATGCCGTGGTCCTGGCAGGCTTCGGCCTGCCAGGGCTTCCCAGAAACCCGAGATCTTGTTAAAATTCGTAGTTCACTCCGCCGGCTTGCACCGAATCCTCACGGATTTGCCTGCAATCGGGCCATCAAACACAGTTGGAGAGTCGCGTCATGGCGCGTATTGCAGGTGTCAACCTGCCTGCCCAGAAGCATGTCTGGGTCGGGTTGCAGAGCATTTACGGCATAGGCCGTACCCGGTCGAAGAAGGTCTGCGAAACCGCAGGCGTCACTTCCACCACCAAGATCCGTGACCTGTCCGAGCCGGAAGTCGAGCGCCTGCGCGCCGAAATCGGCAAGTTCATCGTCGAAGGCGACCTCCGTCGCGAAGTGGGTATGGCGATCAAGCGCCTGATGGACCTGGGCTGCTACCGCGGCCTGCGCCATCGCCGTGGCTTGCCGCTGCGTGGCCAGCGCACCCGTACCAATGCACGCACCCGCAAGGGTCCGCGCAAAGCCATCAAGAAGTAAGGGGCGCGCATCATGGCCAAACCAGCAGCAGCAAAAGTAAAGAAGAAGATCAAGCGCGTCGTCACCGACGGCGTCGCCCACGTCCACGCTTCTTTCAACAACACCATCGTCACCATCACCGATCGCCAGGGCAATGCGCTGTCGTGGGCCACTTCGGGCGGCGCGGGTTTCCGCGGTTCCCGCAAGTCCACGCCGTTCGCAGCGCAGGTCGCCGCCGAAAAAGCCGGCCGCGCAGCACTGGACTACGGTCTGAAGTCGTTGGAAGTGCGCATCAAGGGCCCCGGCCCGGGCCGCGAGTCCGCGGTGCGTTCGCTCAACAACGTTGGTTACAAAATCACCAACATCATCGACGTTACGCCTATTCCGCATAACGGTTGCCGCCCGCCTAAAAAGCGTCGCGTCTGAGGAGCTGAAGAGAAATGGCTCGTTATATTGGTCCTACCTGTAAGCTCGCCCGCCGCGAAGGCGTCGATCTTTCCCTTAAAAGCCCGGCGCGCGCGCTGGATTCCAAGTGCAAGCTGGAGCAGAAGCCCGGCCAGCACGGCGCTACCGCCCGCAAGGGCAAGCTGTCCGATTACGCCACCCAGCTGCGCGAAAAGCAGAAGGTCAAGCGTATCTACGGCCTGCTGGAGCGTCAGTTCCGCAACTACTACAAGAAGGCCTCGACCAAGAAGGGCAACACCGGCGAGAACCTGCTGCAGTTGTTGGAAACCCGCCTGGACAACGTCGTCTACCGCATGGGCTTCGCCATCACCCGTCCCTCGGCCCGCCAGCTGGTTTCGCACCGCGGCGTGCTGGTCAACGGCAAGTCGGTGAATCTGCCGTCCTACCAGGTCAAGGCCGGCGACGCGATCGAGCTTTCCGAAAAGGCGCAGAAGCAGTTGCGCGTCCAGGAATCGCTGACCGTGTCCGCACAGATGGACCTCAGCCCCTCGTGGGTTGAAGTGGACTCGAAGAAGTTCAGCGGCGTGTTCAAGGCCGTGCCGGATCGCGCAGATCTGCCTGCCGACATCAACGAAGCGCTGATCGTCGAGTTGTACTCGAAGTAATCCCATCACGAATCCCCGGATCAGCCGGGGATTTGCAGGAGACCAAGCAACATGACGGTTACCACACAGCAGGTGCTGCGCCCCCGCGGCCCGCAAATCGAACGCCTTGGCGACAATCGCGCCAAGGTCGTGATCGAGCCGCTGGAACGCGGCTACGGCCACACCCTGGGCAATGCGCTGCGTCGCGTGCTGCTCTCGTCCATCCCCGGCTTCGCGATCACCGAAGTCGAGATCGACGGCGTTCTGCACGAATACAGCACCATCGAAGGCCTGCAGGAAGACGTGCTTGAAGTCCTGTTGAACCTGAAAGACGTCGCCATCCGCATCCACACCGGCGACAGCTCCACCCTGACCCTGGCCAAGCAGGGCCCGGGCGTGGTCACCGCCGCGGACATCAAGACCGACCACAACGTCGAAATCCTGAACCCGGAACTGGTCATCTGCAACCTGACCAAGGACACGGCGATCAACATGCGCCTGAAGATCGAGCGCGGCTTCGGCTACCAGCCGGCCGCCGCCCGTCGCCGCCCGGATGAAGAAACCCGCGCCATCGGCCGTTTGATGCTGGACGCTTCGTTCTCGCCGGTCCGCCGCGTCGCCTATGCGGTGGAAGCCGCACGCGTCGAACAGCGTACCGACCTGGACAAGCTGGTCCTGGAAATCGAAACCAACGGCACCATCGACGCCGAGGAAGCCGTGCGCACCGCCGCCGACATCCTCAGCGACCAGCTGTCGGTGTTCGGCGACTTCACCCACCGCGATCGCGGTGCGGCCAAGCCGGCCGCCAGCGGCGTGGATCCGGTGCTGCTGCGCCCGATCGACGACCTGGAGCTGACCGTGCGTTCGGCCAACTGCCTCAAGGCCGAGAGCATCTACTACATCGGCGACCTGATCCAGAAGACCGAAGTCGAACTGTTGAAGACCCCGAACCTCGGCAAGAAGTCGCTGACCGAGATCAAGGAAGTCCTCGCACAGCGCGGCCTTTCCCTGGGCATGAAGCTGGAAAACTGGCCGCCGGCCGGCGTTTCCCAGCACGGCATGCTCGGCTGATCCAATAGTTGTAACGGGTCCCCGCAGCAACTGCGGGGATCCGGTTGAACATGCAACATTGAGCACGCAACACAACGCCGACGCGCCCGAAGGTGCGCGGCGATGCCCGATCAGGACGAACGGGCTAGGGCCATCCGCAGTCCAAGCACCAACGCCATGATGGCGACAGCGAACTCCAACAGCATCAACATTAACCAGGAATCAAGACCATGCGCCACCAGAAAGCCGGCCGCAAATTCAGCCGCACCAGCGCCCATCGCCAGGCGATGTTCAGCAACATGGCCGCTTCGTTGATCAAGCAGGGCCTGATCCGCACGACCCTGCCCAAGGCCAAGGAACTGCGCCGCGTCGCAGAGCCCCTCATCACTCTGGCCAAGGTCGATGGCGTCGCCAATCGCCGCCTTGCTTTCGCGCGTCTGCGCGACAAGGAAGCGGTGGGTACGCTGTTCACCACCCTGGGCCCGCGCTACCAGTCGCGTCCGGGCGGCTACCTGCGCATCCTCAAGTGCGGTTTCCGCTCCGGCGACAATGCGCCGATGGCGTATGTCGAACTGCTGGACCGTCCGGAAGCGGCGGCACTGTCGGCTGAGTAATCCAAGCCTGCAGCAAGCTATATACAGACCCCGGCCTGGCCGGGGTTTTGTTTTTCTGGCCGCCGGCATGAGTTAGCCGGCCAGCCGGCACTTGTGGCATGTGACGGTGCGGGCGTGCGCGGAGATAATGGCCGCCATCGTTTTCGAACAGGTTTGCCATGAATCCCTTTCAGTGGTCTTTCCGCACCCAATTCCTGACCGGGTTCGCCATCTGCGTGGCGCTGCTGGGGTTCGCCTTCTACTCGCAGTACCAGTTGGGTCTGAACCCATGCCCGTTGTGCACGTTCCAGCGTGGGGCATTCGTATTGCTGGCGGTGGTGTTCCTGATCGGCGGCCTGCACTCGCCAAAGAGCGCAGGCGGTCGCGGCGCGTACGGCGGGCTGGCCCTGGTGGCTTCCGCTCTGGGCCTGGCAGTGGCCGGACGCCACGTCTGGCTGCAGCACCTGCCCGCCGACAAGGTGCCCGCCTGCGGTCCGGACTTGGCGTACATGATGGAAGCGTTCCCTTTCGCCGATGTGCTGCGCAAGGTGTTCACCGGCTCGGGCGAGTGCGCGGTGGTGGACTGGACCTTCCTGGGCCTGTCGATGCCGGAGTGGAGCCTGGCCTGGTTCCTGGCCTTGCTGGCCTGGGCGCTGTTCGCCGCATTCGGCCGGCGTAAGTTGCAAGCGTAACGACATTTTGACGCGGCGCATCAATCTGGCAACATGGTGATCCGCTGAGTGACAGCTGATCAAGTAGCCCCACCATGAGCAATACCGACCGCAATCTCCGTGCCGTGAATCTTCCCACCGACTGGGCGCCCGCTTCCTGGCGTTCGCGCACGGCGGTGCAGATGCCCACGTATCCGGACGCGGAGGCGTTGGAATCGGCGTTGGGCGAACTGCGCCAGTTGCCGCCGCTGGTGACCTCGTGGGAAATTTTCTCGCTGAAGAAGCAACTGGCCGAGGCGCAGGAAGGCAAGCGCTTCCTGCTGCAGGGCGGCGATTGCGCCGAGAGCTTCAGCGATTGCGAATCGGGCCTGATTTCCAACCGTCTGAAAGTGCTGCTGCAGATGAGCCTGGTGCTGGTGCACGGTCTGCGTTTGCCGGTGGTGCGCGTGGGCCGCTTCGCCGGTCAGTACGCCAAGCCGCGTTCGACCGACACCGAAACCCGCGACGGCGTGACCCTGCCGAGCTACCGCGGCGACCTGGTCAACCAGCCGGAATTCACCGCCGAAGCGCGCATTCCCGATCCGCGCCGCATGATCAAGGCGCACGCGCGTTCGGCGATGACCATGAATTTCGTGCGCGCACTGATCGATGGCGGCTTCGCCGACCTGCATCACCCCGAATACTGGAACCTCAACTGGGTGGGCTATTCGCCCAACGCCAACGAATACCAGCAGATGGCCACTTCCATCGGCGATGCGGTGCGTTTCATGGAAACGCTGGCCGGCTCGGAAGTGCATAACCTCAACCGCATCGATTTCTACACTTCGCACGAAGCGCTGTTGCTGCCGTACGAAGAAGCGCTGACCCGCGAGGTGCCGCGCCAGTGGGGCTGGTTCAATCTGAGCACGCACTACCCGTGGATCGGCATGCGCACCGCGGCGGTGGACGGCGCGCACGTGGAATACCTGCGCGGCGTGCGCAATCCGATCGCGCTGAAAGTCGGGCCGTCGGTGAATCCCGACCAGCTGCTGCGCCTGATCGACATCCTCAATCCGGAAGACGAGCCGGGCCGCCTGACCTTCATCCATCGCATGGGCGCGGCGCAGATCGCCGAGAAGCTGCCGCCGCTGCTGGATGCGGTGCGCCGCGACGGCCGCCGCGTGCTGTGGGTGTGCGATCCGATGCACGGCAATACCGAAAGCACCTCCAACGGCTACAAGACGCGCCGCTTCGACAATATCCGCGGCGAAGTGGAGCAGTCGTTCGATCTGCACGCCGCCGCCGGCACCCGCCTGGGCGGTGTGCATCTGGAGCTCACCGGCGAGGATGTGACCGAATGCACCGGTGGTGCGCGCGAACTCACCGATATCGATCTGGAGCGCGCTTACCGCTCCACGGTGGATCCGCGTCTGAACTACGAGCAGTCACTGGAGATCGCGATGTCGATCGTGCGCAAGCAGAACCAGCTGGCCGCACCCGCGGCGCGGTAATTCGTCTGCGGGACTTTGCTGCTGCCCATCCTTAGGTAGATGGGCTGATTAGGGGTTGATCGACGCGCCCCTGATCGGCGCGTCGCTTCAGCGCGCAGGTTTGCGCGCGACGGTCACGCTGGGCAGGTACTGCGGCGGCATACGCGCGCCGGTGAGCTGCTCATAGGCATAGCCCAATTCGATGAGCCGCGGCTCGCTCCAGGCGGCGCCCATGAAAACGATACCCAGCGGTAGCCCGTTGCTGCTGCCCATCGGAATGGTCAGGCTGGGATAGCCGGCCACGGCCGCAGCGCCATAACCGGCGCCGGGGAAGTGGTCGCCGGTCAGCGGATCGGTCACCCAGGCCGGGCCGGTGGCAGGGGCGATCAACGCATCCAGCCGTTGCGCCTTGAGCGCAGCATCGATGCCTTCGGGACCGGCGAGGCGGCGCGCGCGCGATCGGGCGCTGATGTATTCCATTTCGCCCAGTCCGCCCTTGGCGTTGGCCTGCTCGAACAACTCCTGCCCGAAGAACGGCATTTCCGAAGTCGGGTATTGCTGGTTGTAGCCGATCAACTGCGACAGGGTCTTGAGCGGCGCATCGTGCTTCTGCAGGTAGCGTTCCAGCCCAGCCTTGAATTCGTAGAGCAACAGCGTGTTTTCGTCGTCCGACCATTGGCCGTCGGTCGGGATCTCGGCATCGACGACGGTCGCGCCAGCCTCGCGCATGGTTTTGATGGCCACTTCCATCGCCGCGGCGGCATCGGGATGGATCGACAGCTTGCTGCGCATCACGCCGATGCGCGCGCCTTTCAGTCCATCGGCATTCAAATGCGAGTGGTAGTCGAGCGTGGTGTTCCAGGCGGTGTTGGCGGTCGCTGGATCTGCGTTGTCGCGGCCCGCCAGCACGGTCAGCAGATAGGCCGCGTCGGAGACGTTGCGGGTCATCGGTCCCGCAGTGTCCTGGCTGAAGGAGATGGGGATGATGCCGTCGCGGCTCACCAGGCCGACGGTGGGCTTCAATCCCACCAGCCCGTTCATCGCGGCAGGGCAGATGATGCTGCCGTCGGTCTCGGTACCGATCGCGGCCACGACAAGATTCGCCGATACCGCCACCGCGCTGCCGGAGCTGGAGCCGCAGGGGTTGCGATCCAGGGCATAAGGATTGCGCGTCTGTCCGCCGCGGCCGCTCCAACCGGAGGTGGAGCGGGTGGAACGGAAATTGGCCCATTCGCTGAGGTTGGTCTTGCCCAGAATCACCGCGCCGGCTTCGCGTAGGCGACGGACCAGGAATGCGTCGGTCTTGGGGCGGAAATCCTTCATCGCCAGCGAACCGGCGGAGTTGGCCATGGGCGTGGCGCCGATGTTGTCCTTGAGCAGTATCGGGATGCCGTGCAGCGGCCCGCGAACGGAATTGGTCTTGCGTTCTACATCGCGCAGGGCCGCTTCCTTCAGCGCCTCGGGATTGATCTCGATCACTGCATTGAGCGTCGGCCCCGTCTTGTCGATGGCGGCGATACGGTCCAGGTAGGCCTGGGTGAGGGTGCGGCTGTCCAGCTCGCCCTTTTGCATGCGGGTCTGCAGGTCGCTGATATCGGTTTCGGCGAAGATGAAATCGGTGGGTTCGGTCGCCGACGGAGCGGCGGCATCGGGCGCTTTGGGGCCGCATGCGCCAAGCGCGAGCGTGAGGGCCAGCAGAAGCGGTATGCGCCGCATTGTGTTTCGTCCCCGGGAAGGTGCGTAGGGCAGGCTACTCAGCATCCGTGGGGCGCGCAATCTCGGCGTTGGCGGGCGTGCGCCGCTTGACCAGATCGCGCGCCAGTACCGCCACCACGATCAGATTGAGCATCAACACCGCCCAGGTGTGCCAGCCGTGGTGGTGGTAGAGCGCGTACACATCCAACGGCAGATAGGCCGCAGTACCCACGCAGCCCAGCCAGGAAGCCCATGCCTTGGCCCGCCACAGACCCCACGCCTCGACCAGGCGCCAGACGGCGTAAAGCGACACGACCGCCACCGCCAGATGCACGGCGCCGGGGTTGATGGCGTCGAGCAGCGAGGGCAGGGTGCCGTGATCGGGGTTGAGGTTGAATTTGGCGATCAGCGCGGCAATCACATTGCGCAGCGGCTGCGGCCCCAGCACTTCCAGGCTGGCGGCCGCGACCAGGGCCAACAGGCCCTTCAGGCCCTCGAACAGGGCCAGCACATGCAAACCCGGATGCGCTTGCGGAGCCGGGTTGTAGGCGGTTTCCGTCACTACTGCGACGCGCTACTGGACAGGCCCGATCAGGCGGCGCGTGAGGCGCGCTTGCGGTCGCTTTCGCTGAGGAATTTCTTGCGCAGGCGGATTTCCTTCGGAGTGACTTCCACCAGCTCATCGTCCTCGATGAAGTCCAGCGCCTGCTCCAGCGTGTACTTGATGGCCGGGGTCAGCTTGATCGCGTCGTCCTTGCCCGAAGCGCGCATGTTGGTCAGCGGCTTGGTCTTGATGGCGTTGACGGTCAGATCGTTGTCCTTGGAATGGATACCGATCAGCTGGCCTTCGTACACGTTGTCGCCTTCGGCGGCGAACAGCTTGCCGCGCTCTTCCAACGGACCGAGCGAATAGGCCGGCGTGGCGCCCGCGGCATTGGCGATCATCACGCCGTTCTGGCGCTTGGCGATGGCGCCCTGTTCCTTGGGACCGTAATGGTCGAACACGTGGAACAGCAGGCCCGAACCCTGGGTCAAGGTACGGAACTCGTTCTGGAAGCCGATCAGGCCGCGGGCCGGGATCATGTAGTCCAGGCGCACGCGTCCCTTGCCGTCCGGCTCCATGTTCTTCAGCGCGCCCTTGCGGACGCCCAGCTTTTCCATGACGCCGCCCTGGTGCTGCTCTTCGATATCGACGACCAGCTGCTCGACCGGCTCCATCTGCTGCCCGTCGATTTCCTTGATGATGACTTCCGGGCGCGACACGGCCAGCTCGAAGCCTTCGCGGCGCATGGTTTCGATCAGCACCGACAGGTGCAACTCGCCGCGGCCTGAGACCAGGAACTTGTCCGGATCGGAACCTTCTTCGACCTTCAGCGCGACGTTGTGCAGGGTTTCGCGCTCCAGGCGTTCGCGGATCTGGCGGCTGGTGATGAACTTGCCGCCGCTATGCTCCTTGCTGCCGGCGAACGGCGAATTGTTGACCTGGAAGGTCATCGAGATGGTCGGCTCGTCGACGGTCAACGCGGGCAGCGCTTCGGGCGTGTCCAGCGCGCAGATGGTGTCGGAGATGCTGAGGTCGGCCACGCCGGAAATGGCGACGATGTCGCCGGCTTCGGCTTCTTCCACTTCGATGCGCTCCAGGCCCAGGAAGCCGAGCACCTGCAGCACCTTGCCCTGGCGCTTCTTGCCGTGGCGGTCGATCACGCTGACCGGCATGTTGGTGCGCACCTTGCCGCGCTGGATGCGGCCGACGCCGATCAGGCCGACGAAGTTGTTGTAATCCAGCTGGCTGACGCGCATCTGGAACGGACCTTCGCGGTCCACGTCCGGCGGCGAGACGTGCTTCATGATCGCTTCGTACAGCGGGGTCATGTCGCCTTCGCGGGCGGAATCATCCAGGCTGGCGTAGCCGTGCAGCGCCGAGGCGTAGACGATGGGGAAGTCGAGCTGTTCGTTGGTCGCGCCCAGCTTGTCGAACAGGTCGAACACCTGGTCGATCACCCAGTCCGGACGCGCGCCGGGACGGTCGATCTTGTTGACCACCACGATCGGCTTGAAGCCCATCGCGAAGGCCTTCTGGGTGACGAAGCGGGTCTGCGGCATCGGGCCGTCCATCGCGTCGACCAGGATCAGCACCGAGTCGACCATCGACAGCACGCGCTCCACTTCGCCGCCGAAGTCGGCGTGTCCGGGGGTGTCGACGATGTTGATGCGGTTGCCCTGCCAGTTGATGGCGGTGTTCTTGGACAGGATCGTGATGCCACGTTCCTTTTCCTGGTCGTTGCTGTCCATCATCCGCTCGGTGGTGACCGTGCGTTCGCTGAACGTGCCCGACTGCTTGAGCAGGCAGTCTACGAGGGTGGTCTTGCCGTGGTCGACGTGGGCGACGATGGCGATATTGCGGAGGTTCTGAATGGACATGACGAAAGGCGCGATTTTGGAGCCGCGCTCGGGGCAGGGAAGGAAGCCGCGTATTATAGCGGGTTAAATCCGTGCTTTAGCTCGGGAGCGGCCCGGAAAGGGACCGGATTCGTACCGCCGCCGCCGGTTTGGCGGTTTTTATCGGTAAAACCGCCCCAATCTGAAGAATTCGCTGAACCGTTTTCCTTCGCTGTCATCAACCATGGAGTCCCCAATGTCCCTGACCGCCACCTTCGACACCGCCCGCGGCCCCATCAAGATCGAGCTGTACCCCGACAAGGCCCCGCTGACGGTGGCCAATTTCGTGAACCTGGCACAGCGCGGCTTCTACGACGGCCTCAGCTTCCACCGGGTCATCCCGGATTTCATGATCCAGGGCGGTTGCCCTGAAGGCTCCGGCCGCGGCGGCCCGGGCTACCGCTTCGAGGACGAAACCAACAACGGCGTGCGCCACGACCGCGGCGTGCTGTCCATGGCCAATGCCGGCCCCAACACCAACGGCAGCCAGTTCTTCATCACCCACGTGCCTACTCCGTGGCTGGACGGCAAGCACACCGTATTCGGCAAGGTCCTCGAAGGCCTGGACGTGGTGGACAGCGTGGCCGGCGGCGATGCCATCAACTCGGTGAAGATCGAAGGCGATGCCTCGGCCGTACTGGCCGCCAACGCCGACCGCGTGGCCGAGTGGAACCGTCACCTCAGCGCCTGAGGCGTTCGGGCTGGCGTGGGAGGGGTTTTGGCCCCTCCCGCAACGGCAAGCCGACCGGCGGTCCATGCTAAAATTTTGCGCCGCAATAAACGGTCCGCGGCAGTCAGTCCGTTCCCTCACCCCACGAGGTTTGCAATGCTCCAGTTAGCAGGACGCATGGGCCGCGCCAAGCCCAGCGCGATCATGGCGGTCGCCGAAAAGGCCAAGAAGCTCAAGGCCGCCGGCCGCGACATCATCAGTTTCTCCATCGGCGTCCCCAATTTCCTGCCCGGCGAACACGTTTACCAGGCCGCGCGCGATGCGCTGGCCAAAGACTCGGGCCAGTACGGTTCCAACCGCGGCGCCGATGCGCTGCTGGATGCGTTCCTGAAACACATGGAAGACCTGGGTCTCACCGGCTACACCCGCGCCAATGTGTCCACCGGCATCGGCGCCAAGCATGTGCTCTACAACCTGGCCGAGGCGCTGCTGGACGAAGGCGACACCATCGCTTTCCCGGCGCCGTACTGGACCACTTATGTCGATATCGCCGAGATCGTGAACGCCAGGATCCTGGAACTGCCGTGCCCGGCCAGCCAGGACTACAAGCTCACCGTCGCCCAGCTCGACGCCGCGCTGGCCACCAAGCCGAAGGTGTTCCTGTTCAACAATCCTTCCAATCCGACCGGCATGGTCTATACGAAGGAAGAAATCATCGCCCTGGCCGATGTGCTGGCGAAGTATCCGGACACCTGGATCATCACCGACGACATCTACAACC
Organism: Pseudoxanthomonas sp. CF125; assembly: GCF_900104085.1. Classification (GTDB taxonomy): domain Bacteria; phylum Pseudomonadota; class Gammaproteobacteria; order Xanthomonadales; family Xanthomonadaceae; genus Pseudoxanthomonas_A. Next base: position 22,824 of record NZ_FNLD01000004.1, read on the forward strand.
GTATGCTGTTCGACGGGTTGGAGTACTACAACTTCGTGCAGGCGCGTCCGGAGTTGCGCGAGCGCACCGTGTTCGTCGATTCGCTGTCCAAGACCTATGGCATGCCGGGTTGGCGCGTGGGTTTCATGGCCGGTCCGGAGTCGATCGCCAAGGCGGTGACCACGCTCAACTCCAACCACATCACCAACATCCCCGAAGTGACCACCGCGGCCGCCATCGCCGCGCTGTCCGGCCCGCAAGACGTCACCGAAGCCAAGAACCTGGAGTTCCAGGGCAAGCGCGATCAGGTCATGGCCGCGCTCGCAAAAATACCGGGCGTAGTGTGCCCGCGTCCGCAGGGCGCGTTCTACGTGTTCCCGGACATCAGCGTGGCCTTCGGCAAATCGCATGATGGCAACGTGATCCACAACGACATCGATTTCTGCAATGCCTTGCTGGAAGCCAAGGGCGTGGCCTGCGTGCCGGGTTCGGCCTTCGGCGAGCCGCGCGCGCTGCGGATCAGCTATACCTGCCCGACACCGCAGCTGGCGCCGGGCATGCAGCGGATCCAGGAATTCTTCGCCGAGTTGAAGTAACCCGCCGGGCGCCCGTTGCCCGCCACAACATTTTTGAGGATTCGCACCATGAAGACCCCCGTTCGAGTTGCCGTCACCGGCGCCGCCGGCCAGATCGGTTACGCCTTGCTGTTCCGCATCGCTTCCGGCGAAATGCTGGGCAAGGACCAGCCGGTGATCCTGCAGTTGCTGGAGCTGCCCATCGACAAGGCCCAGGCCGCGCTGAAGGGCGTGATGATGGAGCTGGAAGACTGCGCATTCCCGCTGCTGGCCGGCATGGTCGGCACCGACGATCCGGAAGTGGCGTTCAAGGACGCCGACGTGGCCCTGCTGGTCGGCGCGCGTCCGCGCGGCCCGGGCATGGAGCGCAAGGATCTGCTGCTGGAAAACGCCAAGATATTCACTGCCCAGGGCGCGGCGTTGAACAAGGTCGCCAGCCGCAACGTCAAGGTGCTGGTGGTCGGCAACCCCGCCAACACCAATGCCTACATCGCCATGAAGTCGGCCCCGGATCTGCCGGCCAAGAACTTCACCGCGATGCTGCGCCTGGACCACAACCGCGCGCTGTCGCAGCTGGCCAACAAGGCCGGCGTAGCAGTGGGCGACATCCAGAACCTGATCGTGTGGGGCAACCACAGCCCGACCATGTACCCGGACTACCGCTTCGCCACCGTCAACGGCGTTTCGCTGAAGGACAAGATCAACGATGCGGCCTGGAACAGCGATGCGTTCATCCCGCAGGTAGGCAAGCGCGGTGCGGCGATCATTGAGGCGCGCGGCCTGTCTTCGGCGGCGTCCGCTGCTAACGCGGCCATAGACCACATCCACGACTGGGTGCTGGGCAGCAACGGCAAGTGGGTGACCATGGGCGTGCCGTCGGACGGCAGCTACGGCATTCCCGAAGGCGTGATGTATGGCGTGCCGGTGACCACCGCCAATGGCGAATACACCCGCGTCGAAGGCCTGGAAATCGATGCCTTCAGCCGCGCGGCCATGGACAAGACCCTGGCCGAGCTGGAAGAAGAGCGCGCCGGCGTGGCGCATCTGCTGGGCTGATCTTTGCACTCAAGCGAGACCTACGACGCCGGGCTTGCCCGGCGTTGTTGTTTCCGACGTCCGCGAACTTTCCGCAGCCAGTGGTGCGCCTCCCCCTTTGAAAAAGGGGGATTGAGGGGGATTTGCTTTTGCTTCTGACTTTGCTGTTGCTCCAATGAAGAGCAAGAGCAAGAGCAAATCCCCCGTAGCCCCCTTTTCCAAAGGGGGCAAAGCCAAAGCCAAAGCCAAAGCCAAAGCCAAAGCCAAAGCCACAGGCCCACGGTGGACTAAGACCATGGTCGGGCGGCTACGCGCGCTTTGCGGGTCTATGCTCCGCGGGTGAATGCACTCGGGGCCACCGAAATGGGCTACGAAGAGACCTATCGCCGTTCGATCGAACAACCCGAAACCTTCTGGGCCGAGGAAGCCAAGGCCATCCATTGGCATAAGCCGCCGCAGCGGATACTCGATTACTCCAATCCACCCTTCCGTCAATGGTTTGTGGGTGGTGAAACCAATCTCTGCTACAACGCAGTCGACCGGCACCTGCCCGAGCGCGCCGACCAGCTGGCCCTGGTCGCCATCTCCACCGAAACCAACGTTACCCGCGAGATCACTTATGCCGAGCTGCATCGCGAGGTCAATGCGTTCGCGGCCATCCTGAAGAAACTCGATGTCGGCCGAGGCGACCGCGTAGTCGTCTACATGCCCAATATGGCCGAGGCGGTGTTCGCCATGCTGGCCTGCGCGCGCATCGGCGCAGTGCATTCGGTGGTATTCGGCGGGTTCGCCGCGCACAACCTGGCGCTGCGGCTGGACGATGCGACGCCGAAACTGCTGATCGCCGCCGATGCCGGCATGCGCGGCGGCAAGGTGCTGCCGTACAAGGCGCTGGTGGACCAGGCTTGCGCGCAGTCGCAATCCCCACCGCCCAAGGTGCTGATCGTCTCGCGCGGACTCGATCCGGCGCTGCCGAAGGTCGAGGGACGCGATGTCGACTACGCCACGCTGCGCGCGGAAGTCGGCGATGCGGAAGTGCCGGTGGAATGGCTGGAGTCCAACGAACCCAGCTACTTGCTCTACACCTCCGGCACGACAGGCAAGCCCAAGGGCGTGCAGCGCGACGTGGGCGGCTATGCGGTGGCATTGGCCTTGTCGATGCGTACCGTGTTCGACGTCGCCCCGGGGCAGGTGATGTTCTCCACTTCCGACGTGGGCTGGGCGGTGGGCCATTCCTACAACGTGTACGGACCGCTGATCGGCGGGGCCACATCGCTGCTGTACGAAGGGTTGCCTTTCAGCCCCGACGCCGGCATCTGGTGGTCGCTGTGCGAGAAGTACGGCGTGCGCACCATGTTCTCCTCGCCCACTGCCATCCGCGTGCTCAAGAAGCACGACGCGTCCTTCATCCGCAACCACGACCTGTCGAAGCTGCAATACCTGTTCCTGGCCGGCGAGCCGCTGGACGAGCCCACCGCGCACTGGATCCACGACGCGCTGCGCAAGCCGATCATCGACAACTATTGGCAAACCGAAACCGGCTGGCCGGCGATCACCTTGTTGCCGGGCCTGGACATGAAGCCGGTCAAGTTCGGCTCGCCGGGGTTTCCGAATCTCGGTTACCGGATGAAAGTGATCGACGAAAGCGACGGTGTCGAAGTGGCGGTCAACCGGAAAGGCGTGCTGGTGATCGAACCGCCGTTGCCGCCCGGGTGCATGACCACGATCTGGAACGACGATGCGCGCTTCGTCAGCAGTTATTTCAGCCACTTCAAGGAACTGCTGTACAGCTCGCTGGACTGGGCGATCCGCGACGAGGATGGCTATACCTTCATCCTGGGCCGCACCGACGATGTGATCAACGTGGCTGGCCATAGGCTCGGCACGCGCGAGATCGAGGAATCGGTTTCCGGTTATGGCGGGGTCGCCGAGGCAGCGGTGATCGGCGTTCACGACGAACTGAAGGGACAAGTGCCGGTGGTGTTCGCCACTTTGCGGAAAAACACCGAAGAACCGCACGAGCGCGTCGCTGCCGCAGACGGCATGCGTCGCGCGGTGGAGCACAACCTGGGCGCGGTGGCGCGTCCGGCGCGCGTTTACATCGTCAATGCCTTGCCCAAGACGCGTTCGGGCAAGCTGCTGCGGCGCTCGCTGCAGGCGCTGGCGCAGGGCACCGATCCGGGCGATCTTTCCACGCTGGATGATCCCAATGCGTTGGAAGAAATAAAAAAAGCGTTGCTGCGGGGGCCGGAGGTGGGGAGTTGAAACGCGGGGAGGTATTGCGATGCGCGTCGCCGCTATCCATTGCACTGCTCTTGCTTTCGGTGAAAGGCGCGCTAACTCGAAGCGATTCAATACTCAACGGCGTCATCCCGGCGAATGCCGGGATCCATCCGGCCGGTTATGCGCGCTTTCCGGAAAGCCACTTCAATTAAGCGCCGAGTGTTTACTGCTGCGGAATTGTCGTGGCAGCCAAGGATGGATCCCGGCATTCGCCGGGATGACGGTCGATACGGAAAGGACTTGTCATTCGTCCAGCGCCGGAGACACTCCGGTGTAGCTTGCGCGTGGACGGATCAGCCTTCCCAGCGCCTGTTGCTCCAGCGCATGCGCCAGCCAGCCGGCCAGGCGTCCGGCGGCGAACATCACCAGCGCTGGCGTGGCCGGCAATCCGTGGGTCTGGCAGATCGAGGCCAGCAGGAAGTCGATATTCGGACGTTGGCCGCTGATTTCCTCGGCGACCGCGATGATTTCCTCCAGGCGCGACATCATCGGTGTGCCCATCTGCGTTTGGCGGAGACGGGCGAGGATCTCGGCGGCGCGTGGATCGCCGTGCGGGTACAGCGCGTGGCCGAAGCCTGGCAGGTCATCGCCGCGCTGCCAGCGGGTTTCGATGAACTTGCGTACCGACGGTGCCTCGCCCGCATCGGCGATCAGGGCATGCGTGCGCGCAGTGGCGCCGCCGTGGCGAGGACCCGACAAAGCGGCCAGTCCGCTGCAGACGGTGGCATGCAGGTGCGCGCCGGTGGAAGCGACCACGCGTGCGGCGAACGCGGAAACGTTGAGTTCGTGATCGGCGCAGACCACCAGCGCCGCGCGCACGAGTTCGGCGAAATTCTCATCGCCCGGTTTCCAACTGTTGGCCAGCAGGCGATGCACCGGACCCGCGTACGGCGGCTGCGCGACCAGCAGTGCGGCGTTGTGGCGCAGCAGGGTCGCCGCGATCTCGTGGCGTACGCGCGGCGCGGAGTTGAAGGAATGGCGTACTTCCAGCGCCAACAGAGGAATCGCCGACATCGCGCGTTCCAGCGGCGGCAAGCGTGCGTCGTTGGCGATCGCAGCCACGGTCGCGGGCCAGTGCGGGTCGATTTCCAGCGCGAAGGGGTCCTGCTCGCCGCAATCCCACAGCAGGCGGGCGATGTCTTCCAGGGTGTCGCCCTCGCGCGCGGCGCCGATCGCGGACTTGCCCCGGTAGTAGGGGCCATCGGGACGGATCAGCGAGATCCGGGTTTCCAGCACCGGCAGGCCTCGGTCCAGGCTCTGTGCCGCGCCTCTGGCCGCGCCGCGTCCGGCCTGCTTGCGTTGCGCCAGCCGCTCCACATCCTGCCGCGGATACAGGCGGCTGCGGTGGTCCGGGCCGGGGCGCGATTCCAGCAGGCCGCGGCTGACGTAGGCGTACAGCGTGGCCTGGCTGATGCCGAGCAGGCGGCAGGTGTCGCGGGCGGAGAGCAGGTCGGCGGCCATGGCGATATGTTGATCGATTGGATCAAGATTGATCAATGCTCCCGATGGTGCCAGATTTGCGGCCCGACGAGGGGCGTACCATTCGCGCACCTCCACCGCCCGGCCTGCCGCGCTGCGGCGGACCATCACCAGGAGTCCTGCCGCATGAGCAACCCGTCCGCTGGCGCCCCCGCTTCACCGGGAATGAAGTTCCGCGCCGCGCTGGCCGCTGAATCGCCCCTGCAGGTGATCGGCGCCATCAACGCCAACCACGCGCTGCTGGCCAAGCGCGCCGGCTATCGCGCCATTTATCTTTCTGGCGGCGGGGTCGCGGCCGGTTCGCTGGGCCTGCCGGACCTGGGCATCAACACCCTGGAGGACGTGCTGGTGGACGTACGCCGGATCACCGACGTGTGCGACCTGCCGTTGCTGGTGGATATCGATACCGGTTTCGGCCCCAGCGCCTTCAACATCGAACGCACGGTGAAATCGCTGATCAAGGCCGGCGCGGCCGCCTGCCATATCGAAGACCAGGTGGGCGCCAAGCGTTGCGGCCACCGTCCGGGCAAGGAGATCGTGAGCGCCTCCGAAATGGTGGACCGGGTCAAGGCCGCCGCCGATGCCAAGACCGATCCCGACTTCTTCCTCATTGCACGCACCGATGCGATCCAGGTCGACGGCGTGGACGCGGCCATCGAACGCGCCATCGCCTGCGTGGAAGCCGGCGCCGACGGCATCTTCGCCGAGGCCGCCTACGACCTGCCCACCTACCAGCGTTTCGTCGAAGCGGTGAGGGCGCCGGTGCTGGCAAACATCACCGAGTTCGGCAAGACGCCGCTGTTCACTCGCGAGGAACTGGCTTCGGTGGGCGTGGCTATCCAGCTTTATCCGCTGTCGGCGTTCCGCGCCATGAACAAGGCCGCTGAAGCCGTGTACACCGCGATACGCCGCGATGGCCACCAGAAGAATGTGGTGGACATGATGCAGACGCGCGAGGAGCTGTACGAGCGCATCGGCTATCACGAGTTCGAGCAGAAGTTGGATGCGTTGTTCGCTGCTAAGAAATAGTTCTAACTCTTCTCCCTCTGGGAGAAACGGATGAGGATGTGGCGAAGCAGTGGCGGTTCACCGTCCATGATTCCGCCGTACCCTCACCCCAACCCCTCTCCCGGTGGGAGAGGGGCTTTAAATCTAGACGAGGTGTTGAAATGTCCGAGGCTGCAGTTCCGTTTAAACCCAAGAAGTCCGTCGCCCTGTCCGGCACCGCCGCGGGCAACACCGCGCTGTGCACGGTCGGCCGCAGCGGCAACGACCTGCATTACCGTGGTTACGACATCCTGGATATCGCGCGCGCTTCGGAGTTCGAGGAGATCGCCTACCTGCTGGTGCACGGCAAGCTGCCCAATCGCGCCGAGCTGGCCAGCTACAAGGCCAAACTGAAATCGCTGCGCGGCGTGCCGGCCGCGGTGAAGGCTGCTTTGGAACAACTGCCTGCGTCCGCGCATCCCATGGATGTGATGCGCACCGGCGTATCCGTGCTGGGTTGCGTGTCGCCGGAGAAGGACGACCACAACCATCCCGGTGCGCGCGATATCGCTGACAAGCTGATGGCTTCGCTGGGTCCGATGCTGCTGTACTGGTACCACTGGAGCCACAATGGCAAGCGCATCGACACCGATACCGACGACGACAGCATCGGCGGACACTTCCTGCACCTGCTGCATGGCGAAAAACCGCGCGACTCGTGGGTGCAGGCGATGCACACTTCGCTAATCCTGTACGCCGAGCACGAGTTCAACGCCTCCACCTTCGCCTGCCGGGTCATCGCCGGCACCGGCAGCGACATGTACAGCGCCATTGCCGGCGGCATCGGCGCGCTGCGCGGACCCAAGCATGGCGGTGCAAACGAAGTCGCGTTCGAAGTGCAGAAGCGCTACGAATCGCCCGACGAGGCCGAAGCGGACATCAAGGCCCGCGTGGAGCGCAAGGAAGTGGTGATCGGTTTCGGCCACCCGGTCTACACCACCGGCGATCCGCGCAACCAGGTGATCAAGGACGTGGCCCGCGAACTGTCGGATGAGCAGGGCAGCCGCAAGATGTACGACATCGCCGAGCGTCTGGAAACGGTGATGTGGGACATCAAGAAGATGTTCCCCAACCTGGACTGGTTCAGCGCGGTCAGCTACCACATGATGGGCGTGCCCACCGCCATGTTCACTCCTCTGTTCGTGATCGCCCGCACCAGCGGCTGGAGCGCGCACGTGATCGAACAGCGCATCGACGGCAAGATCATCCGCCCCAGCGCCAATTACACCGGCCCGGAAGACCTCGCCTTCGTACCGCTCGACAAGCGCTGAGCGACGCGCGGACAGGACTTTGTCCTGTCCGCTTGCAACCGAGCCCCAGCGCCAGCAACCCCACGGATCGCCAGCCATGAACACCCAGTACCGCAAACCCTTGCCCGGCACTTCGCTGGAATACTTCGACGCGCGCGCCGCAGTGGAAGCGATACGGCCCGGCGCTTACGCCACGTTGCCTTATACCTCGCGCGTGCTGGCCGAGAATCTGGTGCGCCGCTGCGATCCGGACACGCTCACCGATTCGCTGAAGCAGTTGATCGAACGCAAACGCGATCTGGATTTTCCGTGGTTTCCGGCGCGCGTGGTCTGCCACGACATCCTGGGTCAGACCGCGCTGGTGGATCTGGCCGGTTTGCGCGACGCCATCGCCGAGCAGGGCGGCGATCCTGCGCAGGTCAATCCGGTGGTGCCGGTGCAGTTGATCGTCGACCATTCGCTGGCGGTGGAATGCGGCGGCTTCGATCCCGACGCCTTCGCCAAGAACCGCGCCATCGAGGACCGCCGCAACGAAGACCGTTTCCATTTCATCGAATGGACGCGCCAGGCCTTCAAGAACATGGAAGTGATTCCGCCGGGCAACGGGATCATGCACCAGATCAACCTGGAGAAGATGTCGCCGGTGGTGCAGGTGCGCGACGGCGTGGCTTTTCCGGACACCTGCGTGGGCACCGACAGCCACACGCCGCACGTGGACGCGCTGGGCGTGATCGCGATAGGCGTCGGCGGATTGGAAGCGGAGAACGTGATGCTGGGCCGCGCCTCGTGGATGCGCCTGCCGGAAATCGTCGGCGTGCAGCTGACGGGCAGGCCGCAGCCCGGCATCACCGCCACCGACGTGGTGCTGGCGCTGACCGAATTCCTGCGCAAGTCGAAAGTAGTCGGCGCCTGGTTGGAATTCCACGGTCAAGGCGCTGCGGCGCTAACCCTGGGCGACCGGGCGACCATTTCCAACATGGCGCCGGAATACGGCGCGACCGCGGCGATGTTCTCCATCGATTCCCAGACCATCGATTACCTGCGCCTGACCGGCCGCGAGGAACAACAGGTGAAGTTGGTGGAGCTGTACGCGCGCCACACCGGCTTGTGGTCCGACAGCCTGGAGCAGGCACAATACGAGCGCACGCTGCAGTTCGACCTGTCCAGCGTGGTGCGCAACATGGCCGGTCCGTCGAATCCGCACGCGCGTGTGGCCACCAGCGATCTTGCCGCCAAGGGCATCGCCGGCGCATGGGAAGAAACGCCAGGACTGATGCCCGACGGCGCGGTGATCATCGCCGCCATCACCAGCTGCACCAATACCAGCAATCCGCGCAACGTGATTGCCGCCGCATTGCTGGCGCGCAACGCAAATCGCCTGGGACTGGCGCGCAAGCCGTGGGTTAAGACCTCGCTCGCACCTGGTTCCAAAGCCGTGAAGCTGTACCTGGACGAAAGCGGCCTGATGACGGAACTGGAGGCGCTGGGCTTCGGCGTGGTCGGTTTCGCCTGCACCACCTGCAACGGCATGTCCGGCGCGCTGGACCCTGTTATCCAGCAGGAAATCATCGACCGCGATCTGTATGCGACCGCCGTGCTGTCGGGCAACCGCAACTTCGATGGCCGTATCCATCCGTATGCGAAGCAGGCTTTCCTCGCATCGCCCGCGCTGGTGGTGGCCTATGCCATCGCCGGCACCATCCGTTTCGACATCGAGAAGGACGTGCTGGGCGTGGTCGATGGCAAAGAGATCCGGCTGAAGGACCTCTGGCCCAGCGACGAGGAGATCGATGCGGTAGTGAAGGCGTCGGTGAAGCCGGAGCAGTTCCGCAGCGTGTACGCGCCGATGTTCAACGTACGCGTCGAACACGGTCCCAAGGTCGAACCGCTGTACGACTGGCGCGGCATGAGCACCTACATCCGCCGCCCGCCGTACTGGGAAGGCGCGCTGGCGGGCGAACGCACCTTGCGCGGCATGCGGCCGCTGGCGGTGCTGCCGGACAACATCACCACCGACCATCTGTCGCCCTCCAACGCGATCATGCTCGACAGCGCCGCCGGCGAGTACCTGGCGAAGATGGGCGTGCCCGAAGAAGACTTCAATTCCTACGCCACCCATCGCGGCGATCATCTGACCGCCCAGCGCGCAACCTTCGCCAATCCCAAACTGTTCAACGAAATGGTGCGCAATGCCGATGGCGGCGTAAAGCAGGGTTCGCTGGCGCGCGTCGAACCGGAAGGCAGGGTGATGCGTATGTGGGAAGCGATAGAAACCTACATGGAGCGCAGGCAGCCATTGATCATCATCGCCGGCGCCGACTACGGCCAGGGATCCTCGCGCGACTGGGCCGCCAAGGGCGTGCGCCTGGCCGGCGTAGAAGCGATCGCCGCCGAAGGTTTCGAACGCATCCACCGCACCAACCTGATCGGCATGGGCGTGCTGCCGCTGGAGTTTAAACCCGGCACCGACCGCAACACGCTGGGCATCGACGGTACCGAGACTTTCGATGTGATCGGCGAACCCGCTCCGCGCGCCGAATTGACTCTGGTGATCCATCGCCGCAACGGCGAGCGCGTGGAAGTTCCCGTCATCTGTCGCCTGGACAGCGACGAAGAGGTATCGATCTACGAAGCCGGCGGTGTGCTGCAGCGCTTCGCGCAGGATTTTCTTGAATCGTCCAAGGCCGCCTGACCGGAGAGCCGCAATGCCGCACGTCCCGCAAATCAGCATTCCCGCCACCTACATGCGCGGCGGCACCAGCAAGGGCGTGTTCTTCCGCCTGCAGGACCTGCCCACGGCGGCGCAGGTTCCGGGCAAGGCGCGCGATGCATTGCTGTTGCGGGTGATCGGCTCGCCCGATCCCTACGGCAAGCACACCGATGGCATGGGCGGCGCCACGTCCAGCACCAGCAAGGTGGTGATCATCGCGCCGGCTTCGCAGCCCGGCCATGACGTCGACTATCTGTACGGGCAGGTTCCGCTCAACGAAAGCTTCATCGACTGGAGCGGCAACTGCGGCAACCTGTCTTCGGCGGTCGGTCCGTTCGCCATTTCCAATGGCTTTATCGATCCGGCGCGCGTTCCGCGCGACGGGATCTGCACGGTGCGCATCTGGCAGGCGAACATCGGCAAGACCATCATTGCGCATGTGCCGGTCATCGATGGCCGGGTGCAGGAGACCGGGGACTTCGAACTGGACGGCGTGACTTTTCCGGCCGCCGAAATCCAGCTGGAGTTCCTCGACCCCGCCGATGAAGGCGATGGCGAAGGCGGCGGCGCCATGTTCCCCACCGGCAATCTTGTCGATGAACTCCAGATACCGGGTGTGGGTACGTTCAAGGCCACCATGATCAATGCCGGTGTACCCACGATCTTCGTCGATGCCGCCGCATTGGGTTACGACGGCACCGAATTGCAGGGTGCGATCAACGAAGACAAGGCGGCACTGGCCAAGCTGGAAGCCATTCGCGCGCACGGCGCCGTGCGCATGGGCCTGATCGGCGATGCCGCCCAGGCTGCGGCACGCCCGCTGACGCCGAAGATCGCCTTTGTCGCGCCACCGAAGGACTATGTTTCCTCCAGCGGCAAGCCGGTGCGCGCGGCCGACATCGATCTGCTGGCCCGCGCCATCTCCATGGGCAAACTGCACCACGCGATGATGGGCACCGCTTCGGTGGCCATCGCTTCGGCCGCGGCGGTGCCGGGCACGCTGGTCAACGCAGCCGCGGGTGGCGGCACCCGCGAAGCCATCGTCTTCGGACATCCCTCCGGCACTCTGCGCGTGGGCGCCGAGGCGAAACAGGCCGAGGGTCAATGGACGGTGGCCAAGGCCATCATGAGCCGCAGTGCACGGGTGCTGATGGAAGGCGCGGTGCGGGTGCCCGGCGAGGTCCTGTAGGGCCGGGCTTGCCCGGCAGCTCTTCGCTCCGCTGGGCCGCCCCTCCACCCCCAAAGACAAGGGCAGCCGAGTAAGCTCTGCGGGGGCTGTGTGGCTGCATTTGTGACCCTCATAACGGACGTGCCGCCGTGGGTCTGCAAACCTCTACGCGGGGAATTTTCGTAATGACGAGGGCGCCGCTTGGCCGGGCGCAAGGGGAGTCAATGGACGCCGCAGAACTGTATTTCAAGACCGATGCCGGCAAGCAGGAGATCCTGGACCGCGGGCGCAAGCTGCCTGCGGCGATGCGTTCGCTGCTGCTGATGGTTGACGGTCAGCGCGATCATGCGCAATTGCGCGAGCTGATGGCGGGCTTGCATGCGCCAGATAACGCGCTGGAACAACTGCTGGTCATGGGTCTGGTCAGGCGCCAGGAGTCGGCATTGCCGGCACGGGCAGCTGCGGCACCGCCGGCACCGCCGGTATCACCCATATCGCCCATATCGCCATTGCCGGGCGAAGTGAAGCTGCCTGCGGATTTCGGCCGCTACCGCAGTCTCTATGAAATCGTCACCGACACCGTGCGCAGGCACATCGGTCTGAAAGGTTATTTCCTACAGTTGAAAATAGAGAAATGCGCCGATGTGGACGCGCTGCTGGCGTTGCTGCCGGAAATCGCCACGGCGCTGACCAAGGCCAAGGACCACACCTTCGCCAGCGAATGGCTGGCGCGCACGCGCGCGGAAGTACAGGCCTGAGCAAGGGCAGGGCCGTGCGCCGTGCCCTGCCTTCGTCTTAAAGACCTTCGGCCGCCATCGCGGCAGCGACGCCGCCGTCGGCGCGCATGCGGTCGAAGAAGCGTTCCAGGTTACCCAAACCCGACAGATCGACCTGCGTGGCCCTGGCCCAGCGCAAAGCCACGAACAGATAGGGATCGGCGATGGAACGGGCGCCGGTCAACCAATCCTTGCCGGCAAGCTGCGCGTCCAGACGCTCGAACAAGCCACGCAGTTTCTGCCGCGCGTTGTCCTTGCTCTTTTCGATCATGGCTTCGTCGCCCAGGAATCGCGTAGACCCGAATATCGGGTGGAATGCGGGATGCACGTCGGCGTTGAGGAAAGCCAGCCAGCGGTTGATCTCGGCGCGGCTCTTCGGCGTGCCATCGCCGCCCAGGCCCGATTCGGGAAAAGTATCTGCGAGGAAATTCAGGATCGCCGCGTTTTGAGTCAACACCCAGCCATCGACCTCCAGCACCGGCACGGCACCGGCAGGATTGAGTGCGAGATATTCGGGCGTCTTCATGCCTGCCGCATCCATGACTTGCAAGTCGAATGGCTTGCCGATCCAGCGCAGCGCGATATGGTCGGACAGCGAACAGGCGCCGGGTTTGGTGTACAGCTTCATGCGCGACATCTCCAAAGAAAAACGGGCGGGGAATATTCCCAGCCCGTTCTCGTATTGTCGATGCGGCGAAAGTAAAGCCCCGTTACGAAGCGACCGTTGCTTAAGCGGCTGTTACTAGGATTTCGGCTTCAGCTTCTGCACGCGCAGGAAGGTGTGATCGCCGATGGTGGCCACCTGGTAGGCGTTGCGCCAGCTCGGGCTGGCGATGTTGTGCGCCATGAAGTGGCTGGCGCCGGGGACGATCTCCTTGCGCTGGCCGGGCGGCAAAGCCCAGTTGCGTTCGGCGCCCAGGGCGACGTTGATCGATTTGGCCCAGGCATCCGAATTCTGCAAGCGGGTGCCGGGCGCCACCAGGGTCGGGGCGAACTGCTTGCGGGCGGTGACGACTTCGCACATCGAATCGCCCCACAGGCCGCTGTCCAGGCGGCGCAGGGCCACCTCGGCCACGGCCTGCTGGCCGCGCAGGGTCTGGTCGCGGGCTTCCAGATAAACGGTGGTGCTGAGGCAGAGCGAGTCTGCGGCGGGCTGCGGCAACATGTGCGACAGCCAGAGAATCCAAGCCAACTTCATTGAAACGAACTCCTTGCTCCGTCTTGGCAGCGTCCGCGCGCCCTTCCTCAGGAAAGGAGCGTTGGGTAGACACGGCGTCAGGGCGTCATGGGGAGGCAGCTACTCCGACGAGCTGCCCGAGGCCGGCCAGAAGGTGCAATCAGGGCCGGGGTGGCTCGCCAGTTGGAACGGGGGCGGGCCGAAAAAGTTGGCGCAAGGTAAGGGCCCAACCCCCAACCCCGCCTGAACCCCTAAGCTTGACAATCATGCTAAGTGCTTGATTGGAAATGGAGTCTTTGCTCTGAACTCTCCCTTCTCCCGGTAGGAGAAGGGAACTACACACGTAGGGCGGGCACTGCCCGCCACCACGAAATGCCGGCAAAGAGCGGCAGGCAATGCCCGCCCTACAGCGCTGCGGCCAGACGGCTGCCCTGGTCGATGGCGCGCTTGGCGTCCAGCTCGGCGGCCACGTCAGCGCCGCCTATCAGGTGGTGTTTCAGGCCGGCCGCCAGCAGGGAAGCCTGCAGGTCGCGGCGCGGCTCCTGGCCGGCGCAGACGACCACGTGGTCCACAGGCAGCACCCGCTCCACGCCGTCGATCCGGATCTTCAACCCGGCATCGTCCACGCCCAGGTATTCCACCCCGCCCAGCATCTGCACCTTCTTGGCTTTCAGCGTGGCCCGGTGCACCCAGCCGCTGGTCTTGCCCAAACGGGCGCCGGGCTTGCCGGCGGAGCGCTGCAGCAGCCAGACCTCGCGGGCTGGGGCTTCCGGATGCGGCTTGACCAGGCTGCCGCGCGATTCGAAGGTCGGATCCACGCCCCATTCGGCCATCCAGCGCTTCGGGTCCAGGGTGGAGGAGTCGCCTTCATGCACCAGGTATTCGGCCACGTCGAAGCCGATGCCGCCGGCCCCGATCAGCGCCGCGCTTGCGCCCACTTTCACCCGTCCGCTCAACACGTCCACGTAGCTCACCACCTTGGGATGGTTCGCGCCGGGGAAGTCGATCTGGCGCGGCACGATGCCGGTGGCCATCACCACTTCATCGAACCCGGCAAGGGTTTCCGCCGATGCCATCGTGCCCAGCTTCACTTCCACGCCGGTTTCAACCAGCTTGTGAGTGAAGTAGCGAATGGTTTCGTGGAACTCTTCCTTGCCCGGAATCTTCTTGGCGTAGTTGAACTGCCCGCCGATCTCGGACGAAGCATCGAACAAGGTGACGCGATGCCCGCGTTCGGCCGCCACCGTCGCGCAGGCCAATCCCGCCGGTCCCGCACCGACCACCGCCACGCGCTTGGGCGAAAAAGTCTTGGCGTAGTTCAACTCGGTTTCCGCGCAGGCGCGCGGGTTCAGCAGGCAGCTGGCGCGCTTGTTCTCGAACACGTGGTCCAGGCAGGCCTGGTTGCAGGCGATGCAGGTGTTGATGGATTGCGGTTTGCCCGCGCGCGACTTGTTGGCCCAGTGCGGGTCGGCCAGTAGCGGGCGCGCCAGCGACACCATGTCGGCGACGCCGTCGGCGAGGATGCGCTCGGCCACCTCGGGCATGTTGATGCGGTTGGTGGCGATCAGCGGCAACTTCACGTGCGGCCGCAATTTGGCGGTGACCTCGACGAAAGCCGCGCGCGGCACCGAAGTGACGATGGTGGGAATGCGCGCTTCATGCCAGCCGATGCCGGAATTGATGATGGTGGCGCCTGCGGCTTCGATGGCCTTGGCCTGGGCCACGATCTCTTCCCACTGGTTGCCGTCTTCCACCAGATCCAGCAGCGAAAGCCGGTAGATGATGATGAAGTCCGGTCCGCAGGCCTCGCGCACGCGGCGCACGATCTCCACCGCGAAGCGCATGCGCTTCTCCGGCGTGCCGCCCCAGGCGTCGTTGCGTTTGTTGGTGCGCGGCGCGGTGAACTCGTTGATGAAATAGCCTTCCGAGCCCATCACTTCCACACCGTCGTAGCCGGCCTCGCGCGCGCGGCGGGCGGCGTCGGCATAGGCGGTGATCTGGCGTTCGACGCCGCGCGAGGAGAGCTGGCGCGGAGTGAAGGGATTGATCGGCGCCTTCAGTTTCGATGGCGCAACGGAAAAAGGGTGGTAGGCGTAGCGCCCGGCATGTAGCAGTTGCAGGCAGATCTTGCTGCCGTTGTCGTGCACGGCCTGGGTGACGAACTTGTGCGGGCGCACTTCCCACGGCCAGGACAGTTTGCCGCCGAAGGGTTTCAACCAGCCGACCAGATTCGGCGAGAAGCCCCCGGTCACCATCAAGCCCACGCCGCCCTCGGCGCGCTCGGCGAAATAGGCCGCCAGCTTGGGGAAGTCGCTGGCGCGGTCTTCCAGTCCGGTGTGGATGGAGCCCATCAGCACCCGGTTGCGGATTTGGGTGAAGCCCAGGTCCAGCGGCGCGAACAGGTGCGGGTAATGTGGGTTTGGAGCAGACGGATCGGCTGCTTCGGTGGCGGACAGGCGCGGACTGGGCGAAAGCGTCATGCAGCGGATACGTGTGCGTACGGAGGCATGCACGATGCCGGTTATCCCGGCCCCCGGCAAGGTGGGCGTACGCACTTGAAGGGGTTGGTTCTTGACGCTTTGCTCAAGATCAAGAGCAAATCCCCCTCAATTCCCCTTTAAAGGGGGAGGCCGGAAAGAGTCGTTCAGCTCTATGGCGCAGCTTCGGTGACGACGTTGCCAGCCAGCACCCGTGGCTTGGGCGCGAACCAGCGCATCGTCACCGCGCACATCGGGCCAATGGAGAGCGCGAAGACCAGCGTTCCCCAGCCCGCATCGCCGCCCATCGACCAGCCTGCCACCAGCACGCTGGCCTCTATCAGGGTGCGCACCAGGCCGATGGGCCAGCCGGTACGGCGATGCAGGCCGGTCATCAGGCCATCGCGAGGGCCGGGACCGAAGTTCGCGCCTATGTACATGCCGGTCGCCAGCGCCAGGATCAGCAAGCCGCTGACGAAGGCGGGGATCTGTTGCCACAGCCCCTGAAATTCCGGGAACAGCCAGAGTCCGAACTGCGCGCTGGGGCCGATCAGCAACACGTTGAGCACCGTGCCCAGCCCGGGCTTCTGGCGAATGGGAATCCACAGCAAAAGCACGACCAGGCCGATCAAATTGGTCAACGCGCCGAACGACCAGCCGGTCTGTTCCGACAAGCCCTGCGTCAATACGTCCCACGGCGCGATGCCCAGGCTGGCGCGCACCATCAGGCTGATCCCTATTCCATAGAGGAACAAGCCCAGGAGGAGTTGGGCGAAACGGCGTGCGAACAGGGGAGGCAAAGCCATGCGTGCGATTCCAGTACGGAGAACGATTCTATCGGCCGCATGCAGCGCATGCCTGCGACGCTCAGTTCCAACCGGCGAGCGCCGGCTTGCCGCGCTGCGCCGCTCAGGCCGCGTGATTGTTGCGCAGACGCAGTAAGCCGACGCCGAGGACGACGAACATCGCTCCGGACAAGCGGTTGAATCGCCGCGCACGCGCGGCACTGGCGAACCAGTGGCCCATGCCGCGTACCAGCCCGACATAGCAAAGGTGCGACATCGCCGTGCAGGCCGCGAAGGTCAGCGTCAGCATCACGAACTGGCGCATCGCCGGCACTTCGCTGCTCATGAACTGCGGAAGCAGCGCAGTGAAGAAGAGGATGCTCTTGGGATTGGTCGTCGCCACCAACAGACCTTGCAGGAACAGCCGTGCGATCGGCTGCTCCCTCGTCCCCACTGCATGCGATGCCGTGTCGAAGACGCTGGCCCGGCTGCGCCATTGCCGAATACCCAGATAGATCAGGTAGACCGCACCCGCCAGCTTGAGCGCGCCGAACAGCCACGCGGACGTCTTTAGCAGCGCGCCCAGACCCAGCATCGCGGTCGCCGACACCAGAACGACTCCGGCCGCATTGCCGGCCGAACCGACGAGCGCCCGACGCATGCCCAGCGTCGCCGCGTTGGATACCGCCAACAGGACGGCGGGGCCGGGGCTGAACGCGGTGACCAGCGACAACATGCAAAACAACGACCACGCGGACAGGCTCATCCACCGTCTCTCCGGTTATCGAAAGCAAGAGGTCTCATGCGCCTACCAGCCCGCCAGCACCAGCTTGCCGATGGTGGTCCCGGATTCCAGCCGGCGATGCGTTTCGCGCAGGTTGGCGGCGTTGATGGCGCCGATGGTTTCGGTGTGCGTGGTGCGCAATTCGCCTGCATCGATCAAGCTGGCGAGGCGGGTCAGGATGCGGTGCTGTTCGATCATGTCCGGCGTGCGGAAACGCGCGCGCGCGAACATCATTTCCCAGTGGATGCCGATGCACTTGGCCTTGTAGGGATCGCCGATCTTCAGCGGGCCGCTGGGCTCCACGATCAGCCCCACGTGCCCCTGCGGCGCGAGGATTTCGCCTAGGGTTCCCCAATAGCGGTCGGTATCGGCCAGGTTGAGCGCCGCATCGACCTGCGCATGCCCCAGGGCCGCCAGTTGCGGCGCGAGCGGCTGGCGATGGTCGATGACGTGCTGCGCGCCCAACGACAGACACCAGTCGATGCTTTCCTTGCGCGAAGCGGTGGCGATGACCGTGAAGCCGGCACGTCGCGCCAACTGGATGGCGATGGAGCCGACGCCGCCGGCTCCGCCGATGATCAACAAGGTCTTGTCGTTGTGTTCGGCGTCGATCGAAAACGGCATGCGCTCGAACAGCAGTTCCCATGCGGTGATGGCGGTCAGCGGCAATGCCGCGGCTTGTGCGAAATCCAGGGTCGTCGGCTTGCGGCCGATCAGGCGTTCGTCCACCGGTTGGAACTGCGCATCGCTGCCGCTACGGGTGACGTCGCCGGCGTAATAGACCTCATCGCCGGGTTTGAACAGCGTGACGTTTTCGCCGACCGCTTCGACCACGCCTGCGGCGTCGTAGCCCAGCACTTTCGGCTGCGCTTCCACTTGCGGTTTGGGCGAACGGATCTTGGTGTCGACCGGGTTGACCGAAACCGCTTCGACGCGGACCAGTACGTCGTGGCCGGCGGCGACGGGTTTCGGCAGTTCGACATCCTGCAGCGATTCGGGATCGCTGATCGGCAGGTAGCGGGTCAAGGCGATGGCTTTCATGCGGGGGCTCCAGTTTCGGCGTGGGGGTTTCAGACCGGGGTCGGGTTGCGTTCGGAGAACTGGCCGCGCCAGTACGGGTAGTAAGGATAGGGCGGGGTGAGCGCGCTGGCGGCATCCAGCTTGGTCATTTGTGCGGCAGACAGATTCCAGCCGACCGCGCCCAGGTTCTGACGAAGCTGCTCTTCGTTGCGAGCGCCGATCAGCACGGTGGAAACGGTGGGCCGTTGCAGCAGCCAGTTCAAGGCGATCTGCGGAATGGTCTTGCCGGTTTGCTCGGCGACTTCATCCATCGCTTCGATGATGCGGTAAAGACGTTCTTCGTCGATGGGCGGCGCGAAATCGGCGGTGTCGTGCAAGCGACTATTTTCCGGCAGCGGCTGTCCGCGGCGGAGTTTGCCGGTCAGGCGCCCCCAGCCCAGCGGGCTCCACACCACCGCGCCCACGCCCTGGTCCTGGCCCAGCGGCATCAGTTCCCACTCGTAGTCGCGGCCTATCAACGAGTAATAGGTCTGGTTGGCGACGTAGCGCGAATAGCCGCGCTGGTCGGCGATGGCCTGCGACTTCATCAGATGCCAGCCGGAGAAGTTGGATACGCCCAGGTAGCGCACCTTGCCCGCACGCACCAGACCATCCAGGGTCGAGAGGGTTTCCTCGACCGGGGTCATCGCATCGAAGGCGTGCAGTTGCAGCAGATCGATGTAGTCGGTGCCCAGGCGTTGCAAGGCTTCGTCCACTGCCTGCAGCAGATGGAAGCGCGAGCTGCCGGCGTCGTTAGGGCCATCGCCCGCGCGCAAGCCGGTCTTGGTGGAAAGAATCACTTGATCGCGCCGGCCTTTGATCGCCGCGCCCAGGATGGATTCGGACGCGCCGTCCGAATACACATCGGCGGTGTCGAAAAAATTGAGGCCTGCTTCCAGGCTGATGTCGATCAATCGCCTGGCTTGCGCGTCGTCGGTATTTCCCCAGGCGCTGAACAACGGCCCCTTGCCGCCGAAGGTGCCGGCGCCGAAGCCCAGTACCGGTACCTTGAAGCCTGAGTTGCCGAGAAAACGGGTTTCCATAAGGTGCTCCTTCAAAAAGAAAAGTAGGGGTTCAGGCGCATTCGGGCTGTTCGACCATCACCACACGATCGCGCTTGCGCTCCAGCGCAATGGCCCACAAAGCCACCAGGAATGCGGAGAACGGCACCAGCGCCGCGACCCATGGCAATGCGGTCAGGCCGGGGCCATGCATGATCACCACGCCGCCCAGCCACGCACCGAATGCATTGCCCAGGTTGAAGGCGCCGATGTTCAAGCTGGAAGCCAGGCTTTGCGCGCCTGTCGCTTTCTGCAGCACCCACAGCTGCAAAGGAGAAACAGTGGCGAACGCAGCTGCGCCCAGCAGGCCGACGAATACCACCATCGCCCACTGGCTGTGCAAGACGAAGGTCATCAGGCCCATCACCGCGGTCAATGCGATCAACGTGCCCAGCAGCGCAGGTAACAGACGGCGGTCGGCGAATTTTCCGCCCAGCAGATTGCCCGCGATCATGCCCACGCCGAACACCAACAGGATCGGCGACACCGCCGCTTCGGCGAAGCCGGCGATTTCGGTAAGCAAAGGCTGGATATAGGTGTAGACGGTGAACATGCCGCCGAAGCCGAGCACGGTCATCAGCAGGCCCAGCAGCACCTGCGGGCGCGCCACCGCTTTGATTTCCTCGCGGAAGGCCATCGGTGCGGCGTCGCCGCGGTCTTTGGGCACCAGCGTGGCGATGACCACAGTGGCGATCACGCCGATCGCGGCGACCGCCCAGAAGGTCGAGCGCCAGCCGTAATGCAGGCCCAGCCAGGCGCCCGCCGGCACGCCCAGCAGCGTGGCCACGGTCAGGCCGGTGAACATGATGGAAATCGCCGAGGCCTTGCGGTCTTCGGCGACCAGCCCGGTCGCCACCACGGCGCCAACGCCGAAGAAAGTGCCGTGGGCCAGCGAGGTGACCACGCGGGCGATCATCAGCACGGTGTAATTGGGCGCCAGTGCGCAGGCCAGATTGCCCAGGGTAAAGATCACCATCAGCGCTACCAACACTGCCTTGCGCGGCATGCGGCTGGTGGCGGCGGTCAGCAACGGCGCGCCGACGAACACGCCCAGGGCGTATCCGGAAATCAGCAGGCCGGCTGCGGCGATGGACACGTGCAGGTCGCTGGCTACCTGCATCAGCAGGCCCATGATCACGAATTCGGTAGTGCCGATGCCGAAGGCGCCGGCGGTCAGCGCGTACAGGGCGATGGGGAAACGCTTGGAGGAAGGGGGGATGGTGGCGTTCAAAGTGGTGCTCAGGTTTCGACTGGGTGCCAGCTTGAGACTTTCACTGAATATGAAAAACAGCGAATATGGCTAATAACTCTCAATGAATTATTGACAATGGATCGGGTAGGCGACCTCACCCTGTTTTTGCGCGTGCTGGACCTGGGTTCGATCACGGCTGCGGCCCGTAGCCTGGATCTGTCGGTGGCGGTCGCCAGCCAGCGGCTGAAACGGCTGGAGCGCGATCTGGGCGTGCGCTTGCTGCACCGGACCACGCGCCGCCTGCATCCCACCCCGGAAGGCGCGGCGCTGGCGCAGCAAGGGCGGGTGCTGGTGGAGGATCTGGAATCGCTGGGCACGGGCCTGCGCGAAACCGCCACCGAGATCGCCGGCACGCTGCGGGTGACGCTGTCGGCTTCTTTCGGCCGCCAATACGTGTCGCCGCTGCTGCCCAGGTTCCTGGCGCTGCATCCCAAACTGCGGATCAGCGTGCATCTCAGCGACCAGGTGGTGGACCTGGTCAGCGAAGGATTCGATCTGGCGATACGCATCGGTGCACTCGAAGACTCCAGCCTGGTGGCGCGCCATGTCGCGCCCAACCGGCGCGTGCTGTGCGCGTCGCCCGCTTATCTGAAACGTCGGGGCAATCCGCGCTTGCCCAAGGATCTGATGGAGCACGATTGCCTGCTGCTGTTCGGCAGCAGCGGCCGCCAGGACGTCTGGCGCCTGCACGACGCGCAGGGCGAAGAACACGCGATACGCGTACAGGGACGGTTCGAAAGCAATTACGGCGAGTTGCTGCGCGACGCTTCGGTCGCTGGCGAGGGCATCGCCATCCATTCCCTGTGGCATATCGCCGACGATCTGCGCGCAGGCCGCTTGCGCGTGGTGCTGCCGGATTGCCGCCTGGCCACCACCGCGATCAGTGCGGTCATGCCGCAGCGCAGGCTGGTGCCGCCGCGGGTCGGAGCGTTCGTGGACTTTCTGGTTTCGCAGTTCGGCGACGCGCCATGGGAACGCGGACTGAAAGTTGGTTGAAGCCGGTTTTTCAGTCCGCCTGATCGAAAGAGAACGCATCCATGGCCATGCCGCCCATTTGCACCGCGTGATGCAGCCGGGTGGCGCGCGCGTCCGCGCCGCCCGCGCCCAACGCTATGTAAAGCGGGTAGAGATGTTCGGTGGTCGGATGATTGCGGTGGGCTTGCGGTAGCGCTTCCCAGTCGAGCGCGCCTTGCAGGTCTTTCGCCAGCAACTTCTCGCTGAGCGCATCGGTGAACGCCTGCACCCAGGGATAAGCCGGCGCGTCTTCGTGCCGCCAGTCGAGTTCACGCAGGTTGTGCGAATACCCACCGGAGCCGATGACCAGTACGCCTTGCTCGCGTAGTGGAGCCAGGGCCAAGCCCAGCTGGTAGTGCCAGACGGAAGACCGGGACGGATTCACCGACAACGCCACCACGGGAATGTCCGCCTGCGGATACATGCGTCGAAGCGGCACCCAGGTGCCGTGGTCGATGCCGGTACGCTCGTCCACGCGCGCCTCGAATCCGGCTGCGGCCAGTTGACCTGCAATTTCCTCGGCCAAGGCTGGTGCGCCCTGGGCCGGGTATCGGATGTCGTACAGCGGTTTGGGGAAGCCGCCGAAGTCATGAATGGTTTCCGGCGCGAGGTTGGAGGTCACGGTCGGTTCGCTGGCGAGGAAGTGGGCCGAAGCGACGATCACGGCGCGCGGACGCGGCAGCGATTTCCCCAGTCCGTCGAGGAAACGGGCGGTGGGTGAATCCTCCAGGGCCATCATTGGCGACCCGTGGGACAGGAACAGCGAAGGTAGGCGAGTGGTTTCCATGCCCACAGGATCGGGGCATGCGGGCATCGCGCCAAGGTTCACGGCCAAGCCGGTGTGTTGCAGCCATGCGCGTGCACACGGACCGACGGACCTATCTGGAACAATGCCTGCGGGCCACACCCGGATATCGCATGACCCCGCACGGCACGACTCCGCACGAACTCCGCTCCGCCGCCCGCCCGCGTCCCGACCAGGCCATGGTCGACATCGCCGACTACGTGGTGGACTACCGGATCGATTCGGAGCATGCGTACGACACTGCGCGCCACATGCTGCTGGACTCGCTGGCCTGCGCCATGCTGGCGGTGAAGTTCCCGGATTGCGCGAAACATCTGGGCCCCGTGGTTCCCGGTGCGACGATGCCAGACGGTGTGCCCATTCCAGGCACCGGCCATGAACTCGATCCCGTGCAGGCCGCTTTCGCCATCGGCGCCCAGATCCGTTGGCTGGACTTCAACGACACCTGGCTGGCGGCCGAGTGGGGCCATCCGTCCGACAATCTGGGCGCCCTGCTGGCGGTGGCCGATTACCTCAGCCGCAAGGCCGGCCGCGAAGGGGGCAAGCCGCTGACCGTGCGCGATGTGCTGACCGCCGCGATCAAGGCCCATGAAATCCAGGGCGTCTACGCCCTGCAGAACTCGTTCAACCGAGTCGGCCTGGATCATGTGATCCTGGTCAGGCTCGCTTCCACCGCCCTGGCCACCCGCATGCTGGGCGGTGGCAAGGAACAGGTCGTCAACGCGGTTTCGCATAGCTGGATCGACAATGGCGCGCTGCGCACCTACCGCCACGCCCCCAACACCGGCCCCCGCAAAAGCTGGGCCGCGGGCGACGCTTGCCGCCGCGCGGTCATCCACGCGCTCAATGCCGTGAACGGCGAGGCCGGCTACCCCAGCGCCCTGAGCGCGAAGACATGGGGCTTCTACGACGTCGCCTTCAAGGGCGGGGAATTCCGGTTCGAGCGCCCATTCGGCAGCTATGTCATGGAAAACGTGCTGTTCAAGATCAGCTTTCCCGCCGAATTCCACGCCCAGACCGCGGTCGAGTGCGCCATGGCCCTGCATCCGCAGGTCAAGGACCGGGTCGGCCAGATCGAGAGGGTCGCGCTGGAAACCCAGGAAGCGGGCCTGCGCATCATCGACAAGACCGGCCCGCTGGCCAATTACGCCGACCGCGACCACTGCCTGCAGTACATGGTGGCGGTACCCTTGATCTTCGGCCGCCTGACCGCAGACGACTACACCGACGCCGTCGCCGCCGATCCGCGTATCGATGCCCTGCGTGGCCTGATGGAGGTCAGGGAGAACCCACGGTTCACCCGGGACTACTTCGACCCCGACAAGCGCTACATCGGCAACTCCGTGCAGGTGTTCTTCAAGGACGGCGGCAGCACGGACCGGATTTCGATCGATTTCCCCATCGGCCACCGCAGGCGCCGGGCCGAAGGCGTTCCCCTGCTGATGGCCAAATGCGAGGCGGCCCTGCGCGCGCAGCTGGCGGCTGCGCAAGTGGACCGGATCATGGTCCTGGCGGCCGATCCGTCCCGTTTCGACGCCCTCCCGGTCCATACGTTCATGAACATGTATCGCGCCTAGAGTTATGAGATAGTGCGTTTGGCCTGACTGACTTGTTATGGTACCGTTAACACAGCCTTCACATGGACACGCATAATCTGCATGAGATGGCGTGCAGACATGGCCGTCTGAACAACCCAAAAAAGTCGGACCGTTTAACGAAGTACTCCGGTTTCTCTTACAACTGATTTTTTTTAAGGAGCTGCAAATGAATAAGAAACTTCTCTGTGCCGCAATGCTGGCCGGTCTGAGCTGGGCGCAGGCCGCTTCCGCTCAGGAGTTCGATGACCGTTGGTACCTCACCGGTTCGGCCGGTTACAACATGCAGGACGACGACCGTCGTACCGAAGATACCCCGTTCGTCACTTTGGGCCTGGGCAAGTTCATCAGCCCGAACTGGTCCCTGGACGGCGAGCTGAACTATCAGAACCCGAGCTTCGACGGCGGCATCGCTGGCGCGAACGACGACCTGAACTGGAGCCAGTACGGTATCTCAGCCGACCTGCGTCGCCACTTCATCTCCGAGGGCCGCGGTTGGAACCCTTACATCGTTGCCGGCCTGGGTTACCAGCGTTCGGAAGAAGAGTACGTTCCAACCACTGGTACGGAGTCACCGCTTGACCGTAAGGATGGCAACTTCGCCGCCAAGCTCGGCGCGGGTATCCAGACTTCGTTCGACAAGCGCATCGCGGTGCGTGCCGAACTGGCCATGCGTTTCGACTTCGACGACAGCAGCGTCGCGGCTGAGGGCGGTCCGGATTGGGGCGGTTACCCGCACCAGCAGGAAGAAAGCTACTTCGGCGACATCCTGGCTTCGGTCGGTGTCGTGATCCCGCTCGGCCCGGCGCCGACGGCTGCGGTTGCGCCTGCTCCGGAAGTGGCTCCGAACTGTGCGGATCTGGATGACGACGGCGACGGCGTCAACAACTGCAACGACAAGTGCCCGGGTTCGCAGGCTGGCCAGACCATCGGTCCGGACGGCTGCCCGGTTGCCGTGGCGATCGACCTGAAGGGCGTCAACTTCAACTTCGACAAGTCGACCCTGCGTCCCGACGCGGTTGCGATCCTGAGCGAAGCCACCGAAATCCTGAAGCGTTACCCGGATCTGCGCGTTGAAGTGGCCGGCCATACCGACCAGTGCGGTAAGGACGCCTACAACCAGAGCCTGTCCGAGCGTCGCGCCAAGGCTGTGTACGACTACCTGACCACGAACGGCGTCGATGCCGGCCGTCTGGTGGGTCCGATCGGCTACGGCGAAAGCCGTCCGCTGGAAGACCTGGGCCAGGCCTTCCCGGCTTGCAAGAGCGAGAAGAACCGCCGCACCGAGCTGAACGTCCAGAACTAATCGGACGCAGGTTCAAGCAAGACCAGAAGCCCGGCCTAGCGCCGGGCTTCTTTTTGCGCATACGAAAACCGTCGTGCGGCTTCTCCGCTGGTTCTCCGCGATGCTTGCGCGAACATTCGCCGCAGTGCCGTTGCAAGCTGCGAGCGGCAAACTGCGGGCTATCAGACTTTCCTTGATATTGGCTGCTGCGCTTCCTACACTCAGGCCCTATCCAACGCCCGGGTTTTTCCAATGCGCCGCTTCGTTGTCTCCAGCCTGTTTGCCTTCGCCGCGATTCCAGGCGCCAACGCACTGCCCAACTGCACGGGTAGCACCGTATCGCCGCCGCTGTCCTCGACGCAGACCTTGCTGGCGCCCGTCGCTCCCGAACTGGCCACCAACACCACGCCGCTGGGCGCGCCCAGCGGCGTCCTGGCGCACGCCTACGACGAAGCGCAGTCGGTCGACCGCGTGCTGCTGCGGTTGCGGGTACAGGCCTGTCAGAACGTAGCGATGGCGATGCCCGCGCAAAGCGTCGCCAACCCCAACGATCCGGCGGCTTATAAACCAAAGACGGCCTTCGACAACACGCCCTGGCGTTTCGACATGACCCAGAACGGCAAGCGCATGACCGCCGACGAATTCGATGCCTGGATGAAATCGCGCGGTGTGCGCGTGGTCAAGGGCGTGCCGCCTGCGGCAACGCCCGCACCGGTCGTGGCTCCGGCCGCAGAGCCGGTAAAGAAGTAATCCGGCGTTCCGTCGCTTTCGGCGCGGCGCGCACTCTGTAGTAGCCCTTGGCTTCCGCTAACACTCCAAGGCCAACGCCGGGCGCAAGGCATGGGCTCGCGCGCACGCTATCCAAGTTGGGAGTCTGCTCCCGTACCGAAGCGGCGGCCTGGATATCGGCCGGTCGGGTATCGGTGGATGGGCGGGTGGTCAGGAGCGCGGAATTTCCGGTGGTCAGCGGACTGCATCGTATCGCCGTGGACGGCGCGGAAATCGGTCCGGGTCTGCGCCGCTATCTGGCGCTCAACAAACCGCGCGGACTGGTGACCACGGCCAAGGACGAGCACGGCCGCGACACGGTTTACCGATGCTTCGACGGCGCCGGCCTGGGCTGGATCGCGCCTGTCGGCCGCCTGGATAAAGCCAGCGAAGGGCTGCTGCTGTTCACCAACGATCCCGAATGGGCCGCATCCATCACCGATCCGGAAACCGGACCGGACAAGACCTATCACGTGCAGGTCGACCGCATTCCCGATGCCGCCTTGCTCGAGCATCTGTCGGCGGGCGTGGCGGCGGAAGGAGAACATCTGCGCGCGAAGTCCGCGCGGATGCTGCGCCATGGGGAAAAGAACGCCTGGCTGGAGATCGTGCTGGAGGAAGGCCGCAACCGGCAGATCCGCCGCCTGCTGGCCGAATTCGATATCGGCGTGTTGCGTTTGATCCGCATCGCGATAGGCGGCCTGGCTCTGGGCGAATTGCCCAAGGGGAAGTGGCGAAACCTTTCGGCGGAAGAAGCTGCCGCGTTAGCGCCCGCATCGTCATTGCCGTAGGAGCGGCGTAGGAGCGGCGTAGGAGCGACGTGAGTCGCGATGAAGGTTTATCGGCAAAGCCCCATCGCGACTTACG
Source organism: Pseudoxanthomonas sp. CF125 (assembly GCF_900104085.1). Taxonomy (GTDB): domain Bacteria; phylum Pseudomonadota; class Gammaproteobacteria; order Xanthomonadales; family Xanthomonadaceae; genus Pseudoxanthomonas_A. Next base: position 50,055 of record NZ_FNLD01000004.1, read on the forward strand.
TCGCTCCTACGAAAATATCTACGCCTATCAGCTTTTGATGACGCCCAGTTCGCGCCCGATCAGGATGAAGGCATCGATCGCGCGGTCCAGGTGTTCGCGCGTGTGCGCCGCGCTCATCTGCGTGCGGATGCGGGCCTGGCCCTTGGCCACGACCGGGAAGAAGAATCCGATCGCGTAAATGCCTTCCTCCAGCAGCCGCTCGGCGAAGCGCTGCGCTAGCGGCGCGTCGTACAGCATCACCGGGCTGATGGGATGCACGCCCGGGCGGATGTCGAAACCGGCGGCGGTCATCTTCTCGCGAAAATAGCGGGTGTTGTCCGCCAGTCTTTCGCGCAGCTCGCCTGCCGAAGAGAGCATGTCGAAGGCCTTGATGCCGGCGGCGACCACGTGCGGGGGCAACGAGTTGGAGAACAGATAAGGACGCGAACGCTGGCGCAGCAGTTCGATGACTTCCTTCTTGGCGGTGGTGAATCCGCCCAGCGCCCCGCCCATCGCCTTGCCCAGCGTGCCGGTGACGATGTCGATGCGGTCCAGCACGCCTTTGACCTCGGCCGAACCGCGACCGGTCGCGCCCAGAAAACCGGTGGCGTGGCATTCGTCGATATGCACCAGCGCGCCGTATTTCCTCGCCAACGCCGTGATTTCGTCCAGCGGCGCGATGAAGCCGTCCATGGAGAACACGCCGTCGGTGGTGATCAGTTTGGTCTTGCAGCCCGCCAACTCGGCGGCCTGCAATTGCGCTTCCAGGTCCGCCATATCGCAATTGGCGTAGCGGAAACGCTTGGCCTTGCACAGGCGCACGCCGTCGATGATCGAGGCGTGGTTGAGGGCGTCGGAGATCACTGCGTCGTTTTCGCCCAGCAGCGGTTCGAACAGGCCGCCGTTGGCGTCGAAGCAGGCGGCGTAGAGGATGGTGTCCTCGGTGCCGAAGAATTCGGCGATCTTCGCTTCCAATTGCTTGTGCAGATCCTGGGTGCCGCAGATGAAGCGCACGCTGGCCATGCCGAAGCCATGCGTATCCAGCGCGTCCTTCGCCGCCTGGATGATGTCCGGGTGGTCGGCCAGTCCCAGGTAGTTGTTGGCGCAGAAATTCAGCACTTTGCGGCCGTCGGCCAGCTCGATCTCGGCGGACTGGGGGCTGGTGATGACGCGTTCGGCCTTGAACAGGCCCTGGGCGCGGATGGCGTCCAGTTCGGCGACGTAATGCTGGGTGAGGCCGGGCTGAGTCTGCGGGTCGGACATGGCAAGTCGCACAAGGGGAAAGACTGCCAGTTTAACAATTCGCTGCCCGACCAAGCTCGGCGGTGCCGGGCTTCATGCCGATCCGACATAAGCCGCGTGCCTTAAGTCATTTCTCCTGGGCAATGTGCATGCGCAGCATCAGCACTCTCCTCCAACTCCCTATTCAGGAATCTATCGATGCCACACCCGACCTCGCGCGCAGTCGCCAGAACCCGCAGCCCCTGGACTCTGGGCGCGCTGGCCTGCGCGCTGGCGTTTCCGGCGTGGGCGCAGAACACCTTGACCGTGGAGCAACTGCAACAGCGACTGGAAGCCCTGGAGCGACGGGTGGGCGGGGCGGCTGCGGCCGAGCAGGGGGAGCCGAATCCTGAGCCGGGGCTGGCCGATCTGGACCAGCGCCTGCGCATCCTGGAGCGCAAACTGGAACTGCAGCAGGAAGAGCAGGTGGCCAAGGCCAAGGAAGCGCCGGTGATCGCGGTCAACGACAAGGGCGCTTCCTTCAAGTCGGCCAATGGCGACTACGAAATCAAGATCCGCGGCTTGCTGCAAGGCGACGGCCGCTTCTTCCTGGATGGGGTGCCGGCAGGCAACAACGACACCTTCCTGTTGCGCACCGCGCGGCCGATCATCGAAGGTTCGCTCGGCAAGCTGGTGGGCTTCCGCTTCACGCCGGAATTCGCCGGCGACAGCGCCAGCATCGTCGATGCCTATGTGGACCTTCGTTTCGACCCCGCTTATACCGTGCGCGCGGGCAAGTTCACTTCGCCGGTGGGACTGGAGCGCCTGCAATCCTCGTCGGCGTTGTCCGATGTGGAGCGCGCGCTGCCCAGCGAGCTGGCGCCCAATCGCGATATCGGCGTGCAGCTGCAGGGCGACGTGGCCGAAGGCCGCTTCGGCTACGCGATCGGCGTGTTCAACGGCACCGTCGACGGACGCGATGCGGTCACCACCAATCCCGACAACGAGTTCGAATATGCGGGACGCGTGTTCTTCGAGCCGTTCAAGAACGACGCCAACGCGTTATCGGGTCTGGGCTTCGGCATCGGCGCCAGCGTCGGCGACAAACAGGGCAGCGGCGCCAATTTCCTGCCGCGCTACCGCACGCCCGGCCAGGTGCAATTCTTCAACTACCGTGCCGCGGCGTTGGCCGACGGACAGCACAGCCGTATTTCCCCGCAGGGTTACTACTATCGCAATGCATTCGGATTGCTTGCCGAGTACATTGTCTCCAAGCAGGAAGTCAGCATAGGCGGCGTGCGCGAGGAACTGTCGAACAAAGCCTGGCAGGCGACCGCCAGCTACGTGCTCACCGGCGAGGACGCCAGCTACCGTGGCGTGGTCAAGCCCTCGCGTCCATTCAGTCCGGGCAAGGACGGATGGGGCGCCTTCGAGCTGGTAGGCCGTTACGGCGTGCTGGAAATCGACGAAGACGCATTCCCGTTGTTCGCCGACCCGGCAGTGTCCGCCAGTGAAGCCTCCTCCTGGACGGTAGGTCTGAACTGGTATCTCAGCAGCAACCTCAAACTGGTATTGAACTACCTGCATACCAGCCTGGAAGGCGGCGCAGCGGGTGGCGCCGACCGCGAAGACGAGAAAGCCGTGTTCACACGCCTGCAAGTAGCCTTCTGAAAAAACCGGAGCCATTCCTATGAATCTCGCCTCTATCCCATTGCCCCTCCGGACCTTGCTGCTCGCCTTCGGCCTGACCGTCGCCGCGGGCGCCTTGGCCAAGGACGTGAAGCTGCTCAATGTCTCCTACGATCCCACCCGCGAGCTCTATCGCGATTTCAACGCCGCCTTCGCCAAGGACTGGCAGCAGAAGAAAGGGCAGAAAGTCGAAATCGAAACCTCGCACGGTGGCTCCGGCAAGCAGGCGCGCGCGGTGATCGACGGACTGGAGGCCGACGTGGTGACGCTGGCGCTGGCCTACGACGTGGATTCCATCGCCCAGCGCGCCAAGTTGTTCCCGGCCAACTGGCAGAAGCGCTTGCCCGAGAACAGCTCGCCGTACACTTCCACCATCGTGTTCCTGGTGCGCAAGGGCAACCCGAAGAAGATCAAGGACTGGCCCGACCTGCTGCGGCCCGGCGTCGCGGTGATCACGCCCAACCCCAAGACTTCCGGCGGCGCGCGCTGGAACTATCTCGCCGCGTGGGCGTACGGGTTGAAGATTTTCAAGGGAGATGAAGCCAAGACCCGCAACATGGTGCGCGCGCTGTTCCGCAACGTGCCGGTACTGGATACCGGCGCACGCGGCTCAACCACCACGTTCGTGCAGAACGGAATAGGCGATGTGCTGCTGGCCTGGGAAAACGAGGCGTTCCTGTCGATCGAGGAACTGGGCCCGGACAAGTTCGAGATCGTCGTGCCAAAACTGTCGATCCTGGCCGAACCGCCGGTGGCGCTGGTCGACAAGAACGTCGACAAGCATGGAACCCGCGAAGTGGCGCAGGCCTACCTGCAATATCTTTACTCGCCGGAAGGGCAGAAGATCGCCGCCAAGCACTACTATCGTCCGCGCTATCCTCAATATGCCGACCCGGCCGACGTCGCGCGCTTCCCGAAAGTCGAACTGGTGACCATCGACCAGGTATTCGGCTCATGGGCGCAGGCGCAGGCCAAGCATTTCGCCGAGGGCGGCGTGTTCGACCAGATCCAGTCGGAGAAATAATTGGCAGCAAGCTCACCTTTGCCGTCCGCCAAGCGGGCACGACGCAGTCGCGTGGTGCCCGGTTTTGGTTTGAGCCTGGGCGTCACCCTGACTTGGCTGTCGTTGATCGTGCTGATTCCGCTGGCCGGTTTGCTGCTGAAGGCCGGCGGCCTGGGCTGGCAGGGTCTGTGGCAGATATGGACCGAGTCACGCGTGCTGGCTGCGTTGAAGCTGAGCTTCGGCACCGCACTGGCCGCCGCGGCTTTCAATGCGGTGATGGGCACATTGGTGGCCTGGGTATTGGTGCGCTACCGGTTTCCCGGCAAGCGCGTGTTCGATGCGATGATCGACCTGCCATTCGCCTTGCCCACCGCTGTGGCCGGCATCGCGCTGACCTCGTTGTACGGGCCCAATGGCTGGGTCGGCCGCTGGTTCGAAAGCGTCGGCGTCAAGATCGCCTACACGCCGCTGGGCATCACCCTGGCGCTGGTGTTCATCGGCCTGCCATTCGTGGTGCGGGTGGTCCAGCCTGTGCTGTCCGAAGTGGAGCGCGAGCTGGAGGAAGCCGCCGCGACCCTGGGCGCCAGCCGCTGGCAGGCGGTGCGGCGGGTGATCCTGCCGGCACTGTGGCCGGCGATCGTGACCGGCTTCGGCCTGGCCTTCGCGCGCGGCGTCGGCGAGTACGGGTCGGTGATCTTCATCGCCGGCAATCTGCCGGGCCTTACCGAAATCGCGCCGTTGCTGATCACTTTCAGGCTGGACGAATACCAATACGCCGACGCCGCGGCCATCGCCCTGGCGATGCTGCTGCTGTCGCTGCTGATGCTGCTGGCCATCAATGCGCTGCAGGCGAAGCTCTCACGGCGCGGACGTTAAGATGAGCGAAGCTATTTCCGCCGTCATCGCCCTGCCGCCCGAGACCCTCTTGGTGACACCCGCCAACGCCCGTCGTACCAACGCGACTCCCGCGATCACCGAACCGCGCTGGGTGCAGCTGCTGTTGATCGGCGCCGCGCTGCTGTTCCTGCTCGGGTTCCTGCTGCTGCCGCTGGTGCTGGTATTCGCCGAAGCGCTGGGCAATGGCGTGCAGGCATTCGTGAATGCGATTACCGAAACCGATGCCCTGGCCGCGATCGAGCTCACCTTGCTGGTGACCGCGATCGTGGTGCCGCTGAACCTGGTCTTCGGCATCGCCGCGGCATGGGCGATCAGCAAGCACGAGTTCCGCGGCAAGCGCTTGCTGGTGAGCCTGATCGATCTTCCCTTCGCGGTCTCGCCGGTGGTGGCGGGCCTGGTGTTCGTGCTCATCTTCGGCGCGCAAGGCTGGGCCTGGCCGTTGATCGAGGAAGGCTGGCATTTCGACCTCCCATTGCTGGGCGCAACCACGCTGCAGTTGCCCAAGATCATCTACGCCGTGCCGGGCATCGTGCTGGCGACGGTGTTCGTCACCTTCCCCTTCATCGCCCGCGAGCTGATGCCGCTGATGGAGCAGCAGGGCACCGACGAAGAACTGGCCGCGTTGAGCCTGGGCGCCAGCGGCTGGCAGACGTTCTGGCGCGTGACTCTGCCCAACATCCGCTGGGCGCTGCTGTACGGCGTGCTGCTGTGCAGCGCGCGCGCGATGGGCGAGTTCGGCGCGGTATCGGTGGTATCGGGACATATCCGCGGCCGCACCAACACGCTGCCGCTGCATGTGGAAGCGCTCTACAACGACATCGGCCAGAGCCATGGCGCCGCGTTCGCGGTCGCCTCGCTGCTGGCCATCACCGCACTGATCACGCTGGTGGTCAAGGCATACCTGGAATGGCGGCATGGCGAATCGCTCGCCGCCAATCATCGTCATTGAGGCCGCACCCATGACCATCCGCATCGAAAACCTCAGCAAGCGCTATGGAGACTTCACCGCGCTGGACGACATCAGCCTGAACGTGCGCGATGGCGAATTGCTGGCGCTGCTGGGTCCCTCCGGTTCCGGCAAGACCACCTTGCTGCGCGCGATCGCCGGCCTGGAACAGGCCGATGGCGGCCGCGTGCTGCTGGGCGGCGAAGACGCTTCGCAGTTGAGCGTGCAGGCCAGGCGGGTGGGCTTCGTGTTCCAGCACTACGCGTTGTTCCGGCACATGAACGTGCGCGAGAACATCGCTTTCGGCCTGCGTGTGCGCCGCGGCGAAAAGCGCTGGCCCGACGCGCGCATCCGCGAACGGGTCAGCGAACTGCTCTCGCTGGTGCAGTTGGAAGGACTGGAATCGCGCTTTCCGTCGCAACTCTCCGGCGGCCAGCGCCAGCGCGTGGCGCTGGCGCGCGCGCTGGCGATCGAACCGCGGGTGCTGCTGCTGGACGAACCCTTCGGCGCATTGGATGCGCAGGTACGCCGCGACCTGCGCCGCTGGTTGCGCGAGATCCACGACCGCACCGGACTGACCACCGTGTTCGTCACCCACGACCAGGAAGAAGCGCTGGAACTCGCCGACCGCGTCGCCATCCTCAACCAGGGCCGCATCGAGCAGTTGGGCAGCCCGGCCGAAACCTACGACGAACCGGCCAGCCCGTTCGTGTATTCCTTCGTCGGCGCGGTCAATCGGTTGCCCGGGTACTCAACGCAAGGGCGCCTGCAGGTCGCCGGGCTGGATCTGGACCTTCGCGACAAACCGGAGTTGCAGGGTCCGATCGAACTTTATGTGCGCCCGGAGCATCTGGCGGTGACCGATTCGGGCGATACCTGGCTGGCGACCGTACTGGCCAGCCAGCGCAGCGGACCCAGGCAGCGGTTGTGGGCGCGTCTGCAGGAAGGCGATGCGGAAGTCGAGGTGGAACTGCCCGGAGGGGCGGGGCTACCGGCCTATCCGACGGGTTCCCAGATCCGGCTGGCACCATCGCGATTCGGCGTGTTCGCCGCGGAGAAATAGTTCCATCTGAAAGCATCCGAAGTTTTGCGAGAACTTTACGGCGCGGACACTTGACGACGCGAATGTTGCGTCGCAATATCAATTCGGTTAAAAAATCGTGAACCTGCGATTGCGCTTTTGTTTAAACCCGCGCCGAAGCCCACCGTCCACTTAGGAGAACCCGGATGAAGCCAGTCAAACTCAGTATTGCCCTAGCGGTCGCGTTGTTGGCGACGCCGTTTGTGTCGTTTGCTCAAGAAGCCGAGGCGCCTGCCGCCGAAGAAGAGGCTTCGTCGCCTTTCAGCGCCACCTTCGCGGTCACCTCCGACTACGTGTTCCGCGGCGTGTCGCAGACCGATGAAGGCCCTGCCTTCCAGGCGGGCGTGACCTACTCGGCGCCCTTCGGCCTGTATGCGGGTATCTGGGGCTCCAACGTGGATTTCGGCGATCCGGATCCGGAAGCCGGCATTCGCGGCCCGAACTATGAGCTCGACTATTTCGTCGGCTGGAACAAGGACCTGAGCGACGCGTGGAATCTCGATCTCGGCGTGACCCGCTACGCCTACGAGGACGACAGCAGGTTCTACGGCAACATCAACTACAACGAATACATCGCCAAGCTGACGTGGAGCGGTCCGGTGACGATCGGCGGCATCCTTGCCTATGCCGATGACTACGGCAATGCCGATATCGAAGAAGTCTATAGCGGTCTGTCTGCCTCGTACGACATCGGCGAAAGCGGATTCTCGCTGGGCGCCACGACCGGTTATACGTCGCTGGAATATCCAAGCGACGGCGGCCGTGTCGATTACTTCGATGGTTCGGTCACGCTCAGCAAGAGCTTCGGTCCGGCCACCGCCACGGTGGGTTACTACGACACCTTCGGTTCCGATGCCGACGAACTGAAAGATGGTTCGGACATCTACGACGATCGCGTGGCGGTGACCATTACCGTCGCGGTGCCGTAAGCGGTCGCTACAAACCGCTAGAGCAAAAAAACAGAAGGGCGCCGAAAGGCGCCCTTCTTTGTAGCCGTGCTGGTGAGCGCGGAACCTGCGTCAATTCCAGCAGCAGGTCGGGGCTACGCCCCCGACACCCGGGAAGGTCGGTTCACGCGTCGGCCACGTAGAGTCAACCGCTCAGTTCCAGCTCAATACCACCTTGCCGGCCTTGCCCGCTTCCATCAGGTCGAAGCCCTTCTGGAAATCGTCGATCGGCATCTGGTGGGTCAGCACCTTGCCCAGCGGAAAACCGCCCAGCACCAGCTGCGTCATCTTGTACCAGGTCTCGTACATCTTGCGGCCGTAGATGCCCTGCACGGTGAGGCCCTTGAAGATGATGCGGTCCCAATCCACGCCCGCACCCTTGGGCAGGATGCCCAGCAGCGCGATCTTGCCGCCGTGGTACATGCAATCGAGCATGTCGTTGAAGGCGGTCGGGTTGCCGCTCATTTCCAGGCCCACGTCGAAGCCTTCCATGTGCAGGTCGGCCATCACGTCCTTCAGCGACTGCTTGGCCACGTTGACCACGCGGGTGGCGCCCATGTCGGCGGCCAGCTTCAGGCGGAAATCGTTGACGTCGGTGACCACCACGTTGCGCGCGCCGATGTGCTTGCAGATGCCGGCGGCGATGACCCCAATGGGGCCGGCGCCGGTGATCAGCACGTCCTCGCCGACCACATCGAATTCCAGCGCGCAGTGCGCGGCGTTGCCGTAGGGATCGAAGAACGCGGCCAGCTCGCTGGGGATCTGGTCGGGAATCGGCCACAGGTTGCTGGCCGGCATCACCATGTATTCGGCGAAGGCGCCATTGCGGTTCACGCCGATGCCCACCGTGTGCGGGCACAGGTGCGGACGGCCGCCGCGGCAGTTGCGGCAATGGCCACAGACGATGTGGCCTTCGGCGGAAACGCGCTGGCCCAACGCATAGCCGCTGACGCCCGGACCCATCTCCACGATGCGGCCCACGAACTCGTGGCCGATCACCAGGCCCGGTTTGATGGTGCGCTGGCTCCAGTCGTCCCACAGGTAGATGTGCAGGTCGGTGCCGCAGATCGCGGTCTTCTCCAGCTTGATCAGCACTTCATTGGGGCCGGGCTGGGGCACGGGCACCTGTTCCATCCAGATCCCTTTGCCCGCTTCCCGTTTGACCAGTGCTTTCATCGTTTGCGCCATGACGGTGCAGGCCCTGCCTTGAGAGAGGGCGCGAATTATACGCCGCCGCCCATGACCGGCCGTTGGTCCTCCCTGCCATAATCATGGAGTCGCCGGCAAACAGGCTGGCTACAATCCAAAGTCCATGATCTGCAAGGAATTGCCCGTGCGTTTGAACCTGCTTGCCGTTTCGCTAGCCGTCGCCCTTGCGGCCCAGACCGGCACCGCCCAGGCCGCCGAAGGCATGTGGGTGCCACAACAGCTTCCCGAAATCTCCGGGCCGCTGAAAAAGGCCGGCCTCAAGCTCAACCCCAGGCAACTGGCCGATCTGACCGGCGACCCGATGGGCGCGGTAGTGGCACTGGGCGGCTGCACGGCAAGTTTCGTTTCCCCGGGCGGCCTGGTGGTCACCAACCACCATTGCGCTTACGGCGCCATCCAGCTGAACTCGACAGCGGAGAAGAATCTGATCAAGCAGGGCTTCAATCCGGCTACGCCCGCCGATGAAGTCAGCGCCGGCCCCAACGCGCGCATCTACGTGCTCGATTCGATCAAGGACGTCACCGCCGAGGCCAAGACCGCCATCGGCTCGGCCGGAGACGATCCACTGGCGCGGACTCGCGCGCTGGAAGCGTTCGACAAAAGACTCACCGCCGAATGCGAAGCCGAAGCGGGCTTCCGCTGCAAGCTCTACAGTTTTTCCGGCGGCAATACCTATCGCCTGTTCCGCAATCTGGAAATCAAGGACGTGCGCCTGGCCTATGCGCCGCCCAGCGGAGTGGGCAAGTACGGCGGCGAAATCGACAACTGGATGTGGCCGCGCCATACCGGCGACTTCGCTTTCTATCGCGCCTATGTGGGCAAGGACGGCAAGCCGGCCGCGTTCTCCAAAGACAACGTGCCTTACCGGCCGAAGCACTGGTTGAAGTTCGCCGACAAGGCGCTGGGCGAGGGCGATTTCGTGATGGTGGCCGGCTATCCGGGATCCACCAACCGCTACGCGCTGGCCAGCGAATTCGACAGTACCGCCAGCTGGACCTATCCGACCATCGGCAAGCACTACAAGAACCTGATCGCATTGGTGGACGCGGCAGGCAAGAAGAATCCCGATATTCAGGTCAAGTACGCCAGCACCATGGCCGGCTGGAACAACACCAGCAAGAACTACGAAGGCCAGTTGGCGGGCTTCGAGCGCATCGATGCCGCCTGGCAGAAGCATGCCGATGAAGAAGCGGTCCTGGTGTGGCTGCGCGGCCGCGGCGCGCAGGGAAATGCCGCGCTGGCGGCGCACGACAAGCTGATCGAACTCGGCGAGGCGGCCAAGACCACGCGCGAACGCGATCTGGTCGTCGGCCAGCTCAACAACACCGCGATGCTGGGTACGGCGATCCAGTTGTACCGCCTGTCCATCGAACGCGAAAAACCCGACGCCGAGCGCGAGGCCGGCTACCAGCAGCGCGACTATCCTTCCATCGAAGGCGCACAGAAACAGCTGGAGCGGCGCTACGTACCGGCGATGGACCGGCAGTTGCAGCAGTATTGGTTGCGCCAGTACGTGCAGCTGCCTGCAGCGCAGAGAGTGGCTCCGATCGACAAGTTCCTGGTCGGCGGCAAGGAGCAGAACCTCACCCGTGCGCTGGATCGCCTCGCCAAGACCAGGCTGGGCAGCACCGACGAGCGCATGAAATGGTTCAAGGCAGACCGCAAGGCGTTCGAATCCAGCACCGATCCCGCCATTCAATACGCCGTCGCGGTGATGCCTTCGCTGCTCAAATTCGAGGAGGAGCGCAAGACGCGGGCCGGCGAGGCCTTGCTGGTGCGGCCGGTTTATCTGCAGGCGGTGGCCGATTACCGCAAGAGCAAGGGCGAGTTCGTGTATCCAGACGCCAACCTTTCGCTGCGCATCACTTTCGGCAACGTAGTCGGTTACCAGCCGAAGGACGGAGTGGAATACACGCCGTTCACCACCGTCGAAGGCGTCGCCGCCAAGGCGACCGGCGCGGAGCCGTTCGACGCGCCGCAGGCCTTGCTCGATGCGGTCAAGGCCAGGCGTTACGGCGGTTTGGAAGACAAGCGCCTGGGCACGGTGCCGGTGGATTATCTGTCCAATCTGGACATCACCGGCGGCAACTCCGGTTCTCCGGTACTGGATGCGCACGGCAAGCTGGTGGGGCTGGCGTTCGACGGCAATTGGGAGTCGGTCAGTTCCAACTGGGTATTCGATCCGAAAATGACGCGCATGATTTCCGTCGATGGCCGCTACCTGCGCTGGATCATGCAGGAGGTCTACCCGGCGCCGCGATTGCTCAAGGAAATGGGTGTGGCGCGCTGACCGGCACGGGTATCGTCCCGCCAAGGGCAGTCGATTGCCTCAACTGCCGGACCTGAGCTTTGGTTTGTCGGCGCGCTGCGGCGCGTTCTTAGGTCATGGCGCTTTGGGTTTGTCGCGGCGCGGTATCATTCGCTCCCGTCGTCGTTTCAACCCTTGGAACGCCCGGCTTCACTTCCCCCACGGAACCACTCCCGCATGCGCATCCTGCTTGCCCGCCACGGCGAAACGCCGTGGAACGCCGAAGGCCGCTACCAAGGCCAGATCGACATCCCGTTATCGCCCATCGGCGAGTCGCAAGCCGCCGCGCTGGGCGTGCGCCTGGCGGATGTGGATATCACCCGCGCGGTGGCCTCGCCGCTGTCGCGCGCGCGCCGTACCGCAGAACTGGCCCTGGGCGAAGCGCGCGTGCCTATGCTCGCCCTGGATCCGGACCTGCAGGAAATCGCGCACGGCGAATGGGAAGGCTTGCTGGCCAGCGAGATCAACGACAAGGATCCGGCACGGCTGCGCGCGTGGCGCGAAGAGCCCGAAACCGTGCTCATGCCCGGCGGCGAATCGCTGCGCCAGGTGCTGGACCGTTCCTGGCAGGGCCTGGCGCGCGCGGCCGACGGCCTGGGCGAGGGCGACACGCTGCTGGTCGTCGCGCACGATGCGGTCAACCGTGTGATCCTGTGCCGCATTCTCGGCCTGCCGTTGTCCAAATTGTGGAGCTTCCGCCAGGCGCCGACCACGCTCAATCTGTTGGAAGGCCCCGACGTGGACCACTTGGAAATCGTCCGCCTCAACGATTGCGCACACCACACGCCGTTCTTCGGCGAAGCGGTGCACCGGGCGCTGTAAGTCCATGGCGCGCACGCTACAGGAGTGGCTCGATTACATCGAGCAGCAACACCCCAAATCCATCGAACTGGGCTTGGAGCGCACGCGCGAAGCGGCGGAGAGGCTGTCGCTGGGCAAACCCGCCGCGCACGTCATCACCGTTGGCGGCACCAACGGCAAGGGCTCCACGGTAGCGTTCATCGAGGCCATCGCCCACGCGGCAGGATTGAAAGTCGGCACCTACACTTCGCCGCATCTGCTGCGCTACAACGAACGCGTGCGCATCGAGGGACGCGAGGCCAGCGATGAAGAACTGGTCGCTGCGTTCGAAGCGGTGGAGGCGGCACGCTCGAGCCCCTCTCCCATCGGGAGAGGGGTTGGGGTGAGGGTACGGCGCAGCGGGGATTCCCCAGCTGTCGGACAAAAACCATCCTCACCCAACCCCGTATCAAGTACGGGGCAGGCTCCTCCCCTTGAAGGGGAGGGCTCAGACATACCGCTCACCTATTTCGAATTCGGCACGCTGGCCGCGCTCTGGCTTTTCCAACAATCGAATCTCGACCTGGTAGTGCTCGAAGTCGGCCTCGGCGGCCGCCTCGACGCGGTCAACATCGTCGATCCGGACGTCGCCGTCATCACCACCGTCGATATCGACCATGTCGACTGGCTGGGCAACGACCGCGAAAGCATAGGCTTCGAGAAAGCCGGCATCGCCCGCGCCTGGAAGCCGCTGGTGCTGGGCGAAAGAGATTCGCCTTCCAGCGTACTGCGCCACGCCTACGCCATTGGCGCCAATGCAGTGCGGCTGGGCAGCGACTTCATCCATGAGCCTGTGGATGAATCGCACTGGCGCTGGCGCGATGCCGGTTTCGAGATCGAACTGCCGAATCCGAAGCTCAGCGCGCCGGTGCAGCGCGCCAACGCGGCGACCGCAATCGCGGCATTGCGCGCGCTGGATATCGAGTTGCCAAGCTCCGCATTCGCCGCAGGTATTGCTTCGGCAACGCTCCCCGGAAGATTGCAACGCTTCGACCTGCATGGCACGCCGGTGATCGTGGACGTGGGCCACAATCCGCAGGCCGCGCGCGAACTGTCGGCATGGCTGCGGGCCGAACCTGTGCCTGGACGCACACTTGCCGTGTTCGCTGCGCTGGCCGACAAGGACGTGCAGGGCGTGGTTGCAGCGCTTGAGGGCGAAGTCTCGGATTGGTTTCTCGCCAGCTTGGAAAGCGTGGGCACGCGCGGGCAATCGGCGGATGAGCTGGCGTCGAAGGTCAGCGGCGCGGCAGCCGCGGGCTCGCGCCACGCCGACGTGCGTGCCGCGCTGCAGGCAGCTCGAGCGCAGGCGCATGCGGAAGATCGAATACTCGTATTCGGCTCTTTCCACACCGTTGCCGAAGCGCTGGCGATCCTGCATTCAGGTCAATGATGGAGAAGCCGTTTCGCGGCACCGTATAATTCGCACGGCATTCCCGCCGCGTCGTTTTGCGAGCCCGCATGGATACCGCCCTCAAACAACGCCTGATCGGCGCCGTCGTCCTGGTGGCGCTGGCGGTGATCTTCCTGCCGATGCTGATCAAGGGCCCGGCGCCCGACAGCGGCGTATCGGACGTACCGCTGGAGGTGCCGGCCACGCCAGGAGGGCAGTACGAAACCCGCGAACTTCCCTTGGTGGCGCCCGGCAACGCCCCGGCGGGCGGTGTGGTGGGCCTGGATGAGAAGCCGGCCGCCGCGCCGGCAAGCGCAAGCGAAGCCGTTCCGCTCGGTACTGCCCCAGCCCCCGCAGCGGGCGTCATGCTGCCGGCCAGCACCGCAGGCGGCAACTACGCGGTCAATTTCGGCGCTTACGCCACGCCGGCCGACGCCGACGCGGTGATCGCACGCCTCAAGCAGTCCTCGCTTCAGGCTTTCCGCGAACCCGCCACCATCAACGGCAAAACCGCCTACCGCGTGCGTATCGGACCTTACGCCGAGCGTGCCGATGCCGAAGCAGTGCGCTTGCAGGCTTCGCAAGTGCGCAGCGACGTGAAAGCGCAGGTGGTGACGCTGGATGCCGCTCCTGCAACGGCACCCGCATCGACCTCGGTGCCGCTGGCCGCGACCGCGCCGCCGGTAACCACGCAAACCTTGCCCGAATCTCCTAAACCCGCACAGACCCCGCCTGCGGCAACTCCGAAACCGGTGGCTACGGCGCCGAAACCGGCGGTCGTCACGCCCAAGCCGGCCGAGCCGGTGGCCAAGCCGGCAGAAACTCCCAAGCCAGCCGCCGCCAATGTAGGTTTCGCCGTGCAGCTCGGCGCCTTCTCCAAGGCCGCCGACGCCAATGCCTTGCGCGACAAATTGCGCGCCGGCGGTTTCAGCGCTTTCGTCGAACAGGTCAAGACCGACAAAGGCACGCTGAGCCGGGTGCGCGTCGGTCCGGTCGCCAGCCGTGCCGACGCCGACAAGCTGAAGGCGCAGGTTGCGGCCAAGGTGGGCATCAACGGCATGGTCCGTCCGCATCCGTGATCGCCTGACACGTGACCGGGGCCCAGGGATGAAAGGCCGACTCGCAGCAATCGGGGGATATCCGTCACGATGATCGACATCGTTCTATTGATCATCATCGGCGGGTCCGCTTTGCTCGGCCTGATCCGGGGGCTGGTGGGCACGCTGGTGTCGACGGCCGCGTGGTTGCTGGCCGGCTGGGTCACTTTCGAGTTCGGCGGACAGGCCGCCTCCTGGCTGTCCGACGACGGCAACCCCACCATGACCGAACTGTTCGGCGGCTACGCGTTGAGTTTCGTGGTGGTGATGCTGGCGGTGGCGCTGATCGGCGCCCTGGCCAAATCGATGGTCCGTTCGGTCGGCCTGTCGGGCGTGGACCGCATGCTGGGTACGGCCCTGGGCCTGCTGCGCGGAGCTTTCCTGGCCTGCATCCTGGTGCTGCTGATGGGCTTCACGCCTTTGCCGCGCGAGCCTTCCTGGCGTCAATCCAGCGTAGTGCCGGTGTTGCTGCCGGCCGCGGGCTGGATGCGTTCCAAGCTGCCGGACTGGTCCGTTCCGGAAATGGATTTTCGCAATCCCCTCCACTCAGGCGATAATGGCGCCCCGGATGAAGCGTCCGGGCCTTTGCTGGACGGTGTCGTTCAGCAAGTCATCGACAAGGCCAAAGGTGGCGTGTCGCAGCGGCAGGCGGTGGGAAGCGTCCCGGCAGGCAAGGATCCGGCGAACATCGAGGCCGGCGGGCAGGAACCCGCGAACATCGAAGCGAGCGGGCAGGCCCCGGCAAGCGGTCCCGCCAACCTCGAATCATCGAAACGTCCCACCGGCCAGAAACGGCCCAATTCGCAATAAGCAAGCGGAGTACGCAAACCATGTGCGGCATCGTCGGAATCGTCGGCAACCAGAACGTTGCGGGGCAGCTTTATGACGGGCTGACCGTCCTGCAGCACCGTGGGCAGGATGCGGCCGGCATCGCCACCGCCGACGGCACGCGCTTGCGCGTGCACAAGGACAACGGGCTGGTGCGCGATGTGTTCAACCCCAAGGCGATGAGCACGCTGGAAGGGCGCGTGGGCATCGCCCACTGCCGCTACCCGACCGCCGGTTCCGAAGGTCTGGACGAAGCGCAGCCGTTCTACGTGAATTCGCCGTACGGCATCGCCCTGGCGCACAACGGCAACCTGATCAACACCGACGCCCTGCGCCAGGACGTGTTCGCCGAGGATCGCCGCAACATCAATACCGATTCGGACAGCGAAGTGCTGCTGAATGTGTTCGCGCACGAACTAGACCGTCAGCGCACGCTTTCGCCCGAGACCGCGATCCGCGCCGTGGCCGGTGTGCACCGCCGGGTCAAGGGCGGCTACGCGGTGGTCAGCGTGGTGCTGGGCCTGGGCCTGGTGGCTTTCCGCGACCCGCACGGCATCCGCCCGCTGGTGCTGGGCAAGCGCGACCACAACGAAGGCACCGAATACATCGTCGCTTCCGAATCGGCGGCGCTGGACATTCTGGGCTTCCAGCGCGTGCGCGACGTGCAGCCGGGCGAAGCCATCGTCATCACCGCGCGCGGCGAGCTGTTCGCCGAAATCTGCGCCGAACCGCAAGAGCATGCGCCCTGCATCTTCGAGTACGTGTACTTCGCGCGTCCCGATTCGATGATCGACAACGTTTCCGTGCACAAGGCGCGCATGCGCATGGGCGTGAAGCTGGGCGAGAAGATCCTGCGCCTGCGCCCGGACCACGATATCGACACCATCATCCCGATTCCCGACACCTCGCGCGATGCGGCGCTGGAAATCTCCAACGTGCTGGGCGTGAAGTACCGCGAGGGCTTCATCAAGAACCGCTACGTCGGCCGCACCTTCATCATGCCGGGGCAGGGCGAGCGCGTTAAGTCGGTGCGCCGCAAGCTCAATCCCATCACGCTGGAGTTCCGCAACCGCGTGGTGCTGCTGGTGGACGATTCGATCGTGCGCGGCACCACCAGCCAGCAGATCGTGCAGATGGCGCGCGACGCCGGCGCGCGCAAGGTCTATCTGGCTTCGGCCGCGCCGCCGGTGCGTTTCCCCAACATCTACGGCATCGACATGCCGGCGGTGGACGAACTGGTGGCCAACGACCGCAGCATCGAGGACATCGAAAAGTTCCTGGGCTGCGACTGGCTGATCTACCAGGATCTGGAAGATCTGGAAGCCTCGGTGCGCGAAGGCAACCTGGATCTGCAGCGCTTCGATTCTTCTTGTTTCAACGGCGATTACGTGACCGGTATCGAGCCCGGTTATTTCGAGCGCATCGAATCGCTGCGTTCGGATGAAGCCAAGCGCAAGCGTCGGGTGTCGTGAAATCCGTTTTGCTCGAGTCGTCATCCCAGCGAACGCTGGGATCCACTTTGACTTTGCCCTTGAATGTCGAACAGCAAAGGCAAAAGCAAGATCAAAATGGATCCCAGCTTTCGCTGGGATGACGATTCATTTTTCATGTTTTCGTCGCTTTTCGACGCCGCTCGGGCATGCCTTGACACTGCTTCGCCAGACGACAAAGTCGCGCTGACCCAGGAGTACGCCGCTGCGTTCTCCCGTCGTGAACTCCGTGCCGCTCCCGATGCGCCAGCAACGCAGCCCATCCGCATGCCCGGCCGTCCTGAGCGGCCACGACTGGTGCCTGCGCGCGATCTTCCGCAACGCGGCATCGGCAGCGCCGAAGGCCGCGCTGCCTTCATCCACGCCATCGCCCATATCGAGTTCAACGCCATCGACCTGGCCTGGGACGCGGTCTACCGCTTCCGCGGCCTGCCTCCGCAGTTCTATGCCGACTGGGTGTCGGTAGCCAACGACGAGTCCCGGCATTTCGTGTTGCTGCGGGATCGCCTGCGCGATTTGGGTCACGACTACGGCGATTTCGATGCGCATAACGGTTTGTGGGAAATGGCCGAGAAGACCGCCCATGACGGTCTGGCGCGCATGGCTCTGGTGCCACGGGTGTTGGAAGCGCGAGGATTGGATGTCACGCCCGGCATGATCGCCAAGCTGCGCAACCTGGGCGACACGGCCAGCGTGGAAATACTGGAGCTGATCCTGAGCGAAGAAGTGGCCCATGTCGCCGCCGGTTCGCATTGGTATCGGTGGTATTGCGAACGCGAAGGCAGGGAACCGCGTTCGACTTTCCGCGAACTGCTGGCCCAGTACGCCGGACCCGTGCTGCGCGGTCCGTTCAACCATCATGCGAGATTGCAGGCCGGTTTCGACGCCGAGGAAATCGCCGCCCTGGAGCAGCTGGCCCCGTAAAGCTGCGGACGTGCCGAGATGCGTAGGAGCGACGTGAGTCGCGAATATTCACACGCGGAGGTTTCGCGACTTACGTCGCTCCTACGCGCCCCTACGGTTGCAGGGACTCCAGCCGATAGCCATCCGCATTCACGCGCAACACCGACCCTTGCTCATACCAGTCCCCAAGCACAATACGCGTGCAAGGGTGATCGCCCAGTTGCAGCTCGTGCACGGCAGGGCGATGGGTGTGCCCATGGATCATGGTGTCGATGCCGAAACGGGTGAATGTCGCCTCGACCGTGGCGGGAGTCACGTCCGTGACCGTTTCGAAGCGCACATCGTTGCCGCCTTCGCGCAGTTTGGCCTGATGCGCCCGACTGGCCGCACGTGCCTGCGTGGCGAAGGCCAGCCGCGCCTGCAGAGTCTGCGAGAGGAACTGCGCCTGCCAGGCCGGGTTGCGGGTCTGCGCGCGGAAGGCCTGGTAGGCGACATCGTCGGTGCACAGCAGATCGCCGTGCAGTAGCAGCGTCGGCTTGCCGTAAAGCACGACCACGGCAGGGTCCGGCAGGATGCGGAAGCCGGCATGCGCCGCGTAATCCTGTCCGACCAGGAAATCCCGGTTGCCGCGAATGAAATACACCGGCACGCCACCATCGGCCACTTCCCGCAACGCCGAGGCGACATAAGCGCCGACTTCGGAGGGGTCGTCGTCGCCGACCCAGGCTTCGAACAGGTCGCCGAGCACATACAGCGCGTCGGCCGATTTCCCTTCGCGCCGTACGAACTGGCCGAATAGTTCGGTGATGGCCGGCCGGGAGGAATCCAGGTGCAGATCGGAGATGAAAAGGGTGGTCATGGGTCAATTGTAGGTTCTTGTAGGAGCTGCGTAAGCTGCGACCGAAAACGGTCCGGTTACGGCAAGCCGTCCCCGCGCCCCATTCCTGCGGTCGCAGCTTACGCAGCTCCTACAAGGTAAAATTGCCGGATTCCGCTTTATTGGACCTCAAATGACCTGCCGTACCCGTTTCGCCCCCAGCCCCACCGGTTACCTGCACATCGGCGGCGCGCGCACCGCGCTGTACTGCTGGCTGGAGGCGCGCCACCGCGGCGGCGACTTCATCCTGCGCATCGAGGACACCGACCGCGAGCGCAGCACCCAGGGCGCCATCGACGCCATCCTGGAGGCGATGGAATGGCTGGGGCTGGACTACGACGAAGGCCCGATCTACCAGACTCAGCGCCTGGATCGCTACCGTGAAGTGGCCGAGCAACTGGTCGCCGACGGCAAGGCCTACTACGCCTACGAGACCAAGGAGGAGCTGGAAGCCATCCGCAACGCCGCTCAGGCCGCGGGCGACAAGCCGCGCTACGACGGCCGTGCGCGCGAACTGAACCTGCCGCATCGCGACGATCCCAACCGCGTGATCCGCTTCAAGAACCCGCAAACCGGCAGCGTGGTGTTCGAAGACCGCATCAAGGGCCGCATCGAGATAAGCAACAGCGAGCTGGACGATCTGGTGATCTTCCGCTCCGACGGTTACCCCACCTACAACTTCGCGGTGGTGGTGGACGACATCGACATGGGTATCACCGACGTGATCCGCGGCGACGACCACATCAACAATACGCCGCGCCAGATCAATATCTACCAAGCGTTGGGCGTGCCGGTGCCGCTGTTCTCGCACATGCCGATGATCCTGGACCCGGAAGGCGCCAAGCTGTCCAAGCGCACCGGCGCGGCCGACGTGATGCAGTACAAGGACGCCGGCTACCTGCCGCATGCGCTGATCAACTACCTGGCGCGGCTGGGCTGGTCGCACGGCGACCAGGAGCTGTTCACACGCGAGGAACTGATCCAGCTGTTCTCGGTGGAAGACGTCAATTCCAAGGCCGCGCGCCTGGACATGGACAAGCTGGGCTGGGTCAACCAGCACTATCTCAAGAGCGACGATCCGGCCGCCATCGCGCCGCAGTTGGAGTACCAGTTGCGCAAGCTGGGGTTGGAGCCCGCCAACGGCCCCGCACCGGCCGACGTCGTCATCGCCCTGCGCGACCGCGTGCAGACGCTGAAAGAGATGGCCGAACGCGCCGCGGTCTGGTACCTGCCGCTGGAAAATTACGACGAAGCCGCAGTCGCCAAGCATCTGAACGCCGCGGCTTCCGCGCCGCTGGCCGCCGCCCGCGACCATCTGGCCAATGCGGTGGAATGGACCGTCGAATCGGTCTCTGCGGCTCTCCACGACACGGCCGCCGCGCTGGGCCTGGGCATGGGCAAGGTGGCCCAGCCGCTGCGTGTGGCCATCACCGGCACACAGGTCAGCCCGGATATTTCCCAGACCGTGTACCTGGCCGGACGCGATCAGGCCTTGAAACGCATCGATGCAGCGCTTATCAAGATACCTGCGGATTCATAATCCTCATTCGACCATGGCCCAGAAGCACTCCTGCACAGATCCCAAGCACCACGTCGACGACGCCCACGGCTTCGTCGCGGCGGTGGAGCGCGCGTGCCAGGAACGCGGCTTGCGCCTGACCCCGATCCGCTCGCGCGTGCTTTCGCTGATCGCCGACGCCGGCAAGCCGATCAAGGCTTACGAACTGCTGGAGCTGGTACGCGAAAAGAAGGGGGTGGGCGCCGATGCGCCGCCCACGGTCTACCGCGCGCTGGATTTCCTGATGGCCAACGGTTTCGTGCACAAGCTGGAATCGGTGAATGCGTTCGTGGCCTGCCACCATCCCAACAGCGACCAGCACTCTGTGCCGTTCCTGATCTGCGACCGCTGCCATAGCGCCGTCGAGCTGGAAGACCGCGAAGTGGTCACGCAACTGGAAGCCCGCGCCAAAGCGCTCGGCTTCCAGCCGCAGGCGCAGACCTTGGAAGTGCACGGCCTCTGCGCGCGCTGCGCCGCGTGATTCCGTAGGAGCGCGTAGGAGCGACGTAAGTCGCGAACCCATACAGAATATTCGCGACTTACGTCGCTCCTACGCCACGGTAGCGGCTTGCAGGCGCGGCGACTTTTCGCGGATGGGCAGGTTCGCCGCCGCCGCGATCAACGCCAGCGCGATGTCCGCGTACCACATCCAGGTGTAGTCGCCGAAACGCTCGATCGCCACGCCGCCCAGCCATGCACCGAAGAATCCGCCGATCTGATGCGACAGCAGCGTCAGGCCGAACAGCGTGCCCAAATAGCGCGGACCGAACAATTTTCCGATCAAACCCGCCGTCGGCGGCACCGTCGCCAGCCAGGTGAAGCCCAGCGCGGCGGCGAAGATGTAGAACGTCATCGGCGTGGGCGGCGACAGCAGGTAGAGGGCGATCATCACACCACGGCTCGCATACATCGCCGCCAGTATCAGCTTCATCCGGTAGCGCTGGCCCAGTGCGCCCGCGGCCAGGCTGCCCAACACGTTGAACAGTCCGATCAAAGCGATCGAAGCGCCAGCGACGCCCGGTTTCAGACCGCAGAGCGCGATCTCGCCCGGCAGGTGCGTGACCAGGAACGCGATGTGGAAACCGCAGGTGAAGAAACCCAGGTGCAGCATCCAATAACTGCGGTCGCGCAAGGAGATACGCAGCTGTTCGCGCAAGGTGATTTCCGCCGGCGGTGCAGCGACAGCGCTGGCGCCGCTTGCTGCCGCAGCCGCAGGCTTGCGCCGCAACGGCCAGGCCAGCGGCAGTGTCAGCAGCGAAGCGGCGGCCAGTCCGAACATTGCCACGCCCCAGCCCGCAACGCTGATCGCCAGTTGCACCAGCGGTGCGAATACGAACTGCCCCAGCGAGCCTCCGGCATTGATGAAACCGGCCGCGAACGAACGCTTTTCCGGTGCCAGTCGCGAAGCGGTGGCGCCGATCAGAATGGAAAAACTGCCCGCGCCCGCGCCGGCCGCGGTCAACAGTCCAAGGGTGAACATCAGCCCCCACTGCGAAGACATGAAAGGCGTCAGCGCCATGCCCAAAGCAAGCAGGATGCCGCCGGCGACCAGGATGCGCGTCGAACCCTGCTTGTCGGCGATGGCGCCGAAGACAGGCTGCACCGCGCCCCACACGAACTGCCCGATGGCCAGCGCGAAACTGATCGCGGCGATGCCCACGCCGGTGGATTGGTGGATGGGCTGCACGAACAGGCCGGTAGTCTGGCGCGCGCCCATGGTGATCATCAGCATGGCCGCCGCGGTCAGCAGCAATCCCCAGTGCATCGCCGGTGCGGCGCGTCCTTTGGTAGCGGTATTCATGCGGCGATCCCCGATTCATGGCGCAATGCGGTGTCCAGCAGGTCCAGGTCGATGCGCAGGCGGTCGGTCCTGGCGGCGCCGTAGCTGGCTTCGATGCGCCGCTGCGCGCGCAGCCAATGCGGTTTCGCGCTGGCGATGCGCTTGCGCCCGCTGGCGGTGATGGAAATCAGCCGCTGCCGCGCGTCTTCGCCGCGCTCCTCCTTCAGCCATCCCGCTTCCAGCAGCGGCTTCAGGTTGCGGGTCAGCGTGGTGCGTTCCATGCCCAGCGAATCGGCCAGTTCGCCCAGCAGACGAGGGCCGCCGCGCTCGGCATGGCGCAGAATCGAGTATTCGTTGAGGCTCAGGGCCACCGCCGCGAGCTCGTGGTCGTATATCTGGGACACCTGGCGGGCGGCGCGGCGCAGGCGGAAACAGGTGCAGACGCTGTCGGAAGAAGAGGGCATTCGGATACGTCCGCAGTACGATCCGGCCATTTAAGTGCATATGCACCTATGCTGTCAATAAAAAGGCGGCTGTCCTTTCGGCCAGCCGCCTTTGCCGATCACGGCATGACCGTCAGAAGAACACCCGGATGCCGGTCGAGAAGTTGCGGTCCGGCAGCACCACCGAATCCTTCAGGAAGGAAGTGTGCACGCGCGCGGTTTCACCGGTCAGATTGCTGCCGTCCAGGAACAGCTCCCACGCGGTGTCGCCCTGGTCGTGGTGGTAGGCGACATGTGCGTCGACCAGCGTGTAGCCCGCAGTCGGAGTTTCATTGGCAGCCACCTTGTCCTGCTTGTCGTAGCGCACCGCGCCCAGCGAAGCGCGCCAGCCTTCGCGTTCCCAACGCAGCTGCGCGCCGAACCGCGAAGGAGCGATGCGCGGCAGGTTGCCGCCCGCCGCCAGCGTTCCGCGCACCGTATCGCCATACACGCGCAGGTCCCAAGTGCCGTTGTCGTTGTTGGCCAGATGGAAAGTGGCTTCGCCCTCGAAACCGCGGAAGCGCGCATCGGCCTGGCTCCATTGGCGGATCGGCAGGAATTCGCCCTCCTCGAATTCGGTTTCCTCGCCGGTATCGACCAGGTAGATGAAATCGTCGAAACGGTTGTAGTAGACCGAGGCCTTGGCGTCCATGAAATCGGACTGGTACTGCAAACCGAATTCCAGCTGGTTCGCTTTTTCCTTGCCCAGATTCGCGTCGCCGATTTCATAGGCCAGCGTCGCCAGGTGCGGACCATCGGCGAACAGCTCTTCCTCGGCCGGCGCACGTTCGGCATGGTCCAGATTGGCGGTCACGCGCCATTGTTCGTTGAGCCGCCAGCCACCGGCCAGCGACAGGCTCAGTGGTTTGAAATCGCGGGCGGTGCCGGTGACCGGATCGGCTTCGATACTGTCGATGCGTGCGCCGAGATCCAACTGGAAATCGTTCCAGTTCTTGCGGGCCACGCCGAACACGCCCAGCGAACGGGTACTGGTTTCCGGGACGAAGGATTCCTCGCCGATCGCGGCGAACGTCGACTTGCCGCCCTGTACGCCGACCGCGGTTTTCCATCCCGACATTTCCGCGAACGCTGCTTCCACGCGGCCTTCGTTGGCGTTCTTGGCGAAGGTGGTACCGACTTCCTCGCCTTCGAATTCGATGTGGTTGTAGTCGGTGTGGCCGAAGCTGTAGCGCAGGCTGCTGCCTTCGCCCCAGGGATCGGTCAGGCCGCCTTTCAGGTCGTAGCGGTTCTGGCGCAACTTCAGCCAAACGCCGCGTTCTCCCGCGGCCAGATCGCCCGGCTCGCCGGGGTTGCCGTAATCGTCTTCGAAACGCGAAGCCGACACGCCGATGAAACCCCAGTCGCCCAGCAACGAACCACCGACCGCACCGGTCTTGGTATCGATGAAAGTATTGGCCTGCTTGCCGTCGGGCGTGTCGTAGTCCTTGTTGTTGCGGTACACCGCGTCGGCGTGCAGGGCGAAGCGGTCGTTGCCGCCGTCGATGCGCACCAGGTCGGTATTGCCTTCGTTGACGCTGTCGAAACGCACTTCGGCGCGGCCGCTGAAACCGCCTTCGATGGCCGCTTCGGGAATCCGCCCGTCGACCACGTTGACGATGCCGCCAATGGCGCCGCTGCCGTAGAGCAGGGTGGAGGGGCCCTTCAATACCTCGATCTGGTCGGCCAGGAAGGCTTCCACGGCCGGCGAGTGGTCCTGGCTGACGGTGGACACGTCCTGGCTGGACAAACCATTACTCAGTACCGCAACGCGCGGGCCGTCCAGTCCACGCAGGATCGGGCGGCCGACGCCCGGGCCGAAGTTGGAGCTCTGCACGCCCGGCAGGCTGGAGATGGTCTCGCCCAGGCTGGCGGCGCGGCTTTCGTCCAGGCGCTCGCCGGTCAGCACCTCGGCGGGCTTGCTCAGGGCGTCGGCGGCATCGCGCAAGGGGCTGGCGGTCACCACCACGCTGTCCAGGTCCTTGACGTGACGGTCGCTGGGCTCGCCATCGGTATGGCGGGTATCGGTGGGCGGGACGTCGGCGGCGGTCGCCTCCGTGCTATCGGCGCCGGCGGCCCAAGCTAGGGCGGGGGAAAGGGCCAATGCCAGAGCAATGGCTAGCCTGTGGCGGGAATGCGCGGGGCTGGGATTCATCGGGGGGTTATTCCGGGAAGTGGAGGGGGTTGACGAATGTTATAATATACCAATATTGGAAAACGACCCCTCCCGAAAGTCATACTGATGCCCATGGATTCCCGCTTCCGCAGCTTGCTAGACCGTTTCGGCGCCACCGGCTCGATGATTTGCGCCGTGCATTGCGCCCTGACCCCGCTTTTACTGGCGGCGATTCCGTCGCTGGGGATATCGGCCTGGCTGGGCGATGGTTTCGAGCGCGGTTTCGTGCTGTTCGTGACCGTGCTGGGCCTGTTCAGCCTGCTCTGGGGCTATCGCCGCCATCGCGCTTTCCGTGCGCTCACCCTGCTGCTGATCGGTTTGGCGGTGCTTTGGGCCGGTGCCTACTACCCGCCGCTGCACCATCAGGTAGTGGTGCACGCTATCGTCATGACCCTGGGCGGTACGCTGGTGGGGCTGGCGCACATCATCAATCTGCGCCTGAACCACTGGCACATTCACGATGCCAGCTGTGCTCATTGAGGCCTGCGTGATAGGCTTTGCGGCCTCGCGCGCAAGGCGCTACAGCTAAATCAGGAGCAAACCATGGGCAAAGGTGATCGCAGGACCGCCAAAGGCAAGCGCAGTATCGCTAGCTACGGCAACGCACGCACGCACGTTTCCAAAGTCGCCGTCGGCCCGGCCGCGCCTGTCGCGAAGAAGACCGTGACCAAGGCGGCGGCACCGGCGAAGAAGGCCGTGGCCAAGAAGACGGTGGCCAAAGCCGGCTGATCGGCTCACCGCCGTGATGCGCAAAACGCGACGCCTGGCGTCGCGTTTTCGTTTGTGCCGCCGGCAGGCGATTCGTTTCAGTTTGTAGAGCCGAGCTTGCTCGGCTGCTCTTCGCGCAGGATCAAAAGCAGCCGAGCAAGCTTGGCTCTACAAAAAAACGGCGCGCTGCTAAAGCCGGTTTCCTGCCACGTAGGCGGCCATGAGCGGATCGCCGCCAAGCCAGTAGGCAAGTTCGGCCGGCTGGCGGATGTTCCAGTGCGCGAAATCCGCGCGCATGCCTACCTGCAGCGTTCCACGATCCCGCAAGCCCAGCGCGCGGGCTGCGTTGAGCGTGGCCCCACGCAGGGCTTCCTCGGGCGTCAGCCGGAAATGCGTGCAGGCCAGCGACATCGCCAGCCGCAACGATTGCAATGGCGAGGTGCCGGGATTGCAATCGGTGGCCACGGCCATCGGCACACCATGTTGGCGGAAAAGATCGAGCGGAGGCAGCACGGTCTCGCGCAGACAGTGGAAGGCGCCCGGCAGCAACACCGCCACGGTGCCGGCGGCTGCCATCGCCCGCACACCGGCTTCGGAGGTGTGTTCGACATGGTCGGCGGAAAGCCCGCCGAATTCGGCCACCAGCGCCGCACCTTCGCCATCGCTCAGCTGATCGGCATGCAGCTTGACCGGCAGGCCCAGCGCCCGCGCCGTTTCGAACACGCGCCGCGTCTGCGCAAGCGTGAAGCCTATGCGTTCGCAGAAGGCGTCCACCGCATCCACCAGCCCCTCGCCATGCAGGCGGGGCAGCCACTCGCAGACCGCGGCGATGTAGTCGTCCGCACGCCCGGTGAACTCGGGTGGCAGCGCATGTGCGCCCAGGAAGGTGGTGCGCACAGTAATTCCCAGCTCCGCGCCGATGCGCCGCGCCACGCGCAGCATCTTGCGTTCGTTGTCGAAGTCCAGGCCGTAGCCGGACTTGATCTCCAGCGTGGTCACGCCGTCGCCGCGCAAGGCGCGCGCGCGCGGCAGCGATTGGACGAACAGTTCCTCTTCGCTGGCTTGGCGCGTGGCGCGTACGCTGGAAACGATGCCGCCTCCTTCGCGCGCGATCTGCTCGTAGCTGACGCCGCGCAGGCGCTGCTCGAATTCGCCGGCGCGATCGCCCGCGAACACCGCATGGGTATGGCAGTCGATCAGGCCGGGGGTGATGCAACCGCCGGAAGCGCGGATCACTTCCCGCGCGCAGCGTTCGGCTTCGGCCGGCAGATCGGCGGCACGGCCGACGAACCGCAGCACGCCGTCGCTCCACGCCAGGGCGCCGTCCTCTATCGCGCCGTAGCCGCCGTCTCCCTCCAGCGTCACCAGATCCGTTCCGAGAATCAGACCGTCCCAGCGCGCACCCTGCGCCGTATCAATCGCCACCGCCGCCTCCATCGCCGCAGCCGCCGTCGCTGGAATCGCACGCGCTGCCGGAGTCGCCGCCATGACCGCTATCGCCGCCGCCGTCGGAACGCTGGCTGGGGCGGCGCGAGCGAGCGAGCAGCCAGGCCAATGCCAGCACGACCAGCAATGCGATCAGAAACAGTTCCATAGGTGTCAGGGAAGCGGCGACGCGTTAGCCTAACGCAATCCGCCTTCCAGCAATCGGGAATCCGCATGTCCACACCGCCAGCCAGTCCGTCGGCACTGTTGTCGCAAACCCCGCAGGGCCGCTGGCGCGTTCCCGGTATCGCCAATCTGCATTCGCATGCGTTCCAGCGCGCGATGGCCGGACTGGCCGAGCGCCAGACCCATCCTGAGGACAGCTTCTGGACCTGGCGCGAAACCATGTACCGGTTCGCCGCGCGCATGGATCCAGACAGCACTTATGCGGTCGCCGCCCAGCTCTACGCCGAGATGCTGGAGGCCGGTTACACCACCGTGTGCGAATTCCACTACCTGCACCACGCGCCGGATGGAAAACCCTACGCCGACCCCGCAGCGATGTCGCGCGCGCTGATCGCCGCCGCGCGCGATACCGGCATCCGCATGACCTTGCTGCCGGTGCTGTACATGACCGGTGGTTTCGACGGCCGTGCCTTGTCCGTGCGCCAGCAGCGCTTCGGTCACGATGTAGAGGGATTCCTGCGTTTGCTGCAGACCCTGCGCGCCGAGGAAAGCGGGCTGCTGCGCATCGGCTGCGCGTTCCACAGTCTGCGCGCGGTGCCCGAAGCGGCCATGCGCGAAGTGCTGGCGGCATTGCCAGCGGATGCGCCCTTGCACATCCATATCGCCGAGCAGATCGGCGAGGTGCAGGACTGTCTTTCGCTGCGCGGCGCGCGGCCGGTGGAATGGCTGCAGCAGAACTTCGAGGTCGATTCGCGCTGGACCCTGGTGCATGCCACCCATCTGACCCCGGTGGAGACCAAGCAGCTCGCCGCCAGCGGCGCCATCGTGGCGATCTGCCCGACCACCGAAGCCAACCTGGGCGATGGCCTGTTCCCGTTGCGCGCCTATCTGGACGCGGGCGGGGCCTGGGGCATCGGTTCGGACTCGCACATCTCGGTATCGCCGGTGGAAGAACTGCGCTGGCTGGAATACGGCCAGCGCCTGGTCACCCGCCATCGCAACATCGCGGTAAGCGCCGGCTCCAGCAGTGCCGGCGAAACGCTGTTGCATGGCGCATTGGCCAGCGCGCCGCAGGCGACGGGCCAGGACACCACGCCCGATTTCGTGGTGTTGGAGACCGACGCCCCGGTCTTGGCGGGGGCGCATGCGGACGACGTTATCGATCGCTGGATTTTCAGCGGCAATCGCCCCGCAGTACACGAGGTGCATGTCGGCGGCCAGCGGGTGGTGACCGATGGCCGCCACCTCGAGCGTGACGCCATCGCACGGCGCTATCGCCAGATCGTGGCCGGCCTGCTAGCGGACTGAGCTTCGCATACTCCACCGATCGTGGGTTCCGTCGTCTGGTGGCCGGGGTTCGTCGCAAGTCCGGGCGACTTCCGGGGGAATCCGCAATCCTGCAGGCTCTTGAAAGGGAGACCGCCATGAACCTTCGTTTCGCCACCCTGGCTCTTGCTCTGGCCGCCGCCAACGCCCATGCCATGACCGATACCGAACTGCGCAAAGTCGTCGACCAGCGCCTGCACGGCGACCGCACCGGCGCCTGCATGGCGGTGGCGGTGATCGAGAAAGATGCCGTTGCCCGTACCTTCGCCTGTGCCGACGACAAAGATGTCGCACGCATCGACGCTAACAGCGCCTTCGAGATCGGCTCGGTCAGCAAGACCATGAACGCGGCGCTGCTCGCCGACTTGATCGGGCAGGGCAAGGCTTCGCTGGACGATCCACTGGCCGACTATCTGCCGACAGGCACCAAGGTACCCGCGTTCGAAGGCAGGAAAATCCTGCTGCGCCATGTAGTCACCCATACGTCCGGTCTGCCGGCGCTACCGGCACGGCTTGGCGCAACGGACATGAACGATCCCTACGTCAACCTGACCGAGGACGCGCTGCTGGCCTCGCTCGGCGACGCCACGCTCTCCGCCGCACCGGGAACGAAGTTCGAATATTCCAACTTCGCCTCCATGGTGCTGTCCTACGCGGTCGCACATCGCGCAGGGGAGGACTACGAAACGTTGATCCGCCAACGCCTGTTTGCGCCTTTGAAGATGGATAACGCCTACATCAAGCAGTTGCCGGCTGGCGTGCGCGCGGCGCAAGGGCATTCGCCCAACGGCAAGGCGGTGTCGGCCTGGAATTTCAGTACCAATCTTGCCGGTGTCGGCGGCGTACGCGCCACGCTCGACGACATGATCGACTACGTACAGGGCGAACTCGGCAAACCTGCGGTTTCGATAACGCCCGCGCTCAAGCTCAGCCAGCAGGAAGTGTCGAAGACGCCGCCCATGGCGATGAACTGGATGCTGATGCCGGTGGCGGGGCGGACGGTGCACGTGCACGAAGGCGGCACGGGCGGCTTCTCGTCCTTCGTCGCATTCGACGTTGCCAGGCAGCGCGGTGTGGTGATCCTGTCCGACACTACCTGGAACTCGCTCGGCAGCCTGGGCACGCTCGGCCTGCATCTGGTCGATGAGAGCTTTCCGCTGGGCAAGCCGCGCAAGGCCGTCAAACCGCCGGCCGATTTGTTGGAGGGACTGGTCGGCGACTATCGGGTCGGCGCCATGAAGATGAAGCTCAGCCGCAAGGACGGTGCGCTGGTGATCCAGGCCGAAGGGCAGCCCGCCTATACGATGGCCTATGACGATGCGGGCGATTTCTACCCGTTGGATTTCGACGCGTTGCTGCGCCCGGGGCGTACCAGCAGCGGTTACGGCTTCACCTGGATGCAGATGGGCGGGGTGATGGCGGCACAGCGCGTGGATGGCGTGGCGAAGGCGCCGAAGATCGCGCTGCCGGCCGAAGAATTGCGCGAATACGCCGGCGAGTATCCATTGACGTCGGGATTCGGCCTGACCGTGATGGAAAAAGACGGCAGGCTTTTCGTTCAAGGAACCGGCCAGCAGGCGATAGAAGTGAGCGCGGTGAAAGCGGATGTGTTCGTAGCCGATATCGTGGCCGCGGAGATCCAGTTCGAACGCGATGCGTCCGGCAAAGTGATCGCGCTGACTCTGCTGCAGGGCGGCCAGAAGCTGCGCGGTGAGCGCAAGTGATCGGCCCGCGGCAGGACTATCCCTTGAGCGAGGCGCTACCTTCCGATGTGCTGGTCGGCAGCAACGCAGTGTGGAGCCGCTATCGCCGCTACCCGGTCTTCAGTTCGCACTGGCTGCTGGGCCGCAGTGCGATATTCGCGACGGCACTCCTGTTCGTCGCCGTGACGATCGGCACCGGCACCGGACTGGCGATGCAGGACTGGTGGGTCGGCGTGCGGATAGGCCTGACCGAGTGGGTCGCCTTCGTTCTGATGGCGACGATGGGCCCGGCCCTGGCTACCTGGGTCAGGCACCGGCGCTGGCCGGTGTCGCGCGAACGCAAAGCCGTGGTCATTGCCGTGTTGCTGGGCATGCTGATCAGTTTCTTCGTCGACCGGCTCGCTTCGGGCTATGTCGAACAACTGATGCGCCCCTTCATGGCGGCAAGAGGGATCGGCCCGGTTCCGCAGATGGGAGCGCTGGCCAAGGCCGTCGGTCTGGCCATGAATCTGGCGGTGCTGATCGTGGTGTATGGGTTGTTCGGCGGCGGTTTGTCGCTGCGGGCCTACTTCAGCGAACGACGGCGCTGGGATCGGCACAACAGCAGGCAACAGCTGGCTGCGGCGCTGGTGGAAGCGCGCGACGCCGACCTGCGCCTGGGCGTGTTGCAGGCGCAGGTGGAGCCGCACTTCCTGTTCAATACGCTGGCTTCGGTGCGTGCGCTGGTGCGTCAGGATCCGGCGCAGGCGGAAAACACGCTGGATGCGCTGGTGGATTTCCTGCGCGCCAGCATCCCAAAACTGCGCGATGGCGAATCGAAACTGCATTCCACGCTGGGGCAGCAATTGGATCTTTGCCGCAGCTATCTGGCCTTGATGCAGGTACGCATGGGCGGAAGACTGAGCTACGCGGTGGAAGCCGATCCTGCGTTGCGCGCTGCGGCATTCCCGCCGTCCATCCTGATCACCCTGGTGGAGAACGCGATCAAGCATGGCATCGAACCCAAGCCCGGGCCTGGATGCGTGCGCATTCTCGCCTCCCTGCATGAGGGCAGGCTGCTGGTGCGGGTCGTCGACGATGGAGTAGGCCTGCAACCAGGACTGGGTAGCGGCATGGGTCTGGTCAATGTGCGTGAACAGCTGGCAAGCCGCTTCGGTGGACGCGGAAGCTTCAACCTGCATCCGTTGCCCGGCGCAGGAGTGAGCGCGGAGATAAGCATACCGATGGAACACAGCACATGAAGGGACAGTCCGCATGAAACCCGTCACCGCTCTGATTGCAGAAGACGAAGCGCCGCAACGGATCGCACTGCAGGGACAACTGTCGGAAGCCTGGCCGGAATTGGAAATCGTCGCGGTCTGCGAGGACGGGCTGTCGGCGCTCGATGCGGTCGCCATGCACAAGCCTTCGGTGGCGTTCCTGGATATCCGCATGCCCGGCGTCAGCGGCCTGGATGTGGCCATGGCGGTGGTGGAGAACGGCGGACTGGTGGTGTTCACCACCGCCTACGACGACTACGCCATCCGTGCGTTCGAAGCCGGCGCTGCCGATTATCTGCTCAAGCCCGTGCAACCGGTGCGGTTGGCGCGGGCCGTCGAGCGCCTGCGCGAACGATTGCAGCAGGTGCCTGCGACCGGTCTGCAAGCGGTGATGGAGCGACTGGAAGCGCGCCTGCGCCCGGCCGGAGACAAGCTGATCCGCTGGATCACCGCCAGCATCGGCGACAGCGTACGCATGATCGGGATCGATGAAGTCCTGTTTTTCCAGGCGCAGGACAAGTACGTGCGCGTGGTCACTACCCAGGACGAATCCATCATCCGCACTTCGTTGAAAGAACTGCTGGCCGGGCTGGATCCGACGGAGTTCTGGCAGGTGCATCGCGGCGTGGTGGTGCGGGTGAAGGCGATCGACCGCGTACGCAAGGACGAATTCGGCCGCCACGTCTTGACCCTGAAGGGCCGTGGCGAAGCGCTGCCGGTCAGTGCCGCATTCCAGCAACGTTTCCGCGGCATGTAGGGTTGTAGGAGCGGCGCTGGAACGACGTAGGAGCGACGTGAGTCGCGACCGAAAGCAACGGCATGTGCTCGCGACTCACGTCGCTCCTACGCCGCTCCTACGCGCTGATGTGCGAACAGGTCGTCGGCACGCGCCAGCGCGCCTTCCAGTTCCAGCAGGAACTGCTTGGTCGGCAACCCGCCGCCGAAGCCGGTCAGCGATCCGTCGGCGCCGATCACGCGATGGCAGGGCAGCACGATGGGCAGCGGGTTGCGCCCATTGGCCGCACCCACCGCACGCATCGCCGTGGGCTTGCCGATGCGTTGGGCCAGTTGCGCATAGCTGATGGTTTGGCCGTAGGGAATCGTCGCCAGCGTGTGCCACACCTCGGTTTGGAACGGCGTACCTTGCGGTGCGAGCGGGAGGTCGAACTGCTTGCGCGTGCCGGCGAAGTACTCCTTCAGTTGCACGCGCGTCATATCGAGTATCGCGTCCTCTCCTTCCGCCCATTTTTCCAGACGTGCCATCGGATGGCGAGGCGAATGGAATTCGATCAGGCGCAGGCCATCGTCGTCCGCCGCGAGCAGCAGGGGTTCGACGGGGCTGTCCATGTACTGATAGCGGATCATTTCAATCCTCCAGCATAAAATAGATGAATCGTCATTCCCGCGAAGGCGGGAACCCAGCGACTTTCGCTCTTTGCAAGCAAAGGCACTGGATTCCCGCCTTCGCGGGAATGACGAGTAATTGTTTTGAGGTGTTCATCTTTCATTTCTTGCCAGTCGGCGGTTTGGCCGCGCCCATCGAATCCTTCCACACCTGGATCACCGCATACGCCCGCCATGGCCGCCACGATTCGGCCCGCGCGATAAGCGCCTTGGCGGTCATGCGCGATCCGTCTGTCGGCACCGCTTTTTGCAGAACCAGATCGTCGGCAGGGAACGCATCCGGATGCCCCAGCGCGCGCATGGCGATGTAGTTCGCGGTCCATGGTCCGATCCCGGGCAACGCGACCCAGCGTGCCAGGAAGTCATCCAGCATGCGTTCGCTGCGGAAATCCACCCGCCCGTCCAGCACCGCGCGGGCGACGGTGCGTACGGTGTCGGCGCGTGTGCGGGTCAGGCCGATGCGGGTGAGGTCGGCATCGGCCAACGCTTCGGGCGTGGGAAAAAGGTGACGCAAGCCGGGCGCAAAACCCTCGGCCATGGTTTCGCCGAATTCCTGCGCCAGCCTTGCCGTGAACGTACGCGCCGCCGCCACGCTGACCTGCTGGCCGATGATGGCGCGCATGGCGATTTCGAAACCGTCCCAGCCGCTGGGCAAACGCAGGCCCGGGCGCTTCTTCAGCAAGGGCCGCAGGCGCGCATCGTGCGAAAGCGCGGCGGCGATGGCGTGCGGATCCGCATCCAGGTCGAACATGCGCCGCAGCCGGTTGACGATATCCAACAGCCGCGTCGGTGCAACGCCGTGCAGCTCCAGCTTCAAGGCGTGTTCGCCATTCGGCCACGCGCTCACACGCAACCACCCCGGCGCACTGGCTGGGCCGATCACGCGCGCGTAGGCGAGATCGTCCACCGATTCCACGCCCGGCAGGGCGCGTCCGCGCAGGAAATCCAGCATGGCGGTGAAGTCGTACGGCGGCCGGTAGCCCAATCGCAGCACCAGCGTGCCTTCCTGCGTGATCACGGTCTGGCGGCGCAGATCGCGGGGCGCCATTCGGTACGCTTCCAGGAAAGTGGCGTTGAATCGCCGCAGGCTGCCGAAGCCGGAAGCCAGCGCCACTTCGGTGATGGGCAGGTTGGTTTCGGTAAGCAGTTGCTTGGCGAACAACAGTCTGCGTGTGCCGTGCACGCCGATGGGCGCGGCGCCCAAGCGATCGGTGAACAGTCTGCGCAATTGGCGCTCGCCCAGCCCCACGCGTTCGGCCAATGCCGACAACGGTTGTTCCGCCAGCAAACCCTGGTCGATCAGTTTCAATGCGCGCGCCACGGCTTCGTCGCCGCGCCGCCATGCGCCATCGCCAGGCGCCAGTTCCGGGCGGCAGCGCAGGCAGGGACGGTAACCGGCGGCTTCGGCTGCGGCCGCATTGCCGTAATAGGTGATGTTGATCGGTTTGGGGGAAGGCGCCGGACACATGGGCCGGCAATAGATGCGGGTGCTTTTCACCGCAACAAAAAACAGCCCGTCGAAACGCGCATCGCGGCTCAGGCGCGCCTGTTCGCAGACGCGGGGATCCAGTGCAGTAAAGGCGCCATTGCTTTCCATGGGGGCAGGTTAGCACCGGTTTGTGGGCCGGACTCGCCGTTTTCGGACATCAATGCTGAGGGCACGAAACGGATATCAAATCCGTGTGAAAAACCCGTTCGTGGTGAGCCTGTCGAAAGCCCGGCTCGTGGCGAGTTCTTCTAATCCGTTCGTGGTGAGCTTGTCGAACCACGCTTTTCGCGGAGTTTTTCAGCAACGGCAAACAGCCGCCAAGAGCATGGTTCGACAAGCTCACCACGAACGGAATTGAGGGACGATTACCGGGCCGATATCCGGAAGCTCTATTTATCCGCTTCCAGCGCAGGCAGCAACGGAGCGATATCGCCGTCGTTCTCGCGCGCCGGTATGTCCAGCAATCTGGCCATCAGCGGATACACATCCACATTGTCGAAGGGAGCGATCACCACGCCTTTGCGGAAGGCAAGCCCGTGCGCGATGAAAGTCGCGCGCATCGAGGCGAGCGCGGGGTCGTAGCCATGCGAGCCGCGAGTGCCGGCGAGTGCGCGTTTGGCCATGCCGGCTGCCGGAATGGCATCCCAGCCTTCGTCCATCTGGCAAACGATCGGCGGTACGCGTGCGTTGCGGCCGTAATGCCAACGCGCGGGCAGTTCGCTTTTGCGCCAGCACTGGTAGTGGTTGTGGCGGCCGAGCAGGCGCTTTTCCGCCGCTTCCACGTGTCCGGCGCGCGGGGCGATGCCGACCGACTGGCCGATGCTGACAACAATCGCGTCTTCCACCGGCACCATGTCCTCCACCGCCACCACCTGGCCGGGCGGTACTACTGCCATGCCATGGTCGGACACCACGATCACGTTCATCCGCTCCAGAAGGCCTTTACCTGCCAGCGAATCGAGCAGGCGGCCGACGGCGGCATCGGCCTGGCGCACGGCCTGATGCGTCTGCGGCGCATGCGGTCCGTGTTCGTGGCCGGCGCCATCCACCATTTCCAGGTACAACGCGGCGAATCGCGGGCGGGTGGCGGCGGGTTCTTCCAGCCAGCGGGCCACTTCGTCGGCGCGTTGATCGGCGGGTATGGATTCGTCGTACGGCTTCCAGCGGGTAGGGCGCACGCCATCGATCTCCGCCGCACTGCCGGGCCAGGCCCAGATCGCGGTCGGCAGGCCGGCTTTTTCGGCGCCTACCCAGATCGGTTCGGCACGCCACCAGCGTCCGTCGCCTACCGCGGCCAGATCGGCCACCCGGAAATCGCCCAGCCCTTCCTCGCGCATCGTGTTGTGCACCACGCCGTGACGGTCGGGGCGCAAACCGGTGACCAGGGTGAAATGGTTGGGGAAGGTCAGGGCCGGGTAGGAGGGGTTCATCCATTCGGCGCGGACTCCCTGTCGGGCCAGGCGGTCCAGATGCGGTGTGTCGCCCTTGCCCAGATAGTCGGCGCGCAGGGCATCGATGGAAATCAGCAGCAGCGGTACGGGCTCTGAAGCGGTTCGGGTGGCAGTGGTTCGGGCCGGGGTGGTGGTGCAGCCCGCCAACAACAGCAAAGCGGCCAGCCACGCAAGCCTGAAGAATGGCGGGTGCATAGGCGATCGTCGTGAGAATC
Organism: Pseudoxanthomonas sp. CF125; assembly: GCF_900104085.1. Classification (GTDB taxonomy): domain Bacteria; phylum Pseudomonadota; class Gammaproteobacteria; order Xanthomonadales; family Xanthomonadaceae; genus Pseudoxanthomonas_A. The sequence continues at coordinate 85,919 of NZ_FNLD01000004.1, forward strand.
TTATGCGTGAAGCTTGGCAGACTCGGGAGTAACGTGCATGACACAGGCCGGCATGACACAGATTCGAAGGATCAGCTGCATCGCCGCACTGGCCTTGTCCTGGCCATTGGCATCGGCCGCAGAAGCGCCGTCTACCGCGCCCGCTGCCGATCCTGCGCAGTGCCAGGTCTGGCAACGTGAGCTCAGTTTCGCCAGGTCGGTCGCCGAACACGATGCCTCGGCCTTCGCCGAGCACCTGCATCCCCGGGCAGCGTTCGGCGTGGAGCGCCAGCCCAGCATCGGCCGCGAAAAGATCGCTGAGGAATGGAAGGGCATCGTCGACGGCAGTGCGATCAAGCTGGAGTGGTATCCGGACCGGGTCGTGGTGGGTGGCGACGGCCGTACCGCTTTTTCCACAGGCCCGGCGCTGTACCAGGATCCGGCCACGGGCAAGTTCCGGCACGGGCGTTTCAGATCGGTGTGGCAGCAGGAAGCCGATGGCGCGTGGCGGGTGATCTTCGATGACGGCAACCGTCCCGAACCGGCCGACGAAGCTGCGGTGCAGGCGTTCCGTGCGGGCAGCGGCAAGGCGTGCGGCGCTGCCTGAGGCGTTTATGAATGCGGGCGATGGGGTTGCGACCGGTAAATGCCCGTGCGCGTATAACCGATGCATTCCACTTTTTTTGGTGCGCTCACTGCGCAGGAGATCCCCCATGAAACGTCTTGCTCTTACCGCAGCCTTGCTGAGTCTGGCATTCGCCACTTCCGCACAGACCGCTACGCCTGCTGCCGCAGATACGCAGACCACAGCCACGGCTCCTACCGGAACATCGACCGAAGCGTCGGGCAATCGGAACAAGGCCGACGCCAAAAACGAAGCCGCCGACCACAACTGCCTCAAGCACACCGGTTCGCGGCTCATCCGCGCCGACAGCAAGGGCCGCAAGTGCGCCAATGCTACCGGTCGGGCGTACAACCGCGACGATATCGATCGCACAGGCGCCGTCGACCTGCGCGATGCGATCCGCAGGCTGGATCCGGCGGTGCATTAAGGGCGCTGCACTAAAGCAGTGTCATCCAGGGCAATGTCATCCCGAGCAAAGCGAGGGATCTGCTTCATCGCTCGCAATAGCAGGTCCCTCGCTACGCTCGGGATGACAAGTTTGGAGGGATGACGGGTCGAGTACGGTCGCTTTGCGCTGCCCGTCAACACTCGTCCGAAAACCGCACCACATAACGCAGCCCGCGCTTGAGCTGCGCTTCGAACTGCGGGTCCGCATACAGCTTGATTTCGTGCCCCAGCCCGGTATACCACGCGCGTCCGCCATCGTAGCCGTGGCACCAAGCGATGGGGTGGTCGGCGCCCATGGTGCCGCCTTGGTAGTCGCGTTCGTCCACCGTGGCGGTCACCTGCACCGCACTGCGCGGGTTGCTGCGGTAGTTGTAGATCTCGTCGGTCACGGTCCACGCGGGCACGGCGGTCGGAATGCCTTCGTGTTCGAACACCACTTTGGTGGTCTGCAACCCCGGCGGGTGGCTCTTGAACCACGCGCCCACCAATTGCCCGTACCACGGCCAGTCGTATTCGGTATCGGCGGCCGCATGCACGCCCATGTAGCCGCCGCCGGCGCGCACGAAACTTTCCATTGCCGCCTGCTGGGTCGCGTCCAGCACGTCGCCGGTGGTGCTGGCGAAGATCACGGCGCGGTAGCGCTGCAGGTTCTTGTCGTTGAAATCGCCCGCGTCTTCAGTGTGGTCCACCGCCAGGCCTTCCTGCGCGCCCAGCCGTTGCAGCGCAGCAATCGCCGTGGGAATGGAATCGTGCCGCCAGCCGGTGGTCTTGGTAAAGACCAGCACGCGCGGTTGCGGCTGGGCCGCGGCGGCGTTCAGACAGAGGGCCATCGAGAGGGAGATCAGCAGAGTCGGGATAAGTAGGCGCATGGGCCAAGTCTGCCACGACACCTGTCATTTCTGTGGGAGCGCCGTCCCGGCGCGAGCTTTTGCCTTACCGGGCGGGGAGAGCTCGCGCCGGGACGGCGCTCCCGCCGATAATGGGGTTACATCTGCAACTGGATTTCCTCATGACCGACCCGCGCCACGACCCTTCCCGCGTCATCCGCGCACCGCGCGGCTCCCGGCTCACCTGCAAGTCCTGGCTGAGCGAGGCGCCGTACCGGATGCTGCAGAACAATCTGGATGCGGAAGTGGCCGAAGACCCGACTTCGCTGGTGGTCTACGGCGGCATCGGCCGCGCCGCGCGCGACTGGGCCTGCTACGACGCCATCCTGCAATCGCTGCGCGATCTGGAAGACAACGAGACCCTGCTGGTGCAGTCCGGCAAGCCGGTCGGCGTGTTCCCCACCCACGCCGATGCGCCGCGCGTGCTGATCGCCAATTCCAATCTGGTGCCGCACTGGGCCACCTGGGAACACTTCAACGAACTCGATAAGAAGGGTTTGATGATGTACGGGCAGATGACTGCCGGCAGCTGGATCTACATCGGCAGCCAGGGCATCGTGCAGGGCACCTACGAGACCTTCGTGGAAATGGGCCGCCAGCATTACGGCGGTTCACTGAAAGGGCGTTGGATCCTCACCGCCGGTCTGGGCGGCATGGGTGGCGCGCAGCCGCTGGCGGCCACGCTGGCCGGCGCCTGCAGCCTAAACATCGAGTGCCAGCAGAAGAGCATCGACATGCGCCTGCGCACGCGCTACGTGGACGAGCAGGCCACCGATCTGGACGACGCGCTGGCGCGCATCCGCGCGTACACGGCGGCGGGCGAAGCCAAATCCATCGCGCTGTTGGGCAACGCGGCGGAAATCCTGCCGCAGCTGGTGCGCATGGGCGTGCGCCCGGACGCGGTGACCGACCAGACCAGCGCGCACGATCCGGTGCATGGCTATCTGCCGATCGGCTGGAAGGTGGAGCACTGGCTGCTGGAGCAGAAGACCAATCCTGACAAGGTGCGCGATGCGGCCAAGAAGTCGATGCGAGTGCACGTGGAGGCGATGCTGGAATTCGAGAAGCAGGGCATTCCGGTGTTCGATTACGGCAACAACATCCGGCAGATGGCGTTCGACGAGGGCTGCAAGAACGCGTTCGATTTCCCGGGTTTCGTGCCGGCCTATGTGCGGCCGTTGTTCTGCCGGGGCGTGGGTCCGTTCCGTTGGGTGGCCTTAAGCGGCGATCCGGAGGACATCTACAAGACCGATGCGAAGGTGAAGGAGTTGATTCCCGACGATGAGCATCTGCACCGGTGGCTGGACATGGCGCGGGAGCGCATCAGTTTCCAGGGTCTGCCGGCGCGCATCTGCTGGGTGGGCCTGGGCCTGCGCCACAAGCTGGGGCTGGCGTTCAACGAGATGGTGCGCAACGGGGAACTGAGCGCGCCGGTGGTGATCGGGCGCGATCATCTGGACAGCGGCAGCGTGGCTTCGCCCAACCGGGAGACGGAGGCGATGAAGGACGGTAGCGATGCGGTCAGCGATTGGCCGTTGTTGAATGCGATGTTGAATGTGGCGGGTGGGGCGACGTGGGTGTCGCTACACCATGGCGGCGGGGTGGGGATGGGTTATTCGCAGCACTCTGGGGTGGTGATTGTCTGCGACGGTACGCCGGAAGCGGACAAGCGGATTGCGCGGGTGTTGTGGAATGATCCGGGGACCGGGGTTATGCGGCATGCGGATGCTGGGTATGAGATTGCGAAGCAGTGTGCGCGGGAGATGGGGTTGAAGCTACCGATGGTATAACCTTACAACGGTCAGCAAGCCATGCGGGACATCCCAAATGTTTAGCCTTGTTCAAGGGAATGAGAAGGACGCTGGAGCGCGAGAGTCCTGGTTGAACCGCGTCTACCATGAGCGGGTCAGGCTGTACGAGCCGGACAGAGAGGAGGCGATCGAAGGCATCGGCGCCATCGCAGCCACCGTGACCAAGGTGATGGGTGGTTTCCCAGAGGACTTTCGCTTCGTTGTTCAGGGCAGCCCTTCCGGGCACCATGGAATCGGCGTTGCACGCTGGCACGGCGAGTCACAAGGAAAGGTGCTTCTGACCGGATCAGATGCCATCAAGGTAGAAAATGGACTCATCGTTGAGCAGTACATCTTCATTGATCCAGCCCCCTAAGCACTCCGTCGCACTGTGGTGACACGCCTCAAGGCCCCGTAGGTCGGGCATCATGCGGCGGGCTTGAGCCCGCCCTATGTACGGTTGGTTGTGGATTCATAGGGTGGGCCCGGGCCCACCGCATGCGATGAGGGAGCAATACGTCTAGGAATCGCGATGATTACCTGTCACCGCGTGCCCGTAGGTGCGGCAATCCGCAGCCGCCTCGGATCATACCCCTTGCTTGAGATGGATTACGCCGCCTTGTGTGCTGGCGCGTAGATCGGAGAAGATCGCGTGTCCCCCTGCTCAGGTATAACCGGTGATTGCTAACCTTTTGGACAAGATTTCCGGCCATCCCCCTAGTCAAGCGGGCTTTGCCGAAATCGTTCAGCGGGAAGCCCGGAAGATCGGCTTCAAGGAAACGCTCAAGTTTGAGCCCGATCAATTCAGGCTCGCCCATGGGTCAGGGCAGTGTCTGTTCCTGGCTAACGCTTACAGGGACTACATCGCATCCAAGCGATCCGAGCGCACCGCTGTGGTTAGGCGATATGTCCAGATACTCGTCGCGAACTCGGTACCTTATGAGCCAACCCTGGACGAAGCCCGCCCCATGATGATCCCAATCATCAGGAATCTGGCAGGTATCCTCGATATGGGGCGGAGCCGCATTGAAGAACAAGAAAATCCCGACGCGGGGTTCCGGTATCGGCATTTCGGTGAAGATTGCGTCGAACTCCTGGCGCTGGACCAGCCTGACACGATAAACACCCTGACCTGCGGACCGCCGGAAGAGTGGGGCCTGACTTTGGATCAGGCACTCGTCATTGCGCGTGAAAATCTCCGTGACGCGACCAGCGAAGGCTGGGAGGAAGTCGCGCCCGGAGTCTTTCGTGGTGCCTGGGGCGATAGTTACGACCCGAGCCGTGCGCTACTTCCGGACGTGCTGGAGCGTGCGCCGGTTAAGGGCCGGCCTGTATTCATGATCCCGACGCGCGACGTACTTCTAGTAACTGGAGATCGCGATGAAAACGGCGTCCTAGCAATGACCGAGCTTAGCCATCAGGCATTCGAGGCCAGCGGACGCTGGGTATCGGCATTGGCCTTCACTTATGACGATGACGGAAAGACCGTGACCTTCGCCGCTCCTTGGCCAAAACATCGAGAAAGGCAACTGGATCTCAACCGCCTCTTGCGCAACGATGAGTACGCAGAGCAGAAGAAATCCCTGGAAGCGTTGTACGAACGGGAAGGACGCGATGTCTTTGTAGCCAGCTATTTTCTGCGCGACCAGGCAGATGGGATGCACACCGTATCGTGGAGCGCGTGGACCGAAGGCGTCGATGCTCTCTTGCCCAAGACGGACCGATTGGTGCTGGACACAGTCGACCGCCGAGATAAGGGGGATTTATTGGTAGTTGATTGGGATGCTTCGTTTCCCATGATTGGACACCTGCTGAAAGAGGAGCACGGGCACTACCCACCCAGATTCCGGACGCAGGGTTTCCCCGACGCAACTGTCATCGCCCAGCTGAGTTCTATCGAGTGATGTAGCCTGGGTAGAGCCATAGGCGAAACCCGGGGCTCTTGCTGGCATAGACCCCCAGGAACGGCGCAGGGCCGACAGACGTTCGGGGCCGCGGCAACTAGTCCTGTGGAGAGCAAACCAGCTGGACGCCATCTCCGTAGTCGATCATCGGGGCGAAGGTGCCCGCCGGCACGACCCCATCCTCGTTCGCCAAGTCCACGACAACGCCCTTGCCTGCAGCCCAGCCCACGAACACCGCAACCAGGTGCCCGCGAGCGTCGAAGAGGGTCCGTTGGTACAGAGGCTTTGACCCCACTGCGTTGAACTCGGGCGCGACAGCGACACCGTACCTGCCGGGAAGGTCGGGCGGCGTGCCTGGCCTCACCAGCGTGTTGATCTCACCGAGCTCCCCCGCATCGAACAAGCGCTGGACAGTCGCCCTCAATTGCTCGCGATACGCAGTATCGGAGAGCGCTTCACCGGCAGCCGTGCAGTCGGGATCTTCCCGCGTACACCCAGCGAGTGCGGCTGTCAGCAGGACTGCGCAGGTCAGGTAGACGATCCGGTTCAACATGGAGTTCCTCGCAAGTTGGGTAAGAATGGGAAGCAGACACTAAGTTGCGGCTGCACGCCAGGCCCTGTAGATCTCGTGGGTCGGGCATCATGCGGCGGGCTTGAGCCCGCCCTATGTGCTCCGAACATCGTTCCGATGTACGCATCATCGAACGATAACGCGGCATCTGGAAACGCCGGTTCGCATCTTCAGTTTTTTTGGCTTATCCCGGTACGAGGTTCACGGTCCACTCGGCCAGTCCGACGGTAGACTCAGACCACTATCACTACAGGGGAACTACGTATGGAAGCACCGGTTCTTGCGCGGCGTGCGCGTCGCAGCACACTGGCAATGGCCGCACTGGCCCTGTTGACGGCGGGCGCGGTGCAGGCTGCCGAGCCTGACCGCGCCGCGATCCAGGCGCAGATTGCCCAGCGTCACGATGCGGCAGTGAAGACGTTGCAGGACTGGATCGCATTGCCATCGATCGCGGCCGAAGACCGTAATGCGAAGCAGGGCGCCGAGTACATGGCGAAGCTGGCGCGCGAAGCGGGCTTCCAACGCGTCGAGATCGTCGAAACCAGCGGCAAACCGGGCGTATACGCCACGCTGGATGCGGGTGCGCCGACCACCGTCGGCTTGTACTTCATGTACGACGTCAAACAGTACGACCCCGCGGAATGGTCATCGCCTCCGCTGGAAGCGCGCATCGTCGACAAGCCGGGCCTGGGCAAGGCGATGGTCGGCCGCGGCGCGACCAACCAGAAGGGGCCGGAAATGGCCTTCCTCACAGCGCTGCGGGCGATCCGCGATGCCAATCAGAAGATGCCGGTAAACCTGGTTCTGGTGGCCGAGGGCGAAGAGGAGATCGGCTCCCCCAACATTCGCGAACTTGTGCTGCGGCCGGACATCCAGGCCGCGCTGAAGAAGAGCGTTGGCGTATTCATGCCCATGGGATTGCAGGGTTCCGACGGCTCGGTGACGGTCAACCTCGGCGCCAAGGGGGTGATCGAACTGGAGCTGGTTGCCGATGGCAACGCATGGGGCCGTGGGCCAGCGAAAGACGTGCATTCGTCGCTGAAGGCGATGGTCGACAGCCCAGCGTGGCGCCTGATCAAGGCGTTGGACACGCTGGTATCGAAAGACGGCAACACCGTGACGATCGACGGTCTGCCAACGCCCACGCCGCTGACCGCCGAGGCACGCGCCATGATCGCGAAATCGGCAGCCGCGCGCGACGAGGCCACGACCAAGAAATCGCTGGGCGTGCCGCACTGGATCGACGACCTGTCGTGGGAAAAGGCCAACGAGCGTCTGGTCGCGCAGCCGACGGTCAACATCCAGGGCTTGGTGGGTGGCTACACGGGCGTGGGCGGCAAGACGGTATTGCCGTATCGCGCGGTGGCCAAGATCGATATGCGGCTGGTGCCGCCGATGACGCGGGACGGCGCAGTCGCGGCGCTGAAGGCGCATCTGGCCAAGCGCGGCTACGGCGATATCGCCGTCAATGTCAGCGGCGGCTACGACCCCACCACCACCGATGCCGACTCGCGCCTGATCCAGGCGCAACTGGCGGTGCTGCGCCGCAGCGGCGTCGAACCGCTGCTTTGGCCGCGACTGGCGGGCTCCTACCCGGGCTTCGTGTTCACGCAGCCGCCGCTGTCGCTTCCGTCCGGCCACTTCGGCCTCGGCCACGGCGGCGGCGCGCACGCACCTGACGAGTTCTTCCTGATCGAATCGAGCAACCCGAAAGTGCAGGGCTTCGACGGCGCAGCGATGTCGTACGTCGATTACCTGTACGAACTCGGGAGTACGGCGAGCGAGTGACGCAGCACGGGTAGAGCGCAGCGAATCCCGGGCTACGTGCTAATTCAAATCATCGTCGAGCGTGAAGCCACGCTGCGCAGGATCCCAGCGGATAAACACGCGCTCGCCCTTTGGCAGGGGCTCTTCGTCGGACGGGTCGCAGTCGCCGCTGCACAACCCCATCATCAGCTCGGCCTCGCACTCCCACTCGCCAGGCTTGGCGCTGGGAAGCCGCCGGCAGGATTCCTTGCGTGCATCGAATACCTTGGCGTGGAGGACCGCCGACTGCCCGGTGGCCGTCATGGTCACGGGAAGACCACCGGCTTGTTCAAGCCGCTCGTATCTCTCAATGGCGATGCGGCGCACGTCCGCGGCGGACGGCTCATCGTCGGGCACGGGCCCTTCCGCGACCGGCGCTTTGCCAGCCGCGGCCGCGGCCGTGACTACCAGTGTTGGCGACTGGGCGGAGTCGATGGTCGCAAAGCTACGCCCGCCGAGCTGCGATTGGATGGCTGCAGCCCACTGCATCTCGAAACCGTCGGGCGCCTTGACCAGCAGCCAGCCTTGGGAGCTGCGACCTTCCAGCGTCAGCCCATAGCGCTCGATGAGCGTCAGGGCGTCGTCTACATTGTCATCATCCGGCTGCACCACGACGCGTCCGGGAAGGAAGGTGCCGGGCGGGTCCATCGTGTTTTCCCGTTTGAACTCGGTGCCCTCGACGACAAGGGTGGTACCGTCATAGTTCACGTACTCGTTTCCCTTCGGACCGCTACCGCAACCGGTCAGCAGTGCGAAGCACAGGATCCAGCCCACCACTCGCCCGGCACAGGCAGCCCGCTGTACGAAATGCATCGGTGTTTTTCCCTTGGCGCCGTCGTGGCACCGTCCCCGCAGATAGCTTGCCACGAAGGGGAGGGTCCTTGGCAAGCTGCAGGTCGGGCATCCTGCGGCGGGCTTGAGCCCGCTCTGTGTGCTGGCAATACGCAGAAAATCGCGAATGGCATAGCCCGGGTAGAGCGCAGCGAAACCCGGGGTTTTTGATCTGGCACATGGGCGCTTCGCATTACCGATGCGCTTCGGCGGATATCTCTCGAATTGGGCGTCCCCACTTCGGCGTCTCGGATTTCGCTGCGCTCTACCCGGGCTATGGTTTTTTTTACCCGACATGCCGGGTTTTGACCCCATGCACCGGCCTTTTTACCTCGAGCGCCGCAATCGGCACTTCATGCGCCGACGCTACCGGTTGCTGAACGCCGATCCCGGCGTTTAACCGGCAGACCAGGTAGGTCGCACATCATGCGGCGGGCTCGAGTCCGCCCTATTGGTCCACGTAGACGGTTTTGCGTATCCCGCAGGTGGCCGGCCCCGGTTTTCTTAGTCCACTATTCACCCCCTTGCCAATACCTGGAGTTTTTCTTGATGAAGCTATCCCGCACCCTGACCCTCGCCGTGGCCGCAGCCTCATGTGCCCTCGTGCTCGCCGCTTGCAAACCGTCCGAAAAGGATCCCGCAGGCACCGAGGCCAGTGCCGATGCCGCCGCCAAGCAGGATGCGGCCGGGAAGATCCCCGGATTGGCGACCGACAAGGAGCAGGTCAGCTACATGATCGGCATGGACATCGGCAAGTCGCTCAAGCCGATGAAAGACGAAGTCGATCTGAAGACCCTCAATCGGGCTATCGAAGATGTCATCAACGACAAGAAGCTCCTGTTGAACGAAGAGCAGGTGGCGAAAGTGATGCAGACCTTCTCGGTCAAGATGCAGGCCAAGCAACAGGAAGAGATGGCCAAGAAGCAGGCTGAGATGGCAGTGCAGGGCAAGAAGAACGTGGAACTGGAAAAGACCTTCCTGGCTGCGAACGGCAAGAAGCCCGGCGTGGTCACCACCGCCTCTGGCCTGCAGTACCAGATCATCACGCAAGGCACGGGGCCGAAACCGAAAGTGGAAGACCGCGTGAGCGTGAACTACGCCGGCACGTTGCTCGATGGCACCGAGTTCGACAGCTCGTACAAGCGCAACGAACCCGCCCAATTCGTGTTGGGTTCGGTGGTGCCGGGCTGGAGCGAGGCGCTGCAGCTGATGCCCGTGGGCAGCAAGTACAAGCTATGGATCCCGGCCAAACTGGGCTATGGCGAAACAGGCACGCCGGGCGGCCCGATCCCGCCGAACAGCACCCTGGTGTTCGAGATCGAACTGCTGCAGATCGCCAAGCCGTAAGGCGGTTCGGCCGCTCCGTGCACGAGAAATAATCGGAAGTTCCACCTCTCCCCTTGTGGGAGAGGTCGACGCGCCTACGCGGCGGGAGAGGGGTGGAGCGGAGACCGAGAGCTTCAGGCCGCTTTTCCCGGCCACGGTCGAGTCGCTTCTTGTGTTGACCCCGGCGTTCAATTACTTCCTCTCCGCTTGCCCCTCTTCCGGCGCTGCGCGCCCCCTTCTCCCGCGAGGGGAGAAGGGGTGCTTCCACACAGCGCATACCCCCGCCACAACAATGGCTTGGCCTTGCTGGTCTGGACGCAGATTGGTGCGGAAACAAGCAGCGAGATATCGCCGGGCCATACGCAACTGGTCGCGCCGTAAGCCAGTACCTATTCGCCGACGTTACTCAGCCGCATGTGGCGCAACGCCCGTTTTTCGCACGTACGGCAGCACGAACATGTACAGGCCGGTGAGCGTGAGCAAGGCGAGCGGCAGCAGCGGGGAGTAGGTGATCCAGGGCGGCGGCATCGCACCACCACTCTGTGCCAGCGCGACAAAGTTGGCGATGACAGTCAACGTGAAAGCTATGGCCACCCAACGGTGGAATTGACGAATCCATTTGTTCCAGTTCATTGGGAATTCCTCTGCAGATTCACGGATGAAGAAGGAGGCGTGGGAGCGGCGTCCCGCCGCGAGCTTTTGGCGCAAACTCTCACTCAGAGGAAGAGCTCGCGGCGGGACGCCGCTCCCACGAACGGCGCCCCCACGACCTGTCTAGCTTGATGCGCGGCCGGACTGAATCATCTTCCAGCCATTGCCGGAAGGGTCGCGAAAGTTGGCGTCGATGTTGCCATAGCGCTCCTCCGGTGCCTGGGTGAACTCCACCCCGCGGGTGCTCATACGCTCGTACGCACCGCGGCAATCGTCCACGTTGAGCACCAGCGGCGGCATGGCGCCCTTGGCGACGATCTCGCGCACGCTCCGCGCCGTCGATGCGTCCAGCTCCGGCGCCTGCGGCTTGAACAGGCCGAGCTGCAGGGAGGGCTGGTCCGGGTGTTGCACCGTCAGCCAGCGGTAATCGCCGTTGCGTGCATCGGTATGCACGCGGAATCCCAGCTTCTCTACATAGAACTCAAGGGCTTCGTCCTGATCGCGAACGTACAGCCCGACTACTCCAATACCTTGACTCATGGAACCTCCGGTTTCTGCGGGGGCTCTTTTGTAACACCGGCCTCCTGCCGCCGCTTCTCCGAAACTGCGGTTGTGAGTCCGGGCCGGTACGCGGCGCTGACGTAGCAGGCCGGCACCCGCTCCAGTTCGTGCCGGGCGGCCCGTTCGCGCGCACGCAACTCGCTGGGGCTTTCCCCGGTGACGTCGCGGAAGGTACGCCCGAACGTGCCCAGGCTGTTCCAACCGGTCTGCAATGCGATCTCAAGGACGGGCGTATCCGTGTCGCGCAACAGCGCCTTGGCCCGCTCGATCCGTCGCGTCAGCAGGTACCGATGCGGCGGCAGGCCGAAGGCTTCCTTGAAGGATCTCGCGAAATGGGCCTCGGATACACTGCTGACTTTCGCCAAACGCTGCACTGGCCACGCCTCGTGCGAGGCGGCATCCATGCGGTCCTTGGCGCGCAGCAGGCGGCGCAGCAGCTCTGGGTCCTGGCTGTTGCGTCCTGATGCTTGTTGGCTCATCGATCATGCTCCGGGTAGCGGTGCATGGGAGTCGATTCGCAGGTGATGTCTTGGTATCGGGTTTGCGGCCCATCGCTTGACAATCGTCCGCCGTCGGCCAATCTAGACTGTATTCGCAACGGGGGTACACGAATGCAGAGCCGAGCGCAGCATTGCTTGCGGCACTTCTTGTGGCTGGCGATGGCCGGTTTCACGGCCGCGATCATACCGCGGGTGGTCGCCGCCGCTGAGGGCGCCCCGGCCGGCGCCCCGGCTTCATCCGAAGCGCGCCTGCAGCGCGCCGAGTCGCTGCTGGACGCATGGGAAGGGCAGGGGGAAGGTAAGGACGACGCCAAGGCAGAACTCGACCGGGTGTTGCGCGACGATCCGCGCTCGGCCAATGCCTACCGTCTGTATGCACGCTACTACCTGATCGATGGACACATCAGCGGGGATTCTTTCCGTGCGGGCACTCTGGAAGCCGCCGACCAGGCGTTGGGCAAGGCCCTGGAAATCGCGCCGGACTACGCTCGTGCTTTTGTCCTCCAAGGCCATGTCTACCGGCTGATGGGCAAACCGGCGCAGGCGACGGCCGCACTGCAGAAAGCAGATCGACTGGGCACGGACGATCCTTGGCTGCACCTAAACTGGGCGGAACTGTTGATGGACGAGAATCGCCACGAAGAAGCGGTGGCGCGCTACCGGAAGGTGCTGGCGGACAATGACCCGCGCATCAACACCGCGGCGCGGGAAGGCCTGATCCGGTACTACAAACGGACCAAACGCCTGGACGACGCCGAAGGCGTATACCGGGCCGATGTGGCGGCCAGGCCAACCAGCGCTTGGGCGCACGGCAACTACGCGTCATTCCTGCTGTGCTGGCGCGGCGATGCCGATGCGGCGATCGTCGAAGCGACCAAGGCGCGCGAGCTGATGGATTACGGTATCGCCCGGTTGACCCTGGCAGGTGCCCTGTATCGGAAGTGGGCCGTGTTGGCGTTGGATGGTAACAAGCACGCCGATGAGCCGATGATGGCGGCGGTCAAGCTGATAGGCCAGGGGCCGGCGTCGACCATCGATGCGAGCTGCGGCGGCGGCGTGGCCGTACTGCCGGTGCTGGAGGCGATGCTGCTGACCGGCGAAGGCGAGCGCATCTCCGCAAAGGTTGCCGGCGTGTTGGCCGCCGAGGAGGACGGCAGTGTGCCAGGCCTGTTCGTGATGAAAGTGCAAGCGAGTGGCCGCGACCGCAATTACCTGTATCTGAATTCGGAAACCGATTATCGCGACGCGCGTAATCTTTCGGTGGTCTTCGCTCCCGAAGTGGAGGCTGCTTTCACGCGCAAATACGGCAGTGCCCCCGATCAATTCCTGAAAGGAAAAGACATTACCGTGCTGGGATACGCCACGCAGGTCAAGATCCATTTCATAGAACGCGGCAAGCCCACCGACAAATACTATTACCAGACGCAGCTGATGCTGGCCAAGCCGGATTACCTCCGCGTTTCGGAATGAGTGGCTTGGCGAGAAGCTGCTTGGGGCGCCAGCATCGCGATTAATTCGCAGCCTGCAACGGGCCCCGTAGGTCGGCCATCATACGGGGGGGGCTTGAGTTCTCCCTACGCATCGGTTCGTCCGTCAGCGTACCTTCCGGTCCTGAAGCAAATCCCGCAGCTTCAGGTACACGCCATTGCTCCAACCGAAGCCGATTACGTTCTCGCTATAGCCAGCGCTGACCTTCACGTCGGCATCGCCAGTGGCCATGTTGTATTTCTCGCGGATGGTGCCATCGTGGGCCAGGCTGCGGTCGATGGTGGCGACGAACTTGCCGCCGACACGCCGGGCGTCTTCATGGAAACCGTAAGCGTCCAGGCCGGCGACTGCCAGCCAGTTGGTCGGCGCCCAGCCGAAAGGCGCATCCCACTGCGCGCCGCTTTCGTCCGCGCTCATCGCCAGGCCGCCCTTGCGCTCGAACAACGGCAGCTTTTCACGCACCGCCTGCGCCTGCTGCTTTGAGGCCGCGCCGGCCCACAGCGGGTAGAAAGTGGTGATGTATGGATCGGCAGCGGATTTTCCGGCAACGAAATCGTAGTCCTGGTACATGCCGGGACCAGGCTTCCACAGGTACTTGTCCATCGCGGCCTTGCGCGCTTCGGCCGCTTTGGCGAAGCGCTGCGCGTCGTCTTTCTTGCGCAGGCGCAGGGCGAAATCGCGCAGGGCGATCTCGTAGCGGTAGAGCAGGCTGTTCAAACAGACCGGCGCGTAATGATGGGTGGAGCCGGCGAAAGGCCCGAAGTGGAAGTTGACGTCGAAGCCGGACTCGCGCATCGCACGGTCGCCCAGATAATAATCGGCGCTGAGCCGGTGGCCTTTGGCCCAGGCCTGGGCGCAGACTTCGGAGGCGCGCACGTCGCAGCTGGTGGTCTTCAGCCGTTGCGCTTCGGCGTCGTCGGGATATTCGGAGGCTTCCACCAGATAGCCGGGGTCGCGCCCGGGATGGGCGAGCAGCCATTCGATCACGCCGCGCAAATAGTCGGCATCGTGCATTTCCAGCACCGGACCGGCACCGTAGTCGAAATAGCGCGCCAGGCCGGTATCGCCGGCGCGATGCTCGGGGCGGTCCCAGACCGCGTAGTCGCGCAGCGCCAACGGGTACGCGCGCGCCAGCCAGGCATCGGCATCGCGCCGGTCGGCGAAACTGGCGGGAGCGTCCAGGATTTCGCGGATCATTTCACCCAGGAACGGCGGCTGCGAGCGGGTGAGGTAATAGGTGCGGTTGGCGTTGAGTACGCCGCCGTAATGCTCGGCTTCGAACAGGAAGTTATCGACCATATCGCGGGCCAGCTTTTCGCGCTTGTCGGCGACCAGGCCCAGCACGATGAAATAACTGTCCCAGCCATACATCTCATTGAAGAATCCGCCCGGCACCACATAGGGGTTGGGCAGGTACAGAAGACCTTGTTGCGGCAGCGTCGAGGGATCGAGTTCGCCGATCTGGGTAATGGTCTGCGGCAGCACGCGCACATCGACCTTGCAACGCTCGGCTATCGCATCGATGGCGGCGCTGCGCTTCAGGTCTGCAGGCAGATAGAGGACCGGCCGGGTCTTGACCTTGTCGTCGTGCAGCGAAGAGCAATCTTCCATGGAACGGGTCAGCGTGGTCCATCCCTGGTCGATGTAGGCGAGGGTTTTCGCAGGATCCGGCTCGGCGGCCTTGGCGCCGAAGGCCAAGACCAGCGAAAGAGCGAGCGCGGTGGCGTGAGGCAGGGTGGGCATGGGAGGTTTCCTATGATCAGGTCCTGACTGTGGAAGCCGGGGTTTCGACTGTAACCCATGCGAGAACGGCGCTTGCAGACCAGATGCGCTGTTCGGCCATGTCGATTCCGGGCCGGCCCGTTCGTCGCAATGGGAAAGGCGGTGGGCATGGGCCCTTCTCGCCCATCCTCAGGAGGAGCCATGTCCCACATCGAGAGTTGCATGTCCGTTGAAAGCGTTCGATGCGGCGCGCTGCGTGCGAGCAGCGCTCAAACGCGGAACAGAACCCGTTCTGCGGTTACCATCGGCGTTTTCGCGAATCAGGGAGCCATGCGCGCATGAGTACCGAACCGCAACCCACCGGCCAGATCGAAGCCAGCGCTGCGGAGGCGCCAGCGCCCGCGCAATCGCTATGGGCTGAACTGCGCGACGCGATCCGCGGCACCAATGCGGACTACACCAAGATTCCGATGCGCAAGGCGGTATTCCTGCTCGCCGTGCCGATGGTGCTGGAGCTGGTGCTGGAATCCACCTTCGCGGTGGTGGACATCTTCTTCGTTGCCAAGCTTGGCCCGTCTGCGGTGGCCACGGTGGGGCTCACCGAGAGCCTGCTGTTCCTGCTCTACGCCATCGCCATGGGTCTGGCGATGTCGGTGACGGCGGTGGTCGCGCGGCGCATCGGCGAAGGCAACCGCGAGGGAGCGGCGGTGGCCGCGGTGCAGGCGATCGGGGTCGCGGTGCTGCTGGCGGTGCCGTTCGCGGTGGCGGGAATTTTCTTCGCCAAGGATCTGCTGCGCCTGATGGGCGCCGACCCCTGGACGCTGGAGCACGGCTATCCCTACATGCAGTGGATGCTGGGCGGCAACGTGGTGATCATCCTGCTGTTCGTGATCAACGCGATCTTCCGCGGCGCCGGCGATGCGGCCATCGCCATGCGCGTGCTGTGGCTGGCCAATGGCCTGAACATCCTGCTGTGCCCGCTGCTGATCTTCGGCATCGGCCCGTTCCCCGAGATGGGCATCGAGGGCGCCGCCCTGGCCACCGTCATCGGCCGCGGAACGGGTGTGTTGTATCAGTTGTGGGTCCTGTTCCGCGGCGGCAAGCACATCCGCGTGGCCGCCTCGCAACTGGCCTGGCACGGCGCGATCATGTGGAACATCGTGCGCACCTCGCTGGGCGGCATCGGCCAGATGATCGTGGCGATGACTTCGTGGATATTCCTGATGCGCATCCTGGCCGGTATCGGCAGCGAGGCCGTGGCCGGCGCGACCATCGCCATCCGCATCATGATGTTCACGCTGATGCCGGCCTGGGGCATGTCCAATGCCGCAGCCACCCTGGTGGGGCAGAACCTGGGCGCCGGCCAGCCGGGCCGCGCGGAAGCGTCGGTATGGCGGATCGGCTGGTACAACATGGCGTTCACGCTGCTGATCTCCGTGTTGTTCTTCTTCCTGCACGACCGCCTGATCGCCATCTTCACCGACGATGCGCAGGTGATCGCCATCGGCGGCCAATGGCTGCGGATCCTGTCGTATTCGTATTTCGTCTACGGCTGGTGGATGGTAGCGGTGCAGGCTTTCAACGGCGCCGGCGACACGGTCACGCCCACCAAGATCAACGTGGTGTTCTTCTGGCTGCTGCAGATACCTCTGTCGTACGTCCTGGCCATCACCCTGGGCTGGCAGCACACGGGTGTTTTCTGGGGCGTGTTCGTTTCCGAAACGTCGGTGGGGCTGTTCACCCTGTGGCTGTTCTCGCGCGGCAAGTGGAAGACGGCGCAGGTGTAGCGACCGAAGGGCGGGCTCTGCTTGTCGTGCGGCGGGCTTGAGCCCGCCCTATGTGCGATCGGGAATCCCCTGACGATCCGGAGGCGGCAGCTGCTCAAGCACTTCGTTGCCGAAGTAGGGCTCATCTTCCACCCAGAAAATATAATCCAGCCCAAGATACCCTTCCGCGAAAGCGAGCAGGTCCTGCACCGTATTCTTCTTGCCGGTTTTGGGATTGGTTTGGCGAAGATTTCCGTCCTGCACCGCCATGCCTTTTACCAGCTCGTCGGGATAGTCCTTGAAGAAGCCGTAAGTCTGCGACATGTGGCTTTTGCGGTATGGCATGAGATCAGGCCCGCCTATCCCCATTTTCAGCTTGCTGGCTTCGGCGAAAAGGGTGCGCATATAGCCCTTGTCGTTCCATGGCAACCACTCGCCGGGCACGAAATTCAAGTAGACCATCGGAATGGACTCTTTGAAGGAATCGGCGAGCACACGCATGTTGTCTTGAATCGCATCCACATAAGCTTGCGGATCGAAATCGACGGGAAAAGTGGTGCTGCCGTCGGCGTTCTCAGTGCCGATATCCATGGAGCTCTCGCTGAAGTTGATCCCAACTACTTTTCCGTCGAACTCGGCGCCCAATTGCCGGATCAGCTTCTGGTAGCGTTCGCGGACGGGGGCCTGCCACATCTTGGCTGACCAGCCATACTCGTCCTCGGACAATGGTTTGTCCGGATCTCGCTCTGGCGCGCTAAGCATGCTCTGCTTGATTACGCCGCCCTGATAAACCGGGTCATTCAACAGGTAATCAGGCACATTGCGGCGTGGAGTAAACGATTTTTCCTGGATTTGAATCCAGAGCCGCTTGTCGATTGAATCAAGGTAGGCAAGGTCCTCTTTTATCGCGCTGAAATCATACCGGTCCTTGGAAGGCTCAAGTTCGCGCCATGTATAAACAATTTGAGCCCCGCTGAAGCGGGGATCGCGCAGGGCTTTGTCCGTCTTGACGTCGGCGCCATCCGTTCCCCGCTGGTACATATAAATATAGTTCTTCGGTGGGTTCTCGGCAGCGATGAGAGACGTGTTTGCGGAGAAAAGAAAAAGAAAACACAGGAACCCGATGCATTTCATATCTCTGCTCTTTTCCGATGAGGTCGATTGTGCGGTGAGTGCGTCATCAACCGAAAGTACGCGGCTCTATATTGTTGATTCCGCAGAGTGCGGCTACCGCGCGGAGAAGATCGACTTATACGACGCCCATGCTGAACCAGCGCCCTGAACTCCCGCTACCGGCGCATGCAGCGCTGGTAACGCTCGTCCACCCGAGTGGCGAACCAGGCGGTGGTCAGTTCGCGGGTGATCTTGGGGCTTTCCAGTTTGATGCCCGGAACGATCGCGCGTGGCAGCGGTTTGCGCTCGTGGGCTTCGGCCAGCGCGAAAACCCTGGTGTAGAGATCGGTGTCGTCGAAATCCAGCCGGTCGCCGCGTTCCAGCGCATTGCGGATCGCCCGTTCGTCCAGGCCCAGCTGTCCGCTCAGCGCACGCACCGCCGACTCGGTCTTGCCGGGACCGTCCATGCGCGCACCAGGCCGCAGCAGATCGCCATCCAGCGCAAGCGGAATGCCCGAAGCCAGGCTGACCGCGTTCTGGAAGGCGGCATTGCGGCTGGCGTACCAGCCGGCGTTGTAGTCGGCGAAACGGTGTAGCTTGCGGTTGTACGGCGTGCGATAGCCCAACAGATGGGCGATGCCGAAATACAGACCGCCGCGGCGCGTGAACGCTTCGTCGCGGATCGAGCTATCGATAGGGTAGGGATAGCCGCCGGCGTGCGATTCGGCGAAGGCAATGCTCACCTGCATCGGTCCGGCGGTCTGCACCGGGTTCATGTCTGCGAACAGGCGCTTGCCCAGCGGCACGCGGCCGATCATGTCTTCGTAGATCTCGCTGAGCTGGCGTTCGGTGCGCGCGGCTTGCAAACGTTGCGCATACGACCTGCCGTCGGAAGACTTGAAGTTGAGCGCAGCGTCCACCAGGAATTTGGGAATGTGTTTGGAAGCCGCGCGCCGGTCGATTTCGCCGCGCGCGATTTTCGGCAGGCCGGCCACCACAGGATCGGCCTGATAGCCGGATTCCTGTTCGGTCACGGCGAGCACGGCACAGATGTTTTCGCTATTGGGCTCGATGCGTTGGGCGGCGAATGCGCTCTGGATATCGGCCGCCCAGCCGGCCCGGTCCGTGGCCGCTGGGATCCGCCGCGCAATCTCGGCGCGCACATCGGTGGGGCGTTGTCCTGGTTGCAGCGGCCCTTGCGTCGCGCAGGCGGTCAGCAGGACGGGCAGCAGGCATGCCATGCGCCGTAATAGGCGTGGCCTCCAATTGCGTGGCGAAGTAGATACAGCCGCGTGTGTGGGCAATGGGTGCGACTGCATCATCGGTAATTTCCGCTCATGCCGGCAGCATACGATCGACTTTGGGTTCATGCCACGCCAGTGCCCCCTCTTTGCAAAAGAAAGCATGCAAGTGCCCCCTTTTGCAAAAGGGGGCGGGCATGGACGCCGGCTTTCGGTGGCACCGGTAAAGTCGTATCGCCTTCATCCCCCGGAACTGAGTTCGGGGTCCGGATGCCGCATTCTCAGTCCGGAATTTCGGCTTCCACCAATTTCCCCAACAATACCAGCGACTCCTGCCAGCCCAGATAGCACTGTTCGGCCGGAATGACCTCGGGGATGCCTTCCTGCACCACATGCAGTTCGGTACCGCAGGACACTTCGGTCAGCGAGATGGTGGTCTGCATTTCGCCGGGCAGATTGGGATCGTCGAAGCGGTCGCTGTAGCGGATAAGCCGGTTCGGCGTCAGTTCCTGATAGGTGCCGCCGAAGCTGTGGCTGTTGCCCGTGGAGAAATTGGTGAACGACATCTTGTAGGTCCCGCCAACCTGCGCGTCCAAGTGATGGACCCTGCAGGTGAAGCCGTTGGGCGGAAGCCATTTGGCCAACGCGTCCGCATCCAGGAAGGCGCGGTAAAGACGCTCGGGCGTGGTTCGCAGTACACGGTGCAGCCGTACGGTATTGGCGGTCATATCGGATTCTCGTTGGCAGAGGAAAGCCCTCTGTCTCCACGACGACCGGGAAGGCCCGGATTCGACAAAGACCGATCATCGCATCGCAATGGACTGCCGGTTTGATTTTCGTTCAACCCTGGTTTGTGGAATATTCACTTCCCGCATTCCGTGTGCGCATCCAATATCGCGGCTTCCGATCCGACCCGAGGGAGCGAAAGCATGCCGCTGCAATCCGTTTCCGCTTCGGCCATGACCCTGGGTTTGCTGCTTGCCGCGATGGGTGCGCCCGAGCGGTGGACGCCGGCGGAGATTTCGACCGATCTGTACGAATCTTCGCCGACGCTTTCGCCCGACGGCCGCGAGTTGTTTTTCTTTCGCGCCGACCGCCAGTTCGACCATTACCGCCTGTTGTCCACGCGCTGCGTAGGCGGACGCTGGTCGGCGCCGGCCGAGCCCGCTTTCGCCGCAGCGCCGGGCGTGCTCGAAACCGATCCTGCCTTCAGTCCGGATGGCCGCCGCCTTTATTACGGCACCGACCGGCACCGCAAGGACGATCTGGATATCTGGAAGGTCGAACGCAACGCCAGTGGCGAGTGGGGCGCGCCGACCCGCTTGCCGGAGCCGGTCAATTCCATCCACAGCGAATTGTTGCCGCGCGAACTGGCCGACGGCCGCCTGTTGTTCGGATCCAACCGGCCGGGCGGTCCCGGTGGCCGCGACCTGTATCTGGCGACGCCGCAGGGCGACGGTGAATGGCGGGTGGAGCCGCTGCCCGGAGGCGTGAACACGGCGGGCGACGAGTACGAGGCCGACATCTCGCGCGATGGCAGGGTAATGGTGGTGGTGGCCAACCGCGGCGAACGTTCGCACCTTTACCGCTACGAAAAAGTGGACGGCGTGTGGCACGAACGCGGGCAGGTGCCGGCGCGGCAGGATGTCTTCCAGGTCGGGCCGTTGCTGTCGCCGGACGGCAAACGCTTGTTGTTCGCGCAGGCCGACGGTCAGAAGTCGGGCGAGCTGTTTCTGGTGGACTTGGAACCCGGCGCGGATCCGGCCTGGCCGCGCGTCTGCGACTGAGCGGAGCGGAAGAAGACGCCGCCAACGTGACCGTCCGCACAATCGGGCGAAGCGAACCCTCCTGCGCACGTGCGCGAATGCGCCGGGAATGGCAAGCTGTGCGCGCTAAGCTATGGCGGGGAAGCCGAACGGCCTAGCGTTTCGACGTCGCGACACACTGGGGAGTGTGATGAAGTCAGGATTCAACTTACCGGCCGTCAGCCTGGCGGCTGTCTGATGCGTATTGCTTTCCTGGCGATCGCGCTGGCGATCGCTGCGCCGGTTTCCGCCCAGAACGTCAGTGAGACCTTCGACCGGATCAGCGGCGAGCGCGCCATCGCCTATACCGCCGACGGCAGCATGGATACGAGCATGCCGGTCTTTACCTTCGAGGCCATTCTGGTTGGCGATGCGTCCTCATCGACGATCAATCTGGCCTTCGTTTCAGCCAATGGAGGATCAGGTGCTGCGGCGTCGCGGTTCTCCGCATGTCACGACATCGACTGGTTGGTGGATGGCCGGCCCTTGCCCGCCGGGCCAACGTCGTACCGCGGCAAAGTCGTGGATGGGGAAATGATCGAGTTGATCGGCCAGAACGTCACTCCGCAATGGGCCAGCGCGGTCGGCGGTGCCCAGGATGTGCGCTACCGTGTTTGCCGGAACGAATATTCCTTCACTCACAACGATATCGAAGCCTTCGCAAGGATCGCCGCCAAGTTGAAAAGCTTGGTGCTTTCGTCCTCCGCGGCTCAAGCGGACGCGCCTGCCGCCGCCTCGGCCAAGGAAGTCGAATACAAAGGCATGAACTGGCGGCCCAAGCACCAGCAATCGTTGTTTCCCGGCAGGCCCTGATTACTACCCGCGCTTTGCAGTAGGGAAAGGCCAGAGCGCCCCGGCGTGCGAGCCTGTGGCACCATCGCACCTTCGAAACGCACAGAGCCGCGTGTCTGCATGATTGCTGTTGCCGCCATCCTGGTCCTCATCGTCGGTCCGCTGCTGCTCGCTTCGGCGGGCTGGTTCCGCACGCGCACCGAACCCGTGACACCGGTCGTTGCCTGGGATACGCGGCTCACGTTGCTGTCGGTCCTGCTCTACACGTTGGCCTTCAATCTGGTTTTTTTCGTGCAGGAGCTTTTCCTGGTGCTGCCCAAGGCGTTCACTCCCGGGTTGCAGCCGACCCTGTTCCACAACAACCATCGTTGGGAAGGCGAACATGCGCTGGCCGGTCTGTTCCAGGGCACCGGCGCTTTGGCTACTTTCATGCTCGGATTGGGTTGTTTGTTCCTGCTGCGGCGTGGAGTGGGGCGCGCCACGCCTCCGCGCCTGTTCCTGATCTGGTTGGCGTACTGCGGGGTGTTCATGGCGTTGCCGCAGGTCGTGGTAGGCGCGCTGAGTTCCGGCAGCGATGTGGGCATGGCGATGGATTACTTCTGGCTCAGCGCCAACGCCAAAAATATCGCCGCGCTGCTGGCCCTGGCGGCCATTCCCCTTTTCGCGCGGCAATTCTCGCGGCACCTGTTGGGTCTGGCCTCCCAACCCGCACAGTTGGCGAGCGCAGGCGCATGCAGCCGTTTCATTTTCCAGACGGCCACCGTGCCGGCGCTGGTGGCGATCGTGCTGATCCTGCCGTTCCGCGTGCCGCGCGAATGGATCGAGGTGCTGTTCCTGCCGGTCATCGTCGCCGGGGTCGGCATGTTTTGGATCCAGTCCGGCGCCTGGCGCCTGCGCACGGTCAAGGCGACCGGACTGCCGGTGGCGATTCCGCTGGCCTATCCGCTAGGGGCGGCCATTGTGTTGCTGCTGGTCTTCCAGCTGTTGTTGCGCCCTGGCATCCCCTTCTTCTAAGAATGATTGACTGCTTCCAGACCCCAGGAGTCGTCCGATGAAACGCTCAAGAATGCCGCTTGGTGCATTGATCCTTTGGGTCGGAGTGCATGCCGCATCCTGTTTCGGTCAACAGGCCGACACTACCCAGGTGTCGCAGCAGAAGCGCTGGGAGTTCGAGGCGACTCCCGCGTGGCAGGACGAGTTCGATTACACCGGCGCTCCGGACCCGGCCAAGTGGGGCTACGACATAGGCGGCCACGGCTGGGGGAATAACGAACTGCAGTACTACACCGACAGCACCAGCAATGCATTCGTCGCCGACGGCGTGCTTACCATCGCCGCGCGAAAGGAGAAAAAGGAAGGCCGCGACTACACTTCCGCCCGGGTGATCTCGAATGGAAAAGGCGATTTCCTCTACGGGCGCTTCGAAATAAAAGCGAAGCTTCCTTCCGGCAAAGGCACTTGGCCAGCGTTATGGATGCTGCCCACGGACCAGGCGTACGGTGGTTGGCCGAAGTCGGGGGAGATAGACATCATGGAGCATGTCGGCTTCGATCCGGACCGGGTGCATATCACCACGCACACAGAAGCCTACTACTTCCAGATCAAAACGCAGAAGACCGCCACTAAAGTCATCGACGGCGCCATGGATCGGTTCCATCTCTATCGCGTGGACTGGACTCCCGACGCGATCCGCGGGTATATCGACGATGCGCTGGTGCTCGAGTTCCCCAACGAAGGCAAGGGCTACCAGGTGTGGCCCTTCGACAAGCGTTTCCACCTGTTGATGAATATCGCGGTCGGCGGCGACTGGGGCGGACAAAAAGGCGTGGATGACGACAGCTTTCCCGCACGCATGCAGGTCGATTACGTCAGGGTCTACAAGTTGATCGAAAAATAAAGGCGGCCGGCTTTAGCTTGAATCTCGCTATTCGCGGATATGGGCGAGCCGTTTCGGCCCGCCCATTCCTGCCTGATGATTCAATCGATCAGTGCTTGGTCTTGGGACCGAGTTCGACCACCGGCGAGAAGCCGCCGAAGATCATGCGCGCGCCGTCGAACGGCATCGGATTCTGGTCGGGCGACAGTCTGGGGTCCTTCATCGCCTTCTCCATGCCGACGTCGCGGGTGGCCTTGTCGGGCCACTCGACCCACGAAAACACGACCGTCTCATCTTCCTTGGCTTTCACAGCGCGGCGGAAATCCGTTTGCTTGCCGTCCTGCACATCGTCCCCCCAGCACTCCAGGATACGGGTGGCGCCGTGCTCCACGAACACCGAATCTCCGTCTTTCGCATGCTGAATGAATTTCTGTTTGTTGGCGGTAGGTACTGCAATTACAAATCCGTCGATGTAAGGCATCTCTGGTCTCCTTCACGCGGTTGGGGAGCCGCATCGCGCAAGATGCGCTTGGCGAGGTTAATGCGGGGTCACAAAGACGTTCGCCTGGTGTTCCAAGCCCGGGAAACCCGTCGTCCCCGCGCAGGCGGAAGTCCAGTGCCTTTCGTCCCGCAGCCGTACGGTTTGCAGAAAAGCCTGGAGCCGCCGGATCCCCGCATGCGCGGGGACTGGGAATCCGTTCCAGATCATCCGCAGAAAAATACGATGTCTTCAGGCAGGTCGTCTTCCGACAGATCGTAAACAGGCTCTACCATGCAGGTTTCCGTAATTCGGAAACCGTTCGATGCAGCTCTCCGGCCTCTATCTGTACCCGATCAAGTCCTCCGCGCCGCTCGAGATGCGAGCGGCGGTGGTGGAACCACGCGGCCTCCGGCACGACCGCCGCTGGATGGTGGTGGATGCGGAGGGCCGCTTCCTCACCGGGCGGCAGCTGCCGCGCTTGACCTTGGTGCGCGCGCAGCCGGACCCGCAGGGCCTTTCGCTGGACGCTCCCGGCATGCCGTCGTTGCAGGTCCCGTTTCCGCAAACCGGAGCGACCGTACCGGTCAACGTGTGGAAGAACGAAGTCGCCGCCAAGCGCGTAGACGCAGCCGCCGACGCATGGCTGAGCGAATTCCTGCAACTGCCCGTGCATCTGGTGCATATGGACGCCGGCGTCGCCCGGCCGATGACCGACCCGCATTCGCGGCCTGGCGATGAAGTCAGCTTTGCCGATGCCTTTCCCTTGCTGCTGATTTCGCGCGCTGCGCTGGATGGCTTGAACGCCCGCCTGGCCAAGCCCGTGTCAATGCTGCAGTTCCGCCCCAATCTGGTGGTGGACGGCGTGGCCGCGCATGCGGAGGACGGCTGGAAACGCATCCGCATCGGCGAAGTGGAGTTCGACGTGGCCAAAGCCTGCACGCGCTGCGTCTTCACCACGGTCGATCCAGCACGCGGCGAACGCGATCCGGACGGAGAGCCCCTGCGCACTCTGATCGGCTATCGCCGCACTCCCGAGGGCGTCACCTTCGGCCAGAATCTCATCCCGCGCTCCCTGGGCAGCGTGCGCGTCGGCGATGCGGTGGAAGTGCTGGCCTGAATCGAAAGCTGGGCGCCACCGATGTCGATTCCGGTTTCTCCGGTTCGTCGTCTTCATGAAAAGCGCGCTTTTATCCCGTCTACGATCAGCCTGTGAGGACCCATCATGTACATCCAGCCCTATCTATCTTTCGATGGCCACTGCGATGATGCCATCGCTTTCTACCGCCAGGCGCTGGATGCCGAGGTGGTCATGCTCATGCGCTTCGGCGAAGGCCCGGGAGGAAGCGCAGAATGCCCGGGCGGCGCGGCGCCGCCGGCCGACAAGGTGATGCACGCCTGCTTGCAGATCGGCCAGACGCAGGTATTCCTATCCGACGGATTCAGCGCCGGGAAGCCGGAGTTCAAGGGAATTTCCCTGTCGCTGTCGGCGGCCGACGATGCCGAGGCCAGACGTTTGTTCGATGCGTTGGCCGAAGGCGGCCAGATCCAGCAGCCATTGATGCCGACGTTCTTCTCTTCGGGCTTCGGTATGTTGCTCGACCGCTTCGGCGTGTCGTGGATGGTGGTGGTGCCGGGTCAGGCAACCGGCTGAGCACGGCCGCCCTGCGTCAAGGCGACGGCCTCTTCGGCTTGCGCTGCCGAGGCTTTTTGTCGGAGGTCGCCGCAGGTTGGCCGTAATCAGCGTCCTCAATGCGATCCCTGTCCTGGTTGCGGCTGGTGTTGTCGTCGCGGAATTGGTCCGCGGACCGGCTTACGTTCTCCACCAACGCGCCATAGGGATCGGTTCGCGGATCCTGCGCTGCGCGGACCGTTGGCGGTTGGGTTTTCGGCCGTGGTGCGCTCGTTGCCGGCGCCGGGTTGCGGGTCTGTTCTTCGAGTGGCTGTGCCGAAGCGGGCGCGAATGTAAATTGAGCGAAGACCAGGCTGAAAAACAGGGCTTTCATAGCCAACTCCATCCACGCGTCGGGACAAGGATAACCGAGGGCATCCCTCATGACGAAGCCGTGTGCTTCCAGTGATGAACCAGGCCCAAAGGGGAGGCGTACCGCCAGTGGAGCGCGTAGCGATAAACGCATCGATCGGAGCTACACTTTTCGCATCCAGGAATGAGAGGCGAACAGAACTTGAACTTCAATCCGACCCGTCGCTCGTTGCTGCTTGCCGGCGCCAGCGCTGCCGCGCTCGCGCACTTCGAGCGGGCATTCGCAAAGAGCCTGCCGACTCCCGATGCGAGCGGCCGGCTGCAGGCGCTCGAGAGCCTTCATGGCGGCCGTCTCGGCGTCTCCATTCTCGACACGGGCACCGGAAAGCGCATCGGCCATCGCGCCGATGAGCGCTTCCCGATGTGCAGCACCTTCAAGTTCCTGGCCGCGGCGCAGGTGCTGTCGCGGGTGGATCGCGGCGAGGAGCGGCTGGATCGCCGCATCGTCTACGCCAAGGACGATTTGGTCGCGTACTCGCCAGTGACCGAAAAGCATGTCGCCACCGGCATGACTCTGGCCGAGTTGTGCCGCGCCACCATCACAGTCAGCGACAACACCGCCGGCAACCTGTTGCTGGCCAGCTTCGGCGGCCCGGCGGGCCTGACCAGGTTCGCGCAGTCGCTGGGCGACAGCGTGACCCGGCTGGACCGTTGGGAAACCGAACTAAACGAAGCGGTTCCCGGAGATCCGCGCGACACCACTTCCCCGGCCGCGATGCTCGACGACATGCGCTCGCTGTTGCTGGGCGATACGCTCTCGCCGGCTTCGCGCAAGCAACTGACCGATTGGCTGATCGCCACGACCACCGGCGACAAGCGCATCCGCGGCGGTCTGCCGAAAGAATGGCGAGCGGGCGACAAGACCGGCACCAGCAACAACGGCGTCACCAACGACATCGCCATCGTCTGGCCGCCGGGCCGCGCGCCATTGCTTGTCGCCGCTTACTACGCCGAATATGCGCAGCCAAAGGAAGCTCGCAACGCGGTCATCGCCGAAGTCGGGCGCATCGCCGCAAGCCTGTAGCGATTGTTTGCGGACCGACCATGGCCGAAGAGCGGTGCCGCATTCCTGCCATAACGCGCTGGAAAAGTTTGCGCTAACGATGGCAGACTCTGCGCTTCTATGAACCCGCATCCTCTCGACAATCCCATCTGGGAATCCCTGGCCAGCCGGCACCGCTCGCTGGCCTTGCGCCAGCACGATGCGGCGCGCTATCCGCCGGATGTTGCGCCTTTCCTTGGCGTGCCGGCCGACGGCATCGACGCGACTGCATCGCTGGAAGCGCTGGTTCCGCACGGCGACACCGTATTGCTGCTGGGCCGGGCCCCGGCCGAAGCCGAGGGCTGGCGATTGCAGCAGCTGGCGTTGCTGGCGCAGATGGTTTGCCCGACACGGATTGCCGAAGTGGATGGCCCGGAGCTTATCGAACTGACCGAAGTCCACCGCGCCGACGTGTTGGCGCTGACGGCGCTGGTCTACCCGCATTATTTTCGCCCGCGCACTGTCGAGCTGGGCCGCTATTTCGGCATCTACCAGGACGGCCGGCTGGCCGCGATGATCGGCGAGCGCATGGGCATGGACGAGTACACGGAGATCAGCGCGGTCTGCACCCATCCCGATTTCAACGGACGCGCTTACGCAAGACGGCTGATGGCGTGGCTGTCCAACGATGTGCTTGACCGCGGCTTGACGCCCTTCCTGCATGTAAGCCACGAAAACCGCAGGGCCAAGGAACTGTACGAGAGAAACGGTTATCGCATCCGCCGCGACATCCCGTTCTGGTCGTTGCGACGCACGGACAGCAACGCTTGAAAGCCGATGGCGCGGCTTAGTCCGGCTGCGCCTCGCTGTTGATGTCGCGGCTTTCCAGCACCCGGCTGGGTCCGCCGCGCGCGGTCGCGTTGATCATGGCCAAACCCACGCGCTCGGAAGTCGTCATTCCACCCGGCGCGTAGCGCACGGCCAGCGACAACAGCGGCGCCGTCGCCGCGTAGATGGCGCGTATCCACCCGACCTTGGGCCGTACGCCATGCAGAGGTTGGATGCCGCCAGGCCTGAACAGATAGACGGCCTTGAACGGCAGGCGCAGCAATGCGTTTTCGGTGCGGCCCTTGATCCTGGCCCACATCGACCGTCCTTGCTCGCTGGAGTCGGTATTGGCGCCGCTGACGTAGATGAAGGTCATGCCGGGATTGAGCCGGGCCAGCACGTCGGCCACGGCCAGGGTCATGTCGTAGGTGATGCGCTTGTACTCGGCTTCGGCCATGCCGACCGAGGACACGCCAAGGCAGTAGAAGCATGCGTCGTAACCTCGCAGCCGGTCCTCTACGGCCGACAGGTCGTACAGATCGGCATGGACCAGTTCCTGCAGCTTGGCGTCCTGGCGTCCGCTGGCGGTGCGGCCGAGCGAAAGCACGTGTTCGACCCGCCGATCGCGCAGACACTCGATCAATACGCCTTGTCCGACCATTCCGCTGGCGCCCAACAGGATTATTCTCATTGCCGCTTCCCCGATAATGGAGGAAGAGTAACCCGCCCGCCCTACTATCCGCCGATTCGGCTCCACGAGACTCCCATGAACAATTACATCGCCTTGTTGCGCGCGGTAAACGTCGGCGGAACCGGAAAACTTCCCATGGCCGATCTGCGCGCGATGTGCGAGTCGGCCGGTTTCCAGGACGTGCGCACTTACATCGCCAGTGGCAACGTGGTGTTGCGAAGCACGTCCACTGCGGCGCAGGTGAAGGCGACGCTGGAAGCGTCTTTGGCGCGGTATGCCGGAAAGCCGGTAGGGGTGCTGCTGCGCACCGCTGCCGAGATGGCGGCGGTCCTGGCCGCCAACCCCTTTCCGAAGGCTGCGCCCAACCGTGTCGTGGCGATCTTCCTGGACAACGCACCGCCCGCGGACACGCTGGCCACGCTCAGCCATCGCAACGGAGAAGAAGTGGTCTTGGGAAAACGCGAGATCTATGTGCACTACGGCGAGGGCATGGCCGATTCGAAGCTCAAGATCCCCGCAGCAAAGAGTGGGACGGGCCGCAACATGAACACGGTCTCCCGACTGGCGGCAATGGCGATGGAGTGATGCGCCGCACGACGGAGCGCTACCGGCGCTTCGCTTCCGTGAATTGCGCGTGCACGGGAACTTCCCGTCATCGAGGGTGCATTCATCCTTGGTTTTGTTCGTTTCCCGGACACGCACTAGACTGGGCCCATCGCGCGACATCGCGATGCTGCGCCCCAGCGGTGCTCCCCTCATCCCGGAAAGCGACGCGGCATGCCCATTCCAAAAAGGTTTCTGTTCGTTCTGGCCGTCTGCCTGACGGCCTGTCAGCAAAAGGCTCCGGTCCAGGCTCCGGTCAGGATTGTCGATGTGCCCGCCAACGCAGGGCAGGGCGGCGCGCTGAGTGGCGGATCGCCGGCGCCCGCGCCGGTCGCGCGCAAAACCGATGTGTTGAAAGGCACGGATTGGCCGGCGGTCGAGTTGACTTCCGGAGAGGCTTCGATCAGCTGCGAATCCGTTCCGATCGAAGCCAAGGGTCCGATCAGGGAGAAAGATCAAGTCGAAGTAAACGGTCAAATCGAAGAGACGAGCGGTCAGACGCTCACCGATCTCTCGTATGCGGAGGTAACCGCAGCGCTGGAAAAATGTAAAGAACCCGGAACCCTTCGATTGAACTACGAGGGCAAGATCGCGACCGATTTCACCGCCCTGGTGGAGCGAGTGGGCAATGTCGCCGAGCGGCTGAAAATAGAGCAGCGCATCCTGGATCTGGATTCAAGCGGCGGCCACGTGGAAGACGCCATGAAGGCGGGCGACGCCATCGGCGCCTCGCAATGGACCATCCGCGTGGGGGAGCACGCCATCTGCCACAGCGCCTGCGTGTTGATACTGGCTGCGGGCGACGATCGCCAGATCGCCGGCAAGGTCGGTATCCACCGGATGATCCGCGTGG
Organism: Pseudoxanthomonas sp. CF125; assembly: GCF_900104085.1. Lineage (GTDB taxonomy): Bacteria > Pseudomonadota > Gammaproteobacteria > Xanthomonadales > Xanthomonadaceae > Pseudoxanthomonas_A. The sequence continues at coordinate 116,079 of NZ_FNLD01000004.1, forward strand.
ACTCCACCGCGACCACGCGCGCGGAGCTGAGCCAGGAGCTGCGCGAGGTCTACGAAAACATGAAGGAATACCTGGAGCGCAATGGCGCGTCGGTGGCGGTCGCGGATCTGATGATGACCGTGCCCAACCGTAAGCTGCGGCTGCTGTCGGCGGACGAGCTGGTGGAATACGGGCTGGATGGCACCAATGCCGTGCAGGACGATCTTGAGCGCATCCGGCTGACGCGCAAATGCGGCGAGGATTTCGTGCGGCGCAAGGACGAATTCATGCGCGCCTTCGAGCGTGAATGCCAGTTGCCCGACAGCTCCGCAGAGAAGGTGGATGCTTGCGGGTTGGCGTTGCGGGAAAGCTTCGGCTTCCCCGACGGCAAATGTCCCATCGAAAGTCCGCTCTCCGCCCATGGCGACACGCGGCCGGCGGCCGGCAATGTAGGCAGCGAATAGCCCGGCCTTCGATCAGCGTGTCGATGCAGCTGTGAGCGCCGCAGGAGCGACGTGAGTCGCGAATCCACAACGCCGAAACTTTCCCTTGCTTCGCGACTCACGTCGCTCCTACGCGCTCACTGCCCATTCTTCGCACAAGGCCCGCTTCTGCGCCGCCGTCAGCTGCTTGATGCGGTATTCCGCGCGGCTGGCCTCGGAGCGATCGGCGTACGCGCATTGGCCCAGCAGACGTAGCGGCGGATGCGCGCGGGTGTAGCGCGCTCCTTTGCCTGCCACATGCTTCGCATAGCGCGACGCCACGTCGATGGCGATGCCGGTATACAGGCTGCCGTCGCGGCATTCGATCAGGTAGACGTACCAGGACGAGGACGGTTTTTGATGTCCGGGCATAAATGACCTGTCTTCGTTGGCCGTACCAGTGGTTGTCGATAAGGCCGCTCTCGACTTCGGGCTGCGGCAAGGCGTACGCGGAAACTCAGTGGGACGGGTCGATCACGCGAATGGTCACGTCGTCCAGCTGCACGGTCTGGCCTGCGCGGATCTTGCAGGTCTTGCGCAGTTCGGTAGCGCCGTCCACCGAGACCGCGCCGCTGGCCACCAGCGCCTTGCCCGCGCCGCCGCTGTCGCACAGTCCCGCCAGCTTCAACAGCTGGTTCAGTTCTACATGGTCGCGTTCCAGTTCGAATTCGAGGACTATCATGGTCTGGCGGACAACCTTGCGGAAGAAGACGCATTGCGGGGCGGCAGGATCGCACGACGCCATCGCCGCCGCCAACGCCTGTCAGCTTGTCGATCAAGTCTGCGGCAGCGGACAGATTCATTCCTTCTCGAACTGCGCGATCTCGTCGAAGATGCGCTGTGCCTTGAGTAGGCTGCCGCCAGTAACGCTGTCCTCCATCGCCTTGGCCAATCTGGGGCGTTTGGCGCTACGCGACCAGCGATGGAACCACCAGGTCGCCAGCAGGCCGGCAACGCCGATGCCCAGGCCGATCCAGACCACCGAGGGGGCCCTGGCATACAGGTCCACGCCAGCCAGGCCGGACAACACCATCAAGACCGGAACCCACATCAGCCACCAGGGCAGCCCGGCGATCATGCCGTTGATGATGTAGAAGCGGCGTAGCTTGGCGAGTTGCTTCTGAATGGCCAGCACCGGCGCGGAGTAATCGATGGTCCTGATCAGGCCCATGGTGCAGCCCGCCAGCGCGATGGTCGCCACGCCGTAGACATGCACGAAAATACCGGCCAGCAACAACGGCAGCGGCGGCCTGCTTTCAAGCCCGGCCCACAGGCAGCCCGCCAACAAGACGAAGGGCAGGCCGATGAGCAGCATCTGGGCCAGCTGACCCCAGAACAGCGGACGCAGGCTGGTGCGGGCCTTTTCCAGCTTCTTGTCCTTGAACAGCTCAAGATTGATGCGGTTGTTCTGTTCCAGCCGGCGATCCAGCGCTTGCCAGGTGGCTTTCAGTTCGTCGAGTTCCATGATGTTTTCCATGATCGTCTTGTCGGGTCAGATTTCGTTGCGGATGCGCTGCTTGAGGCGGCTGATCTTGGTGGCCACGTTGGTTTCGCTGATGCCCAGGATTTCGGCGATCTGGCGATAGCTCTGGTCTTCCAGATACAGCAGCAGCAAGGCGCGGTTGAGCTTGTCCAGCTGCGCGATGAAGCGGTGCAGGGCGCGCACCTGCTGGTCGGTTTCGTGATCGGCGCCGTTGTCGTCGGCGATGTCGTGCAGGGTTTCGTCCAGCGGCACCGAGTGCTTGCCCCGGCGCGCGGTGCCGCGCACATGGGTGATGGCCACGTTCAGCGCGATCCGGTACATCCAGGTCGAAAACGGCCTTTCGGCGTCGTAACCGGGAAAGGCGCGCCATAGCTGGGCGGCGATCTCCTGGACAAGTTCGGCGCGGTCCTCCGGATGGAAGCCGTAGGTGTTGGCGACCTTGAAAACGATCCCGCGGTGCCGTTCCAGCAGCTCGCCGAAGCGCTCCTGCGGTTGCGTTTCCCCTGCCATGATTGCCATCTGCCCCATTCAGCTGCCTGCGCGATTGTGCTGGTCTGCACCATGATTCGCACCGGCGCGGCGAAAATCACGGCTCGGCGCGCCCAATGCGCCAATAAAGTGGGCAGGGATGAACAAAACCAGCCATACGCCGACGGATGTCATTGCGCTGTCTTCACGGGTCCCTGACAATCGGGGTTCCCATGGGAGATATTTCTTGAGTTCCGACCTTCAGGCGTCCACCACGGCCGCCCAGCTACGCAAGTTGTGCTCGCATTTCGCCAAGCCGCGCCTGAGCCGCGCCATCTGGCAGCTGCTCAACACCCTGCCGCCCTTGCTGGCCATCTGGGCGCTGATGGCCTGGAGCGTGGTCGATCAATGGGGCTACGGCTGGACGCTGCTGATGGCCGTTCCCGCCGCCGGCTTCTATGTGCGCCTGTTCATCATCCAGCACGACTGCGGCCACGGTTCCTTCTTCGCCAGCGAGCGCGCCAACCATATCGTCGGCGCAAGCCTGGGACTGATCACCCTGTTCCCGTTCGGCTACTGGAAGAAAACCCACGCGATCCATCACGGCACCTCCGGCAATCTGGACCGCCGCGAGATGGGCGACATCGAAACGCTGACTGTGGCCGAGTACGAATCGCGTTCGTGGTTCGGCCGCTTCTGCTACCGCTTCTACCGCAGCACGCCGGTGCTGCTGGGCATCGGCCCGCTGTACCAGTTCGTCATCAAGCACCGCTTCCCGTTCGACCTTCCTTTCAGCTGGAAGAAAGAATGGGCCAGCGTGATGCTCAACAACCTGATGCTGCTGATCGTCGGCGGTTCGCTTGGTTTCGCGATCGGCTGGCATACCGTGCTGCTGGTGCATCTGCCGATCGTGCTGTTGGCCGGCGCCATCGGCGTGTGGCTGTTCTACGTGCAGCACACCTTCGAAGGCGCCTACTGGACCAACAAGGAAGAGTGGGACGCCGGCAAGGCCGCGGTCTCGGGCAGCTCGTACTTCGACCTGCCGGCCGTGCTGCACTGGTTCACCGGCAACATCGGCTACCACCACATCCACCACCTGGCCAGCCGCATCCCCAACTACCGGCTGCGCGAGGCTTTCGAGTCCAGCGAACTGCTGCAGTCGGCCCCGCGCCTGACTTTGTGGTCAAGCCTGAAGTGCGCCCGCCTCAAGCTGTGGGACGAGCAGTCCCGGCGCATGGTCGGCTTCGGCTATCGGGCCAAGGCGCTGGCCTAACAATTGTTGTAGGGCGGGTTTTAACCCGCCGTCAGGCTGTCGCGACCACCCGAAAGGCGGGTTAAAACCCGCCCTACGCCATCCGCACAGCCTGCGCTGAATACCGGTTTAGGGCGACAGCTCTTGTCCCAGGGCGCACAATATCGCCTTGCGTAGGCCCTGTTCCGGGGCGCGCCGGAGTTTTCTGTCATGTCCAACGAGTCGCCCAACGAGTCCAACCCCCCCCTTCTTTTCGCCGATCTTGGCCTTTCCGAGCCCGTCATGGCCTCGGTCACCGAGGTGGGCTACGAGTCCCCTTCGCCCATTCAGGCGGCCACCATCCCGGCGCTGCTGCAAGGCAAGGACGTGCTTGGCCAGGCCCAGACCGGCACCGGCAAGACCGCCGCCTTCGCGCTGCCGATCCTGTCGCGCCTCAAGCTGGACCAGAGGAAGCCGCAGGCGCTGGTGCTGGCGCCGACCCGCGAACTGGCCATCCAGGTGGCCGAAGCCTTCCAGCGCTACGCCCGCAAGATTCCCGGGTTCGTGGTGCTGCCGATCTACGGCGGGCAAGGCTATGCGCCGCAGCTGACCGCATTGAAGCGCGGCGTGCACGTGGTGGTGGGAACGCCGGGCCGGGTCATAGACCATCTGGACCGCGGCACCCTGGACCTGTCCGAACTAACCACATTGGTGCTGGACGAAGCCGATGAAATGCTGCGCATGGGCTTCATCGACGATGTCGAGGCGGTACTGAAGAAGACCCCGCCGACACGCCAGGTCGCCCTGTTCTCGGCGACCATGCCGCAGGTGATCCGCCGCATCGCCCAGACCTACCTGCACGATCCGCAGGAAGTCACCATCACTTCCAAGACCACCACCGCGACCAACATCCGCCAGCGTTACTGGTTCGTCAGCGGCATGCACAAGCTGGATGCGCTGACCCGGATCCTGGAAGCCGAACCCTACGAAGCCATGATCGTGTTCGCCCGCACCAAGGCCGGAACCGAAGAGCTGGCGCAGAAGCTGCAGGCGCGCGGGTTGGCCGCCGCCGCCATCAACGGCGACATCCAGCAGCAGCAGCGCGAGCGCACCATCCAACAGTTGAAGGACGGCAAGCTGGACATCCTGGTGGCTACCGACGTGGCCGCGCGTGGCCTGGATGTGGAGCGCATCAGCCATGTGCTGAACTACGACATTCCCTACGACACCGAAAGCTATGTGCACCGCATCGGCCGCACCGGTCGCGCCGGCCGTAGCGGCGATGCGATCCTGTTCGTCACCCCGCGCGAGAAGGGCATGCTGCGTTCGATCGAACGCGCCACCCGCCAGCCGATCGACGAGATGAAGCTGCCCAGCGTGGAAGCGGTGAACGACCGCCGCGTGGAGCGCTTCCTGGGCCGCATCACCGACACGCTGGCCACCGGAGAACCGGGCGAATACCGTTCGCTGGTCGAACGCTATGAGCAGGAACACAACGTGCCCATGGTGGACATCGCCGCGGCCCTGGCCCGCTTGCTGCAGGGCGAAACGCCGCTGCTGCTGCGTCCGGACCGCACGCCCGCACCGGCGGCGCAGGCTTACGAACGCAACGAGCGCCATGAACGCAGCGAACGCCCTGCGCGTCCGCAGCGCAGTGAACGTCCGGCCACCGGCGAGCGGCCTGCCTATGCCGAACGCCCTGCGCGCGAAGAGCGTCCTGCGCCGCGTCGCGAGGAGTCTTCCGCACCGTTCGAACGGCCGGCCGCGCGCAGCTTCGACAAGCCTGCGCGCGAAACTTCGCGCATCGAACGCCCCAGCTTCGACAAGCCGACCGCTGAACGCCCGCGCATCGACAAGGGCGCGCCGCGCGAGAAGCCCGATGTGGGCATGGAGTCATTCCGCATCGAAGTGGGCCACGCGCATGGCGTGAAGCCGGCCAACATCGTCGGCGCCATCGCCAACGAGGCTGGCCTGGACAGCAAGTACATCGGCCGCATCGACATCCAGGACGACTACACCGTGCTGGATCTGCCCGAAGGCATGCCCAAGGAACTGCTGATGCACCTGAAGAAGGTGTGGGTGTCCGGTCAGCAGCTCCGTATCCACAAGGTGGGCGAGGGCGATACCGGCGGCGATGCCGCGCCGCGCAAGTTCAAGCCGGCGGCAGCGCGCACCGGCAAGCCCTCCGGCTTCAAGCCGGGCCCTCCTGGCAAGCTGCATCGCAAAGGGCCGCCCAAGCCGCGCGAGTAAACCAAGGCGTCGGTAGAATCAGGCCGTCGCCAACTCAACGTCGTCATCCCCGCGAAGGCGGGGACCCAGCGACTTTGCTTTTGCCTTTTACTCGTAAGCTTAAAGCGGAAGTCACTGGGTTCCCGCCTTCGCGGGAATGACGGACCCTATTTGCCAGCGCTAACTGCGAATTTCATCCATGACCACCCGCCTCAACAAACACATCGCCGAAACCGGCTTCTGCTCGCGCCGCGAAGCAGACCGGCTGATCGCCGACCGCCGCGTCACCGTCAACGGCATGCCCGCGGGCATGGGTGCGGTGGTGGGCGAGGGCGATGAGGTCAAGGTGGACGGACAGGAGCTGCGCGCACGCCAGAAAAAAGCTGGCGGCCGCAAGCACGTGTACATCATGTTGAACAAGCCGGTGGGCATCACCTGCACTACCGAGCAGGCGGTGGAAGGCAACATCATCGACTTCATCGATCACCAGGAACGCATTTTCCCGATCGGCCGCCTGGACAAGGATTCCGAGGGCCTGATCCTGCTGACCAGCAACGGCGACATCGTCAACGAGATCCTGCGCGCCGAGAACAAGCACGAGAAGGAATACCACGTGGCGGTGAACAAGCCGGTCACCGATGAATTCCTGCGCGGTATGGCGCGCGGCGTGCGCGTGCACAACCAGACCACGCTGCCGTGCAAGACCGCCAAGCTGGCCAAGTTCGGTTTCCGCGTCGTGCTGACCCAAGGTCTCAACCGGCAGATCCGCCTGATGTCGGCGGCGTTCGACTACCGGGTCAAGCAATTGCGCCGGGTGCGCATCGACAACCTCAAACTGGGCGCGTTGAAGCCCGGCCAGTGGCGCAATCTCACCGAGATAGAATTGCGGGGACTGCTGCCTCAGCGCACCGAGTGGTGAGAGGCGTTCACTCGACGATGCCTTTGGCCTCGGAGATGCCGATCACCTCGGGATGCTGGACGCGCTTGTTGCGGTCCAGCAGCGGATGCAGGAACACGGCCACCAGGATGATCGCCACGCCCAGATAGAACAGCGGCGTGAGTTCGCGCTGTTCGCCCAGCAGCACGATGGCCAGGAGGATGGCGTAGACCGGCTCCAGGTTGGTGACCAGTTGCACTGCGTACGCGCTGAGGTGGCGCAGAGCGACCAGCGACAAGGCGAAGGGCAGCAGCGTGCAGACCAGCGACAGCGCCAGCAGCAACAGGCCGTCGTGCGGGCTGGGAATCACCAGCAGGTCGCCGGCGAAGGCGGGAAACAGCATGGGCATCAGCGGCGCCAGCAAGGTCAGCAGCAGCGTGCCCGCACCCAGCTCCACGCCGGTCACGGTCAGCGGATCGCCTCCATCGACCATGTGCTTGTTGAGCGAACCGAAGACCGCGACCAGCAACGCGGACAACGCTCCCACGGCGATGCCCATGCGCATGCCGTCGGGCACGCCGCCGACCACCAGCGCCACGCCGGGCAAAACAGCCAGGCCGAAGGCGAGTTCGCGCATGGAAAACGGCCTGCGCGTCAGCCAGGGCTCGATCACCGAGGTGAAGGCGGGCGCCAGCGCGATGCAGGTTGCGGCCACCGAAGCATTGGCCAGCTTCACTGCACCGTAGAAAGTCAGCCAATGCAGCGCCACCAATGCGCCGATGCCGGAATACGCAAGCAGGGTGCGCAGCGGCATGGCCCGGAGCCCGCGCCATACCGTAGGCAACACGGCCAGCGCGGCCACCACCAGCAGCATCCGCCACCACACCAGCGGCAACGCGGGCAGGGTGATCATTTTTCCCAGGATGGCGGTGAAGCCCCATAGCAGCACGCAGAAGTGGATCTGCAGCTGGGCTTTGGCGGTAGGCGATAAAGGCATGCGACCATTGTCGCCGATGCCGGCACGCGCTGGCGATACGAGGTTGCGAATACGGCCATGAGCGAGTCTTTCACCAGTTACCTGCGCGATCTTTTTTCGGAACTGGGACCGGTCACCTTGCGCAAGATGTTTGGTGGGCAGGGTCTGTACCACGATGGCCTGATCATCGGGTTGGTGATCGGCGATGAGCTTTTCCTCAAGACCGATGCGGCCACCGTCGAAGCTTTCGAGCAGGCGGGCGGGCATCCTTTCGTCTACCAGGGCAAGGGCAAGCCGGTGACGATGAGCTACTGGTTGCCGCCCGCCGAGGCGATGGAGTCTTCGCAGGCGATGCGCCCTTGGGCGAGGTTGGCCTATGAGGCTGCGGTGCGGAAGAACTCCGAAAAGAAGCCTCTGAAGAAAGCGGCGAAGAAAGGCGCGAAGAAGACAGCGAAAAAAGTCGAATGACTAGTCGATTCGATACATTTCTGTTTTATCGAATTGCGGAAGAAGTACAACCAGGACTGTAGACACGCAAGAAACACTGAGCTCCGTTCGTGGTGAGCCTGTCGAACCACGCCTTTGCCACAAGCCCGCGCTTGCGACACGTCGCTTCATCGCGAAAAGCGTGGTTCGACAGGCTCACCACGAACGGTTCGGCGGGTTAATCCACGAGCCGGTTCGGCAGGCTCGCCACGAACGGGATCAATTGTCGTTACCGCGAGGCGATTGCGCCCAGGCGTTCGAGCAAAGCTATCGCAGCGGCGGGATTCCGCTCTTTGGCGCTGCTGATGAAATAGAGAAAGACTTCGCGCGGGCGTTTTGCTGCGGCGCTAGTTTCTATATGCGGAAGATCCGCCGGATCGTCGCCTTGCGACCAGCGCATGGCGCGCTCGGCCCATTGGTCGAGCGCGGCGCCCGGGTAGCCGGTCACGATCCCGGCTTGCGAGCGCATCAGCCGCGCATAGACGAAATCGGCGGTGAGATCGGCGAAGGAGGGATGCTCTTCCGAGTCGGTGAATACCGTCGCCAGGCCGTGTTCGCGTGCCAGCGCCAGATAATCCTTGTCCACGAACGCCGGATCGCGTACGTCCAGCACGTGCCGCAGCTTGCGCCCGGAATATTCGGCGGGCAGCAATCCGACGAAGGCCTTGAACTCCTCGGCATCGATGCGTTTGCCTTTGTCGAACTGCCAGACCAGCGGCCCCAGCTTGTCGCCGAGTTCGACGATCCCGCCGATGAAATCCTCGATCTGGTGGCCGGTTTTCGACAGCGCCTTCGATTCCATGATCCGCTGCGGCGCTTTGGCCGAGAACACGAAGCCCTCCGGCGTTTCATCGCGCCATTTGGCGTAGGTGGCAGGCTTTTGGACGCCGTAATAGGTGCCGTTGACCTCGATGGAATTCAGCTGCCTGCTGGCGTATTCCAGCTCGCGCCGCTGCACCAGCCCCGCCGGATAGAACATGCCGCCGCGCCACGGCGCGTAAGTCCAGCCGCCGATGCCGACGCGGATGCGCGACGGCATCGGCGGCGGCGGGGAAGAAAAAAGATCGGACGTGGGTTTGTCTTTGCGTGGGCTCATTCTGCCTTCCAGGGATCGTAACTGCCGAACCACCAGAGATGTCCTTCCGGGTCGCGGCAAGAATAACCGCGTCCGCCGTAAGCCTGGTCGGCGATCTCCATGACGATGGCTGCGCCAGCAGCCTTGGCCTGCGCGTAGTGCGCATCGGCGTCGGTGACGATCACGCAGGGGCTCTGGGTTTCGCGCAGGCCGATGTCTTGTGGCTGCACGATTTGCTTTCCCCATTCGCTGACGTTGTCGGCCGACCCCAGCATGATCATGCCGTTGCCGAAGGTCAGCTGTGCGTGATGCACGGTGTCGCCGTCGGCGTAGACCGCATTCCTGCTGAAGCCGAAGGCCTTGCACAGCCAGTCGATGGCGGCGTGCGCATCCCGGTAACGCAGGCAGGGAATGATGGTGCTGGTGGTGTCGGCGGCAAGCGTCATGGGATTGGCTCCTGGCATGGGCGTGCGTGCATCCTGGGTCGTTCTGCGGCGCGGGTCTTGTAGATTTCCGCGGGGGTTTACCGTAAGGCGATATGGCCGTTGAAGGCATCGCGCTGACGGCTGAAGGCGGCAGGGCTGAGCCCCGAGAATTCACGGAATTCGTGGCTCATGTGGGCCTGGTCGTGATAGCCGCAATCCAGCGACAGGCCGGCCCAGTCGATGCGGTCGCGGTTTTCGGTGGCCGCGACGACCTGATGGAAACGCCTGAGGCGCAGGTAGCGCTTGGGAGTGATGCCGACCTGCTGGCGGAAGCGTTCTCCCAATTGGCGCGGCGAGCAGCCACGATCATGCGCGGCGGCAGTCAACGCGCCGATGCGCGGATCCGAATCCAGAACAGCCAGCACGTGCAGAATGGGATGGTTCGGTACGGCCAGCGCTGAGCGTTTTTCCAGCCATCGCATGAGCAACGCCAATCGGTTGCGCGGGCCATCGGCTTCCAGCAGCCGCTCGCGTAGCAGTGGGACGTCGTTGCCGGCAAGGTCCTGCAGATCGACGCTGTCGTTGGCCAGCCGGTCCATCCTTTCGCGGAAGAACATCGCTGCGCCGCCGGGGCGGAACACCACGCCCATGACCGCGACCTGCTCTTCGCTGTCGATGATGCTGCTGCGGGTGCGGGGACCGTCGAGCGTCGATCCGCTGAAGCGGGTGCAGCGGTATTGCTCGTCGTAGACGCGGGTCTGGTCCTCGGCCAGATTGATGATGAGCCCGGCATTGGCGACCGGCAGCACCCGTTCCAGGCGGTGCGATTGGAACGCAGCTTCCCAATCCCAGATCATCTCGACCAGGAGGTTGAGCGGCGCTTGCGGGACCAGCGACAGGAACTGCACGGGTTTCTCCCTTGGTTTCGGCAGGATAGTCCAGGCTACCGGCCGTTGCCATCTTGAGTGACCCAGGTCGCAGAGCTTGCGATCCCACATGCGGAAACGGGGAAAAACGGGGCTCTTCACATTGTTTTTAGCCGCGCGCATCTACATCTTAGGCGGCACCCCCACAAAACCCCATGGAAAATCCGATGCTGAGAACAGGATGGCTGTTCCTGGCTGCGCTCGCCTGCGGCAACGCGCTGGCGGCCGACGCAGAGACATGCGAGAAACGCACCGACTTGCCGCCCACGGTCAATTTCCGTATCGACAACGACCTGTTCGGCAAGCAGGACCAGGGCTACAGCAATGGCGTGCAGCTGACCCTGGTGTCGCCCAATCTGGTCGACTACACCGACGATCCCTGCCTGCCGCGCCTGGCGCGCTGGTTGAATCGCCATCTGGATGCGCTGACGCCGGAAGGCTTCGAGCAGCAGAACATGGTGGTGACCTTCGCCCACGGCATTTTCACCCCGACCGATTACACCCGTAGCGACCTGGTCGTGGAAGACCGGCCCTATGCCGCGGCTTTGCTGGTCGGCCTGGGCTACAACGCCCGCAACGGCGACCACCTGCGTACCACCCAGTTGCAGTTCGGCATCGTGGGTCCTTCGGCCCTGGGCGAGCAGGTGCAGAACGAGGTGCACCGCATCCTTGGCGATCCGCGGTTCGAAGGTTGGGACAATCAGCTCCGTGACGAACCGGTGGTCCGCCTGGTGCACGAGCGCATGCGCCGTTTCTCGCCCGACAATGGGGTTTGGGGCTGGGATGCCATCACCCACTATGGCGGCAGTCTGGGCAACCTGGCCACCTACGCCAATGCAGGTGCGGAATTGCGCTTCGGACGCCATCTGCCCGACGATTTCGGCAGCACGCCGCTGCGTCCGGCCGGCGAAAATACCGCGCCCACGCCCAGCCGGCACGTAGGCGGCCCGTTCGGCATCCATATGTTTCTGACCTTCGATGCGCGCTGGGTGCTGTACGACATCACCCTGGACGGCAACACCTTCAAGCACAGTCACAGCGTGGACAAGAAGGCGCTGGTGGGCGAGGTGGGCTACGGCTTCGCGCTCACCAAGGGGCGCTGGAAGTTCGCATTGGCCCGCTACAACCGCAGCCGCGAATTCGAAGGACAGGTGGAGGCGCCGGTATTCGGCAGTTTCACCATCAGCCGGGCGTTCTAGAATGCGTTGAACCCGTCTCCGGAATCGCCATGAGCTGGACCACGCCCGATCTGTGCGACAACTATCCCGAAGCCGCCGTCGCCGATCCGGTTTTCCGCGACTACGGAGGCATCCCGGCGTTCTGTGGACGCATCGTCACCATCGACTGCTTCGAGGACAACTCGCGGGTGCGCGATCTGGTCGCCACCGACGGGCGCGGCAAGGTGCTGGTGGTGCAGGGCGGCGGTTCGCTACGGCGCTCGCTGCTGGGCGACATGCTGGCGGAAAGGGCCGTGGCCAACGGCTGGGGCGGTTTGCTCATCAACGGCTGCGTGCGCGACGTGGAGGCGCTGGCGAAACTGCCGCTGGGCGTAAAGGCGCTGGCCGCGTGTCCGGTCAAGACCGAGAAGATGGGGGTGGGCGGGGTGGATGTGGCGGTGGCCTTCGCCGGCGTCGAGTTCCTGCCGGGGCAGTGGTTGTACGCCGATGGCAACGGCGTGATCGTGGCCGAAAGGGATCTGCTCTTGTAGGAGCTGCGTAAGCTGCGACTGGATATTCGGTATTGCGCATGCTTTTGCAAGTATGACGGTCCATGGGTCGCAGCTTACGCAGCTCCTACGTGATAATGCGCGCATGATCTTCCGCTGGTTCGAATCGCTGATCGATGTGTTCGGGAAACCGGACCTGCGCATGCCGCCGCGCGGGGTGTGGCGTTTCTACGTGCATTACCTGCGCCAGGCGTGGCCGGTGCTGGGGGTGATGTGCGCGCTCGGCTTCGTGGTGGCGCTGGTGGAAGTGGCGCTGTTCGATTTCCTCGGCAGGCTGGTGGATCTGACCAAGGACGTGCCTGCGCCCGATTTCTTCGCCCGCCATGGCCGCGAGCTCCTGTTCATGGCGTTCGTCGCGCTGATCGCCAGACCGGTGCTGATCGGGCTGAGCGACCTGCTGATGCACCAGGCGGTCACGCCTGGCCTGACCGCGCGTATCCGCTGGCAGCAGCACCAATACGTGGTGCGGCAAAGCCTTTCGTTCTTCCAGAACGACTACGCCGGCCGCATCGCCAACCGCATCATGCAGACCGGCGCATCGTTGCGCGAATCGGCGGTGCAGATCGTCGATGCGCTGTGGTACGTCAGTGTCTACACCGGCAGTGCGCTGATCCTGTTCGCGCAGGCGGACTGGCGGCTGACCCTGCCCCTGATCGTCTGGGTGTTCCTGTACATCGGCGCGCTGGCGTTCTTCGTGCCGCGGGTGAAGGAGCGTTCGTGGAAAGCCTCGGAGGCGCGTTCGCAGCTGATGGGCCGTATCGTCGACGGCTACACCAATATCTCCACGCTGAAACTGTTCGCGCACACGCGGCAGGAAGACGCCTACGTGGCCGAGGCCGTGCAGGAAAACGTGGCCAAGGTGCGCGCCATGACCCGCATGACCACCGGCATGGACGTGACGTTGACAGTGCTCAACGGGCTACTGGTGGTGATCACAGCGGGCCTGGGATTGTGGCTGTGGCAGAAGGGCCTGATCACGGTGGGCGATATCGCGCTATCCACCGGTCTGGTGATCCGCATCGAGAACATGTCCGGCTGGATCATGTGGGTGGTGAACGGCATCTTCGAGGACATCGGCACGGTGCAGGACGGCATGGAGACCGTCGCCAAGCCCAATGCCGTCATGGACTCGCCCGAGGCGGGCAGGCTGGCGATCACGCACGGCGAGGTGGAGTTCAAGGACATCCACTTCCATTACGGCAAGCGGGGCGGCGTGATCGCCGGATTGAATCTGCACGTGCGGCCGGGCGAGAAGATCGGCCTGATCGGTCCGTCGGGCGCAGGCAAATCGACCCTGGTGAACGTGCTGCTGCGCCTGTACGACCTGGAATCCGGACGCATCCTCATCGATGGGCAGGACATCGCCACGGTCAGCCAGGAAAGCCTGCGCGGGCAGATCGGGGTGGTCACCCAGGACACTTCATTGCTGCATCGTTCCATCCGCGAGAACCTGCTGTACGGACGCCCGGACGCGAGCGAGGAGGAGATGGTCGCCGCGGTGCGCAGCGCGCGCGCCGATGGCTTCATCGCCGATCTGGTGGATGGCGAAGGGCGGCGCGGCTACGACGCGCAGGTGGGCGAACGCGGAGTGAAGCTTTCCGGCGGCCAGCGCCAGCGCATCGCCATCGCGCGCGTGCTGCTGAAGGACGCGCCGATCCTGGTGCTGGACGAGGCGACTTCCGCGCTGGATTCGGAAGTGGAAGCGGCCATCCAGGACAGCCTGGATACGCTGATGGAAGGCAAGACGGTGATCGCCATCGCCCACCGCCTGTCCACCATCGCGCGCATGGACCGGCTGGTGGTGATGGATCGTGGCGAAGTGGTGGAGACCGGCACGCATGCGGAGCTGATCGCGCGCGATGGCCTCTATGCTCGGTTGTGGAAGCGGCAGACGGGTGGGTTTGTCGCGGCCGACGTGTGATGTTCCTTCTCCCACCGGGAGAAGGTGCCCGAAGGGCGGATGAGGGAATGGAAAATCGGTGCTAGCAATCTTTTGCTAGCACGTCATTCTCATGCCCTCATCCGTCGCTGCGCGCCACCTTCTCCCGGTGGGAGAAGGGAAAAGCGTTACTGGATCGGCTGATCCAGCATCAGCTCACGCGCGAAGCGCACCGGCGGCGCGCCATACGACAGGATCTGGTCGTTGTAGGCCTTCAGGTTGAACTTGTTGCCCAGCTTGGCTTCCACCGCCTTGCGGGTGTCGAAGTGCTCCTGTACGCCGACGAAGTAGGTGGGCAACTGCGCCGAGGTCAGCTGCACGCGTTTCCACTTCCCATCGGCCTCGCGCTCCTGCTGGAAGGTCTGGCGGACCATCAGGTCCATGGCCTGTTCCTTGGTCCAGTTATCCACATGCACGCCCTGGTCCAGGATCGCGTTGGAGATCGCGCGCAAGTAGAACTTCAGCTGCACCAAGTGGAACAGCGGATCGTTATCCATGTAACCGGCGTCGGTCATCATCTTCTCGGTGTACACCGCCCAGCCCTCGGCGAACATGCCCGAGCGCAGCACGCCGCGCAGGGTCGAGGGGAACTTGGCCGAATGCCAGCCTTCCAGGTAATGACCCGGCGTGCCTTCGTGGATGCTGAGCAGGTGGATCATGCGGTTGTTGTATTCGCGCAGGAACGAATCGACCTGCTTGGCGTCCCATTCGTCGGGAATGGGCGATACCGCATAAAAGGTATCCAGGCCTTTGTCCAGCGGACCGGGTGAATCGCAGTAGGCCACGGACACGCCGCGCTGGAATTCCGGCATCAGGATGATCTTGACCGGGGCGTCGGGCAGGGTGACCAGATCCTTCTCGCGGACGAAGTCGGTAGCCGATTTCAGTGCGGATTCGGCGGCTTCCACCACTTTGTCGCGTGCCGGCTTGTCGGCATAGGCCAGTTCAAGTGCGGCTTCGATCGCCTTCTGCTGCTGCTCGTCGCTGGGCGCATCCGGCATCTCCGGCGCGCCGGCCTTGTCCTTCAGCACGGTGCGGGCGATGCCGTACATCTCTTCGCGTACGCGCTTGAGTTCGCCTTCGGCGCGCTGCTTGATATCGGCGCGCGACAGCGAGGACAGCAGCGCGAACTGCAGCTTCTGGTCGTACAGCTTGGCGCCGATGCGGAAATCGCCCTTGGCGTTCGGCACCAGGGTCTTGTCCAGCCATTGCTGATGTTCGGCGATGGCCTTTTCGAGAGTGGCGGTGGCCTTCTCGGCACGCACGCGGTCGGCTTCGGGCAGTTCCTTCAGGTGCGGAGTGATGAACGTCCCGACGATGCTCAGTACGCCCTTGTTCTGCTTGGCCACGGTTTCGGCATGTATCTTCGGAACGCGCGCCGGATCCAGGTTCTCGCGCGCCTGCGCCAGCAAGGCCGGGATCTTCTCCATGCGGGCCGTGGCGGAACGGATGCGGTCGGGCAACGGAGCGAATTCGCGCGCCATTAGATTGTAGATGGCGCCGCCAGTCAGGCCGCTGTACACCTGCGGATCCCAGGCCCAGCTCTGCAGGGTTTCGGTGCCCCAGATGTCGTACTGCAACTGGTTGCGCAGGATCGCCGCGTCGACCTGGTTTTCGCGCGAGAGCTTGCTGGCGTCCAGCGCATCCAGTTCGGCCAGGATCTTCTTGCCGAAGTCCAGGCTCTTCTGGCGGCCGGCGGCGCTCAGATCGTCCAGCTCGCTGTCGTATTTGTGTTCGCCGATCTGGGTGGCGAAAACCGGCGACAGCTGGAACCAGCCATCCAGCGCACGTTTGGACAGATCGGCGAACTTTGCATCGGCTTGGGCGGTGTCGGTTGCGACGGTGGCCGTTTCGGTCGCTGCCGGGGCGGCGGCGGGCGCTTCTGCTTTCTGGCAGGCGGCGAGGGAGGAGAGCAGGGCGAGGGCGAGCAGACTGTGGCGCATCATTCCTATGGTTCCCGTTGCAGTGCGGCATCGCACGAAGGCCAAAAGCATAGGCAATCCTGCCGGCCAATGCATGTGCCTATGGCTTATGCTCGCGTCCACACCAGCGAGGGGAAGACGCTCATGAAACACTCCGGAAGCTGCCATTGCGGCAAAGTCGCCTTCGAGCTCGAAGGCGACATCCACGAAGTCACCGACTGCAACTGCTCTCTGTGCCGGCGCCGCGGCGGATTGCTGTGGTTCGGCCCGCGCGAAGCGCTGACGCTGAAGACGCCCGAATCCGACCTGTCCACCTATACCTTCAACAAGCACCACATCCAGCATCGCTTCTGTGCGGCCTGCGGCGTTGCCCTGTTCGGTGAAGCCGACAATCCCAAGACCGGCACGAAGATGCTCGCGGTCAATGTGCGCTGCCTGCCGGATGTGGACCTCAAGACGCTCAAGGTGAACGAATTCGATGGCGCCAGCCTGTGAGTACCGGGCGCGTCGATCAGGGCCGCTGGCTGCCGCGCGCGCTGCTCGGTTTCGCATTGCTGTTGCCGCTTTCGGCCCGGGCCGAAGACGCCTGTCCGCCGGAGGGTACCGATGCCGGTTCGCTGCAGTTGTTGAAGCAGCAGGATTTCAAGGTCGATGATGCGGCCACGCGCAACACGCTTGCGATAAGGCTGCTCGGTTGCCTGTCCAGTCCGGACCCCGCGCTGCGCGACGGCATCGCCTACGAGGCGCTCACTGCCTGGTTGCGCGGCAACGGGCTGGAAGCCGACACGCGCGTGCGATTGCGCGACGATCTTTACGCGATGTTGCAGGCTCCCGATACGGAAGGCTTCGCACGGCCCTTCGCGGCGCTGGTGCTCTCCGAAGTCGCGCGCACCGACCGCATCGCTCCATGGATGACGCCGGCCGAACGCGTGAGCATGGTGGATCAGGCGACGGCCTATCTGCGATCGGTGCAGGACTATCGCGGATTCGACAATGCGCAGGGTTGGCGCCATGGCGTGGCGCACGGCAGCGACTGGTTGATGCAGTTGGCGCTCAATCCCGCATTGGAACGCCCGCAACTGGAAAGCATGCTGGCCGCGATCGCCGCCCAGGCGGTACCGGAAAGCGCGCACGCCTACGTGTTCGGCGAACCGGGCCGGCTCGCACGGCCGGTGCTCTATATCGCCAAGCGCGGCGTGCTGGCAGACGCCGACTGGTCGGCCTGGTTCCTGGGCTTGCCGGCACGCATCGGCGAGCGCGAAAAAGCCTATTCCGACACCGCCTGGCTGGCGCGGCGCCACGATCTGCTCGCGTTCCTGACCAGCGTGTATCTGGAGGCCGATCAGTCGGCCGATGCGCCGATCAAGGCGCTGAAGGGGCCCGTGGTGCTGGCTCTTAAAACCATTCCCTGATCACCCGCGCTTTTCCTACGGCAGTTGCCCACGGCATCATCTTCCCAGCAACGCTGCAGGAATCGCCGGCATCGGCGTGCGTTCGTCCAGCGCTTCCTGCTTCATCCAGTCGATGAACAGTGCGGCGGCGGGGTTGAGCGGGCGATGGGTGGGATAGACCGCGTAGTAGGCGAAGCGCGCTTTCAGGGCCGGGCCGGGCAGGCGGATCAGTTCGTAGCGTTGCAGGTAGGGCATGACGATCTGCTTGCGCGCCAGGGCTGCGCCGATGCCGTACACCGCCGCGCGCATGGCGTCGGTGCTGTCGCTGAAGATGTGCATGGGCGGCAGGTTCAGACCACGCACACCGGCGGCGCGGAACCAGTCGCGCCAGCCTTGCAGGGCCATGTCGCTCACCAGCGGTAGGGCGGCGATCTGGCGCGGTTCGCTGATCTTGTCGACGCCTGCCAGCGCTGGTGAGGCGACGGGGAATAGTTCGTCGTCCATCAAGTGGTGCGAAGTCAGGCCTGCCCATTGCCCGGCACCGTGGCGGATGGCCAGGTCGGGACCGTCGTCGTCGAAACGGGTCAAGGCGATGTTGGCGTCGATATTGATGCGGATATTGGGATGCGCGGCGCAGAAGCGCGGCAGACGCGGCAGCAGCCAGCAATAAGTCAGCGAATGCAGGGTGGAAATACGTAGCGAGGTGATGCTGCCGCTGTGGTGCAGGTTGGCGGCAACGGCAGCGATGTCGGTCATCGCGGCGGTAGCGGCATCGGCCAGCTGGCGGCCTTCCGGGGTCAAAGTCACCCCGCGGGCGTTGCGCTGGAACAGCACCACGCCGAGGTTGGCTTCGAGCTTGCGCACATGGTGGCTGACCGCGCTGGCGGTCAGGTGCAGCTCTTCGGCGGCATGGGCGAAATTCTGGTGGCGCGCGGCGGCGGCGAAGACGCCAAGGGCGGGCAGCAGGGCGGGGCGCAGATTCATGCGGGCTATTCCTGAGACACAAGCCAGATTTGTGGCTGGCCCGGATAGTACGCGCTTGTGGGCCTGTGCGGTTCAAGGAAAATAGCCAACAGACACAAAGCGGGAGTGGTCCGATGTCGGCGAATGATGCAGCGGTAGCGGTCGTGCAGGAGCCCATAGTGGCCGTGCGCGACTGGCGGACCCCGCTGGAATTGCTGTTGCTGGGCGCCATCTGGGGCGGCTCGTTTCTGTTCATGCGGGTGGCGGCCAAGCCGTTCGGCGCGTTCGCGCTGGTGGATATCCGGCTGGCGTTGGGAGCGTTGGTGATGCTGCCCTTCCTGTGGCGCGACCGTGCCGCTTTCAGCCGCGGAATCTGGCCGAAGTTGGCCTTGATCGGCCTGATCAATTCCGCGATTCCTTTCCTGCTGTTCGCCTGGGCCGCGCAGCGGTCGCCTGCGGCGATCGGCGCCATCTGCAATGCGATGACCGTGCTGTTCGCCGCCTTGGTGGCTTTCCTGTTCTTCGGCGAAAAGATCGGCATGCGCCGCGCGCTGGCGTTGCTGGTGGGTTTCGCCGGGGTGGTGTTGCTGGCCACCAGCAAGGTGGCCGGCTTGAGCGTGGGCTGGGCCGTGGTGGCCGGCGCAACCGCTGCGCTGTTGTATGGCGTGGGTTTGAACCTGGTGCGACGGCACATGGCGCATCTGCCACCGGCGGCGTCCGCAGGCAGCACCTTGGGTTGCTCGGCCTTGTTGCTGGCGCCGTTCGCGGCCACCCACTGGCCGACGGAACCCGTTTCAGGAGCGGCCTGGTTCAGCGCCATCGCACTGGGCGTGCTGTGCACCGGTTTCGCCTTCCTGATGTATTACCGCCTGATCCAGCGCATCGGCCCGACCCGCACGGCGGTGGTGACCTATCTGGTGCCGTTGTTCGGCGCGGCCTTCGCCTGGCTGTTCCTCAACGAGCCGGTGACGCCGACCATGATCGCAGCGGGCCTGCTGATCCTGGGCAGCGTGGCGGTCAGCCAGCGGGCGGCGCCCAGGAAATGAGCGCTGTCGCGACGACGCAGAAACGGGTGGTGTTCGATTTCGAAATCGATTTCAGCAATGGCGGCGGTTTGCAGGGGCAGCAATTCCGGCTGGATATCGACGGCGATGATATTTCCGATGCAGAGCTGGCCGACTACATCGTCGATGACATGCGCTTGTTGATGGTCGGCGCGGTACGCATCCTCAACAAGCGCATTATCGAAGAAGCGCACAAGCGGTAGGTCGGGGCTACGCCCCCGACGCCCGCGATCTGATACCCCTTGGGTCGGCCACGTAGAGCCCGCCTCGTACTTGACGCGGGGGTCAAACTACGCCAACACCCCGATATCCTGCGCCAAAGCATCTCGCTGCGAAGCGCTCAACACCGCATTGCGCAGCATCGCTGGCGCGATGTAGCCGCGGTGCACGTGGTCGATCAGCGACATGTACACGCGCCCGAACAGGTTGTTGTAGCGCACTCGCGTACCCAGGGTGAAATCGATCTGGCTGTCGCTGACGATGTGCACGCCCACGCAGGAACGGAACACCAGATGCCGGTCGTCGGCGCCCAGCACCACTTGCGCACGCTGGTCGCCGTCGCTGGTGCGCGATCCCAGCACCGGATACTTGCCGGCGAAGGTCGGTCCGTCCTGTTGCGACAACAGCGAGGACACCGGGCAGCCCAGCGGCGAGGTACGCAGTTTCAACGGCATTACCAGGAAGTTGCGCACGCGCATCAGCCAGGAGACGCCGGCCGGGCGCCGCACCAGAAAGCCTTCAAGCACTTCCCCCAACAGCTGTGCGGACGACAGCCGCGCAAAACCCTGGCCGCGTATCGTCAGCCTGAACATGTCCTGGTGGTCGTGCCGAGGAAGCTGATCCTGCAGCAACGACTGCCCGGGTAGATTCTCCAGTTCTTCGATCAGCAACGGACGGCTGCCGGTTGCGATGAAGCCGGGTGCGTCGCGCAGTGCGCTCCATGCGCCGCGAAACAGACCGGCGAAGCAGCGCATGATCCGGTGCGCGGCATGCCGCAAGCTGCCGGGCGCGGCATCCAGCGCAAGCCGGGTGGTGGGGATCTGCGCATGCACGATGGGTTCGCGCGCCAGCAGCTCATTGACGGCCTCGGGCAACAGCTCGGTCAGCGTGGCGATGCCCGCTGTGCCCGACAGCACCTGTTCGCGCGTCGCCTCGGACAGCTCGCCGCCCAGTTCGTTGGTATGGCAGGACAGCGCGAAGAACACCGGGTGGCGTCCATGGTCGCGCCGCGATGCGAACTGGTGCCAGGTGCCGCCGCCGAAGCGCACGGTGAACAGGCAGTCCGGTGGGATGTCCACGTAACGCAATGCGCTGATGAAACTGCGCGGGTCGTTCTCGATCTGTTCCTGCGAAGCGGTCGAAAAGCGCAGCTGCGCACCGCCACTGCCGGATATGGCGGTGAATACGCGATGCCCCGCGTGACGGTGGAAAGGGTGCCCTTGCGCACCCACGGCGAAGGAAAACAACGCGGTGTTCTCGCCTTTGGCGAAATCGGTGCCGGCCAGGCGCGTGGACGGTTCGTCCAGCTGGTCGACGAAGTCCTTGTGCGCGCGTTGCCGCCGCAGTGCCGCCGCGAACAGCTGGTTGCCCGAACCATGGCCGAGCTGCGCGATCAGCGACACTTCCACTGGCAGGCCTCCGCAATGCGAAGGAATGATGGCGCCTGGAAAGGTGTTCACTACTTCTGCATGGGAAACCATATTGCCTCCGAGCGTTGTTTATTCGACTGCTTCCGTGGATCAGGTGGGCTTCTTGGCCAGCTTGCGCGACTCGCGTTTGAGTGGCCCGGCGGTGGGGCAGACTTCGAAGGCGAAACCGGTCAGCGTATTGACCAGGTTGTCGGCCACCAGCCGGTAGACGATGAACTGGCCGCGGCGTTCGCTGGCCACCAGTCCGGCCGCGTCCAGCAACGACAGGTGCCTGGAGATGGCCGGAGCGCTCATGTCGAAGCGGTTGGCGATCTCGCCCGCGGTCAGTTCCTGCGCGGACAGATAGGCCAGGATCTGGCGGCGGGTGCTGGAAGCGAGGGCTTCGAAGATTCGATCGGCGGCCATGTTTATTTAAATAATTAACGTATATGTGAAATATAGGCGAGTGGCACAGCGGCTGTCAACAGCTGGCTACATGCTCTCAAAGGACGTGCTCTCAACGGACGTCATCCCGGCGAACGCCGGGATGACGGCCCCAACGTGGGGGCTTTCCCGCTGTGCTGGCTTTTTTTGGTGCCGCGATTATTTCTTGGCAGCACGCACAGGCAACGGCACATTGCACAGATCGATATGCCCGGCAGGCCGCTTGTAGAAATCGTCGCGGCGGTTGCGGCGGGCTTCGGTGGCTTCTACGAAGGTCTTGCTGTCGGTGCGCAGCAACTGCAACGGCACGCGTTCGGCTTCCGGCAGCTCGCTGGCCAGCTTGATCGATTTGATGGTGGTGCGCAGTTCGGGCTTCTCGTAGAAACCCATCGGCGCCGGTCCGCGCGGGATCACGCTCAGCAATTCCATTCCCTGGATCACGCGGCCCACCACGGTGATGTTGTCGTCCAGCTGGCGCGGCGACTGGCCATCGACGACGTACAGTTCCGCGCCGACGCTGCTGTCCGCTTCGTTGTTGCGCCCTGCGCCCAGGGCGCCGTAGCAATGCGCCAGCCAGGTCTGGCCGGTTTTGGGGTCGCGTCCGACCGGGAAGCCATCGACGAAGCCGACCTGCGGCGCCCAGCCGTCGGGGTCGGGCAGCCGGTCGAACTTCAGACCGGCGGAGGCGCGATGGAATTCGGCCGGCAACTTTTTCTTCGCCGTTCCCAGCGATCGCGCCTTGGCCGGATCGTCTGCGTCCGGATCGCCGAACTGCACCACGAAGTTGTCCTGCGAGCGGTAGATGCTCAGCCCGTCCCAGAAGTGTTCGCTGGCCAGCGTGCGGATGTTGGCCACGTGCTCAGGCGCGAACTGCGGCGCCAGTTCGATGATCACCCGGCCCGTTTCCAGTTCGAGATACAGGGTGTTGGCCGGATCCAGGGTGCGCCAGGCATCGGCAGGCGCGGCATCGACGATTTCCTGCGCGCTTCTGTACTTGGGCGGTTCGGCTTTGGATTGTTCCGCAGCCGCCGACGACGATGAAACCAGGGCGATGGCGCAGGCGAGCAGGGCAGGACGCAGGGTCATGTGGGTAGCCGAAAGAAAGTGAGCCCCGATTCTCGCCGGACTCTAAGCCCATGACCAAGCGCCCGGTGACTAATGGCACATTCGCTATACCTAACTCAACACTAGTATTCTCTCCAACCTAGCGGCCTTGCCGAAAGGGGAGGCCATGAACGATCCCGACATCCAACTGAAGAAGTTCCAGAAAGAGCTCAGCGCCGGCACTGTTTCGCTGGCCCTGCTGGCGGTGCTGTCGAAAGCGGAGGAGCCGATGTACGGCTATCTGATCGCCAAGCAGCTGGAGCGCGTGGGGGAAGGCGTACTCAGCGGCAAGCAGAGCGCGCTGTATCCGGTCCTGCGCAACCTGGAGGGCGCAGGATTGCTCGACAGCTTCGTCGAGCCTTCCATGTCCGGTCCGCCGCGCCGTTATTACCGCATCACCGAAGCAGGGCGGCTCACCCTGCGCGAATGGATTGGCGCCTGGCGCGCCACCCGCGACTCCGTAGATTCCGTCCTGTTGGGGATACTCGAATGAACGCTCAAAACCTACCCACCACGATTCCCGAATACCTGGAGCAGTTGCGCGCCGCGTTGCGCGGAGCCGATCCGGCCATGATCCAGGATGCGGTCTACGACGCAGAGGAATATCTGCGTTCCGAACTCGCCGAACAAAGCGGCAAGAGCGAAGCCGAGGTCATCGCCTCGGTCGCCGGCAGCTATGGCGCGCCGGAGGAAGTCGCCGACATCTATCGGGATACCGAGGTGACGGTCAATCGCGCCTTGCGCGCGCCGGCCCCGCAGAAACGCAAGTCGGCCATCGGCAAGTTCTTCGGCGTCATCGCAGATCCGCACACCTACGGCGCGCTGTTCTACATGTTGCTGTCGCTGGCCACCGGCACCGTCTACTTCACCTTCGTGGTGACCGGCGTCAGTCTGTCGGCCGGGCTGATGATCCTGATCATCGGCATCCCGTTGCTGGTGTTGTTCCTGGGCCTGATACGCGTGCTGTCGCTGGTGGAAGGGCGCATCGTGGAAGTGCTGCTGGGCGAACGCATGCCGCGCAGGCCGCTGTACACGCAGCGCGGCAAGGGCTGGCTGGAACGCATCAAGGAGATGTTCACCGACGGACGCACCTGGACGGCGATGCTGTACTTCCTGCTGATGCTGCCGCTGGGCACGGCTTATTTCACGGTGGCGGTGACGTTGCTGACCGTGTCGCTGGCCTTCATTGCCGCGCCGATCGGGTATTTGTTCGCAGGTGAAAATTATGCCTTCACCATCGACAGTTACAGCGTGATACCCAATGCGCCCTGGTTGTTGCCGCTGATGTGCGTGGCTGGCGTGCTGCTGCTGTTCGCCACGCTGCATCTGGCGCGCGGCATCGGCAAGCTGCACGGGCTGCTGGCCAAGCATCTACTGGTGAAGCAATCGGAATGACGGACACGTAATCGGTCGCATCGTGACCAGTGTCACAGGGAAGAATCACGAGCTCCCGCGTTAACGAAAACCCCACGCAGGCAAGCCTACTTTCTGGGTGCGGAACGGTCCGCACCCTCAAAGGAGAAAGCACATGCGTCGCACCCGGAACTTCACAGCGGCCCTATCACTGATTTTGTTGGCACTCGCCTCGTTCAATGCTTCGGCGAACTGGCAAGGCACGTTCATGTACTACGATGAGGAAGGCGCATTGGTGGGTTCCTGGACCGAAGGTTGCGGAGCCGCGGACGGCCGCTGGGGCATAGCGACCGACAACAAGGTCTTCATCCAGGGTTGCCGCGACGCCAGTTGAGTCCGTAGGTCGGGGCTACGCCCCCGACATTCGTAGTCCATGGCAACCCGTGCGTCCCATGCGTCGGCCGCGTAGGGCCGACCTACGCAGCGTATTTCGCGATGAAGTCCCGCACATCCGGATAAACCACTTCGCGCCAGCGGCGGCCGCTGAAGATGCCGTAGTGGCCGGCGCCTTTCACCGTCATGTGCTGGTGCTTGGCTTTCGGAATGCCGGTGCACAGGTCGTGCGCGGCGGCGGTCTGGCCCAGGCCGGAGATGTCGTCCAGCTCGCCTTCGATGCTCATCAGCGCGGTCTTCTTGATCGCCGCCGGATTCACCAGCTCGCCCTTGACCTTCCACTTGCCGCGCGGCAGCAGGAACTCCTGGAATACGGTGCGGATGGTATCCAGGTAGTACTCGGCCGGCATGTCCAGCACCGCGTTGTACTCGTCGTAGAACTTGCGATGCGCATCGGCGTCGTCCAGGTCGCCCTTGACCAGGTCGGCGTAGAAATCCCAGTGCGACATGAAATGCCGGCTGGGGTTCATGGCGATGAAGCCGGCGTGCTGCAGAAAGCCCGGGTACACCGATCGCCCGTGGCCGGGATAAGCCGACGGTACGGTGTGGATGACGTTGTTGCGGAACCAGGACAGCGGATTCTTGGTGGCCAGATCGTTGACCTGGGTGGGGCTGTGGCGCGCATCGATGGGTCCGCCCATCATCACCAGCGAACGCGGCGTGGCTTCGCCGCGCGCGGCCATCAGCGACACCGCCGCCAGCACCGGCACGGTGGGCTGGCAAACGCTGATGACGTGCAGGTTTTCGGCACCGATGTGGCGGATGAAATCCTCTATGGTGGCCACGTAATCGTCCAGGCCGAATTCGCCTTCCTCGGTCGGCACCAGACGCGCGTCGATCCACTCGGTCACGTAGACCTTGTGGTCCTGCAACAGCGTGCGCACGGTATCGCGCAGCAGCGTGGCGTGATGGCCCGACAAGGGCGCCACCACCAGCACCGCCGGTTCCTTCTTCATCGCCGCGATGCTTTTCACTTCATCGGTATAACGCTTGAAGCGGAGCAGGCGGCAGAACGGCGTGGCGATGATTTCCTGCTCCACCACCGGCACCTTGGCGCCGTTGACTTCCACCTGGTGGATGTTCCACGGCGGCTTCTCGTAATCCTTGCCCAGCCGGTGCACCAGCTCGTTGCCGGCAGCGATGCGGTCGGCGCCGGGCAGGGTGGAGAGCCAGCTGTTGGGGTCGGAGAAGAGCTTGACGTTGGCTTCGGCCTGGTGGATCCAGGGAGCCATCAGATTGCGGCTCAGTTCATGCCATTGGTAGAGCATCATCGGGTGCGGAGTCCGGCGGGTAGCGGGTTGCTGCGTCGCAGCATACCGTAAACAGCCGCTGGTCTCCTCCCTTGCCCGCGCAGTGGGCAGGAAAGGCCGGGAGGTACGCTTTTGCGGGATATCAGATGAATCCCTGTTCAGCCTGTCCCTGCTTCTGAACGGGCTAAATGCTCCTTTCCAGTGCCGCGGCTTCATCCGCGAGGGCGGGAGACAGCCAGCAATGCGATCCGACCGACTGCAGACCATGAGCGCCGAACTGTTTGCGGTACCAGCCCGCAGTGCGGGGCTGGAAGCCCACATGGTCGCCCTCGAACTCGTCCTCACGGGTGAAAGTCTCCAGAAACGCAACACCGCCGCACAGTTCCGCCAAGCCTGGCAGGCCGCGCTGCAGTTCGCGTGAGGGCAGGTAGTGCAGCACGTCCGCGCAGATCAGCAGGTCCACCGGCGGACAGGGACGCAACTGGGCGAAATCGCCGAAATGCGCGTAATGCAGGTTGCGGCGAGGGCCGTATTTGGAAACCGCGAACTCGCTGCTGTCGAAACCGAGATAGCGCAACTTCGGCCGCAATTTCAGCAGCGGCGCGCGCCAGGCGCCTTCGCCGCAACCGATGTCCAGCACGGTACGGACGGGACGCTCCAGGTAGTACTCGGCGCAAGCCACCGCCAGCGCGACTTTGCGCGCCAGCCGTTGCGGGCCGCCGATGTCGCTGCGGCGGTACCAATGCTGGAAGTAGGCTTGGTCGTATTGCTTGGTCATTGGAAAAGAACCCGATTTGAAATTCAGGAAGCCGAGGAAATGAAAGACAAGAAAATTCCGTCATCCCGGCTTTCGCCGGATGACGACCTGGAGAGCGATGGGCTGGAGGTGAGGCCAGGGATGTCAGAGTATCCTGTTCGCCCATCCAATCAATCGAGTTCGCTAGCGTGGACAAAGCCAGCCTCTACTTCTGGGTCAAGACCGCACATCTGGTCTTCGTGATCGCCTGGATGGCGACCGTGTTCTATCTGCCGCGGATCCTGGTCAATCTGACCGAAACCACCAGTCAGCCGGAGGTGCAGGCGCGCTTGTTGCTGATGGGGAAGAAGCTGTATCGCTTCGGCCACAACATGTTTGGATTGGCGCTGATTCTGGGCTTGGTGTTGTGGCTCTACTTCCACATCAGCGGTGGCTGGCTGCACGCCAAGCTCACCCTGGTGATACTGATGCTGGCGCATTTCATCGTCGCCGGGCGCTGGTTGAAGGGCGTCGAGAAAGGCCGTGCATTGCCTTCTTCCAAAGCGCTGCGGTGGTTCAACGAGTTGCCGGTGCTGTTGTTGATAGCGGTGGTTTATCTGGTGCTGGCCAAGCCGTTCTGACGCCGGAATCGCCGTAGGAGCGACGTGAGTCGCGACTGAAAAACGCGACACATCGTGGTGCCGCTTGTTCGAGCACGTTGGATCTCGCGGTGAGGCCCTTCGCGACTCACGTCGCTCCTACGACACGCCGGGCAGCGTTATTTCTTCTCGAAGTCGCTGGGCTTCGGCAATTCCACCGGTACGCCGTTGGCATCGCAGGTCTTCGCCGCGCACAGGCGCTCGCGCAAGCGGGGTGTGGCCTGAACGATGAAATGATAGATCGTGTTCTGCTCCACCGTGCCGCGCACCGCGTCGCTGCCGGGGCCGCGCGCCCAGATGCCGACGTCTTCGCCGCCATGCGATTCGGCTTTCAACGGAACCAGCGATTCCTGCAGATAGTCCGGATCTTCGGTGTCCACCGCGCTCAGGTCGGGCCTGCCTTCGCGCGCTTCGTAATTGCTGGGCGCATGCAGGAAAGTTTTGGGGCCGACCGGCTGCTGATTGCTGGCGCCCGTGTTTCCGGGTCCGTTGGCATAGGTGAGCGTGGTGAATACCTGTCCGGTCGCGTCGCGCGCCAGATCACCCGGCGTATCGTCTTCGCCGCCCATGCCGCGGACCTTGCCCAGGATGGGATTGCCGCGTACCGGATAACCCACGAAATTGAGCGTATGCGAATGGTCCGCGGTCACCAGGATCAAGGTGTCCTCCGGCGAGGTGGCCTCGGCCGCCGCTCTCACTGCGTCGGAAAGCGCAATGGTTTCGTCCAGCGCACGGAACGCATTCCCGTAATGGTTGGCGTGGTCTATGCGCCCGCCTTCCACCATCAGCACATAACCGTCCGGATTGCGCGACAGCGTGCGTATCGCTGCGCTGGTCATTTCCGCCAGCGAGGGCTCACCGTCGGGGCCTTTATTGCGGTCGTGGTCGAACTGCATGTGGTCGGGTTCGAACAACCCAAGCAGCGCCGGCGCGTCGCCGGCCGCTTCGAGTCCGCGCTTGTCCCAGACATAAGCGCCCTGCGGATGGGCATGGCGCCATTCTTCGACCAGATCGCGTCCATCCAGGCGTTGGCCGACCTTGTCGTCGTATTCGGGGTCGCGTTGTTCGACGGTGGTGTATTCGCCGCGGCCTCCACCCAGCGCCACCGTGGGGCCCTTTCCGAAGTGCGGACTCACGAGCTGCTGCGCTATGTCCCTGCAACCATGCGCTTTGGCTTCGGCCGGCACGTCGGTGTCGTTTTCCCAGTTGCGTTCCGGGGCATGGGCGTAGGTGGCGGCGGGCGTTGCATGAGTAAGGCGGGTGGTAGTGACGACGCCGGTGGCCATGCCGGCGCTGTCGGCAAGCTCAAGCCAGGTGAGCGCGGATTTGCGCAAGCTGTCGGCGCAGTCGTCGCGCGTGCCGGCAGTGACGCCGATAGCGCCCATATGCGTCTTCACGCCGGTAGTGATCGCGGTCATGGTGCCGGCCGAGTCCGGCGTCTGCGAATCGGTGTTGTAGGTCTTGCTCAACGCGGTGTTGGGAAAGGTTTCCCACGACAGCTGGTTCTCTTCGCCGGGGCCGCCTTTGCGTTGGCCTTCCAGGATGCGGGCGGCGGCCACGGTGGTCAGGCTCATGCCGTCGCCCAGGAACAGGATCACGTTCTTCGCGCGCCCTTTCATCGCGCCGTTGCCCGCCGCGCGCGCTGCGCCGCTGCGGTACCACCAGGCGGGAGTTTCTCCTGCGGGATGCGCGACGGCAGGTACTTCGATGGCGGTGGGTGCGGGCGGCTGGCTGCGGTCAGGCGTTGTCGCGGCGCAGGCGGTAAGCAGGGTTAGGGAAAGGCAAGTCAAAGCAGGGGCCAATCGACGCATCACGGGTTCCATGCAAGGCAATGCGCGATTATGCCCGCGGCACAGTGTCCTGCCGATGACATTGCGCAATTCCAATGCTGCCGTCGCGCCGCAGGACCAGCTGGGCTATCGTTCGCATACGTTTATTGCAGGCCGATGAAATGAAGCTAGTGGCTGCCTGGTTCAAAATCCCGTTCTGGCAACGCGTGGTCGCCGGTTTCGTGCTGGGCGCGCTGGCGGGTTGGGCGTTCGGGCCTTCGGCGGAAACCTGGTTCGGTCCGCTGGGCGATCTGTACGTCACCCTGATCAAGATGATCGCCATACCGCTGGTGTTCTTCGCGGTGATCAATGCGGTGTCCAGCCTGCACGGCCAGAAATCGGTCGCCGCGCTGGGCGGACGCACCTTCCTGTGGTTCGTGATCACCGCCGTGCTGGCGGTGGGCGTGGGCCTTGCGGTGGGGATAGTGATACAGCCCGGTGTGGGCGTGACCACGCTGCAGGTCGATCCCAACTATGTGCCCAAGGACGTTCCCAGTCCGATCCAAGTGCTGCTGAATGTGGTGCCTTCCAATCCATTCCAGGCGCTGACCGGCATCGGCACGGTGAAGAACGCAGCCGGCGAAACCGTGCTGGCCGCAGGCAAGGGCTCGATCCTGCCGGTGATCTTCTTCGCCATGTTGCTGGGCTTCGCCCTGGTGAAGCTGGGCGAACGCGTGGCCGGCGCGCGCAAGCTGGCCGGCGAAGCGAGCGAGGTGATGATCCAGGTCACGCGCTTCGTGCTCGAAGTCACCCCCATCGGTACCTTCGGTCTGATCGCGGCGCTGGTGGGCGCCTATGGCTTCGAAAAGCTGCTGCCGCTGTTGAGCTTCGTCGGCGCGCTGTACCTTGCCTGCGCCCTGCATATCGTCTTCGTCTACAGCGGCTTGCTGTTGGCGCATGGATTGAACCCGCTCAAGTTCTTCCGCGGCGCGGCGGCCGGCATGCAGGTAGCGTTCGTCAGCTCATCGAGTTTTGCGGCGATGCCGGCCTCCATCCGCAGCGTCACCCACAACCTGGGTGTCGACAAGGACTACGCTTCTTTCGCGGTGCCGTTGGGCGCCAGCATCAAGATGGACGGTTGCGGTGCGATCTATCCGGCTTTGTGCGCGGTGTTCATTTCCCAATACACCGGACATCCGTTGAGCGCGGACCAGTACTTCATCGTGATGATCGCCTCGGTGCTGGGCAGCTTCGGCACCGCCGGTGTGCCCGGCACGGCGGTGGTGATGGCAACTGTGGTGCTGAGCGCTGCGGGCCTGCCGCTGGAAACCATCGGCTATCTGTATGCGATCGACCGGGTGCTGGACATGATGCGCACCATGACCAACGTCACCGGACAGATGCTGGTGCCGGTGCTGGTGGCGAAGGAGACCGGGGTGCTGGACCGCAAGATCTACGATGCGGCGCCTACCAACATCGGCCTCGAAGACGAGGACCTGAAGGCACCGGAGAAACTACGTGAGCGAGCTTGAAGAGATCGTCCTGGTGGAACGTTTCCCTGGCGTGGACGACTACCGTCGCCTGCGCAGCGTGTCCGGGCTGTCGCCAAAATCGGCGGAGGCGGCTGCGCGAGGGCTGGCGAACACGCTGTATGGAGTCAGCTTGAAGAAGGGTGACGACACCATAGGCATGGGCCGGATCATCGGCGACGGCGGTTGCTTCTTCGTCGTGGTCGACATAGCGGTGCAGCCCGAATACCAGCGGCGCGGGCTCGGCAAACGCATCATGACGGCGCTCGATGCCTGGCTGCGCGTCCACACCCTGGATTCTTCCAATGTTTCCTTGTTCGCCGATGGCGACGCGCGGCATCTGTATGCCCAATACGGATTCGTCGAGGCCGGTCCGGTTTCGGTAGGGATGGACTACACCGTCAGAAGATGACTTTCAGATTTCGTTGCGGGGCATCGCCATCAGCGCGGCCAGGACCGCGAACGGAATCGGCAGCAGCACGCCGACCACGGTCATCCATTCGGCGTTGGGAATGAGCGTGGCATAGACGATCACCGTGGCCGTCAGCAAACCCCCGATCACCAGCGCCGCGCCACCGCGGTGCGCATGCGAGATCCTTGCCGCCGTCCAGCCGCCCAGCAGTCCCGCCAGCGCCCAAGCGCCCAGGATGCAGGCCAAGGCGGAGGAGGGGGTCGCCGCGGCGTAAGCCGATAACGATTCGTTGGTGGCGAAATCGGCGTGTGTCGGCAGCGGGTAGATCTGCGCTATGCCGTACCAGCAGCCGATCAGCGCCAGGCTGGCGACCAGCGCGCCAGAGAAAGTCCCCAAAACTGTGCGTACCATCGCATTGTTCTCCTAGGTTCGAACTACAAGCATGGCGCGACTAAAACGAACTCGCAACCCATTGGCCCGGCAAGGCTTTCACGCAGGCTCCCGCGCCCGCCGATTGAGCGTGAAAGCGAACACCGCCGCGGTCGCGAACATCAACAGGCTGTAGACGGCGGCCGGCACCGAGATTCTGGCGTTGCCCAGCACGTTGAGCGCTATGAAGATGGCCAGGGTGCCGTTGTGGATCCCGATCTCCATGGCGATGGCGATGGCCTGACGCCGCGGCAACTTCAGCGCGATGGGCGCGGCGTAGCCCACGCCCATGCTGATCAGGTTGAAGGACAGGCACGCCAGTCCCACCACCGCGAAGAAACTTATCAGCGTGTCGCGTTCCTGCGCCACCGCGCCCGCCACCAGCAACACCAGCACCAGCACCGACAGCAGCCGCAGGGGGTTTTCCACGCGCGCGGCGAATCGCGGCGCGTACGCCCGCACCACCATGCCGATGACGACCGGGAACACGATGATTACCGCGACTTCGATCACCTTGCGCACCGGCGGCGGCACGTACTGGCCGGCGCCAAGGAAATATTCCAGCGACAGGTTGAGGATCAACGGCAGGGTCAGCAGGCAGAGCAGGCTGTTGATCGCGGTCAGGGTGATGTTGAGCGCCACATCGCCGCGCGCCAGGTGGCTGTAGATATTGGCGGTGGCGCCGCCGGGCGATGCCGCCAGCAGCATCAGCCCCACCGCCAGTTCAGGCGGCAGGCCAAAAGCCAGCGCCAGTGCGAACGCCACGGCAGGCAGTATCAGCACCTGCAGGATCAGGCCCGTCAGCACCGCCCGCGGATAGCGCGCGACGCGGCGGAAATCGTCCAGCGTCAGCCCCATGCCCAGGCCCAGCATGATCACGCCCAGGGCTAGCGGCAATAGCAAATTGGTCAGCAAGGAAGCCTGCATCGTCTATCTCCTCGGCGCGACGGAAGCTTTTACCGCCGGCATCGCGGGCGCATGCTCAAGCCGTTGTCGGTGGGCGTGTGTTGCGCTGCTTCGCCAGGCGCGCGGCGACAAGCGCGGCCGGTATCGGCAGCAGAATGCCCAGAACGCTCATCCAGAGGGGATGGTTAGGCATCATCGCAATCATTCCCGCCACGCCTGCCATAACGCCCAGCGCGACCAGGACCGCGGCGACCCGTGGATGCTTCGCGATCCGCGCGGCGACCCAGCCGCCGGCGAAAGCGCCCAATACCCAGGCCAGCACCACCATGGCCAATGCGGCCGAGGGCGAGGCGGCCAGTATTTTCTCGAGGTCGGCCGTTTGCATGGGATCCAATCCGGCCGGAGGCGGATAGATCAGGTGGCTGGCGAATTCGATGCCCGCCACCACCAGCCACATCACCAATACGCCGACCACCACGCCAAGCAAGGTACGCCACATCGGTCGATCCCCATCCGAACCCCGTGCCGCGCAGGATGACGCCAAGCCTTGCGGCCTGCAACCGGATAAGCTGCAATCTGGCACCAAGAATGATGCGGGAGATCGATGCATGAGCGGCGAACAACGCGAACTGACTTTCCGTTTCCTGGCCGAACCCACCGATGTGAACTACGGCGGCAAGGTGCACGGCGGGGTGGTGATGAAGTGGATCGATCAGGTGGGCTACGCCGCGGCGGTGGGCTGGAGCGGCCACTACAGCGTGACCGTGGCGGTAGGCGGCATCCGCTTCGTCGCACCCATCCGCATCAGCGATCTGGTCACGGTTACGGCCACCCTGGTCTACACCGGCACCAGCAGCATGCATTTCGCCGTCGATGTGCGCGCACGCGATCCTGGGCTGGACGCCAGCCAGGCGGAGAACCGTTTGTGCACCCACTGCATCATCGTGTTCGTGGCGCTGGATGGCGTGGAAGGCAAGCCCATGCCGGTGCCTTCCTGGAAGCCCGAGACCGACGACGACCGGCGCATGTCCGAGTATGCGATCAAGGTGATGGAGTTGAGCAAGGGTATCGAACAGACCATCGCCCACTATCAGCAGCCCACAACGAAGAAGGCCGCGGATTAGGCGGCCTTCGGACAGTATTGAAGCTGGGTATACGCGTTACATCGCAACGCGGCGCGCCTGCATGAACTTGGCGCTCCAGTAGCCGGTGAGCAGGCTGTCCACGCGCACGTCCTTGCCGGTGCTGGGCGAGTGCAGGAAGCGGCCTTCGCCGACATAGATCCCCACATGGTTGACCCGGCCCTTGCGGCCGAAGAACACCAGGTCGCCCTGGCGCAGCTCGTCGCGGTTCTTGATCAGTTCGGCGTCGGTCTTGCTGGCCATGTCGCGCGACACGCGCGGTAGCTCGATGCCCAGCGCGGTGCGGAAGACATAACCGACCAGACCGCTGCAGTCGAAGCCGCTGTCGGGCGAAGTGCCGCCCCAGCGGTACGGCGTGCCCAGCAGGGTCAGCGCGCGCTTGAGTACGGTCTGCACGTTGCCGCCGTCTTCCTTTGCGGCCAGCACGCCGGTGTTGCTGAGGTCGTAATTGGCCAGCAGGCGGCTCAGGTCGCCGGCGAACATGGCCGAACGGTCCAGCATCGGCATGGTGTCGCTGGCAGCCAGGCGCGGCAGCAGGGCGGTCAGGGTAGCGGCGGCGGCTTGCGCGGCCTTGTCGCGGACGACGCTGGAAGCGGTTTTCTCGGCAACGGCCGGCGCAGGCTTGGAGACGGCATCGGCGACCACGGCATCGGCGCTGGCGGCGACCAGAGTGGTGGCGGGGACGTTTTCCAGTGGGGTCGGCGCAGGCGCGGTCTGGGCCTGGACCGAAAAAGCCGCCATGCAAAAGGCGGCCGAACAGAAGAGGGTAAGGGTCACGCCCCGGAGGGGGCGGCGGGCGGCGGGCAGGCCTTTTTGCAGGTCGTCGGTCGTCACGCGGAATTCTGTGTAGCGAATTAGGCAACGATCATGCCGTCATCAGTCCTTCACGTGGTTCAAATTTCGTTAGAAAACCGTGAACGTAACGCGATTTGTGTCACATTTTCAGTTCAGTACGCGTTTGGCGCCGGAATAATGGTCACGCCAGTAAGGGCCGTCCAACCGGTCCAGCCGCACCGTCCCACCGGTGCTGGGCGCATGCACGAAACGCCCTTCGCCAACGTAAATACCCACGTGGCTCACGTTGCCTTTGCTGCCGAAGAACACCAGATCGGCGGCGGCCAGCTTCTCCGGGGCGATCCGCGGCCCCTGAATGCCGGCAAGCTCGCGCGAGGTGCGCGGCAGGCGCAGATCCAGCATGTCGCGATAGACGTAGGCGACCAGGCCGCTGCAATCGAAACCCGATTCGGGGGTATTTCCCCCATAGGTATAAGGCGTGCCCACCAGGCCGATGGCCCGCATCAACACCGCATTGGCGGCCTGGGGATCGGCGGGCCTGACCTGCGGCCAGTGCCGCTGGCTTGCGCCGGTGGGCGCGGTGGGGCGCACCTGCTCCTTGCCGCATGCGGCCAACAGCAGCGTAAGCACAAGCAGGGCCGCACCACGGAAAGCGACGCCGCGACCTGCCGCGCTACGGGCGGCAACTGGCGTGGGACCCGGCAAGCCGGGATAATGCGCGGCCTTCATTGCGGGCAATATTGACCGCAATCCCCTGCGGCCCACAAGCCGCCCCCGTCTGCGATCGCCCAGTCAAGCGCGGTGCAGCCCAGCCAGAGCCGAACATGAAAATCGCAAAAGACAGCGTGGTCCGTTTCCACTACACCGTATCGGAGGTGGGCCAGGAATCGCTGGAAAGTTCCAAAGACCGCGAACCGTTGGCCATCCTGTACGGCCACGGCAACATCATCCCGGGCCTGGAAACGGCCATGCTGGATCGCGAAGCCGGCGCCAGCTTCGGCGTGGACGTCGCCGCGGCCGATGCCTATGGCGAAAAGCGCGACGGCCTGAGCCAGCGCGTGCCCAAGAAGCATTTCGGCGCGCAGAAGCTCGAGCCCGGCATGCAGGTGGTCTTGCAGACCAACTTCGGCCCGCGCGCGGTGACCGTCCAGAAAGTCGGCATGAGCGTGGTCGATGTCGACCTGAACCATCCGATGGCCGGCAAGGATCTGCATTTCGACGTGGAAATCGTGGAAGTGCGCGAAGCCACCGCCGAGGAACTGGAACACGGCCATGTGCATGGCGACGGCGGCCACCACCACTGATACAAACTCCGGATCGATACGGACGGCTCGCCCAGGCGGGCCGTCTTCGTATCCGGCGGGCGGTGGCAGGATTCCGGCTCCTGTCGTTCGGCCATGCATGAAGACGCGCGGCGCATACAGATCCGTCGCTGCCATAGACTAGGGCGATGACTGCACAACGCGACGAAGTCCTAATCATCGGCGGCGGCGTGATCGGCCTGGCCACGGCGCTGGCGTTGATCGAAGCCGGCCGGAGCGTACGCGTGCTCGAAGCGGCCGCTGCCGGCAGCGGCGCCTCGCACGGCAACTGCGGCACCATCACGCCGAGCCATGCGCCGCCGCTGGCCGCTCCCGGCATGGTCGCGCAGGGGCTGCGCTGGATGTCGACCCCCGATGCGCCGCTTTACCTGAAACCGCGGCTCGATCCGGCCCTGTGGCGCTGGCTGGCGCATTTCGCCGCCCGCTGCAACCCCAGGGACTGGCGGCAGAGCACGAAATCGCGCTCGGCGATCCTCAACGACTCGCGTACCCGTCTGAGCGACTGGGTCGCACGTTACGGGCTGCAGTGCGAATTCGCGGAAGAAGGACTCGATTACGTATTCCGGGAGCGGGCCAGGTTCGACCACTACGCGGAAGAATGCGAAGCGCTGCGCGAATTCGGAATCGTCAGCGAGATATTCGACGGCGCCGACTATCTGCGCCAGGAGCCGGCGCTGAAACCTGGCGTCGCCGGCGCGGTGCGGTTCCCCGACGACGCGCGCCTGCGCCCGGACCGCTACGTGGCGGAGCTGGCGAGGGCGATGCGGGAGCGCGGCGGCGTGATCGAAGAAAATTGCCGGGTCCAATCGCTGCAGGATTCGGCCAATGGTGTGAGCGTGGGAACGAACCTGGGTCCGCGCAGCGGCAGCGAGGCGGTCATCGCGCTCGGCGCCTGGTCGCCAGCGTTGGCGCGCACGTTGGGAATCAAGCTGCCGATCCAGCCCGGCAAGGGTTATTCGATCACCTATTCGCGTCCCTCCCTGGTGCCCCGGCGCGCCATGGTGCTGAAGGACCGTCAGGTGTGCGTGACGGTATGGGACAGCGGTTTCCGTCTGGGCAGCACCATGGAGTTTTCCGGTTACGACGAGAGCTTGAACGCCACCCGCTTGAATGCACTGGAACGCGGCGCCGCCGAATATCTGCACGAACCCGTAGGCGCCACCGTGCAGGAGCGCTGGTACGGCTGGCGGCCGATGACCTGGGACGATCTGCCGATACTGGGGCGGGCGCCGCGCCATCGTCACCTGTGGCTGGCCGCCGGGCACGGCATGCTCGGCGTCAGCATGAGCGCCGCCAGCGGGCAATTGATGGCCGACCTGATCGCCGGGCGAGCCACCGCGATCGATCCGGCGCCCTATCGCCTGGAGCGGTTCCTGTGAGCAGAGACAAAGCGGCTTACGACTACGACCTGGTGGTGATCGGCGGCGGCTCCGGTGGCCTGGCCGGCGCCTTCCGCGCCGCGGCGCATGGCGCGCGCGTGGCGTTATTGGAGCCTGGCGAGTTCGGCGGCACCTGCGTCAATGTGGGGTGCGTACCGAAGAAGGCGATGTGGCTGGCGGCCGAACTGGCCCAGCGCATCGATACGGCTTCGCGGCTGGGTTTCGGCCTGCCGCCGCCCAAGCTGGACTGGCGCGAATTCATCGTCCATCGCCAGCGCTACATCGCCGGAATCCACGACAGCTACCG
Source organism: Pseudoxanthomonas sp. CF125 (assembly GCF_900104085.1). Taxonomy (GTDB): domain Bacteria; phylum Pseudomonadota; class Gammaproteobacteria; order Xanthomonadales; family Xanthomonadaceae; genus Pseudoxanthomonas_A. Next base: position 153,338 of record NZ_FNLD01000004.1, read on the forward strand.
CAAGCGGCTGGATGCCGCAGGCATCGTGCATCTGCCGTGCTACGGACATTTCCTCGACGCGCACACGGTGGAAACCCATCAGGGATTGCGCATCACCGCCGCGCATGCGCTGATCGCCACCGGCGGCGCGCCCAAGCGTCCCGACATTCCAGGGGCGGAGCTGGGGCTGATCTCCGACGATTTCTTCAATCTCTGCGACGCACCGGAACGCGTCGCGATAATCGGCGGTGGTTATATCGCCGTCGAACTGGGCGGGGTGCTGCAGGCGTTGGGCAGCAAGGTGGAATTGTTCGTACGCGGGCCGCGCCTGCTCGATTCCTTCGATCACGAGTTGACCGACGAACTGGCGGAGAACCTCAGACAACACGGCGTCCATTGCCATTTCGCGCATCCATTGGCCTCAGTGCAACAGATGGGCGAACAGCGGGTGTTGCATGCCTGCAACGGACAGGTAAGCGAGCCTTTCGACAGCGTGATCTTCGCCACCGGCCGTACGCCCAACAGCCGGCAGCTCCGGTTGGAGAATATCGGCGTGACCGTCGATGGCGAAGGTTTCGTAGTGGTCGATGAATTCCAGGACACCAGCGTCGCCAATGTGCATGCGGTAGGCGATGTTTCCAGCCGGCTCGCGCTTACGCCGGTCGCCATCGCCGCCGCGCGCCGCCTGATGGACCGTCTGTTCGGAGGCAAGCCCGAAGCCAGGCTGGATTACGACGACATCGCCACCGTGGTGTTTGCGCATCCTCCGTTGGGCATGGTTGGCCTTACCGAAACCGAGGCGCGTGAACGCCATGGCGATACGGGGGTGAAGACCTACAGCGCCCGTTTCCGTCCGATGCTACATGCGCTGGCCGATTCGCCGCAGCGCAGCCTGTTCAAGCTGGTGTGCGTGGGCGAAGAGGAACGGGTGATCGGCATTCACCTGCTGGGAGAAGGTGCGGACGAAATGCTGCAGGGATTTGCGGTGGCCTTGAAGAAAGGCATCGTCAAGCGCGATCTGGACGACACCATGGCGATCCATCCGACTTCGGCTGAGGAAGTGGTGTTGATGCGATGAGGCATGCTTTCCTTCTCCCAGTGGAAGAAGGGATCAAATGCGCCCCGCCATCGCCGCATCGAACACCTTGCCCGCCGCCGCCGCGTCGAACTTCACCGGATTGCCCCCCGCCGACGGGTCCGCTTCGGCCATCGTCGCGATTTCCCCGGCACGGTCGCCGTTCACGCCGAACTCCTCCAACGTATGCGGCACGCCCAGCGAGGCGCGCAATTCGAGGATGAAATCCAGGAAGCCGGTGAAATCCTGGCGCGGAAGCCGCAGGTAGGCGGCCAGACGTTCGATGCGTTCCTCGACCGCGCTGCGGTTGAAGGACAGCACGTAGGGCATGAACACCGCGTTGGTCATGCCGTGATGGGTGTCGTACAGCGCGCCGACCGGATGCGACAGCGCATGCATGCCGCCGAGTCCCTTCTGGAATGCGGTGGCTCCCATCGCCGCGGCGGCCATCATGTCGCCGCGCGCCTCGATGTCTGCGGGCTGCGCGTAGACGCGCGGCAACGCCTGCTTGACCAGACGCATGCCTTCGACCGCGATGCCGTCGGCCATCGGGTGATAGCCGGGCGCGCAATAGGCTTCCAGGCAATGCGACAGCGCATCCATGCCGGTGCCGGCGGTGATCCTGGCGGGCATGCCCACGGTCAGCGCCGGGTCGCAGATCACCACGCGGGGCATCATCTTCGGGTGGAAAATAATTTTCTTGGTATGGGTCTTTTCGTCGGTCAGCACGCCCGCGCGGCCGACCTCCGAACCGGTGCCAGCGGTGGTGGGCACGGCGACGATGGGGGCGATGCCGTCGGGATCGGCACGGGTCCACCAATCGCCGATGTCTTCGTAGTCCCAGACCGGGCGCGACTGCCCGCTCATGAAGGCGATCAGCTTGCCGGTGTCCAGCCCGCTGCCACCGCCGAAGGCCACCACTCCGTCGTGGCCTCCGTCGCGGTACGCCAGCAAACCGGCGTTGAGGTTGGCTTCGACCGGGTTCGGTTTCAGATCGGCAAACAGGGACGCATCCAGTCCGGCGGCACGCAACGACGCCAATGCGTCGGTGGTGATCGGAGCGTTGGCCAGGCCAGCGTCGGTCACCAGCAAGGGTTTGCGGATGCCGTTGGCCAGGCAGACTTCAGCCAGTTCGCTGATGCGGCCTGCGCCGAAGCGGATCGAGGTGGGGTAGTTCCAGTTGGCGCGGACGGTCATGCGTGGTTTCTCAGTTCGTGATCGCGTGGCGTAGATGGAAGGATTTGGGGCGGGTCAGGGTTTCATAACCCACACGCGACAAGGTGGCGCCGCGTCCGGTGTGTTTGACGCCGGTCCAGGCCAGCGATGGGTCCAGGTAGTCGCAACGGTTCATGTACACGGTGCCGGTGGCGATGTCGTCGCCGATGCGTTCGGCGGCCTCCAGATCGCGGGTCCACACCGAAGCGGTCAGACCATAGGGGCTGTCGTTCATCAATTGCAAAGCTTGCGTATCGCCATCGACCGGCATGATGCCGACCACGGGGCCGAAGCTTTCTTCGCGCATCACCGACATCGAGTGATCGACGTCTATCAGCACCTGCGGAGCGAGGTAGGGCGTGCCGATGGCGTCGGCGCCGAAAGTGGAGGCGTCGATCAGCGCTCGTGCGCCGCCGGCGATGGCATCGGCGATCTGTCCGCGCACGAAGTCGGCGCTGGCGGCCTTGACCAGCGGACCAAGCGTCGTCGCTTCGTCCAGCGGGTTGCCCAGCACGTAGGAACGGGTCAGTTCGGTGAAGCGCTCCACGAATTCCGGGTATACGCCGCGGTCGACGTAGATGCGTTCGATGCCGCAGCAACTCTGTCCGGAATTAAAGAAGCTGCCATCGACCAGGTTCTCCACCGTAAAGTCCAGGTCCGCGTCGTGGCGCACATAGGCCGGATCCTTGCCGCCCAGCTCCAGGCCCAGCCCGAGAAAGTGGCCGCTGGCAGCGCGCTCCATCGCGCGTCCGCCTTCCACCGAGCCGGTGAAGTTGACCTGCTGCACGCGGCCCGAGGCGATCACGCGCGCGGATTGTTCGTGGTCCAGCAGCAGGTTGCGGAACAGGCCTGCGGGCAGGCCGGCCTGCTGGAACGCGCGCTCGAAGCGCTCGCCCACCAGCAAGGTCTGGGTGGCGTGCTTCAGGATCACCGCGTTGCCGGCCATCAGCGCAGGAATGATGGAATTCACCGCAGTGAGGTAGGGATAATTCCAGGGTGCGATCACGAAGACCGTGCCCAGCGGTTCGCGGCGCACGAAGCGGCGGAAGCCGGCCTTCTCGCCAGAATCGATGTCGGCCAATGCATCGGCGGCGATGGCGATCATGTGGTGCGCACGTTCCTCCAGGCCCCGCAACTCGCCGGCGCCGTAGCGCACCGGGCGCCCCATCTGCCAGGCGATCTCGGGCGCGATTTCCTCGCGCATAGCCAGCAGGGCTTCCACCGCCGCCGTGCAGTAGCGCGCGCGTTCTTCCAACGGGGTTTTCTTCCATGCGCGCTGGGCCTGTGCCGCGGCTTCAAGCGCTGCGCCCACAGTCTCGTCGCTGGCATAGTGGCGTTCGGCGTAGACGTGTCCATCGACGGGGGAAACCAGTTTTACTTCGTTGCTCATACAATCCTCAAATACGGACGAAACTTGCTTACGCGGATGTTGTTCATCCTCCAGTCCTGCGATCACTCGCCCGGGCGGGATGTCATGTCGAACTTGCCTCTGACAAAGTGTCATGTTCCCGGATGACATGGCGGCCATTCCCGTCGAGCTCGTCAGGATCGACCAGAACAACGGATTGCCGTCCGGCACTGGATACATGCACGAATGAGTAAGGGTCCGCCGTTGCGTCGTTTGCCAGGAGCAAGGACCGGTCGAGCGCCGCCGCCAGACGCGAGGCGCTCTCGACAATATCGAGGCTTGGTAAAGGATCTGGCAAATAGAGGGTGATGAGCTGGGAGTACGGGTCAGCGGTTGAATTGTCGACCACGCACGTCACCGGAGCAGCCCCTATTTCCGTAATGCTGTAAACGACGTCCACGCTTTCTTCGGCTACGCCGAGCATTGCCGCAATGCCGCGTTGCAGCGTTCTATCGTCCGCTGGCTTGTTCAAAGACGCATCGAACCAGATCATTTGCCCAGATCTCCACAATACTATTTCCTTGGAGCATCATAAGTCGCAGTAAAGCTCTGCGGGGCGTGATTTACGTCCCTTCTGCGAGAGATGATTTCAATACCTCTCGAATCCGCGCCGCAATTCCCAATCGGTCACCCGGCGATCGCATTCGGATTGTTCCCATTCGGCCGTATGCACATAGTGATCGATCACTTCATCGCCCAGCGCCTTGCGCAACATCTTCGAGCCACGTAACGCATCGGTGGCGTCGCGCAGGGTCTTGGATACTTCCGGCAGTTTCTCGCCGCCATAAGCATCGCCGGAGAACGGCTTGCCCAATTTCAGTTTCTCGTCGATGCCGGCCAAACCGGCTGCGATCAAAGCCGCATAGGCCAGATAGGGGTTGAGGTCGGCGCCGCCGATCCGGCATTCGATACGGATGCCCTTGCCGCCTTCGCCGCAGAGACGGAAGCCGGCGGTGCGGTTGTCGACGCTCCACACCGCCTTGGTAGGTGCGAAAGTGCCGGCCTGGAATCGCTTGTAGGAATTGATGTACGGCGCCAGGAACCAGGTGATGTCGCGGGCGTACTTGACCTGTCCGGCCACCCAGGCGCGCATCAGCTCGGACATGCCGTACTCGGCCTTCGCGTCCAGGAACAGCGGCTTGCCGGTCTTGGCGCTCCACAGCGAGTTGTGGATATGGCTGCTGGAGCCGGCCAGGTCGTAGCGCCACTTGGCCATGAAAGTGATGGCCTTGCCGTGCTGCATGGCGATCTCCTTGCAGCCGTTCTTCATGATCGCGTGGCGGTCGGCCATTTCCAGCGCTTCGGCGTAGCGCACGTTGATCTCTTCCTGGCCAGGGCCCCATTCGCCTTTGGTGTTCTCCACCGGAATTCCCGCCGCCTGCATGCCCTTGCGCATGGCGCGCATCACCGGTTCCTCGCGCGTGGTCTGCAGGATGTGGTAGTCCTCGATGTAGTAGCCGGCGGTTTTCGGATTGCGATAGTCGCGTGCGTGAATGTCCACGTAGCTTTCGTCGAACAGGTAGAACTCCAGCTCCGAAGCGAACATGCCCACGTAGCCGCGTTCGGCCAGCCTCGCGATCTGTTTCTTGAGGATGGCGCGCGGACTGTGCGGCAGGTCGTGGTGCTCATGATCCAGCACGTCGCATAGAACCAGTGCCGTGCCTTCCAGCCAAGGGATGCGGCGCAAGGTTCCAAGGTCGGGCTTGAGCGCGAAATCGCCGTAGCCTTTATCCCAGCTTGCCGCGGCATAGCCGGGCACCGGTTCCATGTCGATGTCGTCGGCCAGCAGGTAATTGCAGCCATGGGTTTCGTCGTGCGCGCTGTCGATGAAGAACTCGGCCTGGAAGCGCTTGCCGATCAGACGGCCTTGCATGTCGACCATGCAGGCCAGCACGGTATCGATACTGCCGTTGGCGACGGCGCGCTTGAGTTCGGCGAAGCTAAAGGGTGCGGTCATTTCGGTTTCCGTGAGTAGGAAGCATGCGGCGGCGCTTGCGCGCCGCCGCTCTCCATATCGATGGGTCAGGCGCCGGCTTTCAGCTTGTGTTCCAGCGCGAATTCCTCTTCCGGCGACAGGATCAGGCGATGGCGTCCGCGCACGGCGAAGTACAGGATGCCCACCACGAACCAGATCGCCACCCACATGACCGCGGTGCTGTAGGCGGGGTCCTTGATCTGATAGAACAGCGTTACCACTGCGATGATCATGGTCAACGCCGCACCGAATACGCCGAACGGACTCCGATACGGGCGGTGGATGTTCGGCAGCTTCCTGCGCAGCACAATGAAGGACAGCGCCTGCATGAAGTAGCTGAACATCGCGCCGAAGACCGCCATGTTCAGCAGCGTCGCGCCGATGACCTTGCCGCCGTGGTCGGCGCCCAGTCCGAACCACAGTGCGAACATCACCCCGAGCGCGACGATCGAACCGAACACCATCGCTACATGCGGCGTCTTGCGCGTGCCGTGGGTAAGCGAAAGCGCCGGCGGGAAGTAGCCTGCGCGCGCCAGGGAATAGATCTGCCGGCCTTTGGCGAAGATGATGGTATGGAAGCTGGCCACCAGGCCCAGCACCGCTACGCCCGCCAGCAGCTTGGCGGTGCCTTCGCCATAGATCGCCTTGAAGCCGTCCAGCAGCGGCTCGCCCGAAGTGGACAGCTTGAACGAACCGATGCCGGCCACGGCCGGGTTCAGCCACATGATCATGAACGCCGAAACGATCAGCGTGAGCATGCCCAGAATGATGCCCTTGGGCATGTCGCGTTTCGGGTCCACCGATTCCTCTGCCGCCAGCGGCAATTGCTCGATCGCCAGGAACAACCACACCGCGAACGGCAGTGTGGCCAGCACGCCTTTCCAGCCGAACGGGAACCAGCTGCCGCCGCCTTCGGCCAGTTCCACCGGTGCGCCGTCGGGGCCAGCGCCGATATTCAGCGCCCAGCGATTGAAGTCTATGTGCGGCAGCGCGCTGATCCAGAACACCACCAGGCAACCCAAGGCCAGCAGTGTCACCACCAAAGTGATCCGGAAGGAGAGTTCCACGCCGATGACGTTCAGGCCCACGAACAATATGTAGAACCCGATCCACCAAAGAGGCTGCGCTTCGGCGGGCGTGCCGAAGATTCCTCCCATGTAACTGCCGATGAAGAACACGATCACCGCCGGAGTCAGTACGTATTCCACGTTTTCAGACAGCCCGGTGAGGAATCCTCCCCATGGGCCCATCGCCGTGCGCGCGAACGAGTAGGCCGCGCCGGTGTGCGGCAATGCCGGGCTCATTTCGGCGATGGAGAAGGTCAGGCCCAGATACATCACCGCGATGATGATGCCGGCCGCCAACATGCTGCCCCAGCCGTTGGCCAGGCCGAAATTCCAGCCGGAGAAGTGGCCCGAGATCACCGCGCCCACGCCCAGCGCCCACAACGACCACACGCCGGCGTAGCGCCGCAATCCGCGTTTCTCGAAATAACTCTGGTCTACCTTGGTGTATTGGACACTCGATGGTTCGGACATTTCCAATCCCCTTGCGGTGGCTACAACGGTGGGTAGTGGTTAACGACGCGCGGCCGCCCCCTCAACGGCGTGGACGTCCTCGAAGGCGCGCAACAGCAGCGGCGCCAGCCGTTCGGCCCAGGACAGTTGCCCCGGGGTGTCGCGGATCAGGTCGTTGCGGATCTCCAGCATCACGCAGGGCAGGCCATGGGCTTCGGCGTGCCGCTCCAGCGTGTGGTACACGCCGTCGCGCGGCGCATACGGCTGGTTGTCGCCTACTTCAAGTCCGGCATCCGCGCGCAAGGCACGCAGCAACGGGTCGGCCATGCGGCGGTCGCGGTGCGACAGCACGCCCACCTGCCACCGGCGCGGCACGCCTTTGAACACGGGGGTGAAAGAGTGGATCGAAATCATCGCCGTGGGTTTGCGCGCGGCGATGCGCGCGGCCACGACGGTTTCTATTTCGCGGTGATAGGGCGCGTAGATCCAGTCGCGCCGGTGCTGGCGCTCGATCGTGTCGATCGAATGATTGCCGCGGATGACGGTGTCTTCGCTGGTGACGACGATCGAATCGTGCGCGTCGGTATCCCGGTTCACGTCCAGCAGCAGGCGCGAGACGGTGGGGTGCAGCAGCGGCGCATCCAGCAGCCCGGAGAGCTGTTCGGCCAAGCCCAGCGCGCCGATATCCCAGGCGATGTGACGCTGCAGATCCGCCGCCGGCAATCCCAGGCCGGCGTAGGCGCGCGGGATGTGTGCGCTGGCGTGGTCGCAGGTCAGCACGAACGCGCCGCCGCCTTCGCGATTGCTTACCGCCACCGCGCTGTTTTCCTGGTCCGCTGCGCTGACCGCCGCCATTGCCATGGGTCGTCCGCCTTCATGTAACGAAAAGTACAAAACGGAAGAGGATTGCCTTTCCTGAAGAAAGTCTAACAATAGGCGGCGGTTGTCAAGTCGGAGGGAGGGATCATGCGGACGGTCATGGAGAGGTTGCGCGACGGCTTGGCGGGTTTTCCCGCCAGCGAGCGGCGGGTGGCGCAGCGGATCCTGGCCGATTACCCCGTTGCCGGCCTGCAGAGCGCCAGCGATCTGGCCCGCGAAGTCGGCGTCAGCGCGCCCAGCGTGCTGCGCATGGTGGCGCGGATGGGATTCGCCTCGTACCCGGATTTCCAGCGGGTCATGCGCGAAGAACTCACCGCCCAGCTGAGCTCTCCCTTGAGCAAATCGCCCGCCACCGCACGTCGCGGCAGCGGCGCGGCCGCGCCGCGGCTGCAGAAATTCGCGACCGTGCTGGAAGGCAATCTGCACGAAACCTTCAGCCATCTGCCGGCCACTGAGTTCGACCAGGTCGTACGCCTGCTCGCCGATCGCCGCAATCGCCTGCATCTGATCGGCGGGCGTTTCACCGATGCGCTGGCGCGCTACCTGTCGGTGCAGCTGCGCATCCTGCGTCCGGGCATCAACCATCTGGAGGACCAGGAGGACAACTGGTACGACCAGGTATTGGACATGGGCAAGCGCGATGTACTGCTTGTTTTCGACATCCGCCGTTATCAGCCCAGCCTGCTGCGCCTGGCCCAGGCCGCCAGCAAGCGCCAGGCCAAGGTGGTGCTGGTCACCGATCAGTGGTTGTCGCCGATCTCACGCCTGGCCACCCATGTACTGCCGGCACGGGTGGCGGTTCCCTCGGTGTGGGATTCCAGCGTGGCCTTGATGGCCATAGCCGAAGCGCTGCTGGCCGAAACCACCGAACAGGATTGGGAATACGGACAGAAGCGCATGCGCGAGCTGGAAGCGGTGCGCGGCCCTGCGGCTGGGTTCCCGGGCGCGCTGCCTGCGGCGGAATCGCCGCCCAAGAAAGCCGTGCGGCCGCGCAAAAGTTAAACTGTGCGCATGGAAACCTACACCCTGCATCGTGGCACCGCGCCGCTGCTGATCAGCCTGCCGCACGACGGCACCGCCGTTCCCGACGACATCGCCGCGCGCCTGACCGATTCGGCGCGGCGCGTGCCCGACACCGACTGGCACGTATCGAAACTCTACGATTTCGCGCGCGAACTCGGCGCCTCGATGATCGTGCCGAAATATTCGCGCTACGTGATCGACCTCAACCGGCCGCCCGACGATGTGTCGCTTTATCCGGGGCAGAACACCACCGGCCTGTGCCCGCATGTGCAGTTCAGCGGCGAACCGGTCTATCGCGAAGGTCAGGACCCCGACGAAGCCGAGGTGGCCGAACGCGTCGAGCGCTACTGGCGCCCGTACCACCGCGCGCTGGCGGGAGAATTGCAACGCATCCATGCGCAGCATGGCCGCGCTGGGTTGTGGGAAGGGCACTCCATCAAAGGCGTGGTGCCGTTCCTGTTCGAAGGCCGGCTGCCGGATCTCAACCTGGGAACCGCGGGAGGCACGAGCTGCTCCGCATCGCTCCAGTCGCGACTGGAATCGGTGCTGGAATCGCAGGATCGCCACGACTTCGTAGTCAATGGCCGCTTCAAGGGCGGCTACATCACCCGGCAGTACGGCGATCCGGCGCAGAACATCCAGGCGGTACAGCTGGAAATCAGCCAGCGCATCTACATGGACGAAGACAGTTTCGAATGGGATGCCGGCAAGGCGGCGCGGACGCAGGTAGTGCTGCGGGAGTTGCTGGACCAGATGCTGGCATGAGCGAAGCCGCACCTGTTCCGGATGAAACGCTGCCCGTAGACGTTCCACCCCAGCCGCCTTCGCGCCCCGGGCATCCCTGGTCGGGCGTCGCATTGGCCCTGTTCGGCGCTATCGCGTTTTCCGGCAAGGCCATCATCGTCAAGCTCGGTTATCGCCACGGCGCCGACGCCATCACCTTGCTGGCGCTGCGCATGCTGGTGGCGCTTCCGTTCTTCGCGATAATGGCGTGGTGGGCCCGGCGCGACTCGCAACGTTTCCGTTTGCGCGGAAGCGACAGGTGGAAAGTCGTTGGACTGGGGTTCAGCGGTTACTACCTGGCCAGCTTCCTGGATTTCGCAGGTCTGCAGTACATCACCGCCACGCTCGAGCGGTTGATCCTGTATCTCACTCCAACACTGGTTCTCTTGATCAGCGTGTTCTTGTTCAAGCGCAGACCCGCGCGACGCCAGCTGTGGGCGCTGGCGGTAAGTTACATCGGCGTGGCACTGGCTTTCGGACATGACCTGGAAATCGGTGGCGATGGCATTGCGTTGGGCGGGCTGCTCGTGTTCCTCAGCGCACTCAGTTACGCGGCTTATCTGGTCGGCAGCGGCGAAGTAGTGGCGCGGGTCGGCGCGGTACGCCTGACCGCCTATGCCAGTGCGGTGGCCGCAGGGTTCTGCATCCTGCATTTCTTGCTGGTGCGGCCTTGGCACTCGCTGTTGGAACTGCCGCACGAGGTTTACGGGCTGTCGTTGCTCAACGGTACGCTGTGCACGGTATTGCCGGTACTGGCCACGATGACGGCAGTGCAGAGACTCGGCTCCGCACTGGCCTCTCAGCTCGGCATGATCGGCCCGGTTTCGACCATCGTGCTCAGTCTGTTTCTGCTGGGCGAGCCGATGGGCGTGTGGCAGATCGCCGGCACGGTGCTGGTGCTGATTGGCGTGTTTACGGTGACGCGGCCGGTGAAATAAGCGGGCCGGGATCGTTCAAACCTCGAGTGGAATCGGATTCTTCTGAGGCACGTTGAAATTTTTTGATATTGATCTGCTTTCCGCTGGCACGCAGAGTGCGTGGGTCTGCACCTGTTTTCGCCTGATATGACGGAAGTGAACCTGGCTCCTGACACGGACATTGTCGGGAACTTCCAAATTCGAACGGATATTTACTCTGGCCCCTTTTTTTCGTCATTCGGTAGTATGGCGATCCGGCGCAGAACATCCAGACGGTGCAGCTGGAAATCAGCCAGCGCATCTACATGGACGAAGACAGTTTCGAATGAAATGCCGGCAAGGCGGCGCGCACGCAGATGGTGTTGCGGGAGTTGCTGAGCCAAATGCTGGCATGAGCGGCTAGCCGCACATTTGTTCATTGGCTCACGCAAGATATTTGTTCATTGATTCACACAAATAGTCGGCACTACGCTCCTGTCTTGGCCAAGAAGGCTAAGCACAGGCGGCATCATGGAAGAGCTGAGAAACTTCTTCTTCTTTCGCGTCATCTACGATTTCATCCACAGCGAGATAGACCAGTTCGCCATCCAGCTGCTGGCCCGAACCATGGCGCTGGTCAGCGCTGCGGCTTTGAGCGTGCTGACACTCTGGATTCTGATCCGTGGTTACCGCATCGTCACCGGCCAATCCCATCAACCGATGCTGGGGTTGGTCGTGGATTCCCTACGCACCACGATCATCCTTGGTTTCGCCTGCGGCATGGCCTTGGGCGGCTCCACGCTCTACGAGTTTCTGGGCAGCGACCTGCCCAACGAAATCTCGCGCGTGGTGACCGGCAGCGACACGCCAGTCATCGAACAGATCGACCGCAGCCTGGCCGTCATGCAAGTGGCGTTGACCAGCATCGATTCGCTGGAAGTGGGACACGACCCGATCGTGAACAAGGCCAAGAGCCGGGACTTGTGGTTCACCGGTATTGGCACGGCCGTACCGGCACTGAGTGGCGGGGCGATGCTGTTGATGAACCAGATCGCCCTGGCCTTGTTCATAGGGCTGGGGCCGCTCTTCATCCTGAGCCTGCTGTTCGAGCAGACCAAGAGCCTGTTCGGCAAATGGCTGTACTACGGCATCGGCACGATGTTCTCGCTGGCGGTGCTGAGCGTGATGGTCACAATGGCCTTGGACATGGTGCTGGCAGTCGCCACGGCGTTCTGGCTCAGCGCCCCACTAGCAGCCAACACCGAAGGCATCACCAGTCTGGCCATGCAACAAGGCGGCCTGGGCCTGATCCTGACCGTGCTGATCCTCAGCGCCCCGCCGATGGCGGCTCAGTTCTTCAATGGGGTGTTGGGCAATTTCAGTCCTTTATCGGCGTTTGGGGGTGGCATGGCTAGGCGTGGCGCGACCAGCGAGAGCGGCTATGCCGGAGCGGCCCAGGAAGCTCCAGAAGAGTTCCATCCGGGGCAGCATCACTTCCGGCATACATTGCCGACTCAGGATGAGGTGGATCAGGTAAGGCGCCAGCAACAATCTGAAGGATCTCAGCCGCCAGGAAGAGCGGCAGAATTTGACGTTATCGCAGATACAAATGCGGCCGCGAAATCTGCTGCTATCGCCGAGACAGGAACCGCGCAAGTCGCTGATGTAGGAATGCGAGGGGATGACTTCAATGCGTGGTTGTTTGGTCTGGGCAGGACCGACTATCTGCGCGACAACCCACAAGTACGAGACGCGCTACGTACTCAGCTACTCGCGTTTGAAGCGGGATTGATCACAGGCCCATTGGCACAAAATAATTTTCAAATAGAGGATCGCGCTGCGTTCACCATCGTCCTGAGCGAGAATCCGGATGAGCTTGCTAGAAGACTGGACAGTGGGCTCAAGTCCGCACTGCTTGGTGCCGATGAGGTGTTGTTGCAACAAGCCAGAAATCCCCAGGCGGTACTGACTGCACAGCAACAGACTGATGTAACGACCGCTCTACACAATCGGCTGATGATGGTCGGCGTTAGAGAGAACGATCCGGCCTTGACCGGCTTGCCCATCGGACAGAGGATCGAGATGCTGAAAGGCACAGACGCAGGGCTGAGAGACCGGTTGGTTGAGCGGTCGACGGAATTGCTGGAAATGTCTGCGCGTGAGTTGACGGTAAGACAAGCAATGCACAGCGACCTCACGCAGGGTGCTGATGGCGAAGTGCGTGCTGTTTACTATGATAACAACGACATCCGCCGCCAGATCCAATTCGATGCGGCACAGAATGTGGCGTATGCAGCGCGCGCTATCGGTGTCAGCCAAGAGGAAGCGTTAGCCAAAATTGATTGGTCGCTGTATGACGCGTCCTTATATGCGGCCGCCAATACAAATGGAATAACCCAAGTGCAGTTCAATGGTGCTTGGCGCCCACGGGCCGCTACGATGCGTGACTACCGCAATTCACTGGAGCGGGAGTCGCCAGAACGTCGAGAGTACGATCGCTGGTTCGGAGCATCCGGCCTTCCAAATGACTACAGTTGGTCTCGTCTACACACCGAAGGGGTAGGCGTGGATATAAGGCAGCTTAATGGCGTCAATCTGTCACCTTCCTCTGCAACCCAAGAACAATTCGATTTTATTCGAAAACTCATTGAATACAATAATGGGGATTCCGTGACTAGGATTATCGGCCCTGTGGAGCACATTGGTACAGGCATCGTGACGCACGAAACACGTGATGGATTCAGCGCGAATGTGGGAAGAAACACAACGCTCCAGAATCACAGAGATCACATCCATTACGGAGAATAGAGCGATGAAACTGTCAAATTTTTTGATTTTTGCTTTACTGCCGTTGTTCGGCTGCTGTGGATCAGGGGTGCCAGAACCGGGCTCAGATGCCGACTTCGTTGATCACAGTGCAGTGTATGTATGTGGAAAAGGAGAGTCTCAAGCAGTTAGGACTGGTGAGCCTGTTTATATCAGGGCGAAGGGCGGAGCTGATCAGCATGTCCGTTACTTCGTAGATACCTATGCCGATTTCAATGGAGATCAAGCCGCTCCTGTATTCGGGGCTTTCAGTGCGATTAGTAAGTCAATCTCTATTCCTCAAAGATGCGCTATCAATTTCGTAAACTTCAAGAGAGCAGACTCATTGGAGTCTAATTATTTTGCTTTTGATATTTCTCCCGCCGAAAAAGAGATGTGGGCGGGAACAGATAGCTTTACATATGAAGATCCAGCTCAATATTTAAAATTCATGCCGGGCGGCCGCGTTGAATTAGGTTCATATGCTGAAAGAAAGGTTGACGATAGCAGTATGCCGGATCATCTAAAGCATTATGGATGGGTGTGGGAGTACGGTGATTTCTACTATGCCAGGATTGATATTGGTGACGGACAGCATCTGTACGTAGCTGGAGGCAAGAAAGACAGAAAGATAGTCTCTGTTTTTGGTGGCAAGCCTCTTGCTTCTAACGGAGTCCAGTCGACACGATCAAACAATGATCTCGGGCCGCGTTCGTCAGCTGATGGCGTCACGGCCTCTCAAGGAGTAGAGCCAAATTGCGAGAACCGTCGAGAAGTGACTCTTAACCAGCGTGGCTTCAAGCACTCATTGACGTACTCAATCCAAGGCAAGTCATGCATGAGCTCTGTCTACACAGTAGAGATAACGAGCTCGACTGGACAGACTCTTTACTCTTTCTCCAGAAATATGGCGGAAATGTACGTCAGCCACGCAACAACGAACATGGACAAGCGCGCTGAAGCACTGAAAGAAGCGAAGATACTCATCCATGGAATTAGTCTGATCCCAATCGTGGACGCAGTGTCTCCTATCGAGGAAGAGGGTCAAGATCTGAGAATTGACGCTGCGCAAGCCGAGCGATTGACGCAGTCGAATGATTGGGCTATTGGCCATCCTGAGTCATTCGAAGGCCATAGCTTTATTGCTTATGATCCGGAACTAAACCGATATGTTGTTGTTTCCTTAATCGGCTCATGAAACTGGAAGTTAGGCCCCGTAAGGTGGCTTCAGTCCGCCGCTCTTTCCGAAATCATTGCAACTGGATTCACGGCAACGGTGGGCCAAGACCCACCCTACGAGCTGGCTCCCTCACGCGCCATCTGCCTGAAAGCCGTAGTGGCAATGATTCCCCACTTTCCCACTTCTCCGCTCGGTGAGCCGATAGGGGTGTGGTAGATCGCCGGCACGATGCTGGTGCTGATGTGTGTGTTTACAGTGATGCGGCCGGCGAAAAGCGAGCCGCGATCGTTCAAACCTCCAGCGAGGCTAGATCGCCCTTCTGTTCCAGCCACGCCTTGCGATCCGAAGCGCGCTTCTTGGCTAGCAACATATCCATCAGCGAACGCGTACCGCTGTCGTCTTCGTTGGTCAGCTGCACCAAGCGCCGCGTATCCGGATGGATGGTCGATTCGCGCAGCTGCGAAGGGTTCATTTCGCCCAGTCCCTTGAAGCGGGTGACGTTGACCGCGCCCTTGAGCTTCTCGCGCTCTATCTTCTCCAGCAGCAGGCGCTTCTCTTCCTCGTCCAGCGCGTAGAACACCTGCTTGCCCACGTCCACACGGAATAGGGGCGGCATAGCCACGAAGATGTTGCCGGCTTCCACCAGGGCAGGGAAATGCTTGAGGAATAGCGCGGTCAGCAGCGTAGCGATGTGCAAACCGTCTGAGTCCGCATCGGCCAGGATCACCACCTTGCCGTAGCGCAGGCCGGTGATGTCGTCCTTGCCGGGATCGCAACCGATGGCCACGGCAAGGTCGTGCACTTCGTTGGAGGCCAGCACGCCGCCTGAGGCCACTTCCCAGGTGTTGAGGATCTTGCCGCGCAACGGCAGGATGGCCTGGAAATCCTTGTCGCGCGCCTGCTTGGCGCTGCCGCCGGCCGAGTCGCCTTCCACCAGGAACAGTTCGGTGCGCGAGAGATCCTGCGAAATGCAGTCGGCCAGCTTGCCGGGCAGGGCAGGGCCCTGGGTGACCTTCTTGCGCACGATCTGCTTTTCGGTCTTCAGACGCGCGCTGGCGCGTTCGATCGCCAGTTGCGCGATGCGTTCGCCGAAATCGGTGTGCTGGTTGAGCCACAGCGAGAACGCATCGTGCGCGGCGCCTTCGATGAAGCCGGCGGCCTGGCGCGAACTCAGGCGTTCCTTGGTCTGGCCGCTGAACTGCGGGTCGGTCATCTTCAGCGACAGCACGAAGGCCACGCGGTCCCACACGTCTTCCGGCGCCAGTTTCACGCCGCGCGGCAGCAGATTGCGGAAATCGCAGAACTCGCGCAGCGCATCGGTCAGGCCGCTGCGCAGGCCGTTGACGTGGGTGCCGTGCTGGGCGGTGGGAATCAGGTTGACGTAGCTTTCCTGCACCAGCTCGCCTTCGGGAATCCAGGACACGGCCCAGTCCACGATCTCGCTCTGCTTGGACAGCTGGCCTACGAACAGTTCCGGCGGCAGCAGCTCGCGTCCGCTGAGTTCCCCCAGCAGGTAGTCGCGCAGGCCGTCGGCGTAGTGCCACTCGTCGCGCTCGCCGCTGGCTTCGTCGAACAGCTTCACGGTCAGGCCCGGGCAGAGCACGGCCTTGGCGCGCAGCAAATGCTTCAGCGCGCGCAGGTTGTACTTGGCGGTGTCGAAATATTTCGGATCGGCCCAGAAGCGCAGCCGGGTGCCGGTGTTCTTCTTGCCGACGCTGCCTACGATTTCCAGCTTGGAAGCCGCGTCGCCGTCGCGGAATTCCATGCGGTATTCGTTGCCGTCGCGCTTGATGAACAACTCGACCTTCTTCGACAGCGCATTGACCACGCTCACGCCCACGCCATGCAGGCCGCCGCTGAAGGTGTAGTTGCGGTTGTTGAACTTGCCGCCGGCATGCAGGCGGGTGAGGATCAGTTCAACGCCCGAGATCTTCTCTTCGGGATGGATGTCCACCGGCATGCCGCGGCCGTCGTCGCTGACCTGGCAGCTGCCGTCCTTGAACAGGATCACCTCGATCTCGCTGGCATGGCCGGCCAGCGCTTCGTCCACGGCGTTGTCGATGACTTCCTGGGCCAGATGGTTGGGCCGGGTGGTGTCGGTGTACATGCCCGGGCGGCGTTTGACCGGGTCCAGGCCGGAAAGGACTTCGATATCGGCGGCGTTGTAGCGGGTATTCATGGAGTGGGCGGTTTTTTTCTGATGGCGACTACAGCCCCGAAGTGTGCGGCTTGGTTTCTTTTTTTGCACGTTCAGTGGCAGGTGGGTTGCGGTGGACTATGTTTCGCGCGACCGGCGAGGGCGTTTCGGCTCGATTTGCTCCCCGGTCGGCAGTAAACGGAGAACCCCCATGAACAAGCGCAACCTGATCCTCCTTGGCGCCATCGCCGCCGCACTGACCGCCACGGCGGCCTTTGCCCAGTCCAAGGCCAATTCCAACGCCGACCGGACCGCTACCGCCGCCGGGGACGAGAAATCCGACGCCGACAAGAAGGCCGAGCGCCGCGCCCAGAACGAGGCCGCAGCCGCCGCCAGGGCCAAGGCCAAGGGCGAAAGCGGCAAGAAATCGGACACGGAAGAAGAAGAGGAAGAGCGCAAGCCCTGATAGGCCGCGCCTGACTACGCTTATCGGGCCGAATAGGCCCACGCATGCCCCGCTTGGTCGGGGCGTGCGGTTTTAATGGGTCCGCCCCACCGGATAGCTTTGTACATCAGAGGGTCAACCGGTAAACTATGGCTTTCCGGGAGGCCTCGAGCCATGACCCCCCTGATTTTCGTTACCGGCGGTGTAGTGTCCTCGCTTGGCAAGGGCATCGCCGCCGCTTCGCTTGCCTCCATCCTTGAAGCCCGCGGCCTGCGGGTGACGATGATGAAGCTGGACCCCTACATCAACGTGGACCCGGGCACCATGAGCCCGTTCCAGCACGGCGAGGTCTACGTCACCGACGACGGCGCCGAAACCGACCTGGACCTGGGCCACTACGAGCGCTTCGTGCGCACGCGCCTGAGCCGCAAGAACTCCATCACCACCGGCCGCATCTACGAGAACGTGATCCGCAAGGAGCGCCGCGGCGACTACCTGGGCGCCACCGTGCAGGTGATTCCGCACGTCACCGACGAGATCAAGCGCTGCATCGACGATGCCACGGCCGGATTCGACGTAGCCCTGGTGGAGATTGGCGGCACCGTGGGCGACATCGAATCGCTGCCGTTCCTGGAAGCGATCCGCCAGATCCGCACCGAGCGCGGCCAGGAAAAGGCGCTGTTCATGCATCTGACCCTGGTGCCGTACATCGCGGCGGCCGGCGAGCTGAAGACCAAGCCCACCCAGCACTCGGTGAAGGAATTGCGTTCCATCGGCATCCAGCCCGACGTGCTGCTGTGCCGCAGCGAGCAGCCGTTGCCGGATTCGGAACGCCGCAAGATCGCCTCGTTCACCAACGTGCCCGAGCGCGCCGTGATCACCGCGCGCGACGTGGATGTGCTGTACAAGATTCCGCTGGAGCTGCACGAGCAGCATCTCGATGAAATCGTGGTCAACCAGCTGAAGCTGCCGGTGACCGGTCCGGCCGATCTTTCGGAATGGGAAGCGGCGGTCGATGCCACGCTCAATCCTCTGGATGAAGTCACCATCGCCGTGGTCGGCAAGTACGTGGACCACAAGGACGCCTACAAGTCCGTCGGCGAAGCGCTGAAGCATGGCGGTCTGCGCCAGCGTACGCGGGTCAACCTGAAATGGCTGGAAGCCCAGGAGCTGGAAGGCGGCGATATGGCCGCCCTGCAGGACGTGGACGGCATCCTGGTGCCCGGTGGCTTCGGCGACCGCGGCTTCGAAGGCAAGGTCGTCACCGCGCAATACGCGCGCGAGCACGGCGTGCCGTATTTCGGCATCTGCTACGGCATGCAGGCTGCGGTGGTGGATTACGCCCGCAATATCCTGGGCATGGCCGACGCCAACAGCACCGAGAACGACAAGCAATCCACGCATCCGGTGATCGGCCTGATCACCGAGTGGCGCACGGCCACCGGCGAAGTGGAAAAGCGCGACGAACGCACCGATCTGGGCGGCAGCATGCGCCTGGGCCTGCAGGAAGCGCGCCTGAAGCCAGGTACGCTGGCGCGCGAGCTGTACGGCAAGGACGTGGTGGCCGAGCGCCATCGCCATCGTTACGAGTTCAATAATCGCTACCGTACCCAGATGGAAGACGCTGGTCTGGTGATTTCCGCCAAGTCCATGGACGACTTGCTGGTGGAAATGATCGAACTGCCGCGCAGCCAGCATCCGTGGTTCCTGGCCTGCCAGGCGCATCCCGAATTCCTTTCGACCCCGCGCGATGGGCATCCGCTGTTCGTCGGGTTCATCCGCGCCGCGCGTGAGATGAAGGCGGGTGGCAAATTGCTGAAGGAAGCACGGGCGTGACCTTACTTGCGTCATTCCTGCGAAAGCAGGAATCCAATTTGACTTTGCTTTTGCATGTCGTTCCCCGTGTCACGGAAACCGACCGCATTGGCTCGTCGGATGGGAAGGCAAAAGCAAAATGGATCCCGGCTTTCGCTGGGATGACGACAATCTGGAGTGGTTCATGAAACTTTGCGACTTCGAAGTCGGCCTCGATAAACCGTTTTTTCTGATTGCCGGTCCCTGCGTCATCGAATCCATGCAGCTGCAGCTGGACGTCGCCGGCAAGCTGAAAGAGATCACCGGCAAGCTGGGCATCAACTTCATCTTCAAGTCCAGCTTCGACAAGGCCAACCGCACCTCCGGCACCAGCTTCCGAGGCCCCGGCCTGGAAGAGGGTTTGAAGGTGCTGGCCGAAGTGAAGAAGCAGATCGGCGTGCCGGTGCTCACCGACGTGCACGAATACACCCCGCTGGACGAAGTGGCCTCGGTCGTCGATGTGCTGCAGACGCCTGCGTTCCTGTGCCGCCAGACCGATTTCATCCACAAGGTGGCCAGTGCCGGCCGGCCGGTAAACATCAAGAAGGGCCAGTTCCTTTCGCCCTGGGAAATGAAACACGTCACCAACAAGGCCAAGGCGACCGGCAACGAGCAGATCATGGCCTGCGAACGCGGCGCCAGCTTCGGCTACAACAACCTGGTTTCGGACATGCGCTCGCTCAGCGTGATGCGCGACACCGGCTGCCCGGTGGTGTTCGACGCCACTCATTCGGTGCAGTTGCCCGGCGGCATGGACGGCAAATCCGGCGGCCAGCGCGAGTTCGTGCCGGTGCTGGCGCGTGCGGCGATGGCCGTGGGCATCGCCGGCATCTTCATGGAAACGCATCCCAAGCCGGAAGAGGCATTGTCCGATGGTCCCAACGCATGGCCGCTCGGCAAGATGGAGGCACTGCTGGAAACATTGATGGCGCTGGACAGCATCACCAAGAAGAATGGATTTCTGGAGAGCGATGTCTGATGCAGCCGCTCCAGGTTGGAACCGGATGGGTGAACGCATGAAACAGCGAGCCAGGTTGCTGCTCGCGGCGCTGCTCGCCCTGGCTTGCGGTGATGCGATGGCCTGTCGGATGGCCGGTTACGTCTGGCCGACATCGATCCAACTGGCGACCAGCTCCGAGTGGGTGTTCATCATGCACGTCAACGACGTGCTTCCACTGAGTCCGAGTGAGGCTGCCTTTGCCAGCAGCGCATTCGAAAGCGTTCCTGCGGGAATTCCTTTCCGCTTCCCGACAGAGAAAGCGCAGGTCTCTCTGCTGCGCAGCTTGAAGGGCGATGCGCCTGCCACAGCGGTGGTGGAAAGTTCTGTCGAAGGCTGTTCCGGCGTTTCCCTGCAATCAGGCGGGGACTACCTGGTATTCGCCAATCCGCCGGAAACCGGAGACGGTGTGATCGCACCCATCAAAGGCTCATTCAAACTCGGGAACGCGTACGCGCAAACCGAACTGCAGAAGATCGAAAACCATCTCACCCTCCAGGCAATGAAACCATGACTGCCATAAAATCAATCCACGCCCGCGAAATCCTCGACAGCCGCGGTAATCCCACCCTGGAAGCGGAAGTCACGCTGGAGGATGGCTCGTTCGGCCGTGCGATGGTGCCCTCGGGCGCTTCCACCGGCTCCAAGGAAGCGGTGGAGCTTCGCGACGGCGACAAGACCCGCTACCTGGGCAAGGGCGTGCAGCATGCCGTGGGCAACGTCAACGGCGCCATCGCCACCGCGCTGAAAGGTTTCGACGCCGCCGATCAGGAAGGGCTGGACCGTCGCCTGATCGATATCGACGGCACCGAGAACAAGGGCCGCCTGGGCGCCAATGCGCTGCTCGGCGTTTCCCTGGCCAATGCGCATGCGGTGGCCGCCTCGAAGAAGATGCCGCTGTGGCAGCACCTGGCCAATGGCGACGACGTGGTGCTGCCGGTGCCGATGATGAACATCATCAACGGCGGTGCGCATGCGGACAACAATGTGGACTTTCAGGAGTTCATGGTGTTGCCGGTGGGCTTCGACACCTTCGCCGAATCCCTGCGCGCGGGTACCGAGATATTCCATTCGCTCAAGGCGGTGCTGAAAGGCCACGGCCTGAGCACGGCGGTCGGCGACGAAGGCGGTTTCGCCCCGGATTTCCGCAGCAATGTGGAAGCGCTTGACACCATCCTGGAGGCCATCGGCAAGGCCGGCTACAAAGCGGGCGAGGACGTGCTGCTGGGACTGGATGTGGCCTCCACGGAGTTCTTCGAGAACGGCAAGTACCACCTGATGGGCGAAGGCAAGCGCCTGACCAGCGAGCAATTCGTGGATTTCCTGGCCGATTGGGCCGCCGAGTATCCGATCATCACCATCGAGGACGGCCTGGCCGAAGACGATTGGGCCGGCTGGAAGCTGCTGACGGAGCGCATCGGCAAGAAAGTGCAGCTGGTCGGCGACGATCTGTTCGTCACCAATCCCAAGATCTTCAAGCAGGGCATCGAATCGGGCACCGCCAACGCGATCCTGATCAAGGTCAACCAGATCGGCACGCTGACCGAAACCCTGGAGGCCGTTTCCATGGCCCACCACGCCAACTACGCGGCGATCATTTCGCATCGTTCGGGCGAAACCGAAGACACCACCATCGCCGACATCGCGGTGGCCACCACCGCCACCCAGATCAAGACCGGCTCGCTGTGCCGCAGCGACCGCGTCGCCAAGTACAACCAACTGCTGCGCATCGAGGAGGCGTTGGGCAACAAGGCGCGCTACGCCGGCCGCAACGCTTTCGTGTCGTTGAAGCGGTAAGCGATGCGGCGTCTCGCATGGCCATTGCTGGTGCTGGCGCTGCTGTTCGGGTGGCTGCAGTACCGGTTGTGGTTCAGCGAGGGCAGCTGGGGCGAAGTGACCGGGCTGCAGAACCAGGTGGCGCACCAGAAGCGCGACAACCAGGGCCTGCAGGAACGCAATAACGCCCTGGCCGCGGAAGTCGAGGATCTCAAGTCGGGCGAAGAAGCGGTCGAAGAGCGCGCGCGCAGCGAGCTGGGCATGATCAAGCCGGGCGAGAAGTTCTACCGCGTGGTGGAAGCGCCCACCGCGCCGGCGCCGGTCACGGAAGAAACCGCCGCTCCGCAGGCGGAGCAAGACCGCTGATGCCCGGCATCTGGGTGGTAGTGCCCGCCGCCGGACGCGGCACCCGTTTCGGCGCCGAAATTCCCAAACAGTATCTGAGCGTCGATGGACAACCGTTGATCGCCTACACGCTCGCGGCGCTATTCGCGCATCCGGCGGTGGAAGGTGCCGTGGTGGCGCTGTCGGAGAACGACGCCGACTGGCCGGGCTGGGAAAGCTTCAGCGGCAAGCCGATCCTGACCTGTGTTGGCGGCGTCACCCGCGCCGGGTCGGTGCTGGCCGCGCTCAACGCGCTGCCGGCCGAGGTCAGAGCCGACGACTTCGTGCTGGTGCACGATGCGGCGCGGCCCAACCTGGGCCAGGAAGACCTGCAGCAACTGCTCGAGCGCGGCCGCAACGATCCGGTGGGCGCGATCCTGGCCGCGCCGGTGCGCGACACGCTGAAACGCGCCGGCGACGACGGTGGCATCGACGGCACCGAGCCGCGGCAGCGGCTGTGGCGCGCGCTGACCCCGCAGCTGTTCCGCCGCCTGCAGCTGTCGCGCGCGCTGGAGGAGGCCGGCAAGGCGGGCGTCGAGGTTACCGACGAATCGATGGCGATGGAGCTGCAGGGTTTGCGGCCGCTGCTGATCGAAGGCAGCGAGGATAATTTCAAGATCACCACGCCGGCCGACTTGGCGCGTTTCGAGTTCATGCTTTCGAAGCGGCAGACGTGAAGTAAGAACTTCCGTCATTCCCGCGAAGGCGGGAACCCGGCGACTTGGTTTTTTGCGAGGAAAGGAAGCCCGAGAGAGAAGTCACTGGGTTCCCGCCTTCGCGGGAATGACGGCAACAGCCATTCTGAATCAGGACGCATTCCATGCATAACACCTCCAATATCCGCATCGGCCAGGGTATCGACGTCCACGCCTTCGCTGCGGGCGACCACCTCATGCTCGGCGGCGTGCGCGTGCCGCACGACCGCGGCGTGGAAGCGCACAGCGATGGCGACGTGGTCCTGCATGCGTTGTGCGACGCGATGCTGGGTGCATTGGCGATGGGCGATATCGGCAGGCATTTCCCGCCGTCCGACCCGCAGTGGAAGGGCGCCGACAGCCGCGCGTTCCTTCGCCATTGCAATAGCTTGATCCAAGGAAAGGGCTGGAAAGTGGGCAATGCGGACATCACCGTTATCTGCGAGCGCCCCAAGGTAGGTCCGCACGCGGACGCGATGCGTGCGCTGATCGCCGCCGACCTGGGCATCGACGCGGACGCGGTCAGCGTCAAGGCCACCACCAGCGAGAAGCTTGGCTTCACCGGACGCGGCGAAGGCATCGCCGCGCAAGCAGTGGTGCTGCTGGTCCGTAACGCGTGACCCAATCGTTGCCCAGCGCTTTCGGCGCGCCGGTACTGCGCGCCCGCATCCGCACCGTTCCAGAGGATTTCTTCGTCGAGGAGATCGCGGGGTTCGAACCCAGCGGGGAAGGCGAGCATTTGCTGCTGACCATAGAAAAACGCGGCCTCAATACCGCCGCGGTAGCCAAGCGCTTGGCCGAATGGGCTGGTTTGCCGGAAATGGCCATCGGCTACGCAGGCATGAAGGACAGGCATGCGGTGACGCGTCAGCGATTCAGCGTGCACCTGCCCAAGCGCATCGCCCCGGAGCAGGCGCCGCTGCAGTCCGAAGATCTGACCGTGACCCATTCGGCATGGCACAACCGCAAGTTGCCACGCGGCGCGCTGGCTGGAAACCGTTTCGTGCTGATCCTGCGCGAGGTAGCGGGCGAACGCGCGCTCATCGACGAACGTCTGCGTCAGATCGCCGCCCGCGGTCTGCCCAACTGGTTCGGCGAACAGCGCTTCGGCCGGGGCGGCGATAATGTCCAATCGGCGCTGTCGATGTTCGCGGGGCGCCGCGTGCGCCATGACCAGCGTTCGATCCTGCTGTCGGCGGCTCGCTCGGAGCTTTTCAATCGCGTATTGGCCGCGCGCGTGCGCGACGCCAGTTGGGATGCCGGGCTGGAAGGAGAGGTATGGACCTTGTCGGGCAGCCGCAGCGTGTTCGGTCCGGAACCCTGGAGCCAGGCGTTGGCCGAGCGCCTGGCGCGTTTCGATATCCACCCCAGCGGGCCGTTGTGGGGAGCCGGTGAGCTTCGCAGTACGGCGCGCTGCGCCGAGCTGGAGCGATCGGCCCTGCACGGCGACGATGCGCTTGCTTTGCGCAAAGGCCTGGAGGATGCGGGGCTGAAACAGGAGCGCCGTGCCCTGCGTCTGATCGCAGAAGGGCTGGTCTGGACATGGCCGGAAGAAGCCACGCTATCGCTGGCGTTTTCGCTGCCGCCCGGCTGTTACGCCACCGCTTTGCTGCAAGAGCTCGGAGAAATCTCCGATGCGACCCGGGATTGACGCCGTTCGTCGGAAAGCCTTAGCAGGTACTGGAACGCCGGCAGGCGCGGCGTATAAGCCGAATTGACGTCTGGAGATTCACTAATCGGCATATCCGCCGGACGCCGTGACTTTCTGGCTTTCGAATCGGAGGGTGTCATGAAAACTCTTTTGAGAATCGCGACCTTATCGTTCGGATTGGTACTGCTTGTCGGTTGCGCCAGCACTAAAACCGCTTATCGCGAAGCGCCGCCGCAACAGCGGTCCGCAGGATTCAGCATGGAAGTGGACGAGCGGTACGTGACCTTGGTCGAGAACATCGCCAAGCAGCGCGGAACCCGGGTGATGTGGGTCAACAAGCCCACCAAGCGGGTGAACACGGTAGCTGCCGCGGACTGATCCCTGGCGTCAGTTTCAGCGCCGGGCCAGCAATACCACCACGGCGCCGGTACCGCCTTGCGCGGCCGGCGCGGAGTGGAATGCGAATACGTCGGCCCGTTGCCGCAACACGCGGTCGACCAGATTCTTCAACACCGGCAGCCCGCCGTCGTCGCGCTGCCCCTTGCCGTGGATGACGCGCACGCATCCGAATTCGTGGGCGTGCGCCTCGGCCAGAAAATGCCTCAGCATCGATTCGGCCTGCAGCAGGGTGGCGCCATGCAGGTCCAGTTCGTCCTGCGCCGAAAAACGCCCGCGCTTCAATCGCTGGAAGACCGCAGGCGGCACCGAGTCGCGCCGGTAACTCAGGGTGTCGCCCGCCGCCAGGGCCGACAGATCGTCCAGCCCGCGTTGGAACTCGCTGCGCGCCTCGCGCTCATCGCGTTCGGCCATGCGTGCGGCCGGCCTGGGTTTGGGTTTGCCGGGAGCGGGCGTTGATTCCGGCAATCGTTTGACCGGTCCTATCGCTTCGCGGAACAGCGCGGCATCGTCATCGTCGTCGGGAAGCATTGGCATGCCTGCAGGTTAGCGGCATCGGGGCGGGGCGCAAGAGCGTGCGGTATCATGGGCCCGTACTTGAGGAACCCCATGCGCGTACTTGTTAGTAACGACGACGGCGTAGACGCCCCCGGCATCCGAATCCTTGCGGAAGGCCTGCGCAGCGCCGGCCACGAAGTCCTGGTGGTCGCGCCCGACCGCGATCGCTCCGGCGCCAGCAACTCGCTGACCCTGGATCTGCCCATCCGCATCAAGAAGCTGGACGAGCAGACCTGGCGCGTCGCCGGCACGCCCACCGATTGCGTGCACCTAGCGCTGACCGGAATGCTGGAAGTAGAACCCGACATCGTCGTGTCCGGCATCAACAACGCCGCCAATCTGGGCGACGACGTGATCTATTCGGGAACCGTGTCGGCGGCGATGGAAGGCCGTTTTCTGGGCCTGCCCGCAGTGGCCGTATCGCTGGCCACCGCCGATCACAAGGCAAACCATTTCGCTACCGCCGCGCGCGCTGCTGTGGAGATCGTGGCGCGGTTGAAATCCGATCCGCTGCCGGCCGACACCATCCTCAACGTGAATGTGCCCGATCTGCCGTGGGATGAAATCGCCGGTTTCGAAGTCACCCGCCTGGGCAACCGCCACCGTTCCGAAGCCTGTCTGCCGCAGCCCGATCCACGCGGCGGAACGGTGTACTGGATCGGTCCGGCCGGACCGGAGCAGGACGCCGGCCCGGGCACCGATTTCCATGCGGTGCGCACCGGTTTCATTTCCATCACCCCGATCCATGTGGACCTGACCCGTTATCAGGCGCTGGAAAAAGTCGCCAGCTGGGTCGGCGGGCTGAGCGCTTCGCTGGAGGCATCGGCGTGACTCCAAGGTTGCGTGAGGCCGTGGGCCAGGGCATGACTTCCCAGCGGGTTCGCGACCGTTTGGTGGACCGCCTGCGCGCGGGAACCGATAACAGCGCCGGCATCCGCGACGAGAACGTGCTCAATGCCGTGCGCACGGTGCCGCGCCATCTGTTCATCGACGAAGCGCTGGCGACCCGCGCCTACGAAGACACCGCCTTGCCCATCGGCCATAGCCAGACCATTTCCCAGCCGTGGGTGGTGGCGCGCATGACCGAGGCGCTGCTGCAGAACGCGTCGCCGAAGAAGGTGCTGGAGATCGGCACCGGCTCCGGTTACCAGGCCGCCATCCTGGCCGCGCTGGGCCTGGAGGTGTACACGGTCGAACGCATCGGCGACCTGCTACGGCAAGCCCGCAAGCGCTTTCGCCAGTTGGGCATGAATGTGCGCAGCAAGCACGACGATGGGCGCATCGGTTGGCCCGAGCACGCGCCCTACGACGGGATCATCGTCACCGCCGCCGCGCCCGCGCTGGTGAGCGCGCTGGTCGATCAGCTCGCGGTCGGCGGGCACCTGGTGGCGCCGGTGGGCGGCGCTTCCTCGCAATCGCTGATCAAGCTGACCAAGCGCGAAGACGGCGGCGTGGACGAACAGGTGCTGGCGCCGGTGGTGTTCGTTCCGTTGCTGTCCGGCACTTTGGATTAGGCATGAAGATATTCGGACCGCTGTACGCCCGCGCCATCCAGTGGGCGCAACACCGGCATGCGCCCCGGCTGCTCGCCGGACTGAGCTTCATCGAAGCCATCATCTTTCCCGTTCCGCCCGAAGTCATGCTTGCGCCGATGTCGCTGGCGCAACCCAAACGCGCGCTTTGGTTCGCCACCTTGAGCCTGATCGGTTCGCTGGCCGGCGCGGTGGTCGGATACGCGTTGGGCCACTTCGCGTTCGAGGCGTTGAAGCCGGTGATCGAATGGCTGGGGTGGAGCGCCGGCATCGACGAGCAAGTGACGCATTTGCGGCAGGTGGTGGCGGAGTCTCCGTGGAAGGCATTCTGGTTGTTGGTGCTGGCCGGATTCACGCCGATCCCGCTGAAGATATTCACGTGGGCCTCAGGCATTGTCGGCGTACCGCTGCTACCGTTCCTTGCCAGCATGCTGGTCGGCCGCGGCAAGCGCCTGTACCTGGTTGCCGGCGCGATCAGACTCGGCGGCGCGCGCGCTGAAGCTGCGTTGCATCGCTGGATCGAACCGGTAGGCTGGATCTCCACCGCGTTGCTGGTGCTGTTGATCGGCTGGCTGGTGTGGAAAGCCAACGGCGGATGACGCATAACAAACCACGGAACGACCGACGGAAATGACCAACAGCAAATGGAATACGCATAAGTCATTGGCCCTGTTGGCTGCCGCAGCCCTGTTGGCCGCATGCAGCAGCACCGTGGTGCGCGAGACCTCTTCTTCCCGCACTCCGCAGCGCATCGTTTCCCAACCCAAATACGGCGCAACCGTCAGCGTGCAGCGCGGCGACACCTTGTTCGGCGTGGCCTTCCGCAACGGCATCGATTTCCGCGACTTGGCGGCCTGGAACAACATCCCCTCGCCGTACACCATCTACCCGGGGCAAAGCCTGAAGTTGTATCCGCCCAGCCGCAGCAGCGTTGCGGCTCCGGTCACCCGGCCCACTCCCGCCGCGCCGCGTCCGCCGGCAGCGGTGAAGCCGGTGCCGGCGCCAAGACCGGCCAGCAGCGGTTTCAACTGGCGTTGGCCGGCGGAGGGCGTGGTCATCGGGCGCTTCACCGCGGGCGACGCCACCAAGCAGGGCGTGGACATCGCCGGCGCCAACGGCCAGGCGGTGCGTGCGGCCAGCGATGGGGTGGTGGTGTATTCGGGCGGCGGCCTGGTGGGCTACGGCGAACTGATCATCATCAAGCACAACGAATCGTGGCTGTCGGCCTATGGCCACAACCGCAAACGCCTGGTCAACGAAGGCCAGAACGTGAAGGCCGGGCAACAGATCGCGGAAATGGGCCGCAGCGGCGCTTCGCGCGACATGCTGCATTTCGAGATCCGCTACAACGGCAAGCCGGTGGATCCGCTGATCTATCTACCCAAACGCTAAAGTTCTAGCTAGCGCGTCGTAGGTCGGCCCCCGTATCAAGTACGGGGCAGGCTCTACGTGGCCGACGCCCGTGAAAGATGAACGTCCAGCATGGCCGCGCGTCGGGGGGCGTAGCCCCGACCTACGTTAGTCCCGGTAGGGCCGAGTTTGCTCAGTTGCTCTTTACGGTAAGCCACACAGCGACTCTGGGGACCTCCGCCCTACAACTTGCACAGCGAAGTGCGCCGGCTGTGGTCGCTGCCCCAGGTTCGAAAGCCAGATGTGTCCAGGTGAATTTTCGTGTCCGTGTAGAAACCGAGCCCCAGCTTCAATGCGGGTCCTTTGCTACGCCAGTACTCGCAAAGGCGGGCCACGTTGGCGGGCGAGGCGGGCAGGTCGAAGTCCAGCGCGTTGTTCTGCACGTGCCGGCTGCGTGCAGCGCCGCCGGCACATCGATTGAGCGCGGCATCCCGGTAGCCCGAAGCCACCCGGTTGGAATCCACCAGTCCTGCAGACCGCAGGTCTTCAAGTGCGCGCAGGGTTGGCAGCAGATTGGGCCACAGCGCTCGCGGCGGGATCGCGAACTCACTGGCTTTGCATTCGCGCCAGGGTCGCGCGCTGCGCAGCAGCGAGCGCATCGGGGCCACTCCGCCCAGGCCTTTGCTGTCCAGAAATTGCTGGTACTGGGCGACCCCGGCCGCTTGAGGAGTCGTCGACCATTGCAAGTAGCGATCCGGCGGAGGCGACTCGGCACAACCCGCCGATAGCAACAGCAAAAGCAGAGCCGGCAGTCGCCTCATGGCCGCGCCCCACAAACGGACCTCGGTCACGGCGTCAGCAGGAAACCGGCCACCACCCGCCTGCCTTCGCCTGCGAGCACATTGAACGTGCGCGCCGCGGCGGGATTGGTCATGACCTCGATACCGATGCCGCGGGTCAGACAGGCGGCCATGACCGCTGCGGATGGGAAAACCTGCCGCTCGCCGGTTCCCAGCACCACCAGCTCCGGATTGAGCGCAAGCAAGGGGGCGAGGTCTTCGGGCAGCAGCGCTGCCGGGTCGCGGACGTTCCAGTCCTCGATCAGCTCGTTCGGCGCCAGGATGAAACTGGCTTCCAGTACCCGGTCGTTGACCTTGGCACTGCGGCCGTCGGCCGCGCGCAGGGCATAAGCGTAGTCGGGGCGTTCGTGGTTCAGTTGCATGTGGGTCGTCTGCGGCTGACCGGGATCAGGCCGGTGGAAGGTCGCCTGTTACTTCCGCGGCAACACGATCTGGCGGTGGTCCTTGCTGGGCCGGTACAGCACCGCCACATGGCCGATGCGCTGCACCAGGGCGGCTCCGGACTTGTCCACGATTTCCCCGATCATGGCGTCACGGGTTTCGCGGTCTTCGGCGCCGATCTTCACCTTGACCAGTTCGTGCTGCTCCAGCACCGCGTCCAGTTCGGCCAGGAAGGCCGGGGTGAGCCCTTTGGCGCCGATCTGCAGCAGGGCCTTCAGGTCGTGGGCCTGGCCACGCAGGAAGCGCGACTGGCTGGAGGTCAAAGCTGTGGACATGCGCTGCGGTACGGGGTCTCAAGGGGGTTCAGGGTATCATGGCCGCCCCACCGAACCCGTTTCTCCAGCCGCCTGCGTGCGGGCCGGGGGACTGACGCGCCCATGGCCACCCGCAGCAAAAGCAGCCAACGCTGGCTCAAAGAGCACTTCGCCGACCCCTATGTGAAGAAGGCGCAGGCCGAGGGCCTGCGTTCGCGCGCGGCCTACAAGCTGGAAGAGCTGATCGAGCGCGACCGCCTGCTCAAGCCGGGCATGGTGGTGGTGGATCTGGGCGCGGCTCCGGGCGGCTGGTCGCAGTTCGTGCGCAAGGCGCTGGGCGACAGCGGCCGGGTGGTGGCGATGGATATCCTGGAGATGCCCAGCCTGGCCGGGGTGGACTTCCTTCATGGGGATTTCAGGGAAGATGACGTCCTATCGCAGCTGGAAGCCATGTTGAACGGCCAGCCCGTGGACCTTGTGCTCTCGGATATGGCCCCCAATAAGAGTGGTGTGGACGCGGTCGACCAGCCGCGCATGATGCATCTGGCCGAGCTGGCGATGGATTTCGCCGACGGCCATCTGAAACCGGGCGGGGCTTTCCTGATCAAGCTGTTCCAGGGCACCGGTTTCGATGACTACGTGCGCGAACTGCGGCGGCGTTACGAGAAAGTGGTCATCCGCAAGCCGGATGCCTCGCGCAAGCGCTCCCCGGAAGTCTATGCGCTGGGGCAGGGCAAGCTTCTGCACATGAAATGAAGCGGTTAGTTGTAGTCTTCCAATCGAATTAACAGGAAACACCGGAGTCAATGAGGATGAACGGCTTGAGCAAGAATCTGCTGCTGTGGGTAGTCGTCGCCGTCGTGCTGATGGTGGTGTTCCAGAGTTTTTCGCCGAAGCTGGGCAACGCCGCGGGTGCCGAAACCAATTATTCGCAGTTCCTGCAGGAAGTGGACAACGGTTCGGTGGCATCGGTGAATTTCACCAACGACAGCAACCTGGTCACCAACGCGATCCAGTACAAGCGCACCGACGGCACCGCCGGAACGGTGTACGGGCCGCAGGACAACTACCTAGTCAACATGCTGGTGAAGAAGAACGTCGCCATCACCCGCGAGAAGCCGGCCAGCGGCCTGTCCCTGGGCTCGATCCTGATGACCTTCCTGCCGGTGCTGCTCATCATCGGTTTCTGGATCTTCATGATGCGGCAGATGCAGGGCGGCGGCGGCGGCGCCAAGGGCGCCATGTCCTTCGGCAAGTCGCGCGCCAAGCTGCAGGGCGACGATCAGATCAAGGTGACTTTCGCCGACGTGGCCGGTTGCGACGAGGCCAAGGAAGAAGTGAGCGAGCTGGTCGAATTCCTGCGCGATCCGGGTAAGTTCCAGAAGCTGGGCGGCAAGATTCCGCGCGGCGTGCTGATGGTCGGCCAGCCGGGTACCGGCAAGACGCTGCTGGCCAAGGCCATCGCAGGCGAAGCCAGGGTGCCGTTCTTCAGCATCTCCGGTTCGGATTTCGTCGAGATGTTCGTCGGCGTCGGCGCCAGCCGCGTGCGCGACATGTTCGATCAGGCCAAGAAGCACGCGCCGTGCATCATCTTCATCGACGAGATCGACGCGGTCGGCCGCCATCGCGGCGCCGGCCTGGGCGGCGGTCATGACGAGCGCGAGCAGACCCTCAACCAGTTGCTGGTGGAGATGGACGGTTTCGAAGGCGGCGAAGGCGTGATCGTGATCGCCGCGACCAACCGTCCCGACGTGCTCGACCCGGCGTTGCTGCGTCCGGGCCGTTTCGACCGTCAGGTCGTGGTCGGCCTGCCCGACGTGAAGGGCCGCGAACAGATCCTGCGCGTGCATATGCGCAAGCTGCCGCTAGCCGACGACGTGGTGCCGATGGTGATCGCCCGCGGCACGCCCGGTTTCTCCGGTGCGGATCTTGCGAACCTGTGCAACGAAGCGGCGCTGTTCGCTGCGCGCGAAAGCGGCAAGGAAGTGCGCATGGAGCACTTCGACCGCGCCCGCGACAAGATCATCATGGGCACCGAGCGCCGCTCGCTGGCCATGAGCGAGGAAGAGAAGCGCAACACCGCCTACCACGAGTCAGGCCACGCCATCGTCGGCCGCCTGGTGCCCGAGCACGACCCGGTCTACAAGGTCACCATCATCCCGCGCGACCGCGCGCTGGGCGTGACCGTGTACCTGCCCGAAGGCGACAAGTACAGCATCAACCGCACCGGCATCGAGAGCCGTCTGGCGACGCTGTACGGCGGCCGCGTGGCCGAAGAACTGATCTTCGGCGCCGACAAGGTCACCACCGGCGCCTCCAACGACATCGAGCGCGCCACCAAGATGGCCCGCAACATGGTCACCAAGTGGGGTCTGTCCGAGGAACTGGGCCCGATCACCTACGCGGAAGAGGAAGAGGAAGTGTTCCTGGGCCGTTCGGTGAGCCAGCACAAGAACGTCTCCGACGACACCGCGCGCAAGATCGACGAAGTGGTGCGCACCATCCTGGACAAGGCCTACGCGCGCACCACCAAGATCCTGACCGAGAACATCGACAAGCTGCATGCGATGGCCGAGACGCTGATGCTGTACGAGACCATCGACGTGCCGCAGATCGACGCCATCATGGAAGGCCGCGAGCCGCCGCCGCCGGCCGGCTGGACCAAGACCGACAAGGGCGAAGTGATGCCGCTGCCGCCAATTGGTGGGCCGGCCGCGCAGACCTGATGCGAACGCTGCTTGTCGTGCGATACCGAAAAGGCCAGAGTTCGTTCTGGCCTTTTTTGTAGGTCGGGGCTACGCCCCCGACACGCTTGATGCATGGTCGCGCGTCGGGGGCGTAGCCCCGACCTACGATGCAGCCGGCGCGGCCCTACACTAACCGTCTTTTCAGGTTGGCTCATCCCATGTTCGATACCACGCCCCAACTCGACTGCGCAGGCCGCTTGATCAGGCTCGACCGCCCGCAGGTGATGGGCATCGTCAACGTTACCCCTGATTCCTTCTCCGACGGCGGCGCGCACGTCACGGCGGAAGCGGCGGTGGCGCATGCATTGAAATTGGTGGAAGAGGGCGCCGACCTGCTCGACATCGGCGGCGAATCCACACGGCCAGGCGCGGAAGAGGTTTCCGTCGAAGAAGAGCTGCGCCGTGTCATCCCGGTAATCGAGCGGCTGGCCAAACAGACTTCGCTGCCGATCAGCATCGACACCTCCAAGCCCGAAGTGATGCGTGCCGCGGTCGCGGCGGGTGCGGGCATGATCAACGACGTCTACGCCTTGCGCCGCGAAGGCGCGCTGGAGGCCGCGGCCGCGCTGGGCGTGCCCGTGGTGCTGATGCACATGCGGGGCGAACCGCGCTCAATGCAGCAGGCGCCCGATTACGACGATGTGGTCGGCGACGTGCATCGCTTCCTGGCCGAACGTCTGTTCGCCGCCGAAATGTCCGGCATCTCCAAGAAGAACCTCATCGTCGATCCAGGTTTCGGCTTCGGCAAGAACACCCAACACAACCTGTCGCTGCTCGCGCAGCTGCAACGTTTCACCGAACTGGGCGTGCCCGTGCTCGCCGGGCTTTCGCGCAAACGCACACTGGGCGAGATCACCGGGCGCGACGCCGCGCAGGATCGCGTCTCCGCCTCGGTCGCTGCCCATCTCATCGCCGCCCAGCGCAGCGCGTCGATCCTGCGCGTGCATGACGTTGCGCAGACCGTCGATGCACTGAAAGTGTGGAATGCGGTCGCCGCCGTTCCCATGCCGCGCGGCAAAGCCCAGGCCGCCACGATCCGCTGGCCGGACGACGATTGATGGCGGCCGATCGCCGGCCGATAGCCATCGCCCTGATGGGCCCCACCGCCTCGGGCAAGACCGCGCTGGCGATGGAATGGGCGCAGCGCCTGCAGGGGGAAATCGTCAGCGTCGATTCGGCCCTGGTCTATCGCGGTCTGGATATCGGCGCGGCCAAACCGGAGGCGGCCATGCTGGCCGCCGTGCCGCACCACCTGATCGATGTGCGCGAGCCGTGGCAGCCCTACTCGGCGGCGGAGTTCGCTGCCGACGCACGCGCCGCGCTGGAGACGATTGCAGCGCGTGGCAGGATCCCGATCCTGGCCGGCGGCACCGGGTTGTATTTCCAGGCGTTGCTGGAAGGCTTGGCGCCGATGCCCGAAGCCGATCCGGCGATCCGCGCAACCATCGCCAGCGAAGCGGCCGAAAAAGGCTGGCCGGCGCTGCATGCAGAACTGGCCCAGGTCGACCCACGCGCCGCAGCGAAGATCAAAGCCACCGATCCGCAGCGCATCCAGCGCGCGCTGGAAGTGTTCCGCCTCAGCGGCAAACCCATCAGCCAATGGCAGGCGATGCCCGCGCGCGACCGCCTGCCGTTCCGGGTGCTCAAACTGGTGCTGGCGCCGCGCGACCGCGCCGTGCTCCATCAGCGCATCGAGTCGCGTTTCGATGCGATGCTCGCGGCCGGCTTCCTGGAGGAGGTCAATCGTTTGCGCGATCTGCCGCAACTGCAGGCGGTCGACAAGCCGCTGGACCTGCCGGCGATCCGTGCCGTCGGCTACCGGCAAGCCTGGGAATATCTGGACGGCGCCATTGCGGAAGCCGAATTCCGCGACCGCGCCATCTTCGCCACCCGCCAGCTGGCCAAGCGCCAACTCACCTGGCTGCGCGGCGAACGGGATGCGCGCTGGTTCGATCCTCTGGCCGACCGCCAGGCCCTTGAAGCCGCCCTGGCCCTGTTCCTGCCCTCGAATCTGCGCACTGGGTAGCTGGTCAATCGCCCGATGTTGTGTAACATCGGGTTTCCGGGTTTGCGGCAGGGGAGCTGTGCGCCGTCCCGGACCAATAAAAACAACACCTATAGAAATAGGCGGGAGTTAGAAATGTCCAAGGGGCAATCCTTGCAGGATCCTTTCCTGAATGCGTTGCGGCGCGAGCGGGTGCCGGTTTCGGTCTACCTGGTCAACGGCATCAAGTTGCAGGGCACCATCGAGTCGTTCGATCAGTTCGTGGTGTTGCTGCGCAATACGGTCAGCCAGATGGTCTACAAGCACGCCATTTCCACGGTGGTGCCGGCGCGCAATGTGCGCGTGGGGCCGGGCGGCGGTTATGTGCAGGGCAATGAAGACGGTGGCGAGGAAGGCGGCGACGAGAACGAGTAGGTGGCTGGTTTCTCCATAGCGATCTGATTCGTAGCGTCCCGATTCTTTCTGACGTCATCAAAATTACCGAGGTCATCCCAGCGAAAGCTGGGATCCGTCTTGATCTCGCCTTTGCTCCTGCTCCTGCGTTTGCTTCTGCCACCTCCCTCGCGCGCAGCGCAGGAGAGGATTGAGGAGGGGTGCTCTTGATCTCGCTTCTCTCGTCATCCCCGCGAAGGCGGGGACCCAGCGACTTTGCTTTTGGCTTGTGAAGTGCAAAAGCGTTGACCAGCCGTTCGGCTGTTAAAAGCCGCGCTTTGCGCGAGTCACTTTTCTTTGAACGGCAAAGAAAAGTAACCAAAAGAAAGCCGCCCTAACGTCGCGCCCCACGATGAAGCCGTGGGGTCCGCAAGCGAGGCGGGAATTTTTGGAAGCAGCATCCTGCTGCTCCAAAAACGGCGCACATCCTTGTGCGCCGCCCCTGCGGGGTTTACCCACCTCGCTTGCCGCTCCTCACGGGAAGGGTAAAAAGCCAAATCTGAAGCAAGACCAGCCCCAGCCCTTTGTATTCCGACGTTTCGCCCCCACACTTGTCCCATGTTCGAAAGATCCAGAAAGGGCGAGCACGCCCTGTTGATACAGCCCATGCGCTCGGGTTCGGGCGGGAGTTCGCCCGATGATGGGGCGCAGGAGGAATTCGCCGACCTGGCCCGTTCCGCCGGCGCGTCCATCGCCGCGGTGATCACCGCGCGCGTGGATAAGCCCAGTCCTTCGACCTATATCGGCAGCGGCAAGCTGGATGAGGTGAAGGCCGCGGCCGACGCCACTGGCGCCGATCTGATCCTGGTCAACCATTCGCTGTCGCCCGGCCAGGAGCGCAACCTGGAGAAATTCCTGGAGCGCCGCGTGCTGGACCGCACCGGGCTGATCCTGGACATTTTCGCCCAGCGCGCCCGCAGCTTCGAAGGCAAGCTACAGGTCGAACTGGCCCAGCTGCAGCACATGGCCACCCGACTGGTGCGCGGCTGGACCCACCTTGAGCGCCAGCGGGGCGGTTCCATCGGCCTGCGCGGTCCCGGCGAAACCCAGTTGGAAACCGACCGCCGCCTGCTGCAGAAACGCGTCGACCAGCTGCAGAAGCGCCTGGAAAAAGTCGAAGTGCAGCAGACCCAGATGCGCCGCGCCCGCGTGCGCAGCGAAATGCCGCGCGTGGCCCTGGTGGGCTACACCAACGCCGGCAAATCCACCCTGTTCAACGCCATGACCGGCTCGGACGCCTATGCGGCCGACAAGCTGTTCGCCACGCTCGACCCCACCGTGCGCCGGGTCAATCTGCGCGGCGGCGGCATCATGCTGTCGGACACGGTCGGCTTCGTGCGCGACCTACCGCACGAACTGGTCGCCGCATTCCGTTCCACCCTGTCCGAAGCGCGCGAGGCCGACCTGCTGCTGCACGTCATCGACGCCGCCGACCCGCTGCGCGAAGACCGCATTGCCCAGGTCGATTCGGTGCTGCAGGAAATCGGCGCCGGCGATATTCCGCAAGTGCTGATCTACAACAAAATAGATCGGATCGAAGGCGCGCAGCCGCGCCTGGACCAGCCCGGCGAAGGCCGCGAACGCGTCTGGCTGTCCGCCCGCGACGCGCTGGGTCTGGAATTGCTGGAAGAGACGCTGGCCCAGCGCCTGTCGCTGGTGCGCATCCAGGGCCCGCTGCACCTTCCGGCCGCGCATTCCGAACGCCTGCGTTCACGCCTGCACGCCCTGGGCGCGGTGCGCGCCGAAACCCACGACGAGGACGGCTGGCATTTGCAAGTCGATCTCTCGCTCGCCGACGCCCAGCGCCTGGCGGTGCAGGCCGGCGGCGCGCCGCTGGAGGCGCTATTGCCGGAACCGGCCCGCGAGGAATGGATGGCGTAGGGCGGGTTTTAACCCGCCATTGCCATCTTCCCGTCACCGACGTCCCCAATCGAGGCGGCCATGCGACACGACGGGCGGCTTCGAACCAATATCGCGTCGACCGGAAGGATGGCAATGGCGGGTTAAAACCCGCCCTACGCTTGTCTGCCGGACTGTAAGGCCCTATCTAGTAGAATCGGAACCGCAACGGCCCCGGCCTGCGCTCATCATCAATCGTGGAGTAGGCATGGCCTGGAACACCCCTGGCAGCAGTAGCAACGGATCGAACGGCGACGGCGAAAAGCCCAGGCCCAACCCTTGGAAACCGAAAGGCAACAAGGGCGGCGGCAACGATCTGAACGGCCTGCTCGACCGCTTGCGCGGCATGTTCGACGGCAGCGGCGGCAACCCGCTGCGCTGGGTCGTTATCGGCCTGGCCCTGCTGCTGGTATTCAGCAGCTTCCAGCTGATCGGCGAACAGCAGCGCGGCGTGGTCCTGCGCTTCGGCCAGTTCGCCCGCATCATGCAGCCCGGCCCCAACTTCAAGTGGCCCTGGCCCATCGAAAGCGTCACCAAGGTCAACGCCACCGAAATCAAGACCTTCAGCAATACCGTGCCGGTGCTGACCAAGGACGAGAACATCGTCACCGTCTCGCTCAACGTGCAGTACCGCATCAGCGATCCGCGCCTGTACCTGTTCGGTTCGCGCAACGCCGACGAAGTGCTCAAGCAGGCCGCCCAGAGCGCCGTGCGCGAACAGGTCGGCCGTTCCGACCTGGATACCGTGCTGGGCGTGCGTGGCCCGCTGGGCAGTTCCGCCAAGGAGCGCCTGCAGCACTCGCTGGACGCCTATCGCACCGGCCTGGTGGTGACCGAGCTGAACCTGCCCGACGCCCGCCCGCCCACCGAAGTGCAACCGGCCTTCGACGAGGTCAACAGCGCCCAGCAGGTCCGCGAAAGCCTGGTCAACCAGGCCCAGGCCTACGCCGCCAAGGTCGTGCCCGAAGCCCGCGGCGAAGCCGCGCGCCGGCGCACCACCGCCGACGGCTACAAGACCGCCGCCGTGGCCCGCGCCACCGGCGACGCCGCCCGCTTCAGCCTGCTGCAGGAACAGTACAAGTCCGCGCCCGAGGTCACCCGCAAGCGCCTGTGGCTGGAAACCGTGCAGAGCGTGCTGGCCCAGAACCGCAAAGTGGTCGGCGGCGACGGCAAGCAATTGATCTACGTGCCGATGCCTGCGCAGAACGGCGCTCCGGCGGCGCCCGCGCCCGCCCTGCTGCCCAATGAAGCGGTGATGCCCGCCGTGCAAAGCACGGCGCCTTCCAGCTCGAGCGAACGTCCCGCGCGACCCACCGGCCGTGAGGAGGTCGAACGATGAAAGCTTCCCTTTACGCCGCCATCGCAGCGGTCATCCTGTTCGGCCTGCTGGGTTCGGTCTACGTGGTCCGCGAGGACCAGACCGCGCTGGTGTTGAACCTGGGCCGGGTGGTCCGCGCCGACATCAAGCCCGGCCTGCATTTCAAGGTGCCGCTGGTGGAAACCGCGCGCGTGTTCGACCGCCGCTTCCAGATCCTGGAAACCGCGCCGGAGCGCTACCTGACCCTGGAGCGCAAGGACGTCAGCGTCGACTTCTTCGCCGTGGGCTACATCTCCGACGTGCGCGCTTTCTACCGCGCCACCGGCGGCGAGGAAAAGACCGCCAACGAACGTCTGGCGCCCATCATCACCGACTCGCTGCGCAACGAGATCAACTCGCGCACCCTGCAGCAGCTGGTGTCCGGCGACCGCAACGAAATCGTGACCAAGCAGCTCACCGCCATCAACGAAGGCGCCGGCACGCTGGGCATGCACATCACCGACATCCGCCTGAAGCAGATCGACCTGCCCACCGACAGCGAAGTCATCAAGCAGGTCTACGAGCGCATGCGCGCCCAGCGCATGCAGGTGGCCAGCAAGCTGCGCGCCGAAGGCGAGGAACAGGCCCGTACCATCCGCGCCGCCGCCGACCGCGACCAGGTGGTGCTGGTGGCCGAAGCCGAACGCGATTCGCAGAAGCTGAAAGGCGAGGGCGACGCCGAAGCCGCCCGCATCTACGCCGAAGCCGCCAACCGCGACCCGTCGTTCTATGCCTTCCAGCGCAGCCTGGAGGCCTACCGCACGTCGTTCTCGGACGGCAACAGCGTGATCGTGCTGGACAAGGACGATCCGTTCCTGCAGTACATGAAAAGCGATCGCTGACTCAATCTGTCATTTATGGCGAAGAACCCTTCCCCCGTTTACGGGGGAAGGTGCCCGTAGGGCGGATGGGGGCAGCTCTTGATCTTGCTTCCGGTTCTCAAAATCAAAAGCCGAGCCCTCACCCGGCCTCCGGCCACCCTCTCCCGCGAAGCGGGAGAGGGGATCAATCGATAGCGGGAGAGGGGACCAATCGGCAGCGGGAAGGAGAGCAGGGTAGCCCCCGTCCCCCAAAACCCGGATAATGCACAAAAGCCGGATGGGGCTGCTCTGAACGAGTGCTTCCCCTCCGGCTTTTTCTGCGTCTGCGGTTGTAGGAGCTGCGTAAGCTGCGACCTGCGTCGGCGCCACATTCCTTCCTGTGCGGAAGATTCACGGTCGCGGCTTACGCCGCTCCTACAAGGTTCTGGAGCTAATCATGGGTCAGTCAGTCGTCGTTCTCGGTGCCCAGTGGGGCGATGAAGGCAAGGGCAAGATCGTCGATCTGCTCACCGAGGAAATCGGCGCCGTGGTGCGCTTCCAGGGCGGCCACAACGCCGGCCACACCCTGGTCATCAACGGCAAGAAGACCGTGCTGCACCTCATCCCCTCCGGCATCCTGCGCGCCGACGCGCTGTGCCTGATCGGCAACGGCGTGGTCATTTCCCCGGCCGCGCTGATGAAGGAAATCGGCGAGCTGGAAGCCAACGGCGTGGAAGTGCGTTCGCGCCTGAAGATCTCCCCGGCCGCGCCGCTGATCATGCCGTACCACATCGCCCTGGATCAGGCCCGCGAAATCAAGGCCGGCGGCAAGGCCATCGGCACCACCGGCCGCGGCATCGGCCCGGCCTACGAAGACAAGGTGGCGCGCCGCGGCATCCGCATCGCCGACCTGCATTACCCGCAGCAGCTGGCCGAACTGCTGCGCGTGGCGTTGGATTACCACAACTTCGTGCTCACCAAATACCTCAACACCGACCCGGTGGATTTCCAGCAGACCCTGGACGAAGCCCTGGCCTTCGGCGAATACGTGCAGCCCATGAAGTCCGACGTGGCCGGCATCCTGCACGACCTGCGCAAGCAGGGTAAGCGGGTGATGTTCGAAGGCGCGCAAGGCTCGCTGCTGGACATCGACCATGGCACTTATCCCTATGTCACTTCCAGCAACACCACCGTCGGCGGCGCGCTGGCCGGCACCGGCGTGGGCGCCGATGCCATCGACTACGTGCTGGGCATCTGCAAGGCGTATGCGACGCGCGTGGGCGGCGGCCCGTTCCCGACCGAGTTGAACGATGAGATCGGCGAACTGATCCGCGCCAAGGGCCAGGAATTCGGCGCCACCACCGGCCGTCCGCGCCGCTGCGGCTGGATCGACATCGTGGCGCTCAAGCGCGCGGTGGCCATCAACGGCATCAGCGGCCTGTGCATCACCAAGCTGGACGTGCTGGACGGCATGGAGAAGCTGAAGATCTGCATCGCCTACGAGTACCACGGCAAGCGCACCGAATACGCGCCGCTGGACGCGCAGGGCTGGGAAGAGTGCACGCCGGTGTATCTGGAATTCCCGGGCTGGGAAGAGAACACCCACGGCGTCACCGAGTGGGACAAGCTGCCCGCCGCCGCCCGCGCCTACCTGCGCGCGCTGGAAGAACTGGCCGGCTGCCCGCTGTCCATCGTCAGCACGGGCCCGGACCGCGACCACACGATGGTGCTGCAGGATCCGTTCGCCTGATCCATTGAGCCGATGCGATAACCCTCTCCCGGGATAACCCCTCTCCCGTTTACGGGAGAGGGTGGCCAACGGCCGGGTGAGGGCGCTCTTGGCGCAAACTCCAGCACGCACCCTCTGCTTGCAAATACCCATATTGGGCATTATCGTGCCCAATATGGGTATAAGCCGATCCGACACTCACTCCCCCAAGCCGGTCGGCTTGGCCGATGCGCTATTCACCCAGACCCAGCAGCGGGTGCTGGGGCTGTTGTTCGGGCAACCGCATCGCAGCTTCACCGTCAGCGAGCTGATCGCCGCCACCAGCGCCGGCTCCGGCGCCGTGCAACGCGAACTGGCGAAGCTTGCCGACAGTGGCCTGTTGAGCATGCGACGCAGCGGCAACCAGAAACACTATCAAGCCAATCCCGCTGCACCCATCCATGCGGAATTGGTCGCCATCATGCAGAAGACGGTGGGCCTGACCGAACCGCTGCGTGAGGCATTGGCGCCGCTGGCCGATCAAATTATCGCTGCGTTCGTGTACGGGTCGGTGGCCAAGCGCAGCGATACCGCCGTCAGCGATATCGACCTGATGATCCTCTCCGATACGCTGGGATATGCGGATGTCGTGCTGGCACTGCATGCCTTCAATGAGCGGATAGGGCGCGAGGTCAATCCCACGCTGTACTCGCGTGCGGAGTTCGACAAGCGCGTGAAAGCGGGAAATTCGTTTATCACGCGTGTATTGGAGCAGCCCAAACTTTGGCTGATAGGAGGAAGGGATGACCTCGGCACTT
Source organism: Pseudoxanthomonas sp. CF125 (assembly GCF_900104085.1). Classification (GTDB taxonomy): domain Bacteria; phylum Pseudomonadota; class Gammaproteobacteria; order Xanthomonadales; family Xanthomonadaceae; genus Pseudoxanthomonas_A. Next base: position 195,169 of record NZ_FNLD01000004.1, read on the forward strand.
GAGAATCTGGTGGGACTGGGAAGACCGTTGGCGGCGGAGCCGGTGGTGGATATGATCGCTGCCTGTGAGGCAGTGGCCGTCAAGCTGCGCGATGCGATGATTCGGGCATGAGTGGGAAGAGTGCAGGCTGGGGTGTTTGAAAAGCTCCGTGCATTCTCTTTTAGAAAGCCCCGCAACGCGGGGCTTTTTCTTTGTCACTCTTCACGCCTCCGCAGCAATCGCCTCATCCCCCTGATCCTCCCGCCGAAACTCCAACAACTCCCCCGGCTGGCAATCCAACACAACGCAAATCGCCTCAAGCGTAGAAAAACGAATCGCCTTGGCCTTGCCGGTCTTGAGTATCGACAGGTTGGCGACAGTGATGTCCACGCGCGCAGCTAATTCGGTCAGCGTCATGCGCCGTTCGTGCAGTTTTTCGTCCAGGCGTACCAAAATCGCCATGTCACACCGTGCCTTCAAGGTCGGCGCGCATGCTTGCGCCGTGGGCGAACACGCCGGCCAGTACGAACATCAGCAGCACCGCCAGCCATGCGGCGAACGAGAATGCGTCGACCTTTCCCGGTTCCCACACCGCCGCCGCAATCGCTGCGACGATCAGTCGCAGTCCTTCGAGCGCTGCGATGCTCCAGGCGATGGCGGTCAGGCGTTGGGCGTTCTGCAGGATGAAGGGGTCGCCGCCGCGCACGGTGTCGACGATGGCCAGCAACCGACGCAGGATGGTGTGGACGATGGCGGCGCCGACCAGGCCGATGAAGACGATGGCGCGCAGTCCCTGGCCCACCAGCGGGTGGGCGTTGGTCATGTCGAAGCCGAGCGGCCGTTGCGGCCAGCCTTCTATGAAGAAGCTCCAGATCAGCAGGGCGGCGATGACCAGGGCGTAGAGGGCATTGAGGAGGATCAGGCCTTGGATGACGGGCCGGGCAACGGCGAGGGCTTGGGCGCTGGTACGGGTCATGGCACGGCCTCCGGTGATATCGTTAATCGATATTAAGCACATCGAAATACAATATGCAAGCGTGCCGGCTTAGCCCCCTCCCTTGCGAAAGCAGGGGAGGGCCGGGGAGGGGTGCTCTTCGCCTGATCCCCCGGCCAAGACCAGCCGGAAAACTACGCCGACCGAAAAGCAGCCCCAGCCACAATCCGATCCGCAGCCTCCGCTAGTTGGCTGAAGCAATGAGCCAAGCCAGCACGCGGCAGGATCAGATGGTCGGGGTTGAGGATTTCCGGTTGGCTGAGTTCGGCCAGCAGGTGCAGGTGTTGGCAGAGGCACTGCAGTTGTTGGTGGGCTTCTTCGGGCAGCAGGTAGCCGGGGGAGGGCATGGCGGTGCGACGGGGCTTGGGCATGGTGGCGGTACTCCGGTCCGTGGGTACGCCCGCTTGCTAGGGGCAGGCGGGATGTCGGGAGGCTAGAAACCGCACACAGACGGCGGGCATATTCCCCTCACGGGTCTTTTATTAGCCCACTCCCGACGCAGAAGTCTGCGCCGGTCATGCCCAATACTGCAGGCATAAAAAACCCACCGGTGTTTCGGAGGTGGGTACCGCTGTGTGGGGAGTTTCTAGGCTGGCTCAACCTATCCTGCGAGCTGTAGCGATTGCCGCACTTGCCGGGACCCTCCTTGGATCAAGCAATGTCAGGGAACCAGAGAGACACTTGAACACCACGCTCCCTGAGTGCGCTGCGCTTGCCCAGGTCATGGTGATTTTGGCCAATAGCCACGGAGTCGCCGTTCTCTGAAACCCTGGCCGTCACTGTTGTTTTAGTAGACAACGCCTCGCGCGTCTGGTTTTGATTCATCCCAAGTGCTATCGACGGACTGCGTTGGAACGCGGATCCAATGGTCGATGGGCCGGACTGCAATGCTCCGTATCCTGGCGCTCAATCCGCGAGGCGGGGCGTGCTGCGGTGCTGCATCTGTTCGGTACGCACCGCGCTGGGCGACTGGCCAATGACGCGCTTGAAGGCTCGACTGAACGAAGCCTCGGAGTCGTAGCCCAGCCGATGGGCGGCGACAGTGATGCGCATGCCTTCCTGTGCGATCCAACGGCGGGCCTGGAACATCTTCACCTTGGCCACGTATTTGGCGGGACTCTCGCCAACCGTGCGGGTAAACGCATCGGCGAAGGTCGAGCGCGAAGCGCCCATCAGTTCGGCCAGCACCGGCACGTTCCAGTCGCGCTCCGGCTCGGCATGGATGGCGGCCATGACCTTGCCGATCCGCGGACATTGCACAGCCGCAATCCAGCCCGTCGAATCGCTGCAGCCGCATTCCACCCATGCACGGATGATGCTGGCGGCCAGCACGTCCGCCAATCGAGCCAGAATGCCGCAAGCGCCGATCCGGTCCAGCGACACCTCGCGCTCCATCGCCTCCAGCAGGCCGGGGACGGTCGGATCGCGCTTGACCAAAGCACCGGCGTGCATCACCTCCGGCATCATCGCCAGCAGCGGGTGCAGCGGATCCAGGTTGAAGCGCATCGAACCGCAGAACATGACGCTGGGCAGCGCCGCATCGCTGCCGGCAGCCTCGCTCCGCACCAGATAGATGTTTTCGGCAACCGGCACGCGAGCCAGTCGGCCGATGTCTACGGTGGTCGGTACCTCGGGTGCGCTGGCCAGGACATGGAAGCTGCCGTGCGGCAACAACACCGCGTCCCCGGGTTCCAGCCGCATCCACTCCGAGGATGCCGTGCGCAGCCAGCAGCCTCCTTGGGCGACGAAGTGGAAACGGGCTTCACGACCGGCAGGAAAGGCGACCGCCCACGGCGCCTGCATCAGGCAGCGACCGTATTCGACGCCCTCCAACCGCAGCCCCAGCAACACCTGGGTAAGCATGTCGTGCGGGCCTGGCGAGGTGAGACCGGTGCCAGGATCGGGCAAGGAGTCGGACAAATTGACAAGCATTTCGGTATTTTCGGCATGGAAACGCCGAAAGGATAACGCCAAACTGCCGGCCCGGTTCAACCAAGCGACCCCCCGTGTCCTCTACCGCCTGCTCCGAATGCACTGATCTTCCTCTTCTTCCCGACACCACTGACACGCCACGCTGGAGCGCCGTCGTCTCTCTGGCCTTGGGCGTGTTCGGCCTGGTCACCGCCGAATTCCTGCCAGCCAGTCTGTTGACCGCCATGGCCTCCGACCTGTCGGTGAGCGAGGGCGTCGCAGGTCAGACCGTCACTGCCACAGCGCTGATCGCTGCCATCGCCGCGCCTTCCCTTCCCTTGCTGACGCGTCGCATCGATCGCAAGCACGTGATGATCGCGCTGACCTTGCTGCTGGTGCTGTCCAATGGCCTGGCGGCCATGGCGGGCAGCCTGTCCACCTTGCTCATCGCCCGGGTGGTGCTGGGCGTCGCGCTGGGCGGGTTCTGGTCGATGGCGGCGGCTTTGGCCATGCGCCTGGTGCCAGAACATCAGTTCGCACGGGCGATGTCGCTGATCCTGACCGGTGTTTCCGTCGCCACCGTCTGCGCCGCACCGATAGGCGCCTGGATGGGCGAGTTGTGGGGGTGGCGCAGCGCATTCGTCGCTGCAGGTGTGGTCAGCGCGATCACCTTGATGGCCCAGTTGTTTTCGCTGCCGGCGCTACCGCCCAAGGCCAATCCCAATCTGCGTGTGCTCGGCGAACTTTTGACGCGTCCCGCCGTGCGCATGGCGTTACTGGCCGTGCTACTGGTGATCTCGGGCCACTTCGCCGGCTTCACCTACATTCGCCCATTGATGGAAAACATCGCCGGGCTATCGGTGAGCGCCATCTCGATGATCCTGCTGGGTTACGGCATCGGCGGGTTCTTCGGTAATTTCGTCGGCGGATACATCGCCGGACGCAGCGAGCGCCATGCCATCGTTTTCGGCGGCACGCTGATCGCGGTGTTGGCGGCCAGCCTGCTGCTGGCGGGCCACTCGTCCGCGGTCACCGCCGTTGCAGTGGTGCTGTGGGGCTTCTCCTTCGGTGCATTCCCGGTCGGTTTTCAGATATGGATCGCGCGCGCCGCCCCCGATCAGGCCGAAGGCGCCGGCGGCCTATTGGTCGCGGCATTCCAAATCGCCATCGCCACCGGCGCCATCGGTGGTGGACTGCTGGTCGACCACATCGGCGCTTCCGGGGGCCCGCTGTTCGCCGTCGTCGCGATGATGCTGGGAACGTTGCTTACGCTGCGTTATGGCCCGAACGCGGCGAGGGCGCAAGCAAGTGCGGTGTCGCCGTCCGAACTTCCCGCCGACTGATCGACGCAAACCAAACTGATTGATGCAAGGAAAGCGCATGAACCCCGACGCCAAGCTCAATCGCCGCATCCTTCTCGCCGCGCACCCGAAAGGTTTGCCGACGCTGCAGGATTTCCGGCTTGATACACAACCGATTCCCGCGCCCGCCGATGGCCAGGTGCTGCTGCGTACGCTGCACCTGTCGCTCGATCCCTACATGCGCAACCTGATGGACGAAGTCGGCCCAGGTTACGCGCCGCCGGTGCCGCTGGGCGAGCCGATGGTGGGCGGCACGGTCAGTCGTATCGTCGCCTCGCGCAATCCCCGCTTTCGCGAGGGCCAGATCGTGCTTGCCAGCGCGGGATGGCAGGACTACGCCCTATCGGACGGATCCGATCTGCAACCGCTGGACGACATGGGCCAGCCGTCGCTGGCCCTGGGAGGTCTGGGGATGCCGGGTTTCACCGCGTACGTCGGGTTGCTGGACATCGGCCAGCCTAGCCCTGGCGACACGGTGGTCGTCGCTGCGGCGACCGGCGCAGTCGGTGCTGTGGTCGGGCAGTTGGCCAAGCTCAAGGGCGCTCGTGTGGTCGGGATTGCCGGTGGCGCCGACAAATGCCGCTACGCCGTCGAAGAACTGGGTTTCGACGCTTGCCTCGATCGTCGCGAAGGACGGCTGCAGGACCGGCTCGCCGCAGCGTGCCCAGGTGGCATCGACGTGTACTTCGAAAATGTCGGCGGCGAGGTGCTGGACGCAGTGCTTCCACTGCTCAACCTGGGCGCACGCGTGCCCGTTTGCGGCTTCATCGCGCACTACAACGCATCATCGCCATCTTCCCGCGAGGATCTGCGGCCGCAGTTGCTGGCCACCGTGTTGCAGAAGCGCGTCCGCGTGCAGGGCTTCATCATTCTCGACCACTACGCCGATCGTTTCGAGCAGTTCCGTTGCGACATGGGGCAGTGGCTCGACACGGGCCGGGTAAAACTGCGCGAGGACCGGGCCGATGGATTGGAGCAAGCGCCGGCTGCCTTCATTGGACTGCTTGAGGGCAGGAATTTCGGCAAGCTCATTGTGGATGTCGCCTCGAGGTGAGGCAGCGATACCCATGGCATATCAACGGAGGAGCTCTCCGATCTCCGGGTAATTTACGATCACCAGAACTCATGGGGCGGGCTCATTCAAGCCGGGCCCACATCAGGGCGGTGCCTGAGTGTATGCCTTCGGCTATATTCGTACTCAGTCGCCGCCCCGCTGCGGGTCGGCTGTATCGGGCGTTAGGCAGTCTAAATTCACATGATCATTCAAAAGCAAAGAACCTGGCTCACTGCCAACACTGAGCACGAGGGCTTCCCGATCTACTTCCGCCGGCCGGATGTCCGGGTCGCGGAGTTCGAGTCGCTCCGTCCCAAGTACCCTGTTCTTCTTGCCGTTAAGCACCAACTTTCCCAAGTGAAAGACAACGGCCTTCCGGAGGCCGACTACAACGACACGCTTGCGCCACTGGATGCCGCTTTGACCGACTCTTTCCGGGATGAAACAGACGGCCTTGTTGCCCTGGTTGAAACATTCGCCGGCAAGCGTACCTACTACGTCTACCTTGCATCGACATTCGACACAGACAACTTCATGAGTGGCATTGCGGCCCGCTTCCCACAAGAGAGTCTCGCTTGGAAACGGCATGACGATCCGGCGTGGCGGTTATTCAATGGCTACGCAACGGACTTCGGCTTTGCCTAACAGTCCCCATAGGGCGGGCTCAAGCCCGCCGCATGCGGCAGTAACGATTCCATTCGGCGGGCCAGGGCCCGCCCTATGTTTCTCTGCAAGATGAGGCGCATCGCCTTCGGCCCAACCTATCCAACGAGCTGATTGACGGACTTCCCAGGCCACACCCACAATCCGCGCTATGCCTCACTTTTGGGGTCTAGTCGTAGTTAGGCGTTGAGGATAGATCGTGACGAAGAAGTTCTTAGAGGGGATCGTTTTCGGTGCCGGATTCGGTATTTCGTTCTTGCTCGTTTTCTTCCTATACACATTCATTGCAATGCCCGCATTTGTGTCTAGCAAGATTCAAACGAATGAAGAGCGCCCTGTGAATAGCAAGCCATGGCCCGGCACCGGCCAAGAGCACCCTGATTTTAACGAACTTACGTTGGAGGAACAGATCAAGGCGGCAAGCGTTATTGCATTGATCCGCTACGAACCAGCCTCTGGCGGCAAGGTCAAGGCTGTAATCAGGGAGTTCTTGAAGAAGGGCTCTGGCGTTGAGCTCCACTACAACATTGGCGATGAGTATGCTCCCGCCAGCTATTACGCAGGCGCGGGGTCTGACCGTGGCGACGGAGTCATTGTCTTCTTCGTTGGATCTCCCGCAGAAATGCGCATGTCTGCGACGTATGCTGGCGATCGCATTCGGGGCTTGGGGGATATCCCTTTGGAGTTGTTCAAAGACAAATGCATGGCGACAATGCCTAACAATTCATTAAAACCGAAACCGCTTCCCGGCTCAGCTTAGATCTCGTAGGGCGGGCTCAAGCCCTCCGCATGCGGCAATAACTATTTCATTCGGCGGGCCGGGGCCCGCCCTATGTCTGTCAGGAGTAGCGATGAGCGAAGCAATTCTGTACGCGATTGATGCCCCGCAAATGAAGGACGCGGATGCGGCCGCGGATTTCGTCGAAAAATGGCAAGACAGCAAGGACGCGCCGACCGCGCGCATCGCCACCTTCTTCGTGCGCCTGTTGCAGACCTGGCCGGAGGATGGATCGAAGGGCGTCGTCTGGCATGAAGACTTCCAGCACAACCGGCCCGCGGGATCGATGCTAGAGATGACATTCGAACTCAGCGAGTTCGACGCCGAGCGACTGCAGCATCTGCGCGCGATCGCCAAGCATCACGGCGTGCATGTCTTCGACCCGGAAGGCCATGTGCTGTATCTCGCCGACGGCAGCGAAGCCGGCGTTCCGGCGATGGCTGCCCCTGAGCCCGGCGCACCCACCCAGTGCGAATCCGGCGTCCGCTTCGACGGCGTCTACGAATCCAAGATGGACAAAAGCTGGAGCTACCTGTGCTTCACCGCCGATGGCAAAGTCCTCTGGCAAAGCATCGGCGGACGCTTCCCGGCGCGTGCGGTGATGGACACCTTCATCGCCGGCGATGCCTTCGTCGTCAAAGGCACTTACAAGCCCGGCGAAAATGCATTCAGCGCGCGACTCAAAGCCGCGTTCGGCGCGTTCAAGATGGAGGGCGCCTTGAAGGACGATGGCCTGCATGTCCATTCCGAACGCACCAACGGCAGATACCCGTACGACGCGGTGTACACGTTCCTGCCGCTGTAGATCCCATAGAGCCCATAGGGCGGGCTCAAGCCCGCCGCATGCGGCAATAGCGATTCCATTCGGCGGGCCAGGGCCCGCCCCCGTATCTCGTACAAAGCACGGGACAGGCTCCGTGAACCTTACGGGAGACTAGCCAATCGCTACCTACTGCTCCTCATTCCGCATGATCCTGGGAATAGTGTTGACCACCGCCAACCCAATCAGCGTGGTGGCCAGGGCCATGACCTCCATGCCCATGCCGGCGGCCATGCCCACCGCAGAGACCATCCAGATGCCCGCCGCCGTGGTGAGCCCCTCGATACGCTCATCCCGTTCCAGCTTGATGATCGCCCCGGCCCCCAGAAAACCGATGCCCGACACAATGCCTTGCATCACCCGCGTCACATCCCCCGGAGAGATCCCCGACAACAACGGCGCCATTACGAACAACGCCGACCCTATCGACACCAGCATGTGCGTCTTCAACCCGGCCGCGCGTCCCTTGCTCTCCCGCTCGAGCCCCAACATCCCGCCCAACACCGTGGCCGTAAGCAGCCGCACCACGATTACCGTAGTGGTGCCCGCATCCGGCAAAGCGAACTCCCTGGCCAGCGCCTGTCCGATCTCTGCGGTCACACTCATGCAAGACCTCCCATCAATAGTGAGCGGCGCAAGCCCGCAAGGCCCGCGTGACCCTGGATTGTCTGCGGCCCGCCGTTAGGGGTACGTGTCCGGCCAGCCAGCGCAGCCCGGATAAGCGCAGCGCCCCGGCTCCCGTATCGGTTACGCACGGCGTGCCACGCACTTGTCGATTTCCACCCCTGTCGCTCGTCGCCGGTATATCCAACCACCAACAAGGACTGCACCCATGCCACGCATGATCTTCGTCAACCTTCCCGTTACCGACCTTGCCGCCTCTATGAAGTTCTACGAAGCCCTGGGTTTCCACAACAACCCGCACTTCACCGACGCCACCGCCGCCTGCATGGTCTTGAGCGACACCATCCACGTCATGCTGTTGACCCACGAAAAGTGGAAGACCTTCACCACCCGTCCCATACCACCCAACACCCACAGCGAAGTGTCCAACGCGCTTTCCTTCGACGACCGCGACGCCGTCGATGCCTTCAACGCCGCTGCCGCAGCCAATGGCGGAACCGGCGATATCAATCCGATACAGGACCTCGGTTTCATGTACGGCCGCGACGTGGCCGACCCCGACGGCCACGTCTGGGGAGCCTTCTGGATGGACCCGGCCGCCATTCCCACCGGCGAGTGACAAGCGGGGCGAACCGCGTGAAAACGGCGTCATTTCACCTGTTTTGAGGTGACGCCGTGTTCAGCTGCCTTGCACACGCGGTGGCTACACTCGGGCGGACCTGGAATATCGGATATTTCTCTCATGTCCCCCGCCAACATGCCTTCCGCCAACCTGTTTACCCGATCCATCACGCTCGCCCTGGTCCTGGCGGCATCGCTGACCGCCTGTGGCTCGAGCCAGACAAAAAAAGAAGAGCCGGCGCCCTTGGGCGAGACCTTCGGTGCCGACGACACCTATTCGCGCAGCTATGAGGTGCCGCCGCCCACTGCCTGCGAAGCCACACGGCGCGCTTTGCTGGGGCAGGGCTATGTGATCGGCAAGATGTCCCCAGGCGCGGTGGAGGCGATCAAGAACTTCCAGCCCCAGGCCGATGTGCACACCCAGCTCAAGGTGCTCACCACCTGCGTGCCGAAGTCCGACGGTGGTTCCCTCGTCTTCATCAACGCCGTGCAGGACCTTTACGCCCTCAAGTCGCAGTCCAATTCGGCCAGCGTCGGCGTGAGCATGATCGGCTCGGTGTCGCTGCCGATCGGCACCAGCAATGCCAACCTGGTGCGGGTGGGCAGCAATACCGTGCAGAACCAGGATTTCTACCGCCGCCTGTTCGACCGCGTGACGTTCTACCTGCCCGGCACCCCGACCAACGCACCGCCCCCGCCAGAACCGGAAGGCCCGCCCGATCCGGTCACGCCGAAACAGTGAGAAGTGGCTCATAGGGCGGGCTCAAGCCCGCCGCATGGCTACCTTCACGGGCTGGAGAGCCGCCCTATCACCGCATTGCGAGGAGCTGGTGCAGCGTTTCGCGGTAGCGACAGCGAGGTCACCAGCGCATCGCTGCCGATGGTTCCTTGAGGCAAATAAAGGCTCACGCCTCAGTCGGTAACGAATGGATCACCATTGGGCGATCGGGGAGGGCACTCCACAGGATGGCCTGCCGCTCTGCACGGCCACAGCGCACGCGGCACTGTAGTCCTGCGCTCGAATCGTTCGCCATTCCAGACTATGAAGCCGGCATGGGCGTTATGGCCACCGTTGAATATGGGCGGATCCGGTGACATCGACGTTTGCTCCGGATCGAACTCAACCACCCAGCGGAAGACCGGCACCTGGTCTAGATTATGTTCGTCGGCGAAGACACCGCTGGCGCCTACCGATGCATATTGCTCGAGCATGGCCTTGGATGAGACGGCGGGATCCGGCGCGATACTGGCGGTCACATCTTCCGGTGGCTGCCCCTCGATCACGCGGTAGGCGCGCATTCCCGAATCGAACTCCCAGGGAGGACCTGCCGTGCTGCACTGGCGTTCGGCTGCTGCCGCCAATGGCGTGCCTGTCGGAGTCGTTGCTTTGAGATCGGCGCACAGCCCCCGCACCTGGACCAGATAGCCGGTGAGTTCTGGCCTGGCGCCGTGGAAGCTACGGATCCAGAAACCGTACCAAGATCCATTTTTATCGACCACCAGATAATCCCGGCCATCTCCCTGGCCAGGGAGTTCCTGCACCAACACTTTGCCCTGCAAATAACGCTGCCTCAATGCCGGAGACGCGAGGACATCTTGCGTGGGCAGTGACAGCAGGAAACGAGAGATGGCTTCCGTTGCGGGTATGTACTTACTCTTCCAAAGTCGCGGTCCGGCCAAACCGGGCAACGATTCGGTGTCGGTTGCATGTGCAATGGGTGCCGGCACGCTGGTGCAACTCGCCAGGAGCAACAGTGGCAACAATAGAGAGTGGATGCGCATGGATATTCTTCCTTGTGGGTAGGAGCTAACCCAGGCGGATGCTGGGCGTATCCTGCGTGACATTGCGGTTCTGTTGATCGATCACGGTAGTACTCGCCACCGCTTGGTTAAGGCTCTCGATTCGGGACAGACTTTCCTCCACCGGCGTGTTGCTGGCAGCGGCAGTATTCACCATCGCGCGCTGCGCAGCCGGGTCGTTGGGCCGCCCTTGCACCAGGAACAAGTGCTCGCCCGGTTTCAAGGTTGCAGTGGCGTGGTTGGGAAACAAGTGGTCCACCTGCGAAAGGCCTCGCGCTTTCGCTTCGGCCAGCAGACTCATCGACAGTTGTTCGCGGTTTTCGTGGAAGCCCGGACCCAGTGCGCCGACGCGATCCTGGATCTGCCGATGCAGGCCATGGTCGGTATGCTCCGGATCATCAGGACGGCGTGGCGGCAATGGACGTGCGGCTTCAGGGGGTTGGGGCAAGGGCGGCTGGCCTTCGTTAGGCAATGCTCGCTCCTGTTGTGGTTGCTGTCCGGCGCCGACCGAGGTCAGCACGTACTGCCAGCGGTCCTGTTGTGGATTGCGGCGGACTTCCGCAATGAATTCATCATATTGACCGCCGCGGATCGTCTGGCAACCTGCGGAATCGGTGTTGCGGCTTTCGCCACCGCTACCGCGATGGATCTTGAAGGTGTTGTTCAAATCCTGCACACCGTTCACATCGGCAGCGGTGAACCAGCCGTCGGCATTGCTATCGCGTTGCACACGCCTCGTGCCGTCCGTTACTGCTTCGGGGCTGGGACGCAGGGCGAATTCAGTACCGTTTTGTCGCCCGCGTGCATAGGCCGGGTGGGTCGTTGCCAGCATTTCCGTCGTTCCCTCGCCAAGCCTGCCCAGATCACGCACGCCATCGCGGTTGACGTCTTCGCCTTCGATCTTCCGGCGTGATACCTGTTCGTAGCCCAGCGACCTTTCCAGCGGAGGCGCATTCTGGCCTCCCTCGGCATAGCGGCGAGTGCCGTCGCTGCCTGCGTGGTGATCGTATTGCGCGCTCGGCTCCGTATTGGCCTCGTTGAACTCACGCGCATGCCGTACGCCGAGGTGATCTTTCCAGACCACAACCAAGCGGTCGTCGTAGGCTCCAACTCCATGGCGGACGGTGGTCTGGGTCTCATTGCGGAGCCCGAGAATCACGCGCTCATTGTTCGTGTCCAGGGAGTCGCGCGCGGCCTGGTTGCCGCGACTGGCCACCATGCTGCCGTACACGTCATGCAGTTGGGCCTGGGAAAGATCCCGGGTTTCGGTTTCGGCGGGGAAACGGGGCGAAGCGGTGGCAGTGCGCAGCCGTTCCACTATAGGGCCGACACGTTCGTCGGCAGCGATCACGCCAGGCGCAGTCAGTCGATCACGGGCGCGTACCGCGACCAAACGATCGAGCGATTCCTGCACCACCAAGGCCTGATTCTGGCGCAGTGTTTCGAGTCGTTCGGCTGCTTGGCGGATCTGGCCCTGGTTCAGAAGGTCGGCCACTTCACGGGCGGAGGCATCAATATCAAGCTCTGGCATGGGAAATTTCCTTTTCCTTGTAAGTTGTCTTCATGACCTGAAGGCGGGCACTGCTCGCGCATTCGTCGTCCGAGCGAAAAAACCTCGCGCGTGTTGCCCTCCACGCTAACCCTGATTTTTTAGTGGCGTCAACTCACAAATGTAGCCATCCGTGTTCTCTGACCTTTCTTCGTCTCCCGGCCACCCATTCAATACCTACGACAAACCAGCAGCACCTCATCGACCTGTTCGGTACCAACCAGACCCGCAACCAACGCCAACGGCTTCTGAAAGCGCACGAACAGCGGCAGCGTGCGGTTGTACCACCACATTGCCCGCTGACGCCGATGGGTGAGGAACCACATGCCCAAATCCAACAGCCGCGACGACTTGGGCTGCATACCGTAGATCGCGCTCTGCTCCAGAGTCAGACCATGCGCGCGGAGCTTCGCCAGCAGTTGCTCCGGTTCGTAGCGGCGGTAATGGCCCACGAAGTCGTCGAACGCCGTCCAGCTTGCCGGATGCAGCGGCGCGGACAACAACATCGCGGCGCCGGGTTTTGCGACGCGCGCAAGCTCGGCCAGAGCGCCATCGTCGTCGACCACGTGTTCGATGATGTCCAGCGCGCAGACCGCATCGAAAGTGGCGTCCGCGAACGGCAACGCAGTCACGTGGCCTTGCAAGGCGCTGGCGCCGCCGGCTTGCAGGCGCTGCAGCGCCGGTACGCTGATCTCCACGAAGTGGGTGCCGTGAAGCGGAAACCGCGGCCGCAGGCCGGGCGCTACTTCCAGCCGCCGCGTGGCGCCAGCGGTCAGCCGCGTGACCAGCGGCCAGGTATTGAAACGCTGCGGTTCGGTCAGCCGCGCACCGCTCCACAGCCCATCGTAGAAGCGGCGGTTGCGCTCGAGCAGCTCATGCTCGACAGGCAGCGGCGGGGTAGACATGCCCGTAGGATAAACCTGCTGCGGGTTTGCCCGGGATGAAGGAAGGCAGATTCATCCCCTTCACACCTTGAGTAGGTGGATACAAATTGGCACCGCCATGACCAGCCATTCGGCTGTTGAGAACTCCGTGAAAGCGGGAACCCAGCTTCAATAGCTTAAAGTCACTGGATCCCCGCCTTCGCGGGGACGACGGATAGAAAACATTGACGTGTGGAATTTGAGGCGGGTTCCAGTGCGATGCTTGTATTGATCGTATGAATCAGCAACCTCAACCCACCCGCATCCGCAACCCATGCAACCGCTCGAAACACGGCCTGCATTCCTCGGCGACTTCCGCCGCCGCACCGGAAAGGCTGATCTCCTTCGCTACCGGCGCTTCGAAGCCCGTGGACTCCCACACATGCGCATACCAATGCGGCGCCCAGATGCCGTCGCTGTCGCGCCGGCCCGGCGGCCAGTGCAGCATGCGCTCGGTGAAAGGAATGCCCAGCCAATCGCACAACGCGCGCAGATGCGGCTCCGGCGCGCGCAGGAAATCCCCCGCGTCCAGGATCGGCGGCGGCAAACCGATCGCACACAACTCGTCGTACAACGCCACCTGCTGCGGCAAGCCGATGTCGTCGGCGGTGACCGTGGCCCGCGACTTCACGTACGACGCCACCACCTCGCGCGGGTCGCGGATCAGCAGCACATTGCGCAACCCCGCGATCCATTCGTGGCCCATGTGCGGCAACAGATGATGGGTCATGTGCTTCTGGTACCACACCGCCGTACCGCCGGGCGCAGGACCCAACAAGGCATCCACCACCCGCCGCCAGTCGGTGTCGCCGTCGGCGATCACCTCCTCGCGCGCAGGATGATCCAGCCCGGTATGGTCCAGATAGTGCGCGTACAGCGGCTCGTCGCTGACCGCGCAATCGCCCCGGTTTTCCCAGGCCCGCATCATGGCCGTGGAAATATTGCGCGGCCCCGACCACATGGCCAAGCGGACCGCATCCGCGGACGCGTTCATGCCGGACGCACGCGCGCAGCCACGTCCGCCGCCGCGAACGCGCGGTACAGCGTCTGCAGGCGCTGCACCATCGGCCCGCGCGCATCCTCGCCGCGCGGCTCATTGCCGATGCTGCGATGGTCCACCGTATGCACCGGCACCACGCCGCCGAAGGTACCGGTGACGAAGGCCTCGTCGGCGCCGTAGACGTCGGTAAGGCTGAAGGATTTCTCGAACACCGGAATGCCGTTCTGGCGGCACACCGTGATGATGTTGGCGCGGGTGATGCCGCCCAGGCAGTACTGGCCGGTCGAAGTCCACACTTCGCCCTTGCGCACGATGAAGAAGTGGGTGGAGTTGCAGGTGGCGACGAAACCGTGCGGGTCCAGCATCAGCGCCTCGTCCGCGCCCGCGCCGTAGGCCTGGATGCAGGCGGTGATGCAGTTGAGCTTGCTGTGCGAATTGAGCTTGGGGTCCTGCACGTCCGGGTAGCCGCGGCGCACGTGTACCGTGTACAGCGACAGGCCGCGCGCGGCGGTGTCGGTGGAGGCGGTCTTGTATTCGGGAATGATGACCACGGTGGCCGGGCCCACGGTGACGCGCGGATCCTGATACGGCGTGCTCTTCACCCCGCGGGTGATCATCAGCCGCACGTGCACGCCATCGCCGTGCATGCCGTTGGCGTCCAGCGCGGCGTACAACGCGCGGGTCAGTTGTTCGCGGCTCAGGCCGATGTCCAGCAGGATCGCTTTGGCGCCTTCGTATAGACGGTCCAGGTGCGCTTCGAGGAACAACGGATGCCCGCCCATCACGCGGAAGCCTTCCCACACTCCGTCCCCCAGCACGAAGCCGCTGTCGAACACCGACACCATCGCCTCGCTGCGGTGCTTCATCACGCCATTGATGGAAATCAGGATGTCGGCGTTGCGTGGATCGTCGGCCGAATGCTGGGTGCCCTGGGTCATGCGTGGTCTCCTGGTCGATGGACCGATGGTAGCCGTTCACTCCCGGTGCTTCCATGCGAGCAGCGCAGGTCGGGCAAGCGCGGCGCCGACTACGGTGATTGCGAGTAGACGAAGCCCCCGTTCTCTGGAAGCCCGGCCGTCACCGGTGGTACCTTTCCGCCATGACCAGACCCACCGCCCCGATCAAGTTCAAGGCGAAGTTGTCGCGGCCCGTGGCGCCGAAGGGCGCGGCGTGGACCTTCGTGGTGCTGCCTGCGGCCGCCAGCAAGCAACTGCCGACGCGCAGCATGGTCACCGTCGATGCCGCACTGGAGGGCCAGCGCTTCCAGGCCACGCTTGAGCCCGACGGCCAGGGCAGCCACTGGTTCAAGATCGACAAGGCCTTGCGCGAAGCGGCCGGGGTTGCAGCGGGCGACACCCTCGCGCTCGAGATCGCGCCCGTGGCCAAGGAGCCGGAGCCCAAAGTGCCGGCCGACCTGAAACAAGCGCTGGCCGGCAACGCCGCCGCGAAGGCGACCTGGGCCGAGATCACCCCCGTCGCGCGGCGCGACTGGATCCACTGGATCACTTCCGGCAAGAAGGCCGAGACGCGCGTGAAGCGCATCGGCGTGGCCTGCGACAAGCTCGCCTGCGGCAATCGCCGCGCCTGCTGCTTCGACCGCTCGGGCATGTACAGCAAGGGCAACATGGGCGCGCCCGAAGCGGCGGAGTAGGCCGCAAGCCCGCATCGCTTCGTGACGTTGCCGTTCATCCCCGGCGGGTAGCATCCCCAGGTGCCGTCTTTTCCGCCAAGGAGCGCGCCATGTCCGAGGAAAATCCCAAGACCCCGCTCGATCACGTTGCCGATACCCTGTCCCAGCTCAAGGAGATGCGGCACTACTCCAAGAACAACGTGGAGCTGCTGACCACGCAGTGGCTGATGTTCGACGGCGAGCTTTCCAAATTGAAGCAAGCCGCCAAGATCGAAAACCTGATGATGCGGCAGAGCGAATTCCACGATGCGCTGGAAACGGTCATCGCCGATCTGGAAGAACTGAAGACGGAATTGCAGCCGGCGCCGGATGCGGAAGGGTAGCCGGTACCGCTGATAGCCGTGATCGTGGGAGCGGCGTCCCGCCGCGAGCTTTTCGTCGATTCAAAAGCTCGCCGCGGGACGCCGCTCCCACCTTTGCGGCACCGACCGGCATGTGGCACCACCCCGCCCGCATGCGCCTTCCCTGAATCCCCGTCTGTGGCGGCGTTCACCCCCCGGGGGCCCGATCCCCTTTAGCATGAGGGCTCTCTCACCAACCCGCCCTGGCATTCCGCCTGTGGTGATGCAGAGGATTGCCCGCCTTGCTAAACCGGCTCCAGCGCAATTCCCAGCTCGGTATCATCGTCCTGCTGGGCCTGACCACCGTTCTCACGCTCGCGATCTTCGCCGTCTACCGCGCATTGCAAGGCCAGTGGGCGGCAGCGTCCATCGATTTCGGCATCGCGGTGCTGATCGGCGGGCCGGTGCTCTACGCCATGCGTACCGGCAAGACCATCGGTCCGGGCATGTTGCTGTGCACCACCAACAGCCTGGGCTGCGCCGTCGCCTGCTATGTCATCGGACCCGCCTCGCTGCCCTGGGTGTACCTGGTGCTGATGACCAACTTCTTCATCGCCGGCCCGCGCCAGGCCCTGGTCTTCAACCTGCTGCTGACGCTCACGCTGCTGTTCTTGCCGCATATGTTCGGCCTGCCGATAGACCGCATGTCCGCCGCGGTCGTCGCGGCGCTGGTCACCCTGTTCGCATATCTATTCGCGCTGCAGGTCAGCAGCGACCACAGGGTGCTGGAAGACATGGCCTCGCTGGACGTGCTGACCGGTCTGCCGAACCGGCGCATGATGGAGCAGGCCCTGGAAGAAGCGGTGGCCCTGCAGCGCATCGGCAAGCGCAGCCACGGCTTGCTGATCGCTGACATCGACCATTTCAAGGAAGTCAACGACAGTTACGGCCACGCCGCGGGCGATGCCGCTATCGCCGACCTGGGCGCCATTCTCAAGTTCGAGATGCGCAAGCACGATCAGGTGTTCCGCTTCGGCGGCGAAGAGTTCGTGATGCTGCTGGACGTCGATACCCCGGAAGACCTGCGCGCCGCCAGCGAACGCCTGCGGCAGGCGGTGCGCAACGGGCTGCGCGGACCCGCGGGCAGAATCACGGTGTCACTGGGCGGTGCGATGGCGGGCGAAGAGGAGCGCTGGCAGGAATGGTTTTCGCTGGCCGACGAAGCCCTGTACCGGGCCAAGAACAACGGGCGCGACAGTTCGGTGATCGCCGGCCTGGCGACGCCCGCCGACGAGCAGCCCACCCAATCCGCGCCGGAGCACGTACCCTGATACCTGGGCCGATAGCGATAGCGACCGCCCCATCCACATGACCACCCGACCACGAGGCAATCGATGAAGAATCTCCTTTACCCATCGGCAGCGGCGACGCTAGTCGCGCTGATGGCCCATTCCTCCGGTTACGCCGCTGAAACCCCCATGAAAAAATTCTCCAGCAACAGCGACGCCGTCGTCATCTACACCAGCGCGCAAGGGTCGGACCAGCGGTTGAGCAAGAGCGGGACGGCCACCTTGCGCCCCGGACACAAGCTGGTCGAGGTGGAGAACTCGATCTTCGTGAATCCCGACAAACGCTTCCAATCCGTGCTGGGCATCGGTGGCGCCATCACCGATTCCAGCGCCGAGGTGTTCGCCAAACTGGACGCGGCGCGGCAGGCCGAATTCCTCAAGGCCTACTACGACAAGGAAAACGGCATCGGCTACACGCTGGCGCGCACCACCATCCACAGTTCCGATTTCAGCAGCGGCAGCTACACCTACATCAAGGAAGGCGACAAGACGCTTTCCACTTTCTCCATCGACCACGACCGCACCGCGCGCATCCCGCTGATCAAGAAGGCCATCGCGGCGGCGGGCGGCAAGCTGACCCTGTTCGCCAGCCCGTGGAGCGCGCCGGCCTTCATGAAGACCACCAACAACATGCTGAAGGGCGGGGCGCTGTTGCCGGAATACAACGAGGCCTGGGCCACGTACTTCACCAAGTTCATCGCCGCCTACGAGAAGGAAGGCATTCCGATCTGGGGCATCACCGTGCAGAACGAGCCCATGGCCACCCAGACCTGGGAGTCGATGCTGTACACGGCGGAGGAGGAGCGCGACTTCCTCAAGAATCACCTGGGGCCCACGATGCACAAGGCCGGCTACGCCGACAAGAAGATCATCGTCTGGGACCACAACCGCGACATGATGGCCTACCGCGCGCGGGTGATCTTCGACGATCCGGAAGCGGCGAAATACGCCTGGGGCATGGGCTTCCACTGGTACGAAACCTGGGCCGGCTTCGAGCCGATGTACCGCAACGTGGCGGCCGTGGCCGAGGCCTACCCGGACAAGCCGCTGCTGCTGACCGAAGCGGCGGTGGAGAAGTTCGACCCCGCGCGCTATCAGTACTGGCCCAACGCCGAGCGCTATGGCAGCGCCATGATCAACGACTTCAACAACGGCGCGGTGGGTTGGACCGATTGGAACATCCTGCTGGACGAAACCGGCGGCCCCAACCATGTCGGCAACCTGTGCTTCGCGCCGATCCACGCGGACACCAGGACCGGCGAATTGATCTATACGCCGAGCTACTACTACATCGGCCATTTCTCAAAATTCATCCGTCCCGACGCACGGCGCGTTAGCGCGGTCAGCAGCCGCAGCACCTTGCTCGCAACGTCCTTCCTCAATGCGGACAACAAGCTGGCGACCGTGGTCATGAACCCGACCGACAAGGAGATCGCCTACAACTTCTACGTAGGTTCGGCCTCGGCGCAGGTGAGCATCCCCGCGCATGCGATCCAGACGCTGGTGCACTGACGCTGGCGCACGAAGGATTGGGCCAAGCCCTGAAGCATGGCTGCTTCGTCAAGCAGCCTGCGGTAACGGAGGCATGTTCTCTTCGGTGAGCGAATGCCGCGGCAAGTCGATGGTGAACACGCAGCCCCAGCCGGGCAGGTCGCGCACCCTGAGGATGCCGCCGTTCGCTTCCACGCTGCGGCGCGCGATCGAAAGCCCCAGGCCCAGGCCGCTGCGGTCCTCGGCACTCTGCGTGAAGGGCGCGAATATGCTTTCGGCGCTGCCTGCCGGCAGGCCGCCGCAATGGTCCTGTACGTCGATCAGGATGCGGTCGGCCAGGGCGTAGGCGTTCAAGGTCACCTCGGTGTGCGGATGGGTGAACTTGAAGGCGTTCTGCAACAGGTTACCCACCGCCGACAGCAGCAGATCGCGGTCCACGTCCACCGCCAACGACGGATCCACGTCCGATACGATCAGCACGCATTCCTTCACCTGCGCCTCCAGCGAAGCGGAGAGCTTGATCTCGGCGATGAACTCGGACAGCGAGCACAAGTGATACTGGATCGGCATGCCCGCGGTCATGCGCACTTCGGCCAGCGAGCGATCGATCAGATTGCTCAGGCCGACCAGCGCGCGATCGAGCACGCCGCCGGTGGCGCCGCTCAGACCCACGTTGCCCTGCTTGATGATGGAAAGCGCCAGCGTGGCCGTGCACAACTGGTTGCGCAGTTCATGGGCGAAGTAGCCCAGGCGCTCGTTCAGCGCCGCCGTCTGTTTGTCGGCGAGGGTGAAATCGTGCTGGTAACCGAATTCGGTCACTGCATTGGCGATGGCGTTGTCCAGACAGCGGTTGAGGGTGCGGAACTCGTCGACGCCGATGGGCGCGTTGGTTTCCACGGCCAGATCGGAGATGGCCTGGCATAGGTCGCCGTAGTCGTGGACTACTTCTTCCATTGTGAAACCGTGTGCCTGCAGTTCCTTGCCGTGCAGAGTCGCCGACTCGCCGATTTCGGAAAGCACCGGTTTGCCGCCGCCGGCAGGGCCGGATACGCGTCGGCTCTGCAGCGGGCTGGTGGTCTGTTCCACCACCAGCGTTTTGATCAGCTGATCCAAAAAGATGCTCACGCCATGGGCCAGCTCTTCCTCCGGCACGCCCGGCGGCGCCCGCAGTGCAACCTTGGCCCGGCAACGGGCAATCAACTCGGTCCGGTTGGCGGTGAGGAACTGATGCATCATCTCCCCACCATACGCCCCTTGCTGCGGCGCAAGGCGGGCAGGAGACCAACGGTAGCGTGGCCCGCCAGCCGGGTGCCCGTTGATCCGGCCCAATGGACCGGGCGTGCGTCTTGGACAGTCGCTGACGGAGATCAATGCGCTTAACGTCTGGCGTGCGCCCGAATGGACATGCTATGCACGCATCCGCGTTCTGCCGCAAATCGCAAATAGCCCCGCCACCTGCTTTGCATCGCTTGTGATGCCGTGCGCACTTTGCCGCGATGCGCCTCCGCAATACCGTCTCTTCACGCGATCCAGGAAAAATATTGGGCACAATCGTATGGTCGTACGATGGAGTCCACCATGTCCGAACGCGAGCGACGCAGTTCGATCATTCAGGAAGATACCTCCGAGTTGAAGGCAGGGCTGACGCCGCAACAACTCGCAACGCTGCACACCATGGAACAATTCCATTGGAGGTTGCGTTTCGTGCGCCGCCCGCTGTTCCAGGCACCGATTCCGATCGTGTTCCATCGCGACGGCGTGCGTTTCGCCGTACTGGAAGCCGACGGCACCATCAACGAAAATCCGGGATTCAAGATCCGGCCGTAGGCGGGCGTCGCCGTCTTCGCATTCGGCCGCGACGCTAGGGGAGGTCCGAGCCTCGTCCATTCGAGCTGGAGTTCCCTAGATGTCGTTGTACTTCCTGATGCTTCCCCTGGAGCGATCCACCGGATACTTCTCCGCATTGAGCCCGATCTTGCGCCAGGCGGCTTCCATCACATCGATCTGCAGCTTGTCCGACAGCTGCAACAGGTAGAGCAGCACATCGGCGATTTCCTCGCCCACCTGCACGCGTTTTTCGTCCGGTAGCGTGCGGCTTTGTTCCTCCGTGAGCCACTGGAAATGCTCCAGCAACTCGGCCGCTTCCACGGCAAGGGCGGAGGCGAGGTTCTTAGGGGTATGGAATTGTCCCCATTCCCGTTCCTGCGCGAAGGCGCGTTGGGCGGCTTGCAGTTCGTCTATGTCCCGGCTCATGGCTCGACTCTGTCTTGCGGTGGGTCACATCGTAAATCAGGCGGTGCTTGGGGGAAGGGCAAGATCAAGATCAAGGGCACCCCTCCTCAATCCTCCCCTGCGCTGTGCGCAAGGGAGGAGGCAGAGCGACAGCCAAAAAAAGACCCCGCAATGCGGGGTCTCTTTTTCGTGCGAAAGAAGAATGGTCCTACATCACGTCCGGTTCGCTGAAGGCCTCGATCTCGCCGGCGAAAGCGTTGATCGGGATGCAGCTGCAGAACACGTTCTTGTCGCCGTGCACGTTGTCCACGCGGGCGACCGGCGACCAGTACTTCTGCAGCTTCAGCGTGGCCAGCGGGAACGCCGCCAGTTCGCGCGGGTAGGCGTGCGTCCATTCGCTGCCCATCACCATCGTCGCGGTATGCGGCGCGTGCTTGAGCGGGTTGTCCTCGCGGTCCAGGCGGCCGTCTTCCACGGCACGGATCTCGTCGCGGATGGCGATCATGGCGTCGATGAAACGGTCCAGTTCGTGCTGCGATTCGCTTTCGGTCGGTTCCACCATCAGCGTGCCGGCGACCGGGAAGCTGAGGGTAGGAGCGTGGAAGCCGAAGTCGATCAGGCGCTTGGCCACGTCCTCGGCGCCGATGCCGGTGGCGTCCTTGAGCGGGCGCAGGTCCAGGATGCATTCGTGCGCCACCAGACCGTTACGGCCGGTGTACAGCGTCTCGTAGTGGGGCGCGAGCCTCTTGGCGATGTAGTTGGCGTTGAGCAGCGCGACCTGGGTGGCCTTGCGCAGGCCGGCGGTGCCCATCAGGGTGATGTACATCCAGGAGATGGGCAGGATGGAAGCCGAGCCGAAGCTGGCGGCGCTGACCATGCCTACTTCTGTGCGAAGAGCGCCCCCATCTGCCCTGCGGGCATCTTCCCCCGCAAGCGGGGGAAGAGTTAGTTCCCGCGGCAAAAACGGGGCCAGATGCGATTTCACCGCGCAC
Source organism: Pseudoxanthomonas sp. CF125 (assembly GCF_900104085.1). Classification (GTDB taxonomy): domain Bacteria; phylum Pseudomonadota; class Gammaproteobacteria; order Xanthomonadales; family Xanthomonadaceae; genus Pseudoxanthomonas_A. The sequence goes on from NZ_FNLD01000004.1 coordinate 217,281, forward strand.
GGGCCTACACCCGGGCCGCCGCCGCCGTGCGGGATGCAGAAGGTCTTGTGCAGGTTGAGGTGGGAAACGTCCGAACCCCACTTGCCGGGTTTGGCCACGCCGACCAGCGCGTTCATGTTGGCGCCGTCGGTGTACACCTGGCCGCCATGCGCATGCACGATCTCGCAGATGGCGACGATGTCTTCCTCGAACACGCCGTGCGTGGACGGGTAGGTGATCATCAGCGCGGCCAGGCGCGAAGAATATTTCTCGGCCTGCTTGCGGATGTCTTCCACATCGACGTTGCCGTTGGCGTCGCATTTGGTCACCACCACCTGCATGCCGCACATCTGCGCCGAGGCGGGGTTGGTGCCATGCGCGGATTCGGGGATCAGGCAGATGTCGCGGTGGCCTTCGTCGCGCGAGCGGTGGTAGGCGCGGATCGCCAGCAGGCCGGCGTATTCGCCCTGCGCGCCGGAGTTGGGCTGCAGGCTGACGGCGTCGTAGCCGGTGCACTCCACCAGCATGGCTTCCAGCTCGTCGATCAGCTGCTTGTAGCCGGTAGCCTGGTCGGCCGGGGCGAGCGGGTGGAGGTTGCCGAACTCGGGCCAGGTGACCGGGATCATTTCCGCCGTGGCGTTGAGTTTCATGGTGCAGGAACCCAGCGGGATCATGGTGCGGTCCATGGCCAGGTCCTTGTCCGCCAGCGAACGCATGTAGCGCAGCATTTCGTGTTCGCTGTGATGGGTGTTGAACACGGGATGGGTCAGGAACGGGCTGGTGCGGCGCAGGGCCTCGGGAATCAGCGACGGTGCGCTGGCGTCCAGCACATCGATCGACGGCAGGGCGACGCCCTCGCCGGTGAACACGCTCCACAGCGCTTCCACCTCGGCACGGGTGGTGGTTTCGTCCAGCGAGATGCATAGCGAACCGTTGCCGCGTACGCGCAGGTTGATGCGCGCATCGCGCGCGCGCGCCAGGATCGCGTCGCGCGCATCGCCCGGTTCCACGCACAGGGTGTCGAAGGCGGTGGCATGCAGTGCCGGGTAGCCCAGGCCGCGCAGGCCTTCGGCGAAGATCGCGGTGAGGCGGGCGACGCGGCTGGCGATGCGGGTCAGGCCTTCCGGGCCGTGGTAGACCGCGTACATCGACGCCATCACCGCCAGCAGCACCTGCGCGGTGCAGATGTTGGACGTAGCCTTTTCGCGGCGGATGTGCTGTTCGCGCGTCTGCAGGGTGAGGCGGTAGGCGGGTTTGCCTTCGGCATCCACCGACACGCCGATCAGGCGGCCGGGCATGCTGCGCTTGTAGGCGTCGCGGCAGGCCATGAAGGCCGCGTGCGGACCGCCGAAACCGAACGGCACGCCGAAACGCTGCGAGTTGCCGACCACGATGTCGGCGCCCATCTCACCCGGTGGCTTGAGCAGAGTCAATGCCAGCAGGTCGGTGGCAACCACGAATAGCGCGTTGTGCGCGTGGATGATCTCGGCGTCGCGGGCCCAGTCGTCGACCCAGCCGCTGGATGCGGGGTATTGCACCAGCACGCCGAAGTAGTCGCCCGCAGCCAGCTTTTCGTGGAAGGCGTCGGTGGAACGCACCACGTCCACGGTGATGCCCAGCGGTTCGGCGCGGGTATGCAGTACTTCCAGCGTCTGCGGATGGGTATCGCCAGCGACCAGCAACACGTTCGATTTCGACTTGGCCGAACGTTTGGCCAGGGTCATCGCCTCGGCGGCGGCGGTGGCTTCGTCCAGCAGCGAGGCGTTGGCGATTTCCATGCCGGTGAGGTCGGCGACCAGGGTCTGGAAGTTGATCAGCGCTTCCATGCGGCCTTGCGAGATTTCCGCCTGGTAGGGCGTGTAGGCGGTGTACCAGGCCGGGTTCTCCAGGATGTTGCGCAGGATCACGTTGGGCGTATGCGTGCCGTAATAGCCCTGGCCGATGAAGCTGCGGAAGACCTCGTTCTTGTCGGCGATGGCGCGGATCTTGGCCAGCGCCTCGACTTCGGTGATCGCTTCGGGCAGCGCCAGTGGTGCGGGCGACTTGATGTTGCCGGGCACGATGGCGTCGGTCATGCCGTCCAGCGAATCGTGGCCGATGACCCGCAGCATGTGCGCGATCTCGGCGTCGTTGGGGCCGATGTGGCGTTCGACGAAGGCGGAGTGGTGCTCCAGATCGAGCAAGCTGAGGTCGCGCAGGGAAGGCGAGGGTGTCTTTGACATGGCGGGGACGTCCGAAAGGGCTCGGTCAAGAGCTGCACGCGCGAAGCCGCACGTGGGGCGCCCCTCTGTCCTTTTGCCTGAGAGTTTGGAAGCGATGGCGAGGAAGCGTTCTCCCCGGTCCCTTCTTGCCCCTTCGGCGCCGGCATTCTGCCGATCTCTCCAGAGTGTGTGCACGCGGCGGTCACTGGCCTGAGCGATTACGGGCGTTGCGCCTTCGGCAGCGGGCCGGCTCCTTTGGGCCGGACCGCTTCTTCCACCACGTGCTGCGGGGGAATTATAGCCTCAAGAGCCTCGCACGTAGGTCGGGGCTACGCCCCCGACGCTCCAAATCGTGATGCTCCCATACGTCGGCCACGTAGGGCCGACCTACTACCGATTCGTTTAAAATGAACGATCAAAGCCTGGCTATGCCAATGAATCCGCGTTCCTCTTCCGCTCCTGTGGATAACCCTGATCAGCTGCAAGCGCTGTATATCGCGCTTCTCGCCGAAATGGCCGCATTCAGGTGAAGCCTGTTTCCACCCGCCGCCTCACCTGGCTGCTCGCCGGCTTGTCCATGCTGGGCCCGTTCTGCATCGACACCATCTTCCCGGCGTTCCTGCAAATGGGCGCGCAGCTCAACGTGGGCCCGCTGGCCATCCAGCAGACCATCAGCGTCTACCTGATCGCCTATGCGGCCATGAGCATCGTGCACGGGCCGTTGTCCGATGCCATCGGCCGGCGTTCGGTGATCATCGGCGGCATGGTCGTGTTTACCCTGGCATCGGTCGGTTGCGCCCTGGCCAAGGATCTGCCGACGCTGCTGGTGTTCCGCGCCCTGCAGGGCCTGTCGGCGGGCGCGGGGCAGATCGTGGGGCGTGCGGCCATCCGCGATCTCTTCCACGGCGACGACGCACAGCGGCTGATGAGCCAGGTGTCGATGCTGTTCGGCATCGCGCCGGCCATCGCGCCCATCGTTGGCGGTTGGATACTCGGCTGGGGGCAGTGGCCGGTGATTTTCTGGTTCCTGACCGCGTTCTCGGCCGTGCTGCTACTGGCCACCTGGTTCTGGTTTCCCGAAACCAATCCGCCCGCGTCGCGTGCGCCGCTGGTGGCGCGCAGTCTGGTCCGCGATTACGCGGCGATTTTCCTCAACCCGCGTTTCCAGCGTCTGGCGGCGGCGGGTTCGTTCAACTTCGCCGGCATGTTCCTGTACATCGCTTCGGCGCCGGTGTTCGTGATGCAGCACCTGCATCTGGGCGAACGCGATTTCGCCTGGCTGTTCATCCCCACCATCGGCGGCATGGTGATGGGTTCTTTCCTGTCCGGGCGTGCGGCAGGGCGGATGCACGGCGACCGGTTGACCGCGATCGGGTTCGCGGTGGGCGGAATCGGCGCGGCCCTGCATATCGCCTACAGCGCCTTCGCCGATCCGTTCACCATTCCGTGGGCGGTGCTGCCGCTGTTCCTGACCGGCGTGGGCGTGGCGCTGGTGTTCCCCATCCTGACCCTGGCCATCCTGGACATGTATCCGCGTCACCGCGGCTCTTCTTCCTCTCTGCAGGCCTTCACCAGCCTGGTGGTGGCGGCGCTGGTGTCCGGCGCCATGTCGCCATGGCTCAGCCACAATCCTTTCCACCTGGCCCTGGGCAGCGCCTCGCTGACCCTGCTCGGCTGGACGTTCTGGCGCTGGGAGCGCAATGTCTGCAAACGGCTGCCGCCGTGCCCGCAGGAGATCGTGGCGGTGGAACCTCCCAACCAGCTTTGACGCAACTTCACATCGTCGTCGTACTTATCCTTCATTTTTCTGCGGACGGACCCATGTCGATCAACTCCAAAGCCGGGCGCGAGGCGAAGAAACGCAACGCCGCCAAAGCGGACTCCGGCCGGCCCGCGGGGCCGCCGATAGAACCGCACGCCGAGCTGCGCGACCAGCAAGGCCGGCTGCTGGCGGGCATAGTGCGCCGCGACGGCGAATGGGTGCTGGGTATGGGCGGAAAGATCGCGGGCACTTCGGAAAGCGCTGCGCACATGCTGGCGATGATCAAGCGCGCCGCGCGATTGCATGAAGCGCACGGCACGCCGGTGCGTTTGAAGTATTCCGACTCGTTGAAGGAGGCTGCGTTGAGCGAAGCGGCGGCGCTTGGCGGCAGTTTCGAGGAATTCGAAGCGCGGCTGGAATCGAGCATGGCGGCCGCCAAACCCTGAGTCGCGCATCGCACGACCGCCTTTGCGGGCGGTCGGCGGGCATCGGGATCAACGTTCCAGCAGGCGTCGCTCGCGTGCGCGCGGCGGCACTGCCTTGCCCGTCGGAGCCGCCGGTGCCGAGGCGGTGGCCGGAGTCGCGGCTGCCGCAGGACTGGTGGCGGGATGGGTCAAGGGGTGGGAGCCGTTCACGCGTATCGGAGTGGCCGATGGCGGCGACAGCCATTGGCTGATATTCGGGAAGACAACATCAAAACGCGAGTATTCATCGCGGTTATCGGTATCGGAAAGCGAGCCGCTGTTTTCACATGACGCGCGGCCCCTATACAGGCCTCCTCGCAGTCGATAGCCACCCGGGTCTGTGGTGAACAGACCCGAGCCGCTACTGCCGCCCTCGGTAGTGCCACTCAGCCAGCCCACTGTGATCAGATTGGAGTTGCTGGAGATCTGCTGGCCCAGCGACACCTTCTTGGCATCGCCGCTCGGGTGATGGATGCCGATGATGCTGCTGGAGGCGGCAAGCGCAGCCGAATCCCAGCCAGCGAATTCGGAGCCAGCAGGCGGGGCATTCTTGAGCCGCAACAGCATTGCGTCGGTATTGGCATTGGAATAGAGGTAGTCCGAACCGCCGGCCAGCAACACTTTGGCGGCCTGGACGCCGCTACCGCATGAAGTCGCTTCGTATTTCCAGTACGTGTTGAGGGTACTGGCGACAGTCTGGAAATTCTGCACCGGGACTCCATCCGAACCTCCCGCGAAACAGTGGTTGGCCGAATAGAAATACGGGATCTGGGTAGCGGCCACCGTATCGGCCAGCAGCGTGCCGGTGCAGATGTAGCTTACGCCGGTGCTGTAGGTGAACAGCATGTGCGCGACTGCGTTCTTGGCGCTGACGAAGTTGGGCCCCAGTTCGGCGACGCGGCAAGCGGTATCCACGTTGCAGCTGCCCGATTCGCCGATCTTCTCGATGATCTTGAAATCGTTGCGGCTGTTGGCGAGCAGATGGGAAAGTTCAGGCGCCTGCATTTTCACCGAGTTGCGCGAAGCGCTCGCCGGCAGGTAGAGCTCGATGATCTGCCGTTCGCCATCGGTACCGGGTGTCCAGAAGATTCCGCGCGCATCGGTGAGCTTCCGGATTTCAGCGCCGGTCATCATCGACACGATGCGTGAAGGCTCATCCGAGCCGGCGAAACGCAGCTCCGCACGCGGATCCAGCGCATTCGTCTGCAGGCCCACGCGTATGCCCAGCGCGACGGGCGAACCGATTTCGATGCGGGCCACCGAACTTCCGTCGCGCATCGAGACCCACTTCAACGCGGGCAGCTTCGTGGCTACGCCTTCGCTGGAAGCGGTGCGGCCAATGCCGACCTGGGCGGGCTTTATGCGCCGGGATTGGTTGTACTGCTGGACCTTCAGGATCCGCGACACCGCGACTTCCCGATATTGCAGGCGAGTAGTCGATTGTGAGGGGAAGGCCTCGTTGCGCCATTTCGGCGCCAGCAGCACGGGAGCGGTTTTGCTGCGCTCGCTGGGCGCGCTTTGCGCGGCGAATGCGGCCGATGATGGAATCGCCATCGCCATCGCCAGTGCGCATGCAACGACAGGAAAAAGGTTCGATTTCATCAGCAGGTTACTTCCAGCGGGAATATCGTGAGTCGTACAGGTGCGTACGTAAATTTAACAGCTGCGGTCGGTAGGTCGGGGCTACGCCCCCGACAAGCATAGATTGTAAGTGGCCGACGGCGTCGGGGGCGTAGCCCCGACCTACTCAACCCTTGCCCGGGGTTGGCTTGGGTGCGGCCGTCACCGTTGCCGGCGCCGGCCAACCGCAAGTTTTGCCTTCGTTCTGCTGCTTCAGCCAGGTCTGCAGCGGCCCGAAATACTCCAGCACCGCGGCGGCATCAGCCTTGTCGCTGCCGGTCAGCTCCTTCAGCGTGGCCTGCCAGGGCTGGCTGGAGCCTTTTTCCAGCATCGACCAGAACTTCTGGCCCGCCACCTTGTTGCCGTAGAAGGTGCACTCGTACAGCGGGCCCTTGTAGCCGGAGGCGTCGCACAGGCCCTTGTAGAACTGGAACTGCAGGATGTGCGAGAGGAAATAGCGGGTGTACGGGGTATTGCCCGGCACGTGGTACTTGGCGCCGGGGTCGAAGAAATCCTCGCCGCGCGGCGTCACCGGGGCCACGCCCTGGTACTTGGCCTTCAGTTCCCACCAGGCCTGGTTGTAGTGGTCGGGCTTGATGGAGCCGTCGAACACGCCCCAGCGCCAGCGGTCGATCATCAGGCCGAACGGCAGGAACGACACCTTGGCCAGGGCCATGCGCATCTGCGAATTGATCAGCGCCTCGTTGCCTTGCTGCGGCGTGCCGACCATGCCGATCGAGTTGAGGTACTTGGGCGTCATCGCCAGCACCATGGTGTCGCCGATGGCCTCGTGGAAGCCGTCGTTGGCGCCGCTCTGGAACAGCGGCGGACGCTTGTTGTAGGCCAGGTAGTAATAAACGTGGCCAAGTTCGTGGTAGATGGTGGTGAAGTCTTCCTCGTTGGGCTTGATGCACATCTTGGTACGCACGTCGCCGGACAGGTTCATGTCCCAGGCGCTGGCGTGGCAGACCACGTCGCGGTCCAGCGGCTTGATGAACTGGGTCTTGGCCCAGTAGCTCTCCGGCAGCTTGGGCATGCCCAGGGAGGTGTAGAAATCCTGCGCGCGTTCGGTCATCTGCTTGGCCACGTCCAGCTGCGCGGCGCGTTCGGCGGCGAACTGCTTGTCGGTGGTCGGAGCGGCGCCGGCCTTGGCCAGTTCGCGTGCGTAGTCGGCCTGGTATTCCTTTTCCAGCGCACCGGTAATGTCCAGGCTGCCGGCGTCCTTGTAAGGCTCAAGCATGTCCCACAGATTGCCCCAGTCCTGCTGCCACATGTTGCCCATCAGGTGCGCCGGCAGCAGGCCGTTGACCTGGCCCTTGTCGTCGCCGTACTGGGCCTGCAGCTTGGTGCGCGTGTAGCAGTGCAGCTGTTCGTACAGCGGCTTGACCTGTCCCCACAGGCGGTCGGTCTCGGCGGCGATTTCGACCGGCGTCATGTCGTAGCCGCTGCGCCACATTTCGCCGGTATCGGCGAAGCCCATCTCCTTGGCGCCTTCGTTGACCAGTTCGGTGAAGCGCGTGTAGTCCTTGCGCATCGGCTGGGCGATGGTGTGCCAGCCTTGCCAGGCGTCCAGCTGCTTGTCGTAGTCGCGGCTGCTGCGCAGCACGTCTTCCAGTTCGCCCAGCTGCCGGCACTGCTTGGCATCGCCTTCGCCGGTGCAGTAGGTGCCGGAGCCGTACATGCCCTCCATCTTGGTGGCGATCTGGGTCAGCTCGGCCAGCTTGGCCGGGTCCTTGGGCGCGGGCATGGCGGTCATCAGTTTCAGCAACTGGATGGCGCGCGCGGTTTCCGGGGACATCTTCTGGCCTTCGAACTTTTTGGCCTGTTCGATCCAGCCGTTGAGCTGGGTCAGGTAGCGCTCGTTGGCCTTGGCGGCCAGCATCTGGGTGTCGTCGTTGATGTAGGTAGAAGACAGCCATTGCGCCGAGGAAATTTCGGGGTAGGACTTGCGGTATTCGTCGTTCACCCGGGCGATGAATTCGTCGGCCGTTTCGCCCTTGACCGCGGCAGGCGGCGCGGATGCGGCCGGTTCGGCGGGCTGCTTCTTGCAGGCGGAGAGCGAAATCACGCTGGCGCCGATGGCGAGCGCGAGCAGGAGGTGGCGTTGCTTCACGGGAAGTCCTTGGCGGAGCTGCGGCAGGCGCAGGAACCCGAAGGCTAGAGGGGTGCGGCATTTCCTGCAAGCTTGCCGCTGCCTTGGCTGGAACCGGTGCAAGCGGGGTGGTTCGGCCGGTTTTGCCGGATGTCGAGCGATGTCGGGAACGAACGCCGCACCGATAGCGCTCGCATGCAACGTTGGATCCCGGTGCCACAGTCGGTCGCTACGGCATCGAAACCAGCGTCCGCGACATCCTCCATGCGCTCCCGTATCCATGCCCATCAGTCCGTGGCAGATGGCGGAGGGGCCTGGATCGCAATTCATAAGTCTGTGGCTTGTAGGCCGAAGGTCGTAGGAGCGACGTGAGTCGCGAAACCGAGCGCAGGGTTTCGCGACTCACGTCGCTCCTACGGCGCATTCGTTGCGCGCATTCCATTTTTTATGCCTGCGATTCCGCGGACGAAATTCGTTGCCACAAGAATCCGTCATTTCGTGTTTTTTTATTTGTCTTGTTTTGTTGTGACGCAATGCATTTTTCTTGCAAATGTGAGATGGAAATTTTTGGTGAGTTTTAGCCAGCTTCAGTGCGTGTAATGCCTCTGGCCTTGTGACTACAGTGCGTGGCGACGGCTCTGCGGTCTATCCGCAATTCTTTTTTACCGATCAGGAAGAGAACGGATTTATTTTTGTGAATCTTTCTGCCATGCCAAATGTGATCTGAGTAGCTATATCTCGTGGCTTTAATCTTTGTGAGCGCGCGCGGACAGCTCCAAAATCGAATCATGGTTTTGGCGATGGACAATACGAAAGCAGAACGCAACCCGGCCGCCGAAACTGAACCTGTGCGAGTGATGGTTGCAGACACAACTTCTGCTTACGGCTGCAATGCCGGATGCGTCCTGCCGCTATTCGCTGACAAAAGTCACGGAATAGAAACACACCTGCCGTGTCCAGCCCGGCAACTGGAAATGCATTCGGCGTGGATGCGCGACCACAAGTCCTTCCTACCCCTGACCGATAGATACGGTGCCGTACCTATGCGTCCTGCGGGCCGGGAAAGGGGAGCGGTTTAGGCATAGCCGACCAACTATGGATGGAGAAGCCGACATGGAGAGTTGTCACGTTCTAAAGACACGCGGTTACCGCCTCTGGGCGCTGATCGCTCTCTCGACTCTTACGCGACGTGCCTATACGGCGCCAAGCGCCGGCTGGCGCGTGCGCCGCTTCGGCTATGGCTGGCGCGACCGTCATCGAAAGAGGTGCACAGGCAACGCTACGCTTTTCTGGCCCACCAACAACGCATTCGTTTGATAACAGGGGAAAACCAATGAACAAGATCTATAGCCTGGTATGGAACCGCTCGCTGAAGCAGCTGGTGGTCGCGTCCGAACTGGCCACGCCGCGCGGCAAGGCGTCCGGCGGGAAGAAGGCTTCGCACTCGACGCAGAAGTCGACGCTCCAGGTGGGCTTGGTGTTGCTGGCGATAAGCGGGATGGGGTGGACCTCGTCGGCGCAGGCGCAGGCGACCTGCGTTCCGGCGCCGTACTATCAATACAGCGGCAGCTCGACCTGCGCGGGTCAGGAGGCCCAGGCGACTGCAGGCGGAACCACTGCCATAGGTTTTAGGGCCATCAGTTCGGGGCTGAATGCCACGACTCTCGGCTACCAGGCCCTTGGCTCAGGCGTCAACTCTATTTATGTGGGTGCGCGCACCAGTGGAACCGGAGCGTCCGGAGAGTCGGCGATTGCTATCGGTACGGATGTCAACGCCGGCGGCGCGGGAGCCATCGCTGTCGGCGTGCAGTCGACAGCAGGTGGACTTAGGGGCGTTGCCGTGGGCTCGCAAGCCAACGCCGCTGTCAGCTATGCGACAGCAATCGGTGGGGGTGGCGTCAGCGCAGCAACAGCCACACGGGCCACCGGCGTCGGTTCGACGGCTATCGGTGGCAATGCCACCAGTGGCGCTTTTGCATCGGGCGTTGACGCCATCGCCATTGGCGGTCAATCCGTCTCCTCGACGCAATACTCGGTGGCTATCGGTTTGAATGCGGCAGCCTCAGGCACTGGCGGTGCAATTGCGATAGGTGGCGGCACCGTCTCAAACAATATCAATACGATCGCGCTGGGAGTCAGCTCCACCGCTACCGGAGCTGGCGCAAGTGCGTTGGGCACCGGTTCCCAAGCTTCGGGAGGAAACTCCACCGCGGTCGGTGTCAGTGCCACGGCCAGCAACAACTACGCGTTTGCCAGCGGCTGGGGGTCCATCGCCAGCGGAGCCAACAGCACGGCGTTGGGGCGTGAGGCCAACGCGTCCGCGACGGATGCCATCGCCATAGGACATTTGGCGGAGGCAAGCGACGCCGCAACCACCGCCGTAGGGAACGGCGCTCGGGCCTTGGGGAATAGTTCGCTCGCGCTCGGAGCGCAAGCGGTCGCTGTCGGGACCAGCACAGTTGCGGTCGGCCAAGGTTCCGGTGCGGGCTCGACGATCGCCAATACGGGTTCGATCGCAGTGGGTGTTGCCGCCGGAGCGCTGGTTACAGGCGCGCAGAACACCGCCATCGGCGGTGGCATTGCCAGCGTGCAGCGGGGCGCGGGCTCAGGCGTCACCGGAACGCGCAACGTCGCACTCGGCGTAGGCGACGGCACGGTCGCCTACGATGCCACCTTGGACGCGGCGGCGGGCAGCCTGGTAAGCGGCGACGACAATATCGCCATCGGCACCAACGCGGGCATCGGCGTCGCGGCCGACGCAACGACGTCGATCGGCGTGAACGCGAATGCGAGCGTGGGCAACGCGATCGCCATCGGTACCCTGGCGAGCGCTTCCGCACTGGATGCCGTCGCGCAAGGCAGCAGCGCCAGCGCAGCCGGCCGGAACGCCGTCGCCATCGGCTTCCAGGCGGTCGCATCCACGATCAACTCGGTCTATCTGGGTGCGCGCACCGGAGTAGGAACGGGTGCGCTCGCGGAGGGCGCCATCGCTATCGGCACGGATGTGACGTCATCGCAAGCCAATGCCATTGCGGCAGGAACGGCGAGCCGGGCGACCGGTATCAATGCACTCGCGTTGGGAATCCAGGCTAATGCGGCTGCCGATAACGCAATCGCAGTGGGCGCCAACGCTGTCGCCAACTCGGCCGAAGCGGTGGCGATCGGCACCAATGCCACCGCCACCGGTGGCCGCGCGGTATCCATCGGTTCGGGCAACGTCGCCAGCGGCAATGGCGCTGTCGCCATCGGCGATCCCAACACCGCGACCGGCAACGGCGCGGTCGCTTCAGGCCTGGACAATACCGCCACCGGCAACGGTTCGGTGGCCATGGGCAACACCAATATGGTGGGTGGCGGCGGTCAGGCGGTGAGCACGCCGGGCACCGCGGCGCAGGGCGCGGTCGGTATCGGTTACCAGAACACGGTGGTCGGGCAGGGCAGCGTGGCGATCGGCAGCACCAGCAGCGCGCTGGCGGCGGGCGCGGTGGCTTTCGGCGACACGGCTGTCGCCAACAATGCGGACGATGTGGCGCTGGGTTCGGGTTCGGTGACGGAGGTGGCCGTGGGCACGGCCAGCACGACGATCGATGGCGTGACTTACAACTTCCAGGGCATCAATCCGACCAGTACGGTCAGCGTGGGTGCGGTAGGCGCCGAGCGTACGATCACCAACGTGGCGGCCGGCCGGATCTCCGGCTCCTCGACCGACGCTATCAATGGTTCGCAGCTGTTCGCGACCAACCAGTCGATCGAGAACCTCAGCAACGAGGTCGATGCGAACGCCATCCACTACTTCAGCGTCAACGACAACGGCGTGGTCGGCGGCAATTACAACAATGACGGCGCCACCGGGCGGAATTCCATCGCGATCGGACCGAATGCGCTTTCCGCCCAGCACAACGGCATCGTTATCGGCAACAATGCGTCCAACGAAAACGCGACAACCACGATCGACGGCTCGATCGCCATCGGCGATTCGGCGCGGAACATCCTGAATAATTCGGTCGCGATCGGGCCGAACGCCCTCAACAGCGGCGGCAGCGGCGTCGCGATCGGCAGGAACACGGCCACCAATCAGTTCGGCATCGCCATCGGCGCGGGCAACTCGATATCGCCAGGCGCCAGCGCAACGGGCGCGGGCGCGATCGCGATCGGTGCGGGAATCGGCGCAGGCAGCGCGGTCACGGGCGCTTCGGCGGTTGCATCCGGGCGTCGTGCGATCGCCATCGGCCTGGATACGACTGCCAACTTCCTGCAATCGGTCGCGATGGGTTACAACGCGGACGTCGGTAGCGCATCCTCCGTCGCCATCGGCGATGGCGTAGGCACGGGCGCCACCGGCGCGAACGTCGCCATCGGTAACCTGAGCACGGCCAATGCAGGCACCGCCGCGGGCGGCGCAGTGGCGATCGGCCGCTCCAATACCGCCTTCGGCGATGGTGCGGTGGCGATAGGCGATCCCAGCTACGCCAGCGGCACCGGCGCTTTCGTCGGCGGTGCGAACAACATCGCCAACAGCGATGGCACGGCGACGGCCACGGCCGCCAACCAGGCCAATGGTGCGGTGGCGATCGGCAACAACAACCGGGCGATCGGACAGGGCAGCGTGGCACTCGGCAACGGCTCGACCGCCGGCGCTGCCGGTATGGCGGGCAATGTCGCGCTTGGCGACGGTGCGATTGCCGCGACGAGCGCGGGCGATGTGGCGCTGGGTTCGGGTTCGGTGACGGCGGCGACGGTGGCGACCACCAACACGACCATCGACGGCACGGTCTACAACTTTGCCGGCACCGCGCCGACCAGCACCGTCAGCGTGGGGGGCGTCGGTACCGAGCGCACCATCACCAACGTGGCGGCCGGCCGGATCTCCGACACCTCGACCGA
>NZ_FNLD01000002.1 GCF_900104085.1 Pseudoxanthomonas sp. CF125
CGGGGGATTTGCTCTTGATCTTGCTTTGGCGCCAAGAGCAAATCCCCCTCGATCCCCCTTTTTCAAAGGGGGAGGCAACGCAGGCGTTGCGTGCAGATCAGACTGGACGGATCGCAGCGAGCGTGGGATTAGAGATCAAGGCGAATACGCGCGCGGCAATGCTCCGGACGCGCGCAGGTAACGGTCGCGTAATTCGGTCTGGCGCGAACGCATGGGAATGGCGCGCCCGCCCAGCCACAACTGGCTGGCGACATTGGCCACGTCCAACGGATCGCCGGTCCACAGCACCAGATCGGCCAGCTTGCCCGGGGCGATCGTGCCCAGCTTGTCGTCCACGCCCAGCACCTGCGCCGGCACCCGGGTCAGGCCTGCCAGTCCCGCTTCCCATGGCAAACCGTTGGCCACCGCATTGCCCGCGTACTGGCGGATCTTGCGTGCGTTGTGCGAAGCGTCGCCGAACTGAGCGAAGCTCACTTGCACTCCGGCCGCCTGCAGACGCGCAGCGTTCTGCAGGGTCGCTCCGATCTGGTCGAAATCGCCCGGCAGGTCGGCGAGCGCATCGACGAATACCGGTACGCCCGTACGTGCGATTTCCGGTGCCAGCTTCCAGGCTTCGATGCCGCTGGCGATGGCGATGCGCACTTTCTCGCGTTGCGCCCAACGCAGCAATTGACGGATATCGGCGGCGCGATTGACGTTGACCACGATGCGCCCATTGCCGGCCAGGTAGCGCGCAAGCACCGCACGCCCGGTCGGCGTCAACAAGGCATGCGGCGAATCGGCGGGAATACGTCCACGCGCTTCTCCGACCATCTGGTCCAGCAGCATCCACTGCGCCGCGCGCGAGCTGCCGCTCTTGCCCAGCACGTCGCTGCCCAGTTTCACGAACAGCACGCGCGGCCCGATCGGATCGGCGCCGCCGTCCAGGCGCATCACCCCGCCTTGTCCGGCAATGAACGAGCCGCCCGTGTTGGCGCCCAACAAAGTGAAGCCCAGACCTTCAACGCGCGCGATGGGAATCAGCACCGACTCGGGGTTGTAGGCCAGGGTCACGTCGAACTCGGGCCGCATCGGCTGATCGGTGGCCAGGGTCACCGCGCTGTCCACGGTTTCTGCTTCGCCCGACACTTCTTCGATGCCGATTTCAGTGATGCCGCCGAAGAAAGCGGGCGTCAACGGCTTGCCATCGGCCTCGACCACGCTGACCGAAGCCGGCGCCTGCAGGTTGGGTCCGACTGCGCGAATCACGCCGCCCTGCACCAGCACGTCTGCGTTCTGCAGCGTGCCTTGCGCGCTGGCGGTGTGCACGGTGGCGTGGCGGATGAGGACATCCTGGGCGAAGGAATTACTTGCGCAAAACAGGGTAAGGAATGAAGCCGATAACAATCGAATCGTCATCCCAGCGAACGCTGGAAGACGCTTTTCAACAGCCGAATGGCTGGTCATCCATCTTGGTCTTGCCGTTGCTGTCGTCATTGCCACTGCGTTCGACTCTGCGCACAAAGTCAAAATGGATCCCAGCGTTCGCTGGGATGACGATGTGGAGGATTTATCCGCCAAAGCGATCATTTCGCATCTCCCATCGCCGCATCCCCGGATCGAGTCCAGGGCAGGCTCTGCCCAAGCATGAAATCCGATTTCGGCTGCCGCGCCGGATCGTTGCGGTCGTAGATGCGCGCGCCGTCTATGTAGACCTGCTCCGCATGCGCATACACGCTGAAGGGGTTCTGGTTCCACACCACCACGTCGGCCATCTTGCCGGGCTCCAAAGTGCCGGTCTTGTCCAGGATGCCCATGGACTTGGCCGGGTTCCGGGTGATCCAGCGGATCGCGCGCTCGGGTGGAATGTCGATGCCCACACGATGCGCGTTGGCCATCACCTTGGCCGCTTCCTGATTCAATCGCTGGATGCCTTCGTCCGAATCCGAATGCACGATGGCGCAACCGTTGGCCGGCCGGTCGACCAGGGCGATGTTCTCCTGGATGCCGTCGAAGGCCTCCATCTTGAAGCCCCACCAATCGGCCCACAGCGCGCCGCAGACGCCTTCGGCGGCCAGACGGTCGGCGATCTTGTAGGCCTCCACGCCGTGATGGAACGCGGCGACCTTGAAACCGAATTCCTTGGCCAGGTCCAGCATGGTGGCCATCTCGTCGGCGCGATAGCAGTGGATATGCACGCGGATATCGCCCTCGATGGCGCCGGCCAGCGTATCGAGTTTCAGGTCGCGCTTGCCGCCGCTGTCGCCGGCGCTGTCGGTGTCGCCCTTGTTGCCGCTGGCGCGCTGCCACCAGCGCTTCTTCTTGGGCGTCTCGTTCTTTTTCTGGTTTTTCTTCAGGTATTCGCTGGCGTCGATGAAGGCGGCGCGGTAACCGGCGATATTGCCCATGCGCGTAGACGGCCCGCCCTTCTGCCCATAGACGCGTTTGGGATTCTCGCCGCACGCCATTTTCAGGCCCCAGGGCGCGCCGGGGAATTTCATCGCCTGGTAGGTCGTGGCGGGCACGTTCTTCAAGGTCACGCCGCGCCCGCCGACCAGATTGGCCGAGCCGGGCAGGATCTGTAGCGAAGTGATGCCGCCGGCCAGCGCGGTCTGGAAACCGGGGTCTTGCGGCCAGATGGAGTGCTCGGCCCAGACGTTGGCGGTGACCGGCGCGGTGGCTTCGTTGCCGTCGCTGTGCGCGCTCATGCCTGGGCTGGGGTAAACGCCCAGGTGGGAATGCACATCGATGATGCCCGGGGTGACCCAGCGGCCGTTGCCGTCCACCCGCGTCGCATCCGCGGGCGCGGTCAGTCCGCGTCCCACCGACACCACTTTGCCGTCGGCCAGCAGCACGTCGGCATCGTCCAGGCGTTCGCCGGTGCCGGTCAGCACGGTGGCGTGCTGGATCAGCACCGGACCGGAGGCGATGCTGCGGTAGGTGCTGGGGTAGGGATCCTGGGTGAAGCGGGATTTGGCGGCGACGGTGGCGGCAGCGGCATTTCCGCACGCGGAAACAAGGCCGATCACGGCCAGTAGGGCGAAGCGCATGGTGGGTTCCCGGGGATTCTGATTGAAGGCCGGCGAATGCAAAGCCGGCAACCGGAACCTAACCGGCCAAGCCCATGCTTGCCAAGTGCTATGGCGCAGGCCCATGCCACAATTGGCGCGACCGAAGAGAAGAGAGCATGCGATGAAAGACAAGAACGAGATCGTCGACAACTGGCTGCCGCGCTATACCGGCGTGCCCCTGGACCAGTTCGGCGAACATATCCTGCTGACCAATTTCGGCGGCTATCTGCACGCGTTCTCGCAGCTGACCGGTGCTCCCGTGGTCGGCTTGGACCGGCCCATGGCCAGCGCCACTTTCGACGGCATCACCATGATCAACTTCGGCATGGGCAGCCCCAACGCGGCGACCATGATGGACCTGCTGTCGGCGATCATGCCCAAGGCGGTGCTGTTCCTGGGCAAGTGCGGTGGGTTGAAGCGCAAGAATCAGCTCGGCGATCTGGTGCTTCCGATCGCGGCGATCCGCGGCGAAGGCACCAGCAACGACTACCTGCTGCCGGAAGTTCCCGCGCTACCCGCCTTCGCCCTGCAGCGCGCGGTCTCCACCATGATCCGCGACCTGGGCCACGACTACTGGACCGGCACCGTCTACACCACCAACCGCCGGGTCTGGGAGCACGACGTGGAGTTCAAGGAATACCTGCGCAAGGTGCGCTGCATGGCCATCGACATGGAAACGGCCACCATCTTCGCCGCCGGATTCGCCAACCGCATTCCGTGCGGTGCGTTGCTGCTGGTGTCGGACCAGCCGATGATTCCCGAAGGCGTGAAGACCGAGGCCTCGGACGCGCGGGTCAGCGCGGATTTCGTCGATCGCCACATCAACATCGGCATCGAAGCGTTGAAGCTGATCCGCAGGCATGGCAAGTCGGTGCGGCATCTGCGCTTCGACGAATGAATCCTGTACAAGGAGCGTCGGCATGACTGAGGCAAGCGAGATCGTCGCGTTCTGGCGTGACGCAGGTTATGAGAAATGGTTCCAGCGCGACGACGCGTTCGACGCGGAGTTCAAGCGGCGCTTCCACGACGCGCATTTGGCTGCGGCGCGTGGCGAGCATGAGTCATGGCTTGAATCCGCCGAAGGCGCGCTGGCGTTGTTGATCCTGCTGGACCAGTTTCCGCGCAACTGCTTCCGTGGTTGCGCGCATTCCTATGCGACCGATGGACTGGCGCGAAGTTACGCGTGGCGCGCTATCGAGGCTGGCTTCGATTTGCAGGTGGATGCAGCGCTGCGGATGTTCTTCTACCTGCCGTTCGAGCATTCCGAAACGATGGCCGACCAGGATTACGCGATGGAGCTATTCGGCAAGCTTGGCGACGATGAGTTGATGAAATACGCGGTGCTGCACCGTGACCTGATCGCGCGTTTTGGGCGGTTTCCGCACCGGAACAAGGCGCTGGGGCGTGAGTCGACGGCGGAAGAAATCGAGTATCTGGCCAGCGGTGGGTTCAGCGGCTAGCTGCTTGTCCTTCTCCCCTCGGGAGAAGAGCCTGCCCCGTACTTGATACGGGGTGCCCGTAGGGCGGATGAGGGTACGGCGCGAGTGCAGAGATTTGGATACTACGTACCCTCACCCCAACCCCTCTCAGCCTTGCACACCCTTCGGGCGCCGATGGGAGAGGGGCTCAAGATTCAATCAGTATTTCGCCAGCCCCGAATCCATCTCGTCGGCCCAAGCGTTGGTGCCGCCGACCACGTTGTAGACGTTGGAGAAACCCAGCGCGCGGAATTCTTCCGCGGCCTGCTGGCTGCGGCCGCCGCTGCGGCACAGGAAGGCGATGGCGGTGTCTTTCGGCAGCGCTTCGAGTTCGGCGCGGCCATTGCCATCGAAGGTCTTGAACGGCAGCTTCACCGCGGCGATCGCGCGCTCTTCGGCGGGACGCACGTCGACCAGCAACACCTCGCTGGCAGCCACGCGCACATCGGCTTCGGCCGGCGAGAGGGTCTGCACCGGCTTGGGCGCGTTCGGATTATCGATGGCCAGGCCTTTGCCGCGGATATCGTCCACCCAGTCGATGGTGATGCCCTCGGCGCGGCGCGCGCTGGCCAGGTCGAACTGGATGCGCACGCCGTTGGATTCGGCGGCGATGGCGTTGGCGTCGAACTGCGCCAGCTGGAAGTTGGGCTGGAACTGCGCATTGATCGAAAGCGCCAGCGCGCCGCCGGGGCCGGCATCGGCCGCTGCGTTGGACAGCATTTCGGCTGCCGCCGGGGTGATGGTGATCGTCGGCGGCGTGCGGTCCGGCGCGGCCACGCCGAGCAGCGAGGCCAGCTCGCCCGAGTTGCTCATCTGTTCGATGATGTCGCTGCCGCCCACCAGCTCGCCGTCGATGTACAGCTGCGGGATGGTCGGCCAGTCGCCGTAGGCCTTGATGCCTTCGCGGATGTCCTGGTCGGCCAGCACGTTGACGTGCGCGTAGTCGACGCCCAGCGTGGACAGCGCGCCCACCGCCTTGGCGGAGAACCCGCACTGCGGCATGTTCGGCTGGCCCTTCATGAACAGCACGACGCGGTTGGATTGCAGCAGGGATTCGATACGTGAACGCAGGGCGGGGTCGAGGGACATCGGGGACATACCGGCTTTCGGGGACGCTGATTTTACGCTGCATGGCATGATTGCGGCATGACCGCGTCCGAAACACTGAATAGCGCATTGCACCGCGTCCCGCGCCAACCGCATGCCTGGATATGGCTGGCGCTCGCCTTGCACCTGGGCGTGGTCCTGGTCTGGTGGCGGTGGGGATGGGCGCTTGGCCTGGCCTGCCTGTTCGCGACCCACATGCTGTTCCTGTGGGGAACCATGCGTCCGCAATCGCGGCTTTTCGGTCCCGTGCTCAGCCGCCTGCCGACGGAGAAAAACGTGGTCTGGCTGACGGTGGACGACGGACCGTCGCACGAGACGCCAGCCTTGCTGGACCTGTTGGATGGCCATGGCGCCAAGGCCACCTTCTTCCTGGTGGCCGACCGCGCCGCGGCGCGGCCCGAACTGGTGCGCGAGATCCTGCGGCGCGGCCACGGCGTCGGCAACCACAGCCGCTCCCATCCGCAGGCCTGGTTCTGGGCGCTGGGGCCGCGCCGCATGGCCGCGGAGATAGACCAGGCGCAAGCGACCTTGCGCGACATCACCGGGCAGGCGCCACGCTGGTTCCGTGCGGTGGTCGGCATGGCCAATCCGTTCGTGTCGGCGTCGTTGAAGAAGAACGGACTGGCACGCGTTGCCTGGAGCGCGCGCGGATTCGACGGCGTGCGGGGCGAGCCGGACAGCGTGGTGGCGCGCATCGTTGGCGCCTTGGAGCCCGGTGCGATCGTACTGCTGCATGAAGGCGCATCGCATGGCAACAACCTGGCGATCATCGAAGGCGTGTTGAAGGCCATGGACGAGCAGGGTTACAGAGCGGTGTTGCCCGAGAATTTTTCGTAGGTCGGGGCTACGCCCCCGACGCACGTGGCGCCGACCTACGAGGGATTGCTGGCGTCGGGGACGTAGCCCCGACCTACGGCCACGATCAGCCAGTTATTGAAGGGCGTGTTGCCGTACAACGGAGAGAAGGTGGTCACCAATCCCGCCGCATCCAGCTGCGCGCGCAGCTTATCGGCATCCGGATAGCACTTCGGCCGGAACTGCATCCAGCCGATCAGGTTGGCCAGACGGTCGGTCAAGCGGCTGGTGCGGCCGCGGTGGCTGTCGTCGCCCAGTGCGGTGCGGATCACCAGGCGTGCGCCAGGGGTGAGCATGGCGATGGCGTCGGCGATCAGCGTGGTTTGTTCGTCGGCGCTGAGGTACTGCAGCACGTCCAGAATCGCGACGCTGCCAGAGTGCGCAGGCGGCCCCAGCGCAAGATCGACCACGTCGAAGGCCACCTCCTGCAATCCATTCCTCTGCGCGACCCTGGCCGCACGGGCGATCTTGGCCGCATCGTTGTCCACACCACGGTAGGCCATGGTCTGTTCGTCCAGGCGCAGCGCATGAGCCAATAGCCCCAGGCCGCAGCCTAGATCCAGCACCGGCGCATCGCTACCCCGCAACGCCTGCAGCACACCCGGGTACAGCGGGTCGCTGCTGAGCTTGGCGCGCGTGTAGTAGTAGTCCCAGCGATTTCCCAGCGGATGCCGTGGCAGGAAGGCGCGCGCGATTCGCGTGGCGGCGGCGCGATCGAAGGGCCGCGTGGAAGCGTTCAAGACGTGGCCAGCAATTGGCGGGCGGCGGGCAGGGCCAGGCGCGTCCATTGCGCGTACATCGCCGATGAGGGGTGAAGGCCGTCATCGGCCAGCATCGCCACTTCGGCGCCACGCTCGCGGCTTGCGCCGGTGATATCGACGAAGGCGATGCCGCGCTCCCCGCACACCTGGCGCGCCGCAAGGTTGAAAGCGTCTATCTCCGTGCCGATGCGTTCCGCGCCCCGCGCATCGCTGACTGCGAATGGAGTGATTCCCCAGTCCGGGATGGACAGCACCATGACCCGCTCGCGCCGCCACTGCGCAAAACCCGTGGCGCGCTCCAGCAGGTGGGAAAATTGCGTGCGGTACTCGGCCACTTCGCGGCCCCGGTACTGGTTGTTGACCCCGATCAGCAGGCTGACCAGATCGTATTCGGCCAATGGATGCACCGCATTGATCGCCGCATCCAGCTCATCGGTGGTCCAGCCGGTCTGCGCGATGATGCGCGGGTCGGCCATCGGCAGACCGTCGGCGCGCAGCGCGTCCGCCAGTTGCACGGGCCAGCGGCCGGATTCCGGCACGCCTTCGCCGATGGTGTAGGAATCGCCGAGCGCGAGGTAGCGCAGCTCGGTGGCGGTAGTGCCGGGCGCGGTACGGAACAGCTCAGTCATTCTTGTCGTCATCCCAGCGCAAGCTGGGATCCATTTTGACTTTGTTTTTGATCTTCGCCCGAACAGCCAAAGGCAAGATCAAGGTGGATGACCAGCCATTCGGCTGTTGAAAAGCGTCTTCCGGCTTGCGCTGGGATGACGACGGAAGAATCACGCCGCCGCAGGCCGCGACTTCGCCTTGCTTGCCGTAATCGGCACCACCTTGTTGACCGCCTCCGCACGCCGCGTCAGTACCCGGTCGATGCGCGCGAACACTTCGCGCATCGTTTCGGCTTCCGGCAACAGGGTCACGCGGAAATGGTTGCGGTAGGGCACGTTGAAGCTGGAGCCCGGCACCACCAGCACGCCTTCGGTTTCCATCAGCTCCAGGGCGAAATCATGGTCGTCGAAACCCTTGGCCGCGGCGCCGACCACCGCCGGAAACGCGTACAGCGCGCCGGCGGGCGCGACCAGTTCCAGATGCTCGCTGGCCGCGCAGGCTTCGATCACCGCGCGGCGCGTTTCGTACAGGCGTCCGCCCGGCGCGCACAGTGCGGAAATCGTATCGGGACCGCTGACCGCCGCTTCCACCGCGTATTGCCCCGGCACATTGGCGCACAGGCGCAGCGCGCCCAGCAGGTCCATGGCGTGATGGAAGTTGCCGACCGCTTCGCCGTCGCCCGACAGCACCGCCCAGCCCACGCGCCAGCCGCAGGCGCGGTGCACCTTGCTCAGACCGCTGAAGGTCAGGCAGGGCACGTCGCCGGCCAGCGGCGCGACCGCTTGGAACTTCGCCTCGTCGTACAGCACCTGGTCGTAGATCTCATCGACCAGCAGCAGCAGCTTGTGCTTGGCGGCGACGGCGACGATGCGCTCCAGCAGCTCGCGCGGATAAGTCGCGCCGGTGGGATTGTTGGGGTTGATCAGCACGATGGCGCGGGTGCGCGAAGACACCAGCGTCTCGATCTCCACCGGGTCGGGCAGAAAGTCGTTCTCCGGGTCGCAGCGGTAATACACCGGGCGGCCGTCGTTGAGAATGGTGGCGGCCGACCACAACGGATAGTCGGGCGAAGGCACCAGCACTTCATCGCCCGGGTTGAGCAGCGCGCGCAACGACAGGTCGATCAGTTCGCTGACGCCGTTGCCCATGAACACGCGGTCCGGATGCGCATTGGGCGTGCCACGGCGCAGATAGGCGGCGGCGACGGCTTCGCGCGCGGCCGGTAGGCCCTGCTGGTGGGTGTAGGGGTCGGTGTGGTCGATGTCGCCGGTGATCGCGTGCTGCAAATGCTCGGGCGCACGGAAACCGAAGGCGCCGGGATTGCCGATGTTCAACTTGATCAGCTTGCGGCCCTGGGCCTCCAGGTCGCGGGCTCGCCGGGCCAGTTCGCCGCGGATCTCGTAGCGGACTTCGGACAGTCGCTCGCGGGTGGCGAGAGGTTTGATCGGCGGAGTGGACATCGGGACGGTCTGGCGGCGGAAAGTACCAAATCTTAGCGGAATTGCCGCAAATCGCGGTGAACCAGGCCAAATGTGGGAGCGCCGTCCCGGCGCGAGCTCTTTCCTGAGGCCTGCAACGACCTTGGAGCGAAGAGCTCGCGCCGGGACGGCGCTCCCACGCGGTGCAGGCCTACAATGGCGCCCATGCCTGAAAACTCCCCGGATTTCGCCGCCCTGCGCCTGATCGGCTGGCCCTATGCCGGTCCGCCCGAGGATCCGGTCTGGGCCCGGGCCTTCGCGGCCCATCCGCGGGCCAAACCGGCGCGGGTCAGCGAGCAGCACCGGTCGGGGTATGTGGTGGCGGACGGGCCGGAAGCGGCGCTCAGGGCCGAATCGCTGCCCGAATGGCAGAAGCCACGGTTCCCTTCCCATGAGCGCGCCGCGGTCGGCGACTGGGTGCTGATGGAGGGCAAGAAGATCGTGGCCCTGCTGCCCCGGCATACCTCGATCAAGCGCGGCGCTGCCGGCGAGCATTACCACCAGCAGGTGATCGCGGCCAATGTGGACACCGTTTTCATCGTCTGCGGACTGGACGACGACTTCAATCCGCGCCGCATCGAGCGCTACCTGATGCTGGTCGGCGGAGGCGGGGCCGAGCCGGTGGTGGTGCTGACCAAGGCCGACCAGACCGACTATGCGCCGGACGCGGTCGAGACCCTGGCCGAATTGGCGGCGCAGGAAATCACCGTGTGCGCGGTCAACGCCAAGGACCCGGTCAGCGTGGCCTCGCTGCATGGGTGGCTGGGCGCGGGCAAGACGGCGGTGCTGGTGGGTTCGTCGGGTGCGGGCAAGTCGACGTTGACCAACACGTTGCTGGGCATCGACAGAATGAAAACGGCGGCGGTGCGCGAAAACGATTCGCGCGGCCGCCACACCACCACCCACCGCGCGCTGATTCCGTTGCCGTCCGGCGCCTGTCTGATCGACACGCCGGGCATGCGCGAGCTCAAGCCCACCGGCGAGGAAGAGCTGTCGGAAAGCGGTTTCGCCGATATCGAGGCGCTGGCCGAGCAGTGCAAGTTCCGCGATTGTTCGCACCAGACCGAGCCGGGATGCGCGGTGCGGGCGGCGATCGAGCGGGGCGATATCGATGAGGAACGTTTCATCAATTATCTGAAGCTGCGTGATGAGGTCGCTGCCGCGGCCGACAAGCTGGCGGCGCGGTTGGCGCAGAAGGCGGAGGCCAAGGTGCAGGGCAAGGCATTGCATAAGCGGTTGGTTGACAAGTACGGGAATCGCTAGAAGCATCGATAAGGCGCATCCTTCAGAGGTGCATATCTTTCAGAAAAGAGCCCTTCCCCCGTTCACGGGGGAAGGTGCCGAAGGCGGATGGGGGCGCTCTTGGCGGAGTACTTCAGAGCAGAAGCGTTTCGCGCTTTGCGCGAGTCACTTTTCTTTGAACGGCAAAGAAAAGTAACCAAAAGAAAGCCGCCCTAACGTTGCGCCCAGCGATGAAGCCGCTGGGTCCGCAAGCGGGGCAGGAATTTTTGGAAGCAGCATCCTGCTGCTCCAAAAACGGCGCACATCCGTGTGCGCCGCCCCTGCGGGGTTTGCCTGCCCCGCTTGCCGCGCCTCACGGGACCTTTTTTCTGGCAACAGCACTAGCAACAGCACTAGCAACAGCAAAATCAGAAGCAAGGCAGCTGACATGACCAACCTGACCTCCGACATCACCCACCACGCCGCGCTCGATGCGCGTATGGTCAAGGCGGTGCGTGGGATCAGGCTGTTGAGTCTGGCGAGTTGGCCGGCGGCGGCGCAGGCGCCGTTCCTGGAAGGCTATGCGCGCGGGCGGCCGGTGCTGCCGGAGATCGACTATCCGAAGCTGGATTTCGCCGAAGCGCGGCGCGAACTCGATCAGATCGCCCTTGCCGCCGATGCTTCGCATCCGCTGGGCGCCTATCTGCGCGAATCGGTGCGGAGCTGGGACATCGCTGCGCAGCTGCTGGAATCGCTGGGCGCGTCTGCGGTCACCGCGCATTCCATCGCGCTGTTCGGACAGCCCAACGAGACTTTGCCCGGCAACGGGCCCACCGCGCGCGAGGCGGCGCGGCATTTCATCGATATCGCCAACGACCTGGATCACGAATTGCTGGCGCCGGAAGAGCAGATTCCGGTATCCGCCACCGCATTGCAGTTGCAATTGCAGGGCGATCTGGACGATTTCTTCGGCAGTCGCGTGATCGCCGTGGAGCTGGATCCGGAGCTGATCGCCAAGGCCGCTGCCGGCGCCACCCGCATCCGTTTGCGCCAGGGCGCCGCGTTCAGCGACTACGATCGCCGCCAGTTGCTGCAGCACGAAGCCTTGGTGCATTCGCTGACGGCGTTGAACGGGCGCGAACAGGTTCATCTGCCCAGCCTGGCCCTGTCCTCGCCGCGCGTCACCGCCACCCAGGAAGGCCTGGCCACCTTCGCCGAACAGATCACCGGCAGCATCGATATCGAACGCATGAAGCGCATCAGCCTGCGCATCGAAGCGGTGGCGATGGCGCTGGACGGTGCCGATTTCATCGAGGTGTTCGGCTATTTCATCGATGCGGGCCAGAACCCCACCGAAAGCTTTTCCTCTGCGCAGCGCGTGTTCCGCGGCGTGCCCACCGGCGGCGGCGCGGCATTCACCAAGGACACGGTGTACCTGCGCGGCCTGGTAGGCGTGCACACTTTTTTCCGCCGTTCCTTGCAGCAGGACCGGCTGCGTTTGTGTCGCCGCCTGTTCGCCGGAAAAATGACCCTGGACGATGTGAAGTCCTTCGAACCGCTGTTTGAAAGCGGCGTGCTGGCCGCGCCGCGCTGGCTGCCGCACTGGGTCAGCCGCGCCAACGGCCTGGCGGGCGTACTGGCGTTTTCGCTGTTCGCCAACCGCATCCGCCTGGATCAGATATCGGAAACGGAGTAAGGGACTGAGAGACTGTTCACGAGCCCCTGAAATAGCCCCTAGGACAAAAAAAGCGCGCCTGGGTTGCAGGCCGTAGGAGGCGTAGGAGCGACGTAAGTCGCGAAGGGCTGCGATAAATGTTCGCGACTTACGTCGCTCCTACGCCTCCTATCTTCGATCAGAAATCGATTTGTACGCGGCCCACCAGGGCGCGGGTGCGGTCGAGAGTGAGGTCCCGCAGGCGGTCGCGGTTGCGGCTGTCTATCCAGTTCAGCATCAGCCGCAGATGCGGCCGCGGGTACCAGTTCACGCCGGCGGTCAGCGAACTCACCCGCACATCGCGCAGCAGCGGTTCGCCATCGGGCCGTTGGCGGCCGGAGATAGTGTCGTAGCGCAACGCCAGTTCCCAGGCGCCGGCGCGGCCCTGCGGATTGATGCGGCCGAAGCGGCCAGCCTTGGCGTCGTAGGGGCGTACTTCGCCGGTCAGCATCCAGGCCACCTGCGCGTAACCGGTGGAAAGCCGCGCCTCCTGTTCGCCATCGTCGAAACGTGCGCCGCCGGCTTCGCCCTGGAACGTCCAGGGGCCCTTAACCGCGGCCAGTTCCAGCGAATATTTGTCCACCCGCGTATCGCGGCCCTGGCTGAAATCGGCCAGCGTCACCCGGCTGTTGTCGGAAAAAATCCCGGCCGGCCGCGGACGGATGCGCAGCGCGGAGGCGCCGTCGGCGCCGGGATGGTCGTAGTCCTCATGCGCCAGCGACAGACCCAGGTGCAGCACTTTTCCTTCCTCCCGCCAAGGCGCGTAAGTGCCGCGTGCGGCGACGGCCAAGCCTTCGGTCTGCCAGACATCGATGCTTTCCAGGCTGTAGATGCTGCCGCCCACGGTGTAGCCGTCGCGCGCGGTCAGCCAGGCGGCGCCCAGCCGGTAGGTGGGGGCCAGGTTCTGGACCAGATAGCTGCGCTCGATGAAGGTCATGTGGTTGGAACTGATACGGTCGTCCAGGCTGAAGTACTGCTTGAACTGTCCGACGGTCAGGGTGCCGGGCGCGAATTTCTTGCTGACATATGCGTCCTTGGCCAGCACTTCGTCGCCGGAGAAGTCCGCTTCCAGTTTGTAGTTGAATCCGTAGAACTTGCCGGACAGATCCAGCCACAGCGCACGCAGATCCGAATCGTTGGCGTTGGGCGCGCCGCGCGTATCGTTGTCGAAGTCGGCGATGTCCCAGTGCAGGCGGCCGCCGAGCTTGCCGGTGACGTTGTCTTCGGTCTCCGCGTCGGCGGCGTGCGCGTTGGTGGCGCAGGCGAGCAGCAGCAAGGAGACCGGGAGCAGGTGAGTGCGTGGCGATGTCATCGGGAACGATCCGGGGGTGTTGGATGGTCCGCACGATGGCAGCGGCAGCGCCCTGCACCAATAACGCATTGGTATTAGCAGGCGGATTTTCCTTCTCCCGCCGGGAGAAGGTGCCCGAAGGGCGGATGAGGGAATGGATTGTCAGTTTGTAGTGAAAGCCGGATGGCGAGTCATTGCCATGCCCTCATCCGTCGCTGCGCGCCACCTTCTCCCGGTGGGAGAAGGGAAGAGCTCTGCTGCGCAGCGACATCGCAAGTCCGTTGTTCATGCGAGACTTGAAACATGACCGCCAACAAGATCCTGGTAGCCGACGACCACCCGCTGTTCCGCGCGGCGGTGCTGCACGCGCTGCAGGGATCAGTGGAAAATCTTTCGACGGTGGAAGCTTCCAGCGCCTCCACGCTGACCGCGCTGCTGGCCGAGCATCCCGACCTGCAGCTGGTGCTGCTGGACCTGACCATGCCCGGCGCGCGCGGATTCTCCTCGCTGGTCTATCTGCGCGGCGAGCGGCCGGAGCTTCCGGTAATCGTGATTTCATCCAACGACCATCCCCC
Organism: Pseudoxanthomonas sp. CF125; assembly: GCF_900104085.1. GTDB lineage: Bacteria > Pseudomonadota > Gammaproteobacteria > Xanthomonadales > Xanthomonadaceae > Pseudoxanthomonas_A. The sequence goes on from NZ_FNLD01000002.1 coordinate 14,140, forward strand.
GGTGATCCGCCGCGCGCAGCAGTTCGGCGCCGCCGGTTTCATTCCCAAATCCTCGCCGGTGGAAACCATCCGCACCGCGGTGCGCACGGTGCTCGAAGGCGGCACCTGGTTTCCGCCGATCACCGCGGAAAGATCGGAGTCCGATGCGCGCCTGGCGGCCAGACTGGCGCAGCTGACGCCGCAACAGTTCCGCGTGCTGCTGTGCATCGCCGATGGTTTGTTGAACAAGCAGATCGCCTACGATCTGGGTCTGGCGGAAAACACGGTGAAAGTGCACGTGACCGCGATCCTCAAGAAGCTGGAATGCAACAGCCGCACGCAGGCGGCGGTGCTGGTGAAGGCGCTGGAACAGGAAGGCGGGATCGATCCGTGATCTTCGCGTAGGTCGGTCCCCGTATCGAGTACGGGGCAGGCTCTACGTGGCCGACGCACGGGATATCTGGCAGACCGCGCCGTCGGGGGCGTAGCCCCGACCTACGTGGCCGACGCGTGGGAATCGTGCATGGCGTGGTGTCGGGGGCGTAGCCCCGACCTACTGGCGCAATAGCATCTGGGTGATCAGCGCACGCAGCGCCGCCGGGCGGACCGGTTTGGGCAGATAGCCCCAGTCGTGCTGTCGTGCGATGGCGCGCACCGTGTCGTCCTGTTCGGCGGTCACCAGGATCACGATGGGTTCGCTACCCCAGCGTTCCACCAATTGGGGATACAGCTCCGGGCCGGTGGTGTCGCCCAGGCGCATGTCCAGCAGCAACAGGCGCGGCGCGGCGCCGGGTCGCGCGGCAGCCAACGCCTCGCCTGCGCCTGCGGCGAGTTCCACCCGGCAGGACCAGCGCTGCAGCAAAGCGCGGCTCGCTTCGCAGACGCGCGGATCGTCGTCGACGCACCAGACCATGCAGTCGCGCAGCTCCTGATCGTCGTCGGCCGCAGCGGCCTCGATGACAGGCGCGGCGACGGCGCCACTATCTCCCAGCGGCACCAGAACGCTGAAACAGCTGCCGCGACCCACGCTGGAGCGCAGGTCCACGCGGTGTCCCAGCAGGCGTGCGATGCGCTCCACGATGGCCAAGCCCAGGCCGGCGCCGCGATCGTCGCCTGCGCCGTCGTCCAGGCGCCGGAATTCCTCGAAGATTTCCTGTTGGCGCGCTTCGGGAATGCCCGGGCCGGTATCGTGCACTTCGATGCGCAAACCGCCCTCCACACGCCGGCAACCCAGCAGAATGCGGCCCTTCGGCGTGTAGCGCAGCGCGTTGGACAGGAAGTTCTGCAGGATGCGCCGCAACAGCGCTTCGTCGCTGCGCACCACGGCCTGCGTGCGTACCCAATCCAGGCGTAATCCGCGAGCGTGGGCCAGCATGCCGAACTCGCGCGCCAGCGTTTCCAGCAGCGGCGCCAGCGGGAAATCCCGCACGCGGGTTTCCAGCGCGCCCGATTCCAACCGGGAAATATCCAGCAGGCTGTTGAGGATGGCGTCCTGCGCGGCCAGCGCGTCCTCCACGTTGTCGGCCAACTGTCGCGCCTGCGGTTCCTGCAGCTTGTCGCGCATCGCCGACACGAACATGCGCGCAGCGTTCAGCGGTTGCAGCAGGTCGTGTACGGCGGCGGCGACGAAGCGGGTCTTGGAACGGTTGGCGTTCTCCGCTTCGCTTTTGGCCACGGCCAGATCGCGGGTGCGTTCGCCGATGCGGTGCTCCAGCGCGTCGGCCAGCGAACGCAGATCGCGCGCGGCCTGCTTGTAGGCGGTGATGTCGGCATAGCTGGTGACGAAGCCGCCGTCGGGCAAAGGGTTGCCGCGGATCTCGATCACCGTGCCATCGCTGCGTTCGCGTTCGTGCATGTGCGGCTTGCCGGAACGCAGGTGATCCAGCCGTCGCGCGATGGCTTCTTCGATCGGTCCCGGTCCCAGCAGGCCGCGGCGCGCGTTGTAGCGGAATACTTCCTCGATCGGCAGCCCGACATGGATGAAGCCGGCGGGGAATTTGAACAGTTCGATATAGCGGCGGTTCCAGGCCACCAGCCGCAGGTCGGCGTCGATCACGCAAACGCCTTGCGGCAGATGCTGCAGGCTGGGGCTTTCGCCGTAGTCGGCGCCGCCGGCGGCCTGCACCAGGCCGTCCTGCGCGGTGCGCAATTCGATGGCGTGCTGTTCGACCAGTTGCTGCAATTCCACCCGGCTGCGCTCGCGCAGGCGCGCCAGGCGCCGGCGCTGATGGACGGACAGCCACAGGAAGGCGGCCGCCAGCAGGCCGCCCGCCACCGCGATGGCGACCGTGCGCGCGGCGGCCGCCGAGGATCGGGTGCTGTGCAGCAGGTGCAGGGTCCAACCTTGTTCCGGCAACGCCTGCGAGAGCCAGATGTGTTCGCCCTGGCCGGGCAGGCGCACGCGGCGCACGCCGGGCGCGAACGCCTGCAGCTCGCGGTACTGCAGCAGGCGCTGCGGTACTTCGCCGTACTGGCGGGTGCGCGCCAGTTCGCTGCGTTCGCTCTCGCGCAAGGGGCGCAAGTCCAGGTAACGCCAGCGGTCGCGTCCGGACAGGAAGATCACCCCGTGCGCGTCGCTGACGAAGACCGGATCGGGCAGAGTGCGCCAGGCCGCTTCCAGTTCGTTGAACACCAGCTTCACCACCAGCACGCCCAGGGCTCGGCCCTGCGCATCGCGCACGGCTTGCGAAAGGAAGTAGCCCGGTACGCCCGTGGTGTAGCCCAGCGCGTAGAAATCGCCGGTGCCGTCGGCCATGGCCTGCTGGAAATACGGACGAAAGCCGTAATCGGTACCGACATTGCTGTTGGGCGTGCGCCAGTTGCTGGCGGCTATCGCCTTGCCGTTGCGGTCCAGCAAGGTCAGGGTGGAAGTGGTGGCGACGCCGTTGACCTGTTCCAGCTTTCGATTGAGCCGTTCGACGACGGCAGCGTCGCGGGTGTCGCCGGCCAGCGCATCGCGCACTTCCGGGTCCAGTGCCAGCACCGCCGGCAGCATGCGGTAGCGTTCGACGATGGCGTCCAGGGTGTCGCGGTGCAGGCGCAGCTGTTCGCGGGCCTGTTCGGCGCTGGCGCGCAGGCTGCGCTGTTCGGCCTGCCATGCCGCCAGCGCGCTCAGCAGGCCGATCGCCAGGGCGATGGCAAGCCCGGCCAACAGCAGGCGCAAACGGGGGCGGACGGAGGGAACCATGCGGGCATCTTCACATGCGGGGCGTGGCTTTTCTCCAGCGCGGGACAGCCATTCTGCCGGCTTGCGTTTGCGGGTAGGTCGGGGCTACGCCCCCGACGCACGGGAACCCTGCCTCCTCGCGCGTCGGGGACGTAGCCCCGACCTACTTTCCGGCGGCTAGTACCAATGCGTTATTGGTGCGGCGCCCGGACGCTGCCATTGTCGGCACCGTCATCGCCACCGGAGCGTTCCGCCATGCCTGCCAAATCCTCGCGGCTGTATCTGTGGGTCCTCTGCGCCATCGTGATAGGCGGCTTGATCGGCCACTTCGCGCCGGAAACCGGCGTTGCGCTCAAACCGCTTGGCGACGGCTTCATCTCGCTGATCAAGATGCTGATCGGGCCGATCATCTTCCTGACCGTGGTCATCGGTATCGCCGGCGTGGCCGACGTGAAGAAGGTGGGCCGCGTAGGCGCCAAGGCGATCCTCTATTTCGAAGTGGTCTCCACCTTCGCCCTGGCCATCGGTTTGCTGGTGGTCAATCTGTGGAAGCCGGGTGCCGGCTTCAACGTCGATCCGGCCACCCTGGACGCCGAGGCGGTGTCCAAGTACGCCGAAAAGGCGCACGAGCAGAGCACCGTCGACTTCCTGCTGCACATCATCCCCAAGACTTTCACCGAAGCCTTCACCGGCAACGGCGATCTGCTGCAGGTGCTGCTGCTGGCCTGCCTGTTCGGCTTCGCGCTGATGGCGGTGGGCGAAAAGGCCAAGCCGGTGCTGGGCATGTTCGATTCCCTTTCGCAGGTATTCTTCCGCATGATGGGCGTGATCATGCGGCTGGCGCCGATCGGCGCCGGCGCCGCCATGGCCTTCACCATCGGCAAGTACGGCGTGGACGCGCTGGGTCCGCTGATGAAGCTGATGGGCGGCTTCTACGCCACCTGCGCCATCTTCGTACTGCTGGTGCTGGGCACGGTGGCGCGCATCACCGGTTTCTCCATCCTCAAGTTCCTGCGCTACATCCGCGGCGAGCTGCTGCTGGTGCTGGGCACGTCCTCGTCCGAATCGGCGCTGGTGCCGCTGATGCAGAAGCTCGAAAAGCTGGGCTGCCCGAAATCGGTGGTCGGCCTGGTGGTGCCTAGCGGGTATTCGTTCAATCTGGACGGCACCAATATCTATCTGACCATGGCCGCGCTGTTCATCGCCCAGGCCATGAATATCGACCTGAGCCTGCCGCAACAGTTGACCCTGCTGCTGGTCGCCATGCTGACTTCCAAGGGTGCTTCGGGCGTGACCGGCGCCGGTTTCATCACCCTGGCGGCCACTCTGGCGGTGGTGCCATCGGTCCCGGTGGCGGGGCTTGCGCTGATCCTTGGCATCGACCGTTTCATGAGCGAGGCGCGCGCCATCACCAACATCATCGGCAATGGCGTGGCCACGCTGGTGGTATCCCGGTGGGAAGGCGAGCTGGACGTGGCGCGCTTGCGTGCCGAGCTGGACGCCGGCCCGGGCGGACTGATCGAAGCGCCCGAAGCGCTGGCGCACGGACCCTTTGCCGGTCCCGGCCAGGCCGTGCTGGGCGACGCGGACTGAACCCTACGGCAATGCGGCCACGGCCGCATTGCGTGCGATCCCGTAGAATCCTGGTCCAGCCCACGGATGATGTGTCGATGTCGAACGAAGAACTGAAACAGGCCGCCCTCGAGTACCACCGCGTATCGCCGCCGGGCAAGATCAAGATCTCGCCGACCAAGCCGATGGTGACCCAGCGCGACCTGGCGCTGGCGTATTCGCCGGGCGTGGCCTACGCCTGCGAGGCGATCGTCGAAGACCCCAACATGGCCAGCGAGATGACCGCGCGCGGCAACCTGGTCGCCGTGGTCACCAACGGCACCGCGGTGCTGGGCCTGGGCAACATCGGCCCGCTTGCTGGTAAACCAGTGATGGAAGGCAAGGGTGTGCTGTTCCAGAAGTTCGCCGGCATCGACGTGTTCGACATCGAGATCGACGAAAACGATCCGGACAAGCTGGTCGACATCATCGCCTCGCTGGAACCGACCTTCGGCGGCATCAATCTGGAAGACATCAAGGCGCCGGAATGCTTCATCGTCGAGCGCAAGCTGCGCGAGCGGATGAAGATTCCGGTCTTCCACGACGACCAGCACGGCACCGCGATCATCGTAGGCGCGGCGATCTACAACGCGCTGGAAGTGGTGGGCAAGGACATCGGCCAGGTGAAACTGGCCACCAGCGGCGCCGGCGCGGCCGGCATCGCCTGCCTGGACATGCTGGTGGCGCTGGGCCTGAAGCCGGAGAACATCCTGGCCGTGGACCGCGACGGCGTGCTCTACACCGGCCGCCCGCACCTGGACCCGGACAAGTCCCGCTACGCGCGCGACACCGACAAGCGCACTTTGGCCGACATCGTCGAAGGCGCCGACATCTTCCTGGGCCTGTCCGCCGCCGGCGTGCTGAAGCCGGAGATGGTGGCGACCATGGCCGACCGGCCGATCATCCTGGCCCTGGCCAATCCCAACCCGGAGATCCTGCCGGAACACGCCAAGGCCGTGCGCCCGGACTGCATCATCGCCACCGGCCGCTCGGACTATCCGAACCAGGTCAACAACGCGCTGTGCTTCCCCTACATCTTCCGCGGCGCGCTGGACGTCGGCGCCACCGTCATCAACGAGGCGATGAAGACCGCCTGCGTCAAGGCCATCGCCGCGCTCGCAAGGCGCGAGGCTTCGGACCTGGGCGCCGCTTACGGCGACGAGATTCCCTGCTTCGGTCCCGAATACCTGATCCCGCGTCCGTTCGACCCGCGCCTGCTGGTGGAACTGGCCGGCGCAGTGGCGCAGGCGGCGATGGATTCGGGCGTGGCCCTGCGTCCGATCGCCGACATGGCCGCCTACCGCGAGAAGCTGGGCCAGTTCGTCTACCGCACCAGCCTGATGATGAAGCCGGTCTACGACCGCGCCCGCGCCGACGTCAAGCGCGTGGTGTATGCCGAAGGCGAAGAGGAAGTGGTGTTGCGCGCGGTGCAGACGGTGATCGACGAAGGCCTGGCCTTCCCGATCCTGATCGGCCGCCCGGACGTGATCCAGACCCGCATCGACCGCCTGGGCCTGCGCATGCGCGAGGGCGTGGATTTCGAACTCACCAACCAGGACGACGATCCGCGCTTCAACGACTATTGGCAGTACTACCACGCGTTGACCGAACGCCGCGGCGTCACTCCGGCCGCGGCCAAGAACCTGATGCGCTCGCGCCCGACCCTGATCGCGGCGGTGATGGTGGCCCGCGGCGAAGCCGACGCGCTGGTCAGCGGCATGGTGGGGCGCTTCCACAAGAAGCTGGGCTACGTGCGCAGCGTGATTCCGCTGGATCCGGGCGTGCAGTCGACCTCGGCCATGACCGGGGTGATCAACAACCAGGGCGCGTATTTCTTCCTGGACACCCACGTGCAGGACGACCCGACCGCCGAGCAGATCGCCGAGGCCACGCTGCAGGCGACCTATCGTTTGAAGCTGTTCGGCATCGAACCGAAGGTGGCGCTGCTGTCGCACTCCAACTTCGGCAGCCACGACACGCCGGGCGCGCAGAAGATGCGCAAGGTGCGGGCGCTGCTGCGCGAGCGCATGCCCAAGCTGGAGATGGACGGCGAGATGCAGGGCGACACCGCCTGGGACGAAGTGCTGCGCAAGCGCATGATGCCCAACACCACGCTGACCGGACGCGCCAATCTGTTCGTGCTGCCGAATATCGATGCGGCCAACATCACCTACAACATGGTGCGGGTGATGACCGACGGCGTGGCCATCGGCCCGATCCTGATGGGCATCTCCAAGCCAGTGCATATCCTCACCAGCAGCGCCACGCCGCGGCGGGTGGTGAACATGACGGCGATTGCGGCGGTGGATGCGCAGATACGGGCGCAGCAGAAATAAGCTCTCCCTTCTCCCTGCGGGAGAAGAGCCTGCCCCGTACTCGATACGGGGTGGCGCGCAGCGGCGGATGAGGGTACGGCGCGAGCGCAGAGATTTGGATGCTCCGTACCCTCACCCCAACCCCTCTCCCAATGGGAGAGGGGCTAAAGCTCAAGCCTCATCCTCCCCATGCAGCATCTCCCGCTGCAGCTTGTCGATATAAGCATCGGCCTCGGCGGTGCTGGGGAAGATATCGCCCAGCGGCACCGCCTGCACCATGTCCAGCACCTTGCGGATCTGCGCCTGCGGATTGACCGCCAGCACCTTGCCGCCGGGCGCCAGGGTCTTGCGCGCCTGCAGGATGGAGCGGATGCCGGCGCTGCTGATGTAGTCCAGGTGCGACAGGTCCATCACCAGCACCATCGTGGGCTTGGCGGCAGCCAGCAACGGCTCCAGCGCATCGTCCAGCTGTTCGTAGGTATTGGTGTCCAGACGCCCGCTCAGCACCAGGTACTGATTACCGTTGACCGGCGGATAGATCGCGATATCCAGGCTCACTGCAGACATCCCCTGCAAGCATGATCGTGGGAGCGGCGTCCCGCCGCGAGCTTTTGGCTTTCCCGGTCGATTGAAGAGCTCGCGGCGGGACGCCGCTCCCACAGGCGCCGCTCCCACAGACGCCGCTCCCACAGAGGCTGCTTCCAGGGTGGAGTCGGGGCGGGCATCAGTCTTCCTCATCGCCTTGCAGCACTTTGCGCTGCATCGCATCCAGATAGGCGTCGGCTTCGGCGGTGGAAGAGAAAATCTCGTTCAACGGCACCGCCTTGACCACATCGAATACTTTCTGGATCTGCGCCTGCGGATTGACCACCAGCACCTTGCCGCCATGCCCACCCAATGCCTTGCGCGCCTTGAAGATGGAACGGATGCCGGCACTGCTGATGTATTCCAGCCCGGCCAGGTCCAGCACCAGCGATTGCAGGTCGCCGGTCAGCAACGGCGCCAGCTTCTCGTCCAGGCTTTCATAGGTATTGGTGTCCAGGCGTCCGGCCAGGACCACACGCTGGCTCCCCCTGGTGGCGGGAAGGATCTGGATGTCCAGGCTCATGACGATGTCTCCGTGGCGGGAATGCGCAGGCTGACGCGCAGCAGGTTGGCGCCGTCGATGCGGCGGTAGTGGGTTTCCTGGGCGATCTGCCGGATCAGGTACAGGCCCAGCCCGCCAATGGGGCGGTCCATGATGTCGGCCTCCAGGTCGGGCAGTGCGGCCGACAGCGGGTCGAACGGCGCGCCCTCGTCGCGGAACTCCAGAGTCAGCAGGCCGCCGGCGATGGCGATATTGACCGACAGCTCGTACTGGCCGACGCCCTTGCCCTCGATGCTGCTGCCGTCGGCGCCGCCGTAGGCGATCGCGTTGCTGGCCAGCTCTTCCACGATCAGGCGCACGTCGCCGCGCACGCCCGCATCGATGCCGTGCCGTTTCAGCACTGCTTCCAGCGAGGTGTTGAGGTCCTCCACGCGGGCGTGCTCACCCGGGACGATCAGACGTATCAGCATTCGCACTCTCCTCGGTGGTGGCGGACGGCGTGGTTTCGGGCATCGTTTCCGACGCTTCCGTCCGCTGGCTCAATCGTATCGCCAGCACGGTGATGTCGTCCGATTGCGGCGCGGCGCCGGCGAAGCGGTGCACTTCGGCGATCAGCCGCCGGCAATTGTCCTGCGCACTGTAGCCGGGACGCAGCGCGGCCAGCAGGCGTTCGCTGCCATAGGCCTGGTTGTCCGCATCGAAGGCCTCGGTGACGCCGTCGGTGTAGGCGATCAGGCTGGCGTCGGCTTGCAGTCTTCCATGCCACAGCGGAAAGCGGCTGCTGACTTCGAAACCCAGCGGCGGTCCGGTTTCGAAGGCGATGGTTTCCACCCGCCCGTCGGCGTGCAGCAGCAGCGGCGATTCGTGGCCCGCGCTGGCCAGCGTGAACTGGCCGTCGCGCAGGTCGATGCGGCCGCACAGCACGGTGGCGAACATGCAGGTGTCGTTGCCCTCCACCAGGCGCCGCGAAGCTTCGGCCAGCACCTGGTCGGGCGAAGAGCACGAACGCGCCGCCACTTCCAGCACGGTCATGGTACGGGCCATGAACAGCGCCGCCGGCACGCCCTTGTCGGAGACATCGCCGATCGCGAACCACAGCTCGCCGTTGGCGCGCTCGATGAAGGTGTAGAAATCCCCGCCCACCGCCTTGGCCGCTTCCAGCATCGCGTAGGCCTCCAGGCGTGCGTGGCCGCGTTCTATCACGCGTGCGGGCGGAAGCATCGCCAACTGGATATCGCGGGCGATGGACAGTTCGCTCTCCAGTTTCTGCCGCGCCGCGCCCATTTCGCCTATTTCCACCAGTTGTCGCTGGATGGAAGTGCGCGCGTGCTCCAGGGTGCGCGCCATGCGTCCGACCTCGTCGCTGCGCCCGGTATGCGGCACCGGCCAGTCGTAGTCGCCCTGGGCCAGACGGGTGGTGGATTCGGCCAGGTGCTCCACCGGCCGGCTGATCCGCTTGGCCAGGCGCCGCACCACCAGCATCGAAATCAGCGCCAGCAGCAAGCCGACGGCGGCCAGCTGCCACAGCGCCTGGTTCAACCGGGCCACGATCAGCTGGTAGGACTGCGCCACCAGCAGCGACCAGCCGCTATCGCCGATCGGTTCGACCACGGTGTAACGCCGTTCGCCGCTGCGCGTGTCCTGATGGCTGAACTGACCTGCCTGGCGCAATCGCACTGCGTTCGCTGCGCCGGCCAGGTCGGTGCGGCCGCTGCGCCGGATGTACTCGTCCAGCGTCGTCGTCAATGCCACTCCGGGCTCGGGATTGGCGGCCAGGGTGCCGCCCGGCGCCACCAGCGACACCCGCCAGCCGGGCAGGTTGGCCAGCGATTCGAAGTGGTCGGTCAGCGTGGTCAGCGGCAGGTCCAGGCTGACCATGCCGCGCGCGCTGCCGCCGCGGGCGGTCGGGCGCAGGGGCAGGTTGTAGGTGACCATCCACACCCCGCCGGCGGTTTCGTTGCGGTAAGGCTCCGACCACCAGCCGCCGCCCGCAGCCAGGGTGCGTTGGTACCACTTCTGGCTGCGGTAGTCGTAGCCATCGGCCAGCAGGTCGCGGTCGCTGCCGTCGGCGGCGATGTAGCGCGCGTAACCCAGTTCCGCTTGCCCATGCACCGGCTCCAGCACCAGCAGCGCGCCGTTGGCGCCGGGAGTGGCCCGGACCATGGCCCGCAGCGTGGCGGTGAGTTCGTCCGGATCCAGGGTGGAGGCGGCCACCAGGTCGGTCAGGCCGGTGGTGGTGATGGTCACCGAATGCATCTGCACGGCCAGGCGCTGCGCCGCTTCCTGGGCGCTGGCGCTGGTGTTGCGCTTGGCGTCGTCCAGGATCATGTCGCGGGCCAGCCAGGCGATGGCCGCGGTCACCAGCAACAGCAGCACCACGTTGAGCGCACCGGACCAAAGGGCGATTTTCGTGCGCAGGCTGCCGCGCCAACGCACAGCGTCGGCAGGCGCTGTACTGTTGCGCTGCTGTGAACCAGCTCCGGACATGCCGGTATCCCGTGAATCCCCCAGCCCGATCATATGCTGCCGGCCGCAACTAATGTGAGACGGGCGCGGGCGTTTCCGCGACGGTCCGTGGAACAGGGCGTGCCGTTTCCATACGCAGGCGTAGCGAGGCCGTTTTACAGTGCCTGCGTTACACTCGCGAGCTCACAAAAAAACGACTACGCCATGCCCGGCATGGCCCCCACGGGAGTGGTAATGAACTGGTTGAACGACATGTTGCAGAGCGATCCGGACCCGCAGGAAACCCGCGAGTGGGTCGATTCCATCAAGGCAGTGATAGACGCCGAAGGCCCGCTGCGGGCGCACCAGCTGCTGGAAGGCATGGTGGAACTGACCCGCCGTTCCGGCGCGTTCCTGCCGTTCTCGCCCACCACCGAATACGTCAACACCATTGCCCCGGCGCTTGAAGCCAAGTCCCCGGGCGATGCGGCCATCGAATGGCGCCTGCGCTCGATCATCCGCTGGAACGCCATGGCCACCGTGGTCCGGGCCAACCGCAAGCCGGGCGATCTGGGCGGCCACATCGCCAGCTTCGCCTCCAGCGCCACGCTCTACGACGTGGGCTTCAACCATTTCTGGCGCGCCCCGTCGGAAAACCACCCCGGCGACCTGCTGTTCGTGCAGGGCCACTCCTCGCCCGGCATCTACGCGCGCTCGTTCCTGGAAGGCCGCATCAGCGAGGCCCAGCTGGACAACTTCCGCATGGAAGTCGACGGCCACGGCATTTCTTCCTATCCGCACCCCTGGCTGATGCCCGATTACTGGCAGACCCCCACCGTGTCGATGGGCCTGGGCCCGCTGGCGGCGATCTACCAGGCGCAGTTCATGAAGTACCTGGAGCACCGCGGCCTGATCGAGAAGTCCGACCGCAAGGTCTGGTGCTTCATGGGCGACGGCGAGTCGGACGAACCCGAAAGCCTGGGCGCCATCGCGCTGGCCGGCCGCGAAGGCCTGGATAACCTCGTCTTCGTGGTCAATTGCAACCTGCAGCGCCTGGACGGCCCGGTGCGCGGCAACGGCAAGATCATCCAGGAGCTGGAAGGCGTGTTCCGCGGTGGCGGCTGGAATGTGATCAAGCTGCTGTGGGGCAGCTACTGGGATCCGCTCCTGGCCCGCGACACCGACGGCGTGCTGAAGAAGCTGATGATGGAAACCGTCGACGGCGAGTACCAGAACTGCAAGGCCTTCGGCGGCAAGTACACGCGCGAGAATTTCTTCAACAAGTATCCGGAAACGGCGGCCATGGTGGCCAATCTTTCCGACGACGACATCTGGCGCCTGAACCGCGGCGGCCACGATCCGCACAAGGTCTACGCGGCCTACCACCAGGCGGTCAACACCAAGGGCATGCCCACGGTGATCTTGGCCAAGACGGTGAAGGGTTACGGCATGGGCGCGGCGGGCGAATCGCTCAACCCCACCCACCAGACCAAGAAGCTGGACGACGAAACGGTCAAGATCTTCCGCGACCGTTTCAACATTCCGGTCACCGATGCACAGCTGGCCGACGGCAAGATTCCGTTCTACCACCCGGGTGAGGACTCGGTGGAAGTGCAGTACCTCAAGGAACGCCGCGCGGCATTGGGCGGTTACCTGCCGCAGCGCCGCCGCAAGGCCAGCGAGTCGTTCGAGACGCCCAAGCTGGAAGTGTTCGACCGTTTGTTGAAGTCCAGCGGCGAGCGCGAAATCTCCACCACCATGGCGTTCGTGCAGACGCTCAACATCGCCCTGCGCGACAAGCAGCTGGGGCCGCGCATCGTGCCCATCGTGGCCGATGAGGCACGCACCTTCGGTATGGAAGGCATGTTCCGGCAGATCGGCATCTATGCGCCGTTCGGGCAGAAGTACAAGCCGGTCGATGCCGACCAGCTGATGTACTACCGCGAAGACCAGAGCGGCCAGGTGCTGCAGCAGGGCATCAGCGAGCCGGGCGCTATCTCTTCGTGGATGGCCGCCGGCACCAGTTATTCGGTCAGCAACGTGCCCATGCTGCCGTTCTACATCTACTACTCCATGTTCGGCTTCCAGCGCGTGGGCGACATCGCCTGGCAGGCGGCGGACATGCGCACGCGCGGCTTCCTGCTGGGCGGTACGGCCGGGCGCACCACGCTCAATGGCGAGGGCCTGCAGCACGAGGACGGCTTCAGCCATCTGATCGCCGGTTCCATTCCCAACTGCCGCAGTTACGACCCGACCTTCGGTTTCGAGGTCACGGTCATCCTGCAGCACGGCATGCAGAAGATGATGCAGGAGCAGGTGGACGAGTATTACTACCTGACCCTGATGAACGAAAACTACACCCATCCGGACATGCCGGAAGGTGCGGCCGAGGGCATCATCAAGGGCATGTATCTGTTGAAGGATGCGGGCAAGCCAAAGAAGGGCGAGCTGCGCGTGCAGTTGCTGGGCAGCGGCACCATCCTGCGCGAGGCGATTGCGGCGGCGGAGCTGCTGGACAAGGATTTCGGCGTCAGCGCCGACATCTGGTCCTGCCCCAGCTTCAACGAGCTGCGCCGCGATGGTTTCGATGTGGAGCGTTGGAACCGGTTGAACCCGGAAGCCAAGGCCCCGCGCAAGGCCTATGTCACCGAACTGCTGGAAGGCCGCCAGGGTCCGGTCGTCGCCGCCACCGACTACGTGCGTGCCTATGCCGACCAGATCCGTGCGTTCGTGCCGCAGAAGTACACGGTGCTGGGCACGGATGGCTTCGGCCGTTCGGATACGCGTGCCAACCTGCGGCGGTTCTTCGAGGTCGACCGCTACTACATCGCGCATGCGGCTATTGCGGCGCTGGCGGCGGACGGCAAGATGACTGGCAAGGATGTGGCCAGGGCTATCAAGCAGTACAAGATTGATGTGGAGAAGGTTAATCCGGTTGGGGTTTGAGTTTCAGGGTCACGTAGGACACGAAAGGGACCGATTGGTCCCTTTCGTATTTGGGAAACCCAGCGCTTCGCTTAGTCAGTGCGCGTATTTGAGCATTGTCGCTGACCACAAAAAACCGAAGGCAAGTGTGGTGGGCGGGGAGGGACCGCGGATTTTGCCTGCTCGCTTACCAAACTCGTAGGCGAACGGTTTAATGGTGCTTGACAAATCCTATAAATCTCTCTAAAACGACTTTACAAATCCTATTTTGAGCTCATTCAAATGACTGTATTTGTTAAGCCGTCCGATGTCGCTGCGGAATTTGCCGAGGGCCGACTAGAGAGCTTGGCTTCGGTCATGCTTGACAGGCTCGATTGTGCGCTGGCCGTCACGAATACCGAAGATGACTGTTCCTACTCTCGCGGCGCATTGTCCTGGGCAAGGATCCGTAATGCTTTGAAGCGGATGGCCAACAGCGGCGATCACGATTGGCTGTCCATTCTCCATGGTGGCAACGACCTGGTGCTGGGCATTGGCGGCAGGCCAGTACGGTTCTTTCTGGACGATCATTTGGCCCCCAAACGCGATCGGGTGCTTAACCCGACAGAGGGCGAAACCTGCCAGTTGCATTTCAACTTCGGCCTAGAAGCTGACCTGGTTCCCCATCTATGGCGGTTCATTGTCGAAAAAGCGGTCACCGATCAAGAGGCAAGCCGCGTTTTCTTTGTAGGCTACAACAGCTCGGGCGCGGTAGTGGCCCAGTGGGAATACGGAGCCATCGCTATCGCTGAGGTGGAGGATGTGGAAGGCGATTTCGCCGCCGTTGAGTTGCCGCAAATCGCGTTGGCTCCGATCTATGGCGAGGAAGCGCTGGAAGATCAAGAGGCAGAAGAAGAGAGCGCCGCAGAGCGAATGGACGTTGTAGGCAACAACCTTGAGGAGCCGAATGATGACAATGACTCAGATTTTGAGGAAAAAGCTGGATAGTCCGTTTATCGGTGAACAGCTTAGGCTCGCTCGTCACTACTGGGGAAGAACGCTCAACGAAGTCGCTGAGCAGATCGGCACTTCGAGGCAGTATGTGTCACAGCTGGAGTCCGGAAAAGCCAATCCGCAGCGCGGCGATGCCGTCGTTGATATGTTGGCGCAGTATCTGTGCGTGAATGAAGCTTTCTTTTTTGACCGGGCCTACCGCCCAGTGGCTGAAGAGCAAGCGCATTTCAGAAAGCTCGCAAGCACCAAGGCTTCAAGCAAGCATAAGGTGCTGGCGCGGGCAGCTGTGTTGGATCGGGTGATCGCGTTTGTAGAAACGAGAGTGCGCCTGCCTACCATCGATTTTCCGGACCTGTCTTCAATCCACCATGCCGAAGGTCCCGAGGCTGCGGCCCAAATGCTGCGCGAGCGTTGGGGCTTAGGCAATGGGCCGATAGCCAACATGGTGCGTGTGGTTGAACGCGCCGGAGCCGTGGTCGCCTTTTTCCGCGATGCCTCAGCAGAAGTCGACGCGTTGTCGTTCGTGGGGAAGCGTCCGGTGGTAATTCGCAACGAGGCCAAAATTAGCCCGTTTAGGATGCGGTTCGACATCGCTCATGAGCTGGGCCACCTGATTCTACATGAGGGACATGTCACCGGCGACCATAAATCTGAGAAAGAGGCGAATCAGTTTGCTTCTGCGTTCCTGATGCCTGCTGTGGCATTCAAGTCAATGTTCAAGCTTCGTGGTGATCGGATAGATTGGTCAGTGATTCGCGAGATAAAATTGAAGTTTCTGGTTAGTAAGGCGGCCGTACTTTATCGCGCCAAGTCGCTAGGTTTGCTGGATGAGTTGCGCTACAAGAGTGCTGTGATTGCGTTACGAAACAAGGGTGAAAAGTTAGAGGAGGCCGAGGATCGTTGGCAAGAGATGGAGAAAGCTGAGGTTCTCGGCCAGGCATTGAAGGTTATTCGCGATAGTCATTCGATGCCGGTTGATGCGTTGATTTCGAGGCTTAATGTTTCCCTGGATTTTCTGGCGGAAGTATTTCCGATGCCTGCGTGGGAGCCTGTACCACCGGTAGGTGGTCCGATTAGGCTCATCAGCTCACACGGCGTAGTTGTTGATGACCGGTAAGACCATAAGGATTGGAAGGATCTATCAGTGACGCTCGACATCAATAATGTTCAGGCATATCACATCACCGATATTGAGAATCTTCCTGGCATATTTGCGTCCGGCGGGCTTCTATCTGATTTGGCCCTTGGCCCCACAGCCCATTCGGTTATAGGTTATTCCCACATCAAGCAGAGAAGAATGACGGTCCTTCGGGTTCCTTGTTGTACTGGTCAACCTTTTGTGGGAGCGTTCGTTCCATTTTATTACTGCCCACGTTCCCCGATGCTCTTCACAGTAAACAAAGGATCAACCGGTAAACCTGCGGGATGTCAGGGTAGTATTGTTCACCTAGTCACCAATGTTTCCGTACTAACGAGTCTTGGCTCAGAATGGGCGATAAGCGATGGCAATGCAGGGGCTGCTCATGCGCTATTCGCAAATTCACTAACTGCTTTGAAGAAGCTCGATTGGGCCGCGATCAGAACAAGCTCCTGGGCTCAGGTGATGCACCAAAAGGCAGCGGAGTTTTTGGTGCGTGACTTTGTTCCCTGGAATGCAGTTCAGTCGATTGGGTGCTTTGATGCGGGCGCGGTCGCCAAAGTAACCGCCTTACTTACAAATACGCCACACCGTCCCTTAGTTTCCGTCCAAAGAGCGTGGTACTACTAATGGAAATCGCACACGGAAATTTATTGCACGCGGACGTGCAAGCACTGGTCAACACGGTGAACACCGAGGGTGTTATGGGCAAAGGCATTGCATTGCAGTTTAAGCGCGCCTACCCAGAAGCCTATGACGTGTATAGAGAAGCCTGCAAAGCCGGAGCAGTGACTCTCGGAAAGATGCATATCGTCGATTTGGGCGGGCTGGCGGGTGGGCCACGTTACATAATTAATTTCCCCACCAAGGCGCATTGGAAGTCGAAAAGTAAGTTGACCGACATCCAGAAAGGTCTGGAAGACCTCGTGATACAGGTACAGACACATTCAATTAAGTCCCTAGCCATTCCTCCTTTGGGGTGTGGTCATGGCGGGCTCGAGTGGAGCCAGGTGCGGCCATTGATTTTCGCCGCCTTTGAGCAGATCCCTGCGGTCAAGGCGGTGGTCTACCCGCCTGATGGCGCACCTGCTGCGGCAGAGATGCCTAACAAAACCGAGCGCCCCAAGATGTCGATTGGACGGGCAGCGTTAATCGCGTTGATGAGCAAATATAAGGGCGCTCAGCTTGCTCCGATCATACGGCTGCTCGAAGTGCACAAATTGATGTACTTCTTGCAGGAGTCGGGTGAGCCACTGCGACTAGACTATTCCGCGCAGCAGTACGGGCCCTATGCGTCAAACCTTCGCCATGTGCTGAGCAAGGTAGAGGGCCACTGGCTCACGGGTTACGGTGACGGTCAAGACTCGCCCCAGAAGGAGTTGGATCTGCTGGAAGGCGCGGATGTGGAGGCTTTCGATTTTCTTTCGGAGCGATTCGACACTCTCGATAGAATGGAAAGAGTCGCCCATCTAATAGAAGGATATGAAGATCCCTATGGACTGGAGCTATTAGCGACGGTGCACTGGGTTCTTTGCCACGATGAGTCAGCTAACGATTCAGCGGATATGGCGGTAAAGGCAGTGCATGCTTGGAATACTAGGAAGGCCTCGACGATGAAGCCGGAGCATATTGCCAGCGCTTGGAATCGCTTGAGAGAGCATCGTTGGGATACTGAGTCGCGGAGCGCATTGAAGCGATCGCGAGCATCGTCTTTATAAAAGGCGTGGCTTAATCCGCGGTTATGCAAGCATAGCTGCGGCCGTAAGTTGCTCTCCAAATCGCTTAACCCAAAAAAGGAAAGGGTCAAATTAACCCAAGCGTTCCTTTTTTTGTATCAAAATGGTTAGCGGGCTGAAAAAGGGGTCAGAGTACATATTTGTTTTAAACAGATATGTACTCTGACCCCTTTCCTTCTTTGACCTGCGGTCCTCAACAGACAAGGCCTGTATGCGGGGCCTTGTCATGAAGGTCCTGTACTTTGTTGCTACCTGCTACCTGCTACCTGCTACCTGCTACCTGCTACTCATGCTTTATTTTCTCGGACATGTGCCAGCAATAGTTGCAGAGGCCGCCGTTATCCGTAGCAGCATACATCTCAGACCACGGCACAGGTGATTCGCATCGAGTGCACCCATCTATGGTGTAAACATCGAGCACATCACGTTTGAAAACATACCGCTGCTTTTCGGACAGGGAGTTTACACCCTTGTCGATAACTAGCTTGGTGATTCCTTCCGTGGCTTTCTCAAGAGATTCTCCATTGAGAACTTCTTGTAGAAAGTCATTAAAGCCGTCGTCTTCCATATGATCATTGTGTCCCATAGCTCCTCCCATTAGTTCTGTTCCAGCCCCAAGCATGATGAGGCTAAAACCGTAGGCTGGGTTGGTTCTCCCAACTCCCTCTAGATAGGGTCATCTGCCTTCTATCGGACAGCACAAACGCCACCCTGGCTGACACCGGCATCGTCCGCTTCCCCCGCGACCGCCTAGACGCCCTGTCCGGCAATGCCCAGGAAGAGAGCGAAGCCTGCCTGGACCGCGCCTTCCTGCTCCTGCGGCTCATGGAGCACACCTTGCACAACGGCTGCCCGCCCGACCCCAGCGAACTGATGACCATGGCCCAGCACATCACCCACCTACTGCAAGACCACCAACGCTGGCACACCCTCGCCGACAACGCCGCCTACTACCGCGACCACCCCCAAGTCGCCGCCCGCATTGCCGCGCTGCAAACCTCGTAAGAGGGGTCTAGCGCAGCGGCTTATGTCGTGAAGGCCAAGCTTGATTGACGGACCTCCCAGGCCACACCCACAATCCGCGCTACACCCCACTTTGGGGTCTAATCGTAGTTGGCCCTCAATGGATCATCGCGCAGCAATCCTTGCCAAACTTGCCAGTTTTGATGAGCCAACCGCGCCTCTAATCGACGAGCTTCGGTCCATGGGCTGGGATTGGACTGGTGAGCCACTGCTCGTGCTTACAGCGGAGCATTTTCTGACCGTCATGGACCGGTTCTTGTCCGGTCGACTTACCGCCGATCAGGTCGAGGAATGGGCCGAGAACCTAGAGCAACGAGAAGACGTAGGATTTGCCTCAGGCAAGGAGGAGTTGCTTGATGAAATGCTCTTTTTCTTGGCCAACCCGTCGATCAACTATGGGATCACCCAAGAGAGCGTTAGTCGGCTCAGGCAGCGTCTGCTTGAGGGCTAACAGTTCATTCAAGCCGAAGCCGCTTCGCGACTCGGTTTAATTCAGGTGTTAGGCCTCGGAGGAAAGTCCCCATCATGCGAATGTTCGTTCTCGCAATCATCATGGCTCTATTGATCCCATCCCAATCGGCATGGGCTCAACCGCTATCCCAAAAGGCCGCCGTAGCCCTGGCGGAAAAATTCATCGCGGAGAACGGCTACACAAAGGCCGCGCCAGACCGGATAAAGCAGCAACTTGTCTTTGAGTCGATTGAGCTAGCCCCAACCCGGGACGAAATGCTAAGGCGCCGGTACAACACACTTCAGCCCAAGGCCATCGGAGCAAAGGAGGGGCGGAAAAGCTCCAAGGCTGGTTGGAGTATCGCCTTCGATTACGTCTCTGTTTCCCGCGGCGACCAAGATATGTGTCGCGTCGTGACCATGAATGCCGATGGTTCAGATATCCGCATCGAGCATGTTGATGGTTTCCGCAAGGCCTTCGCTGGCTTCAACTAGCCGAGGCCTAACAGTTCATTCAAGCCGAACCCGCTTCGCGGGCCGGCTTGATTCAGGCGTTAGGTGCCACACCACACATCTCGGAGGTCACATGCTAAAAGCACAACTAGCCACCACCATTGCTTTCGTGATGTGTTGCAGTAGCGTTCAAGCCGAAACGACGGCCAAGGCGACTTGCGAGCCCACAGCGGAAGGTAGTCGTAACCTCGTGGTCTCCTTCTACACACAAGCGCTGATTGACAAGCAGGTTCGGGCAGCGTTCGATACGTATGTCTCTCCCGACTTCGTAGAACACAAACCGGACGTACCCAACGGCAGCAGATCCGCTGTAGTGGACTTCCTCGAGGGGCTGGTTACGGAACTTCCAGGCGCTCGATGGGAAATTCTTCGCACAGTGGCGGAGAAAGATCTTGTATTCCTCCATGCTCGGTTTTCCCCGGCGCCTGGCGCACCTCCCTATGCAATCGCAGACGTGTTTCGTGTTGATAACTGCGCCATCGTCGAGCACTGGGACGTTGTTGGCCCACCTCGTGACGGCATGCCGAACAAGAATTCCCGTTTCTGAGGCATCGCAACGTGGCGCCTGACAATTTGCTCAAGCCGAAGCCGCTTCGCGGCTCGGCCTGATTCTGGCGTTAGGCATTTGAATCATGGGGATGGCGGCTTGGGTTTGTTTTGATTGTCGCGCCGCGGTGAGGCGAAACACCCAATACCTTGGCGAGGTTCCATGCCCTATCTGCGGCAAGCTCTGCAGCTACCTCGGCTACAAGATTCCGGTCCCACCAAAGAGCAAGCGCCGGGAGTGGTCTGCGCTTCACCAGCAATTGGCCCGTGAGCGCTCGGAGCGAGAGCTGGCCGCGAACGAGGCCGTCGTCCGTAGCAGACACGACCTGGAGCAAGAGATCGCCAGGCTTGAGGCAATGCCGCCTAACGAGGGGCGCGCCAAGGCGATCCGGTTGCTCAGACACCGCCTTTCCGGGTCAAATTCCTAACAGTTCATTCCGTAAGCTACGCCGCCGCGCTCGCCCAGTTCCTCACCGCCTCCATATCCTTCCCGGGCGGCAAACCGAACATCCGGCCATATTCACGCGTGAACTGCGGGACGCTCTCGTAACCCACCGCAAACGCCGCACTGCTTGCTGTCCGGCCTTCGGACATCATCAACCGGCGCGCCTCAATCAGACGCAACTGCTTCTGGAACTGCATCGGCGACAACGAAGTCACCGCACGGAAATGATGGTGGAACGAAGACGGACTCATGCCGGCCGTCGCCGCCAGCCGATCGACAAGCAACGGACGGGCGAACTCCGCGCGCAGCAAGGCGACCGCGCGCCCCACACGCCGCGCATGGCCATCCGGCCACCCCAGCCGACGAATCGCCGCGCCATGCTTTCCTTCCAGCAGCCAGTAGTGCAGCTCGCGCACCAGCTGCGCATGCAGCACCGGGATCGACGCCGGGCGATCCAGCAGACGCATCAACCGCAGGGCCGCGTCAGCGACCTCCGCATCGGTGGGCTCCACGCGCACCGGCGTGCCGTCGGCAATGGTCGCTTCCTCCTTCATCTGCATCGCCAGGTCGGCGATCACCGCCGGATCCAGCTCCAGCACCAGCGACAGATAGGGCGTATCGGCACTGGCGCTTGTGATCTGGCTGACGGTCGGCACGTCCGCAGTAATCAACAGCGAATCGCCGGCGCCGAAGGAGAAGGACTGCGTGCCCATCGCCACCTGCTTGCTTCCCTGCAGCACCAGGCACACCAGCGGCTGTGAGATGGCGTGCAGCAGACCGCTGGGTGTGACCGAGCGGATGGTGGTCAGGCCCGGAATGGGCGTCTGGGCAACGCCGGCGGGATCGGCATACGTCTCGACGTACCGGCGAACCGCCTGGAGCAGCGTGTGGGTCATGCCGTGATCGTAGCGATACTGGAGCGGTACGCAAACCTTGCTTGGAGGAAAAGGTAAGGATAGGGGAGGTTCCGGTAACGACCGCCGCGCCCTTGGCAGGGATCATGGCGCTCCCTCTTACAGGAGCTGCCAAATGAACAAGATCGCCATCGTGACCGGTGCCAGCCGCGGGCTTGGCCGCAATACCGCCCTCAACATCGCCCGCAAGGGCGGCGACGTCGTCGTTACCTACCAGAGCAGGGCCGAGGACGCCCAGGAGGTGGTCGCGGAGATTCAGGCAATGGGTCGCAAGGCCATCGCCCTGCAACTGGATACCGGCGATATCGCCAGCTTCGCACCGTTCGCCGAACGCCTGCACGCGGCACTGCGCGAAACCTGCCAGCGCGAAACTTTCGACTACCTAGTGAACAATGCCGGACACGGCGACTACGCCCTGATCGGGCAGACCACCGAAGCGCAGTTCGACGCACTGGTGAATGTCCACTTCAAGGGCGTGTACTTCCTTACCCAGACACTGCTGCCGTTGATCGCCGACGGTGGCCGCATCGTCAACCTGTCGTCGGGCCTCACCCGCGTGTCCTACCCCGGCTACGCCGCCTATGCGGCAGTGAAGGGTGCGGTCGAAGTGCTTAGCGTCTACATGGCCAAGGAACTGGGTGCGCGCGGCATCGCGGTCAACACGGTGGCGCCGGGCGCAATCGAGACCGACTTCGGCGGTGGCGCCGTCCGCGACAACCCGGAGATCAACAAGATCTTCGCCGGCATGACCGCACTTGGCCGCGTCGGCCTGCCGGACGACATCGGACCGATGATCGCCAACCTACTGTCCGAGGACAACCGCTGGATCAACGCGCAGCGGATCGAAGTATCCGGCGGGCAGGGTATCTGATCGGGTCGCAGGGTGGGTCGAATGTAGACACCGGAAAGGACCCCGTGGAGGGCCGTAGGCTGGGTTAGCTGCCGTAGGCTGGGTTGGCTCCATCAACCCAGCGCCTTTACCCAAAGCCCGCGAATTGCTGGGTTGATGGAGCCAATCCAGCCTACGCGCTATCGCCCCCTGTACGGCTCGCACCCAATTCCATCATTGTCCCGATCAAGATGCGGCCCATACCCAGGCTCGCCTCGCCTGACCGGCGCGGCGCCTGCGGCTCGTGCTTCGGAACAGTTTGCGTAAGCGCGGCCTCCGGATGATCGTGCAGGTGTCGCGTAGTTCGCGGGCGCTGACTGATTCGCGGGCTGATATCTCCGTTCAACTGGCGCCGAGCTACTGCCGCGGTGGCAGTGATAGCCGCCGTTCTTGCGATCGTTGTGGCAGCCGTCTTTGTTCAGCCCACCGCCGTGCGCCCAGGCATTACCCGCCACGGCAAATAATACAAGCAGCATCAAGCCAATTAGTTTCATCGCACCTCTCCCACCATTACCAACGCAAGACATAGGCCAGTTGGCGATATGACCGCTGCGCGGCGATCGGGCAGGCGGGTGTGAATTATTTACGTGTCGCAAAGCGTCACATTGCGCGATTCCGATGCAAGGCGGCCCACTGGCTAGCCAGTGGATTTGTGATCGCCCTCTCGGCAACTAAGCGTCTCTCAGCCCAGTTCTGGAACGGACGAACACAGTAAATTGACTTGTCGATGGGGTTCATACCGTGTCGATCGCCATGCAGGGTTGCATTGGCCGTACTTCAACCAAACGAGGGATGACGATGAAGATCAGATGGATTCTTGGAAGCCGATGGTCCGGCACGGTTGCGCTCGCATGTCTGGGGCTGTGTATGACGGGCACAGTACTGGCGCGTGAGAAAGCGCAAACCGAGCGATTAGCGCATCAGGAGAGCTACGACCAGTTTATTGTCAGGTACAAGGAAGGCACAGCTACCGCCAGTAGCGACAATCTTCTTCGATCCTCGATAGACAGGGCGGCAGCAAGGCTGTCCAACGCACTCGGAAAATCGGTTAGTGCGTCCAAGGTGAGAAGAATGTCAGGTTCTTCCGATGTCATCAGGACCAGCAGGCTACTGGACCGAGTCGAGGCTGCCATGCTGATGCGGCAGTTTGCAGAGGACCCGGACGTAGTACATGTGGAGCCGGATCTGACCATCAGTGCGTTGGCCGATACCAACGATCCCTACTTCACCGCGCAATGGCACTTGCAAGGAGGCGTTGCAGCCAATGGCACCAACGCGAAGTTCGCCTGGGATACCGCTATCGGAACGGGTATCGTCATTGCGATCATCGATTCGGGATTCACAGCGCATCCCGATCTGGACCCCGCACGCATTGTTCCGGGTTATGACTTCATAACAAACACCGTAATCGCCAAAGACGGCAACGGACGCGATTCCGATGCATCAGATCCAGGTTCCTACTCTCAAGGAATCATCCTGGAATGCCCGAGTGAACTGTTCTGCAACACTCTGGGGGACTCGACTTGGCATGGGACCAGAGTCGCAGGCGTCGCTGCAGCGACGGGCAACAACGGGTACGGCGGTGCCGGCGTAGCCTACGGTGCCAAGCTCATGTCCGTCAGAGTGTTGGGCAAGGGAGGCAGGGGAAAACTATCGGATCTGGTCGACGCCATAAAATGGGCCGGTGGCGTCGCTGCTGCAGGACTTCCGCCTTTACCGGCCGTCGCGAATCGGCCCAAGGTGATCAATCTGAGTCTTGGATTCTCCACCGCCACTGCATGCTCGGTTGAACTGCAGAACGCCATCAATTTGGCTTATGCGCAGGGCGTTACGGTGGTGGCAGCGGCAGGAAACAGCTCCAGCCTGTCCGACTCCGAGCCAGCAAAATGCGAGAACGTAATCTCGGTCGCAGCAACGAACAATCTCGGGGATCGCTCGGATTTCTCAAGCTATGCCGATTGGATCACCATCGCGGCACCCGGTGGGCAAGGCTATGATGGCGATGCGGACGACATCCTGACTACTTCCAATAGCGGTTGGGATGGGCCCATAGCCCCCAATTTTTACGAGGCGGCCGGAACGTCGATGTCGGCGCCTCAGGTATCGGGGGCGGTCGCCATTCTCCTGTCACACGCGGCAGCCCGTGGCAACTGTGGCCTCTCGCCACTCCAGATCAGAAGCCTGCTTATGAATGGTGCACGACCATTCCCCGTAGCCCAGCCGGCCGATAAGAAAATTGGCGCCGGAATCCTGGATATCAGCCACTCGCTATTCGAGATAAGCAGGGTGTGTGACGTGATGATTCCTCCAAACCCCTGATCCTGTTTGCAGGTGCGGTACGCCTGCGGGCATACCGCACCTTCTTGGATTCCTCGTAGGAGGGATTGAGGGTAAGGCCGTAGGGTGGGTTAGTTCCATCAACCCAGCCTACGCACATCGCGGAACGCCTCATGCGGCATGCGCATGACTTTCGATGACCCTGGCGAGACAAGAACGGTCATCGCGGGACACCCGCGCGACACGATCGTAGAACCACGCGGACTTCGATGCAGGACAGCATCTTTCGTAGCGTGACGACTACAGCATTTCCGGAAATGCACAGCTTGACGCAAGGGCGATCGCGCACCACAGTCGGCGGCGCCGATAGCGTTGCACATGCATGCAGCGCACTCCACGGATCAGCAACAGACCGCAACGCTCTTGTCGTTCTTGCCTGAGGGAACAACCGCGCCGCCGCAGCTTTGCGGTGCGTCGCGTGAACGGCCCGCGCCTACGCGCCCGCCCCTGTCCCTATCCACCAGGCACCTGGAGAACGCACTCATGAGCATCAGATTGACGAACGGTTTGCTGTGCGGCTTGTTGCTGGCAGCATGCATATCGCCCGCGCAGGCGCAGAGCGTCAGCTGCACGGGCATCGCCGAATGGAACGCGTCCACCATCTACAACCCGGGCGACAAGCTCGTCTATCAGGGTCGGCTGTACCAGGCGGCCACGACCATCTGGAATGCACCGCCCACGCACTGTCCCAGCTGCGGCTGGTACCAGGACCTGGGCGTCTGTGGCACCGGCACCAACACGCCGCCGACGGCGACCCTCACCGCACCGGCCAACGGCGCGACCTTCAACGCAGGCGCCAACATCACGGTGTCGGCGAACGCCGCCGATGCCAACGGCACCGTCACCCAGGTGCAGTTCTTCCGCGGCACCACTTCATTGGGAATCGATACCACGTCCCCCTACAGCGTGACCTGGGCCAATGCGTCCGCGGGCAACTACGCCATAAAGGCGGTCGCCACCGACAACGCCGGCGCCACCGGCACTTCCGCGACGGCCAATATCACCGTCAACACCGTAGGCACGCCCGACACCACCGCACCCAGCGTACCGACCGGACTGGCGGCGACGTCGGTGACTTCCTCCAGCATCAACCTCAGCTGGAACGCCTCCACCGACAACGCAGGCGGCAGCGGCATCGCCGGCTACGACGTCTACCGCAACGGCACGCTGGTCGGCTCGCCTGCCGGCACTTCCTTCAGCAGCACCGGCCTTGCCGCCTCCACGGCCTACAACTTCCGCGTGCGCGCCCGCGACAACGCCGGCAACGCCTCGGCGCAAGGCGCGCAGATCACCGCGACCACCAGCGCCGGCGGCGGTTCCAACGACCTGCCGCGCCATGCGTTGGTGGGGTACTGGCACAACTTCACCAATCCGTCCGGTCCCACGATTCCGATCAGCCAGATCTCCAATGACTTCGACGTCATCGTGGTCGCCTTCGGCGACGATGCAGGCAACGGCAACGTCAGCTTCACGGTCGATCCGGGCGCCGGCAGCGAGGCTCAGTTCATCGCCGACGTGGCCGCGGCGCGTTCTCGCGGCAAGAAGGTAGTGCTGTCGCTGGGTGGCCAGAACGGCACGGTGACCCTGAACAATTCGACGCAAGTCGCCAACTTCGTCAACAGCATGGAGGACCTGATCCGGTACTACGGTTTCGACGGCGTGGACATCGATCTGGAAAGCGGCGCGGGCGTCTCCCACGGCGCGCCCGTGCAGACCAATCTGGTCACCGCCATCAAGCAGCTCAATACGCGCATCGGCCCGTCGTTCTACCTGTCGATGGCGCCCGAGCACCCTTATGTCCAGGGCGGCTTCGCCGCGTACAGCGGCATCTGGGGCGCTTACCTGCCGATCATCGATGGACTGCGCCAGGAGCTGGACCTGATCCACGTGCAGTACTACAACAACGGCGCACTGTATTCGCCGTATAGCCAGAACGGCCTGGCCGAGGGTTCGATCGACATGCTGGTCGGCGCCAGCCTGATGCTGATCGAGGGTTTCAGGACCAACAACAACACCGGCGTCGTGTTCAATGGCCTGCGGCCGGACCAGGTGGCCTTCGGACTGCCTTCGGGACCCTCGTCCGCCAACAGCGGACAGGCGTCGTCGGCCACGATCGCCAATGCCTTGAACTGCCTGACGCGGCTGCAGAGTTGCGGAACCATCCGGCCCCAGCAAGCCTATCCCACCTTCCGCGGCGTCATGACCTGGTCGATCAACTGGGACCGTCGCGACGGGTTCAACTTCTCGCGGCCGGTGCGGGCGACGTTGAATACCTTGCCCTGACGGATCGCGAAAAAGTTCGGGACAGGCAACGCTCCGCTTGTCCCGGAACCCCACTGTTCCCGGCGCCCCTTGTGGGCGCCGATTTATTCGGAGAGGCCTCTCCGATCCGAAGCTCAATCACCATCACGCGTGACATGGGTGGGTTGAAGAGGCGTAGGCAGGGCTGGCTTCACCAATCGAAAAAGGGGAAAAAGGGGGTCAGAGTACATATCTGTTTCAAGCAGATATGTACTCTGACCCCCTTTGTTTTTCCCCTTTGTTTCCTTTGCTTCTTTGTTCCGTCGCGAGTACTAGAAGCCGCTCGCCCGACGTATTGGTAACATCATGCTTTTACTTAAGCTGCGTCGATAACCATTTGTGAAATTCGGGCAGGTCGTGTGACCAAAAGACATGTATTCCAGCATCTGACAGGCGTTGCACATCGCGTGGATGGATTACGCCCTGGAGTAGTGCTGCACTCTTGACAAAGCTGCCCCAGTGACTAGCCCAGGCGCCCGCCTTTTTTATGACGTCGTTTATCCGCTTTACAGAGTTCGTTTCGTCATTGGTTACTTTGCATTCCATTGCAAGAACGTAGGTATCGGATAAGCCGCATGCTATATCCACTTCCTGAGACGTAGCAGTGTTAGTTGCGAATCGTGTCTTGTGCATGAAATGGCGAGGCGGAACGGCGGCTCTTGTATCAATTAATCTGCTGGGATCCCTCGTCCAACCGTCTGCTAAAAGAAGGTCAGCCACAGCGTGTTCCTGCTCGGCGGCAAGTCGGCTGCGTCGAGCAGTCGAGATTTTTTGTTGTGCCATGAGGGTGGATATAACCCGCAAGACTGTGATCACGTCGCGACGCGAGGGCGGCCTAGCTCCCGCAAGCCATTTAACCAAACCTTGATCCAGCCGCTTGGTTATAACTGTCTCCATAGAGCTTGCGATGGGCTCGCTAACTCCCTTCGGCTTAGTCTCGGAGGATTTTTTCCATGTTGGACAAACTAGTGCGAACTGATCCTGGCTCAATGGAGGCGCGAGAAGTTGTCTATAGACAAGATTATGGGCGCCGCTTAGGCGTAGGCCACCCTTTATATCAGTAAGGTATTTGGACGCTCTAAGGGCGTCTGCAACCAGCTTACGTGCTTGTTGCACGGCATAGTGCCAGTCAGCCATTGCTTCGATTGGATTCAGATTGTCCAAATAAAGCTGGCGTGCTCGCTCTGCATTCTCAATGTGTTTTTGATCAACGCTCACGCTCCACCATTCGCTGATCTGCTATTTGCCGTCCTTGAAGTCCGTCGCTGTGGCGCTTCCCGCCGCGACTGGCCATTTGATGCCTCTTCCCGTTTTGTGTAACTCACATGGTAGGCAAGCCTAGGGGGAAGGGGCAGTGGCTCCTTAAATGACGTGACATGGCCTTCACGATCATTGGTGTTGCGGATGTGCGGCAGTATTGCTTGACCTATGGCTTGTGCAAGTCGAGGCGGAACGGCATTTCCAATAAGCCGGTACTGCACCTGCATGGAACCTTTGAATTCCCAAGACGGCGGAAAGCTCTGAATTGCAGCACACTCGCGGGGACATAGGCGTCGCAATCCGTGGACTTTGTCTCGGATCCAATCCTGCTGAGCGCTTGCAGTAACCGTGCGAGCACTCTGCGTTGGGTCAGTCACAAATGCGCCCTGCTTATAGCCCCAGTGTCCTCCAGGCCTTGTCCGCTCTGCTTTCCCCTGGCTCTTAACGCCACTACCAGGCGCAATACTCTCGAGGTCGATAGCCATCTTTCCTGATGGGCGAATAATTTCGATAGGGGCAAGCTTGCCCACGGAAGTCAATGCGCTACTGAGCGGCAGCCAACTCAGCAGGCCTGACGACCCATTAACTTTGGAATGAGTGGGTTGTGGAAACGGTGGCGGGTCTCCGCTCCGATATCCGATCACTAACAGCCTGACACGACGCTGGGGTACACCGAAGTCAGCTGCATTGAGTAACGACACGGTTGTTTGAAATCCGGCGTTCAATAAGTCTCGTCTGACATGGTCAAGTGCCGAGCCAGGAATTCCATCCGGACCCCTTGCAGTTAGGAGCCCCCGTACGTTCTCCATCAGCAGCCAGCGTGTATCTAGCTCATTGGCTAGTCGGACGAACTCTTCAAGAAGGCGTCCCCTAGGGTCGTCAAACCCAAGTTGGCGTCCTGCGCTGCTCCATGACTGACAAGGAGGGCCACCCGCAAGAAGGGGGGCATCACCTCTGGACAAGCCTGCTTTGGATAGAATCGATTTTGCTGTTAAGGAGCGGACGTCCGCGCATTCTATAAAAGAATCTTCAAACGCCCGCTTTCCCTTTCCGATGCTGTGCCCGGTGTTTGCCTTAAGAGTCTCTACGGCGAATGGGTCGTTATCGGACGCGTAAGCATTTTTCCAGCCAGCCATCTCCAGGCCGAGATCTAGGCCGCCGCCGCCTGAAAATAGCGAGATATATCTCAAGTCGTGCCGCTCCATACTATCTACCATTTCTATGATTATTGAATGCGCTGCGGGATCTTCACGATGCGCAAGCTCTACGCTTTCGATCGACCACACCCATCACTCGTCAAGTCTTCAGCGCAAGGTGGCTCCGGCTAGTGCGGCTATTCCTATCTAGGCGCGGGGTGGGCTTGCTCCAAGAATGCCCTTATCCGTCGATTGGGGCAATGAGTACATTATCTAGAGCAAATCCCAAGGTTTGAGACCGAAAATCGAGCAATTGTCTAGCGCAGGGGCCGGCGCAAGCCGGAGGCGGCCTCAATCGGCGGAAAGATCCGTAGGGTGGGTTGAGCACGGCGGTTTCGACAGCTAAGCTGAAAACGGGGTCAGAGTGCCTTTTCCAAGTCCAATCCAGCCGAGGTCTTGCCATCCGGCTTTTTTGGCCATGGCACCAACAGAAAACGAGGTCAGAGTCACTTCCAATGCCTGAGAAGAGTCCCAGACCGTTTTCTTTCAGGGGTAGCTACCGCCGTCCTGGTTGAGATGCGCAACAGAGATGCAGCGGTGGTCAGCGCTACACCTGACTGGACCGTTCGTCCCTTCCATCAATCCTTCTGGTGCCCACCCGGTCGTACGCGGAAAACCGCGCTGATCCGCGACCCTTGCAGCTTCTTCGTCTTAGGAATGCCGTGCTCATGGCTGAGCTGGGAGGCATGGCTCATGCAAAGCAGGCTGCCTGGTTCCAGATCAATGGCAATCGCGCTGCGGTCGCCTGCCTTGGCCCGGATCAGCATTCGGCGCGGATCTCCCAGCGACACCAGCGCGATGGGATACGGCTTGGTCAGCATATGCAGCTTGTCGCTATGCATGGCCACACTGTCGTTGCCGTCGCGGTAGAGGTTCATCCCTACGCCGTTATAGGGTGCCGGCGCGATGGCCTGCACACGAATCAGCATGTCCATCAATGGCAGATCCGGCGGAAACGCCTCTCTGCGATACGAGGCCAGCAGCCTAGGCACATCCACCACACGGTCGTACATGGGCCGTTGCAGATGCGTCCAGGCAGCTTTCGCATGCAAAGTGGCGAACCACTCCTGCGCCCGCGCGGCATCCACGAATCCAGGCCAATAGCGGATTCCGCCTTCCGCATCGTCCACCAGCTGCATCATCGCGCCAGCGAACAAGTCCAGCGAGAACGCCCCGGCCAGCATCAGTGGAAATCCCGCGAAGTAGTGCGCAGGCTGCCCAGCATTTCGCTGAGGTCCTGCATGTCCTGGGCGATCAGATGGGCCACGCCGTCGACCTGCTCCCAGCGCCCGCGCACCGCCAGCAGCGTGGCGCCCAGCAGCGCCTTGCGTCCGCGCTGCGCCACGTGTTCCCACACCACCACGTTGACCATGCCGTGCTCGTCTTCCAGAGTCACGAAGATGGTGCCGCTGGCCGTCTGCGGACGCTGCCGGTTGGTCACCAATCCCACCGCGTGCACGCGGCTGCCGTGGCGCTTGTCGATCAGATCGCGCGACCCCAGCAACCGGCGCGCGCGCAATGTATCGCGCAACAGCGATAGCGGATGCGCCTGCAGCGTCAGGCCAAGCGCGCGGTAATCGGACAGCACCTCTTCGCCCATGGCCGGTGCCGGCAATGCGATCGGCCGCTCTTCAGGACTGCCGGGCAGCAGCGGACGCTGGCGTTCGATGCCGGCGACGATCCAGCGCGCCTGGTTGCGGTTGCCCGCCAGGGATTGCAGCGCGCCGGCTTCGGCCAAGGCATTGCGCGCCTTGTCGTCCAGGCTCGCGCGCAGGCACAGGTCGGCGATATCGTGGAACGGCTGCCGCTGGCGCGCGCTCATGATGGCCAGGGCCGCTTGTTCGGACAGGCCGCTGATCTGGCGCAATCCCAGGCGTATCGCCGGTTGCTCGCCCTTGTCTCCTTCGATGCACAACGATCCGCGCCCCAGTCTGCCTCCCGTCAGGATGTTGTCGTAATCGCTGCAGGTCACGTCCACCGGCAGGAACTCCACCGCCGGCCGTGACTTTCGCCCGCGCCGCGCATCCTGCACGATCTGGCTGGCCGGATAGAAGCCCATCGGCTGCGCATTGAGCAGCGCGCAGGCGAACGCCGCAGGTTCATGGCGTTTCAGCCAGCAGCTGACGTAGACGAGTTTGGCGAAGGACGCGGCGTGGCTCTGCGGGAAGCCGTAGGAACCGAAACCCTTGATCTGTTCGAAAATCTGATCGATGAAATCCGAGGTGTAGCCCTTGGCTTCCATCAGTTCGCGAATGCGGGCCCGGTGCGGCTCCATGTCGCCGCCTTGCTTCCAGGCGGCCATCGAACGGCGCAGGTTGTCCGCTTCGCTGGGGCTATAGCCGGCGTGTATCACCAGCTCCATCACTTGTTCCTGGAACAGGGGAATGCCCAGAGTGGGTTCGAGAATCTCCCGGACGCCTTCGGACGGATAGTCGGGCTCCTCTTTGCCCATGCGCCGGCGCAGGTAGGGATGCACCATGCCGCCCTGGATCGGTCCGGGGCGCACGATCGCCACTTCCACCACCAGGTCGTAGAAGGAGTTGGGCTTGAGCCGCGGCAGCATGCTCATCTGCGCGCGCGATTCGATCTGGAACACGCCTACCGTGTCGGCAAGTTGGATCATGTCGTAGGTGGGCTGGTCGCCTGGCGGCACGCTGGCCAGCGTCAACTCGTAACCGCGGTGCTCCTTCACCAGTTCGAACGCCTTGCGCAGGCAGGTCAGCATGCCCAGGGCCAGACAGTCGACCTTGAGCAGTTTCATCTCCTCCAGGTCTTCCTTGTCCCACTGGATGATGGTGCGGTCGGCCATGGCGGCGTTCTCCACCGGCACCAGATTCCAAAGCGGCGTATCGGAGATCACGAAGCCGCCCACGTGCTGCGACAGATGGCGCGGGTGTCCGTGCAAGGCTTCGGTCAAAGCCAGCACGCGCAGGATCAGCGGATTCTCCGGATCGAACCCCGCCTCGCGCAGGCGCTGGTCCATGGGTGTTTCGCCATTGCCCCAGCCATAACAGCCCGATAGCAGCGTGATCTGGTCCGGCGGCAGACCGAAGGCCTTGGCGACATCGCGCAGCGCGCTGCGTCCGCGGTAGCGGATCACGGTGGCGGCGAGCGCGGTGCGTTCGCGCCCGTATTTGTTGTAGACGTACTGCAGCACTTCCTCGCGGCGTTCGTGCTCGAAATCCACGTCGATGTCCGGCGGTTCGTTGCGTTCCTCCGACAGGAAGCGCGCCATCAGCAGGCGGCTCTCTTCCGGATTGACCGAGGTGATGCCAAGCGCGTAGCAGACGGCGGAGTTGGCGGACGAACCGCGCCCCTGGCAGAGGATTCCCAGGCTGCGCGCATGGCGGACGATGTCCTCGACCGTGAGGAAGAAGGCTTCGTACTTGAGCTTGGCGATCAGGGCCAGCTCGCCTTCGATGGTTTCGACCACCTTTGCGGGCACGCCTCCGGGCCAGCGTTCGCGCAAGCCCGCCAGGGTCAACGCACGCAGATGGCTGGCCGGTGTTTCGCCAGGGGGCACCAGTTCGGCGGGATAGACGTAGTCCAGCTTGCGCAGATCGAAAGTGCATTGCCGGGCGATGCCCACCGCGTTTTCCAGCAAGGTGTGCGGATGGATATTGCCCAGCGCGCGACGGCTGCGCAGATGGCGTTCGCCGTTGCGGAACAGATGCGCGCCTGCATCGGCCAAGGTCATGCCGTGGCGGATCGCGGTCATCGTGTCTTGCAGTACGCGCATGCGCCGCGTATCCATGTGCACATCGCCGGCCGCGACCGCGGGCAAGGACAGGCGTGCCGATAACGCGAGCAATTCCTGCAGGCGTTGCGCGTCGTCGCGGTCGCGGTGCAGTTCCACCGCCAGATAGGCGCGCGCCCTGAAGGTGTCGCGCACCCAGGCGCCCTGTTCCGCCGAAGGGCTGCGACCGGGCAGCCACAAGGCGAAGATTCCCGGTACGCCCTCCGTGTCGGTATGGGCTTCGAAATCGGCGCGGGTGATCAGATACTCGCCCTTGCCGGCGGCACGGCGCGCTTGCGTGATCAGTTGGCAGAGATGGGTGTAACCCTGTTGCGTCTGTACCAGCAATACCAGCCGCAAGCCGTCTTCCAGTTGGAATTCGCTGCCGACGATCAGCTTGATACCTGTTTCTTCCGAGGCCACCAACGCGCGGACAATGCCGGCCAGTGAGCATTCGTCGGTGATGGCCAGCGCATCGTAGCCGCACTGCGCGGCACGGGCGAACAGCGCTTCTGCACTGGCGGCGCCGCGCAGGAACGAGAAATCCGACAGGCAATGCAGTTCGGCATAGGCAGGCAACGGATCGCCTGGATCGTTGGCCGCTTCCAGTGGCACGCGGACGAACTTCATGCGAACCATCCATGCAGCATCCAGCCATCTTGTCCGCCCGGCGGCGCGAACGCCCAGGCGCGCTGACCCTGTGCGGTTTCCAGCACGTAATAGTCGCGGCGTGCGTCCTCGCCATCCCACCAGCCGCTTTCCAGCCGTTCCGGGCCGGAAACGATGCGCAGGCCATGTCCACGCAACGGCACGGGATGCGGCAGCAGCCAGGCAGGACGTGGCGGCAATACCGGTTCGATGGCCGCTCTGCCGTCGTCGCGACGCCAGGCACGCTCCGGGCGTGGATCGCCGGCCGGCGCGACGCGGTACACGGCTTCATCGCCCAGCCGCGCGCGCAGGCGTTCGCGCAGTTGCGGCCATGGCAGGGTCTGTTGCGCGCGCGTGTCGAACAGGTCGCGCGAAGCCGGCACGAACGGCGGCAGTTCGCGCGCCAGCAGGCGCATCGCCACCACGGGTTTGGGAATGGAGACGCGTTCCAGCCGGTTGCGGGTGAGTTCGAACAGCATCGCCGGTTCGCGTTCTGCGGCCAGCAGTCCTACCTCGACATCGGTATGCGCGCTTTCTTCATGCTCCAGCCGCAGTACGAAGCGCTGCACGCCGCCATCGCGGATGGACAGATAAGTGCAAAGGTCGTTGACCAGACGGCGCAGCGGAAACAACAACGGTGGGTGGTGTTCGACTTCGTAACCCAATTCCACACGGCTGTCGAAGTGGTCCGGCGGCGCGTAGTAATCCAGCGGGTCGTCGGCCTCGCCATACAGGCGGTCCACATGCGCAAGCATGTCCAGGCCAAAACGCCGGCGCAGGCTGTCGCGGGGCAGCGCACGCAGCGCACGCAGGTCGCGCACGCCCATGCGGTGCAGGCGCTCGCCACTGTCGTCCGGCAAGGCGGCACGGCGCACCGGCACCTTCGCCAGGATTTCCTGCATGGCGGGCGCAGAAGTCACCGCCATACCGTCGCGCAGTCCCGCCAGCACGCGGGCTGCGCGCGGCGTGGGCGCCAGCGCGATGCGATGGGCGAATCCCAGCGCAGTCAGTTCCTCGCGTAGCCGCGCCTCGAAACGCGGCCATGGCCCCAGCAGCTGGAAACTGGCGCGCGCTTCCAGCACCACGCAGCCCGGCCACTGCGCGCTGACCAGCGAACTGTGGCGGTAGGCCCACGCGGCGAGGAAACGATGCCAGCGGGCTTCGGCCTGTGCGTCGTGTTCCACCGTGGCCACGTCGGCCAGCAACGCATGCGCGGCGGACAGACGCATGCCCGGGGACAGACCCGCCTCGGCCGCCGATGCGTTGACTGCGTACAGGCTGCGCAGATGCGCCGGGCCGGTGACCAGCGCCAGCGGTTTTTCAGGGTCAGGCAAACGCCGGAGGACAGAGTCCAGCGCCAGCTGCGGCAGCAGTATGCAAGCCCACAACATGCGCGCGGCTCAATGCGTCGCCAGCGCGAAATTGCGCGAAGGCAGTTGTCCGCCACGGCACTTGCGCACATGCCAGGCGCCGTCCGCCTGCTCCAGACGCAAGGCGGCGGGCGAAGGATTGGCGAGGTGTTTGCGATCGCGGAAAGCGAAGCCCAGGCAATCGCCGCTGTCGGCGGCTACCTGCAGGCGGCGCAACGATTGCGCCTCTGCTTTCTGCGGCCAGCCGAGCACGGCAGCGCAGGTGCCGCTGCGCAGGCATTGTTCGAACGCCCACAAGGCGTCGCGCGGTTGCGCTTCCACGATTTCCAGATGCGCCAGCTCCACACCGGCCGCCTGCCATGCCGGCGCATAAGGAATGTACGGCGGCGCCACCACCACCACGGTACCGCCGGCCTGGGTCATGCGCGCGAGGGTGGGGAACAGCAGTTCCAGTTCGCCCACGCCATCGGCGGGCAGCAGCAGTTCGGTCAGCGCGCGGCGCGGCCAGCCGCCTTGCGGTAGCAGGGCGTCGAGTGGCGCATGGCCGGTGCTTTCGCCTTCCACAGCGAGGGCGGCGGTGCGGCCGGCACGCCACAAGGTCTGTGCGGCGAGCAGGGTTTCCAGGGCGACGACCGCGCCCATCAGCCTTTCCTGACCAGTCCGCAGTAGACGCCTTCGATGGCGAAGTCCTGGTGCGGTTCCACCACGATGGCGGCGTGCGCGGGATTGCGCGGCAGCAGGCGGATGTTCTTGCGGCCGTGTTCGAAACGCTTGATGGTGATCTCGCCATCCACGCGCGCCACCACCACCTGGCCGTTGCGCGCTTCGGAGGTGCGGTGCACGCCGACCAGATCGCCGTCCAGGATGCCATCGTCGATCATGGAGTCGCCCTGCACTTTCAGCAGGTAGTCCGGCTTGAGCGAAAACAGGGTGCGGTCCAGCCACACTTGCTGGTCCAGGCCGATGTCCGCGCCGATCGGAGAGCCGGCCGCCACCCGGCCCAGCACCGGCAGCGACACCAGTTGGCCCGGCCCGCGCCCGCCGACCAGGCGGATGCCGCGCTTCTGGCCCGGGGCCAGTTCGATCAGGCCATCGGCGACCAGGGCCTGGACGTGTTTCTGGGCGGCATTGCGCGAAGCGAAACCGAATTCTTCGGCGATCTCCGCCAGGCTGGGCGCGCGTCCGTGGCCTTCCACCTGGTCACGGAGGAAGGCCAGTACGGCGGCGCGTTTGGGGGGTAGGGTATCCATGGGTGTACATTTGTACACCTTTCGGTCGCATTAGGCGAGATCGGGCTGTCCAGGCCTGCTAGCCGGGCCGGGTGGCGCCGGCGGTTGACGGCGCGCCAGATCCGGCGCTCATCGGCACCGGCAACGAGGTTATCGACGCACCGCAGAGCAGTTCGCGGTCACGCTCCACTGAGGAACGATCCTGACTATCGCATCCGCATTGGCCCAGAGCGCCAATAGAACGATAAGGGCATGGGCTTCATACATCCGCGGGCAGCATTCGGGCCATGCCGTACCGCCGTGCCGGATGGGGTCGGCCAGCGCTTGTGTATGCTTTGGCCAGGCATGGCCTGAGGTGTATATGCATCGCGCAGTCCAACAGGGCGCTTCACCCATCCACGTTCGCCTTCGTCGCCTTGGCTGGGCAGTCGCATGGCTCGCACTGGGGCTGATCAGCCTCAATTTTCTGCTGACCGTCTACGGAAAATATCACCATCCGGATCCCGATTCATACACCATGTTCTGGTCGCGGCGAGGGTGGCTGTGGACCCATCTGGCCGGTGGAGCAATGACCATTGTCCTCGGCCCGCTCCAATTCTTGACCCGATGGCCGCGAGCCTATGCGCGCCTGCACCGCTGGATCGGCCGGACTTACATGGTCGCCATGCTCATCGCCTGCGCAGGAGCCACGGGGCTCATCGCCACGTCATTTGCTCCGTTCGAAATCCGCTCGGCGTTTGCCGCAACGGCGTTGGCGTGGTTGACGACTGCCTTGTTCGGAATGGTTGCGATACGCGGCGGAACTGTATGGAAACACCGGCGTTGGATGATTCGGAACTATTTGGTGACGCTCTCCCCGATCACTTTCCGACTCCTTCTTCAAGCTCAGCTAGCGATGGGCTTGGCTCCATCGCCGGAGGCGATCGCAATCCTGCTCTGGCTGAGCTGGCTGCTTCCGCTGCTCCTCTACGAAGGCGGGTATCGCATCGCTGGCCTCGTTCGTGCTGGATCAAGCCGGCCCACTGCAAGGGCCGGCGTTAATCCCGGCCTTTCCGACGATGCGTTACCGTCGCCCGTATTCGACAGCCGTAGGATGGATTGAGCGTAGCGGTTTTCAACAGCGAAGCTGGTCTACCCAGCTGAACTACCCGCACATCATGCGGAAAACGGTCGTGAGTCCTGCGCAATGCACAGGTACGGATGTTCCTGCAACGTGACGACTGGGGACGACGGATTGCACGCCGTGTTGATGCCCGATGGTCGAAGATGAGCGTCACATTGGAGGAGCATCGAAAAAATGAACGTGAACACCGAGACCCAGCACAGCTTGAACGACCTGATCGAGATCGCACGCGACGGTGGCGATTTCTACACCGAAGCGGCTGGCAAGGTGGAGGACAGCGAACTGTCCACATTGTTCGGCCAGATGGCGTCGCACAAACGCGACATCGTCGCCGGCCTGAGCGCCGACGTCACCGCGACCGGCGGTGAGCCCGCCGAACACGGCACCATGGTCGGAACCATGGCGCAGGCCTATACCGATGTCCGTGCGGCCCTGGGCGACACCAACTATGAATACGTGTCCCAGCTTGAAGAAGCGGAAGATCGTCTGATGGCCGCCTTCAAGGACACGATCGACGACGACGACACGCCGGCAGCGGCAAAAGCGTCGGCGGAAAAGTACATGCCGCGCATAGTGGAGTGCCATAACATCATGCGCAGCCGCAAGGAGGCGATGAAAGCCGCAAGCTGAAATTACCGCCAGAGCACGACCCGCTTCTGCATTGAGAAGGCCCCGCATTGCGGGGCCTTTCTTGATTCAACTGATCGACTATTGCCGCCTGGTTCAATCATCGCCAGTCCGCATCGCCAGCGGTCACCAGCTTCGGGAAAAGCAGTCCTTCAGAATGAACCCTTCCCCCGCTTGCGGGGGAAGGTGCCCGGAGGGCGGATGGGGGCAGCTCTTGATCGTATTCCAACGCAATAGGCTTAACTTCAACTCAGTCTTGATGCGAAAAGCGCCCTCATCCGCCTTTGGCACCCCGTATCAAGTACGGGGCAGGCTCTTCCCCCGTAAACGGGGGAAGGGCTTCTTCGGTCAGTTGGTCAGCTCGTAGTTACTGCGCGGGCGTCGGTTTCCAATCGCCGAACAGGAAAGTCAGCGCACCAGGCAATCGCTTTTCCCAGGCGGCTTCGGTGTGCTCCGCATCCGGATCAATGACCACCCGGAAATTCGTTTCGTCATAACCGGCGGCGTGGAAGTTCGATTCGACCTGGCGCACGAACCCGATCATCTTCTGGCTGATGTACGGATCCGACGCCTCCTTGCCGCCGAACGCAACGAATACCTTCCTGGGCATGGCCGCCAACGGACTGGTATCGCGCACCAACTGACCCATGCCGACCCACAGCACCGGGCTTTCGATCAGGCCATAGCCGAACGCGTTCGGCTTGGCCAGCAAGGCGTAAAGGCTGGCGACGCCGCCGTAGGACGAACCGCCAATGCCGGTGTTGGGCGCGCCTGTCAGCGTGCGGTACTGGCCGTCGACCAGCGGCATGACTTCCTTGGTCATGAAATCGGGAAACTGCTTGCCGGCCGGTTCGTCCATGTCGGGGTTGCCGACGAAATCCTTGTACGGCAGGTATTCGCGCGCACGGTCCTTGCCGGCGTGATCCACGCCCACCACGATCAGCGGCGGGATCTTCTTGTCCGCGACCAATTGCCGCACCGTTTCGTCGGCGCTCCACTCGTGGTGGCTGACCTCGCTCAGGCACGCGTCGAAGACGTTTTGTCCATCGAGCAGGTACAGCACCGGATAGCGGCGATCCTTGTTCGTGGCATCGCCATACCCTGCCGGCAACAGCACACGGATCTTCCGCTCATTGCCGAAGATCTCGCTTTTCAATGCATGCACATGCAGATCGCCAGCAGCCGTTGACTTGCACGCCTCGGCCGCCGCTGCCGTCTGCGCCCGGGCCGCGCAGGTGGCCAACAAGCTGGCGCACAGGGCGAAGCAGATCAGTATCGTACGCATCAGTGTTCCTCCAGTTTCATTCCGTATCGTCGGGCCCACATTCTTGAAGTCCAAGTCCCGGACCAAGGTGGGCAGAGGTCACTTTAAGGTGTCAGGGACAGCTTATGACGCGGAAAATCGTTCCTGATACTCTTTTCAACCGAATCAACGACCTTGGGTGCAAGGATTCGCGAACATGACGACCTTCGTGTTGATCCATGGCGGCGGTGATGTCGGCTGGTACTGGCATCTGCTGGAGGCGGAGTTGCGTTCGCAGGGGCACGATGTGGTCGCTCCCGACCTACCGTGCGACGACCCCTCCGCGGGACTGGATGAGTACGCGGACGCGGTGGTCGAGGCTGTCGGCAGCCGGAGGGATCTGGTGGTCGTGGGCCAATCGTATGGCGGCTTCACCGCACCGCTGGTAGCCGCCCGACTGCCGACCGACCTGCTGGTTCTGCTGGCTGCGATGATTCCGGCTCCAGGGGAGACCCCGGAGGACTGGTGGGCCAACACCGGCTACAGCGAGGCCTCGCGGGAACAGGCCAAGCGCGATGACGGAAAGACCGGCAACGACGATCCGCTCGTCAGCTATTACAACGGCGTGCCACGCGCCCTGGCCGAAGAGGCGTTGCGCAGGGCGCGCGATGAGTCGCCGACTGCCTGGCGTACGCCGTGGCCGCTGGACGCGTGGCCGGAGGTGCCGACGAAATTTGTGCTGTGCAAAGACGACCAGTTTTTCCCGGCCGACTTCCTCCGCCGGATTGCGATAGAGCGCCTGGGCATCGCCCCCGACGAGATTCCCGGTTGCCACTGCGTTGCGCTCAGTCATCCGAAAGAGCTGGCCGACCTCTTGATGAGTTACATCGCCGGCTAGAGCCGTAGGCTGGGTTAACTCCATCAACCCAGCGCTTTTAGCCTGCGACCGCGAGATGCCGGGTTGATGAAACCAACCCAGCCTACTGTGCTGCGTCCGCGCAACACTTGGCGTTGAGCTCGTTGACGCGAATGCGTTGCTCCCAAGAAAAGGGCCAGAGGGAATATCGGTTTTAAACCAATATTCCCTCTGGCCTTTTGTTGGCGCCTTTGTTTCGACCCCGTTGCCGCATTTCCACCACGCCGATATCAGGCGTGGTTGTGCGTGCCCGACTGCGAATACCGACTCGGCGCCATCCCCACATATCGCCGAAACGCCACACTGAAAGCGCTGCCCGATCCATAACCCACGCGCTCCGCGATCTCCGACGCGCGCAGTTCGCCTTGGTGTAGCAACTCTTTGGCGATCTGCATGCGCCAGGCAAGCAGGTATTCCATCGGCGCCACGCCAACGGTGCGGGTAAAGCGCTCGAAGAACGTCGAACGCGACAGCGCGGCGGCGCTCGCCAGTTGCGCGACCGTCCAGGGGCGTTCGATGCGCGCATGCATCAGCGTCAGCGC
Source organism: Pseudoxanthomonas sp. CF125 (assembly GCF_900104085.1). Lineage (GTDB taxonomy): Bacteria > Pseudomonadota > Gammaproteobacteria > Xanthomonadales > Xanthomonadaceae > Pseudoxanthomonas_A. Next base: position 54,843 of record NZ_FNLD01000002.1, read on the forward strand.
CATGGCCAGACGTTCGTCGCCGAGACCCCTGAGCAATCCAGGCGGGGCGCTGCCGGCGGTGGTCGAGCGCATGGCTTCGATCAGCAGCAGTTCCACCAACCGCGACAGCGCCGACTCGCGGCCGGGCCGGATCGTGGTGGTCTCCTCGGCCACCATCGCCACCAGTTGCGCCAGACGCGTGGAGCCACGCACATGGACCACGGCAGGCAACAGCGAGACCAGCAGGGCCGGGTTGCCGTTGTCGAACAGGAACGCACCGCCGAGCGAACGCAGGTCCGGTGTGCCATCCACTTCGCCGTAGCGCACCTCGCTGCCGTCGCTGGGCAAGGCGTCCGGATCCCGCAACACGGGCGGGGGCGGATCGTCGCTGGCCAGAGTGAAGGCTGGGGTGGTGGGTAGCAGGATGAAATCGCCGGCGCCGATTGCGAATGGCGCGTGGCCGTCGATAGCCAGTTGGCAGCCGCCTTCCAGGACGACGCAGAAGCTGGGCTTGCCGTATTCGGCATAGCGCACGGCCCAGCGACCCTTGCCGCTGATGACGTTGGCGAATGCGGCCCGCGGATGCAGAAGGCCAATGACCTGGGATAGCGGATCGCTCATAGCCGGACTATCGCTAAAACAATGCGGACGTTTGACTATCGATCATCCAGAGCGCGCGGGTCAAGCTTGCCTCCTCGACCCGCTAACCATCCAAGGAGCCACCCCATGAATACCGCACTGATCACCGGCTGCTCGTCCGGCTACGGCCTGGCCACCGTCCGCCACTTCCATGCGCAGGGCTGGCAAGTCATTGCCACCATGCGCCAACCCCGCACCGCCTTGTTCCCCGCGTCGGCCGGCATCCGTGTGCTGCCCTTGGACGTGACCGATGCCGACAGCATCGCCCGGGCACTGGACGCAGCGGGCCCCATCGACGTGCTGGTCAACAACGCTGGCCTTGGCCTGTTCGGCGCATTCGAGGCCACGCCGATGGCGACCGTGCGCGACATCTTCGAAACCAACACCTTCGGCACCATGGCGATGTGTCAGGCGGCCATCCCGCGCTTCCGCGAACGCCGCACAGGCACCATCGTCAACGTCACTTCCAGCGCCACGCTTGCGCCGTTCCCGCTGGTCGCGGCGTATACGGCCAGCAAGACCGCGATCGAAGGCTTCACCGAATCGTTGGCGCTGGAACTCGCCGAGTTCGGCGTGCGCGCGAAGCTGATCGAACCCGGTTATTGCCCCGACACGCGCTTCGCCGACAACGGCGCCGCACGCATGCAGGGTCTGATTACCGAACCCTATGCGCCATTCGCGGGCAAAGTCTTCGCAGGCTTCTCGCAACTCGACGCTACGACCCGCCCGGACGAAGTGGCTGAAGCGGTGTGGCAGGCGGCGAACGACACCTCCGGCCGCCTGCGTTTTGCAGCAGGCGCCGATGCGGTTGCGTTGGCCAAACACCCTTGTTAACTAAAACGAAAAAAGGCGAAAAAGCAAAACATAAGGAGTCAAACAAATATGTACTCTGACTCTTTTTGTTTGTCGTAGGCTGGGTTAGCTCCATCAACCCAGCGCTTTTAGCCTGCGACCGCGAGATGCTGGGTTGATGAAACCAACCCAGCCTACCGTGCTATCCAACCCATCCTACGGCACATGCCCGGCAGGCGCCGGCCGTCCTAGACTGGCAAACAATCCATGGCGAGGTCGGCCGCTCCCGTTCGCCGCGTTGGCAGGCAAGGCAGGTATCGGTTCGCTTGCTGATGCAAAGTTGCCCGGATTCCATAAACCTTGTGAGGCTGCTGCCATGACCCGCTACCTGCTCGCACTGTGCCTGGTGTTGGCGTCCGCCGCCCTGCAGGCCGCCGAACCCGCACGCGTGCTGATCGTCGGCACTTACCATTTCAGCAACCCGGGCCAGGACCAGGCCAACGTGGAGTCCGTGGATGTCACCGTGCCGCAGCGACAAGCGGAGTTGCAGGCGGTTACCGATGCGCTGGCGAAGTTCGAGCCGACCCTGGTCGGCGTCGAATGGCCGGCCGACACCGCAAGCACCCAGTACGTGCAATACCTCAACGGCAGCCTGCCGCCCTCCACCAACGAAGTAGTGCAGCTCGGCTTCCGCCTGGCCAAGCAGCGTGGCCTCAAACAGGTCCACGGTCTGGATGTCCCCGGCGATTTCCCGTTCGAAGCCGTACAGGCGTGGGCCCAGGCCAACGGCAAGGCCGATGCGCTAGGCGCGCTGATGGAGCAGGCGCAAGCCATCACCGCCCGCATCACCGAGCTGCAGGCCACGCACACCATTGGCGGCGTTCTGCGCGAGATGAACACGCAGCAGGCCATCGATGAGGCTGTCTCCTTCTATGCAGAGTTCCTGCGCTATGGCAAAGGCGAGCAGCAACCCGGCGTCGCCCTCAACGCCGCTTGGGCGAAACGCAACTTCGCCATCTGCGCGCGACTGCTACAGGCGCTCAAACCCGGCGATCGCGCCGTGGTGTTCTACGGGCAGGGGCATGTCGCGCAATTGGCAAGCTGCGCGCGCGCGGCGCCGGGCGTTGAGTTGGTGGAGGCGCATGGATTCCTGCCGGCGAAGTGATTGCCAGCCGGCATGTACATGCAAGTCGCAAGAAGAGCTTCAAGCTTACGACTCCCATCGCGCGTCGTTGTTGTAACGGGCGTGCTCAGACTCGACGCACGTAAGTGTTACGACGCGATTAACTTCTTGCACGCTTGTTCCGAGTTGCCGAGTCGGCCGCCCGGAACGGTATAGTACGTTCGCTATGGCGGGTACGTTGCCCGGCCACGAATCACGGAGAGATGTCATGGGTCTTGTGCAAGCAGTGTCGGGTGCGGTCGGTGGCATGCTCGGCGACCAGTGGAAGGATTTCTATACGGTTCCCGAAGGCCTGCCGTCCACGGCGGCGCTGTTCGCCGCGGTGCCGCGCGGCACCAACGCCGGACGCGGATCCAACACGCAGGGTTCCTCCAACATCATCACCAACGGCTCCAAGATCGTGGTGCCCGAGGGCTACGGGCTGCTGCTGTTCCAGGACGGCAAGATCACCGGCTTCGCCGCCGAGCCGGGTGGCTACGAATGGCGCTCGGACGACGTCAACTCGCAATCGATCTTCGCGGGCGATGGGATCGTCGGCCCGCTCATCAAACAGAGCTGGGAGCGCTTCAAGTTCGGCGGCCAGCCCGGTTCGCAGCAGGCGGCCTTCTTCGTCTCGCTGAAGGAACTGCCGGACAACCGCTTCGGCACCCAATCGGAAATCTACTGGGACGACGGCTTCCTGAACACGCAGGTCGGCGCGGTGACGCGCGGCTCCTACACGCTGAAGATCGTCGACCCCATCCTGTTCGTGAAGAATTTCGTGCCGGCCAGCTACCTGCAGCCGGGCCAGGTCTTCGACTTCACCGATCTGGACAATGCCGCTGCCGGCCAACTGTTCAACGAAGTCGTCGGTTCGCTGGCGCCGGCCTTCAGCCTGTACTCCAACGACCCGGCCAAGGGCAATCGCATCACCAAGCTGCAGCAGGATTCGCTGGGTTTCGCCAAGAGCCTGTCCGATGCGGTGGAGAGCGGCTACCAGTGGAAATCCGAACGCGGCCTGGCCATCGTCAAGACCGCCATCGTGTCGATCGAATACGATGCCAACACGCGTGAACTGCTCAAGACCGTGCAGCGCGCTGACGCGCTGGCCGGTTCGCGCGGCAATTCCAACCTGCAGGCCAGCGTGGCCCAGGGCATCCAGTCGGCGGGCGAAAACGGCGGCGCCGCGGGTCTGGTCGGCGTGGGCATGGCGTCGGGCATGCTGGGCGGCATCGGCAACATTCAACAGCCGGCCACGCCAGCGGCACCGGCCGCCGAAGATCCGGTCGCCAAATTGAAGAAGGCCAAGGAGATGCTCGATCTCGGCCTGATTACGCAGGGCGACTACGACGCGCTCAAAGCCAAGGCGCTAGGCCTGTAAGCAACGGGCAAGCAGCGAACATGTCCAACTCAAACCTGCCGCCGCCGATTCCGGCGGCGCCCGTCACCGGTCCTGGCTCACCGCAGGACGTCCCACCGTTGCCCGGCAGCCTGCCGGTCGACCCGGCCACGCTGCCCGAACCGATCCGCGAGGAATTGCTGGCGCCTGACCCGGTCGCCATCGACACTTCCGCGGCCGAGCTGAAGGACGGCCTCAACCGCTGCCCGAAATGCGGCGCGACCGATATCCGCCACAAGCCCGGCAGCGACCTGCTGGTCTGCCTGTATTGCCGCAACGAATGGGATGGCGCGCGGGTCGAGGAGGAATTCGGATTCGGCGAGGGGATCGCACAGCTCAAGGGCACGGTGATCGCCTCCGGCGCGCGCGACATCGCAGCCGACGCCGCCAGCCTGATGAGCTTCAAGTGCACCGGCTGCGGCGCCGAGGTGACGGTCAATACCGACAACGCGATGACGGCGCGCTGCCACTGGTGCCGGCATGTCCTGGGCGTCAACGAGCAGGTGGCCAACGGTGCGGTGCCCGATGCGGTGCTGCCCTTCCATATCAGGAAGGAAGACGCGGTCGCACGCATCCGCCAGTTCGTGGACAAGCGGCGATTGTTCGCGCTGAAGGCCTTCAAGGAACAGTTCACGCCCGAGAACGTGGTCGGCGTCTATCTGCCCTACATGATCGTCGACGGCAACGTGAGCGTGGGCGTCGCCGGCCAGGGCGAGATCCAGACGCGCGAGTACACGCGCGGCAGCGGCGACAAGAAAAAGACCTACTACGACGCCGACGTGTACCAGGTCGAACGGCACGTGGACTTCACGGTGGATGACCTGCCATTGGAGTCCTCGACCGAACGCGGCAATCTGGATACGAAAACCAACACCAACAACATCATCAACACGATCCTGCCCTTCGACACCAAGAACGCAGTGAAGTGGAACGCTTCCTACCTGTCCGGCTTCACTTCGGAGAAGCGCAACACCGACGTCGAACGCTTGCGGCCGCGCCTTGAGGACCAGCTGCTGTCGGTCGGTCGCGCCCAGGTCGAAGCGTCAGTGCGCCGCTACGATCGCGGTGTGCGCTGGGAGCAGGAACGCCTCAGCGTCCACGGCACGCGCTGGGTATCGATGTACCTGCCGGTGTGGCTGTATTCGTACCACCAGCCGGGCCGTAACGGCGGCATGCTGCATTACATCGCGGTGAACGGCCGTACCGGGGAGACCATGGGCAGCGTGCCGGTGCAGCAGTGGAAACTGCTCACGGCCGCGCTGACCGTGGGCACGTTTCTTGAAGGCATCGCACTCTGGATCATGGTGGCCGCGTCATGAGCGACGACAATGGACTCTGGCTGCTCGCGATCGGCCCCGCCGGGGCCACCGCGCTGTATTGGGCCCTGTACCGCTATTACCGCAACACCGACAAATCGCACGCCTTCGAACGCGAAACGGCCGTCGAGGCGCAGCCGGTGACCGGCTCGGACGAGAAAATAGGCGAGAACAACGGAACACGGGAAACGAGCATCTCCGGCAACAACGTAAGTGCGTATCGCACGCGCGTGGAGCGTGTCCGTGACGATGCCGGATAGCAGGCCCCGTAGGATGGCTTGAGCGCTTCCATGCACGGGCACTCGAGATCATCGATACCTGCGGCGCTGTGGCGTTGCGGTAGTATCGGAAATCCCCGCTCACTGGCGTCGGCGATATCGACGCCGACCTGCATGTCCGGACACTACCGAAGGAGAAGTCGATGAAGGCGTTGATCGCGCTCGCTGCCGCTGCGCTCGTGGCGTGTCCGGTGGCAGCACAGGTGCCGACCGGCACGATGGGGGAGCTGCGTCCGGACCAGAAGCAATTCTTCGAGCTCTACAAGGAACTGGTCGAGACCGACACCACGGTCACCAACGGCAGCTGCACCCAGGCCGCCGAGCAGATCGCGGCGCGATTGAAGGCGGCCGGCTTCGCCGACGACCAGATCACCCTGTTCTCGGTGCCCGAACATCCGAAGGAGGGCGGCATCGTGGCGATCTATCCCGGCACGTCGGCCACGCTCAAGCCGATCCTGCTGCTGGCCCATATCGACGTGGTGGCGGCCAACCGCGCCGACTGGGAGCGCGACCCGTTCAAGCTGATCGAGGAGAACGGCTACTACTACGCCCGCGGCATCGCCGACGACAAGATGATGGCAGCGACCTGGGCCGACGCCCTGATCCGCTTCAGGCAGGACGGCTACAAGCCGGCGCGTACCGTCAAGATGGCCCTGACCTGCGGCGAGGAGACCGACACCGCGTTCAACGGCGCGCAGTACCTCGCCAACAACAAGCGCGACCTGATCGATGCGGCCTTCGCGCTCAACGAAGGCGGCGGCGGCGACACCGACGGCAAGGGCCATATCGTGGCGCAGTCGATCCAGGTCGGCGAGAAGATCTACCAGGACTACAAGCTTGTCGCCACCAATCGGGGAGGACACAGCTCCCAGCCGGTGCGCGACAACGCGATCTACGCCTTGTCCGACGCGCTGCTGAAGATCCGCGAGCACGAGTTTCCCGCCGAGTTCAATACCACCACCCGCGTGTTCTTCGAGCGTGCTGGCGCCGCGCGCAAAGACGCCATGGGAACGGCGATGATGGCCCTGGCGAAGAATCCGGGCGATGCCGACGCGGCGACGGTGGTCAACACCGACAAAGGGTTCCACTCGATGCTGCGCACGACCTGCGTGGCGACCATGATCGATGGCGGCCATGCGGTCAACGCGCTGCCGCAGCGGGTGGAAGCCAACGTCAACTGCCGTATCTTTCCCGGCCATACGCCGGCCGAGATCAAGGACCGGTTGGCCGGCATCATCGGCAATCCCGGCATCTCGATCGAGCTGGCGCGCAAGGACAAGCCACTGGCCAAGTCGCCGCCCCTCGATCCGGCCATCATCGGCCCGATGGAGGCGCTGAGCGCGAAGTATTTCCCCGGCGTGCCGGTGATCCCGTCGCTCTCGACCGGCGCGACCGACGGGCTCTACCTGTCGGCGGTGGGAATCCCGACCTACGGCGCGCCAGGCATGTGGGGCGACCCCGACGGCAACGGGGCCCATGGCCTCAACGAACGTCTTGAAGTGCGTTCTGTCTACGTCGGCCGCGATTACCTGTTCGACCTGGTCAAGGCGTTGGCAGAGTAAGGAGAACGCCGTCAGTCGCAGGCGTCCAGCAGCCCCCGCGTTCCACAATTGTCTCGGGTCGGACGCGGAGTTCACTGATTCCGGTGCGCGGTGTAGCCTGATGTCTGATCACTTTCTGCGCAAGAAATGGCGGGTGACCCACTGACCGCATGGAAGATGCCCCGTTGACCCCTTCCCGACCGGCGACCGCACAAACGTTGCTGGTTGTATTCGGCAGCCTGTGCGTATTGCTCGCGCCGCACCTCGGCGTGCCGATGTTCCTCTACCCATTGCTTGGGCTCGGCCTGTGTGCCGGGATGCTGCGGTATCAGTGGCTCGGGTTTGCCGACATCGGGTTTCGGTGGCGGGCATTGGGAATCGTGCCGCTGCTGGTGGGCGGCACGCTCGGTGTGGCCTATGCGATGGCCAACTACACGGCGATCGGTCCGATGCTGGCTCGTCTGTTGGGCGAGCTGCCCGATCTTTCCAGTTTCGATTTCGTGCGCGCGCACCTGTTCGGTTATCTGATTGCCCTCGCCCTGGCCTGGGTGATCGGCGGGTTCTATGAAGAGCTCGTATTCCGCGGGTTTTTGCAGGCCATGCTTTTGCGGCACCTGCCGGCGTGGCATGGGCGGCCGGTTGTTGCGACGACGCTCGTCGTGCTGCTGTTCGCCGCCTATCACGTGCAACTCGGTGCCTTCGGCGTGGCCAATGCGCTGGTATTCGCGGTGTTCGCGGCGGCAGTGCGGCAGCGCTGGCCGGACAACCTGTGGTACGTGATCAGTTTTCATGCCTGCGCCGACATGACTGCCTTCACGTTGATGCATCTGGGGTATTTGTAATCGCGGCCGTACCCGGGCTACATCGCGGCAGAAGCCGTGCTTCGCTTCCGCCTCGCATTCCGCTCATGCTGCCCGCACGAATCCGCGCCAGGATAAGGCTGCAATCTCCACAGGAGGCAAGCACGTGATTGGATCGAGCGGACCACGCGGGGGTCGAAATTCTGCGAGAGGAAGGGCCGTAGGCTGGGCTAGCTCCGTCAACCCAGCGCTTTTAGCTTGCAACCGCGAGATGCTGGGTTGATTAAACCAACCCAGCCTACCGGGCTACATCACTTCCCCTCAGCCCAGTAGGATGGGTTGAGCGCAGCGATACCCATCACGTGCGCTCTCCGAAGCCGACGTCGCGACCCAGTGCAATACCCCAATCCGCAGACAGGATGCCTTTCGCCACATAACGGTGAAAGGTGGAATGCGGCCAATCCACCGTCCTCAAGACATGGCCATGCTTCACGGGATTAAAGTGGATGTAGTCAATGTGGCTGTGCAGATCGGCTTCATTCCGGATCAGGTGTTCCCAATAACGGCGTTGCCATATCCCGCGTTCGCTTTTGTCGACTCGACTGGCTCTTCGGAGTTCCCCCTGAGGTACGTGGCGGGAGAGCCACGTCTTGAATAATCGCCAGCGAAGCGGGTAGTCGCTGTCGCCCGGAGGTAAGGTCCAGATCGCGTGCAGATGGTCTGGCAATACCACCATGGCGTCGATTTGAAAGGGGTGACGCGTCCGAACGTAACGCAGGGCTTGTCGCAATTCGTCAACACGATCCACCAATAACCGTGAGCGGCGCTCGGCTAGATTGATGGTGAAGAACCATGTGGCGCCGGGAACATATGTGCGTCGATAGTTGGTCATCCGTGACCTCTTGCGTGAGTGGTGGGATGGTAGCGATGGGTATCGCTTCGCTCAACCCATCCTACAAGAGCTTCTCTGCTTTGATTACTTCCCTTCAGCCTAGGCGCAGCTCCTGCCTGACGCCGGTTCCACAGGCGGCGTAGATGGCATCGATGATTTTCAGGTCTTTCAGGCCTTCTTCGCCGTCGATGGGGACCATGGGTGTGTTCCCGTCAAGCAGGATGCCGGCCATCTCGTCCATCTGGAGGGTCTGGTGCCGGGCGTGCGGCTGCGCGAGTTCGCCTTTGTGGGTACGGCCCTGGATGGGGCCATAGCCCGTGGCAGGCTGCAGCTCGGCGAATCCCTGTTCGCCGGTCATAAAGAAGCGGTCCAGATGGTTCATCTGATAGGTGGACAGACAGGAAGCCACGGCTCCGCTGGGGAAGCCCAGCTGGAACTGGATGGTTTCGTCCACTCCTTCCTTGAATTTGACCGGGTCGGTCTTGCTTTGCTGCGCGGTCACCCATACCGGGTCTTCGCCCACCATGTAGCGCGCGCCATTGATGGCGTAGATGCCGATATCCATCAATGACCCGCCGCCTGCCAGCGCCTTGTCCAGGCGCCACTGGCCGGGATCGCCGATGCGGAAGCCGCACAGGCCCTGGAAGAACAGGATGTTTCCGAAATCGCCTGCCTTGCGCATGCGGATCGCTTCCAGCGTCTTGGGCTCGAAGTGCATCCGATAGCCCACCAGCAGCTTCACGCCGGCGGCGGCGCAGGCGTCGATCATGTCCTGCCCTTCCTTGGCGCTGACCGCCATCGGCTTTTCGCAGATGACATGCTTTCCCGCTTTGGCGATGCGGATCGCCTGATCGCGATGGAACGCGTTGGGCGTGATGATGTAAACCGCATCGATGTCCGGATCGTCCTTGATGCGGTCGAAATTTCCATAGTCGTACCGGTTCTTTTCCGGCACGCCGTACTTCGTTCCCCATTCCTGGAGTTTGGAAGGCGTTCCGCTGATGAGTCCGGCGACTCTGGCGCGCTTGCAGGACTGCATGGCTTCCGCCACCTGCGCGGCGTAGCTGCCCAATCCCATGAGCGCCACACGCAACGTCGCCCCCTGGTTGCCGCCGGCACCGGCGCGATCCTTGCGATCCGATGGATTGGCCCACGCGGCCAGCGGACTCCATGCCGCACCTGCTGCCAGTCCCATTGCCTGCAACACCCGGCGCCGGTTGATCCCGCTTGATCGATTTTCCATCTTGGTCTCCTTCGCTTCGGCCACAGGGAAGAAACGCGGCACATCCGCATACAACGGTGCCACAACGGAGTTTCGCATACCGTCCTGCGCACGTAAAAAGTCGTATTCATTTTTTCTCCAGCACGAGCGCCTCGCGATCTTGGGAAATGAATCTGATCCCGTTGACCGGACCAGGTTGACCGCGAGGTGGCCGCCAACGCCATTCATGTGGACAATGAGCGGGCGGCATGCCCTGTGCCGTGCGGGGCAACCAATCGGCCATCACACACATGCGAACCTTTGTACTGAGAGCGCGGGCGGCGCCTACGGACAGCCAGAAGCTGCTTGCGTCCGTCGGCAAGGAAGCCCACACCGAAATCCTGGCGCACACGCTGATGAACGCGATCTTCGTGGCCCAGTCGCATCGTGCCGACGTGACGGTCTACCTGGTGCTGGAAAGCACCCAGGATTTCTCCCGCACGATCCGCTTCGACGCCAACGCCATGCACGAGATCGGCGGTTTCGACGAGCGCGCGCTACTGGGCAAGGTCGCCAAGGCGCTGGACGCTTCCAGGGGCATGGGCAAGGAAGAAACGCGACCGGTGGAATCGGGCGTCAGCGTGCAGACGCTGAGCTTCGAGCGATTGGTGCAGGCGCTTGCCGAAGATCATCAGCTGTTCGTGATGGACAGGAAGGGCACGCCGATGCGTGAGCAGGCGTTCGAAGGCAATCCCTGTTTCCTGCTGACCGACCACATCCCGATGCCGAAGAAAACCTTCCACAGCCTCGAACGCCTGGGCGCGAAGAAAATAGCGCTGGGATCCAAGATGCTGTTCGCCTCGCAGTGCGTGGTATTGATCCACCACGAACTGGATCAGGGTCATTAGCCCTGTAGGCTGGGTTAGCTCCACCAACCCGGCGCTTTAAGTTTGAGATTGCCGAGAAGCCGGGTTGATGAAGCCAACCCAGCCTGCCGCGATACCAATCTTGACTTGCGGGTCGTGGCCTTTGTCGAAGCCGCCGGTGGCTTTCACGCTTTGCCCAATCCGCGGGCAGCAGCCTTCCTTTGCCGTCGTAGCCCGTCCTCACGCCGGCTGAGCACCGGTACTGCCTACAATCGGCCGCCCACAAACAGGAGGCACGCACATGTCATCGTTAGCGATCTATCTCTTAGGCATCGTGGTATTGGTGGGTGGTTTGGCCTATGGGGCGCATCTGGCCGGTCTGGCCCCGCAGTGGATCGGAGTGGGTACGATCGTGCTGCTGGGCATCGGCATCGTCACCGCGGTGTCCCGGACCCGGAGCAAGGATCCGCCCGTCGAGCCGGGTCCTTGAGTCTCAAGCCGCTGGCGTCTGGTTGACGTAGTCAACTCCAGATTACGTAGATCCCGTAGGGCGGGTTTTAACCCGCCTTCCGTGCGGGAGTCGATACCTAGGCCATCAAGGCGGGTTAAAACCCGCCCTACGCATCTCACGATACTTCCCGGTTTTATAGCGCTTGCAAGGGCCGTCTGGCATCGAATGCATGTGAACTATTTACATTGAATGGCCTTGACCATGTGCCTAGAGTCGCATTGGCAGGACAGATCCTGCATCTGCCTCAGCGATAGACCTAAGCATCGGCGAATCTTGGGGCGCTTGGTCACCAACCGGGAGATGCGAGCAATGGGTACTTATGTGCTTAAAAATTCAGGTGCGCAATTCCACTTTACACTCGAGGCAGAAAACGGAAAGACCATTCTGTCCAGCGAGCGATACACCACCAAGGCCAATGCGCTTGGCGGAATCCAGTCGGTCAAAGAGAACTCTCCATTCGATGTCAGATATGAGAGAAAGGACGCAAGCAACGGGAGTCCGATGTTCAATCTGAAAAGCGGCAACGGACAGGTTATCGGTACAAGCGAGACATATTCGTCGGCAGCGGCTCGCGAGGGCGGCATAGCATCCGTGAAAACCAACGGATCAACATCGCCTACCAGGGACGATACCTGACCCAAAAGAGGGACAATCAAGGTCGGGTGAAGCGCTCTTCCACAAGGCAGACGACCTGGCAACTTACCCCCAAGATCTCGTGGGGTGGGTTAAAACCCGCCCTACGCATTTCACGATTTACAGCTGGACTGCCTGTAACGACCACATTGCGGCTGGCTAGAACGCCCTTGGCTGCAATGCGGCCGGCGAACCATCGAAGATGGAGGGGTTGAGGAACTGTCGTCGCTGCAGCAGGTTGCGGTCGACGGCGCTCAGAGCTGCTTCGTCGCAAACGCTTTCGAAGTGTTCATGGACGGTATCCAGCTGATGGTTGATCAGGGCGATGGCCTCTTTTTCGTTCAACAGGAAATGAGTGGAAGCCTTGAGGCAGAGCGAGAGATTGCTGTCGCGCCGCTGGCCTGCAATCAGCATCGCCTGACCGGCCTCGTTGCCGGTGCGTGCCTGTGGGCAGATGTCGTAAGCGGGGGTGAGGACAAGGGTTTCCCCATCCCAGAATGCGGCGTGGTTGCGTGCATGGTCGTCGGTGTTGCCGCATAGAACATTGAAGACGAGCCGGCCATAGAGTTCCCGCAATGTCGCCTTTGGCTGGTTGAAGCGGTGACGCACGATTTCGGCCAGATCTTCGTAGCTGGCGTAGCGGGCCATCATTTCGTCCAGCCCCAGCATCGTCAGGGCCGAGACGATGATTCTGCGGCGATAGCCGTCCGGCGTTCTTTCGCGATCGAACCGGCGTACCAGCAGGACATCCTTGCCTGCGCTGCGTTCCAGTCGCACCGGCGCCGCGTCCAGTCCCGCCAGGGCCGCCAACCGCATCGCGATGTATTCGCTCTTGACGATGCTGTAGGTGTCGGCGCTCGAGGAGAATTTGGCGATCCACTTGTGCTGGCCGGCCTCGATCATGGCCTTGGGCCGAGCGCCGCCGAGCGAGCTGCCGTGATGGAGGGCGTTGTCGAGCTCGGGAGTGAGGGGGATGCCTGCTTCCACTTTGGCGGCGGCATCCAACAGCTCCGCCAGCGTCGCCTGCTGGGCGATCCGTGGCGAGTAGTCGGTGGCCGACGCCTGGAAGTCGAGGCCGCCGATACGGTCCGATCCCGATTCGAGCAAATAGGACAGCTCGTCCAGACGCGCCGTATCCATGTCCCTTGCTTCCTTGCCATAGCGATGGTTGAGGATTACGCGCCGCCCCCAAGCATCCGGCGCGGCATCGCGAATGCATCCGGCGATAGTCAAGCCAGGCATCGGAGGGATAGCGCCCGCTTTGATGGGCAGTTCCGGTAAATAGAGCGGGATCGCGTTGTCGCGATCGAGATAGCTTCGACCGTAGTTGAAGATCAGCTGTCCGCCATCGGGCACCAGCCGTCCCGCCACTACCGGCGTAACGGCGCTGGGAAGCCAGACCCACACGAACGCTTCCTCTGGAGTCTTAGAAGTCATCTTTCAGCTTCTTCGAAAGAGGGCGCGAGGACTGCGGCAACAGGGTCAAGGTCTTTTCGGCAGCGCTGACATGCATCGTCAACAGGCCTTGGTCGGCGCCGAATAGCTGCACGCCTACGATGGTTGCCATCTCGAAAACCGCGCCGATGGCGCAGCCCATGTCCCCTCGTTCCACCCGCTGGACCAAACCGCGCGATACACCCGCACGCTCGGCCAACTCATCGAGCGTGAGTCGGCGTTCGATACGGCCTTGGCGAATAGTCAGACCCAGCAGCCTTACTGCTTCTTGACCATAGCGGGAGTAGGTTCGGTTGCTGGGCTTTGACATGAGGCTATTTGATCATAAACAGGCCATATTTGGCCTTTCAGGATTCTTTATAGACAAAAGTAACGAGTGGGTAGTTGAATGTCAAGTTGTAGGATCATAAACAATCCTTATTGGCCTGTAGAAGACTATTTATAGCCAATTTCAAAAGAATGAGCCCCTCGCATGGGCCTGCCCGATGGCCGCCTCCCACAGAGGCATACGTTCTTTGGTATGAAGGCGCCGGATGCGGCTGGCAGGCGGTCCAACAGGGGGGTTCGCCTCACGCATCCGGCGGAAAAGGGGGGGGGATAAGCGCCCCGGCCGCCTGCGGGTTCTTCAGTGCATCGTCGGCGTGGGTTGTCGGGGAACTCGGCCGCAGGCAAGTCCGCGGGCTTGCCTGCTTTCCCAGGAGGCATGCGCATCATGAACGACAACAACGGCATCGCAATCCATCAGGCGGCGTTGGGACCGCTGGCCTTCCTTTCGCTGCAGCATCCCGCGCGCCACGACACGCCCGCTGCACCCAGCAACGAAGAGCGCATCCGCGCCTATCGCAACATGCTGCCGGTCATGCTCGGCAACACCTACACATGGGCTTTCCGCCACGCCGTCCTACACAGCACGGGCGGGTGAGCGAGCGGCGCCCGCGGTGCTTGGGTGCGCACCGCGGGCAGGAAGGGCAACACATCGATCCCAGGCCGGTCTTGCTGAGCAGTACCCGGTTCCCCAGCCACCGGTTTAAACCATGCGGCCTTGCGACGCATCCCAGCGTCAGCCCTGCTCGTCGAGATAAGCAGCCGTTGCCCATCGCATCATTGGCGGATTCGCCCGAGGAAGATTCATGACGCTTGGAAAATACCGTGCCGCCGCGGCCATCGCCGCTTTACTGTCGCTCCCCTGCTTTGGAACCGCTGCGACCCCCTTGGACGAAGCGAACGAGCGGGCTATGCAATCGATACAGCAGACTATGAAAGAGCAACGCATACCGGGTCTGCAGATCGCAATCATCAAGGACGATCAGGTTGTGTTATCCCAGAGCTATGGCTTGGCCAACGTGGAAAACCACGTGCCTGCCACAAGAACAACCCTGTTCCCCATCAATTCCGCAACAAAGTCGTTTACGGGCGTCGCCATGATGCAGTTGGCCGAAGCCGGGCTCGTCGATCTGGATGCCCCTGTCTCCGATTATCTGGATGGGTTGCCTGAGGCCTGGCGGAATATCCATGTCCGCCAACTGCTGGCACATACCTCGGGGCTTCCGGATATCCTCGATCAGCAAGGCCTGATTGGAGGGGGCTCCGAACAGGATCCGTGGAAGGCGGTAAAACTGCTGCCCATGGATGCACACACTGGCGAGAGGTTCGCATACAACCAAACCAACTATGTGTTGCTGTCGCAGATCATAGTCAAACAAACCAAAATGCCTTACGAGAAATACGTTGCAGAACGCCAATTCGCAGCCGCCGGCATGCGCTCGTCAACGTTCGGCGACAGCTATGACCTGATTGCCAACGCGGCTACGATGTACAGCTACTTCCCACGCAAAACCGATGCGCAAGGCGACGACGAGCGTTTGTCCCATTGGTTCTACGACATGCCCGTGGTCTTTGGGCGGGCGGTGGAATCCTGACCACGGCCGAGGAAGTCGCGCATTGGATGATCGCGTTGTCGAGTGGTCGGCTGATCAATGCGGCCAATGTCCGGAATATGTGGACGCCAGAAAAACTGAACAGCGGCACTGACGGAAGTTGGGCCGCCGGATGGCCGGTATTGGAGACTTCGCCGCACCTGCAAGTGGCGGGTATGGGGGGCGCCCGTGCCGCATTCATGGTTTATCCCGATGATCGGCTGGCCATCATCGTGTTGACCAATCTTGTTGGCGCGAATCCACAGAACTTCATTCCGAAGATAGCCGAGTTCTATAAGCCATTGCAGGCCCGATAGAAACCAATCCGGGCGACGCATCTTCCCCAAACCGATTCGCGGTGTCCGCCCGTCTGATTCCGCCTACACTCCCAGTATCCATTCTCTGGGAACCCGCCATGCGCTCCAGCGTCCTGCTATGCCTCGCCGCACTCACCGCTTCCCCGGCCATGGCCGCACCTGAGTTCGCGCCGGCGGTGAAGGCCGATTACGACCAGCGGCTGGGTGCGTTGTTCGACTGGTTCCATCGTCATCCCGAGTTGTCCTACAAGGAAACCGCGACGGCAGCGCGGATGGCGAAGGAACTGCGCGCTGTTCCCGGGATAGAAGTCACCGAAAAGGTTGGCGGCACCGGTGTGGTCGGTGTGATGAGAAACGGGACTGGCCCCACCGTGCTGGTCCGCGCGGACATGGACGGGTTGCCGCTCAAGGAGGCCAGCGGTCTTGCCAATGCCTCGACTGTCGTGCAGACAGGCATCGACGGACGGGAGTCGCCGGTCATGCATGCCTGCGGCCATGACGTGCACATCACTTCGCTGATCGGAACCGCCGCCCGCCTGGCGGCGATGAAAGATGCGTGGCGCGGCACGGTGGTGTTTGTGGTGCAGCCGGCGGAAGAACGCATCGGTGGCGCACGATTGATGCTGGAAGACGGGCTGTACACGCGCTTCCCCAAACCCGACTACGCGTTGGCATTCCATGTCGATGCCGAGTCGCCGACGGGCACGATCGTCGCCGATCCGGGCATCGTCGCCTCGTCCTCGGACAGCATCGACATCACCATCCATGGCGTCGGCGCGCATGGCGCGTACCCGCACCAAGGCAAGGATCCGATCGTGATGGGTGCGGAAATCGTGCTGGCCTTGCAGACTCTGGTGAGTCGCGAGATCTCGCCGCTGTCGCCGGGCGTGGTGACAGTGGGCGCCTTCCATTCCGGCTCCAAGCACAACATCATCTCCGACCGCGCCGACCTGCAGCTGACGGTACGCACCGACGACGAAGCGGTGCGCAGAGTGCTGTTGGACGGCATCAAACGGATCGCGCAGAACGTAGGCCGCATGAACGGTTTGCCGGAAGATAAGCTGCCGGAAGTGAAGCTGTCGGTGGAATCGACGCCGGTTACCCTCAACGATGCCGCACTCGCCGCGCGCATGCGCACGGTCTTCGCCCAGGCTTTCGGCGCCGCGGTTTTGAAATCGCCGCCGCGTACCGGCATGGGCGCCGAAGACTTCGCGTACTTCGTGCAGCCGGAACTCGGCGTACCGGGTTTCTATTTCAACGTCGGCGGCACTCCGCAACCAGCCTTCGACGCCGCCAAGGCCGGCGGACCGCCGGTCTCAGGGCATCACTCGCCGTTGTTCAAGATCGATCCCGAACCGTCCGTGCGCCTGGGCACCGAGGCGATGACCGTGGCGGTGCTGGATCTGCTTAAGCCGGCGGCCGCGGCGAAGCCGTAAACCCGCGTCACGCCAGCTATTGCATACTCCACGGCCCGACCAGGAGTAGGAGTCCGTGATGGCAAAACCTCCTCGTTCCACCGTTGATGATTTCGATCCGGCGGTACTGCGCCTGTTCGACCAGTACGTGCATGGCCTCATCGACCGGCGCGGATTCCTGCGCGGTGCTACGCGGTTCGCCGTGGGCGCTGGCGGCGCGGCGGGATTGCTGGCAGCGCTCAGTCCGCAGTTCGCCGCCGCGCAGCAGGTGTCGCCCGACGATGCGCGCTTATCGACGGAGTACCGGCAATTCGATTCGCCGCAGGGCTACGGCAAGGGCCGCGGCTATCTGGTGAAGCCGGCCAGGGCCAAAGGTCCGCTGCCGGTGGTGCTGGTGGTGCATGAGAACCGCGGCTTGAATCCGCACATCGAGGACATTGCGCGCCGGCTTGCGCTGGAAGGCTTCATCGCTTTCGCACCGGACGCATTGTTCCCGCTCGGCGGCTACCCCGGCGACGAGGACGCGGCACGGGCGCTGTTCGCGAAACTCGACCAGGAAAAATCGCGCGCCGATTTCCTCGCCGCCGCCGGCATGCTGTCAACGTTGGAAGAGGGCAACGGCAAGCTCGGTGTGGTGGGCTTCTGCTATGGAGGTGCCATCGCCAACTTCCTGGCCACGCACCTGCCCAACCTGGCCGCGGCGGCGCCCTTCTACGGCGGCGCGCCGAAAACCGAAGAGGTGGCCGCCATCAAGGCCGAGCTGCTGGTGGTGCTGGCCGCCGAGGACGAACGCGTCAACGCGGCCTGGCCGGAATACGAAAAGGCGCTCAAGGCGGCCGGCGTGCGCTACACGCTGTTGCAGCCGCCAGGCACGCAGCATGGCTTCAACAACGACACCACGCCGCGCTATGACCAGACGGCCGCGAAGGAAGCCTGGGGCCAGACGCTGGCCTTGTTCAAGCGCGCATTGGGCGGTGCTGGTCGCAGCCCCTAGCGGCCGCGGCAAGCGAATCAGACCAGCACTTGCCGGGTGCGCGCCAGGAATTGGTGGATCTCTTGCTCGGTGCGTCTGTCGATCATGTACACCGGCCGCCTGCCGTTGGGACAGAGCAGGCTGGGGGTGGTGCCGAACAACCGGCAGATGAGGGGGCGTTCGCTGTAGACCTCGCAGCCGTGCTCGCCCAGATGCGGACAGCTCAGTTCGGCCAACGCGGCTTCGTGCTCGGCTTCGGTTTTGACCGGAAGCCTGGCCATCTCCTCGGAAGAGGCGGTCACCGGCCCGCAACAATCGTGACAACCCACGATGCAGGTGAAGCTGGGGATGCGCGCGCGCAACTCATCGAGCTTGCGGTCGTTGCTGTCCATGGGGCGCTCCCGGTCGTTGCGGCGATGAAACGAGCGTCAGATTACCTTTTTCGTTTCACGGGTGGTGCGGCCCGGCATCGACATCGGGTCAGGACCGCATCCCGTGCGCGCCCTGGGACTCTCTTCCCATGCTCCTTCCGATTGAATATCGTGCTTATCCGCTTCTTGCCTGCAGGACCGCATGAGCCGTAAACCCTGGCTGTGGGCCGTGGCGGTTTTGATTGCCGCCGCGTTGGCCGCCACGTTCTTTCTCGTACCGAAAAGCCCCGATCTCTCTGCAGAATCCGCGCCCACGCCCTTCGGCTGGACTGCGCAGCTACGGCTCGCGGCGGGCGATGGCGTGCGTGGAATGCGCAACGGACCGGTCGCGCAAGCGCGTTTCGACGATCCCTATGGCGTGGCGGTAGCGGCGGACGGCACGCTGTACGTGGCCGATGCCGGCGACAACAATCGCATCCGCAGGATCGGTACCGACGGTACGGTCACTACTTTGGCGGGCTTCAGCGAAGGATTCGCTGATGGCGACGGCACCGCGGCGCGGTTGAATACGCCTTCCGGTCTGGCGCTGGATGGCGCGGGCAACCTGTATGTCGCCGACACCGGCAACCACGCCATCCGCAGGATCACGCCGCTGGGCATGGTCAGCACCGTGGCCGGCACCGGCGTGGCGGGACTCCGCGACGGCGCCGGCAGCCAGGCGCAGTTCAACGGCCCTATCGGCGTGGCAGTGGATGGGCACGGCAATATCTATGTCGCCGACACTTACAACGACCGCATCCGCAAGATCGATGTGCAAGGACGGGTCAGCACGCTGGCCGGCGGCGAGCGGCCGGGCAATGCAGATGGCATGGGTGCCGCGGCCCGCTTCGATACGCCCACCGCGTTGGCGGTGGACGCGCAAGGCATCATCTGGGTCGCCGACACCCGCAACAACGCCATACGCCGGGTCGCGCCCGACGGCACGGTCACTACGCCTTACTACGCCGGACAGGATGGGGCAGTGCGCGCGCTGCACCGGCCGATGAGCCTGGCACTGACCCATGACGGCGTGCTCTACGTGGGCGAAATGTCGTGGGGACGGGTGATCCAGCTTTCCCGCGATGGCCGGCCGCATGTGCTGACCGGCGCTACCCAGGCGCAGCGGCTCTCGCGCCCGGCGGGGTTGGCCCTGGATGCCAGGGGCGCGCTGCTGGTCGCCGACGCCGGCAGCCGGCGCATTCACCGCATCGCGCCTGTCGACGCGGCAACAGGCGCGGTTTCACCGACGCTGGGAGCGGTAGGTCCGGCGCCGGAAGATCCGCTGCCCGCCACCGGCGGACGCTGGCCGTTGCATCCGCAGGACGGCTGGCACGAAGTGGTCGGCACGCTGGGCGAGGTGCGCGGAAACTACGACAACGAAAGCCGCGACCATCTGCATGGCGGGTTGGACATCCGCGGCGATGTGGGCGCGCAGGTGCTGGCGATCGCCGACGGCAAGGTCAGCAGTCCGTCCGGCGCCTGGGGATTGGACGAACTGGGCGAAGGCATGGCGATCGACGGCCTCAACTACATCCATATGCGGGTGGGGCGCGATGCGCGGGATGAGGTGTCCGACCCACGCTTCCAGCTGCTGCGCGATGAAGCCGGCGCGCCCGAACGCATGCGTGTGCTGCGCGGCACGCGTTTCAAGGCAGGCGAAGTACTGGGCACCATCAACCGCATGGCGCACGTGCATCTCAGCGTGGGCGCGAGCGGCTACGAGCGCAATGCGGTGGCGCTGGGTTTCACCGGCTACGCCGACCACTACGCCCCGCGTATCGATGGCATCGAACTGCTCGACGCCAGCGAACAACCGCTGGCCAAGCGAGCCGACGGCCGCGTGCTGGTGCCGCGCGGCATGGGCGTGCAAATCGTGGTGGACGCCTGGGACCAGGTGGACAACAACCTGCCCAGGCGCAGGTTGGGCCTGCATGCGCTGGGCTATCAGCTGCTGCGCGCCGATGGCACGCCTTGGCCGGGTTATGAAACGCCGCGCATGACCATCGAGTTCAACCGCATGCCCGCCGATCCGGACGCGGTGAAGGTGACCTACGCGCCTGGCAGCGGCATCACCGTGCACGGCAGCGCGCAGACGCATTTCAAGTACGTGGTGAGCAACACAGTGCGCGATGGCCGGCTCGCCACCGGCGCCTGGCGGCCGGATGAATTGCCTGCCGGCGACTACACGCTGCGCATCACGGCCATTGATTACATGGGCAACGCGGCCAGCGCTGGGCGCGATCTGAGGATGGCGCTGGAGTAAAGGGAGCAGGCGAACGCAACGCCAACGCGGCCTGCCCCGCGATGGAAGGCCGCGTAACCGTCGGGGGCGTCACCTTGCTTCTTAGCGCCCGGCGTCTCCTTCCACCGCCAGCGGCCGCACCTGCTCCAGCAGGCTGACCAGGGTCTTGCCAGGTTCCTCCCACGGCATCATGTGCGCCGAATGTTCGAACCAGACGCCCCGCTTGTATGGCGCTTTCACCTGCCGCAGCCAGCGTTCGGTGGGTGCCGAGGGGGTCGTGTAGTCGTGCCGGCCCATAAACATCACCACCGGAATCGGAAATTCCTTGACCCCGGTGAAGTCCACCTGCAGGAATTCGTCCAGAAGCCGGCCCAGGGAAAACACGTTGCCGGCATCGATCGCGCAGCGGTCGCGGTCGCTGTATTCCGGCGACAGGCGCGGCGCGCGGTAGTAGTAGGTCGAATCCTCGCGGAATGCGGTGAGCCCGCCGTAAAACTGCGGCCATTTGCGCGCGATGACGATGCGCTCACGGGTGATTGGGGTAGTGCCCGGGTAGGGTGCGATGGTTCCCATCTCGCGGATGGCCTCGGCGTTGCCGTGGGCCTGCGCCTGCTGCAGGCCGTATTCGAAGCTGATGCGTTCGTTCTCGCGCGTATTGACGACTTGGCCGATGCCCACGTAGGCATGGAACAGATCCGGCCGCTTCAGCGCCGCGTGCATGGCTACCACCGTGCCCCAGCTGTGGCCCATCAGGATCAGCTTGCGCTTGCTGTAGCGCTTGCGCAGATACTCGGCCATCTCGATGGCGTCGTCGACGTAGCGTTGGATATGGATGGTGTCGGCGATGCTGTCCGGCGCGACGCTGTTGTAAGTCTTGCCGGCGCCACGCTGGTCGTAGTTGACGATGGTGAAGTATTCCTCCAGCGGACGCTGGAACTGCCACTGGCTGGGCATGATGGGGGCCGCCGGCCCGCCGTGCACGAACAGCACCATCGGATTGTCGCGGTCCTGCCCGCGCACGCTCAGCCATTGGTCGATGCCGCCGATGCGTGCGGCGTAGGTTTCCTGCACGCCATTGGGCGCGACGATCTTTCCCAGGTCGCGGATGATTTCGCGCGCGGGCTCATAGGCGGAGCGGTCGGGGCATGTGTCCTGCGCCTGCGCGCGTGCAGGCAGCAGTGCGGCCAGCAGGACCAGAGCTGACAGTGGGAACCTCATGGGCAATCCTCGTGGGGTGGCGGATGTGGGATTCATTATCGCGGCCTTCCCGGCGATGGCATGTGCAGATCGTAGTGGTCCCGTATGGCGAAGCAAAAAACGGGAAGCGCCGAGGTCGGCAGGCTGGCATCATTGCCCCATGCCATTGACCTTGGACCACCTGCGCCGCTACGCCATCGCCCGTTCGCTGTTCAAGCCGACCACGCTGATGCGGGCCATCGAGAAGCTCGGCTTCGTACAGGCCGATCCCATCCGCGCGCCGGCACGGGCGCAGGACCTGACCTTGCGGCACCGTGTCGTCGGCTATCGCGCCGGCGATCTGGAGCGCCGTTATCCGCGGTTGGCGTTGGAGGAGGATTTCTTCGTCAACTACGGCTTCCTGCCGCGCGCCCACCACGCATTGATGCATCCGCGCACCGCGCGCATGGGCTGGACGCCGGCACGATGGAAGCAGGCGCAGGCGGTGCGCGAGTACATCGCCGAACGCGGAGCGGTGCATCCGCGCGAAGTCGATGCCCACTTCGCCCATGGCAAGACCACCAACTGGTTCGGCGGTTCCTCCAATGCGAGCACCCAGCTGCTGGACGGCATGCACTACCGCGGTCTGCTGCGGGTGGCCAGGCGCGACGGCGGCACCCGTGTCTATGCGGTGCGCGAAGATGTCGCGCCGGTGGACAAGGCCGGCATCGACGCGCGCCTGGATGCGTTGATCGATCTGATCGTACGCAAATATTCGCCGCTGCCCGATGCCAGCCTGGGCCAGCTGGTGAGCTACCTGGGCCGCGGGGTGCCGCAATGGGATGCCGCGCGCAAACCGGCGCTGATCCGTGCACGGCAGCGCCTGCAACGCATGCGAGTGGAGGGCGTGGACTGGGTGTGGCCCGCGGACGAGCGCGCAGAGAGCCGACGCTGGAAACCGGACGAACAAGTGCGCCTGCTTACCCCGTTCGATCCGGTGGTATGGGACCGCCGCCGCTTCCAATTGCTCTGGGGCTGGGCCTACCGCTTCGAGGCCTACACGCCCGCGCCCAAACGCAAGCTGGGCTACTACGCACTTCCGTTGCTGTGGCGCGACCGTGTGATCGGATGGGGCAACCTGTCGGTATCCGAAGGCGCGCTGCATCCGCAGTTGCACTACATCGGCGGCAATCCACCGCGGGAGGCGGCATTCGACGATGCGTTGGAAGCCGAGCTGGCGCGGATGCGCGTGTTTCTGGGGTTGGAATGAGAAAAGCCAGCACCTCCCGCACAAGAACATCGGCGGCTAGGGCGAGGGTACTGGGGCGACCCGGTGCCGCTGGGCCAGATCGCTCAGGAAGTGCTCGATCTCCTTACCGCCTAATTCGCGTGGATGCCGACGGCCATTGTTTTGGATATACCGGCGTATCCAATAAAGGTAGGCCTGTTCCGTCCGCAAACTGTAGTGCTTCACCCGCAATCTACGCCGAACTTCATCGAACAGCCTGGGCCGCGGCGGGGTGAACCCTGGTTTGCTTATGACCGCGATATCTTCCGTAGTGGGCATTAGATGGCCTCCGTGCCGTTAAACACCGACAATGTTGCGTTGCATGCCCTTTCGACCCGCAACATCGCTGTAACCCCTTGCCCAGTGTAGGCAAGTCTGATTGACGGACCTCCCGGGCCACACCCACAATCCTCGCTACACCCTACTTTGGGGTCTAATCATAGTTAGACCTGCATGAGACGACTAATCTATCCAGAGAAAAAACTTCGCGGCGTTCCGCGTCGACTGCGAGCGATGAAGCGCTGGTCGGAGGGGTTTGCTGATTATTTCCCGCCCGACGATGAGATGGATCCTGCCAGCCGATACTGGAACTGGAAAATACCCGTTGATCTAAATCTTGTTGAAGGGCGCGGCACCAATACGGATATTCAGCGAGCATGTGCTCAAAACCTTGTGACTGCTTGCGGGCATCTATTAGCTGCCAAGCCTGCAGCCGCTCGAAATGTCCGGGTCACATGCGTTGTATGTCTTCCTGACATGTTTACAAGCGAACTGTGCATCTATCTCCAGGAGGAGTACTTTCTTTCTCATACATTGCCGGCCAAGAATGAGCACGGCGAAACAACGATGGTGACTGGGCGCAGCTTGTCTCAAGAATGGAATTTGGATTTGCCTCCTGGAGTGTCAGAGTTGGGCGTAACGGTCGAGTATCACAGCGAAGAAGATGACTGGCATCTTTCCGGCGAGCGATGGTACTTCGGTGAAGTGCTTTCCAAGGCCTAACTATTCATTCAAGCCGAAGCCGCTTCGCGGCTCGGCTTAATTCAGGCGTCAGGCCGCATGGAAACAATCCTAGTAAACGAACAGACAAGCAGCACATCGTCAGGACGCTCGCTGCACAATCGCGTTTCTTGGCAGAGCATCAATGGCCAGCGAATCATTATTGCTATAGGCAGCCCAGAGGAGTGGCACTCTGCTGCGGCACTTCCGATGTCGGCCACCACTACTGACCTTGTCGTTGCGTCCACTGAAGACCCAGCACTCGCCAGTCTGCTATGGGGTGCGTTTCTTGCTTATCTGGTGAGGCCGCAAGTGCCCGCCTGGCACTTTGCGTTACCTCGTTTTCTCCGTCCACCCCTCCTGGTCTCGGTCAGGCTACCTGTCGGACATGTGTCTTCCGCAGTATCCTCCGCCATTGAGCGGTCGCAAGGACCTTTACGGTTCAAGGTACATGCTGCGGCCTAACAATTCATTCAAGCCGAAGCCGCTCCGCGGCTCGGCTTAATTCAGGCGTCAGGCGCCTAGTCCTGCGTAGCCATACTGAAGGAATTTCATGGCGATTTCCAAAGCAGCTCCATGCGCCATCAGCCCACGGGATAAACAAGCCCAGGCCAAACGTGTTGGCGATGATCTTCTCCGGCATCACGGAAAACGGAAATTCTATTCCGTCGAACAAGTCCGGGAAGCCAATCGGCGATGCGGCATTTCTATCGATGTGGCGTGTTGGTCGCATGCGCTTTTCAATTCGCATGACGACTTCGATCGGATACACGTTGCTGCCGGAGAAGCGTGCGACTATCTGGCAATGAAAAAAGAAATGCTCGAGGCGGTATCGACCGGTTTTACGCCTGCCTGGTTTGACCTGGATTTGTCGTGGTTGGAGTTTCCGGACCTTGACTGGTCAATCTTCGATTTCTTCGACTAGAATCCGCCGGGATGCGGGCAGCAGCCGGCATTTCATCCGGGCCGAGCCCTCACGGCTTGATCCGGTCTCAGAGCACCGGAGGCAATCATGCCAGCCGAGAGCCAAGCAATCTTGTGGTTCGTGGGTCGCCTGCTACTGGGTGGCCTGTTCGTCGTTGGCGGTATCCACCACTTCTTCACCCTGCCTGGCATCACGCAAGCGCTCGCGGCGCGTGGCGTCCCTGCGGCGAAACTTGTGCTGTTGTCCGGCTCGGTGTTCCAGATCTTGGCCGGCCTGGCGCTGATACTCGGTTTCTACCCCGCATGGGCCGCTCTGGGTCTGGTCGTCTTTACCGTCGCGGCCTCCGTGTTGCTGGTCAACTTCTGGGACATGGAGGGCCCTGCGCGCGCCAGTACCATCAACACGTGGCAGTCCAATCTTGCCATCATTGGCGGGCTGCTCGTCGCGACAGCCTACTCGTTGTAGTCGTATGGGCATGCTCTAACCATTCGTCCGAGTCGAACCCGCTTTTCGGCTCGACTTAATTCGGATGTTAGTCTTTGCAGGCACCTCGTCCGGCCAGGCCCTCGTTCAACCTCAATAGGTCAATTCAAGCATGATGAAGACATACACAGGCAGTTGCCATTGCGGCGCCGTTCGCTTCGAAGCCGACATCGACTTGAGCGCCGGCACCGGCAAGTGCAACTGCTCGATCTGCACCAAGAGCAGGAACTGGTCGGTCATCGTCAAGCCGGAGGCCTTCCGCCTTCTCGCGGGCGAAGAGGCCCTCAGCGACTACCAGTTCGCCACCAAGAGCGGGCACCATCTTTTCTGCCGCCATTGTGGCGTGCGTTCTTTCGGTCGCGGCTACGTCGAGCAGATCGGCGGCGACTATGTATCTGTCCAACTCGCTTCGCTCGACGACGCAACGCCAGAAGAACTCCTTGCCGCGCCGGTCAAGTACGCAAATGGCCGGGACAATAGCTGGTGGAACGAGCCTGAAGAGACTCGCCACCTCTGAGTGGCTCGCGCACAAGGGCGAGGCCTGATCCATTCAGACCGAGCCCGTTTTAAAAGCCGTTCTAATCCAACGTTGGGCCGCAAAAAGTACACTCTCCCTCACCACCACCCGTTCTCGGAGGTTCCATGAAGCGAGTCACCGGCATTGGCGGCATTTTCTTCAAAGCCAAAGACGCACCGGCACTGCAGGCTTGGTACAAGCGGCACCTCGGAATAGACGTACAGGATTGGGGTGGTACGGCTTTCACCTGGACCGACGATGAAGGAAAGCCGGTTGCCGGAACCACCATCTGGTCCATCGGTTCGGCGCAAGGCGATCAATTCGCGCCCAGCACCGCGGCTTTCATGGTCAATTACCGGGTGGAGGAGCTCCATGCCCTGGTCAAGGTCTTGCGCGAAGAAGGCTGCAACGTTCTCGAGAAGATCGACGATTCCGAGTACGGAAAGTTTGCCTGGGTCATCGACCCGGAAGGAAACAAGGTGGAGCTTTGGCAACCGCCTGCCGGCCAATGATCTGGGCAATCGGCCTCGGCGCTGATCTGCGGCCTAATCCTTTCCCGTCATGAAGAATGCGCATAAAAAAGGCGGCCATAAAGCCGCCTTTTCCGTCTGCGACGCCGCTAACTAGCGCCTGATCAGGCCGGCCACAACCACCAGAACGCCAGCGCGCTGACAACGCCGTAGATCAGGGCGTCCAACAGATCCTTGAGTACGCTGCTCCACGGTTTGCCCATCCAGATGCCGTACTGCACGCTGCCGCCGGCGTAGGTGAGGAAGGTGACCAGGCCGACCAGGTGCCCGGCGTAGTGGGCGTTGCCGGGCAAGCCGTAGACCTGCAAGGCGATGGCGCCGGCAATCAGGGCGACCACGAGATTGAACAAGAACCAGCGGATCAGCATGCCGCCCATCCTGGGTGCGCCGCTTTTCATGACGGTAAGGAAAGCCACCGGACCATCCACGTACTTCTTCATCATGGCTTCGTCGCGCATGGCCTTCATGTCCGTGCAGTGGGGGATGCCGTACTGGCCGACCGCCGGCGCGCCCTTGCGCAGGACGGCCTGCACTTCGTCTTCGTTGGCCAGTTTCTTGTAGTCGCTGTTGTGCCACTTGAAGACCATGTGGATCAGACTGCTGGCGATGTACACCAGGACCGCGGCGACCAGGATGGGCAGCCAGAGTTGCGGCAGGGCGTTCATGACGGGGCTCCTTCGGGGTTTGGGTGATGGCACGCAAGGGATAGGGCGGGCGGAAACCAAACGCGAGTACTGCGGATAACGATGGCTGTGGGAGCGCCGGGGGCATCTTACTCCCGGAACCCCCTGGCGAGACCAATCCGGTCTGCGGCGCTGCGGGCCGGCGATCGTCCGCGGCTGCTACGCCCGGGCGCCGACCATGCCCATAGTCACCATGACCAACGCGCCTTCAGCCGGGCCAGCCTCGGGAGCCAGAATGCATGGCGGCGCCGGCATGGCGGAATCGTCGGCCTTGCCGGGCGTCTTACTGGCGGAGACCTTATCCGCCCTGGAACGGGGAGCAGGACATGCAATCGAACAAGCGCACCGCAAGGATCGCCGGTTTGCTGTATCTGATCGTCGTGCTGGCCGGCATCTTCAGCCTGGCCTACGTCCCTTCGCAGATCGATACGACGGGAGACGCGGTGGCCACGGTCCGCAACATCGTCGCCCACGAATCGCTGTTCCGGCTGGGCATGGTGGCAGGACTGATCTGTTACACCGCGTTCCTGTTGCTGCCCTTGGCGCTGTACCGACTGCTTAGTCCTTACGGCAAACAACCGGCCGTGCTGATGGTGGCGTTCGCCGTGGTCAGCGTCCCCATTGCCATCGCCGCCACGCTCGACAAATTCGAAGTCCTGACGCTGCTGAGCGGGGCGGATTATCTGCAGGCCTTCAGCGTGGAGGAGTTGCAGGCGCGGGTCATGTGGTCGCTCGATGCCTATGGCGACGGTTTGCTGGTCACGCAGATTTTCTGGGGTTTGTGGCTGCTTCCGTTCGGGTACCTGGTGTTCAAGTCGGGAATTCTGCCCAAGACGCTGGGCATCCTGTTGATGCTGGGTTGTTTCGGTTATCTCATCAATTTCACCGGGCGCGTGCTCTTTCCCGGTTACGCGGAAAGCGGTATTGCCGGCTTCGTCAGGCTTCCGGCTGCGCTGGGTGAGATCGGCATCTGCCTGTGGCTGCTGGTGATGGGCGCGCGCGAGCCAAAAACAGAATAATCCACGCGTCCGTTCAGGGTTTTCCTTCGCGCGCACCTGGCTCCACTTCCGGATCGTTGCGTTCCTCGCCCGATCGTTTTCCCGGCTGCTCTCCCACTTCATGTGGCGGCTCAAGAGTCGCATCGGGTTCGGCAGGGTCCAACTCCGGGGGAAGGTGATTCTTGACGCTCACGGCCGCACTCCATGGAAAATAAAATCGCCATGTTCCCTTACCCGCATTCGTATCATCGCGGCGTGAAGATGAGGTGGAGGTCGGACAGGCCTCCAGCGTTATTCGTCGTAGTAATCGCCGCCGATGATGGTGCAGATCTGGGCCTCGGTGAACCCATGGAAGCGGCGGCCTCCAATGGTGTTGCGTTTGGCGAACAACTTGCCGCTGGCCGGGGTGCGTTCGCGTTTTTCCTGCAGCAGCCATTTGGCGTAGTCGTTGGTCAGGTTGCGCGATCGGATGGGGTCCAGTTTCAATCGGGGCATCGCCTGGGTCCTGAATAAGGGTGGCGACAAGGCTACCTGACCTGGAGGCCGGCGGGCGCCCGCACTGCCTGGATGCCCCCCCGTAACGTAGTCTTTCGGTGTCCGACAGACGGCGCAATCTGGCGTGACCGCTCATGTGGGATTCCCTCGTTGGCAAGTTTACGGGGGTCGATGGGAGATCCTTATGAAATCGCTATTACTAATCTGGGTGATTTTTTTGCTCCTCCTGGGATGTGAGCACACACCGACCAAAAGTCAGAGCGTTGAAAGCGTAGAGGGTCCCGGCGGAACAGACGAAGCCAATGCGCAACGTTCTCGCGAGATCCTCTACGCTACATTGTGGATGCAGCACAGCGCCGAATACCGGGCCGCTGCCCTGCAGGCGTTCGAAGGTGCCAGAGCGCAGCTGAAAACCGCGACCAAGTGCGGTACGGCCGAGGCCGGGCAACTGCAGCAGAGCAAGGGCACGTGCGGCGCGAAATCGCCCTGGGCGAAACGTCCTGCGGCCATCATCTTCGATCTTGACGAAACCCTGCTGGACAATTCCGCTTATCAGGCTTTTCAAATCAAGCAGCGCGAACTGTACGACGACGATCGATGGGAAATATGGGTCAAGTCCGAAGAAGCGCTGGCTATCGCCGGAGCGGTGGATTTCGTCAAGGATGCTTCCAAGGCAGCCAGGATCTATTACGTGACCAACCGCGAGTGCAGGAAGCCGATAGACAAGGTAAAAGACGAACTGAAACTGCGGGCGGATTGTCCGCAGCTGCTCGACACCATGTCGCGGATGGAAAAGCTGGGGTTTCCCAAGGCCAAGGATCGCTCCGCGTTCTATCTGAAGGGCATGTACGCCGACCTGCAATCCAAGGAGGCGATACGCCAGAAGATTGCGACCAAGCATCGTATCGCCATGCTGGTCGGCGACAACTTGAAGGACTTCGTCGAGAGTCAGGCCGTTTATGCGGACAACGAAGCCAAGCTGGCGCCGTTGTGGGGCAAGCGCTGGTTCATCATTCCCAATCCTGCGTATGGTT
Organism: Pseudoxanthomonas sp. CF125; assembly: GCF_900104085.1. GTDB lineage: Bacteria > Pseudomonadota > Gammaproteobacteria > Xanthomonadales > Xanthomonadaceae > Pseudoxanthomonas_A. The sequence continues at coordinate 84,708 of NZ_FNLD01000002.1, forward strand.
CATGGCCAGATGTGCTCAGTGCGGATGCCGATCAGGAGGTGTCCGAAGCGTGCAGCCACCTGGCAACAAAAAAGGAGAAGGATTACTGCGCCTATCGACCGGAGTACGAAGCAAGGATGAACAAGCTCAAGGTGTGGTTTCCGCTGGAGTAGGCACTTCGGGGGATTCTCTCTTCAGCTCGGAGAATCCGACGGAGTGCGGGCCAGGCTCGATGCGTTCGAAGACGATGGTTATGCGCGCGTCCTAACCCCGATACGACTCGGCGACGGTACCGTGGTGGACGCCTACCTTCATTGCCTTAGCGGAAATCGATTGCCGCACCGCCCGGAGGCGGTAGTGCCTACCAGCTGTGCCGAAATCCCGCCTGCACGGCCCAATGCCGCTTCGTTTCCATGCCCGAGGCCACGGATGCTTCGAAGAACAGCCCCGTATTCTTGCCGCTGAAGCCCACGTCGGCGCCCAGCACGAGTTCGCCCCCCGTGCCTTTGCGCTTGGCCGTCTCCGGCACGATGCTACCCCCATCCATCGAGGCGGTGATATCCAGGTTGTCGCCGAAGTAGTGCAATGCCGATGCCCGCGCGTACACATTGCCTTGCCGCCGCGTTCCCTGCAGCTTCCTGCCGAAGGCGACGCCGACTCGTGCGAACGAGCTATCGAACCTGTCCTGATCGATACGCACGCCATTAAGCGTGGTGTGCTGGCTGTCGCGGATGACGCCCACCGACAGGCCGAGCTGCGGTTCCAGGTAGTAAGACTTGGAAAGCTGGAACGGGTATCCCCCTTCGGCATAGAGCTGACCCGCTTCGGTCCGGTACTTGCCGGCGATTTCGCGGCCCTGGGAATCGCGCGCGGAATATCGGTTCTGCAGCGCCGAAGCGCCCGCCCCGAGCAGCACATAGGCGCCACTGTCGGCGCTCCAGCGGCCGTACAACCCCAGCGTGGTTCCGCTCAACTCGCCACGGCCTTGCGCGTAGCGCGCGGTCGACCGCAGGTGGCTTGCAGTGAAGCCGATTGCGGCGGACGAGTTGGCCAGCGCGAAGCCATGATCCGCGCCCAGGGTCAGGCCACTGTAGTCCTGGCGATAACGGCGGGAATATGCGGTCTTTGCGGTGAGTTCGCCGGTATCGGCCCTCACCCACACGCCCGATTGATCCGCGATATTGTCGCGCGTCTGGCCACGCACGCGTTGCAGCGAAGTCTGCCCGCTGATCTTCCACAAGTTGGCCAGGCTGTCGGCCGCATCGGCGGCGGTCTGTACCGTTTCCGAGGGCAGGATGCCGATGTCCCCGCCGCCGCCGCCGCCGTCACCGTCACCGTCACCGTCACCGTCACCGCCCGTGCCGTGGATGGTGATGCCGGTCAGCAAGATCCGCTTTCCATCAGCGCTCAGCGCTACTTGCGGGGTGTAAGCGAACTTCACCAGGTCGTTTTCGTAGGTTCCGCTCCATTCGCCATCCAGGCCTGCGACTGCCGAGAACGTGGCGCTTCCGCCCGCGGCCGCGCTCGCATCGACGATGGCGAGCGCCGCATCGGCCTGAATCGACCTGCCGTCGCGGACGGCCGCGGCGTTGACCCAGGAAGTGTCGTCCAGCACCGGGTCGTAGACGATTCCCACGCCCTGCGTGCCGGTGGCGGAGAAGGTTCTGATGCCGCTGCCGAACACGATCTGGTCGGCACTGGCCGTGCCCTTTATGCCGGTGATGTCGCTGAGCACCAGAAACCGCGCGCCGTCGGCCAACGCCACGGTGGCGCCGGTACTGGTGCTGCTGCTGTCGATCAGCAAGGTGCGATACGAATGCGTGGGGACAGACGCGGGCGAAAAGGTTCCCCAGTACGCGGCCATGTCGATCGCACCGCCGTTGCCAAAGCCAAGGGATCCGGAACCGAAATCATTGCTCAATGTGCCCGTGCCTTGCGGGATCCACGTTGCGCCGTTGGCGAACGTCAGATCGGCCTTGCCGACGCTGAAGCCGGTGGCGGTCTGCAGGCCGCCGACCGAGCCGCGCAACCAGGAATCGGAGGTATCCAGGTTGAGGTCGACCGAGCCGAGAAATCCGTTGCCTGTGTTGCTGGCGGTCACGATATCGCCGTCGAGCTGCACGGTGTGGCCACCGGCCTGGTTGACCGCGACGCTCGCGTTCTGCGTGTCGAGGGGCACGCTCCAGATCGAATACGCAGCGCCGGTGCCGCCCGCGGTGGTCGACACGGTCAGGCCGCCGGCGACGTTGACAGTGCCGAAGTTGCGGATACCGTACACGTCAACATCAGCACAATTCGGGTGGTCGGGCGGGTTGCAAACGTTGGCGACGGTGAACGACACCGGCGCGGTGGGCGAAGTGAAGTCGATGGTGCCCGTGCTGACCAGTCCGTAGGTTTCCGTCTCCGAGGCGACATCGACATTGACGGCGCCGTTGAACGTCATCACCGCACCGGGCGAGCGGTCGTTGCTGAGGCCGGAGGGCTTGCCGAACGGCGTGTAGCCGTTTTCCGGCCCTTCGCTGCGCACGCGCACGTCGATATTACCATTCCAGGTCATCCGCGCCCGCCAATGCGTGTTGGCGATCCCATGCGTGGAGCGGGGTCCCTGGACATTGACCGTGGTGTCGCCGTTGACTTCCATGTTCCCCTGGTTGCGCACGCCGAATGCGGTCGAGCCCATCGCGACCGTGGTCAGCGACAGGTCGCCGTTCACCGTCAGCCGGCTGCCGACGCCATCGTTGTAGATCGCATGGGCGTTGTCGCTGGGCCAGATCGACAGCGCCGAGATGGTGGTGTCGCCGTTGAAGGTTATGCGGCCATCGGAGCTGTAGACCGCATCGAGCGTGCCGCGGCTCTCGGCCAGGATCGTGGTCGGGCCGTTGAAGATGATGGTGCTGGTTCTATCGGCCCAGACCGCACGCGCATGGCCCTGCGTACGGGCGTGGATGTCGGTGGCGCCGTTGAAGGTCGTGGTGCTGCGGCCGCGGCCGATCACTCCTTGCGCACCGTTACCCCGGACCGTACCGAAATCCAGGTCGTCGGCGTTGGTGGAGATCCTGGTGTTGCCGTTGACGGTGACCGTATTGCCGTCGTTGAGGATGCCGACCGCGCTGCCCACGGTGCTGCTCTCGCCGCGGATCGCCGACAGCTCCAGCCAGCCGCCGCCGACCACGTCCAGCACGACCGGCGGGTTGCCGCCGGTGACGGACATGGCAATCACGTCGCGGTCGACGCCTTCCAGCGCCACGTTGTCGCCATTGGCGAAACGGTAGTGCAGGGCCGTGCCATCGGAGCTGAGGTCGTAACCAGGGACGTAGCCTCCGGTACCGCTTGGCTTGTCGTGGTCGGCCACGCCGGTGATGGGATCTTTATGCTCGGTCGCGTGCACGGTCGTGGGCCGCGCGACCACGCCTGCGACCAGGGTGGCGGCGATGGAAAAGGAAAGCTTCTTGCGGCGGCGCGCCTTGCCGATGCGTTCGGCCTCTTGGCGTGCGTTTTGGATTATCGATTCCTGCCAAAGCGGCGGTAGTTGCTTTTGCCGTTCAACGCCGCTCGTCGCAGGCTGCAAGGCCCGCTTCTGTTGTATGCAGGTCATCGATTTCCCCAGTATCCGAAAGCCGTGGCCACGATGGCCAAGCCCAACGGCAGCCCCTCCCAAAGCCGCGCGACTGAAAAAATAGCATGGCCATTTCCAATGGCTGAAACCCGATGGCTGGATTGTCGATGAGGACAATGCGATCGTGTGACCGTCATCGCATTGCGCCTGGCGATAGAAGTCGGAGAACTTTTCCCCAGCCTCACCTCTTTTTGATGCCTAAGGTTCCCCGGTCGGCGGACACCGCGGGACGCCCGACCCCACCACGCATTGCACACAGCAGGTTGGCGCCTGCGTAGGCAACGGCTCGGCAGGAACCGGGGCGAGGCTGGACGCGCCCGGCAACTTCGCCAGGACATCTGCGGGTTTGAGCTTCAGCAACACCGCCCAGTCCTGGCGGTTGACGTTGCAGGCCGCCTCGTTGTCCGGCGCGCACAGCGACTCGCCGCCATTGCGGTACGGCAAGCCCCAGAACTCGCCGTTGCGGTTCAAGGGCAGCAATCGCATGATCACGGCTTGTTGCACATTACCGCTGATCAGGTAGGCGGTATTGTCGTTGCCGGGGTTGGCAGCCACCACGATCTCGCAGTGCATCTCCAGACCCGCGCTGCCCGCGCTCACCACCGAAGACAAACCTTCGTAGCCGTACGTGCGGTTGCCGTTCCGCACGTAACAGAGCATGTCGCCGGCCCCGGGTTTGGCATGCGCAGGATCGACGAACTGATAGGCGCTGGTTTCCGGACGCTGGTAAGCGTCGCGCACATAAGTGATATGGCTGGCCGAAGCGCGGAAGCCCGGTACGCCGGCCTTCCGCATCACCCAGGAAATGAAAGCCGCCGACCAGGGGTTGTCGATGACGAAACCGCGGCAAGCGGGCGAAGGATAGTTGCCGGCGGCGGCGCCCTCGCACTCGCTGGCGCCTGGCAGTTGGCCTACCTGGCGCAACACCCCGCTTTGCTGCCAATAACCGGCTACCCGACGCCAAGCCTCGGTCTGGCCATCGCCCAACGGCTGTGCTTCGGCTTCGGTGATCGCGCTGTTGGCGATACGGCCGTTGCGATCGATGAAGGGCCGGTACCACAGGCTGTGCTCGTGGCAGGCGTAGGCGGCGATGCGGGTGGCGACCTCCGGTGCCGCCCGCTGTTGATCCAGGCCTGGGCATACATCGGCGGCATTGGCCGTGGCCGAGGCCAACATCAGAATGTGGAACACGATCCATACGCGCATCGGCACGCTCCTTGGAGGAAGACAGGTTTCCCCTGCGCGCATCATGCCGCAAACGGAGGTGGGTGCGCCTGCCGTGTTTTTCGAGTCGCGCTAGGAGCTGGCGGGCAGTGCCCGCCCTACTTCTTGCTGGTGGATTTTTTGCTCGCGGTCTTCTTGGCCGTCTTCTTGGTGGTCGATTTCCTGCTCGCGGTCTTCTTGGCGGTTTTCGTCGCCGTCTTGCGGCCGCTGCCCTTGGCGCCGCCGTCCTGCTTGTTGACGGTGGCCCAGGCGATCCGTTCGGCGGCCTCTTCCGAGCGTCCCTGCTCGCGCTCGCTTTCCTCGATGTGTCCGGCCTGTCGCTTCTGCTTGTCCGAATAGGACGATTTGTCTCCACGCGGCATTTCGCTCTCCGACTGTGAGAAACGTCACGAGGCTATGCGCAGAAGCGTGATCCGGCGATGAAGGCCGCAGGCGTTGGAGAGTGGAGTTCACCGCTCGATGGCGTACTCCAACACCGCGAGCCCACCGGCGAACGACTTGGCGCTGACCAGGGACAGACGGCGTTCGCCAAGATCGGCGGGCGTGAAGGAACGGCCGCGACCGATCAGCACCGGCACGATCCGCAGACGCAGCACGTCGACTTCGCCGGCGCGCAACAGCGCATCGCACAAGGTCAGGCTGCCCCAGAGGATCAGGTCGCCGCCGATGCGCGCGCGCACTGCGCGCACTGCCTGCACGCCGTCGCCGCGAAGTATTTCCACGGTGCCGCCATCGCCCCATGGCGCGGTCGGCAAGGTCGAAGACACGACGAACTTGGGCAGGCCGTTGATCGGGCCGGCGACGCGTTCGACATTCGCATCGGCCTTGGGCCAATAGTCGGCGAACATGCGGTAGGTCGTCGCACCGAACACGATCGCGCCGACCGTGGACATCATCCGCATCTGATCGGGCTCTGCGTCGCTGAAATCGCCCGCGGGATAAAAGAAGCCGATGCCGCCGTCTTCTTCCGCCGCGTAGCCGTCCGCGCTGACGATCTGTTCCACGATGATCTTGCCCATGTCCGTCTTTCCCGCTGCGTTATGGAAGGGAACCCTGCCTCTCCCAGGAACGACGAACGGGCGCGTGCGGAATCGACAGTAGCGTGCCACGCGCGCTCAAGACCTCGTAGAATGCCGTCGCCCCCAGTGCAAACCGCATTGCCGTACCCGTATCCTATGCCGCCGTTGGAATATGACCGCTTCGACGGCGGCAACGCGTTGTTACCCGCACAGCATCCGCTTGGGGAAGTCGATGGTTCAGCGTTCCAGAGACACTTCCAATACCGTCGTTGCGGCAGGAATCTCGCACTCCAGGCAGGACGATCCTCCTGAAGGCCAGTTGCCGGTCCGCAGGTGGTATTTCCTGGCCTCCCGTCTTCCCGGCCAGCTGGCCACCAAGTCCATCGGTGGACTGAGCACGCGCAGATTCATTGAAGCGGTTCTGTGGATCGCTGCAACCGATTCCACCTGGCCCCAGCTGCCGAAGTCCTACGGCAATTTCCACGCCGTCTACCAGCGCTTCGCCCGATGGGCGCGCCTTGATGTCTGGGATTACGTGAGCACATGCCTGGAAGGCGACCCGCGATTGCCTGCGCTGCAGCGATTGGTCCGCCAACATCTCGAGATACGCCGCAGGCGGACCAAGCCTGCCGAGCAGCTCGCTGTCGCAGAAACGGTTCCGTCCCCCGTAGTGGCTCCGACGGACAGGATCAACGAACTGGAGGCGCGGATAGCGAGAATGGAACGGATACTGCGTGCGGTGCTGAAAGCGTTTCCTCAGGTCGCAGAGGATTTCTCCGAACTAGGGAATGGCGACTGATCGCTCGGCGCCTGCAGAAATAAACGTCTTCCGCAGCGCAGTCAGAGCGCGTCCCTGATCGACGCCAGCGCCGATTCCTCGCAGCAGACCCGGTTGCGGCCGCCGGCCTTGGACCGATACACCGCGCTGTCGGCGGCCTGATACAGCGCGTCGTCGTCCTCATGCAGATTGCTGTCGAATTCTGCGACACCGATGCTGGCGGTCATGTTCAGCGCGATGCCATCCGGCGCGATGGGGTGCTCCAGCAGACTGACGCGGAAGCGTTCGGCGCGCTGCCTGGCTGCTGCCAGATCCTGGCCCTGCAGGATCACGCCGAATTCCTCGCCGCCGACTCGCGCGGCCAGATCGCCCGGTTCGTTGAAGCTGCTTTTCAGGCGCGCGGCGATGGCCATCAGGCAGGCGTCGCCGACGATGTGGCCATAGGTGTCGTTGATCTGCTTGAAGTGATCGATGTCCAGCAGCAACAGGCTCAGCGGCTGGTCGTTGTCCCTGGCGCGCACGGTCGCCGTTTCCAGCACATCGGCGAATTGGCGGCGGTTGGCCACTTCGGTCAACGCATCGATGCGGCTTTGCCGCGAAAACAGATCGCGCTGATTGCGTAGTTCCTGATCCAGATCCAGCCGCTGCTGGTATTCGGCATAGCTGCGCAACAGCGAGATCACCACGTAGACCAGATAGATCACCATCATCAGCCCGTTGGGCCGGTCTTCGGGATTGATCCAGAGCAGCAGCAGTCCCGGCACGCACAACAAGGCGATGCCGGCAAAGGCGAACCCGCGGCGCATGCTGAAGGCGTGCGCTATCGCCGTGGCCAGGCCCAGGGTGAACAGCAGCGCGGTGACGCGCGCCGGCCCGAATCCGGCATCGAGTGTGGCCCAGCAGAACAATCCTCCCCATAACGCGGTAGTGAGCAGCACGATGCCCCAGTGCAGGCGCAACCAGCGCGCAATGGCGGGAACTTCGCTGCCCTCGGGCAGTGGACGATGCAGAAAGCGCCAGACCGTCAGTCCGATGAAGGCAAGCAGCAGGCCCCAGCTGAGCGCGGGCGCACGCGCGAAGGCGTTTCCGTAGATGCCGACCAGCAGCCACGACGCCGCATAGAAAGGCCCGCCCGTCAACGCGCGTTGATAGGTGTCTGCCATCTCCTGGGTAAGCCGGCGGGTCTGTACAGGGTTCATCGGAAGATCCATCAATGGGACTGCGCACGCCTTATTCGTGGCGTTTCCTTACAGCACACGCAACTTGAGTGCCATTCCTAAGTCATTGAATATCGCCGTTTAATCCCGCCGAATGCCGGCTTTCTGTGGCTATACGTCACTTTGTGACGCAAGCACGGGCCGCATCACCCGGCATGAACATGCGGCATGGAAGGGTGGCGGTTCGACCGCAACGCAGGAGCCATCGCCATGGCCGCCTCCAAGCAGAAGCATCGACCCGCACCGGAAAGCGGCTACCGCGAACAGCACGACTCGCGGGGACAGCCCGGCCAACACCAGAACAAAGACGGAAGACAGCTGCCGGAGAACGCCGACCCCGGCAAGCCGAAGCCTCAGGAGCCTGAGCAAAGGCCAGCCAAAAGAAAACACGCGCCCAAACCAGCCCCTTAATTCCCCTGCACGATCAACCGTCGTCGGATTCCACCGCCACGCGTGTATCGGTTGCGATCCAGTTGACCTCCCAGGTCTTGCCGCCATCGGCCGAATAGGCTTGTTCGAAATGGCAGGAAGTCGGAGTGATATCGGAAATGACGAAACGCACCAGGATGTCGCGGCCGTCGAGCGTCTCCTTCGAATAGAACTCGCCACGGCCGTTGCTGAATCCCCCGATCGACGGCGGACTCAACGTGCCGCTCTTGATGTTGGAGAAGTTGAGGCTCCATTGGCGCGCTTGCGGATCGTACAGGCGCAACGACAGCCCTTCGATGCGACCCGCAGGACCTTGCACATCCAGTTCCACCAGATTCGCGCGGCCCCCGAGTATTTTCCTGACCACGGTGGTGCCTTCGTACTCGACCCAGGTTTTCGAACCCGACAGCGGATCGACCAACCGCTTGAGTTGCGTGCGCCAGCTGCCGATCTCGAAATCGAAATCATGCTGTCCGTCGCGTTGCGTTTCCGACGCTGGTGCATGGGTTGCGGTTGCTGTCTGGGCGGCCGCGGGATGGGGGGCGACGACGGCCAGCAAGCCGAGCCACAGCAAGGATCCGAAACCAGCGCGAGGGGTTTCCATCTGGGCGACTCCTGACGTCCGGGTAGGCGGACGATTCCGGTCATTCTAGGAAAACGGCTGTGAAGTGCGGTATGCAATTCTTGCTATCAGGCGCGCTGTGCTTCTGTCGCCAAATTGGTTGTTCGCCTGCGCTACTCCGCCGCACCCTCACCCCAACCCCTCTCCCGCGGGGAGAGGGGCTTTTTGAAGACTCCACCGCGTACCTGGACGCAATGACGTGCCGGCAGCGCAGGTCAGTCTTTCGCGTAGTGGCCCAGGAACATATCCACCGCCGAGGCCGCCACCTGTTCCTGCATCTCAGCGCTCAGCGGCGGTGCGCCCATGGTGATCTGCGGCCAGAAGGCGAAGCTTTTCACCAGCCCCTGGATCTGGTGCGCGGCGAAGGCCGGATCGAGCGGCTTCAGCCGTCCATCGGCCAGCGCGGCGCGGATCCACACCGTCACGCCTTCTTCTTTGTTGCCCATCCGCGCCACCATGCTTTGCGCGCGTTCGGGCGAATGGATGGTTTCGGCGATGGCCACGCGCGCCAGATCGATGAAGTTGGCGTCGTCCAGCATGCGCAGTTTCTGCCGCAGCAATTCCAGCAACTGTTCGCGCAGCGGGCGATCGGGGCGGTAGGCCAGGTCGATCAGGGCGGTGCTCTTTTCCCACAGCTGCACCAGGATCTCGGCGAACAGTGCGTCCTTGCTGGGGAAGTGGTTGTAGACCGTGCGCTTGGAGACGCCGGCGGTGGCGGCGATGCGGTCCATGCTGGTCGCCTCGAAGCCATTGCCCCGGAATTCGTCGATGGCCGCCTGCAGGATGGCCAGGCGCTTGCGGTCGGTCAGGCGCTGCGGGGTGGGGGAGAGTTTGGAAGTCGGGCACATGCGGCCATTTTACACCGGGGGGTTTACTTTTGAAAATAGGGAACTACACTGTGCAGTGTAGGCAACGCCCCCTCACTGCCCGTGCCATCAATCATGAAATTCCCCTTCCGCTCCCTGATCCTGTTTGGAATCCTGACCATGACCGCCTGCGTCCTCCATGCCACCTCCCGCACGCCCGCTTACCCGGACTCTCCGCAACTGCACGAGGGCAAGTTCCGCAACGATGTGCCCACGCCGCCCACCGGTTTCCTGAAGGCCGTGCGCCTGGCCTGGAACGTACTGACCAACAAGCCGCGCGACACCGTGCCGGCCGGCGCCCTCCCGCTGCAGGCCCTGACCCGCGCCGAACTGCTGGCCGCGCCCGACCGCAGCCTGTTCCGGCTGGGGCATTCCACCGTGCTGCTGAAACTGCGTGGAGAATTCTGGCTGACCGATCCGGTGTTCTCCGACCGCGCCTCGCCGGTGCAATGGGCCGGGCCCAAGCGCTTCCATCAGCCGCCGATCTCCCTGGCCGAGCTGCCGCCGATCAAGGGCGTGCTGCTGTCGCATAACCATTACGACCATCTGGATCGCGCCGCGGTCCTCGCGCTCGCCAGCAAGACCGAACATTTCCTCGCTCCGCTGGGCGTGGGCGACACCCTGATCGAGTGGGGCGTGCCGGCGGACAAAGTGCAGCAGTTCGACTGGTGGCAATCGGCCACCGTGGACGGCGTGCGTTTCGTGGCCACGCCGGCCCAGCATTTCTCCGGACGCGGTCTGTTCGACGCCAACGAATCGCTGTGGGCGTCGTGGGTAATCGTGGACGACGATCTGCGCGTGTTCTTCAGCGGCGACACCGGCTATTTCGACGGCTTCAAGGCCATCGGCGAGCGCTTCGGTCCATTCGACGTGACGCTGATGGAAACCGGCGCCTACGACAAGCAATGGCCGCACGTGCACATGCAGCCGGAGCAGACCTTGCAGGCGCACCTGGATCTGAAAGGAAAGTGGCTGATGCCGGTGCACAACGGCACTTTCGACCTGGCCATGCACGCCTGGCACGAACCGTTCGACCGCATCTCCGCATTGGCTGCGGAAAAGGGCGTGAGCCTGGCCACTCCGTCCATGGGTCAGCGCTTGGATCTGCAGCGACCGCAGGCGGGCGAAGCCTGGTGGCTGGCGACGCAGTGATTTCTTCCCGCACGGAATCGAGAGAAAAGAAGTCATGAGCGCTTGGACCACCCACGACATTCCGCCGCAAAGCGGAAAGATCGCCCTTGTCACCGGTGCCACGGGCGGTTTGGGTTACGAAACCGCGCTCGCGCTGGCCGATGCGGGCGCCGACGTGATTCTGGCTGGCCGCAACGACGGCAAGGGGCGCGCTGCGCTGCAGGCGATCCGCGCCACCATTCCTTCGGCGCGGCTCCACTGGGAGACGTTGGATCTGGCCAGTCTTGCGTCGACAGCCGACTTTTCGAAGCGCATCGCGGAACGGTTCCCGCGCGTGGATACGCTGGTGAACAACGCGGGCGTGATGGCGTTGCCGAAGCGGAAGACGACAAGCGACGGTTTCGAAATGCAGTTCGGCACCAACTATCTGGGCCACTTCGCGCTGACCGCGCGATTGCTGCCGTTGCTGCGGGCCAGCGATGGCGCGCGGGTGGTGAGCTTGGCCAGCCTGGCGCACCGCCAGGGCAGGATCGACTTCGGCGATCTGCAGGGCGAGCGGCTCTATAAACCCGGAAAGGCCTATTGCCAGTCGAAGCTGGCGATGCTGATGTTCGCGTTCGAACTGCAGCGCCGCAGCGATGCGAACGGCTGGGGTCTGAGGAGCAATGCTGCGCATCCGGGATGGGCGCTCACCGATCTGATCGCCAACGGACCTAATTCGGAAGGGGGGCAGTTCGTTCTCAACGCGTTGAGCGCGGTGTTAAAACCCTGGCTGAGCCAGTCCGCCGCTGCCGGCGCACTGCCCACGCTGTTCGCGGCCACCTCGCCCTTGGCCGCCGCTGCCGGTTACTACGGACCGAGCGGCTTTTACGAACTCAAGGGCACGCCGGCACCGGCGAAGATATCGGCACAAGCGAGCGACACCGGAGTCGCCGCGCGCCTATGGGAAGCGTCGGAGCGGCTGACCTCGACGCGTTTCTGATCCATGCGCCGCGCGCCTCAGCCAGCGAGCTGGGCTTTGTATTTCAGCCAGGCTTCCACCTGAGGCGCGGAGTCGCCCACCGCGTCGATGGCCTGCAACAGCTGGTTGCGGGAAACGCCCAGTCGGGTCGTCCAGTACTGCACCTGCTGTTGTTGCTGCAGCGAAATATGGTGGGTGATGTCGTGGCCAGCATCGTCCGGTTGGTCTGTCATAACGGCTCCAAAGGCTGGATTCGGAAGGGCCGGAATTACGCATGCGCCGACCGCATGCGCATGCCGATATTCGGCATGCCGCCGTGAGGACGGCGTGCACAAACGGGGTGTCCGCTTTATGCGGTTCAGGTCGTTAACAAGGCATGCGTTCCCGTGGCCGACGGCGTCACGGCCGGCTCACGGGAGAGGTGGAAGATGGGCCGGGAAGGTAGGCGGGAAGGGTACTTTTATGAAGACATTGAGAGCCGCATGCTTCCTGTGCCTGGGGATGATGCTGGGAAGCCTGCTTTCCGCGATCTGACGTCCGCTGCGGGCTGAGCCGTTTCTGCGGAGCGAGCCCAGCAATCGTCGCGTTGAGTCCGACGAATCCCAACCACCGTCAGACGCCTTCACCACTCCGCAACCAATTCCTTGAACGGCTTGGCCAGGCGAATGCCGTTGGCGTCGAAGTCGGTTACCTGTTTCCCGTCGATGGTCACGCGCACGGGTTTCTGGCGGTTGGGCCAGCTGACCGACAATGCGGTGTCCTTGCCCAACCCCGATCCGAGCTTCACCCGCAACTGCTTGCCCGACTGGCGCGCGCTCATGCTCAGCGAACCGTACATGGTGGGCAGATCCTCGACTTTCAGACCTTCGCCGGCCACCCACGAAGGCGGCGTGCCGAGCAACAGCGCCAGGCGGTCGTCGTCCTCGTGCGCCAGCATGCCGAAAATGGTGCGCGCGTATTCCGCGCCGATCCATGTGTGCGGCATGTCGCCCAGGTAGCCCGGATAGCGCAGACGAGAATGCACTACCTCGGCCAGCACCTGCCACGGCAGCGGACGGCGGTGGCGCAGCAGATTCATCAGCAGTTCGTCGGCTTCCTGCGGCTGGTTCAGGTGCATGTAGGTCAGCACGTTGCGCATTTCGTACGGCGTGTACGCGTACAGCGCCCCAGGCTGGTCGCGCGAACGCACATCAGCGAGATAGCGCTCGAAAGTCAGCTTCAGCGCCTCCGCCGGCATCAGGTCCTGCTGGCCGGCAGGATCCAGCCCGATCGAAACACTGGTCGGGTCGCCGCCGCCGGTGTCGGCATCGGCGGGAATGAAGTCGGAACCCTTCCACTTCATCGTCGCGCGGATCGAAGCGGCCACCGATTCACGCAGCGCCGCGTATTGTTCGCGCGCCCACTTGGCGGTTTCCGCATCGCCCCACTGCTCGGCCAGCCACGCGCCGTCGTGCCAGCCCTTGAGCGCCCAGTAATCGTCCCAGTAGCTATGGGTGGGACTGGAATAGCCTTCGTGGCTGATCGATGGCGCGATGATGCCGTGGAAACGTTCCGGCGCCGGCCGGTCGGCCAGATAGCCGGGCACCATGGTGCGCTCGCGCAGTTCCTGCGTGAACTTCATCGCGCGCTTCACCACCTCCTGGTAGTCGCGCACGCTGGCCGCGCCGCCGTCGTAGCGCGCGGTGTCGGCGACCAGCGCGATGAATTCGCCCTGGCTGTCGTATTCGATATCGCTGCCGAAGCCGGTGTTGACCGTGCCGTCCTGGTTGAGGATCGGCGACACCAGTCCGTTCGCGTGCACGGCGTGGTCGGAATACCACTTCAGGTAGTCGCGCGCCACTTTGGCCTGGCCTACGCGCAGCAGTATCGACGCGGTGGCGGCGCCGTCGCGGATGAAGGAACGGTTGTAGTTGCGCGGTCCCGGCTGCATCGCCGGTCCGGTCTGGTTGAGCAGCATGTACGCGCCCTGCGCGCGCAGCATGTCCACCAGCGAATGGTCGGGCAGCGATAGACCCAGTTTGCCGAAGCGCGAATGCCACTCTTGCGCCACCTGCGCAGCGACCTTGTCGAAACCCGCGCCCGCATCGCCTTTCGCGCCGACCAGCGCCGCGCGGTCGACCGCTGGCGCCTCCGGCAAAGCTTCGGTCTTGGCATCCGCACGCGAAGTGCCGAGCGGGAACGCCAGCACCACGTCGCGGTGTTCGCCCGCTGCGAGCTTCACTTTGTAGTCGAGCAACGCCGCGGCCAGGCCGTCGGCATCGCTGGCCTGCAACGACGCGGGAACGGTGCCCGCGGCGATGTGGGAAGTGATTTCGCCTTCGCCATGCGCACCGAACGCGGACGCGCCGCGCGCATCGGCGGGCGTCAGCGCGGTCAGCAGCACGCGGCCGTTGACGCGCACATCGGTGCGATCGGCGGCGCCTTCGATGGCGATTTCGCGGATCGGCGATACGCCGCCGTGCTGCCACGGCGGATTCACCTGCAGCGGACGCAAGGCCAGCGCGAGTGTTCCTTCGACCGGTCGCTGGCCGGTGTTGCTGACGCGGTAACGCGTGAGCGTCACCGGTTGGCCATTCTGTTCGACCGCCATCGCCTCGACGCGCACCTGCACGCCCGCTTGCGCTTCCCATTGCACGGTGGGCATCGGCATCCAGCCGTCGCGCAGCGAATGCGTGCGCTCGACATTGTCGGCGATGACCGCGCGACCGTCGGCGCCGCGCCAGGTGGCCTGCACCAACGGCGCGCCTTTGTAGGCTTCCAGGTTGCCGTATTCGTCGAAGATGGATTTCTGCATGCCGGCCGGAATGCCGACCACGGTCCAGTACACCTGCTGCTGGTGCAGCGAAGAGGGGAAAAGTTGCGAATTCGCGCGCGCCGCCACCACTTCATAGCGGCGGGTCGGCGTCATGATCCGTTCCGGGCCCAGCAAACGCAGGCGCTTGATCATGGGCGCCGCGCCGTCGATCTCGCCTGCGCTCAGGCGCAATGCCGAAAGCGTACGCACTTCGCGCGCGGCGAGGTTGGAAACATCGCCCTGCGATCCGGGATCCTCCGCCAGCACGATCCATTTGCCGGAAGCATCGCGGCCTTCCAGCTTGGCGCCGTTGCGCGGACCTTCCCACCAGACTTCCAGACCCGGGGTCGGCAGCGGGCGGCCCAGGGCGATATCCAGTTCGCGCGTGCCCGCCGCCTGACCCTTGGCCTGCAGTGCGCGCGCCGGTGCGTTGCTCCACAGCGCCTGCGCATTGTCCTTACCGGTCAGATTGACGATGCGCGCCGCTTCGCTGGGCGAAAGCGGTTCGAACTCGAAGACCGATACGCCCCAGTCGGCGGTCTTGGGCAGGCTGGCCAGGCGCACGTAGCGCGCTTTGGCTGTGGGGAAGAACAAATAGTCGGTGAATCCGCGCGAGTCGTTGCTGATGTAAGCGTCGTGCCACTGCTTGCCGTCCACCGAGGTCTGGATGGCGTAGGACACCGCGAAACCGCTGTCCCAATGCAGCAACACGCCGCCGACCTCGGCAACCTTGCCCAAGTCCACCTGCAGCCAATGGTCGGCGCTGAAAGCTCCGCCCCAGCGGGTCTTGGGGTCGCCGTCGATCGCGTGGGAAGCGGCCAGTGCCGGCACCTGCAGCGAGGAGCCGGTGGCTTTCCACTGCGAACGCGGGGGCAGGGCGTCGCCCTTGGCCAGGGCGACCGAGGAAGACAGGAACAGCGCCGACAGCAAGGCGAATCGCGACAGCCTGGCGGCCGGGGATGGGCTCGGGAATTGGGTGGTCACGTGGGTTTCCGCATCGATTGCAGGGGATGAAGCCGTGAACGCCGGGCTTCGCGTGGCACCGGATACTAGTGTTGAAAACGATTACATGCGAGCCGCAGTGCACCACGCCCGGCCGACCGTTCGTCGTCTAGGCCCGGACCCATGACTTTCAACCTGTTGACTACACATGTAGTCATATGCATGATGACTACATGTGTAGTCACAAGGCGGACGAAGTATGAGTCGCAAGAGCATTGGTGATCAGGAGCTGGCCCTGCTGCAGCACATCGCGGAACACGGCGACGCGTCGGTAGGCGAGGTGGCCACGACTTTCGGCGAGCCGCGCGGGCTGGCGCGTTCGACCGTGCTGACCATGATGGAGCGCCTGCGCGCCAAGGCTTATCTCAAGCGCAAGCAGGTCGATGGCGGCGTGTATCGCTATTCCACCACCGCCCAGCAGGACGATGTGGTGCGCAACGCGGTCGGCAGCTTCGTGGAAAAGACGCTACAGGGTTCGGTATCGCCGTTCGTGGCGTGGATGTCGCAGCGCACCGAAGTCAGCGACAACGAGCTGGCCGAACTCGAGGCGCTGGTCGCCACCCTTCAATCCAAACGCAAGGAGAGTTGAGCCATGGCTCTGGAATTCGTTTCGGAAATCCTGCTGCCGCGCCTGCTCGCCGCCAGCGTGCAGTCCACGCTGTTCGTCGTTGTGGTCTGGGCGCTATGCAGATCGCTGCCGCGTCTGTCGGCGTCCGCTCGCGCCGGTCTGTGGTGGCTGGTGGCGCTGCAACTGGTGGTCGGCGTGCTGTGGTCCAGTCCGCTGGCGCTGCCGCTGCTTCCTGCCGAAGTGGTGGAACAGGCCGCCGCCGTACCCGCACGAGTGACCGTGCTTTCCACTGCGCAGGCAATAACAGCCGTACCGCCGATGGAAAGCGCATCGTCGGCGCCATTCGCACCGTCGTCCTGGTCGTGG
The DNA here is from genome assembly GCF_900104085.1 of Pseudoxanthomonas sp. CF125. Lineage (GTDB taxonomy): Bacteria > Pseudomonadota > Gammaproteobacteria > Xanthomonadales > Xanthomonadaceae > Pseudoxanthomonas_A. Next base: position 101,280 of record NZ_FNLD01000002.1, read on the forward strand.
CCGGTCGCATTGGCATGGCTGTGGTTGCTGGGGCTGAGTTTCATGATCGCGCGCACTCTGAGTGGTTATCTGGCCACGCGACACCTGCTGCGCGATTCGCACGCCTGCAAGGACAGGACGCTGCTGCATGCCCTGCAACTGGCGGCCGAAGCGCACGGCCTGCGCCGCATGCCGCATCTGCGTTTATCGGCGTCCATCGATTCGCCGCAGCTGATCGGTCCGTGGCGGCCGGTACTGCTGCTGCCTGCCGACCACCCGCAATCGATGCACGCCGACGAACTGGACATGGCGCTTACCCATGAACTGGTCCACCTGCAGCGCAACGATCTGTGGTGGGGCCTGTTGCCGGCGGTCGCGCAGCACCTGTTCTTCTTCCACCCGCTCGCGCATCTGGCCGCGCGCGAATACGCACTGGCCCGCGAAGCGGCTTGCGACGCCGCCGTGCTCGCCGGCAACCGTCATTGCGCCCACGCCTACGGACGCCTGCTGGTTCGCCTGGGCGTCGCTCCGCGGCCCAGTGCAGGTCTGGCCAGCGCTTCGCCGACCTTCCACATCCTCAAGAGGAGACTCGTCATGCTGCAGAACACCGCTTCCACGCCGCGCGTCGTCGCGCTGGCCATCCTCGGGGTGGTCGCCGTGCTCGGCGTGATGCCTTATCGCATCATCGCGGCGCCCGCGACCGCACCACAGGCGCCGATTGCGACTACGCCTAAGCCGTCGCCCGCGCCGGTTGTTGCGCCGGCTCCACGCGTCGCGGCCACCCAAGTACCGGCCCCGACTCCCGTCGCCGCCGAGACTCCGGAGGTCAGTCCGGCCGCCGAAATAGCACCCCCGCGACGGATTCCCGCGCCTCCGGCCCCACCTGCTCCCGCCTCGGCGCCGGCTCCTGCGATGCCGGCCCCGCCCGCGCCTCCCGCTCCGCCTGCCGCAGCGCGGATCACCCGCGGCACCTTCCATTTGTCCGCAAGCAACAACGAGGGTTACGTACTACTGCGTGAGAACAACAGCGTGATGAACGGTTCGACGGAAGATCTGCGCGAAGCGCAGCGTCTGCAGCGCAACGGCGAGGAGCTGCTGTGGTTCCGCAGGGGCAATACGAAATACGTGGTCCGCGACCCCGCAACCCTGGAACGGTTTCGCGCCAACTACGCGGAGGTTGCGCGACTGGGCGAGTCGCAATCGGCGATCGGCAATCGCCAGAGCGGCATCGGCAACAAGCAGGCCGCCATCGGCAACAAGCAGGCCGAGCTCGGCATGAAACAGGCCGAACTCGCCTCCCGGCTCGCCACCCGGCAGATGCGGGAAAGCGAAGCCGACGCGCGCATGGCGGAACTGGACCGCCAGCAGGCCGTGCTGGACAGGCAGCAGGCCGAGTTGGATGCGCCAATGGCGGAGCTGGATCGCCAGCAGGCCGAGCTGGACAAGAAGATGCAGGCTGCCGATGCGCGCGCCGAGCAGCGGGCGAGGCAGCTGATCGACGAAGCCGTCTCCAAGGGCGTCGCGCAGCCGTTGAAGAAGGGCTGATCCCCGGGCGCCTGCTCTCGGCAAGGCATCTGCGTCTGCGACTCCCAGTCTTGTCCTAACGGACCAGATTGGGGGCGGCGCTAGGGAGGCGTCGCCGATCCGTTGCGTTCTCTGGCGGCTATCTGCCTGGCTTGTTCGTTCAACTCATGAAAGCGGCGTACATCGATGCCCAGATAGGCGATGGACGGAAACTGGAACCGACGGCGAACGGTTTCGGCCTGTGCATCGTTTTCGGCAAGGGTCTCGGCAATCGCGAAAGCCCCCAGCATCTGCTCATCGTCGCTGGCGGTGACGCCCAGGCCGTACCAGGCTCTGGGGTTTACCGAATTGGCCCACAGCGCCCGTACGAAATAGTCGCGTGCCTGGTCGCGGCGGCTGTCCAGGAGCGCCATCCAGCCGAGCTCGAAAGCGATGTCGTGCGCGTAGGGGTCATGCTCCAGGACGCGTTGCAATGCGGAGACAAGCGCCTCGCGCGCCCGCTGATTTTCCCACTCTTTGGTCGATGCGGACAGGTAGACGCTGGTGGCGCGGGATTGCTCGCCACGGGACCAGGAGGAAGAGCGATCTGTCGATTGCCCATCGTTGCGAAGCGATGCCACTGCATTGGCCAAGTATTTTCCGTCGCTTTGTCCCGCATGACGCGCCAGGCTGGCATAGACGTTGGCCTGGGTCTGCAATTGCACGGCGTCCGGCGCCGCGCCTGCCAGTCCCATCAGCGACGATGGGTATTCCGGCTGGGATGGCGGAGGCTCTTCGCGAGCGATTGCGATCTCAGCAGGCACTGGCGAGCCTGCATAGGGGCGTGACCTTGCCGCTTTTTCGCTCAGGTTATCGAAGAAAACAACGCAGAACACGACGATCATAAAAACGGCCTGGATACGGTTTTTCCGGCTCATCCTCCCGATCATCCGAACCAGAAAATTCGAGGAGGCAGGCGCTGCTGGTACCGGATGCGGCGGCGTAGGCAGGTATCGGAACGGCGGGCGGGGTTTCCGGCCTGGCCTGGCGGTGCGCAAGGGGGCGGGCGTCGTCGGCGCAGTACGGGCCGCGCGCGCCTGCTGCTTGCGGGTGTTGGTCAGCAGCGATTCGCGCGCGCAAGCGGCGCAAGCCTGTCCCGCAAAATGCTGGTGCGCAGCTTGTCTGCCGCATACCGCCAGCCGCTGCGTCGAACGTTTCGCGTATGCCCTCAGCAGATTGCCCCACTCCGCTGCCGAAGGGCGTAGCGAATGGCCCAGCGCGAACGCGCGGTCGAACATCTGCCGCAGGTCGGCAGGCATTGCGGTATGGCCGCTTCCCGGATTGGCGGCGATGCCCGCATTGGCGCGCAGCCCATAGGCATACCAGTTGCCCGCTATCCGGCCTGGAATATCGGTAGGCACACGATCCGATCCGGGCCGTCCGGAATAGGGATGAATGCCGAAATTCAGCAGCTGGAAGACGATCACCCCCAGCGCAAAGCGATCCTGTTGCTCCTCGCCCGTCGGGACGATGCCGTGCGCATGGAACTCGGGCGCCAGATAGTCGATGGTGTACTGCGGCGCCGGAAACCGCTCGCCATGGCCCTGCACGCTGAAGCCGTCGCAGTCCAGCATCGCCATGTACAGCGAACGCGGATAGAAGCGCAGGTTGACGGGTTTCATGTCCACCACGTAGTGGCGCTGGCGGTGCAGTTCGGCGATCACCGAAGCCAGGTTCGCGGCCAGGGTGATCTTGGCTCCCAGCCCGGTCGGCAGTCCCGCAGCGCGTGCCTGCCGCTCCTGCATCACCAGTTCAAGCTCGCTGGTCGCGGCCACGTCCACTGCCGGCATCAGGAAGCCCAGAAAGCGGCCCCGATCGTCGCGCAACGGCGACTGCGGCCAGGCGATCTGCACATAGCGCCGTCCGCTTTCGTCCAGCTCCGGCAACTGCGGCGACAGCTCGAGCATCGCCGCCACCTTGCGTTCGTACAGCGCAACGTCGATATCGGCGTGATAGATCTTGGCCACGCTGCGGGCGTCTTCCCGCAGCAGATACACGCTGCCGGCACCACCGCTCTTGAGCATCTTGGCCAAGGTCAAGCGGCGGCCGTCGCCGGTCCGCACCTGGCTGCCTTCGCGGATGCCGGCGCGCTCCGCGCTCATTGCCTCAGCGCGATCAGCAGCGTCTTGTCGTCCGAAGTGATCCGGTAGGTGCGGGGGTCGGCCAGGGTGCCGAGCAATGCGGCGCTGCCATCGCTTTCCGAAGCAGTGGAAAGGAAGCGCTCCACCGGGTCCATGAACGGTGCGTACAGCGCACCGTTGCCTTTGGCCATTACGAAAGGCATGGCACCGTCCGACATCAGCACCGCGCAGGCGATGGCATGCGGAATCGAGGTCACACGTAGGTGTTCCTGCCAGGCATCGCCAGTGACGAAGTAAGTTTCGTTGGCGTACTCGCCGTTTTCCGGCAGCGATAGGGCGCAGTCGGCCGCATCGGCGCCGCGCACCGCGCCCAGGCCATCGCCGATATGGAAAAAGAATCCGCCGTCCGCATGGGTCAGCAGGCCCACCAGCGTGCAGGAGTAATCCGCCAAAGCGGTGTTCTCGGCCAACGCACGGGCCTCCAGCGCGTCGCGCGCCGAGGCGACCACTTCGATCACGATCGCGCGGAACGCTTCGATATCCGCCGCGCCGTCATCGGCGCCCACGCGTTGCGACAGGTCGCTGACCACGCGTGCCGACACCATGGCCGCTCCCTCGTGGCTGAGCGCGTGCGAGCCGGCGCCGTCGCAGACCACCGCCACCAGCCTGTCGTCCACGACCGCATGCGCAAACGCATCCTGACAAGGGATATTCGCATCGATATGGGATTTTCCGATCGCCGCAGCGGCGAAGACGCGCCAGGACATCGATCAGGTCGGCGCGCTGGACCAGCTGTCGGCCGCCGGCAACTGCGCCTGGCCTCCCGGCCTGGCTTGCGATACGACCTTCATGCTTGCGCTGAGCCACAGGAACAGTTCCTGGAACTTCAAGCCATCCAGCTTCTTGACCGCCGCCGCGCCCTTGCTGCTGAACTGCCCCAGGCCATCGGCATTGGCGCCGCTACCGACCGCCAGCGGAAACACCGCCACCTTATTAGCCTGTTCGGCGGCTCGGCAACGATCGGCCGCGCCTTGCCAATCATCGGTCGGCTGGCCATCGGACATCAGGAACATCCATGGCCGGGTATAGGCGATACCGGCGGACTTGAAGTTCTGCTTCTCTTCCTCGATCTTCGCCAGCGCCATATCCACCGCCTGACCGGTAGGTGTCGTACCCGAGGCTTCAAGCGCGGGTGCGGTGAAGTCCATCGCGTCCTGCCAGTCGCCAACGACCTGCGCGTTGTCCATGCCGCCGTATTCGACCAGCAGGATGCGCACGCGCTTGGAAGCGATCGCGTCGTTCTTCAACTCTTGTTCCAGAACGCGCAGCCCTTCGTTGAGTTGCGCCATCGGCGCACCGGCCATGCTGCCGGAGCAGTCCAGGACCAGCACCAACGGCGTGCGTTGCTCGGTGTTGTCCACCAGGGCGACGTCAGGAATGGCGGTCTGGTTCATCTGGTTCCCCTGTATGGATGGCAATTGCGCGCTGGAGCCAGCGCCGGGTCAATTATGCATGAGGACACCGGGCGCCGTTGCGGCGACGGAAAGACGGCGGACTGTCGCACTCAGTCCGGCTTCCAGAACTTCTTCTCGCCGTACTCCCACGTCCACGGCACCCCGGTTTCGCCCAGCAAAAAACCGACCAGTTGCGGGAAAGCGGCTTCGGCGCGCACGTCGTTGGCCAGTATCACCACGCAACGGCGGCCGCGTTGCACGCAGACCCAGGTGTTGCCGGTGCTGTCGTTGTGGCCGCCCTTGAAAAAGCCGGCTCCCTGCGGACCATCGAACACGACCACGCCCAGTCCTGCGGCCAGGTCCTTGCGCCGCTTTTCGACCGGAAGTTCCGGCTGCAGCGAGGGGAACTGACTGGCGGTGGTGATCGGCAGTTGCGCCTTCACCAGTTCCGCCGCTCCCTGCGCGGACAGGCCTTCGCCATTGATGTACCCGGCGGCCAGACGCGCCATGTCGGCGATGGTGGTATCCATGGAACCGGCGGCGCGCACCTTGCTGCGTTCGTCGTGCGGCTCGATGCTGCCGTCCTCGCGGCAGCCATCGGCGAGATTCCTGGCGAAGTCCGCCCGCCACATCATGCCGGTATCGGCCATGCCCAGCCGGTCGAACACGCGCCGCTGCATCTCCGCGCCCAGGTCCAGGCCCAGCCCGCGTTCGATCACGAACTGCAACAGGATCATGCCGTCGCCCGAATAGGCGTAACGGCTGCCCGGCGCGAAATGGAAATGCAGTTTCTCGTCCGCTTCGACGAAATAGAAGTTGGCGAAACCGGCGCTATGGGTCAGCAGGACGCGCGGGGTGATCGCGCGCCAGCGCTCGTCGCCGGCCAGGCTGGACCAGGGCGCGTAGGCGTCCTCGTCCGCGTATTCCGGCAAAGGCTTGGCCAGGTAATCGCCGATGGATCTGTCCAGGTCCAGTTTCTTCTCTTCCACCAGTTGCATCAGGGTGTAGGCGAACACGGCCTTGGTCAGCGAGGCGCCGTACATGATGGTGTCCGTCTGCAACGGGTCGCCGGCGGCATTGCGCACGCCGTAGCTGCGTACGCGCACTACCTTGCCCTCGTCGATCACCGCGATCGCCAGTCCTTTGGCTTGCGTAGCCCGCATGGCGCGAGCGGCTTCGGCGTCCAGCGCCGCTTCGGTGGGAACAGCCGCATGCGCGGCCTGTAAACAAAGCAACGCGATCAAGTCGGGGAAAAGCCGCCAAAATCCCATCGAATCCTCTCCGCTTGCAATGCGAACCTACGTGTTTTGTGTTTGCTTGCCGCCGCAAACCAGGCATTTGCGGAAATCGCCCTGCGCCCCGTGATGCAGCCGGCTCAGCGGCCCACCGCAGCCGGCGCAGCGGGGCGCCTTGCCGCTCTTCCAATTCCAGAGCCGCAGCGTGGAAGCCAAACCGGTGACCAGCGCGGCCAGCAGGAATACCGGCGGCAACCATTTCACGTACGGCACCAGTGCATGCAGGTTGGACACGCCGCCGAACAGCGAGGTCCACAACATGCACACCACCGCAGCGGCCAGCGCCGCCAGCGCGGGCAGGTAGGCGCGCACCACCATCCAGCCGTATCGATTCATCGCCAAGCGCTCATAGGTTCGTGGTTGCCCCCAAGTGCCGGCAGCTTACCGGGTTGTCGGTCGCAAACGCAGCAGCGCGGCGCATACCGGTGCGCCGATTCGTCATACACTCCGGGCTCCTACCGGTCTGGGGAAAGTCGCACATGAAGAAACTCCGTCTCGGCGGCCTGACAGCCGGATTGCTGCTGGCCTGCGCCGGCCATGCGCAGACACCCGTGACGGCGCCCGCGACGGCGCCCGCGCCCGCGATCACCGTGCTCAAGGCGGCCCACCTGTTCGACGGGCGCAGCGGCAGCCTGACTTCGCCGGGGCTGGTGGTGGTGCAGGGCAGCAAGATCATCGCCGTCGGCGCCAACGCCGAGGTTCCGGCCGGGGCCAAGGTCATAGAACTGGGCGAGGCCACCCTGGTCCCGGGCTACATCGATGCCCACACCCATATTTCCTACGACCACGAAGACGACTGGGCGCAGGGTTTCTACGAAGGCATGCTGCGTTTTCCGGTGGAGCAGTCCTTCCATGCCGGCAGCAACGCCAAGGCCACGCTGAGGGCCGGGGTCACCACCGCGCGCGAAGTAGGCGCCGGCGATTTCGTCGACGTGGCGCTGCGCAACGCTATCGAAGCCGGCCTGACCGAAGGCCCGCGCATGCTGGTTGCGGGGTATGCGATCGGCTCCACCGGCGGCCACTGCGACAGTTCGCCGTTTCCGCCGCAACGGGTGAATCCGTCCGGCCCGCTGCAAGGCGTGTGCAACGGTCCCGAGCAATGCCGCGAGGCCACGCGCCTGCAGATGAAGTACGGCGCCGACCTGATCAAGATCTGCGCCTCGGGCGGCGTGCTGTCCGAATCCGACCCGGTCGACGTGCCGCAACTCACCTCCGAGGAACTGCGCGCGATCATCGGCGAAGCGCACAACTGGAACCGCAAGGTCGCCGCGCACAGCCACGGCGATGCGGCTGCCAAACTGGCGGTGGAAGCGGGCGTGGATTCCATCGAACACGGCAGTTTCCTCACCACGCCCACGCTGCAGCTGATGAAGCAGAAGGGCGTGTACCTGGTGCCCACGCGCATGACCCAGGTGTGGGTGCTGGACAAGGCCGATACCTATCCGCCCAAGATCGGCGCCAAGGCGCGCGCGGCCGGCGCTTCGCATTCGGCCATGTTCAAGAACGCGCTGAAGATCGGCACGCCCATCGCCTTCGGCACCGATGCGGCGGTGTATCCGCACGGCATCAATGCGCAGGAGTTCGGCGACATGGTCGAACTGGGCATGTCGCCGTCGGCGGCGCTGCTGACCAGCAGCCAGGGCTCGGCGAAGCTACTGGGCATCGACAAGGAAACCGGCACACTGGAAGCCGGGAAGTTCGCCGATATCGTCGCGGTCCCGGGCGATGTGCTGCAAAACATCCGCGCTACGGAAAAACCCGTGCTGGTGATGAAGCAGGGCGTGTTGGTCAAACAAGCGGAATAGCTACCCTAATCCCATAGGGGCGACGTAGGAGCGACGTCAGTCGCGAAAGCACCACCCGCAAATCCTTCACCGCATCCCGCCATGGATCATTGGATGACAGCAAGCGGGGGGAGTCGGAATCTTCCGCAGTTTCGCGACTGACGTCGCTCCTACGTCCTACGCGCGTCAGGCCGGCGAGGTGTCCTGCGCTTGCTTGCGCGCATCGCCCAGGGCCGTTTCCAGTTCCTGCAGCCGGTAGGGTTTGGGCAGCACCGAAACCCCCAGCGCTTCGGCTTTCTGCTTGGCCGCTTCCACATGGCCGGTAGTGAGCACCACCGGCAGTCCGGGACGGCGCAACCGGATCTCCTGCGACAGGTCGATGCCGTCCAGCTGGCCGGGCATCATCACATCGGAGAACACGATGCCGAAGGATTTCCCGCCGGCCAGCGCTCCCAGCGCGGCGTCGGCGTTCTCCACACGCGTCACTTCGTAGCCCAGCGTGGCCAACATCTCGCCGGTCAGCGCAGCCACCTCATCGTCGTCTTCCACCAGCAATAACGATCCCTGCGCCCGGATCTCGATGCGGCCGGGCGCTTCCGTTTCCTTCTCTTCCTCATCGCCGAGGGGCGATTTGTCGGTGCGCGGCAGGTACAGGAAGACGGTGGTGCCTTTGCGCGGTTCGCTGTCGATGCGCACGGCGCCGCGCGACGATTTCGCGAACCCGTGCGCCTGCGCCAGTCCCAGTCCGGAACCCTTGCCGATTTCCTTGGTGGTGAAGAACGGCTCGAACACGCGCGCCAGCACTTCGGGCATCATCCCGGTGCCGGTATCGGCGATGGACAATTCCACGTAGTCGCCGAACAGCTCCTCGTCGTTCAACGCCGGCGCGTTGCGGGCGCCGATGCGGATGGTGCCGCCGCCCGGCATCGCGTCGCGCGCGTTGACCGCCAGGTTGAGCACCACCAGTTCCAGTTGGCCCGGGTCCACCTCCACCGGCCACAGCCCGCCGTCGAAAGCCACTTCCACATGCACATCGCCGCGCAGGCTGCGGTCCAGCATCTCGCGCATACCGCCGATCTTGCGCGCCAGATTCACCGCTTCCGGGCGCAACGGCTGGCGGCGCGAAAACGCCAGCAGCTGGCGGCTCAGGCCGGCGCCTTTTTCCACCGCCTGGCGCATGCCGGCGATCACTTTTTCCCTGCGCGCCGGCGCCAGCTCGTCCATGACTTCCAATCCGCCGGAGATCACCATCAACAGATTGTTGAAGTCGTGCGCCACGCCGCCGGTCAATTGGCCGATCGCCTCGATCTTCTGCGCCTGCCGCACCCGCGCCTCGGCCTCGGCCAGGCGCGCCTGCTCGCTCGCGCGGTCGGTCACGTCGTACACCACCACGAACGCACCGACCCGTTTGCCGCTGCGGTCCTTCAATGCGTTGAAGCGCATGTCGTAGTGCCGCATGTCGTTGGCGGTAGAGCCGAACGTCTCCGAGACGTGGAAATCCTCGCCGTTGATCGCGCGGTCCCAGAATCCGCGCATGCGTTCGCCGCGTGCGGGATCGCCTTTGAGCATCTCCAGCAGGTTGTCGCCGACCTGCGGACGATGGCCGTAGAGACTTTCGAATTCGTCGGAATAGGATTTGTTGACCGCCAGCACGTAGTAGCACAGGTCGATGGCCATGGTATGGGTTTCGGAGAATTCCACCACGTCGGCCAGGATGTTGCGTTCGGTCACCGCATCGGCCACGCGCTGTTCCAGCGTGTCGTAGAGCTCGCGCACGGCTTCGGCATCGGAATGGGCGCTGGTCACGTCGAAGCCTTCCATGAAGATTCCGGTTACCGCGCCCCCGGTGTCGGTGATGGGCTGGTAGACGAAGTCGACGTAACGCTCGACGCGCCGCGTGTTGGCGCCGGTGAACTCGAAGCGCGCGCCGGTGGTGGTGAAGGCCTTGCCGCTGCGGTAGACCTCGTCCAGCAAGTCGACATAGCCCTGTTTGACCGTGTCGGGCAGGGCATCGGCCACCGTCTTGCCCAGCAGGTCCTGGTTGCCGACCAGCCGCATATAGGCGGGATTGACCATTTCGAATACGTGCTGCGGCCCGCGCAGCAGGGCCATGAAGCCCGGCGCCTGCTGGAACAGTTCTTTCAGCTGGTCGTGTTCGGCCAGAGGGTCGTGCCGGGCGACGGTCTGTGCGCTGGTTTCCGTACACACCGCCAGCACGCCGCCCACGCCGTGCGGTGCGTCGGGTTGGTCGATGGGACCGTAGCTGCAGGTCCAGTGCGTCTCCCCGGGGATGTCGCTACGCGTGATCGGCGCCGGCTCGTTCTCGCTCCAGACGTCGCCGCGCCCCTGCATCACTTGCTCTATCCGCGGCCCGATGAAGGGCCAGATTCCTTCCCAGCATTCGTGACCGCATTGGCCCAGGGCGCTGGGGTGGCGCTGGGGTCCGATCGAACGGGCGTAGGCGTCGTTGTAGAACTGGATCAGCTGCGGGCCCCACCAGAGCAGCATCGGCTGCCGGGTCGACAGCAGCAACCGCACCATGGTCTTCAGTTGCACAGGCCAGGTTTCGGGCGCGCCCAGCGGCGTGGACGCCCAATCGAAGGCCCGCGTGCGCTCGCCCATTTCGCCGCCGCCTTCCAGAAAGGCGAGCGGCCGTTTCGCGGCAGCGGGCGAGATCATCGGCTTCCCCGGAAGGATCGGACGGTTCCATCTTATGCCCGACCTTCCGTGAAAAACCCGTGTGCTGTCCACTTTCCCCTTCGCAGAAGCAGCATTCCGGACTTCAGGGCGCGAGCCGCAAGTTTCTCCGGACTCCTGCCGCGCTCAGCCGTGCTACTCCGCGGTGGTCGGATCGATAATGGCCAGGACTTCGGAAACGCGGTTGGCGGGAAAGCCGCCTTGTTGGGCGTGGTCGCGGACCATCTGTTCGTTCGGCGCGCGGTACAGGCAGTAGATCCTGTCGCCGGTGACGTAGCTGTGGATCCACTGGATCTGCGGGCCCATGTCGTTCAGCACGCCGCAGGAAGTCTGGGAAATGCTCTTGAGCTCTTCGGCCGACAACTTGCCGGCGCCGGGGACGTCGCGTTCGATCACGTATTTGGGCATGAGGGCGGCTCCGCATGGTTGGTTCATCCCGTAACGGCGCACGGTGATTGGTTCGGCCATGCGGGCGATGCGATCGGGGTGCTGCCGATCAGTGCCGATTGGCAGGATCGTCCGTCGGCAGCAACTGCCAGGTATTGCGCCCGGCGCTCTTGGCGGCGTACAGGGCCGCGTCGGCCGCGGCGGTCAGGTTCTTGGCTACGGCCGGGTGCGCCGAATACGCGATGCCGATGCTGGTGGTGACGTGCAAAGTGGTTCCCTCCACCACGATGTCTTCGCTCATCGCCTCGATCAGCTTGCCGGCGATCGCTTCCGCGGTTTCCGGCGCCGACAGATCCTCGATCAGCACCACGAACTCGTCGCCGCCCAGCCGCGCCACCAGATCGCCCGCGCGCACGCATGCGCTGAGGCGTTGGCCGAACACGCGCAGCACTTCATCCCCCGCCGCGTGTCCGTGGGTGTCGTTGACCTGCTTGAAATGATCGATGTCCATGTACATCAGCGCTACCGCCAGCCCCTGCCGCCGCGACCGCCCCAGCGCATGGGTCAGCCGCTCGTCGAACTGGCGCCGGTTGGCCAGCCCGGTCAGGCTGTCGAGATGCGCCTGCGCTTCCAGCTCGTCTCGGCTGGCCTTCAATGCCTGTTCGGCGGCCACGCGCTGGGAGACGTCGCGACCGGCGAAAATGATGTCCGTGGTATCGCCGTCCGCACTGGGGATCGGCCGTGCCGCGGCCTCCATCCACACGTAATGCCCTTCCTTGTGGCGCAGGCGATAGATCGCGGTCACCGGATGACCCGATGCGAGCACCGAGGCGATCGTTTGTTGCTGCACGGCGTAGTCTTCGGGATGCACCAGAACCTGGTTGGGCTGGAGCAGCTCGGCCGGTTCCCAGCCCAGCACGTCCCGTGACGATGGTGAAACGTAGAGCCTTTGTCCATCCGCCCGCATCCGCACCACCACATCGTGCGAATAGTCCGCCAGCATCCGGTATCGCTGTTCGCTCTCGCGCACGCGGGCCGTCAGCCGCGCGCGTTCGGCCATGCTCAGCGCCACTGGAAAACTCATCAGACAGGCGGTGCCGACGAACAACTGGAGCAGGATGGTGCGCTGGACAAGGTTGCTCTCATTCACCAGCGCCAGCGGCCCGTGGCCCAGCGCGGTGGCGATGCCGCCGATGATGGCCAGCAACGAAATGCCGACCACAACGCCGGCGAAGCGATGCCGGAAAACCCCGTACAGCAACGGCGGATAGACCAGGAACAACAGTGGATAAGCGGACTGGTAGAACACCAGGCCGCATACCGTAGCGATCAGCAGCATGTCGCCCAGGAAAGCCCAACGCCGTCCGGGAACGTCGCTCAGGCCGATGCCCTTGCGATGAGCCACCAGCGTCAGCGTCGCCACGATCACCATGCCCACCACGTGCGCCGAATACCAGACCAGGAATGTAGTCAGGAACGGTGTGTGGGAAGTGGCCGACACCACTGCGCTGGCCAGCAGGCCGGAAACGGCGCAGGCCGCCAGCGTACTGCTGGTGGCGATGCCTCCCAGGCCGAGCCAGCGCGTGGGATTGCCGACATCGGGGACCAGCCGCCGCACCACGCCGGCGACGATCAGCACTTCGAGCAGATTGAAAGCGCTGAACGCGAAGCCGGAGCCCACGCTGTCGCCGGACAGCAGCCGCACCGCCAGTTCGGCGGCGAAACCGGCGCCTACATAGCCCGGCCAGAGTGCGGTCCGGCGCGATAGCAGCCAGCCGGCGAATATGCCGCTGCTCACCCATACCGCGGAAACCTCGCCAGGCAGGCGCGTGACGTTCAAAGACACCCAGGCCGTGGCGCCGATCAGCAACGCCATGAGCACCCGGTCCCGCCAAAGCAGGATGCGGTGCGATTGTGAGGACCTGTCGTCGTTCAACAGTGGACACCCTGCCCAGTGCGGCACCGGAAGCTTATCGGAGCACATGTGAGCGCATGTGATGGCCGGAGTCCACGGGGACTGCGGGGAAGTGCGGCTTCCATCACTTCACCTGCTGCGACGCGACACATAAAGGCCCGGCACGTAAAGGCCCGGCACATAAAAAAGCCCCGCCTGGGCGGGGCTTTTCTGTTGCGACTCATCACCGGCACGGACTCAGTAGCCCAGCGCCTGCGAGATCAGGCCGCTGGCGACTTCCACCAGCAGATAGCGGTCGTCTGCAGGGCGTACCCAGCGATAGCCGCGCGGCGGCGCGGCCAGATGGTAGCGACGGTAGTCGGTCACGTAATAGCGCGGCTGCAGATAGACCACCGGGGCGTGCATGCCGCGACGATAACCGTGCTTGATCTGGCCCAGGTGGCGGCCATTGTCGTGACGGCGGTCGTCGTGGCGACGGTCGTCATAGCGGCGGTCGTAGCGGTCGTCGTCATCGCGGTCGCGGCGGTCGTTGTAACCGTAGCGGTCGTCGTCGTCGTAGCGGTCGTGCTTGTCCTTGCCATGATCACGCGCCATGGCCGCGACGGAAGACAGCAGCAGGACGGCGATGGACGTGGTGAGCAGCAGTCGTTTCATGATGAGACTCCCTGTGGGGTTGGTGCACGGCAAGGCTAGGCGCGCTTGCCTGAACAGGGATCTTTTTGCTGACGATTGACCGCGCATGCGTTCAGGTTCGAGGATGGCAGCCCCGCCCTGCCTGCGTTTGCGCTGGAGAACCCCATGCCGTTCGTACGAATCGATCTTCTGGAAGGCAAGTCCACCGATTACCTGGCCGGTCTCGGCGAGGTCGTCTACGAAGCGATGCGAGCGACGTTGAATGTGCCTGCCGACGACCGCTTTCAGGTCATCGCCCAGCACAAGCCTGGCACGCTGTTCATCGATGGGCGTTATCTGGGCATCCAGCGCAGCAGCGAATGCGTGCTGATCCAGGTCACTCTCAATGCCGGACGCAGCGTGGAAATGAAGAAGAACTTCTATCGAGCCGTGGCCGACGGCCTGCATGCGCGGCTCGCTTTGCGCACGGAAGACGTGTTCATCAATCTGGTGGAAGTGGCGAAAGAAAACTGGTCGTTCGGCAACGGCGAGGCGCAGTACGCGGATCCTTGAACAATCGTCTGCCAGTCGCCGCTTCCTGGCCGCCATGCAGACGCATGGCGGTCCATCGCACCGCCCGCGCTAGCGCGCGCGCGGCCTTACCGCGGGCGCGGATTTGAGCACCTCGCCTTTCTGGGCCGGGGCCACGGTCTGCAGCACGCGGGTCACGCCAAGCTTCTCCACTTTGCCGCCGGATTTCTCGTAATCGGCGATGTCGCTGGCGATACGCTCGCTTTCCAGGCGCTTGTGCGGATTGCCGTCGCTGCCGGCGGGCGGTCCTTTGGGGGCCGGTCCCTTGCCGCTGGTTTTCTTCGCTTTCATCAATCCCCTCCTGCGGGGCGGCGGAAGCCTCATGCCTCCAGATCGGAGGCCGCCAATTGCGACTTCCGCCCCCACTATGCGCCTTTAAGCGGCAGGAGGGTGTGATCGCAGTGCCGGCGAAAACCCGGGCCAGGCAGCTGCCTCCGGCCAATACCGCCTCGCGGCCCGTCTTGGCGCGCTCAAATGCGTCCGGGGAACCGTTTCCGCAACAGCGCTTTCCACAAGCGGTACGGGCTGGTTCGGCGCCGCCGGCTCTTCTCGCCGCTGGAACCGTGTTGTCTAATCGGCGCGGGGATTCGAAGCAAGGACAGGGGCGGAATGAAAAGCCGGATGCGATGGGCGGGCTTGGGGTTGCTGTGCGTGGCGGCAACGGCGCAGGCGCAGGTCGACCTGGAGCCGTTTTTGAAACGGGACATGATCAGCGCATTGAAGATCTCGCCGACCGGCGAGTACTACGCGATGACGGTGCCGATGGAGGACCGCACGGCATTGAGCATCCTGCGCCGCAGCGACAGGAAGCTGACGGCCAAAGTAAGCGGCGTCAAGAATTCGCTCATCGACGATTTCTGGTGGGTCAACAGCGAGCGCCTGGTGATCAGCATGGCCGAGAAATTCGGCAGCGAGGACCAGCCCGGCCTGACCGGGGAGTTGCACGGCATCAACGCCGACGGCAGCGATTCGAGGCGGTTGTTCGCGCGCTTCGGTGTGGGAGGCGGGGATCCGGTGCCGATGGCCGCCTTCATGGTGGACACGTTGCGTGGGGACGATAACAACGTGTTGATCAGCGTGCGTACATTCGACAAGAATCCGGTAACGCGTGTGGAGAAGCTGGATGTCTATACGCGTAAGCGCGTGCGCGTGGCGACAGCGCCGTTGCGCGGCGCGCGGTTCGCTTCGGACGCGGCCGGCGTAGTGCGTTTCGCCCAAGGGGCGGACAACCAGAACAACAGCAAGCTCTATTACCGCGAAGACGACAAGGCCGAATGGCGTTTGCTCAACGACGAAGCGCAGTCCCATCGCCGCGAATGGCCGCTGGGACTGTCGGAGGATGGCGCCAGCGCCTATCTGCAGGCCGAGAACAACGAAGGCACCGACGCCATCGTGGTCATGGACCTGGCCTCGGGCTCGCGTACCGAGAAGCTGCGGGATCCGGCGGTCGATCCTTATGCGGTCATCCACGATCGCAGCGATTGGATCCCGATCGGCGCTTTCTTCATGCACGAACGCGTGCAGACCCGCTTCTTCGACAATCAATCGAAGACCGCCAAGCTCTACCGCACGCTGGAAAAGGCGTTCCCGGGGAATGCCGTGCATGTGACTTCCTCCACCGCCGACGGCAAGCTGCTGGTATTCAGGACTTGGAGCGATACCAGTCCCGGCGACTACTACTTGTACGATGCCGAAGACCGCCGCGCCGACCTGATCTTCAGTCAACGCAGCTGGTTCGATCCCGAACACATGGCTCCCTTGCGGGCCATCGAACTGAAGGCGCGCGACGGCTTGACGCTGCGCGGTTATCTGACCGTGCCCAGGGGCGCCGAGGCGAAGAACCTGCCGATGGTGGTCGTGCCGCACGGCGGTCCGTACGGCGTTTTCGACGAGTGGGGCTTCGACGACGAAGCGCAGATGCTGAGCCAGGCCGGCTACGCGGTGCTGCGCGTCAACTTCCGCGGTTCCGGCAACTACGGCAGGAGCTTCCTCGGCGCGGGCGCACGTGAGTGGGGTTTGAAGATGCAGGACGATGTGACCGACGCCACCCGCTGGGCGGTCGCGCAGCAGATCGCCGATCCACGGCGCATCTGCATCTACGGGGCCAGCTACGGCGGTTACGCCGCGCTGGCCGGAGTGAGCAAGGAACCCGATCTCTACCGCTGCGCCGTCGGCTACGTGGGCGTGTACGACCTGACCATGATGCATAGGGTCGAATCGCGCGAAAGCACCTCCATGCGCAACTGGACCGCGGACTGGCTGGGCGAACGCGATTCGCTGGCGGCGGTATCGCCGACCAGCAACGCCGCGCGCATCAAGGCGCCGGTGTTCCTGGCCGCAGGCGGCGAGGACGAGACCGCGCCCATCGCCCACAGCAAGCGCATGGAAAAAGCCTTGAAATCCGCCGGCGTCCCGGTCGA
This sequence comes from Pseudoxanthomonas sp. CF125, assembly GCF_900104085.1. Lineage (GTDB taxonomy): Bacteria > Pseudomonadota > Gammaproteobacteria > Xanthomonadales > Xanthomonadaceae > Pseudoxanthomonas_A. The sequence continues at coordinate 118,058 of NZ_FNLD01000002.1, forward strand.
GACGCTGTATTTCGACACCGAAGGCCACGGCTTCTACACCGAACCGCACCGGCGCGAGTTCTACACCAAACTGCTGGATTTCCTGAGCCGCAACCTCGGCGGCGGCAAGGCCAAGTAGCTCAGGCTCCCACGCGCCTGCGCACCGCGTCGATGTCGCGCACCGGCCGCACTTCGATGCAGCCAGTCGCCGCCCAGGGGAATTCGGCAGCGATGCGTACCGCTTCGTCGATGTCCGCGGCTTCGATCAGGTTGAAGCCGCCCAGGATTTCCTTGGTCTCGGCGAACGGGCCATCGACGACGCTGGTACGGCCGTTGCGGATGCGCACGGTCTTGCCCGTGGAAGCGGCTTCGAGCTGCATGGATTGCTTGAGCTTGCCCTGCGCGCGCAACTCGTCGGCATGGACGAAGCAGCCGTGCATGGTGCGGTCGAACTCTTCGGCGGGCATGGCGCCGACCAGCGATTCGTCGTTGTAGATCAGGACCAGGAACTGCTGCATGGCGGCCTCCGCGTAAGGGCTGCCACAAGTACCGGTTGCCCGGCGCCAGGTCAAGCTGCGCCCGCGCAGGGATTCATATTCCCGTATCCGGGACAGCCGCAGTGGCCCGGCTCCGGTAGGATTCACGCACTTCATCGCACCGATGCGGGAGCGCCGTGCAGTCCATTATCTCCATCAACAAGCTAAGCAAGACCTACGCCTCGGGCTTCCAGGCGCTCAAGTCGGTGGATCTGGAGATCCGCAGGGGCGAGATCCTGGCCCTGCTGGGTCCCAATGGCGCCGGCAAGACCACGCTGATCAGCATCGTCTGCGGCATCGTCAATCCCAGCTCCGGCAGCGTGACCGCCGACGGCCACGACATCGTGCGGGATTACCGCGCCGCGCGCAGCAAGATCGGGCTGGTGCCGCAGGAGCTGTCCACCGATGCGTTCGAGACGGTGTGGGCCACGGTCAAGTTCAGCCGCGGCCTGTTCGGCAAGCCGCCCAATCCGCAATATCTGGAAAAAGTCCTGCGCGATCTGTCGCTGTGGGACAAGAAGGACAGCAAGATCATGACCCTGTCCGGCGGCATGAAGCGCCGGGTACTGATCGCCAAGGCGCTGTCGCATGAGCCGACCATCCTGTTCCTGGACGAACCCACCGCTGGCGTCGACGTGGAGCTGCGCCGCGACATGTGGCAGATGGTGCGCAACCTGCGCGAGAGCGGGGTGACCATCATCCTGACCACCCACTACATCGAAGAGGCCGAGGAAATGGCCGATCGCATCGGCGTGATCAGCAAGGGCGAACTGATTCTGGTCGAGGACAAGCACGTGCTGATGCGCAAACTGGGCAAGAAGCAGCTGACCCTGCAGTTGCAGACTCCGCTGCAGCGCCTTCCCGAGGAATTGTCCGGACTTGCGCTGGAACTGACCGACGAGGGCCACGCGCTGGTCTACACCTTCGACACGCAGACCGAAGAAACCGGGATCGCCGCGCTGCTCAAGCGCCTGGGCGAACTGGGCATCGACTTCAAGGACCTGCATTCCAGCGAGAGTTCACTGGAGGAGATCTTCGTCAGCCTGGTGCACGCGGGAAAGCCGGAGGCGCGCGCATGAACACGCTCCTCAACTGGCACGCCATCCGCGCCATCTACCGCTTCGAAATGGCGCGCACCTTCCGCACCATCACCCAGTCCATCGCCTCGCCGGTGTTGTCCACGTCGCTGTATTTCGTGGTGTTCGGCGCGGCCATCGGTTCGCGCATGGGCGATATCGACGGCATCAGCTACGGCGCTTTCATCATTCCCGGTCTGATCATGCTGTCGCTGCTGAACGAAAGCATTTCCAATGCCTCGTTCGGCATCTACATGCCCAAGTGGGCGGGCACCATCTACGAGTTGCTGTCGGCGCCGGTGTCCTACATCGAAGTGGTGATCGGCTATGTGGGCGCGGCGGCCAGCAAGTCGCTGATCCTGGGCATCCTGATTCTGGTCACCGCGCGCATCTTCGTGCCTTACGAGATCGCGCACCCGTTCTGGATGCTGTGCTTCCTGTTGCTGACCGCGGTGACCTTCAGCCTGTTCGGTTTCATCATCGGGCTGTGGGCCGACGACTTCCAGAAATTGCAGGTGATCCCATTGATGGTGGTGACGCCGCTGACCTTCCTGGGCGGTGCGTTTTATTCCATCAGCATGCTGCCTCCGGTGTGGCAGAAGATCACCCTGTTCAACCCCGTGGTGTACCTGATCAGCGGTTTCCGCTGGAGTTTCTATGGCGTAGCCGATGTGAACGTCGGCGTCAGCCTGGCCGCCATCCTCGGCTTCCTGGTGCTATGCCTGGCCGTGGTGTGGTGGATCTTCAAGACCGGCTGGAAGCTGAAATCCTGAGCTGCTGCCGGAGTTCCGTAGGTCGGGGCTACGCCCCCGACGCACGGGTGGTTTCGGACTTCCGTGCGTCGGGGACGTAGCCCCGACCTACTCAAGCTCTTAGCGCTGTTCGCGTGTCAGTGTCCGCTGAATATCCTCCAGCCCATGCCCGCGCGTCTCTATGCCGCTACGCAGCAGCATCACGCCCGAAACCGCCATCGGCAACGCGATCAGCAGCGCCGACAGCAGGAAGTTATCGAAAAAGCCGATCACACCCAGGCCCGCCCCCAGAATGCCGCCGAACTTCGAACTGGCCGCGACCACGCCAGAGCCGGTCGCGCGCAGGTGCACCGGATAGATTTCCGCCGCATAGGGAATCAACATCGCGATCACCCCGCTGACGCTGATCAGCAGTGCGGCGGTAGCGACGACGGTGGCGGTGGCCGATTGCAGCTGCATCCAGCTCATCGCGCAGAACGCCAGCAGCGACAGCGTGGTCAAGGCGATGAACAGCACCAGTGCACGGATGCTGCTCCAGCGGTGGTAAAGCCACACCACCACGGCGATGCCGGGCAGCGCCAGCACCGCCGAACGCGCCAGCAAGGCGCTTGCGCCCTTGGCGTCCACGCCCAGTTCCACCAGATTGGTGGGCAGCCACAGCAGGAAGCCGAAGTTCGCCAATCCCCACGCCACGCCGCACACCAACAAACCCCAGGTGATGCTGGCATGGCGGCCGCGCAGCAGCTGGCGCATGCCCACCACCGGATGCTGTTCGTCGATCACGCTGCCGGCTGCAGCGGGAGAGTCGTCCGCCTCGATCGCCGCAGGCGACGCGCCGGAGAATTTCTTCAACACCGCGCGCGCTTCGTTCTCCAGGCCCGCGTTGGAAAGGAAGCGCGGCGACTCGGGGATCCAGCGGTTGAGGAACACGATCAGCGCACCGGTCGGCAGGCCCAGCAGCCACAGCACGCGCCAGCTGAACATCGGTTCCAGGATCGCAGCCGCACCCGAGGCGAGCAGGTAGCCGGCAGAAGTACCGATGCCGCCCAATGCGACCAGCAGCCAGCCGCGATGCGCGGCGGGGATGGTCTCGGCCATCAGGGTGAAGGCGATGGGCAGCAGGCCGCCCGCCGACGCGCCCATCAGGAAGCACATCGCCAGGTTCCACTCGAAACTGGGCATGGCGCCGCAGATCGCCGTGCCCATGAACATCAGCGCCGACAGCAGGATCGCCGCACGGCGTCCGAACAGATCGCCCATCCGCCCCCATAGCACCGAACCCACGGTAGTACCGGTCAGCGCGAACAACGCCAGCAGGCTGGCCCTGGCTTTGGTGATCTCGTACTCGGCGCTCATGCCGGGCATGACGAAGCCGAGCGTGGCCGGCTTCATCACATCCACCGCCAGCGCCACGATCAGCACGATCACCAGCGTCCAGTGCTCGCGGTTGAGCGGCACGCCGTCGGCGATATGGAAATAGCGGTGGTCGCGCGCGCCCTGCGCGGTGTTGCGCATCTGCTCCATGCGCGGCATCAGCCCGTACATGGACAGCGCCAGGCCGACCGGAATCAGCGCCATGCCGATCCACATCTCGGTGCTCATCGGCATGCCGACCATCTGCCAGTGCGTGTGCTGGCCCATCATGAACATCGGCACATGAGCCAAGACACCCGCCAGCACCAGCAGGCACCCGAACCAGAACGCGAACGGGTGGTGGAACGAGATGCCGCTGGTTTTCATGGGATTAGGTGCGCCTGAGGTCCGCGCAGCCTAGCAAATGGCGAGGCCCGCACCGGCGGAGAACGGCGCCTTCAGGCGATATCGCGGTAATACGCGACCACTTCGCCCTTGACCTTGATGGTCATCGGGTTGCCGCGGCGGTCCTTCGACTTGCCGACCTGCACGCGTATCCAGCCCTCGCTGACGCTGTATTCCTCCACGTTGTCGCGCTCGACCCCGTTGAAACGGATGCCCACGCCACGGTCGATGGCGGCCGCGTCGTGGAAGGGACTGGCGGGATTGATGGCCAGATGGTCGGGAGGCGTGTCGGTCATGTCCGGTTCTGCGGTTCGTGGATGGTTCGGTAGAGGATAAACGCGAACCATGCTTTAGTCTTGCCGGATGACCCTTCCCGCTGCCGATCCCATACCCGTTCGCGAACGCCACGACCTCATCGATGCCCTGCGCGGTTTCGCCCTGGGCGGCGTGTTGATGGTCAATCTGGCCTCGTTCACTCTGTACGAGTTCCTGCCCGATCCGGCGCGCGCCGCGCTGCCGACCGCCGGTTTCGATGCCATCGCGCTGCAGGCGATGGAGCTGCTGGTGAACGTCAAGTTCATCACCCTGTTCTCGCTGCTGTTCGGCCTGGGTTTTTCTTTGCAAATGGAGCGCGCGGAGGCCAGCGGCGGTCTTGCCAGATTCGTTCGGCGCCTGCTGATCCTGCTCGTCATCGGCCTGGCGCACAGTTACTTCATCTGGTGGGGCGACATTCTGCTGACCTATGCGGTGGTCGGACTGTTGCTGGTGTGTTTCCGGCATGCTTCCGATCGTGTGTTGCTGATCGCGGGCCTGGTGATCGCATTGCTGTTGCCGCCGTTGCTGTCGCCCTGGGTCAGGGAAGCGCTGGAGGGATGGCCGAAGCAGGCGCAAGTCTATGCGGGCGCACTGCAGGCGTTCTCATCCTCGTCGCCGGGTGCGGTGCTTCGCGGCAACATCGATACGGCCAATTGGGCGCGCGTTTCCAACTGGGCGCTGGCGTGCTTCGTGCTGGGACGCTTCCTGCTGGGTTATTGGGCCGGACGCCGTGGTCTGTTCCAGCATCCCCTGCAGCACAAGACTCTGATCGCCCGTTTGTTTTGGGGAAGCTTGCTCGCAGGCGTCGCCATGACGGTTCTGCAGTTCACCCAGGCCGGTTTGCGCGAACAGTATCCATTGCTCGACACGGAAGCCTCCAAGTTCGCCATCCGTGTGCTTTTGCGCGCAGGGCCTCTGGCGCTGGGCATCGCCTATGCCGCCGGCTTCGCTTTGCTGTTCCTGCGGCCCCAGTGGCGGCCGCGTTTGCAAATACTGGCGCCGATGGGGCGCATGGCGCTGAGCCATTACCTGACCCAGAGCGTACTCGGCATCGCCTTGTTCTACGGTATAGGCTTGGGTATCGGGCCACGCTGGGGTGTGGCGGGCTGGTGGTCGGCGTGGGCGCTGATCTTCGCAGGGCAGATAGCGATCAGTCATTGGTGGTTGGCGAGGTTCCGTTTCGGGCCAATGGAATGGGTGTGGCGTTCGCTGACCTACGGACGGCGGCAGCCGTTCCGTCTGCAGTCCCGAGGTTATGCGGCTACCGCATCACGCATGCCTTAGGGCGACTGGCGGGTAGCCTGCTTCCGGGCGTTGTCGATCACCGAGCGCACCAGTTCGCGGTCGGTGTGGCGCGAGATGGCCTGCGCCCCCAGCTGCAGGGCCCGTTCGCGCAGTTCCACCGTGACGTCGTAATGCGCGCCGCTGGGTTTGTCCTGGAACGCGCGCCGTGGCATGCCCAGTCGCTCGGCCATCGCGTGCAGTTCCTCCAGCGTGTCGGCCATCAGGTGCGCCCAGCGCTGGCCGCGCCACCAAGTCACTGCATCGTCGACGTAAACGGTCATGCGGGGAGTTTTCCACAATGACCGGACATCTGCGAACGATTGCTTCGCGGGCTGCTCGGTATCGGATGAGGAAATGCTTTCCAAGTTGCCCGCCAAGCGCCAATATCGATGCCCGAATCGTTCCTCAGCACTCCCATGGCCATGCCCGACAACGAAGCCGACTACGGCGACCACGAAGCCGATCCCCAGGACCTCGAGGAAGCCGACGAACTGACCACCGAGGCGCTGGTCTGGCAGTTGCTGCTGCTGGTCAATCCCGGCGACGAGGAAACCGCCCTGCGCCAGTTTTCGCATTACCGCGAAGCGCTGCTGGAAGCCGGCGAAGATGCCGAGCCGGTGTGGGTGCTGAAGGATGCGATCGATTGGACCTCCGGCTTCTTCGTCGATTGGAAGGACAAGGAGTCCTTCATCGACAGCGTCACCGAGCTGGTGCGGCGCTGGAACCTGGAGATCGACTGGGGCGGCGATACTTCGGACGAGGATTTCCTGGACGGCACCGACGTGCCGGCGCTGATGTCCACTGCCTACGACCGCCTGCGCGAACACGGCTACACGCTGTGGACCTGGGACACCGGCAGCGACAGCTATGGCGGCTGGATCACTTCGAGCCGCGATGACGAAGCCATGCGACTGGTGGCGGTGGCCCTGAACATCGAACTGCGTCCGGGCAGCGATTCGTTCTAGCTGCCTGGCGGGCGGGCTGCCTGCGATGCGTTGGCCGCTAGACCGGCGGACTTACAAGCATCGCAGGCAGGACTCCGCCGCTGGCGTACAGGTTTACTCTTCCTCGTCGCCGCCGATCTGCGGGTCGTGGTTGGCGCGTGTGTTCATGAACAAACTCCTGGTGGCAGGTCGCCGACGAGCGGAATTGCCGCCGGTCCCGCTTTGTAGGCGCGCAACCGTTAATCGGTTGCGACGGGCGCGCTATGTTTTCTTTACACCGCGCCTTCGATCCGGCCGCGGGCCGCTCAACTCTTGCGCAGACGCGGCTTGAACTTGCCGGCGCAACGGATGTGGGATTCGATGTGCATCCGCGCCAGTTCCAGGTAGTTGGCTTGGGGGCCGCTGCCGCTGCCGTGTATTTCGCCCAGATACTCGCCATCGGCCCATACCTTGCCGACCCATTCGGCTTCGGTCTCGCCGATGGTCAGCGAAACCGTGTAGCGCATGTCCTTGTCGTCCAGGTTCTTGCAGCCGTAGACCATGGGGAACTGGGCGGTGAACACGGTGTCTTCCGCCAGCCTGGCCAGGTGCTGGCGGGTGCGCTCGGCGATCTTCTTGCGCGCGTGTTCGACGACGGTATCGACCGCGCTGCGAACGTATTCGGATCGGTCCATGAAAGGGTCGATCGCCTCGAGTGGGTGATAGGCGTTCTTCTTGACCCAATCGATGAACGCCATTTCCAGCTCAACGGAGCCGGCTTTGAGCTTCTGGTTCATGCAGTACTACTCCAGGGTGCTGCGCGCCGCTCCCAGAAGCGCGATGGCGGCAACGCGAGGAGCCCGATTGTGTGGAACGAAACGTTAAAAGCGCGCGAGCGCGAAGCGGGGCGTGTGATAAGGAGACTCGCGATCAGACGGAGTTCCCGCGTCGCTGTCAGCGCTCCAGCCGCACCATGCTTTGCAGCAGGTGTTCCATGATCGCCGGCATGTCGCCGCACTTGCCCATGTGAACGGGCGAGGTCTGGATGATGGAGCTGCGTTTGGCGGTGAGCCAGTGGAAGCGGGCGCGCTGCGGCAGCAGGCCGATCGGCCCCGTGCCCACGCCGCCGCGGCAAATCGCGGGAATGGTATCCAGATGCCGGCGCAGCGATTCCATGTCCAGGTCGGGCGCCAGCGCCAGCACGCGGGCTTCGTCCAGTTCGATACGCGCTTCCAGGTAGCGCGAAGCTTCGCAGGAGAGGATCACGCCGACATTGACGAACTCCTCGCGTTCCACCCGCGGCACGACCCGGATCACCGCATAATCGTAGTGATTGCTGTTGGGGCTATCGGCGCGCATGGATCGCCTCCTGCACGAAAGACTGGCGCTCATCGAGGCGCCGCATCAGATACTCCACGTAGGCGGCGCGCTGTGCGGCCGGGTCGGCGAAGGCATCGGCATTGAGCAGCCAGCCGTCCGGCACCTGCGCCACGATGCCCTGCAGGACGTCGCGACCGAGCTTCGCCGCAAGCGCCGCGTCCGCTTCGGGCAACGCCGCCGCCCACGGCAACAGCACATGGTCCTTGATCATCTTGAACGGATTGCCGGCGATGGCGCTGCCCCCATCCCAGCCATGATGGAAATACAGCGCCGCGCCATGGTCGATCAGGCGCAGCTGCCGGTGCCACATCAGCAGGTTGGTGTTGCGGGGCGTGCGGTCGACGTTGCTGACATAGGCGTCGAACCAGACGATCCGCGAGGCCAGCTCGTCCGAGGGCTGCTCGGCCACCGGATCGAAGTTCACCGCGCCAGGCAGGTAATCCAGGGCCAGATTCAAACCTGCGCTTTCCCGGATCAAGTGCTGGATTTCCGAATCCGGCTCGGTGCGCGCCAGATCCGGATCCAGCTCCAGCAGCACGATTTCCGGAATGGGCAGATCCAGCGCGCGCGCGATTTCCCCGGCGATCAGCTCGGCCACCAGCGCTTTCGCGCCCTGGCCGGCGCCGCGGAACTTGAGCACGTACATGCCGTCGTCGTCGGCCTCGACCACGGCGGGCATGGAGCCGCCTTCGCGCAGCGGGGTGACGTAGCGGGTGGCGGAGACGGTGCGCAGCGGCATGGAACTAGGATACCGGCTCTGGCCAGCAGGATGTCGGGAAAAGAACGGCATTGCCGCCGCGCAGGCGCATCGTGCAGGCCGCATCCCTGTGGAGAAAGCGGCGGCACCGGCAAGCCCGTAAGCATCATCGTTCTTCGTCATCCCAGCGAAAGCCGGGATCCATCTTGATTTTGCTTTTTTGCTTCCGCAAAGAAAATACGAACGGAAAAGGAAGGTATGGCCGAAATAGGTCCCAGCTTTCGCCGGGATGACGGACGAGGTGATGCTTGGGCCAAGAGCAGCCGAGCAAGCCCGGCACTACAAGGCCAACGGCGCTCCACCGCGGCGGACACTCGCCTGCGCGGCGGCTACCGTCGCATCAGCGTGCGCTGAGCTCCGCTTCCGGTTTGAATTCGCGGCGCAGCCAATCGTCCAGCAGGCCTTTTTCGTAACGCAGCGGATCGCTGTCGCCCAGCATGCTGTTGCCCATGAGGAATGCGGTATCGACCAGCTTGCGTTCGCCCTGATCGATGACATTGCCTTGTGCGTCCGTGCGCTTGAAGGTCAGGGAAATGCGGGGCGGATAGATGTCGCGCACGAAGCGCGTGTCCTGCAGGTTGGGCCCGCGCCAGGGCTCGTACTGGCCGGCGCGCTTGATGTCGGTGATGGTGACTTGCAGTTGCTCACCGGGCGGCAGCTTCTTGGTGGCGCTCTTCTGCAGATACTGGGCCAGCTGTGCGACCCAGTTGCCGCGCTGGGCTTCCCAGCGGTTGCCGCTATAGCGGATATCGGAGAACTGCGCGGGATCGGTCCAGTCCACGCTGACCGGGCCTTCGGCGGGCAGGCTGCGCGGGGCGTCGGGATCGGTCACGTTGCGCGACTTGGCGGCCACCGGGCCGGCGAGGAACAGCGCCAGCAGGATGCCCGCGAACAGGGAGGAAGTTTTCATGAGATGACTCCGTTGACGTGGCGGGGAGCACGATTCTGCTCTCCCTGGTCCTCAATACGGGGCAGACGGCGGATTCGTTGCGCTGCCGTTGCGCCGCATTCATGCCGCGGTGAGCGGTCAGTCCGCGACGCCTGCCTCCGCCCCGCCGCGATGCAGCGGATCGGGCAGCGCCGCCCCCTGTTCGGTGAAGCCCAGCGATACCGAATTGAGGCAATGGCGCTCGCCGGTCGGCGGGGGGCCATCCGGGAAAACGTGGCCCAGATGGCTGTCGCAACGGGCGCAGACGATCTCGGTGCGGATCATGCCGTAGCTGGTGTCGCGGAGGGTCTTCACATGCGCATCGTCGTAGGGCCTGAAGAAACTGGGCCAGCCGGTGCCGGAATCGAACTTGGCGCTGGAGCGGAACAGCGGCAACCCGCATAGCCGGCAGGTGTAGACGCCCTCCAGCTTGTTGTCCAGAAACACGCCGCAGAACGCGGCCTCGGTTCCGTGCTCCAGCAGTACCCGGCGCTCTTCGCCATTCAGGCCATCGATCAACTGCTGGCGCTGGGCGGGGTTGGGCGGGGTGAGGTCGAATGCGCTCATGGGGGACTCCTGGCCGGGGTTGAAGTTTGCAGGGTCGGATATTCGCTGCGCGCGAAGGCCCATTAAGCCTGCCTGGCTGCGATATGGGGATGCGGTGGCCCTATTTCCACAGAGATACCGCTTTGGAAATCAGGAGGGATCTTGGACAGGCTCACCACGAACGGCATTTTGGGCAGGCTAAACGCCAACGGTTTGCTGGCGCCGCTGCTCAGCCTCCCACGCCGAACCTTCGCAACAGTGCGTACACGAGTACGCTGGAGGCCAGGCACAAGCCCATGGCGATGCCGAACCCATGGGCGCTTTGCAGCAACGGCAGGTTTTCCATGTTCATGCCGAACACGCCCACCACCAACGTGGGCGGCAGCAACAGCGCGGTGACCACGGATAGCACGAACAAGTGCCGGTTGGTCTGTTCGGCCAGTTTCGCGGCCACTTCGTCCTGCAGCAGGCGTGCGCGCTCGTGCAGCGTGGCCACGTCGCTGTCCAGTTCGTCGAAGCGCTGCGATAGCCGCGTGGCCGCCGGCAGCAAGACATGCTCGGAGGACGCGGCGTAGCGCTGCTCGAACTGGCGCAACACCCGCCGCAGCGCAGTCAGTGGCCGATGCATGTGCACCGCGTGGCGTCGCAGCAGGGCCAGGTCGCGACGCTCTTCGCCGATGCGGTCGGCGAGCACGCGATCCTCGATATGGTCCAGCTCCTCGCCCAGCTCCAGGGTGGCGCGAGCCACCGAGACGGCGAACCGTTCGACGATGGCTTCGAGTACATCGGCCGCCGAATCGAAACGCACGCCGCTACGCACCTGCTGGCGTACCTGCTCCACCGAACGCAGCGCCTGGCGCCGCGCGCTGATGATCAGGCCATCGGTCAGCGCGAAATGCAGCCAGCCCACTTCCGCCTCGCCGCGTGCGAACGAATGCCTGCTGTGATCGCTGCCGCGCTGGTGGTGCCAGTCGACGAAGACGCCGAATGCCGTCTCTTCTTCCAGCTGCAGGCTGACGTGGGTGTCGTGCGAGAGCAGCGCTTCGTTGGCCTCTTCAGGCAGCCCGAGCTGGGCAACGGCCTGGGCGGTGCGCGCATCGCTGGCGTTGAAGTGCAGCCACAACCACGGGTGGTCCGCCCGCGCCGCAGCCAGCGCCACGGGGGTCAACCTTTCCACTTCCAGACCATGGGCGATGCCATCGGTGTCGAATGCGTAGGCCCACACCAGGCAGGGCATGCCGTTGAAGGAAGGGGCTTCAGCGGTGGGAACGAGCATTCGGAAGCGGATCCCGGCTTTCAAGACAGTCTGGTGACAAGCAAGCTACGCGCGCGCCATGCCAGTTTTGTGACAGCGCGCTTTGCTCGCTTCGATTGGAGCGGGACCAGAAAAGGGGACGGCCGTGGCCGTCCCCTTGGGTGACGCGCAAGCGACGACGAGGACGCCTGCGGCATCGGTACCTGGCGCATGGCGTGGATCGCGCCATTATTTGGATAAACGCCAGCCGTCGTCGCAACGGCCATGCCGCACCGTTCCATTCATGTGGATGGGCGTTCGGATTGATCCGCGGCATAGCGCCCCCATCTGCTGGACATCGCGGCATCGCCGCTGCCCGAAGCCCGTGGAGATGCCATGTCCGTTCCCGTCAAGATCGATTTCGTTTCCGATGTCGCCTGTCCCTGGTGCGCGGTGGGTTTGAAGTCGCTGGAGGCGGCGATTGCGCGGGTAGGCGGCGAGCTGGACGTCGAACTGCGCTTCCAGCCCTTCGAACTCAATCCGCAGATGCCCGCCGAAGGTGAGGACGCGGTGGAGCATCTGACCCGCAAGTACGGCATCACCGCCGAACAGGCGGCGCGCAACGGCGAAGCCATCCGTGCGCGCGGCGCCGAGCTGGGTTTCGAGTTCCGCATGGACCGGCGCCGGCACGTGTACAACACCTTCGATGCCCATCGCCTTCTGCATTGGGCCGAAAGCCAGGGCGAAGGGCGGCAGCTGGCGCTCAAGCATGCGTTGTTGAGCGCCTACTTCACCGACGGACAGGACGTGTCCTCGGCCGAAGTGCTGGCGCAGTTGGCGGCTGCGGCCGGTCTGGATGCAGACCGCGCGCGCGCGATCCTGGCTTCGGACGAATACGCCCAGGAGGTGCGTGCGCAGGAAGAGTTCTACACGAGCCAGGGCATCACCGCGGTGCCGTCGGTGATCTTCAACGATCGGCATCTTGTGCAAGGCGGGCAGCCGGTGGAGCTGTTCGAACAAGCGCTGCGCCAATTGGCGGGCATCCCCGCGCCGCAAAAAACCTGAGCCGCGCCCGGGAACCTGCGATCACTGGCTCGCAGTCGCCGGATGCGCGCCGTGTGGGTTTCAGCCGTGGCAGATCAGCATCACCGACTCGCGACCGGCCATGTCCATGACCACTGCGGTGGGAATGCCGTGGTTTTCATGCAGGGACATCGCCATCAGGTCGGCGGTTTCCATGGCATCGTTGCGCGAAGCGAACCATAACCGGCCCTGGTCGCCTTCATAGAGCTGCCAGCCACTGCGCGCGGATACGATAGTGAACATCAAGCGCTGCTGCATGTCGGGTTCTCCTGCGGCGATGCTGGCGCCGCAGAAGCATCCTGAACTCATGTGATACGAATCACATTAGGGCGATGGCCCTCTGTCGCGTAGGAAAAGTCCTACTTCCAGCCCCGTCCTTCCCGTTGCGGCGATCAGCTCGCCAGGGGCCGCAACTCGTGCTGTTCGATGTCGGTGGACAAAGCGTGGAACCGCAAGGCCACTTCATAGATGCCGGCCATCGCGAAAGCCGAGCGCTGGGAATCGGGATGGTCCCAGAACTCGGTGATGAAGACCGCATCGGGTTCGGCGGGCACGGTGCTCACCACGTAGCTCAGGCAGCCGGGAACGTTGAAAACCAGGCGCGTGACTTCTTCGAGCGCTTCGACCAGAAGCTCATGTTTGCCTGGAAGCGCCCGCGCCTTGGTGGCCAATCCATAACCGTAGGACGAGTTCATGATCGGGCATGCTCACGAAGTTGCGACTTTCCATCCTAGGGCTGTGCGCCGGATGGAAGGTTAAGCATTCGGAAAAGTCATGGGATGCCTGTCGACACTTGAAGTCGCGCCCGGATCGTGCATCCGCGCATCGCATATTCGCCGCGCCGACGCGCCCTGCGCCGCTAATCCGTCGTTCGCTCAGTGCGCGGCGAGCGTGGGTATGGCTTCGAAACGCCGGGCGTAGCCGCGTTCGTCGGCAACCCGCTCCACTTCCTGGTCGGCCAGATCGGGCGCCCCATACACCGCGTAGGCGATGCTGCCGTCGTCGCGCTGGCCGACTTGATGCAGTCGGTAGCGGGGGCGGCCGCTGCCGCTGTTTTCTGGGTAGTGCACCGGTGGCTGGCTACCGTCCAGATCCATTTCGCTGTTGTCGACCACGCCGCCGATGAATAAAGCACGCATCGCTGTTCTCCTATGAGGCTAAGGAATCATCAGATGACACGCAGCATCGCAAACGCATTGTTGGGGTTGTATGAAGTTGGCGTTGAAATTGCGGCAAGCCCGCGTGAAGAGACTTGCGCTGGTCGCCGCCGAGGTTTCATTTGAGCAAAGGCGCGAGGGACTTCCAGACATGGTCGCGCAGTTTCGGCTGCGCAGAGGCGATGGGATGCAGGTTGTCGGCCTGGAAGGCGCTGCGGTCCAGTGCGATGGGTTCCAGCAGGAAAGGCAGAAAGGCGGTCTTGTGGAGCTTGGAAAGGTCGCTGAAGCTGCGCTCGAAACCTTGCGTGTAATCGCGACCCAGGTTGGGCGGCATGCGCATGCCGACCAGCAGCACCTTGGCGCCGGCGGCCTGCGATAGCTTGATCATGCGTTCCAGGTTGCTGCGGGTCTGTTGCAAGGGAAGGCCGCGCAAGCCGTCGTTGGCGCCCAGTTCGATCACCACCACGGCGGGGCGGTTGCGTTTGAGCTCTCCGGCGATGCGCGACGCGCCGCCTGCGGTGGTTTCGCCGCTGATGCTGGCGTTGACCACGCGCCAGCCGGGCTGGGTCTTGTTCACCCGGTCGGCGGTCAGCGCCACCCAACCCTGCGCAGCGCTGAGGCCGTAGGCGGCCGATAGCGAATCGCCCATCACCAGAATGGTGCGTGCGCCCTGGGCAGGCGCGGTTTGCGCGAAAGAAGCGGGCACCAGCGTCGCGAAAACCAGCAACACCCAACCTATGGCACATTGAATGCGGCTGCGTGGCGCCGCATATCGCAAGTTCTTAAGAAGCCAGCTCTTAAAAATCATTTAACAACGTCTCCCGATCATGGGTGGACAAACACCAAGGACCATCATGGCCGATTCCACCGAACTGCGCGCTGAAGTCGCGCGGCCCAAGCTTGCACCACAAGAGCCGCGTCCCGCATTGCAGGTCAGCGCCCTGGGCAAGCGCGTGCCTTTGCCTTCGGGCGAGCTGACTATTCTGCAAGACGTGGGCTTCCGGATAGACCATGGCGACACGGTGGCGATCGTCGGCGCCTCCGGCTCGGGCAAGAGTACCTTGCTGTCGTTGCTGGCCGGGCTGGACAGTCCCAGCGACGGCAGTGTCACGCTCGATGGCGAAGCGCTTTCCACCATGGATGAAGACGGGCGCGCGCGGGTGCGCGGCGAGAAGGTCGGCTTCGTCTTCCAGAGCTTCCAGCTGCTGCCTTCATTGACCGCCCTGGAGAACGTGATGCTGCCGCTGGAATTGCGCGGCGATGCCGATGCGGAGACGCCAGCGCGGCAGATCCTGCAGAAGGTGGGACTGGCCGAGCGCCTGGGCCACTACCCGCGCCAGCTTTCCGGCGGCGAACAGCAGCGCGTGGCGCTGGCGCGCGCGTTCGTCACCCGGCCGTCGCTGCTGTTCGCCGACGAACCCACCGGCAACCTGGATACCCATACCGGGCAGGCGATCATCGAACTGCTGTTCGCCTTGAATGCCGAGGCAGGTACCACGCTGGTGCTGGTCACCCACGACGAACATCTGGCCGGGCGCTGCGGCCGTATTCTGCGGCTGGATAGTGGCGCGCTCATCGACGATGCGCCGGTCGAAGGCGCCGCTGCATGAAGACCTTGCGGATGGCGTGGCGGCAATTGCTGCGCGATGCGGCCGCAGGCGATATCCGCATCCTGTTCGCCGCGCTGGTATTGGCGGTGGTGGCGGTGACCGCCGTCGGCTTCGTCACCGACCGTGCCGAGCGCGCGCTGGCGATCGAAGCCAACCGCCTGCTGGGCGGCGATGCCGTCGTCCGCGGCGACGCGCCCATCACCGGCGCCGTGCGCGAGGCCGCCAACGCCGCCGGCTTGCGGCGCACCGAAACGCTCAGCCTGGACAGCATGATCCGCGCAGGCGAGCAGCTGCGCCTGGGCGACCTGCGCGCACTGGGCGAAGGCTTTCCGCTGCGCGGCAGCTTCCGCATCATCGACGCCGCTGGAGCCGCCGAACACGACGCGCAGGGCATTCCCGCGCCCGGCACGCTGTGGATGAGCCAATCCGGCGCCGAGACGCTGGACGCGAAAATCGGGGACAGCATCGGCATCGGCGACTCGCAGCTGCGCCTGACCGCACTGGTGGTGCAGGAACCCGACGCTTCGATGGACTATTTCAATGTCGCGCCCAAGGTTTTCCTCAATCTCGCCGACGTGCGGGCCACTGGTCTGGTGCAGGAAGGCAGCCGTCTGGGCTATCGATTGGTGGTGGCGGGCGATGCCGCGGCGGTGGAGCGTTTCACCGCCATCGCGCGTCCGGCGCTGGCGCGCGGACAGCGCCTGGAAACCATCCAGGACGCGCGCCCGGAGATTCGTTCTTCGCTGGACCGCGCCGGCCGTTTTCTAGGATTGGCCGCGCTGGTTTCCGTCGTGCTTGCCGCGGTGGCCGTGGCCATGGCGGCGCGCCGTCATAGCGAACGCCATTTATCCGGCACCGCCGTCATGCGCTGTCTCGGCGCCAGCCAGCGCACCCTGGTTGGCATCCACGTGGGCGAACTGATTCTGCTGGGCCTGATCGCTTGCACCGTGGGCGTGCTGATTGCCTATGGTCTGCAATGGGCGATCGGCAGTTGGCTGCAGGCGGAAATGAAGATCTCCATTCCCCCTGCAGGCTGGCTGCCTGCGTTGCAGGGGTACGGCGTGGGCATGATTGTGCTGCTGGCCTTCGGCGCGCCGCCGGTGCTGGCGTTGCGCCGCGTGCCTGCCTTGCGCGTACTGCGCCGCGATCTGGACCCCACCGAACCCAGCGCGTGGCTGGTCGCGTTGACCGGCTTCGTCGGTTTGGGCGCGCTGCTGTGGTGGAAGGCGGGTTCGGCGACCTTGGGCACGGCCATGCTGCTCGGCATTCTGGGCACGCTGGCGGTGCTCGCCCTGCTGGCGTGGCTGATGATCCTGCTGGTGCGTCGCCTGCGTTCGCGTCTGCGCGGCAGCCTGCGTTATGGATTGGCGAACGTGAGCCGCCGTGCGGGCACCAGCGTGGCCCAGGTATCCGCGCTGGGCTTGGGATTGATGGCGCTGCTGCTGTTGACCTTCGTGCGCACGGACCTGCTGGACCGCTGGCAGCTGTCCTTGGCTGCCGATGCGCCCAACCGTTTCATCATCAACGTGCAGGAAGACCAGCAGGCTGAGGTGAACGCGTTCATGGCCGAGCAGAAGATCGCGCCGCCTGTGCTGTTCCCGATGATCCGCGGGCGCCTGGTGTCGCTCAACGGCAAGCCCACCAGCGGTGCCGATTACGCGGATGACCAGGAAGCCAAGCGCCGGGCCGAACGCGAATTCAACCTCTCCACCGCCGCGACCCTGCGCGACGACAACAAGGTCACCGCCGGCAAGTTTTGGAATGGCCGTACGCCTGCCACGCCGGAGCTATCGGTCGAAGAGCGCTTCGCCGAACAACTGGGCTGGAAGATCGGCGACCGCGTGGCCTTCGATATCGCCGGCCAACCGTTCGAAGGAAAAATCACCAGCCTGCGCAGCGTGGATTGGGAAAGCTTCCGTCCCAATTTCTTCGTGATCGCTTCGCCCGGATCGATGGAAGGGTATCCGGCCAGCTACATCACCGCGGTGAGCGTTCCGCCCGGACAGAAGCGTTTCACCGCGCAGCTGGTCGAGCGCTTCCCCAACCTGTCGGTGATCGATGTCGATGCGGTGCTCAAGCAGGTGCGCAGCACCGCCGACCAGGTGTCTACCGTGGTCCAGGTGGTGTTCTGGTTCTCGCTGGCCGCCGGCGTGCTGGTATTGCTGGCGGCGGTCAGCGCCAGCCAGGACGAGCGTTTGCTGGAAGGCGGCGTGATGCGCGTGCTCGGTGGCAGCCGCCGGCAGTTGCGGCTCGCGCAGGCATCGGAATTCGCTGCGATCGGCTTGCTCTCCGGTCTGGTCGCGGCCATTGCCGCGTCGGTGTTGTCCGGCGTGATCGCCACCCAGGTGTTCGATCTGCCGTGGAAGGCGAACTGGTCGCTGGCCGCCATCGGCGGAGGTCTGGGCATGCTGGCCGCGCTGACCGCGGGGCTTTTCGCCACGCGCCGCGTGCTGGATGCGCCGCCTTCGGTGACGTTGCGGGAGCTGCAGGGCTGAAGTCGCGCGGCTGACCCGGCGCCCGCGCCCGGATTCATGCGCGGTTGGGCGTTTCCGCCCCGTTTCACCGCGCGATTACCCATGCGTGGACACACTCGCTGGAAACCGCATGGAGTCGAGCGATGGATTCGAACCTGCACAACGCGCCAGCGGTCGGCGGCAGCATGGAACGCAGGGCGCAGATCCTGCGTTTCCTGTGGTGCTATCGCAATTCGGGTGTGTTCTCCGGGCTTTCCTTGGAGCCGTCGCTGGAACAACGGTTCGAATCGGAAGGAAGTCCTGAAGAATTCAGCCGCGATCTCGAAGCGCTGGGCCCGACCTTCGTCAAGCTGGGGCAGATGCTTTCCACGCGTCCGGACATAGTGCCGCCCGCTTACGCCACGGCACTGGAACGCATGCAGGAAAAAGTCGGCCCGATCCCCTTCGAGCAAGTGCGCGAAGTGGTCGAAGAGGAGCTGGGCGTGCGCTTGAGCAAAGCATTCGGCCAGTTCGATCCCGAACCGATCGGTTGCGCCTCGCTGGCCCAGGTCCACCGCGCCACCCTGCGCGACGGCACGCCAGTCGCGGTCAAGGTGCAGAAGCCCGGCGTCGGGTTGCAGCTGGCGGCGGATCTTTCCCTGCTGCGCGGCGTGGCCAATGCCGCCGACCGCATCACCAAGCTGGGCAGGCACGTGCATTTCGCCGACTGGCTGGGCGAATTCAACCGCACGCTCATGGCCGAACTCGACTACGTGGCCGAAGCGCAGAACCTGGAACGCTTCGGCGAACATCTGGCGCCGTATCCGGAGCTGTGCGTGCCGTATCCGGTCTGGGATCTCACCAGCCGCCGGGTACTGACCATGCAGTTGCTGGAAGGCGCGCGCGTGGACCAGGTGCCGGGCGTGCGCCGCACCGAACAGCCGATGCAGCCTTTGGCCGATGCGCTGATGCGCGGCTACCTGGATCAGATGTTCGTCTACGGCGAGATCCACGCCGATCCGCATCCCGGCAACTTGCGCGTCATGACCGATGGCCGTCTGGCGATCTTCGACCTGGGCATGGTCGCCAACGTGCCGCCGCGCCAGCGCGAGCGCATGCTCAAACTTCTTTTCGCGGCGGTCGATGGGCGCGGCGAGCAGGTCGCGCAGGGAGCCATCGCATTGGGCACGCCGCTGGACGACTACGACGACGAGCGTTTCACCCGCGAGGTAGGGCAGCTGGTAGCCCGATACGCCGCCCACAGCGCCTCGATGTCGGAAGGCCGTGTGGTGCTGGAGCTGGTACGCCTGGCCACCGCCCACGGCCTACGCACGCCCCCTGAAGTGAGCCTGCTGGGCAAGACGCTATTGAATCTGGACGCGGTATGCCAGCTGCTGGTGCCGGGATTCGATGCGAAACAGGCAGTGGAAAACCATCTGCAGCACGTCATGCGCGCGCGCCTGCGCCAGTCGCTGTCTTCGCCCAGCCTGGCCAGCGAACTGATGGAACTGCAGTCGCTGATGCGCGATGGGCCGCGCAAGCTCGCCGACATACTCGACGTGGTCGCGGACAACCGCTTGCAGCTGCGGGTGACCGGGCTGGAGGAGTCGCACCTGATGGAAAGCCTGCAGAAGATCGCCAACAGGATCGCGGCCGGCGTGATCACCGCCTCGCTGATCCTGGCTTCTTCGCTGATGATGCGCATCCCCACCCAAAGCACGCTGTGGGGTTATCCGACTGTGGCGTTGCTGCTGTTCCTGCTGGGCGTAGGCCTGGGCGCGAGCATCGTGGTCAGCGCGCTGTTCGGCGACCGCAAGGTAAAGGCGAAATAGCCGACTGCGCCGTAGGAGCGACGTGAGTCGCGAAACGATGGGTGCGGAGGTTATGGTTTCGCGACTTACGTCGCTCCTACGGCAGCAACAAGAAAGCGCCACCCTGTGAAGGGCGGCGCCGTTG
The DNA here is from genome assembly GCF_900104085.1 of Pseudoxanthomonas sp. CF125. Classification (GTDB taxonomy): domain Bacteria; phylum Pseudomonadota; class Gammaproteobacteria; order Xanthomonadales; family Xanthomonadaceae; genus Pseudoxanthomonas_A. The sequence continues at coordinate 137,785 of NZ_FNLD01000002.1, forward strand.
GTTGCGGGCTTGATCAGCCTTTGATGCAGATCACCTGACGCAGCGTGTGCACCACTTCCACCAGGTCGGTCTGCGCGGCCATGACCGCATCGATCGACTTGTAGGCGGCCGGCGATTCGTCGACCACCGCCGCATCCTTGCGGCACTCCACATGCGCGGTGGCTTCGCGGTGCTGGGCCAGGGTGATGTTCTGCCTGGCCGCCGTACGGCTCATCACGCGGCCGGCGCCGTGGCTGCAGCTGTGGAAGCTGTCCGCGTTGCCCTTGCCGCGCACGATATAACTGCGCGTGCCCATGCTGCCCGGGATGATGCCCAGCTCGCCCGCGCGTGCGCTGACCGCGCCCTTGCGGGTCACCAGCAGTTCCTCGCCACCGTGCGTTTCCTTCTGCACGTAGTTGTGGTGGCAGTTCACCGCCAATTTCTCCAGCTGGAACTTCGGCAGGCGATGGCGCATTTCCGCCAGTACCCGCGCCATCATCGCCTCGCGGTTGTGGCGCGCGTAATCCTGCGCCCACGACACCGCTTCCACGTAGTCGTCGAACAGCGGCTCGCCTTCCATGAAGAAAGCCAGGTCCTTGTCCGGCAAGTGAAAACCGAGCACGCGGTGCGCCAACTGCTCGCGCGCACGCTCGATGAAGTAGCTGCCGATCAGGTTGCCGGTGCCGCGCGAGCCGCTGTGCAGCATCACCCATACCGCATCGGTCTCGTCCAGACAGATCTCGATGAAATGGTTGCCGCCACCCAGCGTGCCGATCTGGCGTTCCAGCTTGTCGGTGCGGATCTTGCGGTGCTTGGCCTTGATCGCCTCCAGCCCGGCATGCAATCCCGATTGCGCGATGCGCGTCTCATGGCTGTCCGGCAGACGGCGATGCTCGCCACCCGGTCCGTTGCCCACCGGCACGCCGCGCTCGATGGACGAACGCAGCTGCGCCAGGTTGTCCGGCAGGTCGCTCGCGCGCAGGGTGGTGCGCACCGCGGCCATGCCGCAGCCGATGTCCACACCGACCGCGGCCGGGATGATCGCACCGCGGGTCGGAATGACCGAACCCACCGTCGCACCCTTGCCAAGATGCACGTCCGGCATCACCGCCACCCACGGTCCGACGAACGGGATGCTGGCGATGTTTCGCAACTGCGCGTGGGCCTGGTCTTCCAGCGGCACGCCGCGCACCCATCCCTTGATCGGGGTGGCGCTGCCTTCGGCATGCAGCAATTCGTAATTGGTGTCCATGATGTCCTTCCTTGTAGAAAAGAGCCCCCTCCCCCGTTCACGGGGGAGGGTTGGGGTGGGGGCTCGACGGAGCCATCGGCAATCCCTTGCCATGAAGTCATCGAATGCGGCTCTTACAGTATCCGCATTCAATTTCCACGACTCCGTTCGCCCCCATCCCAGCCTTCCCCCGCAAGCGGGGGAAGGGGCGGTTGCATTACTTCAACGTCACCAACTGCTTCAGCACGCCATCCAGGCCGCCGAACACAGTCAGCTTGTCGATCTTCTCGGTGACCTTCTCCAAGGCCTCCAGTTCCTTCAGGCGCATCAGCACCGGGCTCTCCTCGATCAGCTTGGCGGTGTTGAGCAGGGAACGCGTGGCGTTCGCCTCCTCGCGCCTGCGGATCACGTTGGCTTGCGCCGCCTTCTCCGCCTGCACCACGCTGTTGAGGATGTCCTTCATCTCGCCCGGCAGGATCACGTCCTTCACGCCGACGCCCAGCACCTCGACGCCGAATGCGCCGACCTGGCCGCGCACGTAACCGAAGATGTCGGCGTCCAGGGACGCCTTGTCGCCCAGCAATTCGTCCAGCGTCTTGGCGGAAACCGCCTTGCGCAGGCCGTACTGCAGTTCGCGGTACAGGCGATCGCCGAACTTGGCTACCTTGGTACGCGCGGCGACCGGGTCGGTCACGCGCATGCTGGCGGCCAGGTTCACACGCAGGCTGACCTTGTCCTTGGTCAGCAACTCCTGGCCCGAGACCTCGACCGACTGCACGCGCAACTCGATCACCTCGGCGCTCACGTTCTTCTGGAAATTCCAGAAGGCGTAAGCGCCCGGCGCCAGCGTGCGCGCCAGCTTGCCGTCGACGAACACCAGGCCCGCCGACTCGGCCGGCACCTCGGCGGTCACCGCGACCTTGGACAACACCCCGAGCTGACGCAGACGACGGGTGACGGCGACATCGACTTCGAGATTCCCGGCCAGCGCCACGCGCTGCACCTCGACCTTGACCAGCCCGCGCCAGTACAGCTTGCGCGAACCCGGCGCCAGCACGTCTTCCAGCTTGCCGTTCTTCGACACCAGGCCGACTTCATCGGCGCCGATGTCGGCCAGCACGAAGGTTTCGTCCAGCCTGTCGCCCAGGCGCGCGATCAGCGCATCGGCATCGCGACCGGCGTACTCCGGATTGGCGATGTTGTGCACGGCCACCTCGATCCGCTTCAGCGGGTCGAACATGCGGTACACGCCCGCGGCGAGCACGCGCTCGAACTGACGATTTTGATACACCAGGCCGCGCTCGCCGTCACCGATCACGACCCTCTTGGTCCAGAACATGGCACTACTCCTTAGGTATGGCTCTGGTGGTCCGATCCATTGCATGACGCCGCAGGCGCGGATCGGTTCCGCCTGCAGCTGTTGGTTCTCCTTCTCCCACTGGGAGAAGGGAAGCGGAGAAAAGTGGAAACGCCCCTTGACGCCGGCGAAGCGGAATCGCAGCGCTGTCGGCGGAGAGCCGGAAGTTTCCGGTCTGCATGGCGATGTTCAGCCATGTAGACGATCCGCTTCCGTCCGTCCGCTTCAAGAGCAACGATCCGGCCGCGCCACCGCTGCCTTGTTCCGTACCCGCATTCCTTCGCGGAGTTACCGAACGCCGCATGGGGCGTTTCCTGTGGTGGAACTTTCGTTCCTATTTCCAGATTTACAGTCTGGTTTGGAGCGGGAGTCGAACCCGCGACCCGCAGATTCATGGTCTGCTGCTCTAACCCTCTGAGCTATCCAGTGGTGACGTGTCGGAATCGAACCGACTTATTCAGCGCTGAGCTGATGCCTAACCATTCGGCCATCGTCCTCGCGAAACACCCTCTCCCACGCTTCGGCATACGCCACGGCAAGCCCGCGCGCACCGGACGGCATCGCAAGCCGTACCGCTGTAGCGTGTTCGATCGATGTTCCGTATTGCCGGCTGTCGCCAACCGGCAATCCTTGCGGGCGTCTTGCGCCCAATGCATTGCAAACCCAGCCTCGCGCCGCTCGCGTCGAAGCATCACCACGCGGCGCACATGCGCCGGTCGCAGCCGCGCCCCTGCCTCGGGCGCGCAGCATCGCTGCGCCCGGATGCTTCAGGGCGAATATCGCTTGTTGAAAGCCGATTTTCCATTGGCTGGTTTTGCCGAACTCTTGCGCTGCATGCGCTTCCTTTGCGAACGCTGGAAACAAAACGCCCCCGGGACTTGCGACCCGAGGGCGTTCGCGTTGCCTCGGGAGATCGGGGTGGCCGATCTCCCAGGGAGTCCGACCGTGATTAGCTGTGCATGTACCGGTTGCGTTCGCCGGGCAGGCGATCGCATGGCTTCGTGCAGGCGCGCGCATCCGCGCCGCGGCGGGTGGGCCACAGTGCAAAGAGGATCGCGTTGACGAAGTTCGGTTTCATGGGAAGTTCTGGTGTCGCAAAAAACGCCACGGGGGCGAAGGCCGCGCACGATACGCTGCTTGTTTTCGATGCGCAACTATTTTTTAACATCGAAATTCAGAACCTGACGAACGGTTGCAACGAATGGGCGAGCGATACGTATCGATGCGAATCAGACGCGGCAGGTAGAATCGTCGCTGATTCTTTTCGGTGACACCTCTTGGCCGCCCCCATTTCCGATCCCGCGCTCGACTCTCTGTTTCTGCCGTTTTCCAGCCGCTCGCTGGCGTGGCCGGAAGGTCCGGTGCTGTTCCTGCGCGCGCGCGAAGGGTGGGCGATGCGGCAATTCCCGCTTGCGCGGCTGGTGTGCGAACAGAGCTACAAGCCGTTCGCCGACGAACTGGAGCGCGGCGGCCTGCGAGTGATCGCCGATGCGTCCGAGTCGAACGTGCGTTATCCACTGGTGCTGGTGTTGCCGCCGCGCCAGCGCGAGGAAGCGCGTGCTCTGTTCGCCCGCGCGATTTCCTTGTGCGCGCCGGGCGGCGTGGTGGTGGCCAGCATCACCAACAACGAGGGCGCGAAGTCAGGCGAGGCCGATCTCAAGCAGCTCACCGGCCTCGGTGGCAGCCTGACCAAGAACCATTGCCGGGTGTTCTGGAGCAAGCCGATCGACGGTTCCCAGGATCAGGCGCTGCTCGCGAAATGGGCCGGGCTGGATGCGCCGCGCCCGATCCTGGACGGTCGCTTCAGCAGCCGACCGGGCGTCTTCGCCTGGGACCGCATCGACCCGGCTTCGGCCTTGCTGGTCGCACATCTTCCCGCCGACCTCGCGGGCAAGGGCGCCGACCTGGGCGCGGGATACGGCTACCTGTCGGCGGAAATTCTTGCGCGCAGCACGAAAGTCTCCGCGCTGGATCTTTATGAGGCCGAGGCGCGCGCGCTCGCATTGGCGAAACAGAATCTCGCACCATTCGAGCAGCAGGCCGCGCTCGGCTATCGCTGGCACGACGTCACCACCGGCGTTCCGGAACAGTACGATTTCATCGTCAGCAACCCGCCCTTCCACACGCAGAGCCGTGCGGACCGTCCGGATGTGGGCCGTCGCTTCATCGCTGTCGCCGCCGAAGCGCTGAAACCGGGCGGCCGGTTGTTCCTGGTCGCCAACCGGCATCTGCCTTACGAAGCGGTGTTGAACGCCAGTTTCGGCCAGGTGCGCGTAGCGGGCGAGGGCGACGGCTTCAAGGTGATCGAGGCGATCAAGGCCGTGCCTTCGGCAAGATCGGGAAAGTCCGCACGATGAAGCTCGTAAAGCACCTCGCCAACCTGGGCTACGGCAGCCGCAAGCAAGTGGGGCTGATGTTCCGCGAAGGCCGCATCACCGACGCGCAGGGCGAGGTGATGTATGCCGATGATCCGTTGGACCACGACAACCTGCGCGTCGACGGCGAGCCGCTGGATCCGCCGCAGGGACTGTTGATCATGCTGCACAAGCCGGTGGGCTATACCTGTTCCACCAAGGACCCGGGCCGGATCGTCTACGACCTGCTGCCGCCACGTTATCGGCTTCGTTCGCCGTTGCTGTCCTCGGTAGGACGATTGGACCGGGACACCAGCGGTCTATTGTTGTTCACCGACGACGGCGCGCTGCTGCACAAGATCGTTTCGCCGAAATCGAAACTCTCCAAAGTCTACGAAGCGACCCTCGCCAACGATCTGCGCGGCGATGAAGCGGAAATCTTCGCCAGCGGTACGCTGATGCTGGAATCCGAACAGACCCCGTTGCTGCCTGCGGACATGGAGGTCGTTGATTCGCATCGTGTCCGCCTGACCCTGCACGAAGGCCGCTATCACCAGGTGCGGCGCATGTTCGCCGCGGTCGGCAACCATGTCGAAGCCCTGCATCGCAGCCGGATCGGCGGACTCGGGCTGGGGAATCTGCCCTCCGGCGAATGGCGAATGCTGGATCAAGCGACGCGGGCGGAGCTGTTCGAGGCATGAGTGCGCGCGCGGTGATTTTCGATATGGATGGCCTGCTGATCGACAGCGAACGCGTCATCCTGGATTGCTGGCGCGAGACCGCGGTGGCGCAATCGCTGGACCTGGAAGATAGCCTGTGGCTGTCGATGGTGGGCTTGCACGACAAGGGTTGTGCCGAGCTGCTGAACGGGTTGCTCGGCGCCGAGCGGGCCGAGCGGCTGACGTTCGAGTGCAAACGCAGGTACGACTTGCTGGTGGAGGACGGACTGCCGCTCAAGGCGGGCGCCCGCGAACTGCTGCAGGATCTCTTCGACCTCGGCGTGCCGCTGGCCGTCGCTACCTCTACCCGCGGCGAGCGTGCGCGGATCAAGCTGGCGCGCAGCGGTATCGACGGCTATTTCGCGCATGTGGTTACCAGCAGCGACGTGACCCACGCCAAACCTGCGCCGGATCTGTATCTGCTCGCCGCGCAGCGCCTGGAGGTGCCGCCGGCGGAATGCGTGGCGCTGGAGGATTCGGAGTTCGGCGTGCGCGCCGCTGCTGCGGCTGGAATCCGCGTGATCCAGGTGCCCGACATGGTGCCGGCCACCGATCTGTCCCGGTCGCTGGCGCCGGTAGTGGAGTCGTTGCCTCTGGCACGTCCCCAATTGGAGTCATGGTTGCAGATCTCATTGAAAGAACCGCAAAGCGCGTAGGAACGACGCGAGTCGCGGAGTCCTTGAGGTCAATGTCTTGTCTTATGTTTCGCGACTTACGTCGCTCCTACGGCGGTGGTTGGCGGTCCGCATAGACCGCGCAGGTTGCGCGTAGGAGCGACGTAAGTCGCGAATACCAGAAAATCCTTAGTCAAAGGCGACCAGGTTTCGGATAGCCCGAACTTCCGGACGAGCACAGCATGCCGGGATGGGAACTTCTTTCTATGGAGAACGGGCATCTGGCCATCGCGCATTGCGTCGTGGGCGGGTTTCTATTCCAGGGCAAAGTTACCTGGTGACTTTCACCACTCATCAACGTGCGCAGATATTCAAGGAGAGCGGGAATGCCGCCTTGATGGCACGGTCGCTGCATGGGCTGAAAATATGGGGAGACACCAAGCTGCTGGCCTGGGTATTGATGCCGGACCATCTGCATCTGCTGATCACGCTCTCCCAAGCGGAGACACTACAGGGCGTCGTGCAGAAGGTGAAGTCAAATACGGCGCGGGAACTGAAGAGCAACGATCTTAGTCTGGGTCAGGTATGGGCATCCGCGTTTCATGACCGGTCGCTGAGGCGGGATGAGGATATTCGGGATGTCGCGAGGTATATGGTCCTCAATCCCGTTCGTGCGGGGTTGGTTGCATGTGTTGGTGGCTATCCTTATTGGGACGCGGTTTGGATTTAGTTTCAGTCGCGACTTACGTCGCTCCTACGTTCCCCTACGGCGCCCCTACAACGTAGGGTCGGCGCCAAACAATTTATTCCAACCCTGTAGGCCCAGCCTGTCCAGCGTTTCCACGTTGCGGTCCACGATGTCGTCCGCATCCGGGAACGCTTCCACCGCACGGCTGACGCTGTCCTCGCGCAACAGATGCAAAGTGGGGTAGGGCGAGCGGTTGGTGTAGTTGCCGATATCGTCGAAAGCGGTGCCGGCGAACTGGTAGGCCGGGTGGAAACTGGCCACTTGCAGCACACCTTCCAGATCCAGCGCCTCCACCGCGGCGTCGGCGTTATCCAGAAAGTCGTTGTAGTCCAGGAAGTCCTGCAGCACATCGGGGTGCACGATCAGGGTGGTGTCGATCTCGTCGGCCGGCGTATCGCGCAGCAGCAGCATTTCTTCGGCCAGCTGTTCCAGCAGCGCCTCGGGCGTGCTCGCGTCGCTCAGTACGAAACGCACCTGCTGCTTCACGTACACGGCCTTGGCGAACGGGCACAGGTTGAGCCCGATCACCACACGTTCCAGCCAGTGCTTGGTTTCAGCGATGGGGTCTGGGTTGGAGGTCATGGAGATCGGCGTCGATAGCCCTCCCCGTCAAGGGGAGGGTTGGGTGGGGATGGTGTTGCTCTTGATCGAGGTGTTTCCTGCCCGGACGGGAACACCATCCCCATCCCGGCCTTCCCCTTGAAGGGGAAGGAGATCAGTCACGGAAGTTGTCGAATTGCAGCGGCAGCTCGAAATCGCCTTTCTTCAGCAGCGCCATCGCATCCTGCAGATCGTCGCGCTTCTTGCCGTTGACGCGCAGCTTGTCGCCGTTGATCTGGGTATCGACCTTGAGCTTGGCTTCCTTGATCGCCGCGGCGATCTTCTTGGCGACTTTCTGCTCGATGCCCTGCTTGACGGTGATCTTCTGGCGCGCGCCGGCCAGGTTGGTTTCCACCTCGCCTTCCTCCAGGCAGCGTACGTCGATGCCGCGCGCGATCAGGCGCGCGCGCAGGATGTCCGACATCTGCTTGAGCTGGAAGTCGCTGGGCGCCGATTGGCTGATGACGTTGTCGTCGAGCACGAACTTGGCGTCCACGCCCTTGAAATCGAAGCGCGTGGTGAGTTCGCGGTTGGCCTGGTCGACCGCGTTGGTGAGTTCGTGGGTGTTGACTTCGGAAATTACGTCGAAGGAAGGCATGGGCGTGCGTTATGCGGTATGGGAGACGGCTAGGTTAACGCAGAAGGCCTCTTTTTCCTTGCCTGGAGCAGAATGCGGCAGGGCAAATTGGCGATAATGCGGGATGACTCCCCGCACCTCGCACCTGCCCGCCATCGCTTTCATGCTCTCCGCCGTGGCCCTGTTCGCGCTGATGGATGCGGGACTCAAGCTGTTGTCGCCGCACTATCCACCGCTACAGGTGGCCGCCCTGCGCGGCCTGGCATCGCTGCCGCTGGTGCTGGTGTGGGTTTTATGGACGGCCAAGCCTGCCACGCTCTGGCGGGTGCATTGGCCTCTGCACCTGCTGCGCGGGGCCCTGGGCATCGGAATGATGTTCGGATTCGTCTATGGCCTGCGCAGCATGCCGCTGTCCACTGCCTATGCCATCACCTTCGTGGCGCCGATGCTGGTCACCGCCATGGCCGGTCCTTTTCTGGGCGAACGGGTGGGGCCGCAGCGTTGGATCGCCATCGTGGTGGGACTGATCGGCGTGCTGGTGATTCTGCGGCCGACCGGGCAAGGCATGGCGACGTTGGGCGGCCTGGCCATCCTGCTCGCCGCGATCTGTTATGCGGCCAGCGCCATCACCGTGCGTTTGCTGGCGCAGCGCGACAGCATCCAGGCGATGGTGTTGTGGTTCATCGTGCTGCTGTCGTTGGGCGCGGGAGTCATGGCCGCCCCGAACTGGCTGCCCCTGCAGCAGGCGGACTGGTGGGTGATCGCCGGTGTCGGCGTCTCCGGATCGCTGGCCCAGGTCGCGTTGACCGAGGCCTTCCGCCGTGGCGAAGCCTCGCTGATCGCCCCCTTGGAATACAGCGCGCTGCTATGGGGCGTGTGCCTGGATCTGGCGCTGTGGCATGTGCTGCCCGATGGCGTGACCTGGCTGGGAGCGGGCATCATCGTCGTCAGCGGTCTCTATCTGCTGCGCCGCGAGAAAGTGCATGCGGAAACCGAGCATCCCTGATGCCGCTGTTGATCGTCCCGGTCGTCATTCTGGTGCTGCTGGTCCTGTGGCTGCTGTTGCTGCCGCTGTCGTTGTGGCAGCGCTATCGCCTGGGCAAGGCGCGGCGCAAGGCATGGCCGTGGGCGGTGAGGTTGAATTCTTGGGTGCTGCTGTTTTCCGCGGGCCTGTTCGCCGCGAGCATGGCGCTTACCGAGTTGTGGTGGCCCGGTGCGCTGGGTTACGCCCTTGCGGGTATGGGGGCCGGTCTGCTCACCGGCGTCGTTGGTCTGTGGCTCAGCCGTTTCGAACGGACTCCACAAGGCATGTACTACACGCCCAATCCATGGCTGGTGTTGACGCTGATGCTGTTGGTGGCCGCCCGTATCGCGATGGAGTTCGTCGAAATGTGGCGTTACTGGCAGGGCCGCGATGCGCTGTCGCTGCTGCCGGTGCTCGATCATGCCAGCCTGTTCGCCGTGGCCGGGCTGTTGCTGGGTTACTACCTCAGCTATACCTGGGGCTTGCGGCGCCGGTTGCCGCCGCGCGGGCCGTAGCGCGCAGACGCTAGAAGTCCTCGACGATCTCGATCGCGCTTTCGGTACGCTCGGCCAACACTTCGGCCACGGCGTGGATGCGGCGCACGGCTTCCTCGTTGGGCGCTTCTATCTCGATGTTGTGCAGTCCCGGCGATTCGTCGTCCGGCAAGCCGGAGGAACTGGAGTCGTCGTCGTCCATGTGCGGCATCAGGTCGGCGACTTCCTCGACGTGTTCGATGCCTTCTATCGCTTCCAGCGCATGGATGAGCTCGGAAGCGGCGTATTCGTTGCCGGTGACGCGCAGTCGCACTGTGGGCATGGCTTGATCCGTTAGGACAGGGAATAAATACCGTAGCCACTGCCGCGCGAAGGCGGAGTGAGAGGAATCTGTCAGCCCGGTGACGCTTTGCCGCGCTAACCGACGGCGTTGGGCCCCGACGGGATCGGATAGTTGCAACGGAAACGGCGAGCCCCGTGGGACTCGCCGTTTGCCGTTGCCGACGCAGCTATTCCGCTGCGAAGCGCTGGATCAGGACGCTTCCGATCAGAAACGCGCGCCCAGGCCCACGCCGATGGTCCACGGGTTCATCTTCAACTGTTCGCCGGTGCCTTCGCCGGCAAGATTGACGTCGGCGTCGCCTCGCATGTACCGCACATCGGTACGCGCGAACCAGCGGCTGTTGATGTTGAAGTCCATGCCGGCGGTGGCGATGGCGCCCTTGGTGCTGTCCAGGCCCACGTGCGGACCGCCTGCCGAAATGTCTTCGTTGCTGAAGTTGGATTCGTAGTAACCCAAACCCACGAACGGGCGCATCACCGCATCCGCGTCACGGAAGTGGTACTGGCCGCTGAGGGCGAGGGGCTGCTGTTCCACGGTGCCGATCTTGCCTTCCGGGCCGCGCACGCGGTGGTTGAACTTGTCCGCGGCGCCCCACAGTTCGATGGCGATGTTGTCGTTGACGTACCAGCTGGCGCTCAGCGTCGGCGCGGAGCCGCCGTCTATGTCAAGGCCGGGGGCCGGATCGGAATCGGGCTGCAGGATGGCGCCGCCGCCGACGATGGCGATGCGCTTGCCGGAAGCGGTCTGCGTGGAAGAAGCATCGGTAGTAGTGGTGTCGGTATCCTGCGCGAATGCGGAAGGCGCGAACGCCAGAGCGGAAAGCAGGGCGATGCTCAGGGGACGAAGTGAAGACATGATGATTCTCTCCATGTGTTTTTATTTGGCCCGGGGAGTGGCGCGCACACCGTAACGATCGATGCATGAATGCGAACCGGCGCGCGAATATTTGTTAACGGAAATTTTCATGCTCGCTTCAGTCTGGCGCTTTTCATGTGCTTTACATAACAATGCATTCAGACACATGCTGTCGTTTCACGCACCTCCATTCGCTTCGGCCAATAGCAATAATGGGAGAGGAAGATGGTCAGCAGCGCAGCCGCAACCGTCGAGGCCTATCTAACCGAACTTCCGCCTGAACGCCGCGCAGTAGTGGCCACGGTGCGTGCGCTGGTCAACGCCCATCTGCCCGCTGGTTATGTGGAATGCATGCATTGGGGGATGATCAGCTGGGAGATCCCGCTGTCGCGCTATCCCGTCACCTACAACAAGCAACCCCTGGCGTACGCCGCGCTGGCCGCGCAAAAGAACAACTACGCGCTCTACCTGATGTGCGGATACGCCGATCCGCACGTCGAGCAGGACCTGCGCGCCGCTTATGCCGCGGCCGGCCTCAAGCTGGACATGGGCAAAAGCTGCCTGCGCTTCCGCAAACTCGATGCGCTGCTGCAGCCTGCGGTGGCCGCGGTGATCGCTTCGACCCCTGTGGAAACGTACATAGCGCGCTATGAAGCCAGCCGCGTGCGAAACTAGGGCCCGTTTCACCGGTATTGGCGCATGCGTCCTTCCAAGAACGATCCTGCCGACGGCAGAAAGAGCGACAGTCCGACCATGGCCGATTTGGCCAAGGTGGCTGGCGTCTCCGCCATTACGGTGTCGCGCGCGCTGCGCGACAGCCCCTTGGTCAATCCGGAAACCCGCGCCCGCATCGCCGAGATCGCGCGCCAGTACGGCTACGCCTTCAATGTCAGCGCGCGCAATCTGCGCCTGCGCCGCAGCATGACCGTGGCCGTGGTGGTGGAAATGAAGCCCACCCTGGAGCGGCAGATGTCCGGGCCCTATCCGCTGGATTTGCTGGGCGGCATCACCCAGGAGCTCACTTCCTCCGGCTACAGCGTATTGCTGACTTCGCTGCAGGGCGGCGCGCTGTCCCATGTGCAGGCGGCCGATGGCGTGATCCTGCTGGGACAGGGCGCGCATGAGGATGCGATGCACCAGGTGCAGGAATGGGGAAGGCCGATGGTGGTGTGGGGCGCGGTCAGCCGGCACGAATCGCACGTGGTGGTCGGCAGCGACAATCGCCGCGGCGGGGCGCTGGCCGCCGAAAGGTTCCTGGCGCTGGGCCGCAGCCGGCCTGTGTTCCTGGGCGACCCGGCGCACGCCGAGTTCGCCGAGCGGCTGGAGGGATTCGCCGATACCCTGGCCAAGTACGGCATCGCGCCGTTCACCCCCAGGGTCTCCAGCTTCACCGTCACTGCAGGCGCCGAAGCGGTGCATGCGTTGCTGAAGGAGCATCCGCAGATCGATGCCCTATTCGCCGCCAGCGATCTGCTGGCCATCGGCGCCATCCGCGCCCTGATCGAATGCGGACGTCGGGTGCCCGAGGATGTTTCGGTGATCGGCTATGACGACACCCCGCTGGGCGCCACCTATGTGCCGCCGTTGAGCTCGGTGCACCAGAACTTCATCGATGCCGGCGTCCTGCTGGCTCGCAAGATCCGGACCCTGATCGAGGGCCAGCCGGCCACCTCCGAAACGCTGCCCACCCACCTGGTGCTGCGCGCCACCTGAGCGCGGTTGTCTGCTGCGTTGCAGCGATTGCCGATGCTCCGCCATTAGGACACGTCACCTTCACGGGGTGCCGTTCTATATTCCAAGCCATTGTTTAACAAGGCTATTTACGGTCGATAGCTGAGTATTTCGTATTACACGGGTGCTCAGAACGGCCGCGGACTTTGGCTTGGCGATCTTTTGTTATCGATAACTTGACATCGATAACAATGCTTCCTAGCTTGCCTCCCCGCCGGCATCGCCGCCGGCATGAGGCAACAAGAGCCGGGGGTAGGAACGCGTGGCGGATGCAATCCACGACACAGGTCGGGCACAGGGCGCGCAGGCGCCTCTCGATCCTTGGCGCCTGAGGCAAACCAGCTGCGAACCCGCGCAGCGGGCGCGCGACGAAAGCCTGTTCGCGCTGGCCAATGGATCGCTGGGCGTGCGCGGCGGTTTCGAGGAAGACGACAGCCCCAGCGACGGCAGCTTCCTGGCGGCGGTATTCGAAAAGAACCCGATCCACTATCACGAGCGCTTGTCCGGCTTCGCGCGCAGCACCGACACGCGAGTGCCGGTGGCCGAAGGCAAGGGCATCGGCCTATGGCTGGGCGACCGCCGCGTGCATCTGGATCAGGCCGAATGGCTGCAGTTCGAGCGCACGCTCGATCTGCGCCGCGGCGCGCTCGACCGCCGCCTGCGGATCAGGACCCTTGAAGGCCACCGCATCGAGATCCACGCCGAACGCGTGGTCCCGCTTACGCAGCCGGCACTGCTGGCGATCCGTTTCAGCGTCGCCTCGCTGGATTACGAAGGTCCGCTGACGCTGGTTTCCTTTATCGAAGGCGGACGCCAGGCGGTCGAACAAGGCGACGATCCGCGCATCGGCGTCTCCGGCGGGCAGGGCATGGAAACCTTCGGGCTGCATGCCCACGCACATGGCGCGCAGCTGTCGCAGCGCGCATCGGGCAGCGGAATCGAACTGAGCTGCGGACAGACGCATCGTTTTGCGGCCGACGACTTGTCTTTCGTGGAGGCGCAAGCGCAAGGCGCGCGCGTCGAGCAGCGTTTCCATGCCGCGCTGCAGCCGGGCCGCGCGGTTACCCTGGAAAAGTTCGTCGTCTACGCCGTCGATGGCGATGAAGCCAGGCGCGAGGATCGCCTGCGGGCGGCATTGCAGGAGGCGGCTGCGGCGGGTTTCGACAAACTGGCGGCCGATCAAGCCGATGCGCTGGCCGATTTCTGGCGCCACGCGGAGCTGTCCATCGACGGCGATGCGGCGACCGAACAGGCGCTGCGTTTCAACCTGTTCCATCTGCTGCAATCGGCGGGACGCAACGGCGTCGACGGCACTGCGGCCAAAGGATTGACGGGCGAGGGCTATGAAGGCCATTGCTTCTGGGATACCGAAGCCTTCGTGTTGCCGGTCATGGCTTTCACCGCGCCGGAAGTGGCGCGCGCCATGCTGCTGTACCGCTACCGCACGCTGGAGGCCGCGCGCGCGCATGCGCGCGAAATGAACCATCCGGTCGGCGCTTTGTATCCCTGGCGCACCATCGACGGCGGCGAAGGCTCCGCGCATTACCCCAGCGGTTCGGCGGCGTACCACATCAACGCCGCCATCGCCTACGGCATAGGCTTGTATCTGGAGAGCAGCGACGACCTGGATTTCCTGGACCAGGCCGGTGCGGAAATGCTGTTCGAAACCGCGCGCATCTGGCCTCAGGCCGGGCACTTCAACCCGCGGCGCGGCGGCGCCTTCTGCATCCACGAAGTCACCGGACCAGACGAATACACCACCCTGGTCAACAACAACTACTACACCAACCGCATGGCCCAGCGGCACCTGCGCTGCGCGGTCGCCGCCTGGCGCTGGTTGTCGGGTGAACGTCCGCAGCGGATGCGCGAACTATCGGAACGCCTGCAGCTGGAGACGCAGGAATTGGAGCTGTGGCAACGCGCCGCGGACGCCATGTACCTGCCGTACGACCAGGCGCTGGGCATCTTCGAGCAGGACGACGGATTCCTGGACAAGCCGCGCTGGCCCTTCCCGTTGCAGGGCGCGAGCGGCGAACACCGCCCGCTGCTGCTCGACTACCATCCGCTCACTCTTTACCGCCATCAGATCTGCAAGCAGGCCGACGTGGTGATGGCGCTGGTGCTGGCGGGCGAGGACATCGAGCCGGCGCGCAAACGCCGCAGCTTCGATTATTACGAAGCCGTCACCACCCACGATTCCACCCTGTCCGCGCCGGTGTTCGGCATCCTGGCCGGCGAAGTCGGCCATGCGGACAAGGCCTGGCGGTATTTCCACGACAGCGTGCGGGTGGACCTGGACGATCTGCACCGCAATACCGACCACGGCGTGCACATGGCCGCCATGGCCGGCAGCTGGCTGGGGCTGGTGCAGGGATTCGGCGGGCTGCGCGTGCGCGAATCGCAACTGCATTTCGCGCCCAGCTTGCCGCGGGCGTGGAACGGCCTTGGTTTCAATCTGCGCTGGCGCGGACGTAGTCTGCGCGTGGATGTTTCCAGGACCGGCGCGACTTACCTTCTGCGCGACGGCGAAGCGCTGATCATTCATCACGCGGGCCGATCGCTGGAACTGCAACCCGGACAGGCACAGACGCTGGTGCTGGCGCCGGAAGCGACTTCCGAAGTGTTTCCCCGCCCCTGCCAGGCGTTGATCTTCGATCTGGACGGCGTGCTCACCGACACCGCGCACAGCCACTACCGGGCTTGGAAGCGGCTGGCCGACGAAATCGACGTTCCCTTCGATCTGCAGACCAACGAGCGCCTGAAAGGCGTGGACCGCGCCGCATCGCTGGACATCATCCTGGAAAGCGCCGCGGCTCCGTTCACCGCCGAAGCCAAGCGCGCGCTGGCCGACCGCAAGAACGGCTACTACGTGGCGGAGATCGAGAATTTTGGCCCGCAGGACCTGTTCCCCGGAGTGCGCGAACTGCTGGAAGCCGCGCGCGCGGCCGGGCTCAAGCTGGGGCTCGCCTCGGCCAGCCGCAACGCGTCCGCGCTGCTGAGGAAGCTCGGCATCGAAGACCGTTTCGACTACATCGCCGATGCCGCGCGGATCGCGCGCGCCAAGCCCGATCCGGAAATATTCCTGACCGTCGCACGCGAACTGGGCGTCGCGCCGGAACGGTGCATCGGCGTGGAGGACGCCGCCGCCGGCATCGTCGCCATCCATGCCGCCGGCATGCCGGCCATCGGCATCGGCGATGCGCACGCGCTCGGCCAGGCCGATGCCGTGCTGCCGGATATAGCCGCATTGAAGCTGGAGGATTTCGTTTCAACCTGACCGTACGAGGCCGCAGAGCCGCGATGGATCCGCAACCAACCTGTCTAAACAAGAGTGGAGGGAACACCCATGCAACAGACGACACTGATCCGTTACGCACTGTCCGTAGCCATCGCCGCAGCCCTGGCGCCGGCATTGGCTCATGCCCAGGAAGCCGCCCCAGCAGAGCCTGCTCCCGCAGAGCCGGCCACCAGCAATCAAGAGGCCACCACACTCGACACCGTGGTCGTCACCGGCAGCGCAGCCGGCGGCGTCAAGAAGATCGAGGCCAGTTACAACATCGTCACCGCCAATGCCGAGCAGATCAAACAGGCCAATCCCAAGAGCACGGCCGACCTGCTCAAGATCTCCCCCGGCATGTGGCCGGAATCCACCGGCGGCCAGACCGGCGCCAACATCGAAATCGCCGGCTTTCCCGGCGGCGGCGACGCGCCGTATTTCTCTACCTTGCTGATGGGTTCGCCGGTGTACGGCATGCCCACGCTGTCGTTCTTCGAAACCACCACGCTGATGCGCTTGGACGACACCATCGAGTCGGTCGAAATCCTGCAGGGCGGTCCGTCGGTAGTGTTCGCCGATGGCCAGATGGGCGCGACCGCCAACTTCTTCCTGAAGACCGGCACTGAAGAGCCGACCGGCAGCGTCGGCGTGACCTACGGCGATGAAGGTCTGTACCGGCTGGACGGTTTCGCCGGCTTCAAGGTCGCCGAGGGCTGGTACGGCAGCGTCGGCGGCTTCTGGCGCACTTCGGACGGCGTGCGTTCGCCCGGCTTCAAGGCCGATGAAGGCGGCCAGCTGACCGCGACCCTGGCGCACGATTTCGACAAGGGTTCGATGGTCCTGTACGCGCGCTACCTCAACGACAAGAACCAGTTCATCACTCCGATTCCGTTGATCCAGACCGGCACGGACAGCTTCAGCGAATATCCCGGCTTCGACCCGCTCACCGATACCTACTACAGCCGCGCGATCCAGCATGTGCGCCTGCCCACCTATCCGGGCGGCCCGAAAGACGCCGATCTGGCCGACGGCCGTGGCGCCGACATGATCTTCGTCGGCGGCAATTTCGATTTCAGCTTCGACAACGGCTGGTCGATCAGCGACAAGTTCCTGTTCAACGACGGCGACGTGGATACCAACGCGCTGTTCTCCGGCAACAACCCGGCGACCTTGAACGACATGATCTACACCCCGGGTACGCCTGGTGGTTTCACAAGCACCGGCGTCTCGCCGACGAATCCGACGCCCGGCACTGCCGTCGCCACCTACGTCGGCGGCGGCGCGGTGCCGCTGGATCAGAGCGTGATCCAGCAGGGTTGGTGGCACATCCACAAGCACCTGAAGAGCTTCAACAACGACTTCCGTTTGAGCAAGGAGCTGTTCGAAGGCAATACGCTGACCATCGGTTTCTACATCAACCACTACACCATGGACGACAGGTGGTCGCTCGGCAACCAAATGCTGATGAGCAATACGCCGAACGCCACGCCGATCATGGTCAGCTATGTCGGCATGGACGGCCAGACTTACCAGCGCACCGACAACCAGGGCTTCGCCGACTTCAGCGGCTTTCACATCGCCCAACATGGCAGTGCAACCAATACCGCGCTGTACTTGTCCGACTCCTGGCGCGTCGGCAAGTGGCTGCTGGATCTCTCGGGCCGTCTGGAGAACCAGGACGCGACCAACAATGTTTGCAACCGTAGCGCCGTGAATCTGAATGCGGGTGGCCTTGATGGCGATCCAAACACTCTCTACGACAACAACGTCGAAATGTGCAACGGCACCTACGCCAGGACCGACTACAAGAAGTCGCATCCGGCCTTCACCGCCGGCGCCAACTATTCGTTCAACGACCACATGTCGATGTACGGGCGCGTCAACACCGGCGGCCACTTCCTGGACTTCGACAACGGCATCCGCGGCAGCACCACTGGCAACACGCCGCCGATCCAGAAGATCCGCAACTACGAAATCGGCTTCAAGTACCAGTCGGATCTGTTGTATGCCGATATCAGCGCGTACCGGCGCGTCTTCAGCGGCCTGCAGTATCAGCCGACCGATGGCGCGGGTACACCAGTTGGCACACCGCTGATCTATGGTTCCGATTCCGTGGGCGTCAACTTCATCGGCGCGCTGACTCCGATCGAGAATCTGCGTCTGCAGTTGGTCGCCAACTATCTCGACGGCGAGTACACCGACTTCAATGCCTGCTTCCCGTATACCGATATCAACGACCAGCCCGCCTGTGCACCGATCGAAGGTCAGCAGCTGCAACGCCAGCCCAAGGTGCGCTTCATGTTCACGCCCAGCTACAAGTTCGTGTTCGACTGGGGCGACATCATGCCGTACGTCACCTATACCCACGTCGGCGACCACACCCAGGACCAGTCCGGCCTGCAGCAGCTGGGTTCGTACCACACCGTGGACTTCGGTGTGACCTCCAATGTCGGCGAGAACTGGCAGTTCAACCTGCGCGGCACCAACATGACCAACGAACTGGGCCTGACCGAGAGCAACTCGCGTATCTTCGGTTCGGCCGCCAGTGCGGGCGGTGTGTTGTTGGCGCGTCCGTTGGAAGGTCGTGAGGTCAACTTCCAGGCCAAGTACAGCTGGTAAGTCCGCAAGCCCGACGGTATTCCTTCCCATCGCGGGAGGAAAGAGAAGGCATCCCGGTGCGCCGGGATGCCATATTCCGCATGCAACGGCCGCCCCTGCCGGCGGCCTGGAGTCGTCGATGAACCGTGGCCGCATGATCCTGGCGATGATCCTGACTTACGTGATCTTCGCCATGCTGCTCAACAGCGTTGGCACGTTGATTCTGATGAGCCAGAACGCGCTGGGGGCCAGCATAGAGGCCACCAGTTTTCTCGATGGGTTCAAAGACCTGACCATCGCAGCCGTGGCATTCGCGGCGACCTCGCTGTTGCCGCGCCTCGGTTACCGGAAAAGCATGATGCTGGGCCTGGCGCTGGTTGCCGCCGCTTGCGTGGCGATGCCGCTGGCTAATGCGTTCTGGATGGTCAAGATCATGCTGGTCGCCGTTGGCGCTGGCTTTGCGCTGGCTAAGATGTCGGTGTATTCCAGTATCGGCCTGCTCACCGAAGGCAAGAAAGCCCATGCCAGCTTGATGAACTTCATCGAAGGCTGCTTCATGCTGGGCGTGTTGGCCTGGCCCTGGGTCCTGGCCGCATTCGTGGGACAACAGGACAGTTCGACCGACCCGGTCTGGTTGGATGTCTATTGGTGGTTGGCGCTGGCATGCGCGGTGACCATCGCTTTGCTCATGTTTTCGCATATCGACGAAGGCGCCGCGCGCACCAGCGCCGCGCAATCGTTTGCCGACCTGTTCCGGCTGCTGGCGCTGCCGTTGGTGGTCGTATTTCTGGTTTCGGCTTTCCTCTACGTGTTGATAGAGCAGGGCATCAATACCTGGCTACCGACGTTCAACAACAAGGTGTTGCATCTGTCCACCGTGACCAGTGTGCAGTTGGCCAGTCTGTTCGCTGCGTCCACCGCGGTCGGGCGTCTGGGTGCCGGGCTGGTATTGCGCTTCCTGCCTTGGCATTGGTTGCTGATCATTTGCCTGTTGGCGATGGCGATCCTGGTGCTGTTGGTGCTGCCGATGGCCGCGCAGGTACGGCCGCCCGCGCAGGAAGGCTGGTGGCACGCGCCAGCGGTGGCGTTCGTGTTCCCGCTGATCGGATTGTTCATGGCGCCGATCTACCCGGCGATCAATTCAGTGGTGCTGAGCGCGCTGCCCAATGCCCGGCATGCGGCGATGACCGGATTGATCGTGGTGTTCTCTGCGCTGGGCGGCACCACCGGCTCTTTGATCACCGGCCAGGTGTTCGCGCGCCTGGGCGGGCAGACGGCATTCTATCTGTCGCTGATTCCGATGGCGCTCCTGCTCATCGCGGTATTTCTGCTGAAGCGGCAATCGACCCTGCATGCGGCCAGCGTGCCGCAAACGACGTGATCCGTCTTTGTAGAGCCGAGCTTGCTCGGCTGTTTTTGATTTTGCATTGCGCGGCCCCATGAAGAGCAGCCGAGCAAGCTCGGCTGTACAACGCGAATAAACGACGGTCGGAGAACCTGGGCATGACGAGCTACGTGAAAAGATATCTGGCAGTGGCCCTGTTGGGGCTGTCCCTTGTCGCCAGCGCCAAACCGCCTGTCGCGTCCGCGCCGCTGCAGTTCCAGATCGCCGAAGGCCGCACGCTCAATGCGTTCTATCAGCAAGGTCCGGTGGCCGCGCATCTGTTGTTGAATTCCGGCACGCAACCGCGTGTGCTGGTGGCGTTTCCGGCCGGCAACAGCGGCGCCGGCATCTGGTTCGAACCATCCAGTACTCCGGTGCAGTGGAAGTTGGGCGAAGTGCGCCCCATGCAACAGATTCAGGCGAACAAACGCATCCTGCATGGAATCGTGGCGACCGCCAGCGTCGATGCGCCGCTGGTGGTGCGCGATGCGGTACTGGGCAGCGTACGCATCCTGCGCGACTACCAGATCGAAGGCCGTTATCCGGCCGAAACCGCAACCGCGCCCGTCCGCAGAGGCAATACGCTTACCTGGTCGCGGCCGCGCTTGGATGGCGCGGCCGGCTATCTGATTTCCATCGCCGTCGACAACGGAAGCCTGGGAGGCGGTGGCGATTCGGCGTGGACTTTCACCGGTTCCCGCGTCGGCGAGCCGATGCGCCTGCGCATCATCGCGCTGACTGGTGAAACTCCGCTGACGCCGCTGGGCGAAAACCGCTTGCTCAACGAGCATGCCGGCGCGGATCCACGCAGCCGGCAGGCGCTGGCCTTCCTGAGCTACGAGGAAAAATTCCTGGCCGGGTCCTGGCGTTTCGACACCTACTTCGGCCGCGACACCTTGATGTCGCTGCGCCTGCTGATGCCGGCGTTGCAGCCGGTGGCGATCGAGGATGGGCTGGCCTCGGTGCTGGAGCGGCTCAATGCGCAAGGCGAAGTGGCGCATGAGGAAGACATCGGCGAATTCGCCGTGCTGCGCCACCGCAAGCAGGGCGACCCGCCCAGCGATGCGCCGATCTACGACTACGCCATGATCGACGACGACTTCATGCTGGCGCCGGTGGCTGCGTCATATCTGCTCGACCAGGCCGATGGCCGCGCGCGGGCTGCCGCTTTCCTGGCGCGAAAACTGCCGTCGGGGGAAACGGTCGGCGCTGCGCTCGCACGCAATTTCGCCTTCGTCGCCGATTCGTCGCGTGCCTTCGCGGCCGCGCCGGAGCCGCGCAACCTGATGTCGATCAAGGCAGGCCGCAAGACCGGGCAATGGCGCGACAGCGAAGACGGTCTGGCCGATGGACGCTACCCGTACGATGTCAACGCAGTGTTCGTGCCTGCCGCGTTGAGCGCGATCGGACGCTTCCGCAATGAAGGACTGCTTGCGCCTTATGCGACGCCGGAACAAGCCAAGGCGCTATCGGCCGCGGCCGGCCGGGCCCAAGTGTGGTCGCGGCAGGTGCCGGCGCTTTTCCACGTGCGCTTGCCGGTAGCCGATGCTCGACGCCGCATGCAGGCTTATGCCGGCGCCCAGGGCGTCGATCCAGCACTTGCCCTGGCAAGTCTGCCGCCTGCGGGGCTCGACATCGTCGCCATCGCCCTGGACGGAAATGGCAAACCGATCCCGGTGCTGCATTCTGACGCCGGCTTTGCGCTGCTGCTGCAGGACCCGCCTGCAGCGCAGCTGGAATCGATGGTCGAAGCGATGCTGCGCCCGTTCCCTGCCGGCTTGCTGACCGATGCCGGACTGTTGGTCGCCAATCCCGCCTTCGCCGATGCCGATATCCAACGCCGCTTCGGCCGCAACGCCTATCACGGCACGGTGGTGTGGTCGTGGCAGCAGGCCTTGTTGGCTGCCGGTCTGCAACGACAACTGCAACGCAAGGATCTGCCGGCCGCCACGCTGGTGCGGTTGCAATCGGCGCAGCGTCAGCTGTGGGCGGCGATCGGCAATACGCAAGCAATGCGCACTTCGGAACTGTGGTCGTGGACGTATGCCGATGGCCGTTACCAGCCGGCGCCGTTCGGCCAGAACAGCGGCGACGCCGACGAATCCAATGCCGCGCAATTGTGGAGCACGGTGTTCCTGGCGTTGTCGCCGCCAGCCGCAGCGTCCCCGCCCGACAAAGAGGACAAGCGCCCATGAATACCCGGCTGGTTCGCATCGCGGCGGTAGCCGTCTTGCTCGCCGCGCAGGCGTCTTTGCACGCCCAGGACAAACCGGCCGACGAGGCCAGCACGACGGCGATGCCGGCCGCCTCTCTGCCTTACAGCCGTTTCGCCAGCCCGCAGGCGCGCGACAAGTTCGCGCAGCTGCTGGCGGAAACGCGCGAAGGCAAGGGTCCGAATCCCGCCGACCTCGCCGACCAGCGGCGTTTCTACCAGCGCTACAACGACGAGCGATTGCGCGAGGTCGAGCGCATCTATCGCAGCCGCGTCCAATCCACCCGCATGGGCGGCGTGCCGGTGCAGGTGGTGGATCCGGAAGGCGGCGCCCGCGATGACAACGTGCACCGCGTACTGATCAATCTGCACGGCGGTGCTTTCATGTGGGGCGCGGGCAGCGGTGCGCTGGTCGAAGCGATTCCCATCGCTGCGGTCGCCGGCATGCGGGTGGTCGCCGTGGACTATCGGTTGGCGCCGGAACATACCTATCCGGCGGCGGTGGACGATGTGGAAGCGGTCTACCGCGAATTATTGAAAAGCTACCGTCCGGAGAACATCGGCATCTATGGTTGCTCGGCCGGCGGTGCGCTGACTGCGCAGGCGACCGCACGCCTCCTGCAGGCCGGCTTGCCGCGCCCCGGCGCCATCGGCACCTTCTGCGGCTCCGGCATGCCCTTTGGCGGCGATTCGGCCATCCTGGGCCAGTTGGCCGTGGGCGCGGCGCCGATGCCGGCCGATGGCGAGCTTCGCCTGCCCTACCTGCAGACAGCCAAAGCCGATGATCCTGTCGCTTATCCGGGACAGTCGCCGGAACTGCTGGCGCGGTTTCCGCCGACATTGCTGTTGGCCGGCGGCCGCGATTTCTCGGTGAGCGCGCTGACCACCATGCAGCGCCGTCTGCTGGCTGCCGGCGTCGATGCGGAACTGGTGGTCTTCGACGGGTTGTGGCACGCCTTTTTCGTGTTCCCGGATCTGCCCGAGTCGAAGGAAGCCTATGGCCTGATCGCGCGCTTCTTCGATCGTCGGCTGGGTCGCACCGCGCTCGAAGGCGCCGTCGGCAACTAATCCCCCCACCATTGTCATCTCTCGCTGCACTCGGGATGACAGGGAGAACGGGATCGGCTCGCGTATCTTGTACGTCTTCGATAAAGCGAGGAGAGCAGGATGAATGCGACAAGCGGTCTGGTCCTGGCGGTTTTCATCGGCATGCTGCTGCCGCTGCAGGCCCTGATCAATGCGGCGCTGGGAAGGCAGACCTTCGGCCCGGTGTTCGCCGCGCTGATGTCCTTCGCCGTGGGCACCGTCGTTCTGTCGGTGTGGTGGCTGTCTTCCCGGCCCGCGTTCGAAACATCGGCGCTGGCCAAAGTGCCGTGGTGGGCGTGGACCGGCGGCATGATCGGCGCGGTGTATGTGGCCGGCGCCACCTTGCTCATCCCGCGCATGGGTGCGGCGGCGCTTATCTGCGCGGTGGTGTTCGGGCAGGTGGTGGGATCGCTGGTGCTGGACCACTTCGGCGTGCTGCACACGCGTACGCCGATCGATCCGCTGCGCGTGGTGGGCGCGTTGCTGGTGGTCGCTGGCGCATTGCTGGTGGTGCGGCCCTGGCAGTCGGCCGCCTGATCGGCAGCAGATGGATAAAGGTGGGAGCGGCGTCCCGCCGCGAGCTCTTAGCCTGAACAGAAAAAGCAGGAGCTCGCGGCGGGACGCCGCTCCCACGTTAAAAAGCACATGTAGGCATGACCAACGGCCTCCCTGCCGAACGGCACGTTGGCAACCGTCCGCGAACTGGCATGCTGTTCCCCGTCCGACCACCCGGGAGACTCGCATGCGCCGTACTTTCTGTTCGCTCGCCCTGCTGTCGCTGGCCGCCAGCGTCCAGGCCAAAGACGTCAGCTGCAATATCGAAAGCGACTACGACCTCACCATCAACGACCAGAGCGTCATCCTGACCCGCGAAAGCGGCACGCCCAAATGGATCGTGATCCGTGGCGACAGGCTGTTCGTCGATGACCGCTGGGTCGCGCTGGGCAAGGAAGACCGCCAGCGTATCGCCGACTTCGACCGCGGCACTCGCGAGATCATGCCGCTGGCGCGCGAAATCGGCCGCGATGCCGCCAGCATCGCCTTCACCGCGCTGGGCGAAGTGGCCGCCGGTTTCAGCAACGATCCGGCCGATACCCGCGCCAAACTCGATCAGGCCCGCAAGAAGATCGACGCGCGCCTGGCGCGGTCGGTCACCGCCAACCGTTTCGACGGCCGCGATCTGGGCGAAGGCATCGGCCAGGCCGTGTCGGAGGTCGTGCCCCTGGTCATCGGCGACATCGTCGGCGGCGCGGTGCGGGCCGCCCTGAGCGGCGATACCCAGCGCCTGGAACAAATGGAAGGCCTGGACAAGCAGATCGAGGCGCGCATCGAGCCGCGCGCCAAGGAGCTGGAAGTGCGCGCGGAGCGGTTATGCACGAAGATGGAAGCGCTGGACCGGCTGGACAATGCGCTGGCGTATCGTCTACCGGGCGGCGCCGCGCTGGATCTGTTGCGTATGAAACCGGAAGCCGACCCGGGTTCTGAAAAATAGGGTTATTCGCCCGCGCGAGGGTTGCGGCAAGGCGCAGGGAAACGAATTGTTCCAGTGAAAGGTTGGCGCATCGGGCATAGATGGCCACAATAGGGGTCCCCACACGATCTGATCACTGGAGTCTTCTGTATGGCCGAACTCAAGGAAGCACGCGTTCCCGATATCGGCGATTACAGCGACGTGCCCGTCATCGAAGTCCTGGTCGCCGTCGGCGATACGGTGGTCAAGGACCAGGGCCTGGTCACGCTGGAGTCGGACAAGGCCACGCTGGAAGTGCCCGCGCCGTTCGCCGGGGTGGTGAAGGAACTCAAGGTCAAACTGGGCGATACGCTTTCCGAGGGTTCGGTGGTCGCCATGATCGAAGCGGCCGACGCGGCCGCTTCCAAGCCCGCCGCCGCGCCCGCGTCTGCGGCAAAAGCGGAAGTCGCGGCTTCCGAAACCGGCGCCAAGGTCGAACCGGCCGCCGTTGCCGCCCAGCCCGACAAGATCGCCCAGCGTGAAATCGCGCAGGAACAATCCGCTCCGGCCACGGCCGCCGCCCCGCAGGTGCTCGACAGCAGGCCCGGCATCGACCCCGAAGCCTCGCCGCCGCACAGCCCGCCGGTGGAATTCAACGCCGAAGCGGTGCTGCCGCAGAAAGTCCCGCACGCCAGCCCGTCGGTGCGCCTGTTCGCGCGCGAACTCGGCGTCGACCTGACCCAGGTCAAGGGCAGCGAACGCGCCGGCCGCATCAGCAAGGAAGACGTACAGAAATACGTGAAAGACGCGCTGGCCGGCGGCGCTGCCGCCTCCGCCGCGCCCGTTGCCGGTGGCGGCGGCAATGGCCTCAACCTGCTGCCCTGGCCCAAGGTCGACTTCGCCAAATTCGGCGAGATCGAAGTCAAGCCGCTGTCGCGCATCAAGAAGATCTCCGGCGCCAACCTGGCGCGCAACTGGGCCATGATCCCGCACGTCACCCAGCACGACCACGCCGATATCACCGAGCTGGAAGAACTGCGCGTGCTGCTCAACAAGGAGAACGAGAAGGCCGGCATCAAGCTGACCATGCTCGTCTTCATCATGAAGGCGGTTGTCGCCGGCCTGAAGAAATATCCCGATTTCAACGCCTCGCTGGATGCCAGCGGCGAGAACCTCACCCTGAAGAAATATTTCCACATCGGTTTCGCCGCCGACACGCCCAACGGGCTGGTGGTGCCGGTGATCCGCGACGTGGACAAGAAGGGTCTGGCCGAACTGGCCAAGGAAATGTCCGAACTCGCCGGCAAGGCGCGCGATGGCAAGCTGGGCCCGGCGGAAATGTCCGGCGGCTGCTTCTCGATCAGTTCGCTGGGCGGCATCGGCGGCACCGCGTTCACGCCGATTGTGAATGCGCCGGAAGTGGCGATCCTGGGCGTTTCCAAATCCTCGATCCAACCGGTCTGGGACGGCAAGGCCTTCCAGCCGCGCCTGCAGCTGCCGCTGTCGCTGAGCTACGACCACCGCGTCATCGACGGCGCCTCCGCCGCACGCTTCACCGCGTACCTGGCCCAACTGCTGGGCGACATGCGCCGCGTGCTGCTCTGAATTTCGTAGGGCGGGCATTGCCCGCCGTCGCCATTCCCGGCGGGCAATGCCCGCCCTGCGTTCGAGAATTTCCAGATGCCCAATACCGTTGAAATCAAAGTCCCCGACATCGGCGATTACACCGATGTGCCGGTCATCGAAATCCTGGTCGCCGTCGGCGACACGGTGAAGAAAGACCAAGGCCTGGTCACGCTGGAATCGGACAAGGCCACGCTGGAAGTGCCTTCGTCCGCTGCCGGCGTGGTGAAGGAATTGAAAGTGAAACTCGGCGATACGCTGTCCGAAGGCAGCGTGGTCGCTATCCTGGAAGCCGAAGGCGCCGCCGCAAGCGCACCGGCCGCCGCCTCGCCGGCGAAAGCCGCTGCCGAACCGGCCAAGCCCCCGGTGACGCCATCGCCTGCCGCTCCTGCCGCAGCACCGGCGCCCAAAGCCGCGCAAGGCACCGGCAAGACGGCGGATATCGAATGCCGCATGGTCGTACTCGGGTCCGGCCCCGGCGGTTATACCGCCGCGTTCCGCGCCGCCGACATCGGCCTGGATACGGTTATGATCGAGCGCTATTCCAGCCTGGGCGGCGTCTGCCTCAACGTCGGCTGCATTCCGTCCAAAGCCTTGCTGCATGCCGCCGCGCTGATCGAGGAAGCCGCACACTCGGCCGACATCGGCGTGGAATTCGGCCCGCCCAAGATCGACCTGGACAAGCTGCGCACGTTCAAGGACTCCAAGGTGGTCGGCCAGTTCACCAAGGGCCTGGCCGGCATGGCCAAGCAGCGCAAGGTACGCGTCGTGCAAGGCGTGGCTTCGTTCGTGTCGCCCAATGAATTGGAAATCGTCGGCGAAGACGGCAAGACCCAGCTGCTGCGTTTCGAACAATGCATCATCGCCGCCGGTTCGCAGGCGGTGAAGCTGCCCGCCTTCCCCTGGGACGATCCGCGGGTGATGGATTCCACCGATGCGCTGCAGATCGCCGACGTGCCGAAACAACTGCTGGTCGTCGGCGGCGGCATCATCGGCCTGGAGATGGCTACCGTCTACCGCGCACTGGGCAGCCAGGTGACCGTGGTGGAGTTCATGGACCAGCTGATGCCGGGCGCCGACAAGGATCTGGTCAAGCCGCTGGCCGACCGTTTGAAGAAGCAGGGCGTCGCCATCCATCTCAAGACCAAGGCGACCAAGGTGGAGGCCTCGAAGAAAGGCATCAGCGTGGCCTTCGAGGGCGCCGCCGAAGGCCAGCCTGCCGAGCTCCAGACCACCATCTACGACCGCGTGCTGGTCGCGGTGGGCCGTTCGCCCAACGGCAACAAGATCGGCGCCGACAAGGCGGGCGTCACCGTGACCGACCGCGGCTTCATTCCCGTGGATCGGCAGATGCGTACCAACGTGCCGCACATCTTCGCCATCGGCGACATCGTCGGCAACCCGATGCTGGCGCACAAGGCCACCCACGAGGGCAAGCTGGCCGCTGAAGTGGCGGCCGGCGAAAAGAAGGAATGGGTGGCGCGGGTGATCCCGTCGGTGGCCTACACCGATCCGGAAATCGCCTGGGTGGGCGTCACCGAAACCGAGGCCAAGGCCAAGGGCCTGAAGGTCGGCGTGGGCAAGTTCCCGTGGGTCGCTTCGGCGCGCGCGGTGGGCATCGGCCGCGGCGAAGGTTTCACCAAGCTGGTGTTCGACGAGGAAACCCACCGCATCATCGGCGGCGCCATTGTCGGCGTGCACGCGGGAGATCTGATCACGGAAATTTCGCTGGCCATAGAGATGGGCGCCGAAGCTGCCGACATCGGCCACACCATCCATCCGCACCCGACGCTGAGCGAATCTGTGGGGATGGCGGCGGAGGTGTTCGACGGCACCATCACCGATCTGTATATCCCGAAGAAGAAATAGTCATCCGGCAGGAGCAGCGCGTAGGAGCGACGTAAGTCGCGATGAAGGGTGCGCAAACTCGTTTCGCGACTTGCGTCGCTCCTACGGCGCCTTCTGTACCCTCTCCCGCATGCAGAAGAGGGTCATACGTTGCGGCTCAAAACGCCAGCGTCACCCCTGCGATCGGCCCTTTGAATCTCTGGTCCAATCCCAGCGACCCATCGCTGCCCTCCCGGGTCGCGTCCAGCTTGAACCAGTCGTAGCCGGCGAAGAGGCCCAGGTTCTCGGTGAGCCGGTATTCCACCAGCGCGTTGGCGCGGCTGATGCTGCCTTTGTAGTCGCCGAAGTCGCCCCAGTCCGCATCCAGGTACTGTCCCTGGAAATTGACCAGCCATTTCTCGCCGGGAGTGAAGGTCACGCGCGCGCCGACCACCGGCGCGTAACCGTCTTCGCTGGAGCTGTCGTCGTAGACGTCCTCGCCGGCCTCGGCATGCAGCCGGCCTTCCAGCTTCGCCCACTCGGCGCCGATCTGCAGGCCCACGCTGACGCTGTCGGTATCGACCACCGAATAGTCGTACATGAGGCTGGCCAGCTGGAACTCCGTTTCGGCACGGGCAAAACTGCCTGCCGGAATGGTCACGTCATCGAACGACAAATCCTCATCGAGGCTCGCTTCGCGATCCTTGTCGTATTTGAAGTAGTCGAACACCAGCCTGCTGCGTTCGCCGAAGCGGAAAACGCCGTCGATGCGCGGAACGATTTCGTTGCCGCCGAAGTCGAAATCCTGCGAGTAACGCTGTTCGGTGCCGTTGAAAACGGTATTGGCGGTGAGTTCGCTTTGCGCGTCCACATCCATGCCGCCGAGTCTCAGGGTGAAGCGGTCGTCATCGTCGGCGGCGCGCGCGCAAGGCGCGGCGACCGCCGAGGCCAGCGCGGCCGCGATCGTCAAGGGAACCAGATATTTCATTCTGTCGTCTCCGTGGGGGAGGGGAAGGTCGGCAACGAAGATCCGTTGCCTGCGACCACCCTAAAAACCCGCTCGTCGACAGCTTGTTAATACCGGCGCGATCAAGCGCCCGGGAGTCCGTTTTTCCGACCCGTGTCACGCCGCAGCCGCAATGCCGCAAGCTGAGTTCCAGGCGGCTCCGTTCACACCGGCATCGCACGCATCGCGCGTTCGGCGCGCCGACGTTCGATGCGCTTCCAGACTTTTTC
Organism: Pseudoxanthomonas sp. CF125; assembly: GCF_900104085.1. Taxonomy (GTDB): domain Bacteria; phylum Pseudomonadota; class Gammaproteobacteria; order Xanthomonadales; family Xanthomonadaceae; genus Pseudoxanthomonas_A. Next base: position 167,104 of record NZ_FNLD01000002.1, read on the forward strand.
GTGGAAGTGGAACACCACCGTATTGCAGGCCGGTTCGACCAGCGCCAGCATGCCGCCCACCAGCAGGCTGCCCGTGAACAGCCAGCCCAGCAGGAAGGCGACGGTGAAATGGAGCAGAGCGAAGCTGAAGGTCTTGGTCATGGCAGGCCACCAAATGAGAATCAATCTCATTATGGGGTCGCATACGCCAAAGTCCAGCGCATTGTTTCTTGCCGATCCATAGATGATGCCTATGAAAGGGTTGCTGCCGGCTCATAAAGAGGAAGCCCCGGCAGCGGGCCGGGGCTTCATGGAAGGTCTGCGGCGGAGCATCGACGAGGAAGTTGAGCGCAGACCGTGCAAGGACTGACCGGACCCCATGGAGAAAGTTCCGACTTTTCCAGCTGAACAGGCGAATTGCCTGAAATCGTTTAACGCAAGCCTCGGCATCGCTCTTCCGCTGCTTTTAATTCGGCTGCGCAGCCGCAAACACGGCTTCTGGCGGTTGCCGCTGAAATTTAACGCCTGCTATACTTTTGCGGCTCGGCGAGGCGCCTCCAACGGCCTTGTCCCTTCCCACTCACCGGGTTTCGCGTGTGCTGAATTCCGCCGCTGCGGGCCGGCGACTGGCATTGCGGGCGGTGGCCTACCAAATGGCCGCCGTAGTGCTGGTGGCGCTGGTTTTCCTTGTACAGGGGTGGTCCGCTTGTCTGGCGGCGCTTCTGGGCGGGGCCAGCGTGGTGTTGGGAAGCGCCCTGGCTGCGAATGTCGCGCTGGGCGGGGGAGTGGTTCCGGCGCGGTCCGCGTTCCTGCGGCTGCTGCTGGCAACCGGCCTGAAATGGGCGGTGGTGATACTGATATTTGCGATGGCATCGGGTGTTGGGCGCATGGCGCCGCTCCCGTTGCTGGCAGGGCTCGCGGTCGCTTTGATCGCGCATCCACTAGTTTTGAACTTTAGTGTCAGGGTAGATCGTGATCGCTGAATCGGCGTCCGGTGGCGGCTCCACCGAATACATCCAGCACCATCTGAAGCATCTCCAGTGGCATGTGGGAGATGGCAAATTCATGACCATCAACATCGACAGCGTGATCATCACGCTGGTGTTGTCGGCCCTGTTCCTGTTCTTCTTCCTGCGCACCGCGCGCAAGGCCACGGCCGGCGTGCCGGGCAAGTTCCAGACCGGCGTCGAAATGGTCGTTGGCTTCGTCGACGGCCTGGTCCGCGAGACCTTCCACGGCCGCAGCAAGATGATCGCGCCGCTGGCGCTGACCATCTTCTGCCTGGTGTTCCTGATGAACTTCATGGACATGCTGCCGGTGGACTGGCTGCCGGGTGCCTGGGTCAAGGGCAACGAACTGGCCGGTCACGACCCGCACCACGCTTATCTGCGCATCGTTCCGACCGCCGACCTCAACACCACCCTCGGCCTGTCGCTGATGGTGTTCTTGCTGATCCAGGTCTTCGGCATCAGCCACAAGGGCATCGGCAAGTTCACCGCCGAGGCCTTCACCGCGCCGTTCCACGCCGAAGGCACGGTGATGAAGATCCTGCTGGCGCCGGCCAATCTGCTGCTGCGCGTGATCGAAGAGCTGGTGCGCCCGCTCTCGCTGACCCTGCGACTGTTCGGCAACATGTACGCCGGCGAGCTGATCTTCATCCTGATCGCGCTGATGACCTGGAACTCGCTGTTCTCCAGCGGCATGACCTACGTGATGGCGCCGCTGCAGTTCATCTCGGGCTTCGTGTGGACGGCCTTCCACATCCTGGTCATCACCCTGCAGGCCTTCATCTTCATGATGCTGACCGTCGTGTACCTGAGCATGGCGGCGGAAAGCCACTAGGCCGTCAAACCCACAAGTTTCGCTTCACCCTTTCGCTTCATTCCTTTTTCAAACCTGACTAGTAGTACGGAGAACACCATGGAAAATGTCGCCCTCTACGCAGAAATTGCGAAGTTCACGGTCATCGCGGCCGGCCTGCTTATCGGTCTCGGCGCCCTTGGCACCGCGATCGGTTTCGCCATCCTCGGCGGCAAGTTCCTGGAAGGTTCGGCCCGCCAGCCGGAACTGACCCCGATGCTGCAGACCAAGATGTTCATCGTCGCCGGCTTGCTGGACGCGGTGCCGATCATCGGCGTCGCCATCGCCCTGCTGCTGATCTTCGCCAACCCGTTCCTGTCCGCGATCGCGGGCTGATCAGGCAACCGGTCTTGGCTAACGCCGGCGTCCAGCGCCGGCGTCTGGAGTACGCAATGGATATCAACCTCACTTTCATCGTCCAGGGCTTCGCGTTCTTCGCGGTGGCGTGGATGGTGATGAAGTTCGGCTGGCCGCACATCATCGCGGCCATCGAAGAGCGTCAGCAGAAGATCGCCGAAGGGCTGGCCGCGGCCGACCGCAGCCAGAAGGACCTCGCGCAGGCGCAGGAAAAGGTCAACGAAGCGTTGAAAGAAGCGCGCACGAAGGCCAACGAAATCATCGATCAGGCGCATCAGCGCGCCAACCAGATCGTCGAAGCCGCCAAGAACGATGCGATCGCCGAGGCCAACCGCCAGAAGGCGCTGGGCCTGGCCGAGATCGACGCCGCCAGCACCCGCGCCAAGGAAGACCTGCGCAAGCAGGTGTCGGTCCTGGCCGTGAGCGGCGCCGAGAAGCTGCTCAAGCGCGAAATCGACGCCAACGCCCACAAGGCGCTGCTCGACGAGCTGGCCGCAGAGATCTGATGAGAGCCGCTGACCAATGAGCCAAGCCCTCACCCTCGCTCGTCCGTACGCCCGCGCCGCTTTTTCGATGGCGCAGGATGAAAATGCCCTGGCCAAGTGGTCCGACGCGCTCGGTTTCGCCGCGCAAGTGGCCGCCGATCCGCGTGCTGCCATGCTGCTGCTCAACCCGCAGCTGACCCATGCCGAAGCGGTGTCGCTGCTTTCGGTCGACGGCGCGGGCGAGTCGTTCTCGCGCTTCCTTGCTCTGCTGGCGGAAAACCGCCGGCTGGCGCAGTTGCCGGAAATCTCCGGCCTGTACGAGGAACTGAAGGCCGAAGCCGAACGCGTGGTCAAGGCCACCGTGACTTCCGCCGCGGAACTGCCGGCGGGCGAGTTGGACGTGCTCAAGGCCGCGTTGAAGAAGCGCTTCGGCCGCGAAGTCGAACTCAGCACCGCGATCGACGCGTCGCTGATCGGCGGCGCGGTGATCGATGCGGGCGACGTGGTGATCGACGGCTCGCTGAAAGGCAAGCTCTCGCGGCTGCAGGCCGCGTTGGCGAATTGAAGCCGGGATTGGGGATTTGGGATTCGGGATTGGCAAAAGCAACCACGGCAGCTTTTACGAATCCCGAATCCCAAATCTCCAATCCCAAAACAAATTGAAGAAACCCGCGTGTCGCCAATTGTGGCGCACGACACAGGAACCCAAAAAATGGCAACCACGCTCAACCCCTCCGAAATCAGCGAACTGATCAAGACCCGGATCGAGAAGGTCAAGCTGGCCGCCGAAGCCCGCAACGAAGGCACCGTGACCAGCGTGTCCGACGGCATCGTGCGCATCTTCGGCCTGGCCGACGTGATGCAGGGCGAAATGATCGAACTGCCCAACGACACCTTCGCACTGGCCCTGAACCTGGAGCGCGACTCGGTCGGCGCCGTGGTGCTGGGCGACTACGAAAACCTGCGCGAGGGCGACGTGGCCAAGACCACCGGCCGCATCCTGGAAGTGCCGGTCGGTCCCGAATTGCTGGGCCGGGTGGTCAACGCGCTGGGCGAGCCGATCGACGGCAAGGGCCCGATCGACGCCAAGATGACCGCGCCGGTAGAGCGCGTGGCCCCGGGCGTGATCTGGCGCAAGTCGGTGTCGCAGCCGGTGCAGACCGGTTACAAGACCGTCGATGCCATGATCCCGATCGGCCGCGGCCAACGCGAGCTGGTGATCGGCGACCGCCAGACCGGCAAGACCGCGCTGGCCATCGACGCCATCATCAACCAGAAGGGCACCGGCATTAAGTGCGTGTACGTGGCGATCGGCCAGAAGGCCTCGTCCGTCGCCAACGTGGTGCGCAAGCTGGAAGAAAACGGCGCCCTGGCCCACACCGTGGTGGTGGCCGCCACCGCGTCCGAATCGGCCGCCATGCAGTACATCAGCGCCTACTCCGGCTGCACCATGGGCGAATACTTCATGGATCGCGGCGAAGACGCCCTGATCGTGTACGACGATCTGTCCAAGCAGGCCGTGGCCTACCGCCAGATCTCGCTGCTGCTGAAGCGTCCGCCGGGCCGCGAAGCCTATCCGGGCGACGTGTTCTACCTGCACAGCCGCCTGCTGGAACGCGCCGCGCGCGTGTCCGAGGAATACGTGGAGAAGTTCACCAACGGCGCGGTGAAGGGTAAGACCGGTTCGCTGACCGCGCTGCCGGTGATCGAAACGCAGGCCGGCGACGTGTCCGCATTCGTGCCGACCAACGTGATCTCCATCACCGACGGCCAGATCTTCCTGGAAACCGACCTGTTCAACGCCGGTATCCGTCCGGCCGTGAACGCCGGTATCTCGGTGTCGCGCGTCGGCGGCGCCGCCCAGACCAAGATCATCAAGAAGCTGTCCGGCGGTATCCGCATCTCGCTGGCCCAGTACCGCGAGCTGGCTGCGTTCGCGCAGTTCGCCTCGGACCTGGACGAAGCCACCCGCAAGCAGCTCGAGCGCGGCCAGCGCGTCACCGAGCTGATGAAGCAGAAGCAGTACCAGCCGATGTCCATCGCCAACCAGGCGTTGTCGATCTACGCGGTCAACGAGGGCTACCTGGACGATGTGCCGGTGAACAAGCTGCTGGCGCTGGAAGAGGGCCTGCACGCGCATTTCGCTAATACCCAAGGCGCGCTGATCGAGAAGATCAACGCCAGCGGCGACTGGAACGACGAGATCGAAACGGCGTTCAAGAACGGCATCACCGAGTTCAAGACGACGGGCAGCTGGTAAGACGTAGGGCGGGTTTTAACCCGCCATTGCGGAATCGATAGGTTAGCCAAAGGCGGGTCAAGACCCGCCCTACGCAGGAAACAAGAATGGCAAGCGGCAGAGAAATCAAAACCAAGATCAAGAGCGTGCAGAACACCCGCAAGGTGACGCGCGCGCTGGAAATGGTCTCGGCCTCGAAAATCCGCAAGGCGCAGGACCGCATGAAGGCCTCGCGTCCGTACGCGCGCGCCATGAAGCAGGTCATCGGCCATCTGGCACAGGCCAATTCCGAGTACCAGCATCCGTTCCTGGTGGAGCGCGCGGAGATCAAGCGCGTCGGCTACATCATCGTTTCCTCGGACCGCGGCCTGGCCGGCGGCCTCAACAACAACCTGTTCCGCAAGACCCTGGGCGAAGTGCGCCAGTGGCAGGACAAGGGCGCCGAAGTCGATGTGGTCACCATCGGTCAGAAGGCCTCGGCCTTCTTCCGCCGCATCAAGGTCAACATGCTGGCCAGCGTCACCCACCTGGGCGACCGTCCGCAGCTGGAACAGCTGGTGGGCGTGGTCAAGGTCATGCTGGATGCGTACGAATCGGGCAAGGTCGACCGCGTGTACCTGGTCTACAACGATTTCGTGAATACCATGACCCAGCGCGCGGCGTTCGACCAGCTGCTGCCGTTGCCGGCCGCCGATACCCAGATCACCCACCACGACTGGGACTACATCTACGAACCCGACGCCGCCACCGTGCTCGAACACGTGCTGACGCGCTACGTGGAGTCGCTGGTGTACCAGGCCGTGCTGGAAAACGTGGCGTCCGAACACGCCGCGCGCATGGTGGCCATGAAGTCGGCCAGCGACAACGCGACCAAGCTGATCGGCGACCTGCAACTGGTCTACAACAAGGCCCGTCAGGCGGCGATCACGCAAGAGATTTCGGAAATCGTCGGCGGCGCTGCAGCGGTGTAGTCGGATTCGGGATTTGGGATTGGAGATTCGTAACGGCCGCGATCCGCGCTTCCACGAATCCCGAATCTCCAATCCCAGATCTCAAACAATCCATTCGCCGGTGTAAATCGGCAACGAAATAGATAACCGGAGTAACCAACATGAGTCAGGGCAAGATCGTTCAGATCATCGGCGCCGTCGTCGACGTCGAATTCGCGCGCACCGAGGTGCCGAAGATTTACGACGCGTTGAAGGTGGACAACACCGCCATCACGCTGGAAGTGCAGCAGCAGCTGGGCGACGGCATCGTGCGCACCATCGCGCTCGGTTCCACCGACGGCCTGAAGCGCAACCTGATCGCCACCAACACCGGCAAGGCCGTGTCGGTGCCGGTCGGCGCGGGCACCCTGGGCCGCATCATGAACGTGCTGGGCGAGCCGATCGACGAAGCCGGTCCGGTCGAAGCGACCGAGCACTGGGAAATCCACCGCCCCGCGCCCGCTTACGCGGAGCAGTCTTCGGGCAACGACCTGCTGGAAACCGGCATCAAGGTGATCGACCTGATGTGCCCGTTCGCCAAGGGCGGCAAGGTCGGCCTGTTCGGCGGCGCCGGCGTCGGCAAGACCGTCAACATGCTTGAGCTGATCAACAACATCGCCACCGAGCATGCGGGTCTGTCCGTGTTCGCAGGCGTGGGCGAGCGCACCCGCGAAGGCAACGACTTCTACCACGAGATGGCCGAAGCCGGCGTCATCAAGCTCGACAACATGAAAGAGTCGAAGGTCGCGATGGTGTACGGCCAGATGAACGAGCCGCCGGGCAACCGTCTGCGCGTCGCGCTGACCGGCCTGACCATGGCCGAATACTTCCGCGACGAAAAAGACGCCGACGGCAAGGGCCGCGACGTGCTGTTCTTCGTCGACAACATCTACCGCTACACCCTGGCCGGCACCGAAGTCTCCGCGCTGCTCGGCCGCATGCCGTCGGCCGTGGGTTACCAGCCGACCCTGGCCGAGGAAATGGGCGTGCTGCAGGAACGCATCACCTCGACCAAGACCGGCTCGATCACCTCGATCCAGGCCGTGTACGTGCCCGCGGACGACCTGACCGACCCGTCGCCGGCCACCACCTTCGCCCACTTGGACGCCACCGTGGTGCTGTCGCGCAACATCGCCGCGCTGGGTATCTACCCGGCCGTCGATCCGCTGGACTCCACCAGCCGCCAGCTCGATCCGAACGTGATCGGCCACGAACACTACGACACCGCGCGCCGCGTCCAGTCCACCTTGCAGAAGTACAAGGAACTGAAGGACATCATCGCCATCCTGGGCATGGACGAGCTGTCGGAAGAAGACAAGCAGGCCGTGTCGCGCGCGCGCAAGATCGAGCGCTTCTTCAGCCAGCCGTTCCACGTGGCCGAAGTGTTCACCGGTTCGCCAGGCAAGTACGTGTCGCTTAAGGACACCATCCGCGGCTTCAAGGCGATCTGCGACGGCGAGTACGACCACCTGCCGGAGCAGGCGTTCTACATGGTCGGCGGCATCGAAGAAGCGGTCGAGAAGGCCAAGAAGCTGGCCGAAAAAGCATAAGCAACATAGGGCGGGCCCTGGCCCGCCATCGCGATAATCCGTGGTGGGCTTGAACCCACCCTATGCAGTCAAAGGTTGATCATGGCATCTACCATCCGTTGCGATATCGTCAGCGCCGAGCAGGAAATCTTCCACGGCGAAGCGACGCTGGTCGTGGCCACCGGCGAACAGGGCGAGCTGGGCATCGCGCCCCGCCACGCGCCGCTGATCACGCGCCTCAAGCCGGGCAAGGTCGTGGTGACCCTGCCCAGCGGCGAACACCTGGACTTCGCCATCAGCGGCGGCATCCTGGAAGTGCAGCCGCAAGTGGTCACGGTGCTGGCCGACACCGCGATCCGCGCGCAGGACATCGACGAAGCCGCCGTGCGCGCGGCCATGGAAGAAGCCGAGCGCGTGCTGGCCAACCGTGGCGAAGCGATGGACGTGGCCGAGGCGCAGCAGAAGCTGGTCGAAGCGACCGTGCAGCTGCAGGCGCTGGAGCGCTTGCGCAAGAACCTCAAGCACTGAGCTTTATCGCCATAGCAATCCCGAAACGCCGGCCTAGTGCCGGCGTTTTTATTCGCAATCCACAACGTAGGGCGGGTCTTGACCCGCCTTCAGGCAACATCGCGATAACCCGGATGGCGGGTCAAGACCCGCCCTACGCTCTGCTCTTTATCGCGTGCCAAGAGCAGCCGAGCAAGCTCGGCTCTACAAAGCGGGGTCAGTGTTTGTAGACCCAATGACGCGACAGCAGGAAACCGATCACGCCCAGCGCAAGTTCGACCGCAGGTTTGGCCATCCACGCCCAGCGCAGGCCGAACCAGTCGTCGATGTTGCCGATAGCCCAGGTGCTCACGAAGGTGGTCATCAACCACATGGCCAGGAAGCGCAGCAGCGGCTTGCGTCCCAGATGATGTTCGTCGCCGGTGAAGGTGATGCGTCCGTTCAACCAGAAACCCAGCAGCGCACCACTGATGCGGCCGGCCACATTGGCCGGTTCCACCAGCATGCCCGCATGGCTCAGGCCGACCATCACGCCCCAGTCCAGCAGCCACTGCAGCACGCCGATCAGCAGGTAGCAGCGGCCCTGGCGCAGGACGCTCATGGTCGCTGGCCCCCGGTTGCGATGCTCCACCACTGCGCCGGACCCTGTTCGCCGCGCATGACCGCACCAGCCCGTTGCAGGCCTGCGCGCTGCGCGGGATTGAGCGTGTCCTTGCGCAACAGCACTTCACCGATGCGCTCGCGTTCAAACAGCGACTGCCAGGCCGCACCGGTCGGGTCGTGGTCGGCCAGCGCGGCGGCGGCCGCAAGCGAGGGGTCGTAGCGCGAGACCGTGCGCGCCCGCACGCCGGTTTCGGCCGCGTGCGGCACTTCCGCATCCAGCGCCAGCACGTTACCCATGCCGGGCGATGCAACGCGCATGCGGGCCAGCAGGATCCGTTCCGGCGCGTAATGGCGGAACGAGGCCGCATCATCGCCCAGCGCCAATACGGTTTCCTTTATTGCGCCCGTCCGCAGCATCCAATGGCCATTGGCCTGGAACGCCAGGTTGAGCACGCACAAGCCCGCCAGCATCCAACCGGCGCGCCGCGGATCCGCGCGCGCGGTGGTCACCGCAAGCAACGGCAGCATTGCCACGCAGGCGGGAAACACATAGCGCAGGTACTGCATCGGAATGATGGGAATGGCCATGCTCAGCGCCAGCATCGCGGCGATGGCCGAAGTCCTGCGTTGGATCAGCGCCAGGATCCAGGCGCCGGCCAGCACCACCAGAACAAATCCGCCACCGCCAGCGAATGCTTCCAGATAGCGGCCGGTATCGAAAGTCAGATGCCAGGGCAGCCACGCATCGAATCCGGCGTGCCAGCGCGTGTCGTCGAAATCGGCCGTGGCGAAGTAGGGCGAACGGAACCAGGCATTGAACAGCGGCAGAAAAGGATTCCCGGTCAGCACCGCGGCATAGACATAGCTGCTGGCCCCGACCGCCAGCGACAGGGCGCCGGCGAGCAGCACCGCACCTGGCCGCAGCGCTGCGCGATGGCGCCACAGCGCCCAGGGCAACAGCACGATCGCCATTGCCGCAGCAGCCAGTTTCAAGGCTAACAGCCCTCCCACCAGCACTGCGCCTGCATACAATCCTCGAGAGCCTTGCACCGGTGCCCGTGCGATCAGTACCACCAGCCACACCAGCAGTGCGGCCGTGGGTGTTTCGGTCTGCATGCTGCCGGCCAGCACCGCAGTTAGCGGCAAACTGGCGTACAGCGCCACAGAGGCCCAGCGTGCAAGCGCATCGCCGCCCAGCTCAGCGGCCAACCGCCATACGCCCGCTGCGGCGAGCAGGATCCACAGCGCATTCACCGGGCCGCGCGCTTCGCCGCCGCCGATGACCTGCGGAAACGCCTGCAGCACGTCGCCCAGCCACGGGGCCAGCGCCCAGATGTGGGTTTCGGCATCCATCGCATAGCGGCCGTCCTGTAGCAGCTCCCACGGCAGGCGCAGGTGGTAGCCCAGATCGTCCACCTGCAGAGTCGGCAGCCAGCAGCCGGTGCTGGCCAGGCCCAACGCCAGCACCGCCAGGGCGGCCGCACGCGGATGTGCGGCCACCGCATCGCGCCACTGGTCCCGCGCATGGCGCAGCGACGGGAGCATGCGATTACGGGCCAGAGCCACCATCACGATGGCCAGGCCCAGGTAGCTCCAGGCGTAGTGCACCGGCAACGGCAGCAGCCATGCCAGCGACCCGCCTAACAGAACCAGCCCGGCGACCAGCTGCAAGGGCAGCGATTCCTGCCTCAGCAGCAAGCCGCCAAGCGCCAGGGCCAGCGCCGCCAGCACCAGCGTCGCCGCCACCGGAACCGGACCTGCGAACAACACCAACGCCAGGCTCCAAGGCAGCGCTAGCGCCGCGGCCCACGACCAGCGCGCGAACCGACGCAGCGGCCATGCCAGCAATGCCGACAGTGCGGCCAGCACCAGCAGTTCGCCGAAACGGCCCGAATGCCAGTGTTCCCACAACCGGTACTGGAAAAAACCGAGCGTGCACAGCGGCACGCCGGCCCACAGCAGCGCCAGTTGCCAGCGGGGCGTAACGGGAATCAAGGGTGGCGTCGAGGAGGCGGAACGGGAGGACGGGATCGAAATCATCGCGCGCATGCTAACAGCGCGCCGATTTAGAATGGGTCACGACACCGAATCGCTGGAGCGCACATGGCCGGACCCCTGCACGTCATCATCCTCGCCGCCGGCGAAGGCAAGCGCATGCGTTCGGCCAAGCCGAAAGTGCTGCAGCCCATCGCCGGGCAACCGATGCTGGCCCAGGTCATCGCCGCCGCGCGCGCGTTGAATCCGGCCGGCATCCACGTGGTCCACGGCCACGGCGGCGATCAGGTGCAGGCCGCCTTCGCCGAGCAAACCGATCTGCAATGGGCGCAGCAGGCGCAGCAGCTGGGCACCGGCCATGCGGTGGAGCAGGCCATGCCCAAGGTGCCCGATGCGGCCACCGTGCTGGTGCTGTACGGCGATGTGCCGCTGATCCGCAGCGAAACCCTGCAGCGTCTGCTGGAAGCGCCGGGAAGGCTGGCCGTACTGGTCGCCGAGGTTGCCGACCCCACCGGCTACGGCCGCATCGTGCGCGATGCCGAAGGCCGCGTGGCCGCCATCGTCGAACAGAAGGACGCCGACGAGGAACAACGCCGCATCCGCGTCATCAACACCGGCATCATCGCCGCCGAATCCACCGCATTGAAGCGCTGGCTGGCGCATCTGTCCAACGACAACGCGCAGGGCGAGTACTACCTGACCGATGTGTTCGCCGCCGCCGCTGCCGAATTCAGCGCCGCCGAGATGGTGCTGGTGGGTGAGGCTATCGAAGCCGAAGGCGCCAACGATCCCTGGCAGCTCGCCCAGCTCGAACGCGCGTTCCAGCTACGCCAGGCGCGCGCGATCTGCGCGCAGGGCGCACGCCTGCTGGATCCGGCGCGCTTCGACCAGCGCGGCACGGTAACGGTGGGCCGCGACGTGGAGATCGACGTGGACGTGGTGCTGGAAGGCCATGTGGAATTGGGCGACGGCGTCAGCATCGGTCCGTTCACGCGCTTGAAGGACGTCAAGCTGGGCGCTGGCACCTTGGTGCGCGCGCATTGCGATCTCGACGGAGTCGTGGCCGAAGGCGCCGCGCAGATCGGCCCGTACTCGCGCCTGCGCCCGGGCACGGTGCTGGCCGACGGCGTGCACGTGGGCAACTTCGTGGAAACCAAGAAGGCCACGCTGGGCCTCGGCAGCAAGGCCAACCACTTGACCTACCTGGGCGATGCCGTGATCGGCAGCGGCGTCAATATCGGCGCCGGCACCATCACCTGCAACTACGACGGCGTGAACAAGTTCACCACCACCATCGAAGACGGCGCCTTCATCGGCTCCAACTCGGCCTTGGTGGCGCCGGTCACCATCGGCGCCAACGCCACCATCGGCGCCGGCTCGGTAATCGGCAAGGATGCGCCGGCAGACAAGCTCACCCTCACGCGTGCACGGCAGCAGACGCTCGAGGGTTGGCAGCGGCCGAAGAAGCGGTAGACCTCGATGGAAAGACGTCACCTAACATTTGAGGAATCCTGCGCAAGGACCTGCGCACTACAGCTCGTCGAGTGCGGCGGTCCCACTGCGTCTGGCCTGGATGGTTATGTCTGTGAGAAGTGCGCTGAGTTCCTGGTGGCTCAAACCACCAACTCCGCTCAGCTTGCCGCTGTTCCGTGCGGCTATTGCGGCCAAGCGCACGCCTACGCCGCGGTCCGTGGCGTGCCTGTATGCGATTCCTGTGCACTGCGGGCGCTATCGGCGGCAAGATATTGGTACAGTCATGCCACTGGCTTCAGCTCGATTGGAGCCTAAAGGTTTATTCAAGCCGAAGCCGTTTCGCGGGCCAGCTTAATTCAGGCGTCAAGACTTATGGAACTCGCAGAGCGATCCGTCGTAGATCCTGCATTGGGCGACCGCATCGTCAAGGTCAACCATGCGGGCGAGCACGGCGCGGTCAGCATCTATATGGGCCAGATCCTGATGGCGCGAATCACGGCGCCCGCCATGGTCGATGAACTCATCGAAGTCCGTTCGCATGAGCGCCGCCATCGCGCTCTGTTCGAAGCGGAGTTGCAACGGCGAGGTCGTGCCCGTTGCCGCAGCTACTGGCTGTGCGCATGCGGCGGCTTAACGCTGGGCCTGATCACCGGCCTGCTGGGGGAAAAAGCCATTGCAGCGACTACGGCTGCCGTAGAGAGCGTCGTGCTTCGGCATCTGACCGAGCAGCTCGCGGTGTTGCAAGGCTTGGACCCGGAAGCCATTGCCGCAATTTCCGCCATCATCGAAGAAGAACAACAGCATCACGATCAATCGATAAGCCACGGAGCGGACGGGTTCTGGCGCCGCGTGCTGACGCCGATAGTTTCCGCGTCGACTGAGTCTGTAATCTGGTTGGGAATGCGGTTATGAACCGGACCACTCTCACGGCCATTGCTGCTTTCCCGCAACAGCTCCAAGAGTTCTTTGAAGTGATTCCTACGGATTTCAGGAGCTGGAAGCCGGATTCATGGGAAGGCATCCCCAGCGAACCCTTCAGCGCCATCGAGCAGATCTGCCATGTGCGCGATATCGAAGTGGATGGGTACCACGAGCGCTTCCGGCGCGCGTTGCAGGAAGCCAATCCCACGCTGGAGAACGTGGACGGCGAGACGCTGGCGATGGAGCGCGGCTACGCCGCTGCCGATCCGCTCGAAGTCTTTGCCGCATTCCGCATCGCCCGCGCGAAGACGCTTGAAACCATTTCGACGTTGACGGCCGAGCAGTCCGATCGCACCGCGGTCTTCGATGGTGCGCCGATCACCGTGCGCGGACTGGTGCACATGCTGTGCAGCCACGACCAGCAGCATCTGGCCGGATTGCAGTGGCTGATGGCCAGGATCGATGCCTCGCGGTCCCGCTGAATCCGTGCGATGAACGTGATTCGCCAAAAGCAGCCGAGCAAGCTCGACTCTAAAAGACGGGAGCCGGTTGGTGGGCTGTTATTGCGCGCTGGAACCGAAGCCGACGTAGAGGTGTTGCTGGAAGTCGAACGCCGTGCCGCCGAGCTATTGCTGGGCCATGGCGCCTACGACATCTTCGCCATGCACAGCTTGTCGCCGCAGAACCTCCAGGACGGTATCGCGCAAGGAATCTTGCATGTGGCTGAACTGGAGGGACAGGCAGTAGGCTTCGCGTTGTGCGGCGAAATAGACGGCCATGCGCATCTGTTCGAAATGGACGTCATGCCGGAACACGGCCGTCGCGGCATCGGCGGCGCGCTACTTGAATCAGTCTGCACGGAGGCTTCGGTGCGCGGATTTCCCGCGATGACGCTGACCACGCTGCGCGATGTGCCGTGGAATGCGCCGTTCTATGCCGCGCGCGGTTTCGTTGAAATGTACCCGTCGCAATGGGGACCCCAGCTGGTGGAGATCGTCGCGAGGGAACGGATGCTCGGATTTCCCATGCCGCTGCGGGTGGTGATGCAGCGCAGAGTGGGCGACGGCGCGGACTGATTCAGAGTAACCCGACGAGCCACTAAATGCCCCCTTTTGAAAAAGGGGGCGGGCGCCCGCAAGGCGGGTGACGGGGGATTTGCTCTTGGCGCGAAGAGCAAATCCCCCGCAAATCGCTATACGCGCTTTGCTGCCCCCTTTTTCAAAGGGGGCACACGGCGGGCCGTCTCGCATGGTTGCGAAAACATCGCTGCTCCTGAGTTGATGCCGGATGCCATCACTGACTGGCGACAGAGCCAGCCCTGGAACTTGGCTTCCAGCGCTAACCTACATCCGGCAACTGTATCGCCACGCACAACCCACCGCCTTCGCGGTTATGCATCGACAGCCGGCCGCCATGCGCTTCCACTATCTCGCGCGTCAACGCCAGCCCCAGCCCGGTGCCGTTGCGCTTGGTCGAATAAAAAGGCACCAGCGCATTCTGCAGCACCGCCTCGTTCATGCCGCTGCCACGGTCCAGCACCTCGATACGCAGCCAGTCCGGCAGGCGGGTCAACTTCACGCTGACGGCGGCACCTTCCCCGCCCGCCTCGTGCGCGTTCTTGAGCAGATTCAACAGCGCCTGTTCCATCTGTGCCTGATCGATGCGGCTGCTCATTCCCTCGGTGGGGCTTTCCAGCTCGAATCCGATCTGCCGTTGCAGGCCGGACAGGAAATTCGTCCAGTCCACGGTGTTCAGCAGCGGCTGCGGCAGCTTGGCGAAACGCGCATAGCCGCGGATGAACCCTTCCAGATGCCGCGCACGTTCCTCGATGGTGCCGAAAATCTCCTCCAGCCGCTCGTTGCGTCCGCGCCGGACGAGCTCCGCGCCGGAATGGGCCAATGAAGCGACAGGCGCGAGCGAGTTGTTCAACTCGTGGCTGATCACGCGGATGACCTTCTTCCAGGTCTGCACTTCCTGGCGGCGCAGTTCATTGGTCAGCAGGCGCAGCAACAGCAGTTCGTGCTTGCGGCCGTTGAGACGGAAGTGGCGGCGCGACAAGTGGTAAACCTGTTCTTCCTCGTCTTCCTCTTCGTTGCCGATAGCGAACAGGCTGTCGCCGCCGCGTTGCATGGCCTCGCGCATTTCCACCGGCGCGGCCGACATCAGATCGTCGAAGCGCTGGCCTTCCAGTTTCCAGCCGCTGTGCAGCAGTTTGCGCGCGGCCAGGTTGGCGAACACCACGCGGCGCTCGCCATCGCCGCCGGGCGCTATCAACAGCATCGCCACGGGCGTGTTCTGCACCATCGTGTCCAGCAGCAGTTCGCGCTGCACCAGTCCTTGCCGCTGCTCGCGCAGCACATCGCCCAGTTCCGCGTGCGAACGCACCAGGTCGCCCAGATCGTCTTTTCCTTGCCAATGGATGCCGAAGTTGTACTCGCCGTCACGATAGGTGTTGACGCTGCCGGCGAGCGCGCGGAATAGGGAATTCAATGGCGCCAGCGCGCGCCGTACCACCACTGCCGCCAGCGGCACGATCACCAGTGCGGACAGCAACGCCACCAGTTTCGCGTCGTCCAGCCATTGCAGCAGCAATAGCGGCAAGGCGATGGAGGCCGCCAACAAGGGCAGCAGCCAGAAGAACAGCCGGCCCACGACGGAGCGGCGGATGGTCAGGCCTGTCATCGCTGCCGGCTCATGGAAGCTTGATGCCGAAACGTTCCATGCGCCGGTACAGCGCCTGGCGGCTGAGCCCCAGATCGGCGGCGGCTTGGGCGATCACGCCGCCGGCGCGCGCCAGCGCGGCTTCTATCCCGGCGCGGTCCGGCTCCGTCACCGAAGCCTGTTTCACCATCGTGGCCTTGGGCAGATTGAGATCGGCCGCTTCGATGCGGTCGCCGCTGGCCAGCAGTCCGGCGCGCTGCACGACATTGCGCAGTTCGCGCACATTGCCGGGCCAGGGGTGGCGTAGCAACGCGCTGCGGGCACTGTCGCCGATCGGCTTGTCGGCAGGGCGGAAGCTCTCGGCAAGCGGCAGGATGTCGCCCGGGCGTTCGGCCAGCGGCGGCAGCGCCAGCTCGATGGCATTGAGGCGGTAGTAGAGGTCTTCGCGGAAACTGCCGTCGCGGATCAGGGCGGGCAGGTCCGCATTGGTCGCGCTGATCACGCGCACGGTGACGTGGCGTTCGCGGTTGGAACCCAGGCGCTCGAAGCGGCCAGTCTCTAGCACGCGCAACAGCTTCATTTGGCCGGCCAGCGGCAGGTTGCCGATTTCGTCCAGGAACAGCGTGCCGCCGTCGGCCGCTTCGAATTTTCCTTCACGGGCCTTGTTGGCGCCGGTGTAGGCGCCGGCATCGGCGCCGAACAGTTCGGCCTCGATCAATTCCGAAGGCAGCGCACCGCAATTGAGGGTCACGAACGCGCCGTTCTTCACCGACGAATTGGCCTGCACGATTTCGGCGATCTTTTCCTTGCCGCTGCCGTTGGGCCCGGTGATCAGCACCGGCAAATCGGAACGGGCGACCTGGCAGGCCAGCGCGATCACCCGTTCGCTGGCCGGGTCGTCGAACACCACACCGCGCAGATCGTATTTCTGCGCCAGTTGCTCCTGGCGGGCCCGTTCGCGATTACGGCGCCGGTCCAGCTCGCTGCGCGCCTCGGCCAGTTCCAGCAGGTTGTTGACGGTGGCCAGCAGTTTGCGGTCGTCCCACGGCTTGGCCACATAGTCGGCTGCGCCGGCCTTGACCAGTTCCACCGCGCTGCTCAGATGCGTCCAGGCGGTCAGCAGGATCACCGGCAGGTCCGGGTGCCGTGCGCGGATCTGCGCGAACAGCGCCACGCCCTCGTCGCCCGAAGTGGTGTCCTCGGTGAAATTCATGTCCTGGATCACCAGGTCCACCGATTCGTTCTGCAGCATCGCCAGCCCCGCCTCCGGTGTCTGCGCGTGCAGGGTGGAGATATCGTGCAGCGAGAACAGCACTTCCAGCGCGGTGGCGACCGCGGGGTTGTCGTCGATGATCAGCAGGCTGGGCATGCGGGTTTCAGGGTCTCTGGGTCAAAGCGCGCATCGTAACGTCATTGCGCATCGGCCAGCGCATGGTGCCCGTAGCTCAGCACCCGGGTGATCTGCCACTGGCCGTCGCGCTGGCGCCAGACGATGGCGAAATCGGCGGCGCCTTCGCACTTGCCGCCGTCGAGCTGGCAGAAGCGATGCACGCCCTGGGCGAGGGCGCCGAAATCCTTGATCGGGTAGACCTTCAAGCTACCGGGGATGAGCTGGCGGGTGAAGTGGCCGCAGACGTATTTCTTGGTATTGGCGATCATCGCATCGCGGGTCCAGGTGACGCCGCCGGTGTCGTGGTAGAACTCGACGTCTGGGGAGAAGTAGCCGGCGTGTTCTTCCAGGCGTCCGGGTTCGTTGCAGTGGTTGAAGGCGTCGAAGACGCGGGTGTCGAGTGCGGCGATTTCGTTGGACAGAGGTGCGGGGGCCTGTCCGTCTGCGGGCGATTGTCCGGCGGCTTGCAGTGGTGCGGTATGCAGCGCAGAGGCGAGCAGCGCGAGCAATACGGGTAGACGCAACTTGATCATGAGAAATTCCTGCGAAAGATCAGAAGAACTGGACGCTAACGACGACGGGTGTTTCGGGAACTAGCCCTTCTCCCGCATGCGGGAGAAGGGCTTGCCCCGTACTTGATACGGGGTGGCCGACAGGCCGGATGAGGGCGCGGCTTCGAGTCAGCTGATTCAGCGGCAGCTTGTTCGGCTTCGGCGTTCACTCATCCGCCTTCGGCACCCTCTCCCGCGAGCGGGAGAGGGGCTCGCCTTCATTTTTATGGTTCAACAATCCACTCTTCTTGCGACTGGGCAATCGCTACCGCTTCCTGATCGCCTTGGTCTCGCGCCCATCCATGAACAACACCACCTGATCCGCCTCGCCTGCAGCGTTGACTCCGAAGCTGACCTTCGCGTCCACCGCCTGCACGCGGAACACCGTCTCCGAAATTCCCAGCAGCGGCCATGCGGCCTGGCCCGTTGCCTGCAGCATCAACCGTTCGCCTTCACGCCACACTTTCAATTCGAAACCGGGCGAGATGACGTAGGTGCCCACATACGTGTCCAGCGTGCCTTCGGACACGAACACGCCGCTGTCGGCGGGCGCGTCGGTAGTCTGCGCCGCGACCGAAAGGCAGGCCGAAAAGGCAAGCGCAAGGGACAGCGGAAGAATCAGTATTCTGTTCATGGGCGGCTCGCTCCGGGGGAGGAAGCGACTATAAGCAGCCGACCATGAACCAGGAAAAATCCAAAACTGCGGGAGGGACTTCGGTACCCGAGGCCTTGAGTCCTCGAGTGCCGGGGCCGCAGCCCCTCCCGCAATGAACCTGGATCTATCAGACCGGGTCACGCACTGCGCGTGGCCACCGCCGGAGGTACCGAAGCGGCCTTGCGCGCCGGGCCGTACACCGCGATCTGACCCAGCAGCCATAGCAGCGTCGCGCCGACCGGCAGGTAGATCAGCGGCAGGCGCGGCAGTTCGTATTTGCCCATCAGCAGCTGGTTGATGGCGTAAGCGAACAGCATGCCCAGCACGATGCCGATGGTGGCCAGCAGGAAATTCTCGGTCTGGAAATAGCGCAGGATCTGGCCGCGGGTGGCGCCCAGCGCACGGCGCACGCCGATCTGCTTGGTGCGCTGCTGTACCCAGAAGCTGGCCAGCCCGACGATGCCCAGCGCGGTCACCACCAGCAGGGCGACGATCACCACGCCCAGCATCCAGGCCATGGCGCGATCCTGGCGGTAGTACTCGTTGCGCATGGTCTCGAAGGTCTTCGCATCGTCCTCGGGAATGATGCGCGTGGGCCCGCTGCTCTCCAGGACCTTCAGCGCCGTCTTCATGATCTCGTCGCGGCGCGAAGGATCGGCAACACGCAGCAGATAGGTGTTGCCGGATTCGTAGGTCAGGTTCACCGGGAAGATGGCCGAATATCCGTTCGCCGCAGGGCCGTCGTTGTCGTTCGGACGCACCAGGGTGTCGACGACGCCGATCACGCGGTGCGGATCGTCGCCCCACGAATAGAAACCCTTGCCGATCGGGTCCTGTCCCGGGTAGAGCTTGTCCGCCACCGCCTTGGTGATCAGGACGACCGGGATGTTGCCGTTGAAGCCGGGCCCCTGCAGCGTTTTCCATTCGATCAATTCATTCTGCTGGAATTGGCGCCCGGCGATCAGCTTCAGGCCAAGCGTATCGAACAGATCCGGACCGCCCATGTAGGTCGACAGACTGAGATTGGAAATCTTCTGGTCTTTTCCCAGCCTTACCCCGCTGTTCCAGGACGAGCCACCGAACGGAACCTGAAGACTTGCGGAAGCGGATTTCACCCCGGGAATGCCGCGCAAAGCGGCCAGATCGGCCTTGGTAACCGCGGCGGCGTCCTCATTCCGGGAGATTCCGTTGACGCGGATGCGCACGATCTCGCTTTCCGCAAGTCCGGTAGGGCGTTGCATGCGCTCCAGGCGATTGCCGATCAGGAACAGCGCGTTGCAGACGATGGCGCAGCTCAGCGCGATCTCCAGCACGATCAGGGCGGCGGCGGTCTTGTGCCGCAGCAGGGTGGAAAGAATGGGGCGGATGTCCATGGTGGTTCTCCGTTCTATATCGTGATTTCGACAAGATTCATTGCGATTGGATTCATTGCGATGCGCTCACTGCGATTTGAGCTGGATGGCCGGCGTGACCTGCATCGCGCTCCAAGCGGGCAGCAGCCCCGCCAGCAAGCTGGCGACGATGGCCAGGACCAAAGTCGTCACCAGCATCACCGGGTCCAGATGCGCCAGCGAGGCATAGTCGGACGGCTGCTGGCGTACGGCCCAAAGGCCCAGCATCGCCAGGCCGAGGCCCAGTATTCCTCCTGCGATCCCTATCGTTCCCGCCTCCACCAGGCATTGCATGAAGATGGCCCGGCGCGATGCGCCGAGCGCACGCCGCACACCGATCTCGCTGCCGCGGCGCAGGAACTTGGCCAGCAGCAGGCCCACCGTATTCAACAGGCACACCAGCAGGAAGCCGAATGCCAGCCAGGTCTGCAGACGCACATCGCCCGGCACCACCTTGTTCTCATCCAGCCAGGTCATGACGTTGCTCAGGCGCGTATTGGTAGGCCGTTCGAAGCGGCCGGCCTTGCGCTGCTGGTCGGAATAGTTGATCAGGTACCGGCGATAGGCCGCTTCCTTCTCCGCGCTGTCCAACTGCACCCAGTACTGGATCCACGCACAGGGCGCGTTGAGGCCGTTGGAACCTTCGGGGTCGTCGTTCGGCTCATCCCCCCAGCAGGTCATGTCGCCGCTGCTCCCCAATTTCAGCGCGCGTGAGGTCGAGAAGGGGATATAGACCTCCTCGCCTTCGCCGTAATGGCTCTGGGTGAGGTCGAAGAAGCGCGGCGTCGGACGCCACTTTTCGGTCACGCCGATGATGCGGAACTCGTGCTCGTTGAGGCGGATGCTCTTGCCGACGCTGTTGCCGCCGAACAGCTTGTCGTTGAGGTCCTTGGTGATCACCGCCACCCGCTCGCGCGCCTCGTCCTCCTTCACTCCCCAGCCCTGGCCGTAGGCGAAAGGAACGTCGAACATGTCGAAGAAATCGCTGGACGTATAGCGCGATTCGACCGTGAAGGGGGTCATGCCCTGTTTCTCGGGCTGGATGGCCAGCCCGCCCGCCGACATCATCGCCTGACGGTCGCCGCGCTTGTCGCGCAGCAAGGCTTCGGAATCGAAGCGCGTCATCTGGCTCTGGGGATCTTCGCCTGCGACGTAGCCATCCATCGTCGCCGGATCCATCTGCACGTAGAACAGCTTGCCGCTTTTCTGCGGTATCGGATCGCCGGACAGCACGTAGAACACGGTCAGTGTGGTCATGCTGGCGCCGATGCCCAGGGCGATCGCCAGCACCATCAGTGCGGTCAGCACCTTGTTGCGCTTGAAGCTGCGCAGTGCGAGTTTGAAATAATAGCCGAACATGTTTCTCTCCCTATGGCGGGCATTGCCCGCCGCGCGCGGTATCGGTTGGTCCTGGGCGGGCGATGCCCGCTCTACAACGTTGCTTCGGCGGACTGGGCCACGCGGATCAGGCTTGGTTCCACCGACAGATCGGTGGCCATACCGTCGACGATGTGCACGTTGCGCTGCGCGCGCGCGGCCAGTTCCGGGTCGTGGGTCACCATGACGATGGTGGTGCCTTTGGAATTGATGTCTTCCAGCAGTTCCAGCACGCCGCGCGCCATCTGCGAGTCCAGGTTGCCGGTCGGTTCGTCGGCCAGCAGCAGGCGCGGTTTGCCGGCCAGCGCGCGGGCGATGGCCACGCGCTGCTGCTGGCCGCCGGAGAGTTCGGCCGGGAAATGCTTCATGCGCGAGCCCAGGCCTACCTGAGCCAGCGCTTCCTCGATGCGTTGCTTGCGTTCGCTGGCGGGCATGCCGCGGTAGCGCAGCGGTACATCGACGTTGTCGAACAGGTTGAGGTCGGGGATCAGGTTGAAGCCCTGGAAGATGAAGCCGATCTTCTGGTTGCGCAGGCGGCTGCGCGCATCGTCGGACAGGCCTTTCACGTTCTCTCCATCCAGGGTGAATTCGCCGCCGGTGAAGTTCTCAAGCAAGCCGGCGATGTTGAGGAAAGTGGTCTTGCCCGATCCCGACGGACCGGTGACGGCGACGAATTCGCCTTCTTTCACATGCAGGTCGAGCGAACGCAATGCGTGCGTTTCGACCATCGCGGTGCGGTAGACCTTCGAGACCTGGCGCATGTCTAGCATTGGAGTTTCCTTTGTCGGTGATTGATGTTGGTGATTTGTTTCGGTGTCAGTGGTCTTGCGGGAAGCACGTAGCCAACACCGCCGCCATGAACCTCCCCCTTTGAAAAAGGGGGATCAAGGGGGATTCGCTCTTGCCCCTGCTGCTGCTTCTGCTCGTGTTTCCGCACTTCATGAAATCAGGATCAAGAGCAAATCCCCCATAGCCCCCTTTTCCAAAGGGGGCAAAAGCCGTGCTTCCCGGTTCATTGAGACTTTGCATATCAGTGGATGGTCACGCGTTCGGCATCGCCGAACTGGTCGCTGCCGGAGACGACGATTTTTTCGCCGGGCTGCAAGCCGGAGACGATCTCCACCGCGCCCAGGCTGCTGACGCCGGTCTGGATCGGGCGGCGCACGGCGCGGCTGCCGTCGACGACATAGGCGAAGCGGCCGCCGTCCTGTTCCAGGAACGAACCGCGCTCGACCATCAGCACGTTGCGGCGCGTGTCCAGCACGATGCGCGCGGATAGGCGCTGGTTCTGGCGCAGGCCCGGCGGCTGCTTGCCCTCGGCGAAGCGCAAGCGGGCGTTGACCTCGCCGTTGACCACTTCCGGCGACACCGCCGACACCTGCGCGGCGTACTGGATGCCGTTGCTGGTGATCTGCGCCGGCATGCCGATGGCCAGATCACGGGCGAAGCTTTCCGGCACCTTGATTTCGACTTCGAACAGGCTCAGGTCCACCACGCTGAGGATCGGCGCGTTGGTGGCCACGTTGGTGCCCTGCGGAATCTGCACCTGGCCGATCTGCCCGTCGAAGGGCGCGCGCACGGTGAGCGCATCGACCTGGCGCTGCAACTCGGTCACCACCGCGCGCTGACGGTCGGCCAACAGGCGCTTGTTGCGCGAATCCAGCCCGGCGCCTTCGCCCTGCAATCCGGAGTCCTTGCGGGCGGCGGCCAGGCCGATGTCGGCCTTCTTCAGTTCGTCCTGCGCCTTGGCGTATTCGTTCTGCGAAACGGCCCCGCCCTGGTAGGCGCGTTCGTAACGCTCCAGGTCGCGCTGGGCGGCGGTGCGTTCGATCTGCGCCTGGTCCAGCAACTTGGCTGCGGTGGAACGGGTGATCTGCGCGTCCAGCAGAGCGCGGCTGGCTTCGGCTTCCATGCTGGCCAAAGTCGAACCTTCCTGGGCCAGCTTGCTGCGCAGTTCAGGGCTGTCGATTTCGGCCAGGGCCTGGCCTTTCTTCACCACATCGCCCGCCACCACCTTGAGGGCGACCGTGCCGCCGGCGATGGCGTACAGGGTCGGGCTGTTGGCGGCGATGACCCGGCCGTCGGCCGAAATATCCCGCACCAGGTCGCCGCGAGTGACCTCGGCCACACGCACCTTGGAGGCATCGAACGAACGTCCGCCGGACATCCAGCCGCTGATCACCCAGACCGCCAGCGCCAGCACCGCCGCGCCGGCGATGCCGCCGATCAGCCATGGCTTGCGATTGCGCCGGGTCGAAGCCACCGGCTTGATCGCATGGTCCTGGGCCGAAGTGTCGCGGATGCGGAAAGGGTCGCGGGTTTCCATGGGGCGGTCTGGTGTCCGTAGGCTAGGTCTTGGATGTCATAACCGAAGCAATGGTTGTGCCAATCTCAAGTCATTGAATGAAAAGAAAATATTGGGCGGACACAGTGTCCGCGCGGACACTTTCGGCGTCCGTGCGGACGGTCCGCCGCGGTTTCGGCGTTTACACTGGACACCCAGAAGACAGGAGCGGTCATACATGTGCGGCATCGTTGGCGCGATCGCGGATCGCGATGTGGTTCCGGTACTCATCGAAGGACTGAAGCGGCTGGAATACCGCGGCTACGACTCGGCCGGCATCGCCGTGGTCGAGGAACGCGACGTACGCCGCGTGCGCCGCACCGGACGCGTGTCCGAGATGGAGAGCGCCGCGCTGGCCGAAGGCTTCCACGCCCACCTGGGCATCGGCCACACTCGCTGGGCCACCCATGGCGGGGTCACCGAAGCCAACGCCCATCCGCATATCAGCCAGGGCGTGGCCCTGGTCCACAACGGCATCATCGAGAACCACGAGGAACAGCGCGAACGCCTGCGCGGGCTGGGCTACCAGTTCGAATCGCAGACCGACACCGAAGTCATCGCCCACCTCATCCATCACTATCTGAAGGAAGGCAACGATCTGCTCGCCGCGCTGCAGCGGGCGGTCAAGGACCTGACCGGCGCCTACGCATTGGCCGTGGTCAGCCGCAAGGAACCGGACCGCATGGTCTGCGCGCGCATGGGTTGTCCGCTGCTGGTGGGTCTGGGCGAAGGCGAGAACTTCGTCGCTTCCGATGTCTCGGCGATCCTGCAGGCCACGCGCCGGGTGATCTTCCTGGAAGAAGGCGACACCGCCGAAGTCGGCCGCGGCGGTGTGCGTGTGTTCGATTCCACCGATACCGAAGTCTCGCGCGAAGTGCACGTCTCCGATGTGTCGCTGGCCTCGCTGGAGCTGGGGCCGTACCGCCACTTCATGCAGAAGGAAATCCACGAACAGCCGCGGGCCCTGGCCGACACCATCGAAGCGGTGATCGACGGCGGTTTCTCGCCCGAGCTGTTCGGCAAGAACGCCGAAGCGGTGTTGCGCGACGTCGAAGGCGTGCAGATCCTGGCTTGCGGCACCAGCTATTACGCCGGACTGACCGCGCGCTACTGGATGGAAGCCATTTCCGGCTTGCCGTGTTCGGTGGAGATCGCCAGCGAATACCGCTACCGCGCCGCCTTCGCCAATCCCAAGCACTTGATCGTCACCATCTCCCAGTCCGGCGAAACCCTGGACACGATGGAAGCGCTGAAGTACGCCAAATCGCTGGGCCACAAGCACACGCTGTCGGTGTGCAACGTACCGGAGAGCGCCATTCCGCGCGCCAGCGAGCTGGTCTGCTACACGCGCGCCGGCGCCGAGATCGGCGTGGCCTCCACCAAGGCCTTCACCACCCAGCTGGCGGCGCTGTTCCAGCTGTGCGTGGTACTGGGCAAGATCCGCGGCGCGGTCAGCGAAGCCGACGAAGCCGACTACCTGGAACAACTGCGCTTCCTGCCCGGCAGCGTGCAGCATGCGCTCAACCTGGAACCGCAGATCGCGATCTGGGCCGAAAAATTCGCCAGCAAGCAGAACGCGCTGTTCCTCGGCCGCGGCCTGCATTACCCCATCGCGCTGGAAGGCGCGTTGAAGCTGAAGGAAATCTCCTACATCCACGCCGAAGCCTATCCGGCCGGCGAGCTCAAGCACGGCCCGCTGGCGCTGGTGGATGCGGCGATGCCGGTGGTGGTGATCGCGCCCAACGACAAGCTGCTGGAAAAAGTGAAATCCAACATGCAGGAAGTGCGCGCGCGCGGCGGCGAGCTGTTCGTGTTCACCGACCAGGACAGCAACTTCACCGAATCAGAAGGCGTGCACGTGATCCGCACCCCGCGCCATGCCGGCGTGCTCAGCCCCATCGTCCATACCATTCCGGTGCAGCTGCTGGCCTATCACACGGCTTTGGCGCGTGGCACGGATGTGGACAAACCGCGGAATCTGGCTAAGAGCGTTACGGTGGAATGAGATTCGGGTAGGGACGCGTCCTTCTCCCCTTGAGGGAGAAGAGCCTGCCCCGGACTCGATACGGGGGTGCCGAAGGGCGGATGTGGGGTGAGAGCGTAGCGAGACCTCTGACGTTGCGCCAAGATCAAAATGGATCCCAGCTTTCGCTGGGATGACGATGATCCTGGGGCGAGCGCAACGAGCGCTCAGGCAGCTTGCTCCCATGCTTTGCGCTGCGTGCGCCCGGTGGCGACGACCGTTGGAGGCGCGGTGGCCGCCAGACGCGTCAACACCTTTTCGGCCATCGTATCGTCGGCCATTTGCGAAGGGTGGAAGCCAGGCCGCAGGTAGTCCAGCAAATGCCGCAGCGTGCGCCTTAACATGTGATGGCCCGCACCCAGGTGCGAACGGATCTGCGTCCAGGTCTTCCTGCGCCACAACAGTCGGTCCTGGCGTAGCAAAGCGATCGCCTGGCCGCCCATCAGCAGGTAGAACAGGCCCACCGTCAGCGCGAAGCCGAGCAGCCTGACCGGATAGCTGGGAGCCATGTGCTGCAGCAGATCGAACGCCACACGCCGGTGCTCTATCTCTTCGGCGAAGTGCCATTCCATCAGGTCCTTGATCCTCGGGTCGGCGTCGGCCAGCACGTTCTGGGAAAGGAATTCGTGGCCCACGTAGGCGTTGATGTGCTCCACGCAACTGACCAGCGACACGCGCAGCCACAACGGGCCCAGCTTCTCCATGGTGCGGAACACGAGCTTGTCCACGTTGCGCTCGAACACGCGGAATCGGTAGCCCTGGTCGTCCAGGTTTTCCCAGTAGCGCACATGGGCAACGCCATGCTGGGCCTCCTGGTGGATGAACTTCGCGCAGCGTTCGCGCAATCGCTGGTCGTGCAGCTGCGGCATGCACTCTTTCAGCGTGCGCACGTAGAAGCCCTCGTTGGCGGGCACCAGGATGGTATAGGCGTTGAGGAGGGAAGAGACGAATTCGTTGCCCGGCAACCAGTGCTTGGGAATATCGGAATCCATTTTCGATACGAAGCGGCGGGGAGTGATGGTTTCGTTCATGGGTAAATCCCTATGCCAGAAGCGGCATCGTCGTGAAGGAGCGGCCGGCAGCGTGAGCGCGCCAGTTTCCTGGTTGGCGACTCGCTGAAAACGGCAGATGGCTTGCATATGCCAGAACCGTCCGGGCAAGTCGTGCCCGGGTCGTGGCCGTTGAGAGAGCAGCTCAGGCAAGTAGGCGGCTGCTTGGCGAACGCATTGCTCGGGCCGATGGAAACCTTGAGGGTTTCGACGCCGAATGGCCGGCTCCAGCCGGCGTACACATCGTGGTGAGTCGTCGCCCCCGGCTTGTTGCGCGACAACGCCGGATCGGCGGGATCCGGGTCCGAGCATAGTCCCAACGATGTTAGGGAAAGCTCAGGGTTGTTGCCGGAACCGTCCGAGCGCTTCCTGGTCGACGAAGGGACATGGTGGACGGTCCAGCCCGGGTCCAGCGGACCGCGCATCCAGTCCAGGCGCGGATTGGATTGCCAGCGCGGCATGCCGCCGTCCTGTGCGTCCGTCTGGATGGCGTCGTCGATTTGGTGGTTGTAATAGGTCAATTCGAAATCGAGAACGTCGGCCCAACCGCTACCTACCAACCCGCAACTGTAGCAGGCGATGGGGGGGCAACGGCCGCAGCCGGGTGGGATGCGTTGTGCAGTTTCGGCAAGGGTAGGGTTGGTCGCACATGCGCTGCCAAGCGCGCTTGCCTTCAGGCCGCATGCTCACTTTACGAAGCGGCCGCCGACCCAGCTACTGGCGAGGGATATTCACGCGCACCCACTTTGGGTAGAACGAAATGCCTGTTACCGCAATGCGCCGCCTTGTAGAGCCGAGCTTGCTCGGCTGCTTTTCGATCCGTGGAAAGCTTCAGCCGAGCAAGCTCGGCTCTACAAGGACGCGGGGTGCTTCAGCGCGGAAGGTCCGCGTCGCGCAACAGGGCCATGGCCTGCGTGCGCGAGCGCACGCCCAGTTTTTCGAAGATGCGGGTCAGCGCATTGCGCACGGTCTTGTCGCTGATGAACAGCGACGCGGCGATCTGCGCGTTGGTGCGGCCGGCGACCAGGCCGGCGACGATGGCGCGTTCGCGAGCGGTCAGCACGGACAATCGCGCATCGCTGTCGCTGACGCCCTCGCCGAGGAATTGCAGCACTTCGGTGCAGAAGCGTTCCCACGCCGGCTCGTGCTCCAGCAGCACGTGGTTGCGCGATTCCAGCTCCACGAACCGCGAACCGGCAATGCCCGCCGCCAGCAAGCGCCCTTCCTCCAGCGGCACCACGCCGTCCTGGCGCGCGTGCAGCACCAGCGTGGGCACGGTGATCCGTTGCAGCAGCGACACGACATTGATGTGGCCGCGCGAATCGAGCAGCGCGCCGGCCGCCTCGGCGGTGGTGGTAGTGCGCGCCAGTTCGTTGAACCACTGCACCTGCGCCTCGGTGGCTTCGGGGATGAAACGCGAGGTGAACAATTGACGGAACACCGGGTTCTCGTTGGCCCAACCCACCCGTGCGATGTCGGCGATGGCGTGGTACAGGCGCGCGCTTTCCTCATCGCCGCGCTCATAGGGTCCGCGCGCGTAGGCGCCGTACAGCACCAGTTTGGACACGCGCTGCGGATGCTTGGCCGCATACGCCACGCACGCCGCCGCGCCCTGCGATATGCCCAGCAGGGCGAACGGCCGGTCGATTGCCGCCGCGTCCACCACGGCCTCCAGATCGCCCAGCCAGTGCTGCAGGTTCAGGCCGCGCGGGTCGCCGCCGGTCATGCCGCAACC
This sequence comes from Pseudoxanthomonas sp. CF125, assembly GCF_900104085.1. GTDB lineage: Bacteria > Pseudomonadota > Gammaproteobacteria > Xanthomonadales > Xanthomonadaceae > Pseudoxanthomonas_A. Next base: position 195,217 of record NZ_FNLD01000002.1, read on the forward strand.
GCGTTCGTCGTAACGCACGAAATGGAAATGGCCGCCGAAGAAACGCGACCAGTGGCGCCAGATCGGGCTTTCCAGGTCGTATTCCAGGTGGCTCAGCCAGTTGGCCGCCTTCACCAGCGGCTGGCCCGCGCCCATCGACGCCCAGGCCAGGCGCGCGCCGCCGCCGGTGGTCAGGTAGCGGATGGATTGCTGCATGGGTGGCTCCCTGAAGGGACTGGACCGGAGTGTAGCCGGGACATTGTTCATCCATCGAACACGCAAAACAGGCGCACGTCGGGACATTGCTCACCTGCCAGGCGCACGCCGCGCGGACGATGCTATGGCGTCCGTTTTCCGCTGCGCGTGCTTGGGGGCACGCTTTTCGCCATTGCATCGAGGTCGCCGATGAAACGTTCCCTGATCCTGCTTTACGGCGTGGCCTGTTACGCCGTGTTCTTCGCCACGTTCCTGTACGCCATCGGCTTCATTGGCAACCTGTGGGTGCCCAAGGCCATGGATTCGGTGCGCAGCACCAGCGTCGGCGCCGCGGTGCTGATCGATCTGGGCCTGCTGGCCCTGTTCGCGCTGCAGCACAGCGTGATGGCGCGGCCGGCGTTCAAGCGCGCGTGGACCAAGATCATTCCCGAATCGGCCGAACGCAGCACCTACACGCTGCTTTCCAGCCTCGCATTGATCCTGCTGTTCTGGGCTTGGCGCCCGATCGGCGGAGTGGTCTGGAGCGTGGAAAACGAAACCGCGCGCATGGCGCTCTACGCGCTGTATGCGGTCGGCTGGGCGCTGTTGCTGTACACCACCTTCCTGCTCAACCATTTCGACCTGTTCGGCTTGCGCCAGGTATGGCTGCAGTTCCGCGGGCGGCCGTACACCCATTTGCCGTTCAAGACGCCCACCCTGTATCGCTGGGTGCGCCATCCCTTGTACGTGGGATGGCTGACCATCTTCTGGGCCACGCCCACCATGACCGTCACCCATCTGCTGTTCGCGCTGATGACCACCGCGTACATCCTGATCGCCATCCAGCTGGAAGAGCGCGACCTGGTGGCCGCACTGCCGGAGTACGACGAGTACCGCAAGCGGGTGCCGATGCTGGTGCCGGGCACCAAGCGGCGGGAAGGCGGGAGCGTGGGCGTGGCTGCGCGACGGTCGGCGGGTTGAGGTTGCATAGGGTGGGCTCCAGCCCACCAGTGGCCGAACATCGGCGCTTGGAGCGCGCTCGCGACGTGCAGGAAGACGTCATATTTATTTGCGAAGGATTCTGCGAAAGATATAGAGAAAAATGACTCGTCGTCCCCGCCTTCGCGGGGACGACGGGACAATTTTTCAGTTTCAGTAATTGTTCTAGAGACCGTCAACAGGTTTTCAGAAGTCCTTCAACCATAGATCCACTGCTTTCATCGTCCATCCAGCCGCATACAGGCCAACGCCGAATACCGCATGGGTAACCAAACTGTTGAGGCGCGCAAGCGCAGGCCGCGGTGCGAGGCGGGCGGCTATGCCCATGCCCATGCCGGGCTGCATCAGCAGGAACGGCGCGGCCACGCTGCCGATGCCGACGACCAGCGCAGGAACCAGAGTGGGCTGGCGAGTCCAATCGACGCCGAAGACAGCGAGCAGCAGACCCGAAAAAGCGATCCCGCTCGCGTAGTGCGCCAGCAGCCCCACTATGCGTTCGCCCGGCACCGGCGGCGATGCCGTGATCGGCGTGTGGCGGAACCTGCCGCGCGGCAGATAGGCGAACCAGCGGCCCACCAGGGCATGGTCCAGCGCCGCAATACCGAACAAGCGCTTGCGCAGGAACATCCACAGATCCATGACCAGCGTTGCGCCCACGCCGATCGCAATGGCGCACCGAACAATATCCAGCTTCCCGTTCATCGCGCGCTTCCTTGCGCACGCGCGGAAACGTGCCAGCAGGCAGCATCGAAGCGCACCTCGCCGCCATGCACGTAGGGCGCAAACGCGGCGCGCAGCGGCTCGATGATCCGCGCCCGCGTGCGTTCGTCCGCGTCCTGCAGCAGCTGGCCCACCGGCCCCAGCCATGTCAGATAGGGGACCAGACCGTCTTCCGGCATGGCGCAGGCCACATCGATCGCTTGTACGTCGATGTCCGACCAGCCGCTTTCCGCCAGCACGGCACGTATGCGGTCGGGATCGGCGAATGCGAACTGCCCGGGCCCGCCCGGTGGGCGCACGGGCAGATTAGGCAACAGAGGCGCAGCGACGCGTTCGGCAGTGGTCATGAAGGGATTCTCCGCCGCGCTGCGCCACGCGATGAAGGACAGCCGCGCGTCTGCGCGCGCGGCGCGGCGCAGATTGGCGAAGGCCCGCACGGGGTCCTCGAAGAACATCACGCCGAAGCGCGAAACGATCAGGTCGAAATCCGCTCGCTCGAAGGCATGGGCCTGCGCATCGGCAGCCAAGAAGCGTACGTTGACTTGTTCCTGCGCCGCGCGATTCCGCGCCACGGCGATCATGGGTTCCGAAAGGTCGATGCCCACGCATGCGCCCTGCACGCCAAGCCGCCGCGCGATGGCAAGGGTGGTGGCGCCAGTACCGCAACCCACATCCAGCACGTGCGTTGCGGCGCCCAGCACGCCGTCGCTGGCCAGCAAGGCTTCGAACGGCGCGAACAGCTGGTCCAGCAATCGCTGGTTGTGCACCCACGCGCGCCCGGCCGACCCGTTCCAGAGCGTTTTCTGATCCACGCCGGACTGCGCCGGCGCCTTGGTTGGCTTGTCCATCTCTTGTCTTCCCGTGGCTAAAGTCGCACTGTGCAACTTAAAGCCAACTTGAGGTCAAGCGCGTGAAGAGCCTGGACATCTCCGAAGTCGTCCAAAGCGCTGGCGTGCCGGCTTCGACATTGCGCTTCTACGAGGAAAAGGGACTGATCGCCTCCATCGGCAGGCAAGGCCTGCGCCGACAGTTCAACTCCAATGTGCTGGAACGGCTGGCGCTGATCTCGATGGGACGCGCCGCCGGCCTGAGCCTGGACGACATCGCTGCGATGTTCGGCCCCGACGGCCAGCCGAGCATAGACCGCAAGTTGCTCGCCACCCGAGCGGACGAATTGGAAAAAGCGGTCCGCCGACTCAGCGTCATGCGCGACGCCTTGCGCCACGCCGCTGGTTGTTCCGCACCCAGCCATATGGAGTGCCCCACTTTCCGGCGCATTCTGCGAGCGGCGGAAAGCGGAGCATTTGCGGAGCAGCGAATCAAGAAGGGATTGCGTTAGGCGTGCACACCACCATGGAATCGAGCGCAGCGATTGCGCGGCGCGATGCCTTTGCATACGCAACGCATTGAGCGATCCCTATCCTCAGTCAGTGCCGTCTCCCGACTTTTTCCGCTGCAAACATGGTAGTTGTGCGAACTAGAGTGATCGGATCGGCAACTCCGCCGGGACGGAACGCTCATGGATACTTCTACCGCCGCGCTGGATGAACTGCTGGCGCCACGCACCACTTTGCGTAAAACCAACTTTGGCGCTGGCCGCAGCATCGCCAAGGCCATCGCCTGGGGCGCGCTACTGTTGCTCGCCCTTTATTACGTGCGCCACAGCGTCATTCCCTACTTGGAAGTGCGCCCGGAAATCTACGATTACCTGTGGCCCAAGCGCGGCTGGTTGTGGCTGCACCTGAGCGGCGGTGTGCTGACATTGCTGCTGGGCTGGCTGCAGTTCGTCGGCCGCCTGCGCAGCGCCTATCCGCGCTTCCATCGCTGGACTGGCCGCGTCTACCTGATCGGACTGCTGGCGGCCGCCACCGGCGCGACCGCCATGGTGCTGACCACGCCGCTGGGCTGGACCACCGCCTACGCCTTCGCAGTCATGATCGGTGCCTGGCTGATCACCGCGCTGCTGGCCTGGCTGGCGATCCGCAAGAGCGACATCGCCACCCATCGTGAGTGGATGCGGCGCAACTACATCATCACCTTCGCCTTCGTCACTTTCCGCCTGGCGGGCAAGATTCCCGGCCTCTACGGCATGGGCAGCCTGCAGGAGGTGTTCACCACCTTCGGCTGGATGAGCTGGACCGTGCCTCTGCTGCTGAGCGAAGCCTTCCTCGCGGTGCGCCGACTGCAGGCGCTTCCTTCACCCACGGTAACCGCACAATGAGCGCGTCGGATTTGGAAATCGCCATGCCCATCACCCCTCCGGCTCCGTCGGCCGCATCGGGCAACGCGCCGCTCAGGCCCCTCCTGGCCAGCGAGCGGGCCGAATGGCTGGACGCGCTGCGCGGTTTCGCGTTGCTCGGCATCCTGCTGATCAACCTCACCGCTTTCAGCGGTTACGCCTTCGTCGATCCCGCCAGCAAGGCCGCATTGCCGTGGAGCGGTGCCGATAGCGTGTTGGAATACTTGGTGCACGCCTTGGTGGAAGCCAAGTTCTATTCCTTGTTTTCGTTCCTGTTCGGCCTGGGCTTCGCCATGCAGCTGCAGCGCGCCGAACAGCGCGACGGCGATTTCCGCAGCGTGTTCCGCCGCCGCATGGCCTGGTTACTGGTGTTCGGATTGGCGCACGCAGTGTTCGTGTGGTTTGGCGACATCCTCAATTTCTACGCGTTGATGGGCTTCGCGCTGTTGTGGTTCCGCAAAGTGTCCACGCGCGTACTGTTGGGCGCGGCGATTTTCTGCCTGACCGCGCCGGTCTGGCTCTACGCCGGCTACCTGCTGATCGTGCAGCTGTCGCATGCCGCGCCCACCGCCGCGCCGGAAGGGGGCGCCCGCTTCGCCGCCATCATCGACGCTTATGCGCATGGCGGCTACGGCGATGTGGTGCAGTCCAACGCGATGATCTACGTGTTCGCCTGGGTGCGACGCATCTACCGCTTCCAGCTGCTGCGCATCTTCGGCATGTTCTTGCTCGGTGCCTGGGCCGGCAGAGTAGGTTTGCCACTGGCGCGCGAGGCTCTTCGCCCGATGCTGCGGCGCTGGCTGCTGATTGGCGTCACGGTGGGGCTGCCGATGAACCTGGCCTTCGCCGCGCTGGGCGGCAACGATGCCTTGCTGCCGGCCAGCGCGAAAGGATTGCTGTCGATCGCCATGGGTTCGGTCGGGATTCCGTTGCTGAGCCTGGCTTACTTCGCCGCATTCGCGTTGTACTGGCGCAAGCTGCGCGGCAGCGGAAACCTGTTCGTCGCCAGCGGGCGCATGGCCTTGACTCACTACCTGAGCCAGAGCCTGGTGTGCGTGACGCTGTTCTATGGCATCGGCTTCGGCCTGTTCCAACGGGTCAGCTACGGCGTTGGCCTGCTGATCGCATTGGCGGTGTTCCTGGGCCTGGCGCTGCTGTGCCGCGCGTGGCTGAAGTTCAATCCGCAGGGGCCGATGGAAATGCTGTGGCGCAGGCTCGCTTACGGGCGCCAGCGTCCGGCGGACGCATTGGCGACGGAGTGAGCGCAACGCGGCCGGATCACTCCGGCGGCAGGCCTTCGCGGTGCGCCAGCAACGCAGCCTGGGTGCGGTCGGCCACGCCCAGTTTCTCCAGCACCTGGCTGACATAGCCTTTCACCGTGCCGGCGGTGAGCCCCAGATTGCGCGCGATCTGCTTGTTGCTCTGGCCTTCGGCCAGCAGACCCAGCACCGAGCGCTCGCGCGCGGTCAGGCTGTCGATCTGCGAGGGCGGGCGGCGCATCCATTCCAGCATCTGCCGCTGCGCCTGCGGATGCAGCCAGGCGCGGCCCGCGTTGACCTCGCGCACCGCGCGGATCAGATCCTCGGACAGCGCATCCTTCAACAGATAGCCGGTGGCGCCGGCGGTGAGCGCGTCGCGCACCTGGCTATCCTCGGCGTAGCTGGTGAACACCAGCACCTGCGTGCGCGGGCGCAGCTGTTTGATCGCGGCGATGGTCTCCACCGCGGTGGCGCCCGGCATCTTCATGTCCAGCACGATCACGTCGGGCATTTCGCTGGCGACCAGTCGCAATGCGCCGGGGCCGTCGCTGGCTTCGGCGACGATGCGCAGGTCGGGTTGCTGTTCCAGCAGTGCGCGCAGGCCTTCGCGGACCACCGCGTGGTCGTCGGCCAACAGGATGCGGATAACGTCGCTCATGGTTTGCTCCGGTCGAAACGCGGCAGGTAGGCCAGGATCTGCGTGCCCTGCGGCAGGCCGGGCAGGATGCGCAGGCGTCCGCCCAGTTCGGACAGCCGCTCGCGCATGTTGTTCATGCCCATGCCCTGATGCGTGGCCTCGCCGATGCCGCGCCCGTCGTCGGTGATGCTGAGGCGGATGCCGGAACTGCTGAGCAGGGTCTCGATGCGGATCGACGAGGGCGAAGCATGGCGGATGGCATTGGACACCGCTTCCTGGCACACGCGCAGCAACGCATCTTCGTGGGTCGTGGCTTGCGGCTGGTAGTCGCCCAGGTTGAGGTGCAGTTCCACCTGCGCCGGCACCATCGCCGACATCATCCGCCGCAGGCGGTGCGGGAAGGTGGGGCGTTTGCTCGGCGTGCCGGCGGCGCGGGTGGCGGACGAACGTGGCGAGAGTTCGTGCAGCAGTCCGCGCATCTCGCCGAAAGCCAGGCGCGAGAGTTCGCCCAGCCGCTCGATGCGGCGTTCGCCTTCGGCCGCATCGCGGCGCCAGGCTTCGGCCAGCGACTGGGTGATCAGACTCATTGAGGCCAGGATCTGGGTGACGCTGTCGTGCAGGTCGCGGGCCAGGCGCTGGCGTTCTTCCAGCACCGCCGCTTCGGTGGCGCGTTCGAACAAACGCGAATTGACGATGGCCATGCCCAGGTTCTCGGCGACGATTTCCAGGCTGGCGCAATCCAGCTCGTCGAAGCAGCGGTCGCCTTCCACATTGAGCACGCCCAGCACTTCGTCGCCATAGACGATGGGAATGGCCAGCTCCGCCAGTGGCGGCTGCACCCCGGGCGGACATACATAGCGCGGATCGGCGGCGACGTCGTTGACCAGTTGCCGGCGTCTTTCGCGTACCGCCGCACCCATGATGCCCTGGCTGATCGGAAGGCGGTCCTGGTGCTTGATCAGGCGTTTGTATTCGCCGCCGCGAATGCGGATAAGCAGGGTCTGCGGATCTTCGGGATCCAGCAGCGGAATATCCACGTTGGGATAGTCCAGGGTGTCGTGGACGGCATCGGCAGCGTTCTGCAGCAGGCTGTCCAGGTCCGGTCCCGCCGCACCCAGCGCAGCCACGCGCGCGAGCAGGGCGAAGCGCGAGGCGCGGCGTTTTTCTTCGCTGTAGCGGCGCGCGTTTTCGATGGCGATGGCGGCATGGCGGGCGAAGATTTCCAGCAGCTCCTGCGCACGCGCATCCAGCGTGCGTGGCGCATGGGTGCCGATGCCGAACACGCCGATCAGCTGGCCGTGCGCGCGGATGGGCATGCCGATCACATGCATGCCCTCGGGTGCTTTGCGTGCGGCGTGCGGCAGGTCGCTGTAATAGCCGCGCAGCGGTTGGCCGGTTTCCAGCACGCGTCCGGTCAGGCCCTGGCCGCGCGGCAGTTCGTCGAGCAGCTCGTCGGCCGGTATTTTGTGGCTGGCGGCGGTGCGGATGACATCGCGTTCGGGTACGTACAGCCCGATCACGCCGTCGTCGGCGCCGATCAGGTTGCAGGCGCGTTCGACGATGCGCGAAAGCAATGGCTCCAACGCGAGTTCTCCTGAAATTTCCCCGACCATTTCGGAAAGGAGTTCGAGTTGCGGGCGGCGTGCGTGGTCTTGGTCCGTTGCCATGGCGCGGAATAGGGAAATCCCCAAGCGGACTGTTGGCCCATGTTACGCCGCGCCACCGCCGGCGATGCGGACCGGCGACAGGGTCGCGGCCCTGCCAAGAGTGAGGGGTGGCCGGCGCGGCGGCGCCCTGTCCGGGAACGCCCGTTATGCGTTGCCGGCGCTGGCGTTTGCGCGGTTGCGGATGTCGATTCAATCTCCATGCCAGCAGATTAGGCAAACTCCCGCATGCGGCGACACGCACGCGAAGGGGGTGCGCGGCACCGACCCACGGATGCGTGCGCACTGCGCAAGGAGGGTGGCGGAGCGTTGGGACGAGCGCCGAGGATGACCGTCGTCGCAGATCGCAGCGTGAACCATGCACCCCGGACTCAAGCGTTACCTGAAAAGTTTTTCCATCGTGATCGCCGCCTCGCTGGCGATCGCCGTACTGGCGGTCTATCTGCTCAGCCAGCGACGTCTGCGGCACGACTACGAAGTGTCCGTGCCGCTCGCGCCGCCACGCGCGGCGCTGGCCGCCGAGGGCGCGCAGCTGGCGCGCTCGCGCGGTTGCGCCGATTGCCATGGCCAGGACTTCGGCGGCAAGCTGGTGCTGGACAAAATGCCGTTCGCGCGCCTGGTCGGCACCAACCTGACCCATGAGCCGGGGAAATCGAATCCGGCGCGTGAACACGAACGCTTCTATCGGGCGCTCCATCACGGCGTGGATATGCAGTCGCGGCCGTTGCTGATGATGCCGTCGGCAGAGTTCACGCATTTGAGCGCACACGAAATAGAAGCGCTGTCGGCCTATCTCGCTGGTCTGCCGTATGTGCGGCGCACGCCGCCGGCCAGCGCCATGGGGCCGCTTGGACGCGCATTGCTGGTCGGCGGAAAGCTGCAAGGCTTCCTGTCGGCCGAAGCGATCGACCATGCCAGGCCTGCAGTCGCCGCCGCGCCGCCGCTGGGCACCATTGCTTATGGCGAACACGCCGCACAACTGTGCACCGGCTGCCATCGTAGCGACTTCGGCGGCGGTCCCATGTCCCATGGCGGACCAAGCGCGCCGCCGGCCGCCAATCTGACGCCCGATGCCAGTGGCCTGGGCGCGTGGAGCGAAGTGGACTTCGTAGCCGCGATGCGCACCGGCAAACGTCCCGACGGAAGCGACATCGACAGCGCCTTCATGCCCTGGCGCGCGGTGGGCCAGGCATCGGATCAGGAACTGCATTCGATCTGGCTGTATCTGCGCGCGCGCCCGGCGATAGCGCGTACGACGCGCACGGTGCAGTAGCGCGCTTTCCACGCGCACCGCCGCACGACTTTCCCTCCCCCAACCCATGGAAATCCGATGAAACTCTTCACCATTCCCGGTGCCTGCTCCACCGCCGACCATATCGCCCTGCAGTGGACGGGCAAGCCTTTCGAGGTGGAGGTGCTGACGCCGGAGCAACTCAAATCGCCCGACTACCTGGCGCTGAATCCGGCCGGCACCGTGCCGGCGTTGAAGGAAGACGATTTCCTGCTCACCCAGAACGTCGCCATCCTGAACTACGTCGGCGACAGTTATCCCGAAGCGCAACTGTTCGGCGATGGCAGCGCGCGTCAGCGGGCCGAGGCCACGCGCTGGCTGATGCTGTGCAACGCCGACATGCAGCCGGTGTTCGGCACCTTCTTCGCACCCATGAGCTACATCGCCGATCCGGCGCAACACGCCTCGCTGCACGCGAGTTCGCATCTCAAGCTGCGACGCCTGTTCGAGCGCGCCGACGCGCAGCTGGAGCGGCGCGACTGGCTGGCCGGTTTCCGCAGTGCGGCCGACGCCTATCTGTTCATCATGTTGCGATGGGCGGCGGCCTTCCGGGTCGATCTGGAGGGGTTGGCGAATCTGGCCGGTTTCCGCCACCGCATGCAGCAGGATGCCGGTGTGCAGGCCGCGCTCGCGGCCGAGGGACTGGCATGAGGTGGGCAGGGCACAGGCCGGCCACCCCTGCCATAAAGGGGGTGGTTTCCCTCTCCCATGCCCGTGGCGCGGGTACCGGCAGGCCAGCCAGGATGATGGCCGAAGCCGACGGCGGTTCTTGCGATCAGGGTGGTGGCACGGCCTTCCGACGCTTCGCTCTCTCCCGGCGGGAAGGTCTCTGCTTCCCTCGGCGCTTCCTGAGACATCCGTCCCCCGGCTCCCGGCGGGAGAGAGTCCTTTCGATGGCATCGCTGGAGTTTGCCGATGTCGATCGCAAGTGAATCGCCGCATTTCCTCTGCCTGCAAACGCTGTTCGAGAACGCGCCGGTCAGCCGGCTCTACGGCGCCCGTGCGATCGTGGGCGAGGGCTCGGCGACGGTCACTTTCAGGACCCGCCCGGAATTCATGCACGCCGCCGGCGGTGTGCACGGCTCGGCCTATTTCCGCATGTTGGACGATGCGGCCTTCTTCGCCGCCAATTCGCGCGAGCACGATTATTTGCTGGCGACGCTGCAGTTCAACGTCCAGTTCCTCAGACCTTGCCGCGGCGGCATGCTCACGGCGACGGGAACGTTGACCCACCAGTCGGGACGGATCTTTTTCGCCCAGGCCGAATTGCGCGGTGAACACGACCAGCTGCTGGCCACCGGCGCCGGCATCTTCACCCGCAGCGGGGTGCCGCTGTCGGGAGAGATCGGCTACAGATGATCCATGCGCATGCGTCGGCTACAGTAGGGGCAGCCATCATCGGTAGTCCGTCATGCCCAAGCGCGTCGCAGACCTGATCGCCCAGTACGACCCCTCGTTGCCGCTGGCCGAGGCCAGCACCATTCCGGCTTCCTGGTATATCGATGAAGGCATCGCGGCGCTGGAACGCAAGACCACTTTCTCGCGCACCTGGCAGATGGCCGGCCGCGTGGACCAGGTGCGCAATCCCGGCAATTACGTCACTTGCGAGATCGCCGGCGAGCCCATCCTGGTGGTGCGCGGTGAAGATGGCGTGCTGCGCGGTTTCTTCAATGTATGCCGCCACCACGCCGCGGCGGTGATGACTGAGGCGTCGGGCTGCGCGAAGAACCTGCGCTGTCCCTACCACGGCTGGACCTACACGCTGGAAGGCGCGCTGAAGGGAACCCCCAGCTTCAACAGCGAGTGCCACTTCGACCGCAGCGCGCATGGACTGGCGCCGGTGGCGACGGCGGTGTGGGAGAACTGGGTATTCGTGCGGCTGGATGCCGAAGGCCCCGGGCTGCAGGAATTCCTGGGTCCGCAGCTGATAGAAGAGTTCGCCGCCTTGCGCTTGCAGGATCTGCACTGGTTCGAGCGCCGGCATTACTACTTCGACTGCAACTGGAAGGTGTTCGTCGATAATTATCTCGATGGCGGCTACCACGTACCGCATCTGCACAAGGGCCTCAACAGCGTCCTGGACTTCAAGAACTACACTATCGAAAACGGCATGCATCATTGCCTGCAGTCCAGCCCGATGGTGAAGGACGGCGACCACGCCGATTTCTCGTCCGTGCGCGGCGGCGACCGCGCGCTGTACTACTGGCTGCATCCCAACTTCATGGTCAACTGGTACGAAGGCCAGATGGACGTGAACCTGGTGCTGCCATTGGGCTTGAACCGCACCGAGGTCATCTTCGATTTCTATTTCGCCGATGTGTCGGAGGCGGCGGCCGAACGCAACCGCGCCAGCATCGACGTGGGCAACATCATCCAGGACGAGGACATGGCCATCTGCAAGTCGGTGCAGCGTGGGCTGAACTCGCGCGCTTATTCCACCGGGCGTTTGTCGATCCGCCGGGAGGCGGGGGAGCATCTGTTCCATAGGTTGTTGCATGGGGAATTGTCGGGCGCACTTGAAGAGTAACTATGGGTCTGTCGTCCCCGCGAAGGCGGCGATATGGCGACTCTTGTGTAGGCCCACAGAACAATGCGACGTCATCCCAGCGCAAGCTGGGATCCATCTTGATCTTGATCTTGATCTTGATCTTGATCTTGATCTTTTCTCTGTTTTTGCCTAAAAGCAAGGCGTTTCGCGCTTTGCGCGAGTCACTTTCATTGCTTGTGCAAAGAAAGTAACCAAAGAAACACACCCTAACGGCGCGCCCGGCGATGGAGCCGCCGGGTCCGCAAGCAGGCCGGGAATTTCCGTAAGGCGCCTCCTGCGCCTCCGGAAACGGCGCACATCCCTGTGCGCCGCCCCTTCGGGGTTTTACCCGACCTGCTTGCCGCGCCTCACGGGAGGGAGAGCAAGAGCAACAGCCAAAGCCAAAGCACTTGGTTCGTCTTCTCCGCGAAGGTGGGGACCCAGCGACTTTGCCCCTGGCACAGAGTTGCGTAGGTCGGGGCTACGCCCCCGACGCGCGTGCATCCAGAGTCGGGGATGTAACCCCGACCTACGTGCTTGGGCCCGTTCGTGCGGCCTCGATGGCCCGGGCATAATGCGCAAGTGCGCAAGATCCTCCACATCGACATGGACGCCTTCTACGCGTCGGTCGAACAACGCGACGATCCCGAGCTTCGCGGCAAGCCCGTGGTGGTGGCCTGGCGCGGCGCGCGCTCGGTGGTGTGCGCTGCGTCGTATGAAGCGCGCAAGTTCGGCGTGCGTTCGGCGATGCCGGCGGTGCGTGCCGAGCGCCTGTGCCCGCAGGCGATCTTCGTGCCGCCGGATTTCGTGCGCTACAAGGCGGCTTCGAAGCAGATCCGCGATATCTTCCTGCGCCACACCGACCTGGTGGAGCCGCTATCGCTGGACGAAGCCTATCTGGACGTCACCGAGCCGAAGACCGACTTCCCCAGCGCCACCGCCATCGCCGAGGAAATCCGCCGGCAGATCCGCGAGGAAACCTCGCTCACGGCCTCGGCCGGCATTGCGCCGAACAAGTTCCTGGCCAAGATCGCCTCGGACTGGCGCAAGCCCGACGGGCAGTTCGTGATACGCCCGCAGCGGGTGGAAGCGTTTCTGGCGCCGCTGCCGGTGGCCAAGATCCCGGGCGTGGGCAAGGTGATGCAGGGCAAGCTCTCGGCCCTGGGCATAGAACTCGTCGGCGACCTGCGCGAATATCCGATGGACGAATTGCAGCGCCACTTCGGCAGTTTCGGCGCCTCGCTGTACCGGCGCGCGCGCGGCATCGATGAGCGGCCGGTGCAGCCGGATCAGCCGGTGCAATCGATCTCGGCCGAGGACACCTTCGAACACGATATTCCGCTGGAAGAACTGGCGCCCACGATCCGCAGGCTCGCGGTCAAGACCTGGGAAGCCTCGCGCAAGACCGAACGCGTGGGGCGCACGGTGGTGCTCAAGCTGAAGACTTCGCAGTTCCGCATTCTTACCCGCAGCTTCACACCCGACGCGCCCCCGTCGTCGCTGGATGCATTCACCGAGATCGCCTTGTCGTTATGCGAGCGCGTCCAGCAGCCGGAAGGCACTTTGTACCGGCTGGTTGGCGTGGGTCTTGGCGGATTCCGCGAGCGCGAGGAGGCTGTGTCGCAGGGGTCGTTGTTCGAGGAAGGCCGAGGCGAAAGGGTGCCCGAATAGTGCATTCGCTCCGGACCGCCATCTTCGAGAATTTGCTTTTGCACGCCCACGCAGGTAGGTCGGGGCTACGTCCCCGACGCCGAACTCGCGCGTGCGTCGGGGGCGTAGCCCCGACCTACGGCGGGTGTGGTTAGACAGAAATACTGCGAACGGCATATAAGTTCTTCCATGATCTACAACCCCATACGGAGCACGAATTGGATTTTCCTTACTCGCTAGTGGTCTTCGATCTCGATGGCACCCTGGTCGACAGCGCCTCGGACATCGCCGAAGCGGTCAACCGTACCCTGACGGACTGGTCGTTGCCGCGCGTCGAGGAGGTGGTGATCCGCGGCTGGATCGGCGACGGCGCGCGTGCCCTGGTGACCAGCGCGTTCGCGCATGCGGGAAAGACCATCGACCTGGACGAAGTGATGCCGGGCTTCATGGTCCACTACGCCGAATGCCTGCTGCTGTACCCCACGGTCTATCCAGGCGTGGTCGAAACCCTGCAGGCGCTGCGCGATCGCGGCGTCGCGGTGGCGGTGTGCACCAACAAGCCGGAGCGCTTCGTGCGTCCGCTGCTCGATGCGCTGGATCTGGGGGGCTATTTCGAAGTCATCGTCGGCGGCGACACGCTGCACGAGCGCAAGCCCAGTGCGATGCCGCTGCTGCATGTGGTCGAACACTTCGGCCTGCAGCCGGCGCAGTGCCTGATGGTCGGCGATTCGGCCACCGATGTGGAGACGGCGGTGGCAGCCAGAATGCCGATGGCGCTGGTGACTTATGGGTACTTGCGCGGCTTCGATCCGCATGCAGTGAAAGGAGTGCGCGTGATCGACGACATGCGCGAGTTGCTTGCCGCCACTTGAGCATGCACGGCGGAGGTTCAACCCTACTCCCTGCGGGAGAAGGTGCCCGTAGGGCGGATGAGGGTACGGAGCATCCGACTGTTGATGCTCGCGCCGTACCCTCACCCCAACCCCTCTCCCGATGGGAGAGGGGCTCTCTCAACGCGCCGGCTGATAGCGCAGGCTCAATCCGTACTCGCGGCCGGGCTGGTTGTACCAGGCGATGGTTTCGTATTCGCGGTCGAACACATTGGTGGCGCGCGCCTGCAATGTCCACTCGGCGTTCACCGCGTATTCCACGCGCAGATCCACCGTCGCGTACCCACCGACACGGACGTTGTTGGCGGCATCGTCGTAGCGAGCGCTGGCCGCGTTGAGCGTGGTGCCGAAACGGAAGTCGCCGAAGCTGCGATCCACGTCGATGCGGCCGGTGCGCGGCGCGCGGCGCGGCAGCAGGTTGTCGTAGTTGGGGTTGTCGTTGCCTTCCGCAGTCAGCCTCGCCCGCGCCCGCGGGTCGGCATAGCTCAACTGCGTCGATAGATCCCAGCCGGCGAGCGAGGTGGCTAAGGTCAACTCCGCGCCACGGATGCGGGCCTTGTCCACCTGCACCAGGTTGAAGAAACTGTCGTAGCCGGTCAGCGAATCGATGCGCGTTTCGAACACGTTGAACGTCCAGTTCCAGCGTTCGGCGTACTGGCCGACGCCGATATTCAGGCTCTTGGATTCTTCTGGCTCCAATTCCGGGTTGCCGCCGAACGGGTAATACAGGTCGTTGAAGGTCGGCGCCTTGAAGCCGGTGCCGTAGCTGGCGTTGAGCTTTAAGCCGTGGCTCAGATCCATGCCCCAGCCGACGCTGCCGGTGGCATGGTTGCCGAATTGCTCGTTGTCGTCGTTGCGCACACTCGCCTGCAGCTGATGCGCGCCGAAGCGGCCCTGGTATTCCAGGAACACGCCGGTGTTGTCGCGGCTGTCGATGGTGAAGGCGGTGGTGCTGGTGACCTGGTCCTGCTGCCAGTCGCCGCCCGCAGTCAGCAACTGCCCTTCGCTCAGTGCGATATCGGCCTGCACCGATGCGGTATCGCGCTGGGTATCGAAGGTGTTGACGTAAGTACGCACGCCCGCTTCCCTGAAATAGGCGTCGGATTTGTCCCAGGCGCGTCCAGCCTGCACGGCGACCTTGACCCGGTCCGAAGGCGTCCAGGTGAGCTTGCCGCCGGCCACGCGCTGGGTGGTTTCGGTTTCGTTCCCGCCGAAGATGCTGCCGTCGTACTCGTTATCCGCATCGGCATTGAGGAAGTGACCCTCCACGGCCAGCGCATCGGTCAACTCGTAACCACCGCGCAGAGACACCGACACATTGCGGTAGCCGTCCAGGTCAGGCTCATCGGCGAAGCAACCCTGGAACAGGGTGGCAGAGCCGTTGCAGGCATTGATGCCGTCGGTTTGCTGATACGCGCCTTCGGCGCTGATCCAGCCGCGCTCGCCGCGGTTGCTGAAGCCCGCGCTTGCTTCGCGCAGATTGTGGCTGCCGGCACCGATGCGGAAATGCGGCGAGAAGCCGTCGCCGCCCTTGCGCGTGAAGATCTGGATCACGCCGCCGATGGCTTCCGATCCGTACAGGCTCGAACGCGGCCCGCGAATGATTTCGATGCGCTCGATCTGGTCGACCGGCAGATCCTGGAACATGGTGGTGCCGGCTGTGGCCGAACCGACGCGTACGCCGTCGATCAGCACCAGCACCGAATCCGATTCGGCGCCTCGCAGGAACAGCGAAGTCAGCTTGCCCGGGCCACCCTGGTTGGTCATGTTGATGCCGGCGCGACCTTTGAGCAGTTCCGGCAGCGAACGCGCCTGGGTACGTTCGATCTCCTCGCGGTCGATCACCTGCGCGGGCACCAGGCTGTCTTCGATGGCGACCTCGGTGCGGGTGCCGGTGACCACGATCTCATCCAGGTCGGTGGCGTCGGCGGCGATTTCCGCCTGGGCTATCGAGGGGAGGGCGAGGACGATCGCGACGGCAAGGACGTGGAACGCGGGGGGAACGGAAAGACGGTGCTGCATGGCGAACTTCTCCACCGCGCACGACCCGTACGCGGAATGGTGTGGTGGAGTCGCGAGCAGGGGGAAACACGAACGGAAGGCCGCAGCGCGGACCGCCGCCGCAATGCCCGCCGCATCGCAACCAGTGAACTCCAGGGCCGGTCTCCGGGCTTGCGAGTTGAAGCGGACACTCGTGGGAGTGCGGCTTCGGCCGCGGCGCCTTCCCGCACTTGCGTGCAGTGGCTGATGCTCTGGCTGGCTCGCTTACCGTTGCGGGGGCAGCGCCGGACTCGTGGTTCGCGACCTGGGTCGGAACGACTCACCGGCTTCCCGTTTCAACCCGTTGGCGCGTGCCGCAGGGTCACCTTGAAGCGCGCGCAGTGTACGCGATGCGCGGCGGGCGGGCACGCCTGGCGTGCCCCGTGCTCAGTTCAGTCTTCGCGTTCGCCGCCGTCTTCGCCCGGCGAATCGAACAGGTCGAATCCGGGCGCTGCGTCGTGGTCCTGCTGTTCGTGATGGGTGGTGGTGACTGGAGAAGCGGCGGGGCGTCCACGCGGCGCGGGAAGCAGGGCGGCGGCGGCTTCGTATTCGGCCACCAGTACCTGCCGGCGCGCCTCGGGCACTTCCTGCCAGTGGCAGTCGGCCAGGGCGCCTTCCAGCGCGTACAGCAGATTGAGGCTGGGACGGAAACCGGCGCGCTTGACCCGCATGAAGGCCTCCACCGCGCCCGCGGCGGCGATGTCTTGCTGGGTGCGCAAGCCCACCTGGCGCAACCAGGCGGCGGACTTGGGGCCTATGTTGCGCATCTTGATCGGGGGCGCGGCGGTCATTGCAGGGATTCCAGGAAGGCCTGGGCGATGGCTTCCAGACCCTGCTGGTCTTGCTCGTCGAAACGATCGACGCGCGGGCTGTCCAGGTCGAACACACCGACCAGCGCGCCCTCGTGCACCAGCGGCACCACCAGCTCCGAGCGCGAGGCCGCATCGCAGGCGATGTGGCCGGGAAAGGCTTCCACATCGGCCACCCGCTGGGTCTGGCGGGTGCGCGCGGCGGCGCCGCACACGCCTTTGTCCAACGCGATGCGCACGCACGCGGGCAAGCCCTGGAACGGGCCGACGACCAGTTCGGCGCCATCGTAGAAATAGAAGCCGACCCAATTGAGATCGGGCAATGCGTGATAAACCAGGGCGGCCAGATTGGCGGCGTTGGCCACGCGGTCGGGCTCGCCCTGGATCAGCGCGCGCGCTTGGGCGACGAGCTGTGCGTACTGCTCCGGCTTGCTGCCTGACAGGGTCTGGGTGGCGAAGGACATGGCTGGATTCTATCCGTTACCCGGGACGGGCGCGTTGGGAGCCTTATGATTGGCCCATTCTCAAGAGAGAACGAAGAATGGCGGCGAAACCGGTAAAAGGCCTCTCCACGGTGGATGCAAAGCGAAGATGGTCGTTGATTCGCGCATGACCGGTTTCTACATCACCGGCACCGACACCGGCATCGGCAAGACGGTCGCTTCCACCGCATTGCTGCATGCGCTGCGCTCGCAAGGCTTGCGCGCCGTGGGCATGAAACCGGTGGCTAGCGGATGCGAGCGCTCCGAGGCGGGCTGGCGCAATGAGGATGCGCTGGCCTTGCTGGCCGCCAGCGATCCGCAGCCGGCCTATACCGATCTGAATCCCTACGCGCTGCCCTTGCCGCTGGCGCCGGAAATCGCCGCGCGCGAAGCGGGCGTGCAGATCGAACTTGAAACATTGGCTTCGGCCTTCCGGAGATTGCGGGACATGGCCGATGCCGTGGTGGTGGAAGGCGTCGGCGGATGGGCGGCGCCGTTGTCGGCCACGCTGGATCAGGCGGACCTGGTGCATGCGCTGCGCTTGCCGGTGGTGATGGTGGTGGGCATGCGGTTGGGCTGCCTCAACCATGCGCGGCTGACCGCGCGCGCGATCGCCGCCGATGGCTGTGAACTGGTGGGGTGGATCGCCAACCACGTCGATCCGGACATGCAGCGGCAGGACGAGAATTTCGAACTGCTCCGCCAGCGCCTGCGCGCGCCTTGCTGGGGTAGGTTGCCGCATGATCGCGCAATGGATGCCGAGGGTTTGTCGTGCGCCCTGAATCCGGGCGCGTTGTAGGAGCGGCGTAAGCCGCGATGAAGCTCTACCGGTAAGGCTTCATCGCGGCTTACGCCGCTCCTACAGATATCCAGGCAATAAAAAACCCGGCAGCGTGGGGGCTGCCGGGTCGGCTGCACGGGGGGAGGGACCCGTGCAATAAAACGACGAGGTGTCGCGTGTTGCTTACTTGCCCTTGGCGGCCTTGGTCGCCTTGGCAACGGTCGCCTGCGCGGTTTCGCTAGCGGCTTCGAACTGGCTCTTGGCCAGCTGGCCGAGGGCTTCGTTGGTCTTCAAGGTCAGGCCGATCACTTCCTGGCCGGCAGCGGCGAAGCGCTCGGCGTTTTCCTTGGCGATCTGCAGGCCCTTCGGCCACACGGTCTTGTAGGCTTCGACATCGCGGATTTCCGACAATTCGCCGAAGAATGCGGTGGTGGCTTCGACGTTCTTTTCGAAGGTCTTCAGCTGCACGCCGAACACGGTCTCGGCGTTTTCCAGGGCCAGACGGTTGGCGCGCGCAGCGGCGGCGGCGAACTGGTGGGTGAAGGTGGTGAACTGTTCGTTGATCTGTGCGGACATGGTAGATGTCTCCTGAAAGGGGTTTTACCGACTTGTTGCGGTGCAGCATACAGAGCTGTTTGTTGCAATGCAACAACAGGCGTATGGAAATCCGACGAACGGTCAGTACCCGTTTAGAATCAATCGCTTGTATGAAGCCTGTAGGTCGGTGGGAGCGGCGTCCCGCCGCGAGCTTCTGACCTTGGAGCCTGCCGGCGCCTGTGCTTGCCTTGCCAACCAAGAGCTCGCGGCGGGACGCCGCTCCCACGACGCTCAGCCGCGGTAGCGGCAGCCGGAGGTGCAGGTCTCGTGGACCACGATCTCGCTCAGCGCTGGCAGCGCGGGCTTGAGCCGCTCCCAGACCCAGATCGCCAGCCGTTCGCTGGTCGGGTTGTCCAGGCCTTCGATATCGTTGAGGTAGTGGTGGTCCAGCTGGTCGTAGAGCGGCTGGAATGCGGCCTTGATGTCGCCGAAGTCCATCACCCAGCCCGTTTCCGGACCCGGCTCGCCCGCCACGCGCACTTCTATGCGGAACGAATGCCCGTGCAGGCGTGCGCACTTGTGGCCGGGCGGAACGTTGGGAAGCCGGTGCGCGGCTTCGAGGGTGAAGATTTTGAAGATGTCCATGGGTGGCATTGTAGGGTGAGGGACGGAGAAGCGAAGGCGAACCGTCGGCAGTAAATTAAAAGGTCGTCATCCCGGCGAAGGCCGGGACCCAACTATCGGCGAGAAGGCGTTCCTGCGTCCGGATAGCGGCGGGCGAGCTTGGGTCCCGGCGTTCGCCGGGATGACGTCCCCTATTTTTTGGTTTCGTAGGCGACATCCAACGTCGGCATACAAAAAAGCCGGCCCGAAGGCCGGCTTTACATGCGACTGCTATCGGTCGATCAACGCGCCGGACGCGCACCCTGACGGTACGGGTTCGGACTACGCGCACCATCGCGCTGACCGCCGGACGGATGCGCGCCGCCGCCGGTGCGCTGCTTCGGACCGGCATGCGCGTGGCGCGGCGCATCCGAATGCGGACGGCGTGCGGTGTTGGCGCGGCGCGGGGCGTTGTTGCCGCCCGGACGCTCGTTGGGCGGGTTGTCGTTGCCCCAGCGGATCGGACGCATCGGCTCGAAACCGGGCACGTCGCGGATTTCCACATCGCGCTTGAGCATGCGGGTGATCGCACGCAGCAGCTTGGCTTCGTCCTGGGCGACCAGCGAGATCGCCTCGCCCTGCGAACCGTTGCGGCCGGTACGGCCGATGCGGTGCACGTAGTCTTCGGCGACCATCGGCAGATCGAAGTTGATCACCGTGGGCAGCTGGTCGATGTCGATGCCACGGGCGGCGATATCGGTGGCCACCAGCACGTTGATGCGGCCGGCCTTGAAGTCCTTCAGCGCGCGGATGCGGGCGCCCTGGCTCTTGTTGCCGTGGATCGCCGCGGCCTTGATGCCGGACTGTTCCAGGAACTTGGTCAGCTTGTCGCAGCCGTGCTTGGTGCGGCCGAATACCAGCGTCTGCTTGCGCGAATCGGCGGCCAGGATGTGCAGCAGCAGCTCGCGCTTGCGGGTGCCGTCGACCGGGTGCACGCGGTGGGCGATGGTGTCGGCCACGGTGTTGCTGGGGGTGACCTGGATGTGCTTCGGTTCGACCATGAATTCCTGCGCCAGCTGCTTGATGCTGTCGACGAAGGTCGCCGAGAACAGCAGCGTCTGCCGGTTCTGCTTGGGCAGCTTGGTCAGGATGCGCTTGATCGCGGGCAGGAAGCCCATGTCGAGCATGCGGTCGGCTTCGTCCAGCACCAGGATCTCGATGCCCGACAGGTCCACGTTGCGGCGGTCCATGTGGTCGATCAAACGGCCGGGGGTGGCCACGATCAGGTCCACGCCGCGGCGCAGCGCGTCCTGCTGCGGGCCCATGCCGGCGCCGCCGTAGATGGTGGTGCTGGGGATGCGCAGGTACTTGCTGTAGTCGCGCAGGCTGTCGTGCACCTGCACGGCCAGTTCGCGGGTCGGGGCCAGGATCAGCGCGCGCGGCTTGCGCTGGCCGTTGACGGCCTGCGGCGAGGTGCCCAGGTGCTGCAGCAGCGGCAGGCCGAACGCGGCGGTCTTGCCGGTGCCGGTCTGCGCACCGGCCATCAGGTCGTGGCCGGCCAGGGCCAGCGGAATGGCCTGGGTCTGGATGGGGGTGGGGTTCTCGTAACCCTGTTCTTTCAGGGCACGCAGCAGGAAGGGCGAAAGCCCGAGGTTTTCAAAAGACATTCGATGAAGCTCCAGTATTCCGATCGAAACGGCCCCGGTCGTCCACGCAAGGCGCGGACGGCAGAAGACCAGTGAGGATCGAGGTATTGCCCGAAGCGTTCCCGATGAACCGCGCTGCGAGAAATGTATGCGGCCGGCGCCAAAGCGGCGGGACCGTATCTGCAAGGCGAATGGCGTCGGAGTGGGGGCGGGCGCATCGGTCCATGACGTTGAAGGCATGTGACCTGAAGGCGCCGGCGAACCCGAAGGGAAACGGACGGCCGCTTGCAAACGGGGCGCACTGTAACCGATCCCGGCCGCGAATGCTCGCGCCGCCGGCATGGGTCGTTCAGAAAGGGCGAGGAGTATCATTGCCGCATGCACGGGAAACCCCACTGCTGACATGAATTCTCCCGTCCTGCGCAGCCCCAGAGGCAAGGATGTTCCCGGCCAGATCCGGGTGGCGGCGCCGTCGCGTCGCGTCGGGACGCACGCCTGCAGCGGCTGCCTGGTGCGCCATCTGGCGGTCTGCGATGCGCTTTCGGCCGTGCAAACCGATGCGCTCGACGCGATGGCCGGCGATGTCCGCCTGCAGGCCGGGCAGATGCTGGCCCGCGAAGGCGATGTGCGGCGCTATGTCTTCACCGTCACTTCCGGCGCGCTGCGCCGCATCCGCGTGTTGCCCGACGGCCGCCGGCTGGTGGCCGGATTCCTGATGCCGGGCGATTTCATCGGTTTCAGCGGCGCTTCCCACTACCGGCACTCCATCGAAGCGATCAGCGACAGCGTGCTGTGTTCCATCGCCCAGGCCGACATGCGAGAACTGTGCGAACGCCACCCCGGACTGGAACACGAACTGCTGGAGCGGGCCTGCGTCGAACTCGATGCGACCCGCAACAATCTGATGGCGCTGGCACGAATGACGCCGTTGGAGCGTTTGGCAGGTTTCCTGCTGGACATGGCCGCGCGCCGCCAGCGCCAGGGTCTGGGCGGTAATCAGTTGGTATTGCCGATGACGCGCGCCGATATCGCCGACTATCTTGGGCTGACGGTGGAAACGGTAAGCCGGAGCTTCACCAAGCTGCGCCAGGACGGGATGATCGCGGCAAGCGATCCGCATCGCATTGAGTTGCTGGATTCCACGCGTTTGCTGGCGTTGGCGGAAGCACGGGCGTGAGCCTGCAAACCGGGCGCGAGATAAAAAAGCCGTCATCCCGGCGAAAGCCGGGACCCAACTTTCCATCGATGTGCGGCTTGGGTCCCGGCTTTCGTCGGGATGACGTTCTTTATTTTTTGAGCGCCAAGTGACCATCGATCAATCGGTAGCTCGCATGCACCATCCCTGCCGGCAGTTCGTCATGGCTGATCATCAGCACCGTGCGCGAACCGCTTGCCTGCGCCAGATCCAGTAGAAGTTCGTTGGCGGTATCGGTATCCAGCCCTTCGGTGGGCTCATCCAGCAGCAATAACGGCGTGTCGCGCAACAATGCGCGAGCGAGCGCGATGCGTCGCGACTGGCCCGCCGAAAGCGTGGCGCCATTCTCGCCGACCCACGCGTCGAGTCCCTCCGGTAGCGCGCGTATCGCGCCTTCCATCTTCACTTGCGACAGTGCCTGCCACAGCCGCGCATCGTCGGCCCCCGGCGCGCCCATGAGCAGGTTGTCGCGAACGCTGCCGGCGAACACAGCCGCGTCCTGCGGCAACCAGGCGATTTGCGCATGCCAGTCGGCCTGGGCGAATTGGCGCAGGTCGACGCCGCCGTAACGCACCGATCCGCTTTGCGGATCGCACAGCCGCAGCGCCAGCGCCAGCAGCGAACTCTTGCCGGCGCCGCTATCGCCGCCGAGTGCGACACGTTGTCCGGGAGCGACGCGGAGACTCGCTTCCCGCAATACCTCGCGCGCATCGTCGGGCCAGTGGAAGCGGACTTCCCGGAATTCCAGTTCCGCATGCGGGGGAACGGGGTAGGCCATCGCAGCGTCCATCGCCAGCGGCGTCAGCGCGGTGATCTGCCGCAGGCGCTGCTGAGAAGCGCGCGCGGCGAGCAGCGATTGCCAGGCCAGTCCGATGCCGGCGGCGGCTTCGTACACGGCGACGGTCATGAAGAACAGACCGCCCGCCGCTGCCGGCGACAGGCGGCCATCGTACGCGGCGTCCAGCAGCAACCACAGCATGGCCGGCAGCGAAACCGCAACGACGCTCGCATGCAGGGCGGTGCCCAGCGACAGGCGCGCCTTGCGTTCGCGCTCGCGCCGGGCGACTTGCGCAGTGGCTGCGTCGATATGTTCTATCCAGGCTCCGGTCGCTTCCAGGGCGGCAAGATCGGTCGCCCCTTCCAGCCCTTCCAGCACGGCGGTCCTCAGGTCTGCGCGCGCGTGCGCTCTGGCTGTTTCGACATTGTTTGCACTGCGGACGATGACGTAGGGAATGCCGACGCCCAGCGAAACCAGAACCAGGGCGAGCAACGCCCCTGCGATGGGCAACAGCAATCCCGTCACTACGACGGCGGTCAATCCCAATCCCGATAGCGCCAGCAGCGGGCCGGCGGCGCGCACCAGCAAGCCGTCCACGTTTTCGATATCGGCCACCAGCCGCGCCAGCAGGTCTCCCACCCGATGCCTTCCCAATCCCAGCGGCGCCAGTGGCAGTACTTTGCGGAAGAAATCCACACGCAGATCGCGCGCCAGTCGCAGAGTCACGTCATGGCCGACCAGCTTTTCGGCGTATCGCGACAGGATGCGCACGAAGGTCAGCGCACGTATGCCGGCGGAAGGACCGAAGAAGTTGAAGCCCATCGCGGTTACGCCGGCCAATGCGGCAGCGGTCAGGAAATGGCCGGCCAGTCCCAGCAGCGCAGTACCCGCCAGCAGCGTGAGCAGCAACAGGAGGATCGTCATCGCGATGGAGCGTGCGTGCAGCCTGAAGACGTTCATGGCGTTTGGTCACGCGCGGTGAGGACGCCTTGGGGCAGCCACAGAATCCTGTCCGCCGCGCGCGTCGCCGCCAGGCTGTGCGTGGCCAGCACCAGCGTGCGTCCGTGTGCGAATTCGGCCAATGCGGCAAGCAGCGCGGCTTCTGTTTCCGGATCCAGGAATGCAGTGGGCTCGTCCAGCAATAGGAGTTGCGGATCGCGCAGGAACACGCGCGCCAGCGCGATGCGCCGCGCTTCGCCGCCGGACAGGCCGAATCCACGTTCGCCGATCATGGTATCCAGACCGTCCGGCAGGTTCCTGGCGAAACGCATCACTTGCGCGGCTTCTGCGGCGGTGCGCAGTTCCGCTTCGGTAGCTTGCGGACGCGCCATGCGCAGGTTGTCGGCGATGCTGCCATGGAACAGATAAGGTCGCTGCGGGGCGTAGCCGATGCGCATGTTCTGCGGAATGGCCATATGTCCGCCCGCGACCGGAAGCCAGCCTGCGAGCGCATCGAGCAGCGTGCTTTTGCCGCTGCCGCTGGGGCCGACGAGTGCGAGGCGCTCGCCGGCGGCAAGATCGAAGGAGAGATGCGCCAACACGTTGCGCTGCGCACCGAGTGGGCGCAAGGCGAGATCGCGGACTTCAATCATCGCAACGGGCTTGAGCGGAAGCGCGGTCTGTGGGAGCGGCGTCCCGCCGCGAGCCTTTGCTTGTGGTTGTACCTCCGGTGCGCTTGCGCGAGTCAAGAGCTCGCGGCGGGACGCCGCTCCCACGTCTTCTGTGGCGGTGGAATCTTCCATGGCGGTTTCGATTTCATCGAGTGCGGCCAGCGCGTTGGCGCGGTCGTGGTAATGCGCGGCCAATCGGCGCAACGGCGCGTAGTATTCCGGTGCAAGCAGCAAACAGAACACGCCGGCGCCCAGAGTCAATGGAGCGGCACGCAAATCCAGCATGCCCAGGTAACTCAGGCCCAGGTAGACCGCCACCATCGCCACGCTGAGCGAGGCGAAGAATTCCAGTACCGCCGACGACAGGAAGGCGATGCGCAGGACCTTCAGGCTGCGCGCACGCACGTCTTCGGCCGCACCGCGCAGGCTTTCAAGTTCCATGGCGCCGCGGCCATACAGGCGGATCACGCCTAGTCCGCGGAGGCGGTCGGCGAAATGCCCGCCCATGCGCGCGAGCGCCTTGAGTTGTCGGCGGCTGGCCGCTTCCGCGCCCCAGCCCACCAGCATCATGAAGACCGGAACCAGCGGCAACGTCACCAGCAGGATCGTGCCGACGATGCGATCCACACAGAAGACCGCGATCAGCAATGCCAGCGGCACCGCGATCACTTCGGTGCGCGCCAGCAGATAGCCGCCGAAATAGCCTTCCATCGCATCGGCATGCGTACCCATCAGTTCGGCCAGTTCCCCGCTACGGCGCTGGCGCAGCCACAAGGGCCCGCGGCCGAGAAGCCTGCGCATGAGCTGCGCGCGCAGCTCCAGGCGGATGGCTTCCACCGCCGAGTCGCTGAAATGCCGCGCGCCCCAGCCCAATGCAGTCCGCAATAATCCAACGGCCAGCAACGCGGCAAGCGCTGCCACGCCGTCGCGCGGTGCAACCTGCGAAACCAGCACCTGTTGCATGCACCAGGCGATCGCCGCGGCCTGCGCCATCAGCAGCCAGCCGGACAGCACCGTGCACAGGCTGGCCAAACGCAGCTGCCCACGTGCCGGCTGTTCCAGTGCCCGCAGGCGCATCAGTTGCGCGTGGCGCGATGCTACGGGGGTCGCGAACGGTTCCTGATCCAACTTGGCCGATGCCTGCCCACCGGCGTCATCGTTATCGATTGCATGCATGCGGGTCATGGTGGCAGGGGCGCGCACCCCAGCGCCACCAGCGCCTCTTTCAGTGCGGGCACCTGCATCAGCCAGGGCGAAACCAGGGTGATCAACCCGGCCAGCAGCACGAAGCCCGCGGCCGCCCTGCGCAAGCCAGGGCGCTGCTGCCAGCGACCCAGGCGGGTGCCCGACCAGGTCAGGGGAATCATCATCGGCAGCGTGCCCAGCCCGAAGGCGGCCATGGTCAACGCTCCATCGCGGGCGTTGGCCTGCAGCCACGCGGCCGTGAGCAGGCTCATGCTGAGCCCGCAGGGCAGCCAACCCCACAGCATGCCCAGTGCGATCCGCCGCCATGCGCGGTCGGCGGGCAGCAGACGCTGCTGCAAGGGTTGCAGCAGGCGCCAGAAATGCGCACCCGCGCGCGGCAGAAAGGTCAGACGGCTACCCTGGCCGAACAGGCGCAGCGCCACCAGCACCAGCACCAGACCGACGGCCACGCGCAGACCCAGCACCAGCGCATCGACGCGCCACAGTTGCAGCAGGCCGCTTCCAACACCACCGACGAGTGCTCCAGCCAGCACGTAGCCGCCCACACGGCCCAGATTCACCTGCATCGCCTGCTGCCAGCCGCCCTGCGGCGAAAGCGCGGAAAACCCTGTGGCGATGCCCCCGCACATCGCCGCGCAATGCAAGCCACCCAGCAAACCGCTCAGCAGCGCGGCAAGCAGCACGGGCCAGTCAATCGGCATCGGTGGCTTCCCGTTCCGGCGTGGCGTTCGCTGCGTTGTTCGCTGCGTCGTTTTTTTCGTCGCGCAGGATGTCCAGCGCGGGCGTATCCAGGTCGTCGAACTGGCCGCCACGCACCGCGGCAACGAAAGCCCACATGGCCAGCCCCAGCAGTACCAGGCTCAGTGGTACCAGCAGCAGCAGACTGTTCATTGCGAAGTCCTTTCCGGCGTCAGGCGGGTGAGGCGCAGCGCATTGAGCGTGACGGCCAGCGAGGATAGCGCCATTCCCAGGGCGGCCAGCCATGGCGTGACCCAGCCTGCCGCCGCCAGCGGCAAGGCCAGCAGGTTGTAGCCGACGGCCCAGCTCAGGTTCTGTGCGATCACCCGCCGGCTGCGCCGGGCCAGGGCGATGGCGGCCGGAAGGCGCTGCAGGGTAGATCCGGTCATCACCAGATCGGCAGCGCGCTGGGCCAGCGGCGCGCCTTCGCCCATGGCGATGGACACGTCCGCTCCGCCCAGCACCGGGGCATCGTTCAGGCCGTCGCCGACCATGGCCACGATGCGCCCCTGCGCCTGCAGGGCACGCACCAGCGCCAGCTTGTCTTCGGGCGATTGCCGGGCATGGGCGTCGGCGATCTTCAGCGTATCGGCCAACCGCTGCACCGCCGCTTCGCCGTCGCCACTGGCCAGGTGCACGACAAGTCCTTGTGCGCGCAATGCCTGCAGTGCGGCATGCGCATCGGGGCGCGGGACTTCCCTCAGGGTGAAGCGGGCCTTGCCGCGAGTCCCATCGCCCAGCCAGAGGTGGCCATCGTCTTCGCGGCCGGCGGCGAAATCCGCGCGTCCCAATCGCCAGTACGCGCCGTCGATCCTGCCCGAGATTCCGCGTCCCGGAACCGTCTCCACTTCGTCCGCACTCTCAACCCCGGTCGGATACGCCGATAGAAAAGCGGCGGCGATGGGGTGGCCGCTGTCGCGTTCCAGCGCCGCGCCAATGGCCAGTGCGCGTGGCGCTTCGAAGCCGTCGAAGGTTTCCACTTCCTCCAGCCCGGGTCGCGCCCCACTCAAGGTGCCGGTCTTGTCGAACACGATATCGGTCGCGCGCGCCAGCGTGTCCAGCGCGTTGGCGCGGGTCGAAAGCACGCCGAGCCGGGACAGCGTGCCGTGCGCGGCGGCCAGCGCAGCGGGAACCGAAAGCGACAAAGCGCACGGGCAGCTGATCACCAGCAAAGCCAGGGTGACCTCGAAGGCGCGCTCGGGCGCATGGAAATGCCAGTACGCATACACCGCCGTGGCGCACAGCAGCAGCGCGATGACGAAGTGGTGGCCGATGCGATCCATGCGCTGCGCCACGCGGGGCCGGTGGGCCTGCGCCTGATCCACCAGACGCGACAGTTGCGACAGGCGGGTGGCGCTGCCGGTTTCGGTGATCCGTACCCGCGCGGGGCGTTCGCGGCAGGTGGTGCCGGCATACACCATGGCCCCTGCGGTCTTGCCGACCGGAAGCGATTCGCCGGTGAGCAATGCTTCCTCGAACGAAGCTTCTCCTTCCAGAAGCACGCCATCGGCCGGCACGCTGTCGCCGGCGGCGATGCGCACCACTTCGCCGGCGCGCAGCGCGCTGACCGGCACCGTTTCGCGCACGCCGCCATCGATCTCGCGGGTGGCGAATGCGGGCCGTGCCCGGGCCAGCGCGTCGACCTGGGCGGTGGCGATGTTGCGCGCGCGCTGTTCCAGCATGCGCGCGGCCAGCAGCAGGAACACGAACATCACCGCCGCGTCGTACCAGACGTGGGTACCGCCGCGCAGGGTTTCCCACAGACTGGCGAAGTAGGCCAGCAGGATCGACGTGGCGATCAGCGTATCCATGCCCAGATAGCGATTGCGCAGTTCGCGCCAGGCGCCGGCCAGGAACGGCCAGCCGGAATAGAACACCACGGGAGTGGACACCAGGAAGGTAAGCCAGCGGAAGAAATCCCGCGTCGGTACCGGCATGGTGTGGCGGGTATCCAGGTACAAGGCCTCGGCCAGCATCATCGCCTGCAGCGTGCCCAGCCCGGCCACGCCAAGCCGTATCAGCCAGCGTTTGCGTTCGGCCAGACGGGCCTGTTCGCGGGCCTCGCCGCTTGCCAGGTAGGGCCGATAGCCCAGCATAGCGATTCGATGCAGCAACCGGGACAGCGGCGTGCGCTGCGGATCCCAGGCAATGCGGATGCGGCCGGTCACGGCATTGGCGGTGCTGTCGATCACCCCGGTTTCACGGCACAGTGCGCGATCGATCAGCCAGGCGCAGGCCGCGCAGCGCATGCCATCGGTCAGCAGGATGATCTCGCGGCCACCTTCGATGCGGTGGCTGTGCCCATCGAGCAGTTCCTCCCGATCCCAGATGGACAGGTCCAGCGGCTCGGTGCCGACCCGTGCGGCTTGCGCGCTGCGCAGCCGGTAGTAATCGCCCAGGTCGGCATGGCCGATCCATTCGGCCGCCGCTGCGCAACCATTGCAACAGAACGACTGGTCCTGGCCCTGAAGGCTCATGCGGACCGGCGATGCCGACAGCGGCTCGCCGCAGTGGTAGCAGCCTGGCGAGCGGGATGCGTCCATGCGTCGGCTACCGGCCGGCGACGGCGGGAGCCAGGCGGGCGGCTTGCTGCCGTTTGAGCAGGCGTCCACGCAGGCGCCAGCTACTGTCGATGGGGAGCAGTTGCAGGCTCCAATCGTGGGAGGAATCCAGCGGGGCGTCCGCGCGCCAACCCAGTGCGCTGGGCGCAAGTTCGATGTGCAGGTCCGCGCTGGCCTGCGAGGGATGCGCCAGGACCAGGCGCAGCGGTTGGGTGTGGTCGAAATCGCCGGTGGCCGGCAGGACTTCGATCACCCCGTCCTGGGCGCGCAGCACCGCACTCAACTTGCGCTGGCTGGCCACGTTGTCCATGCCCAGATCGGCGGTCTGTACCTGCGCCACGCGCTGCACCTGGTCGCTGACGGTGTCGGCGCCACCGGAGCGCACTGCGATCACCACCAGCGTCACCCCGGCCACGATCGAGGCCAGCGGCAACCCGAACACGAGCCAGACCATGGGTTCGCGCCAGAAGCTTTTGCTGTTGGTCATCGCACCGGCCCGAAATAACTGCTGTCGATGGTTCTGGCGGCGGTGCCGTCCACGTTCTCCACATGGAAGCGCACCTCGTGGCGGCCGCCGATAGAGTCGGGAGCAGCGACGATGACCGGCAGCGACAGCACCTGTTCGGCGTTGGCCTGCACGATCTGTTCTCCATCGCGCAGGGCGATGGACGGCGTCGCCGACTCCAGGCGGATGCGGTAGCGATGCGCTTGCCGGTCTTTGTTGATCAGCTTGAGCACGTAATGGTTCTCGATGCGGCCATCGCCGGCTTCGCGGTACAGCGCGTTGCGGTCGCGCAGTACTTCGGCGATCAGCTCGCTGCGGTGCGTCACGCCCCAGGCCCAACCGCCGACCAGCGCCAGCAGGATCGTGCCGTAGACGAAGATGCGCGGGCGCGCCACGCGCGTTCGCTTGCCGTCGATGGCGTTCTGGGTGGAGTAGCGGATCAACCCCTTTTCGTAGCCCATCTTGTCCATGACTTCGTCGCAGGCGTCGATGCAGGCGCCGCAGGCGATGCATTCGTATTGCAGGCCGTTGCGGATGTCGATGCCGGTCGGGCAGACCTGTACGCAGATGGTGCAGTCGATGCAGTCGCCCAATTGGTCGGGCGCGAACTTCGGCAGCGGTTCGGCCACCACGCCGGCCCCGGCGAAGGTGATGGTGCCGTGCGCCTGCAGACGGTTGTCGGCGGCAGTGGGATGCTGGTTGGCGCGGAACACGTAGTCGTAGGCGGTGATCTTGTCCAGCAGGCCGCGCGCGCGTTGCAGCACGCTGCCTAGGCCGCGCTTGCGCGGGCCGCGCGGCTCGCCGCGCATCGGGTCGTAGGCGATGATCAGGGTATTGCGGTCGAACATGGCGCTCTGGAAGCGGGCATAGGGACACATGTATTTGCATACCTGCTCGCGCAGGAACCCGGCGTTGCCCCAGGTCGCCATGGCGTAGAACAGCACCCAGAAGGTTTCCCAACCGCTCCAGGCGAAAGGCCATGCGCGCGCCCACAGCTCAGCGATGGGAGTGAAGAAGCCGACGAAGGTAAAGCCGGTCCACAACGCGAACGCCAGCCAGATAAAGTGCTTGCCGCCCTTGCGCAGCATCTTCTCCCGGTTCCACGGACCTGCGTCCAGCTTCATGCGCTTGCCGCGGTCGCCTTCGGTCCAGCGCTCCATCCACAGAAACACTTCGGTCCATACCGTCTGCGGGCAGGCATAGCCGCAGAACAGGCGTCCTGCCAGTGCGGTGAAGAAGAACAGGGCCATGGCCGCGATGATCAGCAGCAGCGCCAGGAACAGGAAGTCCTGCGGCCAGAAGGTCAGCCCGAATACGTGGAACTTGCGCGCCGGCAGGTCGAACAGCACCGCCTGACGGCCATCCCAGCGCAGCCACGGAAACACATAGAACATGCCGAGCAGCCAGAACACCGCGGCCACCCGCAGGCGGTTCAGGCGGCCCGATATATCGCGCGGGTAGATCTTGCGTTCGCTGACGTAGAACGAGTTGCCGCCTTCGTCCACCATGTCCAGCGGGATGCGGCGGCTCATGCCGCTTCCCCATCGAGGGCCTGCGCAGGCTTGCAGGCACAGGCGGGTAGGCAGATGCGGGAACGGGCGGGAGAAGAAACGGCAGGAGGAAAGCAGTCTGGATGCATCACGGGGTTGGCTTCACCGGCGTGACGGCCGGCGTGGCGGAAGCGGCGCACTGCGGCAAGGCAAGGCGCGCACAAGGTGGTGAGGTCGCAACAATCGCTGCAGGAGGCAGGCATCGCGGGCGTTCCGTTCAATCCGGCGGCAGTGCGCGGTTGAAACGGCTGGACGGACGCAGCAGGATCCAGGTGAACAGGCTGGAAGCCGCCGAGGCCGCCCAGAACATGAAAAAACCCACGGTGTAGCCCAGTTCGCGGGTGATCGGCAGATCGGGAAAGGTCAGGTCGCGCAACGCCAGCGGATCGACGAACGCGAAGAACACCACCGTGCACACGCCGGCGCTGAAGAAACTGGGCCACAGGATGGCCCCTGCGCGCTGTGCCAGCGGTCGCGGTGGATGGTCGAAACGCGGTTCGGAGAAATCCGTCATGGCTTGCCGCCCCCGGCCGTGCTCTGCGGCTTGTTCGACAGCGACCAGACATAGGCGGCCACCAGTCGCGCGCGGGTCTCGCCCAGCACCGCGCGGTGCGCCGGCATCTGCCCGTGGCGGCCTTCGTTGATGGTCTTGGCCAGGCTTTCCTTGCTGCTGCCGTACATCCAGTAGTCGTCGGTCAGGTCGGGTGCGCCCAGTTCCGGATTGCCTTTGCCGTTGACGCCATGGCAGGCCGCGCATACGCCTTCGAAGAGCTTCTTGCCGCGGGTCGCCAGGTAATCCTTCTGCAGCGATTCGGGATAGGGCAGGGTACGCACGTAGGCGACGGTGTAATCGACCGCGTCCGGTCCATCCATGTTGCCCAGCACCTTGCCCCATTCGGGCATTACTCCCTCGCGCCCGTCCAGCACCGTTTGCAGAATCTGCTCGGGCTCGCCGCCCCAATGCCAGATGTCGTCGGTCAGGTTGGGATAGCCGATGGCGCCCTCGGCCGAGGAGCCATGGCAAGTAGCGCAGCTGTTGCTGAAGATCGAGCGCCCCAGTTCTCTCGCCCTCGGGTCGTGCGCCAGGACCGGCAGCGGCTGGCCTTCGTAAGGTGCGAAAGTCCGGGACAGCTTGGCTTCCTCGCGCGACTTGTCCAGCGCGTGTTCGCCAGCGGAGGACCACTTGCCGTAACCACGGAAACCGCCGAGACCGCCGTACCACGCCAGATAGCCGATACCGAACACGATGGTGAGGTAGAACAGGTTGATCCACCAACGGGGCAGGGGCTTGTTGTATTCGGTCAGATCGCCGTCCCAGACGTGGCTGGTGTCCTCGGGCGCCGGGTCGCCGGGCCTGCGGCGCGCGGTCCACCACAGCAGCCACACGCAACCTGCGATGTTCAGCACCACCAATACGATCACATACCACGACCATGAATGGCTCATCGGATGCTTTCCCCCTCGTTGTCTTCCAGCGGCAGCGAGGCGGCGGCATCGAAATCGGCCTTGCGCGCGGGACGCCACGCCCATGCCCAGCCGACGACGAACAGCACCAGCAACACAGCGGTCACGATTCCGGACAACATGCCTCAGCCTCCCCTTGGTGCGTGTCGGCCGAGCGCCTGCAGGTAGGCGACCACCGCATCGAGTTCGCTCTTGCCGTTCACCTCTTGCGCGGCGGCGGCGATTTCCTTGTCCGAATACGGATCGCCCAGGGTCTGCAGCGCTCGCATGCGCCTGGCCACGGTGGCGCCATCGACCGGACTGTCTTCCAGCCAGGGAAAGCCCGGCATGTTGGACTCGGGCACCACGTCGCGCGGATTGGCCAGGTGCACGCGGTGCCAATCGTCGGAATAGCGCCCGCCCACGCGCGCCAGATCGGGCCCGGTGCGCTTGCTGCCCCATTGGAACGGGCGGTCGTAGACCGATTCCCCGGCCAGCGAGAAGTGGCCGTAGCGTTCGCTTTCGAAGCGCAGGGTGCGCACCATCTGCGAGTGGCAGTTGTAGCAACCCTCGCGCACGTAGACATCGCGCCCGGCCAACTGCAGCGCCGGGTAGGGCTTGACGCCTTCCAGCGGCTCGATGGCCTCGGCCTGGTGCATGAGCGGCACGATTTCGGCCAGACCGCCGAAGGACACCGCCACGGCGATCAGGACCGCCATCAGGCCGACGTTCTTCTCTATCTTCTCGTGGCCGTTGGCATTTGCGTTGTGGGGTTTCTTGTCGCTCACGTCAGTTCCTCAGGCCTTTGCTTCCGACACGTCCACCGGCAGGATCGGCTGTGGCGCCAGCGCGACCGCCGCCCGGTAGGTCTTCCAGGTGTTCCACGCCATCATTCCCATGCCGGACAGCACCAGCAGTCCGCCGCCCAGGCGGATCAGGTAGTACGGATAGGTGGCGTTGAGCGCCTCGACGAAGCTGTAGGTCAGGGTGCCGTCGTCGTTGGTGGCGCGCCACATCAGCCCCTGCATCACGCCGGCGATCCACATCGAAGCGATGTAGAACACCACGCCCAGCGTGTGCATCCAGAAATGCGCGTCGATCATCTTCACCGAGTACATCCGTTCGCGGCCCAGCAGGCGCGGGAGCAGCGCGTAGATCGAGCCGATGGAGATCATCGCCACCCAACCCAGCGCTCCCGCGTGCACGTGGCCCACGGTCCAGTCGGTGTAATGGCTAAGCGAGTTGACCGTCTTGATCGACATCATCGGTCCCTCGAAGGTGGCGATCATGTAGAAACTGATGGCCACGATGAGGAATTTCAGGATCGGATCGGTGCGCAGTTTGTGCCACACGCCCGACAGGGTCAGGATGCCGTTCAGCGCGCCGCCCCAGGACGGCGCCAGCAGGATCAGCGAGAACACCATGCCCACCGACTGCGCCCAGTCGGGCAGCGCGGTGTAATGCAGGTGGTGCGGTCCGGCCCACATGTACACGGCGATCAGCGCCCAGAAGTGCACGATGGACAGCCGGTAGGAATACACCGGGCGTCCGGCCTGCTTGGGCACGAAGTAGTACATCATTCCCAGGAAGCCGGCGGTCAGGAAGAAACCCACCGCGTTGTGCCCGTACCACCACTGCACCATGGCATCGACGGCGCCGCTGTAGACCGGGTAGGACTTGGCCAGGCCCACCGGGATGGCGATGCTGTTGACGATGTGCAGCAGCGCGATGGCGATGATGAAGGCGCCGTAGAACCAGTTGGCCACATAGATGTGCTTGACGTTGCGCTTGGCGATGGTGCCGAAGAACAACACGCCGTAGGCCACCCAGACCGCCGTGATCAGCAGGTCGATGGGCCACTCCAGCTCGGCGTATTCCTTGCCCTGGGTCAGGCCCATCGGCAGGGTGATGGCCGCAGCCACGATCACCAGCTGCCAGCCCCAGAACACGAAGGCGGCCAGCTTGTCCGACAGCAGCCGCACATGGCAGGTGCGCTGCACGATGTGCAGGCTGGTGGCGAACAGCGCGCAACCGCCGAAGGCGAAAATGACCGCATTGGTGTGCAACGGCCGCAGGCGGCCATAGCTGAACCAGGGCAGGTCGAAATTGAGCGCGGGCCAGTACAGCTGGGCGGCGATGATCACCCCCACCAGCATGCCCACGATCCCCCAGACCACGGTCATCACCGCGAACTGCCGTACCACTTTGTCGTTGTAGGTCCCCTGGACGCCTTGCATGCAGTCCGCTCCTCGGCTTGTCGGCGCGGATGATCCCTTGGGCGCGCCCGCGCTGCGTTGATCCAGATCAATGCGGCGGCCGAAAGGGCATGGTCTAGTTCCGGCCGAAGGTTGCCTCTCTGAGGCGCTACAATGGATGCACCTCCATGCCGAGTCGCCCCCCATGCCGGACATGAGCGTCGTAGAGCTGTCGCGCCTGCAGTTCGCGTTGACTGCGATGTACCACTTCCTGTTCGTGCCGCTCACCCTGGGCCTGTCCTTCATGATCGCGATCATGGAGAGTGTCTATGTGATGACCGGGCGCGACATCTGGCGGCGCATGACCCTGTTCTGGGGCACGCTGTTCGGCATCAACTTCGCCATGGGCGTGGCCACCGGCATCGTCATGGAGTTCCAGTTCGGCATGAACTGGTCCTACTACAGCCAGTACGTAGGCGACATTTTCGGCGCGCCGCTGGCCATCGAAGGCCTGATGGCGTTCTTCCTGGAAGCCACCTTCGTCGGCCTGTTCTTCTTCGGCTGGGACAAGCTGTCCAAGGTCAAACACCTGATGGTGACCTGGCTGGTGGCGCTGGGCACCAATTTTTCGGCGCTGTGGATCCTGATCGCCAACGGCTGGATGCAGTACCCGGTCGGCGCGGAATTCAATCCGGCCACCATGCGCATGGAAGTCAACGATTTCGCGGCCGTGCTGTTCAATCCGGTGGCGCAGGCCAAGTTCGTGCACACGGTCAGCGCCGGCTACGTGCTGGGCGCGGTGTTCGTGATGGCGATCAGCGCTTTTTATCTGCTGCGCGGCCGGCATGTCGATCTGGCCAAGCGCTCGATGGCGGTGGCGGCCAGTTTCGGGCTGGCGGCGTCGCTGTCGGTGGTGGTGCTGGGCGACGAGAGCGGTTATGTCACCGGCGAAAACCAGAAGATGAAACTGGCGGCGATCGAGGCGATGTGGGAGACCGAACCGGCTCCGGCCGGCTTCAACGCCTTCGCCATTCCCAACCAGGAAACACGCACCAACGAATATGCCGTGCATATCCCCTGGGTGATGGGGCTGATCGGCACGCGCTCGTTAAACACCGAGATTGCGGGCATCGACGAGCTGGTGGTGCGCGCCCAGGAACGCATCCGCAACGGCCAGGTCGCATATGCGGCCCTGCAGCGGTTGCGCGCAGACCGCAGCGATATGCACGCCAAGGCCATGTTCGACCTGCACTGGCAGGACATGGGCTACGCGCTGCTGCTCAAGCGCTACCGCGAAGACATCGGCAACGCCAGCGAGCAGGAAATCGCCAAGGCCGCGTCCGACACCATTCCGCGCGTGGCACCGTTGTTCTGGAGTTTCCGCCTGATGGCCGGGGTAGGCTTTTACTTCATCGCCTTCTTCGCGCTGGCGTTCTGGCTGGCCACCGTGCAGAAGCTGGACAAGTACCGCTGGTTCCTGAAGCTGGCGCTCTACAGCCTGCCGCTGCCGTGGCTGGCGATCGAAGCGGGCTGGCTGATTGCTGAATACGGCCGCCAGCCGTGGATCATCGACGGCGTGCTGCCGACTTTCCTGGCGGCTTCGGGCCTGAAACTGCACCAGGTCATCATCTCGCTCACCGGCTTCGTGGTCATCTACACCTCGCTGGCGGTGGTGGACGTGTACCTGCTGCGCAAGGTGGTGCTGAAAGGACCCGACGATATGCCCGGCGGCGAGCGGCGCCCCAACCAGGAAGGCGCGCCGCTGGCGACTGCCTCATCCACCGCGGCCTGACCGGAGAGCGGCATGGACACTATTCCCCTCGATTACGAAACCCTGCGCCTGATCTGGTGGCTGCTGCTGGGCATCCTGCTGATCGGCTTCGCGGTGATGGATGGCTTCGATCTGGGTGTGGGCACGCTGCTGCCGGCGGTGGCGCGCACCGATGCGGAGCGCCGCCTGGTCCTCAATGTGGTCGGCCCGGTCTGGGAAGGCAACCAGGTGTGGCTGATACTGGGTGGCGGCGCGATCTTCGCGGCGTTCCCGGCGTTGTACGCGGTGAGTTTCTCGGGTTTCTACCTGGCGATGTTCCTGATCTTGTTCGCGCTGATATTGCGGCCGGTCGGCTTCAAGTTCCGCAGCAAGGTGGAAGACAAGCGTTGGCGCGCGGTGTGGGACTGGGGGCTGTTCGTCGGCGGCTTCGTGCCTTCGCTGGTGTTCGGCGTGGCGATGGGCAACGTGCTGCTGGGCGCGCCTTTCCATTTCGACGACACCTTGCGCATCTACTACACCGGTGGGTTCTTCGCCTTGCTGTCGCCGTTCGCCGTACTGTGCGGGTTGGTCAGCGTGAGCATGCTCATCGCCCATGGCGCAGCCATGCTGGTGATCAAGACCGACGGACCGGTAGCCGCGCGCGCGCGTCGCTATGGTTCGCTGGCGGCGCTGGCCACGGCGGTGCTGTTCGTGCTGGCCGGCGTCTGGGTGGCCAATGGCGTGACCGGCTATTCCATCGTCGGCACGCTCGATGCGGCGGGCGCTTCCAATCCTCTGGGCAAGCAGGCGATCGCCGCGCCGGGTGCGTGGATGGCGAATTACCGGACCATGCCGTGGACCTGGATCTTTCCGTTGCTGGGCGTGGCGGGCGCTTTGCTCAGTGCATTGATGCTGCGTGCGGGACGCGGAGGTGCCGCCATCATGGCCTCGGGCCTGGCCATTGCCGGCATCATCCTCACCGAAGGCGTGGCGGTGTTTCCCTTCCTGCTGCCGTCCTCCACCGATCCCAATTCCAGCCTGACGCTGTGGGACGCTTCTTCCAGCCACATGACGCTGTTCGTCATGCTGGTGGTCACCTGTCTGTTCCTGCCCCTCGTGATCCTCTACACCAGCTGGGTGTACCGCGTGCTGCGCGGCAAGGTGAGCCCGGAAAGCCTGGAACAGAATCACAACTCCTACTGAGGAAAGGCCATGTGGTATTTCTCCTGGATACTCGGCGTCAGCCTGGCGGCCAGCTTCGCCATCCTCAACGGCATGTGGTACGAAATGCGCGAGAACGACCGCACCGCGCGCGAAGCGCAAGAGCAGGAAGCGGAGCGGTTGGCGAAAGAAGCGCGCGCGGACTGAAACCCGTGGGTCGTAGGTCGGGGCTACGCCCCCGACGCACGTGCACCCAAATTTCCCGAGCGTCGGGGGCGTAGCCCCGACCTACGAGCGCAGGCGCAGGGTGGTGCGCGTGCCGCGGCCGGACACTGAAGAGAACGCGAGATTCCAGCCCAGGTGTTCGCACAGGCGCGAGATCAGATCCAGGCCTATGCCTCCGCCGTCGCGTCCGCCGCCGCGCGCCATGCGCGCGTAGATTTCGCTGATTTCCTCCGGCGACATGCCATGGCCGGGGTCCTCGATCACCACGGTGGCGTCGGAGCGCAGGCTGATGCGGATCTGGCCGCGGTCGCTGTTCTCGATGGCGTTGCGCAGCAGGTTGCCGATCGCCGCCTGCACGATGGTCACCGGCGCCACGATTTCGCAAGGAGGCATCGGCTCCAGCACCAGCGTCAGGTCCTTGTCGCGCGTCAGGTAGCGATGGTCTTCCACGATCTCCGGCAGCAATTGGTCCAGCGCCACATGGTCGCTCGAGTCCGCCAGCCGCGAAGGATCCTTGGCCAGGGTCAACAGCAACGAGATCAATTGCTCCACATTACGCGCGGTACGGTGGATGCGCGCCACTTGATTGCGCGCGGCAGGGGGAACGTCCGCCTGGTCCAGGACCAGCTCGGAGGCGCCGGCGATCACCGCGATGGGCGTGCGCAGTTCATGGCTCGAGCTGGCGATGAAGGCATGCTCGCGCTCCACGAAGCTCTGGTTGCGGCGCAGGTAGTCGTTGAAGGCGTCGGCGATGACCACCATTTCGGCGCTGGCGTCTTCATCCAGGACGACTTTCTGGTCGGGCTGGGCAGGCTTCAGCTCTTCGACCTGGTGGGCCATCATGGCCAGCGGCTGGATCACCAGCCCCAGCCGCCACATCACCACCAGGCCAAGGATAAGGATCACCACGACCGTACCGGCGGCCACGGCAGCGGTAATGGCGCCCTCAACACCTTCGAACTCGGTCAGGTTCAGGGCCATCGCCACTGGCTTTCCGTTGATCTGTTCGATCAGCACCACGCTGCTCACCCCATCCAGGGTCATGTCGTCGTGCAGCCCCGGTTCCAACGGCGCCAGCACGGCCGGTAGCGGTGGAGCGCCGGCCACTCCGAACAGACGCAGCGTGTCGGTATCGCGCCAACGATAGGCGGAGTTGGCCTGGGTACGTTGCCCGTAGTAGTCCAGCTCCGCACGCAGCAGCGATTCCCAGGCCAGGTGCTCGACCCGCTCGTGGATGATGTATCCGCCCGCCAGTACGGCCGCCGACAGCAACACCGCGTAGATGAAAAGCCACTGCAGAATGCGGTGCTTCAGTAGCGGCCTAGATCCCATCCAGTTCATCCCGGGCGATGGCCGCCAGCCTGTAGCCGACCCGTGGCAGGGTATGAATCAATTTGACCGGGAAGGGGCCATCGACGCTGCGCCTAAGTTCGTAGATGTGCGAACGAAGCATGTCGCCGTCGGGCGGATCGTCGCCCCACAACGCGTGCTCCAGCCGTTCGCGGCTCACCGCGGCGGGACTGGCCTGCATCAGCGTCTCCAGCAGTTTGCGGCAGGCCGGATACAGGTGCAGCGGCTTCCCGGCACGGGTGGCTTCCAGTGTCGCCATGTCCAGGCGCAGATCCTCGACCTCCAGTATCCGCTT
Source organism: Pseudoxanthomonas sp. CF125 (assembly GCF_900104085.1). Lineage (GTDB taxonomy): Bacteria > Pseudomonadota > Gammaproteobacteria > Xanthomonadales > Xanthomonadaceae > Pseudoxanthomonas_A. The sequence continues at coordinate 234,727 of NZ_FNLD01000002.1, forward strand.
GCGGCCGCGGCCGGCCACGCGTGCGATCAACGCCTCGATGCGGACTTCGAGCTCGGGCAGGGCGAATGGCTTGGTCAGGTAGTCGTCGGCCCCGGCGCGGAAACCGGCGATCTTGTCGGGAAGCTCGTCGCGGGCGGTCAGCATGATGACCGGGGTGGCGGCATTCGCGCTGGCGCGAAGGTGTTGCAATACCTCGCGGCCATCCATGCGCGGCAGCATCCAGTCCAGCACCACCACGTCATAGGTCTGGGTGGTGGCCAGATGCAGACCGGTGACTCCGTCGGGTGCGGCGTCCAAGGTGTGGCCGCGCGCTTCGAAATATTCGAACAGGTTGGCAACCAGGCTTCGGTTGTCTTCGATCACCAGCAGGCGCATCGGGGTTCCAAGGAGGGGGCGCAAGCCAGCGCGAACGGCGATGCTCCCAGCATCGTGCGCGCCGTGTCAAAAGCCGGCCTTTCCGGGCTGAACGGTTAACGCGCCGCTAACGAAGTTCTGACGCATTTCCGACATCGGCTTTTCCACCCTTGCCGGCATCTCCCCAGGGGTTCCGAAGTTCGTGCCCGAGCTGCATCGGCGTATGGGTCAATACGCCGAAAATCGCCATGGCCGGCCCTATCCGATGACCGCATGAATTCGACCCCGATCCCCGAACTTTCCGTTGTCGTGCCCGTATTCGACGAATGCGACAACATAGCCCCGCTTGTCCACGAAATCGTGGCTGCGTTGCGTCCTCGGCTGGCCTTCGAAATCGTCTACGTCGATGACCATTCCAGCGACGACAGCCTGCGCCGGCTGCTGGAGCTGAAGGATCGCGTGCCCGAATTGCGCGTGTTGGCCCACGACCTGCGAAGTGGACAGAGCACCGCCATCCGTACCGGCGTGCGCGCCGCGCGGGCGGCGTGGATCGCGACCCTCGACGGCGACGGCCAGAACGACCCGGCCGATATCCCCAAGCTGCTGGATGCGCGCGGACAGGCCGGGCCATCGGTCAAGCTGTTCGCGGGCTGGCGGGTTGATCGCCAGGACAGCGCGAGCAAGCGCTGGGCTTCGCGGTGGGCCAATGCAGTCCGTGCGAGAATGCTGCGCGACGATACTCCCGATACTGGCTGCGGCATCAAACTGTTCGAGCGCCAGGCATACCTCGACCTTCCCTATTTCGATCACATGCACCGTTATCTGCCGGCGTTGATGCAGCGCGCGGGCTGGAGCACGGTCAGCATACCGGTCAGTCACCGCGGGCGTTCGACCGGAGTTTCCAAGTACAACAATCTGGGGCGCGCCTGGGTCGGCATCGGAGACCTGCGCGGCGTAGCCTGGCTGATCCGGCGCAGCAAGAATACCGGCACGCGGGAGTATTGAGGCAGGCATGCATCCGATGAATCAGGAAATCCTCTGGCTGGGTTGGACCGGTCTGCACATGACCCCATGGAAGGTCATCGGCATGGTCGGCGCGCTGATGTTCGGTGCGCGCTGGTTGGTGCAGTTCATCGCTTCGCGGCGGGCGCGCAAGCCGGTGATCCCGCGCTTGTTTTGGTATATGAGCATTGTCGGCAGCCTGATGACGCTGAGCTACTTCCTGTTCTCGGCCAAGCAGGATTCGGTGGGCGTCATCCAGAATCTGTTCCCCGCCTTCACCGCCTTCTACAGCCTTTACCTGGATATCAGGCACCGGGGCTGGAGACGCGACCGCGGCGGCCGCTGAGGCCGACGGTGCCATCGTTTTCCCGCCAACGCATTTTCGGCACGGCCTTCGTCTGGCTGTCTCTGCTGATTGCGCTGAGTCTGCTGGCCGGCCTGGGCCTGCGCGACCCTTCTCCGCCCGACGAACCGCGTTTCGTGCTTGCCGCGCGCGATATGGTCGAGTCCGGACAGTGGCTGTTCCCGCACCGCGGCAGCGAGTTCTATGCGGAAAAGCCCCCGGTGTTCATGTGGATGCAGGCGGCCGCGTACGAAGCCATCGGCAACTGGCGGATCGCTTTCCTGCTGCCTTCCTTGCTGGCCGCATTGCTGACGCTGTGGCTGATCTACGACCTGGCCGCACGCCTGTGGAGTCGCAGGACGGGACAGTACGCAGCGCTGGCGCTGTTCGTATGCCTGCAGTTCGGTCTACAGGCCAAACGCGGCCAGATCGACATGGTGCTGGTGGCGATGACCACCTTGTCGCTGTACGGGTTGTTGCGCCACCTGCTGCTTGGACCGAATTGGCCGCTAGCCTGGCTGGGCTTCTTTGCCGCCGGACTGGGGACGGTGACCAAAGGGGTGGGTTTTCTTCCGGTGCTGGTGTTGTTGCCCTGGGCCGCGCTGTCGTGGCGGAACCGCAAAGCTTCTCCTTCTGCGCCGTCCGCACGTGGCGGATGGCGTTGGGCGCTGGGCGCGCTGTGTTTCATGGCGGGCGCGGGCGTGTGGGTCGTGCCCATGCTGTGGGCGGTGTTCAACAGTTCCGATCCCTCATTCCAGGCCTACGCAAGCGAGATCCTGCTCAAGCAGACCGGCAAGCGCTACGCGGGGGCTTGGCATCATGTGCAACCGTTCTGGTACTACGCGCAGGTCATCGTGACTTTGTGGCTGCCGGGCGCATTGCTCTTGCCTTGGCTGCTGCCTGCGTGGCGGCGTCGCCTGCGTCGTGGCGACCGGCGCTTTTGGCTGCTGCTGGGATGGAGCGCGCTGGTGCTGTTGTTCTTCAGTGCCAGTCCCGGCAAGCGCGAAGTTTATATTTTTCCCATGCTGCCGGCCCTGTGCGTGGCGGCCGCGCCTCTGCTGCAGGGATTGATGCGGCGTGCCGGCGTGCAGCGGACCCTGCTGGGCTATTTGCTGGCGCTCTCCCTGACGACGTGCGGCTTGGCTTTGTCCGGATTGCTGGGCGCGAGCGAATGGGCGCACCGTTTGGCGATGCAGCGCGACATCGACGAAGGTACCTTGCGCACGTTCCTGGTGTGGCTGCTGATCTTCGGCACCGTCTCGATGGCGGTGATCCTGTGGGCGCGATTGCGACGTGTGGGCGTGGCGGCCGTAATGGTCACGGCGCTGCTGTGGATGGCGTACGGCTTCGGCCTGGCGCCGACGTTGGACGCCGACAGTTCCGCGCGCAAGCTGATGCAGCGAGTCGGCCAGCGTATCGGACCGCAGGCGGAGTTGGGCATGGTGGCCTGGCGCGAACAGAACCTGCTGCAGAGCGATCGACCCACCGTCGATTTCGGCTTCAAGAATTCGTGGCAGGAGCAATGGGCCCAAGCCGGCCCATGGCTGCTGGAGGATCCGGCACGGCGCTGGGTGTTCGTGCTGGACAAGGCGGTCAGCCCCTGTGTGGATGCGGCGCGCACGATCGACATCGGCCAATCCAACCGCAACCGATGGCTGCTGGTGCCGGGAAGCGCCTGGAAAAAAGGTTGCAAGACGCCCGCTTTCGACGTAGAGGACGACGAAATTCCTTGAATCGCAGCTGACCGGTCGCCCCTGCTTAACGGGCAGCGAACTTAGCTCCGACCGCTCTCCGACAGAGCCGATCCAATCATTCGCGCCACCTTGTCTGCATGTGCGTGGATGCAACCTCTTACTCCTCTGCCTGTCCCACGGTTCTTGTCGATGATTGGTTCCGCCGCGCTGGGCGGCAATCGCACGCGCCGTTGGTCGCACCCGTTATCGCGGTTCTACTTGCGGCACCTGTGGATGCCGCTGGCCATTTTCGCTGCCCTGTCTTTGTTGTTGATGGGTTTGCACGGGGACTTGTGGCTCGCCGATCGCGTGTACGCGATGGAAGGCCATGCGTGGGCGCTGCAGACCGGCTACATCACCCAGGACCTGCTGCATGCGACGGGCCGCCAGGCCAGCAAGGACATGTGGTTCGCACTGGCTTTGGTGCTGGCCGTCTCCCTTTTTGCGCGGCCGATGAGGCAATGGCGACGGCCATTGGCTTATCTGCTGGCGGCGACTTTGCTGTCCACTGCCGCGGTCGGCCTGCTCAAACGCTGGACCAACATGGATTGTCCCTGGGACCTGCTGCGTTATGGCGGAGATAAAACCTACTACGGCCTTTTCATGCATCGGCCTTCCATACTGGGCCATGCCAAATGCTTTCCCGCTGGCCATGCCAGCGCCGGCTATGCGTGGACGGCGCTGTATTTCTTTTTTCTGGGTACGCGGCCGCGTTGGCGCTGGTGGGGTTTGGGGTTTGCGCTGGCCTTGGGGTTGGTGTTCGGAATTGCGCAGCAACTGCGCGGCGCGCATTTCCTTTCCCATGACCTTTGGGCGCTGATGATCTGCTGGCTCGTGGCGCTGGGACTTCATCGGCTCATGCTGACGCGTCCGCCCGTATACGCGCCATTGCAGGCCTTGTCGTGAGCGCGGTTACTCTGACCCCGGACGGACTGGGCCAAAAAACCGGTTCGAAAACGGCATGGTGGAAGCAGCGCATCGAGCTGCCCAGCGAGGCATTGATTCTGTTGTGCAGCGCGTTCTTCGCGCTATTCAATAACAGCGCGTTCTGGCACGGCGCGATCTCCAACCCGATGCAGCAATGGCGGCTGGCGCTATCCCTGTTCCTGATAGTGACCGCCGTGCATGCCTTCCTGCTGGGGTGGGTGGTCAACCGCTGGACCGCGAAGCCATTGCTCACGGCATTGTTGCTGGTGACTGCGGTCGCCAGCCATTACATGAATGCCTATGGCGTGTACCTGGATGCGGACATGCTGCGCAACGTGCTGCATACCGACAGCAAGGAATCCGGCGAGCTGCTGACCTGGTGGCTGCTGGTTCCGTTGGCCCTGACTGCGTTTCCGGTAGCGCTGCTGTGGCGAGTGCAACTGCGCAGGCGCAAGTGGCCGCGTGCGCTGGCGATCCGCAGCGCCTTCCTGCTGGGCGCGTTGCTGGCCGGCGCCGCAGGTGCGCTGATGTCGTCGCAGGGAGTGTCGTCGCTGATCCGCAATCATCGGGAAGTCCGCTATCTGGTGACGCCGGCCAACTACCTCGTGTCGCTGGTCAACGTCATGCAGGCTTCTCCCCCTGGCCCGAAACGCGCGCTGCTGCCCGTGGGATTGGACGCAAGGCAGGATCCTCGCCCTGCCGGCAGCAAGCCGCGCTTGCTGGTGCTGGTCGTAGGCGAAACCGCCCGTGCGCAGAACTGGGGATTGAACGGTTACGCGCGCCAGACCACGCCCGAACTCTCGCGGATCGAGGGTCTGCTCAATTTCAGTGATGTGACTTCCTGCGGCAGCAGCACCGAAGTGTCCCTGCCTTGCATGTTCTCCCCCTACGGGCGGCGCGACTACGATGAGCGGAAGATCCGTAGCCATCAATCGTTGCTGCATGTGCTGGATCACGCGGGCATCGGTACCTTGTGGCGCGACAACCAGTCGGGCTGCAAAGGCGTTTGCGATGGGCTGACTCTCCAGCGCCTGCAGGATTCGAACGAGCCCGGCCTGTGCAACGGCAAGCGTTGTCTGGATGGCATTCTCCTCAAAGGGCTGGAAGCGCAGCTCTCCCCTTCCAAAGGCGACCGGGTGGTGGTGTTGCACCAGCTCGGCAATCACGGGCCGAGTTACTTCGAACGCTATCCGCTGGAGTACAAGCGCTTCACTCCCACTTGCGAGAATCCCGAACTGGGCCAGTGCGCGCGGCAGGAGATCGTCAACGCCTACGACAACGCATTGCTGTACACCGATCACTTCCTGGCCGAAACCATCGCCATGCTGAAATCGCGAACCGACTACGACACCGCCCTGATCTATGTGTCCGACCACGGCGAATCACTGGGCGAAAAGGGTCTGTTCCTGCACGGCGTGCCTTACTCCATCGCCCCGGCGGAGCAGATCAAGGTGCCGATGGTGATGTGGCTCTCGCCGGGGTTGGTGCAGGACGCCAGGCTGGACACCACATGCCTGAAGCGCGAAACGATGGGGCCGGCCAGCCACGACAACCTGTTTCCTTCTGTCCTGGGGCTGATGCAGGTGAGTACGCGCGAATATCAGCCGGCTTACGACCTGTTCGCGAAATGCCGCAACCGCCAATAAGCAAGCGCGGCGCGGTCCGTCCGCAGCGGTTGGCGCCCTAGCGTTTCCACCAGAGAACGGCCGTCTCTGCCAGCAGGCACATCAGCATAGAGAGGAAGGCAGAAGCGGCCGCAATGGCCGACAAGGTGGCCAGCGCGAGAAACGGGGCAGGGTGCAGACCCTTGCCGCCATCCACTACCAGGGCCGCAAGGCCGCATAAGGCTGCGGCAACGGTCGATCCGATGAAAACGCGGAGAAGACGCGGATAAGCGGTGGCCGGCATGCCGCCTTCGGCGCCGCCCTGGGCAACGGCTGCGCCTGGAACTTTCATGCTTGGATTCTTCATCGCTGCGCTGTTCGAAGGAGTCGGCGGCAATGGTGTCCGCCGATTCGTCGGAACCCGGTCGTATCGGCATTCGTTTAGGGTTAAGAGCGCCCCTTCGTTCAGTCCAGGATGGGAAGTCCGATTTGGGTTCGGGCGGCCTCTTTGTGTTGGTCGGCCAAAGTGTCGGTTTGGTGGAGGTACTGGGCCGGCAGGAAGTGGCGGGTCGGCCGTCAGCGCGCACGGTGGTGCGAAAGCGCCGAGGCCGCCGTGGAAAGGGGCGCGGAACCGGCCCTTGCCCGGATGGACGGCAGCTTGGGCCGCTGCCGCGCTCAGCCCCGGACCGGGAATCGCAACGCTCCGGGCACAAAAAACCCCGCAAATACGCGGGGTTAGATGACTCAATGCCGGATCCAACGAGTTCTTCGATGGTGGTATGGGTGGACTCAAAAAACACGGCTAAGTGAATATTTTGCAAAGAATTATTGAGTTTGAATTTTTGCAGCTACCGTCAAAGTTACCGTTAGCAAGAGGGGATACTCAGCGCCAGGATATTTTTTGAAATAACACTGTGCACTACGACCTGAGCACTGCATCTATCATTTAGCAGCCGTTTAGTTGACCCTCGCATATGAACCCACTCATTAATCCAACCACGCCGTTTGGAATGACGGCCTTGATGACGCGCGGTATCGCACTCCCCCTGGGCTGCATGCGGCCTGGAACGTTGGTGCCTGGATGTGTGGTGGCAAAGGTGAGATCGCACACCTCTAGGAAAACCTGGGGGCAGTAAGTATCCAATTTACCACCGCAGAACTTCATGAGATCAAATACAGCATTCGCAGGATTGGTCGTGCATGGCGGTCGAATGAACGCAGCCCAGATGGAAGTGGTTGACCAGTCGAAGTAACGATTCGAAGCGGGAAGCGCATTGCTTTACGTGGGCAATGCGCGATGTCTTCCCGTTGAATAACTAGCTCAGACGCAGACGCCTGGCATCTTGTTGTGGAGGTGCGCCGAATAGACGGCTGTACTCGCGACTGAATTGCGATGGGCTCTCATAGCCGACAAGGCTGCCCGCATTACCCGCGTCGATATTCTGGTTGAGCATCAATTGCCGCGCCTCCTGCAATCTCAACTGCTTCTGGTACTGCAGTGGGCTGGTGCCGGTGATGGCGCGGAAATGCTGTCGGAACGTGGAGGGGCTCATGTGCGCGCGAGCAGCCAGATCGTCCATCTGCAGCGTCTGGGTAAAGTTCTTCTTCAACCAGGCGACCGTTTTGGCGATGTGCTGGCTGGGTGAGCCGTTTGCAGCAAGGTGATGCAAGTGCGGGGAATGGGGCCCCGTCATCAGGCGCGTAGTGATCTCCTCTTGTATCAGCGGCGCTAAGCGGGGAAGCAGCTCCGGTTCGTGCAGCAATCCGATCAGCCGAATCAAAGCATCGACGATGGGCTGGTCCAGGGTTTCGATGGAGATGGACCGAAAGGCTGAGTCCCTCAGACGATGTGACAGCTCCATCTCGGAGGCCATCTGGACGATCTGGCGGCTATCGAGCGTCAGCATCAAGCCCAGAAACGGCTCACGGACGCTGGCCTGCGTGACATGCGAGACAACCGGTAGATCGATAGTGGTCAGCATGGATTGTCCAGGGACGTAATCCATCACTTCTTCACCCTGCATGACCTGCTTGGCGCCTTGGGCTACGACTCCCATTCCCAGGGTGTAAATGCAATGCAAGGGTTTGGTGGGCGCGTTACGGCGATGAAGCGAAAGCGCCGGAATAGCGGTCGCATAGTCCCCGTCGGTATGGGCAACTCCTGCAATGGCCTGGGCCAGCGCCGCGGTCGACGACGACGGAAGGGGGATAGAGCTAGACATGGCCGATTCCTGTGTATTTCCTGACTGTGTCTACTTTAGCGCCTGTCCGAAGGCAGGTGTGCACCTTGTGTCGCCAGATCGTCAGTTTAGGCAAACAACGCAGCGGTTCCGGCAAACGGCTGAGGGATGAGGCGGGGAAACTAGCTCATCGAATTCCCCCTCAGCAAGGAAAGATCGACATGGATAACCCTCGCGACACTCTCGTTCAGGACCAAAGCCCCAGCTTGAAGGCCCGCCGCCAGCTTCTCAAAGCCGGTGCCGCGCTCGCCGCCGTACCTATCGCGGCAGCCGCAACCGCCGCTGCGGCTGCAGCAGCAGGTGCAAAAGCAACAGGCGGACAGACCGCTCCGGCGCTAAGCGCGGTGGACGCGAAATCCGATGAGTTCATCAACGGCCTGGCCGATCTCATGGCGCACTCGACGCGCACGCCGATCTTGCGATGGCCGAACGAGTACGACATGGAGTTCGAGGAGATCTTCTTTCCGGCGATGGACGGCGTGACGGTGGAAGGTTGGTTCATTCCCGCCAATTCGGACAAGTTGATCATCTGCAATCACCCCATGCCGTGTAATCGCTACGGCTATCCGGGCCACCTAGATCCGTGGAAGAACTTCGGCGGTTTCGAGGTGAACTTCCTGCCCGAATACAAAGTTCTGCACGACGCCGGCTACAACATCATCGCCTACGACATCCGCAATCACGGCCGTAGCGGCATGGGAAGCGGTGGCGTCAACGGTCACGGCGTACTGGAATATCGCGATGTGATCGGATCATTGCGTTACGCGAAATCGCGTCCCGACACCAAGAACATGCGGACGGCGCTGTACAGCCGTTGCCTGGGCGCCAACGCCACCATCGTGGGCATGAAGAAGCATCCGCAAGAATTCAAGCACATCAAGGCGATGATTGCCCTGCAACCCGTAACACCGGCAGTGTTCGTGGAAAAGGCGGTGGAAACGCAAAGGATCGCCAACGGCCTGGAACGGTTCGACATCGCCTTTCATAAGCGCACTGGCTTCCACCTGGCCGACGTCTGGCCAATGGAATACGCCAAGGCTGTGACCGTTCCCACGCTGGTCGCCCAGGTCCGTGATGATTTCCTGACCAAGCCGTCCAACGTGCAGGAGATCTACGACACGCTTTCTTGCCGAGACAAGAAGCTCTTCTGGATTGAAGGGACAGACCAACGCTTCCAAGGCTACAACTACTTCGGAAAAAACCCGGAGCTGATGCTCGAGTGGTTCGGAAGCCATATTTAAGGGGACCAAACAGTGGGCGGCGCCGATGTCTACCCGGGTCCACTGGCTCCGGGCTATAACGCCCCTGCTTTTCAATCGCTTATCCATCTTGACTGAATAGTCGTTCCGAAAGCACTGCTCGCGTTGACGCGCGCAGTTCAACGGACCCCACATAACAGAAGGAGTACTTCATGAACAAACTAGTCGCCCGCACGATCCTCATGCTTACCGTCACCCTCGGCGCGACTGCGTGCAAGCCTGTCGCACCACCCGAAACTCATGCCGCTGCCGCAGGCCCCATGGCCTCAGCTGCCGCTCCGGAAGCAATCCAGGCTTCTACGGTCGCCGAAACCAACAAGCGCGTGATGCAGCGCTTCACCGGAGAGTTCCTTCCGACCGGCGACGCTGCTCTGGCTGAGCAGTTTCTCAGCCCCGATGTGACCATCTACTTCGCCGGACAGAAGCAGCAGGGTCGTGACACCTACCTCGGACTGGTCGCCGCCAATCGCGCCGCATTCCCCGATCTGGTCTGGAAAGTGGATCAGATGGTGGCCGAAGGCGACACCGTTGCCATCCGCTACACGATGACTGGAACGCATCGAGGCGACTTCGCCGGAGTCGGTGGAACAGGCAAACCTGTCACCGCGCAAAGCATGGCCTTCTACCGTCTTGAGAACGGGAAGATCGTCGAGGAACGCGCTCAGCTGGACTTGCTGGCGGTCCTCCAACAGATCGGCGCCATACCGACCAAGTAACTGTACAGAGGCGGACAAGCCTGGACGTAAGCCTTCCGCAGCTAATTGACATCAGCGCGTACGGGTTTACTCCTACACCCACCAACAAGGAACACTATCATGAAGAAAATATCCATCGGCGGACTGCAAGTCTCGCGCATAGGACTCGGCGCCATGTCGATGTCTGCCTTCTACGACATCGGCACGGCAAACGATGCGGAATCCACTCGCGCCATTCACCGTGCGCTGGATCTGGGCGTCACTCATATTGATACTGCCGAGATCTATGGACCCTACATCAACGAGGAACTGATCGGTCAGGCCGTCAAGGGTCGTCGCGACCAAGTGGTGCTGGCGACGAAGTTCGGCTTTATCTCCCACGCGGGCGGTGGCCCTGGCGTCATCGATAGCAGTCCCACGAATATCCGTGTTGCAGTTGAGGGCTCCCTCAAGCGCTTGGGCACAGACTATATCGACTTGTACTACCAGCACCGGGTGGATCCGAATACGCCCATCGAGGATACGGTCGGTGCTCTGGCGAAACTGGTGGTCGAGGGAAAAATCCGCCATATCGGTCTGTCCGAGGCTTCGCCCCGCACGATCCGCCGGGCCCATGCCGTGCATCCGATCACTGCATTGCAGACTGAGTATTCGCTGTGGACTCGCGACCCAGAAGCGGAGTTGCTCCCACTGTTACGCGAACTGGGTGTCGGTTTTGTTCCTTATTCGCCACTCGGTCACGGCTTCCTGACCGGCGAGATCCGTTCACCCGAACAGCTCGGCGATGACGATTGGCGCAAGACCAACCCGCGCTTCATCGGTGAGAACTTTCAGCGCAACTTGCGCATCGTGGAGGAGGTGAAGGCCGTTGCCGTCGAGGCAGGCGCGACGTTGGCGCAAGTGGCGCTTGCTTGGTTGTTGGCGCAGGGTGACGACATTGCTCCGATTCCCGGCACCAAGCGGGTAGCCCGCGTCGAGGAAAACACCGCTGCCGACCAACTCGAGCTGAGTGCGGAACAGATCAATCGGCTGAACAATCTGACGTCTGCCACAGGCGAACGCCACAGCGAAGCAGGCATGGCTGCCATTGACCGGTGAAGCTTGCAAAAGCTGCGGGGCTTTCCCTACCGCACAAGCCATCGGCATGCCGAGAGTTTCTCTATAAACCTAAGAATGACGGAGTCGAAGATGGACAATACTAGAATCGATGAGAAGCGACGTAAGTTCCTTGGCGCGTCCGTAGTGGCCGTGAGCGGCGTTGCGATAGTGGGCGCTGGGCTGACGATTCCTAAGCAGGCATCCGCCCAAACAAGAACATCCGCAGGCCTGGCCGTGATTGGCCGCGCTGATACAGGAAATATCCTGGTAGAGCGTGTCACTTATGTCAGCAGAGATGCGCAAACCAAGATAGTCGGCAATCTTTTCAAGCCTGCCGATTTCGACCCAGGAAAAAAATACGCGGCCATCGTCGTCACGCATCCCATTGGTGGCGTCAAAGAGCAGACCGCAGGCCTTTATGCACTGAAGCTAGCCGAGCAGGGTTTTATTACCCTGGCATACGATGCCTCCTATCAGGGCGAAAGCGGCGGCGAGCCGCATCTGCTGGAGCTTCCTACCGCGCGTGTATCCGACATCAGCGATTCCATCGACTATCTGAGCAGGCATCCGCAAGTGGATCCCAATCGTATCGGCTCGCTAGGCATATGCGGTGGCGGCGGTTACGCGCTGAACGCCGCCCAGACCGAACTACGCGTCAAGGCTGTTGCAACGGTCAGTGCTGCCGATATCGGCGATCTGCGACGCAATGGTCTGGCCAATTCCCGGAGCTATGAAGAGCGTGTGAAGCTCTTGCAGGACGCGTCGGCACAAAGGACTCGCGAGGCTGCGGGTGAGCCTGTCCGCCTGACACCAACAGTGCCCGAGACCGACAATTTCACCACAAGCACACCAGTCATGTATCGGGAAGGCTACGAATACTATCGGACCGCGAGAGGCCAGCACCCTAACTCTCCCGGTCGCTCAGTTTTCTCCGGCCTTCCAGCCCAGATGGCGTTCTTCGCATTCGAGCAGCTTGAGACGATCTCGCCCCGCCCGGTGTTGATGATCGCAGGAGCCAACGCAGACAGCCTTTATTTCAGTGAAGATGCCTATAAGAAGGCAAAGGAACCCAAAGAGCTGTTCCTGGTTCCGGGCGCGACTCACATCGACATGTACGACAGGCCGCAGCATGTGACCCCTGCGGTTGCAAAGCTCCAAGAATTCTTCACCCGGAACCTGATTTAGGGTTCGACTCTTTGCCATTTCTGCTGCGTGCCGTGAACCCTTGCGGCCAAATGGCGACGAATGCCCCACGCGACGACAATTATTCACAGAACGGATCTAAACCATGAAACACATCTCTATCGGCGAGCTCGACGTCTCCCGCATAGGACTCGGCGCCATGTCGATGTCTGGCTACTACAACATTGGTGATGGCAGCGATGAAGAGTCCATTCGCACGATCCATCGCGCCATCGACCTGGGCGTCACTCATATCGACACCGCCGAGATCTATGGCCCCTTCACCAATGAGGAACTCGTCGGCCGCGCCCTCAAGGGCCGTCGTGATCAGGTCGTGCTGGCGACGAAGTTCGGCTTGGTCTCGCACGCCAGCGGTGGCCCCCGCGTCATCGATAGCCACCCGACCAATGTCCGGACCGCCGTCGAAGGCTCTCTGAGGCGACTGGGGACCGATCACATCGACCTGTGCTACCAGCACCGTGTCGATCCGAACACGCCCATAGAGGACACCGTGGGCGCGCTGGCCCAATTAGTCGTCGAGGGCAAGGTTCGCTATATCGGCTTGTCCGAGGCCGGTTCCGCCACGATCCGTCGCGCCCATGCCGTGCATCCGGTCGCCGCGCTGCAAACTGAGTATTCGCTTTGGACCCGTGACCCGGAAGCCGAATTGTTGCCGTTGTTGCGCGAGCTGGGCATCGGTTTCGTTCCCTACTCGCCGCTCGGTCATGGTTTTCTGACCGGTGAGATCCGCTCACCCGACGATCTTTCAGACGACGATTGGCGCAAGACCAACCCGCGCTTCACCGGTGATAACTTCCAGCGCAATTTGCGCATCGTCGACGAGGTCAAGGCCGTTGCCACAGAGGTGGGTTCCACACCGGCACAGATCGCTCTGGCCTGGCTGCTTGCACAAGGCGATGACATCGCCCCGATTCCCGGCACCAAGCGCGTTGCCCGCGTCGAGGAGAATACCGCTGCCGACGGCGTCGAATTGAGTGTCGGACAGATCGAGCGGTTGAACAATCTCACACCCGCCGTCGGCGAGCGCCACGATGAGGGAAACATGGCCGTAATTGATCGATGAGTACGAAGATTGGGGTACAGAAACCAATGGCGAAGACCATGAAGCGTTGGCAGATGAGCGAGATCGGGCGGGAACATCTGGCGCTTGTCGACGTGGAACGACCCCAGCCTGCGCGAGGGGAGATCTTGGTCAAGGTTGCCGCCGTGTCGCTCAACTATCGGGACAAGCTGGTCATAGAAACTGGTCTGGGTCTTGAACTTGTCTTTCCCTTTACACCCGCGTCGGACCTGGCCGGAACCGTGATCGCGGTCGGCGAGGGCGTCGAGCGCTTCCAGCCAGGAGATCGTGTGATCTCTACTTTCACGCCTGGCTGGATCGAGGGAAAGCCGAACGGCGATGCGCGCACGATGCCCTATCGATCGCTCGGCGGCGCTTATCCGGGCGTGCTCGCTGAATACGTCGCCTTCCCACAAGACTGGTTTGTCCTGAGCCCGGCATCGCTTGATGCAGCGCAGGCGAGCACGCTGCCTTGTGCCGGACTTACCGCCTGGTTCGCACTTGTAGAGCGCGGCAAGCTTCAGGTGGGACAAACGGTGTTGATCGAAGGCACCGGTGGCGTGGCGCTATTCGGACTGCAAATCGCTAAGGCCCAGGGGGCGGAAGTGATCGTTATCTCCGGCAGCGCCGACAAACTCGAAAGAGCGAAGGTGCTCGGTGCGGATCACCTCATTGATCGCAACGCCGGGGATTGGGTCGAGGCGGTTTGGAGGCTGACGGACGATCGCGGGGCGGACCACATCCTGGAACTAGTCGGAGGACCGCATCTCGAAAAAGCCCTTCAGGCGGTAGCCGTCCACGGGCATATCTCAGTGATCGGCGTGCTGGAAGGATTCGACATTTCCTGTTCGGCGGGGCCGCTGTTGCTTAAGTCGCCGACGGTCCAGGGAATCAGTGTAGGCCATCGACGTGCACTGGAGGATTTCGCTCGCGCCATTGATCGGAGCGACATCAGGCCAGAAATCGAAGCGCGTTACACCTTCACCGATCTGCACGATGCCCTTGATCATCTGGATCGCGGACCTTTCGGCAAGATCGTCATCGACGTTGCGACCAATTGGACCGATGTGGACTAGAGATTGAACGTCCGCCATTGGCCGGAGCGGCGTTGGCGAATGACACTTCCGGCCCACGATACAACACCAAGTCGCGCAACAGATAAGTGACAAAACCGAACCCATGTCCGACTATTAACTATTAAGTAGTTCGGCCTTGCTGGAAGCATTATGACGACCGAAAGTACCCCAAAGGTTCTTGTCTTCTACTCCCACGACGGCGCAAACGCTCAACCCATGCTGTCGCCGGGCCCGCAGAGGACGAGCCCCGGGCTGCTTGGCGGCATCATGCTCATGAGCATCGTGATGGCCTTTTGCTCGATGGTTGGAGTCACGGCGCGGGCCCAGGCGCCGACATCAACGTCCGTTCAACAGAGCGCTGACGGCCTCATCATTCGCACGGCCAGCGGAGCAGTCAATGTACAAGTCTGGGCCGATAACATCGTCCGTGTCCGGCGCTATCGCAGCAACGCGCCCGATCTGCCGAGCCTGGCGGTCAACATGCCGCGACCCTCGCAGCAGACAGTACACTTCGTCGAAACTCCGACCAGCGTCGAACTTTCCACTCCGGCGATCAAGGTCGCCGTGTCGCGAGAAAGCAGCGCGGTCTCTTTCAACGATGCGGCCGGTAAACCCTATCTCGGCGAGATCCTCCAGCCCGGAAACGACGGCCTGACGCCGTCCGTTGAGCGCGGACCTGGCCTGTTCGCGGTGAGGCAGGCCTTCGATATTTCCAGTTCGCAGGAGTTCCTAGGCCTGGGCCAACACTCCGATGGCGCAGTCAGCCGGAATGGTCGACGACTGCTGCTGCAGCAGGTCAACAGCGATGTGGCCGTGCCGATGCTGTGGTCGACCAGAGGCTACGGAATCATGTGGGACAATCCTGCAGTAACGTCCGTCGAAGTGGGCGTGCCGCAAGCCTCGCACCAATTGGTGTTCCAATCCGAGACTGCACGCGACATCGACTACTATTTCATCGCAGGGACCGATCCCGACGCGGTGATTGCTGGCTATCGCCGCCTGACGGGCGCAGCGCCGATGATGGCCCGGTGGACCTGGGGATTCTGGCAATCGCGCGAACGCTACGCTTCGCAGGGCGAACTGGTGGGTGTGGCCCGCCGCTATCGTGAGATGAACATTCCGCTCGACGGCGTGATCCAAGATTGGCAGTACTGGGCGTCGGGGCAGTGGGGCTCCCATCAATTCGACTCCGAACGCTACCCTGATCCGAAAGCGATGATCGCCGATCTACGCGCGATGAACGTGCATGCGATCATCTCGGTCTGGCCGCGGTTCGATGTCGATCTCGATAACGCCAAGGCGCTCGACGCCGCTGGCGCGCTGCTGGTTCCGACCTTTCGCAATGTCTACCCGGCTGGTTTTGGCCGCTGGTACGATCCGTTCGACAAGGCCAATCGCGACCGCTATTGGTCGCAGGTCTCCAAGACCATGACGCCGATCGGCTGGGACGGATACTGGCTCGACGGCAGTGAAGCTGAACTGGGCGGCGCCTGGGGTGAATTGCGCGCTCTGACGACGTCCGCGGGATCGGGAGCGGAGGTCTACAACGCCTATCCGCTCATGCACACCACCGGCGTTTTCGAAGGGCAAGCGAAAGACGCACCCGGCAAGCGACCTTTCATCCTGACGCGGTCGGCTTGGTTGGGCCAGCAGCGCAACGCAGCGGTCGTCTGGTCGGGCGACATCCATGGCGACTGGGAAGTGTTCCGCAAGCAGATTCCAGCGGGGCTGAACTTTGTCGCCAGCGGCATTCCCTATTGGAACACCGACATCGGCGGCTTCTTCGGTGGCGAACCAACGGACGCCAACTATCGCGAACTCTTCGTGCGCTGGTTCCAGTTTGGCGCTTTCACACCGATGTTCCGGGTCCACGGCACGGGGCCGGCCAAGGAGATCTGGCGATTCGATGAAGAGGCGCAGCAGATCCTCAAGCGCTATGTCGAACTGCGCTACCGGCTGCTGCCGTACATCTATGCGACTTCTTGGCAAGTCACCGTCAACGGCTACACGATGATGCGGCCGCTGGAGATGGATTTCACCTCCGATCCGCAGGCTCGCAGCCTCCCGGATCAGTACATGTTTGGGCCCAGTCTGCTGATCAACCCGGTGACCCAGGCGAAGGCGGGAACTAGGACCGTCTACCTGCCGGGCCAATCGGCCTGGTATGACTTCTGGACCGGCCATCGTTACGCCGGCGGTTCCGTGGTGACGGTTGCCACGCCCCTGGACCTGCTGCCGATCTACGCCCGAGCGGGCGCGATCGTACCGATGGGACCGGTCGTCTCGCATGCGGAGGAGGGCGCCAACGCTGCCCTGGAGATCCGGGTCTATCGCGGCGCGGACGGCGCCTTCACCCTCTATGACGACGAGGGCGACGGCCAGGGTTACCAGAAAGGACGACGGGCAACGATCGATCTTCGCTGGGACGAGGCGCAGCACAGTTTGACCATCGGGGCCCGACGGGGGCGCTACCCAGGTATGCCGCGAGAAAGGATTTTCAACATCGTCTGGGTCGGTGAGCAGAGCGGCGCGGGGTTGGCAGCGGGACCGCCGGACCAGGTGGTTCGCTACACCGGTCAAGAGACGGTCGTGATCTCGACTTCGCCGATTCAGGCCATCGCGAAATAGGCGATCCGTTCTTTAGCCCAAGTTGCATTCTGATGGTTCGGACCTTGATAAGTACCTGGCATCAATCCGGGCGCATGCCGCTTTTGGCCGAGAGCGGACGATTTATTCTCTGATGGAATTGCCGGGATCGCGGCCATCCGGGATACTCCGAGTAACCCGCAGGATGCGCCGTTCGTGGTTTGGGGCTGGTTCTTCCGACACGTTCCACCAGATGTTCGCGCATCCACCGAGTCCAGACGTTCCCCAGTGAGTCAGCCTGCCACGCCACCGTCTGTCCCGACCTCCTCCGCAGCGCTGCGCTTGGCGCTGCTGGAAGATGACGACATTCTGCGCGACCGAGTGCTGGTGCCGGGGCTGACACGGCATGGGTTCGACGTGGCGCCCATGCGCACGGCCGCCCAGCTACATGCCGCGCTGGAGCAGCGCAACTTCGATCTGCTCGTGCTGGACATCGGCCTGCCCGATGGCGATGGCTTCACCCTTACCAACCAACTGCAGATCGGCCGGCCGAGCATGGGCATCGTGATCCTGAGCGGTCGCGACACTTCGCCGGACAAAGTGCACGGCCTGAGTCAGGGCGCCGATGCATACCTGACCAAACCGGTGGAAATCGAAATGCTGGCCGCGACGCTGTTCAGCGTTGCGCGCCGACTCACGCGTCCTGACACGACGCCGGTCGCCGGGCTGGCAGAGTGGCAACTGCAGGACGATGGTTGGTGCCTGTTCTCACCGGATGGAAAAGCCGTGGCGCTGACCCAGTCCGAGCGCCGCGTGCTGATGTGCCTGTGGCGCACGTGCGGGAAGCTAGTTTCGCGCGACGCGTTGCTGACTACGCTAGGCGGTGACATGGGGTTGGAGATCGACCCGCATCGCCTGGATGCCCTGCTGCACCGCCTGCGGCAGAAGGTGCAGGACCGCACCGGCATGGCGTTACCGCTGACGGCAGTGCGCGGCGCCGGTTACCTGTTCATACCGCAGGGCTGAGCGCTGGGGCCACCAGCGGCAGTCGCAGCGTGAAGCGTGTGCCATGCCCCGGTGCGCTGTCCACCCACAGACTGCCCGCAGCCTGTTCGGTCATTTCCTGCGCCACCGCCAAGCCAAGGCCGGTGCCCTGACCGGCCGGCTTGGTCGTGAAGAAAGGCTCAAAGACCTGAAGCATCACCTCGGCATCCATGCCGATGCCCGTATCGGACAGGCGCAGCACCGCCTGACCTGCCTCCACCGACAGTGCCAAGGTGTAGGTGCCGCCATCGGGCATTGCATCGCGTGCATTGGCGGCGAAGTTGAGCATCACCAGATCGAACTGGCTGGGATCCAGATGTACCAAGCAAGGCACTTCGGGCACGGTGATGTGGACCTGCACGCCCGGGCCGAACAGCTGACGCAGCATCGGTTCAACGCCGAACAGCGCCTGGCCTGCGTCGAAGTCGGTCGGCACCGCCAGTTCGCGGCGGCTGAAACTCAGTAGCTTGCGGCTGATGGACACGCCGCGCTGGGCTGCCAGCTCGACACCTTCCAGCGCATCGCCCATCGCGTGGGCGTCGGCGACCGGATCGAAGTCCAGTTCGTGCAGGCGGTGGCGTTGGGCGGTGTAGCCGATGATCGCGCCCAGGATGTTGTTGAAATCGTGCGACACGCCACTGGCCAAGTGGCCGACCGATTCCATTTTTTGCAGGTGCAGCAGGCGTTCCTGCACGCGTTCGCGTTCGCGTATCTCCGCGCGCAGGCGTTCGGCCGAGCGGCGGGCGCTGAAGAGGCCTTCGCGCAGCGCCTCCACGGTGCGGTCCAGCACCAGGGTGATCATCAGGTAACTCAGCGCCAGCGATGGTAGGTTCTGGAAAGGATTGCCCTGGCCGCCCGGACCCTGTCCTCCGGGGCTTTCCATGCCCAGCCAGAACATCAGCGGGATGCCGGCATACACCGACCAGAGCGCCCAGCGCCCGATCACCAGCGCGGCTAGGGTCAACAGCATCATCGGGTAGGGGTCGAAAGCCTGTAGCTGGTAACCAAAGGCGATGTTGGCCGCGATGCCCGAACACAGCGTCACCCCGATGAAGGCCGCCGTCGCGGTCTTGACCCGGCCGTGCCGGATCATCCACACGCCAAGCCATGCTGCCAGCGTCATCGCGGCATCGGTACCGATATCGACCGCCAGCTGCGTGGGATTCATCTGGATCCGCGTGGCGGTGAGCAGGTGGTAGCCCTTGTTGAGCGGAATCTCGGTGCCCAGGAACAGCAGCAACACCTGCAGCGCCGGCGCGTTACGGCGGTCGATCGCATCGGTGGCCGGGACCCGGCGCAGCCACGCCACGACCCGGCGCCATAGCGGCAGGCGCCATGGCACGAGCCAGTACCGACTGCGGCGATGTGTCTCCATGGCCGTGAGTCTAGCGTGAGCCAGCCATGAGTTTGCGTGCATTGAGTGCATGCGGCAGATGGGCCTAAATCCGGATTACCACACACCGCGCAGGCAAGCCGGTGTGTCCATCCTCTTTCCGGACCTACCACCATGCCCAGCTCTGTCATGCCGTCCGCGCACCGTGGGCGCACGTCGCCCTATCGCATCCTGCCTATGTTGTCTTGCAATCCGTTGACGGCGACATTGCTGCTTGTGTTGACGCTGCCTGCTGTCGCCGCGCCGGTAATCGGCGCTGTGCAGCCGGTTTCCATCGCGACCAGGTCAGTCGCGGTCACGACCGAGGACGCGATTGCGCCAGCGGCGGATGCCGACAGCGATGCGGAAGCCGATACCAACGTCCATCCCAAATCGGTGGAAGCTGCGACCAACTACTTCGAGGTCAACGGTGTGGCTGATGGCAGCGACAATGCCGCCGCGACCGGCACCGGCGCCCTGGCGGCTGGTCCCAGCGCCACGGCTACCGGCAATTACGGCGTTGCGATCGGCTCGCGCTCCAGCGTGACCGATGCCTACGGCATCGCTATCGGCCACAACGTCACCGCTGGCAATACGGCCATCGCGATGGGCGATGGTGCACAGGCGACCGGCCAGTCGGCTGTGGCGATCGGTGGCAGCTATTTCGGCAGCGATTTCGGCGATTCCGATGGTGCGATCAGCAGCGGATTCGGTGCGGTATCGCTGGGCGCAGCAGCGCAGGCTACCGGCAGCACGTCCACGGCGCTGGGTTGGGGAGCGCATACCGATTCCAGCAGCGGCTTGGCGGTGGGTGCCTCGGCTGGTGCATTGGCCTATGGCGCGTCCGCGTTGGGTGCGTCGTCTTATGTGACCGCCGAACAAGGCACCGGGGTCGGGTACGGCGCTTATGTAACCGGCACCGTGGGCGTGGCGGTGGGTGGCTTCAGCGAAGTCACTGGCGCCTTCGGAATGGCGCTGGGTTATGGGGCGCAGACGACGGGTGACGGCGGCGTGGCGGTTGGTGAGGCAGCGTTGGCCCAGGGTCAGCAAAGCGTGGCCATCGGCGCCACCAACGCCGGCATCTCGGCGCAAGCCAACGGGCTGGGCAGTACCACTGTGGGTGCGGGATCGTGGGCGCTGTCCGACTACGGCGTGGCCATGGGCTTTGACAGTCATGCCGACGCGATTTACAGCACTGCGCTGGGTGCACAGGCCATCTCGACCAGCACCAGTGCCACGGCGCTGGGCGCCAGCAGTTTTGCCGATGGTAACGAAGCCACAGCAGTGGGTTACATCGCCAGTGCGTCCGGTGTGGGCGCAACAGCGTTGGGCTCCGGCGCTAGTGCATTCGGCGATGGCGGCCTGGCGTTGGGCACCAACAGCGCAGTGACCGGCTTGAACAGCGTGGCGCTGGGTGCGGCCAGCTTCGCCGATCGAGACAACACGGTTTCCATCGGTACCGCAGGAGCTGAGCGCCAGCTGACCAACGTGGCCGCCGGCACCGAAGATACCGACGCGGTGAACCTGTCGCAGCTGCACGCGTTGGCCGACACGCTGACACTGTCCGGTGGCGCGATGGTCGATGGAATGGGCGAGATGGCTGCGGCATTCGGCGGCGGTGCGGGCTACAGCGCCGCGGGCGGCTTCGTGATGCCCCACTACAGCATCCAAGGCAGCAACTTCACCAGCGTGGGTGACGCGCTGACTGCGCTGGATGGCGCCTTCACCGCCTTGTCCAATCGCTTGGCCTCGCTGGAAACCTCGCCTGCAACCGGCATCGCGGGTGTGTCGGTAGGAGGTGCCAACGGTAACGGCTCGACCGTGGCCGATGGCACGAATGGCGTGGCGGTCGGCGCCGGCGCTGGCACCGGAGGCCAGAACGGCACGGCCGTCGGCGGCGGCGCTTATGCCGCCGGCCCCAACGACACCGCGCTGGGCGGCAACGCCAGGGTGATGGCTGATGGCAGCACCGCCGTGGGTGCAAACAGCAGCATCAGTGCCGAGGCCACCGACGCGGTGGCCGTAGGCGAAAGCGCTGCGGTCAGTGCGGCCTCCGGCACGGCAGTCGGGCAGGGCGCTTCGGTCACAGCCGAAGGCGCCGTGGCCCTGGGACAGGGTTCGGTGGCTGATCGCGTCAATACCGTCTCGGTTGGCAGTGCCGGCAACGAACGCCAGGTCACCAACGTCGCCGCCGGCACCGCGACGACCGATGCGGCTAATGTCGGCCAGATGCAAGCTGGCGACGCGCAGTCGGTGGCCACGGCCAACGCCTACACCGACACCACCGCGACCAGGACGCTCACTTCGGCCAACAGTTATACCGATCAGAAGTTCTCAGCGTTGGACGACCGCTTCGACCAATTGTCCAACGATGTGGGGAACAAGCTCGCCACGCAGGACAAGCGCATCGACCGGATGGGCGCGATGGGCTCGGCGATGATGAACATGGCTATCAATGCGGCCAACACGAAGAGCGCCAAGGGCCGCGTCGCGGCCGGTGTCGGCTGGCAGAACGGCGAAGCCGCGCTGTCGGTGGGTTACGCCAAGCCGATCGGCGAACGCGCGTCTTTCAGCATCGGTGGCGCCTTCAGTGGCGATGACACCTCGGCTGGTGTCGGCTTCGGTATCGACCTCTAGCCCGCAGACCTGACCTGTCCGGCGATGCCACGCAGGTCTTCCATACCCGCACACCACCGGCCGCGTTCCACGCGGCCTCTCCCGACCGAGGCCTCAACGATGAATTCGATGTCCAAGCCCCTTCGCCGCAGTCTGCTGGCCGTTTCGCTGGCCCTGGCCATTTCGCCCGCCATGGCGCAGGCGTCGCGTTTTTCTACTCTGCGCACCGGTGTGGCCAACGAGCCTACCGTGATCTATGACGGACTGATCGTCACCTACCGCAAGGGCGCGGTCGAACGCACAAGTACTGTCGCCGCGGCGACCAAGTTGAAGTCGGCCATGGCCACCACCGCCGTGCGCAGCCAATGGAATGCGTTGTTCCGCCAGGCACCGCCCGTGCTCAATCGCGTGCGGCGCCTCGCCACCGGCGCCGATCTGGTGCGTCCGGGCAGCAAGCTCAGCCAGGAACAGCTGACCAGCCTGATGCAGACCTTGAAGGCCGACCTGTCGGTGGCTTACGTCGAGCCGAACGTGCTACTCAAGCCGATCCGCTCCACGGCCAAGGCCATTCTGGCGCCGGGCCAGCAGCCCAACGATCCCAACGCCGTCATCCAATGGCACATGCGCGCCGCCGATGGCCACGCCGAATACACCGAGCCCAACGGTAGTACCGTGAACTTCCCCAACCGGGGTGGGATCAACGTGATCCCGGCCTGGCAGTACGGCGACGGCGATGGCGTAGTGGTGGCGGTCATCGACACTGGCATCACCGCGCATCCGGACCTGGATACCTCGCTGGCTGATGCCGGTTACGACTTCATCAGCGATGGCTACATCTCAGGGCGCGCTACCGACGGTCGCGTGTCGGGCGGTTGGGACCGGGGCGACTGGACCACCGAGGACAAGTATTTGGCAGCCAACGGTGGCTGTGTGCAGAGCTATGAGCAGTCCGACAGCTCCTGGCACGGCACGCACGTGGCGGGCACGATTTCCGAGCTGACCAACAACGGCGTGGGCATGATCGGCGTCGCGCCCAAAGCCAAAGTGCTGCCCGTGCGCGCACTGGGTCATTGCGGCGGGACCACGGCCGACATCGCCGACGCCATCATCTGGGCCTCCGGTGGCCATGTCGATGGTGTGCCGGATAACCAGCACCCGGCCGAAGTCATCAACATGAGCCTGGGTGGCACCGGTACCTGCGCCACAGATGGCGTGACCGCACAGGCCATCAGCGCGGCGATCGCCCGTGGCACAACGGTGGTGGTCGCCGCCGGCAATGACAGCAGCGACGCCGGTGCGTATACGCCGGCCAGCTGCCCGGGCGTGATCAATGTGGCGGCGACTGGTATCACTGGCAAGCGTGCGTCCTATTCCAACTACGGCAGCAGCATCACGCTATCCGCGCCGGGTGGCGGTGCCTACACCAACGACGATCCCAGCACCGGCACCACCGTACGTGCCGGCTTCGTCTGGTCGACGTTAAACCTGGGTGCACATGAGCCGGGCAATCCGACCTACGCCGGCTATACCGGTACCTCAATGGCATCGCCGCATACCGCCGGTGTGGTCGCGCTGGTGATCAGTGCCGCCTATGCCGCCGGCAAGCCGATCCCCACCCCTCAGCAGATTCGTGAAATTCTGACGCAGACCTCCAACGTGTTCCCAGTCAAACCAACGCTGCGCATAGGCGCAGGCATCCTGGATGCAAGCAAGGCCGTCGCCCGTGCCGCGGGTGTTGCCGGTGGCGGTGATGAAGCCACCGCCGTGCTGATGACAAAGGGCCAAGTGCTCAGCGGCCAGAGCGCGGCGCAGGGAGGCACCCAGCTGTTCCGTCTCGACGTACCGGCCAACGCGCGTAATCTGCAGATACGCACGCTTGGCGGCAGCGGCCAGGTGAAGATGTATGTGCGTGCCACCCGCGCGCCCAGCGCAGACGGCAGCGATGCCGACGCCAGTTCCGTCCGTGCAGGTACCACGCAGAACATGCAGACCGCGTTGCCTGTGTCCGATAGCTACTTCATCCGTCTGGTAGGCGGCGCCGGTGGCTACAAGGGCGTGAGCCTGACCGCGACTTACTCAACATATTGATCCATGTGTAGAGGTTGCCCAGATGGGCAACCTCATCTAATGGATCTATATCAACGTTCGAGACAGCCGGGCTGGACGTCTGCTATTGGCTGCGGATTCAACTAAGCAGACGCTGGCCCATGGCTACTAGTGCCCCTAGGGCGGCCTTTCGCAGAAGACCGCCTATCGCATCATTAGGCAATCGATAGCATCGAGGCCGATGTGGATCAATAGCCCCACTCCAAACAGCCGGGTGCGTCGGGGCAGGCACAGGAGCGCGTAAAAGAATGTCGCCGGCATCGAATGCAGCGGATGGAAGCCGATGCTGCAACGACCTGGTGCATAGATGGGATCGGCCAGAAGGTGGTCGATGTCTATTAGCCAGCCAGCGAGCATCCACAGCCATGCGCGCCACCAATGTTTGCGATACCAGATGAATGCCACGGCCCCGGGGACCGCGGCGTGCAACAGCAGATGGATCAGAGGGCGGGCGTCGAGTTCCGCGATCACCACGCACATGGGAAGTGGCGCTCCGTCGTAGTCAGCTTAATGCGGCCAATGTTCGTACAGTTCATTGATGACGAAACGATGCGCATAGAGGCCGTCTTCATTCGGGTGCTCCTGCAAATGAGAATGATCGGGCCGCAGGCTGGCGTGTAACCCTAGCATTGCGACCTATCCACGGCGGCACAACCCAAACACCGCGCCTCAGCGCCAACTCGCGCGGCTGACTGTTTGACCCAAAGCGAACATTGCTGCCCTGCTACGCGTCATACGCCGAGGGCGGTAGGATCGGCCGGGCCCGGGCCCGTTTCAATCGGGTCGACGGCGGTCAATGGCACACCCCGTCGCTGTTCCTGGCGAAACAGCATCATCGACATCACACAGGTAGCGATCATACCGGCGGGCAAGCTTAGCCACAAAGCGTCGCTCCCAAGCCAGGCATAGCCGCCGAAAGCCAGGCCCAGACGCAGAGGAAACATGGCGATGATGATGATGACCAAGGGCAAGAAGACGACGCCCTTGGCGCGAAGACTGCCGAACAGAACGGAGCTGACGGCCATGAAGAGCAGGCCCCAGCTGGCGACCCAGACAATGTGCTTGGTCACCGGCAAAGCGGGGCTGCCATGGCCTAAGAAGAGTGCTATCACGGCATCATCCACTCCGAGCAATACCAGGATGATGAGGGCGGTAGGGACCACGCTCCAGAGCACACCGATACGGGCGATTTCGGGTACGCGCTGCCATTTGCCCGCACCGATCGCTTGCGCGGTCATGGTGCTAACAGCGGCGGCCACTGCCACCGCAGGCAACTGAATATAGGCCCACAGCTGTTGAGCCACGCCGTAGGCCGCTGTAGTGAGCACGCCCTCGTGATTTACCAGGCTCAGCACGCTCATGGCCGAAACCATCCAGACGATCAACTGCAGTCCCATCGGCAGCCCCTTGCCAATGATTTCAGCGAAGAGTTTCAGGTTCGGGCGCAGATAACGAAGTTCAGCGCGCCGCAATCGTATCGGGAGGTCCCGCCAGTACACCCACACCAGCAACGCACCCAGGCTCGTGTACTGCGCGATGGCCCAAGCCAGAGCAGAACCTTCGATGCCCATAGGCGGAAACGGACCGATGCCAAGGATGAGCACTGGGTTGAGCACGCTGTCGAGGAGCACGCACAGAAAGGTGAACCATAGAGGGGAAAGTGAATCCCCGCTGCCCCGTAGTCCCATGGTGAGCAAAGTGAAGAGCAAGCCCCCAGGCATACCGAGGAATATCATCCGAAGGTAGACCAAGCCCAGATCAGACGCGCCCTCGGGAGTGCCCATGATGCTTAGTAGCTGGGGCGCGGTAGCCCAACCCAGCACCGTGACGATTGCGGCGATGATCACGAAGGCAGTGGTGGCCGTGCCCATGACACGGCGGGTGCCGTCGAGATCACGCCTGCCGACGGCTTGTCCGACCAAAATGGTTACCGACATGCCCACGCCAAACACCAGTGAGATCAGGAGGTAATAGATCATGTGGCCATTGACCGTGGCGGCCAGTGCATCCTCGCCCAAGATGCGACCGACCCAGATCGAGTTGATGGTACCCCCCAGGGATTGCAAGATCGAGGCGATCAGGGTGGGCAGCGCGAAGGCCAGCAACGCCGGGCCGATGGGGCCTTGTG
Organism: Pseudoxanthomonas sp. CF125; assembly: GCF_900104085.1. Lineage (GTDB taxonomy): Bacteria > Pseudomonadota > Gammaproteobacteria > Xanthomonadales > Xanthomonadaceae > Pseudoxanthomonas_A. The sequence continues at coordinate 261,173 of NZ_FNLD01000002.1, forward strand.
TAAGGTCCTGCGCTAACTTCGGCGCAGACGCGCCTGAGCGCGGCCCATCGACATCATGCCCGGAATTCATCCTGCGTCGAGATCGAGATAGCGCTCGGCATCCAAAGCGGCCATGCAACCTGCGCCGGCAGAAGTAATGGCCTGGCGGTAGTGCTGGTCTGCGACATCGCCAGCGGCAAAAACACCGGGGATCGAGGTTGCGGTGGCGCCGCCGGCTAGACCCGAGCGCGTGATCAAGTAGCCGTTGTCCATATCTAGCTGGCCATGGAACAGATCCGTATTGGGGTGATGGCCGATGGCAATAAAGACACCTTTGGCTTTCACTTCCGAGATCGTGCCGTCGTGCACATGTTTAATCCTCACGCCTTCAGCTGCGGCGGACATGGAATCGACATCGCCCAGCACCTGTTCCACCTCGTGGTTCCAGATGATCTCCACGACTCCGGCCCGAGCCTTCTCGAACAATTTTTCCTGCATGATCTTTTCGGCGCGTAGGGAATCCCGACGGTGAACGAGGGTTACCTTGCTTGCGATGTTGGACAGATAAAGCGCTTCCTCCACAGCCGTATTGCCGCCGCCCACCACCACCACTTCCTCCCGTCGGAAGAAAAATCCATCGCAGGTGGCGCACGCCGAGACGCCGCGACCCAGGAACGCTTGCTCCGAGGGCAGTCCCAGGTATTTGGCGGTGGCGCCGGTGGCAATAATCAGCGCGTCGGCTGTGTAGGTTGTCCGGTCGCCTTTGAGCACAAAAGGTCGCTCTAGCAAGGCCGCACGCTCGATATGGTCATGAATGATCTGGGTATCGAAGCGTTCGGCATGGGCTTGCATGCGCGCCATGAGATCGGGGCCAAGCAACCCGTGCGGGTCGCCCGGCCAGTTGTCGACCTCGGTAGTGGTCATCAACTGCCCGCCAGGCGCGCCGCCGGTGATCACCAGGGGCCGCAAGTTGGCGCGGGCCGCATAGACGGCCGCCGTCCAGCCCGCAGGACCCGAACCCAAGATGAGAAGGCGGCTGTGATGAAGCTTGGTCATGGCAGCAGGGCTGATGGGAGCTCGGGAGTGGCCGCCAGGCCGCTATAACGGAGTAGGGCATCGATCTCGGGATCACGACCGCGGAATGCGCGGAAGTTCTCAATGGCTGGACGGCTGCCGCCGGGCGCGAGCACTTCCCGTCGAAAGCGATCACCCGTTTCTGCCAGCTGGTCAGGTGCCGCTTCGAAGGCCGCATAGGCATCAGCGCTGAGCACTTCGGCCCATTTATAGCTGTAATAGCCAGCTGCGTAGCCGCCGGCGAAGATGTGCATGAAGCCGTGCGGCATGCGGTCTTCGGTAAACAATGGATTGACCGAGACGCGCGCGCGCACTTCTCTCAATAGTTCGAGGAATGAAACCTGTGGCGAGGTCTGCGTGTGGAGCTCCATGTCAAACAGGGCCTGTTCGAGGTAGCGGCTCAGGTGCATGCCGCTTTGGAAATGACGCGCGGCGAGCATCTTGTCGAATAGAGCCCGCGGTAGCGGCTCGCCGGTTTCGACGTGAGCAGACATGCCGCGCAGCCGCTCCCACTCCCAGCAGAAATTCTCCATGAACTGGCTAGGCAGCTCCACGGCATCCCACTCAACATTATTCAGGCCCGACACCCGCATCTCGTCTACGTCGCTAAGCAGATGGTGCAACCCATGTCCCATCTCGTGGAACAGAGTTGCCACCTCGGCATGGTTCAGGGTCGCCGGGGTATCGCCGACACCTTTGCCGAAGTTGCACACCAGGAAGGCAATCGGGGTTTGTACTCCGTGACCCTTGCTGCGACGAGTGCGGAAGGGCGTCATCCAGGCGCCACCGTTCTTTCCTTGCCGTGCGTAGGGATCAATATAGAACTGTCCTACCATTTGACCATCGGCACGGGTCAGTTCGTAGAACCGAACGTCTGGGTGCCAAACCGGTGCTTGCGCCTCGACAACTTTCAGGCCGTAGAGGGACTCGATGAGGGAGAACAATCCTTGGAGAACTTTGGGGAGCGGGAAGTAGGGTTTCACTTCTTGCGGCGAGAAGTGGTAGCGCGTTTGCATTAGCTTGGTGCCTACATAGCCCATATCCCAAGGATTGACCTGCTCCACACCCAGCTCGTCGCGCGCAAAGGCTTCCAGTTCAGCCCGGTCGCGACGGGCGTGAGGCAGGGCGCGCTCACCGAGTTCACTGAGGAAGGCCAAGACCTCTGTAGGATCTCGGGCCATCTTGGCGGCGAGGGAATACTCGGCAAAGTTCGCAAAGCCAAGGAGCGCTGCCATTTCCGAGCGCAGCTCTAGTATCCGCGTGATAATCGGCGTGTTGTCGCGTTCGGCCGGCCCCAGATCGGAGGCTTTGGTGGTACTGGCCAGCACCATGGCCTTACGCAGTTCACGGTTCTCCGAATAGAGAAGCACCGGGCCCAAGCATGGCCCCTGCAGCGTGAGCTTCCAGCCTGTCGCCCCGTCTTTTTCGGCCGCCGCACGCGCGGTCGCAATCACTTCTGGCGGCAGACCGGCCAGTTCGGCCTCGCTTTCCACATACACCGCGATGGCGTCGGTGGCGTCGACGACATTGTTGGCAAAGCGAGTCGACAACATCGCCATCTCGTGGCGAATTTCCGTAAAGCGCGCCTTTTGCGCATCGTCGAGCTCAGCCCCGCCCAGGCGAAAATCCCGGATTGCCGTTTCCAAGATCCTGCGGCGTATGCTGGGGTATTCATCGAATGCGTCAGAAGACACAAGTGTCTTGTAGTTGGCGAAGAGTTCTGGACTTTGCTCGATAGCAGAGGAGAAGGACATGACGCGCGGCATGTTTTCTTGCTGGACGGCCCGCAGCTCGGGCGTATTGACCACTGAGAGCAGATGTTCGACCGTTGCCCAGGCATGGCCAAACTGCTCCATGGCGTCATCGAGGGCAGCCACAGTCGTATCCCAGCTAGGTTTCGCCGTTTCGGCTGCGGCAACGGCGGCTTGGGCCTGCGCAATAAGGGCATCGAGTGCCGGGGAGACATCAGCGACTTGGATATCCGAGAACCGGGGCAGGCCAGGGGCCAGCAGGGGATTGATGGTCATGGGTGGGATCCTCTTTTCTTGGTAGCCAACGCGCCTGCGACCTAAGTACAAAGGCGTGTCGTGCACAGTGGCATGCGGAGACAAATGTCGGCCGCACTTATGTCGACGCCTTTCGACGTCTACTTTTCATCGGCGCAGCTATCGCTGCGCACTTGCGTCGGAACTGAGGCGATGGAAGAAGCTTCGACCTTCCACCGCATGGCACGCCGTTGCGGTCGTTAGGTGTAGACCGGCTCACCTTTGACGAGAGGCGCGGCCCGCACTTGGAGAAACAGACCGTCTAGAAGTTTAGTTTTGAGCTTGCGCGTACTCTCAGACCCAACCGCGCCCAACTCCCGCATTCGCGCCATAGCCTGTGCTTCAGCCTCAGTCTCCTCGCGCGCCACGATCGCGTTGAACGCCTCCATGTAGCGAGTCATGGCCTCACGATCCGATCGGTCGGCGGGCGGATTGCCGAGTTCGGCTCCCGCCAGAGTGTGCAGGCGAACGATCGCGGATTGAACGCGGTCGCCATCGACGTCGGTCCAACCGAACGCCTCCCTGACCCTCGTCGAAGTTTCGCTAAAGCAAGTGTGGACCAGGTCAGCGGCCGCACCTGGCGTAGTAGTGAAATCCCAACCCATGGCGGCCACGATATTAGCTGCGGAGGCTTGTTCGGGTCCTGCAGACACGGTGCTGACAAGCGCGCTTCGGGCCTGTCGCCACTGCTGGCGCGACGCCGTGCCTTCACCCAGTTGATGCAGTCTAACCAGATCGCAGGCCGGGCCGTAGGCATCACTTCCGGCAAGCACTGATTTGAGTGATTCACCCTCGCGACCGTCCCAAATCCAGAGCAGCCAGCCCTTGAAAACGGCCTGCGTGTCCGCTCTTAGTGGCAGCACCGAGATAGCGTCAACGAGACTTTGGGAGACTTCGGCTTCTCCACTCGGACCGACTAGGGCGCGCAGGAAATGAAAGAAAGCTGGAGCTAGGCCGTTCGAGTCACAGAAGCTGCTAATGGCCTCTTTGTCGAAGTTAACCGGCCACCAGATGTCGCCAGGAGCGGCGGGTGCCTTCGCTCCCGACAGAACCAGTTCCTTGCGTTGCGGATCGCCGAGGAAAGCGGACGCACGGGCCATCATTTATCCCCCAATTGCTTTTCGATGATGGCCGCGATCTGGCCTCTCGTCTTTGATCCCGTAAAGCGATCCACAAGTTCGCCGTTCTTGATCACCAGGAATGCCGGAATGCCGGCGATGTTGTAGCGAGCTCGCAGGTCTGGTTCGGCGTCCGAGTCCACCTTGATGATCTTCAACTCACCTTCATACTCAAGCGCCAAGTCTTCCAGCGCCGGCTCGACCGCTTTGCACGGTCCACACCAGTCTGCATAGAAATCCACGAGAACGACCCCGTCGTGTCCCAGAACATCCGCCTCGAAGTTCGCGGTTGTCGTTTTTGTTAGCAAAGACATTACGCATTACCTGTTGAATGATGAAAGCTGAATGCATTTCATCGTGATAAATACTGATCTTGATCTGATCAGAGCTGGTTGAAAGAGCCGTTACAGCGTGCTCAAAACGATCCTCCCATCCTCGATGCTCATGGCATTTCGGTGGAAGCGCGCTACGTCCGGTCTGTGTGCTACAGATATTAGGGCTGCGTGCGGCAAGTGCTCATCCAGCAGTGTGTAAAGTGTTGTCTCAGAGTGCGGATCCAGCGCACTCGACGCTTCGTCGAGGAACAAGAAGTCCGGCTTCGCCAGCAACGCGCGCGCCGCTGCCATGCGCTGTTGCTCGCCTGGCGAGAGAATTTGGCGCCACTGGTTATGCTCATGAAGACGCGAGCAAAGGGCGCCAAGACCCAAGGACTGGAGAACTGATCGATACTGCGGATCGGCGTGTGGATCAGGTGCGTTGGGATAGGCGAGCAAGCTGGCGAGCGTACCGTCGGGCATATAGCTGCGCTGGGGCAGGAAACAGATTCGCTTTCCTTCCGGGCTTTGGACCGATCCGCTCCCATAGGGCCACAGCCCCGCCAGCGCGCGCATCAAGGTGCTTTTGCCTGAGCCCGAGGGTCCACGCACCAACAGACGATCGCCCGCTTTGAGCTCAAGATCGCCTATTTCTACCAAAGGTGCGCCGCCAGGCAGCCGCAGGGAGAGGTTTCGTGTCGACATCACGTCCCCAGTCGACTGGGATACCGCGATGCCAGAATGAGCAGGCGTGTCCAACGCTTCATCGAACAGCCGCATACGCGCGACAGCCGAACGCATGATGGCTATCTCACGATAGCTTGTCGCCAGGACTGACACGGACATATACATCATCAGGAAAGCTGAGCCGACCAACTGCAAGTCGCCTACACCCATGCGTCCATCGAGGACCAGCGGCGCGCATAACGCCATGGGGGCCACGGTGAGCACAAGTGCGGGTAGGCTGAGCACTGCGCCGAGCTTGGCGTTGGCAAAGGTATACCGACGCCAGTTCTTCCGAATTAGGTCGAATATCCCCTGCAGCCTTACTCCCTCAATCGCAGCGCCTTTCTCAAAGGCGACCATTTCGGCATTCTCACGAATACCCGCCATGTCGTTTCGAAACTGCGCTTCGAGGCGCTGTCGGGTGATCTCAGTTCTGGTCAGCGAATCGCCGACGAAATGGACAATGATCGTCATCGCCACGCCGGTTAGGACCGCGATGAAAGGCAGGTAGCCATGCACCGTCCAAGGCAGGCCGATGGACTCTAGAGATACGGGCTTTGATAGCGTCCACAACGTTCCCGAGTAAAGCACTACGGTGACCAAGGTGCCTAATATGGTCGGCGCAAGGGTGATGAAGTTCTCAACGTAGATGTAGATGTCTTCCTGGATTCGCTGCTCCGGGTGATCGATGTCACCCCTTCGTTCAAGATGGTAGAAGCGATTTTCTACTAGCCATCGCCCGAGGAAATCGTTGGTAAAGACCGTACGCATGCGCATGCGCAGGGTGAAATTGACGATCACGTTGATCATGGAAACTGCGAAGATGAGCACGATGAAACCGGTGGTCATCGAGATATTCGGCCACAACGCAGCGGCATCCTTGGCGCTTAGCGCATTGGTCGCGGCCGCCAACTTCACCTGGAATTGCAACATGGCCACCGAGCCAAGAATGGTGAAGACCAGCTTTAAGGCCACCATGCTCCAGCCGATCTTCGCATCTCGCTTGAGATACTGCTTGATCAGGTGCCAGATATACCCGAGATCGGGCTTGATCCTATGATCCCGTACCTCGGGGGTGCGGTCGGTCGCTGCAACTTCGGCGTCGGATGGATTTACGAAACTTTCGGTCATGGTGGGTCCTAGAAAGCTCGCGAAAAGACGAGGCGAATTACCCGAGGCGGAGCCATCGGTATCGCGCCGAGCACACCAGTTGGCTCGTAGTTCTCCCGATCGAACAGGTTGTCGATCGACAGGTTGATCCGAGTGTCGCCCGACCGATAGCCAACGGTGGCTCGGAAGGCGAGGAACTCGCGGTTGAGATCAAGGAGCATGGTAGTTGGGATGTCAAAGGCTTTCACGCCTGTGTTGTAGTTCGCACCGAACCCGACATCGATGGAGCGGTTGTCAGTAAGTATGAAGGTCTTAATGGCCCAGGCGTTCGCGATCCACTCCGGTTGAGCGAAGACTTCATTGCCGTCACGCCGCTCCTGGGTCTGGTGCGTCACGCCTCCCAGGATCTTCAGCGTTGGTGTTGCGGAGCCCGCCAGTGAAAGTTCGAAGCCTTTGCCCGTGGAACCGGGACCATTCTTGAAGTAGATCTGTGAGCCGGGGTGATCGAAGTCTTGGATCGCTTCATTTTCGGTCGAATACCAGTAATAGGATCCATTGATCGTCAGCCGATCCTCGAATAGGCCGCTCTTGAATCCGACCTCCTTGCGGCTCTGCAGGGAAGGCCGGAGAGGGCTATTGTCGAAAGTTGGATACGACAGCGGCGACAGCGGCTGAAAGCCTTCGCGGTACGATCCGTAAATGGAGAGCGCATCGCTGACATCGTAGACCAGCCCGAAGCTGGGCAGGAATATTCTCTCGTCGACAACTGTTCGCGTAAGGCCGTCTGACGCCAGCGTGTCATTCTTGTACCAGGACTGTCGAAGCCCGATGAGCCCGTGGAAGCGGCCCATGGTCATCTGATCTTGCACCACAACACCATATTGGTTTTCATCGACCCTGGTCTTCGGCCCGGAGCGGTCAACGGTCAACAGAGGGAACGGCTGGCCCATTGTGAATCCGATCCCGGGAGCCGACGACTGACTTTCAAGATCGCTTTGGGTCATATCGAGGGCGATGATGGCCTTGTGCTCGACCGGGCCGGTCGAGAACTCCGAGTAAACATCCGCATAGTGGCTGGACTGGTCCTCAACACTACGAGTAGCAGAGCTAATGATGAAGCTGCCTAGACCGAAAAAGTCGTAGGCGAGCGCCGATTGAAACTGCCCATCGCTTGTTGCATGCTGAAATTGCCCTCGTGTGCGCAACCGAACCATCAGGTCGTAGCGGTTCACCAGATCTCGCTCAACGCTGTAGCTGAGACGAGTGGATTCGACGGTGACTTGCCGACCATCATTGAGACGCGAGCCATAGGGCGTGAAAGTCCCTGTGGTCGGGTCATAGCTGGCCAGATCAACCAAGGCAGTCTTGGTCGTGTAGTACTGAAGACCAAGGTCGGCATCCACGGCGCCGCGATAACCAAGCATTCCGTTGATCGCGTGGGAGTAGGGATTGTTGCTGCCGTTCGGCCGTTCGTCGGCCGTCTGAACTTGGCCGGCAACTCGAAATGCCAGGCCGCGTTCCTCTGCAAGAGGTCCGCCGACATCAAAAGTGGTCAGAAATTCCTCGCCGGTCCCGACCCCGATGGCGATGTCGCGACGTCTCTCGCCAGTGGCGCGCTTGGGGATGTAATTCACCGTTCCGCCGGCCACTTGGGCTCCGGTCAATACCGAAGCGACGCCTTTCAGAACTTCGACAGACTCTACGTCCGTGATCGGTGCATTGCCACCGATACTGCTGTTGCGAAGGCCACCTGTGTAGCTGACGCCATTCGTATCCCCGTCACCAACTTGGATGGCGGTACCGGTGCCGTTCAGAAGCAGGACGCCGGGCACGTTGCGCAGCGCTTCGGCGATGGAAAACGCATTCTGACTCCTGATGACTTCTTCCGTGACGGAATCGACCGTCGCCGGCGTCTGCCGCAGGGGGGTGTCTGTCCGAGTGAGCAGGCTCGAGTCATTGCGAGCGAAGTCAGTTCGCCGTCCCTTCACCACGACCCTGTCCAAGTTAGTGGCGTCCTCGCCGTCATTGCGCCGGGTTAGGTGGATCGCTCCTCCCGGTATGGTTTCTGCCAGCCACGGCGTGCCTTGGAAAACCAAAGTCAATGCCTGAGACAGTGTCATCCGCCCGGAGACGCCTTTTACGGGCGTGTCGCCGACATCTTGGGAAGAGGACACCGATGCTCGTGCTTGGGCCAGCACTTGGCTGAAAACTCGCGACAACGGGCCGGAATCGACCCGAAAATCAATCAACTCGGCGCGGCCAACGACGGCCGTCGGACGGGCGGCGGAGCCATCGGGCTGCGTTTGGCCAAGCTCAGTTTGGGTCTGCGCCAGGGCGCTGGTGGACATCAGGAAAGCAGCAGCGCTGACGACGCCGATCGTTCTCTTGTACAAGACACTCCCCTCACACCAGTTATTTGGAGATGAGATGATTGACTCAGACATTCGACAGCGTCTTAACAGCCAACGCACCACAAATTGCCTGAGAGTGCAGAATAGTGTCTGCGCGATAGCGCTTGTCATATAGTCGCCAGCCTGGATGCCTGCCGGCGATTGGAAATGCGAGGGTCACCATGTCGCAACCGCAAAAAAATCACTCTCCTTGTCCCTTTTTGGATATGGAGTGGGGCGATGTTCCGGACGTCAGCAACACAGCGCCGCAAAGCGCTCAAGGTTGGCGCACGACGTTGTCTGCTGTGGTCTCCCCCCACGCGTTGCTAAAGATTAGCCCTACCGACCAAAGAGGTGTGGTCTCGTCGGTCCGCAGGGGGGCCTTGACGTTGTTTCGGATAGGGCTAGACCCCCAGGACATCGCCGTGAAGCCCGACGTCAATGGTCCGCTCGATCTTCGGGTGGCGGTAGTGTTGGGTGGTGCGCTTACCTATACCAGCCATTCCCATCGCCGTCGCCTTGGTCGCGGAGACATCTTTACCCTCTCACCCTTGTGGGATGCCTATCAAATTCAAGCGGAGGAGAACGCCGAAATTGCAGTCATCCAGGTGCCGATCTGGTGGTTGTTTGATGGGCGGTTCAGTTTACAAAATATGGGATGGATCGGCGCTCAACATCTTGCAATTCCCGCCGACTTCTTTCTTAGCCCAGTTCTTCTCAGCGCAGCCCATGCGCTGCTTCGATACGATGGGGTACCCGAGCACCTCGACCAGGCGCAATATCTGCTCGGAGCGGCGCTAATTTACACACTCAACGCCGCTGCACCGTCCCCTGAGTTGGCCATCAGTCATCCCACGCGTTTTACGCGGATCCATAACCACATCATGACCAACATCGCCAGTGAAGATCTATCGCCACAGAACACCGCAAAGGCGATGAGAATATCTGTTCGCACCTTGCACCAGGCGTGTGCCGACAACGGCACGACGTTTGGCGGTATCGTCGCGGACATGCGCATGAGCTATGCGGCTTATTTGCTTCGCAACGGATCGGCCCACGTTTCCGAGGTCGCCTATTCCATCGGGTTCCGCAGTCTTTCTCATTTCTGCCGCCTGTTCAAAAACAGGTATGGGGTCTCGGCGAGACACTATCGGCTCACCAAGCCTGCCTGACGCGCAGAATACTGGCCAGACGTCGGCAAGTTGATGGTGCGTTTGATAATGCGACGCCCTGATTTGGCTATTAACTAAAAAGCCGGTAGGAAGAGAGCTAGATCACGTCAATTGCGGTGAGAGCGGACGCGAATTTGGCGAAATTAGCCTCGTTGAGGCCTGCGACATTAATGCGGCCAGACACGTCTATATAGATGCCATGACGCTCTCTTAGGACCCGCACCTCGTCGGCCGACAGAGGTAGCATGGCGAACATGCCGCGCTGGCGTTTTAGCGCGCCGAGATTGAGACGGGGTAGGGGAAGGTCGGCTAGGCGCGCGCGGATGGCGTTGACGCGAGAACGCATATGATTGAGCTCAGCATGCCAACTTTGCGTCAACTCGGCCGACGCCAGCACCGATTTAACGACCGCTGCGCCATGGTCGGGCGGATTGGACCAGAGCAAGCGTGCGTTACTTGCCGCGGTGCGAGAAAGATTAAGTGTGATCGCGGGAGATTCGCCGAGCAGCACCAGCATCCCCGTGCGATCCCTATAGAGACCGAAACTCTTGGAGCACGACACGGCTATGAGTGCGCTCTCGCACCTCAGCAGCAGTTCGCGCACACCGCGGACGTCGGCTTCGAGGTCATCCCCCAAACCGGCATAAGCAAGGTCCAGGAGCGGAGTGAGGCCTTTGGACGAGGCTACATTTGCTACGGCGCGCCAAGCATCAAGCGGCAAGTCCGTGCCTGTTGGGTTGTGGCAGCACCCATGAAGCAAGATGATGTCGCCCGCACGTGCTTGTTCTAAAGCCGAGTACATCGCCGCCAAGTCGATTTGGCCGTCTATGTTCAGATGACGGAAGGTTCTAGGGATCAAGCCGACAGCACTGATCAAAGGCACGTGGGCCGGCCAGCTAGGTACGCCCAACCAGACCTGGGCCTTTGGATTCGCTTGCGCTACAGTTTCGAGAGCCAAACGCAAGGCACCGGTGCCGCCAGGGGTCTGGATGCGCGCCAGCCGGCCTTGCATTGCCGCCTCGAGGCCAGGGAAAATAGCGCCTTGAAGTCTCAGGGCAAACTCACCATCCCCCGCGAGTCCTAAGTAACCTTTGGAAGTTTGCTCGATCAAAAGCGTTCGTTCGGCTTCTTTTACGACCGCCATGATCGGAATCGCGCCGTCCTCGTCTCGATAGGTTCCAATGCCAAGATCGATCTTGCCTGCCCGAGGATCGGCCTGCATGAGGGCGGCAAGCTCCATGAGAGAATCAGTCTTGGCGATAGGCAGGCGGTCAAACATTGGATTGCTCCTGAGCGCAACTGGGGCCGCTTCTGTGCGTCACCATCCGACGGTGTAAATCCGCCACGACAGTGCTTCCAGTTCTGACGCACAGGCCTGGAACAACGGCATGGACGATACAGGCCAAACCACCAAGCAGCATCGCCTTGCCGAAGGATGCCGCTACGCCCATGTGCGCGAAGTAGCTCTCTCCCACAGACGCAGGATGATCGACGAACAGACGTTTGATCATCGGATCCACCTGCTTTGCGAGAGGCAGTACCGGTGTCGCCTGATCAACTCAGGCATGCATTGTGTAAAGCTCATTCATCACTCCTCTTCCCGTCCATCAGGACGGAAATAGCACCAGTCAAAAACAACTCTGCTTTCACCACTTGAGTCGATCGCCCCTGCCGCGTTTGCTGCCGTTCTTAAGCACATGCAACTAGAAGACACGATCTGCTGAGTAAACCCTTTCGTTAGCCGACCCAGAAGACCCCAATCTTTGTTATGACCGCATTGACCACCAAACCCCCCGCGATAAGGAACACGAACAGCAGCAAGGCCAACAGCAGGGGTCTTGCGCCGGCCTGACGGATGGCTCCGATCTGCGTGCGAAGGCCGAGACCGGCCATGGCCATCGCCAGCAGGGCGATATCGAGCCGCTGAATGTTCTGCACCCAAGCTACCGGCAGTAGCTGCAGCGAATTGAAAGCGGTGACAGCGATGAAAGCGACAGCGAACCACGGCACTACGATGGGCGAACGTGTGCCGTCAGCCGCCGCTGTGCGACTTTGCATCGCCGAGAGCACGAACAGAAAGGGGGCCAGCATCATGACCCGCAAGAGCTTCTCGATGACAGCAATATCGGACGCTGCCTGACTCACTGCGCCTCCGGCGACCACCACCTGCGCCACTTCGTGCACAGTGGAGCCTACATAGACCCCATAGGCATGCTGGGAGAGCCCCAGCAGTGGATACATCACCGGATAGATCAGCATGCCCAGGGTGCCAAAGACCACGACCGTTGCCACCGCAACCGACACCTTGTGCGCAGGAGCCCGTAGAACAGGCTCAGTGGCCATGACGGCGGCCGCACCACAGATTGCGCTGCCGGCGCCAATCAGCATCGCCGATTCGCGGTCGAGCTTAAGAACACGCGTGCCGAACCATACGGCGAGTGCAAAGACTGAGGCGACCATGATGGCCGCGATGACCACCCCCGCGACGCCAACGCTTGCGATATCGTGCAGCGTCAGGCGGAAGCCATAAAGCACGATGCCAATGCGAAGCAATCGGCTTTTGCAGAAGTCGACGCCTGGGCCCGTGGTGCGCGATATCTGCGGGAACAGGGTGTTGCCGAGCACGATGCCGAACAGGATCGCCAGCGTAAGGGCGCTAAGCCCCCAACGTTGGAGTAAGGGCAGTGCCGCCAACGCCAGTGCTATCGTGGCGATGGCGCCGGCCAGCAGAAGCCCGGCTAGTAGGCCCTGCGGCGAAGACTGGGAAGCGTACGCTGGCGTGGTCATGGTGGGCCGACCTGAGAAGGCCGCCATGCTCGTGCGCGCGCTTCACACTGTCCAACGCATAAAACTCAAGCAATCATGAGCTAAGGTCATACAGATGAATCTCCACCTGTTGCGCATGTTTCTTACGGTTGTCGAGGAGCAAGGCTTCTCCCGAGCGGCAGAAGTACTCCACGTCAGTCAATCTGCAGTATCTAAGGGCGTACGGGAGCTTGAACACCAGCTCGGCCTGGCGCTAATCGAGGACCGACGCGGCATTCGCCTGACCGAGGCCGGTGAGGCCCTGCTCCCCCACGCCCGTAATCTGTTCGCGTTGGAACGGATCGCCTCGGAAGTCGTTGAGGATCGCTTGCGGCTGCGCCAGGGACGCTTGCGGATTGGCGCAAGCACGACTATCGGCAGCTATTGGCTGCCTGCCGCCGTGGCCGAGTTCACACAGATGCATCCAGGCGTCGCCTTTGAAATGGAGATTGGCAATATGGGCGACGTAGCCCGTTCAGTGATCGACTGCACGGTGGATATCGGCTTTATAGAGGGCGCGACCGATCTGCCGGGCTTGACGCTTAGCGTGTGGCGAGAGGAACCAATTGAGCTGGTCGCGGGCACACAACTAGAAGGTTTGGAAGGTGAGGTTTCCATGGAGGCGCTTTGCCGACATGTCTGGCTCATGCGCGAGGCCGGATCGGGCACGCGTCAGGTCAGCGACGCCTTCCTACTGGCGCAGGGAATGTGCCCTACGCGGCGCGCCGTGCTTGGCAGCAACGAAGCCATTGTGCGTGCGGCGGCCGGCGGCGGCGGCGTCGCGATGGTGCCTCGTTGCGTCGCCGAAGACCTGATCACCACCTGCCGGCTGCGATCGGTGCGATTGGCCGGCGCTAAAGTTACTTCCAGGCCGCTGTATATCGTCGAGCTCACCGGACGGTCGCGGTCACCGGTGCTCAGCGCATTCTTGGCACATGTCGAAGGGATCCAGCCTTTGAAGCTCGGCGAATGAGCGGCGATTGAATGTAGTCCCCTCCGTGAGAAGCAATGGGCATTACGATGAAGTCTTGAAGAGCTTCGACTTTCGAGTTCCGGCTCCGTCAAATCAGACAATGAATCCGGCGGTTTAGGCAATCTGGCGAAAACACCGGACTAGATACTTCATGGATGCTGATGGTGGCGCTAATTGCCGGGCTGGAGAAGGCGCGATGAGAACATCCAATCATGTGCGCAAGAAGAAGATGTTTTTAGTTGGATTGGTTGCGACCGTCATGGCAGTCGCAGCGGTCGCCCTGGTGGCGATCAAGGATCGGACGTACGTACCAAGCGGACCCTACTCGCCAGTCGGGAAGCCAAATCAAGAGATCGCCGTCGTCTACTACTCGCGCTCGGGTCACACTGAGGCGGTCGCCCGGGAGATCGCCCGCATGTTCAACGCGCCGATTGCCCGGATCGAGGCAGACTATCCTCTTGGTTTTAAGGGCCAAGGCGACGCAATCACAGACGCCCGCGCCCAGGCCCTTCCGCGAATCCAGGTCGGACCGATAGATCTGGCGCCAGCCAAGCGTGTTTTCCTGCTCTCGCCAACATGGATGTTTCGTCCGGCGACTCCGCTCTGGGCCTACGTCGAGCAAACTGATCTCTCGGGCAAGGAGGTCGTCTTGATCATGACGGGCAATAGCCGCTACAAGCAGAAGGAGGTGAACGCGTTCGCCAAGCGCATCGAAGCGCACGGGGGCCACCTCATCCACCATGCCTTCCTGCGCCGCGGTCGAGTCTATTGGCAGAAAAGCCGCGAGGAGCTCACTGACGATGCCCGAGTTGAGGTGGCCAAGATCGAGTGAGGTTATCTGTCCAGCTCCTAGCTCGAACGAAAGCCCACGAACAACAGTGAGATAGTCATCATCGGTATGGACAACCCCGGCAACCGCATCCGCGAGAATGTCAGCTCGTGAGAGGGCCAGTTATGGAAGTGGGGCGGCAGATGATTAGCCATGGCTCAATTCCAAGCGTTGTGGCTTACAGCACCAAGAAACCCTGAAACAGACTTCTCTGGAGCGTCATTTTAGGCAAGAAATATGGTGGTTCCGGCAAGCGGTCCTCGAGCGCTAAGGGGAGACTGTAACGTCCCGACTCCCAGATCTAGGACCGCGACATGGACAACCCCGACCAGGTTGAAAGCGTTGGCCTGAATTCTCGCCGCCAGCTACTCAAGGCTGGCGCTCTAATGGCTGCCTCGCTGCTGTTGCCCAATACGCTTTCTGCCCAGGCCGTCGTAGGCAATGCGCCGAAGCGAACGATGGGCATTCGAAAGCTCGGAGGTCTTAGCGTCTCGGAAATCGGCGTGGGTGCCATGAGTATCAGTGCCAATTACGGCCCTCCCGCTGACCGCAGCCAGGGTATCGCCGTCCTGCGTCTCGCCTATGAAACGGGCGTTACCTTCTTCGATACGGCCGAGATTTATGGCCCACTTACCAATGAAGACCTTGTGGGCGAGGCGCTCGAGCCGATCCGCAATCAAGTCTCTATTGCTACCAAGTTTGGCTACACGAACGACGGTACCTTCCAGCTGAATAGCCGTCCGGAGCATATAAGAAAGGTGGTCGAGGGCTCGCTTAAGCGGCTGCGAACCGACCGTATCGACCTTTACTACCAGCACCGCGTCGACCCCAATGTGCCGATCGAAGATGTGGCCGGCGCCGTGAAGGATCTGATCGCCGAAGGTAAGGTGCTTAACTTTGGTCTGTCCGAGGCTAGCGCGCGAACGATCCGCCGCGCCCACGCTGTGCAGACCGTCGCTGCGCTACAGAGCGAATATTCGTTCTGGACGCGTGACGTCGAACATAACGGTGTGCTTGCCACGTGCGAGGAACTTGGGATTGGCTTCGTCCCGTGGTCACCCCTTGGACAGGGCTATTTGACCGGAACAATTGACGCCAGCATGACCTTCGACCCGAAGACGGACATTCGATCAGGCTTCGCCCGCTTCTCACCAGCAAACCTGGCGGCTAACAAGCCCGTTATTGACCTGCTTCGCAATGTCGGTAATGAGAAGAAAGCAACGCCAGGCCAAGTCGCGCTGGCGTGGCTCATGGCCCAAAAGTCATGGATCGTCCCGATCCCAGGCACACGCAACGCCAAACACATGGCGGAGAATCTGGGAGCGGTCGGTGTGGAACTGACTCCCGCAGACCTTCGCAGCATGGAAGCAGCGTTCTCGAAGCTCACTGTGCAGGGTGCACGTTTGCCCGAAAGGTTCATGTCCAAAGGGTGATTGGTCCACCTGACCGGAACGCAAATCTGCCGGTTGTTCCTAAGCCCACTGTGTCAGAAGGGTGCACCTTCCCCGGCGACGGCCAACTTATGGCTCCTCCCACAATAGTGTGTAGCCTAGCTGTAGCCTAGGGATCCGACCAAAGGTTCATGTTGTTGATTTGTCGTTGGAATTTGTTGGTTGACAAATAACTCATATGCCAACGCCGAGCGAAGCTCCTGCGAGGGAGAACGTGTAGAGACTCGACGGGAAGGCCGAAAGACAAGACAGAGTCCAGACCACGAACCGGAAACGGGCGGCGAAAGTCGAAGTGGCAAGCATAATCCTTCGGTCGTTGGTTCAAGTCCAACACGGCCCACCACCCACAACCCCTGCATGTGCCCCGTCCATGTGACGGGGCACATGCGTGCTGGGAGCAAGCATAAGTTGGCCGGTTTTCGACCAGCTTTTACTGCGCTACTGAGCTAAATACGCCTTTGTTCTTGATCTCGGTGAGCACCTATGGCCAAAACTTGACTCCTGCAGTGGCCATGCTGGATGCCTTGGAAGCCGCAACGTCCGATGTGGTGCGTATGGCAAGCCGTATCATTCGAATTCGATGACTCGCATGCGGCCATTGAGGTGCGCCGAGGCCAGGTCTGCAGTGAACAATTCATAGCCGCTCGCCAGCACAAGCACCACGCCGGTCGCGTTGGCCAGAAATTTAAGCGAATCGAGGACTTCGACTGCTAGATGAGTATGCGGGGTATGCAATGGCTACATAAGTCGAGTTGCTTGCATCGATGTGTGTATGGCTGTGGCGATCTGGCCTTTCCGGTCGGGGTAGCGCGCGCTATGCCTACACACAATTCATTCCAATTAAACCATGGACTTTATCTCGAAAGCTGCGTCCAGACTGAAAGGTGTAGCCGCCGTGCAACCGAACGCGGAATCGACCGGATCCAATCGGTTTTACCTCATGAATCGCCTCTATACGCACAAGTACCGATCGATGGAGGCGCACGAACGATTCTGTTTCGAGTCTTGCATGAAAATCAGCAAGAGTGCTCCTGATCACGTACTTTGCACCCGCGGCATTAATCTCCAGATAGTTGCCCTGGGCTAGAACCACGTCTATCTGACACGCTGGTACCAAGCGTGTTCTCTGTCCGATGGGAAGTGCCAAACGCCTGAACGGTGTGAGAGGGACTGCACCTATAGATTGTTCGAGGTTTTCGCGCAGTTGCTGTGCAGGGATAGGTTGCAGCGTATAGACGGTCGCGTGGGGACCTAACGTTCTGAAGCCACTCCGTGCGCTTAAACCCACTAGAACAATCTTCAGTCGTGAACTATGCCACCTTTCGAGTGCTTCATACCCGGCACTGCTCCGTTGTTCAATATCCACGAATAGCACATCTAGTCCACACTGGGTATCAGAACTGGTAAGTTCGTCGAGCTTGGCGTATTCAGAAACGACGTCGAAGGCTCCTCCGTCCAGCCTCTCTACGAACCTGCGCAGCCTGGCCCGAGCTTGAAGATCACTCTCAACAATTGCTGCTCGCATTCCATTCCCCTGATCTCTTGCTAAATAACGGACGCAGTTCTGGATCACTGTCAACAAAGCAAAAAAGCTCATCGGTAACGCGAGGCCTCGTGCGGCCGATCTAGTGCGCGGGCTCGATCGCTACTTCAAATGCGGCAACCACAACATCACAGTTGCGCCAGCTATGCCGACTCCTGTACCCAGGCAGAGAACTGCCAATGTCCCGGAGGTGATCCATTTCGCTGTGGAGCCAGATTTCTCAGCTGCAAAGTAGATCTCCAGGAACAGAAGCGGAAGCAAGAATTTGGCGTAGCTAAGAAAAGTAAGGAACGGACCCGTGAATGTCTTTGGATCGAACCCTACCGGTGCCTGGAAAATCACCAGCCAGAGCATCAGGCCGATTCGGAAGAACCAGACACCGGCGACTGCCATGAACAATCTCAGCGCCCATTTTCGATGTACCGCAAAGCGCCTGACCATTGCCATGCGCCATGCCATCGCGGCGAAAATAACGATCATTAAGGTATTGAGCACGCCTGCGGCCTGTCGGATGCCGTCATTGGATCCCCCGCGGAACAGAGACATGATCAACCCGCCGAGTCCCAGTACCAGCGCCGACACCAGGAATGCGCGCCCACTCATCCGGTGAATCCTTGGCCAATGTCTTCGCACGATTGGAAGCATCTGTATGGTTGCTGCCAGAACCACCAGCACCGTGAAGGCGAGATGCGACAGAACCACCAGGTTCCCAGCGGTATCGCCAGCAACGTAACCGCGAGGCAGAACTTGGTTCCATCGCGACCAGTCATCGGCCAGCACGGCAGAGCCGTAGAAGATTAGGACATAGGTCGCGAAGATCCACTGACCGCATAAAGCCAAAATCATCCAAGCGCTTGCCGACCTGCCAAGCCATACCCCTGCGTCTGGCCCAAGGGCTCGCTTGAACCTGCTTGCCTCACCCTGCGTAACGATCGGGGCCATATCAGACATTTGAGATTCCTCATTCCACTTCCCCGCATGTTTCACTTGATTACGTCGTTGGACTATAGGTATGCGACGAACGAAACCCAGATTGGGTTCAATGACGGTATGCGCAGACAGGTGACGCCCCGCGCTCGGGATGATGACGCGCGCCGATCCTTGCAGACCCTCGGATGGATCTGCACCTACCAAGCGACGGATGCACTTGCCCTCTTCTTGAAGTAATGTCTTGGCATGAGCGACCAATTTTTGCTAAGCACATCCCTACGCGGACTGGCCCTGCTGTTTGCTTGGCGGCGCTTGGTATTCGCAATACTGGTCGCTCTGAGCCTATCTCTTCTCTTGCTTTTTGTATGGCGGGCGGATGCACCGACTCTCTTCGTACGAGTTATGGGTTCGGCCCTGGCCGCTGTAATGATTTTTGGGCTGTTCGAGCAGTGGCCACGACGGCTACCGGCATGGCTCGCCCGCTGGGCGCTGCAGGTATTAGGCGTAGCGCTTGTCGTTCCCACCACTCTTTTCTTGTTTTACTTCTTGAGCACCGAAACCGGACAACCTGCGTTCTGGATGGAACGCGAGCGTTTGGGCGGCTTCGCAGTGCTAGCATTGACTGGGTTACTCGTTGCACCCTGGGTCGCGCTCGCCGCCCTGGTGCGCCAGAAGGACGCTATCGCCCGTCACCAGGCCCTTGCTTTTGAACTTGAGCGTAGCGAGCTATCGCGCCGGGCGCTTGATGCCCGATTACGCTTGCTGCAGGCACAGGTGGAGCCACACTTTCTTTTCAACACCTTGGCCAATGTCAGGGCGCTGGTAGTCGCTGGATCTCCAATGGCGTCGCAGGTTCTGGAAAGCTTGATTGCCTACCTGCGCGCTGCCGTCCCGCGTCTGCAGAACTCCGCGACCACTATTCTGGACGAGGTGGCCTTGGTGCAGGCGTATTTGGAGCTGATGCATATCCGTATGCCGGACCGATTGCAGTATGGGATCGTTGCCGACCCGGAGTCGCTTGGTCTGACATGTCCGCCGACGACGATTCTTACGCTGGTTGAGAATGCAGTACGTCACGGGATTGACCCGAGCGAAGAGGGAGGACGGATCGACGTGTCTATAACCACTTTCGATGAGCGTTGCGTGGTAGAAGTACGTGATACTGGCGTCGGATTCCACGAAAGCTATGACGGCTGTGGCACCGGATTGGCTTCGCTGCGGGAGCGTTTGCACCTTGTGTTCGCGGGAGAAGCCTCCCTGCATATATCGGCCGACCCCCTGCAAGGAGTGCTTGCCCGAATTGAGATTCCTATACGCAAGGACCTGCCATGAACGGAAGCCCCAGTGCGCTTATTGCCGACGATGAGCCGCTGCTGCGCCAGGAGCTTGAGAAGCTTCTGGCCAAAGCCTGGCCGGAGCTGAACATTGTTGCGACTGTACGCAATGGTCGGGAAGCGGTAGAACAATTCGAGAAGCTGTCTCCCGACATCTGTTTCCTGGACGTACGCATGCCGGGGCTATCGGGCGTCGAAGCAGCTCGCCGCATTGGAGCCCGAGCCCATATCGTATTCGTCACTGCATACGACAGCTATGCAGTCGAAGCGTTTGCGCAAGGCGTAGTCGACTACCTGGTCAAGCCGATCGCGCGAGAGCGACTGGCCGAAACGGTAATGCGCCTGCAAAGTCGCCTTGCATCTTCCAGGCCTTCACCGCCGTCCGAATCGTTGCTGCAGCAGCTCGCGGCGTATCTTCACGAACGGCAGGCGCCGGGGCCACTGCGTTGGCTCAGAGCGTCGACGGGCACCACGCTACGCATGATCGCCGTGGAATCGGTCGACTTCCTCAGGTCCGACGAGAAGTACACATGCGTGGGCTGGCGCGATGAAAGTGGTGCGCCGGCCGAGGCGATGATCCGAACGGCACTCAAAGATTTGCTGGAACAGCTTGACCCCCATCAGTTCGTGCAATCGCACCGGTCGGTTGTGGTTGCTCTCCGTGCCATTCGCCACGTCACTCGAGGGGAGAACGAGACAGCTACCATCCATCTTATCGGCCGACCTGAAGTACTTCCGGTCAGCCGTAAGCACTTCCATCACTTTCGCCAGATGTGATGAATTTAATCGACCTGGACCGGTGCTTGCCTGACGGGTGGATGACTTCCGTCAATGCCTTCTTCCGCGAAGCCCTTGATCAGCAGCCAGATCATGGTTACCAAGAATGCTAAAGAGATAGGCGCAAGCATCAGGTAGATTACGTCGTGGCCAAAAAGGGCGCGTCCGACTGTAAACATCTGCGATAACACAGCTAGGATGCCGAAAGCGGCGAGGGCGCGAGGAATCAGCCGCAGCCGATAGAATATCGCGAACAGTATCAAGACGCCCGTGCCGCCCAACAGTTTGTCCAGATAATGGATGCCGTCCCGCAGCCCGACGAGCAGGACCTTGGCTGCATGGAAAGAATCGGCCTTGTCTGCGCTTGCCGAAACATACGCTTCACTGAGGCTCCTGAAAGCGATCAGGCTGGAGTATTCGAGCATCGAAATTGCCAGACCTGCGATCACAATCGCAAAGTAGCCCGTAACAAGCACCGGCGCCCGCTGCCTCAACGATGTAGACACCAGTGCAGCCGCGAACGTCGAGACCAGGCCGGTCAGCAACCCGAGGAGCGCGATCATTCCGATTTTGTCTGAATGGGCGGCTGCATTGACTATCAAGCCTCCTTCGACAAACAGATCGGACTGCAGCTTGAAGTTGGACACCATACCGACCACGAAACTAACCATCATGGCCAGGCCGATGAATCTGCCGGTGTTCTTGTAGTCGCTCATATCTGGAGACTCCTCATCATGTACTCCGCAAGCAGGCCGCCCGCACTTGGTCGATGATGCAAGAATGGCTTTCTTGCCCGGGTCGGGCAATTCGTTTGCGACATACCGCCGTCTTGGCGGTACTGCTGACGAAATATGCCGATGGGCGAAGATTCCGAGACGGCCAGATCCCGACTCCAATCACCTGACCGCTTGCCTATGCCCTATCTGGTCCCGCAGGTCCCCAAGACACTTTGCTTCCGATGCCAGCGTCTGGTCCGATCAGTACCGCCTGCAGGAGCAGGGCGGCTATGAGTCAAATGCAGTCATTGACTGCAGGGAGCAAGGAGACCTCACTCCGCTATGCGTATTCTCGTCGAACTCAGCGGCGCAGCCACGATATCCCATCGGCATTGCGTTTGTGCAGGTCAACTACCAGAGCGTGCCGCTCATCCCAAACCACTGTTATTGGTACTCGCTTTCCGGTCTCAATTGGCACCTTGATTCACCACCCTTCCGGAACCGATACATGACCAAGAACACGAACCGCCTACTCCACTTCTTCAGCTGCACTTTCGCCGTAGCGCTGGTTTCTGGCTGCGCTTCCTTTGCCGTCAGCGACGACATCCTTGTCCAGCGGACCGGCTTCGCGCTCGGTCTGGAGCCTAGTCAGTTCACCATCTCCAATCGAATGGATGAGGGAACCACGACGCGCTACCAGGTCAAAACCACCTCCGGCCAACAGTACAATTGCTTCGTCGGCGGATCGGTCAATGTCCTGGGCAAGTCCGTTAGTGATGCGATCTGCACCGAAACTGGCAAAGGGGCCGCGAGCGGCTCTGCCACCAAGCCGACAGGGAACTGCAATGCGCTGCTCAAGGCTGCCGGGAAGTGCTGATTTAGTTCAGCGACCAGTCCGGTGTCATTGTCGAGCAACACATTATGCAGCCGTGTAGCCGTCACCTTGTGTCTTCTGGTGCCGGCCGTGGTAGTGCCGGTGCTAGAGGCCAACGCGACGCATCTCTTCAACGCGTTGTGGCCTCCCCACGCAAGGCTCCACGAAGCGTGGCAATTGCTGACCAACAGCGCGCTTTCGATCACCGCGATTGCGTGGACCTGGACCAATCGGCGGGGGCACGCGTGTCTAGTCGGTATGCTGCTGACCGGTGGTTTCGTGGCCGCGTGGCTGGGCAGGCGTATCTACGGCGGCGGGATGGACGGGACGACCACCGCGGCGGCAACGATCCTGGGAATGGATGTGGCCGCAGTGGTGATGGTGGCCTGTTTCCTGGTTTTCTCAGTGGACTGGCTCAAGTTGCGCTTTCCGCCTGCCGCGCAACCTTAATCCTCAGTATCGAACCGAATGGTGTTCAAGATGAAGCATGAGCGGCTGCGTATTTTTCTCTCACGACATATGTAGTTGGCATTCCTATTTTCGGTTACGGCCATCGACCGCACCCGACTATTTTCCAATACCGCAGTCCTTCGCCGCAGCATTCTGCATCATCAAAAGTGGCGGTAAAAGTATTGCAAAAATCCAGACAAACCGATAAGGCATTGATGCAAGTGCAGGTTGCGAGTGTACCGTCCAGTGCGCCAATTCGCATGGCACTGCGGCTACGCGCAGCCAATGTCTCTACTACCCGACATCTATGCAACTTCCAGCCAGGACCGAGAGACGGATCATCAGAACGTCGGCATCCCTTACTTCACAAAATCATTCCGTCCAGCGGTGGTGCCGGTACGGGCCACAGACTCTCACAGGTAGCATCGGTAACACCCCAGCCACGTTGACAAGAGAAGCGAAAAATGACCAAGAATATGATACTCGTAATGGGCGCTTTAGTTGCGATGACGCTATCTCGTCCTGTCAATGCTCAAGAAACGCATCTGTATACGCCGGAAGAGCAAGCTGGAATGACGCACGACGGCGCGATCGCCACGATGACAACTCCGTCTGAGTTGCGAGAGTACTTCGAGAACGCGAGTAAACCGAAGCCGACTGGACACGTCACCTATTGCAATGCCGGAATCATGGGAATCGGTGCTAGGGGTAAAGCCCTCGGAAAAATAAACGCTATTTGCGGTGGCCCGGAGAAAACAACGATCTTGCGAGCTGGCCCGATGATCGATGCAGTAAGTACCTTTGTGGGCACAAGCTGCAAGCGGTCTGAAATGATCGTATTCAGGTGCGATAGCCGCCCGGCCAAGAATAAATAGCTGTAGGAGAAGCGCTCGTAGGACAGCGTCGCTAACAGGCAGCGAAGGGGCCTGTAGACTTCGCCTCGGATAAAAACAGCGCTCGGCTTCGGGCACTTCTTGGGGAAGAAGCATATGAATTTTCTGCGTTCCGCCGTCTCGGGCGGTGGCCGCCATTTAGTGCTCGTACTGGTGCTTGCGGTTTTCTGGATCGCTACTCCGGCAGCGGCGCAAACTTCGTCGATCTGCCAGACGCCACTAAACGCAACGGTTGCGAACGGCGCGACTGTATGATCGGAAATGGGGAAGATCGAGACCACGGCTTTATGATCAACGTAGATCGTCGATTCTAGACGGGGCTAAAGGGACGAGATGATCAAACTAGCGAGCGTCAACGGGCGCCGAGCCGCTGTTGTTGTTTTGGCAGGGATCGTATTATCAGGACTTCCGGTGAGCGTGTTTGCAGAAGGCCGTTGTCCGCCCGGCACGTTCGAAACCGGATCGTGCGACTTCATTATATGAATAAATATCGAGCGGCACTAATCTATGCCTTCGGACTGCTTGCCTCGGGCACCTCTGGATCAACCATGGCGGAGGTGGTGGTGGGCCGGCTGGAAGTGCAGTGGGGCGACGTAGCAAACGGGATAGAGGCAGAGCCAGCCAAGTTGCGAGTTGCATTGGTGACCGGGCGCGGTGTGCGGTATGCGCTGGATTCTGCCTCGGCCACTCGTGCAGCCGGGGATCTGCATGGGCTCACCAATCGCTGGGTGGCCGTGGAACTCTCCCGGCAAGCAGTATCCGTGGAGCTTCGTCATGCTTCCGTAATCGTCCCGATTGATCGGCCTTGGCTGTCGCCATTGTCGAAGTCGCTTCTTACCCCTAGTCCAGTGCTCGGCAATACCCGATGGATCACGCTGGCGTGCAAGTTCAAGGATGTGGCAGACGAGCCGAGGCCCACAAGTTTTTTCCAAGAGCAGTATGGAACAAGCGTCGGGCAGCTTGGACACTATTGGAGCGAGGTTTCTCAGGGCAAGATCAATCTGCAAGGAAGCCAAGCCTATGGTTGGTTCACGCTTCCCAAAACACGCTCACAGTACATGAACGTCAACGGCAGCGGTCAAGAGCAAGCGAACTTGGGCCTGTTGTTCGACGATTGCGCTGCCCTAGCGGACCCGTCGGTCGATTTCGCGGGCGTGCGTGGAATCAACATGATGTTCAACGCGATCCTGGATGGCTCTGCCTGGGGTGGAACTTCGTGCGGCACGCTGGACGGGCGATCGGTGTGCTTGGGCACAACCTGGAATCCGCCTTGGAGCTTTAACAACCTGGCACTCTTCGCCCATGAGATGGGGCATGGCTACGGACTGCCGCATTCCGACAATTCTGATGGGGATGCGGACACCTATGACAATCCCTGGGACTTAATGAGCGACTACTGGAGCAACGCGCTCGACCATTCGCGCTATGGCCGGCTCCCAAAGCACCTGAGCGTGCCGCAACAGGATCGATTGGGGTGGTTTGATGCGCCTCGCAAATTGACCGTTGTTCCCAGTTACGCTCCCGTCGACGTCACCCTGGATCGGTCAAGCCTTGTGGGCTCAAGCAATATTCAAATGCTCGTCTTGCCTGAGCCACTGTCGCAGGATGGCTACTCAATAGAAGTTCGAAAACGGACCGGACCTGGCAGCTATGAGAGCCAGCTAGCGGGCGATGCCGTGATCATTCACAAAATTGGCCCCAGCAACCTAGCCTACAGCGTGGACGCTGATCAGCCACCTGCCACTATATCCAACAATGAGGGCTCCATGTTCAAGGTGGGGGAGCAGTGGAGATCGCCAGGCAACAGTGTCGTGCGCATCAAGGCCGCTACCTCCGAGGGTTTCATTGTCGAAGTAAATCGGGCACGGGTCACGGGCGGCAACCTTCCCCCGCGCAGTTGGCCTGCGACCCCTCAGTGATGGAAGGCGAACCCTGTCGCAAGTGGTGGATGTTTACAGACGCGAGCGCGAAATACTAAGGGCGCAAGTACCACGATCGAAGGACCTGAATGACAAAGAATGGTGCGGCGGTCGATATCGTCGTGTTATAGCGTCCATCGACATTCGACGTCGGAACATTTGTGTGGGACCGCCTCTGGGCGTCAAATGTGCCAATCTCCGCTAGGTTTTTCTGCGAGAGAGAGAAACGCGACCCCAGCCAATCGGACCGCTGCCCGCAGCGACGACGAGCCCGTGCTGTTGGTGTCTAAGCAGGACCAAAGTAGGTGCACTTTAACTGCTACTCCATTGAGTACGTCATCTGCTAAGAAGCTAGCAACGCCGCTATGAAAACGGCCTTTCACGGGAACATTCGCCTCCGGTTGGCTGATTGAATCCGCCGCCGAGAGCGGTCGTCCAAGGTTCCAATATTGGGTGCGGGCGTAGTGCGTTCGGTTCCGTGCATCTAACAATGCCGACCGGCGTGCTCTGGCTTGAGCTGTCCAAACTGGACCGGCACCGGGGAATCCATGCCACTCATCGGCTACGCAGGCGATAAGAATAAAAATTGTGCAGTTCAATTCCGTATTGCTGCTGATTATCCCAAACGCATTGATTAGAACGTTTCAGTCGGATTATTACTGCCGTATGGCGAAGCCTCGCACAGGCAAGGATCGCTACATGCGAGGCTAAACGATGCGAACCAGAATTATCTTAGCAGCTGCATCTATGCTCTTACTCCTGCCAGTGTTGGCTTGGGGTCAGGTTCAATGGGGGCAGGAATACGATCGGCAGTTGAAGACACGTCAGACAGTTTCTTCTTTCGGTCCCGGGCTGTTTGGCGAGTCCGTGAATCTATTTGACGGTACCGTCTCGTTCAGTGAAACGGATATCAATGTGCCAGGTAATGCCGGTCTTCCAATGACCGTATCGCGTAACTTCTCGATAGGCAATCCCAAGAACGCTGCGTTAGACGGATTGTTCGGAAACTGGGACATGGCTTTGCCGTACGTGGGTGTAGTGTCAGACGGAGGTGCGCCTCCAGGTCAAACCCCAAATCCAAATTTCCTGTGGCCAGCAGGAGCTGGCTCGCAGGCCAGGTGTACGACGCAGAGTGCACTTGGGCCGGATTTAGGTGGTGTTGCTGGTGGCGGTAGTTTGTTCGCTCTTAATGAACGAACATCGCCAAAGTTACAGAGACCTGCCATGGTGGGTATGCGGTGGGTAACAAAAGGCTTCTGGTATTTTAGCTGCACCGCGTCGTTAGCTAGTGGACACCCTGGCGAAGGGTTCATCGGTATCGACCCTTCTGGCAATAGATACACGTTCAACTGGATGGTAAGTCATTTCTACCCAGGGTCTTCGCTGCCGGGCATGGGCGAGAATCAGATCCAAGTTCACCGCGCAGATGTGCGCATCTATCCAACTCGCGTAGAAGATCGGTTCGGGAATTGGGTGAGCTATCAATGGCAGGGTCGGCGACTCTCTTCGATGAGGGCGAGTGATGGGCGCGAGATAAACTTCACCTACGGATCAGATGATCAAATTACAAAAGTAACCTCTCAGGGTAGGAGCTGGATCTACACCTACATTGACCATCCTCAAGCAAGCGTGGGTGGCCGGTTGATTTCTGTAACCAATCCAGACGGAACAAGTTGGAAGTTTGGCCAAGATCCAGGAAACTACGTTGATTTTGAGCCGAAGTACGAAATGCGTCCCGGTCCCGGCCCTGGTGGTGGCGACGAAGGCCTCGCATGGCATCAGTATGAGGTTCTAGAGCGAGTCGCGCGTTGTTCGTACGATCACTATCAGTCAACATTGACCCGGCCATTTGAGGTCACGCATCCGACTGGTGCGAGAGCACTGTATACATTCAAGTCTCTGCGACATGGCCGGACTGGTGTACCGGCTCAATGCCAGCGGGGTTGGGACAGTGGTGGAGATGCTGGTGCAAGGGATGCGCAGAACAGCCAAAATATGTACCCAGCGTTCAAGGTTGTGATGTCCTTACAGAGTAAGCAGGTAGAGGGCCCCGGGTTAGCAGCGCTGACTTGGCACTATGGGTACACGAACCTGCAGGCATGTGTTGCGGAAGAGTGTCTGAACCAAAGCACGCCTACCCATAAGAAGGTGACAGTCTCGTCGCCAGATGGTGACCAGACGGTAAGCACATTCGGCAAGCAATTCGGTGTGAATGAAGGGCAGTTGCTTAGCGTTGAGACAATACGTGATGGCGTGACTGCGTCTCGCACAAACTACGACTATGTGAGTAATCAGCAAGCGGCGCAGATGCCATTTCCTGACTATGTGGGAGAATCGTTCGCAGAATTCCCCGATCTGTGGAACGAAGCGGCAATTCGACCAATGAGCGCAGCGATTACTATCCAGGACGGGGTAACTTTTTGGAAAGCTACCAATACTTTCGACATGTTCGCGCGACCAGTTTCCGTCACGCGTGAAAATACCAAGAACTACAAGAGAACAGACATAAGTGAATATAAAGACCACTTTGGTTACTGGGTGATTGGTCAGGCGGCTCGTGAATACAACGCCGAAACGGCCATGGTCTCCAGTCAGGTCGATTTCAACGATAAGGCCTTGCCCTGGAGAATCTACCGATTCGGAAAACTGCAGTCGACGACGCTTTACAATGACGACGGTACGATTGCTTCAGTGGTCGATGGCCGAAACAATAAGACGGTCCTATCTGAATGGAAGCGCGGCATACCGCAATCAATCCGTTATCCGGCAACGCCGGAGTCGCCTCTGGGTGCAATTGAATAAGCAGTGATAGATGACAATGGGTGGCTGGTCAGTCATACGGAAGAGAATGGCTACACCACGTCCTATGACTACGACGCGATGGGACGCGTGGTCAGGATTAGGTATCCAGTCGGCGATGCAAGCACTTACCATGACACGACATTCTCCCTGACACAGCTAGCACCAGGCGATTGGCTTCCGCCCGGCGTGGTTGTCGGCCAGTGGTACCAGGCGGAGGTAAGAGGATCGGCAAGGAAGTTCACCTATCTGGACACCATGTGGCGTCCGGTGCTGGAGCACACTTACGACGCAGACAACCTGGCAGCAACCCTCAGCGCAACGCGCACGCAGTACGATAGCAATGGCCGAGTAGTTTTCAAGTCTTATCCTTCATCGCAGGCGGGCGCGGGTGCTTTGGGTGTTAGGAGTTACTACGACGTGCTGGGTCGATCAATACGCAAGGAACAGGATAGTGAACACAAGGTATTGGTAACAAAGACCGAGTATCTTGCTGATCTACAAGTTCGCGTTACGAACCCCCGCGGTTACCAGACAATTACCCGATACATGGCTTGGGACCAACCAGGCTACGAGCTCGCGGTATCGAGTAGCCAACCGGAGGACAAGGTGATTGAGGTGGCGCGCCATCCTCAGTTTGGGTGGCCATTGCAGTTCACCCAGCGCAGCGCCGATGGCAGCCTGCAGCAGGACCGGAAGTACGTCTACGATGGCGCGGCGCAGCTGTGCAAGGCAATCGAGCCCGAAACCGGCACGACCGTAATGGGATATGACGACGCGGGCAATTTGGTCTGGTCGGCCACTGGTCATCATGACTTGACCAGCACGAGTATGTGTAACCATTCTGAAGCCTACAGCGGGGGGCGACGGGTAGATCGCCGCTACGACGCCAGAGATCGCTTGACGGCCCTTTCCTTCCCCGATGGCCGCGGCAATCAGACCTGGCGCTACACCCCCGATGGGTTGCCGGCCAGCATCACCACTTACAACGACCTCTCCTATGGTGCGTCGGTAGTAAATGCCTACAGCTACAACAGGCGCCGCATGCTAGCAGGCGAGTCCATCACCCAGCCGGGTGAGTACAGCTGGGGGATCGGCTACAGCTACGACGCCTACGGAAACCTCTCCACGCAAACCTATCCCACCGGTCTGATCGTGAACTATGCGCCCAACGCACTAGGCCAGCCCACCCGTGCCGGCAGCTATGCGACTGGCGTGCAGTACTATCCTAATGGGGCGATCAAGCAGTTCACCTATGGCAATGGCATTGTGCATTCAATGACCCAGAACGCCCGTCAGTTGCCGGCGCGGGTAGTCGATAGCGGAAACGCGCTTGACCATGCGTACGGATTCGACGTCAACGGCAACGTAGAATTTATCCAGGACAACGTCGTCGGCACGCCTACGCTCCAGCATCGCTACATGCAGTACGACGGCCTGGATCGTTTGAAGGCGGCGGGTTCGCAGATTTTTGGTGGGGACCATTGGCACCGCTTCAGCTACGACTCGCTGGACAATCTAAAGTCGTGGAAGCTGGCCGGGGTCAAGGATTACGCGAACTACACCTATGATGCCCACAACCGGTTGACCAACATCAAAAACATCGCCGGTGCCTCCGTGGTGGGCCTTGACTACGACATGCAAGGCAATCTGGCCAACAAGAACGGACAGCTCTACACGTTCGATTTTGGCAACCGCTTGCGGTCAGTGCCCAGTAGGGAGTCCTATCGGTATGATGGGGAAGGGCGCCGGGTGCAAACCACGCGTGCGGACGGCACCTACACACTGTGGCAGTACAGCGAGGCGGGCCAGATGCTGTTCTCGCTGAACGGCCCAAGCGCACAGAAAACGCATGAGAACGTCTATCTTGGTGGCAGTCTGGTGGCGACCATCGACCACGATTGGCCTAGCAATGCTGTTACGGCCATCAAATACCAGCATACCGACGCGCTGGGCAGTCCTGTGGCGGTGACCAACCCTGCTGGGTTGGTGGTTGAACGCACCAACTTCGAGCCGTATGGCTCAGCAATAAACAAGACGGTCGTTGGCATCGGGTACACGGGCCACGTGATGGATGGCGCAACAGGGTTGACATACATGCAACAGCGGTACTACGACCAGGCGCTGGGCAGGTTCTTGTCTGTCGATCCGGTTAGTGCCGATAGCAAAACCGGTGCGAATTTTAATCGCTACAGATATGCAGACAATAGCCCATACGGCTTTACGGATCCTGACGGAAGACAGTCAAAGTCTACGTATGTTATTCATGGTGAAGGAACGGATGGTTATTACGATGGCCTTGCCCCTGCATCTCAAGTGGATATAACTCCAAATACTAGCTGGGGCACATCGACAAGGTCTGCCGTTTACCCTGCTAGATCCACTGACGATCCAGACATATTAGGTCACGTTCGCGTTGTAGAGCGGTCTGATAGACGACGAGGTAATGTCAGAAACCCGCCACAAGGACAGTATTCAAATAAGCAAGCGGACTATCGAGCAAAAATACTAAACAGTAGAAAACTTGGGATGGCAGCGGCTGGCCCTGTTGCCGCAGGAAAGTGCGTGTCCGGCGGGTGCTCGACACCAGCTGGAGCGGTAAAGGTAGTAGTCGAGTTCTTCCTTAGTAGCGTCGATGGCGTAAACACTAAGGTTGAAATTCCGACAGATTCTGAGCTCGATAAGATGAGTAACGGGTCGAGCGCAGAACAAGCTTATACCGCAGGGCAAAAGGCCGTGGAAGTGCTGGATACGGTGACAGACAAAATTGAAAAGTAACGATACGACAAAAGTTGCAGTAAGGATGAGTCGTTCGGCTCCCTAACCGGGTGCAACAATCGGCCAAAAAGGGGAGCCCATGCCATCCAAAGCCAGCCTGACCTTCGATCATGCAATCCAGGACGCGGTCGACCTGGTCAACCACTTCGATTGCCTAAACACCCAGCCACCGCCACCGGAGAATGAGGTCCTGAAACGGGCCAGTCTGGTCATGCCCTAGCCGCGCTGGAAACCTACTTCGAGGACCGCTTGGTCGAGGCGGTCGATGCCTTAGGCGGGGCAGGGGAGTAGATTCATGCGAAACATACTGGCCAACGACCTCAAGACTTCCATACGCCCAGTGAAGCGTCCTCGGTAATTCGATCCAGTTGGAAGTAGAGTTCGAGTCTGCCCGTGTAGGGGCTGCGTTGCGAATTACAACTTACGCAAATGTGTCGATTGATCTAGTTCCGGAAGTAAGGCTGACGGATGCCAGCGGAGAAGTGGGATCGTTCTTTCTGAAAGCGTTTGCGGTGAGCGAGTTAGATGGCATGGGAAAGAGCCGAATTCGCAAAGATCATATGATTTTCTTTTCACGCGCGCTGCCAGGACAAATGAATCCATTCACCAGATTTGCATCCAGACAGGAGCTTCTTTTCTGTCTGTCGGGGTGGTCTGAGCTCGTTGATACCTTGGCTTCAGAATCTGCTACAGCTGTTTAGGCAGATCCGAATCTTGAGTTTGCCGTTGGGGTGGACAAGCGCGCACGAATCCCACAACGTTGTCCAACGTCATATGCCATGTTCGGCACTCATCCGTTAATTAGTGCGGAGGCGATTTGACGTTCTCGATGTTCGAAGGCATCGAAAAACTGATCAAGTTCGCGGTTGCTCATGCCGAAGGAGTGACCGACTTGGCGCCATCGGTTGGTCGCTCGCTCTACTTCGGTCAGGATCCGAATGGCAGCGTCGCGATCGATCCGGAAGTACGGTGCGACCGACATCAAGGCTTCGATCGATGCCTCAGGGCCGGTGTCTTCCGATATCCAGGTTTTCAATTCGCGAACGCGCTCGGGGAAAGGATTGACGTCGAATGCCGGGGCGAGCGTCCATTGCCCCAGTTGGGTATGCAGGAATCCGTGGTTGTGCAGGTGATCATCAACATTGGTGATGAGGATGGAGAAGGCGATGCGTCGCCATAGCTCTTCTATGTCGGTCTGGGGCTGGCTGCCGTGCTGTCGCAGGGCGTCGACGATTTCGGTATAGCTGTGCTCGGTGCCGTCGCTCGTATCCACCCCGAGCATGGTCGCTGCCGAGATGTACATCAGCCGGCCGCCGTCGTCCGGCCGATCGAATCGTCGGATCAGGGCGACCGGACTGCCATCGCTGTCGACCAGTCTGGCTTCTGCGGCATTGATGCCGCTTTCCTTGGCAAGCAGGAGTGCCAGGACCTCGCCCTTGGTCACGGGCCGGTCGTCCTGCACGCTCGGGAATTTGCCGATGGATAGTCGGCCGTCTTTGTCGATCACCGTGCATTTGGGGCGCAGGCCGCCCAAGGGGGTGCCACGGCCACGCAGATAGGCCAGGTCCGCGGCTGTTTCGGTGTGCAGCTCCACCGCCCGCGATGCATTGAGCAGCAGGCTCAACTCGATCAGTGGCGGTGCGGTGCGCCGGTCGGGCTCCGGTGTCCGCTGGAAGATTCCGTTCTCATCCCGAAAGCGCAGCGCTCCGACGCGGCTGGTGTCGTCGACCGCCAACAGGAAGTCCAGGTGGTTCAGTGCGTGTGGTTCGATTGCCGCGCCTTCTTCGCGCGCGCGCTGACGTTGCTTGGCGTAGTCGCGCAGGATGACCTTGCGGCCCCAGCCATCGGGTTCGGTGTCGGCGATGGCGCCGTGGAATAGCGAGCCGTCGCGTGCCTGCTGGTGGAACTGCATGCCCGAAACCAGGGGCAGCCCGGGTTCCAGCGCGAAACGGTCCGCGGCGGCCAGCCAGTCCGGGTGATATTCAAAGCCCGCGCTTTGGCGCGCACCCTGGGCCTCGAATCGGAGGGTACCGACCTGGCGCGCGGTTTCGCCCAGAAAAACGTCGAGGACCCTTCTCATAGCGATTTGGCTTTCTTGGGCCGTACCCGTTGCGGCAGGCGACTGCTGTCCATCAGCATCCCGGTATCGTCGCTGCGGCTGTCGGCGATCTCGGCCAGGCCGGCGGAGAACCCGAGGGTGAACAAGGTCATCGCGTACACGCCCATGGACACGCTGGGATCTCCTTTCTCGACCTTCAGGTAGGTCGCTTTGGAAACACCGACCCGCTCGACCATCATTTCCACGGTCAGGCTGCGCTTGCGGCGGGCATCCTTGAGGTCTTTGCCGAGCTTGGCAAGGGAGCGGCGGACCCGGGGGGGTAGGGTGTCTGTGACGGGGGATCGCATGGATAAGGTCTCATAGAATGACCCTTAAGTGCTTTAAGGGCTATATTATTAGTCCTTATCCGCCTCCTTGGGAGGTAAGTCAAGGCTCTGGGTGGGGCTGGGGCGTAGCTATTCCTGCTGAGAGCCGTGGTTGCGGGCCTGATTGGGTCTGGCCGGCATCTGGAGGTCCCTTGCTCGTTTGGAGGTCGCCTGCGGGCTCGCGGGCTTTGGCCCCATGCCCCGCTGGGTCATGGCCATCCGGCTTGATCCCGGGCGTCTTCGGCAGTTGGGCTGCCTGCGCGCTCCGCTTGCGGGGAGTCCTTCGTTTGAGGGTATGGAGGCGGTCTTGCTGTTTCCTTTCACCGTATCACGGCGTTCTCGCCGTCAAGGGCTGCGCGCTTTTGGCGCTGGCGTCCTGATGGCCGTCTGTGACCCCTGACTGCTTCGCTGCGCCGTGCTGGTGCCGTTCCGGGCAATTTCGCCCTGAGACCAGAGCACGGACATGACGCAGTTTTCTTCCTTCATCGATTCTTCGCTGTTCCTGCGGGACGAGCAGGGGCAATACCTGCCGGCGACATCGGAGCAGATTCTTGAGATCGCACGGCGGGTGGTCGACCTGCAGGTGCGGGACGGGATGTTGTTTTCTTCGCCGGCGGTGGTGAAGTCGTTCCTGGCGACCAAGCTGGCAGGCTACGAACGCGAGGTGTTCGTGATGTTGAGTCTGGATACGCGGCATCGGTTCCTGGATTTCGTCGAACTGTTCCATGGCACGATCGATGGGGCCGAGGTGCATCCGCGCGAAGTGGTGAAGCGAGCCCTGAAATTCAATGCGGCGGCGATAATAATTGCTCACAACCATCCATCGGGCGACGCCGAGCCATCCGCGGCGGATCGAGCGGTGACAGCACGGCTGAAGCAGGCCCTGGCACTGGTCGATGTGCGGTTGCTGGATCACTTCGTCGTGGGTGGGTCGAACATCGTGTCCCTGGCCGAGAGAGGGTGGGTCTGAACTTTCGGGGAGCTTCGGCTCCCCTTTTTTGCTGCGTCCTTTGCCGGGTGCGGGGCCAACGGTGCTGAGCGTGTTTGCTTCGGGCTTCGGCCTTGTGCATCCCGTGGTGCCGGGCTTGCCTGGCTTCTGCAGTCGCTTCTTCGGTCCATGGTCGAACCAGACGCCGAGATGCAGTGTGGCCTTGTTATGGCGACTCCACGCCGTGCTTTAGGCGGTCCGCCGTCTGGATGCAGGAGCATTCCCCGCCAGTCGTAATGGAACAGACCTTGCAGGCGTCATGGTGCATGCGGAGAAGCCGATTCGCGTAAGTGCCGAGTCAGCCACGTCTCCTTCTGGGCCAGTTCGACCACTGCGTCCTTGGCTTGTCGTGAATCCTGGCCAGGGCACGGCTGCGCCTCGGACGTCATGGCCGCAACCCTGCGGCACAAACAATTTCCCTGGCGTGCGCCTTCCTCGCGAAACAAATTCTTTATGCCTTCGGGTCCTCCACTGCGTTGCGGCCGCGATGCGGTGCGGCCCGCCCGTCCCCGGCCGACTGGATCACCGACAAGGCCGCATTGGGCGACCTTGCAACCCCGAAAGGAGAAACACCATGGCAAACATCGGCACCTTCACCGCACAGAACAATGGCTTCGCCGGCACGCTTCGCACGCTGACGCTCAACGTCAAGGTCAAGTTCGTCCCCAACGACAAGGGCAGCGAAAATGCTCCTGACTTCCGCATCCAGTCGGCGAGCAATTACGACATCGGTGCGGCGTGGAAGAAGGTCAGCCAGGGGGACCGCGAGTATCTGTCGGTGACTCTGGACGATCCTGCGTTTCCGGCGACGATTTACGCTCGGCTGGTCGAAGCCGACAACGGCACGCATAGCCTGATCTGGACGCGTAGCAAGAGCGACTGACTCGCCTTCGGCGCCTTGCCCACAGTGGCAGGGCGTCTTTTCACTGGCTAGATAGCCCGCAATCCAGCTTAATTCCTGGGGCAGCAGGAGAGGGCTTTCCGACTCGGTGTGGAACAGAAGTACAGAATTGCCTTTGAAATCCACCCGCCGGGCAGCGTGCCAAAGCGTCGCCGTATCTAGCGGGTATGTGCTTCGGTCAAAGCTATTGTGTTAAGTGGCCGCAGAACTAGCGACGGACCACATAGCTGGTGCGCTCATGCATCCGCTCGAATCTATTCCCGAACGGTTCGTGATAGATGTAGAACGGTGCGGCGCCGATTGCTTGGCGCCGCACCTTTGGCTCTAGGACTTTTTTCCGCGAGCCTGGGCAAGAGCACTCGCGGCGGCAGTTTTGGAAGCTGCCGATGTACGACCATCTCGCATGACCTGAGAAGCCGCTGTGGCTGCGCGCGCGGACGTCGATTCCTTCGAGGTACGGCTTTGAGTTAACGTGCTTGCCGCCGCGATCTTGGAATTGACACCGGTGCTCGGAGAACGGAGAACCGTTGAGGCTGCTTTGGCGGCCTTGCCGCCGGTAGTTTTGTTGGTCATGATTAATCACCATTTGGTTGAGTGGAAGAGCGGGGGGCGAGCAAACCCACGCTCTATTTTCTTGCACTAGCCACCGGACAAAAGCTCGCTGGTGAAATCTACCGGTGTTTAACGAGATGTTGGCAGTTCCGCTCCGTCTCCTCGTGCAAAACGCGACGATGACGTGGATCCGCATTCCGTGCACTCGCTATTGGGAGTCAGCTTCTGGTCCACGACGCGGCGCTCCATATGGTGCACACGGCGCGGGTTGGCGGCGACGGAAGTTCCGAATAGCCCGAGGAAGGAAAACAGGAAATCATTGGCAGCAATGGAAGCGCCTACGGCGTTGAGGGTGATAACGCTGGGGTTCGTCGCTCCGGACCCATAGTCCTGGTCGCGGCGCTCCTCACCGGACTTGGATTCCACAGCCAGTTGGTGCCGGTCGATCGTATCCGAGCACCATAGACATCCGGTTCCGGGCAATACCCAACGAGTCACCGTAAACACTGAATCCAGAGACTTTCCGTCTTTGCCCGGCGTCACCAAGGATCCGATCTGTATTCCGGGTATGAAGTATTGCTGGACAATAGCGTTGAACACTAGCCGGGCCCGCATGCTATCCGCGGCAAGGAACATGAAATCGCAATCCAACACCTGGCGAGCGGCGGAATCGGTGGCAAAGTCGTCTGCGATGGGTGTGAAGTCGATCCCGGGATTGGCCTGTTTCGCAACACGCTTGGCGATGTCGACTTTGCGGCGCGGATACCGGAACAGGAGGCGTTTGAGGAATTCTGGGATCGGCCAGGAAGGCCCGACGACATCGGTAGTCGTTGCTCCTATCACCCTGGATAGGTTTGTGACATCGATGGTGTCCGGATCGATTACGATCAAGGAACCTACGCCCAACCGCGATAGGTACTCGACTAGCAGCGAGCCAACACCGCCAGCGCCGATGACAGCGATCTTTGCCTTGCGCAGAAGCTCCTGCCCACCCTCCCCGAACATTTGCACCTGCCGGTGGAACTGGATTGCGGCAGCATGCGAGCTGCGATCTGCTTCCGCATACAGGCGTCGGATGTTGGGGCCGGCGATACGGGTCTCATGGAGTTCGCATCTAGTACCGTCCGGAAACCAGATATCGCCGGCAACGGCGTTCTTTGCCATGACGATGGCACCAACGGGCATGCCTTCCGCGAGATCCAGTAGGGCCGGATGCCCGCGCTCGTGGGAGTCAAAATCGTCCCGGCTGAACCCTACGTAGTCGCGCCCTCCGTGGTTGTGCACGCCGATGTAAACAAGGCGCTCGACGCGTGCGCGGCGGATTAGCGGACGCATGAACTCCGCCCGGATCATCTTGTGCCCGTAGTTGCCGTTCACATGATCGATGCCATCGACAGCGAGGTGAAGCTCCCGAACGAGCAGGCGAGTCCTGCCGCCCATTTCGACCATGCCGGCAAGCATGACAGCGGCATGTTCTTCGCCATCGCCCGGGAACAGGTGCTCGTAAAGCTCGTCGAAGACGCTTTGCGAAAAGACCAGGGAGCAATCTCGTTTCATAGCGAATTCAGCCACGCCAGCACTTTGGCAAACTTGAGCGCCGGCGTTTCAACGATAGGGTCGCGGCCATTACTGCGGCGCGATACCTGCACCGATAGCTGACCCATGAAAGTGTGGTTGGGAGTTACGGGCGCCGTCAGGTCCGTTCCGTCCTTCCGCGACAGGTCTCCACGGACAAAAATGGGATAGACATCCGCGTAAGGGATCTGAGCTGGTAGGTGTCCGGCCAGCCACGTGTCGTTTTGGGTAAATGCAGGGCCGAGGGCAACGGGTCCGAATCGAACCCGCGCCCCTCCCTGATCGTCCGGTTCGACGACGAACTCGGCCGGTGAAAACCGAGTACGGATTTCCTCCAGAGCCACTGCGACCTGAGCGTTCATGGGCAGTCCCTCAGGAATGGTCGTCATTGCAAAGGACATCGAAACGTTCGTGGTGATGCACCTTGATCAGCTCGTCGTCCTTGACGGCCACTTGCTGTCCGTTGCTCAGGTCATGGAAAACCAGGAAGTCGAGTTGGATGTTCAGACCCTGGGCCATGGCAGCCTGTTTGATCTGCAGGCCGGTGACCTCTTTGTCGGGGACAGTCACTGGCTTGCCATTGACCTTGATCTCTATAATTTTCGGGGGCTTGGGATCATTCATCTTCAAAACCTCTGGCCCTGGCCACGACACAGATCGTGATTGCTACCTTGACCGGTGATTGCAATATAGCAATTGCATTTCAGCCTGTCAATTGCTATTGTGGGATATGAGGATCCTATGACCGACAACCGCCCGCGCTTTGACGGCGCCACTTATTTCCAGGCTCTTGAGGCAACTGTCCAAGCTCGGGGCATGCGCTGGAAGGACGTTAGCGCCGAGACTGGCATCAGTGCCTCCACCCTCTCTCGAATGGGGCAAGGCAAGGGGCCAGATTCAGCTAGCTTGGCGACTCTGGCCGCCTGGTCGGGACTTAACCCTGCGGATTTCGTTTCCCTGGAGACGCGGTCGGCCGAGGCTGAGCCATTGGCACAGGTGTCGGCCCTGCTCCGGTACGATCCGCGACTGAGCCCTGCGGCGGCCGACATGCTGGATCAGATGATCCGCTCGGCCTATGAACGTCTGGCGGATCGGCCGCACTCAGAGTAAGTTGCCGCGTTAGGACGTCCCATGGCCGCGTGAGCGGCTATTGCTTTGCTCGCTACGGGAATCTTGGGGGTTGGGTGCATAAGTGGATCGCAATTGCGACGCCGGATGATTACGCCCAATTGGCGTCGATCAAGGAGCTCCAATCCGCGGCGAGCACCATCGTCGAACGTCTCAAGGAACATTTGACCGACAAAGTGAAGGGAGTGCTCGTCGAGTACCCCTATGTCGACAAGGACTATCGGAGCACCTACTACGGCTTTTACGCCAAAAAAGGCCAGCGTTATGACCCGTTCTGCGTGCGCCTCCATTTTTTCAACGATCGGGTTCGCCTTACTGAGGACCTTACCCTTGAAACGACTTCGAACAACCTGAGCAAGGACTACTTCGGCTACATGATCGTGCGCCCAACGATCATCACGCCGATTGGACGCACCATCCTGTCGATCGACATCGTCAAGGAATTTTCCGGCGCGATCATAGATGCGAAATATACCGTCCATGTGCTCGGCTACCGTCTGGAAGTCAACGGGTTTCCTTTCATGCAGCAGCACACGGATATTTCGGTGTGCGCCCACGCCGCTTGCTGGGGCATTCTTCGGCATTACAGCGAGCGCTATCGCGCCTATGCGGAACGCCTGGTGTACGACATCACAAAAATGGCTGGAAGTGGGGACCCCGGCGGCCTTACACCTTCCCGAGGCCTTGTCGTGCCGCAAGCCTCGCAGATTTTCTCTCAGGCGGGTCTATATCCGGACGTTTACGGACGAAGGCAATTCAAGGCGAATTTCGAGCGCCTCATGATGGCTTACGTCGAGTCCGGCTTTCCTGTTTTTGCTGCAATGCAGAGCCGTCAGCACGCTATTTCGGTCATTGGTCATGGTTCACCCGATAGAAATGCTCTTCAGGCGAGCCAGGCTCCGCAATATGCGTGGGACGCAACGCAGTCGTTCTACGTGGTAGACGACAATCGAATGCCATACCAGCTCGTTGATGGACTCGATGCTGCCGATTACAAAATCTCTGACATCGATGCTTTTATTGTTCCGTTGCCTGAAAAAATATTCTTTCCTGGCGAGGCGGTCGAGCGCCATGTAGAGCATCTTCTCAGTAACGGCATCCTGGGTCTTGATTTCAGCTTCCTGGTCAGTCCGGTTATCCGCTACTTCGTGACGACATCGGCAGCGCTGAAACGGTATTTCAAAGACAATAAGTCGCAATTTCCGCCAGACCTTTACACAGCGCTAGTTGAACTGGTGCTTCCGCAATTCGTCTGGATCGCGGAACTCGCCAGCCTGACGGAGTGGCAACACAAGAGGTTCAATAGTCTGATGATCTTCGATGCGACAGCGAGCGCTCTTGAGCCGCTCCCTTATTTTGTCGTAATGGATCAGAAGAGGGCGCTAATCTTTGACCGAGCCATTTCAAATGGAGCTGGGTATATTGAGTTCGGCGACCACGTGTTGAATCCGATGAGTGAATTCAGAAACCTGCAGTCGCGACTGTAATCGAGGGAGATTTTCCATGGCAAATGACAGATCCAAGTCCGGGTACATCTTCACGGAACGAAAGAGCTACAAAGCCGTCGATGTGGGTGCGCTGAGCGCGCACATCGAAAAGGTTCAAAAAGATGTAGTTCCAAGGATCAAGGAGCAGGGGGAGAAGAAAGAAACGGGTGCGCACCGGCTTCGATTGAAAGGCATAATTTGACGCTGGTTGGGTCGATTCGCTCAGCCCCAAGCGCGCTTGGCTCGTTGGCGGTCCCGTCGCTTGTATCGAAGGGCCAAATGCGGCAGCGTTATGGTCTGGAGTGTCGTCAGGTTCGTATTGCAACATGCGCGCAACACAATTGATCACGCATCTCCATTCAAAGAATGGAACTACCGAGCTAACACGCGTGATTTTCGGGGCCAGGAAAAATAGCCCGCCTTGTCAACATCGAAGTTGCGTTGATCCTTTAGTTCCTTTGGCGATACTTTCAATCGGACGCCTGTCTGTACAAGCGCCGTTCTGGACAGATAGGTATCTTTTTCGTTACGTATCTTCTTCACGTCAGTTCTCCCGTAGGAAGCGCTTCGTCGCTTGTCGACTGAGTGCGGCGACACAATACTCGTTTATCCGTCGTTCCTGTCCTTCGACTCGACCTTTCCTTGCAATGGAGGCGCCATCGGGTCCGACGTCCAGGTAAAGGCTCATGCCGTCAAGCTTCTTCATCCAATGCCGGCCCGCAGCATCACGAGAAAATTGCCAATCCAACAGCTCGCCATCAAGAGGCGCCAGATCGTTCACAATCTCGATAACCGAACAATAGCGCTGCTCAACGGCCAGCAAGCATTTTCGAATAACTCGAATCAATGGATCGGGAATATTTTCTGGGAAAGTATCATTTGACGTATTGGGAAACTGGCCACCAACAACCGCTTGACTGAATGCATCTCTATCAAACTCATCATTGACATAGTGTGAAGCGAACTGGCGATCGAACTCCGCGTCGCCAGCGCACATTCTGAACAACGTCAGCCCAACCTGATAGATGTCGTATCGATGATCGTATTCCTCGTCCAGAAAAAATTCGGGCGGTGCCATCTTTCCGTAGTGCTTACGCTGTTCGGCCAGTCCGTTGAGCCCTCTTGATTTAGTGAGGCCGAAGTCCGCAATCAGTGCCTCGCCTCGCTCCGAGAGCAAAATGTTATCGGGTTTGACGTCGAAGTGGACGAGCCCCTGCGAGTGGATGTGATGCAGGCCGCTGAGAAACTGAGTCGCCAACACTATGATTTCGCGAACGGTCAAGAACCTCTGATCCATTAGTCGCTTCAACGATCCATTCACATAATGTGGCATTGCAAGGTAAATGTGATCAGGGTCTTGACATGCGTAATGGATAGGAACCACGTTCGAATGCGCCGCTGCGTAAATGCAGCTCGACTCGCTGAAATACTGGTCAGCATCAAGGGTTTGCTTCTCTATCTTCTTGATGACGAGCTGGGCATCAAGCTGGGGATCGTGCGCGAGGTATACCTGCGAGTTCCTTCCCTCAGCGCCTATCTCCTGCCCAAGCTGGAATTGCACGTCTGCGATGCTATATGGCTTAAGCATGTTGGGCACCTAATGCCGCGAACACCGCCTCACGGGCTTCGGGCTTGAGATCAGTCCAGTTCTCCACTTGTTCAAATGCGACTTCATTGTTCACATAGCGTTTGAACTGGTCGCGCGGAAACCCAAGTCGTCTAGAAACGTTGGCGATCTGGCCGGAGTAATAGCTTTTCAAACAGCTACTCGCGAATGCCTCTTGAATGACGCCTTCGATCTCGATGCGCTCGATGCTCTTGGTCTTTGCGCTGCTTTCAGTGATTCGTAGACCTGCATGCTCGATGGAGTATTCGCGGATCACATCCAGGATGTTGTTGCGCACGTACTTGAGTCCATCCGGAGTCGAGAGTGCTTTCGGAATCTTGATGGTTTCTACATTTAGAAGTGCGCCCGCCGCAGCGTCATACACGGCAAACGTCACCTCACCCGGCTTAGCCCGAACTCCCATGGTATTCATTAGAGCGTGTCATCCCCTTGACTTTCGGCAGTGTAAGGCAATTTCTGGCCATGTTGTGGTGGACGGTTAATAACGCACTGACCAAAGGCAGGTGAGGCCAAGAGCAAAAGGCGCATGTATGCAGGTTGGTGACGGGACATCGGAGCCCTAGTAGTTGTGTATAACTTCGTTCGTTGCTGTCGAAGGAATGCAGCGACTGCTAGCACACCGCATGCTAGGTATCTTCTCCCGATCTCGGAAATAGGAGTATCTGGTGTGAAGTATTTACGTTGCGCAGCGATCGTGCGAGTGCTGAGATGTGGTTGGGGTCCCGATGGGCGGAGCATGGCGAGGGCAGCAGGCTGGCTTAGCGCTCGCGTGTTTCAAAAGTTAGCAAGAATGGCTAATCGCCAGCGCGTGTGCTAACTGGGCGCACCCAACGGTTCGACCTGAGTTGATGGTTAAGCGTGTCCTTTCGATTTTTTACCCGAGTCAACAATAGGGTAGTGCTGACATGAAAATGACCTCGGTAAAAATAGGTATTCCGTTCGCTCTTTCACTAGCCCTAGTGTCAGGGCCCGCATGGGCCCAAGAAGACGCTCCTACCGAAACCGAGCGCCTCCAAGAGGAAGTCAACCGACTTAAGGCGAAACAGGAACTGCAGGAACTGAAGTACGGAAAACCGCTAGAGGGCAAGGCAGGAGACATAACGGGTGCAGAGAACGTGTCAGGAATTGCACAACAGAAAGCATTGATGCTGGGCGCAAGAACCGCAAAAGACCTCGCCGAAGCTGTACAGGAAGCCGTACAGAAAGAAACGTCAATCTGCGCTAAGTCAGTGCTTGTGACTGACGACAGTGCAGTGGCTACAAAGCTAATGCTCGCCAGGTCCATCCAGGAGAATCTAGAGAACCTGGATTTGCGTATCAAGCTTGCTGACAAACAGATGGACAAGCAGTTGGGATCTCGAAACCTAATAGCGTTTTCAAGCATTGTACTTGGCGCGGCCGCCATCCAAGGCATCGCCGGGACCATTGTGGGCATAACGAAGCTCTTCCGGGCTGACTACACCATCAATTCCTTTCAGACAAAGAACGACCCTGATTGGATTGCATCGCACTTCCTTATGAACGTGAATTCTTTTTGCCTAAACGCGGATGCGTCACGCAAATCCTGCCCAGTTGCCTACTACTCTGATCGCCTACCTACAACGTCTGCAGGCTCAAAGCTAGTCGGGCAGATCAACGAACTGCTCGCTTCCGCGACGAAGCTGCAGGGGAAAGTCGATAGTTTGTATGGAGACACAAAGGTTCCTGCGGAACTGGCGCGCAAAGCCGAGGCTGCGTCGATACTGGTGGCTGTAAAGAAGCTACATTCTTCGCTTCTTGATGGGGGTGCATCTGGTGTTGCTCCATTTACGGCTTTATCAGCGTTCATGAGGGCTACTACCGATCAAAGCTGCATCGTTCGTCTGATCGACACGGCGCCCAGTGGTGTCGCGATGACAAAGAACACCATCCTTGGTAAAGGCGGCACCGTTTACTTGCATACCGCCGCCCAACTTGCCGCGGTTGTCACCAATGCGGAGGGTGTCCCGCTTTATACCGCTTGCCGCCAGAACTCATTGGCCACGACTGTCAAGCTATCGGCCCTTGCACGCAAGGCAAACGGTTATGTCGCTCCGCCCTGGGAGGGGACTGATGGCATCACGCAAAGCCTCGTGGATTGCGGATCTGACATTACTGCCGTTATCGCGCGCAAGCCTTAGTCCGGCGCACCTGACCAGACGCAAACCCCGTAAAGGTTTCTGGTGGGAACTAGGCAGCGCCTTATGATCCGTGACCACCGGCTTCGTTCCATTAACGGTCGACCTCTTCCCGTGCGACGTGACGCTTGCAGTGCTTGATTTCTGGCGCGGTACTACGCTCAAGCAGGTCACTTGCCTTCGAGGTGGCCCAATTCTTGCGTAAGTCGAAGGGGGCAAACAGCTGTATCGAGGAAGAAACATGGGAACTCGGCATGAAGCCCTTCTGCAAGCAGGATTCGACGTCATCGACGACCTGCTCTGGCAAGCGGAACGGGGGCAACTTATTGGCCACGGTCCGGTTCCTTTGCGACGATCTGGCCGTATCGGCCCTGTGGTCGAGCTGATGTACGCGCGCCAGGCGCGACCAGCGGAATATGCACAGGTCTCGGTAGACATACCCTTTGCGCGTCTAGTTGGGGACGCGATGGATTCCGCACGAATCAGCGGCGGCGGCTTCAACGATGTGGCTGGCGTGTTTCCTTTGGGCAGGGGGATCGGG
Source organism: Pseudoxanthomonas sp. CF125 (assembly GCF_900104085.1). Taxonomy (GTDB): domain Bacteria; phylum Pseudomonadota; class Gammaproteobacteria; order Xanthomonadales; family Xanthomonadaceae; genus Pseudoxanthomonas_A. The sequence goes on from NZ_FNLD01000002.1 coordinate 305,551, forward strand.
GGAGGGCATGCAGAGGAGCAATGGGAACAATGGGCACTGCATGCGCAGAACTCAGCCGTGGCCCATGGGCTTGATCGTTCTCTGGTTGATGGGCTAATCGGGGCGCTTATCGAACTGCAGGACAACGTCTATCAGCACAGCGAGGCGCCAGCGTCCGGCATGGTCGCCTATGCAGTTGCACCCGGAGCGTTTGAGTTCGTCGTGGCCGATGCCGGCGTCGGGGTCTTGGCCAGCCTCATCAAGAATCCTGAGTTTGCCGAGCTGAGGGATTCGGCCGAGGCTCTAAAAGTTGCGGCGTCGGACGGTGCTTCCCGTTTCGATCGCAGCACGGGCCATGGCTTTGGAATCGGACAGTTGTTCAAGGCGCTCGCCCGGGACGCGGGAGAGCTACGCTTTCGGAGCGGGGATCACGCGATGCAGATTCGTGGCGACCAACCGAGCCTGATCGGCAAGGTGGATACCGTCCAGAAGGCCTGGCTGGATGGATTGATCGTTTCGGTTCGTTGCGCGGCGAACGAGCCGGCTGGGAATCCGTAGTTTCGGATTAGCCGTGGGCGGCGACTCGTGGAATCTGCGAACGAGGAAGGCGTTGTGGGCGAGTAGCTCATCCAACGGCGAGCCCTCCGGCGTCAGGGCCGAGGTCCACTTCAGTTTGTCGCCCATGATCCTGGCGCGGCGGCGGCATCGCATCTTAGAGAACGATTCCGTCTCCAGCAGCGTCACACTGGAAAAGTGCTGCGTCAGCATATGAAGCTTGCGGGTGCCACCTCGCATAATGAGGGCAAGCGGCCGGCCCACGTTCGCTGCAAGCGTGCACAACTGCTCGACATGCCAATCGATCCGTTCCGGATGGCCGCAGCCAGTCGCGAACTCGAACGCCAGCGCTGAAATCTCTTCGCGTTCAGCCACCATCGCCTGCCAGTTACGGTAGTCCTGTTCCGTTCGCGCATTGACGTGCAGCGCGGCGGGCAATCCGGCAGCAGCCATTTCAGCCCAAGTCAGAGCGATGCGCTTGATGGCGTGCAGATTGTCGGTCCGGGGAACGTCGGTCAGAACGCTGTAATTCGGGCTCGTGACCATACCTATATCGAGCTTCGCCAGATCGTGCAGGATTTCCTTTCTGTTCTTAAGCTCCCACCACCGCTCGATGTATCGGTCCTTCTCGACGCCGCTGAGCACGATTTGCGCATCAGCGGAAATGCAAAAACGTTCCGCGAGCTGTTCTCGCGAAACGACGTGAAGCTTGCCGTGTTGCAGGTCAATGACCCGGTACAGAGGGAGCGCGATAGTCTCGGCCTGGAACCTATCGTTCCTGCCGGTTCGGTGCTCGATGAAGGGGATGACCTTCGGCAGGGGCGGCATCGGGACAGGCGCTGCGCGAGGCACGTCATTGAGTTTCAGGCTTACCACCTCCCGCACGCTCTGCACGAAATGCTTGGCGTTGCTGCGGCAGACCCGATCGCATGCCGTCTTGTCAGTGCAGTTGCACAGTGCGTCGCAGTCGTACAGGTCGGCACCGTTGTGCATTCCGCCGCAATGGGTTAGTTGTGGACACTGTGTGCAACCAAACGCGAGGGGATGCTGTGAGGCGTCGTCCCTGAGGCTATTGGGATCGCGAAAACTTTTGGCAAGGCGGATATCCAGAGACCGATTCATCTCAAGGACACCTCCGCGTTGTCACCGAACAAGCCCACGCGCTCGATCACGCCTTCGGCGTATCCTCCGCAACCGGCGATCGCGGCCAGGGCTTCGGCGGGTGGCTTGGTGATACGGCCGACAGGGCACCGTCCTCTGCTGATGATTAGGTATTCGCCGTCGGGCTCGACGATGTAGCTGTCGCCGACTTTGACCCCTGAATCAGGCAAGAGCTCGGCGGACACCATGCGCAATCCCTCGCTGATCGTGAGATCAAGCAGCGTGGGCGTCTTCATGCGATCGAGCCCGCCGTCCCAGCGCCGTTTCCACGGTTTGCCGGTCTGGTTGCGGATATAGTCGAGGCCCATCAGGAACCCTCCAGCACCAGACGAAATGACTTGGTCTTTCCCTGGCGGGTTTCCACGAGCAGGCCTTTCGCGGCCAACCCGGACAGGCGGTTGTTCCAGGCTGTGGTACCGATGCCCGTATCGGGGAAGCGATCGGCCAGCTGCGGTGCCGTGGACATTCCCAGTTCGCGGACCTTCTCAAAGGTCTGCCGCTGCGCCGGATCAAGTTCACCAATGAATTGCTGGCGGATGATGTTGTCTCTTGCGTCGAGCCAGCAGCACCATAGGACATCGTTGAGCGCCTTGACCAAGTGCTCCAGTTCTTCGAGAACGGTGGGCTCGGGGTTGGTAATGATCGGATAGATGTTTTGCCGAGATGAGCGGGTGAAATCGCGGTAGCCGATGACACTTTCGCGCAAGAAAGATACGGTGGCCACTTCGATGCCGGCGAAGTCGAGAAAGACCTTTTCCGGCGCCGTCCCGGCAGGAGTGGCGTCGATCAACATGGCCAGCAACTTTCGTCCTGCAGCGGACCCCGCGAGTACGCGGGACTGACTGGCGAGAGATTGGATATGTAACTTCATTTCACTAACCTCATCTGTTATAGGTGAGGTTAGTGATACAAGTTCGGCGTGTCAAGTCGGATCTGGGAGTACGTCGCGCGCGAAGCAGCTTGGAAGCACGGGTGACCTTGGCCCGGGCTGATTGAAGTCCCAACAGGCCAAAAGTTGGGCTACCGCCCGGATGGGATTTCGAGCGAGGGCCGGTCTGCTACCGGTTCCGTAGGTCGGGTCGGCAGCCAGCGCGCTGATCGGCGCCGTCCCGGCTTTGGCCGATGCGCTGACTCTGGAGAGGGTACTCTCGGAGCCTCTTGCGGGTGTACGGCGACCAATGGGTGGGGCAAAGGTTGGTACCGGCTGGAGGACGCCCTTTTCACCCGCATGTAGCAGTGGCCTTATCTAGGCGATGTGCTTTAAAAGGTACTTTGACGCCCTTAAAGTGCCCTTTAAAGCACTTTGTGATAGAGGACGTGGCGACAGCGAAAGTACCTGAACAGCCTGCGATTCGCTCCTCTGAGGTGTTGTCAAGCTGGACAACACATGGTCCAATGCACTCAACCACTAACCCGGCCTGACCGCTTCGACAAGAACGAGGGGGCGACCGGGGGCAAAAGCCGCCGCAAGGCGGTTTTTGCATTTCTGAGCCAAGGAAGAAAAATGGCTAACCCGGTCGTACTGCGGACGCGGATCTATATCGACGGGTATAACCTGTACTACGGGTGCCTGAAGGGCACCCCATACAAGTGGCTGGACCTAAAGGCTCTCTTCGACCAGGTACTTGCCACCACGTTATTTGAGCAGAACGACCTGCCAGCACAATTTCTGCTGCAGCCTCCAGCCATCAAATATTTCACCGCGCCGATACTCAAGAACTTTGCGAAAGCGGCCGATTCGGTTGCCAGCCAGGCTCAGTATGGATGGTCCAGATCGAATTCCGACCATTCGGCCGCCCGCAGCTCTCCAGGGCGTACGAACAGCATCGGCGCCAGTTTCAAGGCACAGGCGACGGGGAGTGTGCCAACGAAGCCATCTATGGCCCGAAGCAGTCCGCCCACTTGGACAGGATCGGTGATGGTGGGGAAGTTGTGCTTTCGCCGTGAGGGCAGGGTGGCGCTAAGGTCGGCTGCTGGGTCCCTCGATGCGTACTCCGCGGCGATCGCGTATTTGAACACCCGGCTCAACTGGAACCGGAGGCGATGCGCCTGTTCCAGATGGCCACGCTTGGCAATCCGGTCGAGCAGGGGGCGGATCTCGGCCACACCTACCTCGGTGATGGGCAGCTTGCCTATCCAGGGGAAGGCATGGTTCTGCAGCCGGTCCCGTTCCTTGTCGTGTTGCTTGGAGGTCCATTCAGGTGCTTTGACCGCCAGCCATTCACGGGCGATGACTTCGAAGCTGTTGGCCGCACCTTCCTTACGGGCGGTCTTGGTCGCCTTTCGTTGTTCGCCGGGGTCCAGTCCGCGAGCCAGGAGCTTGCGGGCTTCGTCGCGCTTGGCGCGGGCATCGGCCAAACCGGTATCGGGATAAGTGCCCAGACTGAGCGTGTTGCGTTGGCCCGTCAGCGGGCGACGGTAGTCCCAGCGCCACCAGCGAGCACCATCAGGTTTGAGCAGCACGTACAGACCGCCAGAATCCGTGAGTTTGGCCGGCTTTGCGCCGGGGATCGCCTTGCGGATCGCGATATCGGTAAGAGGCACGGAGAGGTCCTTTGACGGTAACTGCCTTTTGGGCTTTACCAGTTACCGTCAAAGTTACCGTCAGTTACCGTCGGATTTCTACCCGCTGGGTCGCACCGCATCGGACAATAAAAAAGCCGGAAGGCCCGTTCTTAAAGGGTTTTCCGGCTCTTTTTGGACTGCGTTGGACGTCTTCAATGCACGGATTGGTGGCTATGGGTGGACTCGAACCACCGACCCCAGCATTATGAGTGCTGTGCTCTAACCGGCTGAGCTACATAGCCGTGCATTGAACCGCGCATTTTTCCTGCCTGACCCGCGCCTGTCAATGAGAACCTCTTTGCTTGAGACATCCGCTTGGGCGTGGCACAGTCGGAGCCAGTAGATTTCAGGAGTCCGCATCGTGATCGATCCGGACGGCTACCGACCTAATGTCGGCATAGTGTTGATGGGCCCGGATGGGCGGGTGTTCTGGGCGCGCAGGGTGCGCCGGGATGGCTGGCAGTTCCCGCAGGGCGGCATGAACACCGATGAGACGCCGGTCGAGGCCATGTACCGCGAATTGCGCGAGGAAACCGGCCTGCTGCCAGAGCATGTCGAGATCCTTGGCGCCACCCCAGGCTGGCTGCGCTACCGGCTGCCGCACCGCGCCGTGCGCCACAACGAACGGCATGTCTGCATCGGCCAGAAGCAGGTGTGGTTCCTGCTGCGGCTGGTGGGGGACGAGTCCCACGTCCGCCTGGATCTCACCGAAACTCCCGAATTCGACCACTGGCGCTGGGTGGACTTCTGGTACCCCATGGAGCATGTGGTGATGTTCAAGCGCGGGGTCTATGCCCGCGCCCTGCGCCATCTGGCCCCCTTCGCGCGCCTGGTGGCCGGTGCGCATGCGGTGCCGCAGATGCTGATCGATGCCTGGTTGCCCGAACTGGGCGGGCCGCGCCCTGCTTCCCGACCGCCAGCCAAACGCGGCGGCAGCGGCGGTCCCGGCAAGAATTGACAATCATTCTCATTCGCGATGGAATAGGCACAGTCCCACCGGGACGCCAGGAATCCATCGAACGTGTACGTCTGCATCTGCAATGGAGTCACCGACCACCAGATCCGCGAGGCCGCCGCCAGCGGCGTGCGCAGCGTGGCCGAACTGACCATGCGCACCGGTTGTGGCGCCACCTGCGGTACCTGCCTGGAGACGGCTGCCGACATCCTGGAGGCCCACGCGCCCGAGCGCCGTAGCGCCTTTTCCGTGCCGATGCTTGGCGCCGGCATTTCCCAGGCCGCCTGACCCACCGCGCTCGTAAGCGGTTTCCGCCGCGAGATGAGCACGATTCGCGTTTCGTCATCGCTCTGCGCGAGCCGTTAACCTGCCCGCCTTCCCCACCGGAGCACGGCCATGAAGGGCGACGCCAAGGTCATCGAATTCCTCAACAAGGCGCTCTACAACGAGCTGACCGCGATCAACCAGTATTTCCTTCACGCCAAGATGCTGAAGAACTGGGGCCTGGGCGAACTGGCCAAGCACGAGTACGAAGAATCCATCGACGAGATGAAGCATGCGGACAAGCTGTCCGAGCGCATCCTGTTCCTGGACGGCCTGCCCAACTTCCAGATGCTGGGCAAGCTGCGCATCGGCGAGAACCCGCGCGAACTGCTGGAATGCGACCTGGCCCTCGAACTCGAAGGCCTGCCGGTTCTGCGCGACGCCATCGCATATTGCGAAACGGTCAGCGACTACGTCAGCCGCCAGCTGTTCGCCGATATCCTGGAGTCGGAAGAAGAGCACATCGACTGGATCGAGACGCAACTGTCGGTCATCGACCGCATCGGCGAACCGAATTATCTGCTGACCAAGCTCGAGGACTGAGCGGTCGCGTCGGAATCGCGATCGAGCTGCGCGATATAGCCTTGCAGGGACATGCGCGCGCGCGCGTATTCGGCGATCACCAGCGCCACCGCCACCGCAGGACGGTCCAGTTTCTGGGCGCGCGCGCCCAGCTCCACGCGCTTGGCCGCGGTCGATAGCGCCATCGCGCCGACGTTGGCGCTGGAGGATTTGAGGGTGTGCGCGGCGTCGCGCATCGCTTCCAGATCGGGAATAGTGGAAGCCGATTCCAGCCGGGCGATCAGCCGCGGCGCATCTTCCAGGAACAGGCCGATGATGCGCACGGTTTCGTCGCCGGCGATTTCCCGCAGCTCGTCCAGCATGTTGTGATCGAGCACCGGGAAGATCGAAGGTGCAGCCGGACGCGGCGGGGGCGGTACGGCCGGGGTGCCTGCATCGGTGACGGGTTGGACTGAGTTGCGCACGCCGAAGCTGGCCCGGCCCGGCAACCAGCGCTGCAGGCAGTTTTCCAATTGCTCGCGCGATACCGGCTTGGATAGATAGTCGTCCATGCCCGCATCCAGGCAGCGCTGCCGGTCCCCCGCCATGGCATTGGCGGTCATGGCCACGATCGGCAGGCGCATCGTCGAACCCTGCAGCACTTCCTGGTCGCGCCATTCGCGGGTGGCCGAATAACCGTCCAGCACCGGCATCTGGCAATCCATCAGCACCAGGCTGTAACGGCCCGTCGCCATTTTCTCCAGCGCGATCTGGCCGTTGATGGCGATGTCGCAGCTGTAACCCAGGACGGACAGGAGCTTTTCGCCGACCGCCAGATTGACGGGGTTGTCCTCCACCAGCAGCAGGCGGGTGACGGCGGGCGATCCGCTGACCGGATCGGTGGCGATGGACGCCTCCGCGCTGGACGGCGCTGGAATCTCCGTGTCCACGGCTGCCGGCGTTTTTTCCATCGCGATCGGATGATCGTCGCGCTGCGGAATCTCGTCGAAGCCCACGACCGGCGGTTGCAGCACCGGCGGCGCGAAAGAGAGGGCGGCATGCAGGTCGGCGCCATGCGACTGGCGCGGCAGCAAGATGCTGCCGTCGCGCAGTTCGTCGGGAATTTCCTCGTCGCCGTACAGCCAGACCATGCGCACTTTGTCGACCACGTTGTTGCGGGTGACGCCGCGGTGCAACGCGCGCGCGCTGGCGCGGATGGAGGAAAGATCGCCCAGGACGATGGAAAAAGTCGTCGCGCCGGGCGACTGGACCGAGCGCAGGCGCTCCAGCGCTTCCTGAGTGGTATCCACGCAGGTCAGCTGTATGCCCCAGCTTGGCAGCAGAATCGACAGGCGCTGGCGCAGGCGTGCCTCCGGACTGACCAGCAGGGCCCGGGTCAGTTCCAGGCTCGAATCCTGGGCGCGCATGTCGCCGATCACCTTCAGCAGCGGCACCTCGAACCAGAAAGTGGAACCGCGCCCCGGTTCGGAAAGCACGCCGATGCGTCCGCCCATCAGGTCGATGATGCGCTTGCAGATGGCCAGGCCCAGCCCGGTGCCGCCGTACAGGCGGGTAGTGGAGGCGTCGGCCTGGCTGAACGAATTGAACAGCCGCGTCTGCGCTTCGGCATCGATGCCGATGCCGGTGTCGCGCACCTCGAAACGCAGCAGGTGCTGAGCCGCGGTTTCGCCCAGCCTGCGCACGTTGACGGTGACCGTGCCGCGTTCGGTGAATTTCACCGCGTTGCCGATCAGGTTGCTGAGCACCTGGCGCATGCGCACCGGGTCGCCGCGCACGGGCAGGCGCACGGCGGGGTCCAGCTGCAGGTTGAGGCGGATGTTCTTGTTCTCGGCCGGGCGCTGCATCAGCTGCAACACGCCGTCCAGCACTTCGCGCAGATTGAAACCGGTGATTTCCAGTTCCAGCTTGTTCGCTTCCAGCTTGGAGTAGTCGAGGATGTCGTCGACGATGCGCAGCAGCTGCTGCGAGGAGGCGCTGGCGGTGTTGAGCATGTCGCGCTGGTCGGGCGGAAGGGCCGCGCGCGAAAGCAGGTCCAGCATCGGCACGATGCCGTTGAGCGGCGTGCGGATCTCATGGCTCATGGTGGCCAGGAATTCGCCCTTGGCCAGCACCGCCGATTCGGCCGCCTGCTTGGCCAGCAGCAGTTGCTGCTCCAGGCGGTCGTGGCGCTGCAGGTCCTTTTGCAGATTGTCGCGTTCGGACTCGGCCATCGCCGCGCGCGCTTCGGTGCCTTCGTAGTAGGCGGCCAGCCTGCGCATGCGCAAGGCGACGGCCACGCAGACGACCCCGGCCACGCCGGCGCTGGCCAATGCCACCCATGGCCAAGGCCCGGCGATGCCGAACCAAGGCAGCAGCAGCGAAGCCACGGTCAGCAGAATCGCCGCCAGCACCAGCCAGGGCGCGACGGGCATGCGCCCCAGCCTGCTCATTTCTAAAGGACCGCGTTGTGGAAGTCGAAGCCCAGATCGCTGCCGACTCCCTGCACCAGGTTGCCCTGTATGAAGTCGACGCCGCCCATCCACATCGCGGCCGCCGCTTGGGGATCTTCGATCTGCTGTCCGATCACCTGCAGTCCCATCCGGTGGGCCAGGTCGATCATCCCGCGCAGCTGGTCGCGCAGGGCCGGGTCGTTGTGGGCAGCGGCATAGCGGCTGGCCACGCGCAGGTAGCCGAGCGGTAGCTGGGTGAGCAGCGCTTCGGCTTCACGGCCGGGTTCGAACTGGCTGAGGCAGAACTGCACGCCCGCGGTCATCAGCCGGTTGCAGAACTGCCGCAGCGTCACCGAATGGATCAGTGCATCGTCCAGGCGCAGATCGATGATCAGCGAAGTGCCTTCGATGCCGCGCGCGGCGATGTCCTGCAGAAGCCAGTCGGCGAACGCCTCGCGCGCCAGCGAACGCGGCGATTGCGAGACGAACAGGCGCAGCAACCTGCCCTCGCTCTGGGATTGGGAAAGCAGATCCAGCACCCGTTCCATCACCTGCCGGTCCAGATCGACGATGCGGCCGGCCATTTCCGCTGCGGGTACCGCCTGCGCCGCGGGCACCAGCGTGCCGTCGGCCTGGCGCATGCGCAGAAACACCTGGTATTGCGCCAGGTTGTTGCCGGCGACCGAGACGATAGGCTGGTAAGCCAGCTCCAGATCCGCGTCCGATAGCGAGAACCCAACTTCGTCGCCGGCCTCGGGCGGCGTGTAGGCGGCGATGCCTTCGGACTGCTGGCGTGCCAGCAGTGCGGCGCGCTCGGTGGCTTCCAGTGCGCTGCCGGTGTCGGAGAACGTATGCGGTATCGCCGCGTAACCCACGGCTCCCGCCAGACGCAGGCTTTCGTCGGCGCGCACCGGGAAATCGTGCTGGCCCAGCCGTTCGCGCAACCTGCGCGCGAGCGCCGCCATGCTGTCGGCGTCCAGGTCCTTGGCCAGCGCCAGGAAACTGTTGTCGTTGAGTCGTGCAAGCGGATGCGGCGCGGCGGCCAGCGCCAGCTCCCGCCCGGCGGCGGCCATCAGGTTTTCGAAGTTGGCATACCCGTAACGCTCGCGCAGTCCCAGGGTGCCGCTGATTTCTATGAAGAACAGGCCGCCCGGCGTTTTTTCTTCCAGCGCGTTGCCCAGCTGCAGCATCAGGTAGGCGCGGGTGGGCAGGCCCGTTTCCGGGTTCAGCGTCAGCTGCGGAGCGGCGGTCAGCGGCACGCGCTGGCGCGCGCGCTGGATGCGGTTGGACACCGCCGCGATGAGATGGCGCGGGCGGATGGGCTTGGTGAGGAAATCGTCGGCGCCGCTTTCCAGCACTTCGTACTCGCGCTCCGGATCCGGGTCGCCGGTCAGGAACACGATGGGCAGGTGCAGCAGCTCCGGGCGCTGGCGGATCTGCATGGTCAGCGACATGCCGTCCCGCCCCGGCATATGCAGGTCCATCAGCACCAGATCCGGTTTGAAACGCTCGATCGCCCCGATCACCGAGTCCGGCGCCATCTCCACTTCGGCCTGCATGCCCGCGCCATGCAGCACGCTCTGGGCGAACAGCGCCTGTCCGCGGTCGTCTTCCACGATCAATATGCGGAAAGGCGTTTGGCCGGTTTCGTGTTTACGGGTGTCTTTGGCGGCGGCGGGCATGGTGGCGGTGGTCTCGTCGGCTGCGTCCGGTTTGGGGGCCGGAGCGTCTTTGGCGGCGAGGGTAGTCGCCGGCTCTTCCGCAGGCGCGTCGTCGGTCCAGCGACGCCAGTAATGCGACGGTGGCTTTTCGGCGCGCAGTCGGGAGCGTAAGGGCTCGTCCTGCGGACGGGATGTGGGTTCAATAGCTGACATCAGGCTTCCCCAAGCATGAGGCCCATTATGCGACGAAGTTCACAAGTTTGTGGGCGCCGGTCATGGCCCTGATCCTTCCACCGGTCCGGCCATGGACCGGGGACCTTGCATAAGACTGCGGAGTCCCCGCGACAGTTTGCGCCAGACCCACCATACCGCCAATGCCAGGACCACGCTGACCCCTACCACCAGCGTCAACGCCAGCCAGGGGTGGGCGAAGGCCAGCGACAGGCCGCCGACCACCACTACATCCTCGGTCACCGATGCGGTCCAGTTGCTGACGGGCTCCGGCGACGTATTGAGCAGGGCGCGCGAACCGCTTTTCAATAAATGGCTGGTCAGCGCCACGCCCGCCCCGGCCGCCAGCGCACCGGCGCCCAGCTGCCCATCGGGGGACAGCGTGGCCGCGGCCAGGAATGCACCGGCCGGCACCCGCGCCAGGGTCTGCAGCAGGTCCCAGCCCGAGTCCACGCCTGGAATCTTGTCGGCGAAGAATTCGGTCAGCGCCAGCGCGCCCGATGCGCCCAGCACCCACCAGGACTGAGTGACTTGCAGCGCGGGCGGCAGGTCCAGCCAGCCGAGCGCGCCGGCCACGCCCAGTCCGAACACGGTCAGGTACACACGGATCCCGGCCATCCATGCCAACAGGATCCCAATTACGAAAAGATGCGCTTCGGACATGAGAATGATTCGCCTAGACTGGGCACACCGGACGGTCACAGGGGGCCGTCCAACCGTTACCGAGTATAGGCCCGTTGCCCGGGCGCTACCTGAGCCGCCTCGGGTATCGCCGGACGCGTGTCCGCCTGGGGGCGAATGCTTTCCCGGGCTTTCCTCCAGTACTGAATATCCCCCGGAAATCCCCCGATGCCCGCGATCCCCTCCCGCTACCAGATCGTGCAACGCCGGCAGACGCGCCGCTGGCCCTGGGTCGCCGCAGTCGGCGCGCTCTGGTTGCTGTCGTTGGGGCTGGCCTGGCATTGGGCGAGCCTGCGCGCCGCGCCCACTCTGACCGAGGCGACGGCGCGCATGCGCAGCGCCGAGCGGCAGCTGGCCGATCAGCAAGCCCGGTTGAGGCAATTGAGCCAGCGCGAAACCACCCTGGCCGTGTCCGACAAGATCAGCCGCGACGCCAATGGCGATCTGCAGGGCGCCCTGGCCGAACGCGACGAAGAGATTTCCGCCCTGCGCGCCGATGTGGCTTTCTACGAACGCCTGGTAGGCCCCACCCAGCAACGCAAGGGGCTGAACGTGTTCTCCTCGGAGTTCGCCCCGGGCGTGGGCAGCGCCTGGCACTACCAGATCGTGCTGACCCAGAACCTCAACCGCGGCGCGATCAGCCAGGGCCGGATGCGCTTCGTGCTTGAAGGTGTGCGCGCCGGCAAGCTGGCCACGGTGGACTGGGCCGAACTGAACCAGCGGCCAGGCATGCAGGGGCAGGGATTCTCCTTCCGTTATTTCCAGAGCCTGGAGGGCCAGGTGATGCTGCCTAGCGATTTCACCCCGCAACGCGTGCGCGTGTTGCTGGACGGCGAAGACGTGGCGGTGGAACAGGCTTTCGACTGGAAGAGCGCCAATACCTGAGCGAACGCCACGTTCTTTTTCGCAACCCCTTTATTTTTAGTCGCCAGCGGAGACCTCCATGTTCAAGAACAAGCCGATCCATCACGACGGCCATGCCATCGATACTCTGATCGGCCCCCAGGTCACGATCCAAGGCGATCTGATCTTCAGCGGAGGCCTGTATGTGGAAGGCCGCATCTACGGCAAGGTCATCGCCGAAGAAGGCGAACGCGCCGTGCTGACCCTGGCCGAGCAGGGCCGGATCGAGGGCGAAGTGCAGGTGCCGGTGGTGATCCTCAACGGCCAGCTGCAGGGCGACGTGTACGCGGCCGAGCGCGTGGAGCTGGCGGCCAAGGCGCGGGTGACGGGCAACGTGCACTACAAGATCGTGGAAATGCGCGCCGGTGCGACCCTGACCGGGCGACTGATCCATGTCGATGCGGAAACGGCGGCCGCGCCGGTCGCCACGCTGGTGGCCTCCAGCGGCTGAATCGGGCGGGGAGGGGCGCTGGCCCCTTTGTTCAGAGGTTCCTTAACCCGCAAGGGCTATGCTGAGCCATGATCGATCCACCCGCTCCGGCCCAGGCCAAGCCGCAAATCCAACCGTTGACGCCGCTGGCGCGCGGCACTCTTTACACGACCGTCGCGCTCTTGCTGCTGGCGCTGTGCTTCGGCGGATGGGGGCTTTGGAAAGTGTTCGGCAACGCGGACGCTGACCAGCCCACGCCCGCACAGCTGCAGGCACAGCAGCGCAAGATCGACCAACTGGAACAGCGCGCCGCCACCCTGGCCCGTTCCGACCAGATCAGCCGCGACGCCAACGGCGACTTGCAAAGCACGCTGGCCGAGCGCGACGAGGAAATCGCCGGCCTGCGCGCCGACGTGGCCTTCTACGAGCGTTTCGTGGGCGCCACCGCCCAGCGCCGCGGCCTGACCGTGCACGAGCTGCAATTGCAGCCCTCCAGCGACCTGACCTGGCATTTCGTCGCCACCCTGACCCAGAACCTCAACCGCGGCGCAGTCAACGCCGGACGCCTGCAGGTTTCGGTGGAAGGCACCCATGCGGGCAAGCTGCAGCGGCTGGCCTGGGCCGATCTGCGCCAGCAGCCCAATGCGCCGGGCGTGGAATATTCGTTCAAGTATTTCCAGCAGGTCGAGGGCGACCTGATGCTGCCCGCCGATTTCAAGCCGTCCCGCGTCGCCGTGCGCCTTGTCCCGCAAAGCGGAAGCCCGCTGGAGCAGTCCTTCTCCTGGGCCGATTCGCTGGCCGGTGCGCCCGCCGCGCCTGCCCCCTGATGCGCCGATCGGCTGCGCCTGCTTGAACCGGCAGCCGTCCGGCCCCATCCTGATGCCATGAGCACGCTCGTTTCCCTGCCAGGCGCCGCGCCTGCGCCGAACTACCAGTCGTTGGACCGCCCGCTGAATTTCACGCATGCGGCCGCGGCCAAGGTACGCGAATTGATCAGCGAGGAAGGCAACCAGTCGCTGGCCCTGCGCGTCTATATCCAGGGCGGCGGTTGTTCGGGTTTCCAGTACGGTTTCGAGTTCGACGAAAACCGCGCCGACGACGATGTGGCGGTGGATACCGACCAGGTGACCCTGCTGGTGGATCCGTTGAGCCTGCAATACCTGATGGGTTCGGAAGTGGACTACACCGAGAGCCTGCAGGGCGCGCAGTTCGTGATCCGCAATCCCAACGCCAAGACCACCTGCGGTTGCGGAAGCAGCTTCAGCATGTGAGCGCGCGCCTGTCGCCGCGTATCATGCCTGCGCCGTGACCGACACCCGCCCCAAATTCCCCGCCGAACTTTCCGGATTCGCCTTTACCGGCGAACCGCTCAATCGCGCCGACGCCTTGCGCGACGATGCCGACGCATTGGCGCGGTTGTGGCCGCAAGCGCGCGTGATCGTACTGGACGCCGACGGCAAAGCCTTCGCCGATGAAACCGGGCGGTTGCTGGTCGCGACCGGCGCCGCGCTCGGCGGCGGACCGGGGACCGCGGTATTGCTCGGACTGCATGGCGACACCGCCTGGTTTTCGCTGGAAGCCGAGGCGCTGCCGTTGACCGCTCCGCAACGCATCGACTTGCGCCGCGCCGCCGCCTCGTGGCCCGCCGCCGAGGCCAGCGCTTTCGCCTTCGCACGGGCCATGCAGCACTGGCGCAGCCGCGCGCGCTATTGCGGTATTTGCGGCGGCGCCATCGAGTTCCGCCGCGCCGGTTACGTGGCCCATTGCAGCCAATGCGGCGCCGACCACTACCCACGGGTCGATCCCGCAGTGATAGTGGCGGTCAGCGATGGCGAGCGCCTGCTGCTCGGCCGCCAGGCCAATTGGCCCGCGCGTCGTTATTCGGTGATCGCCGGTTTCGTCGAGCCGGGCGAATCGCTGGAACAGACCGTGGTGCGCGAAGTGTTCGAGGAAACCCGCGTGCGCGTGCGCAGCTGCCGCTATCTGGGCGCGCAGCCATGGCCGTTTCCCGGCGCCTTGATGCTGGGTTTCATCGCCGATGCCGAACCCGACGCGCCGCAGGTGGACGGCGAGCTGGAAGACGCGCGCTGGTTCAGCGTGGAAGAGATCGCCGCGGCGCGCCAACGCAAAGGCGAGGATGCATCGGGAATGCTGTTGTCGCCGCGCATCTCCATCGCGCGTTCGCTTATCGAGCATTGGTACGAAGGGGTCACCGCCAGCAAGCAGTAGGTCGGGGCTACGCCCCCGACACGCGCTGATCCATTAGGTGTACGTGCGTCGGGGACGTAGCCCCGACCTACGGGCCCCTCGCGACCACGACCCGCCATTCACGGTGGGCCAAGCTAGAATCGCCCACGGAGGGACACCCATGTCGATCACTTTGGTTGCAGTCGTCATTGCATTGGTGCTGGGGCACGTAGCGCCAGCGCTGGTGACGGCCGCGCGTCACTACCATTGGTATGGCCACTGGCTGCGATGGCTGGATGCGAATGCGGGCGAAGGCGGCTTCTGGGGCGGACGCTACGGCATAACAATGGCGCTGCTGCCGCCATTGCTGATCGTCGCCCTGCTGCAATGGATGCTGCGCGCGCCCCCGCTGCTGCTGGGCTTCCTGGGGTTGCTGTTCGGCATCGTCGCGTTGGTCTACGCCTGGGGTCCGCGCGATCTGGATGTCGATGTGGAAGCGATCATCGATGCGCACGATCCGCCTGCGCGGCGCGCTGCCATGGCGCGGCTGTGGCCGGATGGCGCGGCCACCGCGGCCGACGGCCCGGCGCTGGTGGAAGCGGTGTTCCGCAACGCCCTGCATCGCTGGTTCGGCGTGCTGTTCTGGTTTCTGCTGCTGGGGCCGGTGGGCGCCTTGCTGTACCGGCTGACCGCGTTTTCGGTCGAAGGGGAATTCGCGCAAACTCTGCCTGCCGAAACACGGCAAGGCGCACGGGCCCTGTACGCCGTGCTGGACTGGCCGGTGGCCCAGCTGATGACGCTTTCGATGGCGCTGGTCGGCAATTTCGATGCCGTGTTCAATGCGTGGCGCGAAGCGCGCGGCAACCAGTTGCAACTGGACAGCGGTTTCCTGGGCGCGGCCGCACGCGCCAGCGTCAAGAGCGAGTTGGCGGAAGAGGCCGAGGAATACGCCGAGGAAGGCATGGTCCAGGCCATGCGCGAGCTGCCCGAATTGCGCGACGCCATGAGTCTGGTCTGGCGCATCCTGTTGCTGTGGATGGCGGTGCTGGCGTTGTTCGTGGTCGCAGGTTGGGTGAGCTGACCCGGACGCCCTTGTAGGAGCGGGCCCTGCCCGCGACGCTTTTTCCATTGAGCGAAGAGCGTCGCGGGCAGGGCCCGCTCCTACAGAATCTTCAGCTGCCCGGCGCCAGCAACGTAAATGGAAACCACGGCAGGTTCCGCGCGATCCAGTAGAAGGGCAGCAACACCAGCCAGAATTTCGGCTCGGCCACCACGGCGATCAAAGGCCGCAGGAAAGCGGGTTGCCAGCCCAGTTTCCATGCCGCCAGCAGCGGCGAGATCGACAGCATCGACATGGCCAGCGGATTCATCGAGAACGCGCGCGGCACATCGCCATGGGTCAGTGCGTGAAGCGCGCGGGTCATGCCGCAACCGATGCAGTACCAGCCGGTGAAGGCATGGAACATGCATTCCGGGAAAGGGCTGCCGGCCGCGTTGGGGTCGAAATTACGCAGCAGCCAGAAACCGACAACGGCCGCCAGGGCGGCCGCTGTCAGTCCAGCTATCTGCAAAGGCTTCAGTGCCACGATCACTGCGCGGACTGCACCTGTTCCATGATCTGCTGGTACTGGGCGAAGCCGTCGCCCATGGTCAGGCTGTAGGTCGTCCAGGCCACGCCGATGATGGCCAGCGCGGTGGCGACCCAGCACCAGGTCTTGGCGGTAGCCGAGGCGCGCTGCGCGCCGGCGATATCGCCCTGCGCCAGCAGCTTATTGACCTTGCTGGAGAACACGATCGCCACAATGCCGACCAGACCGAGCGGGCAGCACAGGCAGGTAGCCAACACGGTGGAAATAATGGCCCAGGCAAGGTGATTGGGAACGCTACCGGGGGCGGCGGCGGAAGCGGGCGGCGGTACGTAGCTCATCTGGATTCTCCGTTCTGGATGGTTGCTGAGACAGGTGGATGACGGGGGACAGTCTAATTCAGTCCGCCCAGTCCGCCCACCACTCCCAAGGCGACCACGAAAATCAGATACAGAAGGATCGGGATCACTGCCAGTCCGGCCGAAAGCATCGCCCAGAACTTGGCCTTGTCCGAGGCTTCGCGCGCGCCGGCGATATCGCCCGCTCCCCGCTTGCCGTCCACTTGCGAGGCATAGACGATCGACACGATGCCCAAGGGCAGGCAGCAGAACAAGGTGCTCAGGATCGCCCAGACCAGATGGTTGGGAATGTATTCCTGATAGCCGCCCGGAGGCGGAGGCACGTAACTCATACAAGACTCCGGTGACGCCGGGACTGCGGATAGCCCGGACTTCGATTGATTCGTGTTTCCCCGCTATTAGCGTAACCGAATGGTGCTCATCAGAGCACGCTGCCGCTACGCGTCGCCGCCACGCAGTTCGCGTACCCGGGCTTCCAGTTGTTCCGCGGTGGCGCCCTTGCCGTCGATGGTTTCGCCCGCAACCACCTCGACGTGCGCGCGGAAGCGGCGCGGCACGCGCATGCGGGCCATGCGCCCGTCGCGGTGGCTCCACATGCTGGTCCACATGCCTTTGAGCGCCATCGGAACCACCGGCACCGGGCGTCCGCTTTCGGCGGCGCGTTCCAATGCCTTTTCCATGCCCGATTTGAACGGGGCGATCTCGCCGTCGCGGGTCAGCGCGCCTTCCGGGAAGATGCCCACCAGCTGGCCGTCGGCCAGCGCCGCATCGATTTCGTCGAAGGCGCGCTGCATCAACTCCGGGTTCTCGCGTGCGCCGGCGATGGGAATGGCCTTGGCGGTGCGGAAAATCCAGCTCATCACCGGAATGTTGAAGATCTTGTAGTACATGACGAAGCGCACCGGCCGCGGCACGCTGGCCGACAGGATCAGCGCGTCCATGTAGCTGACGTGGTTGCAGACCAGCAATGCGGCTCCTTCGTCGGGCACGTTCTTCTCGATGCCGTGCAGCCGCAGCTTGTACAGCCCGCGCACCAGCACCCAGCTGAGGAAACGCATCAGGAATTCGGGGACGATGGTGAAGATGTAGATGGCCACCACGGCATTGGCGATGGCCAGGGCCAGGAACAATTGCGGGATGGTCCAGCCCAATACCCGTTGCAGGAAAATGCCGATCCCCGCCGCGGCCACGATGAACAGCGCGTTCTGGATATTCATGCCGGCGATCACGCGCGACATTTCCTCGCGCGGAGTACGGCTCTGTATGAGCGCGAACAGCGGCACGACGAAGAAACCGGCGAACAATCCAATGCCGACCAGGTCGATGACGATGCGCGTGCTTCCCGGCGCCGACAGGAAGCTGTCGAAGGTCAGGCCGCGCAGTGGCGGCAGGCCACTGCGAGCGAAATAGAGGTCCAGCAGGAAGGCGCTCATGCCCAGCGCGCCCATCGGCACCAAGCCGATTTCCACTGTGCGTGCCGAGAGTTTTTCGCACAGCAGCGAGCCGACGCCGGTGCCGATGGAGAACAGTGCCAGCCCGAAGATGTAGATGGTGGTGTCCTGCGGCAAGGCGCCCAGGTGCAGCTCTGCGTAAGCCGGCAACTGTGAAGTCAGCATGGTGCCGAAGAACCAGAACCACGATACGCCCAGCACGGCATTGCGTACGGCCGGTTGCTTGCGGGTCAGCCGCCAGATTGCGATGGATTCGGGAATCGGATTCCAGTTGATCTTCAGATCGGGCGCGCCGGCATCCACTTTTGGAATCAACCGAGACAACAAGTTGCCGGCGATCGCCAACAAAATGATCGCAATGGCGGCTACCACCGGACCCTGCGTGCCGGCCAGCACGAAGATCATCCCGCCAGAAATCATGCCCACGAGGATGGCGATCGAGGTGCCCATCTCGACCAAGCCATTGCCACCGGTCAGTTCCTCCGGCTTCAGCACCGAGGGCAGGATTGAATACTTCACCGGTCCAAACAGCGTGGATTGCACGCCGGTGCAGAACAGCGCCACCAGCAGCACGGTCATGTTCTGGGTCAGAAAGCCCACCGCCGCCAGCGACATGATGGCGATCTCCATGGCGGTAGTGATGCGGATCAGGCGCGACTTCTCCAGCTTCTCGGCGAACTGTCCAGCGATGGACGAGAAAAGGAAGTACGGCAGGATGAAAATGGCCGGGGCCAGCATCGCATACAGCGACTTGTCGTCCGCACTGACCGTCATATAGCCCAACAGGCCGATGATGGCCTGCCGGTAGACGTTGTCGTTAAAGGCGCCCAGCGCCTGGACGGCGAAGTAGGGCAGGAAGCGCCGCTGTTTCAGTAGGGCGAACTGGCTGTGGCTCGACATGCAGGCTCCTTGGATGCGCGGAGACTAGCATTTGCCGTTTGCTTCTCCCACCCGGGGAGCGTGGCGTGGCGAAAGTAGAACGATCCGCTACCTGTGGGTCAGTGCGCGCTTACATGGGCGCCAAAACCGGCGTCCCTCTCAGGATTCGCGCGCGATCGCCCGCCAGCCGATGTCGTGGCGGTGGAATTCCCCGTTCCACGAAATCCCGGACACTTCCGCATACGCCTTGCGCTGCGCATCGGCCACGCTGTCGCCCAGCGCGCATACGCACAGCACGCGGCCGCCGGTGGTCACCACGTGGTCGCCCTCGATGCGGGTACCGGCGTGGAAGACCTTGGTATCGGCCACGTCGGGCACGTCCCAGCTGTTGATGACATCGCCCAGGCGCGGCGTATCGGGATAGTTCTGCGCCGCCATCACCACGCCCAGCGATGGACGCGGGTCCCAGCGCACTTCGGTTTCGTGCAAACGCTGGTCGATGGCCGCTTCCACCAGCTCCAGCAGGTCGGATTGCAGGCGCATCATCACCGGTTGCGTCTCCGGATCGCCGAAGCGCACGTTGAATTCGATCACTTTGGGCGCGCCGGCCGCGTCGATCATCAGTCCTGCGTACAGGAAGCCGGTGAAGGGAATGCCGTCGGCGATCATGCCCTGCACGGTGGGATTCACCACTTCGCGCATCACCCGCGCGTGCACTTCCGGCGTGACCACCGGCGCGGGCGAATACGCGCCCATGCCGCCGGTGTTGGGGCCGGTGTCGCCGTCGCCCACCCGCTTGTGGTCCTGCGAGGTGGCCATTGGCAAGGCAGTGACGCCGTCGACCATGCTGATGAAACTGGCTTCCTCGCCGTCCAGGAATTCCTCGATCACCACGCGCGCGCCCGCATCGCCGAAGGCGTTGCCCGAGAGCATGTCGGTGACGGCGGCCTCGGCTTCGGCAAGCGTCATCGCCACGATCACGCCCTTGCCTGCGGCCAGGCCATCGGCCTTGACCACGATGGGCGCGCCTTTGTCGCGGACATAAGCCAGCGCGGGCACGATCTCGGTGAACACCGAATAGAACGCAGTGGGAATGCCATGCCGGGCCAGGAAATCCTTGGCGTAGGCCTTGCTGCCTTCCAGCTGCGCGGCCGCCGCGGTGGGCCCGAAGATGCGCAGGCCGGCCTCACGGAAGCGGTCCACCACGCCGGCCACCAGCGGAATCTCCGGGCCGACCACGGTGACATCCACTTTCGCGTTGCGCGCCAGCGACAGCAGGCCGTCGATGTTGTTCACCGCCACATTCGCATTGCGGCATTTGGTTTCGGTCGCGGTGCCGGCGTTGCCGGGTGCGACGATGACTTCGACGACTCGTTCGGATTGAGCGAGTTTCCATGCCAGGGCGTGTTCGCGGCCGCCTGAGCCTATGATCAGAACTTTCATAACCAGTCTCGCTTTTTTTCCCGCAAGAGCAGGAGTCTAGTGACTTAGAGCCCCTCTCCCACCGGGAGAGGGGTTGGGGTGAGGGTACGGCGGAGTCCGTGATCTTCAGCGATCATGACTTCGTCGCACCCTCATCCGGCGCTTCGCGCCACCCCGTATCGAGTACTGGGCAGGCTCTTCTCCCGCAGGAGAAGGGAGCAGCAATCAGTGCCTGAAGTGCCGCACACCCGTAAACACCATCGCCAACCCATGTTCGTCCGCCGCCGCGATGACTTCATTGTCGCGCATCGACCCGCCCGGCTGGATCACCGCCTTGATGCCCGCTTCGGCCGCCGCATCGATGCCATCGCGGAACGGGAAGAAGGCGTCCGAGGCCATTACCGATCCCGGCACCACCAGGTGCGCATCGGCCGCCTTGATTCCGGCGATGCGCGCCGAATAGACCCGGCTCATCTGGCCGGCGCCCACGCCGATGGTGCGATTGTCCTTCGCATAGACGATGGCGTTGGACTTGACGAACTTGGCCACCTTCCAGGCGAACAGAAGATCGGCAAACTGCGCCTCGCTCGGCGCCAGCTTCGTCACCACCTGCAGTTCGTCGCGCGTCACCACGCGATCGTCGGCAGTCTGCATCAGCATCCCCGAGCCCACGCGCTTGGTGTCGATGAAACCTTTCGAGGCCGGCGCGAGCGGGATGCGCAACACGCGCACGTTGGCCTTTTTCTTCGCGTATTCCAGCGCGCCTTCGTCGTAATCCGGCGCGATCAGCACCTCGACGAACTGGCGGTCCAGGATTGCTTTCGCGGTCGCCGCATCCAGCGCGCGGTTGAAGGCGATGATGCCGCCGAAGGCGCTGGTCGGGTCGGTGGCGTAGGCCAGCTCGTAGGCATCGCCGCAGGCCACGCCCACCGCCACGCCGCACGGATTGGCATGCTTGACGATCACGCAGGCCGGCGAGTCGAACTGGCGCACGCATTCCCAGGCCGCGTCGCTGTCGGCGATGTTGTTGTAGCTCAGCTCCTTCCCCTGCAGCTGAGTGAAGGTGGCCAGCGAACCGGGGGCGGGGTACAGGTCGCGGTAGAACGCGGCCTGCTGGTGCGGGTTCTCGCCGTAGCGAAGATCCATGACTTTGACGAAGCTGCCGTTGGACTGCGCCGAGAACGCCGCGCGCGCCGGCACGTCGCGCGACGGATCGTCCACGGCGGAGAGATAGTTGCTGATCGCCGCGTCGTACTGCGCCACGCGATTGAAGGCGGCGACCGAAAGTGCGAAACGCGTCGCGGCCGACAGTGCGCCGTCGTTGCCCTCCAGCTCCTCCACGATGCCGGCATATTGCGCCGGATCGGTGGCCACTGCGACGCGCGCGAAATTCTTGGCGGCCGAACGCAACATCGCCGGTCCGCCGATGTCGATGTTCTCCACTGCGTTCTCGAGAGTGCAGGCAGGATCGGCGGTGACGGTCTCGAACGGATACAGATTCAGCACCAGCAGGTCGATCGGGGCGATGCCGTGTTCGGCCATCACCGCATCGTCGGCGCCTGCGCGCCCCAGCAGGCCGCCGTGGACCATGGGATGCAGGGTCTTGACCCGGCCATCCATCATTTCGGGGAAGCCGGTGACTTCGGAGACATCGCGTACGGCCAGCCCCGCGTCGCGCAGCGCCTTGGCGGTGCCGCCGGTGGACAGGAGCTCTACATTGCGGGCGGCCAGCGCAGTGGCCAGTGCGACCAGGCCGGTCTTATCGGAAACGGACAGCAGCGCCCGGCTTATTTTCACGGAGGCGCCAGGCTTGGAATGGGAAGTCATGGGGAGGGCGGTGCGGGAAGGTGGCGCGAATTATAACTTCCGCAGCGCAGCACCACCGTGCGCGGACGGCCCGGTACGCCATGCGAACTCAGGCCAGCCCGTAGTCCTTGAGTTTCTTGCGCAGGGTGGCGCGGTGGATGCCCAGCAGCGCCGCCGCGCGGCTCTGGTTACCCTCGCAATGGTTCAGCACTTCGACGAACAAGGGGATTTCCATTTCACGCAGCACGATCTCGTACACATCGTCCGCGTCGCTGCCATCCAGATCGCGCAGGTAGCGGCGCACCGATTGCGCCACGTGTTCGCGCAATGGAGGTTTTGGATTGCCACGGCTGGTGTCATGGCGAGCGGCGGCATTCACGAAGGGCGATCCCCTGGCCAAAATCGTTGCTGGAAAACCGTCGAGCGGGTCACGGCTTTCGACGGGGAGGGGAGTCTAGCGCGTGATCTGCGCGGGTGCATCCCTTTGTTGACGATTTTGCTTGCCGCTAGCGAAAGTCGAACGAGAACGCCACCACGTCCGGGTTCGGTTCATGCAATCTCAATACGATCTGAGCGCTTTGGCCAGGGGCGAGTTCCGTTTGCGTTGCGGTAGCGCCCAGATACTCTTTTGGCGCAAAGGCGCGAGCGCCGAGCACGCGGCCATCGGCGTCGGACAACGACAACAGCAAAACCGGCCAAGCCTGCGGCCAGCGTGCATCGTTGCGGAAGGTGGCTTGCACATTCAAACCGCCCTGGGTATCCGGAATCGGACTCACATCGCGGCTCAGCATCGCCAATGCACTGGGTTGGTGCCAGGCGGGCACCGAGCATCCCGCCACCGCGCACAGGGAAACGATTAACGGCCTCCAGCTCGCATCGGCCGCCAGGCGGGCGCGGTCGGCCACCAGCACCTGAACTGACAATAGAACTGCGAGCACCACCAGCGCCGCCCACTGCCACTTTGCGGTACGTGCAGGTATCAGAGGTTGGGCGCGCTGCCGGGTAAAGCTGGGTCCCGGATATTGCAGGGTCGGTGATGGTGCGGCGGGCACCGACGCTTTCGTTGCGATTTCGTCGATTGCGGTAGCGGCCGTTTCGATCTCCTCGGGCTCCACGGCAGGCGGTTCGTCCTGAACGACGCTGGCAAGGGGTTCAACATCGACGATGGCTTTAACCGCATCGCTCGTCGCCTCGTTGGTCGTTTCCCGCGCCAGGTGCGTGTCGGTTTCCGTTGCTGCAGGAGCGGAAGCCGCTACTTGCAGAAACCTGGCGAAACTGGGCCCACCTTTTGCCGGCGCATCGCCGGTCGCGGTAACGGCAGTGGCCGCTTTTTCACGCGGCACGTCCGCACGCAGCCGGCCGCCGCAACGCGGGCACAGCACGGGCGGCAGATTGGTTTCCCGGTCGGTGGCGACCAGATCGCGGCAATGCGGGCAGGAAAAGAACATGCGGCTATTCAATCATGGGATTGCAGCTACAAGAAGCGGACTGTAGGAGCGGGCCCTGCCCGCGAGCTTTTCCGGACGTATCGCATTCGTCGGCTACCTACCAAAAGCTCGCGGGCAGGGCCCGCTCCTACACGGGCGGGGCCCGCCCCTACAGAGGTTCAGCGTCGTACGCCTTCGATGCGCATCCAATCGCCTTCCTGGTCGGTGGTCAGCCGGTCGAACCAGGGGGCGTAGCGGACCAGCAGCTCATCCTCCTGTCCCTGCAGGATGCCCGACAGCGCGATGCGCCCGCCGGGCGCGACGCGTTTGGCCAGCGTCTCGGCCAGGGCGTCCAGGGCCGAAGCGAGGATGTTGGCGACGACGATTGGATAGGTTGCTTGTGGCTCGTCCTGCGGCAGGTAAACCGCCAGCCGCTCGCCCACCCCATTGCGCTCGGCGTTGTCGAAGCTGGCGGTCAGCGCCTGCGGGTCGTTGTCCACGCCAACGGCGCTGGCGGCGCCCAGTTTGAGCGCGGCCAGGGCGAGGATGCCCGAGCCGCAGCCGAAATCGAGCACGCTCGTGCCCTGCAGTTCCCCTTCGCACGCCAGCCGGTCCAGCCAGCGCAGGCACAGCGCAGTGGTGGGATGGGTGCCGGAGCCGAAGGCCAGCCCCGGATCCAGCCGCACGATCGCCGCATCGGGGTTGTCGGCTTCCTCGGGAAGCGCTTGATTCCACGGCACGATGAAAGTGCGCGCGCCAAAACGCAGCGGCACGTACTGGTCCATCCAGGCGCGTTCCCAATCCTGGTCCTCCACACTGCGGAAGCTGGCGCTGGACCAGTCCAGGCCGGGATCGAACGATTCCAGCGCAGCCAGCAGCGCCAGCGCGTTGGTTTCCGCGGGAAACAACGCAGTCAGCACCAGCGCATGCCACAACGGCGTCTGGCCCACACCGGGTTCGAGGATCGCGTGTTCGTTGCTGGTATCGGCATCTGCGTCCAGCAGGGTGACCGATAGGGCGCCGACGTCCTCCAGCGCGTTTTCATAGCGCGGCTGGTCGGATTCGCTGCAGCGTAGGGAGAGTTCCAGATAGGGCATGTTGCCGCTCGGTCGAAGAAAGTTTGGGGGAAAACAGCGCGCTCGATTCAGAAAACCGCAGGAACCGGCCGCGCCATAGGGCGGGAAGTCTGCATTAGACTACGGCGCGGCCTCCGAATTGTCGTGCGCCGGTTCCGAGCGGCGATTCGCATAGAGGCCAAAGACGCGGCCGCTTCCTCCTTCAGATCGTCATGCTCAGCCTAGCGAAAATGGTCAGCCAGCAGTCCTAATGCTCACGTTGAAAACAAAATCCGTGTTCTTGCTGCTTGCGGTCGCCGGACTGTCGGTCGCTGTGGCCTGGAATCGCGGCATGGTGGATTCGGCTGGCTTGAGCCCGCGCGTTGGAAGCGAAGCCGGTGGCATGGCGCAGGCCGCTGCGGCTTTGCACGAACGTTCCGGCTACATCCCAAAATCCCCGAGCGATTCGCGTGTGGATTTCGAAGGCGCCAGCGACCTCTACGCCTATGTCCAGGGGCTGCGCGCGCAGGAAACGGCGGGAGACGCGGAAGCCTTGTGGGAGGTAAGCCGCGTGCTCGACTACTGCGCCGCCTATGCGGCCGACCCGGCGGGGTATGCCGCCGATACCCGCACGATCTCGGAATTGAAGGGCACCTCGACTGCGGCGATGGCGGCTGCGCGCGACCGTGTCGGCAAGCGTTGCGCGCGTTTCGTTCCCGCCGACGGTTTTTCCTTGTCGTCTTTGCGCGCCAAGCGGTTCGATGCCGCGCGTGCGGGCAGTCTGGCCGCCGAGGCGGCGTTGCTGGCGATGGGCGAGCCCCTGTCCGACAGCAACGAATACAAACAGGATCTGGTGGAACGCGTACGCCGTTCCGGTGATCCCGAGGCCTACGTCGCGATTTCGCCCGCCATGGGCATCGCCGGGAGCGGCCAGGAAGCTTATTTGGGCAGAATTTCGGGTACGCAGTACTCCGAACTCGCCTGGTTGCTGGCGGCGTGCCGCCTTGGCAACGATTGCAGCCCCAGCGGCGTATTGATGACGTCGTATTGCGCCAACGGCGGGATCTGTTCGCGCGACAGCTCCCAGGATTTTTACCTGTTCGTTCTCGATGCCGGCGTGCCCAGGCAGGGAGCGGACAATTTGAACGGAATGGTGGATAGCCTCATGTCGGATATTGGAGTTGCGAAATGACTCACAAGCGCTTTGCGCAAAAAGCGAAGAAAGGGTTCTGGATACTTCTGTTCGTGGCCTATGCCGCATTGGCGGCCGGCGTGGTGATCGAAACCACCAGGCCGGAATTCCGCGGGCTGACGCAGATTTCGGTGATTTCGGTGGATTCGGCCGAGGAAGCCAGGAGCAAGGGCGCGGGCCAGGTTGCGGCGGTCTATCGCGCCACCAGCGGCGTGCCTTTTTCATCGCTGCCGCCCGGCAGCACTTTCAAGATCGTATGGCCCGACGGTTCGTCGGAAACCATCGTGGTGGGCAGTCCTCTGTCGAGCATCGCCGCACGCCCACTCAAGGGTACGCAGCAGCCGCCTTCGGAATAAGAACCCGAGGCGGCGGCTTCTTTCGCGCCATGACGTACGAAGAGTCATTGGCGGCGCAAGCAGGACCGGGCCGGCATCCGGCCCGATCTTCTACACCAGCGCGATCGACTTGTTCTTGCGCTCGGCCAGCCGTTTTTCCAGGTAGTGGATGTTCTGCGCGCCGGCCTGGAAGCCGGTGTCGCGCATGATCGACTGCTGCAGCGGAATATTGGTCTTGATGCCGTCCACCACCATCTCGCTCAGCGCCACGCGCATGCGGGCGATGGCGGTTTCGCGGTCGGGACCGTGCACGATCAGCTTGCCGATCATGGAATCGTAATTAGGCGGTACGCGATAGCCGGTGTAGATGTGCGTGTCCACGCGCACGCCCGGGCCGCCCGGCGGATAGAAGCCGGAGATCAGGCCGGGGCTGGGCGCGAACGTGTCGGGGTCTTCGGCGTTGATGCGGCACTCGATGGCGTGGCCGCGCAGCACGATGTCCGACTGCTTGATCGATAGCTTCTGCCCGGCGGCGATCTTCAGCTGCTCGCAGACCAGGTCGATGCCGGTGATGCGCTCGGTGACCGGGTGCTCCACCTGGATGCGGGTGTTCATTTCGATGAAGTAGAAGCGGCCGTTTTCGTACAGGAATTCGAACGTGCCCGCGCCGCGGTAGCCGATGCGGATGCAGGCGTCCACGCAGACCTTGCCGATCTCGTTGCGCTGCTCTTCGCTGATGCCCGGCGCCGGCGCTTCCTCCACCACTTTCTGGTGGCGGCGCTGCATCGAACAATCGCGCTCGCCCAGATGGACCGCGCCGCCCTGGCCGTCGGCCAGCACCTGGATCTCCACGTGGCGCGGATTCTCCAGGAATTTCTCCATGTACACCTGGTCGTTGCTGAAGGCGGCCTTGGCTTCTGCCTTGGTGGTGCTGATGGCGCTGTTGAGCGCGCCTTCGGCATGCACCACGCGCATGCCGCGTCCGCCGCCGCCGCCGGCGGCCTTGATGATCACCGGGTAGCCGATCTCGCGCGCGATCTTGGTGTTGGTGACGATGTCGTCGCCCAACGGACCGCCGGAGCCGGGCACGCAGGGCACGCCCGCGGCCTTCATCGCGCGGATCGCTTCCACCTTGTCGCCCATCAGGCGGATGGTGTCGGCCTTGGGACCGATGAAGATGAAACCGGATTGCTCCACGCGCTCAGCAAAATCGGCGTTCTCGCTGAGGAAGCCGTAGCCCGGATGGATCGCCTGCGCATCGGTCACCTCGGCGGCGGCGATGATCGCCGGCACGTTGAGGTAGCTTTCGCTGGAAGGCGCAGGGCCTATGCAGACCGATTCGTCGGCCATGGCCACGTGCTTGAGGTTGCGGTCCACGGTGGAATGCACGGCGACCGTGCGGATGCCCATCGTGTGGCAGGCGCGCAGGATGCGCAGCGCGATTTCGCCGCGATTGGCGATGACGACTTTGTCGAGCATGGGCCGCGCCTCAGCCGATCACGAACAGCGGCTGGTCGAATTCGACCGGCGAACCGCTTTCGGTCAGCACCGCCAGGATGGTGCCGGACACGTCGGCCTCGATCGGGTTGAACATCTTCATCGCTTCGATGATCGCCAGGGTTTCGCCGGCCTTCACCGACTGGCCGACGGTCACGAAAGCCGGCTTGTCCGGCGAGGGCGAGGTGTAGAACGTGCCGACCATCGGCGAGCGCATCACGTGGCCTTCCGGCTGATCGCTACCGCCCGGTTTGGCGCCGCCGCCGGTCGCCGACTCGGTGGGCGAGGACATCGGCATGGGTGCGGCGGCGCGCGCTTCGGCCGGCGCGGCGTAGACCGGGGCCGCGGCCTGGTAGTTGCCCTTGGGCACGCGCGCCAGACGCACGCTTTCTTCGCCTTCCTTGATCTCGATTTCGGCGAGATTGGATTCTTCCAGCAGGTCGATGAGTTTCTTGATCTTGCGCAGGTCCATGTTGGCCTCTGTGGTTGGATGCCCGCGCCGCTGACGGTGCGAGTCGGGATAAGGAAAGGGAAAGTCAGGCGGGAAGCCGCTTGAGCGCGGCTTCCATGGCATAGCGGTAGCTGTCGGCACCGAAGCCGCAGACCACGCCTACCGCCAGATCGCTGAAGTAGCTGTGGTGGCGGAAGGGCTCGCGGGTATGCGGGTTGGACAGGTGGATCTCGATGAATGGGATCGCCACGGCCGCCAGCGCATCGCGCAGGGCCACCGAGGTGTGGGTGAAGGCGGCTGGATTGATCAGGATGAAGGCGGTACCGTCGGTGCGTGCAGCCTGCACGCGATCGACCAGCTGGTGCTCGGCGTTGGACTGGAGGCTTTCCGCTTGGTGTCCGCCCGCTGCCGCCTGCGCCGTCAGCGCGGCGTCGATCTCGGCCAGCGTGGTGCGGCCATAGACCTCGGGCTCGCGGGTGCCGAGCAAGTTGAGATTGGGGCCGTGCAGGACCAGCAGCTTTGCCATCGAACGCTCCAGCGGAAGCGCCGCAGTCTGCGTGAAGACGTCAATACTGTCCAGTTCGCAGAAGTTACTGGTGTTTTAAACAATTGTTTCAAATTGCCAGAGTCATCCTGCGTGGGAGCGGCGTCCCGCCGCGAGCTCTTAACTCAGCGCCCGAATAACCTGTGGCGAAGCTTCGTGCAGTTCAAAAGCTCGCGGCGGGACGCCGCTCCCACCGGCCCGGAAAGGTTTATGCGCGTCGGGGGCGTAGCCCCGACCTACTTTGTCCAGCTGTCGATTTCGCCGGCGGCGAAGGGACCGACCTTCTGCTTCAGGATCCTGCCATCGGCGCCGACCAGTACCGAGTACGGCAGCACTCCCTTGCGGTTGCCCAGCCACACGCTGGCGTCGGCGGGGCCGGGCGTGTCCACCAGGATCGGATAGGTCACCGGTACACGGGTAAGGAATTGGCGGATGTTCTCAGGCGTATCCAGCGCCAACCCGATGACCTGTACCCCTGCCGGACCCTCGGCGCGGGCGTAGCGGTCCAGCTCCGGCATCTCTTCTATGCAGGGCCCGCACCAGCTGGCCCATACATTGATCAGCAGTGGCCGCCCGGCGTAAGCCCGAGGCAGCGATTGGGTTCGTCCCTGCAGATCGGGAAGAGCGATAGTCGGCATCGGCTCGCCCGGGCGGGCGGGCTTCACTCCCCGTGGCGGTTCCGGTGCGGAAGCCTCCATAGCGGCCTGCAACGCGCGCTGGCCGGTGTCGGTGCGCAGCAGCGGACTTCCGCCCCACCAAAGGCTGGCGAGCACGCCCAACACGCCCGCCGCACCCGCAACCAACAAGATGCGTGTAGTGGTCAGTTTCATCGCTTGGCGCGCGCCAGGGCCTTGGCCACCACTTCCTGGGTCAATACGGTCGGTAGTACTTCGCCTTCGCCGCCATCGCTGGGGAACACCACGTACAACGGCACACCCACGGCCTGGTGGGCTTCCAGGAATTGCGTGATGGCCGGGTCCACATTGGTCCAGTCGCCCTGCATGAATACCGCGTCGGCCTGCTGCATCGAGGCGCGGAAATCCTCGCGCCCCAGCACCGCTTTCTCGTTGGCCTTGCAGGTCACGCACCAGTCGGCGGTCATGTCCACGAAGACCACGCGGCCTTCGGCGCGCAATGCCGCCAGTTTCGCCGCCGAATACGGCACGAAATCGGAGTTTGCCGTGGCGGCATTGACTGGCTCGGGGCGCAAGCGGTGCACCAGCACCAGCGGCGCCAGCGATGCCAGCAACACCAGCAGCGCCAGCGCACGGCGCAGCGGCGCTACCTGCAGGCGCAGGCGCTGGTACCACCATAGACCCAGCGCCAGCAGCACCAGTCCGGCCAGCGCCAGGCCGATCGCATCCACGCCGCGCTGTTTACCCAACACCCACAGCAGCCAGACTGCGGTCAGATACATCGGGAAAGCGAGGAAATGCTTCAGCGTTTCCATCCACGCACCCGGCTTCGGCAGGCGCTGCGCCAGTCCCGGCACGAAACCGATCAGCAGGAACGGCAATGCCAACCCCAGCCCCAGGAAGGCGAAGACCAGTAGCGCCACCGGCGTAGACGCAGTAAAGGCGAAGGCCAGCGCTGCGCCCATGAACGGCGCAGTGCACGGGCTGGCGATCACCACCGCCAGCACGCCGGTGAAGAAATCCCCCGCGGGGCCGCTGCGTCCGGTGAGCTCGTGTCCGGCGCCGGCGAAACGATGGCCCAGCGCGAACACGCCCGACAGGCTCAGGCCCACCGCGAACATCAGATACACCAAAGCCCCGATCACCAGCGGCTGTTGCAGCTGGAAACCCCAGCCCAGCGCCTGTCCGGCCGCACGCAGGGCCAAGGCGATGGCGCCGATGGCGATGAAGCTCAGCAGCACGCCGGCCGTGTACCAGAGCGCGCTGGCGCGGGCATGGCCGCCGTCGCGCCCGCTGTCGGCCAGCGACAAAGCCTTCAGCGACAGCACCGGCAGCACACACGGCATCAGGTTGAGGACCAGTCCGCCGGCGAGCGCCAGCAGCAGCGCCACCCATACGCTGGTCGACTTGCCGGCTTTGCGCAGTACGTCGGCGGGCGGGGTGGTGCGGGGCACTTCCAATGCCACACCATCCCCACCCAACCCTCCCCTTGAAGGGGAGGACTCAGAAGCGGTGGTTTCTTGCTCCCTCCCCTTCAAGGGGAGGGTTGGGGTGGGGATGGTGTTCCCGTCCGTAGCCGAGAGGTCGGCAGCAGAGGTGATATGGCCTTTCGGTATCGCCAGCTTCACCGCACGCGTCATCGGCGGATAGCAGATGCCGTCCTTCTGGCAGCCCTGGAAAGTCACCTTCAACGTGGCGTCGGCGGCTTCGCCCGAGCTGCGTTGCAACGGCACCGGCACCTCGGCCTGGTCGAAGTAGACAATCACTTCGCCGAAATGCTCATCGCGATGCGACTGGCCTTGCGGCCAGCGCGGACGGCCCAGCGCCAGGTGCTTGGCGCCTTCCAATTTCATCGTGGTGCGGTCGCGATACACGTAGTAGCCCGGCGCCGGGGTGAAGCGCAACAGCAGCTGGTTGCCGTCGTAGGCGATGGCTTCGAAAGCGAACGCCTGTTCCTGCGGCAGCGGCAAGGCCTCGGCCGCGCCGGAAGGCGCTGTTGCAGCCTGGCCGAACCGCGGCAGGCCGCCAGCGTTGGTCGCGCCAAGCGGCCCGGTGGGTCCGGCAATGGCTCCGGCGGCGGGCAGCTTCACCACCAGCTTGCGGGTTTGCGGGGGGTAGCAGATGCCGGCATCCGCGCAGCCCTGGTATTTCACTTTCAGGGTCACGCTTTCGACGCCTGGCGCCGCCTGGCCGGCCAGCACGCCGGTCAGGTCCTGGTGGTAGGTTTCCACGTCGCCGAAGAATTCGTCACGGTAGGCCTTGCCTTTGGGCAGCTGCAGCTTGCCGGCCTGGAAGCCCGGCCCATCGACCTGCACGTCGGTGCGGTGGCGATACAGGTAATAACCGTCGGCGACCTTCCATTGCACCTCGATGCGATCGCGACTGGGCGCGCTTGCGGTCAATGCGAAAGCCTGGTCCACCGGCAGCAGGTCCGCTTCGCTCACAGCGAAAGCCGGCGTCGCCGGAATGGCGAAGGCAAGCAGAGCCAGCAGGCGCGGCAGGATGGTCATCGAATCGGTCTTCCTCAGAGCGGGCAAAAAATAAGCGGCCGTTCGACCGCATGCACGCGCCGCAGTTCATTAGGGTCCGTTAACGGCCCTAGGTTAACCGGTGGCGGGGATTCCTGGCCGCGAACCGGGCCCGCGGCGGCCGATGGCACGGCCGGTCCGTTGTGCCGCCAATTCCTCCATGACCTCCAGCAACGAGATCCGGGCGCGCAACGGCACCTCGCGGAAGGCATGCACCAGCCGGAATTCCAGCGGGTCCTCGATCAGCAGCGCTTCGGCGGTGGCGATGGAGTCCAGCAGGACTTCGCGCGACAAGGACATCTCGCCGCGGCCGGTCACCAGCCACTCGAACTGCACCTCGGTCACCTGGGCCAGCTTGCGCAGGTGGGAGACGCTGGGGTTTTTTCCCAGGGGAGCCTCCCAGTGGCTGACTGCGCTGCGTTGCACGCCCACGGCCTCAGCCAACTGCTTCTGCGACATTCCCGCGGCGCGGCGGGCCAGGCGAATCCTTTCTTGCTGAATCATCGGCACTCCTTGGCCTAGCATCTTGGAAAGGGAAATCTACATTACCGGAGACAGTACTTCTCACAGAAGTCAAAGAGCTACCAATACTAAACAGGTGACCAATATTAGGCACATAACGTCTGCTTTTGGTAGCACTTCAGTAATTTATCTCAATTTAATTGAAGAGTTACACCTGTAAGGTACCGAAACTAACCTGATTAAGTCCCTTATTGACCCGTCCCTGTCTTCCCATGGCAAGAACGGGTTGGTATTCCTACGCTCGCTGGCAGGAAGTCGGCTTTGACAGGAAGTCGGCGGGGGGAGAGGCGCAGGGTGAGGTACGCCTAAGCAAGGACACGACACCATCTCCATGAGAGCGCGCATGCCCCTGTCATGCGCGCTCTTTTTTTGCCCTGCGTTTTCCCCTCTTGAATCGCACGCAGGGGCACCCCATCTGTCTTGCATCCCGGCATTGCCGGGTTTTTATGCCCGCGAAGCTGGCACTCACCCGGTACGAGTGCTAACATCGCCGCCCCTTTCCCAGTGCAATCAATCACTTAAGAGGATTGAAATGAGCAATATCAAGCCGTTGTACGACCGCGTAGTCATCAAGCGCGTCGAAGAAGAGAAGTTGTCCGCTGGCGGTATCGTCATTCCGGACTCCGCCACCGAGAAGCCCATCAAGGGCAACGTCATCGCCGTCGGCGACGGCAAGGCGCTGGACAACGGCACCGTCCGCGCACCCAAGGTGAAGGTCGGCGACCAGGTCCTGTTCGGCAAGTACAGCGGCACCGAAGTGAAGCTGGACGGCACCGACTACCTGGTGGTGAAGGAAGACGACATCTTCGCGATCCTCGGCTGATCCGAGCACGGGATTCGGAATTCGGGATTTGAGATTCGCAACGGCGCAAAGCACGTAGCGAAACTTCCCGACTGCCGGCATCCCGCTTCCTAACGAATCCCCAATCCCGAATCACGAATCCCGGAGTTACTCAACATGTCCGCCAAAGAAATCCGTTTCGGTGAAGACGCACGCGCCCGCATGGTGCGCGGCGTCAACATCCTCGCCAATGCCGTCAAGGCCACCCTGGGTCCGAAGGGCCGCAATGTCGTGCTCGAGAAGAGCTACGGCGCTCCCACCATCACCAAGGACGGCGTCTCCGTCGCCAAGGAAATCGAGCTTGCCGACAAGTTCGAGAACATGGGCGCGCAGATGGTGAAGGAAGTCGCTTCCAAGACCTCCGACAACGCCGGCGACGGCACCACCACCGCCACCGTGCTGGCGCAGGCGCTGATCCGCGAAGGTTCCAAGGCGGTCGCCGCCGGCATGAACCCGATGGACCTCAAGCGTGGCATCGACAAGGCGGTCATCGCCGCCGTGGCCGAGTTGAAGAAGATCAGCAAGCCCACCGCCGACGACAAGGCCATCGCCCAGGTCGGCACCATTTCGGCCAACAGCGACGAGTCGATCGGCAACATCATCGCCGACGCGATGAAGAAGGTCGGCAAGGAAGGCGTGATCACCGTTGAAGAAGGCTCGGGCCTGGACAATGAGCTGGACGTCGTCGAAGGCATGCAGTTCGACCGCGGCTACCTGTCGCCTTACTTCGTCAACAACCAGCAGTCGATGTCGGTGGACCTGGACGATCCGTTCATCCTGCTCTACGACAAGAAGATCTCCAACGTGCGCGACCTGCTGCCCGTGCTGGAAGGCGTGGCCAAGTCCGGCAAGCCGTTGCTGATCGTCGCTGAAGAAGTCGAAGGCGAAGCCCTGGCGACGCTGGTGGTCAACACCATCCGCGGTATCGTCAAGGTTTGCGCCGTGAAGGCGCCGGGCTTCGGCGACCGCCGCAAGGCGATGCTGGAAGACATGGCCACCCTGACCGGCGGCGTGGTGATCTCCGAGGAAGTGGGCCTGTCGCTGGAGAAGGCGACCCTGCAGGACCTGGGCCGCGCCAAGAAGATCCAGGTGTCGAAGGAAAACACCACCATCATCGACGGCGCCGGCGAATCCACCAACATCGAAGCCCGCATCAAGCAGATCAAGGCGCAGATCGAAGACACCTCTTCGGACTACGACCGCGAGAAGCTGCAGGAACGCGTGGCCAAGCTGGCCGGCGGCGTGGCCGTGATCAAGGTCGGCGCATCGACCGAGATCGAGATGAAGGAAAAGAAGGCGCGCGTCGAAGACGCCCTGCACGCCACCCGCGCTGCGGTGGAAGAAGGCGTGGTCCCGGGCGGCGGCGTTGCGTTGATCCGCGCGTTGCAGGCCATCGGCGATTTGAAAGGCGCCAATGAAGACCAGAACCACGGCATCAACATCGCCAAGCGCGCGATGGAAGCGCCGTTGCGCGAAATCGTCACCAACTGCGGCGAAGAGCCGTCGGTGGTGCTGAACCAGGTCGCTTCCGGCACCGGCAACTACGGCTACAACGCCGCCACCGGCGAATACGGCGACATGATCGCGTTCGGCATCCTGGACCCGACCAAGGTCACCCGTTCGGCCCTGCAGAACGCGGCGTCCATCGCCGGCCTGATGATCACCACCGAAGCTATGGTGGCCGAAGCGCCGAAGAAGGAAGAGCCGGCCGGCGGCGGTCATGGCGGCGGCGGTATGGGCGGCATGGGCGGCATGGATTTCTGATTCCGCCCTGCGACCTCGTGTTGCAATCCGAAAGGCCCGCCCAGTGCGGGCCTTTCGTTTATGCACGTTTCGCATACGCTAGAGCCGCCACTGCCTGGACACTCAATCAATGACCGTCGAAAGAAATTCACCGAGAACCGTAGCGCTCGCGTGCGCGCTGTTGGCGCTGGCCTTTCTCAACGGCTGCGCGGTGGTCAAGGTCAGGGAGCAGCGCGCAGGCGATGCCGATCTCGCGCGCCGCGCCGATGTGCTCGGCAGCGGCCAGCTCAGCGCCGATGCGGCTTCCAGCCTGGCCTCCGCAGGCTTGGACCCGGAGAGCTGCCGGCGCGAGCCCGAACCCTGCGCCGGGCAACTGCGGCAGGCGGTGCCGGAAGAAGCCTGGCTGGCCACGATCGCCGAAGTACGCACCTTGCGCATGCAGGCAGCGGCCGAAGCGATGCGAACGGTGCCGGAAGTGGCCGCGCACGAAGCGATGGATACCGCGCGCTGGGCCTATGCCTACTTGTTCATGACCGCGCGCACGCCCGAGCAGCGCGTGTTCGAATCGCGCCAGGGGCGCGTGTTGCGCTTGTACAACCGTGCAGTCGAGGTGACGGCGCAGTCGTTGTTCGAGGTCGCGCGCATGCGCAAAAGCGCACCCGACCAGACCCAGCAGATCCACAACCTGCATTTGCGCATCGTGTTGCACGGTTTCGACCGCAAGCAGGAGGATGCGCCCGAGATGCTGTTGGCATCGGACACGCTGGGTTTCGACAACCTGCGCGCGGTGTACGGCCGCGATGGTTTCGGCAGCAGTCTGGTA
This sequence comes from Pseudoxanthomonas sp. CF125, assembly GCF_900104085.1. Lineage (GTDB taxonomy): Bacteria > Pseudomonadota > Gammaproteobacteria > Xanthomonadales > Xanthomonadaceae > Pseudoxanthomonas_A. Next base: position 341,230 of record NZ_FNLD01000002.1, read on the forward strand.
GCGGTATTTCCGCAGCTGAAGACGGTTGCGGCGCCTACGGAATCCGCACCGCCGGATCTGCCTTATCGCGATACCCGTTATTTGCCGGTGACCAGCACGCTCCGCTTCGAGGGAGAGACCCTGAGCGAGGTGTTGGCGACCGAGGATGTGCAGATCGACGTCTACAATCCCTATCGGTACGAACAGGAAACCATCGCCGGCCGCAGTGTCCCGCTGGCGGCGAATTTCTCGGCCGCCTACGGCGTATGGCTGGCGCGTTCGCAACTGGCACGGCTGAGTCTGTCCAGTCTGCTGCGTCCGCGCCAGCAGAGCCCTTTCGATCCGCGCGTCTATCTGACCCAGCCCTATGATCCGGACAAGCGCGTGGTGATCCTGGTGCATGGCTTGGCGAGCAGCCCGGAAGCCTGGGTGAACCTGGCCAACGAACTGCTGGGCGACGACGAGCTGCGCCGGCATTACCAGGTCTGGCAAGTGTTCTATCCGACCAATCTGAGCCTGTTGAACAGCCGTGCGCGCATCGATCAGGCCTTGCGAACGACGTTCGCGCACTTCGATCCGCAAGGCGACGACCGCGCCAGCCGCGGTGCCGTGCTGGTTGGCCACAGCATGGGCGGAGTGATCTCGCGATTGCTGGTCAGCGACAGCGGTGAGCAGGTGCTGCAGCGCTTGTTGCAATCGTTTCCGTCGGCGCAGGCTACCGCGTTGGCGCAAGAGCCGATGGTGCGGAAACTGACCGTGTTCCATCCGTTGCCCGAGGTCGGTCGTGCCGTATTCCTGGCTACGCCGCATCGCGGCGCCGAGGTCAGCGAAGGCTGGGCGCTGCGTCTGGTGCGGCGCGCGATCCGGCTGCCCTTCACTGTCTTGCGCGACACCTCGGAATTGTTCCAGCGCAACAAGATCGATGAGCAGGAACTCCAGCGGATCGGCTTCCACAAGGGCCGTCCTCCAACCGGGCCGGACGATCTCAGTCCCGGCTCTCTGTTCATGCGCAGCACCGCCGATCTGCCGATCGAAGCGGGACTGCCTTACCACAGCATCATCGGCTGGAAAGATCCGTCGGTGCCGCTGGCGCAGTCAAGCGACGGCCTGGTTCCCTATGCGAGTTCGCATCTGGATGGCGCGCTTTCGGAAAAGGCGATTCCTTCGGGCCATAGCGTGCAGGAGACGCCGGCGGCGATTCTGGAATTGCGACGGATCCTGCGTCTGCAGATAGCGGCGGATGGTCAATGAGACCAGGGTAGGTCGGGGCTACGCCCCCGACGCGCGGATGGTTCCAATTCCCGTGCGTCGGGGGCGTAGCCCCGACCTACTGGGGTGCGCGTCTGACGGCGGGCATGGACATTGATGCCGACGTACGGCTTCATGCATGCTGCCGCAATGAACCCCGCGCCTCTGTCCAAGCGTCGCTCGATTATCTTCTGGATGCGACGCCTGCTGATTGCCGTCATCGCTGTGTACGTCCTGTACCTGATCGCCGGCAATCTGTTCCTCAATACTTCGCTCGGCCCCTCGGCGATCAACCGCAAGCCGGAAAAATTCCAGATGCAGTGGGCGAGCGGCAGCACTTGGTGGCCGGGCCGCGTGTCGCTGTCGGAGGTGAAATTGCAGGGCCATGTGCGGCATACGCAATGGTCGGTGCGCGCCGCGCGCGCCAGTGGCCGTATCGGCTTGCTCCCTCTGCTGCGCAGAGAGCTGCACGTGCCTTATGTGTCGGTCAAGGAGGTGGACGGCTCGGTGGATCATGTCGACACCGAACAGCCTTCGCCGGCACCGCGTCCGGGTGGCTGGACGCTGCGTTTCGACCGTATCGCCAGCGATAGCGTGCGGCGCGCCGGTTTCGGCGAGCTGTCGCTGCAAGGCCAGGGAAGCGCCGAATTCGGTTTCATCAAGCAACTGCGCGGCGGGCCGATGGAAGTGCTGCCTTCGACCGTGAAATTCACGCACGCGCGCCTGGCCCAGGATGGCCGGGAATGGTTGCGCGACGGCACGCTCGATGCGCGTTTCGCCATCGCCCGCCACACCCGCGCGCAGGCGCAGGGTTTGGACAAACTGCTGCTCAGCGATATCCAACTCGATCTGCAGGGTACGACCGCCGCCCTGGCGGTGGCGATGGACGCGCAAGGCCATGGTTCGTTCGAAACGGTGCCGGGGAAGGGACAGGCGAAGGCCGCCTTGAAATTCTCGCGCGGCGCGCTGGCGTCCGGCAGCCAGTTGCGCTGGCAGATGCCCGTGGTCAGCACCGATCCAAAGGGCGCGACTCATACCGATCACGTCCAGGTCGCACTGGACGTGGACCACGACATGACCCTGACCGCGTACATGCCGCCGCAAGCGCACGGCGTGTTCGGCCTGGACGCCGACTTGCGCGTGACCGGCAACAGGATCCCGCTGCGCGATTTCGCCAGCCTGCTGCCGCGCACTTCCGGCCATGTGGCGGGCCAATGGCGGTTCTCTTCGTTGCGCTGGCTGGGGCGCTTCTTCACCAAGGCGCCGTGGCTGACCCTCGATGGCGCCGGCGATGTCGCCGCCAACGTGCGGGTAGTCGATGGCAAGGTCGCGGCCGGCAGCACCTTCAGCGTGCCGCAGGTGGCGGTGGTGGCCGAGGTGATGAGCAACCGCATCGAAGGCAGTGGGCGCGCCGAGGGCCGTTTCGATGCCGGGGCCGACGGCGGCTTGCTGCCCAGTTTGAACATCGTGCTGAACCGCTTCCACGTCGCCGCCGACGACAACCTGCGTGCGCCTTACGTGCAGGGCAACGACTTGCACCTGGACCTGGCCGCGGGCGAAGACCTGGCCGCGTTGCGCGATTCGCTGCGCGCGCACCTGACGTTCAAGGGCGCGAGTATCCCGGACCTGCGCATCTACAACCGCTATCTGCCCAGCCAGCACCTGCGTTTCGATGGCGGCAGCGGCGTGCTGAGCGGCGATCTGCATCTGGACGGCAAGGGCGAAATCGGAAGCGGCTGGCTGCGCGTGGCCGGACGCAAGGCGCAGATGCGCGTGGCCGGCATGGCGTTGCGCGGAGATATCGGCATCGACACGCGCCTGCGTCGCGCCGATCTGGCCAGGCGCAACTTCGCCGTCGACGGCAGCAGCATCACCCTGGACAACATCAGCTTCAGCGAGCCCGGCGGCGAAACGCGCAGCGGTTGGTGGGCGCGCATCGCCCTGCCGCGCGCGCGTCTGGACTGGAACAAGCCGCTCAGCATCGGCGGCGACGCCAACGTGAAAATGAAGGATGTCGGCTTCCTGTTGTCGCTGTTCTCCCGGCAGAAGGAATACCCGAAGTGGGTATTCAGGCTGGTCGACGCCGGCCAGGCGCAGGTGCGGGGCAGGGTGCAATGGCGGCGCGATACCCTGGTGCTGGACCGCATCGACGCCAGCAACGACCGTTTCGACCTGCAGGCGCGCCTGCTTCTGCGTGGAAAGAACCGCAATGGCAGCCTCTACGCCAAGTGGGGCGTGCTGAGCGTGGGCGTGCAGGCAAACGGTGCGCAGAACAGCTTTCATCTGCTGCGGGCCAAGCAGTGGTACGACGCCCAGCCGCAATTGTCGCCATAGGACGGGCTCTGGTCTGTCGCTCGTGAACGAGGTTGGCCGAGGCGGAAAAGTCGGTCGCAGTGCGCAACAAAAACGTGACTCGCCTATTCATTTTTCTGTTTCGTCCGGCCGCGCGGCGAGCCATCGGCAGCTGCCATCGACCTGCACGAATGAGTCATCTCCAGTTCTCACAAGGGTTGTAACCGTTCTCACACAATCGGTTCATGAGCTTCGCTACTGAACCCTGCAGTTCTGTTTTGCAGTGCAGCGTGCAAGAGCCGCGAGGCGTCCTTCACGATGCGCCCGCATCCCGACGTGGGGGAGGGAGCAAGCCCGCAACTGGCCTAGCCATTGCGGGCTTTTTTTCGCCCGCGATTTGCCTTGTTCCTTGCACAAGAGCCGGCGGGCAATGCCCGCCCTACAAAGTCGGATCGTAGGGCGGGCACTGCCCGCCGGCTTCTGGGACAGCCAGGCGGCCCATGGCTCCCCATGCGCTGATGGATGGATCGTTGTTTCCCAGTGCGGATCGGCTTCCGGGCCGCCGGTCCGGGGCCTTAGGAGCTAGAATTCGTTCATGAGCAACGATGCAGGCGTCCGCCCCGGTTCCTCCCGGGAAATCCCCCTTCAGGTCCTGGCCTCCAGCGCGGCCGCCGCGCCGCTGGAAACCGGGGTCAAGCAGCTGGGCGGGGACAAGATCAACCGCTCTCCGGTTCAGTTCCTGGACGCCCCCGTGCTGCGCAAGCCGTCCTGGATCCGCGTACGCATTCCCAGCGACGGCTCGGTGGCCCGGCTCAAGGCCAAGCTGCGCGAGAACCGCCTGGTCACGGTTTGCGAGGAAGCCAGCTGCCCCAATATCCACGAGTGCTTCAGCCACGGCACTGCGACCTTCATGATCCTGGGCGAGGTCTGCACCCGCCGCTGCTCGTTCTGCGACGTGGCCCATGGCCGTCCCAAGCCGCCCGACGCCGGCGAGCCGCTCAGCCTGGCCACCACCGTCGCCGACATGGGCCTGAAATACGTGGTGGTGACCTCGGTGGACCGCGACGACCTGCGCGACGGCGGCGCCCAGCACTTCGTCGATTGCATCGCGGCCATCCGCGAGCATTCGCCGGGCACCCGCATCGAGATCCTGACCCCGGATTTCCGCGGCAAGGGCCGCATGGACCGGGCGCTGGAGATCCTGGCGGTCAATCCGCCGGACGTGTTCAACCACAACATCGAAACCGTGCCCGACCTGTACCCCAACGTGCGCCCGGGCGCCGATTACCAGTGGTCGCTGACCCTGCTGCAGAAGTTCAAGCAGCAGCACCCGCAGCTGCCCACCAAGTCCGGGATCATGCTCGGTCTGGGCGAGACCATGGAACAGGTCCAGGCCACCCTGCGCGACCTGCGCGCGCACCAGGTGGACATGATCACCATCGGCCAGTACCTGCAGCCCACCGCCCACCACCACCCGGTGCTGCGCTACTGGACCCCGGACGAGTTCGCCGAGCTCGAGCGCTACGGCCAGGAGCTGGGGTTCAGCCACGTGGCTTCCGGCCCGCTGGTGCGTTCTTCCTACCATGCGGATCTGCAGGCCAAGCAGGCCGGCGTCGGCTGAACGGCCGCCCGCCGGAGTCGATTGGCAAACGAAGCATTCACATTTTGGCGACTTACCGCCGGTAGGCTGCAAGCGGATGACAGGGCCGGCAACTTTCGGCACTGTCGCCAAGTCAGAGCTTTTCCGCAGCATCCCCACAGGCCACCATGGCCAACGAGTAGACCCGATGAAATTGAAGACCCCTGCCGTCGCCCTCCTGTCCCTGGCTCTGGTCGCACCGCTGGCCCTGCTTGCGCGTGCCGACAGCCAGCCGCTGTCCGGCACCACCGGGCCCACGGCGGACCAGTCATCCACCTCCAAGCAGGTGTACGGCCTGTTGTCCGACAGCCGCTACGCATACCGCCCGCGTGCGCTGGACGATGCGCTGTCGCAGGACATCTTCAAGCGTTACCTCGAATCCCTGGACGGCGGCAAGCAGTACTTCACTGCCGACGATATCGCCAAATTCGGCCCTTATAAGACCGAGCTGGACGACGCCATCCGCAGCGGCGAACTGGAACCGGCCTACGACATTTTCGCCGTGTACAAACAGCGCGTCGGCCAGCGCATCGCCTATGCGCGCACGCTGCTGAAGCAGAACTTCGATTTCACCGGCGACCAGCGCTGGGAATACGACCGCGAGAAGGCGCCCTGGGCCGCGAACACGCAGGAACTGGACGAGGTGTGGAAGAAGTCGGTGATGAACGATTGGCTGCGCCTCAAGCTCGCAGGCAAGAAGCCCGATGAAATCCGCAAGACGCTGGACAAGCGCTACGCGACCTATCAGCGCACCGTGGACGAGCTGAAGAGCGAGGACGTGTTCCAGACCTTCCTCAACAGCTACACCAACGCTATCGATCCGCATACCGACTACTTCACGCCGAAGACGGCGGAGAACTTCAACCAGTCCATGTCGCTGTCGCTGGAAGGCATCGGCGCGCAGCTGCAGCGCCAGGACGATCTGGTGGTGATCCGCGAGATCATCGCCGGCGGTCCGGCCGACGTGAACGGCACGCTCAAGCCGGGCGACCGCATCGTCGCCGTCGGCCAGGGCAAGTCCGGCGCGATGACCGACGTGATCGGCTGGCGCATCGACGATGTGGTGGCGCAGATCCGCGGCAAGAAAGACACGCAGGTGCGGCTGGAATACATTCCCGCCGAAAGCGGCGTGGACGGCAAGCACGCGCAGGTCACCCTGACCCGGCAGAAGATCAAGCTGGAAGAGCAGGCGGCCAAGGCCGAGACCATCAATCTGCCCGCCGCCAACGGTGAACCGGCGCGCCGCATCGGCGTGATCAAGCTGCCCGCGTTCTATCAGGATTTCGAAGGCCGCCGGAAGAATCCGAACGATTACACCTCCGCAACGCGCGATATCGCCAAGTTGCTGGTCCAATTCAAGGCGGATAACGTCGATGGCGTGGTCATGGACCTGCGCAACAACGGCGGCGGTTCGCTGGACGAAGCGGTGGAGCTCACCGGCTTGTTCATCGACAAGGGCCCGGTGGTGCAGGTGCGCGAGTCCGGCGGCCGCGTCACCGTCAATGCCGACCGCACTTCCGGCGTGGCCTGGGACGGTCCGCTGGCGGTGCTGACCAATCGCGGCTCGGCTTCGGCTTCGGAAATCTTCGCCGGCGCCATCCAGGACTACGGACGCGGCCTGGTGATAGGCGAAACCACTTTCGGCAAGGGCACCGTGCAGAACCTGGCCGATCTGGACCGCTGGCCGGCCAACGAAACCCCGCGCTTCGGCTCGGTCAAGCTGACCATCGCCCAGTTCTTCCGCGTCGCCGGCGGCAGCACCCAGCACAAGGGCGTGGTGCCCGATATCGCCTTCCCGGTCAGCGTGGACGCCACCGAATACGGCGAGAGCACTTACGACAACGCGTTGCCGTGGACCAAGATCGCCGCGGTGCCGCACACCCAATACGGCAACTTCGCGCCGCTGCTGCCGCGTCTGGAAGCGCTGCACGCCGCGCGTGTGGCCACCGACAAGGAATTCCAGTGGTGGTCGCAGGACGTGACCGATTTCCGCGCCGAAGCCGCCAAGAAATACGTGTCGCTCAACGAAGCCGAGCGCCGCGCCGAACGCGACAAGCAGGACACCCAACGCAAGGAACGCCAGGCCGAACGCAAGGCCCTGGGCCTGGCGCTGGATCCGCTGGCCGACGATGCGGCCGACGACGGCCTGGGCGCCAACGAGCGCGATATCGTCAAGGATGCCGCCCGCGAAAAACTGGCCGACAAGCGCCCCGATCCGCTGCTGCGCGAGTCGGCCGCGATCCTGGGCGATGCCATCGACGTGCTGGGCAACGACCGCACGCTGTCGGCGCAGGTGTTGCCGGTATCCACCATGCCGGGGCGCTGGGCGGATTGAAGCCCGCATGAACACCTCTCCCACCGGGAGAGGTCGCCGCGCAAAGCGCGGCGGGTGAGGGTACGGCGAAGCCAAGGCAGGTGAACAGCCTCCAGACTTGCCGCGTTTCGCCCGCAATCGCAAGCAAAGCAAGAATCGGATAGCGGGCGCCCAGTGCGCCCGTTACGCTTTGGCCCATGGAAAACCACGACCAAAAACTGGAACGCGCCCGCGAGCTGCTGGACGGCGGCGAGCCCACCTTGAATGAACTGGCCGCTGCGGTCGGCCTTAGCGCCTCGCATCTGCAGCGCAAGTTCCAGGCCCGCTACGGCATCAGTCCCGCCGAATATCTTGCACAGAAAAAACTCGGCGCGCTGAAGACCGGCCTGCGCGCCGGCAACGACGTCAGCGCCGCGCTTTACGACGCCGGCTATGGCTCGCCTTCGCGCGTGTACGAACAGGGCGCGGCCAAGCTCGGCATGACGCCCGCCACTTACCGCGCGGGCGGTGCGGGAATGGAAATCCGCTGGGCGCTGGTGGACACCGTGCTGGGCAATGCCTTGGTCGCGGCCACCGAGCGCGGCATCTGCGCGGTGGAGCTGGGCGACGATGCGCAGGCCCTGGAAGAGCGCCTGCGCGAGGAGTTTCCGCAGGCACGCATCGAGCGCGTGGACGCAGGCAGCGACGAGTTCCTCGCCCCGCGTTTGCAGGCAGTGGCCGAACGCCTGGCCGGACGCGGCAGCGACGTGCCCGTGGACTTGGTGGGCACCGCCTTCCAGAAGCGCGTCTGGGATGCGTTGATGAAAATCCCTTCCGGCCAGACCCGCAGCTATACGGAACTCGCCGATGCCCTGGGCTCACCCAAGGCGACGCGTGCGGTAGCCAGTGCCTGCGCCAACAACCGCATCGCGGTGGTGGTGCCGTGCCACCGCATCATCCGCGGTGACGGCTCGCTGGGCGGCTATCGCTGGGGGCTGCCGTTGAAACAGGCCCTGCTGGAACGCGAACGGGCGGCATGAATGTAGGAGCGACGTGAGTCGCGAAGCCGCGAACGTTTCAGACCTTCGCGACTCACGTCGCTCCTACAAAAGAGATCGTTGGCTTGAGCGGTATGCAAGGCGCCACCCGTAACTTTCAAGGCGCGTCGGCCGTCGTCCGCCCGGATGCGGGATTACAATATGCGCTTGACTGTCGGTTATCCCCCATGAACTCCTCCGCTCCCAACACGCCTGCTCCGGCGCGCGGTTTGGCCATTGCCGTTGCCTTGGCCGCCGTCTACCTGATCTGGGGCTCCACCTATCTGGGCATCCGCTTCGCATTGGAAGGCGGCTATCCGCCGCTGCTGATGGCGGGCGGACGTTTCCTGTTGGCCGGCGGCATGATGTTCGCGGTGCTGCGCATGCGTGGCGAAGCGGCGCCCACGAGCGCGCAATGGAAGAACCTGGCGCTGATGGGCCTGCTGATGATGGGCATCGGCAACGGCATGGTCAGCATCGCCGAGCAATGGGTGTCTTCCGGTCTGGCCGCCGTCGCCATCGCTTCCACGCCGTTGTGGATGGGTTTGTTCTCGCTGGCGCGCGGACAGCGCCCCAGTGGACTGGAATGGCTGGGCATCGGCATCGGTTTCATCGGCGTGCTGTGGCTCAATGCCGGCAGTACCTTGTCGGCCACGCCGTGGGGACTGGTTGCCTTGCTGATCGCGCCGATCGCCTGGGCGTTCGGGTCGATCTGGAGCAAGGGCCGCGACCTTCCTTCTCCTTTCATGTCCGCGGCTGGACAGATGCTGACGGGCGGTTTGATGATGCTGCTCGCGGGCCTGGTCACCGGCGAAAGTTTCCACGGCATGCCGACGTTGAAAGGCACGCTTTCCGTCGTCTACCTGATGACCTTCGGTTCCATCATCGGCTTCACCGCCTATGTGTGGCTGCTGCACCACGTTCGTCCCACGCTCGCGGGCAGCTATGCCTACGTCAATCCGGTGATCGCGGTGATGCTGGGCGCGTGGCTGGCGGCCGAACAGTTCACCGCGCACGACCTGGGTGCGATGGCGGTGATCCTGTTCGGCGTGGTGGCGATCACGCTGGGCAAGGCGCGCACTGCGCCTGCACCGGCGCGGGATGCCGTGGAGCCGGCCGCAGCAGAGCAAAGCAAATGACTCCGGCCGCGATCGATCGCCGCGGTCTGTGGGCCGCGGCAGGTTCGTTTGCGGTCTGGGGTTTGATGCCGTTGTACTGGCATCTGCTCAAGAACGTGCCTTCGATGCAGATCGTGATGCACCGGATCGCATGGAGCGCGGTGCTGGTGGTCGGCGGACTGTGCCTGACCCAGGGTCTGCGGTGGTTGCGCACTGCGATGGCGCGCCCGCGGGTGCCGTGGATGCTGCTGCTGAGCGGCGTGCTGATCGCTTTCAATTGGGGACTGTACATCTGGGCGGTCAACGCCGGGCATGTGGTGGAAACCAGCCTGGGTTATTTCATCAATCCGCTGCTCAATGTGTTGCTGGGCGTCCTGCTGCTGCGCGAACGGCTGACGGTGGCGCAGTGGGTTTCGGTGGCGGTGGCCGCCTGCGGCGTGCTGTGGCTGACCTTCAACTACGGCAGTTTTCCGTGGATCGCGCTGTCGCTGGCGGCCTCGTTCGGTTTCTACGGATTCATCCGCAAGCTGGCGGTGGTGGATTCCATTCCCGGGTTGGCCATCGAGAGTCTGTACCTGTTCCTGCCGGCGGTGGCGACGCTGGTCTGGCTGGAGAGCCACGGCAAGGGCGGGTTCGTCGGTGACTGGAGCTGGCAGACCGACGCCTTGCTGGTCTTCGGCGGTGTGCTGACCGCTTTGCCGCTGATCGGCTTTTCCTATGCCGTGCGGCGCATTCCCTACAGCGTGGTGGGGTTCATGCAGTACCTGGCGCCCACCTTGCAGCTGCTGATCGGCGTGCTGGTGTTCAACGAGGTCTTCGACCGCGACCGCGCGATCGGTTTCATCTTCATCTGGATCGGGCTGGCGATCTTCGCTATCGACGGCTTCGTGCGCTCGCGCAAGGTCTAGGCATTCCCTTCTCCCTCCGGGAGAAGGAAAGCATTATTCCGGGCAAGGCCCGCCCGCATCCGCCCACAGCTTGAATGCGGCCACGAACTGATCGTGCGGCACCGGCACCGGCAAGCGGCCATTGCCGGGATTCCAACCCCACAACACCAGCTTGTCTTCGCTCACATGCTTGAGCAGCGCGGCGAAATCGCGGTCGCCATTGCTCTTCTTGTCCTTGATCATCGCGCACAACTGCGCGCTGGGCAGTCCGATCCACGCCATCTTGTGATCCGGCGGCGGCAGCGACCAGTGCGGCGCGCCCGGCGGCGCGTGCGGGCCGTAGCTGGCCGGTGGATTGGCTTCGGCGTGGCAAGTGGCGCAGGGCAGGCCGGGGGCGCCCTTGCCCTCGGGTCCGCGCACCACGCCCATCTGGTGCGGTGTCTGCGCATCGAACTGCAACGGCTGATCGCCCGGAATGTGGCAGTTGCTGCAACGCGGATGCTGGAACACTTTTTCGACGGTGGCGAAGGCTTCCACGGCCTTGGCTTTTTGTTCCGGGCTGACGCGCGGGCCGCAGGCAGTCAGCGCAAGCAGGAAGAAGCTGGCGAACAGGATACGCATCGTCATCTCCTCACGCCTTGGCCGGCTTGGCCGGCGTCTGCGCTGCAAGCCGGAAGGGAAGTTCGCGCAACCGTTGTCCGCTCAAGGCGAACAACGCATTGGCTACCGCTGGTGCGATGGGCGCGGTGCCGGGTTCGCCGACGCCACCGGATTTTTCCGTGCTCGGCACGATATGCACTTCCACCACCGGCATCTCGCTCATACGCAGCACCTGGTAGTCGTGGTAGTTGGATTCCTGCACACGGCCGTCCTTGAAGGTGATGTGGCTGTGCAATGCGGCACCCAGGCCGAAGGCGATGCCCGATTCCATTTGCGCTTCGATGCCGGCCGGGTTGATGGCCACGCCGCAGTCCACCGCGCAGACCACGCGGTGCACCTTGATCGCGCCGTTGTCCACCGACACTTCCGCAATCTGCGCGATGAAGCTGCCGAAGGATTCGTGCACCGCCACGCCACGTCCGCGGCCTTTTTCCAGCGGACCGCCCCAGCCGGCCTTTTCCGCGGCTAGGTTCAGCACGCCCAGGTGACGTGGATGCTTGGCCAGCAGTTGCCGCCGGTATTCGACAGGATCCTTGCCGGCTGCGTGCGCAAGCTCGTCGACCAGGCTTTCCATCGCGAAGGCGGTATGGCTGTGGCCGACCGAGCGCCACCACAGCACGGCGATGCCGGTCTTGGGCGAGTGCAGGCCGACGCGCCGGTCGGGAACGTCCATCAGATAGGCCGAATCGGAAACCCCTTCGATCGAAGTGGAGTCGATGCCGTTCTTGACCATCATCGATTCCATGAAGGTACCGGCCATGATCGATTGGCCGACCGCATCGTGCTGCCACGAAATAGGTTTGCCGGCCGCATCCAGCCCCACGCTGGCCTTGTGCACGAAGGCCGAACGATAGAAGCCGCCGCGGATGTCGTCCTCGCGGCTCCACACTGTCTTGACCGGGGCCTTGGCGGCCTTGGCGATATGCACCGCTTCGAACACGATGTCCGGCGCAGGCGTTGCGCGGCGTCCGAAGCCGCCGCCCAGGAACGTGGTGTGCACGAACACCTGTTCCGGCTTCAGGCCGGCAACCTGCGCAGCGGTGCCCTGTTCCAGCGTCTGGAACTGCGTGCCGACCCAGAGCTCGCACTTGTCCTTTTCCAGCTTCACCGTGCAATTCATCGGCTCCATCGGCGCGTGCGCCAGATAAGGCACCGAATAAGTGGCATCGACGCGCTTGGCGGCCTTGGCCAACGCGCCCGCGGCATCGCCGGCCTGCGCGGCAGGCAGGCCGGGAGTGGCCGCCAACGCTTCGAACTGCGCGCGCAGGGCGGTGCTGTCCAGGGCCGCGTTCGGTCCCAGGTCCCATTCCACCTTCAATGCATCGCGGCCGAGTTTCGCGGCCCAATAATGGTCGGCGACCACCGCGATACCGGTCGGTACCTGCAGGACCTGGCGCACCCCGGCGATGGCCTTGGCCGCGGCGGCATCGAATGACACCACCGTGGCGCCGAACACCGGCGGGTGCGCGACCACCGCGGTCAGCAATCCCTCGAACTGCACATCCATGCCGAACTGCGCGCGGCCGGTTATCTTCTCAGGCGAATCCAGGCGCTTGGTCGCCTTGCCGATGATTTTCCAATCCTTGGGATCCTTGAGCGCAATCGTGGCCGCATCCGGAGCGCTCAACTTGCCCGCGGCGTCGGCCAGCGCACCGTAGCGCACGCGCTGCGCGCCTGCGATGGCTTCGCCGTTCTCGGTGCGAACTTCCGCGACTGGCACCTTGAAGTGCGCCGATGCGGCCTGCACCAGCATCGCGCGCGCGGCCGCGCCGGCCTGCCGGTAGCGATCGAATTCGGACCAGGTGCTGGTGGATCCGCCGGTGCCCTGCATGTGGAAGACGGGACTGAAATATTCCAGCGCGGCCGGCGCATGCTCGACCTTGATCTTCGTCCAGTCCGCGTCCAGTTCTTCGGCGATCAGCATCGGCAGCGTGGTCCACACGCCCTGCCCCATTTCCGAATGCGCCAGCAGCACGGTCACGCTATCGTCGGCGCCGATGCGCAGAAAGGCGTTGGGCGCGAAACCGGCCGCCGCCGCAACGGCCGCCGGTTGCGCTGCCAGACGCTTGGCGCCGGGAATGACGAAGCCGATCACAAGGCCGCCGCCGAGCACAGCACTTGTTTTGAGGAACTGACGTCGTGAGTTGCTGGTTTCTGCGTTCACGGTGGATCTCCGTTGTCTGTTCCCTTCTCCCCGTCGGGAGAAGAGCTTGCCCCGTACTTGATACGGGGTGGCGCGGAGCGCCGGATGAAGGTGCGGTGGAGTCCATGATGGTTCGGACCTTAGCGACTTCGCCGTACCCTCACCCCAACCCCTCTCCCGGCGGGAGAGGGGCTCAAAAAATCAGCCTTTATCGATCTCCGCCGCGCGATGCACCGCCGCGCGGATGCGCGGATAAGTGCCGCAGCGGCAGATGTTGCCGGACAGCGCCTGGTCTATGTCGGTATCGGTGGGCGTGGGGATCTTCGTCAGCAAGGCCACCGCGGACATGATCTGTCCCGACTGGCAGTAGCCGCACTGGACCACATCCAATTCCGCCCATGCCTGTTGCACCGGGTGCTTCCCGTCGGCGGAGAGTCCTTCGATGGTGGTGATCTTCTTTCCCGCGACCGCGGCGACCGGCGTGATGCAGGAACGCAGCGGCGCGCCGTCGATGTGCACGGTGCAGGCGCCGCACTGGGCGATACCGCAACCGAACTTGGTGCCGGTGAGTCCCATCAGATCGCGAAGGACCCACAACAGGGGCATGTCGGCCGGCGCATCGACATCGCGCTCGGTGCCGTTGACGTTCAATTTCATACGAGTTCCCTGGCGGCGGCTGGGGTGGCGCTCACCTTACTCCCGCCGTTGCGGGTTGCCAACCAGGCGCGGCTTAGTCCATCGTCTTAGTACGCATGAGCAGCTACCGTCACATCCTGGAAACATCCGCCGCCGCGCACCAAGGCGGGGATCCGGCCACGCTGGCGCTGGTGGTGGAAACCGAAGGTTCGACTTACGTCGGTCCCGGCGCCATGGCGTTGTTCGGTGCGCGTGAAGGGCAGGTGGGCTGGTTGAGCGGCGGTTGCCTGGAACCGGAAATAGAGAAACGCGCGCGCTCGGCGGCGACGCAATCGCGTATCGAATGGATGGACATCGATACCCGCGACGACGAAGACCTGATCGGTGGTTCCGCACTCGGCTGCCGTGGCCGCCTGCGCCTGGCGCTGCTGCCGCTGGCTGCCTTGAGCGGCTGGCCTGCGTTGGTGGAAGCCTGGAAGAAAGGACGGGGGATTTTGCGGCTTTCGCTTTCGACGCAAGGCGAAGTCTTGGTCGAAGTCGGCGAGTTGAAACGGCAGTGGCGGATGGACGCCGCGCATTCGGAAGAGTTCCACCCGGTGACAGGAATATGGAACTTGGCGATTCCCGCACCACCCGCCGCGCTCGTGTTCGGCGCAGGACCGGAAACACCCACCTTGCTGCCTTTGTTGCGCAGCCTGGGCTGGATCACAACGCTGGTGGAGCGCCGTACGCGCTGGCTGCCCGAGGCCCGGCATGCCGATGTGTCGATCGAAGCTTCGCCGCAAGCCGCGTCGTCGATGCTCGACCGCGCCTTCGATGCGGCGCTGGTGATGAACCACAACTTCGAGATGGACCGCGAAGCTTTGGAAGCCCTTGCCGGTAGCGAACTTCCTTTCATCGGTTTGCTGGGTCCCACGCGGCGGCGCGAAGACCTGTTCCGCGTGTTGCCGCCGGCCGCGCGCGAAGCGCTGCAACCGCGCCTGCACTCGCCGGTCGGGCTCAAGCTGGGCGGGCAGGGGCCCGAAGCGATCGCCCTGAGCATCGCTGCGCAGCTGCAGGCGTATCGATTTCCGCAATGAGCCGGGAACCGAACCCGCACGCCGCCATCGTGCTCGCGGCAGGCGGTAGCCGCCGTCTTGGCCGCGCCAAACAACTGCTGACGCGCGGTGGAGAAACGCTGGTGCATCGCACCGTGCGGCTGGCTTCGCTCACGCAACCGCAAAGGCTGCTCCTGGTCATCGGCGCCCATGCCGACGAAATGCGCGAGGCGGTGTCCGATCTGCGCGTCGAAATTCTGGTCAACGACGATTGGCAGGAAGGGTTGGCCAGCAGCTTGCGCGTGGCGGTCGATGCGCTGAACGAAACTGGGTCGGCGCTGATTCTGGGCTGCGATCAGCCGGCACTGGAACAAAGCCATCTGCAGCGATTGCTATCAGGCGCGGCCGTATCGGCTTCGGGATGCGCGGCTACGCTGCATGGTGCGGCACGGGGCATTCCTGCGGTGGCGAGCGCTGCGGTATTGCGGGAGGCGCACGGCTTGCACGGCGACAGCGGTTTGCGCGGCGCGCTGCAAAAGCTGTCTTCCGACTCTCTCTATCTATTGGAGGCGGCTGAGCTGGAGTTCGATCTGGATACGCCGGCTGATGTGGAGAAGGCCGTCATCGGTGGATTGATAGATTGATCCTTGGCTTTGCTCTAAGGCTGGCCAAGCGGTTTGCGTAAGCAACCCTGAAAAATAAGCAACGTCATCCCGGCGAAAGCCGGGACCCAACTTAACGTCGATCTGGAAATTGGGTCCCGGCTTCCGCCGGGATGACGGTTTTTCTTTTTATTCGTACGAGGATTCGGCTAGTCGATCCCGGCTTACGCCGCGCGCAAGGCTTCGGTCACCGGCAGTTGCGCCGCGCGCAGGGCCGGGAACAGGCCGCCTACGAAGCCGATCGCCAATGCCCACTTGATGCCGGTCCACAGCACCGCGGGCGAAACCTTGAACTCGAAGGTCAACTGGCCCACGCCGCCGGCGATCGTCGAGGCGGTGTAGCCGTTGAAGATCAGCCAGGCGATCAATCCGCCGATCAATCCGCCCAGCAACGCCAGCAGCATGGTTTCCAGCATCACCGCGACCACCACCGGAACGCCGCGGAAACCGATCGCACGCAAGGTGGCGATTTCGCGTGCGCGCGTGGCGACCGTGGCGAACATGGTGTTGAGCGCGCCGAACACCGCGCCCAGCGCCATGATCGCGCCGACCACGATGCCGATGATGCGGATCACCTTGGTCATGCCTTCGGATTGCTTGCTGAAGTAGGCCAGCGTGGTGCTGGCATCCACGTCCAGGCGCGGGTCGCCATCCAATGCGGCCTTGAAGCCCTTGAACGCCTTGGCATCGGTGAGCTTGGCGGTGACCGAAGTGCGGGTGCTGCCGCGCCGGTAGGTGGTGGCGACCACTTCGGCGTCGGCCCAGAGTTCCGAATCCATGGCGTCGCCGGAATGGAAGATGCCGGCCACGGTCCAGGTCTGCGCGCCCAGCTTGATCTGGCCTCCGGGTTGCAGACCGATGAACTGGCGTTGCGCGCCGGTGCCGGCCATCACTTCGCGGCGGCCGCTGGCGAACTTGCGCCCGGCCACCACCTTCACCTCCGGCCGCACCGCCCAGGCGGCCTCGCCGATGCCGCGCAATTGCACGCTGCCGTCTTCGCCGGGCTTGCCGCCCTTGATCGGAAGATTGGCGGCCACCACCAGCTCAGGCGATATCAGCGGGCGGTTCTGCGCATCGCGGGCAATGCCCGGCACCTGGCCGATCACGTTGACGCTTTCGTGGTCCAGCGTGGACATCACCTCGGCGGCCGAAGCGCCGCGCAGAACGATCGCGCTGTCCTCGCCACCGCTGGCGCGCAGCGTTTCGCGGTAGCCCTCGGCCATGGCCAGCATCGCCACCAGCACCGCGACCACGCCGGCGATGCCGATCACGATCACCGAAGAGGCGCCGATGCGCTGGGTCAGCGTGCTCAGCCCGACCTGGGTCACCGAGCCGGCTTGATGGCCGCGCCGGGTCAACAGCATCCACAGCGCGAACAGCACCACCAGCACCGCCAACACATACCAGGGCGAGGCCAGCCATGCGCCGATGCCCACCACGACCAGCAGGAACAGGCCCAGGCCGCGCAGAAATGATTTCAGGATTCCCATATCGTGTTCTCCGTTAGCGGCCGGCCAATGCATCGACGATGTTCAGGCGCATGGCGCGGATGGCCGGCAAGGCGCCGACCAGCAGGCCGATGGCGACCATCAGGCCCAGCCCCAGCAACCAGCTGTTCACGCCTACGGGGGGCATGTTGATCACCCCGCCGCTCACCGCGGTCAGTACCGGCCCCGCCAACGCCGCCAGGCCCAGGCCCAGCACGCCGCCTATCAGCACCAGCAGCACCGATTCGGCCAGCACCAGTCCCAGTACCGCGCCATTGCGAAAGCCAATCGTCTTCAGCACCGCCAGTTCGGGAATGCGCTCGCGCACCGCCTGGGCCATGGTGTTGCCGGTCAGCAGCAGCAGAGTGAAGAACACCGCGCCCATGATCGAACCCACGATCAGGCCGATGTCGGCCATCTGCTTCATCCAGGACGCGGTCGCGGCCGCTTCGGTCATGGACTTGGTCTCGTGGTCGGAGTTGGCCGACAGCGTGTCGATCGCCTTGGCCACCCGGTCGGCCTGGTTCACGTCGTTGACGCCGCTGATGTACCAGCCCACCTGGCCGCGGTTGTAGGGACAGGATTCGTCGAAGTACTTCCAGTGCATGATGATCATCTGGTCGTACCAGCCGCCGGCGGCCTTGTCCTTGGGCTTCATCACGCCGACGATGTCGAAGGCCCAGTTCTTGGTGCCGTCGCTGTTGGGGAAGATGGTGGACATCAGCGGAATCTTCTGCCCCACCTTCCAGCCGAAACGCTTCATCAAACCTTCGCCGACCAGGATGCCGGTGCGGGTGGCGTCGAAGGTCTTGCGCTGCGCCGGATCGACAGCGATTTCCGGGTACAGGTCCAGGTAGTTGGGCGCTACCGCGAAGCTGAAGACCTGGTTCTCCGGCTTCTGGTAGGCGCCGCCGAACCAGTTGGCGTAAGTCACTTCCTTCACGCCGTCGGTGCGGGCGATACGGTCGGTCAGCGACGAGGGCAGGGTGTCGATGAAGGACAGCTTGGAGCTGGTCTGCAGTCGCTTTGCGCCTTGCGCGCTTTGGCCGGCCTGGTCGAAGCTTTCGCGCACGCCGTTGAGCAGGCCGAACAGCAGGAACGCGGCCAGGATCGAGACCAGGGTGAGGATGGTGCGGGTCTTGCGCCGGAACAACTCGGCCCAGATCAGATGCAGGTATTTCATGAGGTTCGCTCCCGGGCTCAGGCCGCGTGCTGCACTTGTTCGACCAGGGTGCCCTTGTCCAGATGCAGGGTATGCGAGGCGTACTCGGCGGCCTTCGGGTCGTGGGTGACCATCACTATGGTTTTGCCGTGTTCGCGGTTCAGCAGCTGCAGCAGGCCCAGGATTTCCTCGGCCGACTGGCGGTCAAGGTCGCCGGTGGGTTCGTCGCAGATCAGCAGGGCCGGGTCGGAGACGATGGCGCGGGCGATGGCTACTCGCTGTTGCTGGCCGCCGGAGAGTTCGTTGGGTTTGTGCGATTTGCGTTCGGACAGACCCACCAGTTGCAGGGCGATTTCCGCATTGCGCTTGCGCTGCGCGCCGCTCAGTTTGGTCAGCAGCAGCGGCAGCTCGACGTTCTTCTGCGCGGTCAGCATGGGCATCAGGTTGTAGAACTGGAACACGAAGCCGACGTGGTCGCTGCGCCACTGCGACAGCTGTCCTGCGTTGAGGCGGTTGATGTATTCGCCGTCGATTTCTATATCGCCCGAGGTCGGTGCGTCGAGTCCGCCGATCAGGTTGAGCAGGGTGGTCTTGCCGGAGCCGGAGGGTCCCATCAGGGCGACGAAATCGCCTTTTCCGATGTCCAGGTCCAGGCCGTGCAGTACGTGCACCTTTTCCGGGCCGCGTTGATAGGTCTTGGTGAGGTTGCGAATCGAAACCAGTGAAGACATGGGTTGTTTCCTTCTGCTCGGGTTCTGTGGTCGTCATCCCGGTGGAAGCTGGGATCCCTCTCGGTCTTGCCATCTTCCAATCGTCATCCCAGCGAAAGCTGGGACCCATCTTGATCTTGCTCTGTTCCTGCTACTGCTTTTTTTGCTTTTGTCTCTTCCCTTGCGCGCAGCGCAGGGGAGGATTGAGGAGGGGTGCTCTTGATCTTGCTTTGGTCTTTAGGCTGGTTTCGAAGTAAAAGCGTTTCGCGCGTTGCGCGAGTCACTTTTCTTTGAACGGCAAAGAAAAGTAACCAAAAGAAAGCCGCCCTACGTCGCGCCCCACGATGAAGCCGTGGGGTCCGCAAGCGGGCCGGGAATTTCCGTAAGGCGCATCCTGCGCCTCCGGAAACGGCGCACATCCTTGTGCGCCGCCCCTGCGGGGTTTACCCGGCCCGCTTGCCGCGCCTCACGGGGTTTCATGAAGCGACGATGGAGCAACAGCAAAATCGACAGCGGTTCTCATATGTTCGTTAGATAAGGCAAAAAATCACACAAACTTGGTGTCAATTACTCGGCGGCTTCCTGCGCGACCTTCACCTTCGCGCCGTCCTTCAGCTCTGCCGGCGGGTCCAGCACTACCGTGTCGCCGGCGCCCAATCCGGAGCGCACCAGGCGGTCGTTGCCCAGCGCCATGCCGGTTTTCAGCGTGCGCTGTTCCACTCGCTCTCCGTCATCGCCCAATACGAAGGCGACTTCGGCGCCCTCGCGATCGACGATGGCCGCGGCCGGCACGCGCACGCCTTGAGGCTGCCGTTGTGCGGTCTGCGGCTTGGTCGTTTCGAGGAAGCTGACGTTGACGCCCATTTCCGGGACGATGCGCGGGTCTTTCTGCTTCAGTGCGATGCGTACCTTGACCGTGGCCTTGCCGCGGTCGGCGGTGGGGATGACCGCGATCACCTCGGCCGGGATCTTCCAGTCCGGATACGCGTTGAGCGTGGCTTCTACCGGCATCTGCGGCTGCACGCGGCCGATGAAGGCCTCGCCCACGTCCACTTCCACTTCCAGCGAATCCATATCGACGATGGTGCCGATACCGGTGCGGGTGAAGCCGCCGCCGGCCGACAGTGGCGAGACGATTTCACCCGGCTGCGCGGCCTTGGCGGTGATCACGCCGGCGAAGGGCGCGCGCACCACGGTGTTGTCCACGCCGTTGTCGGCGATGGTCAGGCGGTCGGCAGCGACCTTGGCGTTGCGCTGGGCGGTGAGCAGCTGCGCGCGCAGCGAGTCGCGCTGGGCCACGGCCTGGTCGTACTGCGATTTGGAAACCAGCTGCTGGTTGACCAGGGTCGATAAGCGCCGGGCGTTGGCTTCGGCTTCCACCAGCTGCGCCTGCGTGCCGGTGACCTGGCTGCGTGCGGCGCCCAGTTGCGCCGCATACAGCGAGCGCTCTGCATCGGCATCGATGGGATCCAGCGTGGCCAGGATCTGGCCGGCTTCCACGCGCTGGCCTTCCTCGATCATCACTTCCTTCACCTTGCCGGTGATCTTGGCCGACACCGTGGCCATGCGCCGCGCCACCACATAGCCGGTGGCGTCCAGCACCGAAGCCGCAGCGCTGCCGCTACCGCCCATTGCCACCACCGGCGCGGTGCGCACTTCAATGGCTTTTTCGCGGCCGAACACGAACCAGGCCGCTATCGCCAGCAGCAAAAGCAGCAATGCGGCGACGCCAAGCCCGATCCACAGCCCGCGCCGGGATTGCGGTGGCGGCGGTGCTTTGCGGTCGATGCGGAGTTCTTTGAGCAGGTCGGCGGAAGTATTCATCTAATGGCCAGACGGGGCAGGGCGGAGAGTGTGACCGGCAAGATTAACCGAGCCCAGTTGCCGGAAGTCACTTTCTGCCGTTCCAGCTTGCCCGCGGTCGTCGCGCCGGGCCAGTGACAGCTGTCACCCGATTGGGCTGATGGCTTGCACTGCACGGCCGGTGGCATGCGGCGGAGGATGGCGTTACTTCCCTTTGGGACATCGCCATGTCTGCTTCCACTGTAGTTTCTCCTCCTGCAGTCCTGGCCCGACTGCGTTCTGCGCGGAAATCCTATGGCAAGGTCGTCGCACTGGACGAGATGAATCTGCAACTGCGCAGCGGTCAGGTGCTGGCTTTGCTGGGCGCCAACGGCGCGGGCAAGAGTACCGCTGTGTCGGTGATGCTGGGGTTGTGCGATGCGGACCAGGGCGAGGCCAGCCTGCTCGACCAACCGCCGCGGGCGATGCAAGCGCGCCGCCGCACCGGGGTGATGCTGCAGTCCACCCAGTTGCCGGACACGCTGCAGGTCGGCGAACTGCTGGCGATGACGCGCGGTTACTACGCGCAACCGCTGAGCGTGGCCGACTGCGTGGCGATGGCCGGGTTGGACGGTTTGCTGCAGCGGCGCTACGGCAAGCTGTCGGGTGGGCAGCAGCGCCGCGTGCAGTTCGCCATGGCCATCTGCGGGCGGCCACAGGTGCTGTTCCTGGACGAACCCACCACCGGCCTGGACATCGAGGCGCGCCAGCAGATGTGGGCCGCGATCCGCGAACGCGCCGCCGCCGGCTGCGCGGTGCTGCTGACCACGCATTATCTGGAGGAAGCCGAAGCGCTGGCCGACCACGTGGTGGTGATGCAGGCCGGCCGCACCCTGGCCGAAGGCAGCGTGGAGCAGATCCGCGAACGCGTATTGCAGCGGCGTATCCGCTGCCACTCGCAGATGGACGAACAAGGCGTCGCCCGCTGGCCGGGCGTGCGCCGGGTGCAGCGCGACGGCGGTCTGCTGGAAATCCAGGCCGAACCGGTGGAACCGGTGGTCGCGCGTTTGCTGGCCGAAGACCCGCATCTCACCGCACTCGAAGTACACCGCGCCGGCCTGGCCGACGCGTTCCTTGAAATCACCCGCGCCGCGGAGGCCGCATGAACGCCGTCGTTCCAGACTCCCTGTCCCCTCGCGCCATGTTTGCGCTGTACCTGCGCGAAGCGCGCTACGAATTCTTGCGTCTGCTGCGCACGCCGGCCTTCAGCGTGCCCACGCTGGTGTTCGCACCCATGTTCTACCTGCTGTTCGGCGTGCTGCTCAATCGCGGCAACGCCGGTGCTGCCAGCTATCTGATGGCGACCTACAGCGTGTTCGGGGTGATGGGTCCGGGCTTGTTCGGTTTCGGCGTGGGCCTGGCGATGGATCGCGAACGCGGTTTGCTCACCCTCAAGCGCGTGCAGCCGGTACCGGCCTCGGCGGTGCTGCTGGCCAAGGTGGGCATGTCGATGATCTTCGCCGTGTGCATCGGCGCGATGCTGCTGGCCCTGGGCATCACTTTGGGTGGCGTGGACATGGACGCATCGCAGATCGCGCTGATGCTGTGCGTGGACGTGCTGGGCGTGATGCCGTTCTGCGCGCTGGGCCTGCTGCTGGGCACCTTGCTCAACGGCAGTGCGGCGCCGGCGGTGGTGAACCTGATCTACATGCCGATGGCGCTGCTGTCCGGGTTGTGGCTGCCCCTGCACATGCTGCCGTCTGTGGTGGAAAGGATCGCTCCGCTGTGGCCGGCTTGGCACCTGAGCCAGTTGGCGCTGAAGATCGTCGGCCAGGACAGCGGTCGCCAGGTCGCAATGCATGTGGCGGTATTGCTGGGCTTCACGGCGATATGCTTGCTGCTGGCGCAGCGACGCCTGCAACGCGCCTGAGGATGTTGTGACCATCAGCCTGTTCCGCTCCCTATTGCACTCGCTGTTCCCTATGGCTCCGGATTCGCTGGTCCGTCAGCAACAGGCCAGTGCCGACGCGAGCATGCGCTGGTTTCCGTGGATCAATCTGGTCTGGTCGGTGTGGCTGTTCGTCACTCCGTTCTACGCCACCAAGTACTACCCCGACTGGCTGTGGCCCACCTTGGCCAGTTATGCGGTGTTCCTGCTGCTGTTCCATCGCTTCCATTACGGGCGCCACCGGCTGCCGATCAACCTGGCCATTGCCGCGCTGGGTTTCGCCCTGTTGCCCTACAACCCCGGTTCGCAGAGCTACATCATCTACGCCTGCGCGTTCTTCCCGTTCTGCATGGGCGGGCGCAAGGCGATGCTGGCCATATTGGCCCTGCTGGCCGCCTACGCAACGGCGTGGCATGCCGCACACATCCCCATGATCTACATGAGCAGCGGGGTGATCGCCGGCGTGGTGGTGGGCCTGTTCAACATAGGAATGCGCCAGAAGCTGCGCAGCGAGGCGCAGCTGCGCCTAAGCCACGAGGAAGTCCGGCGCCTGGCGGCGCTGGCCGAGCGCGAACGCATCGGCCGCGATCTGCACGACCTGCTCGGCCACACGCTGTCGCTGGTGGCGCTGAAATCCAACCTGGCCTCGCGCCTGATCGGGCACGACCCGGCGGCCGCGCGCAAGGAAATGGACGATGTCAGCGACGTGGCGCGCGATGCGCTGACGCAGGTGCGCCGCGCGGTCAGCGGCATCCGTGCCGCCGGACTGGCGGCCGAACTCGCTTCGGCGCGGCTGCTGCTGGAGTCGGACGGCGTGCGTTTCAATTACGAAATGAGCGAAGTGGCGCTGTCGGCCGAACAGGAAACCGTGCTGGCCCTGGCGGTGCGCGAAGCGGTGACCAACATCCAGCGCCACGCGCGCGCCGCCGGCGCCAGCGTGTCCCTGCGCAGCGCGGACCAGCAGGTCAGCCTGCGCATCCAGGACGACGGCCGCGGCGGTGCCATCGTGCCGGGCAACGGCCTTTGCGGTATGCGCGAACGCATCGAATCCCTGGGCGGCCGGCTGCGTGTGGACGCCGCACCCGGGCAGGGCACGTGTGTGGAGGTGACCTTGCCGTTGGTTGGCGATCGGGATTCGGGATTGGGGATTGGGGATTAGGGAAGCGGGAACCATGAACGTGGCAGCCCTTATCTCTCCCGCTACTGACTACCGCCCTCCAGCTCTAGGCTCCGAATCCCGAATCCCGAATCCCGAATCCCGAATCCCGAATCCCGAATCCCGAATCCCGAATCCCGAATCCCGAATCCCGAATTTGCTATTTTCACCGCATGTCCATTCTCCGCACTCGCAAGTGATCGGCATCCTGCTGGCCGAAGACCAGGCCATGGTGCGCGGCGCGCTGTCGGCGTTGCTGGGCATGGAGAGCGATTTCCAGGTGCTGGGTGCTTCGGCCGATGGCGAAGCGGCGTGGCGCGATCTGCAGCGGCTCAAGCCCGATGTGCTGGTGACCGATATCGAAATGCCCGGCCTCAGCGGTCTGGAACTGGCGCAGCGCATCCAGCGCCACCAGTTGCCGGTGAAGGTCATCATCGTCACCACCTTCGCGCGGCCGGGTTTTCTACGCCGCGCATTGGATGCCGGCGTGTCGGGCTATCTGCTGAAGGAATCGCCGGCCGACCATCTGGCGCAGGCGGTACGCAAGGTGCATGCCGGCGGACGCGCCATCGATCCGGATCTGGCGGTGGAAGCGTGGTCCGAAGCCGATCCGCTCAACGACCGCGAGCGGCAGGTGCTGCGCCTGGCCGGCGAGGGCATCTCGGCCGGCGATATCGCCACCCAGCTCAATCTCTCGCATGGCACGGTGCGCAACTATCTTTCCGAAGCCATCGGCAAGCTGGGCGTGGGCAACCGCATCGAGGCCTACCGTCTGGCCCGGCAGAAAGGCTGGCTATAGCAAAGATCGACAGACGTGGGAGCGGCGTCCCGCCGCGAGCTCTTCATGCAGGCGGAAGCAAAGAGCTCGCGCCGGGACGGCGCTCCCACGTTGCAGGGCTTGTATTGCGCGTCTCAATGCGCGCGAATGCGGCGGGGTAGGCTGACGGCCGGGCAATCAGGGCCAAGCCATGCGCGCTATCGACGCCGAACACTATCTGCTGGACGTAAAGCTGAAACGCAGCAAGGTTCCCGACTTCAACCAGTACCCGTTCTCGCTGCCGGTGGTGCATCACCTGCATACCCTGGAACTGCATCCGAAGGTCACCTTCATCGTGGGCGAGAACGGCAGCGGCAAGTCCACGCTGCTGGAGGCCATCGCCATCGCCTGGGGTTTCAATCCCGAAGGCGGCACCAGGAACTTCAACTTCCAGACCCGTGCCTCGCATTCGGTACTGCACGAGTACCTGACGTTGGGCAAGAGTGTGCGCCGGGCCAAGGATGGGTTTTTCCTTCGCGCCGAGAGTTTCTTCAATCTCGCCACCGAGATCGAGCGCCTGGACCAGGGCCCCGGCGGGCCGCCGATCATCGATTCCTACGGTGGAACTTCGCTGCATCAGCAATCCCACGGCGAGTCGTTCTTCGCGCTGATGGTGAACCGTTTCGGAGGCAACGGCTTCTACGTGCTGGACGAACCCGAAGCCGCACTTTCTCCGCAGCGCCAGCTGGCGATGATCGCGCGGATGCATCAACTGGTGCAGTCGCGTTCGCAATTCGTCATCGCCACGCATTCGCCGATCCTGATGGCCTACCCGGACGCCTGCATCTACCAGATCAGGGAAGACGGCCTGCATCAGGTGGAGTACGAGCAGACCGAGCACTACCTGGTGACCAAGGCGTTCCTGGACAACCCGGCGCGGCAACTCGATCGATTGATGAGCTGACGGTCACTTTGCGTCCACGGAGGCCTGCAAAGCGACCGCAAGCGCCGCGTCCCCGGAAACCAGGTCGGTCCATTTCAGTTCTATTCCTTTTCGCTTGCCTTTTTCGGTGAGCTTCAGACCGGAAGCATCCACCAGCAGGGTGTAGGAACGGTCGCCGATTTCCAGCGCTCTGCGCAGAGGTTTGTCCAGCGGGGTCATGGCGGACTCCTTCAAGTGGGGTCGGCATGCTACCGCTGCCCAGTCGTAGTGCCGGTGAAAGTCGGATGCGCCGTGCATGCGGCCGAAGCATGGCAATGAATACGAATGCATCGGCTTCCACGGTCACATTGTGCGGCTGCACCACGGCCCACAATGCATCGGCGCGCTGGCGAACCGCCGCGCGTTATCGGCTACCTGGGAGGGTGCTGCGATGCGTAACGCAATGCGTCTGTTCGGCGGTGTGGGTGCGTGCCTGCTGTTTTCGTTCGTGCTGTCGCTTGCACCGGCTCCTGCCGCGCAAGCGGCGATCAACGCGCAGAACCTGGGTGCGAAGTACGACGGTACCCAGAGCAACATCATTTTCCGGGTCTATTCCTCGCGCGCCACGCGCATCGAGGTCTTCCTCTACAAGACTCCGTCCGGCGCGCAGGAAGTGGTGCGCTACGTCCTGACCAAGGACGCTGCCAACGTCTGGTCGAAGACCGCCTCGGTAGCGACGCTGCAGAACACTTACGGCATCACCGGCACGGTCTATTACGGCTACCGCGCCTGGGGACCGAACTGGCCCTACAACGCCAGCTGGACCAAGGGCAGCGGCACCGGCTTCATCACCGATATCGACGCCAATGGCAACCGTTTCAATCCGAACAAGCTGCTGATCGACCCGTACGCGGTCGAGATCAGCCAGGACCCCAACACTCCCACCTGCACCGACGGCACGATCTACGCCAGCGGCGCCGCCCATCGCAACAAGGACAGCGGCGCATGCGCCAGCAAGGGCATCGTGCTGGCGCCCATCACCACCTCCAACGGCACCAAGCCAACGCGCGCGCTGAAGGACGAAGTGGTCTATGAAGTGCATGTGCGCGGACTGACCAAGGACGACACCGCCATGTCGGCTTCGTTGCGCGGCACCTATGCCGGCGCTGCGCTCAAGGCATCGGCGCTGGCCAACCTGGGCGTCACCGCGGTCGAGTTCCTGCCGGTGCAGGAAACCCAGAACGACACCAACGATGTCGATCCTCTATCCACTACGGGAGACAACTACTGGGGTTACATGACGCTCAACTACTTCGCGCCGGACCGCCGCTATTCGTCTGACAAGACGCCGGGCGGCCCCACGCGCGAGTGGAAGGCGATGGTGAAGGCCTTCCACGACGCTGGCATCAAGGTCTACATCGACGTGGTCTACAACCACACCGGCGAAGGCGGGGCCTGGGGCGGCAGCGATGGCCTCACCGTGTACAACCTGCAGTCCTGGCGCGGCCTGGACAATCCGACCTACTACTCGCTCACCAACGACCTGCAGTATTCGTGGGACAACACCGGCGTCGGCGGCAACTACAACACGCGCAATACCATCGCGCAGAACCTCATCATCGATTCGCTGGCCTACTGGCGCGACACGCTCGGTGTGGACGGCTTCCGCTTCGATCTGGCCTCGGTGCTGGGCAACACCTGCCAGCACGGCTGCTTCAACTTCGACAAGATGGATGCGGGCAATGCGCTCAACCGCATCGTGGCCGAGCTGCCGCCGCGGCCGGCCGCGGGCGGCACCGGCCTGGATCTGATCGCCGAGCCGTGGGCGA
This sequence comes from Pseudoxanthomonas sp. CF125, assembly GCF_900104085.1. Classification (GTDB taxonomy): domain Bacteria; phylum Pseudomonadota; class Gammaproteobacteria; order Xanthomonadales; family Xanthomonadaceae; genus Pseudoxanthomonas_A. Next base: position 368,614 of record NZ_FNLD01000002.1, read on the forward strand.
TCGGCGGCAACTCCTACCAGGTCGGCGGCTTCCCGACCGGCTGGGCCGAATGGAACGGCATCTACCGCGATTCGCTGCGCAAGAAGCAGAACCAGATGGGCGTGGAAGCGGTGACGCCGGCGGAACTGGCCAACCGCTTCGCCGGTTCGTCGGACCTGTACGGCGACGATGGCCGCAAGCCCTGGCATTCGGTCAACTTCATGGTCGCGCACGACGGCTTCACCTTGAGCGATCTGTACGCCTACAACAGCAAGCAGAACAACCAGCCCTGGCCCTACGGCCCGTCCGATGGCGGCGACGACAACAACCACAGCTGGGACCAGGGTGGCGTGGTGGTCGACCAGCGCAAGGCCGCGCGCACCGGTCTGGCGTTCCTGATGCTGAGCGCCGGCGTGCCGATGATCACCGGCGGCGACGAGGCGCTGCGCACGCAGTTCGGCAACAACAACGTGTACAACCTGGATTCGTCGGCCAACTGGCTGTTCTGGACCCGCAATACGGTCGAGGCCAATCACGAGACCTATACCAAACGCCTGATCGCCTTCCGCAAGGCGCACCCGGCGCTGCGCCCGGCCAATTTCTATTCGGGCGTGGACAACAACGGCAACGTGATGGAGCAGCTGCGCTGGTTCAAGCCCGACGGTGCGCAGGCCGATACGGCCTACTTCACCAATGCCAACAATCACGCCATCGCCTGGCGCATCGACGGCAGCGAGTTCGGCGATTCGGCCAGTGCCATCTACGTGGCCTACAACGGCTGGTCGGGTAACGTGAACTTCACCCTGCCGTGGCCCGGCACCGGCAAGCAGTGGTACCGCGTTACCGACACCGCCACCTGGAACGAAGGCGCGAACACGGTCGTCGTGCCGGGTTCCGAGGCGTTGATCGGTGGCGAGAACACGGTGTACGGGCTGCAGGGGCGTTCGGTGCTGTTGCTGATTGCCAAGTAGGTGGGCGCGGAGCGAAGCAAGATCTTTCGCCTGCTTCGTAGAGCCGAGCTTGCTCGGCTGCTCTCGCGGGGAATCAAAAGCAGCCGAGCAAGCTCGGCTCTACAAAGATAGGCGATTTGGGATGGAGATTACCCTGGGGTCACGCGGGATAGCGTGCCTTCAACATCTCAAACGCAGCCCGCAACGCCATAGCCTCACCACCCGCAGGACGCCCCGCGCGATCACTATCATTCCACGCATACACATCCAGATGCGCCCACTTCTGCTGCGCAGGTACGAAGCGCTCCAGATACAACGCAGCGGTAACCGCGCCGGCCATGCGCGAACCCGCGTTGGCCATGTCGGCTATGCCACTGTTGAGATAGCGCAGGTAAGGACGCCACAACGGCATGCGCCACAGCGGATCGCGCGTGCGTTCGCCCGCCGCGATCCAGTCGTTGGCCAAAGCATCGTCGTTGGCGAACAAAGCCGGCAGATCCGGCCCCAACGCAATGCGCGCCGCGCCGGTGAGGGTGGCGAAGTCCAACACGATGTCCGGTTGCTGCTCGCTCGCGTAAGTCAGCGCGTCGCACAGGATCACCCGGCCCTCGGCATCGGTGTTGTCGATCTCCACACTCAAGCCCTGACGCGTGGCGATCACTTCGCCGGGACGGAACGCATCCGGGCCGATCGCGTTTTCCACCGCCGGCACCAGCACCGTCAACCGCACCGGCAGCTTGCGCGCCATGATCAGTTCGGCCAGCGCCAACGCATGCGCCGCCCCGCCCATGTCCTTCTTCATATTGCGCATGCCGTCGGCCGGCTTGATATCTAGCCCGCCGGTATCGAAGCACACGCCCTTGCCGACCAATGCCACGTGCGGCAGACCGCTGTCGCCCCAGCGCAGCGCGATCAAACGCGGCGCCCGATGCGAAGCGCGGCCGACTGCGTGGATGGCCGGGAAATTCCGCGCCAGCAACTCATCGCCAGCGATGACTTCCAACTGCGCGCCATGGGTCGCAGCGAGTTCGCGCGCGACTTCTTCCAACTGTTCCGGCCCCATGTGCTCGGTGGGCGTGTTGACCAAGTCGCGCACACGCACGCACGCGGCCAGCAGATCCAGCGCTTCGGCATCGGCATCCTGCAGCAGCAGGCGCGCCGGCTGGCGTGCGGGTTTCTTGTAACGGTCGAAGCGGTAGCTGCCCAGGCCCCAGCCCAGCTGCAAAGCCGCGCGCGCATCGGCTTCCAGCGTCGAAGCCAGCCGCCAGTCGCCTGCCGGCAGGCCCAGCGGCGCATGCGCGTAGGAATAGGGATCCAGCGGATCGCCAATGCCGATCGCGGCGGCGGCGATACCGGTTTCGCCCGGTAGTAGCAGCAACGCGCCCGGTGCGGCGGAAAACTGCTGCGCGTCCACCCAGGCCTGCAAGGCGGGCGACAAGCCATCGCGCCAGCTGCCGAATTGCTCGCGTGACAGCACGTGCAGCGGCAGTGCGGAAGAAGAAGTGTCGGTGAATCCGTTCGGCAGGCTCATGCGGCGGCGTGCTCCGTAGCGTGGTGGTGCGTTGCATCCAGCCAGTCGGCCAGTGCGGTGAGGTCGGTGAATTCCAGATCGGGGCGCAGGGTGGGGTGGGTCCACGCCAGCGCCTCGCGGTTGATCCAGCAGCTGCGCAAACCTGCCTGCGCGGCGCCGATCACGTCCATCTCGATATGGTCGCCCACGTGCAGCACTTCGCCATGCGGCACGCCCAGGCGCTGGCAGGCGGCGTGGAAGATGCTGGCTTCGGGCTTGGCCGCGCCGTGTTCGCGGGCGCCCAGCTGGAAGGCGAAATGCCGCGACAGGCCGATGCGTTCAAGATCGGCGTTGCCGTTGGTTACCGCCGCGACCGGCACGCGCGCGGCGATGCGCTCCAACGCGGCCAGACTGTCGGCGTAGCATTCCACCTGGTTGCGCGCGGCGTAGAAGATTTCGTAGGCAGGCTCCAGCAGCGCGGCGTCGGCGCCGCTTTCCTGCAACGCGCGCCGCAGGGTGATCCTGCGCAGTTCGCTGAGGTCGTGGATCAGCTGCGGGTGCTCGGCGAAAACCTGCTCGCGCAGCGCGCGCATGGCCTCGATGGGAAAGCGGGCGGCGGTGGGCGGGCTGTGTTCCAGCATCCACGCATGCAGCACCTGCTCGATCCGTGCGCCGATCGGGGCGAAGGGCCACAGGGTGTCGTCGAGATCCAGGGTGATGGCGCGGACTGGGAAATTCACCCTCGCATTCTAACGGTGCAGGGAGTTTGGGGCACGAAGCGGGAGATGCCAAAGAATGGGATGCCCCGCTGTTGCCTCCCCCTTTGAAAAAGGGGGATCGAGGGGGATTTGCTCTTGCTTTGCTTCTTTGGCCAAGAAAGCAGGAGCAAGATCAGGATCAAGAGCAAATCCCCCGTAGCCCCCTTTGCCAAAGGGGGCAAAGCTAGAGCAGGGGCAAAGCTAGAGCTGGAGCTGGGCCCCGATCAGGGCCCGCCGGTCACTCCAACAACCGCGCCCAGCCTTCCATGCCTTCCACCCGCGCCAGCATCAGCTTGACGCACACCAGCAACGGCACCGCCAGCAGCAGGCCGACGATGCCCCACAGCCAGCCGAACAGCATCAGCGCCAGGATCAGCACCAGCGGCGACAGCGCCATGCGCCGGCCCAGCACGATGGGGGTGACGATCTGGCCTTCCAGCGTGTGCAGCCCCAGGTAGACCAGTACCGGCAACACCGACAGCCACGGTTCCTTGTAGGTCACGAAACCCACCAGCAGCATCACGCCCATGCCGATCAACGCGCCCACGTACGGGGCGAAATTCAGCAGCGCCACCATCGTGCCCCACAGCAGGGCTTCCTGCAGCGGAATATCCAGCGCATACAGAATGCCCGCGTAGACCAGCCCCACCACCGCGTTGATCACGGTGATGGTCAGTACATAGCGCGACAGTTCGCGTTCGATGGAATGCATCAGGTCCACGGTGAACTTCTGCTTCTGCCGGCCGGGCAGCAACGCGATCGCATTGCGCTGCAGGTTTTCGCCGTAGACCAGGAAGAAGAACGTCAGCAGCACCACCGCCAGCACCGAGGCCAGCATGCGCGGGGTGGCGGTGAGCACTTTGTAGGGGTCGTCCACCTGGGTGCGCACCACTTGCACTTTCTTGGCGCTCTCGCCGCCGGCGGCGCGGGCGATGTTCTCGGCGGCGCGGTTGGCGTCCTGCATGGGTTTGGCCAGCTCGCGCAGCCGGGGGGTCAGTTCGCGCAGTTCCCGCGGCACATCGCGGAACCAGTCGCCGGCCGGCACGATCAGCTGGCTGCCCAGCGCGCCCGCACCGGCGATGCCGCCCACCACCACCACCAGGGCGGCGACGAAGCGCGGCACCCACAGCCGCTTCAGCACACGGATGATGGGGTTGGCCACCAGCGCGAAGAACATGCTCAGCAAGATGGGCAGCAACAGGTCCTGCGCCGCCCACAGGGTGTAGCCGATCGCCAGCGTGGCCAGTATCTGCAGCGCGGCGGAGGCGCGCGGGCGGCGTGGCGGCGGCACTGCTTGGCCGCTGTGGTCAACCGCTTGCGGATCGCTGGGGGAAAGGCTCAAAGGACACGCTCGCGCAAGATGAGGAGACGACGAAAGGGAATGATCGGTGGGAGCGCCGTCCCGGCGCGAGCTTTTGGCTGGAAGGAACGCATGGATCGGTGACTCAAGAGCTCGCGCCGGGACGGCGCTCCCACCAGGGCGCTCCCACACTGGGGGAGGTTTCAGCGTTCGGAGATTTCGGTGGCCGCCTCGGCCGGTCGCGGTTCGGTGCGGAAAACTTCGTCCGGGGTGCCGGTCTGCCGAGCCGACGGCCGCACGTACTCGAACTGCTGCTGCGCCGGGTCCGCGGTGTCTTCCGCCGCCCCATCGGCGACCACGCCTTCAGCCGTGTCGGCCGCACCTTGCGCCGTCTCCGCCGCCACCGTCGCCTGCACCGAAGCGAACAGCCCCGACACCGCGCCGATCATCTGCAGCAGCCGCGGCCCGCTCAGCGCGCGCAGCGGTTCGGCGCGGCCGGAGATGAAACCGCTGACCAGCCCGGCGGCGACGATGCGCGCCGGGGTCCAGCCTTCGCGCCAGTTGAGTTTCAGGGCGGCCCACTGCTCGCGCGTGCGTTCGCCGCGGCTCTCCACCCGGCGCTCGGCGATGTTCACCCGCCGCTGCAGCTGCTTGTAGTTCATGGCGGCGTCCCGGGCTTGTCGTCTTCCTCTTCCTCGCCTTCGTCGCCGATACCCAGGCGCGCCAGCTGACGGCGCGTGGCGTGCAGGCCGGCGCATTCGAAGTAATGGATGGTGCGCCACACGGCGATGGCGGTGACCGCGCTGCTCAGCACCGCGGCGAAGGACAGCGACTGCAGCCACGACCAGCCCAGCCGCTGCAACACCGCGATCAACGCGCCCACCACCAGCAACCAGGCCGAAGCGCCGAACACGATACCCACCGCCACCCACGCCAGCGCACGGCCCATCGCACTGCGCGCCAGCGCCAGGTCGGCCGAGATCAGGCGGCGCAGCGCGCGCCCGGTGTCCTTGGCCGAGGCCAGAGTCGCCTTGCCGGCAGCGCCGATGCGCCGCACGCTTTCATCCAGGTGCGGCGGCTTGACGTCGGCCTGGGGCTCGTCGCCTGCCGACGCGCCGGGCAGCTCGTTGTCGCTCATGCGGTGTGCGGCTTACTTGTCGCCGCCGCCGCTGCGCGCCAATTTGGCGATGATCCAGCCGGCGGCGAAAGCCACGCCGAAGGAAGCCAGCGGACGTTCGCGGATCAGGTCGGCGGCGCTGTCGATCAGGTCGCGGCCCTTGTCCATCAGATGGTCCACCTGTTCCATCGCAGCGGCGCCGCCCGATTCGGCGGCGGCCAATCCGGACAGCGCGCTGTCGGCCAGTTCGGCCTTCACGTTGGCCTTGCCCAGTTTCAATTCATCGCCCGCCGAACCTGCGGCGCCCTTGATGGCTTCGCTGGCGGCGGCGGCGGCGGATTTGAGATGCGAACCGGCTTCGCCCAGGTTGCTCTTCAATGCATCGGTCGCGGTGGGGTTGTTCATGGTTTTCTCCTGGTGTGGAAGACGGGCGCGTTCAAGCCATTGGCCCGGTTGGGGAGATACATCTATAACAGGCCGCCATTAACAAGTCGTCATCGCGGCGTCGCATCAAATGTGAGTTATTGCACCAGTAGGTTGCCGCGTGCGTTGCCGCGCATGATCTGCAGCACCAGTTGTGGTGGTTTGCGGGCGAAGCTGGCCTGGAAACCGGCCAGATCGGTGAACTCGCCAGTAGTCGCGCCCAAGACCACATCGTCGGGCTGCAACTGGTTCTGCGCGGCGCGGCTGCCGCGTGCCACGTCTTTGACCAGCACGCCACTTAGCCCAGCGCTGCGCAGGGCCTCGGGTAGGTCGGCGAATGAGGCGCCGGTCAGGCGTGGGTCCAGCGACGCGCCGGCTACTGCTCCGGGCTGCGCCTTGAGCGCGGCGCGCAGGGTCAGCGGTTTGCCGTCGCGGCGCAGTTCCAACGCTATCGCGTTGCCGACCGGCTGCAGGCCTTCGTAGTTGTGCAGCGCCTCGGCGCTGTCGATGCGCTGGCCGTTGGCGGCCACCACCACGTCGCCCGCCTTCAGGCCGGCCGCCGCCGCGCCGGAACCGGCGTAGATGCGGGTGATCAGCGCGCCGCGGGTTTCGCTGATGCCCAGACCCTTGGCCAGGTCGGCGGTCAGCGTCTGCGATTCCAGGCCCAGAGTGCCGCGGATCACCACGCCGTTGTTCTTCAGCAGCTGATTCACCACATCGCGCGCCAGGTTGGAGGGGATGGCCAGGCCCAGGCCGATGTTGCCGGCCATGCTGCCCTGCGGGTTGAGGCTGGCGGTGTTGATGCCCACCAGCTGGCCCTGCAGGTTGACCAGCGCGCCACCGGAATTGCCCGGGTTGATCGAAGCGTCGGTCTGGATGAAGTTCTGCAACCCCAGCCCGCGGATGCCGCTGCGTCCCACCGCCGAGACGATGCCCGAAGTCACCGTCTGGCTCAGCCCGAACGGATTGCCGATGGCCACTACGAAATCGCCCACGTTCAGCGCACCACTGTCGGCCAGCGGCACCGCGGTCAGGTTATCGGCGCGGATCTGGATCAGGGCCACGTCGGTGTCGGCGTCCGAACCCCGGAATTCGGCCTTCAGCGTGCGCCCGTCGGCCAGGGTCACCGACACGTCGTCGGCGTTTTCGATCACGTGGTGGTTGGTCAGCACATAGCCGTTCACCGCATCGATGATCACGCCCGAACCCAGCGACTCGTTGATGCGTTCCTGCGGAATGTTGGGGAACATGCGGCGGAAGAACGGATCGTTGGCGAACGGGTTGCGTACCCGCACCACCTGTTTGGTGTTCACGCTGACCACCGCCGGCATCACCTTCTGCAGCATCGGCGCCAGCGAAGGCAGCGGCTGGCCGTTGACCGCCGCCGGCAGCGAGCCGATCGCCGGAACCAGGGCAGGGGCGTGGGCGGGGGCCGGCGCGGCCTGGGCAGGCTGTTCCAGCAAAGCGTTCAGGCCGGTGGCGGCGAATCCGCCGAAGGCGGCAGCGGCGGCAAGGGCGATCAGGGTGGGGAGCGGGCGCATGGTCGGAGGGTCGCGGGAAAGGTGGGAGGGGGGGGGCGGCTGGCCGGCCGCCAGAGGCGGGCAGGCGCCTATATGAACGAGTGTGATCAACGCGCCCTAAACCGGCAATGAAGTCGGCCGGCGGGTCTTTCGGGCGTTCCCCAAAACTGAACAGGGGTGTCATTAAAAATCATTACGGAATAGCCTTTTTGCCGTTGACAGGCCGGCCGGGCGGGCGTAGCTTGCAGCCTTCGCTTTAGCCACTAGATATAGCGGTCAGATGCGAAACGGACCCAAGCAGTAGGGTTTTTGCTTGGAAATAGGGCGCTGGAGGGGAAGCGCATGGCATTGACGGCGACGCTGGTTTTACGGGACCGCACGCACAATTTGCAGTCCACCGCTGCGTCTGACGCGCCGCGGTGCGAACCGACGTCCCGGCCAATCCGGTCCGTAACTAACCTGCAGCAACCACGCACCGGCCGGCACGACCGTCCGGGCGCATAAGAACGAGTTCCACAACAGTTTTAGACACCAACGTTTCAGACACCATCGTTTTAGAACAGGGAGAACAACAGAATCATGAGCACGGTGCGCCTCGAGGCGGTTAAAACAGAAGAAGCTGCAGGGTCCCTGGTCCCGATGCAGCCGGCCTCGCAAGACATCTGGGACAAGAAGTACCGGTTGAAGACCAAGCAGGGCGAGGCGATCGACGCCGACATCGACGGCACCTACCAGCGCGTGGCCCGCGCCCTGTCCGACGCCGAACCCACCGCCGAGAAGCGCGCCTACTGGTACGAGCGCTTCCTCTGGGCGCTGCGCCGCGGGGCCATTCCCGCCGGCCGCATCACTTCCAACGCCGGCGCGCTGGAGCACAAGCCCGCCACCTCCACCATCAACTGCACCGTGTCCGGCACCATCGAGGACTCGATGGACGGCATCCTGGACAAGGTCCACGAAGCCGGCCTGACCCTCAAGGCCGGCTGCGGCATCGGCTATGAATTCAGCACCCTGCGTCCGCGCGGCGCGTTCGTCGCCGGCGCCGGCGCGTACACCTCCGGCCCGATGTCCTTCATGGATATCTACGACAAGATGTGCTTCACCGTGTCCTCGGCCGGCGGCCGCCGCGGTGCGCAGATGGGCACCTTCGACGTGTCCCACCCGGACGTGAAGGACTTCATCCGCGCCAAGCGCGAAGACGGGCGCCTGCGCCAGTTCAACCTGTCCCTGTTGATCACCGACGGCTTCATGGATGCGGTGGCCAAGGACGCCGACTGGCCGCTGGTGTTCCCGGTCAACGCCAAGGAACAGGGCGAGATCAACATCGACGACGAGTCCGAGGTGATCTGGCGCGAGTGGCCCACCCACAAGAACTACGTCAGCCGCGACGACGGCCTGGTGGCCTGCAAGATCTACGGCCACATCCGCGCGCGTCACCTGTGGGACATGATCATGGTCTCCACATACGACTACGCCGAGCCGGGCTTCATCCTCATCGACCGCGTCAACGAGATGAACAACAACTGGTGGTGCGAAAACATCCGCGCCACCAACCCCTGCGGCGAGCAGCCGCTGCCGCCCTACGGCGCCTGCCTGCTGGGTTCGGTCAACCTGACCACTTTCGTGCGCAAGCCCTTCACCGACCAGGCGAGCTTCGACTGGGAGGAATACAAGGAAGTGGTGCGCGTGTTCACCCGCATGCTGGACAACGTGGTGGAAGTGAACGGCCTGCCGCTGGAGCAGCAGCGCGCCGAGATCCTGCGCAAGCGCCGCCACGGCATGGGCTTCCTGGGCCTGGGTTCCACCCTGACCATGCTGCAGATGAAGTACGGCAGCCCCGAGTCCTGCGAGTTCACCGAATCCATCGCCCGCGACATGGCCGTGGCCGGCTGGGAAATGGGTCTGGCGCTGGCCAAGGAGAAAGGCGCCGCGCCGATCATGGAGGAACTCTTCGACGTCACCGCCGCCATGCTGCGCCAGCGCCCGGAAATGTCCAAGGACGGCTGGCGCATCGGCCAGCAGATTCCCGGCAAGGTGCTGCACGCCAAATACAGCCGCTACATGCAGCGCATCGCCACGGTCTCGCCCGAGCTGGTGGACGAGCTGGCCGAAATCGGCAGCCGCTTCACCCACCACAGCTCCATCGCGCCCACCGGCACCATTTCGCTGAGCCTGGCCAATAACGCTTCCAACGGCATCGAGCCTTCGTTCGCCCATCACTACAGCCGCAACGTGATCCGCGAAGGCAAGAAGTCCAAGGAAAAGGTCGACGTGTTCTCCTACGAGCTGCTGGCCTACCGCCACCTGGTCAACCCGGCGGCCATGCCCTTCGCCGAAGACGCCGCCGGCAAGCTGCCCGACTATTTCATCAGCGCCGACGACATCAACCCCAAGGAGCACGTGGACGTGCAGGCCGCGGCGCAGAAGTGGGTGGACAGCTCCATCTCCAAGACCGCCAACGTGCCCACCGACTACCCGTACGAGCAGTTCAAGGACATCTACCGCTACGCCCACCAGCAGGGCCTGAAGGGGTGCACCACCTTCCGCTTCAACCCGGCCGCCTTCCAGGGCGTGCTGGTCAAGGAAGCGGACCTGGAAAACACCACCTACCGCTTCGAGCTGGAAGACGGCAGCGTGATCGAGGTCAAGGGCAACGAGCAGATCGAATACGACGGCGAAATGCACACCGCCGCCAACCTGTTCGACGCCCTGAAAGAAGGCTATTACGGCAAGTTCTAGAAACAACCAAGCGAAGAACCCTTCCCCCGTTCACGGGGGAAGGTGCCCGAAGGGCGGATGGGGGCAGACGCTCGCGCAGACCTCAAAGCAAGCAACCACACCGAACGATGCGCCACCCCCCATCCCAACCCCGTATCAAGTACGGGGCAGGCTCTTCCCCCGTAAACGGAGGAAGGGGCAGCCCACCCACCACTCCCACCCTCACACCAACCGGTATAGCATCAGCTCTGTACCAAACCCACGGCCCCAGGAGGGCATCTACATGAGCAACGGAAACGGTGTGGTGGCGACCCTCACGGGCGCTGCAGAAAGCGTGAAAGAAACCGCAAGCAACATCGGCAGCTCAATCGCATCGACCGCCAGCGGCGCAGTCGCCTCGGTCAAGAAGTCGGCGAAGAAAGCGCGCAAGGCCGCCACCAAGCGCGTCACCGCCGCCAAGAAGGCCGTCGCCAAGCGCACCGACAAGGCCAGCAAGGCGGTGAAGAAGACCGTGGCCAAGGCCAAGAAGAAGCTCGCTTCGGCCAGCGCCTCGGCCAAGGCCGAAGCCGTCGCGTTGAAGAAGAAGGTAGGCAAGAAGACCGCCACCAAGAAGACCGCGAAGAAGGCAGCCAAGAAAGTCGCCAAGAAGTCCGTAGCCAAGAAGGCGCCGGCCAAGAAGACGGCGAAGAAAGCCGTCAAGAAAGCCGCGCCAAGGAAAGCCGCAAAGAAAGTAGCCAAAAAGGCAGCCCCCAAGAAGGCCGCCAAGAAGGCAGTGAAGAAAGCCGCAAAGAAAAAGTAATCCACTGAAAGAACCCCTCTCCCGCCTGCGGGAGAGGGGCAGGGGTGAGGGCCGCCCTTAGCGCTGACCCAACCCCGCCGAGCCCCAACCGAACCACCTACCAAGCCACACAACACAAGCAATCAGGAACCCGCTCCATGGCCGTCAAGATCGACAAGAAAATCAAGGGTTACACCGTCCTCACCCCGGAAGACCGTGCGCGCGAAAACGCTGCCGTCATCCAGGCCGAGTCGGTGTCCCGCGCCAAGGCCGAGGCCGAACTGCCGGTGGCCGACATCATCCACATGCACGAGCGCATCGAGCGCCCGGAAGTGCTGATCGGCAGCACCTACAAGATCAAGTCGCCGTTGGTGGAGCACGCCATGTACGTGACCATCAACGACATCGTGTTGAATTCGGGCACCGAGCACGAGCTGCGCCGCCCGTTCGAGATCTTCGTCAATTCCAAGTCCATGGAGCATTTCCAGTGGATCGTGGCGCTGACGCGCATCATGTCGGCGGTGTTCCGCAAGGGCGGCGACGTGACCTTCCTGGTGGACGAGATGAAGGCGGTGTTCGATCCGCGCGGCGGTTATTTCAAGGCCGGCGGCGTGTACATGCCTTCGCTGGTCGCCGAACTGGGCGCCATCGTGGAAGAGCATCTGAAGTCCATCGGCATGATCCACGACCCGGAAATGAGCGCACACCAGCGCGCCATCCTGGCCGAGAAGCGCGCGCAGTACGAAAACCGCGCAAAAAAAAACTCTGACGTAAGCAACACCCCAAACCCTTCCCCCGCTTCTGCGGGGGAAGGTGCCCGTAGGGCGGATGGGGGCGCTCTTAGCGCCCTGAACGAACCCGCCTCCCACGAAGACATCTCCGTCACCGGCGACGGCACCAGCTTCCCGCCCAGCGCCACCCTTTGCCACAAGTGCAACACGAAGGCGCTGGTCATCATGGATGGGTGCGCTACGTGTTTGAACTGTGGGTATTCGAAGTGCGGGTGAGTTAGCAATAGACTCAATACGAAAGCTTAGGTGCAGCCTTTTTTTATTCGTTTGCAGAGACTGGATCGCCCCCAAGAATCGGACAAGTAGGCTTACCGCGGGGACATCTTGTGTCGGGATATTCGTACAATCGCCACAACTTCAGTTGGACCCGCACAGAATTGGTGTGGACATATTGCCGCTGCGTAACGTTGGAGCTTGCTCTAAAAGAGGAGCTCTCATTGCTCACTAGCAGTAACAACGGTGGACACGATTTGCCAACGCTCCTCGCGAGCTTTGCCAACGGGACTCTATCGCCGAGTCCACTGAGATCTCAGATCATCACCCTAAGCACACATTTAGCCGCTGACTTGGGCGCGCTTTGGTCGCAGGGGAAGGATGGGCAAGCGACCAAGGTCAGGGCCAATTGCTACCCTTACATTCGCTACTTACGTCATCAGAGTGATGGATGGACCCCCCAGCATTCAAGCGACGCTGATCTACAAAAGCTAGCAGCGACAGTGGATCAACTCTTCATTGCGCTAAGGAGTGCGGGAATTACCCTATGAACACAATCTCTGAGTTTATTGCACATATACGGAAGAACCTGACACAGGTTGATCTGAAGTACGTGCATCCCGTGATGTACATAGTCGTAATGGATCCTGCCCTAGCCAAGCTGGATGTCGATGCCGCTGAGGAAGAGTTGGCGTCTCGACTCGGTTTGTCAGCAGAGGAGTTGGCCTCGATAGTGGCTAGCTTTGGACTTTCGCTGGTGTTTGCAGCGGAACAAGGCAAGGAGAACTCCGCGTACGCTTTTTTGTATCGCGGAACCTCGCTGGGGAATTGGCTTCCCTTGTTCGATAAGGGCCTAAGGGACGAATGGGTAAACTCTATATCCAGCAGTGCGTCGGCAACCTCGCAAACTCGCGCACTCCACTTCTACGGATTCAAAGGTGGTCAAGCGCGCAGCACAGTTCTGCTAATGCTCGCAAAGGACCTGGTGATGTCAGGCTACCGGGTGCTCGCAGTTGATGTCGACATAGAAGCGCCGTCTCTTTCGTCGCTTCTAAATGCAAGAACGTCGTCGGTGCGCTCAAGCCTTGTTGGGTTAATTCGAGGCGACTATCCTGAACCAGTTGGCGTCTCGGTTTCCCAGAACGGCGGGAAGCTGGATCTTCTGCCTGCGGCACCCTCTGTAGAAAGCTTCGAGATGGACTACGCGGCGTTTCTACTTCAGGTAACGGGCGATCCTTCACTGCTGCAATCATCGATTGAACGTCTCAGGAAGTGGACGGCCTCGCAGTCTTACGATTTCGTTCTATTTGATCATAGAACTGGCCTTTCTACCTCGGTGCTGCCCGTTATCTCGGCTTGGCCTGGGTCGGTGGTCATTGCGACCCGACCCGACTCTGCCGCGCTGAATCTTGAGCACGTGGTGTCAACACTGCTAGCCGCATACCCGGAGTACCCGGGACTCTTCGTCAACTTCTCATTGGACCCAGAGGCCAAGGTCGGTCGATACAACGAGCAGGAGGAATCTCTACGCGCGCTGTTGTTGACGGTGTTGGCAGATGCCATAGAAAGAGGACAAGACGTTGCAAACGGCATTGATCTCAATGCGGATGATCTCGCCGCGTATTTTGTGTCGTGGTATCACGACCGCGCTTTTCTTTCTGTAGATGTTCCAGAAGTCGCGCGTATTAGCAAGGATAATCAAGAGTCCTTGCGACTGATCCGTGAGCTACTAGGAATATCTCCTGTGATTCACAACCTTGATCAGCGTGCCGTCCCAGCAGTGGTCGATGGGGCTGTAATTTCTCCTAGTGGCGCCCTTGATGAGGGTCTTTTCGTCGAGACTCAAGGAGCCGCAAGAGTACTTCAGCCGAACTTGCCCTCATTCTACGTATTCGGCCGAAAGGGAACGGGAAAGACCCGTCTTTTCAGAGAGTTGTGCAGTAGGGGATTGGGGTTTCCGCTCCATTCCGCGTCAGATCTTGCCCGAGGTTTGCAGTCCCAGTCCGCTACTGCAAAATCTCTGCTTTCGAGGGTAAACGGTGATTTCGAAACGTTCTGGTGGACACTGCTTTACTCTGCAATTTCTGCAGGTGGTGAGAAGGAGTACCTGCAAGATCTCAAGCGTCGTCTTGACCAAGATGTTTACATCGGCGCGGACTCAGGCGCAGTTGCACAGTTACTGAAGTCGAGAGGCGGGTATTTCACATTTTTGATTGATGGTGTTGAAACTGCAGTTGAATCTGCGAAGACCGGCGCGCTAGTTGAGGCGCTTTTCCGTTTTCTTAGCACTTTGCAGAACGACCCGGACTTCTCGTCAAAGGTTCGTTTCCGTCTTTTCATCCGTTCTGATCTGCCCATAGGGATACAGAATGTAGAGCAGCAAGTTCACGCCAGAAGGGTGGACCTTAGGTGGGACGAAGCATCTATTTTTCATTACGTTCTTGCGGAGATATCTCGAAGTGATTGGTTTCGTAGCAAATTCACGGTTACTTGTGAAAGGATTGAAAAGAGGCGAGCGTCGATTCAGTCTGTCTCGCTATCGGCGTTGGAGTATGAAGAGCTTCTACTAGAAGTCTTTCCTCAAAAGCTTAGACGCAACAACCTGCTAACGATGACTTTCTTTCGTACATACTTCTCGGACGCTGCAGGCGAGGGCGACAGTAGATCTTCATTTTATCCTCGCGTCTTCGGTAGCTTCCTAACTAAACTTGCGGAAATTGGTTCTGACGAGCCGGGGCGTGCTTTGGATACCGATGGCAAGGTTTCTCATCTTGCAGTACTTGAGGCCTTTACCTTTGCCGCAAAGGACTTCATCAACGAGGTTAAGCAGGAGCTCAATTTCGCATTAGCATTGAGTCCAGACTTAGATGAGAACCGAAAGCTTGTGAATGCCTTGACACAAGGGTTTTCGGGATTGACTACTCCTTTTGTTCTCGACCAATGCGTGGAAAGTCTTGGTGTTCGTCTCCCAGAGATGAATAAGGGCGCCCTGCGCGAGTCCCTTCGCCGAATGAAGGATATGGGCATCTTCGAAGATCATCCGTCTGACTCTAATAAGTGGAGGGCAGGCCGACTGTTCAAGGAGGGGCTCGGAATGAAGTACTTCAGGTAACGCGCATAACGCGTAACGCAGGTTAATCGGAGCCGCGGTTGCACTGATTCCGTTCGTGGCGGGTCGAGACCCGCTATGGCGATGGCATATTGAAAGAACTAAAGGGGACGGAGGTAATTAAGTCATCTAATTACCTCCGTCCCCTTTAGTTGGCTTATGTGAACTATTTACGTTGCTTCGCTGGCATTACGAATGCTCTCATGTAAGCAGATTTGAGGGGCACCAGCCTTCGGTTATGTCCGTATGTCGGTGGTGAGACCAACACACCTGCGCGTCGATAGAAGCTCATACGTGCAGCCGGGTCGGCGTCTAAGCATTTAGATATTCGCGATAGTGGGGCTATGGCAATGTCTCGTTTAGTTATCTATCTGATTCATGGAACCTGGCCTTTCGGTCCGTTCGGGCGCGAGAAGGCGGATAGCCCGCCAGCCTGGTTTCGCCCCAACTCCGATTTCTCAAGCGACATCACTCAAGGCGTAGAAGACAACTGTGACGTGCGCTGCTTCGAGTGGAGCGGGAGAAACAACTTCGGTGCAAGAAGTTTGGCCGCCATTAGTCTCGCAGTACGGCTAAGGAACGACTTCGACGACGATGATCCTGAGTGCCGTTATGTACTTATAGCGCATAGTCACGGCGGCACGGTTGCTGCCAATGCAATCGCGATGCTTTCGGAAGATGCGTCATGCGAGCGTAAGGGTCCGGAAGACTCAATTATCCCAAAGATACATTGCCTCATATGCATGGGCACACCATTTGCATTCTGGACAATCGCGGGTATCACTCAGCAGAAAGTATTCTTGTCTTCCACAACGACCCTATTCGTTGCTCTCCTTGCGGTCGCAGCCTTGCAATTGTTTCCAGGCTTTTCCCAAGAGTGGCCCTTACTATTCATTGCTGGGTTCATGGCCTTGGGATTCGTCTTGTTCATCGTGCGCCTATTACTCGGTGTCATCAAACGTTCAACACCGGACGACTATCCACAGTCCAAGGAATTTCCGCCTCACATACCTATTTTTGCGATACGCGCACCTCAGGATGAGGCTTCGATGGTTATCGGCTTCTCTCAAGCGTTGCAGAGCATCACTCGCGAGTACTTCAAGCTGGCTGAGCCCGCGCTCTTTGCTACGAGTAGCACTTATCTGATTGCAGCGGCCATCGTCGCCGGTATTCCCTTACTTGTACTTGGCCAGATTCTAGGGCAGTTTGCCGTCCGGGGTCCCGACAATCCATCGCTCGTCTACGGGATGGGCTTCATCCTATCAGGCGCTATAGCGGCACTGCTTTATCTGTCCTGCCACTGCTTAATGGCGCTTTCAGTTGGCTATTGGAAGATCAGGCTGTGGAGACGTCGCGCTATCGAAGTTGATGCAACCCCACCGGGGATATGGACTAGTGTGAAGGTCTTGGATCTGAACCCACTGAATGAGGGACTACGACATAGTCTGCACAAACTTCCAGAGGTTCGGGAGGAAATTCGAAGGGGGCTGCACAACTATCTGCGACCCGCAGGCCCGTGAAGACAGCATGAGAAAACGCGTGTAAGGCTGGTCGAAAACGGTCAGAGTGCGTTTCTAGGAGTAAGTTCTTGGAAACGTGCTCTGACCCCGTTTTCGCGTTGTATCTTTGAACTTCCCGGCTTGTACCAACGCGCGTAAAAAACGGGGTCAGAGTACGTTTTCTGAGTAGGGAAAGGTACTCTGACCCTGTTCTTCGTGCGTGACGCAGCGTGGTTCTTGATGTTGCATTGATCCTCGGCAAGCGAAAAGGGCCACCTCTCAGATAGTAAATATTTCACACGTACTCCTTGCGCTTGACACCGGCACAGGTGGAAATAACTATCGTCAGTGTCCGTGTATTGGTTGGCACATTTCGGGGCGGGCAAAAAAGCGCAGTAGATCGGGTTTTTAATTCTCACTAAAGTGTGAGATTGCAATGAAACCACAAAATATGGGGCTGGTGTCGAAACTCGACACTAGAAGTTGTGGGTGAATAAGTGCAACTAAATAGTAGTTGCAACTGGTAGTTGCAATTCATAGGATTCCTTTGTCGAACATTTCGTCCCGCCGAATCAAGCAACTAGAGCGACTTGCCTCATGTCCAAAGGACTATGAGTGGCGTGAACTCCGAACGTTGATGACAGGGCTCGGTTTTACCGAGAGGCAGGGCAGTGGGTCGAGAGTTTCCTTCAGCCATCCAGACAATCCGGAACACATCGTAAAACTCCATAAAACACATGGCCGGAATCCTCCAACGGTTAACGTTGTCTACCTTCGAGAATTGGCTGCAAAGTTAAAAGAATGGGGTTACTCGCAATGAATACACTTGAACACAAGAACTACAGGGCATCCGTCGAGTATTCGAGCGAAGATGAAATTTTTGTGGGAAAAGTTCTCGATATCGAAGCACTCATCCTCTTCTCTGCTGACTCGGTTCAAGGGCTGAAGATCGAGTTCGCCGCGGCGATTGATGAATATCTCGAAGAGTGCAAACGGGAAGGCACAGAAGCCCAGAAGCCGTACAAAGGAACGTTCAATGTGCGCGTCGGGCCTGAATATCATCGACGCGCAGCGAAGATGGCTATCTCTTGGGGCGTATCGCTCAATGAGTTTATGCGGATTGCAGTCATTCAAGCTGTAGATCGTCACCAGATAAAACCAAACGCCTCTTCGGTATCATTGCCTGACAACTCATTCATCTCTCAGATGTACCAGGAGCCGGATGAGGCCGTATCAGTTGTCAAAGCAAGGCCCTATAACTAATGTCTGAGCTTCTCTTAGACGAACTGCTCCGCTTCGTGCTCGTAGGAGCACGGTTTAGCAAAATATCGATCGATGAAAGCGCGATGGTCGATGATGCGAAACAATATGCAGTTACGTTTACGGGCGCTAATCCAGTCGTGTCGAAACATGACTACGCTGGCCGTCCAGTAATTGAGCTTGTGGTGGGACTATCGGCCACTCATGTGGATAAAGACGATGCCGAACACGATGGTGTCGTCTTTGGGGTCGAATGCACGGCTGGTTTTGTGGGCGCGGAAGAGGCGCTAGACGGCAACCTAGAAGAGTTCAACAAGTACAAAGAGCATTTCGGGCGATCGATTTACTGGATGTTGCGAGAGCGTATGGATTCAATTTTTGCAGTTACCATGATGAGAACTGCTAAGACGCTTCCATGGGACCTGCCAACCATAAGGCAGGTAGCCGACGGTGAGCGCTCAAAAAAAAGAAACTCTCCTAAGAAAAAGAAAGTTGCTCATAAAAAACTTTCAAGCTAGCGGAACAAAAGGGGACGGAGGCAGAAAAGGGGTCAGGGTAAATATTTGTTTGAAACAGATATTCACTCTGGCCCCTTTTTTTCCGCAGGGTTCTATTGTTCACCTCTGACCCCGAGGCCGCACGCGCGGAACTCATCGAAAGCAAACTACTCAAAGAAGCGCAGATTGTGATCGCGTGATGCGTCACACTCACCCACTGATTTACTGTGAATATTCAGCACTGAGCACACAATCCTAGTGATCTTCCCGCTTCGCGCGCTAGACCGAGGATCGTATCTTTTGGTTTCTCGGAAATTCACCCTGTAGGAAACAGAACAGCTTTATGACCGTACGACAGAAAATCTTAGAAATGCCGAATGCTAGTCAGGACGAGACTCCGATTGTATCGGTCTCCCATACTGGAGTAGTGGTCATTGTGGGGTCCAACGGCTCCGGCAAGAGCCGCTTGGGGAGTTGGTTGGAGAACCCAACAGTGCAAGCCGCCGCGGCGCCACCGGCTTTTGGCAACATGGACCGGCTTGCCTACCGAGTTGGCGCGCAGCGATTGCTCGCTTTACCGGAGCAGGCGCAACGTGTGGCTCCAGAGCGAGCTCAAGAGATCCTATTGCAAGGCAATGAAATGACCAACGGGCCGAGCCGAGTACAGGGCGATGCCGTAGTCGGCCAGCTCAACGATTTTGGTCCACTACTGAATGCCCTCTATGCACAGCGAGTCAGAGTTAGAGATCAATACTTCGTGCTCGCCCAACAAGCAGGTGGCCCGCCTGGCCCAGCACCATCCGACGCTTTGGATCGGTTGCGGAGCATTTGGATGCAAGTGTTTCCTGAGCGCGAGTTGATCATACAAGATCATGCCGTTAGCGCGCGATCGCCCGGTAACGATTCAACGTACTCAGCGTCAAAGATGAGCGATGGTGAGCGTGTGGGATTCTATTTGATAGGGCATGTATTGCTGGCTCCGGAGAATCTAAGAATAGTCATCGATGAGCCCGAGCTGCATCTTCACCCCAGCATTCAAGCAAACTTGTGGAATGCCCTCGAAGCGGAGCGCCCTGATTGCGCCTTTATCTATATCACCCATGATCTAGGTTTTGCCGCCAGCCGAGCAGAAGCAGCGATAGTAGTATTGCAGGACTATTTGCCTCCGAACCCCAATAATCGCGTTGCGATGGGTCCGCCACCTGACGCAGCAGGTACCTGGAAATGGCGCTCGGTGACCCGGGTGGAAGAGATTCCAGTCGATGTCGTTCTTAGAATCCTGGGGGCGCGGCGACCGACTGTTTTTGTAGAAGGAACGGCCGGGAGCTTGGACATTGCAGTTTATCAAGTGTTACTTCCCGATTTCTATGTCGTGCCAGGCGGCAATTGTGAGCAAGTTCAAAAGTCAGTAAAGGCATTCAGAGCACAGAAGGCGTTGCATCATGTGGACGTGCAAGGAATCGTCGATAGAGATGATCGAGATGCTGCGCAAATAGAAAGGTTGAGGGAGCAGCATGTTTTTACCCTGCCCGTGGCAGCCGTGGAAAATTTGTTGGCAGGAGAGGAATGTCTAAGGGCTTTTATGGTCAGGTCAGATATCGCCGTTACTGATCATGTAGAGAAGCTGGGAGAAATCGCTTTGCGCGTTAACCGTGAAATGGCCAAGCTGCGCGACTGGGCAATTTCGGAGCGGGCACAGTATGCAATCAGAAGAAAGCTGCAGTCATTGCGTAGATCGGACGATACTCTTGCTTCGCTAGAGCACGCCACCGGCAATGCGATTGCGTCGGCAGTTCCTGCTGATATTTACAGGGAGTCCGCTGAGGTCATCAATCAGGCGCTCGCAGATCCAACCTCATTGGATGCTGTTCTAGTTAATTTTCGTAACAAAGGCATCTTGTCTGAGGTGGCTAAGGTCTTCGGAACTAGTCGAAAGATGTACGTCCAATCTGTCATCGATTTGCTGCGCACAAATGGGGATCTATGGACGCTATTACGTGCGAAGGTACCGCTTCCTCCGGCATAAAGGCAGGTAGCCAACGCTGCTCGGGTACGACCTTTGACCTTATCCGGGCTGTTCGCTTAAACACCCAGGGGGAGCATTGATGAGAAAGAATTTTCCAGCGGACTGGGCATTTGGTATAAAAGGGGCTATCGAGTCTGTAGTCCGCACAAATTTCCCCGAAAAGTTGCGGCTCTGGCCTGTAGTGCAAAATTTCAACTTTGAAGCGTACGGTGTTGGTAACAAGCACTTCGTCATGGTGTTGCGTGACAAACTCTCTGGGATTCCTTCTGGGCCAGGGACGCTCAAACCGTTTCCTGGATCTAACCATCCTGCGATACCGCCGACATTAGATAACATCGTTAGCTGGATGGACTACCTCGACACACAGTTCCAACTCCGTCCAGCCGATATAGCAATGATCTTGCCCATCTACGACTGTGGAAAGAATGATGCTGGAGGTGACTATCAGATGTTCACCGTGGCTGAGGCCCAGATGTGGGACTTGCAGCTAACAACAGGAATCGCCAGGCAGAAAACTACTGTTCTCGCACCGGTCGGGCCTGCGCCAGCGCAGCCAGCCAGCATTACTTACAACATAAATGGGACAAACTCGCGAGTTAATATCAACTCTAGCGACTCTTCCGTAAATATCGCTGAAACGAACTCCACCATGGCGTTCGATGAGCTAATAGAGGCTATTAAAACTGCTTCGACGGATTCACAGCGTATTGATGCAATGGTCGCCTCAGTAGAAGATATGAAACGATCGGTAGGCACTGACTCGTTCATCGAGAAGTATACGTATTTTATGGGTAATCTTGCTGATCACATGCAGATATTCGGCGTTTTGTCGGCCCCATTCTTGCCGGCCATCGCAAAGTTTCTAAGTTGAAACCCTAAGCCGCTTTTTCCAACTTATGTTCGTAAGCCCATAGGCTGCGGTAAACGGTAGGCGTACCGCATCGTTCGTGCGGATATGCCTGCTATTGATGCCGTTCGTTGCGCTCACTGCATCCTACGCGCTGGCGAAGATCGGCCGATTAGAAAAACGGGGTCAGGGCCGGAGGCTGGGTTAGCTTCATCAACCCAGCGCTTCTCTAGAACTGTGAGTTGACATTACATCTCCACCTTCTCAAACTCACTTCCAAGGAGCGTTGAAACTCCTCATGTAGCGGTACCCACCTCCGTCAATCTGGTGGGTTTTTTGTGCCCGAGTCTTGGGCGCAACCGGCGCAACGTTCCGCGTCGGGAGGGCGGCTGAATACAACACCCGCAAGGGGAATAAGCCCGCCGGCTACATGCGGTTTCAACCCTCCCGACACCTTGCGCGCGCCTGCGCGCAAGGCATTCCATCGCGAACAAGAAAGGAGACCGTCATGCGCCAAGGAACGCCATGCGAGCCCGGCTATTTCCTGCCGGAAGAAGCCCACCAGCAACTGCAATCCCTCTGCCACTACCTGCACCTGCTGGCCGAACTCAGCCAACCCGAACACACCAACCCCGACGCCCTCATCCTGCCCCGCGCCGGCCTGGCCCACTGCTTCACCCAACTGGCCGAAGCCGCCGACCAGATCGTGGCCACCACCACCTTCCGACCCGGGTAGCGCGCGCCAGGCCAAGCCTTCGCGATACCACCGTAGTCCCTTGTGCCGTATAGGCAAAGTTCGATTGACGGCCCTCCCAGGCCACACCCACAATCCGCACTACACTCCACTTTGGGGTCTAATCGTAGTTGGCCATTGTGAAAGTTGACTGCCCTCATTGTGAAAAGCCGGGAATCTCCCTAATCGATAAATTTCGATCTGTTCCTCACAATCCCGCAGTGTGCTCTGTGTGTAAGCAGCTTAGCTCCCAACTTCTATGGCCCACACGCTTGGTCGGAGGCGTTTTGGGGGCTGCGCCCTTTTGGGGGCTGCTCGTATTCATTTTCTGGGGTTGGGTGCCGCTGGTCGCTATCCTGAGCACGGCCACACTGCTCATCTTTGCTCTCCTTTGGTTTCTCCCATTGCGCCCGCAATCGGAAGGTGACGTAAAAGCCGCAAAGAGGGCATGGCTTTACTACACATTATTCATTGTGCTTTTGTTCGCAGCCGCTGCCATTTACAGCTGGACCAACGGCTAACAATTCATTCAAGCCGAACCCGCTTCGCGGGTCGGCCTAATTCAGGCGTTAGGCGGCTTATGACACTTCCACGCAGCTTGATCAGCGCAGGCTTTTTCTCCTGGCTCGACAGCGCACTGTCTCAGCCCATACCTGCTCGCACAGAAGCCTTCCACTTCAACCTCTACGAGGGCGCGGACTCTGTTCACGTGCAGCTCGTCGGAACGGAGGCATTTCTTCCCGGGGCAAATCCGAGCACAGACTACTGGCCTTCTGCCGAGACGTTCTCTACGGGCGAGGATATCTTTGAGGTTCCTTTTACAGTGGCCGGTCCCGACTGGCGGGCATGGCTTAAGACGCTGATTGATTTGGTTAATTCATACATTGCCGATGGCTCCAAGTCGGGCATACTTCGCAGCAGAATGGGTGTCGGGATCGGCTTCGTAGATGGAGATATGCATGTTCTATGGCATCGCGACGCCGCCTGACAAATCATTCAAGCCGAGCCCGCTTCGCGGGTCGGCTTAAACCAGGCGTTAGCTGCCTTGGGACAGACAATGGAGGTCACATGAAATTGTTTGCTGCTCTCCTCATTTCTTCGTTCGTCCTCGGGTCGAGTGCCGCCATGGCCTGCGGCACTCACCCGCCTGCTGTTCAAAGCAAAATCGACGCGACGGAGCTGGCGGAGCTTCGGGCACTTGCATCGGCTGCGGCCCGCGACGCGGACCAGATCGTGAAAAACGGAGTCAGAGTACGTTTTCCAAAGAAAGGCACTCTGCCCCCGTTTTTGTAAACTACGAGCTACGAACCTCCAAGCCCCACAAGGAACCTCTCATGGCTCTCAGCACTATGGCCTCCGGCCTGCAATTCGAAGATACCGTCGTCGGCACCGGCGCCGAGGCCACGCCTGGCCGCAATGTCACCGTGCACTACACAGGTTGGCTTTACGAGAACGGCGAACAGGGCGCCAAATTCGATTCCAGCAAGGATCGTGGCGAACCCTTCATATTCCCGCTCGGCGCCGGCATGGTCATCAAGGGCTGGGACGAAGGCGTGCAGGGCATGAAGGAAGGAGGCCAGCGCACGCTGATCATCCCAGCCAACCTCGGCTACGGCGCACGCGGCGCCGGTGGCGTCATCCCACCCAATGCCACGTTGAAGTTCGACGTCGAACTGCTGGGAGCCTGACCCCTACCGTTTCTCCCGCAACGCGAGTAAGGCCGGTCAACAGCGCTCACGGGTTTGCGGCTTTGTCCGTGGCAGGTCAAGACCACGCTCCGCGACTGGCCAGCGACCTATAAATCACCGTTTTCCTGAGGGGGATGAAAATGAAAGCAGTGTCGCAATGGATGCTACTGGCCGTGGTTTGTCTGTCCGTCAGCGTGGAGGCAGCCGAGATTCCGGCCGGACTGCCCGAGCTGGAGATGCGCAGCGCGATCGAGCGGCAGGCCTCTGAAATGTATGCAGCAGGTGACCTGCGCGCGTTGGACGCCCGCAGCGATGCCTATGTGGACGATGGGGTACGGACGTCGAGCGGACTCTGGGTCAGCGGTATCTTCGCAAGCGGCGTGGAAAGCGCAATCGTTGATCCCAGGCCCAGCGACAGCGCTGGCTGGGACGCGCTTGAGCGGCGGGTCAAGGAATGGGCCAAGGATTCTCCGCAATCGCCGCTTGCACATCTGATGGTGGCCGAGACCATTTCCCGGCGTGCCTGGAGCATCCGCGGAGGTGGGTTCGCGCATACCGTCGCGCCTGACGCGTGGGCACCGTTTCGCAAGCATCTGGAGCGGGCGCGGAAATACCTGGTGTCGAAGGAGAAGGTGGCCTCCGGTCATCCGCAGTACTACGCAACGCTGGTCGGGCTCGACACCGCACTCAACGTTGGTGATGCGCAGGTACGCAAGGATTTCGATGCCGGCGTGCATCGCTACCCCAACTACTATCCGCTGTATTTCGCCATGCTCAACCACCTGATGCCGAAGTGGCATGGCGGGCCCGGCGAAATCGAGACGTTCGCAAAGGCGGCGGTCGATGCGACCCGCGACCTAGAAGGCGAAGGCATGTACGCCCGCATCTACTGGTTCGCAGCCCAGAACGGCTATGACGACACGCTGTTCCTCGCATCGTTCGCACGTTGGGACCGCATGCGCGCCGGCTTCGAGGACGTGATCGCCCGCTATCCGGATCAATGGAACCTGCAGAATTACGCACATTTTGCCTGCCAGGCCGGCGATGCCGAGACCGTCGCCAAGTTGCTGCCGCGTTTGCAGTCGCCGTTACCGTCGGCGTGGCAAGGCCGCGCCTCGTTCGCCGAATGCCGCCGCCTCGCCGGGCAGCTGAGCACCTGAAAGAACTGGACGGGCAGAAAGGTCCGCTATATCTATTGGTGCGGAAGCCCAACTTACTGCCACAACCTCTTGTGCCGCGCGTAGACAAAGCCTGATTGACGAGCCTCCCAGACCACACCCACAATCCGCGCTACACCCCACTTTGGGGTCTAATCGTAGTTAGGCGGTGGGGAGGCATTACGGTGGTCAGAGCAGTCCTTATCTTCTGCGCGCTACTTCTGTCAGCTTGCTCAGCAAAGTACTCGGCGCTTCCCCCTCCGCCAGAGCAGCCCAAAATCTTGGTCGATGATCCAAAGACATGTTGCGATGATCCTTGTGCCAAACCAAAGATTGACTCCGATGGCCACGACTCTGAGACACCGGGACCCGCAGCCTAACAATTCATTCAAGCCGAGCCCTCTTCGCGGTCTCGGCATACTTCAGCCGTCTCGTAGCGAGCCGGCTTAATTCAGGCGTTAGGCGGCATGAAACAAACATTGCGACTCCGGATCGTTGTGACTGAGCCACTCTCTGGGGTTTGGTTCGCCCTGCAACGCGGCAAGTCAGAGTTGGTTGCACCAACATCCCGTGCGCCCGAGCTGATCTTCGACTTTTCAGTTCTTGCTGACCTATCAAGTGACCCACCCAAGTTGACCGGCGAATTTACCCAAGGCCCGCCGGCCGCGCGGTTCATATACATCAACTCTGGTACCTATGCGGGCCAACCGGGGACAGTCTGGTCGCGTCGTGCCAAAGTGCCAATCACTGGCATCACAGCCCGGTTGGCCGACCAAGCCATCGCAACCGATGGTGTTCTCCAAGCTGTTGTTCGCGGCATCGCAAAGGATGGTGGACCGTTCTGCGCCTCTGTCCCACTACTGATGGATTGGGTGATCGTGCCTGCCGCCTAACAATTCGTTCAAGCCGAAGCCGCTTCGCGGGTCGGCTGTGTCAGGCATTAGGTCGCACCAACTCAATCTCCCGTTCCAAGAGACCCAGCTTATGACACCACTTGAAGCGATTCAGAGAGACATCGAGGAGGCACCCACAATCATGTCTCTCTCCGATGAGCAAGAATTCTGCCGCCGGCTCATGGAGATACCAGAAGCCGACCTGCTTGAGCAGTGGGAGCGGGTGGGAATCATCCTGGATCGGCTGCATGAGTCCCATACCTCAGTGGTGTTCGAAGTGACTTCAGAGAACGACTTCAGGTTTTTTGGGGACTGGGCTCGTGCATTCGCCGGCCAGTTCCCGGACTTTCCCCAGTCGGCCGCAATGGTCGCGCTGGCGGACAACCTTGAAAAACCATTTTCGATGTGACCCGGCCGAGGCAATCTGACCCCATTTCCTCCATTTTCCAATATCGTCAAGAGCAAGCCTGTTTTCGGAATGTTAGCGGGTTGCTTGCGCACGCTCGCGCGCGAGCCATCGTCGGTACTGCCCGGGGAAGGGCGAGTCCGGATCGAGTAGTTCCACAAGTTCCGGCATTGCTTCCAATCCACGCCGGTTCGGCGCGTTGAGAAAAACGATCAGTCCATCCCGGGCGGGGAGTTGGATGTAGCCCAGTGCGACCTCCGCCCAATCGTTGCCGCCATGGCCAAGAATTCGCATCGCGTCATATTCGATGACCTGGAAGCCAAGGCCATATCCTTGTGCACGAGGACAGTCGATGGTCGCACTGTCTTCGCAATCGACGACAGCATCATCACCGGTGTCGACCAAGGCACTACCGCGCGCCAACGGCGTGCCGGCTTTGCCGGACTCGTCGCGGGCGACCATGGCAAGGAAGCGCGCATAGTCCGGCACGGTTACCAGCATGTCATCGGCGGCAGAATAGCTGCCTTCTTCGCGACACCAACCATTCGGCCGGCACCACATGCGGTGGGCCGTGCCCTCCTCGTCGATGGGAATGGCGACATCGCGTAGCCCGTTGCGCCGTATCTCCATCATCGCATGCTGCATGCCGGCGGGTTCGAACACCAGCTCCCGCACCACTTGCGGAAATGGACGGTGCAGTTTGGTGGAGATCGCACGCGCGAGGTATTCGAAACCTTCGCCGGAATAGCCGTATGCCTCGCCCGGCGCCCGGGCGAAGGCGAGCTTCCCGTCACTGCGGAAGAACCGCCAGTTGGGAAAGCCGGTGGTGTGGGTGAGGACGGTACGCGCTGTCAGCGACTGTAGTCTTGGGTCGCCGGCGATATCGGGATCGACCCAGTACGCCCCCAGCGGCTCATCGAGGTCGAGTTCACCGGCGTCGATGAGCCGCAATGCGGTTTCCGCAGTCACGGTTTTGGTGATGGAAGCGACATTGAACCGCGTAGCCGCGTTGGCCGGCACGCCTGGCGATGCATCGCCGTGGTACAGCGCCCAAGCGAGCTTGCCATCCATAAGGATGCCGAGGCCGGCAGTGACGATGCGATGCTTGTCGAGGATCTCCTGCAGCTCTTGTTCGACTGCGGGTGTCGGCGGCCTCAGGCCGCGACCGGTCTCTACTGAAGGCCGCGACGCAGTAGCACAGCTGCCGAGCAGCATGGCCAGGATCAGCCAGGACAGGCAGGTTGGAACGATAAGACCGGTACGCATCGCAAGTTTCCCCAGATTGAGCGTCCAGGATGTTGATGCGGGTGGAAGGGGAAGGGTTTAGATACAGGTAACGCGAAAAAACCCGAGCAGAGAACGGTAAGCTGGGTTAGCTTCACCAATCCAGGGCTCTTTGCCCCTGGTCAGGAAATGCTGGGTTGATGGAGCCAACCCGTTACCCACGTCCACTTTAGTTCGTCCCCTATAGTTGGTGGACGACAGGAAGGCACGATGACCCGACGCACCGTTTCGATGCTGCTGACACTTGCCGCCGTGGTGTTGCTGGCTGCGTGCACGCCCGTAAACCTCCGCGAGACCGCCGCGTCGCGCGCGCCGGCTGCAGCGGAGCAGACCATCGTCGATACCGGCGAGATCGAGGGCGCGGCCTACCGAATCGACATACCCGCCAACTGGAACGGCGAGCTGGTGGTCAACGCGCATGGTTACGAGACGGCCGGTTCGCCGCGCAAAGTGCCGTTGCCGTTTCCCTCCGGCATGGAGCCGTTGCTGACGCAGGGTTTCGCGATCGCGGCTAGCGGTTATTCGGGGCAGGGCTGGGCGATTCCTGAAGCGATCGCCGACACCGAACGGCTGCGCACGCATTTCGTCGCCCGCCATGGCGCGCCGAAGCGGGCGTGGCTGGTCGGCTGGTCGATGGGCGGGCTGGTCGCCCTGGCGAGTGCAGAACGACATCCGCGTGCGTGGAACGGCGTGGTGTCGATGTGCGGCGTCGCCGTTTCCAGCGAAACGATGTTCGCGCGCGGCGCCTTGGGACCGCTGGCCGCGTTCGATGCGATGTTCCCCGGCACGCTGCCGCAGGCGTCGGCCGGTCTGGCCGATGCGTCACTGCCGCCCGCTGCCGACGGCGATGCCATCGAAGCGGCCCTGGCGGGCAATGAAGCGCGCGCGCAGGCACTGGCCAAGCGTTTCGACATTCCGCGCGGCGAACTGGCCGGCTCGCTCTGGCTGTACTACCTGGCGCTACGCGAGTTGGCGCAGCGGGCCGACGGCTTTCCCGTTGGCAGCGTTACCGGCCCCGAGGGTGTGGACGGCGACGAGGCCGCGCTGGGCGCGCGCATCCGCCGCTACGTCGCCGACCCGGCGGCGCTCGCCTACGTGCGCAAGACCGGCGCGCTGACCGGCGACGCAAAAGTGCCGGTGGTACTGCAGCCGAATGCGCTTGATCCAATCGTGCCGGCCCGCTTCAGCAGCGCTTATCTTGCGCTTGCCACGGCCAAGGGTCGCGGCCAAAAGGTGCGCGCGCTGCCGCCGGTGGGCGAAGGCCACTGCGGGTTCCCGCCGGAGACGGTAGGCACTGCACTGAAGGCCGTACGGGAACGGTAGAATCGGTTGCGGCCAGGCTGGATTGGTTTCATCAACCCTCACGTCACCCGCCAAGGAACGCCATGCGAGCCCGGCTACTTCCTGCCGGAAGAAGCCCACCAGCAACTGCGATCGCTCCGCCACTACCTGCACCTGCTGGCCGAACTCAGCCAACCCCGACCACCTCATCCTGCCCCGCGGCTTCACCCACCTGGCCGAAGCCGTCGACCAGACCGTGGCGACCACCAGCGACTGCAAGCCCACCTCCCGATCATCCTGTATGCTCGGAAGACTTCGTCCCCTCATTCGCGCGCCGACGCTCCGGCCGTAGGGAGGATTACATGCAGCCGACCACGGGCGCCTACGGCGACGGCCTGGCGAAATACTTCCGGGCCGATGCGAGTTCGCATCTTGTTATCAGTGCCCTGCGGAAGTCGAAGCTTGCCGTGACGCGCATCCGGCGCGACGCACCGGGACACGGAATGACCTCGCCGCTGCCCGCAGAATCCGCATTCTCGGTGCTCCTGCAATTGAGGGACTCGCCCAAACGCGAACTCTTCATCGGCGGGCGTTCCGTCTACCGCGGGGGCTATGGCGCCAGGACCACCAGTATCGTCGATCTGGAACAAGAGCCGACCGCCAACCTGCAGAGCCCCTTCGACGTTCTGCACTTCTACGTCTCGCGTACCGCACTCGATGAAATCACCGACGAACATGGCGCGCCGAGAATCGCAACGCTTTCCTGCGAACGCGGCGCCTTCGATGCGACGGTTTGGCATCTGGGACAAGCGCTCCTGCCTGCGCTCGAGCGCCCGGAGCAAATGGGCGAGATGTACGCCGATCATCTTATGCTGGCAACGCACACCTATTTCGCGATTGCCTTCGGCGGCATGCGCCTGCCTGAGTACGGAAGGCGCGGCGCGCTGGCGCCTTGGCAGGTACGATGCGCCACCGAACTGATGATCGAGCGGATGGGCGAAGACATATCGCTGTCCGAGCCGGCAGCAGCGTGCGGGCTTTCGTCGAACTACTTCGCCCGCGCCTTCAAGCGGAGCATGGGCATGCCGCCCCATCGCTGGATGCTGCTGCAACGTGTGCTGCGCGCCAAGTCGTTGCTGCGGGATGCCGATCGATCGCTCAGCGACATCGCAGCTGCGTGCGGTTTTGCCGACCAAAGCCATTTCACGCGCGTCTTCACCGGCATCGTCGGCGCAAGTCCCGGCGCCTGGCGAAAGCAGGTCCTGTGAACGCGGCGGCGGTTTTTGCAAAGGTCCGATAGAAATCTTCAAGACCTTCCCGGCGCGGACGGCCAGACTCGAAAGTGCAACCTTCTTTTGAGGAGACGTCCCATGGGAATGCATAGCCAACTCCGGACCTGCACGTGGGTCGCAGTATTGTTTCTCGCGACCCTCCCGGCGCTAGCCGGCACGTCCGATTTCCCTGCTGGTTTCCGCATGCAGGAGATCCAGACCAACGGAACCACTTTGCATGTTCGCATAGGCGGAACAGGGCCCGCCGTGGTGCTCATCCATGGGTACGGCGACACCGGCGACATGTGGGTGCCCCTGGCGGCGGATCTGATGCGCGACCACACCGTCGTCGTACCGGACCTGCGGGGAATGGGGCTCTCGGCGATTGCTGCGGAAGGTTTCACCAAGAAAAACCAAGCCGAAGACATTGCCGGAGTGCTGGACGCGTTGCACATCGACCGCGCCGATGTCGTCGCGCACGATATCGGCAACATGGTCGCATTTGCGTTCGCCCAGGCCCACCCGGCCCGCACCACGCGGCTGGTGGTGATGGACGCGCCAGTGCCCGGGATCGGCCCGTGGGACGAGATTCTCAAGAACCCGTTGCTTTGGCATTTCCGTTTCGGCGGGCCCGACATGGAACGTCTGGTGGCCGGGCGCGAGCGCATCTATCTGGACCGGTTCTGGAACGAGTTTTCCGCCAATCCGGCGCATTTCCCGGAAGCTGCGCGGCGTCACTACGCAGCGCTCTATGCGCGGCCGGGTCGCATGCATGCAGGCTTCCTGCAGTTCGCCGCTTTCGATCAGGACGCGATAGACAACCGCGCGGGGTTGACAGCTGGACGCCTGAAAATGCCCCTGCTCGCCGTCGGTGGCGACCATTCCTTCGGATCGACCATGGCCTTCGTGATGCGTTTTGCCGCCGACGACGTGCACGAGGTGGTGATCTCCGATGCCGGGCATTGGCTGATGGAAGAACAGCCGCAAGCGACGGTCGCGGCGATCCGCGCCTTCCTTGACGCGGATGCGCGGCTCGCGCAGGCCCGTCTGACGTCTTCAGAGGTCGATGCTGTCGCGCGAGGCGGCGCTGGAGCGGGCACATCCGGGATCAGCGGCGTGCAGACGACCCTCCTCTCGGGAAATCCGAATGCGGCTGGGCCGTACGCGATCGAAATCCGCGTCCCGCCCCGCACGCGCATCGCCTCGCACAGGCATCGCGACAACCGTACCGCGCTCGTCGTGTCCGGCGAATGGTACTTCGGATACGGCGAGCAGGCCGACGAAGCGACGGCCCGTACGCTGGGCCCGGGCAGTTTCTACACCGAGCCGGCAGGCGACCCGCATTTCGCCTTCACCGGAGACCAGCCAACGGTCGTCTACATCACCGGTCAGGGTCCGACGGATACGACTTACGTAGTCGCCGCGCACGCGTCCAGCAAGCAAGGGGAGTAGCCATGGCGTCGTTCGCAACCATCCGCGATCCGCTTGCCGACCACTTGCTCACGCCAAAGAATGCCGCTCTGGTCATCATCGACTTCCAACCTGTGCAGGTCTCCTCGATCCAGTCCCGCCCGAAACGCGAATTGGTCACCAACATCACCGCACTGGCCCGTATCGGCAAGCTCTACGAACTGCCGGTTGTGCTGTCCACGGTGAACGTGAAGACCGGTCGTAACCAGCCGACCATCCATCAGATCATCGACGTGCTGCCCGACGTCCACCCCATCGACCGCACGTCCATCAATGCATGGGAGGACGAGGATTTCGTACGGGCCGTGAAAGCCACCGGGCGGAGGAAGCTCATCATGGCCGCCCTGTGGACTGAAGTCTGCCTGGTCCACCCTGCACTCGATGCCATCAACGAAGGTTTCGAGGTCTATCCGGTCATCGATTGCGTCGGCGGAACATCGCCCGAAGCGCATGCGCTGGGCGTTCAACGCCTCGTCCAGGCCGGCGGCAAACCAGTGGGATGGGTGCAGCTGATATGCGAACTGCAACGCGATTGGAACCGAGAGAAAACGACGCCGGGATTCGCGGACATTCTTTTCGCGGTCGAAGGCCATTGATCGGCCAAGGCAGGAGATCCATATTCAACGCGGAAAATACGGGGTCAGAGCCAGCTTGGGCGTAGGCTGGGTTGGTTTCACTAGCCCAGCGGCTTCATCGGGCTCCCGACATGCTGGGTTGATGGAGCCAACCCAGCCTACGCGCCTGCTCTACCCGTCTTTCCGAAAAACCGGCGCCGGGCCGCCGGTGACTCTGACCTGCGCGGTCTTGGCGGTTTCGCCAAGGTAAGCCAATGCGAACTGTGCGAACTTGACGCTGTTCTGCGCCGATTCGCCCATAGTCGCCAGCGTGTCGCTGGTGGTGTGGATGTAGGGGAAGCTGCCGTTCGGGCCGCCGGCCTCGAACATCATCGCGGCGGGATAGCCGGCGTTCGTCCACGAGGCATGGTCGGAGCAGGCGTAACCGCAAGTAACGCTGCCGCGCGTGAGACCCTTCGGCGCGAGGTAGGTATCGAACAGGGTGACGAAGAAGTTCTTCAGATCGGCGTTGGAATAGTCGGCGATCAGTTTCATATCCGGCACCGCGCCGGATTTGTAATTGGTCATGTCCACCTGCAGCACCCCGACGACGTTGACGCCGCTGCTGCGGAAGGACTGTGCGATAGCGTTGGAGCCGCGCAGGCCGACTTCCTCTGCGGCATAGCCCATGAACTTCACCGTGCGCCGCGGCCGCCAGCCTTCGGACAGCGCAATGCGCAGCGTTTCGGTGAGGGTGGCGATGCCCGATGCGTCGTCGTCGGCGCCCGGCGCGAGCTGGTTGAGATCGTTGCGGTTGCTGGCGTTGATCGAATCCAGGTGTGCGCCCAGCACCACGACTTCGTTGGGCAGGTCCCAGCCCTGGATGGTGAGGATCACCGAGGGCTGCGTGGAGCAGTTCGTGCAGGCGGTGAACAGTTCGGTGGTGACGTAGCTGCGGCCGGCGGCGATCGATTGCCAGTGGGTGCGGATCCATTCGGCCGAGGTCTTGCCGGAACTGCTGGCGTAGTAGCGATTGCGATAGCTCGAGAGGTGATTGATGGTGTCGTAGATGCGGCGCTCCTCCACCTGCGGCAACCAGCGGTCCACGGTGGCCTGATTGTCGAGCGTGTAGCTGGCGAGCAGCGATTTGGTCATCGCCTGCCGCGAGCGGTCCGCATGCAGGAAAGCCTCGGCCTGCGTACGACTGGGAAACGCGAAAAAGCCGCCGCAGCGACGCTCTTTGACATGCACGTGGCGGCCGATCTCGCCAAGGCTGTCGGCCCTGATTTCCGAAATCACCAACGGCATGCCGGTACTGTCGCGCCGCCCGACCGCATCGCGGGTCAGGCCACGGATACCCTGATAGGTGTCGCGTGAGGTCACGATATACACCGGCGCGAACGGGTCGGTCTGCGACCACGGCGCCGTCGCCGTCGGCGGGATGACCGTGCCGTCTGCCCAGATCGGATGCCGACGCGGCGTTTCGGCAGCGTTCGCAGCGCGCTGCGCGTTCAGTCGGGCCACTTGAGATTGAGATGAGGAAAGTGGACTGACGGCGGCGGCCTGCGCCGCGCGCATATTGTCCGATCGCAACATCACAATGCTGATCAACCCGCAGAGCAGCAGCGTCGTCGGACTCAGCAAGAACGGTTTCATCGTGGCATCCCCCGGATGACCGCTGGCGGCTTTCCTGTCGCCACGCTACCACTTTTACGGCCGGCCCGGATTGCACGGATTGCCCGTTGAATCCGCGCTGGCATCGACAGAGCGGGGCATTTCCATCGCGAACAAGGAAGGAAACAGCCATGCGCCATGGAAGGCGAAAAACCGGGATCAGAACAAGTTTCCCTTCGATCTGCACAGCCAGCCCGCGATACCACCGTAAGCCCTCGTGCGGTATGGGAAAAGTTCGATTGACGGGCTCCCCGGGCCGTGCCCACAATCCACACTACACCTCGTTTTTGGGTCCAATCGTAGTTGGATGGCAATAAGAATTTGAAGCCATACATCAGACGGACAGCGGCAGCCCCGTCCCGAACGAAAAGAGGCACACATGAGTCGCATGCTTCTCATCATCTTTGCAGTTTGCGGGCTTGCCGCCGCGGCACAGCGACCTTCCGTGAAGTGCGCTGAAGATTCTCCGGAGCGGCGTGGAGAGGTAGGTTGTACGATTCTGGCCAATAGACCCCTGCATGGGTCCACGGCCAAGCCCGTGTATTGGCATCTTGATCGTTTCGATTCCCTCGAGGCCGCGAAGAAGGCCGCCGGTCCTAACGGCGTCGCTGCCGAAGCACATGGCTCGGTGTGGCTCATGACTGTCGAAACTCAGGCTGAGGCACATCATGGCGGCCATCACGTCGCTTGGATAGGTCCTGTCGAAATGCCCGCTGCGAACCGTTATTCGATGCGGGTACTGTCCTCCATGCTCGAGCCTGGAACCACCACCCCCGTCCATACTCACTCCGGTCCAGAGGTGTTCTACGTTGTCGCTGGCGAACAGTGCTTGGAGACTCCCGAGCGCAGCTACAGCCTTGGGCCCGGCCAATACCTTGTCTTACCTGCTGGCGTTATCCATCGTGGGCGACCCGGCGGGTCCAGCGCACGACGGGTACTGGCGGTCAATCTGTATGATGCCGCGCAGCCGATCAGCCATGATTTGAACAATCCGCCGCCACTGGTTCCGTGCAAAGCTGCCATCCAGTAGTTCATGCGACCAGCTGAAGGGAACGGAGGCAATTGAGCCACTTGATTGCCTCCGTTTCCTTTGCAGTCCCTCCATCGCTATGTGCAGGCTGGCAGGGTGCACGCTTAGGTCCATGATATTGCCGTAACCCACTGTGCCGTGTGCGGGAAAAGCGGGATTGGGAAAAACGAAGTCCGGGCAAGTTTTCCAACCCAGCGCGGCTCGTAGGCTGGACGGCTTCGCCAAACGGGTCGGAGTACGGTTCCGGACTAGCCAGAAATGAACTGGAGTAGGTGCTTGCCATACTTGCCGGTGTGTGTGGCGGTGACCGCGACGATCGCGTAGCCGAAGATCAAGCCGACTGCCGCAAGTGCGACGACGGCGGACCATTTCGCATTGCCTGACTGGACTAGCCGCCTGTGCTTGTTGCGGATGAAAAATTCGGCGACCAGCAGGTTAGGAACAAAGAACAGGTAGAGCATTGCGTAGTCCAGTGGACCGCTCGTGTCGCCTTTGCCAAAACCGATACCCCCCGCCAGGTCCTTCCACGCCCGGATTTCCAGATCGAACAGCCAGGAACCAAGCACCATCGCGAACAGGCGAATGGCCCAGGCACGATGCAGGTCGAAGCGCTTGGCGCGCGCGTGTACGTAGGCCATGGCCGCGCTCAGCATCATCACTGCGCCCCATATCCCGAAGGCTATGGACGCCGATTGGACGTATGCGCCGCGCGTAAAAATGAACGACAGGCCGCCGGTTCCGGCCAGCAGTCCTGCCGTCACATACACCCGGCCGGTCCAGCGATGGACGGCGCGATGGCGGGCCCGTATGCGGCTCGACAACAGAATGGGCCACGCCAGCACCAGCACCGCGCCGCAGACGAAGTGCATACCGATGCCAAGGTTGGCGATCCACTCGGAAACCGACCGTATCGGCAGTCCGGCCACCAGGTCGTGCCATTGATCGAAATTGCTGAGGGTGCTGCCGGCGCCCCGCAGGATAATGTAGGTGCCGAATACTCCCAGGCCCACCAGGCACGCGTAATAGAAGAATCGACCGGTCCAACGCAGCAGACGTGCCGGAGCGGAACCCAGCTGCGGCTGGGATTGGCCGATGTAAGGGCTGTCTAGTTCATTCATGACAATCTCCATTCATTGGCTGCACAAGATCTTTCTTGCGCGACCAGGATCGGCCAAGGGCATGGACAAGGCTTAAGGGCAGTCGCAGGTTCCGCGTAGATTTGGGCCCCAATGCTTAGGGGAGGCTTAGGCCGGCCCCAAGACGCGCTATATACTGGCCCGAGCGGAAGCTCTTTCGCCGGGGACCGTATGTCGCAGCCTGTTCCGCGCAACCTTGTCTTCGACGACGTGGTCATCGACTTCGCCGGCAGACGGTTGGTGCGCGGAGGCAGCGAGCAGTCCCTGGAACCCAAGGCTTTTGCCGTGCTTGCAGTGCTGGCCGGTTCGCCTGGCCGCGTGTTCACCCGGGATGAAATCCTGGAGGCGGTCTGGGGCCATCGGCACGTTACCCAAAGCGTACTCAACCGTATCATGAGCGTGCTGCGCCAAGGACTGGGCGAGGACGCGCAACATCCGCGACTGCTGCGCACTGTCTACGGGATCGGCTATCGCTTCGACCTCCCAGAACATGCGCTGACGATTGACGGAGAAGCGGAGACCGCCGGCCCTCCCACTGATCCGCGTCCGTTCCAGTCGCCTCCACTGCAGGCCGCGACACCACGTTCCAAGCGGGCCCGTTGGTTCGTCCTTGCGGCCATTCCTACCGTTCTTGTACTGACAATCGCAGTCCTCAGCTGGCTGCCGGGTAAAGATGCAGGTAGCGCGACCTCCGCTCTGCCGGACCGAGCGCCCGCCCCCTCGCCACAACCCTCGCTGGCCGTGCTCCCGTTTGCCGACCTGTCCCAGGCACGGGACCAGGAATATCTGGCCGACGGTCTGGCGGAGGAAATCATCAATCAACTTGCGCAAGCACCGGCGATGCGGGTGGTAGGGCCCGCTTCGAGCTTCTCGTTCAAGGGCAAGAACGAAGACCTGAGCGCGGTCGGCCGGAAGCTCGGCGTTGCCTATCTGCTTGAAGGCAGCGTCCGCAAGGATCGCGATCACCTGCGCGTCACCGCACAGCTCGTCCGTGCCCAGGATGGCACCCACCTGTGGTCCAGAACCTATGCGAGCGAACGGCGCGACATATTCAAGATGCAGGAGGAAATCTCCCGCGACGTCGCGCTGGCCCTGAGCGTCAAGCTGGATGTCGCCAAGTTCAACCGCGAGCAGGGCGGTACCACCAACGTGGAAGCCTACGAACGCTTCTTGCGCTGGCGCAACATCTCCATGCAGGAACGGTTCGATTTCAGCCACGATCGCGAACGCTTGCAACTGGCCCGTGAGATGGTGGCGCTGGATCCGCAGTGCGTGTTGTGCTGGGATGCGCTGGCCGGCTCGCTCCTGTCCATGGCGCAAGAAGTAGGCGGCGTTCCAGCGGAGAAGTTGCGCGCCGAGGCACGCCAGGTTCGCGAGCGCATCGCCCGCATCGCACCGGACAGCTGGGTGGCCAGGCGAGACCGCTCCAATGCCCTGTGGCGCCAGGGCAAGCGCGCCGAAGCCATAACGCTGGCGAAGCAGGTCGTGGATTCGGGCCCGATGAGCAAGGAACGCGTCTTTGATTACGCTTACATGATCTATGCCATGGGCCACCTGGACGAAACCGTGACCCTGGTCGAGCAGGTGCGCGCGCTGGAACCCAGGGCGCTGTTCCTATCCCGCGACCTGCAGTTCGACTACGTCGCCGCGCGCCGTTATGGAGATGCGGAGGCCGAGTACCAGCGTGGCCGGGAACTGGAAGGAAGCCAGCTGGAACCGGATTACGTCGCCTTCTTTCGCCAACTTGCGGGCAAGCGACCCGGTGGGCTGCACGAATTGAGAATGCTGCACCGCCGGCTGTTGGGACAAAGCAAGGAATACGACACGCCCTTCTTCCGCGACCTCGGCGCGAGGCTGGACGATCGGGAAGCCATGCTTGCCCTCGTGCGCAAAGCCCTCGCGGACGAGTCCTACGGCGGTGGCGCCGACTTCGCGTACCTTTGGACCAGCGTGGCCGACGCATTGGGCGAGGCGGATCTGGCCGTGGCCGCATTGCGTAAGGATCTGGAAGCGCAGAAGGGTTTCAAGGAAGGCAGCATGGAGCAATTTCCTTATGTCGCGTTCTGGAACGCGCCCTATTCAAGCGTGCGCGCGCATCCGGACTACAAGAAGCTGCTGGTCCAGGCCGGCGTCTCCGGGTACTGGCGGCAGACCGGCAAGTGGGGAGACGGTTGCGCGCCGCTAGGCACGGATGATTTTGAGTGCCGGTGACGGGATACGGCACGTGTGAAGCAGGTTAAACCACTCCTATTCTCTGCATTGGCAGGACTCCAGCTAAAGCGGGGCGGAGGCGATTAAGTCGTTTAATTACCTCCGTCCCCTTTAGTTCGTTCAAAAGCTTCACCCAACTGGCCGAAGCCGCCGACCAGATCGTCGCCACCGCTTCTTGCGACCGGAGTAACGCGCTTCAGGCTAGGCCTGTTCGCGATCGCTCAGGAAATACTCGACGTCTCACCGCTTGTGCCGCGTAGACAAAGCCCGATTGACGGGCCTCCCAGGCCACACCCACAATCCGCGCTACGCCCCGCTTTGGGGTCTGATCGTAGTTGGGGCGCTATGGAAAGTTTTCGGATATCCACAGAGACAGCAGGGCTAGATCTCCCGCTCATCCACCGCTTCCTCTCCGAGCACACCTATTGGGCCAAAGGCATTCCGTTTGCCTTGGTGCAGCGGTCCATTGACCACTCGCTCTGCTTCGGCGGCTTCCTCGGCAAGTCCCAGATCGCGTTTGCTCGCGTCATCTCCGACTACACGACCTTCGCCAACCTTGTGGACGTCTTCGTCCTGCCGGAGCATCGGGGCAGGGGTTATGGCAAGGCGCTCATGGATGCTGTTTTCGCACATCCGCAGCTTCAAGGGCTACGACGGTTTACCCTGGCCACAGGGGACGCGCATGGGTTGTATGCTCAGTACGGGTTTACGGCACCGCTGTATCCGGAGTCGCTCATGGAGCGATACTTCCCGAGTGTTTATGCAGTGGCGCCCTAACAATTCATTCAAGCCGAAGCCGCTTCGCGGCCCGGCTGTGTCAGGCGTTAGGTGGCTATGACACGTTGGTGGCTGCTTGGAGTGATTCTGTTCGGCAGCATTTTTGCGCTGTTCGGACTATTGCGTGTCGACGCTGGAGTTCTTGATTCGCGCACGATTCGCTGGACACTCATATTATTTTTATTCGGCTGCTATTTCGCAATCGTAATGTTTGGCACGGCAGAGAAAAAGCGTTCCCTTTCGTTGCTAACCCAGACTTTTCTTGGCGTTGTCCTGGCCTTAGCAGTCGCAGCACTGGTTGGCGCCACTGCTGAAGGATATGTTTTAGCGCTGGCGTTGGGTCTGGTTTTGGGATTCACGGCGGATTACTGGATGGAGCACGTCCAATTTCCATAGTCACTACCTGACAATTCCTTTCCGCTCAAGATTGCCGTAGCGCGCGGATGCTAGCATCCGCCCTTTCGGCATTCTCAGCCCAACCCGACATGAAAACTTTCCTGGCACTTCTGCTGATCGCACTGTCCGTGCCCTCGACCGCCCGGGCGTCGGAGGTCCATGTTCCAGCAGGATTGCACGGAGACAACATCGAACAGGCAATGTCCATTCTCGCGCGCGAGACGATGGCGGGCTATCGCGACGAGGACCGCCAGCGTTATCTCGGCACGCTGTTCCGGCTCCAGCTGGCCGCCGGGCAGTACACAGAGGCGGTGAAAAGCATTGAGGACCTTCGCGCATTGCGCAAAGACGATCCCTCCCAACCGCCGCTGTACTTGCAATACGAGATCTATGCGCGGGCGAAGACCCTGCAGGCGACGCGCGGGCTGCCGTTCGCCCAGGCTTGGAGCGCGGTCTTCGCCGAACGTTTTGGGGCATTGGAAGACAAAGTCGCGCTGCAGGCCGAGTTCGGTTTCGGCGGCTACCTGCCGCGGATGCGCGGCGACCTGGACGCGGCGCTTGCGCGGACTTCCGGAAAGAAGCGGCTGCCATTGGCGGAGGCGGTCGACCTGATCCGCGCCTGGCAGGTGCATGCGGCCTACTGCGCGTTCCAAGCCCTGTTCGATCCGGCACTGGCGGCGGACGATGCGCGCCGTTACGCGATCGACCGCGATACCTTGGTTCGCACACCGGAGGGCGCCAGTATCGCCGTCCTGATCGTGCGCCCGGCCAAGGCGCCGCCATTGCCTGCGCTGTTGACGTTCACCATCTACGCCAACGACGACTGGGCCTGGAGCGATGCGAAGAAGGCCGCCGCATACGGTTACCCGGGCGTAGTGGCCTATTCCCGTGGCAAGGGCCGCAGCCCCGACGCCATCGTCCCGTACGAGCACGATGGCGCCGATGCCGCTGTTGTGATCGACTGGATTTCCAGACAGCCATGGAACGACGGCCGCGTGGGCATGTACGGGGGCAGCTACAGCGGCTACACCCAATGGGCTGCCCTGAAGCACAAACCCAAGGCATTGAAGGCAATCGCCACCTCCGCCACCCTCGCACCCGGCATCGACGCGCCGATGGAAGGCGGCATCTTCTTCAATTTCATGTACCCGTGGCCGCTGTATGCCGCGAGCAACCGTTGGCTGGACGATGCTCGCTACGGCGACAACGCGCGCTGGGCCGCGCTCAATCGCAACTGGTACGCCAGTGGCCGCGCCTACCGGGATTTGCCGGCCATCGATGGAAGCGCCAACCCGGTGTTCGCCAACTGGCTGAAACATCCCGGTTACGATGCCTATTGGCAAGCCATGATCCCGCAAGGCGACGCATTCGCCGGCATCGACATCCCCGTGCTGGCCACTACCGGCTACTTCGACGGCGCACAGGCCGGCGCTCTGCATTACTTCCGCGAGCACTTGCGGCATCGCCCGGAGGCCGACCACACCCTGCTGATCGGCCCCTATGAACACTTCACTATGCAGACGGGCGTGCCGCCAACCGTACAGGGCTATGCGCCAGAGCCTGCTGCGCGGATCGATCTGCAAGCCCTGCGGCTGGCATGGTTCGACCATGTGCTGAAGGGCGCCCCGAAGCCGGAAGTGCTGGCCGACCGGGTGAACTGGCAGGTCATGGGTGCGGACGCATGGCGGCACGCGCACACACTGGAAGCAATGGCGACGCGCACGCAACGGCTATGCCTGGTGCCGGGCGCGACGGCCGATGCGAACACCTTGTCCACGCAACCTCGGCCACAAGCCATCGTCACGCAACGCGTGGACTTCAGCGACCGCGGGGACGCCGACTGGACGCAACCGGCCAATGTGGTCAACACCCAGCTTGACCCGCATGCGGGTCTGGTCTTTGTCGGCGATGCGCTGCCGCAAGACGCCGAACTGGCCGGGGCGTTCAAAGGCGTACTCGACTTCACCGTAAACAAGCGCGATGTCGATGTTGTCCTCGGCGTGTACGAGCGCAACGCCAAGGGCGAATACCTCGACCTCGCCTGGTGGCTGCAGCGCGCCAGTTACAACGCCGATCGCCGCCAGCGACGCCTGCTGCGGGCCAACGAGCCGCAACGACTCGTCGTGGAGGACACGCGCCTGATCGGCCGCAAGCTGGCCGCCGGCAGTCGCATCGTGGTGACTCTCGGCGTGATCAAGCAGCCCGACCGCCAGCTCAACCTGGGCAGCGGCAACGAACCATCCGATGAAGTCATCGCAGACGCGGGCCAACCCCTGGAAATCCATTGGCGCGGCAGCAGCTGTCTGGAGTTCGGTTTGCGCGAGTGATTTACCGGGGCTACAGCCCGAACACACCAAGCCCGACCACCACAGCATGACTCCTGGTTTCTACTACTAGTTCGCCAAGGTGCGGCACGTCCATCTGCAGGGAGACCGCTTCCACATTGCCGACCGTGGCCGGCAATGCGAAGTATCCGTGTCGCAGCTGCAATGGGTCGGAGGACATGATTGGATCAATCCGAGGACGGTAGTTCTGCATCTCGGCAGCGACACCGGATTCGGGAAACAGCGGCGTTTATTGCGCGTTGGCAGTGGTGGTCCGGTTTCAAGCAACACCCGGTTGTCGACAAACTGGACAGACTGATCGGCCGACATGATCGCGATCAATCGAAAGCAGACCACTAGACCGTAGGAGCGACGTGAGTCGCGAAGCTGGGAAAGCG
This sequence comes from Pseudoxanthomonas sp. CF125, assembly GCF_900104085.1. Lineage (GTDB taxonomy): Bacteria > Pseudomonadota > Gammaproteobacteria > Xanthomonadales > Xanthomonadaceae > Pseudoxanthomonas_A. The sequence goes on from NZ_FNLD01000002.1 coordinate 410,589, forward strand.
CAGCACTGGGGACTTCGCCGTGAATCGCCGACGCTTCTGCATGGAACACTTCCGTGCGAGGGTTGGCCCAGCTTTTTGGTGTCCGATTTATCGGGACCCACCCACTCCGTCCCCGTTTTCGTTCTCACAAACTGGGGGCAACACAGCAACCCGATCGAACACGACGAAGAGACGCCGCTTGAGAGTAGGTTGATGTGTGAAAAATTTACGTTCGCCCGTTAACAATAAGTTAGGCCTCTATTCTTTCCGGAAACTCCTCCACAGACGGCCATTTGGTTCCAGTCAAGCGACACGCCGTTTGTCAAAAAAGCCAAAAAAAATCTTGACGGAGTTCAAAATATGGAAGAGGCTCATCGCAAGGGGTAGGCACTAGAGTCTTGGTTTGCAAAGTATTGCGAATGGGTCCTTTCGGGACCGATGGGGAAAGGCCGCTTCCGAACCGATGGGCTAGATACTCGGGTATCCCTGTCGAGCGAAGGTCGTCTGGTTTGATATGCATGCTCAAAGCTCGCATCAGACGTCAAGAATGCTTCTGGATCCAGGCATGCGTGCAGAAAAAGAAGTGTGCCGCTTGTGAATTCCTTCGAAATAACCAACAACCCGTTCATCGATGCTGATCCTGTAGGGGCCTAATTAGGAATCGACATGGCAACGCTAAGAGCAGTCGCACTGATTCTGAATTCTGTCCTGCTGCTAGGGGCGCTTATCTTTCTAATCGGACTCGGAAGAGATTACGGCGCGGATGCGGGCGACTACGCGCCAGGATTATTCGCTCTGGCAACCTCCGTGATTAGCCTCATAACCATCTTGATTCAATCGCGCCGGATGGCGTAACCCACTCATTTCCACCAACGCGAACGAGGCAGGCCGCTATGGCTATGATATCTGTTGTGTTTGGAACCCTTGCGCTCCTGGGTTATGCGGTCTTCTTGCTGACGCATGGGCAGTCTGCAGTGCTCTATTGGGGCGCGGCGATATGCGGGATTGTTGCCGTAGTGTTTGGGATCATAGGCAGAAAGCAAAAACAGGGAAGAATCGGCCTGGGGGTGGGGCTCATAAGTCTCGCGGTGGGATTGGCTCTCTTCCTGTGGTTAAACATGCAACCCGCGTAGGGCGGGCTGAAAAAATGGGGTCAGAGCGCGCTTTCTAAGTAGGAAAGGTGCTCTGGCCCCGTTATCAGGAAGGTGGAAAAGCATGTGGATCGTAAATCTTCTCCAATCACCCCTTGCCCACACTACTATAACGATAGTTTGGCCTGCGCTCGTATCGCTGCTGATCTTTAATGCAGCGAGGAAAGCGGAGAGGTCCGACCTGAGATTGGGGCCTCTTCTGGAAGTTTTGGATGCACTGGATGGCGCAGAGAAAGCCGTCCGTAGTTTTCATGTCAGGTACGCCAACGGCTATAAATCCGATGAGGAATTCGTTTCGGACGCCACGTTGGTATTCTCCAAATGCTCCGCTTTTCTCAACATTTCAAGAGACGTCAAGAAGCGCGTGCTGCTTGGTCCGCAGATGCAGTGTATCGACAGTGCTCGCGAAAGCTTGGTTCGAGAACTTTTGGCGATCCGGTACGACGATAAGTCCGCTCCATTTCCTCATGGAGAGAATCACATTCAAAAGATCGCTGCTGCATTGAAAGGTATCGAGCTGCAGGTCGCGGAGAGGCCCTGAATGGATTTTCAAAGGTAGCCGGCTTAGCCAGCGCAGCGCGGGTAAGCGAAGCGCACCCGAGCTACGATGCTTCGCTGTTGGAGGCTGCTGGGATGACGATAGTTGCCTTGGTGTGGCGCGAGGTGAACGGCGTCGAGGGTGCATGGCCGTAGGAGCGGCGCAAGCCGCGAAGCCCTCAGCGCCGAGCGCTTACTGGTTTCGCGACTTGCGTCGCTCCTACAGCGCCGATGCTTTCATTCATGGGCCGGTCAACGCGGTGGCGGAATGGCTGCATTCCACCTTTCTCCGCTGAGTGAGCAAAGGAGGGTCGCCGTTGGATCGGGCGGCGTCACCCGGCAACCGGAAAGTTTGGTGAACGTTGAGGCACCCCGGGTGCGCTGCGCTTACTCGGGCTGCTTGCTGACGCGTTACGATGCCGCACCCCATCGCTGGCACGCTTTAGGTTCCGCATGAAGGTCCGTAGGCTGGCTCAGCTTCATCGACCCAGCGCTTCCGACCGCTTGCTGCCACTGGAATTCACCAGCAGTGGGTCAATATCCATCGCATGTTTTTTTGCCGTGCCAACGCCGCGGGCGTCAACCGCGCCGCGCCGCTTCGATAGCGGCGATGTCGATCTTGCGCATGGTCATCATGGCGTCGAACACGCGCTTGGCGGCCGCACGGTCGGGGCTGGCCATCGCGTCGGTCAGCGCGCGCGGTGTGATCTGCCACGAAAGGCCCCACTTGTCCTTGCACCAGCCGCACGCGCTTTCCTGCCCGCCATTGCCGACGATCGCATTCCACAGGCGGTCCGTTTCGGCCTGGTCGTCGGTCGCCACCTGGAACGAAAACGCTTCACTGTGCTTGAATGCCGGCCCGCCATTCAAACCCATGCACGGCACTCCCAGCACCGTGAAATCGACCGTGAGCACGTCGCCTTGCTTGCCCGAAGGAAAGTCCCCCGGTGCGTGGTGCACCGCGCCCACCGCACTGTCGGGAAAAGTGTCGGCGTAAAACGTCGCGGCATCCAATGCGGTGCCGTCGTACCACAGGCAGATCGTGTTCTTGCTGATCATTCGGTTACTCCAGGAAGACGGCTGACATGGATCAGAATGTTCCGGTCACTTTCTACACCTTGTCCGTTAGGGAAACTTGAAGGCCCATGGCCAGCGCAACCCAGGCGAGAAGCGCACCCGGAGCGCTTCGCCCGGGAACTCCGCGTCCCGGATGCGGTCTGGCCTTATCCGGGCTACCCGCCACGCGCCGACGCGTTACGATGCCGCACCCCACTCGTTCGCACGCTTTAGATTCCGCATGAAGTCCCCCACCCCCGAGGCACCTCCGGCCGCATGAGCAAGGCATCGAGCACAGCGGATGCCAAGGCCGAATCCTGGACAGAACGCTGGCAGCACTGGATCGCGGTGCTGTCGAGCGCGCTGCTGCATCTGCTGCTCCTGCTGCTGGTGATGCTGACCCCTCCGATCACCATGGCGCCGCCGCAAGGCGCCGCTGCAGGCGGCAGCCGGATGGCCGTGGATTTCATCGGCGCCACCACGCCGCAACCCACGCTGGCACCGCCGGTCAACAAGCCGCCAACGCCCAAATCCGCCACAAAGAAAGCGCCAGCCTCACGCGTCCAGGCCACCCGGGTCGTAGTTGCCGAAGATCCGCTGCCGCCCGACGAAGAAGACGAGGCCACGCAGGCCCAGGCGCCCGCCGCCGCCCCGCCGCCAACGCCGCAGCGTCGCCCGCATATCTGGGGGCAGCCGCCGGGCATGCTGCCGCAGGACACCGCTCCGGAAAACGCGGGGCTGGCCAGGGGCCCTTCCATCGACCGCGGCAGCGGCAACAACGCATCCGGCAACGACACCAGTCTGGAAGTGGGCGGCTATCAGGTCTATTACGACCTGCGCAACGACATCAAGCTGCGCGCCTGGCGTGACCAGGGAATGACGGAGATCTTCCTGCCACTGCCGGGCATACGGCAGTACATGGTGTGCCCGCTGGAAACCGCGCTGAGGCGCGAGTCCGGCCCCTGCCGCCTGCTCGAACCGGGCGCTCCGGAACTGAAAGCGATCGGCGACGCGCGCGACGTCATAGACATGCAAAAGGTCTACCGGCGGGGGGAGCTGGTCTGGAGCGGGCCGGGACCGTATCGGTGAACACGCGCAAGGCGGGCTCAAGACCCATACGCATCTGATGTGGGGTGGGTTTTAACCCGCCTTCCGTGACCGCGATATGCGTTGGACGGACGCCGCGATTCGGAATACTCCGAGTCCGAAGAACGGCATCCGCTGATAACGGAAAGCGTGGGCAGGCTGTGATTCTCCCCGCATGCCCAACTACCGACGCGTCCGAGTGCCAGGCGGCACCTATTCCTTCACAGTCAACCTGCTTGAGCGCAGACGCACCCTGCTCGTTGATCGTTTCGAAGCGTTGCGCGACTCATTCCGCGTCGCCCACGCGGCCAGGCCATTCGCCTTGCTGGCTTGGGTGATCCTGCCTGACCACCTGCATTATGTCTGGCGCCTGCCTGAAGGCGACGACGACAACGCCACGCGCTGGCGCCACATCAAGAGTCGTTTCTCACGCGCCATTCAAACCGGCGAGCGCCTGTCCGAACGCCGCCAAGCCAAAGCCGAGCGTGGCATCTGGCAACGGCGTTACTGGGAACGAGTCGTCCGCGACGAGGACCATCTACGCCGCTGCATCGACTATGTCCACATCAACCCGCAGAAGCATGGCCACGTCGAATGCATCGCGGGCTGGCCGCATTCCTCATTTCATCGCTACGTGAAAGCGGGGCTGCTGCCTGCCGATTGGGCCGGGGAAATCCGGAAGGCGGATTAGAGACCTTTATGGCTCTGGATATGTGCAACCCTCGGAATATGTGCGACCCCCCGGGAGGCGGGTTAAAACCCGCCCTACATTGACTGCGGCCATGTAGGGCGGGTTTTAACCCGCCTTCCGTGACCGGCGATATCTGTGGTTCATCCCTTCAATTCTTCGCATGCGCTTGATTATTCTCGCTATCCAACCATTGCCGGTATTGCAGACGGGTGTTCATCTACCGTCGAAACCATAATGAAAGAAGGCGGGCGCAGTTAAGCGACCTGGTTATCTACGTTCCCTTCTTTCATTTGTTATAAAGCGCTACTGCGATTCGCCGACCAGCGAAACCGAGCAGGCTGAAAAGAAGAGGAGCCCGTCCCATGCGCCGCTACGCAGCAGCACTCGCAATCGCGCTGAGCTTGGCGGGCGCACCGCTCCATAGCGCTACCCGAACTTCACCAGAACCGACCATGGACGCAGCCGCTATCGGCCGCTGGGACATAACCCTGCAAACACCCGCCGGCGCCGCCCCCTCCTGGCTGGAAATCCGCCGCTCCGGTTTGCGAACGCTGGTGGGGCAATTCGTAGGCATAGTCGGCAGCGCGCGACCGATCTCGCATATCGAAGTGGAAGACGGCGAACTGCGCTTCTCCATTCCGGCCCAGTGGGAAAACGGCCCGGAAGACCTGTCGTTCAAGGCCCGCGTGCAGGGCGACAGCATGACCGGTTCGATGACCTTCCCCGACCGCAAGCGCCGTGAGCTGACCGCCACCCGCGCGCCGTCGCTGCGAAAACCAGCGAACAACATCGTGCACTGGGGCGAGCCCATCCGCCTGCTCAACGGCAAAGACCTGAGCGGCTGGCGCGCGCTGGGCGAGTCCCACTGGGAAGTCGCCGACGGTGTGCTGCGCAACATGGCCGGCGGCGGGGCCAACCTGGTGACCGAGCGCAAATTCACCGATTTCAAACTGCACGTGGAACTGCGTCTGCCCGCAGGCAGCAACAGTGGTGTCTACCTGCGCGGACGTTACGAAGTGCAGATCGCCGACACCCAGGGTGAACCCGCGAGCGATGGCCTGGGCGCGGTGTACGGGTTTATCGCACCGAACGAAGACGCGGGCAAAGGTCCTAACGAGTGGCAGTCGCTGGACATCACGCTGGTCGGGCGTAGGATCACGGTCATGGTCAACGGCAAGACGGTGATCTGCGATCAGGAAATCCCCGGCATCACCGGCGGCGCGCTCGACAGCGACGAGGGCGTGCCGGGACCGCTGCTGCTGCAGGGCGACCACGGCGCAGTCGAATTCCGCAACCTGGTACTGACGCCCACGCAATGAGCAAGTCCAGCGACAACAGCTTCGACGCCATCGTCATCGGCTCCGGCATTTCCGGCGGCTGGGCGGCCAAGGAGTTGTGCGAGAAGGGGCTGAAGACGCTGGTGCTGGAGCGCGGCCGCAGCGTCGAACACATCAAGGATTATCCCACCGCCAACCTGGCGCCCTGGGAGTTGCCGCATCGCGGCGTCATGCCGCGCGAACTGGCCGAAGCCAACCCGATCATGAGCAAGATCGCCGGCGAGGACAACGCGCACTTCTTCGTCAAGGACAACGAACACCCCTACGTGCAGGAACGGCCCTTCGACTGGCTGCGCGGCTATCAGGTCGGCGGCCGTTCGCTGGTATGGGGGCGCGGCTGCCAGCGCTGGAGCAAGTACGAGTTCACCGCGCCCGAGCGCCAGGGCTACGGCATCAACTGGCCGATCGGCTACGACGACATTGCGCCGTGGTATTCGCACGTGGAGCGTTTCATCGGCGTGACCGGCACGCGCGACGGGCTGGAAGCGATGCCCGACGGCGAGTTCCAGCCGCCGTTCGAAATGACCTGCATGGAGAAACATCTCAGCGACAGCATCCGCGCGCATTATGGCAATCGCTACGTGGTGCACGGCCGCTTCGCCCACCTCACCAAGCCATTGGAAATCCATGCCCAGCAGGGCCGCGGTTCGTGCATGGCACGCAATCTGTGCATGCGCGGCTGTCCCTATGGTGGCTACTTCAGTTCCAACTCTTCCACGCTGCCGTGGGCGGAGAAGACCGGCAACCTGACCCTGCGTCCGCATGCGGTAGTGCATTCCATTCTTTACGACGAGGCCAAGGGCAAGGCCACGGGCGTGCGCGTGATCGATGCCAATACCCATGCCATCACCGAGTACCGCGCCCGCATCATCTTCGCCAATGCGTCGGCACTGAATACCACGCTGATTTTGCTCAACTCGGTTTCCTCGCGCTTTCCGCACGGACTGGGCAACGACAACGGCCTGCTGGGCAAGTACGTCGCCTTCCAGAACTACCGCGCCTCGGCCGGCGGCAAATTCGATGGTTTCCAGGATCGCTACCACTACGGCCGCAGGCCGTCGGAATGCATCATTCCCAATTTCCGCAACCTGGGCGAACAGGACATGGATTTCGTCGGCGGTTACACCACTTTCACCGGCGCCTCGCGCGGGCGCGGGGTAGAGACGCCGCAACGCCTGGGGGGCGCGTTCAAGGATGCGCAGACGCAGGTCGGGCCGTGGGACATCTACATGTACCTGCAGGGCGAGACCATTCCCAAGGAAGCCAATCACGTGCGCCTGCACGAGACGAAGAAGGACGAGTGGGGCATCCCGCTGCTGGTCGCTTCGGTGGGTTACGACGACAACGACGAGCGCATGATCCGCGATTGGCGCACGCAGGCCGCCGCCATGCTGGAGGTCGCCGGCTGCCGCGACATCAAGACGGTGGACAACAGCTGGTCGCCGGGGCGCGACATCCACGAGATGGGCGGGTGCAGGATGGGCAGCGATCCGAAGACTTCGCTGCTCAACCGTTGGAATCAGTTGCACGCGTGCCCCAACGTGTTCGTCACCGACGGCGCCTGCATGACTTCCACCGGCAACCAGACGCCTTCGCTGCTGTACATGGCGCTGACGGCGCGCGCGGCCAATCATGCGGTGGAGGAATTGGGGAGGCAGAACCTGTGAACGACCGGAAGCCGTTGATGATTCCCATGACGCGACGCGAGGCGTTGAAGACGGCGTCGGCTCTGCTGGGCGGCGCGTTGATCGTGCCCGCGGTGCTGACGGGGTGCGCGCCCGAGGACCAGAAGGCGGCGCCGAAAGGGTTGCGCCTGGACGACGAGGCGCTGCTGGGCCATATCGCCGATACGTTGTTGCCGACGACTGCGGCTTCGCCGGGCGCAGCGGCGGCCGGGGTGGGGGCGACGATGTTCATGCTGCTCAGCGAGTGCCAACCGGTTGAGGTGCAGCAGCGGGTGGCCGACGGGTTGCAGGAGTTGCGGGCCGCTTGCCGGGCGCGTGGGGTTGCCGGTTTCGATGCGATGACGCAGGGCCAGCGGGAGCAGTTGCTGGGCGAGATTGATGCGGCGGCGCAGCAGGCGGGGGACAAGCATTGGTTCGCTGTCGCGCGGGGGTTGGCGTTGCATTCCTACTTCACTTCGGAGATTGGGATGACGCAGGCGACGCGGTTTGTGCTGGTGCCGGGGCGGTGGGAGGGGTGTGTGCCGCTGGAGGCTGGGCAGCCGGCGTGGGGGTGATGGGCAGCCGGCTAGCTCGCCATTGAGACACTTATGGTGTCAATCGTAGGATTAGTGAATAACCATGACGACACAGCTAGACAACTTTGACCTCGCGTTTTTTTTGTGCCCCTGTGATGTGCTCGACAAACATGCCCTTCTAGCTCATCAGCCCTACAATCTAAGGGATGAAGGAAGTTGGTTTTTGGCCTTCCGAAAAGGGATGATTGGCTTTCACTCAAGACTGCATGGTGTCAGGACGCATTATCAACAGGTTCATGCTTGGCAACCCAGACCTCGTCACCATCGCGAACCTGAATATCACTTGGCCACTATCTTCTTTCATATGGACTCGGCCATCGAGTGCTGGGCTAATCCGCACGCCCCTCGGATTCCTAGAGTCCATTGCAGACCAAGGCTCGCCCTTCAGCGGATCGTGGTGAGGTTCATGGGGGTAGGTCTTGATCCGTAGGGCGTAGGCTGGGTTGGTTCTATCAACCCAGCATGCCGGGATACTCGACCAAGAGCGCTGGGTTGATAGAGCCAACCCAGCCTATGCACTGCTTCACCCAACTGGCCGAAGCCGCCGACCAGATCGCAGCCACCACCACCTTCCAGACAGCCCGGCGCAAAAAGCCAGCGCGACCCGAATAGCCGAAGCGCACCGCTGCCGACCTGGACTGGCTTGAACAAAGCAGTACCATCGCGGACATGCGCTGGAGCCTGGGGAGGCTGCCATGACGATGGAAAACCCGGACCGCAAAGAAGCCGATTTCTCGCAAGTGAACTTCGCCGTGCGCCAGGCCAAGGCCGACGAATATCTGACCGAGAACACCTTACTGGGACGCACCTGGAAAGCCTGGCGGCTCTGCATGGTGGCGCTAGCACTGATCCTGACGGCCGGCACCATCTACCTCCTGTCACGGGGCTACCGCTCGGGCGCGCCCGCCTTCCTGCCTGCCTCCGATTACATGATGTGCCTGCTGTGCAGTGCCGGCGGTGCCATGGGGGTGGGCTGGTCCGCCCGCTCGCTGTTCGACGAAGAGACTGCCGGCTTCGGCAGGTTGCATGCATGGATGGCGGCTTCCACGCCGCTGGCGGCTTTGACCGCCTGGGCCATCGGCCTGGCGTTGCTGCACGCCTACCTGAAAGGTTGGCAGCCGCAAATCCCATTCCTGGTCTGCAACCCGTTTGGACTGATGCTCACCATCTACTTCATCGGACTCGCCGTGTTTCACCTTTCGGTGCGATTGGGCCATTTCGTTCTGCGACGCGCGTAGTGCCGCAGGGCAGGCCTAAGCCCATCGCTCATGCGCCAACAATCCCGTCTGGCCGACAGCGACATGACTCGCCAGTACATGACCATCGGGGTAGTCGCCTTCGTTCTGCGGCCGGAAAGGAATGGGCGCCTCCTCGAAAAGACCTTCAAGACGCGAACGCCAGGCGGCTTTCGCTGCTGCCACGGCATCGGTGGTGATGCGTCCGGTTCCGTAGACCGCATGGGTGGGCAGTACGTCCATGCCGGGGAAAAAGAACGTGCCATGGGTGATAGGGAAGAGCAACTGTTCCAGCGGCCCGTTGATGCCCCGCGGCGAATAATCCACCGCCGGGCCGCCGGCCGTCACCGACAATAGCGCCCGCTTGCCTTTGAAGGCCCCATCGCCATAGCGATACTGGTTGCCGGCGTTCTTGTAGCCGTACGCAAGACCGTAGGCCCACACCCGATCCACCCAGCCTTTGAGGATGGCGGGCATGCCGAACCACCAAAGCGGAAACTGCAGAATGATGGCGTCGGCGGCCAGCACTTTTTGCTGCTCGGACGCGATGTCCTCAGTCTGGCGTCCGCTGGCATAGGAATGCCCGGATTCCTGCACGAAGAACAACCGCTCCGGATCGGCACGGTCGGGAAAGTCGTGTTCGTCGAACACGGCCTTCCAGCCCATGCCGTACAGGTCCGACGTCAGTACTTCATGCCCCTGTTCCTGAAGCGTCCGTACGGCCACGTCGACGAGTTGACGGTTCAGCGATGTGGGTTCCGGATGGGCAAAGACAATCAAAACCTTTTTCTTCATTACTTCACTCGCAAGCTGGCGTAGCCATTACGATCAGCCGCTTTCATCTATCTGTAAAATCGCATAATTTTTCGGCTACCATCCATCAGATGGATAGCAAGCGCCTGGACCTCAATCTGCTTGTCACTCTGGAGGCGTTGCTGGCGGAGCAGAACGTGACCAAAGCGGCTGCCCGTCTGCATCTGAGCCAACCGGCGGTCAGCGCCCAGTTGAGCCGACTGAGGGATATGTTCGATGACCCGCTGCTGATTCCCGTGCAACGAGGGATGACGCCGACGGCCAAGGCCATCGAGCTGCTCGCTCCATTGCGCCAGGCTCTCGACGGAATTCGCGCCACGGTCGCCTCGCACAGCAATTTCGATCCTGCCAAGGCCAAGCTGATCGTGGCTATCGCTTGCACGGACTACATGCAGGCGGCGGCGGTCAAACCGCTGGTCAAACAACTCAGGAAAAGCGCGCCAGGCGTGCGCGTGGCGCTCCGCACTCTCGATGCGTCGCAGCTGGAGTCGCAGATGGCGCGCGGCGAAGTCGACCTGGCGTTCATGACGCCGCAAACCGCGCCCCCCAACCTTCGCAGCAGGCCTCTGTTCGATGAGCGTTATGTGCTCATTGGGCGCCGGAATCATCCGCGGTTGCGTAGTCGTATCACGGTCGAACAGTTCGCCAAGTTGGAGCATGTGATCGTATCGCCGCGCGGCGGCGGTTTCGTCACTCCGGTGGACGACGCTCTGGCCGCTCTTGGGCACAAGCGCAACGTGGTGCTCTCCGCGGCTTCTTTCCTGTTCGTCCCGGAAATCGTGGCCGAGTCGGACTTCGTGGCCCTGGTTCCGGCACGACTGGTGCACGACCGTACCGACAAGCTCAAGCAGGTCGAGTGTCCGTTTCCCGTGGAAGGGCTAAGCATGGCGATGGTGTGGCATGAACGCAGCCACGGGCACAACGGCCTGCGTTGGGTCAGAGAAACGGTCGTCTCATTGATCAACGCCTAGGACCGTAGGCTGGGTTGGCTTCACCCACCCAGCGCTCTTGGCAGGGTGTCCCAGCAAGCTGGGTTGATAGAGCCAACCCGGCCTACGCGCTGCAGGCCAGGGTTAATCCGCTCGGCTCACCCATCACTTATGGCGAAGTTGACCTGGATCAAGTTGCTGGCGGCCGGATGTGCAATGTTGATGCCCAACGGGCATTGAGCCGACTGTGAGGAGAACCGAGTATGTTCAAGCACATCCTGTTGCCGACCGACGGCTCGGATCTGTCGTTGCGCGCGATCGAGCGGGGAGTCGCACTGGCCAAGGCCATGGGCGCCCGGGTGACCGGCTTCCATGCAACGCCGTCGTTCCACGTCTTTGCCTATGAGGCGCTGCAAGTGGAATCCACGCGCGAGGAATACCTGCGGGTGAGTGCGGAGCAGGCGGCGAACCTGCTCGGCACGGTCGAGTCCGCGGCCCGGGCCGCCGGCGTTGCTTGCGAATCGGTGTCGACCGTCAGCGACCATCCTTACGAAGACATCCTGCGGACCGCTACCGAGCGGGGCTGCGACCTTATCGTGATGGCATCGCACGGGCGCCGCGGCGTCAAGGGCCTGCTGCTGGGCAGCGAGACCCAGAAAGTGCTCACGCATGGCAACGTACCGGTACTGGTCTATCGCTAGTTGTCTTTGCGCCCATGCGACTGCCGGAAGGCGGGTCAAGACCCGCCCTACGCAAATCAAGTTTTATGTAGGGCGGGTTTTAACCCGCCTTCTGTGTCGGCGAAATCTTTTGACAGAACAGCAGGGCCGTAGGCTGGGTTAGCTTCACCAACCCAGCGTTCTTGGCAGAGCGTCCCGGCATGCTGGGTTGATTGAGCCAACCCAGCCTACGTGTTTCGCGGATTGATGACTGCCTCGCAAAGCCTCGCAATCACCTTGCTGCCTTCCCGCGCCTCCTCTTCATTGGAGGGGGCGAATTCGGTCACGGTGAGGCCCACTATGTCGGCTTCGCGCGCAATACGGCCGACCAGGGCGACCGCATCTTCAATACCGAGTCCGCCTTCGGGATAGGCGACGTAAGGAAATTCGCGCGGATCCAGTACATCCAGGTCGAAATGGATATGAACCGGCCCGTCGATGGGTGCCTCCGGATCCAGCAGTTTCAGATCCAGTTCGCGTTGCAGCGCCCAGTCGCCGTCGTCGCCGATCCGGATGCCGAAATAATGGAAGCGGGCCGGATCGATCGCAGCGCCCAGGAAGGGCCGCATCGGCTCGGGCGCACGTCCCAGGATCGCGCTCACCGGCATGCCGTGGAAGTTGCCGCTTGGGGAAGTCGCTGGCGTGTTGGCGTCGAGGTGTGCGTCGATCCAGATCACATGGAGGCTTGGATGCATTCCGTGTAGATAGTCGATCACCGCGACATCCACCGCGCAATCGCCGCCCGCGGTCAGCACACGCCTGGCACCGGAGCGCGCGAGGATATCCTGCGCGCTGCGGAACTGGGCGAAGATCGCTTCCCAGCGGCGGACGCCGTGAGCGCTATCCGCATTGCCGTCGCTCAACGGTACCCGGGCCAGCGGCGCGTACTGTCCGCACACTGTGGCTGCGGCTTCAGCACCGCGCGCCAGATTTTCGTGCCGGCCCGATCCTTGCCATTGCGGGTAAGCCAGGCTGAGGTCGAACGGCCTCTGGGAAGCTTGCATCTGTTTCGCGCTCCATTCCGTATCCCGTTACAGCGTGAACCGACCCGGAGAAATCGCAACAAATCGTACATCGCCTTGTAGGAGCGGGCCCTGCCCGCGACCGCTCTTTGTCGAAAGAACGCCGAGAGCGTCGCGGGCAGGGCCCGCTCCTACGGAGTTTCATCTGGGTGGTCGCTGCTCGATGATGCCATAGCTTCCGCAATTCTCTTTAGCCTTTTGCCTGCATGCCCACCGGGCACGCTAAGCTGGTGGAGAAGCCGAATTCTCGAAAGTCGCGTCAGAGCCTTCCTTTGCCACTTGGCCCCTGTATTGAAGGACCGGCATGCAATGAAACTTCTCTTCAGCCGCAATCCCAATCCACGCCTCGCGGTGGCGGTGGCCCGCTACCTGGATGCGAACGTCGAGTTCGAATTCGCCGCGCCACTTGCGCCCGGCCAGAGTGAGCGGTATCGCGCGCTGAACCCGAATGTGCTGTTGCCCATCTTGCTTGGCCCCGGGAAAAGCCTCTGGGAGACCGACGCCATCGCCTGTCGGCTGTCGCGCGACGTGCGTTCTGATTTCTGGCGCACGGGCGACGACGAGCCCGAGATGATGCAATGGCTCAGTTGGGGCAAGGAGAACTTCGCAAGGGCCTGCGACATGGTGCATTTCGAACGCGGTACAAAACAGCGGTACCGGCTTGGCCCGGTGGATCAACAGCGGGTCGAAGAGGGGCTGAAGCGATTCGGCACGGCGGCCAAAATCCTCGATGCCGAGCTTTCCGGGCGAGGATGGCTGGTCGGGGATTCGGTGTCCTATGCCGACTTCCGGATGGCGGCGTTCCTGCCTTTCAACGATGTCGCGGAGCTGCCGCTGGATGACTACCCGTCCGTCAGGCGCTGGTATCGCCAGCTCGAAGAAATCGATGCGTGGCGCGATCCCTTCAAGGGGCTGGAGGCGCCCGCGCTACCGCCAGTACGAGCTGACGACGAAGCCTAAACCGGAACTTGGCCCTGATCTTGGGTTATGAAAGCCATGAGTACATCGGCAACGGGTTTGCGGACAAGCATGCCGGTCTTCGCAATCTGAGGCTGTTCAAGCCGACTATCGTTCATGGCATCGCCAACAGGATCGTCGCGGTCTGCAGCATGGGCGCGGCCTGCAGTTGGGGATTCAGATTAGGCCGCTTTTAGTGAGTACCGCCTCTGTTTGGAGTTAAGCCGGGGTGACGGCATTTTGCGACGCATTCATGCGCGCCGAAGCGACGCCGCTAGCGCCAGAAGATGCGCAGCCCCTCTGCGCCGAACACGGGATCCGCCGCCGGCACAGGTACCTGGGCGACGGCTTTTTCGGTGGTTTCGCGCTCGCTTTCCAGGCCCGTGCGCATGTCGGGTTCGCGGCCTTCCGGATAGGCCCCGACTACCTGGAATCCGTCGGCTTCCCGCAATTTGCGATGGGCCACGCCTGCCGGTATGACCAATACGTCTCCGGCCCGCAGATTCACTTCCGGCCCATGCTCGCCGCCCAGCTGAAGCAGCGCCTTTCCCGCGAATGCGCCCAGCACTTCATGCGTATTGCTGTGGAAATGGTGGAACGGATAAACGCTCCAGCGCCAGGCGTCGGTCCAGCCGTTGTCCGCGAAACGCTTTTCCAGCCATTGCGCGCCTGCGTCGTCGCGTTGCGAAAAGACGCCGCGGTAGACCAGCGCCGGATTGGTGCTGTTGGGGATGGCGCCATCGGGCGTCAAACGGAATATCTCGGTCGCAGGATGCGATTCGGTGGGCTTCTCCACCACATGCGAACGCAGCATGGCAAACCTCCGTGCAAGGCTCCTTGTATTAAGGTTTCCTATTCTAGAGCGGCCCTTGTTCACGGGTCGTATAGTTGGATGCCCGGCATCCGGCCCCATGTAGATTCCCAGTGAACGGGTCCGCGAGACCCCAAGAAGGCTTTCGCCGACTTTCCCCAATGCCTCTCGACACTTTCCATCCTGCCGTCGCCAACTGGTTCAGTCGGACTTTCGGTGCGCCCACGCAGGCGCAGGCCGAAGCGTGGCCGCAGATCAGAGCGGGCCGGAACACCTTGGTGGCTGCGCCTACCGGCTCGGGCAAGACGCTCACGGCTTTCCTGGCGGCGCTGGACGAACTGGTGCGCACAGGGTTGCAGCAGCGGCAGCCGGAGGGACTGCCCGACGAAACGACGGTCCTCTACATCTCGCCCCTCAAAGCGCTTTCGAACGATATCAAGCTGAACCTGGACGCGCCGCTGGCGGGAATCCGCCAGGAACTCGCAGCCCTGGGTTTGCCTGACGTGGAGATCCGCACGGCGGTGCGCACCGGCGATACGCCGCAGAAGGAACGCCAGCAGAGCCTGCGCAAGCCGCCGCATATCCTGGTCACCACGCCGGAATCGCTGTACGTATTGTTGGGGTCGGTCTCGGGACGGGCCATGCTGTCCACCACGCGCACGGTGATCGTGGACGAAATCCATGCCGTGGCCGCAAGCAAGCGGGGCAGCCATCTTTCGCTGTCGCTGGAACGCCTGCAGGCGCTGTGCGCCGCGCCGCTGGTGCGCATCGGACTCTCGGCCACGCAGAAGCCGATCGATGAAGTGGCCCGCTTCCTGGTGGGAGGCGGTTCCGCGCACGCCGCTGGCGTCGTCGATTGCGCGATCGTCGATATCGGCTATGCCAAGCAGCGCGATCTGGCGCTGGAAATTCCGCCTACGCCGCTGGCAGCGGTCATGTCCAACGACCAGTGGGAACAGGTGTACGTGCGCGTTGCCGAACTGGTGCGCGCGCACCGCACCACGCTGGTTTTCGTCAACACCCGACGCATGGCCGAACGCGCGGCCCGCCACCTGGGCGAATTGCTGGGCAAACAGGCCGTCGCCGCCCATCATGGAAGCCTGGCCAAGGAAGCGCGACTGGATGCCGAACAACGGCTCAAGCGCGGAGACCTGAAAGTACTGGTGGCCACTGCGTCGCTGGAACTGGGCCTGGATATCGGCGACGTCGATCTGGTCTGCCAGCTGGGCTCGCCGCGTTCCATCGCCACTTTCCTGCAGCGTGCCGGACGCTCGGGGCATGCGGTGGGAGGGATTCCCAAGGCGCGGTTGTTTCCCCAGTCGCGCGACGAACTGCTCGAATGCGCGGCGTTGCTCGATTGCGTGGCCAGGGGAGAACTCGACGCGCTGCGCGTGCAGCCGGCGCCGTTGGACGTGCTGGCGCAGCAGATCGTCGCCGAAGTCGCATGCGCGGAATGGGGCGAGGACGAACTCTTCGCCCTGCTGCGCCGCGCATGGCCGTACGCGAATTTGAAGCGCGAAGACTACGACGCAGTGGTGCGGATGTTGTCCGAAGGCTTCACTACCCGGCGCGGTCCGCGCGCGGGCTATGTGCATCGCGATGCGGTCAACCGCCGCCTGCGCGAGCGCAAGGGCGCGCGGATGACGGCCCTGATGTCGGGCGGCACCATCCCCGAGACCGGCGATTACGCGGTACTGCTGGAACCGCAGGCGCACAACATCGGCACCGTGAATGAGGACTTCGCGGTGGAGAGCCTGGCCGGCGATATTTTCCAGCTCGGCAACGCCAGCTACCGGATCCTGCGGATCGAGCCCGGCCGGGTGCGCGTGGAGGATGCGCAGGGCGCGCCGCCCAACATCCCATTCTGGCTGGGCGAGGCGCCCGGGCGTACCGACGAATTGTCGTTCGGCGTTTCGCGGTTGCGCGCAGCGGTCGGAGACGCGATCGAAGCATCCGGTCAGGACGCTGCCTGCGACGGGCTGGTGCGGCAGACGGGGATGCAAAGGGAGGCAGCGCAGCAGATCGTGGATCATCTGGCGCGCGCGCAGACCGCGCTCGGCGCCTTGCCTACGCAGACGCGCATCGTGATGGAGCGGTTCTTCGACGAATCCGGTGGCACCCAGCTGGTGATCCACTCGCCCTATGGCAGTCGCCTGAACCGTGCCTGGGGACTGGCGCTGCGCAAGCGCTTCTGCCGCAAGTTCAATTTCGAACTGCAGGCTGCGGCGACCGAAGACGCGATCGTGCTGTCGCTTTCCACCAGCCATAGCTTTCCGCTGCAGGATGTGGAGCACTACCTGAAGTCGGCCTCGGCGCTCGAGGTCCTGGTGCAGGCGCTGCTGGATGCGCCGCTGTTCGCGGTGCGCTGGCGCTGGAATGCGACCACGGCCTTGGCGCTGCCGCGTTTCCAGGGCGGCAAGAAAGTGCCGCCGCAACTGCAGCGCATGAAATCGGAGGACCTGCTGGCGACGGTTTTTCCCGACCAGGTGGCGTGCGCGGAGAACCTGGCCGGCGAGCGGGAAATTCCGGAGCACCCGCTGGTGGCGCAAACCCTGTGGGATTGCCTGTATGACGCGATGGATGCGGACGGCTGGTTGAACCTGCTGCGCCGCATCGAATCCGGAGAAGTCGAAGTGCTGGCCAGGGATCTGCCGGCGCCTTCGCCCCTCGCGGCCGAGGCACTGAGTGCGCGTCCTTACGCTTACCTGGACGATGCGCCATTGGAAGAGCGCAGAACGCAGGCGGTGCAGAGCCGCCGCTACGCCGATCCGGAAAGCGCCGCGGATATGGGTCGGCTCGATGCCGACGCCATAGAAGCGGTCAGGCGCGAGGCCTGGCCCGAGGCACGGAATCCGGACGAAATGCACGAAGCCCTGAGCGGCCTGGGACTGATAACGGAAACGGAAGTCCACGCTGCGCCCGACTGGCAGCAGTGGCTGCAGGCGCTGGCTGCGGACGGCCGCGCTACCCGGCTCGAGCTGCATGGCGCCGGTCTTTGGGCGGCGACGGAGCGGCTTCCGCAAGCGGCGGCGGTCTATCCCGGGGCAGTCGCGCATCCGCCGGTGGAAGTGCCGCGCGAATACGCCGAAACGCCTTGGAGCAACGAACAGGCGATGCGCGAACTGCTGCGCTCGCGCCTCTCCGGCCTGGGTCCGATGCGTGCGGACGAGCTTGCCGCGCAGTTGCAGGTGTCGGTTGCGGAAATGGAAGTCGCATTGCTCGGACTTCAGAACGAAGGTTATGTGTTGCAGGGGAACTTCACCCCCGGTTGCGGAGAAACGGAGTGGTGCGAACGGCATCTGCTCGCCCGCATCCACCGCTACACGCTCAAACGCCTGCGCCAGGAAATAGAACCGGTGGAGCCGCGCGATTTCGTGCGATTCCTGTTCGACTGGCAGCACCTCAGCCCCGCCACCCGCGTCAGCGGCCCCGAAGCGCTGTCGGTCGTGCTCGGCCAGTTGGAAGGCTACGAGGCGCCGGCGGCCAGTTGGGAAGCGGAGCTGTTGTCGGCCCGGGTCCAGGACTATTCCATCGCCTGGCTCGACGATCTCTGCACCTCCGGACGCACGCTATGGACGCGGCTGCGGCCCAACGCTTCCGAAGGTGGTATCGCCACAGGCACGTCGTTGCGCTCAACGCCGCTGCTCCTGCTGCCGCGCCGCACCGCATCGTTCTGGCGTCAGCTGGCGCCCGCCCCTGGCGACGACGCGGGCATGAGCTCGCGCGCCAGCAAGGTCGTTGAATGGCTGACCGCCAGCGGGGCCTCTTTCTTCGACGAGCTTGCGGAAGGGACGCGCCTGTTGAAGACGGAACTGGAAGACGCGCTGGCCGAACTGGTCGCGCGCGGCCGCGTTCACTGCGACAGCTATGCCGGCTTGCGCGCGTTGCTGGTGCCCGCTTCGAAACGCGCTTCCATTTCATCCAGGCGTCGGCGCCATTCGTTGTTCGGTATCCAGGACGCCGGGCGGTGGGCGCTGGTACGCCAGCCGAACGCCGATCCGGGCGCGAAGAAATCGCCGGAAGCGATCGAACACGTGGCACGCACGCTGCTGCGCCGGTACGGCGTGGTGTGCTGGCGGATGCTCGAGCGCGAAGCGGTCTGGCTTCCTCCCTGGCGCGAACTGGTCCGCGTCTACCATCGCCTGGAAGCGCGCGGCGAGATCCGCGGCGGCCGCTTCATCGTGGGGTTGTCCGGGGAGCAGTTCGCACTGCCCGAAGCGCTGGGTCTGCTGCGGCAAGTGAGGCGCCGTCCGGCCGACGGACAACTGGTGCGCGTTTCCGCCGCCGACCCGGCCAACCTGCTCGGCACCGTACTGACCGGAGCGAAAATCCCACGGGTACCCGGATCCAGCGTGGTCTATCGGGACGGGATTGCGATTGCGGCCAGTGCCGGCGGACAGACGCAGTGGCTGGTCGAGCTGGATGCGCAGGACCAGCGAAAGGCGACCGATGCGTTGGTGCAACGCAGCGTCTGGAAGCCACCTTCTTCGGTAGAAATCGTGGTCTGAAAGTCCTGCGCGTGCGAATTCCGATACACGTTCTTCGGAAGATCCGGGAGTTTCGGCTCAAGGCAGCAGTTGGACTCCGGTAGAGGATCCGGCCGTCGAGGAGTCTTCCTCGGCGCTGGGTCCTCTCAATGGAAGGGAATGCTCATGCCGGAGAAGCGGACCACAGAGTGCGCCAAGAGCGGGCGCGGTCGCGCCGCGCCCATTCCATCAGCAACTCCGTCCGCATCAGTAACTCTTCTCCAGATTCAGCAGCACGCCGTGATCGGTATCGTCGCTGCTGCCGAACAGGCCGCGGTATTCGAAGCGCAGGGTCAGGTCGCGTTCGGTATGCAGGATGGCGCCCAGGCCCAACACGAAGCGGTTGCGCTCCAGCCCCTGCACATCGGTGCGGTAGAACGGACCGCCGGGCAGGTCGGCGTAACTGATCGTGGCCGAACTGTCGTCCTGGAAGTCGTGCTGATATTCCAAACGCAATTGGGGCGAGAAGGTGCCCAGGCTGACCGGATAGCGGTAATCCAGCCGCAGACCCAGGCTTGCGGTGGAAGTATCCACATCCTGGTCTTCGTATCGCAGCGCGTAGATCGCATCGCCTTGCTCGGTGTAGCCGTCCAGGCTGGCGCGAGCCAGGTCGAAACGGGCGTAGGGCGATACGTGCAGCCGATCGCGCCGGTAGTCGCCGCCGGCGGACAGCGAGATCAGCCATTGCTTGCCGTCGCGTTCGCCGCTCACTTGACCGCCGTTGGCGGCGACGTAGCGGCGGCTGTCGAAGGACAGGCGTTGATAACCGAGCAGACCGTCGATGAAGAAAGTTTCGCCGGGGTGATAGCTGCCGTACACCGCCAAGGTCAGGCTGTCCGAGTCGCTGCGGCTGCCGTTCTCGCCGATGTCGCTGTCGTCGCGGCCGTAACCGATGCCGCCGCCCAGCACGAAGGCGCGATTGATGCGGTAATCGGCGCCCAGGCTGACGCCGGTGGTCTCGAAGTCGAAACCGCTGCTGTCCGCGCTGCCGTCGCGGTCGCCGCTGTTGATCGAACCGCCGGCCCAGAACGCGTACGAACCGCCGGTGGCGGCCGGTGCCGGCGCTGCGACCGGCGCGGCCTCGTCGCGGACGGGGCAATGGCTGTCGAGCGCGCGCCGCGTATCGTCGTTGCAGGCGGGGTCGGTGGCGAAGCTCAACCGGTTCTGGAAACGCGCGCCTTCGTTGCCGCCGTGCAGACCTTCCATGCGCTGCTGGAAGTTGCCGATCTGCGCGTTGGCGAAGCGGCGCGTCGCCGAAGCCTGCGCACCGAGCACGCCCATGACCTCGGCATCGAGGGTCGGGTCAGGGCGCTGGGCCACCTCGATATCGACCGTCGCCGGCGCCGAAGTGGCGAACGCGTTGGCCAGCGTGAAGGTGACAGTGGCCAGGCCGGAGAAGGAAGCCGCCGGGGTGAAGGTAAGCTCGTATGTCCCGCCGCTGCCGGCGATCGTCGCGGTACCGGAGGACGCCGGCAGAACGGAGACCAGTGTCGCCGCTGTGAATGGCCCGCCGCTGGCGCCTGCGGTGAGGTCGACCACGACCGGAGTGCCGGCGATCGCGCTGACCTGTCGCGAGACGGCCACCGGCAGCGGATTGACCGTGACCGTGGCGATGATCGGCGCCGATGCGCCGAACGCATTGCTCAGGGTATAGCCGATGGTGATCGAGCCCGAAGCGTCGGTCGGCGGCGTGTAGACGATATTGGTGCCGCTGACGGTGGCGGTGCCTGTGCTGGGTGCAGTGACGATGGCGACGCCGGTGAACGGACCGCCGCTGGCGTTGAGGGCCGCATCGATGGTGACGGCCTGACCCGCCAGCGTGGTCACCGTCTGCGGCTGGCCTTGCGGTACCGCCAGCGGGGTTACCGTGATCGACACCGTGGCCGGGGCGGAGCTGCCGCCGGGACCGATGGCGGTGTAGCTCAGCGAATCGGCACCGTGGTAGCCGGTCGCCGGCGTGTACACGATGCTGGTGCCGCTGACTGCCGCCGTGCCGTGCGCAGGCGCGCTGGCGATGGCCACCGCGCTGATCACTCCGCTGTCGTTGCTGGTCACCGCGATGGTGATCGGTTGCTGCGCCGGCGTGGTCGCGTTGTCGGCCACCGCGACCGGTGCGGTATCGGCGATGGCGATCGTGTACGACCGGCTGGCGCTGAAGCCCAGGCTGTCCGTCGCCTGGACAGTGAGATTGTAGTTGCCCGCAATGGCCGGCGTGCCGCTGAACGCTCCCGCCGAGCTGAAGCTCACGCCTGGCGGCAGACCGCCGCTGCTCAGGGAGTAGGAATAAGGCGCCGTGCCGCCGCTGGCGCTGAGGCTGGCCGCGTAGGGCGTTCCCACACCGCCTGCGGGCAGGCTGGCCGGTGCGATGGCGATCGTCGGCGCTGCGATCGTCAGCGAATAGCTCGCCGCGATGGTGGCCGCAGTGCCGCCGGTACTGTCGGTGCTGCGGACCACGAAATTGAACGTGCCCGCCACGATCGGCGTACCGCTGAGCACTCCGGCCGAGGAGAACGAAATGCCTATCGGCAGCGAGCCGCTGTCCAGCGAGTAACTGTAGGGCGCAACGCCGCCGCTGGTGCTGAAGCTCTGACTGTAGGCGACGCCCGGACTGCCCGCCGGCAGTGTAGTCGGCGTCAGGGTCAGGGTCGGTGTGGCGATGGTGACGCTGTAGGCGCGAGCGCCGGATTGGCCGTTCGCGTCCTGCACGGTGACCGTGAAATTGAACGTACCCGTCATCGCCGGAGTTCCCGACAGCACTCCGGCCGAAGAGAACGACATGCCCACCGGCAGCGAGCCGGTGGTCAGCGAGAAGGCATAGGGCGCGACGCCGCCGCTGGCGGTGAGCGTCTGCGAGTAGGCGACGCCAGGAACCGGATTGGGGAGCGTGGCCGGAGCGATCGCAATGGTTGGCACGCCAACTTGCAACACGTAATTGCCCACTACCGCGTACGGCGCGCCCGTACCGGTGCTGCTGTCGGTGGCGCGCAGGGCGATCGAATAGCTGCCCGGCACCGTAGGCGTGCCGCTGAGCAATCCCGCGCTGGAGAGGGATATGCCCGGGGGCAGCGCACCGGCGGTCAGCGCATAGCTGTAGGGCGCAGTGCCGCCGCTGGCGACGATCGTCTGCGAATAGGGGGAACCATAGGCCACCGTCAGCGTGCCTGCGGCCGGCGTCAGCGAAAGGGTCGGTGCGCCGACGTTGAGCATGAATGCCTGCGCCTGCGTGAACGGACCGTTGCCGGTGCTGTTGTCGACGGCCGAAGCGTTGAGCAGGAACGAACCGCCAGCGGTCGGCGTACCCGATACCGTCACGCTGTCGGCGGTAGTGCCGGTGATCGAGAGACCCGCCGGCAGTCCGCTGACCGAGTAGCCGCTGTACGGCGAGGCGCCGCCGTTCCAGGTGAAGGTTTGCGTATAAGGCGCGCCGGTCTGCGCAGAGAGCGGACCGGATGCGGTCACGGTGATGGTCGGGTTGCTTACCGTGATCGTCGCCGTCGCGGGCGCCGAAGTGCCTGCGGCATTGGTCGCGGTATAGGTGAAGCTGTCCGGTCCGGCGTAGCCTGCGTTGGGTTGGTAAGTGATCGAGAGACCGCTGGCGATGGCCGTGCCATGAGTGGGTGCGGTACCGACGGCGACCGAGGTCGGCGTTCCGCCGGTGATGTTCAGCGTGATCGCATTGGCGGCGCTGCCGTAGCCGACGGTGGCGGAAACCGCATTGGCGAGCGGCGCGATTTCCACGATGGTCAGCGCATAGGCCTGGGTGGCGGTGTATGGCCCGGTGCCGGTGCTGCTGTCGGTGGCGGTGACGCTGAAGTTGAAGGTGCCGTTGGCAGTCGGCGTACCGCTCAGCGCGCCGGCGCTGCTAAGGCTGAGTCCTGGCGGCAGCGCGCCGGCGGTGAGCGCATAGGCGTAGGGCGCGGTGCCGCCGCTGGCCGGGTTCAGCGTGGCGCTGTAAGCCGTCGCCAGAGTGCCGTTGGCCAGCGTGGTTGCAGGCAGCACGACGGTAGCCGCATTGATCGTCAACGAGTACGCGCGCGAGCCCGTGTAAGGGCCGGTACCGGTGCTGCTGTCGGTGGCGGTGACGGTGAAGTTGAAGGTACCGCCCGCTGTCGGCGTACCGCTCAGGATGCCGGCGCCGCTAAGGCTCATGCCTGCCGGCAGCGCACCGGCGGTGATCGCACGCGTGTACGGTGCGGTGCCGCCGCTGGCGCTGATCGTCTGGTTGTAAGCCGTCGCAACGGCGCCGGCCGGCAGCGTCGTCGGCGCCACCGCGATGGTCGGCGCGCTCACTGTCAGCGAGTAGGCGCGGCTGCCGGAGAAACTGTTGGCGTCGGTGGCGGTGACGGTGAAGTTGAAAATGCCGCCCGCCGTCGGCGTGCCGCTCAACGCGCCGGTGCCGCTGAGGCTGAGTCCCGCGGGCAACGCGCCAGCGGTGATCGCTAAGGTGTACGGCGCGGTGCCGCCGCCGCCGGTGATGGTCTGGCTGTACGCGGCGCCGACGGTCGCGGCAGGAACCGTGGTCGGGTTGACCGTGATGGTCGGCGGCGGATTGACCACCAGGGTGACGCTTTCGACTTCGAAGTAGCTGCCCGGCCCCGTGCTGCTGTCGGTGACCCGGATGCCGAACGTATAGCTGCCCACTGCGCTTGGCGTGCCGCTGAGGGTCGCCCCGCTCAGGCTCAGGCCCGGCGGCAGCGAACCGCTCACGACTTCGTGCGCCAGCGTATAGGGCGCCACGCCGCCGACCGCTGTGAAGGTGAAGCTGTAAGCCACGCCGTTCACCGCGGCGGTCGGGTTGGGGGGCGACAGGCTCAAGGTCGGATTGGCGACGGTGAGGGTGTAGGACTTGGTCGCGGTCAGCGACGTATTGTCGGTGGCCTGGACGGTGAAGGTATGGTTGCCACGTGCGGTCGGCGTGCCAGCGAGCAGACCGCTGGCGTTGAACGTGAGCCCTGCAGGCAACGCGCCGCTGGCGAGCGTCCAGGCGTAGGGCGCGGTACCGCCGGCGGCGGTCAGCTGCTGACTGAAGGGCGTGCCGGCGGTCATGCTCAGCGTGCCGGGCGAGATCGTGATCGGCGACGCCGCTCCGATGGTGACGTTGACCGTGACTTCGTTGTTGAGTCCATCGTCGAAGACGAAGCTGTCGCTGGTCGCGGTATCGCCGCCGCCGGCATGCGCGTAAGTGACCGTCTGGGCCAGCGTGTTGATGGTGACGGTACCGTGCGCCGGCGGAACTTCCAGCAGACCGATGCCGAAGTCGTCCGGCCCGTCGCAGGCGCTGGCGTCGATGACTTGCGAACCGCCGTGCGCGACCGTGATGTTGAAAGGTCCGCAATTCGGTGAAGGCGCGGCCATCGCGGCGCCGGGCCAGAACCAAGCCGCGCACGTCAATGCCAGCAGTCCGAACCAGGAAATGAAACCGACGCGCGCGGCACGCGATGGCCTCGCGCTATGCGCATTCTGCTGATGCATGTCCTGCCCCAAGTAGACGCCGCGCGCGCTTGGGCGGATGCCCTTTGTCTTCGCGACAGCGTAGATCCAATCCCCGTATCCGCTGTCAGCAGGCGATGCCCGGCCACGCTCCTTGCGAACTCTTGCGCATTCGAGCAGGAACCAGAGTCAAGAAAAGTGCTGCATCTCACACTTATTCATGCTGCAGCTACGTGGGGAAAATTTCTGCACAGGTGTAAATATTTCACACTGCATAGATGTAAATAATTCACTTGTGCCGCACGCATGCGGTAAGAGAGAGTAGCCTTCGCATCTCACATTAACGTGCGGTGCCACCATCCTTGGGGGGAACAAAAATGACCGAAGTATTCTTGGGGCAGATCATGCTCACGGGCTTCGCCTTTGCGCCGAAGGGGTTCGCCCTCTGCAACGGACAGCTGCTGTCGATCAGTCAGAACCAGGCGCTGTTTTCGTTGTTGGGAACGACCTACGGCGGCAATGGCCAAACCACATTCGCGCTGCCCAACATGCAGGGCCGCACGCCGGTCGCTTTCGGCACGTCCGCCGATCCCGGGTGGCAACCCACGGCTTATCAACTGGGCGAAACGGGCGGGGCCGAGAATGTGACTGTGCTGACCACGCAGTTGCCCCTGCACAACCATCAGTGCAGCGGGACCACCGCCACCGGCAGCCAGCGCAACCCGACCAACGCGCTTTATGGAACCAACACCGCCGCGCTCTACGCACCCGCCAACGGCGCCCAAGTGCCGTTGTCGCCGCAGAGCATCGCGCCGGCGGGCGGCACCCAGCCGCATCCCAACATGCAGCCCTTCGACGTGATCAATTACTGCATCGCGTTGGCCGGCATCTTCCCTTCGCGCAACTGACGCGCGGCCACCCACTCACTGCACGGAGTTCCCTATGAGCACCCCGTATGTCGGAGAGATCCGTCTGTTCGGTTTCCCCCGCGTCCCCAATGGCTGGTTTCCTTGCGACGGCTCGCTGCAGTCGATCTCGGAATACGAGGTGCTGTTCACTCTGATCGGCACCACTTACGGCGGCGACGGCCAGACCACGTTCGCCGTGCCCAATCTTAGCGGGCGCGTGCCGATGCACTGGGGCAACGGCCCCGGCCTGAGCCAGCGCGTCATCGGCGAGCTCGGCGGCAGCGAGACGGTCGTCCTGACCGCCAACCAGATGCCCGCGCACAGCCATACGATGAGCGCGACCACGGCGGTGGCCAACGCCACGGCGATCGGCAACACGGTCGAACTGGGCGCGTTGTCCGGCGACACCATGTACGCCACCGACGTCACCGGCGCCAACGGCTACGCCACCTCCGCGGCATCGACCACCATGTCCGGCAGCAACCAGCCGCACGACAACCTCATGCCGACGCTGACGGTGCAGTACTGCATCGCCTGGGCCGGTATTTTCCCGCAACAGAACTGACTTCCGATTCGCGCCGTCCGTTGCGCGCGAGCCCGCACGTCCACCAGTTCCGAGGACCTCTCCGTGACCGAACCCTTTATAGGCGAAATCCAGCTTTTCGGTTTCAACTTCCCGCCCCGCCAGTGGGCTTTCTGCAATGGCGCGACCTTGTCGATCCAGCAGAACACCGCGCTGTTCTCGTTGCTGGGCACCCAGTACGGCGGCAATGGAACGACCAGTTTCCAGCTGCCCAATTTCACCGGTCGTGCAGGCTGCAACCAGGGCGCGGGGCCGGGCCTGAGCCAACGCGTCATCGGTGAGACCTTCGGCGAGAACAGCGTGACGTTGACCCAGGGCGAAATGCCGATGCATTCGCATCCGTTCACCGTCTATAACCAGAACGACACGAGCAAGCGCGCGAGTTCGCCCAGTCCCGGCAATTCGTTGGCCGTTCCCAGTCTCAGCGCGCCGTTCGTCACCGGCGGACAGGCGAACGCGCAGTTCGCTCCGGGCATGTGCGGCGTCAGCGGCGGCGGTCAGCCGCACGAAAACCGGCAGCCCTATCTGGCGGTGAACTTCTGCATCGCGCTCAGCGGCCTGTATCCCAGCTTCAACTGAGAGTCCGCATGTCCGCCGTTCTTGCGCCGTCGCGTCCGCCGTTTCCGGCCGGGCGCGACGTCCGACTGGCGACGCCCGGCTTCCTGCGCGCGCGCGGCATTACGCTGCGGCCCGCGCGCGACGACGATCTGCCCTGGTTGCGCACGCTCTATGCGAGTACGCGCACCGAGGAACTCGCGCGGGTGCCTTGGCCGGATGCGGCCAAACGCGATTTCCTGGATAGTCAGTTCGCGCTGCAGCACCTGCACTATCTGAGCCATTACGATGCGGCGGATTTCCTGGTCATCGAAAGCGACGGCATACCGCTGGGACGCTATTACCTGCATCGCGGCGAACCGGACTACCTGATCATCGACATCAGCATCGATCCGGCCGCCCGCAGACAGGGCATCGCCGGCGCGCTGATCGCGCAGACGCAGCGCGAGGCCGCCGGGCTTGGGCGTGGCGTGCAGTTGCACGTCCAGGTCGATAATCCGCGCGCGCAGCGCCTCTACGAGCGCCTGGGATTCGCCGCAGCCGAGGAGTCGGGCAGCCACCGGCGCATGCGCTGGGCGGCCGGCCGGGAGGGCTGAAGGAATCCAGCCGAACGGTTCGATTGAAACCGGTTCAATTGAAAATGGCCTGGTAGAGGAAGCCCTCGCGTTCGCGGGCGATCGGTACCAGGAAAATTCCGACTTCGCCGATCCCGTCGTGGCGCATGCGATACAGCTGTTGCGGAAACAGGAAAGACGAGGCGTTGCGGAACAGCAGCGAGAACGGCGAACGCATCGTCCCTGGCGCCGGGCTGTCCTGCAGCGCACGCGCCTCGACCAGCACGAACGGCACCTCGCCATCGCTCATGGTGGCGGCGAACGTTTCGTTTACGTATGGAGCGAAATGCTGCAGCGTCAACAATTCCATGTGGTCTCCCCCGGCCAGCAGGAATGGTGGCCGGCCCGTAGGTACGATGCAAGCGCGACGTTGTATGGCGGGTCTCGCCCCGCCTGACGGTGTATCCGTTGGGCAGATGTCTCGATTGGGAATGCCCGGAATCCGAAAGCGGCATCAACGGATTCGGTGTTGCATGTGGGATACCAAAAGCGCACCACGTCTTGGAGCGCGTGCAAGTTCCCGTAGTTCTTGGCGTGACCTAGGCGATTCGGGAAAAACTGAAACCGTGCGCGACGTCCGCACTTTGACGCCGGTGGATAAGTAGGCTTCGCGCGCATCCCACGATCAAGGAAAGATCCTCATGGCCGCGAACATCGCCAGCCCCACCCAGCCGACCCTCGACACTGCGCTCACCCTGGCTCTGGCAATCGCCTCCAAGGCCGCCTACAACTACTACAGTGGCGATCCCATCACGCCTCCGGACGGCTACACCCAGGCGGACGGATGGACGGGCTGGGACGCGTTCCTGGACACCGGCTCCGAAGAGAAATACGGACTGGTATTCCAGTCGCAGACCGATCCGGGCACCTTCATCTTCGCGTTCCGCGGCACCGACTCGGATCTGGATGGTTGGGAGGACGCGCACTTCTTCACCACCGACTTCGAGCCGAGCCGGGGCAGCATCAGCCCGATCCCGCGCGTAGCCTCGGGCTTTTACGGAATCTACGACAGCATGGGCGGCGGCATGGCCCAGTCGATGCGGCAGCAACTGTTCTCGCTGCTCGGAAAGTACAAGCCGCAACAGCTCTACGTCACCGGACACAGCCTGGGCGCGGCACTGAGTCAATTGTTTTCGCTGGATCTGGCGATCAGCCAGCCGGCCGCCTCGACCAACATCAATTTCGCCAGCCCCATGGTGGGCACCGACAGTTGGCAGACAGCCTACGGCGCGACGATCGCGACCGGCAACAGCATCCGCATCTACAACTATTGGGACTACGTGCCCACGCTGCCGCCGGATGCGTTCGGATACGGTACGGTCGGCGAGGGTTTCGTCACCTCGTTCTACGTAAAGGGCGAATGGTTCCCGCACGAACTGTCGCGGCATTCCATCGTCAATCTGACGACCGTGCTGAGCAATGCGCTGCCGCTGAATCCGCAGCAATGGGTAGGGGGATTTCCCGACTATGTCGACCCCAAGCGGACGATGAAAAGCACTCTGCCTCCGGCGACGGCGCCAGTGCGCTGGGTCGAAAAGATCGGCCAGCACATGGCGTTCGAGCATTCGCTGCGCGCCGCCGCGGCGTGATCGCAGCGCGCGTGCGCAGGGTGGAATCCGCACGACGGCTTCCGCCGCCCGCTTGGTATCGATCCCGACCTGCCGGGGAAATGGCATAGAGTACGTTTCGCTTCGCCCTTGCCCTTGCTTCGAAGGATCGGCACGCAATGAAACTGCTCTTCAGCCGCAATCCCAACCCGCGCCTCGCAGTAGCGGTGGCGCGCCACTTGAACGCGAAGGTCGATTTCGAGTTCGCCGCGCCAATGGCACCGGGCCAGAGCGAGCGGTACCGCGCGCTGAATCCGAACCTGCTGCTGCCCATATTGCAAGGCCCGGGGAAAAGCCTCTGGGAAGCCGACGCCATCGCCTGCCGGCTGTCGCGCGAGGCGGGTTCGGATTTCTGGCGCACCGGCGACGACGAGCCCGAGATGGTGCAATGGCTCAGCTGGGGCAAGGAGAACTTCGCAAGAGCCTGCGACATGGTGCATTTCGAGCGCGGTACGAAACAGCGGTACGGGCTTGGCGCGGTGGACCGGCAGCGGGTGGAGGAAGGGTTCAGGCGTTTCGGCACCTCCGCTGCGCTCCTCGATGCCGAGCTTTCCAGGAAGACATGGCTGGTCGGGGACTCGGTGTCCTATGCCGACTTCCGGATGGCGGCGTTCCTGCCTTTCAACGATGTCGCGAGGCTACCGCTGAGCAACTACCCGTTCCTCGAGCGGTGGTATGGCCAGCTGGAAGAACTCGACGCCTGGCGCGATCCCTTCAAGGGGCTCGAAGCGCCCGCGCTGCCGCGGATACCGGGTTGATTTTTCTCCCGCGGGACGAGTTTTCCCCTTGGTTTAACCCGGTCTGCCGCCTCATCGGGCACACTAAGCGGGTGGGGAAAGGCCGGGGGGCTGAAGTGCACGAAGAAGTCGAAGTAAATGAATTGGACGGCCTGTGGGGTTGGCTGCTGCTGTTCACCGGATTTGTGATTCTGAAGATGGTCAGGATCGGCTTCCTGATCCTTGCCACCTTCCTGCCCTTGTTTCGCGACGGCACCTGGCAAGCGCTTACCAGTCCGGGTTCGCCTGCCTACCATCCGCTGTGGGAACGCGTCCTTATCTTCGAGCTGGCCGGCCATATTGTCATCGGGGCCATGGCCATGGTCGCCCTTGCATTGCTGGTCGTGCGTTCCTCGTACGCCCCGAAGTTCTCCATCGGCCTGGTGACGGCAAGTTTTGCGGTGGCCGCCGCCAATTACTTCATCGCGGCGCAAATTCCCTCGATTCCCGACCAGGGGACCGGTTACGAAAACCTCGCCGTACTGGTTCGCGCAACCATAGCGATGCTGATCTGGGTGCCGTACTTTCTGGTGTCCAGGCGCGTCAGGGCGACGTTCTACAGTCCACGTCTGCTCGACGAACCGTCGCCGTAACCCTGGATTGCGGCTGCTTCAATTGCGGACCTGCAGCGACACCTGGCCGTTGTCGTCCGAGTCGATGAAGACGGCCACCCGGTCTCCTATGGCACGGAATACCAGATCCACGCGGTGTTCCCCCACCATGAGACCGGTGATGACGGCATCCTGTATACCCGGCGGAAGTTCGGGGCGATGCACATGGATGGTCTGCGTACCGCCATCGATTTCCACGCCCAGGCACGCCTGCAGCAGCATCAGTCCGGATCCCGCTGCCCAAGCCTGGGGCAGGCAGGCCACCGGATAGGCGACCGGCGGCGCACCCTGCGTCCGCGCGAAGCCGCAGAACAGTTCCGGCACGCGCATGTCGAAATGGACGGCGGCCTCGAACGCGCCGCGCAGCAGCCGCGTGGCGGCTCCGCGTACGCCTTGGCGCGCCATGCCGAAGGCGCACAAGGCCGAATCGTGCGGCCACACCGAGCCATTGTGGTAGGAGATGGGGTTGAAGCGCGATTCGCCGCGCGCCACCGTGCGTATTCCCCAGCCCGTATAGAACGCCGGCGACATCAGCTGTTGCGCGACGCTTGCGGCGCGCTCCGGAGACGGCAGGTCGACGAAGAGCAGGTGGCCCGCATTGCTCGTGCGTACGGCGCAGAGTTCGCCTGCGCCGTCTATGGCCATGCCGTAGTAACCGGAGCCCTCCATCCAGAACTGGCTTTCCACGGCGGTGCGCAGCTTGTCTGCGCGGCTGCTCCATCGCGCCGCCGCGCTCGGATCCCAGCGTTCGCCCAGCTCGGCCATGGTGCGCAGGGCGGCGTATACGTAGCCTTGCACTTCCACCAACGCGATCGGGCCTTGCGCAAGGCGGCCATCGGCGTGGAAGACGGAGTCGCCGCTGTCTTTCCAGCCCTGGTTGGCCAGGCCCCGGTCGCTGGCGCGTGCATAGACAAGAAAGCCATTCGGGTCCGAATCGCAAACGCGCTCTATCCATTGCACGGCTGCCGACAACGCGGGCCACAACGATTGGACGGTCGCCACGTCTCCGGTACGCCGCAGGTAGGCGCCGGCCAGTGCGATGAACAGTGGCGTGGTGTCGACGCCGCCGTAGTAGAGACCGTAGGGAAGCTCCTTCAGCGCGGACATTTCGCCCTTGCGTGTTTCGTGCAGGATCTTGCCGGGTGCCGCGTCGAGAAATGGCGACTCCTCCTGCGCCTGATGCTTGGCCAGGAAACTGAGCACTCCTTTGGCCAGCGCGGGGTCCAGCCACAGGGTCTGCAGCGCCGTGATCACCGCATCGCGTCCGAACGGTGTGGAGAACCAGGGAATTCCGGCGTACGGATAAGGGCCGGTCTCCAGTTCGCTGGTGAGCAGGGCCAGGTCGGATCGGGACCGCCGCATCCACTGGTCGAACAGCGGACCGCCGCTGGCCACGCGCGCGCCGCGGCGCTGGCGCCGCCGCATCCGCCGGCGGGCGGTGGAAGCTTCATTGCGGTAGCGTTCGCGCGTCGGCTGGCCTTCCGGCACCGCGCCGATCTCGATATACAGCTCGTCGCTCGCCCCCGGCCCAAGCGACACAATCAGTTCCAGCAGGCCGGGTTCCAAAAACCGCGGCGGACGGGAAAATTGCACCGATGACGTGCGCACCACGCTATCCAGGCCTTCGTAGCGGAAGCCATAGCCCCAGTCGCCGGTCTCCGATTCGAACAGGCGTCCACGCGCGGAACGCTTGCTGCCGCGCACTTCGAACATGTCCACGAAGTCGGCGGCCAGACGGAACCGCAACGGCAAGCGCGTGGGCCGGTCTCCGTAATTGACGCAAGAGATCCGTTCGAACATGCGTTCCTTGCACAGGAATCTGCTGCGGGTCAGGTGAATAAGGCCCTCGGGCGCGCCCATCTCGTCGATCGCCGACAGCGCGCGGTTGGTCATGTGAGCGACGAACAGCACATTGTCCTGGGTGACCGCTGCGCTGAGCAGGGCCGGCTCCTCATCGCCGAGCAGCAATTGGTAGGCCGATACGATGCGCGTGTCCTGGATGAAGAAGCCCTCGCTGGGGGAGACGACATCGCCCAGGCTGTTGGCGACCATGAAGCTGTCGCCATCCTTGAGTACGTAGCGCGTCTGCAGCGCGGCGCCGGCCGATTCCATCGGGTCAGGCCTTCCTCAGGATCGGCTGCTCTTCGGTCAGGCGCAGGTACAGCGCCTCGTAACGGGCCGCCATGCGGGAGGCGTCGAAGCGCCGTTCGAAGCAGGCGCGGATGCGGCCACGGTCGTATCCGCGCACCTCGGCCACCGCGGCCACCGCTTCGTCCATGCCGCCTACGACACGGCCGCTGATGCCGTCGTCGATGACTTCCGGTACCGACCCTTCGCGCCAGGCCACCACCGGGGTGCCGCAGGCCATCGCTTCGATCATGACCAGACCGAACGGTTCGGGCCAATCGATAGGGAACAGCAGGGCTGCGGCGTTGCCGAGGAATTCGCTCTTCTGCGAATCGTCTATCTCGCCGATGAATTCCACATCCGCGCCTTCCAGCATGGGCTCGATAGTCTCGTGGAAATAGCGCCGGTCTCCCGCGCCCACTTTGGCGGCGATCTTCAGCGGCATGCCGATTCTCCGCGCGATCTCTATGGCGCGGTCCGGGCGTTTTTCGCGTGAAAGACGCCCCAGGAAGGCGAGGTAGTCGCATGTCGGCCGGGACGGAGGAACGCACAAGGCGGGCGGCAGTCCGTGGTGGATCGTATCGAGCCAGTTGGCCCATGGCATGGGCTTGCGCTGGTTGTCGGAAATGGAAACCAGCGGGAAGCCGGGCCAGCGGCGGTAAACCTGCGCCAGGTCCTGCTTGTCCTGGCGGCCATGCAGGGTGGTGACGGTCTTGTGCGCTACCGTTTCGAATATAGGGAAGGGAAGCAGGTCGATATGGAAGTGCAGCACATCGAAATCGTCGACGCGCTGGCGGATGCTGTGCAGCATCGACAAATGCGCGGCAAGGATCGATTTGTGCGGTGCCGGGTCCAGGCGCAGGGCCTGTTCCCTGAAACTGGTCAGATCGCCTGAGGTAGTCGAATCCCCCGAGGCGAACAGCGTCACCTTGTGTCCGCGCTCCACCAGCGCCTCGGTCAGGTACGACACGATGCGTTCGGTTCCTCCATACAGGCGCGGCGGTACCGATTCAAGCAAAGGCGCGATCTGCGCGATTCTCATGGGTTCTCCTTTGATGCTCTTAAGGCGGCTGATCTTAAGGCGCTTGCGGCGTTCCTGGCTGTCATCAGGTGCGCGTCGCCAGCACCAGGGCCGGTTTGCGCGATGCCGCGCCTTCCCGTGCCGGCATCAGTATCGCGTTGGTGGGCGAGGAGCGGCTGGCGGGCTCACCGCCAGGGATGGGCCCGTGAAGGCGTTCGAGGAACTCCGATGCCCAGCGATTGATGTCGTGCAGTTTCAAGTTGGTCATCATCGACTCCCAGCGCTGGCGACGTTCGGAAACAGGCATCGCCAAGGCGGTGTCGATGGCGTTGGCCACATCGTCCACATCGTGCGGATTGACCAGCAATGCCTCGGGCAACCCTTCGGCAGCGCCCGTCAGCCGGGAGAGCACCAGGACGCCGGGCGAGGAGGGATCCTGGGATGCGACGTACTCTTTGGCCACCAGGTTCATGCCATCGCGCAGCGGCGTTACCAGCGCCATGTCGGCCGCGCGGTAGAAGCCGGTGAGGATGCGGTGCGAATAGCTGCGGTTGACGTAGCGGATCGGCGTCCAATCCGGGCGCGAATGCAGGCCGTTGATGTGGCCTGCCAGACCTTCCAGTTCCTTGCGCAAGGTTTGATACTCGGGAACCGCTGCGCGCGTCGGCGGAGCGATCTGCAGATAGGTCAGCGGCTCATGGCGTACCTTCTTGCGCTCGAGATGGCGTGCGAAAGCGCGGAAACGTTCCGGCAAGCCCTTGGAGTAGTCGAGGCGGTCCACCCCTATGGCAAGGCGCTTGCCGGACAGGCTGGCTCTCAATCCGCTGGCTGCCGATATCGCCGCCGGTGCAGCGGCGACCTGCGCGACCGCCCGGGCGTCGATGCCGATAGGGAATGTCGCCAACTCGCAACGGACCTGCTTCTTGCCGATCGCTTCCAGGGAGTGGCGGAGGTTTTCCGTGTCGCCCGCGGTCTGCAGGCCAACCAGATCGTATTCGGTGAGGAAGCCCAACAGCTCTTCATGGCCCGGCAGCATGGACAGCACGTCCCAGGACGGCATCGGGATATGCAGAAAAAAACCGATGCGCTGGCCGAGGCCCAGCTTGCGCATTTCGTGCGCCAGCGGAATCAGATGGTAGTCGTGTATCCAGACCACGTCGTCCGGTCCAAGCTCTTGGGCGAGCGCGCGGGCGAAGCGTTTGTTGACGTCCCGGTAGCCTTCGTAGGCCTCGCGCCGGTAATCCACCAAGTCGACGCGATAGTGGAATAGCGGCCACAAGGTGCGGTTGGCGAAGTGGTGGTAGTACGCATTGAACTCGGGCTTGGGAATGTCCAGCGTGCAATAGCGGATGCCGTCGCCTATGTGGACGTGCGCAGGTCCTTCGCCGTGCTTTCCGCTCCATCCCATCCATACTCCGCGGTGCTCGCGCAGAACGGTCTGCAACGCCGTCGCCAGGCCGCCGGTCTGGACGTCGCCCGGTTGGGCTACCCGGTTGGATACCACGAATAATCTTCCCACTGTGTTCTCCTACGTGAACTCTTCCGCGAAGCGGACTTCATGCTCCGACGGCTCATGCTTAGCCAGCCATGCCAGAACGGCATCGACATCGGGCAACCCGAAACGGGCCGCCGTCTCTCTTGGGCTGCCGACCAATACGCTGATCCCTCCCATTTCGTTGACCGCGGCGAAGCCGGGCTCATCGGCGGGATCGTCGCCCGCATATACAGGGCGTCTTCCTGCGAACGGCGGGCTGGCCATGAAGTGGCGGATAGCCTGGCCTTTGTCGATGCCAGCCGGCCGGATCTCGATCCCGTGCTGTCCGCGGTGCAGGCGATGCGAGGGCAGGGCGCTTTCTACTTCTTCGGCAAGGCAGATCAGCGCCGGAGCGGCGTCGGGCGCTGCACGCCAGTGCAGGTAGAGACAGGGACCGTTGTGTTCGATGCTGGCTCCCGGGAAACGGGCGACCAAAGCGCTGGCGTGTTCCGCGTAGACCGCAAGCGCGTCATCGTCCCATTCGCCGGCGTGTTGCTGGCTCCCCTGCGCCGTCCGGCGCTGCACGCCATGCAGGCCCGACAGCCAAACGAGTTCGAGCGGATGCAGCAAAGCGTCGAGCGAAGCGATGCTGCGGCCACTCACCAAGGCCAATGCGCCGCCAAGACGGTCGGAAAGGGTAGTCAGCAGACCACGCAACGTATCGTCGAACGTCACACCATCGGGTCGCTCGATATGCGGCACTAGCGTTCCATCTACATCCAGGAACAACGCCAGATTGCGGCTTATCGAGGGGGGAGCTCGAGAGCCATCATCGTTATCCATGGCAGCCATGCTACGCAAACGCATGTAATCGATTTGTGCACTGCGATGTATGGAAGGTTAGCGGTACGCTGCGTTCTGTTAATTATTCTGGAAAGTGTTTATGAATGTGTGGAGGATGCGACGCGTGGAATTACCGAGGTTTAACGGCAGGTTGACGGGCTTTTGATCGCAAACGAGAGAGGATCGAGCGCCCCGGCCTAGGAAAGATCCGTGAAAGTCAGAACCGTAATGACGCAGAATCCCGTTGTCGCCGCCGCGTCCACCTATCTAAGCGAAGTGGCCCGCAAGATGCTGGACAACGATATCGGGGAAATCCCGATCGTGCACGAGGGAAAACCGATCGGCGTCGTCACCGATCGCGACATCGTGGTCCGCCTGGTGGCGCACGGACAGGATCCGAAACAGGTACGGGCAGAAGACTGCATGACGAGCCCGGCGCTGACTTTCGAACAGAACGCCGACTTGAAGGAATGCGCCGAACTGATGGCTCGGGAGAGGATCCGCCGCGTCCCGGTCGTCGATGCAGGCGGAAGCCTGTGCGGCATCGTCGCTTTGGCCGATCTGGAACGCAGAGCCGATACGCGATCGATGAAGGCGGAGGTTTCCCGGCATGTTTCGCAGCCGCACTAGCCGGTTGCCGCGCTGAAAGTCCGGCTGCGCGCTGAGCAGCGTGCGGCGGATAACGTAAATTGGGATGGCCCAGTGCCAGGAATGGGGCGCTCCGGCGACTGGACCTTCTACACCTGATTCACGCTTTGGACTGCATCGGTATGGATCTCCGGCGCGTAAAGCTTAGAGGGCTGCGTAGGCGTCCAGCGTGTCACGCACCATGCGCGATTGCGTAAAGAGTCTGCGTTCCCACCAAGATTCTCCCGGCTTCAGAAATGGCCCCGTTCGAAGCCGCCGCGGGTTAGCCTGTGGCCATGGATTCCCTGATCGCTGCGGCCGCACGCGCCCTGGCCGCCGGCGACGCCCTCGGCGCGCTCAAGCGGGTCGCTCTGCGCGAGGACCCGCCGGCACTGGCGCTGCGAGGCATCGCCATGGCCCAGCTGGGCGAACACCCGCGTGCGCGCGAGTTGCTGCGCCGCGCTGCCCGCGGCTTCGGCGCTCATGAGGCGTTGGCGCGTGCGCGTTGCGTCGTTGCCGAAGCCGAGGTGGCGCTGGCCATGCGCGATCTGGGGTGGTCGCCGCGCACGCTGACGGCGGCGTCGGCCACGCTCGAGGCGCGCGCCGATCGCGCCAACGCGATGCAGGCGCGCGTGATTGCAGCACGCCGGCTGCTGCTGTTGGGTCGCCTGCACGAAGCCGAAGTGGTCATGGAACGGATCGATGCGCACGGCTTGCCGCCGGCGCTGGCGGCGGTGGCCGAGCTGACCCGGGTGGAACTCGCATTGCGTTCGCTGCGCATCGGCCCGGCGCGGGTGGCGCTGGCCAGGGCGCACGAAGCGGCCGAGCGCGCGCGCGTACCCGCGCTGATGTCCGAAGTGGCCGAGGCGCGCACTACGCTCGATAGTCCCGCTGCACGGCGCTTGTCCGCCGACGGCGAGCAGACCTTGCGTCTCGACGAAGTCGCGGCTCTGCTGGCCTCCGGCGCGCTGGTGATAGACGGTTGCCGTCGCGGGCTGCGCGTTGGCGGCCAATGGCGGTCGCTGGCGCGCCGGCCCGTGTTGTTCGCATTGGCGCACGCGCTCGCTCAAGCATGGCCGAACGATGCCGATCGGGAAGACCTGATCGCAGACGCATTCCGCATGAGCCGCCCCGACGACACGCATCGTGCGCGCCTGCGCGTGGAGATCGGCCGCCTGCGCACGCTGGTGCGGGGCATGGCGCATATCGAAGCCACGCCCCGGGGTTTCATCTTCATGCCGTGCGGCGCGCAAGACGTCGTCGTACTGGCGCCGCCCATCGATGGCGACCAGGCCTCGCTGCTGGCATTGCTCTCCGACGGCGCCGCGTGGTCCACCTCCGCCTTGGCGCTGGCCCTGGGCGACAGCCAGCGCACAGTCCAGCGCGCGCTGGCCGAACTGGAGGCCGCCGAACGGGTGCGCTCGATCGGGCGCGCGCGGGCGCGCCGCTGGCTGGCGCCGCCGCTGGCGGGATTCACGACGATCTTGTTACTCCCTGCTGCGCTGCCGATTGAATAGAGTTGTCCCACGCCGCCGATCCAAGGCGAGCACAGGAGACGACGATGACAAGTTCCGCAAACAAAACCGCCCAGCAGCCCGCGCTACGCCCGGCCGAAATCGTGCGCGAATACGGGCCCTTCAGCGACGCCGGGAAAGTGCACGGCGTGACCCACGACGGCCGCCGCGTCTGGGCCGCCACCGGCGCCAGTCTGATCGCCTTCGATCCCGAAAGCGGCGAGCCCACGCGCACGCTGGACGTCGCTTGCGATGCCGGCACCGCTTTCGACGGCACCCATTTCTATCAAATCGCCGAAGCGCGTATCGACAAGATCGATCCGGCCACCGGCAAGGTGGTGGCCTCCATCCCAGCCCCGGGCCATGGTTCCGATTCCGGACTCACCTGGGCCGAGGGCAGTCTGTGGGTGGGCCAGTACCGCGACCGCAAGATCCGTCAGATCGACCCTGCCACCGGCGCGGTCAAGCGCACTATCGAATCCAACCGCTTCGTCACCGGCGTGACCTGGGTCGATGGCGAGCTATGGCACGGCACCTGGGAAGGCGAAGAAAGCGAACTTCGCCGCATTGATCCGGATAGCGGCCAAGTGCTCGAACGGCTGGAAATGCCTGCAGGTACCGGCATCAGCGGCCTCGAGTCAGACGGCGAAAACCTTTTCTACTGCGGCGGTGGGGCCAGCGGGAAAGTACGCGCGGTGCGGCGTCCGAAAACAGCCGTCGCCTGATCGCGCCGGCGCAGCCGCAGCCGCGGTTGCCTATTCGAATTCAAACAGTGGAAGGAGCAGGAACATGACCGACATCATTCATCGCGTCGGAATAAAGGCGCCCCTGTCCAAGGTCTATGCGGCGCTATCGACGATCGAGGGCGTTGCGGGCTGGTGGACGGCGGCCACGACCGGAGTTTCCGAACCCGGCGAAACGATCGACTTCGAATTCATGACGCCAGGCGGGGAAAGAATCGGCGCCATGGCCATGCGAGTGGTGGCCATGGATCCCGACAAGCAGGTGCACTGGCGCTGCACGGCGGGACCGGACGAATGGATAGGCACCGACGTGGTCTTCAGGCTGGTGCACGAAGACGACTACACGATCGTCCGCTTCGGGCACAGGAACTGGCGCGAGGCGGTCGAATTCACCGAACACTGCAGCATGAAGTGGGCGATATTCCTGTTGAGCCTGAAGCAACTGGTCGAAACAGGCGAGGGCAGGCCTTCGCCCAACGATATCAAGATCGACAACTGGAACTGACCGCAAGATGGCTTGAGCGAAGCGGCAGCCATCGTTAGCATGCAGCCTGGACAGAAACCAATCACAAGCCGGCGGGTCGAGACCCGCCCTACGGCACCTCGCCAGATCCGCCGATGAGCCAAACCTTCCGGCAAACCATCCTCATCGACGCTCCGATCGAGGTTGTTTGGGACAGCCTGTCGATTCCCGGACGGATGAAGGCATGGATGGGCGAGCCGGAACTGGAAATCGGGATAGACACCGATTGGAGCGTAGGCGGTCCGATCGTGATCCGTGGGCATCACCATGTGTGGTTCGAGAATCGCGGTACGGTATTGGAGTTCGATCCTCGCACCAGGCTGAGCTACACCCACCTGAGCTCGTTATCGCGGCTTTCCGCAGATGAGCACGCAAACTACGCCACGCTGGAGTTCAGCCTGGCGCCGATGGACGACACGACTTCGTTGACCTTGGCGATCACCGGCTTCCCGACCGAGAGCATCTTCCGGCATATGGACCTGTACTGGAGAGGCACATTGGAAGTATTGCGGCTGCATGCGGAACAGCATTGCTGAGCATGAAACCCGGTCGGGTCGCCTAGGCGGATTCAGAACCGGCGCGATACACCGATGAAGAGGAGCGAGACGCTGTCGGCGCCTTGTTCCACCAGAGGACTGTCCTGAATCTCATCCGGCAGCGAACGGAGCTGGGCGTTGCCGATGAACAACCATCGCTCGGCGAACGGAACCATCACCGAGACGCCGATATGCGGAATGGTGGAGCGGCCAGGCTTGTAGTCGACCACGCCGCGAGCCACTTCTTCGTCCAGCGTGCCGTAATAGTAGTTGGCCATGTCGTCCGACAGCATCGTCGCGCCGATACCGGGTTTCACGGTGACGCGGCCTATCCGGAAAGGGTAGCGATAGTCGACAGCGATCTGGTATCCCTCGCTGGTGCCGGTGATATCGGCCCTGGCATCGAGTTCGATTTCTCCCGCAGCGCCCTTCCAGGTGGCGGACAGTCCGGCGTCCGCGCTATGGTCGCGGTCCTCCAGTAAATCGCGGTCGATGCCTCGTTCGGCAAGTTCAGCGACGCCGAAGTCGTCTGCATCGATGCCGTCCAGGCGCGCGGCGATGAAACCA
Organism: Pseudoxanthomonas sp. CF125; assembly: GCF_900104085.1. GTDB lineage: Bacteria > Pseudomonadota > Gammaproteobacteria > Xanthomonadales > Xanthomonadaceae > Pseudoxanthomonas_A. Next base: position 450,757 of record NZ_FNLD01000002.1, read on the forward strand.
TCCACGCTGAAGTGGTCCGTCTTGGCGAGACGGTAACCCAGGGTGGCGCCGCGCCAATAGAACCATTCCCCTTCATAGGACACGCTGGGGACGACGAGGGTCCGATTGCCTTCGCCGGCGTATTCGCTGTCCCTGAGCACGCCGGCAATGCCGAGGCTCCAGTGCGATGCGGGTTCGTCCATCGTTTCGGATTCAAGCGGTTCTTGCGCGTACGAGACGAACGGAGCGAGCGACACGAGGCATAGCGAAGCGCGGACGGCTTTCATTGGAATTCCTTGCAGTGGGGAGGATAGTCGGCGCTGCGATTCCTTCCTTCATGCGCGAAGGAGCAGCGTTCTTTTAGGAAGTGCATCGGTCGTCGGCGGGAAGTTGCGTTTCGCTCGCCGCAGTCGGCGTCGCACAAAGGGATTGGCTGGCCGGAGCCGGAAGGACGTACCGCACCATCTCGACGCGGCTCGCGCTGGAGGCGGCCTGCAACCGGGCGGCATGGACTTTCCAGGTCGGGGTCTGCGATTGGAGGTAGCGGCATCCGGTGTTCGCCGCCAGAACGAGCGCCTGTTGGAACAGATGTGTCTCCACGCCCATATGCCGCCAGGCGGGCCGTACGAACGGAGCTTCGAGGTTGGCGTAGTAGCCACGCTCCAGAATCGAGAAATCCACCGTTGCGCAGACGTAGCCCACCAATTCCCCGGCGAATTCGGCGACCCAGACCCAAGCGCGACGGGGCGTGTCGAACAAAGCTTCCACCAGTTCCAGCGTGTCGGCCTGCGCGCCAACGTCTGGCAGGCGCTCGTAGGCGAGACTTTCTGCATGTTCGGCGCACAGGACGAGCAGACGGGGCAGGTCTTCGAGCACGGCGGGCCTGACGGTTACCGGGGCTATATCGGGCAAGCGAAGCGGTTGAACGCTCATTCGAAAGGAATCCTTCTGCCATGCGGCGGCTGGAGGTATCCTGTGGCGTCGTTTTTAAGAATTCTTTAATCGCTTCCCAGCAAGCTCGCGCCAGGCGTCGAAGACTTGAGACTACGGTCATGAACTTGTTGCTGGTGGAAGACGATGAAATGCTGGCCGAGGCCGTGCGCGCGGGTCTGGAACAGAATGGCTGGCATGTGGACTGGGTGGCGGATGCCGGAGCGGCCAGGGCCATTCTGGTCGACCATCCCTACGATGCGGTGTTGCTCGACCTGGGCCTGCCCGGCGGTTCGGGACTGAGCGTGCTCTCGAATCTGCGGGCCCGCTACGACGCAACGCCGGTGCTCATCATCACCGCGCGCGACAAACTGACCGACCGCATCGGCGGGCTCGATGCCGGGGCCGACGACTACATCGTCAAGCCCTTCCAATTGGACGAACTGTTCGCAAGATTGCGGGCCGTGATCAGGCGCAGCCAGGGCCGGGTGTCGCCGGTGCTGACCTTCAACGGGATCAAGCTGGACCCGGCGCAACGGCGAGTGACGCACCGGGACGAATCGGTGGCGCTGAGCGTGCACGAGTACCGCACGCTGATGCTGCTGATGGAGCGGCAGGGCCGGGTCGTCACCCGCGAGCAACTCGAGGAGGGCATATACGGTTCCTCCGGTACGATCGAGAGCAACACGATCGCGGTGTATATCCACCAATTGCGGCGAAAGCTGGGCGAAGAGGCGATCGTGACCGTGCATGGATTCGGCTACCGGATGGGCGGCAACGGCGCATGAATTCCATTCGCGGGCGCCTGACCCTCGCATTGCTGTTGTGCATCGTGCTGTCGTGGATGACCTGGCTGTGCTGGCAGGCCATGCAAATGAATCGCGAACAGACCGGTCTGTGGGACGCCTCTTTGCGCGATATCGGAACGCAAGTGCTGCGGTCCATGCCGGACAGCGTTACCCAGCTGCCCAATGCTCCGACGCAACCGCAGCCGTCCAGGTTCCAGGACGGGAAAATGAGTTTTCAGGTCTGGGTGGACGGACGCAACGTGGTGCATTCTCCGGCCGCGCCCGCTGGACCGTTGAAGCCGGATTTCCGCGACGGTTTCGGCACTCATCGGATCGGCGACGATATGTGGCGCGTCTACAGCATCACCGACCGTAAACGGGGCATCGTGGCGCAGGTCGGGCGCACCCAGGCCACGTTGAACCGCGAGCTGCACAACTTGAAACGCCTCAGCCTGGCCGTGGCCGCGCTGATCTTCTCGCTGCTGGGATTGATGATCTGGATAGTGGTGCGCTGGTCGCTGGCGCCGGTGACCGCTTTGCACGACAGTTTGCTGGCACGGCGGCCGTTGGATCTGACTCCCTTGCCGACCGAGGCCATGCCTACCGAAGTGCGCCCGCTGGTGGATTCGTTCAATAAGCTGCTTGCGCGCGTCGACGCGGCCGTGCAGAACGAGCGCCGTTTCACCGCCGACGCCGCGCACGAACTGCGGACGCCTTTGGCGGTGCTGGCCGCGCATACCGATGTCGCCCTGCGCGCCACCACCATCGAGGAAAAGGATGCCGCGTTGCGGCGTTTGAGCAGCGGCGTGCAACGCAGCGCCCGCTTGTCCGAACAACTGTTGGATCTGGCCAGGCTGGATGCCGGCGCCAGTACGGAAGGGTTCGGCCAGGTCGATCTGTCGGAGCTGGTGGTGCTGGTCGTTCGCGACTTCGAAGCGCTGGCCCGGGACCGTGGGCAGCATATTTCGCTGCAGACCGAGCCGGGCGCGATCCTGGGCGATATCGATCAACTGGGCATCCTGTTGCGCAATGTGATCGACAACGCGGTGTGCTACGCCGGCGAAGGCGGGCAGATCGCGGTGTCGTGCCGGCCCGGGCGGTCGAACGATATCCGCGGCATGCGTCTGGAGGTGGCTGACGATGGCCCCGGTGTCGCGGAAGAAGATCGTGCCCGCATTTTCGACCGCTTCTATCGAGCGCCCCGCAGCACGGGCCGCGGCAGCGGAATCGGTTTGTCGCTGGTCGCGCAGATCGCGCAATCGCATGGCGCATGCATCGAGGTGGGGCCAGGACTCAAAGGCCGCGGCTTTGCTATCTCCGTTTTCTTCGCCGGTGCAGCTGCGGAACACTAAGCAACTGGATATGGCCGCCAAATCAACTGGAAACCTCTGTCAGCAGAACTGAACAGCGGCACCAGCCTGGACAGGCGAGAGCCTAGGCCTTGAGTCCAGCATGTGGTTGGAACGAGATCCAGGGCCAGCACCTCCCGGTACAAGAACAGCAAGGCGGCCAAGACCTGATTCTGGGTGCTAGGGGCAACTCGGTGCCGCTGGACCAGATCGCTCGGAAAATATTCGATGTCCTTGCCGCCTAATTCGTGTGGGTGCCGGCATCCGTTGATCTGGATATACCGGCGAACCCAATACGGATAGGCCTGTTCCGCCCACAAACTGTAGTGCTTCACCCGCAATCTGCGCCGAACTTCATCGAACAGTCTGGGCCGGTGGCACTACGGATCCTGGTTTGCTTATGACCGCGACATCTTCCACCGTGGGAATTAGACGGCCTTCTTGCCGTTAAACACCCGCATTGCCCCATGCCCTGCCGATCCGAGAAATCGCCGCAACCTTTTTTGTCGTATGGGGAAAGCCTGATTGACGAGCCCCCAGGCCACACCCACAATCCGCGCTACACCCCACTTTGGGGTCTAATCATAGTTAGGCCGCAGAAACAATGAGACGCGAGACTGTCCTTGCCATACTTCGTTTTCAGCTTCTCGCGGGCATAGTCTTTGCCATCTTTGGCTCTGCATTCGGATTTCTTATCTACTTCCAATTTCATGATTCGGGCGTACCCAATGGCATAAACGAACCGCCGAGCGCTACGAGCGTTGCCTTGATTGTCGCAGGCATTTCTATCGTCGTCGGAGGCTTGGCTTCTTATGTGGCAAGAGCGTGCATCAAGAGGTTCCGCTAGGCTGCGGCCTAACAATTCATTCAAGCCGAACCCGCTTCGCGGGTCGGCTTAATTCAGGCGTTAGGCCGCTAGGGACACTGTGAGCAATCCTTATAAAGCCTCGCCCAGCAAATTACCTGAGTCGCCCGGCAGTGGGCCGCGCGTCGTCACCTCCATGTTTAGATTCCTCGCTTTCGCACTGACAGGGCTGGCTTCATTCCTGCTCGGCTGCCTTGCGACAGTCTTTGCTCTGTTGCGTGTGTTCGCGCCACCGGCAAACTGTCCATCACCATGCGATGCGCCCGCCTACGTTGCATTGGGTGTCGCAATGTTCGTGGCACCGGTAGTCGGTGTACTGTTCTCTGCTGGAGGCATCTATGCTTTATCCCGGCTTTGGCGTCGCAAGTCCGGCGCAGCGGCCTAACAATTCATTCAAGCCGAAGCCGCTTCGCGGCTCGGCTTAATTCAGGCGTTAGGCAATGTATTTCAGCATCAGCGAGTACCCAGGTCTCAAAGGCATGAGCAAAGCTGATCAGCGTCAGTTGATCACGAGCGCGGCCCGCGAGTTCGATAAGGGGGCACGTTTCAGATTCTGGGCAGCGGCGGCCATCTTGTTCGTGCTACCAACCGTCTTCGTCATATCAAGCCTGGCTCCAGCTTGGCTTGGGGCACGGCCGTGGCTGGCAGGAGTATTGGGGGGACTTGGCTTTTACATATTCTTGCTATGGGACATAAACGGTCCCACTCTAAGAGCGGTCAAACGGCATGTAGCTCAACGACCCATTCCCTAACAATTCATTCAAGCCGAGCCCGCATCGTTACGGCACCGAGCGGGCAGTTGGTCGGGCGGGCCGGCTTAATTCAGGCGTTAGGCCCCTTATGAAGCTCCGTAATGCGTTGTGGGCAGAAATCGTAAGGAGTCACCTTTGCTGGCTCGGGGCGTGCCTTCTCGTATTCGCAGGCCTCGCACTTCTACCCAAGGATTTCTCGCGGATTATCTGGATTCCACTGGCCTGCCTGGCTATCGCCATTCCGTACGGGCTATTAGTGGGGCGGATTGTGTGTCCGCTTTGCGAGTATCCGTTTTACAAGGTTGGCTTCTTTCGCATCAAGTTCGGTAGCGGCAAGTACCGCATCAATTATTGTCCCCACTGTGGCGTCAGCTTAGACACTGTGGCGGGCCCTAACAATTCATTCAAGCCGAGCCCACATCAGGGCGGCGCCTAAGTGCGCGCCTTCGGCTATATTTGCACCCAGTCGCCGCCTGCTGCGAGCCGGCTTAATTCAGGCGTTAGGTTTCACATGAGACTTCTGTTGCTCTTCATTGCCTTATTCACCATGCCGTCGGCCTTTGCTGGTAAAGCCATGCCATTAACTATCCCGAATATTGTCGAGAATGATCGTTGGTCATTGGCTGAGGGCACGCACAACGACAAACCTCTTGTAATCCGGTTCCGCGATGAGTTTCTCAATAAGCCAGACCTAAGCTCTCACCCTCGCCTTGTTAGGGTGGTTTGGTCATATCAGGCCAACACCAGCGGTATGCCGGGTTCTGATGCAAGCGATCAAATGGGAGTCTTTGAGGACCGACTAGTTGCAGCCGTAGAGCCGAGCCAAACAGCTGTGCTTGTTGCCGTCCTCACCAATGACGGACAAAGAGAGTGGCTCTTCTACACGCCGGATGTCTCTGAGTTCGGTCGTCGTCTTACCGAAATGCCTCAAGAGAAAGACCGCTACCCAATCGATATATCTACGGAGAGCGACCCAGAGTGGTCTACTTTCTACGACAACATTCTTCCCGGTGTCGCGGAGTGAAACCTAACAATTCATTCAAGCCGAAGCCGCTTCGCGGGCCGGCTTAATTCAAGCGTTAGGCGGCATGGACGAGTTAATCGCTGAGCTCAAAGAGAGAAAAGCTGCGGCTTCGCTTTACGCAGATGATTCTCTGCTTGGCGGACTGGCTCCACCACTTAGTCTCAGCGAGATTGAGCTTGCTGAAGCATCTTTAGGTTTCAAGCTTCCAGACTCACTTCGGCGCATCTATTCCGAGGTCGCAAATGGCGGGTTTGGATACTCATACGGCCTACTTGGACTAAATGGCGGCCCTCGCAACGAGGATGGCCAAGACGCAGTTGGCCTCTACATGACCTACCGGGAGAGCGATCCAGATGATCCGCTCTGGCAATGGCCATTTGGCCTCCTTCCCATTGGGCATCTTGGTTGCGCAATGTTCCACTGCATTGACTGTTCTGACCCAGCCGGGGCTGTTGTTTGGTTCGAGCCGAATCCACATGAGCCAGGGCAGTCCTGGAGCGATTCATTTATTCCGTTTGCTCCCTCGTTGGTCACTTACTTTCAGGCATGGCTAGACGGCAAAGATTTATTCGAGGTGTTCGCGGATGGCACCTAGCAATTCATACAAGCCGAGCCCGCATCAGGTTCGATAACTTCGGTTGATTCTGGGTATTATCGGCTTCGGGACCGGTCCATTGCGGGCCGGTTTAATTCAGGCGTTAGGCCATATGTTCGAGCTTGCATGCCCCCACTGCGCTACCAAACTGACACCGAAGCAGGCACTAGAATTCGGCACCGTAGCTCTCCCAATACCAGGCTCTTGGTGGCTACGTTGTCCTGGGTGCGGAAAAGGTAGTAATTTTCGAGCCGTCGATGGAGCCGTGTCCCAATACCAAGTTGACGGAGCACCTGGTCCCGACTGGCACGATTTGGGCACGGTTGCAGTCCCAGGACTGACCACGCGAATCGATCCAAGCTTTCTCCACGTTTGGTATCTTGGGGTCCACTACGAGTTCCCTTGCGGGCCGCCCTAGAGTCGGCTAGGCAGCCCTAACTATTCATTCAAGGGGAACAGCCATCGTGCCGATGTCTGTCCCCTTAACTCAGGCGTTAGGCGCGTTTAGGAGGTAATCGCATGTCACGGAAAGTATCCGCAATCATTGCCATTGCAATCGGCGGCGGGCTGGCGCTCCTACTTACCTGGTGCTGGGCATATATCGCAGCGATGAATCCACTTCCCAGCCTGCTGGCCAAGAGCGGGCTGAGAGGTGCTGGCTTCTGGACGGTCATCGCGTCAACCGACTTTCTTATCAACGTGATCTTGTGCCTTCCGGCAGCTTGGGCGCTATGGCGGCTTGGGGCACGTCACATCCAGGCCAATACGCTGCTGGCGCTTGTGTCATTTGCCATTGCGGGCGCGGTGACGGTTGGTCTGCCAGCCTTCTCATACGGTCTCCTCATCTGGATTACTTACCTACTACTTCTTGCCTCATTGCCAGTTGCCGTGTGGATGCTGTCAAAGTTCATAGGCAACGCGCCTGACAATTCATTCAAGCCGAAGCCGCTTCGCGGCTCGGCTTAATTCAGGCGTTAAATGACTGCTTCTGGCCGGAGGCGGTTATTGAACTGCTAGCCAAAAGCTGAACTCAGGGTGTGGGTTCTCGCCTGTCCCGCCTAACGCGGCTGTTCGGTTCATTTGGCGCCCGTGTGCAGTTGATTGCCGTTTATTAGTGCAGGCTGGGTGGCGAGAGCGCCATCGCTAGATGCGCATCGGGCAATCTGCGGTGCGAAACCTTGGCTATCGCCTCAATGCAGCGTTCCAGCAACGGGCTCGACCAGTTTGCTGCGACGCAGCATAATGCCGTATGGCCCAAGATTCCCTCATCCCCAATACCGGTGCGCCCAATACCAATACAGATCTGACGCCACGCCAAGTGGGGCTGATCCTGTTCGCGCTGACCCTGGGCGGCTTCGCCATCGGCACCAGCGAATTCGCCAGCATGGGCTTGATGCCCAACATGGTGGCCTCGCTCGGTGTGACCGAACCGCAAGTGGGCCACCTGATCAGCGCCTACGCGCTGGGCGTGGTGGTCGGCGCGCCGTTGCTGGCCATCCTGGGCGCCGGCTGGACACGCAAGACGTTGCTGCTGTCGCTGATGGGTTTCTATGCGCTTGGCAATCTGGCCAGCGCGTTGGGTCCGACCTACCACAGCTTGCTGCTGTTCCGTTTCATCGCCGGCCTGCCGCATGGCGCCTACTTCGGCGTGGCGGCGTTGACGGCGGTGGCGATCAGCCCGCCGCACCGGCGCGGCCGTGCGGTCAGCATCGTGATGCTGGGCCTGACCCTGGCGATCCTGATCGGCAATCCGCTGGCGACGTGGGTGGGGCAACTGGTCGATTGGCGCTGGATCTATGCTGCGGTGTCGATGATCGCGGTGGCTACTGCTGTACTGCTTGCGGTATGGCTGCCGGCGCATGTCGATGGCCCGAAGGCGAAACCGCTGGACGAATTGCGTGCGTTCAACCGGCTGCCCGTGTGGCAAGCGTTGGGAATAGGCGCGATCGGTTTCGCCGGCATGTTCGCCGTCTTCAGTTATCTGGCACCGACGATGCTGGAAGTGACGCGGGTGTCGGCGGCATGGATTCCGTTGGGGCTGGTCGGATTCGGCGTCGGCGGGGTGATCGGCAATTTCGCCGGCGGCTGGCTGTTCGACCGTTTCAAACTGCGCGGCGCGTGGGTGGTGCTGGCATGGGCCCTGGCGATGCTGCTGTTGTTCCCGCTGATGGCGAAGTGGCTGCCGACCCTGCTGCTGGCGACCGTCGCCATAGGCCTGATGGGCGCGCTGGGGCCGATCCTGCAGTCGCATCTGATGGACGTGGCCGGCGATGCGCAGACGCTGGCGGCGGCCTCGCACCATGCCGCGTTCAACACCGCCAACGCGCTGGGCCCCTGGCTGGGCGGCATGGCCATCGTCGCCGGCTATGGTTGGACATCGACAGGTTATGTCGGCGCCGCCACGGCAGTGATCGGACTGTTGATCTATGTGTGGGCCAGCAAGACAGCGCACGCAGCGCGCGCGCTTGCCGACGAGCCGCCGGCTCCGGTCGCCTGCGAGTCGTCCTGACGACGCCAACGGACCACAGCGCGACGTAAACCGATCTTCCGTCGCGGCTCCCCGCGTTATATCCCAGCACACCTGAGGGTGAGTGACTTTCGCCACGTCCTGGCGCCGACCCGATGCTCTAGTCTGCGGGAATTCCGCCTCGGGAGACTACGTCAATGAATGCGTCGAAAGTGGGGAAGACGGTTCTGGAAGATCAGAAAGTCAACGTGAAAACGAAGCTGTCCGCGTTGTGGGCTTCGGTCATGTTCTGCTACGTGTACGGCGACTATTTCGGTCTCTATGGCAACGGCAAGCTCGCCGAAATGATGGAAGGGAAGATCGGGCCGCTGGGCGAAGCTACGCAGGGCGTGTTGGTGGGCGTCTCGGCGATGATGGCCGTTCCCAGCGTGATGGTGTTCCTGTCGCTGGCGATGCCGCCAGTCTTGAATCGCTGGCTCAATCTTCTGCTTGGCCTGGCGTATACCGCGATCATGCTGATGACCATGCGCGGCGCGCCGACCTTCTACATCTTCATGGGTGTGATCGAAGTACTGCTCACTCTGCTGATCGTCTGGCATGCGTGGACCTGGCCCCGGCGGCAGACGCCGTAGAGAGCCGAACCAAGCGGTAATCCGAAAACGGTAAGCGGATACCGGCTGAACCATTGCCTTCGCGCGGTGGTGCGAGAACCGTTTTTTTCACGCGCTGTTGTCGATTGCAGGCGAACAATGCCGTTTCGTACACGAGTGGCGAGGTCGGGACATGAAGACGATACGTACGGTTCTGCTGGCTGGCGCGATGCTGCTTTCGGCCAACGCGTTCGCCCAGCAATACGGTCCGCAGGACGAAGGCCGCCGTTTCAACGACGGCAGCAAGGTGGTGTGCAAGAACGTCGAAGTCCAGCGCAGCAGCAAGGATTCCAACCGCATCCTGGGTACCGCCACCGGCGCGGTGGTGGGTGGTCTGCTCGGCAATCAGGTCGGCAAAGGCAACGGCAAGAAAGTCGCCACGGTCGGCGGTGCGGTGGCCGGTGGTCTGATCGGACGCAAGGTGCAGGGTAACGCCCAGGAAAAAAAGGGCGACCGCGTAGTCGAGCGTCAATGCGAGCGCGTTTACCGCTGAGTTTCAGCGCCGGAGTCCCATGGCCAGCGGTTGCAATCAGGGAAGGGCGGGCGCACCCGCCCTTCCGTGCCGCCGTTACAATCCCTGCATCGCTGTTTGTATGAGGGACGTATGAAACGACTGCATTCCGCCGCCCGATCTGTTCCGACCATCGCACTGCTTCTGGCGACGCTATGCGCTGGGTGCGCCGCGGGCGACGCGCGTCAGAAACCGTCGCCTTCTTCTCCGGCCGCCTCAACGTCGCAGCCTTCGCCATCATCCACTTCGTTGCCCGAATGGCTCCGCGTCAAGATCGGACAGTACCAAGCGTTGCCGGCCGATCGCGCGCCGCTCGGCATCTGGCGGATCACCCACAACGGCCAGGCTGCCTACTATTTGTATTCGCCCTGTTGCGATCAGTACAACCCGTTGTTCGACGCGGGCGGAACCGAGATCTGCAATCCTTCGGGCGGCTTCACCGGCAGGGGCGACGGCAAATGCCCGCAGCCGATGGACCGGGGAACGAAAGCCGCACTGGTTTGGTCGCATCCCGCTTCGACTTCCCAGACCGACGACCCGCCTGGCCTGATGCGTAACTGAAGCCCGGTCATCGGTCGCACAGGCGACATGGGCGACGCCGGCTTAGTGTTCGTGCGATCTACTTCCCGGCGGCGAGTTCGAAGTCCACCACCACCGGGAAATGATCCGAGGGATAACGGCCACGGCGATGGGTGGTTACGGTTTTGGCCGACTTGGCCTGCAGTCCGCGGAACAGGATCCAGTCGATGCGCTGGTCGGCTTTGCCGGTGAAGTTGTGGAACGTGTCCGGTGGGCCAAGACGCCGCGGTGCCGCCGTCCAGGCGTCGGTGAGCACGGTGGTCAACAAGGAATGCGTGGGACCCTCCGGCGCGGTGTTGAAGTCGCCGGTAAGAATGATCGGCTCATCGGCGGACAGTTGCCGCAAGCGCGCAAGAATGAGCGCCGCGCCGCGTTCGCGGGCGGGCTCGTCTTCCTCGCGGTAGGGCAGGTGTGTGTTGTAGAGGACGAAGGTCGCGCCATCGGCGATGCGCTGGAAGCGCGCCCAGGTCACCATGCGCGGGTACAGGTTGCCCCAGCTGATGCTGCCCACCGTTTCTGGCGTGTCGGACAGCCAGAAATCCCCGGTGGTCAGCATCCGCAGCCGATCCTTGCGATAGAACACGCCCATGTGCTCATCCCCGCTGCCGCCACGGCGACCTTGGCCGAACCACGCGTACTGCGGTAACCGCGCCACCAGTTCGTCGCCCTGGCGCTGGAAAAGCTCCTGGGTGCCGATGAGGTCCGGGTTCTCGTGCGCTATCACCTTCGCCATCAATGCGCGCCTGGCCTCCCAGCGGTTGGCGCCATCGCTGTCGGTCAGCAGGCGCACATTGAAAGTCATCACCCGAAGCGGCTGCGACATCGCCGGCCCGCAGGCCAACAACCAGACCGACAGGCACATCAGCAAGCGCAACCCGATCCGGTTGCCGGTGGTATTGCGGGGTGCATGCGAAGCGCGAAAGAAAAGAGACATGCGAGCAACCGAAGCGGCGGGGATCGACGGGAGTCTAGTACACGTGCCGTCAGGAAAAAGGGGCGCAACGCACGTGCCGCATCGCAGTACAGCCCAAGCAGTGGACGATGCGTCTTGTCTTTAGAACGTCACCTTGACCGAGGGCGCGCTCCGTTGCGCTTCTCCGTGATACACGGCTTCTATATTGTTGCCGTCCGGATCCAGCACGAAGGCGCCGTAGTAGCCCGGATGGTAAGGGCGCAGGCCGGGCGCGCCGTTGTCGCGTCCACCGTTCTTCAATGCGGCCCGATGGAACGCCTCGACCATGGCCCTGTCCTTCGCTTGGAAGGCCAGGTGGTGGCGGCCGGTCAGTTCGCCCTGCGCCGCTTCGCTGTCCGGTGTGGAAATGAACAACTCGTCGGCCCAGAAGAAATCCTCGCCCGAGCCGCTCATGGGGATGTTGAGTTCCGCGAATACGGCCTCGTAGAACTTCCGGCTTGCCGCAAGATCCTTCACTACGAGTTGGATATGGTCGATCAGTCTTCCGCGGTGCAGTTCCTGCGTTTCCATGAGCGCTCCTGGGCATTAGAGGGGGAGCAAATCTTAGACGCGGGCATGGACGAATTCCTTCACGGAATTTTGACCCCGCCACGGCCTCAGACGGGCTGGCTGCTGGATTGCGTCTGCTCGCCCCTGCGGCCCAGCATGAAACGAAAAAACGGGCCGGTGAGCAGGGTGGAAAGCACGGCCAGCGTGACCAGGGCCGCGAAGGCATGTTCGGAAAGCAATCCTTTGTCGCGCAGGATCGTGGCGGCCACGATTTCCATCAGTCCTTTGCACTGCAACAACGCGCCGATGGCAAGTGTTTCGCGTCGCGACAGCTTCGATGCAGGCGGACAGATCAGCACCGCCGCGAGTTTGGCGACCACCGACACCGCCAGCAACGCCAGCGATGCCTGCAGGGAAGCCCAGCCGAGCGCGTCGCCGTCGATCTTCAGGCCGCTATGGCCAAAGAACAGCGGCGCCAAGGCGAGCAGGGCGAACCTGCCCATGCCTTCGACCGGCAACTTCCGCGTCCATGCCGGCGGCAGCATCGCGCCGGCGAAATACGCGCCGAGCAAGGCGTGCAGGCCGAGATGAGAACTGGCCCAGGAACCGGCGATCAGATAGAGCGGCAGCACCAACCAGATCGCCCAGCTTGGCGGAACGAAGTGGTTGCGGCGGCTGGTTTCGCCCAGGACCACCATCGCCACCGGCGCCGCAAGCGCCAGCAGGTGCAGCGGCGTTCCGCCGGACAGAGAAGCATCGCCGCCTGCCACCAGCAGCAATAAGGCCAGCCCGACCCAAAGCACCGCATCGTCGATCACCGCGATGCGTACCGCCACCTGGGTGAGCGGGCGATGCAGCGGTCCCAGCTCGCGCACGATGCCAATCAGCACTGGCAAGGCGCTGACAGCTACGCAAAGACCGATGGCGACCGCGCCCAGCGTGCGGTCGCCATTGGGCGTGGCCCAGTTCGGCAACACCGCGAAGTAATGGTAGGCCGTCACCGCGCCGACCAGGAAAGGCAGCAGCAACGCGAGTGCCGCGCAGGCGACGAACCGGAACACCGAATTGCGCGACGCAACCGGCAGTCCGGCGGCTGAATCGACCTGGGCGAAATGACGCGTTTCCAGCCCGGCGGTGAACGCCAGCAACAATACGCCGGCCCAGCCGAGCTTGTCGCCGATCGCAGACGGCACGCCCAGCGAGGCCGGCAACCAACCGGTGGCCGCCAATACCAGTCCGATGATGATCGGGACCACCGCTATCGGTATCGAGCGGCCGAGCAGGCGCCATAGCGTCCAGGCAAGCAGGATGAAGATCAGCGCGTCGGCGGCGGTGGCAATAATCGCGTGCATGGGCTCAGCCTACAGGAACCGGCGCGGGTTGCTTCGGCGGCCTGGTCGATTCGCGGAACAGCAAGGTGTGTTCGACGTGGACCATGCGGCCGGCATTCGGCGCACGGATACGCTCGAGCAGCTGCAGAGTCGCAAGCCGGCCCATTTCCGCAGTCGGCTGCCGAACCGTGGTCAGGGCAGGGTAGATATGGCGCGCGATGGGGGTGTCGTCGAAACCGCAGACCGACAGATCGCGAGGCACCGCAAGACCGCGTTCGCCAGCCGCCCGGATCACGCCTGCGGCCATGTCGTCGTTGGCGGCGAAAATCGCCGTGGGCGGATCGGCCAGATCGAGCAGCCGGTTGGCTCCGTCGATTCCGGATTCGAAAGAGAATTCGCCCTGTGTCACCAGCTGCGCGTCGTAGGCGATGCCGGCTTTGCGCAATGCCTCGCGGTATCCCGCATAGCGCCACTGGCAGGCGCCGTGCGAGCGTGGGCCCTTGATATGCCCGATACGCCTGTGGCCCAGCGCAATCAATCCCGCCAGGAGTTCGAGCACGGCGGCGGTTTCCTCCATCATCACGCCGATGCGCGTCTGCGGGTTCCGCGGAGCGATGCAGGCGAACGGCACCGCGTGCTGCTCCAGATAACCCAACACGACCTTGTCGTCGGTCAGCGGAGGAATCAGCACCACGCCGTCGGGACCGAAGTATTCGAAAAACCCCTTGATATCGTCCGCGATGCGCTGTTTGCCCGAACCCACGGGGGCCAGGACCAGGTTGTAATGGTTGGCGCGGCAGGCTTCCAGCATGCCGCTTTGGATCTCCATCAGATAATTGCGCGAGGGATTGTTGTAGACCAGCGCCACCATATAGGAGCGCTGCCCGGCCAGGCTGCGGGCGGAAAGATTGGGCTTGTACTGCAACTGCTCGACCGCGCGCATGACGCGATCGCGCGTTTCCTCGCGCACATTGGGTTCGTGATTGAGCACCCGCGACACCGTTTTCATCGACACGCCGGCGGCGGCGGCCACATCCTCGATACGACTACGCATTTCCTGGCCCCTCTCCTTAAGTAAACCAGTCCCTGGACGGCCGGCACGGGTCAAGCGATTCTGCCAGCGCAAGGAGCGCTTGGGGATATTCGCGCTCGCTTGCGCTCATGGCTGGCCGATGGAGCTAGGCCAGCGGAAGGTGGCGATGCTCTTGGCCGGAAGCGTGTAGCCGAAACGCCGGTCTTGCTGGCGTACCGAAAAGCTGCGCTCCCTGGAGTTGGTGTTGACAACTATCAGCACCACCGAGCCGTCGTCGGTATTCTGGAAGGCGACGTTGTCCAGGCCATCGCCGGTCGCAGTGGAAGCGATGCGGTAGGCATCGCGGCGTACGAAGCGGCTGGCGTGGGCGAGCGCGTAATAACCGTTGTTGCGGCTGACACGGCCTGTCGCCGAATCGATGGTCACCACTCCGATGCAGGTATCGCAGCCGCCCGCGTGCGGACCGCCGCGTTCGTCCAGGGCCAGGTTCCAGAACAATACGCCGCGTGCCCAGTCGCGAGTGGCTTGCACGATCAGCTGCTTCGCCTGCAGAGGCAGGCCGCCGCTACGCACCGGTTCCCAGGTGCCGTCGGAACATTCGGTCATGTAGACGTCCTTGTCCGGGAACGCCGCATGCACGCTGGACTGCGCGGCCGGATCGCCGCCATAGCAATGCCAAGCCACTGCGGCTACGTAGGGGCCCGCGGCGGGATCTGACAATACGGCGGTCGGTTCCTGAGGCTTGTCCCAGTTGTGGTCCCAGTCGAAGATCAAAGGACCCTTGCCGCGTGCGGCGATCAATGGCCCCAGGTGGTCGCCGATCAGTCGTGCACGCGCGGGTGCGTTGAGACGCATGCCCGGATAATCGGCGGGCTCGAAATCGGGTTCGTTCTGCACCGTCAGGGCGAAGACGGGAATGCCCTCTGCCGCGTAGGCGTCGACGTATTCGAGCAGGTAACGCGCGAAGGCGTCGTAGTATTCGGGACGAAGGCCGCCCTTGATCAGGCTGCCGCTGTCCTTCATCCAGACGGGCGCGCTCCACGGCGAGGCCATCACCTGCAGCCGCGGATTGACCGCAAGTGCCTGGCGCGTCACCGGCACCACGTCGGACAGATTGGGGCCGATACTGAAATGCCGCAGCTGTGGATCGGGCCTGCCGTCGGGAGGATCGTCCAGACTGTAGTGGTACCGCGAGAAATCCGATGCGCCGATGGTCAGACGGGTGAACTCCAGGCCGATGCCGTCCGCCGAGCGCCCGAACAGTTCCTGCAGCAGTGCTGTCCGTTGAGCGGAGCTCATCTTGTGCTGGATCAGCCAGGCGGAAGAGTCGGTGATGGAGGCGCCGAAGCCGAGCATGCGCTGGTACCGCTGGTCGGAGTCCACTTCGATCTCGGCAGGCGCGTCCGCCGATTCCATATGTTCCGCACGCACTTCCACGGGCCGCAGCGCCCAGCGGTGGTCCGAAGTGGTGACCCAGGCTTGAACTTCCGCGGCGCCGCTCGAGATGCGTGAATCCGGAATTCGGGGTTGGCTGGCGCAGGCGGCATTGATCAGCGCCAGCGAAAGGAGCAACAAAACCGGCCCGGATCCTGTATTGCGGCTACGGTGCGAAACGTTCATCGATTCTCCCGCGTGATGCGTTGTGTAACGTTACATGTGCGCGCGCGTGCATGGTGCGTCGCAACGAATAGATAGCGCTATCACTATTGGAACGCCCGCTGCAGCGAGGTCTGCGCGCACAACGCCGCGCCATACTTAACCGATTGTTGACAAGCGCTTTCGCCGATTATATGACAGCGCTGTCAGCTATGGCGGGAGAGGCCTAATGATTCTTGCAAGAGAAAATACGACGATGACTTCCGGCGTGCGCCAAACGGGCCCGCGCAAACGAATCCTGGTTACCGCCTGTTGCCTGGGACTGTTCGCTGCGCAATGGGCGCAGGCGCAGGAACAGCAGGCGACGACGACTGCCACAGAGAGCTCTGCGCAGGAGCAGGACGTCAATACGCTCGATGCGGTGGTGGTGACCGGCATCCGGCAGAGTATCGCCAAGTCGGTGGAAACCAAGAACGAATCCAACTCGATAGTGGAAGCCATTTCCGCCGAAGACATCGGCAAGCTTCCGGATCTGAGCATCGCCGATTCCATTTCCCGATTGCCTGGTCTGGCCACGCAGCGCGTGGACGGACGTTCGCAGGTGATCAACATCCGCGGCATGTCGGAGCAATTCGCCGGAACGCTGTTGAACGGACGCGAGCAGGTCAGCACCGGCGATAGCCGTGGCGTGGAATTCGACCAATATCCTGCCGAATTGATCAACGCGGTCACCGTTTACAAGACGCCCGATGCGGCATTGATCGGGCAGGGTCTGTCGGGCACCGTGGACCTGCAAACCATCCGTCCGCTGGATTTTGGTGAACGTCGTATCGTGTTCAGCGGCCATGGCGAGAAGAACTCGCTGGGCGAGGTCAGCGCCGACGGCGACGACAAGGGTTATCGTGCCAGCGCGTCCTATGTGGATCAGTTCGCCGACAACACCGTTGGCGTTGCCCTCGGCATCGCCCGGATCAGCTCGCCGTTTCAAGAAGAGCACTACAAGGCCTGGTGGTGGGCGGACCTGGATGCGGTGGACTGGGGCGATCCGCCGCAGGCCGGGCGTCCGGCCAACGCGATCGCTTTGCAGGGTTCGGAAGGCTGGGTGAAATCGCGAGACCTTACCCGCGACGGTGTGATGGGCGTGCTGGAATTCAAACCCAACGAAACCTATCACGGCATCCTGGACCTGTATTACTCCAAGTTCGATCAGGATGAGGTGATGCACGGGACCATGTGGAGCAATGATCCCTGGTTCGTCGGCGAGAACGGCGCGGGCGTCACCTACAGCAACGCCACCACCACAACCATCGACGGCCACCAGGTGGTCACTGGCGGCACACTCAACAACGTGCAACCGATCGTACGCAACGACAGCAACACGCGCGAAGACAAACTGTACTCGGCCGGTTGGTCCAACACCTTCAAATGGGACAAGTACACGTTGGGCGCCGACTTGAGTTATTCGCGCGCCGAGCGCAACCAGTCGGTGCTGGAACTGTATGCAGGACGATTGGACGGCCAAAGCATCGATTTCAACCTGGGCGCTGGCCCTGGCTTCAATCAGTATTCGTTGCCAGACATGGCCGATCCCAACGCGGTGTATCTCTGGGATCCGCAGCACTACGGCCACGACGGTCGCCTGGAGGACTCGCGCCAGGAAGACACCATCAAGGCATTCCGGCTGGCACTCAACCGCACCGTCGATTCGGATTTCCTGCGCAGTTACGACGTGGGTGTGAACTTCAACAAGCGCACCAAGGAAAAGGTGGCCACGGTCTACTTCGCCGATCTGCCCAATGGCCGCGCACCACAGCTGGTGGATCCTTCGGACTTGAACTCTCCGACGTCGTTGGGATTCGTCGGCATGGGTGATGTGCTGAGCTTCAATCCGCGACGACTGCTTAACGAGTACTACGACGTCTATGTCAGCGAAAGCAACGACGACCTGCGCAAGGACTTCACCGTCGAGGAAGACGTGAAGACGTTCTACTTCCGCGCTAACCTGGATATGGACCTCACCGACCGCATCCGCTTGCGCGGCAACGCCGGCGTGCAGTACATCCGCACGGATCAGGAATCAACTGGCTTCAACGCCGCCTCGACGCTGAGTTCGCAGACCCTGGGCACCAGCTACGGCGACATCCTGCCCAGCTTGAATCTGGTCGCCGATTTCGGCGACGGCTGGATGCTCCGTTTCGGCGCAGCCAAGACTTTGATGCGCCCGCCGATCAACTACCTGAGCGCGGACAGCAGCGCGGGCGTCAGCACTACCGCGCCCTTCGTATGGTCCGGTAGCGGCGGCAACCCGACGCTTGAGCCGTACCGTGCCCGCGCCTTCGACCTCTCTTTCGAGAAGTATTTCGGCGAAGGCAACTACGTGGGACTGGCTCTTTTCTACAAGGAGCTGGAAACTTACATCTACCGCCAGAACTTCCCGAATTGGGACTTCAGCGAGTACACACCGGACCCCAATGGCCCTGTACCGGTATCCAACTTCGGCAACTTCAGCACCTGGGCCAACGGTACCGGCGGACTCATGCGCGGTGTCGAGTTGAGTACGGCGCTTTCGGGTAACACCTTCCATCCGGCTCTGGACGGCTTCGGTGCTCAGCTCAATGTGTCCTACACCGAGTCCTCCATTGATCCAGATCCGAACGACAGCAGTCTGGGCACCGACACCATCCCCGGCCTGTCCAAGATCGTGGCCAATGCGACGGTGTACTATGAGAAGCACGGATTCTCGGCACGCTTGAGCCAGCGCTATCGCGACCGCTACCGTGGTGAGTACAGCGCTTTGTTCGGCCAGCGCCAGTATCGCTTCACGCTGAGCGAGCGCACGCTGGATCTGCAATTGAACTACGACTTCCCGGAAAGCAGCCCGCTCAGCGGACTATCGGTGCTGTTGCAGGCCAACAACCTGACCAACGAACCATTCCGCACAGAGGTCAGCGAATCGACAGGTACCGGGTTGTTCTTCCCGGAGGAGTACACCGAGTACGGTCGTCAGTATCTGATCGGATTCCGCTACAAGCTGTAATCGGCCGCCTGCAGCTCGCCCGCAGACATTCGCTGTCTGCAGGCGAGCTGCCGTGAAGGACCTCCGGCAGCGCGACCCTTGAACGCAGCGGTAGATCCGCCATTTCAGTATGAAGACGACAAAATCGCAGCCCTGCGCGCCTTGCTCAACGAATCCAGCGCTTTGCGATACGACCATTGCACCAGTTCGCACAGATAGTCGTCCGGCACGCTAGCCACATCCACTATCGTGATCCAGCGGAAGCGGGCCAGCCAGCGTGCGGGCTTGATGCCGGGGACATCGGTCAGCTCCAGGAAGCGATCCGGCGAAACCTTGATGCTGAAACGCCATTGCTCGGGCTGGCTGGTCTTGAAATGGGCGAAGCGTTTTCCGCCCACGCTGTAGACCAGGATGTTGGCGGGCGCGTCATGCAGTTGCGAGGCGGCGCCGGGAAGCTGCGCGCAGAACTCTTTCAATTGCTTCGTGTCCATAAGAAAGGAAGCCGGAGTAAGGGATACGTAATCAGTATGGCTTTCCCCGAACGACATCGCTTGCCTGGCCGAAGGCGTTGCGGTCCTCCGCAATAGGGCGTCGATTGACTCAAGCTACTGTCTTTTCCGGTCCGTTGGGAGCCGTTTCATGTCGCTGAAGCGTGGTTTTTCGCTCGCGCTACGTTCGTTGCTGGCAATGGGATCGGCCTTGGCCGTGTTGCCGCTGGTCAATCTGGCCGGCGGCGCACTGGCCGATTCGACGGGATTTCCCGCGGGTGGTGAAGCCAGGTTGGCCTGGGATCTGGGCTGGGTCTTCATCGCCGGTTCGCTGGCGGCATGGGTGGTGGCGACGCTGGCCCCGCGCGCGGCGCGCGCATGCGGCAGTGCTCTTCGCGCTGATGCTCGTCATAGACGTACTGGCCGTGGTGTGGGTTGGCGACGACTGGCCGCATTGGTTCAACGCCGGAGTTCTGATCGCTTTGCCGTTGCAGGTGGGGCTTGGTGCGTGGTGGGCGCTGCGTGGCGGAAAGCGCACGTAGAATCGCTGCCTTCACCTCCCTTGGTTGCCTCTGAAACGCACCGTCAACCCCTTGAGGAAGTTGCGGAGTATCTGGTCGCCGCAGGGGCGGTAGTGCTTGTGGTCGGCCTGGCGGAACAGAGCGGTAAGTTCCGGCTTGGTCAGCGGGAAACCCGCCATCGCGAACACCTCATGCATGTCCACATCCTTCAGCTGGAACGCGACACGCAGCTTCTTCAGCACCACATTGTTGGTGATGCGCGTTTCCACGGGACGCGGCGGCAGGCTTTCGTCCCGCCCGCGGTAGTAGAACACCAGTCCATCGAGGAAATGCGCGAGCACGCGGTCGCTGCAGGCGACGAACCCGTCTTCCTCCTCCTTCTTAAGCAGCGCGTGCACGTGCGCCTTCTCGATGGGGAAATCCGCATCGGCCAACTGGATGATCTCGGCCACCTTGCCATCGCCGAGGTCCAGCATGTAGCG
The DNA here is from genome assembly GCF_900104085.1 of Pseudoxanthomonas sp. CF125. Lineage (GTDB taxonomy): Bacteria > Pseudomonadota > Gammaproteobacteria > Xanthomonadales > Xanthomonadaceae > Pseudoxanthomonas_A. The sequence continues at coordinate 471,175 of NZ_FNLD01000002.1, forward strand.
GATGCTGCGCATCACATCGTTGTTGATCATGTCCGTCCTGTGGGCCGCCCGGGCTACCCAGGCAGCGTACAGTTTACCGTCGGCCGCAGGACGGTGCAGGCGGCGATTTCCTCAGACGCAGCCGGCGGCCTCGGTGCACTTCAATCGGGAGGCCTCTTCCTTGAGCAGTTTCTCGTCGGCTTCTTTCCGTGCGCGGATCTCGGTGGGCGTGCGGCAGACGCGGGTGACGTAATTGCTCCCGGTCCTGGCCTCCTGCGTGCAGACCAGGCGTTCGCCCTGGTTGTTGCTGATGGTCGCCTCGATCCGCGCCATCAATCTACGGACTTCGGCCTGATCGGCGGTCGCCAGTTGCGAAGTATCGGTCCTGCCTTCCAGCAGCTTCTCCAGTTTTTCCTGATCGGACAGAACGGATTTCTGCGCATCGCGCGGCAGTTTCGCGTAGCGATCCCGTTTGGCCTTCATGTCGGCGCGGATCGTCTGTTGCTGGGCAAGGATGTCTGCGGTCCGCGTCGGCGCATCGGCCGACTTGGCGACAAGGGAGATGGTCAGCAGGGCGGTGCAAGCCAACGCGTACAGTCGGTGGGTCGTCATATCGTTCTTGTCCGGGGTCGTCTTTTCGAACGTATCCGATCGGAGCAGCCGCTCCAATAGGCGAACGGCAAGCGGACAATTTGTGCAAAACAAAGCTTTTTGGGGCTGCCCGCAAAAGCTATAGTCGCTGCCGGGTCTTTCCGGAGGGAAGATGAAGTGAGCGCCCGCGCTACCGTCTCCGAACCGATCGTCTCCCGCCTGCGCGCGATCTGCCTGGAATTTCCAGAAGCCTGCGAAGAGCAGGCCTGGGTGGGCACGCGCTGGATGATCCGAAAGAAGAATTTCGCCCATGTGCTGGTGATCGATTCGGGCTGGCCGCCGGCCTATGCGCGCGCCGCGAAATCCGAAGGGCCCATGACCGTGCTGACGTTCCGCTCCAGCGCAAGACTCGAAGCGCCTCGGTTTTCCAAGCCGCCCTTCTTTAAGCCAGTGTGGTGGCCGGATATCGCCGGCGTGGCGATCGATGCGGAAACAGATTGGGACGAAGTGTCCGACCTCCTTGCCGCAAGCTATTGCCTGCTGGCGCCGAAGAAACTGGCCGCGCAGGTCGGCTGAGCCAGTTTCGGTACTGTTGCCGTGCGCGTGGATCCGCCGCTGCCACGGAAGGTAGCTTGGAAAGGGATGGCTTGAATCGGACGGAAGCCTTGGTCAGGATGCGCCTAATAGCCAGGAGACCGGAATGGATCGGAAAAGGCCACAGCTTCCATGCGCCGCAATGCTGCACACTGGCTTCACATCGCATAAGTCGCTGAAGACCGGCGCTGCGATTTCCGCACTCTCGGTCCTGTTCCTGCTCGGCGCATGTTCGCCTGCTGCCGACGCTCCCGCGACGTCCGCCGTTGCGCCCCCCTCTGCGGCGGACGCCGCAAAGCCCAACCCGGCGCAGACCGCGGCGCGCATGCAGGAGTGCCGTACCAAACTCGAAGCCGGCATCCCGTCGGGAATGGTGATCAATGCCTCCGCCGACAACGGCCGTCCGATACTCTGGGTCGGGCCCGAATGGGAAAAGAGCGCACGACAGGCAAAGGAATCGCTTGCGCGCGACACGGCCTGCTTCTTCCTGTCCGGCGACGAATCCAGGACGCTCAAGTTCTCGATCTACGACCAGGCCACGGACAGAGAGGTCGCGGTATGGGACCGCTCCCGATTGATCGAATGGTGATCGCATTGTCCACGGCGATCCGTACGCAATCGAACGATGGACGGAGAACTACCCCCGCAGCGCAGCTTGTATAGCCGGTGAGACCTATGCACACTCCGGCACAGATCGCTCCGACTACGAGGTATTCCATGCTGCGTTGCCTGCTGGTGCTCTTGTCCGCTTTCGTTCTGGCCGCTCCCGCGCTTGCCGCAAAAGCTCCGCCTTACACCTATCTACGCGTCGGCAATGCCGCCGATGTAGCGCCGGCCACTACTCCCGGCGTGGTGCTGATGGGCGGAGGGACCGACGTCGATCAGGCTTTCCAATGGCTGTGCGGTCTGGGCGGCAACGGCGACTTCCTGGTGATCCGCGCCACCGGCACCGATGCCTACAACCCTTATGTGCGCGATCTGTGTCCGAATGCCAACTCGGTCGCCACGCTGATCATTCCCAGCGCTGCGGCCGCCAATCTGCCGGCGGTGGCGGCGATCATCGCCCAGGCCGAAGTGGTGTGGATCGCAGGCGGCGACCAGTCCAACTACATCGGCTTCTGGAAGAACACCCCGGTGCAGTCCACGCTCAACGCGCGCATCGCCCAAGGCGTGCCGGTGGGTGGAACAAGCGCCGGACTCAACGTGCTGACCCAGTTCGTCTACACCGCACAGGCCAGTCAGGGCGTGACCAGCAGCCAGGCCGTGGCCGATCCATTCAACCGCTACATGACTTTCGATCGCGACTTCGCTGGCGTGCCGTCGCTGCAGGGCGTGATCGGAGATCCGCACTTCGCCGCGCGCGACCGCATGGGTCGCGACATCGCCTTCCTGTGCCGGGTGGCGGCCTACGGCTGGAGCGCCGCGCCGCGCGGCATCGCCGTGGACGAAATGACCGCGCTGCTGGTGGCCAATGGCGGCTACGCCAGCGTGGTGGGTTCGGGGAAGGTCTATTTCCTGCAGGCGCCGGGAATGCCGCAGGTTTGCGCAGCCAAGCAACCGCTGACTTACCGCAATATCGGCGTCGCGCGCATTGCCGCCGGCGACGGTTTCGATCTCTCCAACTGGATGCCGGTGGGCGGGACGACGTATATGGTGTCCGTCGAAGCCGGCGTGCTGGGTTCCTCCCAGGCGGGCGGCTCTCCTTATTGAGGCTCTCCTTATTGATGAATTGATAAGGAGGAGCGGCTGGGCAGGTGTGGCGCTTGCTTAACCGCGTCCGTGGGCGATGAACGGATAACGATTCCGTAAGGTCCGATTCACCCGATGGCGCCGACACTTGCCTCACTTTCACAAGGAGGGACGAGTGATGAAGACATTGAAGAAGATAGGCTTGGCTGCCGCTCTGGCGGTGGGACTGGGTATCGGCGCAGCGGCGTCCGCGCAGACCGTGGGCTACAACATCCGCACCGGCGATGTATGGGTGGACACGCGCCTGGGCGAAATCAACGACTACGGCCGGCGCTACCGCGATCCGTTCGTGGGCGAGATGACCGGCTATTACGGCGCGCCGCGCAGCCTGATCGTCGAGTTGCTCGATAATCGTCGCTGGGCACCTGCAGACGTTTATTACGCCTGCGCATTGGCCCATTCGCTGGGCGTTCCTTGCGTAAACGTAGTGCGCGAGTACGACCGCAATCCCGGCCTGGGCTGGGGCAACGTGGCCAAGCACTACGGCATCAAGCCGGGTTCGCCGGCTTTCCACGCCTTGAAGCGCGGCACGGCCTCCACCTACGGGCGCTGGGGCTACCCGGTCGCCGTCGACCGCCCCGTGCATGTCGACTGGTCCAAGCATGGTCCCGGCAAGTCGCAGGGCAAGGGCAACGCTCCGCGTCCTGCCGCCGATCATGGGCAGGGAAAGTCCGGTCATGACAGCGGCGATCATGGCGGCAAGGGCAAAGGCAAGGGTAAGGACCAAGGCAACGGAAGCGGCAAGGAAAAAGGCAACGGCAAGGGCAAGTAATCCGCTCGGTGCGATTGCAGGTACGAAGGACGGCGGCCGCAAGGCCGCCGTCCTTGTTTTGCGATTCTTCGGAAGCCAGGCGCCGCGCTGCTGCGTCGCAGTACATACGAATTCATTTCCCGCCGGCGGCTCCGGCTTGTAGCCTCGCCGCATCCCGCGAATGCATCCGCCATTCGACGGCCCTCGGGAATTCCGTATGCAAGCAGCCCGCATGCAAGCAGTCCGTATGAAAGCAGCCCGCATGAAAGCAGCGGTCGCATTGTGTTTCGGCCTGATGCTCAGCGCGTCGGCGTCCGCACGCGACGTCGCCATCGATCGCCTGGAACCCGCCAGCTGGTGGGTGGGAATGAAGCATTCACGCATCGAACTGATAGTGCACGGCGACGCGATCGGACCATTGAAGCCCCGGTTGTCGCGGCCTGGCGTGAGCGTGGTCGACGTGCAGCGGGTGGACAACCCCAACTATCTGTTCGTCAGCCTGGAGATCGCGGACAGCGCCAGTCCAGGTACGTTCGATATCCAGTTCCTCGACGGCGACCGTGTGGCGGCGCGCCATCCGTTCCGCCTGGACGCGCGCGAGCCGGGGTCGGCGGCGCGCAAGGGCTTCGACACTTCGGATGCCATCTATCTGATCACCCCGGACCGCTTCGCCAATGGCGATCCCGGCAACGACACGCTCGCAACCATGCGCGAGCCAGCCGATCGCGCTTCTCCCAACGGACGCCATGGCGGGGATATCGCGGGCATCGCGAAAAGCATCGACTACATCGCAGGGATGGGCTTCACCCAGCTCTGGCCGACGCCGCTGCTGGAAAACGACCAGCCTAAATTCTCCTATCACGGCTACGCCATCACCGACCTGTACCGCGTCGACCCGCGCTTCGGCAGCAACGAGGACTACCGTGCGCTATCCCGCAGCGCGCGGGCCAAAGGCGTGGGCCTGATCATGGATGTGGTGCTGAACCACATCGGCTCCAACCACTGGTGGATGCGCGACCTGCCCACGCCGGACTGGATCAACCACGGCGGCAAGTTCGCGCCCACCAATCACCGCCGCACCACGGTGCAGGATCCGCATGCGGCACCGCAAGACCGCGCGGACTTCGTGGAAGGCTGGTTCTCGCCCGGGATGCCCGACCTCAACCAGCGCAATCCGCATCTGGCCACCTACCTGATCCAGAACAGCCTGTGGTGGATCGAATACGCCGGCCTGTCCGGTATCCGCGAGGACACTTTCGGTTATGCCGATGCGCAATTCCTCAGCGCATGGGGCAAGGCGGTGCTCGACGAGTATCCGGATTTCAGCATGGTCGGCGAGGAGTGGAGCGCCAACCCCGCCACGGTCGCGCACTGGCAACGCAGCAAGCTCAATCCGGACGGCCACGTTCCGTATATGCCCAGCATGATGGATTTCCCTGTCCACACTGCATTGCGCGATGCTTTGAACGAACCGGAGGGCGCGGACACGGGCTGGATACGGCTGTACGAGGCATTGGCCAACGATTACCTGTATCCGGACGCGGACCGTTTGGTCGTATTCGCCGAGAACCACGACACCACGCGCCTGCTCGCCAACGTGAAGGGAGACGTGGCTCTGTTCAAGATCGCGATGGCCTATCTGGCCACGGTGCGGGGCACGCCGCAGTTCTTCTATGGTTCGGAAATACTGATGGAGGGGCCGCGCGAACGCGAGGACGGAAAGATCCGCGCGGACATGCCGGGCGGTTGGGTGGGCGATGCGAAGAACGCCTTCACCGGCGCCGGTCTGTCGGCGGCCGAGCGCGACGCGCAGGACTACCTGCAGCGGCTGCTTCGCTGGCGCAGGAATACCCCGGTAGTGCAGCACGGCAAACTGCAGCATTTCGCACCGGCCGATGGCGTGTACGTCTACTTCCGCTACGACGGCAACGACACGGTGATGGTGGCTTTGAACCGGAATGCCACCTCCAAGCCGCTGGCGCTGGAACGCTTCGGCCGGTTCGTCAAGGCCGGCAGCAAGGGCCGCGACGTGATAAGCGGCAAAACCGTTGCGCTGGGGACGATGCTGGAACTGGCCGGCAACGCGGCGACGATCATCAGCATCGAATAGACCGCATCCGCTGCCTTGCTCTAAGAAGGGCTGCCCCGCGCTAAGGCCCGCCGGGCTGGGCAGGATCGTTTGGCTGCGGGCCATCGGGATCCACGCCCGGATCGGGCGGGGGAGGGAACACCGGATCGCTGGGCTGCCAAGGTGGCGTGTCGCGCGCGGGATTCGGTGATTCGCCAGGCTTTGGAGCAGGGGGCTGGAAAGGTCCGCCGGGATTGGGATTGTGCTGGTTCAAGCCGTTCTCCTTGCATTGCTGCGGCAACCGCTGCCGCATCGCCAACATGCGCGGGCCGACGCTTGCCTTGCGTGAAAAACGCGGGTGCGCTTTTTCGCCTGGACGCAACTTCAGACAGTTTTGTCGATGCCGCAAACCAGGCTGATTCGGGCGATCGATTCGCTTTCTTCACGACAATGCCGCCCGGCTGTCTTTTCAAGCCGCTAGCCCGGAGGCCGGATCCTGCGCTTCAATGGGTCCTGTCCGCTCCGGCCGGCCGATTCCAGTACCCGAATCGCCCGTTTCGTCGCGCCATCCCGCGTCCCGTCGCCGCCGCCGCCAAGACCGGCAAAGTGCCGACTATTCTCGCCGGCACTCCACACGGGCCGGGTGCCGCCATGAGCATTACCGACTTCCTGTTCTCTCTGCATAAGCTGCTCGCCTGGTTGTTCGCATTGCTGACGGTCCTGCTGCCCCAGCATCTTCTGGGCCCGTTGCCCGCTACGGACACTCCAGCGGCGGTGCCTGCTGCGGCGACAACAACGCAGCTTTGCGTGCAGACTCCTGCGCCGCCGCGCAAGCTGGCCCGTGCGGTACTGCCGCCATCGAATACCGATGAAGCCGGCACAGCCGCAAACGCGTCCGATGGCTCCGAGCCAAGGTCTGCACCACGGACAAAACAGTGAGGGCGGCTTTGCGCAGCCGCCTGTTCCGGACCGCAAAAAAAAGGAATGCGCCGGTATCGCTTCGCAGCGGCGTCGGGGTTACAGATTTTCCGGTTTGAAGCGGCTGCGCCGCGAGATATCCGGCCCCGACACCATGAATTTGCCCTCGCCGCGATAGTGCACGGTCTGCGGAATCCTGGGCACGGCGGCGACGTGAGCTTTCACTACTTCCCAGATGAACAGCCCGTGCTTACCCACCTGGCTGCCGTCGTAAAGCCGGCACTCGAAATTGGAATGGCATTCCGCCAGCAACGGCGCCTCCACCCTGCTGCCGCGTTGCGCGGTGAGCCCGAATTCCGCGAACTTGTCGGTATCGGCGCCGCTGCAGTTGCCTATGCCCACCACGGTGTCCAACAGATCCAGCGCGGGCAGATTGATCACGCACTGTTTGCTACGCCGGATCATTTCAAAACTGTGATTGGCTTCCCAGATGTAACAAGCCAGCAACGATGGCTCGAATCCCATCACCATGTGCCAGCCCAGGGTCATGATGTTGCGTTCTTCCTTCCATGCCGAACTGACCAGGACGATGGGGCCTGGTTCCAGGAAGCGACGCACCTGGTCCGTCGGGAAATTTCTTTTGCGGAATTTATTCATGCGCTTGGCACGGCCAGAAAAGAGACCCACGGCACACTAACGGCGCACGCGTGAAAATAACGGCATGGAAACGATAGTGCTTCCATCAGTTCGCTGGATTATCGATTTCCTGTTTATGAGAGACGATGCACAGTTGTGCATTCGTGTCTTTCATCGCGAATCTCAAGATGACTTATGGGCGCAGGCTGTCGATCGAGCGTATTGAAATACCTGTAATCACAGTTGTCCAAAAAAACGAAAGCTACCGATAGTCACCTCTCTGCCATAACACGGTTGTCGCCGTATCTCCGTTGCCACTGCGCCATTTGCACGAACGGAATTCTCGATTCGATACTTCAAACTGAGACGCATGCAACACGCGCGCAATAGTAGTGCTTGACTATGCGTGTTGTATCGAGCTAGTTTCCCGCTTGATTGCTCGTCCGCCTGCTTAGGCGCGACCGCCATCCGCTTGCCGGATAGGGATGCAATTCACGGGGATAGATAAATGTTTCAGGGAGCGTTTCTGCCAGGGAGGTGGGGTACTAGTGTCGCGATATTCCTCTGCGGTCATTACCGATGCGGTTCCGGGATGCGCCTGTCGCCACGACAGGCTGGCTCGTCCGGTTGGTTCTTTCGCCTTTCGCTTTTCAATGCGCACCGCGGGCCCCGGCCGCGTGCGTTCTCGCTTTTCGCTTGCCTGTCGTTCCCATCTTCATGCCGGCTGCGGAGCAGCACTGCCGCGCCGGCCGATCCTTCCAATCCCATCTGTTGGTGAAGCGTGAAACATAAGACTTTGGCCGGCCGCTGCTGGTACGTGTTGATCTTCTTGGTTATTGCGTTGTCCGGGTGCGCCACGCGTCCCGCGCCGGATTTCGGCGGCCGCTGGAAAACGGTGAACCATTACGCGGCATCGGCCGAGGCAATTCCCCTTTACCAGACTTACGTGTTCCATGCCTCGCCCATGGACGGCACGCTCAAGAACATGCTCACGCGCTGGGCGAGCGACTCGAAGATGACCTTGTCGTACCTGCATCCTTCGGATTTCACGCTGTACGGACCGGTAGCGCAGATCCAGACCAACGACCTGCAAACGGCGGTTTCGCAACTGACCGCCGCCTATGCCGGACAACAGGTATCGGTCACTGCCAGCGACAACCAGATCGTCGTCCGCGTGGCCCAGGCCAGCGAGGACGCGCCGGCAGCCACACCCTGAGCATGGCCGGAATTTTTTCGGGTCGGTGTTCCCATAACGGCTTCAAGGAATCAGATTGATGTTCGGGAAGAAAGTTTCATCGCCGCAGATCGACAGCGCGGTTTCCAAATCGGTCAATTTCGAGATCACTCTGGCCGACATGGCCCGGCGCAGCGAGCGCCGCGCCTGGCTGGTGGCGTCGGGCGCCATCGCGCTGTCGCTGATCCTGGCGGCGGGCTATTTCTACATGCTGCCGCTCAAGGAAAAGGTGCCTTACCTGATCATGGCCGACGCCTACACCGGCACCAGCTCGGTAGCGCGTCTTACCCAGGACGCCGACCACCGCAGCATCACCACCAAGGAAGCGGTCAACCGCAGCAACGTGGCCCACTTCCTGCTCGCGCGTGAGTCCTACGACGTCGCATTGATGAACCTGCGCGACCGCACCACCGTGTACACCATGTCCTCGCCGGATGTGGCGGCGGCCTATACCGGCCTGCATAACCCGAAAAGTCCCACCAGTCCGTTCAACGTCTACGGCAAGAACAAGGCGATCCGGGTCAAGATCCTCAGCATTTCGCTCATAGGCGGGTCGGCCAAGACATGGCCTAAGGGCGCGACCGTCCGCTTCCAGCGCAGCCTCTACGACAAGCCGACCGGCACGTCCAAGCCGCTGGACAGCAACATCGCCACCATGGAGTTCACCTACAAATCGAACCTGAAGATGGAAGAAAAATATCGCATCGAGAATCCGCTCGGGTTCCAGGTCACCAATTACCGCGTCGACAGGGATTACGACGACAGCGGCTTCACCGCCACTCCGCCGGACGAAATGGAAGTGCAGCCGCTTCCGCAGACGCCCAATCCGGCGATGCCCGCTGCGCAACCCGTCGTCCCAGGCGCAATCCCCGGCGATGCGGCCAATCCTGCGATCCAGCAAGGCTACCCGGCGCCCGCTACGCCGCCGGCTGCCGCTCCTTCCTCCAACAATGCCAATGGGGCCATCAACCAATGAATCGCTTGAGCAAGCATTGTCTGGCAGTGATCCTGCACGCTGCGATCATCGGCGTCGCGCTGCCGGCCAGCGCGCAGGTCGTGCAGCAGTATGAATACGAACCGGATCGGATCTATGAGGTGCGTACCGGCCTGGGCATCACCACCCAGATCGAGCTTAGCCCCAACGAGAAGATCCTGGACTTCAGCACGGGCTTCAGCGCGGGCTGGGACCTGACCCGGCGCGAGAACGTGTTCTATCTCAAGCCGAAGAACGTGGACGTGGACACCAACATGGTGATCCGCACCGCCACGCATTCCTATATCTTCGAACTGAAGGTCGTGGCAACCGACTGGACCGCGCTCAGCCAGGCCAAGCAGGCGGGCGTGCAGTACAAGATAACCTTCGCCTATCCCAACGATATCGAGTTCGTTTCCGAAGCCGACGAAAAAAGCGTGCCGCAGCTCAGCACCAAGCTGGACAAGGACAGGCGCTACAACTTCAACTACGACTATTCGACGCGCACCAAGCAGGCTTGGCTGATCCCCACCAACGTCTACGACGACGGCCAGTTCACCTACGTCAAGATGAGCGACCTCAAGGCCTTTCCTACCGGCAACTTCCCCGCGGTCTTCGGCCGCGAGCGCGAGGGCAGCGAAGATTTCGTGGTCAACACCACGGTAGAGAACAACACGCTGATCGTGCACGGCACCTATCCCTTCTTGGTCATCCGGCACGGCAAGAATGTCGTCGGCCTGCGTAGGAACAAAGCACAATGAACCAGACTCCGCCGTCCAATCCTTCCGGCCGCCCTTACGACGACGGCGACCCCGATCCGCAACCCAATCGCGGTCCGGATGCGCCCGCGCAAAGCGGCAATCCCTATTACGCCAACCAGCAGAGCGCTGCGGCGCCTGATCTCGACGCGAACGCCCCGCAGCTGAGGTCCAACGACCTGCAGAAGCTCAATCGCAAGGCGTTGCTGTTCCTGGCGGGTATCGTGCTGCTGTTGATCGTCGCCGCGGTATGGATGTTCAAGAGCGCTACCTCCAGCAAGGACGAAGTCGCCAAGCCACGCGAAGAGAAAGTGGTGATTCCCGAATTACCCGGCAACACGGAGCCGCAGGCAGCCGAGCCGGTCGCGCCGATCGAAATGCAGCAGTACGCCGCCGAACCGACGATGCCGCCGTTGCCGCCCGAGCCGGCGCAGCCCAACGCTTATCCCTCGGATGGATACGGGGCGGCACCGCAGCCGCGCGAACCCAGTTTGATGGAACGCAGGATGATGAACGGCGCTGGTGCCGGTGGTGGCGAAGGATCGGGTGGCGATCCGCAGGCGGCGAAGAAGGAAGCCTATATGCAAGCCATGATGGCCGGTATGCCGGGCCAAGCGCCGGCGCAACCGCCGCCGCAGGACGAAGTCGCTTCCGCGCAATACATCTACAGGCCCGATGCCCTGCTGGTTCGTGGTACCTACATCCGCTGCGTGCTCGAGACCCGCATCGTCACCGATATCCCGGGCTTCACTTCGTGCGTCGTCACCGAACCCGTCTACTCCATCAACGGCCGCAGCCTGCTGCTGCCGAAGGGCTCCAAGATCTCCGGAAAATACAATAATTCCGGCGCCACGGGACCGCGGGTCGCGGTGATCTGGGACCGCATCACCACCCCCAACGGCATCGACGTCAACATGGCCAGCCCCGGCGTGGACAATCTTGGCGGCGCCGGCCATCCGGGCGACTACAACGCGCATTGGGGCAGCCGCATCGCCTCGGCGCTGCTGATCAGCCTGATCAGCGACGCCTTCAGCTACGCGGCCGCCGAGAACGGTCCCCGCACCACCACCATCTCCAATGGCAACGTGCTCGAGACTCCTTTCGAAAGCAGCACCGCGCGGACCATGGAGCGTCTGGCCAACCAGGCGCTGGACAAGAGCATCAACCGTCCTCCCACGGTCACCATCAACCAAGGGACCGTGGTCAATGTCTATGTTTCCAAGGACGTGGACTTCACCGGGGTACTGGCCCGCAACTGACGCGGGCCACATGCCATGGACATCGATAACTCACCGGTAGCGCGGGTCTCCAGCGAATTTCTGGACTACCAATACGAAGTATTGGGAATCCTGGAGTACATGAGCTCTCCGGACGTCACCGAGATCTGCATCAACAAGCCGGGCGAAATCTATCTGGAAACTCGGCAGGGCTGGCAGCGCATCGAGGTGCCCGGTCTGAATTTCGAACGCGCACGGCAGTTCTGCACCGCCGTGGTCAACGAAAGCAATACCGGCCAGCGCATCACCGACACCGATCCGGTCGTATCGCTGACCTTTCCCACCGGTCAGCGCGCCCAGTTCGTGATTCCGCCCGCCTGCGACGCCGGCAAGGTTTCCATCACCATCCGCCTGCCGTCCAAGCACACCAAGTCGCTGCAGCAGTATCAGGAAGACGGATTCTTCGACCAGATCCTCGAGCAGGGCCACACGCTGGGCGAGCACGACCGGGAGCTGCTGGAGCTGAAGTATTCACGCAACTACGCCGAGTTCTTCAAGAAAGCGGTCCTGTACAAGAAGAACATAGTGGTTTCCGGCGCCACCGGCAGCGGCAAGACCACTTTCATGAAATCGCTGGTCAACCACATCCCCGGCGACGAGCGCCTGGTCACCATCGAGGATGCGCGCGAACTGTTCATCACCCAGCCCAATGCGGTGCACCTGCTTTATTCCAAAGGCGGACAGAGCACCAGCAACGTCACCGCCAAGAGTTGCATGGAAGCCTGCCTGCGCATGAAGCCGGATCGCATCATCCTGGCCGAGCTGCGCGGCGACGAATCCTTCTATTTCATCCGCAACTGCGCCTCTGGCCACCCGGGTTCCATCACCAGCTGCCACGCCGGCAGCACCACCCAGACCTGGGACCAGCTGGCGTTGATGGTGAAAGCTTCTGCGGAAGGAGCGGGATTGGAGTTCGCCATCATCAAGCGTCTGCTCATGATGACCATCGACATCCTGGTGCATATCAAGGCTCACGCGGGCCAACGCAACATCACGGGCATCGATTTCAACCCGGAGAGAACGTTCGCGGAGTGAGATTGAAAACGTGTCCGCCGTCTCTAAAATCGGCCTAATCGGTTACCTATGTTGGCATTTTTTTTTAAGAACAGAAAATGCTACCAATAGCGGACGTTGGGGTAATGAGAGCATGTGGATATGTAATGTTTTTCCTACAGAATTTTGCGATGGTTTGTGAGTTGACAACACTAGGGTGCTCATGAAATATGGGTGCAGGGATATCGGTGATGAGCGCGAAGAGCTGTGGAATTCCACATGCTTTGTCGGATGATCGTCGAACAGCGTTAAGCGTGTAACGGAGGAGTACGCGGTGTTACCTGGCATGGAGCTAATGAGTTGCCCAGAACTGGCGGTTCCGCCGGAGGTCATGCATCACGTCGTGCGCGTGGAATCGTCGCACAACCCGTATGCCATCGGCGTGGTAGGCGGGCACTTGGTGCGCCAGCCGAAGAACCTGCCCGAGGCGCTCGCCACGGTACGCATGCTGGAAAGCCGCGGCTTCAATTTCTCGCTGGGCGTCGCCCAGGTGAATCGCTACAACCTCGGCAAGTACGGCCTCAACTCCTACGAGAAGGCTTTCGAGGTCTGCCCCAACCTGCAAGCCGGCTCGCGCATTCTGGCCGAGTGCTACAGCCGTTCGGGCGGGGACTGGGGAAAATCGTTCAGCTGCTACTACTCCGGCAACTTCGTTACCGGCTATCGCCACGGTTATGTGCAGAAGATCTACGCCTCGATGCGCCAGACCGCGCCGGGGTCGGCCAGCGCGTCGCAGAGCCAGGCAATTCCCGTGGTCAGCAAGCCGTCGCGGCGCACTGTCGGAGTGACCCGCTATCCCGTTTACGCCGCGCCGCCCGCACAGGTTCCCACGATGGCTGCGGCGCCAATCGCACGCCAGGCTCAGCCACAACCCATCGCTCCACCGGATGCCTCGCAGGCCGCATTGATGCGCATATCGGCTGCTACACCGCAGGAGCAGCCCGTAGTTCTGCAAAGCATGCAGGCAGGCGCCCAGCCGGCCCAAGCGTCTGCCGCAGCGGACAGCCCTGCCGTTTCCCAGGCGACTGCGGCGGAATTGCCCGCGGTCGATGCGGCATTCGTTTTTTAGCGTTTTTTGAATGGCGGAAATCATGGATACCCCCACCGCTTGTTTTCGTTTAGCAAATCAACCCAAGGAGATGACACGCATGAAACCAGTATTCTCGAAGGCCTCCAGCGATCAGGCCAAGAACTTCCTCTCGCCGCTGCTCATGGCGGTGGTGTTCGTCGGCATTCTGGCGATGCCGGGCATGGCGATGGCGCAGGAAGCTACCGACAGGGTCGAGGAGTTCTTCGGAAACCTCAATTCGCTGCTCAACATCGCTTCGATCGCTGTGGTCACCATCGCTGTGATTTTCGCGGGCTATCAGATCGCTTTCGCCCACAAGCGGATTTCCGATGTGGCACCCGTTCTGATCGGCGGGTTCCTGATCGGCGCCGCGGCACAGATCGCAAGAATGCTGCTGGGCGACAATACGCTTGAAGAGAATGGAGCGCCGGCCGGCATGCTGATCAACTCCCTCTTGATGCTCTATGCATAAGAATGTGCTGTTCAGAGGTTGCACGCGCCCGGCCATGTTCATGGGCGTGCCCTACATGCCGTTCTTCCTCGCGGCCGGGACGTGCATCCTGCTGACCTTCTACATCAACATGTTCTGTCTGCTGTTGTTGCCGCCGGTCATCTTCGTCATGCGACAGATGGCCAGGCGGGACGAGATGATCTTCCGCATGATCGGCCTGCGGCTGCAGTTCAAGTTCAAGGCCAGGAACCTGAAGCATCACTCGGGAATGTGGGTGTTCTCGCCCAACAGCTACCGTGCCAAGCCTGCGAAGGATCGCTAGGCCTGGCCGCCTGCGTTTTCCCGTCGATCCAAATCCGTTGAAACTCAAGATCCGCCAAAACAAGATCCGCTAAAACAAGACCCGCTAAAACATGTTCACTCCCGACACCTCCATCAGCGAATTCATCCCGCTATCCACCCACGTGTCGCCTTCGGTGATCAAGACCACTGGCGGCGACTATCTGCTGGTGTGGCATCTGGGCGGGTTGCCTTTCGTCGGACGGGACGAGTGGGAAATAGAACACCGGCACAACACCTTCAACCGCATGCTGCAGACGCTGCGCGCGCCGGACTTCGCCAACCTGGCGTTCTGGGTGCACGACGTGCGCCGCAAGCGGCGCATCAACGACCGCAGCAAGTTCGGCCAGGCCTTCAACCAGGACATGTCGGATGCTTACTTCGAGTCGTTGTCCTCGCAGAAGATCATGCAGAACGAGCTGTACCTGACCATGATCTACCGGCCGGTGGTGACGGGTAAGCGGCTGGTGGAAAAATCCACCAACATCGCCCAGCTGCAGTCCGAGCAGGATCAGGCCATCGCCAAGATCCAGGAATTGGCGGGCAACCTGGAAGCGGTGTTGAAGGATTATTCGCCGTACCGGCTGGGCATGTACGAAGCCAGCAACGGGGTGGTGTTCTCCGAGGCGCTGGAATTCTTCGGCTACCTGCTGAACCGCATCGACGAGCCGGTGCCGGTGCTCAGTGCACCGGTGAACGGCTATTTGCCGGTCAGCCGGCACATGTTCTCGGACAAGACCGGCGACTTCATCATCAACACGCCCAACGGCGTCAATCATTTCGGCGCCATCCTCAATATCAAGGAATACACCGACGGTACCTACCCCGGCATTCTCAATGGGCTGAAGTACCTGGACTTCGATTACGTGATAACCCACTCGTTCAGTCCGATCGGCCGCCAGGATGCGCTGAAGGTGCTGGACCGCACCAAGGGCATGATGATTTCCTCGGGCGACAAGGCGGTCAGCCAGATCGTGGAGCTGGACCATGCCATGGACCAGCTGGCTTCTGGCAACTTCGTGCTGGGCGAATACCATTTCACTCTGGCGCTGTACGCCGATTCCCAGGAAAAGCTCTCGCAGAACACCGCAACCGCGCGCGCGGAGCTTTCCAATGCCGGGTTTGTCTCCACCAAGGAGGACCTGGCGATAGCGTCCTCGTTCTATTCGCAGATCCCGGGCAACTGGAAGAACCGCACCCGCCTGGCTAATGTCAGCTCGCTCAATTTCCTGGGCCTGTCGCCGCTGCACAACTTCGCTTCCGGGAAAAAGGAAAACAATCCCTGGGGCGAGTGCGTCACCACTTTGCAGACCACCAACGGGCAGCCTTATTACTTCAATTTCCACGCCACTCACCCGGCTGAGAATTCGCTGGGCGAGAAGGCAATCGCCAACACCATGGTCATCGGCAAGTCCGGTACCGGCAAGACCGCGCTGATCAACTTCCTGCTCAGCCAGGTCCAGAAGCTGGACCCGTCGCCGACCATTTTCTTCTTCGACAAGGACCGCGGCGCGGAGATCTTCGTGCGCGCCTGCGGCGGCAACTACCTGGCGCTGGAGAACGGCCGGCCTACCGGTTTCAATCCGTTCCAGTGCGAACGCAATGATGCCAACACTCAGTTCCTGGCCGATCTGATGAAGGTGCTGGCCGGAAAGACCGGCTACACCTCACGCGAAGAGGAAGACATCTTCCGCGCGGTCGAGAACATGCTCGACACCCCCATGCATCTGCGCAACATGACCAATTTCCAGAAAAGCCTGCCCAACATGGGCGACGACGGCTTGTTCGCGCGCATGCGCAAGTGGACCGCGGGAAATTCGCACGGCTGGGTCTTCGACAATCCGGTGGACACCATCGACCTGCAGAAAGCCAACATCATCGGCTTCGACTACACCGACATCATCGACAACCCCGAAGTGCGCGTGCCAGTCATCAACTACCTGCTGCACCGCCTGGAGGCGCTGATCGACGGCCGCCGCCTGATCTACGTGATGGACGAATTCTGGAAGATCCTCGACGGCAAGGGCGGGCTCAAGGAGTTCGCCAAGAACAAGCAGAAGACCATCCGTAAGCAGAACGGCCTGGGCATCTTCGCCACGCAGAGTCCGGAAGACGCGCTGGCCAGCGACATCGCCGCAGCGTTGATCGAGCAGACCGCAACCATGATCCTGCTGCCCAATCCGAATGCCAGCCGCGACGACTACATCAATGGCCTGAAGCTGACCGAGGCCGAATACCAGGTAGTAGTCAGCCTGGACGAACGTTCGCGCTGCTTCCTGGTCAAGCAGGGCCATGCGTCCAGCGTCTGCCAGCTTAATCTACGGGGTATGGACGATGCGCTGGCGGTGATATCGGCGTCTACCGACAACATCGAGATCATGCATGAAGTATTGGAGGAGCAGGCGCGGAACCAGGGCGTTCTATCCAACGAACTACGCCCCGAGCAATGGCTTAACGAGTTCTATGCGCAGCGCAAGGGTTCGGGAAAAGGTGGCGGCAAATCGTCCGGCGCGCGCTCCGGCATGGCCAGGGCGTGAGAACAGGCGATCTCATCGTCCGCGATGAGGTCGTCGAGCGAAGTTGTACGGCTCGGTCCAGGCCGAGGTGTTGTCAGTGCGGTACCAGCCCATAACGGAGGTGAGGAATGAACGTGAAGAATGCAGCGATTTCAAAGAAGCCAAAATCCAGGTACGTCAATTTCACCGCCGGGCTGGTGCTTGGCTGCGGACTGGCGGTCGTCGGGGTCGGTAGAGCCGGGATGCCAGTGGTGGATATCCCGCATACGTTCCTGACGCAATTCGGCTGGCTAGCCGACTACGGTGAACAGGTGGACCAACTCGCGAAGTTGAAGGAGCAGTACGACAAGCTTCAGGAGCAGTACCAAGCGCAGCTGGAGCAGATGAAACAGCTCCAGATCGGCGCCACCGGCGGCTACAACGGCAAGCCTGGCAAGAAGGCCGAATTGCCGCCCAAGCGCGACCGTTATGCCGGCGAGGACGCCGCCTGCCCTGAAGTGAAGAAGGCGCCGGTCCCCGGCCAACGCGCCGTATGCAAGAACATAGTCCGCTTCCAGAACGATCAGTACAACCAGCTGGTCGATGTGCTTGAGCTGGAGGAAAAGCGCACCCAGGAGTTGGAGGCGATCTACGCCGAGCGTGCGGGCATCAGAAAGGACGAGCCCGGCCGTTTGCAGGACAACACCAACAAGCTCAACGCCCTGCAGGCCCGCTCGCAGTTGGATATGCAGGCCGCCAAGACCACGCTGGATGCCTATCAGAGCGTAGTGGTTTCTCTAGAGCAGGAGCAGGCTAGGAGCACGCAGATGGCCCTGGAAGGTCGCAAGAACGGCAATCTGGTGGCGGGCCTGGTGCGTGGCGCAAGCTTGGGCCTGGCGCTGGAGGGCGCTCGCGCACGTGATCGCTAAAGCATCCGCTTTTATGCAAGAACGGGCAGCCCGCATCGCATTGCGGGCTGTCTGGTGTTCAGGCAATAACGAAATGTGAGATGAAAAGTCGGTTGGACTGAGTATTGTGGGAACCGCAGGCAGGGATCTGCTTGTGTGTACGGAATCTATAGGGGCAGGACAGTGGGCACGATGCAAGATCTGTTGGCAGGGGTGCAGAAAGCGCAGGGTCTGGGTGAAGAAGCCAGCAACATGGTCTTCTTCCAACAGATCAACAGTTTCTTGCGCGATGAAATCGGCGAGTTCATGGGCAACCTGCTGGAACGAACGGCAGGCATCCTGGGCTTCGCCGCCCTCTCTCTTTTAACCATCTGGGTGCTGATCCAGGGTTACCGCATCGTGACCGGGCAGTCGCGCGACTCGATGATGGCGCTGGTCACCAATTCCCTGCGCGCCTCGCTGATCGTGGGTATCGCCATCGGGGCCGCGGCGGGTTCGACTTCGATCTATAACACGTTGACCGAAGGGCTGAGTTCAGTGATCACCCAGACCGTCACCGGTGAGGACGACGATCCTTACGACAGTATCGACAGAAGCCTGGCGCTGATGCAGATCGCGCTGACCAGCATCGATTCGCTGGATGTGGGCGGGGACGAAATCCTCAATGACAAGAAAGACCGGGCCATGTGGTTCACCGGCATCGGCGCGGGTGGCCCGGCGGTAACCGCCGGCACCATGCTGTTGCTGAACAAGATCGCCATGGCGCTGTTCGTGGGCCTGGGGCCGTTGTTCATACTTTGCCTGTTGTTCGAGCAGACCAAGCAGTTGTTCGGCAAGTGGCTCTACTACGGCATCGGCACGATGTTCTCGCTGGCGGTACTGAGCGTGATGGTGACGCTGGCCATGGATATGGTGATCGCGGTCGCTGGTTCGTTCTGGGCCGGCGATCTGGTGGGCGACCTGATGGGCGATGCGGGCACCGAAGGCATCACCAGCCGGGCGATGCAGCAGGGCGGCCTGGGGTTGATCCTGACCATGCTGATCATCAGTGCACCGCCGATGGCTGCTGCATTCTTCCAGGGGACATTGGGGCATTTCACACCTGGGTCGGTATTCGGTATGGGTGGCTCTGCAGGTGGAATGCGTGACGTATCGGGTAGACAGCCTGGCCAACCGGGCTACTTGCCACCTTCCCCTGCTTCGAACCAACAGACAACCGTGAATACTAGTGCGCCGAATCAGGTAGTCGGTCCAAGGAACACTGAATCAGTGTCAGGAGTAGTAGCTGGGCAAAGGGGTCAGGCAAATGTTCCTAGGACTGGACCCATCGAAGGAGCATAGTCAGCACAGGTTGTGATTGAGAATTCATTATGCTCGCGTCATCCGGCGCGCCCGAGGTTCTGTATGAAGCACAAGATTTTGGCGGCTGTATCGCTGCTGCTTATTGCCGATAGCGCGTTTGCTCAGTATGTAATCGGAGATACAAAATACACTTGCCCAGTAGGCGCAGCTTGGAATGACCCAAGATGTATAAGAGAACCTGCTGAGCAAGGGGCGAATGGTAGTCAGGGTCAGGTCAATTCAAGTTCTCCGAAACCACTAGGCAAGTGGGAAACTACATGGGGCGCAATTGCAGTCGATCCGGTAGTTGGAGACATGGGAACATCAGTGGGTAAGAGAACCGAGCGTGAAGCCAAGCGTGAAGCGGCCAGGCTTTGTGCAAAGCACGGCGCAACCCGCTGTGAGGTCACGTCGTACCACAACCAATGCGGAGTGGTGGCTTGGCCTTCCGTGGTAGGAGCTAGAGTGACCACGCAGAGTGGGCCGACGATTGAGGTCGCCAGTCAACTAGCTCTTTCGGAATGCAATTCACATACCGGTGCTAATTGTAGAATTGTCTATTCGGATTGCACTAGGCCTGAGTTCAAAAGGTTCTAGAGGCCGGATTCTGAGGCGACATTGAAGGTATTCGTGCTATTAATTTTTGGCCTAAGAGTTGCAAAGAGAGCCGCTATTGCGGATTGTCATGCTTAAGGCGAAAGTAAGGACCGTGCGATAAATTTGGCGTATCGAAATCAGCGCGCAATTGTTGTATCAGGCGATAATTCCAGTGGTGCAGTACGCGCAGAATGTTGAAACTGCAACCAAGATTGCAATTGGCCGATGCGCTAATGACGGTGATGGCAATTGCCAAGTGTTCTATTCGGCTTGCCGCGTGCCAATTCGTATCTAGTAGTTTTATGTGGCGTATGCACTGCTACGAAAACCGTAGTGCAACAAGGGACGCTAAAAGCTAATATTAGTTGGAGTCAGGGAGAGGTGACGTGCGATGAGGACATGGATTGTTTTGGCTTTCTGCTTAATGGGCTTTAGTAACGTTCTATTGGCGCAAGTATGTCCATACGGAGCATATCCAGGACGTCTTGATGAACCGCAGACTTGTAGGCCGCCGCCTGATGATGTGAGCGACCAAGAATCCGGCCCTCCCACCCGGCGAGATAATTCTTATTGGGCGAGCAACTATGTCGCTGTGGCGTGGCATCCCAATGCTTCCGATGTCTGGGCGATATGGAATGCTCAATCCGAAGAGCAGGCGAAAGAGGGGGCGTTGAGGCTCTGTGCAGCGGCGATGAGCAAGGGCTGCACTATTGCAAATGCTGCTAGCAATTCATCGATTGCGATCGCGCGCGCATCCGACGGAACATTATGGTCCGGTTGGGGAGAGACGCCGAGAAAGGCAAAAAATGAGGTTCTCGCATCCTGCAAAAAACAAGGCGTCCGATGCCTTCATGAAAGGACGTTCACTGGAAAACCTTATCGGGATGCGGCGGGTACCATGCCCACTGCCACGCTGGAATACTATGCTCCTCCTTTCGAGGCGTTCCTCCGCAATCGGTAAGGCGCATTGGTCCGGATTGGAGCAGCGGAAGCGTGCTGGAATGCGGATATCAACTATGGAGTCGGAATGACAATGAAACACGGAAGAAAGCTACTCCTAATGCTGATGGTGCTGCTGATCGGCGCCTGTAACGCGAAGACGCCAGAGAACGTCTCCGGGGAAACAGCGAATCCCCCCGCCAAGCCGACCGATAAGGAAGTCCCAGCCATGAACAACGAATCCCAGAAAGCAACCGAAGTCCAGCCGCCGTCGCCCAGCAGCGTGCTGTATTTCATCTATCAGAAAGACGGCGACGGCGCCTTGTCGTATGAAGTAGAAAACGGCAGCTGGACGACGTACTGGTACGGCTATCGGTTCGAATTGGACGGCAAGCAGTACTACACCGGGTTTGCCTACGACACGCCGTTCAAGTTCAGCAAGGCCGAACAAGAAAGCGATCCGGCGCCGGATGCAAAAGCGACCATCACTCAATCCACATTCGTGCTGACGGCGCCGGGGACCGAAAGCCCTTGGACTTTTCAGGGCTCGGATCGGGCTGTCGGCGAGTTCGGCGCATATGAGAAAGGCAATGAGATCGACAAGACGCGTGAGCCGCAGAGCTATCGCACGCCGGGCGGAAACCTGGTGTTAGCCATTCCGACCTGGTATCTGGCGGGCGGCACGCGGGTAAGTTCCTTCGATCTGTTGGTCTTCAACCCGCACGAGCTGAAGGTCGACGAGCAACGCTGGGTTTACCTGGGAAATATCGTGGCCGGAGAAGACAATAGCGCGGCCTGCGATGAAGAAGACGGCGGAAAGATCGCCTGTGTCAAAAGCTCCGGGACGCTGAGCTTTGTGCCGAAGGAAGGCAGCGACCTGCCGCTGCTGCGGGTCGCACGGAGCGGAACGGAAGTCGTTTCTCCCGGGAAAACCCGTGTGCTAGGTCCGGCCGACGCCACCGATTACAATTACGACCCGGTTAAAAAGCAGTACCAGTAACAGAATCACAGCATCTGTTGACCGAGAACACAGGACTCAAGGACGAGTCCGGTTGACGAACCACGGCACATCCTGCCGTAACTCAACCTGGAAGGAGATCCAATCATGGAACGTGATTACAGCCGAGCGGAAGTTCTCGATATCATCGAGAGGGAAGCAAGGGAACGGAATATCCCGCGCGACGATTTCATGCGTTTCGCCTACATAGAGACCGGGGGCACGTTCAACGAACAGGCTTCGCGGGGCGAGCGTGGGGCCAAGGGCCTGTTTCAATTCGTGCCGGATACGGCTCAGGCTTACGGCATACGCGGCCAAGAGCTCGACGCAGTAGCCAATACCGACGCAGCAGCGCGGCTTTACTTGGACAATCGGCAGATCCTGGTCAATCGCCACGAGCGCGATGGCCGGCCTTATCTGTCGGGCAAAGCCGAGCCCGATGGGCTGGATATGTATATGGCTCACCAACAGGGTGGGGCGGGCTACCGCTCGATCCAGACGGCCATTGCCACGGGTCAGTTCAGCCGCGAGGACACGCGCAGCAACATACTGAATAACGTCAGCTCACGCGATTTCGAGGCGGTGACGGGCAAGAAGTACGCCGATTTCCGGACCATGTCGGATCGCGACATGGCGACGACTTTCACGCAATACTGGGATACGAAGTTCGATCGGGTACGCATTCCGGAAAAAGGGATCGAGCCGACGACCGACGCGCGCCAGACCACTCCGGTGCAGACCACACCCGTTCAGAGCCAGACCGCACCAGCGACGGGAATCGCGCTGACCGCCGCCCATGATCTGAGTGTGAAATACGATCATGTGAAATACGCCATGAGTGGAAAATACCCGGGCGTCGACGGCAAGCATCCAGACCAGGGCTATGTGGATTGCTCAGGCTGGGTGACGGCCATGCAGAATGCGACGATGGCCGAGATAAATGCGAAGGCCGGTCGTGTGGTGTTCGACAAGGGCGAATTGTTCAAACCCGGCACCGACGGCGCAGCAATGATCGTCGATAAAGCCCAATCCCGCTCCGGAGTGATGATCGAAGGCAAGGCGGTCACCCGCGACGTGCTGAAGGAAGGCATGATCATCGGCGAGGACAATGGCCCGACCAAGTGGGACGGCGGCCGCTACAAGGGCATCGACCACATCACCATGGTAGTGAAAGACCCCAAGAGCGGCGAGTTGATGATCAGCCAGTCGCGCGGCGGCGAAGGCGTGGAACTGAGCTCGCTGGACAGGTACTTGGAGCGCAAGCAGGCCAACGGCGTGAAGCTGTACGCCACGGACCCGCTGGCCGAGGCGCGCACGTTGCTGCAGGACAAGCAGCATGCCCGCACTCAGACCGAAGCGCAGACGCCTCAGACACAGCGCGCTGCACTGCCCGAAGGCGCGTTGAAGCACGGCGAGAAGAACGAGGAAATCCGCAAGCTGCAAGACACCTTGAACGCCTACGGCTATCGCGACAAGGAAGGCCGTGCGCTGAAGGAAGACGGCAGTTTCGGCGACCGTACCAAGGAAGCCCTGCAGGCCTACCAGCAGGCTCACGGCTTGAAGGCCGATGGCATAGTCGGTCCCCAAACCTTGGATGCGTTGAAGAAATCCAAGGAAGCGCCGCTGCTCTCGGATACTCGCCATCCCGACAATGCGCTGTTCCAGCAGACGGTCAAGAGCATGGAACAACTCGGCCCGCAGGCCTTCAAGAGCCGGCAGGACCTTGAGAATGCGGCGGCGGCCGGCGTGTTCGAAGCCAAGGCCAGCGGCCTGACCCGGATCGACCATGTGCTGCCCAACACCAACGGCACCGGTGTGTTCCTGGTGCAGGGCGAACCCGGCGACCCGGCCAACCGCCGCGTCTATATGGACAAGGGACAGGCCGTCGCCGAGCCGATCGAAAAGAGCACCGCGCAAGTGCAGCAGGAAACGCAGAACCAACCGCAGGCGCAGCAGGAGCGCGAGCAGCGACGCACGCAAAGCATCTGATCGATCCGCCTGACCATAGGAAGCCCCGCGACTGCGGGGCTTCTTCTTTAAGGAATCGGTTGGAGTTTGCCTCTCCCGAAAGCTGTAAAAGACCCGTGCCTTATCCGTAGTCTTTCGGAGTTCCCCTTCCGTTCGCCCGAAGCCGCGCGTCCGATTTCGGACCCGCTACCTCGTGGGCAACGTTCCTGGCGGCACATACACCAGCCCTCGACGCGGCCGCAGCAACGAGAACGCTAGCAACGACGACCGATTGTGTATAACCAACCTTGCGGGCTGGATGCAAATGTGAGTTGAACGTGATCAAAAAATGACCTAGATTGAAATCGACCATTGGCAGGATGCCCTTATGAAAAGATGTTCTGGAGTACTTCGTGCTTTATCTAGCTCCGTGTCGCTTTCTCTTGAACTGACGGGGCGTCGATTAGTGAGATCTACGCGCGGTCGGGGCTCAGCGCTTCTTGCTGGTGCGATTATGTTCGCCCCCCAAGGTTTGGCAGCGGCAGAATACGAATTCTCGTATGGACCTAGTGGCGTGAATCTGGAGGGAAACGGATGGCCCGGCCGTCATTCATTTCTAGATGTGTACTGCGTTGATTTTCCCGACCCAGGATCTGTTACCCGTCTAGACGAAGGCCTGCTAAACGGGAACGCAATTTCCTATTTTCGAGCCACCTACAAGGGCCCGATACTAGCTTTCATCGTCACTTCTACCGTGCCGAAAGGGCGGTCGGAAGCCCAGGATTTTACGGCGCTGCTGGACAACGAATACCGCGCAGCACGTACCGTTAACGCGGATCCTCCGGGCAATAGATATAGGATGGAAACAGGGAAGTCCGCTTGGGGTCCAGTGATACGCCTGCAGCTTACCGATATCGCGGAGAACACTCCTGCCGGACCTTTCCCTTTGTCCAGAGCCTTCTACTCTGGTGAGGGCGAAGGGCAACGTCTGCACTCGGTGCATAGAATCTTCGTAAAAGGATCGAATCGGTTTGAGATTGCGGTGATCGGGGCTTTGGAAGCGTCGGACACCACAGAGGCGAAAATCGCATTGGAAGGTCGGCTGGGAAAGCTCGCGGATAAGCTGGTTGCCTCCCTACAGCGGTGCAAGGCCGACAACAGTGCCGCTTCTCAATAATGCGGGATGAAGTAGGTTCGTTTTGGGATACGGGTGCAGGACGCAAAGATGAGAATATTTTCCAGTGAACAGCGGCTTGCATCGATCGTTCTGCTGCTTTGCTTGTTATCAACAGGATGCCAATCGGCCATGTCTTCACCTTCAAACATGACACCTCCGCCTGGGCACGGACCGTTCACAGGAACGGCGGCCGATTGGCCGTTGTGGTTCATCGCGCACAACTTTGATGTTTCGACGTACAGCACTTACGGTTGCAAAGTCCGCTATGGAAGCTATCGTGTTGATGAGGCCGACAACATACTTCAGAGTTCGTCGGATGCCATAGGTGTCAATTATCCTGACAACATGAGTGCCGGTTACGGACCAATACGTAACTTTCCGTCTCCGGCTACCGTCACTTGGCGTTCCAAGGACGGTGCTTCACACCAAGCTGAAATAGACATTGGCGAGATATTTAAAGACAAGATGATTCGTCACAATGTGGCGCGTGAGGATATTTCAGAAGCCAGCTACGTTCCCACCCCAGGAATCATCCTTGAAGTCAATGATCGAACCATCAATGTCTACATGCGAGCGATGATTTTCTTGAGGAAACCAAGGTTTCCTGATAGGCCCCACAGCGATTATCGGGATGATTTAATCAAAGTATTTAGCCGCACCTACTGAGCAAGGAGCGCTGGAAATGGGTACGCTCGACAATAATCCTGATGGAGTGGATGCTCCACTTGCGAATGAAAGTGATCTCGACAGCTATCGGCAGGCCGAAGAAGCAATCGGAAAAATGCAAGTTCCGATGTTGCTGAATGCTGCCAATCCACACGAACGGATGTATGTTGCTGCCTTGGATGGTACCGGCAATAGCATGTCCAAGGATTCGCCGGAAAACTGGAGCGTAGTGGCAAAGACCTATGAGCAAGTTCGTGCTCTGAAGGATCAAGGTGTCCGTAACATCGCTGGGGGCTACGTTGAAGGTACCTTTACCCAAGACAATCCAGTAACGCGCAACATCGATGGGCTTACTGGGTTTACCTTTGAGCGGCGTGTGGAAACGGCTTACCTGCAGTTCTGCGAGCAGGCAAAAAAGTGGATAGATGAAGACCCCCAGGCGCAAATCCGTGTGGCGGGTGTCGGATTCAGCCGCGGTGCGGAGGAGGTAGCGGCGCTTACTCGCATGATTGAGGAGCGTGGAATCCAGGATCCGCGAGGTGCCAGAGTTGTCCGGGATGGCGAGGATCTGGTCACGCAGGTCAAGTACACCAATCCTCCGTTGGTCGCGCCGGGCAAGACAATGCAGGCCGTGCTGCTCTATGACCCGGTGGCGACTGGTGTGAAAGAGCACGACCGCCGCTTACCGCCTTCGGTGGTATCGGTGCTGCAGATTACCGCAGAGGACGAGGCCCGGGATCCGTTCAAGTCCACCAATCATATTCCGCCGGGCTGGAGCGATGGCATGAGCTCGCTCAACTTGACCGTTGCTGGGTGCCATAGCGATATCGGCGATACCTATCGGCTCAATGGTCTGGGTATCCGCAGTTTCAACCTGGGCGTGGACTATTTGAATGCGTTGAGCGATCGTCCTTTCCTGCAGAAGCGTGCGGTGCCGGATGATCCTGCCATGAGCGTGATTCATCGGTCGGAGCAACATATGAGTGGGCTATACACCACTTTCGGTTACCGCGACGGCGTTCGCGACCGCCACAACGATCTAGGTCCTTCCGTACTTTGTCAGCGTGGGGAGGTGCGCGATTGCACCCTGCGCCAACCGATCGATCCTGAATTGGAGAAGCAACTGGAGCGTCGCGCCGTGCCAGTAGCGCCGACGCCAACGCTTCCGCAGCACACAGAGTCCTGGGCTCCCTTAGACCAGCCGCCGTCGCGGCAGGCGGCTCATACTCAATCGAAGGCCAGCGCGCTGGACGCCAGCATCGACCAACTCTACGCAGCAACGAAGAGTATTGATGGCGCAGCCTGGCTTAAGGAATCGCAAGCTGTCACCAGCCGATTCCTTGGCTCCGCTGAAGGCCAATCCTGGCAGCAGGAAGTGAAGGCCTATGAACAGGCGCGGCAGGACGAAGCGCAAGTGCTGTTGGCACAGCAGACGCCAGAGGCGCCTTCACAGAAGCCGCATTCCATGCGGATGTGAAGTTCTGAATAGACATCAAGGAGCAGACGAATGGATTCGAACCTCGAAGAGGTCAAGAAACTGCTGGTAAAACTGGCGGCCATTGCCAATCAGATAGACGCAAGAAGCGTAGAGGCGGTGCGACGAATCGAAGGTAGTGCTGCTGCGCTGGATCAGGGCAGACAACGGTTCAATGCCAGCGCAGAGCAGTTTGTGGGTCAGGCGGTGCGATCAATCGGCGAGCAAGCGCACGATGTCATCGTGCAGGGTACCGGTCAGGCGGTGCGTCAGTTCAACGCGCAACTTCAGCAAAGCGCCGCCAGTGCAAAATCGTCGGCGGAGACGATGCGGGAACAGCACAATCTTTTGGCGCGAGCCCAGAGCATGCTCGTCTGGAAGGGTCTGATTGCGCTGATCATAGGTTCGCTGCTTGCAGCTGGGGGCAGTAGTTACCTCGTCTGGAAGAACATGCGGGAGCTCAAGCGAGCGGAATTTGGCGCCGATATCCTGCATGCAACGCAATCAGGCAGTCTGACCCGATGCGGAAAAGACAACGCGCTCTGCGCGAAAGTGGGCAAGAGTCCCAAAAGGGCCGGAATGCAAGGCGAATACCTGCTGCTCGAAGACTAGACACGCGTTTAGTGTCGGCGGCACCGAGGCTGTAATAGGGCGAACAGCTATGACCATCATCGAAAGCCGTTTACCAGGCGCATCGAAACCGAAAATAGAGGATCTTTAAAGCAAGGGGACGAATTCGAGCCTTATCCTGGGATAGTCTTTCCACTTCGGCGGTTCAAAGACATCCGTATGCTTACGCGCGACACTTCTGCCTTCCTGCAGCTTGCGCATCAAAGCGCACCCGATTTCGGCCCCCCCACCGCGAGGGCGGCATTCCTGGTGGCGCCGGACGGATTCGCGCGGGCGGACCAGTCGGCACGCGACAATCTGTATATGGCGCAGGCCGCGGCCTTCGATGCGGGCGCGGCGCAAGCGCAGCATCGTGAGCTGCAGCGCGCGTTGGCGTCGGAGTTGCCGGTGGTGTGCTTCAGTGGCGATCCGGCCACGCCCGACGCCTTGTTTCCCAACAATGTTTTCGCCACCGCGCCGGGTCGGCTGGTAGTGGGGCGCATGCGCCACGAAATACGCCAGCGCGAAGCCGCGCGCCGCGATATCCGCGGGTTCTTCACCGATCTGCTGGGCTACCAGGAAACCGACCTGTCGATGCAGCCGCACCCTTGTGAACTCACCGGCGCGCTGGTCATCGACCGCGCACGGGGCCTCGGCTTCTGCGGATTGTCCGAACGCTGCGACGAAGAGGGCGCCGCGCTGATGCATCAGGCCTTCGGTTTGCGCGCCACCTTGATGTTCGACCTGGCACCCGGCGAATACCACGCCAACGTGGTGCTGGCGGTGCTGGCCGGCCGCGCCGCCCTGATCTGCGCGGACGGATTCGCCGATGCCGCCGTGCCCGGGGCCATCGCCGGACTGTATGCGCCCCATGGCATTGCCCTGTCGCCGGCCGAACATGCCGCTTTCGCCGGCAACGCCATCGCGCTGTCCGAACGCTCGGTCTGGATGAGCGCAGGAGCGGAAGCCTCCCTGACTTCGACCACCCGCAACCGCCTGCGGGAGGCCGGTTTTGCCTCGCGCAGCGTGCCGCTGGGGGCTATCGAGGCCGGCGGCGGCTCGCTTCGCTGCTGTGTTGCCGAGATTTTCTAATGAGCCAGCAACCTGAACGCGCCGGATCGGGCTGTGGATAAATTCAGATCGAATTCACCGCCCGGCGCCAGAATCCATTTCCTAATCAACCACTAGGCCGCGTCGGCTCCCGTTCATTCAGGGAAGCCGAAAACCGTTACGATTCCGTTATGAGATTCATGTCCCGCTTTCTGCTGTCCACCTGCGCACTGCTCGCCCTGTCCGGCGCAGCGGTAGGCGCGTGGGCGCAATCGGGGCAGGAAGAGCAGCCGCGTCCCGAGCCGCCGCGCCAGAGCATGCCACGCGAGAGCATGATGCCGCAGCGTAATCCCGCTTCGTTGTCCGACTCGGTGCGCCGCGCGCAACGCGAGACCGGCGGCCAGATACTGGGCGCTGAGCGGGTGCAGTACGACGGCCGTGAGATCAACCGGGTCAAGGTCATGGACGATCGCGGCCGCGTCCGCTTCATGGACGACGACCCGCAGCGCAGAGGCGGCCGCGACCGTGGCCCCCAGCGCGAGGATGCGCCGCCGCGTGCACGCGGCGACAACCCCCGCCGACCGTAAGATGTTCCCTACCCGGGGGCCTGCTGGCCGCCAGTTCTAGTAGTCACAGGAGTGTCCATGCGTATTTTGCTGGTCGAAGATGAAGCCCCTCTCCGCGAAACCCTGGCCGCGCGCCTCAAACGCGAAGGCTTTGCCGTGGATGCGGCGCAAGATGGCGAGGAAGGCCTGTACATGGGCCGCGAAGTGCCGTTCGACGTGGGCATCATCGATCTGGGCCTGCCCAAGATGTCGGGCATGGAGCTGATCAAGGCGCTGCGCGACGAAGGCAAGAAATTCCCCGTGCTGATCCTGACCGCGCGTTCCAGCTGGCAGGACAAGGTGGAAGGCCTGAAGCAGGGCGCCGACGATTACCTGGTCAAGCCCTTCCATGTGGAAGAGCTGCTGGCCCGCGTCAACGCGCTGCTGCGCCGCGCGGCCGGCTGGAGCAAGCCGACCCTGGAATGCGGCCCGGTCGCGCTGGATCTGGCCGCGCAGACGGTCAGCGTCAACGGCGGCAACATCGACCTGACCAGCTACGAATACAAGGTGCTGGAATACCTGATGATGCATGCGGGCGAGTTGGTGTCCAAGGCCGACCTGACCGAGCACATCTACCAGCAGGATTTCGACCGCGATTCCAACGTGCTTGAGGTCTTCATCGGCCGCTTGCGCAAGAAGCTGGATCCGGAAGGCGAGCTGAAGCCGATCGAGACCGTACGCGGCCGCGGCTACCGCTTCGCCATCCCGCGCAACCACGAGGGCTGATGCCCCCGCACGCGGCGGACGTTGGTGCGGCACAAGGCGGGCGCGATCCTTTTCAGGGATGGCGCCCGCGTTCTTTGCGCGCCCGGCAATTGCTGGCCGCCAGCGTGGGCTTGCTGGCTTTCCTGTTCCTGGCCGGCTACGCGCTGGACCGCGCCTTCGTCAGCACCGCCGAACTCAACCTGCGCAATCGCCTGAAGGGCTATGCGATTTCCTACGCCAACAAGCTGGAATTCGGCCGCGACGGTACCCTGATACCGCCCGAACTGCCGGTCGATCCGCGTTTTGCCCAACCCGGTAGCGGCCTTTACGCCGAGGTGGTGTTGCCCAACGAGCACTGGGGTTCCGATTCCACCCTGGGGCCCACCTTGCCGGCGGCCAACATGCTCAAGCCGCTGCAGGAAACCTTCGAAGGTCCGGTGCCGATGCGCCAGATCGACGGCAAGGAAGGTGGCGTATACCGCTTCGGGCTGGGCACCATCTATGCCAACCGTGCGCCGGAAGGCGAGTTCCCGTATTCGATCTACGTGTCGGAGGATTCGCGCGTGCTGGGTGCGCAGCTGCGTACCTTCCGCGGCGCCTTGTGGGTGTATCTGGGCGCGGCTGGCGCGTTCCTGCTGCTGCTGCAGGTAGCGGTGCTCAACTGGAGCCTGCGGCCCTTGCAGCGGGTGATCAACGAACTGACCAAGGTGCAGCGCGGACAGGCCAGCCGCATGACCGAGCGCCACCCGCGCGAGCTGGAGCCGCTGACAGAAAGCATCAACGCCTTCATCGAAAGCGAGCGCGAAAACCTGGACCGCCAGCGCAATACGCTGGCCGACCTTGCCCACAGCCTGAAGACGCCGCTGGCGGTGCTGCGTTCGCAGCTGGACGAGGGCATCCACGCCATTGCGCTGCGCGAAGAACTGGATACGCAGTTGAAGCGCATGAACAATCTGGTGTCCTATCAGTTGGCGCGCGCGGCTTCCAGCGGCCATGCCCTGTTCGCAGCGCCCGTGCCCATCGAATCCAACGCCGAGGAAATCGTGCGCGGCCTGGAAAAGGTCTACGCCGCCAAGGGCGTCATCTGCGAATTCGATATCCACCCGGATGCGCGCTTCCACGGCGAGCCGGGCGATCTGCAGGAACTGATGGGCAACCTGCTGGAGAACGCGTTCAAGTGGGCGCGCTCGCGCGTGCTGCTGACCGCCACGCCCACCAAGACCGTGGGCAACCGCCGTGCCGGTCTGCTACTGGCGGTGGACGACGATGGCCCCGGAATCGCCGACGAAGACGTCGCGCATATTCTGCAGCGCGGCGTGCGCGGCGACGAGCGCGTGCAAGGGCACGGCATCGGCCTGGCGATCGTGCAGGATCTGGTGCGCGGTTATCGCGGCGAGCTGCAGGTGACGCGTTCGCAGGAGCTGGGCGGGGCGCGCTTCGAGGTCATCCTGCCGCAAGGGCTGTAGGAGCGGCGTAAGCCGCGACCGTGAATCCCGACTTCCCTGTGTATTGCGGCCTGGCGATGAATTTCCTTGGTCGCAGCTTACGCAGCTCCTACAAGAACGTGGGTGGGCCGTAGAAACGTTGCAAGTGCGCGGCTACTCGCGGCATTTCCGCTTGCAGCAAGGCGGGCGCGGAGAAATGGTATTCGCTGGTCACGGCGAAGAATTCTTCCGGCGATTCGGAAGCGTAGGCATCGATGGCGGTGTCGCGTCCGCTATCGACTTCGTCGCAGAACGCATCGTACTGGCGCTGGAAATCGGCGGCCCATTCGCGCTGCCAGGCGCGCGGCAGCGGCGGGGTGCCGTCCATTGCCCCATCCAGCGCGTCCAGCTTGTGCGCCATTTCGTGGATGGCCACGCAGAAGCCGGCGAAGGGATCGGCCAGGTCGTCCTGCACGTCGGCCCAGGACAGGATCAGCGGGCCGGCTTCCCACGATTCGCCGCTAAGATCTTCCTCGAATTCGTGCAGCACGCCAGCCGCATCCACGTGACTGCGTTGCACGCGAAAAGCATCCGGATAGACCAGCAACTGCGACCAGCCGCGTAATCCCTTCGCACCGAAACCCAGCAAGGGCAGGCAGCACAGTGCGGCCAATTGCATGCGTGCCCGCGCATCCAGCACCAGGCCGGCGAGGGGCGTGATGGTTTTCTCGTGCAGAAAACGCGCTACCAGCGACTGCAATGCCGCATCGCTGGATGCGTGCAAGTCATGCAACAGGGGAACCGAGCGTCGGGTGTCGGCCCAGATCTCGGTGTCGAGGGAATGGGGCGGGCGCTTGAGCCAGCCGAACCACGATCCGATCAGCGGAACATGCCCGGAAGGAAGCTGTGCCACTTGGAGCCGCGAACACGCTGCAGGCCGTCTTCATCGCCGCCGCCACCGCCTCCCGGGGACGCCGAAGCGGGCTTGGCGTACTTGTTGCGCGTGGCGCTGGCCTTGGGGTGCGCCGCGCCCGCCTGTGCCGCGTCGTCGCGAGCGACCGCCTCGGTTTCCTGGCAGGCACCTGGATTGGGCGGCGTGTTACGTCCGTTCTGGGCCAGGGCGTGTGCGCTGGCGCAGATCAGAAACAGAGCTAAGCTGAGACGCAGCATGGGAGACTCCTGTCTGGCGGACTTTCTGACCGCGCGAACTATAGCGCGGTTCCCGGCCCGTTGGCGGCCGGCTCCCCATCTTGCCGACCACTGGCTGCTGCGGTGCAGCAGGGCCGGGCTCGCGCATAATTGCGGCATGCCCACTTTTGACCCGTTCCCTGCGCTGGTTGTCACCGCGCACCTGCCGGTTTCGCTATCGACCAGCCTCCCGCGGCGCCCGCGTACCGGCTCCGGGTCGCGCTTCGAATACGCACTCTTACCGTGCAGGCGCATGTGAGCGGCGAACGCGGCATCCTGCAGCGGCTCATCGCCGGCCCGGTGTCGGGCGACGCATTGGCGCAGGAGGCGGGGCTGACCCGCGCGGCGATGTGGAAACGCATCGAAGCCCTGCGCGAAGCCGGCGTGGAAATCGACGCACAGGCCGGTCGCGGCTATACCCTGCGCCATCCGCTGGAGCTGCTGCAGGCCGACGACATCGTCGATGCGCTGCCTCCGTTCGTGCGCGCCGGCATCGCCTCGCTGGAGATCGCCTGGTCGCTGGATTCCACCAACAGCGAACTGCTGCGCCGCGACACTCCCGCGCACGGCGTGGCGGCATTGATCGCCGAGCGCCAGACTGGCGGACGCGGGCGGCGCGGGAAAACCTGGGCCTCGCCCCTGGCCGCGCATCTCTATCTGTCGCTGTCGCGGCAGTTCTCCGGCGGGCTGGCGCGGCTCGGCGGTTTGAGTCTGGTCGCAGGCGTGGCCGCGGCCGAGGCACTGCACGAATCGGGCTACACGGGCGTGCGCCTGAAATGGCCCAACGATCTGGTGGTGGAGGGGCGCAAACTCGGCGGATTGCTGGTGGAAGGCGGCGGCGAGCACGCCGGCCCGGTGCGCGCGGTGATCGGGCTGGGCCTCAACGTGCGCATGCCCGAGGCCATGGCTGCGACGCTGGACCAACCCTGGACCGATCTGAGCCATCTTCTCGAGACGGCGCCGTCGCGCAACGCGGTCGCCGCAGGATTGCTCACCCATCTGGTGCCGGCGCTGGATCAGTTCGATGCCGAAGGGTTGGCTCCGTTCCTGGCGCGCTATGCGCGTTTCGATGCGCTGACGGGCCGCGAAGTGGTCGTGCATCTGGCCGGGGCGACCCAGGCCGGCCTCGCCACCGGCATCGCCGAAGACGGCGCGCTGCGCGTGCGCGTCGATGGCGAAGAACGTGTTTTCCATGCGGGGGAAGTGAGCGTGAGGGCACAATGAGCCGATGGTTGTTGGACCTGGGAAATACCCGACTGAAGTGCGCGCCGCTGCATGACGACGGCAGCCTTGGCGAGGTGGTTGCACTGGTGCATGAGCCGAGCGCGTTCGCCCAGGAATTGCAGCGGCTGCTGCCCGAAAGCGCGGATTCGGCCTACCTCGCCAGCGTTGCGTCGCCGGCACTGACCGCGGCGGTGGTGGAAATTCTGACCCAGCGGTTCCGCAGCATTTCCCAGGCGCGCAGCAGTGCCCGACTGGCGGGCATGCGCATCGCCTACGCCGAACCCGCGCGACTGGGCGTGGATAGGTTCCTGGCCCTACTTGCCGCGCACGGACGCAAGCCGGGCCCGTGGCTGATCGCAGGCGTCGGCACCGCGTTGACCATCGATCTGCTGGACCGCGACGGTTTGCATCGCGGCGGGCGCATTGGGCCCTCGCCCAGCATCATGCGCCAGGCGCTGCATCAGGCCGCCGCGCAGCTGCCGCCGGAAGGCGGCGACTACCGGGAGTTCGCTTCCAGCACGGCCGACGCCCTGGCCTCGGGTTGCGAAGGCGCCGCGTTGGGCCTGATCGACCGCAGCCTGGCCCAGGCGACGCGGATGCTGGGCGAAGTTCCCACCCTGTTGCTGCATGGCGGCGGTGCTGACATGCTCGCCCCACATTTTCCCGATGCGCTTCGCGCGCCCGCGCTGGTCCTGGAAGGGCTGGCCCTGTGGTCGCGCGTCGGCACGGCCCCTGGAACCACCGAATGCTGATCCGCGCCCTGATAGTCCTGCTAATCGTGTTGAATGCGGGCGTGGCCGCCTGGTGGCTTTCCCGCCCCGCGCCGCTGCCGCCCGCGCTTCCGGCGCAACCGGCGGGCGTGCCCAGACTGCAATTGCTGAGCGAAAGCGGGAAAACCGCCGCCCCTCCACCAACAACGCCAGCGCCGTCGGCACCCGTGCCATCGCCGCCCACCGCCGTGGCTGCCGTTGAGCCCGCAGCGCCTGCGCAATGTTTCAGCATCGGACCGTTTGCCGATCAAGTCGCGGCCGGATCGGCGGCGACGCGCATCGGCAGTCAGATCACACGCGGCAATCCACGCGAAGTTCCCGGCAAGACGGCGCAAGGCTACAACGTAGTCCTGCCGCCCCAGGCCGATCACGAAGCGGCACAGGCGCTGGCCCAGCGCATCGGCGCCGCCGGCTTCGACGATTATCTGGTGGTCAACAGCGGCGCGCAGACCAACGGCATCGCCCTGGGCCGCTACCGCAGCCGCGAAGGCGCCGAGCGCCGCCAAGCCGCGCTGCGGGCGGCCGGCTTCGATGTGCAGTTGCAGCCCATAGGCAACGAAGGCGCGGCGCAATGGTGGCTGGATGTCGCCGCCGCTGCCGGCGCTACCGCATCCGGCCTGCGAAGTGGGGCCGGCGCACCGCAATCGCGTTCGCTCGATTGCGCCCTGCTGCGGTAGAATCCGCGTCCGCGCTTTCCCGCACGCCTTCTTTCCAGCGTGTTTGCGCATCGGCCATGCCGGCATAGCTCAGTTGGTAGAGCAACCGCCTTGTAAGCGGTAGGTCCCCAGTTCGAATCCGGGTGCCGGCACCATCGATCCGCACCTGTTCCGTCTACGCGCGATCACTCCGCCCGCGATCACTCAGCCTTCGCGATCACACCGATGCGGCGGCGCCGCTGAAGCCGCGGTTCAACGACGACGGCATCCGCCGCCACGATTGTCCGCTCTTCATCCGTTTCCAGGTTTCGCGGATGATCGCTTCGCTCAGCGGCCAATCCAGCCGCTGCCATTCCGGAATGCTGCGTTCGTAGCGTTGCTTGAGCGTGGAGAGCAATTCCTCGAGCTCGGCGTGATAGTTGAGCAGATAGAGGTCGTAACCGAATTTCAAGGTGGGGATGTAATCATCGAACTCGCGCGAACTGCGGTGGAATGCGCTTTCGCGATAGCAACCGCGCCAATGCCGTAATTCGGCGTCTATATCCAGCATTACATCCTGCGGGGTCGAACGGATGTCACGAATGGTGCCCATGGCAAGCTCCGGCGATTTGTTTCCCTGCGTCCGCAGTGTTCGGGATGGGCAGTGACAGGGCCGTGATTGAGGCGTGAGAGCAAAGTTAAGCAGTTGGCCGGTGGCGGGCGTCTGCGCTAAAGCGGAACTTGTTGCACCGCCACAGTGCGGCCCGACGATCGAGGCTAGACTCGTCACCCCTTGCGCAGCTTGAAGATTGCAGATGAGCCGAACTTTTCCGCCTGTTTCCCTGATCGGCGTGCCTACCGATGTCGGCGCCGGGCACCGCGGCGCGCGCATGGGGCCCGATGCGCTGCGCATCGCCGGCCTGGGCGATGCTTTGACCGCGCGCGGCGTCTCCGTCGCCGACCGCGGCAATCTCAATGGCCCGGTCAATCCTTGGTTGCCGCCGGTGGAGGGGTACCGCCATCTGGACGAAGTAGTGGCATGGAATCGCGAGTTGATGCACGCCACCACCGCGGAACTGCAACTGGGGCGCATGCCGATCATGCTCGGCGGCGACCACTGCCTGGGCATGGGCGCGATCACCGCGGTGGCGCAGCATTGCCGTGATACCGGCAAGCGGTTGCGCGTGGTCTGGCTGGATGCGCATTCGGATTTCAACACCAGCGCGGTCACCCCTTCGGGCAACATCCACGGCATGCCGGTTGCCTGCCTGTGCGGAATCGGACCCGATGCATTGACCCGGCTGGGCCGCGATTTCCCGGCGATGGACGCGCGCGACCTGCGCCAGATCGGCATCCGTTCGGTGGACGCGGAAGAGAAACGCCTGATCAAGGACAACGGCATCGATGTCTACGATATGCGCTACATCGATGAGAACGGAATGAAGCGGACCATGGAGGCGGCGCTGGAGGGCGTGGACGAGAATACGCACTTGCACGTCAGTTTCGACGTGGATTTCCTGGACCCCAGCATCGCACCCGGCGTCGGCACCACCGTGCCCGGCGGTCCCAACTACCGCGAAGCGCAGTTGGTGATGGAAATGATCGCCGACACCGGCCGCCTGCTTTCACTGGATATCGTGGAACTGAATCCGGTGATAGACACTCGCAATCTGACCGCCGAGTTGGTGGTGGACCTGGTGGAAAGCCTGTTCGGTAAGTCGACCTTGATGCGGGACTGAGTCGTAACTGAATGCGGACGTCCGCATTCACACGGGGTGAATGCGGCAGAGGTCAGCGTATGTCCCAAGGTTGTCCGGGGATCGTTTCCGATTGCGTACGGCAACTGGCAAGACCCTTTCAATCAGGAGGAATCATATGAAGCGTTTACTGGCATTGATGGTGTTGTCCATGTTCTCGGCGGGAATGCTGGCCGGCTGCAACACCATGGCGGGCGCAGGCAAGGATGTGCAGAAAGTAGGCGAAAAGGTCGAAGACAAGGCCGAGGACTGCAAGGACGCCAAGTGCTGATCCCAGCAGTTCCGTGCTGAACGCGGCGTAGCGAATACGCCATGGGAAGGGCCGGGCAACCGGCCCTTCTTCTTTATCCAAGATGCGGTCTTCACGTTGGCAACTGAATGCCGTTATGGCGCGTTTACACAGACTTGATCTTGCGAAAACGTGTGCGCTGCCATGCTGTTCGCACGGTATCACTGCCGTGACTTTCTCAAAGAGGCAAGCCATGAACAAGGACACCATCGCCGGAAATTGGAAGCAGTTGAAGGGCAAGATCCAGGCCAAATGGGGCGATCTGACCGACGACGACTTCAAGGTCGCCGAGGGCAACTCGGAATATCTCGCGGGCAAACTGCAGGAGCGTTACGGCTGGGACCGCGATCGCGCCCACACAGAGGTGGACGACTTCGCA
The DNA here is from genome assembly GCF_900104085.1 of Pseudoxanthomonas sp. CF125. GTDB lineage: Bacteria > Pseudomonadota > Gammaproteobacteria > Xanthomonadales > Xanthomonadaceae > Pseudoxanthomonas_A. The sequence continues at coordinate 508,791 of NZ_FNLD01000002.1, forward strand.
CGCAGTCTCAATAAATCCGACATGCGCAACTGATTCCATCTCCACATACGACAACGGGCCTTTTGGCCCGTTGTCTTTTTCCGTTCGTATTCCGGAAGACCGGCGCGGCAATCAACGATAAGGGTCGGCCACGAATCCATTGGGGAACGCGCGCGGAGCGGGATCGCGGCGCTCATAGCGCGGGTACTGCCGCGGCATCGCTCCGATGGAGACCAGGTGATGCGCGTCGTCGTAACGCAATTCGCTGATCTGCGCCGGCCTGCGGGTGGCGCGTACGAACTGGGTCTGGCCCACCGGCGACCATTCGCGCTGGCCGTGTCCGGTGCCCATGCTCTGGCGCGCCGCGCTGTCGGCCGCCTGCTCGCGTATTCGGCCTTCGGCGGCAGCGGGTGCCGAAGCGGATTTGGCTTCGTCGCGCTCGTATTCGCGGCCGCGCGATATCGAGGGCATCGGTGCCGGGTAGTAGCGTGGGCGCGATTCCTGGAATACCGCCACGCCGATCACGCCGACATTGCGCGGGCGGCCGGTGCGGGCCGCATAGCTGTCGCCCAGGTCGGTGAAGACGAACTGGGCGATGTCGTCCAGCGACTTGCGCCAGCCGGCGATCTCGGCGCTTTCCCAGGGTTCGAGCACATAGCCGGCCTGCGAAGGCGCGGCGGTTTGCCCGGTGACGGCATTGATGCCGTCCACCGACAGCACCACCAGCACGCGTTCGCCGGTGGTGTTGGTCAGGCGCACGCCGTAGCGGTTGCCGGGCGTGCCGGCCACCCAGGTATCGCCGTGGTGCGGGTATTGGCGCAGCCATTCGCCGGTGTCGCGGTCCACGACCGAGACATCCACCAATGGCCTGGCGGAAAGGGGCGTGCAGGCGCCGGTCAGCAGCAGCGCCAGAGACATCAGGATGGTCTTGCGGGACATGGTCGTTCTCCGTGGTGGGCATGACAGGGAACGCGCCAGCTTTGCCAGTGGGGTTGATCGCGTTCAGCGGCCGTTGGCCGTGGGAGCGGCGTCCCGCCGCGAGCTCTTGCTTTGATCGCCCCACTGCATTTCTGTTGCATTGGGAGCTGGAAGGGCAACAGCTCGCGGCGGGACGCCGCTCCCACGCGCCGGCTCCCACGCGCCCGCTCCCACGCACGGTTAAACTTGACGTATTCAGTCTCAGGCAAGTCCCACGAATGACCCGCGTCCTTACCGGCATCACCACCTCCGGCACCCCGCACCTCGGCAACTACGTGGGCGCGGTGCGTCCGGCCCTCGCCGCCAGCCGCGCCCCTGGCGTGGAGAGCTTCTATTTCCTGGCCGACCTGCACAGCCTGGTCAAAGTCCAGGACGCAGCCCGCGTGCAGCGCTCCACCCTGGAAATCGCCGCCACCTGGCTGGCGGCCGGGCTGGAGCCGGACAAGGTCTGGTTCTACCGTCAATCGGATATTCCCGAGATCAGCGAACTCAACTGGTTCCTGACCTGCGTGGCCGGCAAGGGCGTGCTCAATCGCGCGCACGCCTACAAAGCCTCGGTGGACCGCAACCGGGCCGAAGAACAGGACGATGACGCGGGCATCAGCGCCGGGTTGTTCATGTACCCGGTGCTGATGGCGGCCGACATCCTGCTGTTCAACGCCGACAAGGTACCGGTGGGCCGCGACCAGGTGCAGCATATCGAGATGGCGCGCGATTTCGGCCAGCGCTTCAACCACTTGTTCGGTGGCGAATATTTCACCTTGCCGGAAGCGGCGATCGAAGAGAACGTGGCCACCTTGCCCGGCCTGGACGGCCGCAAGATGAGCAAGAGCTACGACAACACCATTCCGCTGTTCGCGCCGCGCGATGAAATGCGCAAGCTGATCGCTTCCATCGTCACCGATTCTCGGCTGCCGGGCGAAGCCAAGGAAGTAGAAGGCTCGCATGTGTTCCAGCTTTACCAGGCCTTCGCCAGCGCCGAGGAAACCGCGCAGATGCGCCAAGCCTTCGCCGAAGGCATCGGCTGGGGCGACGCCAAGCAGAAGCTGTTCGAGCGCATCGATACGGAAGTGGCGCCGCTGCGCGAACGCTACCAGGCATTGATGGCCAAGCCTGGGGAAATCGAATCGATCCTGCGCGATGGTGCGCGCAGGCTGCGCGAAAAGTACGCGACTCCATTCCTCGCCGAACTGCGGCAGGCGGTCGGCTTGCGCGATCTTTCCGCGCAGCCCGAGGCGCGGGACGCTTCAGTGCAGAAGTCGGCGCCGCCTTCGTTCAAGCAGTACCGCGACACCGACAACCGCTTCTATTTCAAGTTCCTGGACGGCAACGGCGTGCTGCTGGTGCAGAGCAACGGCTTCGATTCGCCGAAAGAAGCGGGTCAACTGATCGCGGTGCTGAAGCGCAGCGATCGCGCCGATGCGATGGAGACGCCCGAGATCAACGTGCTGGTACCGGTGCAGGATGTGCTGAAAGCGCTTGAGCAATTGCGCGATGCGGAGGCCTGATGCCGTACTTGGCGCTGGTCCTGTTCCTGCCGTGGTTTTTGCTGCTGGGCGCTCTGTTCTGGCTTTTTCCGCGCCAACCGCGCAACGCCTGGCGCAGGCGTTTCGACCTCATCGCGTTGCTGGTGGCGTTCGTGCTCAGTTTCGCCGGCATGCAGTGGGGCTATGCGCTGGGGTTGGCCGACATTGGTACCGGCGCCATCTGGAAGCAGGTACTGGCCACATTGGTCGCCTATGGCGCGTTCCTGGCCGCGATCTTCATCGCGGTCGTGCTGCGGAGCTGGCTGCTCGCCCGCCAACCCAAGACGTAGGAGCGGGCCCTGCCCGCGATGGGGCTTTACAGGGAGAGCCCGGTCGCGGGCAGGGCCCGCTCCTACATGGGGTGCCTCAATGGCGGTGCTACCAAAGCTGCATCGCGAGCGGCAGTCGTGCTCGCTAGAATCGATAGTCCGCAACTAGAACGATCGAGTGCATGAACGAACACGGCATCCACACCATCGACACCGCGTTCCAGCGCGAGCATTTCGACGCCGCCTATCTGATCGTGGAGAACGGCCGTGGCGCCTTCGTCGATTGCGGCACCAATCATTCGGTTCCCTTGTTGCTGTCGGCGCTGGAAGGCGCCGGATTGACTCCCGGCGATGTCGACTGGCTGATCGTCACTCATGTGCATCTGGACCACGCTGGTGGCGCCGGGTTGCTGATGCAGCACCTGCCCAATGCCCGGCTGGTCGCGCACCCGCGTGCGGCGCCGCACCTGATCGATCCTTCCAAGCTGATCGCCGGCGCCACCGCGGTGTATGGCGAAGAAGAAATGCAGCGCAGCTACGGGCAGATCCTGGCGGTGGCCGAACAACGCGTGCAAGTGGTCGAAGACGGGCAGGTCCTTCTGCTGGCCGGCCGCGCGTTGGAGTTCATCGACACGCCGGGGCACGCGCGTCACCATCACTGCATCTGGGACGAGCGCAGCCGCAGCTGGTTTACGGGCGACACCTTCGGTCTCTCCTATCGAGAGTTGGACAGCGCCAACGGCGCCTTTGTGATTCCCACTTCAACGCCGGTCCAGTTCGAGCCGGAGAAACTCAAGGCTTCCATCAGTCGGCTGCTATCGTGCGATCCGCAATGGATGTACCTCACTCATTACGGTCGGGTAGGCGACGTGCGAAGGCTGGCCGACGATCTGTATCGGCAGATCGATGCGATGGTGGCGATCGGACATGAATTCGATGGTCTGCCGAACCGCCATGAGCGGATCAAGGAAGCGCTCGCTGCACTCTATCTGCAACGTGCCCGCGAGCATGGTTGCCCGTTGGACGATGCGGGCGTGGAGAAGGTGTTGCATATGGACATCGAGCTCAACGCCCAGGGCCTGGCTTCTTGGCTGGATCGGGACAAGCGTGCGTAGGAGCGACGTGAGTCGCGAGCATTTCCCCAGAGCGCCAATTCGCGACTGACGTCGCTCCTACGCGCTTGCGACGTCTACTTCCAGACGTTGGGTTTTTCGCGCGCCGACTTCCTGGCCATCGGCACTACGCAGAAACGGTGACCGCTGGGGGCTTCCAGCACCCACCAGCGTTCGCGCACGAATTCGATGCGTTTGGCGCCCAGCTTCTCCAGCCGCGCGACTTCGGCCTCGATGTCGTCGGTTTCGATATCCAAGTGCACGCGCGAGGGGTGCGAGACTTTCTGCACTTCGATATGCATGCCGCCCGGCCCGTCCGAGAGCGGGGCATACAGGCCCAGGCCGTCTTCATCGTAGTCCTGCACCTCCAAACCCAGTGCCTGGCTCCAGAAATCGGCCGACGATTCCAGCGAGCCTCGTTTGCAATCGATGATGAAACCGGCCAGTCGGCTCTTGTGTGCCATAGAAGGTCTCGACGGAGGAGGGTAGGAGCGGCCCATGGCCGCGAGCTCTTGTGATGCAGTGACGCCGAGAAGAGCTCGCGGCCATGGGCCGCTCCTACAGGTTATTGGGAAAGCGCTAGATCGTCGATCATCGCCTTGAGGAAGCGCGCGGCCTCGCCGCCGGTCGCGGCGCGGTGATCGAAAGTGACCGACAGCGGGATGATCTTGTGCGATTCGAAACCGCCCATGATCGGCATGACCTGGTGGCGCGCGCGGCCGGCGGCCACGATGGCCACGCAGGGCGGCACCACCACCGGGGTGGCGTAGCGTCCGGCGAACATGCCGAAGTTGGACAGCGAAATGGTGTAGCCGCTCAGTTCCGAAGCGGCGATGCTGCGGTCTTCCACCTGCGCGCGCAGGCGGTTGACGCCTTCGCGGATGCCGCGCGCATCCAGGATGTCCGCGTTGCGCAGCGCGGGGACGAACAGGCCGTCGTCGGTATCGACCGCTATGCCGATGTCCACCTGCGGATGCAGGGTGCGGCTGAGTTTTTCGCCGTCGAACCACGCGTTCAACGCCGGCACCGCTTTGCAGGCGCGCACGATGGAGCGGATCAGGCGAACGGTGACGTCGTTGCCGGGCGTCCACGCGTGCACGTCGGCGTCGTCGTTGAGCGTGGTGGGCACGACCTTGGCGTGCGCGTCGGCCATGACGCGGGCCATGTTGCGGCGAACGCCCTTCAGCTGTTCCGGTTGGCCGCTGACCGACACGCCGGGCGGCTGCGTGCGCATGGGCTTTCCGGAAGCGGACAGTGCGGTGCGCTCATGGCTTTCTCGTAGGAGCGCGCCCTGCGCGCGACCGGCCGATACAGGTGACGCTTCGTCGCGGGCAGGGCCCGCTCCTACAAGGCCGTCGGCGACGGCCTGCTTCACGTCGTTCGCCGTGACCGTGTTGTCGGCGCCAGTGGCACGCACTCGGCTCAGGTCCACGCCCAGTTTCTTCGCCAGCGCGCGCACGGCGGGCATGGCACGTACCCCGCCGACCGCCACCGCCTGTTCCTGGTGCACGGCATTGGAGCTCTGCATCGCGCCGACCACGGTGCCGGCATCGTCGCGCTCGGCGGTGGTGGGAGCGCCGTCCCCGGCGCGATCTTTTGCTTCAATGTTTTCAGTGGGGGGCTCGCGGCGAGCCGCCGCTGCCACCGCGGGCGGTCCGTGGGAATGACCGGTGTCCTGCCCGTCGGCGCGCTGCGGCAGATTGGGGTCGGGCTGGAACTCGGCCAGCATCGCGCCGGTCACCACGATGTCGCCGGCGTTGCCCGCCAGTTTCAATACCTTGCCCGAAACAGGAGACGGAACCTCCACCACAGCCTTGGCCGTTTCCATCGACACCAGCGGTTCGTCCAGGCGGATCGTGTCGCCTTCCTTGACGAACCACTCGACGATGGTGGCGTCGGGCAGGCCTTCGCCCAGATCGGGAAGATTGAAAGTCTTGCTGTCGCTCATCGGGGTTCCAGGTTGAGTTGTTCGCTTTGTAGAGCCGAGCTTGCTCGGCTGCTCTTCGCATTGAATCAAAAGCGGCCGAGCAAGCTCGGCTCTACAAAAAAAATAAGGTGGGTTCGCTATCGATCAGTTCGATGGCACGCGCCGGTATCCAGCCGCTTTCGCCGTTCGCGTTTTCCGCCCACCACCAGCCTTCCTGCTGGTAGTGGACGGTGATCGATTCGCCGACCCGGGTCGCCAGCTCCCGCGTATCGTAATCGCCCAGCGCGGTGGCCGTGCCGGTGTCGCGGTCGAACAATGCGGCGGGTATCCAGCCGCCCAGGCCCTGCGCCAGCGTGGCCCAGACGAACTGCGGCCAGTCGCTGTCGCGTTCGCCCAGGGTGACCGAGTCGCCGGCCGAAACCCGGATCGCAGGGCGGTCTGGTGAACGGTGTTCGGCGATGACGCGTGCGCGTTGCATCACCCTGCGGCCAGCACGCGCTTGGCGGCGGCGACGATCTTGTCGACGCTGGGCAGGTATTTCATCTCCAGGCGGAACAGCGGGATATGCGTGTCGGGGCCAGTGACGCGTTCCACCGGCGCCAGCAGGTCGTACATCGACTGCTCGGCCAGGCGCGCGGCGATCTCCGCGCCGAAGCCCGCCGTGCGCGGCGCTTCGTGCACGATCACGCAGCGCCCGGTCTTGCTGACCGATTCGGCGATGGTGTCGAAGTCCAGCGGCTTCAGCGTAGCCACGTCGATCACTTCGGCGCTGATGCCTTCTTTGGCCAGCGCGTCGGCGGCTTCCAGCGTTTCCTTCACTTGCGCGCCCCAGGTCACCAGGGTCACGTCGCTGCCGTCGCGCAGCACGAAGCACACGTCCAGCGGCAGCGCTTCGCCGTCGTCGACCACCAGTTCCTTGTACTGGCGGTAGATGCGCTTGGGCTCCATGTAGATCACCGGGTCCGGGTCGCGGATCGCGGCCAGCAGCAGGCCGTAGGCGCGCTGCGGCGAGGACGGCATGACCACGCGCAAACCGGGCACGTTGGTGAAGATGGATTCGTTGGCTTCGGAATGGTGCTCGGGCGCGCGGATGCCGCCGCCCCACGGCACGCGCAGCACCATCGGGCAGTGCAGGCGTCCACGCGTGCGGTAGCGCATGCGTGCGGCGTGGCAGATCAGGTGATCGACCATGGGATACACGAACCCGTCGAACTGCGCCTCGGCCACTGGCTTCATGCCCATCGCGGCCATGCCTACGCTGAGACCGGCGATGGTGGTCTCGTCCAGCGGCGTATCCAGGATGCGGTTGGAACCGAAGCGCTGCTGCAGGCCGGCGGTAGCGCGGAACACGCCGCCGTTCACGCCTACGTCCTCGCCCAGCACCACTACCGAGTCGTCGTGCGCGATTTCCCAGGCCAGGGCCTGGGTAATGGCTTCGATGAGGGTGATCGGCAGAGCGGCTTTGGCAGCCTGGTCGGCGGAGGCGCCGGGCGCTGTGGTCACGGTCTTGGCTACTTCGACGTTCATGGGCGCGGCTCCCGTGCCGAACGGTCCGCCGCGATCGCCGCAGCGCGCTGGGCGAGCAGTTCCGGCGGCGGGTCGGCGTAGAGATAATCGAACATCGCCTCCACCGGTTGCACCGGCGTCTCCAGGTAGGCGTTGACCTCGATGTCGACCAGCCGCCCGCATTCTTCCTTCCATGCGGCGTCTTCGGCCTCGCTCCACAACTTCTGCGCGCTCAGCCAGGTGCGCAGGCGAGTGACGGGATCGCGTTCCCAGGCGGACTTCACTTCCGCGTCATCGCGGTAGCGGCGCGCGTCGTCGGCGGTGGTGTGGTCGCCCAAGCGGTAGGTGACGAATTCCAGCACGCTGGTGCCCTGGCCGCTGCGTGCGCGTTCGGTGGCGATGCGCATGGCTTCCAGCACCGCGATCAGATCGTTGCCGTCTACTTGCAGGCAAAATACGCCGCCGGCGATGCCCTTCTGCGCCAGCGTCTGCGCACCGGTTTGCGCCGAGCGCGGTACCGAGATGGCCCAGCCGTTGTTGATCACGCACAGCACCAGTGGCAGCTCGTAGGCGCCGCCGGAATTGAGCGCGGCGTAGAAGTCGGTCTTGGAGGAACCGCCGTCGCCGCAGGTGCTGACCGCGACGCGTTTTTCGCCGCGCAGCTTGAACGCCAGCGCTGCGCCGGCCGCATGCAGGCATTGGGTGGAAATGGGTACGCACCAGGCGAAATCGTGGCGCGGCACCGCGAAATCGTTGCCGCGTTCGTCGCCGCCCCAGTACAGCAGCACCTCGCGCGGGCGCACGCCGCGCATGAATTGCGCGCCGTACTCGCGGTAGCTGGGGGCGAAAGTATCTTCGGGCAGGGTGGAGGCGCCGATGCCGACATGGGTGGCTTCGTGGCCCAGGCAGGAGGCATAAGTGCCCAGCTTGCCGGTGCGCTGCAAGGCCACCGACTTGGTGTCGAAGGTGCGCACGAACAGCATCTGCTTGAACAATTCCTTCAGCCGCTGCGTATCGCGCGCGGCCTCGGGCAGGTCGTCGCGGACGAGTTTGCCGTCCTGGCCCAGGTATTGCAGGTATTCGATTTCGAATTTCGCGGCGATGGTCATCGCGTGTCGGGTTCCCGTTGCAAGTGAAACCAATGATAAGTGGCGCCATGTTAAGGAACCGGGGCGGCAAAGCCGCCTTGCAGCGCAGCAATACGCGTGGCAATGGCAATGGTCCGCACAAAAAAAGACGCGGCCTAAGCCGCGTCTTTGGTTGTAACCGTTTGCGTTCGGTTCAGCGCACGATCGTGGTGATGCTGGCGTTGTTGTTGGCGGTGTCGGATTCCGGTGTGATGGTGGTTGCCGCGCCGTTGACTTGCGGCCTGCGATGGGCCGGGATCGGCAGCGCGTTGACGCGGATTCTGAAGTCGGCGCGGGCACCGGCGGCCATCGGTTTGCGGGCGGCGCAGCGGAACGTCACCTGACGGACCGTGCCCTGCTTGCGGCAGTCCCAGCCGCTGGGCGGGTCCAGGGTGGCGGCCAGGTTCATGGTGTTGCCGCTGAACACGACCACCGCCTGTTCGGCGGCCAGCGTGCCCAGGTTGCGCAGGGTCGCCGTGTACGGAATCGAGAACGTCAGGCGCGGCACGCTGGCCGGGCCGGTCAGCTTCAGATCCAGATCCGCGGTGGATGGCGCGGTGATCAGGATCGCGGCCACGGCTTCATCGTTGGTATGCACCGCGTCGAACGACTGGGTGCTGGCGGCGACCGCCAGATTGGCGCTACCGCCGACCTGCGCCGCAGTGGCGACCGCACTGATCGCGAACGAGGCGCTGGCCGCATTGGCCAGGCTGTCGGTGTGGCAGGCGATCGAGGTCATGCCACCGGAGATCTGCGCCGCATCGCACAGCCAGCCGCTGGGCGCGACCACCGCGAAGGTGCTGGATTCGGCGTTCAACGCGAAACCTATGCCGGTCGAGGCAGCCGCATCCGGGCCCAGGTTGGTCACCGTGGCGGTGTAGCGCAGAGCCTGACCGACGGTGACGGTTGCCGAGTCGGCCACCGCAGTGACCGCAAGATCGGCGCGATGGCGCGATTCGAAGTACGCCACCACCGGGTCGTGATCGGACAGGCGCGAGGGCGAGTTGGCGTCATTGCGCGCGATTTCCGGGAAGTCGGCGTTGATGCGGGCGTGGTCCAGGCCGAACGCGGTGCTGGAAACGATCAGCTGCTCGTTGACCAGCACATGATCCAGGGTCTGCGCATTGCCGCCGAAGACGAACGAATAGCGCTCCTCTTCCGGTTCCAGCACGCCCAGGTTGACCAGATCCGGATTCACCAGGTCGATGCCGTCGCCAGGCACCGCGGTTTGCTCGTCAAGTGTCGGTGTGCCGGTCACCACGTTCATGGTGTCGGCCAGGCCGTCGTTGAAGGCGAAGGCGTTGTAGTCGCCCAGGCTGACGATGCGCTTGCCCGGGTCGGCGGTCTGCAACGACTGGATCAGGTTGGCCAGGTACTCGGCCTGCTTCTGCCGCTTCTGGCGCACGCGGTCGCCCAGCGTGGTCGGGCCGGAAGGCTCCACGCTGTCCACGTCGTTGAGCGAACGCTGGTGCACCGCGATCGCGGTGATCGGGTAGGTGCGGCCATCGGCGTAATGCACCACCGCGTCCAGCACCAGCGGCGGCCGGTCGTTGAGCAGGCTGACCGTGCCGCTGGGCTCGGTCCAGGTGGTGTCCTTACCCTGCTGGGTCACGCTCAGCACCTGCACGCGCGCCACCCCGGTGGCGACTTCCGCGGTCTTGACCAGGAAGCCCACGTCGATGCCGCCCACGTCGTTGCCTTCTTCCAGATAGGCGACGTAGTTGGGGTCCGCCTGTCCTGCGGCCACCGCATCGGCGTTGATCTTGCTGGCCAGCGCTTGCAGCGTGGTCAGGTTCTCCACTTCCACCGTGGCCAGGATGTCCGGCGCATTGAGGAAGTCGCGCACCGTCAGCGAAGCCTTGTTGAGACGGTTGGCGAAGGCCGCCGCGGTCAGCACCGGTTCGCCGGTAGCAGGGTCGTTGACGGTGTCGAAGAAGCGTTCCAGATTGTAGGCCGCCACCGTGAACTCATCAGCGTTGGCCACGCGCGCCGCTTGCGGCGACGGGCCCGGCGAGGTGGTGATGGCGACCGCAGGGTCGCGCAGGATCGTGTAGCGGCGGAAGCCGTAATCCAGCGGGCCGGTCAGGCCTTCGATCAACGCGCCGGCGGCCAGATTGAGGATGAAAGTCGGACCGCCCAGCGAATCGCTGTCGATGGTCAGCAGTTCCGGGTTGAAGTCCCAGCGCGGGATCGGCGGAATGCTGCTGCCGGCGGGCGCCGGGTCGGGCGCCTGGATGCCGGGCTCGCGGAACGGACGCGGGGTGCCGGTGACCACGGCATTGAGGATGCCGTTGCTGGTGCCGGTGGCGTTGGGTTCGTTGGTGTTGCCCTGGGTGGGCGCCACCACGGTCAGGCTGGCGGCGGTCACGCGCATGCCTTCCAGGCGCTCCAGCTGGTCCAGCGCGCCGGTCGGCGAGGGCAGGCTGGTGCTGAGCGCTACCGGCACGGGCAACGGGTTGTCGGTGGAGAGCAGGGCCACGCTCGGACTGCCGCTGATCTCGGTCAACGGCAGCTGGTTGGGATCGGTGCTGGGAACGTATTCGATCACCGTGCCGCTGACGCGAACGCGATTGCCTACAGCGGCGGCCGCAGGCGGCGCGATGCTGGTGAACACATATACGCCCTGCGAAGTGGCCGGGTCGGCGTCCGCTTCCGCATCGCTGGTCTGGAGGAAGAAACCGTTGCTCTTGCGTCCGGTCACGATGCCGGTGGTGGTGACCAGCTGGTTGGCGACCGGAGAGGTCGCGCCGTTGCCTTGTATCTCGTGGATGGAAATCAGGGTGACGTCGTCGTTGACGATGGTGGCTTGCGCCTGCGCATCTCCAAGCACCGCGCCGCTGATGTTGCCCAAACCCAGGAAGAAGGTTTCGTCGGCTTCCTGCACGCTGTCGTCGCTTACCGGGACCACGACCTGCGCCGAATCGGCGCCCTCGGCGATGGTTACCGTACCGGTGGCGGCGGTGTAGTCGTCGCCCGCCGTAGCGGTGCCGTCGGCCGTGGCGTAATCCACACTGACGCCGCCCGTGCCCGCCGGCTGGGTGAGGGTCAGGGTGAAGGCGAAATTGCCGGTGGCTTCGTCCTGGCTCACGTCGGACACGGACAGGATCGGCAGGCCGCCGCCGCCGCAGACCAGCGCGGTGGACGCCCCGTTGCGCGGCGCAGGCGCAGTCAGCGCGAAATCGGCGGCGTTGTTGTTGCCGTCGGTGCAGCCGTTGTCGGCGCGCACGGCGGCGGTGGTGTTGCTGAGGTTGGCGGTGGGGCTGGAGCCTTCCGCGCAGCTGGCGGTGGTGCCGAAACCTACGAAGTCGATATTGCCGGTGGGGCAGGCCCCGCTCAGCGTGACCACCGAATTGACCAGCGCCACCTTGCCGGCGGTGCCGGACATGGCGATGGTGCCGGTGGCGTCGGGCGTGGGCAGCGCGGGCGCGGCGGTGTTGGCGCCGTCGGCCTGCTTGATCAGGTAGTAGCCGCCGGCCGGCAGGTTGCCGCTGAGGTTGGTGCGCGCCCAGGTGGTGCCGGCGGCGCTGGCGTATTGCACCGACCAGCCGTCCAGGCTGACCGTGGAAGTGGAATTGTTGTGCAGCTCGATGTAGTCGCTGCGCAGCGGCGCGCCGGAATTGCCGCCCCCGCCGTAGACCTGGCTGATGACGACCTGCGCCTGCGCGGCCCCAGCGCACAGCAACGAAAATACCGCCAGCGCCGTCAGGCGCGCGAACCCGTACTTCATAAACCTCTCCCTAGATATGAACGCAGCACGAGCGACTGACTGCCGGCCGATTGTGGCGCAATCCTCGGCCCGGCGCATGACACCGCCGTGACGCCAGCCGTTACCATGCCCAACCCGCATCCCTCAGGTTCCACATGAGCATCCAGGACAACCAGCGCCCGCTGGAAGAAGGCATCCACACCGATCTGGCCGGCCGCATGAGCTATGCCGGCTACCTGCGCCTGGACCTGCTGCTGGCCGCGCAGCAACCGGTGTCGCAACCGCCGCACCACGACGAACTGCTGTTCGTGGTCCAGCACCAGGTGTCGGAGCTGTGGATGAAGCTGATGATCCACGAGCTGCGCGCGGCCCTGGCGCACCTGCAGCGCGACGAGGTCTGGCAATGCCGCAAGGTGCTGGCGCGCAGCAAGCAGGTGCTGCGCCAGCTGACCGAGCAGTGGTCGGTGCTGGAGACGCTGACGCCTTCGGAATACATGGGTTTCCGCGATCTGCTGGGGCCGTCTTCCGGGTTCCAGTCGCTGCAGTACCGCACCATCGAGTTCCTGCTGGGCAACAAGAACGCCGACATGCTGCGCGTGTTCGCCCACGATCCGCAGGGCCAGGCGGATCTGGAACAGGTGCTGCGCGCGCCCAGCCTGTATGAAGAATTCCTGCGCTATCTGGCCCGCTTCGGCCATGCGATTCCCGCCGAACGCCAGGAGCGCGACTGGAGCCTGCCGCACGTCAACGATCCGGCGTTGCTGCCGGTGTTCGAGGCGATCTACGAGGATACCGGCCGCTACTGGCGCGAATACGCATTGTGCGAGGACTTCGTGGACCTGGAGACACAGTTCCAGCTGTGGCGGTTCCGGCACATGCGCACGGTGCTGCGCATCATCGGCTTCAAGCGCGGCACCGGAGGCTCCAGCGGGGTGGGGTTCCTGCGCCAGGCGCTGGAGCTGACCTTCTTCCCGGAGCTGTTCGAAGTGCGCACCATGATCGACGGCAAGCCGGGATCGGCCGCACCCGCCTACTGACGTAGGTCGGGGCTACGCCCCCGACGCGCAGGCCCGGCATGGCTGGCGAGTCGGCCGACCTATAAAACCTGGATGGGCCGCGCGCGTCGGGGGCGTAGCCCCGACCTACGTCCCGGCAGGCAAAGTCCGCGTTATTTGACGCCAGCGGCGCCCGTCGGTGATCCTCGCCTGTCCCGCGTCAAGGCGCGGAATCCTATTTCCCGATACATCCGAATGCTGAACAAGGGGGCAAATCCATGAGCTCGACCATCCCGAACGCCGCAGAACCGGCCGGCCCACCGCTGGAAGCGCCCGCCGGCAACGACGCTTCGCTGCCCCCTGAATTCGGCCAGCGCATGGGCCATCCCAAGCCGCTGTGGATGCTCTTCATGACCGAGTTCTGGGAACGCTTCGCGTTCTACGGCATCCGCTGGGCGCTGGTGTTGTACATGGTGGCGCAGTTCCACGCCGGCAACGACGCTGGCGAAGCGCCGTCGAATCTCATCTACGGCGCTTACCTGGCGCTGGTCTACGCAGCTGCGATCTTCGGCGGATACGTTGCCGACCGGGTGCTCGGCTACCAGCGTTCGATCCTGCTGGGCGCGGTGATCATGGCGGCCGGCTTGTTCATGATCGCGATGCCCGACGAACAGATCTTCAAGTTCGGCCTGGCAACCGTGATCTGTGGCAACGGCTTGTTCAAGCCCAATATCTCGACCATGGTGGGCAAGCTGTACGCCGTAAGCGACAGCCGCCGCGATGCGGGTTTCACCATCTTCTACATGGGTATCAACCTGGGTGGTTTCCTCGCGCCGATCGCGACCGGCTTCCTTGCCGAGCAGGTGTTCGGCACGCAGGCGATGCCGGCCTACAAATATGTGTTCATCGCTTCGGGCATCGGCATGGTGCTGAGCCTAGTGTGGTTCTGGTTCGGCCGCCGCCAGCTCAAAGGCATAGGTCGTCCGCCGGAGGGCGACGGCGGCAAGCAGAAGGTGCTGTATGTCTTTGTGGGCGCACTGGTCGCGATCCCGGCCGTGTACTTCCTGCTGTCGATGGGCGCCGCGGCGCTGCAATGGTTCGTGCTGCTGCCGATGTTCGTCATTCTGTGCGCATTGCTGCTGATCGAAGGCATCCGCGAAGGCAAGGTGCAGCGCGACAAGGCCATCGCGATGCTGATCATCTTCGTCTTCAACGTGATGTTCTGGATGTTCTTCGAGCAAGCGGGCAGTTCGTTCACCTTCCTGGCGGACAAGATCGTCGATCGCGACATCTTCGGTCAGGGCGGCTTCGTGTTCTCGAATGCCTGGTTCCAGTCGGTGAATTCGTTGGCGATCATCGCCCTTGCACCGGTGATCGCGCTGATCTGGATCTGGATGGGCAAGCGCAACGCCGAACCTTCGATCCCGCGCAAGTTCAGCCTGGGCCTGATCTTCAACGGCCTGGCCTTCCTGCTGTTGATGTTCGCGCTGTCCAGTCTGGTCGATGACGTGGGCAAGATCCCGTTCTGGACGTTGTTCATGGTCTACGTCATCCAGTCGGTCGGCGAACTGTGTCTGTCGCCCATCGGCCTGTCGATGGTCACCAAGCTGGCGCCGGTGCGTCTGGTCGGTTTCGGCATGGGCGGCTGGTTCCTGTCCACCGGCATCGGCAACAATTTGTCGGGTATTTTCGCCGGGCACGTCAGCGGTACGGGCGGGATGACGGTGCAGTCCGCGCATGCCGGCTACACCTTCGGCTTCTGGGCGTTGTTGATCGCAGGCGCTCTGCTGTTCCTGCTCGCGCCGCTGATCCAGAAACTCATGCACGGGGTCAAGTAATGGCGCTTGCCTCGCGCGGCGCGACCGCATTGTTGCTTGCGGTCGCAATGGCGGCTTGTTCGCCGAAGCAGGAGCAGGAGCCGAAGGCGGAACCCAATCCGCCTTCGGCGAAAGCCAACACGTCGGCCAAGCCGGATACGTCCCGGCCTGTCGCCTCGGGCAACACGCCCACCGCTGCGGATATCGCGGCGGTGGCTGCCTTGAACGCGACGTTCGATCCCAAACGGGACCCGGCCAGCGATCTGGAAATGGCCAAGGTCGAAGCGCAGCGCGGCGGCAAGCGCATCCTGTTGGACGTCGGCGGCGAGTGGTGCAGCTGGTGCCATATCCTGGACAAGCTGGTCGAGGAAGACGGCGAGATCCGCAGTTTCCGCGACGCGAACTTCGTGTGGATGAAGGTCAACTACAGCGAAGAGAACGAGAACAAGGCGTTCCTGTCCGCGTATCCCGAAATCAAGGGCTATCCGCACCTGTTCGTACTGGACGCCGACGGCAATCTGCTGCATTCCCAGTTCACCGGCGACCTGGAAAAGGGCAAAGGCTACGACCGCAAAAAGTTCTTCGCCTTCCTCAAGGACTGGGCGCCGGCCGCGAAGTAATTACCTGAAAGGAATTGCATCTGTAGGAGCTGCGTAAGCTGCGACGCCGTACGGGTTGTGGTTATCGCATCGCACCCACCGGTCGACCAGGTCGCAGCTTACGCAGCTCCTACAGACGCGCCTCGCGCCTCTATTTCTCCTGGATGTTGCCCACGCCTGCAGCCAGCTTGATTATCAGCGCATCCAGTTGCGCGCGTTCGTTCTCGTCCAGCCCCGCCAGCAGGCGGCGCTCGCATTCCAGCGCCATCGGCGCCACTTCGTCGTAGACCGTGTAGCCCACCGGTGAAAGTTCCAGCACCGAACGGCGGCGGTCGTCGCCGTGGGTGTCGCGCTGCACCAGCCCGCGCTCCAGCAAGCGGGCCAGGGCCCGGCTGACGGCGACCTTGTCCATGGCCGTGCGCTCGGCCACTTCGCCGGCGGACAGCTCCGGGTAGCGTCCCAGCACCGCCATGATCCGCCACTCGGTGACCGCCAGGCCGAAGCGCTGGCCGTACAGGCCGGAAATGGTCTGGCTGATGCGATTGGACAGGATGCTCAGCCTATAGGGCAGGAAATGCTCAAGTTCCAGGACGGCATGCTCCTGGTGGGCGGCGTTGGAGGAAGCAGGGCTAGGGTCGTTCATGAAGCTTTCCTTGGGTAATGGTGCATTGCCGCTTGCAATTGGTTTCATATGAAACTATAAAGTTCGCTTCCCGGAACAAACCTGCGAGGTACGGACCATGAGCGCACAGCCCAATCTTGGCATGCAGGTCACCACGTTCGAAAACCCCATGGGTATCGACGGCTTCGAATTCGTCGAATTCGCCGCCCCCCAGGGCCAGGGCGAGCTGCTGCACGACTATTTCCGCAAGCTGGGATTCACCGCGGTGATGCACCACAAGACCCGGCCCATCACGCTTTACCGCCAGGGCGGGGTCAATTTCCTGGTCAACGAAGACCCCGACTCCTTCGCCGCCGATTTCGCGCAGGCCCACGGCCCCAGCGCCTGCGGTTTCGCCATCCGCTTCCGCAAGCCGGGCGCCGAAGTGCTGGCCACGGTGCTGGGCAACGGCGGCGAAGCGATCGAGCACAAGGCCGACAGCAAGGCGGTCGATGCGCCGGTGGTCAAGGGCATCGGCGACTGCATGCTGTATCTGGTGGACCGCTACGGCGACAAGGGTTCGATGTACGAGGACTACCTGCCGGTGCAGGGCGCCGAGCAGAATCCGAAAGGCTTCGGCCTGACCTTCATCGACCACCTGACCCACAACCTGTACTTCGGCAACATGCAGAAGTGGTCGGACTATTACGAACGCCTGTTCAACTTCCGCGAGATCCGCTACTTCGACATCAAGGGCGCCAAGACCGGCCTGGTGTCCAAGGCGATGACGGCGCCGGACGGCGTGGTGCGCATTCCGCTCAACGAATCCAGCGACCCGAAGTCGCAGATCAACGAATACCTGGACGCCTACCACGGCGAGGGCATCCAGCACATCGCCTGCTTCACCGACGATATCTATACGACCGTGGAAGCGATGCGCGCACAGGGCGTGGAATTCCTGGATACGCCGGACACTTACTTCGACGTGATCGACCAGCGCGTTCCCAATCATGGCGAGGACGTGCCGCGCCTGGCCAGGAACAAGATCCTGATCGACGCCGACCTGGAGACCCATCAGCGCAAGCTGCTGCAGATATTCACCCAGAATGCGATTGGCCCGATTTTCTTCGAGATCATCCAGCGCAAGGGCAACGAGGGTTTCGGCGAAGGCAATTTCCAGGCGCTGTTCGAGAGCATCGAGCGGGATCAGATGAAGCGCGGTTTTCTCTGACGCCAGATAGAGCCCCTCTCCCATTGGGAGAGGGGTTGGGGTGAGGGTACGGTGGAGCCATGAAACTCAAACCACCACTGCCAACCACCACGCTCGAAAACTCCCGTCGTTTACGCCGAGAAATGACAGACGCGGAGCGCAAGTTGTGGAGATTTCTCCGGGCAGGCCAATTGGGCGGCCTCAAGTTCCGCCGCCAGCATCCGATCCCGCCCTACATTGCAGACTTCTGCTGTATCGCAAAAAAGCTCATCGTTGAATTGGACGGATCGCAACACACGAACTCAGGCGATGCCTTCAGAACCCGTGCGCTTCGGTTTCAGGGTTGGCAAATCATCCGCTTCTGGGACCATGATGTATTGCTGGCAACAGAAGCGGTAGCCGAAGCCATCTGGAACATAGCGTGTAAACCGTACCCTCACCCCAACCCCTCTCCCGATGGGAGAGGGGCTCAAGCGCAAACCGAGCCCGATCATGAGCAATGACAAGTACCAATCCGGCTTCGCCAACCATTTCGCCACTGAAGCGATTGAAGGCACGCTGCCGATCGGCCGCAACTCGCCCCAGCGCGTGGCGCACGGCCTGTACGCCGAACAGCTCTCCGGCACCGCCTTCACCGCGCCGCGCGCGGAGAATCACCGCAGCTGGTTGTACCGCATCCGCCCGGCGGCGATGCACGGCACCTTCGCGCCGTTCGTGCAGGCCGGCTTCCATAACGACTTCGAATCCGGACCGGTGTCGCCCGATCAGTTGCGCTGGTCTCCGCTGCCTTTGCCGGAAACGCCGAAGGATTTCGTGGAAGGCCTGTTCACCATGGCTGGTAACGGTTCGGCGGTTGCGCAGCACGGGGTAGGTATCCATCTGTACGCTGCCAACCGCTCCATGCAAGGCCGCTACTTCTACGATGCGGACGGCGAACTATTGATCGTGCCGCAGCAGGGCGCGCTGCGCATCGCCACCGAGCTGGGCCTGGTCGAAGTGGAGCCGCAGCAGATTGCGGTGATACCGCGCGGCGTGCGTTTCAGCGTGGAGCTTCCGGAGGGCGCCTCGCGCGGCTACGTGTGCGAGAACTTCGGCGCGATGCTGCGGCTTCCGGATCTGGGCCCCATCGGTGCGAATGGTCTTGCCAATCCACGCGATTTCGAGACGCCTGTGGCCGCCTATGAAGATATGGAAGGCGAGTTCGAACTGATCGCCAAGTTCCAGGGCCATCTGTGGCGTGCCGATATCGGCCACTCGCCGCTGGACGTGGTGGGCTGGCACGGCAACTACGCGCCTTACCGCTATGACCTGCGGCGCTTCAACGCGATAGGTTCGATCAGCTTCGATCATCCCGATCCCTCTATCTTCACGATGCTCACTTCGCCCAGCGACACGGCGGGAACGGCGAACCTGGATTTCGTGATCTTCCCGCCGCGCTGGCTGGTGGCGCAGGACACCTTCCGTCCGCCGTGGTTCCATCGCAACGTCGCCAGCGAGTTCATGGGCCTGGTGCACGGCGCTTACGACGCCAAGGCGGAGGGCTTTTCGCCCGGTGGCGCTTCGCTGCACAACTGCATGAGCGGGCATGGGCCGGACGCGGCCACGTTCGAGAAAGCCAGCACTGCGGATCTGTCGAAACCCGATGTCGTCGCCGACACCATGGCTTTCATGTTCGAAACGCGGGCGGTGATACGGCCGACGCATCAGGCCATCCAGGCGCCACATCGGCAGCGCGACTACCAGGACTGCTGGGCGGGGCTGCGGAAGCGTTTCATCGCGCCGACCGGATGACCGGGTGGCGCATTCAGAGGCTGATGGATTGGGGTGTGGCCAGGTTCAGTTTTTCCAGCGCAGGCAGATAGTCCTCGGGCAGCACTTCGGCCAGTCGCTCGCGTACGCGCTGCACCATCGAAGCATTGGTGGTGCGTTGCAGGCAGTGCAGCGAAGCGAGCAGATGGGCCACGGTCGCGTCGGGGTCTTGGCTGGCGCGCAACTGCGCGTGATGGGCGGCCGCCGATTCATGGCGTTGCAGTTCCAGCATGCCCAGCATGTAGAACTTGGCTCCGACCAGCGAGCGGCGCGCGCCGGTGGCCGTTTCCCGCTGCGCCGCAGGCGGTGGCGATAGAGCAGGGGCAGCAGCCGGGGCCGGAGTTGGAGCCGGAAGGGTTTTCCTGATGGACGCATCGGTGGCCAGATAGCCGGTTTCGTGCAGGCGGCCTATCAGCGCGGGAGCGTCCGGCCCCAGCAGCACCGTAAGCTCTTCCAGGTTGCGGCGGCCATCGCAAAGTATCAATGCGCGCCGTTCGCGCATGCTCAGCGGCCCTGCGTGCGATTGCAATGCGAGGCGTGCCTGTTCGGTCTTGAGTGGCAACATACGGCGCACATGAGCGTAATGGACCGCGGGCAGGCTACGTGGCGGCAATTAAGGGCGTATGACAGCAGGCTGCGCTTTGCAACCGTTTAACGTGCGGGTGTTAGCGTGCTGTCCTCATCCAGAACAGGAGTTCCGCCATGCGCCATTCGTTCGCCCCGTGGGTGCTGGTTGCCGCCGCCTTGTCGCTGACCGGTTGCAAACCAGAGGCGCCCGCGCCCGACGCCGCCTCTCCCGCTGCTGAAGCGCCCGCCGCGGACGCCGAGGCCAGCGTTCCGGAAACGGCGGCTCCGGCAATACCGGAGACGGCGCCGCCCAGCGACACCCAGGCCAGCTTTGCCGGCTACGGGGACATGAAGCTCGGCAGCACCGTCGACGAAGCCAAGGCCGCTTGGGGCGGCGAACTCAATGGCAAGCCCAGCGAAGGCAGCACCTGCTACTACCTGACCCCGAAGTGGGTGAAGAAGGCCTCCGATTTCGCCTTCATGGCCGAAGACGGCAAGTTCGTGCGCTACGACGTGGGTACCGACAAGGAGGCGGCACCGGGTGGCGGCAAGGTCGGCATGACCGTCAACGAACTGCAGAAGCTCTATGGCAACGCGCTGCAATCCAGTCCGCATAAATATGTGGAAGGCGGCCAGTATCTCTCCATCGCCGCCAGCGGCGTGGCGCCCAGCAAGCTGGTGTTCGAAACCGATGCGGCCGGCAAGGTCTCCGCATGGCGCGTAGGCCTGTCGCCGCAGGTCGATTACGTGGAAGGTTGCTCCTGAGCCAGGATCGCCCACTGGCCGTGGGAGCGGCGTCTCGCCGCGAGCGTTAAGCAAGGGCTCGCGGCGAGACGCCGCTCCCACGACAACGCGGCGCGCTTGCGCATAGACTGGGCCCTGGAATCGGGACAACGGTAGGGGAGAGCGGCGATGGCTGAAGCCTGGGGTTTTTTCGCATTGGGTCTGGTGCTGCTGGCGCTGGGAGGCGATTCCATCGTCAAGGGCGCTTCGGGCCTGGCGCAGAAGTTCGGCGCTTCGCCCTTCGTCGCCGGCCTGTTGCTGGTCGCGTTCGGCACTTCGCTACCGGAATTGTTCGTCAACGCACGCGCTTATGTAGTGGGCGCGCAGGATCTGGCGCTGGGCAACGCGGTGGGCAGCAATATCGTCAACGTCGGCCTGACCCTGGGTCTGGCCGCCATCTTCGCGCCGTTGCTGGTGCGCATGCGCCTGCTGTCGCCGCTGCTGGTGTTGCTGACGGTAGCCAGCGTGGCTTTGATCGTGTTCGGGTTGGATGGCGTCATCACCCGCATCGAAGGCATCGTGCTGTTGCTGGGTTTCGTCGCTGCGCTGGCGTTCATGCTGGCGCGCAGCGGACGCGAGCAGGTGGAAGTGCGCGAGAGCATCGCGGCCTACGCCGCCACCCGCAGCGTGCTGTGGATGAACCTGCTGCGCTTCGCGATCGCGGTGGCGTTGCTGTATTTCGGCGCCAAGTTCGTGGTGCAGGGCGCGCCGGTGATCGGCGCCGGCTGGGGTTGGTCGCCGTTGCTGGTGGGCCTGTTGCCGGTGGCCATCGGCACCGCGCTGCCGGAAGTCGCCGCCGCCATCGCTGCCGCGCGGCGCGGGCAGGGCGACATGGTGGTGGGCCATGTGATCGGTTCCAGCCTGTTCAATCTGCTAGTGGTGGTGGGCGGCATGGCCGCACTGCGTCCGCTGCCGCTGCCCGAGTCCTTCGTGAAACTGGAACTGCCCGCGGCCATCGCTTTCGTGCTGGTGCTGTACCCCATGCTGCGCGGCGATCTGCGCATCAGCAAGACCGAGGGCGCGATCCTGTTCGTGGCGTTCCTGGGCTGGGTTGCGCTGGAACTGTTCCTGATCGCGAACTGAGAGCGGCCTGCGGCCCGGTCGATATACTGGACGCATGAGCCGAATCAATCCCGTTACCCGCGGCATCGCATTGCTGCGCGATTTCTTCCGCCTGCAAGCCGCCGCCGGCATCGTGCTGATGGCCGCCGCCGCATTGGCGATGATCGTGGCCAACTCGCCGTGGCAGGGCGCGTACGAAGCGTTCCGGCACTTGCCGATCGGTTTCAGCGTCGGCGGTTTCAGCCTGGTGAAAGGCGCCGAGCACTGGATCAACGACGGGCTGATGGCGGTGTTCTTCCTGCTGGTGGCGCTGGAAATAAAACGCGAGACCCTAAGCGGCCAGCTCTCCAGCCGCGAACAGATGCTGCTGCCGGTGCTGTGCGCGATCGGCGGCGTGGCGGTGCCGGCGGTCCTGTACTGGGCCATGAACCAAGGCGATCCCGTCGCGCTGCGCGGCTGGGCGATTCCTACTGCCACCGACATCGCTTTCGCGCTCGGCATCCTGGCGTTGCTGGGCTCGCGCGTGCCGTTGGGAATGAAGCTGCTGCTTTCCACGATCGCGGTGGTCGATGATCTGGTCGCCATCCTGATCATCGCCATCTTCTACACCCACGATCTGGCCGCGCACCAACTGGCGTGGGCCGGGGCGGGAGTCGGTTTGATGCTGCTGCTCAACTGGCGAGGAGTGACGCGTCTGTGGCCGTATCTGTTGCTCGGCGCGGTGGTCTGGTACTTCGTGCTGAAGTCGGGCGTGCATGCCACATTGGCCGGCGTGGTGACTGGTCTGCTGATTCCGCTGCGCGGCAGGGCCGATGATGCACCTTCGCCGCTGGAGTCGCTGGAGCACACCTTGCATCCCTGGGTGGCGTACCTGGTGCTGCCGCTGTTCGCCTTCACCAATGCCGGCCTCGTCCTGGGCGGCTTGCAGATAAGCGACCTGTTGGCGTCGGTGCCGCTGGGAATCGTGCTGGGCCTGGTGCTGGGCAAGCCGGTCGGCATCGTCGCCATTGCGCTGATCGCGCGTGCCACCGGCATCGCGCGTTTTCCCGAGGGCATGGACTTCAAGGCGATGGTCGGCCTGGGCATGCTCTGCGGCGTGGGCTTCACCATGAGCTTGTTCATTTCCAATCTGGCCTTCGTCAGTATCGGCGATCATTTCGGGGAGGCTTCGGTGCTGGGCGTTTTGTGCGCGTCGGTGATCTCCGCGCTGACCGGCTGGGTCTGGCTGCGTTTCACATTGAAACCCGGCAAGGATTGAATGCGCAGCGCGCTGGTTTTCGGCGGCAGTGGGCAGATCGGCGTGCCGGTGATCGAACGATTGCTGGCCAATGATTGGCATGTCACGGCCGTATCGCGCGCGCCGCAGGTTGATAGTGCGGAACTGGAGTGGCTGCGCGGCGATCTGCAGCAGGTGGAAGGGCTGCCGCAACAGGTCGACGCGATTTTCAGCCTGGGACCCTTGGATCATTTCTCGCGCTGGTATTCGAACACCACGTTGATCGCTGCTCGTGTGATCGCCTTCGGCTCGACCAGTCTTGAAACCAAGCAGGAATCGGAAGACCTGCCCGAGCGCGATGTCGCCGTCAGACTGGGCGATGCGGAAGCCCGCATTTTCGAGGTCGCCCGGCAACGCCAGGCCGGCGCGACGGTGCTGCGCCCGACCTTGGTCTATGGAGCCGGCCGGGACAAAACCCTTACCCGGATCGCATCGCTGGCGCGCCGCACCGGTTTCTTCGTGTTGCCGGGCAACGCCAATGGGCTACGGCAGCCGGTGCACGTGCAGGATCTTGCGGACGCGGCTTTGGCGGCGGTGGAGTCCGCCAATGCGCATGGCCGCAGTTATGCACTGCCCGGGGGAGAAACGCTGGCTTACGCGGAGATGGTGAAGCGCACCCTGGCCTCGCTACAGCCGCCGGCGAGATTGGTCCGGGTGCCTACGCCGTTGTTCAAGGCCGCGTTGGCGGGTGCGCATGCGCTGGGGAAAATGCAGAGCCTGGGCGGCGCGGCGGTGGCGCGGATGCAGCAAGATCTGGTGTTCGATCTAGGGCCCGCGCAGCGGGATTTCGGTTACGCGCCAAGAGCGTTCCAACCCACCGACGGAATGTTTTCTTTGTAGAGCCGAGCAAGTTCGGCTCTACAAGGCGTCCTTCAATATTTCCAACCCATCTTGCGATAGAACTTGGACAGCACCCAGATCGGGCCGATCAACAAATAGACCAGGTCGGTGAAGAAGCTGGGTTTCTTGCCTTCGATCTTGTGGCCGATGAATTGCGCGATCCAAGCCAACACGAATACCGCGATGGCGATGTACAACAGATTCTGCAACCCGACGCTTTGTTCCAGCAGCCGGCACAGGCACCCCATGGTGAAAAACACCACCAGCATGCCGTAGCCGATCGGCCGCGAGAGGCGGTTGTAGAACATCCAGGTCGCGAACATCGCCAGCGCCGCCCACACCCCGCTCTTGAACAGCGTGCCGAAGACGGGAATGCACCACAGGAAAGCCACCACCGACCAGAGAATCGCAGGTACGGCGAACACGTGGATCAGTTGGTTGGTTTCGTTCTGGTGATCGCCGGAGTAGCTGTGGAACCAGCGGTCTATGGGGCGTTGTACCGACGCATTCATACATCCCTCCCGAGGATCAGTGCGCTAGGGTATGGAGCATAGCCGATTGGGGCTGGCGTTTCCGGGATGCCGGGCGCTAGTGGGCCGTAGATTTGGAAAACAGCTGGATTACCGCCACGCCGGCCACGATCAGGCCGATACCCAGCAGGGCCGGGGCATCCAGCGGCTGCTTCATCCACAACCAGCCGATGCCGGCGATCAGCACGATACCCACGCCCGACCAGATGGCGTAGGCCACGCCCATCGGCACCGTCTTCAGTACCAGCGACAGGAAGTAGAACGCCACGCCGTAGCCCAGCGCCACGACCAGGCTGGGCAGCGGTCTGGTGAAACCTTCGGAAGACTTCAATGCGCTGGTGGCGACGACTTCGGCGAGGATGGCGATGCTCAGGTAGAGGTAGCCGATCTTCATCGAGTGCTCCTGCATGGGTAAGTTGGCTGGCACGGAAAAGTGAATCGTCATCCCCGCGAAGGCGGGGACCCAGTGACTTGAAACAGTGGAAAGCAAAGTCACTGGGTTCCCGCCTTCGCGGGAATGACGGCATGACTATTTCATTTCTTCCGTGAATGTCATAGCAGGCAACGCAATGCCCAGATACTTTTACTCAACCACTATCCCCGCCAGCTTCTGCAGCGCTTCGGCATACTTGGCGCGCGTGCGCTCGATCACTTCCGCCGGCAACGCGGGCCCCGGCGCGGTCTTGCCCCAGTCCAGCGTCTCCAGATAGTCGCGCACGAACTGCTTGTCGTAGCTCGGCGGGCTGGTGCCCACTTCGTATTCGTCCGCGGGCCAGTAGCGCGAGGAGTCGGGCGTCAGCATCTCGTCCATCACGTACAGCCGGCCGTCGGCATCGGTGCCGAACTCGAACTTGGTGTCTGCCAGCAGGATGCCGCGCTGGGCGGCGTAGTCGGCGGCGAAGGAATAGATGCGCAGGGTCGCATCGCGCACGCGTTCGGCCAGCTCCGGGCCCACCGCCTTGACCATGGTGTCGAAGTCGATGTTCTCGTCGTGGTCGCCGACCGCGGCTTTGGTCGATGGGGTGAAAATGGGTTCCGGCAGTTTCTCGGCCTGGCGCAGGCCATCGGGAAGAGCGATGCCGCTGACCGCGCCGGTGCGCTGGTAGTCCTTCCAGCCGCTGCCGATCAGATAGCCGCGCGCGATGGCTTCCACCGGTACCGGCTTCAGCCGCTTGGTGACCACACTGCGTTTGGCGTACAGCGCCGGATCGACACCCGCCGGCAATACCGAAGCCACATCGATGCCGGTCAGGTGGTTGGGCAGCAGGTGGGCGGTCTTCTCGAACCAGAAATTGGAGATCTGGCAGAGCATCTCGCCCTTGCCGGGAATCGGGTCGGGCAGCACCACGTCGAACGCGCTCAGGCGGTCGGTGGCGACCATCAGCAGGAAATCTCCTGTTAGAGCCGCTCCAGAAGGCGCATCGGCCGGCAGGCGCTCGCGCGGCAGGTCGAAAACATCCCGTACCTTGCCGCGATGGCGCAGCGTCAGGCCGGGCAGATCGGATTGAAGCAGGGTAGTGGGCATGGAGCCTGGGTCCGCCGGATGAAAGGGAGCAGGCCGCCTAGTTTACGGCGCGCGGGCGCCGCCGTGCCGTAAAATGCGGGCAATACGGGAACAAGGCTGCCGATGAACCGCTGGTACGGAAAACTGCTGGGCCTGATCGCGGGCGCTTTGCTGTTCCGCCCGAATCCCGTTTTTGGTGCGCTGATAGGCCTGATCATCGGCCACGCCTTCGACCAGGACTGGTTCAAATTGAGCCGCGACAACCCCTATCGCATCTTCAATCTGACCAGCGAGGCCAGCGATGCGGAAATCGATCAGGCTTATCGCCGGCTGATTTCCCAGTATCACCCGGACAAAATGATCGGTGCGGCTGACGATCTGCGCCGGCAGGCGGAAAAGAAGGCCGGCGAGATCAACGCCGCCTACGACCGCATCAAGAAGCTGCGCAAGCGCTGACCCCTCATCGGATCCCCAACGGAAACCGCCCCATGTCCGACTGCATCATCGCCCCATCCATCCTCTCCGCCGATTTCGCCCGCCTGGGCGAGGAAGTGGACAACGTGCTGATGGCCGGCGCCGACTGGGTGCACTTCGACGTGATGGACAACCACTACGTGCCCAACCTGACCATCGGCCCGCTGGTCTGCAGCGCACTGCGCAAGCACGGGGTGACCGCGCCGATCGACGTGCACCTGATGGTGAAGCCGGTGGACCGCATCGTTCCCGATTTCGCCGAGGCCGGCGCCACGCTGATCAGCTTTCACCCGGAGGCCAGCAACCACGTCCATCGCACCATCCAGCTGATCAAATCGCATGGCTGCAAGGCCGGGCTGGTGCTGAACCCGGCCACGCCGGTCGACGCGCTGGACTGGGTGTTGGAAGACCTGGACATGGTGCTGTTGATGTCGGTCAACCCCGGTTTCGGCGGGCAGGCCTTCATTCCTTCGGCGCTGGACAAGCTGCGCGCGGTGCGCAAGAAGATCGATGCGAGCGGTAAATCCATTCGCCTGGAAATCGACGGCGGGGTCAAGGCCGACAACATCGGCGAGATCGCGGCCGCCGGCGCCGATACCTTCGTCGCCGGTTCGGCCATCTTCAATGCGCCGGACTACCAGCAGGTGATCGCGAAGATGCGTGCGGCGGTCGCCGCCGCAGGCCGGTAAGGCCCCGCCATAGACTGTCGCCATAGAAAAGGGACGGAAGCTTTCGCCCCGTCCCCGGAAGATTGGAGGCTTATCCTGCCTCCGCCAGTCGTCCCTGCTATGGACTCCCACGCTAAGGGTCCAAAATGACGGGGTGATGACACGGACGGAAGGCAAAAAGCCGCCGCCTCGGGTTAAAGTATCCCTTGTGACCACACAGACCCTCTCCCGCGCCCTTCCTTCCGCTCGCCCCAGCTGGCGATGGTGGCCTGTTGCCGTCGTCTGCCTGACTCCCGCGATTCGGAAGGAAACCTGTTTTGATCACGCCCCAGCAATTCCAGCAGCACGCTGAGCAAGGCCATACCCGCATCCCGGTGGTGCGCGAAGTGCTGTCCGACCTGGACACGCCGCTCTCGGTCTACCTGAAACTCGCCGACGCCCCGCACACCTACCTGCTGGAATCGGTGGAAGGCGGCGAGCGCTTCGGCCGTTATTCCATCATCGGCCTGCCGGCCAGGCGCGTGATCACGTTCCGCGGCCATGCCATGGAAATCCGCGATAACGGCAAGGTGGTCGAAAGCCGCGAAGTCGCCGATCCGTTCGCCGAAGTCGAAGCCCTGCGTGCGGAACATTCGGTGCCCAAGCTGGAAGGCCTGCCCGGTTTTACCGGCGGACTGGTCGGCTGGTTCGGTTTCGAGTGCATCGGCTATATCGAGCCGCGCCTGGCCGGCGGCGACAAGCCGGATGAGCTGAACACGCCCGACATCCTGCTGATGCTGTCCGAAGAACTGGCCGTCTTCGACAACCTCAAGGGTCGCCTGTACCTCATCGTCCACGCCGATCCGCGCGAAGCCGGCGCATGGGAAAACGCGCAATCGCGGCTGGACGCGCTGACCGCCAAGCTGCGCCAGCCCGGTTCGTACCCGGCGCCGATCACCCGCAACGTGCTGGACGAAAGCCACTTCGTTTCCGGGTTCACCCGCGACGGCTTTATTGGTGCGGTGGAAAAATCCAAGGAATACATCCGCGCCGGCGACATTTTCCAGGTGGTGCTGTCGCAGCGCCTCAGCGTGCCGTTCCATGCGCGCCCGGTGGATGTGTACCGGGCGTTGCGCGCGCTCAATCCCTCGCCCTACATGTATTTCCTGGACGTGGGCGATGTGCAGGTGGTGGGTTCGTCGCCTGAAATCCTCGTTCGCCTTGAACATAACGATAAAGGCGAGGGCGAAGTCACCGTGCGTCCCATCGCGGGCACGCGCCCGCGCGGACACACGCACGCGGAAGATCTGGCGCTGGAAGCCGAGCTGCTGGCCGACCCCAAGGAGCGTGCCGAACACCTGATGCTGATCGATCTGGGCCGCAATGATGCGGGTCGGGTATCGGAAGCGGGCACGGTGCAGGTGGGCGAGCAATTCGTGATCGAGCGCTACAGCCATGTCATGCACATCGTCAGCGAGGTCACCGGCAAGCTGCTGCCGGGCCTGAGTTATGCCGACGTGCTGCGGGCGACCTTTCCTGCGGGCACCGTCAGCGGCGCGCCGAAGATCCGTGCGCTGGAAGTGATACGCGAGCTGGAGCCGATCAAGCGCAACGTCTACGCTGGCAGCATCGGCTACATCGGTTGGCATGGCGACGCGGATACGGCGATCGCCATCCGCACTGCGGTGATCAAGGACGGGCGGCTGCATGTGCAGGCGGGCGCGGGGATCGTCTACGACTCGGACCCTGAGAAAGAGTGGGATGAGACGATGAACAAGGGCAGGGCGTTGTTTAGGGCGGTGGCTGAGGCGGCGAAGGGGTTGTGACCCCGCAGTGGGGACCTTGTGCGGAAGCGATTGGAAAGGGGTGCGGCCGCTACAGCGCCGCGTAGTGCAATTACTGGAGTATGAAGACCGGATGAAAGCGCCAAGCTCTGGCTATATGCCACATGTGGACGGATTGCGATGTGTCGCAGTCATGTCGGTTCTGCTGTTCCACTTTGGGATCCCGGGATTGGACGGAGGATACGTCGGCGTCGATGTCTTCTTCGTCATCAGTGGTTACCTGATCACGAAGATCATCGTCGATGAGGTGGTGGGGACCGGCGGGTTCGATTTCGGTAACTTTTATTCGCGCCGCATTCGTCGCATCCTGCCGGCGCTGATAGCGACCCTGGCGGCCACCACCATTATGGCGCTGGCGAGCCTGACGCCCTCCGATCTGGTCGCCTACGGGAAATCGCTGGTAGCCTCGGCGTTGTCCGTGTCGAACCTGCTGTTCTGGTCGGAAAGCGGCTACTTCGACGCGGCGTCCCAGACCAAGCCACTACTGCATACCTGGTCGCTCAGCGTAGAAGAGCAGTTCTATCTGTTCTGGCCGGCCTTCATCTACCTGGCGTTCCGGAAGTTCGGGAGGAAGGGGCTGCTGTGGAGTATCGTGGTCGCGGGCGTTGCAAGTTTTGCCGCCAACCATTTCGCCGTCACGATTCGGCATGTCGGTTACGGTTCCGATCTCTTTTTTCTGCCGCATTTCCGGGTGTTCGAGTTCGCCATCGGTGGGGTCGGCTGCTTCGTCGTTGGCAAGCTGCCGCCGTCGCGCATGCTGCAGGAACTGATGATGGCGCTTGGGCTGGGCCTGATCGTCTATTCGATCATCAGCTTGAAGGAAGGAATGGTCTTTCCGTACGTCAACGCCATCGCGCCCTGCACTGGCGCGCTCCTGGTGATCATGGCGCGTGGATCCCTGATTGGCAGGGCGTTGCTCGCGAATGGGGTGTCCACCTGGATCGGAAGAATCAGCTATTCGCTCTACCTGACCCACTGGCCCGTCGTCATCTTCGTCGGCCAGTTCATGCCTGCGACGGCCTGGGTCTTCAGGTTCATGGCGATGGCCTCGCTGTCGCTGGCGACCGCAGTTGCCCTTCACTATCTGGTCGAAGCCAGATTCCGCCACGCTGGCGCGAGGCGCGCACCAAGCAAGATAATACGAAACGTGCTGGCCGTATCGGGCGGGATATGCGCATTGGGCGTGGTGGTAGCCCTTTCCAATGGAATGATTTGGCGTTACCAGTATTTCACGCCGGGCTCTTTGCTTCAGTCTGTAACCGCAAAGGAATCGACTGCCCGACCTGCGGGGAACATCGTCGCCAGCCAGGCCGAGGCCTTCGCGCCCCTGGGCGCTGCGGCGATCGATGCAGGCAAGTCAAGACGTTTCGAGGATATTATCGCGGCATGCAATATCCAGGTGCTGCAGGACAAGACTCGTTGCTTTAGGGATCGGCCTTCACAAGTGCTGCTATTCGGAAATTCCCACGAACCCGACGCCTTCAACGCCTTCAACCGTATATATGGAAAGGATGAGCGAGTTAACCTGATCAACTTCGGCACGGTGAATAACTGCGAGATCGTTTTCGATAAGACGCGCTTCTCGTCCCCGACGCCGGATTTGGCTTGCGACCAGCGCTTCAAAACGCTGAACAGCGGCCGGTTCCTCAAGGGCATCAGTGTGATTGTCTACAACACACACCACGGATTCGATCCTGTCGCCCGAGATCTGTGGGCCGTGCTGGAGCTCGTAAAAAAAAGGAATCCTTCCATCAAGATTGTTGCGATCGGTTCCTACTTGCAAACGACTGTGGAATGCGCGTCCTTGTACAACAGATATCGAACATATGAAGCTTGTCGGCGGCAAGAGTTCGTGAACTACCATAACCCGGGCGAAAGGGAGAACTCACCCGTACCGCAGGTGAAGTCGCTCGACTACCTGTACATCAGCAAATACCGGTTGCTTTGCGGCGGAGACAGGCTGGACATGTGCCTGACCTATGTTGACGGAGAGCCGGCTTCATATGATCAGCACCATCTTTCCAGAAACTTTGCCAGGCACTTGGGCGAGCGCATGGCGGAGGTCCATCGGGAAGATCTGGCCAAGATCGGGTTGCCGGTGCCGGAAGGTATCCCATGAGGCGTTCCCGTGCGCTATATGCCCGGCGGTTGGCGTTCCTTCTGGTTTCACCGCCCCAAAGAAACCGATGCAGGAAACAACGATGCTGCTAATGCTCGACAACTACGACAGCTTCACCTACAACCTCGTGCAATACCTGCAATCGCTGGGTGCCGAGGTCAAGGTGGTGCGCAACGATGCGCTGACGGTGGATGAGATCGAAAAGCTCGCCCCCGAGCGCATCGTCATTTCGCCCGGTCCGTGCACGCCCAACGAAGCGGGCGTGTCGCTGGAACTGATCGAACGACTGGGCCAGCGCACGCCGATCCTGGGCGTGTGTTTGGGCCACCAGAGCATCGGCCAAGCCTACGGCGGCGATGTGATCCGCGCCAAGACCATCATGCACGGCAAGACCTCGCGTATCCGCCATGAAGGCAAGGGCGTGTTCGCCCACCTGCCCGACGCCTATGAAGCCACGCGCTACCATTCGCTGGTGGTGGATCGCGGCACGCTGCCCGACAGCCTGGAGATCACCGCCTGGACCGAGCTGGAAGACGGC
The DNA here is from genome assembly GCF_900104085.1 of Pseudoxanthomonas sp. CF125. Lineage (GTDB taxonomy): Bacteria > Pseudomonadota > Gammaproteobacteria > Xanthomonadales > Xanthomonadaceae > Pseudoxanthomonas_A. The sequence continues at coordinate 540,136 of NZ_FNLD01000002.1, forward strand.
TCGTTCGAGGAAATCATGGGCTTGCGCCACAAGCAGTTCCCGGTGCAGGGCGTGCAGTTCCATCCCGAGTCCATCCTGACTGAGCATGGACATGCGCTGCTGAAGAACTTCCTGGAACAATAAACAACAGTGTCGTCATTCCAGCGAAAGCTGGAATCCATTTTGATGTGCGCGTTGACCTCTAAGATCAAGATGGATCCCAGCTTTCGCTGGGATGACGGCAAAAGCGAAAGCCGGAGTTCCGGTTTCCCGAACAAGAGCGCCAAGCCATGCCCCTTACCCCCCAAGAAGCCCTGCAACGCACCATCGAGCATCGCGAGATCTTCCACGACGAGATGGTGGACCTGTTCCGCCTGATCATGCGTGGCGAAGTCTCGCCGGTCATGACCGCGGCCATCCTCACCGGGCTGCGGGTGAAGAAGGAGACCATCGGCGAGATCGCCGGCGCGGCCACGGTGATGCGCGAGTTCTCGCGCACGGTGGAGGTGCCGGACAAGTCGCGCCTGGTGGACATCGTCGGCACCGGCGGCGATGGCTCGCACACCTTCAACATCTCCACCGCCTCGATGTTCGTCGCGGCGGCGGCAGGCGCCAAAGTGGCCAAGCACGGCAACCGCAGCGTGTCGTCCAAATCCGGCAGCGCCGACGTGCTGGAAGCGCTGGGCGCATCGATCGAGCTGGAGCCGGAGCAGGTCGCCCAGTCCATCGCCAGCACCGGCATCGGCTTCATGTTCGCGCCGGTGCACCACCCAGCGATGAAAGTGGTCGCCCCGGTCCGCCGCGAAATGGGCGTGCGTACCATCTTCAACATCCTGGGCCCGCTGACCAATCCGGCCGGCGCGCCGAACATACTGATGGGCGTGTTCCATCCCGATCTGGTCGGCATCCAGGCGCGCGCGCTGCACGAACTGGGCGCCGAACGCGCGCTGGTGGTGTGGGGTCGCGACGGCATGGACGAGCTGTCCCTGGGCGCGGCCACCCTGGTCGGCGAATTGCGCAACGGCGTGGTCACCGAGTACGAACTGCATCCGGAGGATTTCGGCATCGCCATGTCGGCCAGCCGCAATCTGCGCGTGGCCGATGCGGCGGAATCGAAGACGATGCTGCTCGGCGTGCTGGACAACCGCCCAGGCCCGGCGCGCGAGATCGTCGTGTTGAACGCAGGCGCGGCGCTGTACGTCGCCGGCGTCGCCGATTCCATCGAAGCGGGGATCGAGATGTCGCGCGAGGTCATCACCACCGGCGCGGCGCTGGCCAAGCTGGAGGAGTTCGTGGCGACGACCAGGAGACTGGTTCAGTGAACAAGGTGCAGGCGCAATTTTTGGGCTCGTCATTCCCGCCTTCGCGGGAATGACGGCTGAGAGATATGCATATGAATGATGGGTTCGCACAACTTCCCAAGCCACCGTACTACGCGGTCATCTTTTCCTCCCAACGCAACGCGCACGACGAGGAAGGCTACGGCAGCACCGCACAGCGCATGGTTGAGCTGGCACGAGAGCAGCCTGGCTTCCTTGGCGTGGAGTCCACGCGCGGCGCCGACGGTTTCGGCATCACCGTGGCTTACTGGGAAAGCGAGGAATCCATCCTGGCCTGGCGTCGGCATGCCGAACACACCGCCGCGCGCGAGCGCGGGCGCAGCGACTGGTACGACCATTTTGAGTTGCGTGTCGCCAAGGTAGAGCGTGCCTACGGTTGGGATGGAAAATAGGCCGGAATTCCTTGATCCGTTCGTGGTGAGCCTGTCGAACCACGTTTTTCGCCACGAAAACGGGTTGTCAATATTTGAACAAATCGCAAAGAGCGTGGTTCGACAGGCTCACCACGAACGGGTTTGTAGGGCGAATCGTCTGAATAACTTAGAATTCCGCACGAATGGGCTGCAAAGCCACCTCACAAGGCCCCAATGAGCGACATCCTCAACACCATCCTCGCCCGCAAGGCCGAAGAAATCGCCGAACGCAGCGCCCGTGCGCCGCTGGTCGAAGTGATCGCGCGCGCGAACGACGCTTCGCCCGTACGCGGTTTCGCCGATGCGTTGCAAGAACGCATCGGCACGGGCGATGCGGCGGTGATCGCCGAGATCAAGAAGGCCAGCCCGTCCAAGGGCGTGATACGCCAGGATTTCCGGCCGGCCGAGATCGCCATGAGCTACGAGTTCGGCGGCGCGGCCTGCCTGTCGGTGCTGACCGATGTGGATTTCTTCCAGGGCGCCGACGCCTACCTGCAGCAGGCGCGCGACGCCTGCACCCTGCCGGTGCTGCGCAAGGATTTCACCATCGACCCCTATCAGGTGTACGAAGCGCGCGCGCTGGGCGCCGACTGCATTCTGCTGATCGCCGCCGCGCTGGACGATGGCCAGCTGGTCGACCTTTCCGGCCTGGCCATGCAGCTGGAGATGGACGTGCTGGTGGAAGTGCACGACATAGACGAACTGGAACGCGCACTGCAGGTGCCGGTGCCGCTGATAGGCATCAACAACCGCAACCTGCGCACCTTCGAAGTATCGCTGGACAATACGCTGGCGATGAAGGACGCGGTGCCCAAGGACCGCCTGCTGGTCACCGAGAGCGGAATAGTCGTAGCCGACGATATCGCCCGGATGCGCGCGGCCGGCGTGCACGCATTCCTGGTCGGCGAGACTTTCATGCGCGCCGATGAGCCGGGCGAGGCGTTGCGTCAGTTATTCTTCCCGTATGAGTGAAGCTGCACAGAAATTTCCGACGCCGCGCGACGAAGCGCCGGTAGTGGTTTTCGACTTCGACCACACCCTGTACGACGGCGATTCCTTCAGCCACGTGCTGGGCTGGCTGGTGAAGCGCAACCCGTTGCGGATGCTGGCCGCGCTGCTGGCGACGCCACTGCTGGGACCGATGGTGGCGTTCTTGCCGACGAGGCGCCGCGGCATCACCGGCTATGTCTGGATCGGCACATTCGGTTTGCATGGACGCCGCAGCTTCGATGCCATGATCGACCTGTACGTGGCCACGCACCAGGTAGAAATCCGCCGGCGCCTGCTGCCGATCGCTTTGGAAGTGCTGCGCGGACACCGGGCGTCGGGCGACCGCGTGGTCATCGCCACCGGCGCGCCGCCTGAGCTGGCCCGAGCCATCCTGGCCTGCGTCACCCACCAGGACGTGCCGGTGATCGGCACCGCGGTCGGTCCGCGCTTCGGTGCGATGGGCGCACGGCGCCATTGCCACAACGAAGAAAAAGTCCGGATGCTGCAAGAACGCGGCTATGGCGAGATCGCGGTGGCCTATTCGGACAGCAGCGCCGATCTTCCGCTGCTCAGGGCCGCACGCGCGCCGGTGGTGGTGAATCCCAAGGCCAAGCGCGTAGCGATGTTCCGAAGCGTGTTGCCCCCGGGTACGCCAATCCTCAACTGGGGATGCAAGGACCGCGCCGGCGATCCGGTAGCCTCGCCCCCATAGAGTGGGCCCTGGCCCACCATTGCGGCGCGGTACGGTTGCCTTGCTCTGGTTCGCGACTTGCCATCGCAAGCGTGAAGATGGCAATGGCGGGCCGGAGCCCACCCTATGGTCAATCGCGGGGTTTGGCCTTCCAATCCAGGATGAGGTCGTGGAAGTCGTGTTCGGCGAAATCGCGGAACTCGCCGGCGTCGTAGAAGCGCCCGTAGCAGTTCTTGCAGCTCTCGAACCAGATATGCGGCTGCTGCGGATCGACCATGCGGATCAGCGGCCGTTTGCCGGCGCAGGCCGGACAGTCGATATGGTCGATCTCGTTGGTGGCTTCGCCGCGGTGTACGTCGCCCGTGTCGATTTCTTCGGCGTAGCCCTTCAGGTGCTCGTAATCGCCCATGTCGAACCACAGGCCCTTGCACTCGGTGCAGCGATGGACGTGCCAGGCCAGGTGGGTGACACGTTCCATCGTGCCGGCGCACTTGGGACATTGCATGCAAAGACCTCGGTCAAGGATGACGGGCCGAAGATACCCGAGTTGCCCCGGCGCAGGCGAGAGGTGCTCTTGTAGGAGCGGGCCCTGCCCGCGACGCTTTTCCCTCCAAGATTAAGGAAAGAGCGTCGCGGGCAGGGCCCGCTCCTACAAGAACAAGCGCTGGCGATCAGGCAAAGAAAAGGCGGGCCGAAGCCCGCCTGATCCAATCCCCAAACTGGTGCTTTCAACGCGTGCCGTACAGCACGACGGTCTTGCCGCGGGCATGCAGCACGCCGTCGGCCTGCTGTTTCTTCAGTACGCGGCCGGCCATCTCGCGCGAGCAGCCGACCAGACGGGCCAGCTCCTGCCGGGAAACGCGCAGCTGGGTGCCTTGCGGGTGGCTCATGGCCTCCGGCTCGCGAGCCAGGTCGTGCAGGGTGCGGACGATGCGGTCGGTGACGTCCAGGAAGGCCAGACGGCTGGCTTTCCTGCTGGTATCCAGCAGTCGGCGAGAGAGCTGTGAACCGATGGAATAAAGCAGGCGCGGCGCGTCGGCGATCAGGGTGCCGGAGAACAGCTGGTGCAGGCGCTCATAGCTGATCTCGGCCAGTTCGCATTGCGTACGGGTGCGCAGGATCACTTCGCGGCGGTCCGATTCGATGAACAGGCCCATCTCGCCGACGAACTCGCCGGCTCCGAAATAGCCCAGCACCAGCTCGCGATCGTCCTCTTCCTCGGTGATGATGCTGACCGAGCCGCTGACCACGTAGTACAGGGTGCCGGCCGGGTCGCCGGGGCGGAATACGTCCGCCCGCGCCGGGTAGCGGCGGCGATGGCAGTGGGCCAGGAAGCGTTCGATGGTGGCGGCGTCGGGCGTCAGGGGGCTGGCCGCGATACGCGCAGGATTGGAAATAGGGGTGCCAAGGCTCATTCGGGGGAATTCAAATGTGAGTTCAGCAAGCTTAGTCTGAATATGTGCGCAACGGCAAACCCTGGTCAGACCGACATTTCGCTGTCACCCCGTTTGCCGCATAATCGCGCCCCTCGCCGCTTCCCCCAGAGGGATCTCCGCCGTGGTCAAACCACTCCCGCGTCTCAGGCTCCAGGGTTTCAACAACCTTACCAAGGCGCTGAGTTTCAATATCTATGACGTCTGCTACGCGGTCTCGGAAGAGGAGCGCCAGCGTTATATCGCCTACATCGACGAGGAATACAACGCCGATCGCCTGACCCAGATCCTGACCGATGTGGCCGAGATCATCGGCGCCAACATCCTCAACGTGGCCCGCCAGGACTACGACCCGCAGGGCGCCTCGGTCACCATCCTGATTTCCGAGGAGCCGGTGATCGACAAGAAGCTGGCCGGCAAGGAGATCATCTCCGACGCGGTGGTCGCGCACTTGGACAAAAGCCACATCACCGTCCATACGTATCCGGAAACGCATCCGCAGCACGGCATCGCCACCTTCCGCGCCGACATCGACGTGGCCACCTGCGGCGTGATCTCGCCGCTGAAGGCGTTGAACTACCTGATCGAAAGCTTCGAATCGGACATCGTGGTGGCCGACTACCGCGTGCGCGGCTTCACCCGCGACGTGAAGGGCAAGAAGCACTACATCGACCACAAGATCAACTCGATCCAGGACTTCCTGGCCAAGAACATCAAATCGCGCTACGAGATGTTCGACGTCAATGTCTATCAGGAAAACATCTTCCACACCAAGATGCACCTGAAGGACTTCGACCTTGACCAGTACCTGTTCGAGGAAAAGGCCAAGAACCTGTCGTTCAAGGAACGCATGAAGATCGAGGCGCTGCTCAAGCGCGAGATCGAAGAGCTGTTCCACGGGCGCAACCTGGTCGAATAAGCCAGCCGGGTTACGTGGGATTCGGGGAGCTCCCGGTATCCTGCGCGGCATCAAGAAAAGGCGGGACGACCCGCGCGCAGGAATTCATTCCTGCGCTACCAAGACCGACGGCGGTCCGTGGCGAAAGCCATGGGCCGTTTTTCGTTTCATGCCCCAGTTCGAGGAGAGCACCATGCCCTGGATCTATCTGCTGCTTGCCGGCGTTTTCGAGATCGGCTTCGCCATAGGCCTGAAATACACCGAAGGCTTCACCCGTCTATGGCCCAGTCTCGGCACCGTCGTCTCCGCAGCCATCAGCCTGTGGCTGCTGACCCAGGCTCTGCGCACAATTCCGGTGGGCACCGCTTATGCCATCTGGACCGGGATAGGAGCGGTGGGCGTGGCCACACTGGGCTTGCTGTTGTTTTCAGAAAGCGCCTCGCCTGCAAGGCTGCTGTGCATCGCGTTGATCATCAGCGGCGTGATCGGCCTCAAGCTAACCTCGGCGTGAAGGCATGGGCGTCGTAGGAGCGACGTGAGTCGCGAAACGGTAGATGTCCGAAAAATCTTCGCGACTCACGTCGCTCCTACGCGATTCCGATATCTCCGGCCTCAGAGCCGGTAAGCCACAGCCTTCATCAGATTGGAGGCGACGGTCATCAGCGCCGGGATGGGCTGCGGCAGAACCCGGGCGCCCGCCTGTTCGGCATGGTCGGCATGGCGGGCCTCGTCGGCCTTCATCACTTTGATGATCTCCCTGCTGCGCAGGTCCGCTTCGGGCAGGGTCTGCAGGTGCTCGTCCAGGTGCGCCTCGACCTGGTGCTCGGTTTCCACCACGAAACCCAGGTTCCAGCCATCGCCACGCAAGCCGGCCAGCACGCCCAGTGAGTAGCTGCCGGCGTACCAGAACGGGTTGAACAGGCTGGGGCGGCTGTCCAGTTCTTCCAGCCGGTCCGCGCACCAGGCCAGATGGTCGGTTTCTTCCTGGGCGGCCTCCAGCAGGTGTTCCCGGGTCTGCGGGTCGCGGGCCACCGCGGCCTGGCCGAAATAGAGCCCTTGGGCGCAGACCTCGCCCACGTGGTTGATGCGCATCAGGCCGGCCGCGTGACGGCGTTCGTCGGCGTCCAGCTCCACGTCGGCGGTGTCGGCGGCCGGGTTGGGTCGGCGGGCCAGGGGTTTGCCAGCCAGGGTGCCGAGGGCGTTCTGGGCATCGACCAGCAGCCGGTCGAGGGGCGAGAGGGCACGTAGGGTCATGTGCGCCATTGTGCCGGGCTTGCTAGCCAGCAGGTAGCGGTAGGTCGGCCCCAGGTACGGGCAAGCTCTATGTGGCCGACGCGCTGAGACAAGAGCGTCGGGGGCGTAGCCCCGACCTACGGCCCGGGTTTGCTTGCAATGCAGCACGGCGGTACGTACAATCCCGCCTCTTTCGTTCCGCCCTTACAACGCGTGGCAAAGTTCCGCCGGAAGTTTTCGGCGCAATCAGCCCGACCAAACAACATCGAGCTCCTTCATGAATACGTTTAGCGCCAAGTCCGAGACCGTCCAGCGCGACTGGTACCTCGTCGACGCCACAGGCAAGACCCTGGGTCGCCTGTCCACCGAGCTGGCCCGCCGTCTCCGCGGCAAGCACAAGCCCGTCTACACCCCGCACGTTGATACCGGCGATTACCTGGTGGTGATCAATGCCGAAAAGATCCACGTGACCGGCAACAAGCTGGCCGACAAGAAGTATCACCGCTTCACCGGCTATATCGGCAACCTGAAGACCGAAACCCTGGGCCAGGCGCTTGAGCGCCACCCCGAGCGCGTCATCGAGATCGCCGTCAAGGGCATGCTGCCCAAGAACACCCTGGGCCGCGAGATGTACCGCAAGCTCAAGGTCTACGCAGGCCCCAATCACCCGCACGCCGCCCAGCAGCCGCAAGTCCTGGATATCTGATCATGGCAATCACTCAGAATTACGGCACCGGCCGTCGCAAGTCCTCCACCGCCCGCGTGTTCCTGCGCAAGGGAACCGGCATCATCACCGTCAACGACCGTCCGCTGGACGAGTTCTTCGGCCGTGAAACCGCGCGCATGATCGTGCGCCAGCCGTTGGAGCTGACCAAGAACACCGAAAGCTTCGACATCAAGGTCACCGCCGCCGGCGGCGGCACCACCGGCCAGGCCGGCGCCATCCGCCTGGGCATCGCCCGCGCGCTGGTGGAGTACGATGAAACGCTGAAGGGCGAGCTGCGCAAGGCCGGTTTCATGACCCGCGACGCCCGCGAAGTCGAGCGCAAGAAGGTCGGTCTGCACAAGGCACGCCGCGCCACCCAGTTCTCGAAGCGTTAATCGGCAAAGTTCTACAAAGCCACAACAAAGCAATTTTGCCCCGTCGCCAAGCGGTAAGGCACCTGACTCTGACTCAGGCATTCGGTGGTTCGAATCCATCCGGGGCAGCCACTTCAAGGTCGCAAGCAGCACACGCGGAGACAAGCGAAACGTCTCCGCAGCAGAAGCCCGCCCCGTGCGGGTTTTTGCGTTTCTGGTCGATGTCGTCGGGAGTGAACTGATCCATGGTCGCCACCTTTCTTCCCCCTTTCACCGAGCCGGCCGCGCTGCTGCCGCAGTTGCGCGAGCGCGGCTACGCAGTGCTCGCGCCCGCCGCCGCCGAAACGCTGTGCGCGTTACAGGCCGGCGCGCTGGATGCATTGAGGCCGGCCTGGGAAGACCTGCAACCCGACCGCTACCTCAAGGACGGCGGCAGTTATCGCAAACGCCGTCATTCCTGTTTCGTTTCCGAACAGGGGCGCCTGACCCAGGCGCCGCACCGCGCGCATTGGCAGTCCGAGGAATACAACGCACTGCACGGCGGCATGCGCCGCTGGTTCGAGCCGGTGCAGGCCGATACCGTTGCGCAGCCGGCCTGGGGCAAGCTGCTGCAGGGTCTGGCCGAAGTCTGCACCGCGTTGAAGGGCGCCCAGCCGTGGTTCGTGGAAGCGCACCAGTTCCGCATCGACACTGCCGACGGCATCGGCCGCCCCACCCCGGAAGGCGCGCATCGCGACGGCGTGGATCTGGTGGCTGTGCTGCTGGTGGGGCGCCATGAAATCAGCGGCGGCGAAACCCGCGTATTCGACGCCAACGGCCCCGATGGCCAGCGTTTCACCCTGACCGAGCCGTGGACGCTGATGCTGCTGGACGATGCGCGCGTGATCCACGAATCCACACCGATACGGCCGTTGGGCGACTATGGCTACCGCGATACCCTGGTGCTGACCTACCGCGCCGGCAATTTCCAGGGCGACGAATAAAAACTTGCCACCGATTTGTAGAGCCGAGCTTGCTCGGCTTGCTCCTTGCGGAGATCAAAAGCAGCCCAGCAAGCTCGGCTCTACAAAGAAGCAGGCGGCAATCTGTTTAGTTACAATTGAAACAAATAAGTCGTTCGCATAGTTATCGGAGATTCGGATGAAACTGGGTTCATTGAAGGAAGGCGGCCGCGACGGCACCCTGATCGTGGTTTCGCGCGATCTCACGCGCGCGGTGCGCGCCACCGGAATCGCCCCGACCCTGCAGGCCGCGCTGGAGGACTGGTCCAATCTGGCACCGCGCCTCAACGCGCTGTCCGAATCGCTGGACAGCGGCGATGCAGACGGCGTGTTCGAGCTGGATTTCAACGCACTGGCCGCACCGCTTCCGCGCGCCTACGAATTCGTCGACGGCAGCGCCTATCTTCCGCATGTCGAACGCGTGCGGCGCGCGCGCGGGGCAGAAGTGCCCGAGAGCTTCTACACCGACCCGCTGATGTACCAGGCCACCAGCGCCGGCTTCTACGGCCCGCGCGATGCGGTGCGCGTGGTCAGCGAGGACTACGGCATCGACCTGGAGGCCGAGATCGTGGTGGTCACCGACGACGTGCCGATGGCGGTGACGCCCGAACAGGCCGCCGCGCACATCCAGCTGATCGGTCTGGTCAACGACGTGTCGCTGCGCAACCTGATTCCTGGGGAATTGAACAAGGGCTTCGGTTTCCTGCAATCCAAGCCGCGTTCTGCCCTGTCGCCGGTGTTCGTCACCCCCGACGAACTGGGAGCGAGCTGGCGCGACAACAAGGTGCACTTGCCGCTGCTCACTCACATCAACGGCGAATGGTTCGGCGCGCCCGAAGCCGGCGTCGACATGCAGTTCGATTTCGCGCAACTGGTGGCGCATGCGGCCAAAACCCGGCCGTTGGTCGCTGGCACCATCGTCGGTTCCGGCACCATCGCCAACGAGGACACTTCGAAAGGCGCTTCGTGCTTTGCGGAGAAGCGCACGGTGGAGACGCTCAGGGACGGCAAACCCAGTACGCCTTTCATGAAATTCGGCGATGTGGTCCGGATTGAAATGAAAAATAGTGATGGAAGTCACATATTCGGCGCGATTGAGCAGCGGATCGAACAGCAACCCTTGCCCTGAACGCTGGTGCGGGCGCAAATGTGGTCACAGTGGTCCGGCAGGCTTGAACCCATGCAGCTACGCGTACCCTCCATCGCCTTGAATCATGGGGTCCGCTACGGATGAGCGAGCAACTGCGTCTGTATTCCTACTGGCGGTCCAGCGCGGCCTATCGCGTGCGCATCGGCCTGAACCTGAAAGGTCTGAGCTACGAAACCTTGCCGGTGCATCTGCTCCGCGATGGCGGCGAACAACACCGGCCCGACTATGTGGAGATGAATCCGCAACAGATGGTGCCCACCCTGTTGCACGGCGTACGCGTGATCCGCCAGTCGCTGGCGATCCTGGAATATCTGGACGAGGCCTGGCCCTCGCCGCGCCTGTTGCCGATGACCGCACGCGACCGCGCCCGGGTACGCAGCCTGGCGCAACTGGTGGCCTGCGACATCCATCCGCTCAACAACCTGCGCGTGCTGCGCTATTTCGAACACACCTGGCGGGTGCCGCAGTCCGAGCGCGACGATTGGGTCAAGCATTGGATCGTCGAGGGCTTCGCCGCGATGGAAACATTGCTGGAAGGCGATCCGGCCACGGGGACGTACTGCCATGGGCAAACGCCGGGACTGGCCGATTGCTGCCTGATCCCGCAGGTGTTCAACGCACGCCGCTTCGGCGTGGATATGGCGGCATTCCCGACCATCGCCCGCATCGAGAAAGCCTGCCTGGAGCTGCCTGCCTTCACCGAGGCGCAGCCGGACAAACAGCCGGACGCGCAGCAGCAGATCGCCTAGCCGGGCAAGTCTGGCAATTCCACATTTCCTGCACATCGGCCTCCCCCTTTGGAAAAGGGGGATTGAGGGGGATTTGCTTTTCGCGCGGTGCAAGAAGGATCAAAAGCAAATCCCCCGTAGCCCCCTGTTCCAAAGGGGGCAAAGCAAGAGCGCTCTACGGCCTCAGCCGAAACCCTGAGTGATCCGCGGCGAGCTGCCGGACGACGCCGAATCGTAATCGGCGTAGGGATCGTGTTCGCCGCTGCTGCCTTCGGACAAGCGGAATTTCAGCGCCAGGCCGTCGCGCGAATCGGCTGCGCGCAGCGCTTCTTCCTGCTCGATACGGCCTTCCTTGACCATCCGGAACAGGCACTGGTCGAAGGATTCCATGCCGTCTTCAAGCGAAGCTTCCATGGCCGGCTTGATTTCGTGCACCTGACCTCGGCGCAGCAGGTCGCGGATCATCGGTGTGTTGATCAACACCTCGGCCGCCGGCAGGCGACGGCCGTCCACGCCCTTGACCAGACGCTGCGACACTACCGCGCGCAGGTTCAGCGCCAGGTTCATCAGCACGTTCTTGTGCGCGGTTTCGGGGAAGAAGTTGAGGATGCGCTCGATGGTCTGGTCGGCGTTGTTGGAGTGCAGCGTGGCCAGGCACAGGTGGCCGGTTTCGGCGAAGGCGATGGCCGCTTCCATGGTGGTGGCGTCCAGGATCTCGCCGATCAGGATCACGTCCGGCGCTTCGCGCATGGCGTTCTTCAGCGCGTTGTGGAAGGCATGCGTGTCCAGACCCACTTCGCGCTGGTTGACGATGGACTGCTTGTGCTTGTGCAGGTATTCGATCGGATCCTCGATGGTGAGGATGTGCCCGGTGGTGGTGCTGTTGCGGTGATCGATCATCGAGGCCAGCGAGGTGGACTTGCCCGAACCGGTGGAGCCGACCAGCAGCACCAGCCCGCGCGGGGTCATGATGATGTCCTTCAGCACCTGCGGCAGGTTCAGCTCTTCGATGGAAGGGATCACGCTGCGGATAGCGCGGATCACCATGCCCACTTCGCCGCGCTGCTTGAACACGTTGATGCGGAAGCGGCCGGCATCCTGCAGGGCCAGCGCCATGTTCAGTTCCAGTTCGCGCTCGAAAATCGGCACCTGGCCTTCGTCCATCAGCGAATAGGCGATCTTCTTCACCATGCCGGCGGGCAGGCCGGTATTGCCCAACGGATACAGCTTGCCTTCGATCTTGATGTAGACCGGCGCCCCGGTGGTCAAAAACATGTCCGAGGCGTTCTTTTCCGTCATCAGCTTCAGGAAGTAGCCGATATCCATGTGCGATGTTCCCCAACATTGGCCCCGCACCGTTGCAAGTGCGACGCAGGCTTCCGACAATGGCCGCGCATTCCCCTTACACGGCACTCCTATGCATCGTAGCTTCGCACAATTCCGCCGATTCCTGTGTGTGATGGTTGGCGCATTCGTGCTGCTGGCCGGGCTTGCCGTACCGTTGCAGGCCCAGGTGGCGGCCATGCCGGAGCTGGCCGCCGCGCAGCAGGCGGTCAATCGCGCTGACCAGGCCGATGCCGACCAGTACGCCCCCGAGCTGCTGAATTCGGCGCGCAGCGCGTTGGCCCAGGCGCAAGCCGCCGCCGCCACGCGCCGCGACCGCAAGCTGGCGCCCGAGCTCGCCGCGCGCGCCAGCGCCGATGCCGATCTGGCCCGCGCGCGCAGCAACGAAGCGGTGGCCAACGCGCAGGTGCAGCAAAGACGCCAGGAAATCAGCGAGCTTCAGCGCACGCTGGGCGAGGAGGGCGCGCGATGAGCACCAACGCGATGAGCACCAAGATGCTTGCCTGCGCGCTGTTGCTGGCTTCGTTGCCGGCGCTGGCGGCCGAACGCCCCGAAGTGATCGTACTGAACCAGCGTTTGGTCGCATTGCAGTCCGACCCGCAGCTGGCCGAATTGGCCGCCTACGAAAAACTGCAGGCGCAGCAGGCCGTGGCGGTGCTGGCCAAGGCGCGCGGCAAGCAGCGCGACAGCGCGTTGTATCTGGCCGACCGTCGTGTGGAAATCGCCGAAACCGCCGCCCGCGCCGAGGCGGCAAGGCGCGAAGCCGACCGGCTGGACCGTACCCGCAGCGAATTGCTGGTGGAAGCCAGCCGCCGCGACGCCGCACGCGCGCGCCAGGAAAGCGAGCGGTTGCGCGTGCAGGCGCAGATCCAGGCGGAGGAAGCCGAGCGCCTGCGCGTGGCCGCCGAAGCCGAGACGCTGGCCCGCCAGGATGCCGAAGACATGCTGAGCTCGGTCGCCGGTCAGCAGACCGCCAAACTGAGCGCGGCGCGCCAGAAGGAAGCACGGCTGGCCCGCCAGGAAGCCGAATTGATGTCCGGGGCCAAACTGCCGGCTTCCAAGTTCGAGGATCGGGGCGAAGTGTTCACCTTGGCTGGTTCCGCGTTCGATGCCGGGCAAGCGAAGCTTTCCAGCAGTGGTTCTGCGAGCGTTTCTGCGCTGGCCGCCTACCTGCAGGCCAATCCCAAGGCCAAGGCCAGGATCGAAGGCTTCGGCGACAAGCAGACTCCCGGCCAACGCCGGGCCGACGCGGTTCGCGACGCTCTGCTGGCGGCCGGCATTCCCAAGGCGAGGATCCAGTCGTCAGCGAAAGGCGAGGGCAGCAAGAGTCGTGCTGTCGATGTGGTGATTGCGCAGTAGAAAATATTTTAAAAACAATAGGTTGCACCTGTTTTATTGAGTTGCAGGGCTCCCGCGCTGTCCGCTCCCTCGCCTGTCTTTATCAATCCGATCAAGCACTTGGGAAGAGGGTTGCCGGGTTCGATTTCAAAGAGTAGGGTCGTATACCCAAGCGCCCCCATCGCTTGGCTCACCGGAGGATCGAGCCGATGACGCTGACCCACAACCCAGAGGACCCCACGCCAGGCCGACAGGTCAGTGCGGGTGATTCCGGGGAATGCGCAGCCCGCCGCAACCCGATATTCCGCTCCCAAGCCAACGCCCCGTGCCTGCAAAGGTCGGGGCGTTCGTATTTCCGCTGAAGGAGGTTACGAAATGTTCGAAGGACAACCGCAAACCGAAATCGACGCACTTATGAAGGCCGACCCCGAGTTCAAGCAGCTTTACCAGCGACACCGCGAGCTGAACAAGAAGGTGACCGATGCCGAGCTGGGCGTCCTGCCCATCGACGACACCACACTGGGTCAGATGAAACGCGAGAAACTCGCTGCGAAAGAACGACTTATACGAATCTACGACGCCAAACCCCACTGACGTCTCCCCCGCCGTTCCATTGTCGCGGGCGGCGACAGCCTCCTCGTCGGCTGTCGCCGTCCGCGTCACTCGAAACATGAGAAAGCCTACGAAGCGATTCGCAGGCTTTTTTGTTGGGTGAATGAGCTTTCGACCAAACCATCATCGTCATCCCAGCGCAAGCTGGGATCCATCTTGATCTTGATCTTTTCTCTGCTCCCTCCTCAAAGCAAAGCGTTGACCAGCCGTTCGGCTGTTAAAAGCCGCGCTTTGCGCGAGTCACTTTCTTTGCTTGTGCAAAGAAAGTAACCAAAGAAAACACACCCTAACGCCGCGCCCAACGATGAAGCCGTTGGGTCCGCAAGCGGGCCGGGAATTTCCGTAAGGCGCCTCCTGCGCCTCCGGAAACGGCGCACATCCCTGTGCGCCGCCCCTGTGGGGTTGATCCCGGCCCGCTTGCCGCGCCTCACGGGGTATTGGAGCCAAAACCTTCAGCGTCCGGCGATGCGATAATCCAGTCCCTTTCAAGCCGCACGCGAGCGCCTCTCCGCATGACCATCCATTCTTCTGTCCTGGACCTCATCGGCGAAACGCCCATCGTCAAGGCCCAGCGCCTGGATGCGGGTCTGTGCGAGCTGTACCTCAAGCTGGAAAGCGCCAACCCGGGTGGTTCGATCAAGGACCGGATCGGCATGTCCATGATCGAGGCGGCCGAACAGCGCGGTGACCTCAGGCCGGGCGCGACCCTGGTGGAAGGCACCGCCGGCAATACCGGCATCGGCCTGGCCCTGGTGGCGCAGCAGAAAGGCTACAAGCTGGTGCTGGTGGTGCCGGACAAGATGAGCCGGGAGAAGATCTTCAATCTCAAGGCCATGGGCGCCGAGGTCATCCTGACCCGTTCGGACGTGGCCAAGGGCCATCCCGAGTACTACCAGGACCTGGCTGCGCGCATCGCCAGCGAAACCCCGGGAGCCTATTTCATCAACCAGTTCGGCAACCCCGACAATCCGGCCGCACACGAGTTCGGCACGGGTCCGGAGATCCTGCGGCAGATGGACGGCCAGCTGGACGCCGTCGTGTTCGGCTGCGGCAGCTCCGGCACCATGACCGGCCTGTCGCGGGCTTTTGCCGAACATGCGCCGAATGTAGAGCTGGTATTGGCCGATCCGGTCGGCTCCATCCTCACCCAGTACATCAACGAGGGCACGATCAGCGAAAAGTCGGGCAGCTGGATGGTGGAAGGCATCGGCGAGGACTTCCTGCCGCAGATTTCCGACTTCACCCGGGTTAAGAAGGCCTATTCGATCAGCGATAAGGAAAGCTTCCTGACCGCGCGCGAATTGCTGGCCAAGGAGGGCATCCTGGGCGGTTCCTCCACCGGCACGCTATTGGCGGCGGCATTGAAATACTGCAAGGAGCAGACCACGCCGAAGAAGGTGCTGGTATTCGTCTGCGACACCGGCAACAAATACCTGTCGAAGATGTACAACGACTACTGGATGCTGGACAACGGTTTCATCCAGCGCGCCCAGCATGGCGACCTGCGCGACCTGATCCTGCGCCCGTACAGCCAGAAGGACACCGTGGTGGTCAGCCCGACCGATCTGCTGACCACCGCTTACCAGCGCATGAAGCTGTACGACGTGTCCCAGCTGCCGGTGATGGAAGGCGAGAAGCTGGTCGGCATCGTCGACGAAAGCGATGTGCTGCTGCATGTCTACGGCGACGAGGCCCGGTTCCGCGATCCGGTCTCGACCGCCATGGTCAGCAAGCTGGATAGGCTGGATATGAAATCGCCCATCGAGGCGCTTTTGCCGGTCTTCGACCGCGGGCAGGTCGCCATCGTCACCGATGGGGAGGCCTTCCTGGGCCTGATTACCCGCATCGACCTGCTGAACTTCCTGCGGCGCAGGGTGCAATAAGTCGCAAGCTGAATTGAGACGGCCGTGTCACCTTATTGCTTGCATGGACGATTGGTTAAGGCCCAGCTGCTAAAATCGCCGGCTGTCTAAAAGGATTAGGCCATGTCGGTATCCCCCACCCACCCCGCCTCAGGCGAGCAACTCGCCTTGGCCACGCTGGCCATCCACGGCGGGCAGTCGCCCGACCCCAGCACCGGCGCGGTCATGCCGCCCATCTATGCCACCTCGACCTACGCCCAGAGCAGCCCCGGCGTGCACCAGGGCTTCGAGTACTCGCGGACCCACAACCCCACCCGCTTCGCCTACGAGCGTTGCGTGGCCGCGCTGGAAGGCGGCAGCCGCGGCTTCGCCTTCGCCTCGGGCATGGCGTCCACCTCAACGGTCCTGGAACTGCTCGACAGCGGCGACCACGTCATCGCCATGGACGACATCTACGGCGGCACCTACCGCCTGTTCGAGCGCGTGCGCAGGCGCAGCGCCGGCCTGGATTTCAGTTTCGTCGACCTGACCGACCTGTCCGCATTCGAGGCCGCCATCCGCCCCGAGACGAAAATGGTCTGGGTGGAAACCCCGACCAATCCGATGTTGAAGATCGTCGACATCGAAGCCGTCTGCGCCATCGCCCGCAAGCACGGCCTGCGCGTGGTGGTGGACAACACTTTCGCTTCGCCCATCCTGCAGCGGCCCTTGCTGCTCGGCGCCGACATCGTCATGCATTCGGCCACCAAGTACCTCAATGGCCATTCGGATATGGTCGGCGGCATGGTGGTAGTGGGCGACGACGCCGAGCTGGCCGAGCAGATGGCGTTTCTACAGAACTCGATCGGCGCAGTGCAGGGGCCGTTCGACAGCTTTCTGGCGCTGCGCGGGTTGAAGACGTTGCATTTGCGGATGAAGGCGCATTGCGAGAATGCGTTGGCGTTGGCGCAGTGGCTTGAGGCGCATCCTGCGATCGAGAAAGTGATCTATCCCGGCCTGACTTCGCATCCGCAGCACGAACTGGCGAAGCGGCAGATGGATGGGTTCGGCGGAATAATTTCGGTTGTGGTCAAGGGTGGATTCGAATCAGCCAAACGGGTTTGCGAGAACACCCGGCTGTTCACTCTGGCCGAATCCCTGGGCGGAGTCGAAAGCCTGATCAACCATCCTGCTGTGATGACTCATGCCTCCATCCCCGCGGAGCGTCGCGAACAATTGGGAATTGCAACGGGTTTGGTGCGACTGAGTGTCGGCATTGAGGGTCTCGCAGATCTCCGCAGCGACCTGGACGCAGCATTGAGCTCATATTGACATGACGAGTACCGATTCCTCGACCAATCCGTTTTCGGTTTTCGGACGGCATCGTTCCCTGGCTATCGAACTGACGAAGCGCGAGGTCCTGGGGCGCTACCGTGGAGCCAGCTTCGGACTGCTTTGGTCGCTCATCAGCCCGTTCCTCATGCTGATGGTTTACACCATGGCCTTCGGATACATCCTGAAGAGCCGTTGGCCGGGAACCGATGGTTCTACGACCGACTTCGCGCTGATACTTTTTGTTGGCCTCATCATTCACGGCTTCTTTGCAGAGTGCCTTACCCGCGCGCCTTCCTTGATTCTCTCGAATGCAAATTACGTAAAGAAAGTAGTTTTTCCGCTCGAAACGCTGGTGTGGAGTATGGTCTTCTCCGCACTGTTCCACTTGGCGATGAATTCGTTGGTGCTGCTCTTGCTCCAATGGATATGGAACGGCCAGATCCACCTGACCACCCTCATGCTCCCCCTTGTGTTGTTGCCTCTGGTGATACTTACCGTGGCAGTCGGCTGGCTGGTCGCGGCACTGGGAGTCTTTCTGCGTGATATAGGCCAGTTCGTCGGCGTGCTAGCGGCTGCCATGCTGTTCCTATCCTCGGCAATCGTGCCTGTGCAGTCCTTGCCCGAGCACTACAAATGGGTCTTTTATGCGAACCCGCTGACTTTGATCATCGATCAGGCGCGAGAGGTGGTCATCTGGGGAAGGCAGCCGAATTGGGCGTCCTTGGCAATCTACACGTGCGTGGCGCTGGTGTTTGCATGGCTTTCCTATCAGCTCTTCCAAAAGCTGCGCAGAGGTTTTGCGGATGTTATCTAAAGTGAGCAGAGCGAACGGCGTGTCGCCCGATATCAGGCCGGTCATTTCGGTCGAAGGCTTGGGCAAGTGCTACCGAATGTATGAAAAACCGTCTCATCGCCTTTGGCAGGGCCTCACCGGTCGTGGAGGGTTCCATAAGGATTTCTGGGCGCTGCGCGGAGTCGATGTGCAGATCATGCGAGGCGAAACGTTCGGCGTGATCGGGAAAAACGGCTCGGGAAAATCGACTTTCTTACAAATGGTCGCCGGTACCTTGACGCCGACAGAAGGCTCGCTCAAGGTCGTTGGTCGCGTGGCAGCGTTGTTGGAGTTGGGAAGCGGTTTCAATCCAGAGTTCACCGGTCGCGAGAACGTCTACCTGAATGCCACGATTCTGGGGCTTGCGCGCAGCGAGATCGATGCGCGCATGCATAGCATCCTGGAGTTCGCCGATATCGGCGAGTTCATCGACCAGCCAGTGCGCAGCTACTCCAGCGGCATGACGGTGCGCTTGGCTTTCGCGGTGATCGTGCACGTAGATGCGGACATCCTGATCATCGACGAAGCCTTGTCGGTAGGCGACGCGTTCTTTTCGCAGAAATGCATGCGCTTCCTCCGGGATTTCCAGAAGACCGGCACGCTACTGTTCGTAAGCCACGATGCAGCGGCGGTAACCAATCTGTGTTCCCGGGCAATCTGGTTGGAGGGCGGTACCGTGCGGATGATGGGTCCCGCACAGGCGGTGGTCGAGCGTTACATGGCCCAGCAGCATGCTGCCAGCCGCAATGCCCTGGCCGGTGAAACCGTGGTCGTTGAAGAGAAGCTGCCGTTGCATCTGCAGGCGCGTGAAGCGACGGATTTCCGCAAGCAGGATTTCGAGAATTCCGGAGTAACGAATCGAATAAGCCTATTCGAATTCGACCCGGACAATACCGGTGCCCAATTCGGGGCCGGACTAGCCAAGATCGTAGGCGTGGCGTTCCTCGATGAGCAATCCGTGCCGTTGAAACTGACCGCCGGCGGCGAACTCGCGCGCCTTCGCATTACTTTCCGGCTGCTGGCGGACCTGGACGATCTTATTGCCGGGTTCTACGTAAAGGATCGGTTGGGGCAACGCCTGTTTGGAGACAATACCCATTTCTCCCATCTGCACGCGCCTATTTCGGGACGCCAGGGGGATGTTTTCCATGCCGAGTTCAAGTTCCGCCTGCCGTTGATGCCGCAAGGCTCCTACATGATCGACGCAGCAATCGCTTCCGGTAGTCAGGACGATCATACGCAGCAACATTGGATCCACGACGCGGTGGAATTCAAAGCGATCGACAAGACCATGAGGTTCGGTCTGGTTGGAATCCCGATGCTCGGCATCGAAGTTTCCAAGGACAGCAGCGGATGAAGTTCACTGGCGAACGATTCCTTCCGACCGAGACGGGAGAACTGCGCTACGAGCACCTTCACCGCTATGCGTGGTGTTCACGGCTGGTCGAGGGACTCGATGTGCTGGACATGGCCAGTGGCGAAGGCTACGGCAGCGCCATGCTAGCGCGGACCGCGCGCAGCGTTATCGGCGTAGACGTGTCGCATGAAGCTATTGGCCATGCCGCCGAAGCTTATCAGGACGTCAAGAATCTCAGTTTCGTGTGCGGGGACGCCACCGATATCCCGCTGCCTGATTCCAGTGTCGATGTGGTGGTGTCATTCGAAACCATTGAACATCTGTTTGGGCAGGAGGAAATGATCCTGGGTATTCGTCGTGTTCTCCGGCCCGGCGGTTTTCTGGTGATTTCGTCGCCCAACAAGAAAGTCTACTCAGAGCAGTCGGGTCATCACAACGAGTTCCATGTGAAGGAGCTCTATTTCGAAGAGTTGAACCAGCTACTGGTCCGGCACTTCGACAAGGTCACCTATTTCGGGCATCGGCTGGCTGTCGGTTCGACTATCGTCCCCTTGCAAGGAACGGAAGACTTGGATCAGTTTTCCGCTTTTACTGATGGTGCCGCCGGGGTCGAGAACCGAGTCGTCTCCATGCAGGAGCCTGTCTACTACATAGCAGTGGCCACTGTAGACGAGCATGTCGATGTAGATGCGCGACCATCCATTTTCTACTCCGAATCTGAAGACCTCTACCAGCGCCATCGGGAAATCGCACGCTGGGCGCAAACTCAGGACGAGGAAGTAAAGCGCGTAGGTAAATTGCTGCAAGACGAGCAGTCCAGGCACGAGACGTCGCAGCAGTGGGCGAGGTCGGTTGAGAAAGAGCTGCAGGAGGCCCGCGAAACCCTGGGCGCGCTGGTCAAGGAGTTCGAGGAGCGAACCGCTTGGGCCAATGCGCTAAGCCGGGAAGTAATGGATGGGCGCGCGGCTCTAGCCAAGATCAGTAGCGAGTTTGAGGAAAGGTCCGTTTGGGCCCTTCAGCTGGATCGGGAATTGAAACTGTTGCAAGTCGCGCACCAGCATATTGAATCAGAACGCGCGGAGGCGATGGCGGCCGTCAAGGCTCTAGAAGCCGAGCTGGGGTCGGCTCTTGAAACGCAGGAACAAATCGTGCACAACCACAAACTGTTGGAAGAACGGGCAAGCATGGAGCAGGCAAGCAATTCCGCGATAGTGAGCCACTTGACCGAAGACCTTGAACGCTTGCGTAAGACCAACGCCGATCATAGAGCCGAGCTGGAACGCATACGAAACTCCCGATCCTGGCGGTTGACCAGCCCCGTGCGGCTGCTCGGCAGAATTCTGAGAGGTGAGTGGGCGGTCGTTGCCGAGTCGCTTCGCGGTAGCCGTCTTGCGACCGTATCGTGGCTTGCGCCCGTACGTGGGCCCATCAAGAGATGGCTGATGCGGAAGACTGAATCGCCTCCAATGCCCTTCGAGAATATGTCGTTGGAGGCGGTGACCAATGATCGGGACTTGGCAATCAGTGGCCTGAAGTTCGAACAGATGGCCAACCCGGCGATCTCCATCATCATTCCGACGTACGGCAGCCTTGATTTCACGGTCGCCTGCCTGAAGTCAATCGTGATGCATTCGCCACGCGCAACTTATGAAGTAATAGTCGCCGAAGACGCCTCGGGCGATAGTTCGATGGATGCATTGGCCAAGGTCGAGGGGCTTCGTTATACCGTTAACGAAACCAACCTCGGATTTCTCCGTTCCTGCAACAAGGCGGCAACACTGGCTCGCGGGGAATATCTGTACTTCCTGAACAACGATACGGAAGTGACAGCCGGGTGGCTGGATGCGCTGCTGGAGGTTTTCGCCACGCACGCTGATGCGGGATTGGTCGGCTCCAAACTTGTTTACCCGGACGGGCGCCTGCAGGAAGCGGGCGGCATTCTTTGGAAAGACGGCTCTGCTTGGAACTATGGCCGCCTGCAGGATCCGGCGAGCCACGAATTCAATTATGTGCGGTCCGTCGATTACTGCTCCGGCGCAAGCATCCTGATCAAGACGGTTGACTTTGTCGCGCTCGGTGGCTTTGACGAGCACTTCGCGCCTGCATATTGCGAAGATTCCGACCTGGCTTTCCGTTTGATGGCGCAGGGAAAGAAGGCGTACTACACGCCGTTCTCCATCGTCATTCATCACGAAGGCATTTCGCACGGAACCGACACCGGTAGCGGAATCAAGGCCTACCAGGTCGTCAACCAGCAGAAGTTCCTGGCTCGCTGGGGAAACCAGCTGAGCCGCCATTTCGACAATGGCACCAATGTGTTCTTGGCCCGGGACAGAGCCTGGGACCGAAAAGTAGCGCTTGTCGTCGACCACTACGCACCGCAGCCGGATCGCGACGCCGGGTCTCGCACCATGATGGCCTTCATCGATTCGTTGCTGGCTATGGGATGGCTGGTCAAATTCTGGCCGGACAACCTCTGGTATGACGGCACCTATATTCCAGTGCTGCAAAAGAAGGGAGTGGAAGTAATCTACGGCGAAAAGTGGTACGGCGGCTTCGGGCGCTATTTAGAAGAATGCGGCAACCAGTTCGATGCCGTTCTCTTGTCGCGACCGCATATTTCCCTACCGTACCTCCAGGCGTTGAAGAAGTATCCATCTATCAACACCGTTTACTACGGGCATGACCTGCATTTTCGGAGGCTGGCGCGGGAGTCTGCCGTTACCGGCAACGGGGCGAATGGCACCGAAGGCCTTCGCATGGAAGAGCTCGAGCGACGTATCTGGCTTGAGTCGGACTTGGTGCTCTATCCTTCGCAGGAAGAGGCCGATGACGTTGAACAGACCCAGCCCGGGACCAACGTTCGCGCCATCACGCCCTATGCGTTCGAATATTTCAACGAACACGCCGTCGTCGATTCTCGCGAAGGCATTCTTTTCGTCGCCGGTTTTGGCCATCCGCCCAACGTGGACGCCGCGTTTTGGCTGGTGAATGAAATCATGCCTGAGGTATGGAAGGCCTTCCCCGGCGTGCAGCTGACGTTGGTTGGCGCCAATCCGACGCCGGAAGTTCGCGCGATGGAAGGAGCGCGGGTCTTGGTCACTGGATATGTGGACGATGCCACCTTGGCGCGACACTACCTGCAAGCCCGAGTTGCGGTGGTTCCGCTGCGGTACGGCGCTGGAATAAAAAGCAAAGTGGTCGAAGCCTTGCAGCAAGGCATCCCGCTAGTCACCACTCCCACGGGCGCCCAAGGTTTGCCCGGGATAGATGGCATAAGCAGCATCGGCGAAGGAGCTGATGAAATGGCGACCGCGTTGGTAAGTTTGCTGAAGGACGACGAGCTGTGGATCCGCCAATCTCGCGCCGGGGCCAGCTATGCCAGGCAGAATTTCTCCAGCCAGGTAATGCGGCGACAACTCGCCCAGGCCATGGAAAGGAATCCGTCGCCATGATCGTCAGGTCGCGTGCGCCGTTACGTCTGGGCTTGGCCGGCGGAGGGACCGATGTATCCCCGTTTAGCGACAAGCATGGCGGATACGTCATGAATGTGGCGATCGATAAGTACGCGTACGCGACGATCGATCATTCTCCCAATGGCCTGGCCCAGTTCCATGCCCTTGATGCGGGGACAATGGAGCAGTTCATTCCTTCGGAAGTGGACTTGGCTGCCGGACCGCTGCAGCTCATGAAAGGCGTGTACCGGCGCATCTGCGAGCGACACTTGAACGGAGAATATCCCCCCATACGGGTGCGGGCTTATTCCGACGCACCTCCCGGTTCGGGCCTGGGATCTTCTTCGACGATGGTGGTGGCGCTGGTGACCGCCTTTGCCGAGTACTTCGGGCTGCCCTTCGGAGAGTATGAGGTCGCGCATCTGGCCTATGACATCGAACGCAAGGATCTTGGCCTGTCGGGCGGTAAGCAAGACCAGTACGCGGCCGCCTTCGGTGGATTCAATTTCATGGAGTTCTACGCCGATGACCGTGTCATCGTGAACCCCTTGCGAATCAAGGACTGGATATGGGCCGAGCTTGAGGCCAGTCTGGTTCTGTACTTCACCGGCGTGTCGCGTTCGTCGGCAAAAATAATCGACGAACAATCGCGGAACATCCGCGACGGCAACGCCGGTTCGCTGGATGCCATGTTCAGGCTCAAGAACGAAGCCACACAAATGAAGGAAGCGCTGCTTAAAGGGGATTTCGGCAAGCTCGCATCGGTCATGCAGTCCGGCTGGCAGGCTAAGAAGCAAAGCGCGACCAGCATTACCAACCCGATGATCGACGAGCTTGAGCGCATGGCCAGCGAAAACGGCGCGCGCGCGACGAAGGTTTCGGGCGCTGGCGGCGGCGGCTTCATGATGTTCCTCTGCGACCCTGCGGACAGGGTCGATCTGACCCGCGCCCTTGCAGGGGCCGGAGGCAGCGTTTACGACACGCATTTCACCCCTCAGGGAGCCAGCGCATGGAAAATAGGATAGAAGCCTACGTCAAGGCAGAGTTCGAGAAGACTCGCCAGAATTTCGAGCGCATGTCGCAGGACGGCGAGATGCTCGCGCAAGTCGGCGCGGCGCTCGAACTGTCGGTATCTGCGCTTCGGGCAGGAAAGAAGATCCTGTTTGCGGGTAACGGCGGAAGCGCCGCCGACGCCCAACATTGGGCGGGAGAGCTGGTCAGCCGTTTCTACTACGACCGGCCCGGATTGGCCGCAGTAGCGCTTACGACCGACACCAGCATCCTGACCGCCATCGGCAACGACTACGGTTACGACTACGTTTTCGCCAGGCAGATCGAAGCGCTGGGCCAGGCTGGCGATATTTTCTACGCCATCTCGACATCGGGCCGCTCCAAGAACATCCTCCGCGCGATCAGTGCTGCGAAAGGGCTTGGAATGCGAGTCATAGGTTTCACGGGTGCCAGCGGCGGCGAGATGAACGCGCTCTGCGACGTCAATTTCCGGATTCCTTCTGACGAAACACCACGCATCCAGGAAGGCCACGAGTTCCTCGGACATACGCTGTGCGCGCTGATCGAAGCCCAGATGCACCCGCAAGATGGCGTGTGAAGAAGCCATCATATTGGCCGGTGGCAAAGGGATGCGCCTGCGCTCGGTCGTCAGCGACGTGCCCAAACCATTGGCAACGGTCGCGGGCCGTCCATTTCTCGCCTTCTTGCTGGACCATCTGGTAGGAGGGGGAATTCGCAGATGCATCCTCGCCACGGGCTATCTTTCGGAAAAGATCGAGCATGCGGTCGGCCAGGACTGGGCGGGAATGGAAATCGTGTACTCGGTTGAAGAGCAAGCCCTGGGAACCGGCGGTGCGGTAGCGCAAGCGGCCACGGCGTTGGCCGGAAAATCAGCGCATGTTTTGAACGGCGATACCTACCTCATGTACTCGCCGCTGGAGCTTGAAGCGCGGACGATCGCCGCGGGTACCGAAGCAGGCATCGCTTTAGCCAGCGTCGACGACGTCGCACGCTATGGTGCCGTTATCGTCAGAGATGCGAGGGTGGAAGTGTTCCAGGAGAAAGGTGCTACTGGACCGGGCCTGATCAACGCCGGAAGCTACTTCCTCACCGAAGCAGCGTTGTCCGATCTGAAGCGGCATCGCGCGCCGTTCTCGCTTGAAACGGACATCCTCGCGCCGCTTGCACAAAGGCGTCAGATCGTAGCCTTCGATCGCACGGAGGGCTTCATTGATATCGGCGTTCCCGATGACTATGCTCGCGCGCAAGAGCAGTTCCGGGCCTTGCCATGAATGCGGTAGCGTCCAGATACTTCGAAGATGTCGGCGCGGCGCTTACCCTAGTCAACCAGCCAGCACCGAGACGGGCCCTGTTCCTGGATAGGGACGGAGTGATCAACGTTGATCACGCCTATGTGCACACCGTAGAACGGACCGAATGGCTGCCCGGCATTTTCGATCTTTGCGAGACTGCGGCTGGGCAGGGGCTGCTGCTGGTGGTAGTGACCAACCAAGCGGGTATCGCCAGAGGGCTATACAGCGAAGCGGATTTCATCGCTTACACGCGTTGGATGCATGAGGAGTTCCAGCGACACGGAGTTTCCCTCCTTGCGACGTATTACTGCCCACACCATCCCGATGCTGGGTTGGGGCCTTACCTAGTGCGATGCGATTGCAGAAAACCGGCTCCTGGCATGATCCTGGAGGCCGCGCAAAGATATGGCATCATTCTTTCCGAATCATGGCTCATTGGAAACAGTAGGAGCGACATTGCCGCTGGCGTGACGGCAGGGGTAGGGCAAACGGTACTGCTAAGCGCCGCCGACGAAGGCGGCGGCATGGAGCCCGGGTCTTGCCACGCCCGTACTCTTGAGGAAGCACGGCAGATTATCGACAGAAGCGTCAGCCAGTAGCGGACCAAGGAGAGGAGTCTTGAATAGCAAGCTTTGTCCACTGTGCCAATCGCGCGCCGCGCAGTTTTCGGTGGTGCAGGAAGTGATGTACTTGGAATGCCGCAAGTGCGATTTTATATTCGCCGACCCCGACTTGTTGGAGAAAGTCGATGCCGGCGCCCCGCTTCGCCAGTATGACGAAGCCTATTGGTTAGCCGAACTGGCCTCTGCGCGCGAGCGTTCCTATGGCTCGTCGCTCGCGCGTTTGGCAGAGGCGGTTCTGTACTGTCGCGTCCCAATCAACAAAGTGATCGATATAGGCACCGGGCCGGGCTATCTGCTCGATGCCATTGCGGCGCACCTGCCTTCCAAAGCCTGGCATTTTTATGGCGTCGAGAAGTTTCCACCAGAGCCCGGTTTCCGCAGCGAGAGCCCCAACTATCGCTGTGCCGATCTGGCTGACCTCTCCGAGAAGTTCGAATGCGGCGTTTGTATTGAAGTCCTTGAGCATCTGACGCCCCGCATGGCTGAAGGCTTGGCGGATGCGATGCGCAATGTGGCAGTCGAGGGTTCTTTGTTCCTTTTTAATACCGGGCTCACGCAGTACGTGCGTAAGGAGGATCCCGGCTACTTGGACCCATACGGGCGCGGGCACATCACTTGCTGGTCGGTTACGGCAGCGCGACGGATATTCGAGCCTCGCGGGTTCCGGGTCCATCCATTGCGTGGAAAGGCTTGGGCTTTCGTCCTGGAATTCGGTAGTACGGTAACGCCGGGTATCCTTGAGGACCGCATCTGGACCGCGCCGGTATGCAATCAGCAACTGCTGCAGGACGCGTCCATGGGGACGTTGCTCTATATTCTTGGACGCGAGAGCGCCCGTGCTTACTGAACCGCGCGAACCCGCTTAGCCGAGCGCCTCGCTTATTATTCTCGCTGCCGCACCCATTGATTGCGATCATTCGCTAAAGGAGGTCATATGAACCACAAGATTATGCCGTTGACTCTGTTGGTAGCTCTGGCGTTGGCTGGATGCAATGGCGATAAACCAGCGCCTCCGGCAGCCGGGCACGAGACTGCCCCGGCTTCCGCGCCCTTGACGCGGGAGCGCAAGGTTCCGGAGTCGCTGTCGGATCCGTCGCACGCGCTTACGCTGCGTCCGGGCGCAATTGATCGTTGCACCGCTACCGATGGATTCATTGCCGTCGAAGTTTCATGGGACGCCACAGGCGCAAAAACCGAAGGGGTGCACGTTTTCCTGCAGAACGTGGGCGAAGAGCGCAGGCTCTGGAGTTCTGCGGGCGCTATCGGCAAAGACACGACGGGCAAGTGGATGCACGAAGGCGCGACAGTGATCCTGGTAAATGCCAGCAACGATCAAGAGCTGGCGCGTGTGCAACTGAAGGACGTCCCTTGTGATTGAGGCGTTAGCGGGTAAGGCCCTTCCTCGCTGGCCATTGCTGCTGCTGGGCGCAGCAAGCTTGGCGCTGTTCGCGATCCACCAGACTTACGTTTCCATCGTGCATCCGTCCGCTCTCTATATGGATTCGCTTAGGCTGCTGTCGCATCTGTACGAGTGGCAACACGGGCGAATGTCGCTGTTGGAAATTTGGGGCTATGGCGGTTCCTCGCATCGGGGCCTGATCACGCAGCTATTCCTGTATGCCAACGTCAAGTTGTTGTCGCTCGACGTGCTGACCGTCAACCGTATAACCGGCGTTGTCGTCCTGGCATTAGGGTTTTCGATAGCAGTGCCTTACTTGCGACAGAATCTGAGAGATCCAGGGCTGTCTTCGACGCGTGCGCGCTGGTTGCTCTGTTATTTCGCGATCCTGTTCATCGCCTTGGGCTACAGCCCCGCAGGTTTCGAACTGTTCACGCTCGATCTGGGCTTGCCTCTCTGGGTCAAGAACTTCTGTTTCGTCGCTTACTTCGCTGCGCACGCTCACCTTCTGCGTTCACCCACGCTTGCCCGCTCTATGACCCTGACCGCTCTCGCGCCTGTGGTGGTGCTGGTAGTGGGCATGGGATGGTCCTACGCATTCGTGGGCACGGTTGTATCGGTGCATTTTCTGGCGATGATATTGCTGGGAGGCCCCGCGAGAACCTTAAGCAGCGTCGTTCCGACCCTGGTCGTACTGGTGTCGGGGCTGTTGTATGTAAAGGGTGGCGGTGGGGCTGGCGATGGCGTCACAGGCGGAATGCTTTTCCAGAAGTTTCCGTCCGCGATCTGGTTGGCCTGTCATTCCATCGGCTCGACCTTCCTCGGTTCCGAAACCGGGACCAGGCTGGGCGTTTCCCATTGGCTGCCGGGTTTGACGGGGATGGGCTTGATTCTTGCCATGTTTGTGTTCCTGTTCCAAAGCATCCGCCGCCGAACCTGGTCGGGCACGCTGTTGCCGTTGTACTTGGCCGGATACGGCGGGCTGGTCGCGCT
The DNA here is from genome assembly GCF_900104085.1 of Pseudoxanthomonas sp. CF125. Classification (GTDB taxonomy): domain Bacteria; phylum Pseudomonadota; class Gammaproteobacteria; order Xanthomonadales; family Xanthomonadaceae; genus Pseudoxanthomonas_A. The sequence continues at coordinate 568,525 of NZ_FNLD01000002.1, forward strand.
GTCGGTTGGATACGCACGCGGCGGCGGTGGCTTTGACGCCGTAATGGCGTCGCGCTACTACATGGATTTGTACTTGTTTACCGTGGGCGCTTTCTGGGTATGGTCCGAGCATGCGCTGAGGCAGCGCGACTGGCTGAGCGTGTGCTTGCTTGTATTTGCGCAAGCACTGTTGTTCACCGGGCAAATGGCTACGCAATGGGTGGAATGGCATACAGCACCCTATCGCCGGGTGGCGATTGCTGCCATGAATGAGGCGACCCTCAACGGCGTTGCCGACGAAGAGGACGCGCGCCTGCTGCAGTCGCCGCTTCCCGACGCCCGTAGAGGCGCCGCCGCGATGCGCAATTTTGGCGTCGGCGTCTTCCACAATCGAGTCGCGGGCGAATGCGCCGACGAAGGGATCCGCAGGCAAAAGGGCTGGTACCGGGTGGAGAATGGAGCAGTTTGGATGTCGGGAAGTGCGGTGCTAAGTGTTCCCCGCTGCGAGTGCACGACCGTGGCCAGCGTCTATCTGCCGGCGAGTTTCGCTGAACGTGAGATCGTCGTCCAGGAAGGAGAACTGGAGGTTGCACGGATCAATCTCACACCTGGGCAAACGCAGACGATCCGTTTACCCCCTACATTGCGGCCCTCGTTGTTCCGGGTGACCGCTTCGTCGGTGACCGTGCCCAAGCGCGATCTGGGCACTGCCGATGTCCGAGAACTCTCGGTACTGTGGACTGTGCCATCGTTCGAGTGCGCGGCTCCTGCCGCGCGGACGCCGTAACATGTCAAGCTTTGGGGCGTATCAGCAGCCGAGTCAGAGTGAAGTTGAGCGGCAATGTCACCACGGTGGCAGCCACCGGCGCTAGCTGTTCGCTGAAGCCCATCAGCCGCACCCATGCGGTGATGACTGCCAAACCCGCCAGATAGTTGACGAGGTGCACCAAAGGAAACGCTGCGAACCGATGCCAAGACCAACGCGATCCGAAGACAAAGTAGGTATTGATGGCGAAGCCGCTGAACATTGTTAGCGCATAGCTGGCGGTAAACGCCACGCCATACGGCAACCACTGCAACAGCAACCAGTAGATGCAGTAGGATAGGATCGTGTTGGCGCCGCCCCCCAGCAGAAAGCGCAAACCTTGAGTACGTAGCGAGCGTTCTGCCGGCGGCGCGGGTTGATTGCTCATTATTCGGTCTTGCGGCGCACTACATCGCTGTAGGCGACCACGCAATGCTTGCCGTCCTCATTCAAGGCTTGGGCGACGATTCGATAGAACTGCTTGTCGGGATCGTAATCCGGTGTCGAGATGCGGATCATGTGGCGGCGGGCAGGATAGATGGGCGCAAAGAACACCATGCTGCTCTTCAAGAATATCGTTCCCGGACCCGGGTACTCCTGTCCCAGCAGCCGTGTTAGCCAGCCGCTGAATATCATGCCATGCGTGATTCGGCCTTCGAACCCGACCGACCGCGCGAAGTTGTCGTCGAAATGCAGCGGATTCAGGTCGCCGCTCTGGTGGCCGAACTCGTCTACGTCTTGTTGCGAAATCAGGAACTCTCTCTTGAACACCGGCAATGCGGAAGCCGTCAGGCGCGGCCGCAACAGGCAGGCGTGTTGCAGCTGGCGAGGAATCAGGCCTGCATCGCGCAATAACATGTCGTAGGTCGGAGTGGGGGGCGCCAGCAGGGCGATCGGCATTGGCGCCATGCGTCCCAGAAAAGCCGCGAGATGGGATTGCGCGGTCTGCTCATCTACGATCTCGAAACAACCGGCGTGGCCTTGCCAGGCGACGCCTTCCGGCAGCGCGATAGCTTCTGGCCATGTGCGATCTCCGGCGCCGGATTGGATGCCGTCGGTGTTGGTGCTCTCCCACCGCAGTACGGCGGCGGCGGGCACACAGGAGAACCCGAAGCGCTCAAGGCGCTGCAATCGATCCAGTGACGCTGATCTCACCAGTACGTCGTCTGCGCCCGTTTCCAGAATGACCCGCAGCAGGTCGCGATCCGAGCCGTGATCATCGGTCCAGCGCAGCATTTCCGACATGCGTTATCGAACTCCTTCGAGAAGTTGTGAATCGGGAACGAGACGATTCAAAGCACGCGCCGCAACACGTGCTCGCCCTTGCCAAAATGATAACCAAGCTTTTCCCAGCATCGGATGACCGCGTTATTGGTCAGTTGGGTGATGAGGAACGAGTGTTCCGCACCGATATTGCGCAGATGTTCGTCCAGCTCGGAGATAATGCGCACATACCAGCCTTTATGCCGTGACGAGACCGCGCTGAGAACAGGCTGTGCGAGCCGCAGACCCCAGCCTTCCCAATGCTGGCGGTGGTACTTGGCGGTGCAGAACGCTTCGGGCTCGGGCACGTCCGGAACGATAGTGGCATCGGCGAACCCGTCGCAGATCGAAGCTTCAACCCATCGTTCCATCAGGCGATCAGCGTCTTCCGTGGTGATCTCCGGATCAGCATGGAAACGATCGAAATGATTCACCATCGTTCGTGCGCTGCGGGCCAGGCTGGGGACATCCTCTGGCATCGCCAGTCGAACGGCGTGACGTTCTCCTGGTCCAGCACTCAATGGGCGGTGGTAGTAACAGCGCGTTTCTATCAATTCAAAGCCGGTCTGATGCAATGTGCGCAGAGCTGGCAAGTCGGTCGAAGGCACGACCGAGAAAACGTAGTCGATGCCGTGCGTTGCCGCCTGCAGCAAGGTTGCCTGCAGCGCGGTGCGGCTGACCGAGACGTCGGCGCGCAAATCCTGCGCGTGCCCCGGCTGGACGACGGCATTGAGGCGGGCGATGCCACGGCCGAAGAACTGCGAGTCCCACGGCAGGCGCTCCATCAGCACCCAGCGCTCGTCGTTGCCAGCGCCGCAGGTGAAGCGCAAGTCATCGGACGAGGGCAAGGGACGCAGCAACTGATGCAGATGGACGTCGAGATCGTAATCCGCGTTAAGCCCGCGAATGAACGCATGAGGTCCGCTCATGCCAGTGCGCTTGAGGAGGCCGACGGCCTGGTCCGCGCTCAAGGTTTCCATCAGGAGCTGAGCGCTCATGCTCCGCGCACCTTTCGGCTGAGCTGGACGAACTCACTGTAGTCGCGAATGTACTCCTGGGCATCGTAGTACTCCGAAGCGAAAACCAGGAGCACCGCATCGGGCGAGTATTTGTACTGGATTCCCCAGGTCAAGGGCGGCAGATGCAGACCGATTTCGGGGCCGTCCAGCAGGAACTCCTGGCGCGTGAACCCGTCGTCGGCCACCACGCTGCAACTACCGTGCGCGGCGACCAGGAATTGATGGCAGGTACGGTGCGCATGTTCGCCGCGGATTTCCGCATTCGGAACGCCAAAAACCATGAAGTATCGTTTTGCTGCAAACGGCACCGACCGTTCGAACTCGCCAACGGTCAAATTTCCGCGCAAATCGATGACTTTGGCCAGCCGACTGATGGTGACACCCTTCACCTGGGTATCCAGCCGCCCGGGGTGGCTGGGCGGCGCGGGGCTCGGCTGCAATTCCGTTTCAGTGGCTGGGGTTGTGGTGTAGCCGACGATCTGTGCGGGGTTGCCGGAGACGATCGCGTAAGGCGGAACAGCGCGGGTGACCACCGCCCCTGCCTGGATTATCGCCTCGCGGCCGACCGTCACGGCGGCGGCAATGGTCGCCGCCGCCTGCACCTGCACGCCTTCTTCGATCCGAATGATCTCGCTGCACGAACCCGCGTCTAGAACTGCGCCGGCGCCAATGTACGAATCAGCGCCGAGCATCGTGCCGTCGCCCACTATCGCGCCAGCAAGCACGCGTACGCCCTGGCCCACCACCACGTCTCTGCCAATCAGCGCGCTCTCGGCTATATCGTTCGCTTTCGGCAATTCCATCATGCACCCACCTCATCCAAGGCAACCTGTCTCGTCCGCGGATACTTTTCGATAAGCATAGGGATGCTCAGCGGTCGCTGTTTAGTATTTTCGTAGGCGCGCCAGGCGTAGTTGCCCACAAGACCCAATCCGAAAGCGTTCAATCCGCCGAAGAAAAGCAGAGTCAGCATGGTGCCCGTATAACCTGGTACTGCTACAAGGCCCAACAACTTGGCTATCAGCACCAGCGCGCCCATCGCCATGGAAGTGAGCAATCCAGCGAGGCCGACGGCCAGCAGTATGCGAATGGGTGCATCGGTGAACGCGAAGACGCTATCCATCAGATAGGTCAGTTTCTTTCGGAACGTCCACGCGCTTTTTCCGTGTTGGCGTTCAGTGCGCGAATAAGGCACGAAAATGCGGCGACCCCCGATCCAGAACAGCAATCCAAGCAAACTCCCGTTGGCTTCGGTGAGGGTCAATAGCCGCTCCAGGAACTGACGAGTGACCGCGAACACATCGACGCCGCCCACCGGGACGTCCCGTTGCACGAACTTGCGATAGAACCACCAGAACAACGCAGCGGACATGCGCGTTGACAGGGGGTCCTGGCGGGCCTCGCGTACGCCGAACGCGATATCTCCTTCGCCCGCGCTTAGACGCTGAAAAAATTCGAGGACCAGCTCGGGCGGCTCCTGCAGGTCCGCGGCCATAACGGCGGCGAATTCGCCCTGGGCGTGCAACAGGCCTTCGCGAATTGCGGCGAAGGAACCGAAGTTGCGCGACAGCAGGATCAGCTTTGCATCCAGGCCGCTGGCGGGAAGTTCGTTGCGTAACCTCTCGTGGCTGTCGTCAGGACTGCCGTCAACGACGAAGATCACTTCCAGGCGACCGTCCAGCCCCGCATCCAGGCGAGCGACCGCACGGACTAGGTCATGAATGGACCCCGCGTTCCGGTAAACCGGGATGACCAACGAGAAGTGCGGTTTCAGAACTGGTTGCATGCGTCGATTACTCGCTGGACTTCCTCATCGGTGATCTCGGGGAAGCACGGCAACGTGATGACGGTCTCGCAGAGGGTTTCCGTCACCGGCAAAGTGGTCGCGAGAAATCGCTCGCCGAAGCAGGGTTGCCGATGGTCAGGAATTGGATAGTGGATCTCCGACTGGATGCCCGCTTGCTGCAGATGCGACTGCAAGGCAGCGCGCTCGGAGGTCCGCGCGACGTAAAGATGGCCGACATATTCCTGCCCGGCAGGAGCACTCAAAGCAATCCTTCCGTTGTGGATGTTGGCGGAATAGCGATTGGCGACGGCTCGACGACGCTCGTTCCAACCATCGAGTAAGGGCAACATGCATCGCAACATGCCGGCCTGAATTTCATCCAGACGACTGTTGCGACCGCCAGCCAGAGCATTCGTGTACTTCTGGGACCAGCCATATTGGCGCAACTGGCGCAGGCGATCGGCGAGCGCCGTATCCCGACAGACCACCGCACCACCGTCACCAAGCGCACCCAGGTTCTTCGTGGGGTAGAAACTAAATGTGCCTATGTCGCCGAAGGCTCCCGCCTTGCGGCCGTCCACTGAAGCGGCGCCATGGGCCTGCGCACAATCTTCCACTACCGGCACGCCGGCACGCCGACACTGTTCGACTAAGTCTTGGATATGAGCGAGTCGGCCATACAGGTGGGTCACAACGACCGCTTTCAGCGGCTGCGCAGCCAAGGCAGCGGCCAATGCGGCTGGGTCCATGGTGGCCTCATCGGCCAGTACATCAATGAAGACAGGCTCGCCGCCGCAAGCCGTTACCGCAGTGGTGCTGTACATGGCCGCATTGGCCACCACGGCGACGCGATCATGCTCGCGAATACCCAGCGCACGCAGTGACAACTCCAGAGCATCGGTGCCGTTAGCCATGCTCACGCAGTGTTCGACGCCGCAGTATCCGGCAAACTCGGCCTCGAACGCCTTCACGTTGGGACCCAGGACAAAGTACCCGCTGCGGATGACTTCGTTGGCCGCGTCAGTCAATTGGCCCTCGATGGCCTCGATATGGCGACGAAGGGAATTGACTGGAACTACTTCTATAGGCATTACATGTCCTTATTGAACTTTGCGCTGGGCTTTATTTGCCGGACATCAACACTGGGGGCCGGCTACGCGGAGTTCTGCGAGCACTCTCTTGCTGGAGGGTTCGATCACGCGAAACCGTGAGCCCGGTCGCGTCCAGGGGCCTGTCTTGGCTTCACCCTCGACGCCGCCCGCCGCGAACAACTTGAAATCGCTGCCGTCGCCGGCCCAAATCTCGATCGTTGTAATCGCAGGTATTGCCGATGCATCCCATTGTACGACGGCTTCCACAGCAGGATCGCACTGGGTCATGCGGGATGGGCTCACCGTCAGCTTTATCGCGTTATTGGTGGAAGCGACATTCCCCGCAGAATCTGCACTGGTGTCTTCCACAGGCACAGAAGCTTCGGTTGGGGCAGCGTGGCGCTCGCAGGCGCCCAAACAGAGCAATAGCAGGACTATCAGTCGTCGTTTCATCTAAAGTCTCCAGCGAGGATTCTTGGATTGCGGGCCCAGATCAAAGCGCGCTTTCCAACTCAGGCAGCAGCTTGAACAAGTCGCCCACCAGTCCGATATCCGCGATCTCGAAAATAGGCGCCTCGGCATCCTTGTTGATCGCCACGATGGTGCCGGCGTCTTTGATCCCGGTTAAATGCTGGATTGCACCACTGATGCCAATCGCGACATACAGCTCCGGAGCGATGATCTTGCCCGTCTGCCCCACCTGCATTTCGTTGGAGCAGTAACCAGCATCGACCGCGGCGCGCGAGGCGCCCACCGCAGCGCCCAGTTTGTCGGCAAACGCATAGATGATCTTGAAGTTCTCCTCCGAGCCCACGCCGCGCCCGCCGGAGACCACGCGCTTTGCGCTCTGCAGGTCGGGGCGATCGGATTTGCCGGCAGCCAGTCCGACGAAGCGGGTGTGTCCGGGCAGGGCAGCTTCGACCGAAACCGCTTCTACCGTTGCGCTTCCGCCCTTGGCCGCTTCCGGCCAGGAGGCAGTGCGCACAGTTGCGACCACAGGATGCTCGGTGGGCGCTTCGACGGTGATAATGGAGTTGCCGGCGTAGATCGGGCGCTTGAAGGTGTGGCTGCCTTCCACCGACATCACGTCCGAAACCTGGGCGGTGCCCAGCAGGGCGGCCACGCAAGGCATCAGGTCCTTGCCGAAGGTGGTGGAAGGGCCGAACACGTGCGTGTAGCCCGCCGCCAGCTTGACTATCTGGGGTGCCAGCACCTGAGCAAGGGCGTGTGCATTGGCCGGGTTGGCCACTGCCAGCACCTTGGCCACTCCAGCGATCTGCGCGGCTTCGGCGGCGACGGCGGCCGGATCGGCGGCGAGCACGGCAATGTCGATGGAATCGGGCTTCAGCGCCAGCGCGGCGCTGACCGTCTTGGCCGTGGCGGCGTTGAGTTTGCCGTCCAGGTGTTCGGCGATGACCAATACCTTGCTCATTACAGCAACCCCTTCTGCTTGAGTGCGGCGACCAGTTCGGCCGCGTCCTTGACCATCACGCCTTTGCCGCGCTTGGCGGGGGCGGCGTAGTGGGTGGTCTTGAGGGTGTCGCCGCTATCCACACCCAGATCGGCGAAAGGAATGCTTTCCAACGGCTTGCTCTTGGCCTTCATGATGTCCGGCAGCTTGATGAAGCGCGGCTCGTTGAGGCGCAGGTCGGTGGTCACCACGGCCGGCAGATCTACTTCCAAGGTTTCCAGGCCGGCGTCCACTTCGCGGGTCACGGTGGCCTTGCCGTCGGCGATCTCAAGCTTGCTGGCGAAAGTGGCCTGCGGGCGGCCCCACAGCGTGGCCAGCATCTGGCCGGTCTGGCTGGAATCGTCGTCGATGGCCTGCTTGCCCAGGATCACCAGGTCCGGTTGTTCCTTTTCCACCAGCTTGAGCAGGGTACGGGCAGCGGTCAGCGGCTGGATCGGCCCATCGACGACCACATGGATGGCGCGGTTGGCGCCCATGGCCAGGCCATTGCGCAGGTGCGCCTGGGCGTCGGCAGGGGCGATGGTGGCCACGATCACCTCGGTGGCGATGCCCTTGTCGCGCAGGCGCAGTGCTTCTTCCAGTGCGATTTCGTCGAAAGGGTTGGCCGAGAGCTTGACGCCTTCGGTGACCACGCCGGAACCATCCGGTTTGACCTGGACGCGGACGTTGTAGTCCACCACGCGCTTGTAGGCGACGAGAATCTTCATCCTGCGGGAATTCCTGAGGCTGGAGGGGGAGGCCCGGCATTGCGGCGGCTGGCCGAGAGCAGATCGGGGATTTTACCGGTCGGGGGCGGGCCGTGCGAGTGCGTACGGTTCAGTCATTCAAATGACGGGCCAGGTTGGCGACCAATCGCTCGACGCTGCCGGGCGCCTGGGCGAAGAAGAGCGATGGTTCGGTCAATTCCAGTTCCAGCAGTCGCGATTTGCCGGCGTCATCCCGGATGAGATCGATGCGGGCATAGGACAGCGGCTGTTCGAGCTGCAGCAGGCGTTCGGTTGCCATCAGGACCCTTTCGGCTAGCTGGCGCTCGGCCGGGTCCGCATCGCGTGGGGTTATCTCGCCAGCGGCGTGGGGTGTTGTAGTGGCGGGCTGGTCGGGGCGCAGCAGCGCTGCTTTGCCGATGGCATGGCTGAACTGCCCATCGAAGTAGATCAGGGCGGCCTCGCCGGCGCTGTCTACCGACCGCAGGTAGGGCTGCAGCATCACACTGCGTCCTTGCTCGAGCAGCCGGGCGATATGGTTGCCGGCAGCGAAATCCTGCGCCCGCGAGTAGCGCTGGGTATCGCGGGAGCCCGCGCTGACGGTGGGTTTGACCACGAACTCCTCTGCTTCTTCCCCTGTCAGGAAGGCCTGCAACGCCTCAAGAGGCTCCGCGTCCGGCTCCACGAATACGGTAGGCACGACCGGCACATCGGCGGCCTCCAGATCGGCAAGATAATGCTTGTCGGTATTCCAGCGAACGACGTTGAGCGGATTCAGCAGCCGGGTGGATTGCTGCACGCGATCGCACCAGCCCAGGAATTCCGCCAAGCGTTCGGTGTAGTCCCAGGGAGAACGCAGCAGGGCCGCATCGAAGCGACGCCAGCTGACCGTGGCATCGTCCCAGGCGACGACGCGCGCGTGCAGGCCGGCACGGGCACAGGCTTCAAGCATAGGGGCAAGGTCATCATCGTGACCGGTGGCGGCGACCGCGGTGACCAGGGCGAGTGTCTTCATGGCCCAAGTTTAAGGGCGACCGCGTTCGCTGGTGGGTATTGGCCGAAAGTACCTGTGTGCGTTGCGGGCAGCCGGTTAAAATGGCCGACAATTTCCCGAACGGATAAGGTCATGGTCGAAGCGGTCGCCTCCTCGCCTTCGCGTAGCGGAGCCAAGAGCAAGCTCTATCCCAGCGCCGACGCAGCCTTGAAGGGGGTCGTTTCCGACGATCAAATCGTGGCGGTGGGCGGATTCGGGCTTTGCGGCATTCCCGAGGCCTTGATCCTCGCTTTGCGCGATAGCGGCGTCAAAGGCCTGACCGCCATCTCCAACAACGCCGGCGTGGATGGCTTCGGGCTGGGCCAACTGCTCTCCACGCGCCAGATCCGCAAAATGATTTCCTCCTACGTCGGCGAGAACAAGGAGTTCGAGCGGCAATATCTTTCCGGCGAACTGGAGCTCGAGTTCAACCCGCAGGGCACGTTGGCCGAGCGCCTGCGGGCCGGCGGAGCGGGGATTCCGGCGTTCTTCACTCGCACCGGCTACGGCACCATCGTGGCCGAGGGCAAGGAAACCCGGGAGTTCGATGGTTTCCAATACGTGATGGAAACCGCTTTGAAAGCGGATGTGTCGCTGGTGAAGGCCTGGAAGGCCGACACCGCCGGCAACCTGGTCTACCGCAAGACCGCGCGCAACTTCAATCCGGCCGTGGCGACCGCGGGCAAGGTATGTGTCGCCGAAGCGGAGATCATCGTCGAAGTGGGCGAGCTGGACCCCGACCAGATCCATACGCCGGGCATCTACGTGGACCGCCTGGTGCATAACCCCCACCCTGAAAAGCGCATAGAAAACCGTACCGTGACCGGAGGAACCCGCTGATGGCCTGGACCCGCGACGAAATGGCCCAGCGCGCCGCCCTGGAACTGACCGATGGCGCCTATGTGAACCTGGGCATCGGCTTGCCGACCTTGGTGGCCAATTACATACCCGAAGGTATGGATGTCTGGCTGCAGTCCGAGAACGGGCTGTTGGGCATCGGGCCGTTCCCGACCGAAGACGAAATCGACGCCGACCTGATCAATGCAGGCAAGCAGACCGTAACCGCACGCAAGGGTGCCAGCTATTTCGGTAGCCACGACTCCTTCGCCATGATCCGCGGCGGCCATATCGACCTAGCCGTGCTGGGCGCCATGCAGGTCACCGACAAGGGCGATCTGGCCAATTGGATGGTTCCTGGCAAGATGGTCAAGGGCATGGGCGGTGCCATGGACCTGGTGGCCGGGGTCAAGCGCATCGTGGTGCTGATGGAGCATGTGGCTAAGGACGGCAGCCACAAGATTCTCCCCGAGTGCAACCTTCCCTTGACCGGGGTAGGGGTGGTGAACCGGATCATCACCGACCTGGCGGTATTCGACGTAACCCCCCAGGGACTGGTGCTTGTGGAATCGGCCGAAGGGGTGACCCGAAGCGACCTGGAAGCCAAAACCGGGGTCGGTTTCACCTGAAAGGAACAACAGCCCCCGCGTCGGCTTAACCTGTATAAGGCCCAAATATGCTGGGACAACCGCGACCGCTCTCACTATTGTTAAGTGGGGTCGCGGGTTATAGTTTGTTATCAGGGGCAATAAATTCAGTCGGGTTGAGGGTTCTCATGAAGTTTCGCGTAGGCGCTTGCGCTCTGTTGGTATGTCTGGCCGGCTGCTCTGCCGAAGCTCCCGATACTAAGTTCGGCGATCAGCGGGGCGCGGCCTCGACAAGTTCACGTACTGCTCAGCGGCTGCCCTCGGTTCAAGCCGGTCGCGATACCGGCCAATCAATCGCCAATGCGCCTGATCGCGGCGAATTGATCCAGTACAAGAACAAAGGCGCTGCGACTAAACGCGAAGGCGCCTATACCTGGTTTCCGGTCGCGATCAGTGAAGCACACGCCCTGAAAGCGGTTGTAGGCGGCATCATGACCATTCCGTCACCGGACGGCTCGCAGGTCAAGTTGCGCTATGAGCGGCACGTAGAGCATCCCGATGGCAACTGGACCTGGATCGGGCGTGTCATTGGCGGAGACCAGAAGCAGGAAGCCATTCTGACTTTCGGCGAAAAAGCCGTATTTGGTTCTATTCCCCAGAAGACGGGCTCCCCACTGAATCTACAAACACGTGGCAGCACGTTGTACGTAGTGCAGACCGATCAGTCCAAGGTTAAGAATCCAAACAGCCGCAGCGACATGATGGTACCTCCGGCTGCTGCCTTCCGCAGTCAGCTGCTGGCCGCGGCTTCCAAAGCGCAGGTCTCCCAATCCGCCGGGGAAACGAAAGCTGCAACCCCGGCCACCACTATCGACATTGCGCTCGGGTATAGCGCTGGTTTAAGAGCGGTGTACGGTAGCCAGTCGGCGACGGTGACCCGCTTGGTCAACCTAGTTGACGTGGGCAACGAGGCATTCAATAACAGCCTGATTACCGGTGCGCTGCGCATAGTCAATGCCGTGGAGGTTAACTATGCGGACAACACTACGAACAAAGTCGCCCTAGGTGAGTTGACCGGCACGACCGGCACCGCGCCAGTTACCATTCCCGCATCGCTTGCTCCGCTGCGAACTGCCCGCGACCAGTACGGCGCTGACCTTGCTATCTTGGTGCGTAAGTTCCAGACCCCGGAAAACCAAGGTTGCGGTATCGCGTGGTTGAATGGATCCGGCGGCGTGCCGATCGATCCGACCACCGACGATGATTTCGGATTTGCGGTAATCAGCGACGGCACTGACACCGGCACGGATAACAACACCTATTTCTGCGCTGTAGAGAGCTTAATACATGAGGTCGGCCACCTGATGGGTTCGGCCCATGATCGCGATAATTCGAAGATCAACCCGGACCTGCCGTCAGGCGGAACCAACTTGCTTTTCGGCCGCTATCCTTACTCGTTCGGTATGAAGACAACTGCGGCCAATGGTAACTTCTACACCATCATGGCGTATGGAGACGACAACCAAGACTTCTATCGCACATTCTCCAATCCGCTAGTTTTGAAGTGCGGACCCGCCGACAATCTGCCATGCGGCGTTACGGATCAGACCGACAATGCGCGTAGCTTGAATCAGACGATTCCGGTGGTAGCGCAATTCCGCGACAGGGTCGTGCCGTTGGGTGTGGTGGCCAATGACTTCAACGCCGATGGTCGTTCGGACATCTACTGGCGCAACATGTCCACCGGCGTCAACGACGAGTGGCACATGAATGGCTTGGCCATCGCCAGTTCCGGCACCGTATACGTGGAAGCCAACCAGGCTTGGAAAGTTGTCGGCACCGGCGACTTTAATGGCGATCACAAGGCCGACGTGCTGTGGCGGAATTTCACCAGCGGCCAACTTTTCATCCAGCACATGGATGGCCGCACAATCCTCGCCACCTCTGGCACGTCGAACACGGTGGCCGACAAGAACTGGCAAATAGCCGCTTTGGCCGACTTCGATGGCGATGGAATCACCGACATCCTGTGGCGCAACATCGTGCTGGGTACGCACGACATCTGGCTGATGAGCGGCCGCGTACCGCGTGCGCAGCAGTTCGTCTACCACGAGCCGAACCTAGCATGGAAGATCATCGGTGCAGGCGACTTCAATGGCGATGGCATGGCCGACATCCTGTGGCGCAACAGCTCCACCGGCGAGAACTACATCGTGTTCATGCGTGGCTTTGTCGTCCAGGCGACCTCCGGGTTTACCCGCCGGGAGTCCAACCAAGCGTGGAAGATTGTGGCGATCCGTGACTTCGATGGCGATGGCATCGCCGACGTCTACTGGCGCAATGACACCACGGGTGTCAACCACCTTTGGAAGATGAACGGAACGACGGTAGTGACTGACACGCAGGTTTATGTCGAGCCTAATCAGGCTTGGAAGATCGTCAGTTCCGGCGACTACAACGGTGATGGCTATGCCGACGTGCTGTGGCGCAATTCAACCAGCGGACAGAACTACATGCAGCTGATGCGCGGCGCGCAAATCCTTTCAGCCAGCGAAATTTATCGTGTGCCGGATACCAACTGGCAGATCATGGGGGGCGATCGCGTACCGGCCAACTGACCGTACGTCATCTGCAGAGCTTGTAAAAAGGGGTCGTTTTAGCGACCCCTTTTTTTGTTTCTGCGCTTTCTACAGATTCTGGTAATTCGGGCCCGAACCACCTTCCGGCGTCACCCAGGTGATGATCTCGTACGGGTCCTTGATATCGCAGGTCTTGCAGTGCACGCAGTTGGCGGCGTTGATCTGCAGGCGTTTTCCCGTTTCGTCCGCAACGATCTCGTAGACGTTGGCGGGGCAGAAGCGGGTGCAGGGATTGTCGTATTCCTCGGCGCAACGGGTGATGCAGATCGAGGTGTCGGCGACCTTCAGGTGCACGGGCTGATCTTCGTCGTGCTCGGTGGCGGCGTAGTAGACGGCCTGCAGCCGATCGCGCGGGGCGAGGGTGCGTTGCACGTAGTCGCGCTTGGACTGTTCGTGCTCGCCCAGTTTGTCCAGTGAGGACCAGTCGGGCTTCACCTTCAGCGTCCACGGCGACAGGCCGCCGGTGACGGTTTCCCAGCCCGCATTCAACATGCCGAACCACAAGCCTTTCTTGAAGCCGGGCTTGATGTTGCGCACCCGTTTCAGTTCCTTCATCGCATCGGAAGCACGCAGCTTCGCGTCGAAGCCGGCCGGATCCATCGATTGCGCCAGGTGCTCGGCGGCGAGCATGCCGCTGCGGATGGCCTGGTGGGTGCCCTTAATCTTGGGCACGTTGAGCAGGCCGGCGGTATCGCCGATCAGCAGCGCGCCGGGCATCTCCACTTTGGGCAGCGATTGCCAACCGCCGGTGACGATGGCGCGCGCGCCGGCCGACAGGATCGTGCCGCCTTCCAGCAGGGGCGCGATCAGGGGATGGTTCTTCCACTGCTGGAAAGCTTCCCAGGGTTTGTACCCGGGATCCTTGTAATCCAGGCCGCTCACGTAACCCAGTGCGATCTGATTGTTTTCCAGGTGATACAGGAAGCTGCCGCCATAGGTGCGGTTGTCGGCGGGCCAGCCCAGCGTGTGCACGATTTTTCCTGCGGATACCCGGCCTTCCGGTACCTGCCACAGTTCCTTGATGCCGATCGAATAGCCCTGCGGATCGCTGTCGTTGTCCAAGGCGAATCGTTTGACGAGGCGCTTGGTCAAATGCCCGCGCGCGCCTTCGGCTAGTACGGTGACCTTGGCATGGATGTCGATGCCTGCGGTGTAGCCGGGCTTGTGGGAACCGTCCCGTGCCACTCCCATGTCGCCGATGCGTACACCGATGACTTTCCCCTGGTCATCGTGCAGGGTTTCGGCGGCGGCGAAGCCGGGGTAGATCTCCACGCCCAGCGCCTCGGCCTGCGGCGCCAGCCACGCGCACATCGCGCCGAGACTGACGATGAAGTTGCCGTGGTTGTTCATGCCGGGCGGGACGAACGGGAACTTGCGTCCGCCGGTTTTGTTCAGGTGCCAGAATTCGTCTTCCTTGGCCGCCACGCAGATCGGCGGAGGCGCGTCGCGCCAACCGGGCAGGAGGGCATCCAGCGGACCGGGTTCGATCACCGCGCCGGACAGGATATGCGCGCCGATGGTGCTGGATTTCTCGATCACGCAGACGCTGATGTCCGGATTGATCTGCTTGAGCCTGATCGCGAAGGACAGACCCGCGGGGCCTGCGCCGACGGTGACGACGTCGTATTCCATCACATCGCGTTCTGCATCGGTCATCGGGGTTTCCATGGCTGGCTTGCGGCTGCGGCTATTTTCGGTGTTTGCGGAGGAAGGGGCAAATCCGCCAGCATGGCTCCATGTCCGTACTGCGTCCCCTTGCAACGAATGGTAGCGATCAGGCTCTGCCAGGCACGGAACTCTGGTTCGCGCCGGACTGGCTGGAGACCGGGCAGGCCGACGCGCTGTTTGCGGAGTTGCAGGATGCGATCGAATGGGAGACGCACCGCATACGCCTGTTCGGCCGTGAGGTGGACTCTCCCAGGCTGAGCAGCTGGATAGGTAATGAAGACGCGGCCTACACTTATTCGGGCACACGGTTCCAGCCGCGGCCCTGGCCCCCAGCGCTGACCGATATCCTTCGCCGGCTTGCGCAGGAGCTGGATTGCCGATTCAACAGCGTCCTGGCCAACCGCTATCGCGATGGACGCGATTACATGGGTTGGCACAGCGACAACGAACCTGCGTTGGGCCCGCATCCGGTCATCGCTTCCCTGAGCTTGGGTGCGACGCGGCGCTTCGTGCTGAAACACCGCCATGAGGCATCACGCAAACTGGAATTGCCATTGGCGCACGGCAGCCTACTGGTGATGCGCGGGGACACGCAGACCAATTACAAGCATTCGCTGCCGCGTACGGCCAAGCCGATGGGAGAACGCATCAACTTGACCTTTCGCCGAATACTGGCTTGAAACGATGAACGTCAGCGCTTGTCGCGGCTGGCGTCGCTTTTTCCGGTGGTCAGCACCCAGCCGACGACTTCGCTTCCCAGTTTCTCCAACGCCGTGTCGAAGGCGGTCGCCACCTGCGCCACTTCCACGCCGGCCGAAGGCTCCACCTGCAGAAACGTACGCGAGGCGACGATGCGTTGGTCGCTGGTGTGCAGAAGCTTGGCGGTGAGTTCGATGGTGGCCGAGGGGACTGTATTGCCCGCGTAATCGGCTTCGTAGCGGCGCAGATCCATGATCAGCCGGTAGTCGGCGCGGATGCCGCTGCCGGCGCGGGCGACGGCGGGGATCTTGCCCGAGTCCTCCAGCGCACGCAGCACCGTGGCTTCGATCAGGTCGGTGGAAGGCTGCGACCAGGTCACGCTCTTGTAGACCTGCAGCTCGCCGGGCACCGGACGCACCGCGATGCGCGGGCTGTCGACCACGCGCGCGGCGGTGGGCTTGGCCACCGCCAGCTGCCAGGTCACCGAAGGCCAGGAAGGATCGGGCGTCACCTTCACCTGCGGCGCGTAGATCGTCACCGGATCGCGTTGCTTGCCGTTTCCCAGCACCGAACAGCCGGTCAGCAGCATGAGCGGCATGGCGACGGAAAGAAGACGAAGAGAGGCCGGTCGCATCGATTTCATTTCGGTTCGAACTCCTTGGGTGCGTCGCGACCCAGCAGGTAGCGCGCGGGGTTGCCTTCAAGCCGGTCGCTGACTTGGCGCAGGTCGCGGATCAGGCTGCGCAATTCGGACAGGGTAGGACCCAGTTGCCCCAGCCCGTCGCTGGCGAAACTGTTGATGGCCGCGCGGTTCTCGCCGAGGATCGCGTCGGCGTTGCCGGCCGCCGAATCCAGTCGCGCCAACGTGCTTTCCAGCTTGTTGAGGATCGGCGGAAGCTGCTTCACCAGGTTCTGGTCCAGGCGCTGGATGGTGCCGTTGGTGGTGTCCAGGGTGCGGTCGAGGTTGGTGGCCGCATCGCGGGCGCTGGCGATCAACGCTTGCAGGCCTTCCTCGCGATTGGCCATGTCGCCGCTGATGGTTTCCAGGTTCTGCAAGGTGCTGGCGATGCGCGCCACGTTCTGGTCGCTCAGCACCTGGTCCAGTCGCTCGACGATGCGGTTGGCGGTGTCGGTGATGTTCTGCAACGCCGAGGGTGCGGTCTGGATGACCGGCGCTTCGCGCGTATCGACCGAAGTAAGCGCCGGGGCCTGCGGCGTGCCGCCGCTCAATTGGATGATGGAAGGACCGGTCAGGCTGGTGATGGCCAGTTTTGCGCGCGTGTCTGCCTTGACCGGCGTGGTCGCTTCCAGGCGGATCCTGGCGATCACCTGGCGCGGGTCGTTGGGCGCCAGCGACAGTTTGGTGATGGAGCCCACTGCGATGCCGTTGTACTGCACCGGACTACCCACGGACAGGCCGGTGACCGCTTCGCGGAACACCACCTGGTACTCCTGCCAGCTGCGCTCGGAGGAGTACTTCGCCGCCCACAGCCCGAACAGCAGCAACGCGGCCGCAATGATGATGGTGAAAGCGCCGATGAGGACGTAGTTGGCTTTGGTTTCCATGTTCAGGACGCCTCTTGCTGGGTTCGTTCTTGGTAGGCATCGCGGCCTTGGCGCGCGGCACGTGCGCGCGGGCCGTGGAAATATTCCTGTACCCAGGGATGGTCGAGCTTCTCCACCTCGGCGATCGGCGCATTGATCACCACTTTGCGGTCGGCCAGCACCGCCACCCGGTCGCAGATAGCGTACAGGGTGTCCAGGTCGTGGGTGATGAGGAAGACGGTAAGGCCCAGCGCCTGCTGCAGGGTCCGGATCAGCCGGTCGAAGGCGGCCGCACCGATCGGGTCCAGCCCGGCGGTGGGCTCGTCCAGGAAAAGCAGCGGCGGGTCCAGCGCCAGCGCGCGTGCCAGGCCGGCGCGCTTGCGCATGCCGCCGGAGAGTTGCGAGGGCAGCTTGTTCAGCGCATCGGCCGGCAACCCGGCCAGCTTCACCTTCAGCAGCGCCAGCTCGTAGCGCCAGCTGTCGGGCAATTCGCCGTGGTGTTCCTTCAGTGGTACTTGCACGTTTTCGCCCACGGTCAGCGACGAGAACAAGGCGCCGTCCTGGAACAGCACGCCGGTATTGCGTTCTATGTGCTGGCGGTCCTGTGGGCGGGTCGACCGCGCATCGGTGCCTAGCACTTCTATTTCGCCGGCATTGGGAATGCGCAGGCCCAGGATGGAGCGCATCAGCACCGATTTGCCCGTGCCCGAACCGCCGACCACGCCCAGGATTTCGCCGGGACGCACGTCCAGATCCAGATCCTCGTGCACGGTCTGCTCGCCGAATTTGTTGGTCAGTCCGCGCACGCGGATGACCGGCGTGGTGCTGTCTGTCGGCGGATTGGCGGTGTCGATTGGCACTGTCGGTGCATTTCCTTGGCTGAATAACGGGTGCAGCATTACGTTTTTACAGGTGAACCTTCGCGCGCGTAGCGCGCTCGGGCTCAACGACGCATGCGCCAGTGGCGCATAAGCGCGTCGTTTCGCTACCAATCCATGCTCATGAACCACAATGCAGCCAGTGCGTCGATGATGATCACCAGCGAAATGGTCTGCACCACGCTCGAGGTAGTGCGTTCGCCCACCGATTGCGCGGTGCCTTCCACCTGCAGGCCTTCCAGGCAGCCGATCAGGCCGATGATCAGGGCGAAGATCGGCGCCTTGGACATGCCGACCAGGAAGTGCCGTACTTCCAGGGTCTCGTGCATGCGCGTCAGGTACATCTGCGGCGGAATGCCCAGGTCGAAGGCGCCCACAGTGATGCCGCCGGCCAGGCCGGCCATCATCGAAATGAAGGTGAGCAGCGGTAGGGTGATCAGCAGGGCCAACAGGCGCGGGATCACCAGCAGGTCGATCGGATCCAGGCCGAGCGTGCGGATCGCGTCGATTTCTTCGCGGCTTTGCATGGCGCCGATCTGCGCGGTGAAGGCGCTGGCGGTACGCCCGGCCAGCACGATGGCGGTAAGCAGGACCGCGAACTCGCGAAGGAAGGCGATGCTGACCAGTTCCACCACGTAGATCTCCGCACCGAAGTCGCGCAGGATCGTCGAACCCAGGAAGGCGATGACCGCGCCGACCAGGTAGGAAAGCAGGATCACCAGCGGCACCGCATCCAGGCCCACCTGCTCCATGTGGAAGACGGTAGCGGTGACACGCAGGCGCTTGGGTTCCTTCAAAGTGCGCAGCATCTTCACCAGGTTCTCGCCGGTGAAACTGACCAGGGAGACTATTTCCTTGCCGTTGTCCTGCACCTGGTAACCCAGGCGCGCCAGCGCAGCCACGAAGCCGTAGTCGCGCTTTTTCTTCGGCCGGTCGTCGGCGACGTCTTCGATGGTGGAAACCAGCGCTTGATGCTCTTCGCGGAACTGCAGGTCGTCCAATGCGATGTCGTTGCGCGCGGCGTGACGCAGCAGTTGCAATACGCCGGCCGAGTCGATGCGCGAAATGCCGGTAGCATCGATGGCCTTGGCGCCGGCCGGGATCTCGCGCAGGCGTTCGGCGACCTGCAGCGCGGTCGCGATGGTCCATTGCCCCGCCAACCGTACCCGCGAGGGATCGGCGTCATCGGTTTCGAAGCGGGGGCGGGCGTCGGTCTGGGTCATAGCGCTCGTATCGGTGAGCATACAGTCTACCCATGCCGGGAGAAGCGAGGAGCCGGCCTGCTGAATCGTGGCATAGCCGGCAAGAGCCGGGCATCATCCATCTGCACCATTCCCAGGCCCTAGACTAGCCGCATGCCGCAAACCGCAACGAACTCCGCCACAAGCACTGCTACTTATGCCCAGCGCATCGCTTTCGTATGCGAAACGGCAGCCCGCCTGCATACCTATGGCACTACGGCGCAGCGCCTGGAAGGGGCGGTAGTCGCGTTGTCGACCCGGCTGGGACTGGACTGCGAGCCCTGGTCGAATCCGACCGGCCTGATCCTCAGTTTCAGCGATCCGTCCCGACCGCTGGGAGCCAGCGATACCACCCGGGTGATCCGCCTGGCGCCGGGCGAAAACGACCTTTACAAGCTCAGCGAATCCGACCGCATTGCCGAAGCCGTGGCCGGTGGGGCGATGAGCATCGCGCAGGGCCACACCGCGCTGCGTGCGCTGGACCGCAAGCCCAGTCCGCGTTGGCGTGCGACGCAGCTGCTGGCGTTCGCGTTGGCCTCCGGCGCAGTGGCTGGGCTGTGGCGGTTGCCGTGGCTGGATATCGCCACGGCCACGTTCATCGGTTTGTTGATCGGCGTACAGGCCCTTTTGAACGAGCGGCGTCCGCGGTTGAAGGAGGCCAGCGACGCGGTATCGGCATTGATGGCCGGCATGGTGGCGGTGCTGGTTTCCAATTTCATCCAGCCGCTCAATCTGAACAGCGTGATCATCGCCTCGCTGGTGGTGCTGTTGCCCGGCATGACGTTGACCAATGCGGTCAACGAACTGACCAGCCAGCACCTGGTCTCGGGTACGGCGCGTTTCGCCGGCGCCATCGCCACCATTCTCAAGCTGACGGTGGGTACGCTGATCGCACTGACCCTGGCGCAGCTGCTGGGCCTGTATCCGGAAGTGCGCGCATTGCGTCCGCAGCCGGAATGGGTGGAATGGACATCGCTGGTGCTGGCGGCCTATGCCTTCGCCGTGTTGTTCAAGGCGCATCGCCGCGACTATGGCTGGGTGATGGCGGCGGCGATCTGCGGTTATCTGATTTCGCGCTATGCGGGGCAGGCCTGGGGAACTGAGGTCGGGATATTCCTGTCGGCGCTGGTGCTGACGGCGGCGGGCAATGTGTTCGCGCGCTGGGCCAACAAGCCCGGCGCGATCATCCGGGTGCCGGGCATCATCATGCTGGTGCCGGGCAGCAACAGTCTGCGGGGTGTGTTGAGTCTGGTGCAGCAGCAGGATCTGGCGGTGGGCAATTCGGCGCTGTTGACGGTGATCAATATCGTGATGGCGCTGATTGCAGGGCTGTTGTTCGGGAATCTGTTGGTGCCGGCGCGGAAGAATCTCTGAAGTTTTCTGCCTCGATGAAGGTGGGTGTCCACGGACAAGTGAATCGTCATCCCAGCGCAAGCTGGGATCCATCTTGATCTTGATCTGGCTTTTACTTTTTCTTCGAAGCAGAAGCGTTGACCAGCCGTTCGGCTGTTGAAAGCCGCGCTTTGCGCGAGTCACTTTTCTTTGAACGGCAAAGAAAAGTAACCAAAAGAAAGCCGCCCTACGGCGCGCCCAACGATGAAGCCGTTGGGTTCGCATGCGAATCGGGAATTTCCGTAAGGCGCATCCTGCGCCTACGGAAACGGCGCACATCCCTGTGCGCCGCCCTTCGGGTTTACCCAATTCGCATGCCGCGCCTCACGGGATGGTGAATCGGCGGCAACAGCAAAGCCAAGCCAAGCAATATGCACTCAGCGGCACTACTTCGCCTCGGCTCCTAAATCGGTCAGTAGTCGGCTCTTGAGCTTTTGATCTTCGTCCCGTGAGTCGCGGCAAGCCGGTCGGGTTAAACCCCGCAGGGGCAGCGCACATGGATGTGCGCTGTTTCCGGAGGCGCAGGATGCGCCTTACGGAAATTCCCGACCGGCTTGCGCACCCGGCGGCTTTATCGCCGGGCGCGACGCTAGGGTGTGTTTCTTTGGTTACTTTTCTTTGCACAAGCAAAGAAAGTAACTCGCGCAAAGCGCGGCTTTCAACAGCCGAACGGCTGGTCAACGCTTTGCTTGGAACGGAAAGATTGTGCCAAGAGCACCCCCATCCGCCTTCGGCACCTTCCCCCGCAAGTGGGGGAAGGGTAGTGCTGAAACTCTGCGGCTGATTTTAGCCGGTCAGCTTCTTCAGCAGTTCTTCGCGGCCCAGGTTCTCCGCTTCGCTAGCGCGCCGCGCGCGGTACTCGAAGGTGCCGGCGGTCAGGCCGCGTTCGGAGATCACCACGCGGTGCGGGATGCCTATCAGCTCGATGTCCGCGAACATCTGGCCCGGGCGCAGGCCGCGGTCGTCTATCACCGCCTCGACGCCCGCGGCCTGAAGATCGTCGAACAGCTTCTGCGCGGCATCGCTTACCGCCGCATCGCCCTTCGGATTGATGGTGCAGATGGCGACCGCCCAAGGCGCCATCGGCTCGGGCCAGATGATGCCGGCCTCGTCGTGGTTCTGTTCGATCGCCGCAGCGACGATGCGCGACACGCCGATGCCGTAGGTGCCCATGAGCATGGTGGCGGCCTTGCCCGATTCGTCCAGCACCGTGGCCTTGAGCGCTTCGGTGTACTTGCGGCCCAGCTGGAACACATGGCCCACTTCGATGCCGCGTGCGATCTGCAGCTCGCCGCCGTCTTGCGCGCGGTCGCCGTGGACCACGTTGCGGATGTCGGCGACGGCGTGCGGTTCGGGCAGGTCGCGGCCCCAGTTGACGCCGGCGATGTGGAAACCGGCTTCGTTAGCGCCGACGACGAAGTCGGCCATCGCCGCCACTTCGCGATCGGCGATCACGCGGATCTCTTTCGCTGGCTGCAGCGGACCCAGGAAGCCGGGCTCGCTGCCCAGGTATTCCTTGATCTCCGCTTCGGTGGCCATGCGGTAGTCGGCCAGGCCAGGCACCTTGGCCAGCTTGATTTCGTTGACCGCGTGGTCGCCGCGCACCAGTGCCAGCACGAAGCCTGCCTCGGTCATCACCGCAACCGATTTGACCGTGCGCTGCAGGGGAATGCCCAGCAGCGCAGCAACTTCTTCGCAGGTCTTCTGCGTGGGCGTATCCACCTTGCGCAACTCTTCGCTCGCCGACGCACGCGGTGCCGGTTCGGCAGCCTGCGCGGCTTCCACGTTAGCGGCGTAATCCGAGCCGGTGGAGAAGGCGATGGCGTCTTCGCCCGAATCGGCCAGCACGTGGAATTCCTGCGATGCATCGCCGCCGATGGCGCCGGAGTCGGCCTGCACCGCGCGGAACTTCAGGCCCAGGCGGGTGAACACGCGGCTGTAGGCAGCGTGCATGTTGTTGTATTCGCGGACCAGATCGGCTTCGGTCAGATGGAACGAGTAGCCGTCCTTCATCAGGAATTCGCGCGCGCGCATCACTCCGAAGCGCGGGCGGATCTCGTCGCGGAACTTGGTCTGGATCTGGTAGAAGTTCACCGGCAACTGCTTGTAACTGGCCAGTTCGTTGCGGGCGAAATCGGTGATCACTTCTTCGGCGGTGGGCGCGAAACAGTACTCGGCGTCCTTGCGGTCGCGGATCTTCAGCAATTGGCCGCCGAATTTCTCCCAGCGTCCGGTTTCCTCCCACAGCTCCCTCGGCTGGACCGTGGGCATCAGCATCTCGATGGCGCCGGCGCGGTTCATTTCCTCGCGCACCACGTTTTCCACTTTGCGCAGCACCCGTAGTCCCAATGGCGACCAGGTATAGAGTCCGGAGGCCAGCTTGCGGATCATGCCGGCACGCAGCATCAGCTGGTGGCTGACCACTTCGGCGTCGGCGGGGGTTTCCTTGGTGGTGCGGAGATGGAATTGCGACAGGCGCATCGGGGAAGGTTCTTCACAGCATGGGGAAGCGGACATTTTGCCAGCTGCGGCCGGACATTGCGGGATTGCGCTCAGTCCGCGCTGTCGCCCTTGACCTTGATGGCACGGTCGGGCTCGCGGTCGATGCGTTGGAAAGGCCGGTCCGGCGGAGGTTTGTCGGTGATCTGGAGGACGCCGGCGTCGTCGCGCCAACGGTAGAGCGAGGGCCTGGCGTCGCGGGCCTGGGCGGCGGCGGCCTGCTCGGCGCGTCGCTGCCGCGCCTCGGTTTTTCCAGGCGCTTCGCGCGATAGCCACCAGGCCACGCCGATGCCCAGCAACAGGCCTGCGCAGATGGCCCAGGCCAGGCGCATGGGTCAGGCGGCGGGGGTGCAGTAGGCCTTGACTGCTGCTTCGGCCAGGTTGCGCTGGCTGCCGCGGTCGTCTTCGGTCAGCGCCTTGTCGGGCTTGCCGTCCCCATCGGTGTCCTGTTGCACCGCGGCTTTGCCACTCAGCACCTGCAGATTGCGCTTGGCGGTAGTGCACATGGGGTTCTCGACGGACTTGCCTGCCACGGTGGCGGTGGGGGCCGGCTCGCCACGATTGTCGATCTGGCGGTCTTGCGCCTTGCCTTCCGGGGGTGGGCTGTCGGAATAGTGGGTCACGCCCTTAGCGTCCTTCCACTGATAGATCTTGCCGGCCAGGGCCGTTGTGCAGACCCCGGCCAGGACGAGCAGGGCAAAGGTGCGGATCAGGACCGTACTTGTGGACAGAGCGCGCATGGCGGTCTCCAGGGGAGTCAGGGGATAAGGGGAAGGATGCGATTGCAGCACCGCCGGGCCGGGCTGGCAAGCCGCCGGCTTGGGCTAAACTGCGACGCATGGACGAAAACAAGCAAGTCCCGCGTTCGCGGACGATCTATCTGCTGCCCAACCTGTTCACCACGGCGGGCCTGTTCGCCGGCTTCTACGCCATCATCGCGGCGGCCAACGGCCAGTTCGTGCAGGCTTCGGTGGCGGTGTTCATCGCGGCGGTGATGGACGGCATCGATGGCCGGGTGGCGCGCCTGACCGGCACCAGCAGCGAATTCGGCGTGCAGTACGACTCGCTGGCCGATCTGGTGAGCTTCGGCATGGCCCCGGCGCTGGTGATGTACCACTGGGCGCTTTCGGCGCTGAAATTCGACGGCAGCGTGATGGGCCGGGTGGGCTGGGCGGTCGCCTTCCTCTACGCGGCCTGCGCCGCGCTGCGTCTGGCCCGTTTCAACACGCAGGTGGGCACGGTGGACAAGCGCTGGTTCATCGGCCTGGCCAGTCCGGCCGCGGCGGGGCTGATGATGTCCTTCGTCTGGGCCTTCGCCGATGGCGATCTGGGCTGGAGCGGCGAGGAACTGCGCTATGTGGCGCTGGGGGTGACCATAGTCTCGGCGCTGCTCATGGTCAGCCGCATCCGTTTCTGGAGCTTCAAAGGCACCGGGGAAGGTGGGGCCAAGGCCGACCGTATTCCTTTCTACGCGCTGTTCCTGGTGCCGGTGGTGATCGCGGTATTGGCGATGGACCTGCCGCGCGCGCTGCTGGCCATCGGCGTGGTCTACGCGTTCTCGGGGCCGGGATTCTGGCTGTGGAGACGTTGGCGCAAGTTGCCGGAGACCACGCCGTGAGCGAGCTGTGGTCGTCGCAACAGCATGAGTGGCTGGCTGCGCTGGGCCACACGCTGTATGTGCAGGGTGCGGCGGAGGCACCGGTTGCGGTCGCGGTCGAAGCCGCCCAGCCGCAGCGCGAAACCGCCCAGCCCGTCGTCCCGGCGCGCCGCAGGCTCGAAGCCGAAACGATGGCGGCCCCCGCGCGTGCCGTACCTGCGCCCGGGCGCGCTGCTTCGCGCCTGCCGGACAAACTGCATTTCGCGCTGATCCGCGCTTCGGGCTGCAACCCCAACGCTGAGGATGCGGCCGCGATCATCGCCGGCTGGCCGCCTTCCTCCGAACTGCGCGGCAATCCCGCGGCCAAGCGCGCCCTGTGGCCTCAGTTGCGCGCCTTGCGCAGGCAGCGTTCGCCGTGAGCGCGGTGGCGGTCGATGCCGGGCATGCCGATGCGGGCTTGCGCGCGATGCGCGAGTCGGACCTGGATGCGATCCTGGCGATCGAACAGCGCGCTTATCCGTTCCCGTGGACGCGCGGCATCTTCCGCGATTGTCTGGCCGCCGGTTATCCCGCCTGGGTGCTGCAGGAACGCGGTCTGCCCATCGGCTACGCGGTCATCAGCGTGGCGGCGGACGAAGCGCATATCCTGAACATCTGCGTCGCACCGGAACGCCAGGGCCGCGGTCACGGCCGTCAGTTGTTGCGGTCGCTGGTCAAGCTGGCGATGGACCTGGGCGCCGCCCGCATCTTCCTGGAAGTGCGCCCCTCCAATCCCAACGCCATCGCGCTGTACCACGACGAAGGCTTCAACGAGATCGGTCGGCGCCCGCGTTATTACCCTGCGCGCGATGGACGCGAAGATGCGCTGGTGATGGCGATGGAGCTGGTGGGCGAAGATATCGACCGGATGCCCGCGCTGTAGGAACTATTGTGGGAGCGGCGTCCCGCCGCGAGCTCTTATCTAGAGATGCAGAGATCAAAAGCTCGCGGCGGGACGCCGCTCCCACGGGCTGCGTTGGGATTCAAAGCTTGGCGCGTTGCTCGAGCAAGCCGGCCAGCTGGTTGCTCCAATCGACCAGCCGCTGGCGTTCCTGTTCGATTACCGCGGGCGGCACCTTGTCGCTGAATTTGGACAACTTGATTTCGCTTTTCTCTTTCTCGCCCGCGAACCTTGCGATCTCCTTGTCCAGGCGCGCGCGTTCTGCGTCCAGATCGACCAGCCCTTCCAGGGGCACCAGTAGCTTCAGTTCGCCCACGATGGCAACTGCCGAAGCGGGTGCCTGCGCATCGGCCTGCAGCCATTGGACGCCTTCAAGCTTGAGCAGGAACGAAAGCTGCGAGGAATAACGATCGGCCAGCTTGCGGTCGTTGTCGTTGCCGTCCTGCAGCAGCAGCCGTACCTGCTTGCCCGGAGACACGCCCAGCTCGCTGCGCACCCGGCGCAATGCCGAAACCATGTCCTTCAACCACTCCACATCGATTTCGGCTTGTGCGCAATCGTTGCTGGTGTAGTTGGCGGATTCCGGATAGGGCTGCAGCGAAATGGTGCCGCCTTCGATGCCTAGACGCGGGGCGACCTGCTGCCACAGCTCTTCGGTGACGAAAGGCGTCAGCGGGTGCAGCAGGCGCAGCAGCGATTCCAGCACGTACAGCAGCGTGTGGCGGGTGCTGTCGGCAGCGGCCGAGTCGTCGCCGTTCAAGGCCGGTTTGGTCAACTCCAGGAACCAATCGCAGAACTCGTTCCAGGCGAATTCGTAAAGCGTTTGTGCGAGCAGGTCGAAGCGGTAGCTGGCGTAGTGGGTTTCGGCTTCGGCCGAAACTTTTGCCAGGCGCGCGAGGATCCATTTTTCGGCGTCGGTTATCGGAGAAAAATCAAGAGCGCCCCCATCCGCCCTTCGGGCACCTTCCCCCGCAAGCAGGGGAAGGGTGAAGCTTTCGGTATTCATCAACACGAACCGCGTCGCGTTCCAGAGCTTGTTGCAGAAATTCTTGTAGCCCTCGGCGCGGCCC
This sequence comes from Pseudoxanthomonas sp. CF125, assembly GCF_900104085.1. Lineage (GTDB taxonomy): Bacteria > Pseudomonadota > Gammaproteobacteria > Xanthomonadales > Xanthomonadaceae > Pseudoxanthomonas_A. The sequence continues at coordinate 595,268 of NZ_FNLD01000002.1, forward strand.
ATGTCGAACTTGATGTCGCGGCCGTGGTTGGCCAGTGCGGCGATGGTGAAGCGCAGCGCGTCGGCGCCGTGGGCCATGATGCCGTCGGGGAATTCCTTGCGCGTGGCCTTCTCGATCTTCGGCGCATCGGTGGGCTTCATCAGGCCGGTGGTGCGCTTGGCGACCAGATCTTCCAGGGCGATGCCGTCGATGATGTCCAGCGGGTCCAGCACGTTGCCCTTGGACTTGGACATCTTCTGCCCGTCCTTGTCGCGGATCAGGCCGGTGATGTAGACGTCCTTGAAGGGAACTTGGCCGGTGAAATGGTCGGTCGCCATGATCATGCGCGCGACCCAGAAGAAGATGATGTCGAAGCCGGTGACCAGCACCGAACTGGGCAGATAGCGGTCGAAACCGCGTTCGGCCATCGCCGTCTGATCGGGCCAGCCCAGGGTGCTGAACGGCCACAGCTGCGAACTGAACCAGGTTTCCAGCACGTCGTTGTCTTGAGAAAGCACGACGTCGGCGCCGAGCGAATTCTTCGCGCGCGCTTCGGCTTCGTCGCGGCCGACGTAGACGTTGCCCTGCGCATCGAACCACGCCGGAATGCGATGGCCCCACCACAGCTGGCGGCTGATGCACCAGTCCTGGATGTTCTCCATCCAGTGGCGGTAGGTGTTGATCCAGTTGGCGGGCACGAACTTCACCGCACCGTTCTCGACCAGCTCCAACCCGCGCGCAGCCAGTCCGTCCATCTTCACGAACCACTGGTCGGTCAGGTACGGCTCGATCACCTGGCCGGTGCGGTCGCCCTTGGGCACCTGCAGCTTGTGCGGCTTGGTTTCCACCAGCAGGCCCGCGTCTTCCAGATCGGCGAGGATCCGCTTGCGCGCTTCGTAGCGGTCCAGACCGCGGTACTTCTCCGGCGCCGCATCGTTGATGGCGGCGGTCGGAGTGAGGATGTTGATCAGCGGCAGGTTGTGGCGCATGCCGACCTGGTAGTCGTTGAAATCGTGCGCCGGCGTGATCTTGACCACGCCGGTGCCGAATTCGCGCTCGACATAGGTGTCGGCGATGATCGGAATCTCGCGTTCGGTCAACGGCAGCTTCACGGTCTTGCCGACCAGGTGCGCATAGCGCTCGTCTTCCGGGTGCACCGCCAGCGCGGAATCGCCCAGCATGGTTTCCGGGCGCGTAGTGGCCACAGTCAGCGTGCCGCTACCGTCGCTGAGCGGGTAGGCGATGGACCACAGAAAACCGTCCTGCTCCACGTTCTCCACTTCCAGGTCGGAGATCGCGGTCTTCAGCACCGGATCCCAGTTGACCAGGCGTTGGCCGCGGTAGATCAGGCCTTCTTCATGCAGTTTGACGAAGGCTTCGATCACCGCCTTCGACGCCATCGGATCCATGGTGAACGCGCTGCGCGACCAGTCGCTCGAGGTGCCCAGGCGGCGCATCTGGCGTTCGATGGTGTCGCCGGATTGCGCCTTCCATTCCCATACTTTTTCGATGAAGCCTTCGCGGCCCAGCGAGTCGCGGGTTTCGCCCTTGCCTTCCAGCGCCAGATTGCGCGAGACCACCATTTCGGTGGCGATACCGGCGTGATCGGTGCCCACCTGCCACAACGTGTCGTAGCCGCGCATGCGGTGGTAGCGCACCAGCGCGTCCATCAGCGTCTGCTGGAAGGCGTGGCCCATGTGCAGCGTGCCGGTGACGTTGGGCGGCGGCAGCAGGATGGTGTACGGCTCGCCTCTGCCGCTCGGTTTGAAATAGCCGGCGGCTTCCCACTCTGCGTAGAGGCGGGCTTCGAAGGATTTGGGGTCGTAGCTGGGGGCGAGGTCGGTCATGGAGTCCGCGTTCTGCTTCTATCGTCATCCCAGCGAAAGCTGGGATCCATCTTGCTTCTGCTTTTTGCGCGGTTCCAAGGACAAGCAAGAGCAAGATCAAAATGGATCCCAGCTTTCGCTGGGATGACGTCACTGGGTTGGGGGGTTACATATCGTGTTTGCTGACGTCGTACCCGCGCGCCTTGTACTGCTTCCAGCGTTCGCGCAGCGGTTCGCGCGCGGATTCGTCGGCGGGCACGACTTCCAGGATGCGTTCGCAAGGGCCGTCGAAGGCCGCGTCGCGCAGGTTGATCACCAGCGCGCGTGCGGGCGTGTCGATGTCGGGCGTGGCGATCAGCACCGGGGTCAGTTCGTCTTCCTCGTCGCCCGCGATCTGATGCGGGATGTAGGCGTCGTCGTCCAGCTCCCACAGCAGCGCGTCGATCTGTTCGGCCTGCTCGGCGTCGCGCGCCAGCACCAGCGTCCACAGGTTGGCGTCGTAGGACTTGCGCGCAAGTTCGCAGACCAGCTTGAGCGGCTCTTCCAGGAAGCGGGGCTTCGCGATCAGGTAGAAATCGGCGCGCGGCACGGTTTACGCCGCGCGATCCAGCAACCACTGGGTCAGCAGGCCGACCGGACGGCCGGTGGCCATGCCGCGCTTGCCTTCGTCGTTGGCTACGCCAGCGATGTCCAGGTGCGCCCAGCGCTGGTTCTCGGTGAAGCGCGCCAGGAAGCAGCCGGCGGTGATGGCGCCGGCCCAGCGGCCGCCGATGTTGTAGACGTCGGCGAAGGTGGAATCCAGCTGGGTCTGGTATTCGTCCCACAGCGGCAGGCGCCAGGCGCGGTCGAATACGGTTTCGCCGGCGGCCAGCAGTTCGTTGGACAGGTCGTCGTGCTTGCTCATCAGGCCGGTGGCGAAGCGGCCCAGGGCCACGATGCAGGCGCCGGTCAGGGTGGCCACGTCCAGCAGCGCTTCGGGCTCGAAACGTTGCGCATAGGTCAGCGCATCGCACAGGATCAGGCGGCCTTCGGCATCGGTGTTGCCGACTTCGATGGTCTTGCCGGACATGCTGGTGATGACGTCGGATGGGCGGTAGGCGTTGCCGTCGATCGCGTTCTCCACCGCCGGCACCACCACCACCACGTTCAGCGGCAGCTTCATCTTCACCGCGGCCACGAAGGTGCCGATGACGTTGGCGGCACCGCACATGTCGTACTTCATTTCCTCGATGCCGCCCTGGGTCTTCAGGTTGACGCCGCCGGTATCGAAGGTGATGCCCTTGCCGACCAGCACGAACGGTTTGGCGTCGCCGTTGCCGCCGTTCCACCTGAGCACGATCAGGCGCGGGCGATTGGCCGAACCGCGCGCGACCGCCAGCAGCGAACCCATGCCCAGCGTTTCCATCTGGGTTTCGTCGAGAATCTCCGATTCGGCGCCTTCGTGTTCGGAAGCGAACTTCTGCGCTTGTTCGGCCAGATAGGCCGGGGTGCAGATATTGGGCGGCAGGTTGCCGAGTTCGCGCGCGAAGGCGACGCCGGCGGCGATCGCTTCGCCCTGCGCCAGGGCCTGCGCGTCGTTGCCGCTGACCGACAGCGCGGCCAGGCCGGTGTCGTCGGTCTTCTTCTTGCCCAGCGTAGCGGTGTAGCGGTAGCTGGCGTGATCGGAGGCGATCACCGCCTGGCGGATGTTCCAGGCGTTATCGCGTCCCTTCACTTCCAGCTCGGACAAGGTGAACAGCACGTTGGCCGAAGGACCGATCTTCAACGCGCGCGTCGCATCGCCCACGGCCTTGAGATATTGCGGCACCCCGAACTTGGCCGCTTCGCCCAGGCCGATCACCAGCACGCGCGATGCCGCGACGCCCGGAAGATCGTGGAGCAGGGTGGTCTTGCCGGTCTTGCCGTTTACATCGCCGCGCTGGACCAGTGCGTTGAGCTTGCCCCCGCTGGCCGCGTCCAGGGCGCGACCGGCCGGTGTCAGGGTCTTGTCGCCATAGGCGCCTACCACGATGCAGTCGAAGCCAGCGGTGGCCGGCGCGTCGTGGTTCAGGGTGAATTCCAGTGCCATTGAGCAGATTCCCAGATCATTAGGTGACGAGTTCCGTACAATCGCGGGTCCTCAGGCTGCGGCATGGCCGCGCCAGGCCGCAGAAAACCGCGGCCAATCCCAGCGAACGAACCCGAGATTGTAAACCAACCCCCATGGCGAAGCTGGACCGCTACCTCTTCCGCGAATTCACCCAGAGCTTCCTGGCCACGCTGATCGTGTTGCTGGTGGTGAGCTTGGGCGGGGTGATGGCCGATCTGCTGGGCAACATCGCCGAGGGGCGGATCCCGGCGAGCCTTCTGATCTCGCAGATGGGCCTGCAGTTGCTCAACTATCTGCCGGTGATCCTGCCGCTGGCGCTGATGCTGGGCCTGCTGCTGGCTTTCGCACGGCTGTACCGCGACTCCGAGATGCCCGTGCTGACCGGGATCGGGGTAGGGCCGGGACGGATATTGAAGCCTTTCCTGATGCTGGTGGTCCCGGTGGTGGTCCTGATCGGCGCCCTGTCGTTGTGGCTGGGCCCGTGGGCCGACCGTACCAGCGAACGCATGATCGAGCACGCCAATCGCAGTCTGGTCGTAGCCGGTCTGGACGCGGGCAGGTTCACCATGCTGCCCAACGGCAGCGTCATCTATATCGGCGGAATTTCGGCCGATGGAACCAAGTTGCAGCGCGTGTTCGTGCAACGCCAGGAAGGCGACCGGCTGGATGTGGTGACTGCGCGCACGGGCGAGATGTTTTTTGAAGGCCAACGCGACCGCTACATGCGGCTGAACGAAGGGTTTCGGGTGGAAGGCCCGCTGGATAAGGGCCGCGACTTCAATCTGATGCGCTTCGCCAGCAACGAATTCGCGTTGCCCGACCGGGCCGATGTCCGCGCCGAAACCGACCCCGAGTTGCTGCCCACCCTGGCGTTGCTGGGCGACAAGCGCGCCGACGCCAATGCGCAGCTGCACTACCGGCTTACCCCGCCGTTGCTGGCGCTGGCGTTCGCGCTGATCGCACTGCCGCTGGCGCGCAGTTCGCCGCGACAGGCGCGTTATGGACGCATCATGCTCGGCTTCCTGGCCTATCTGGTGGGCACCAACCTGATGTATATCGGCACCCAGGCATTGTCCGAAGGCAAGGTTCCCGGCGTATTGGGGCTGTGGTGGCTGACTCTGCCACTGCTGGCGTTCGCCCTTTGGGCCTACCTGCGCGACGGGCGCATGGCGCGTTCGCGGATGAAGGCGTCATGAGGCTAAGTCCCAATCTTCACGATCTCTACGTGGGCCGGGTGGTCCTGGTCACCGTTTTGCTGGTGTGGTCGGTGCTGGTCGGGCTGGATGTGGTCAACGCCATTTCCAGCGAACTCAATGACCTGGGCAAGGGCAGCTACAGCTTCGGCCATGCGGTGGCCTTCGTGGCCTACACCATTCCGCGTCGCGCCTACACCATGTTCCCCACTGCGGCGGTGATCGGCGCGGTAATGGGGCTGGGCCAGTTGGCCGCCAGTTCGGAACTGATCGCACTGCGGGCCGTGGGGCTGTCGCGCCGGCGTCTGAGCCTGTCGGTGGCCATCACTCTGGCTTTGCTGACCGGGCTGATGGTGCTTTGCATGGAAACGGTGGGCAGCTGGGGCCAGACCCAGGCCGATCGGGTCAGGACCTCGGCGATCACCAACAACGCGGCGGCGGCGACGTATTCGGGGCTGTGGGCGCGCGAGGGCAATGTTTTCCTCAATGCGCAAGGCGGCGAAAAGAAAGTGCAGGACGGCCGCGAGTGGCTGCAGCTGCGCGACGTGCGCCTGTACGAGCTGGCCGACGACGGCAGGCTGGCCGCGATTTCCCACGCCACCACCGCCGAAAACTTCGACGACAAGTGGGTGCTGAAGAACGTACTGCGCACCACTTTCAACGCGCGTTCGGTGACCCAGCAGCAGTTGCTGGGCATGCGTTGGGATTCGGACCTGGACCCGGCGGCGCTGGCCGACACCATCGCCAAGCCGCGCTACATGGCCTCTACCGACCTGGCGCGCAGCATCGATTACCGCAAGCGCAACGGGCTGGATGCGCGCGAGTACCAGGAAGTCTACTGGGGCCGCTGGTTCTACCCGTTGAATGTGCTGGCGCTGTGTCTGGCCGCCATTCCCTTCGCCTTCGGCAGCCTGCGCAGCGGCGGGTTGGGCAAACAGCTGTTCCTGGGGATCCTGTTCGCCTTGGGTTTCTGGCTGCTGCAGACCTTGTTCAGCCGATTGGCCGGCGCGTTCAGGTTCGACTACTGGATCGCCTATCTGCTGCCGCCGCTGGTGATGCTGACGGTGTCGGTGTGGTTGTTCAGGCGACGCAGCAGTTAGCCGCACCGAGGTAGGTCGGGGCTACGACCCCGACGTACGGGAACTGGAACCGTGCGTGCGTCGGCCGCGTAGGGCCGACCTACTGCGCCACGTCATTTTTTCGGCAACCGGATCATGCGTGTGCCGCTAGCTCGATCATGCAAAGTGAGTTTCTTGCGATCAACCCAAGCCCACCAGAATCCCAGACCGGCCAGCAGCGACGAAAAAGTCGCCACCGCATAACGTACGCAGAGCGCCTGCCAGCTCGGCGCACCGCCATCGGCCGCGACCACCTTCAGGCGCCACGGGCGCATGCCCAGGGTCTGCCCGCCGCGTTGCCAGCTGATCACCGCGTAAGCGCCCGTCACCAGCCAGCAGGCCAACCAGAGCGCGATCTGCAAAACGCTGAAAGGTGCGATGTTTTGCCGCGCTGCATGGCCTGTCAGGTAATAACCGAGGGTGAAAACAGCGCTCAGCAGCATCCACAGCGCCAGCGCCGGCCAGAAATCGTAGAGCAGGGCGAGCAGGCGCCACCCTATGTGGGCGCGGGGTTTCGGCGTGGCGGCGAGTGGGTCGTTCATGCGCACAGGATAGCGGGAGGTGCCGATCTAGCGTAGGTAACGCGTAGGAGAACGTAGGAGCGCGTAGGAGCGACGTAAGTCGCGAAGTTTCTTCCCAGCACGTGTGATCGCGACTTACGTCGCTCCTACGCGCCCCTACGTCCCCCTACCCGCTCGGTCTATGCTTCGCCGATGAATTCGACTTCTCCCGCCGATCGCCGCACCCAGGCCATGGCTTTACCTCCGGTACCCGATGCCGATGCCGCGGAAATCGCCGCGTTCCTGGATGCGATCTGGGCCGAGAACGGCTTGGCCAAGCCGACCCTGGCCAGCTATCGGCGCGATCTGGAAGGCCTGGCGCGCTGGCGTAATGGGCGACAGGGCGGACTGGCGCAGGCCGATCGCGCCGGTTTGTTCGATTATTTCGCCGCGCGTACCGCGCAGAATTACTCGCCGCGCAGCAACGCGCGCCTGCTGTCGTCGCTACGCGCCTTCTACGCCTGGCTATTGCGTCGGGGTGTGCGCAGCGACGATCCCACCGCGCTGCTCGACCCGCCCAAACTGCCGCGCTCGCTGCCCAAGGCCCTGGCCGAAAGCCAGATCGAGGCCTTGCTGGCCGCGCCGCAGACCGATACGCCGCTCGGATTGCGCGACCGCGCCATGTTCGAACTGATGTACGCCGCCGGCCTGCGCGTGAGCGAGCTGGTCAATCTGCCCGCCAACGCGGTGAACCTGCGCCAGGGCGTGGTGCGGGTGACCGGCAAGGGCAGCAAGGAGCGGCTGGTCCCGCTGGGCGAGGAGTCGCAGCACTGGCTGGAGAAATACCTGGCCGAAGCCAGGCCGAAACTGGCGGGTAAAGCCAACCGCACGGCGCTGTTCATCGGCAGCGACGACGAGCCGCCCAGCCGCCAGCAATTCTGGGGACTGGTGAAGCGCTATGCCGCCGTCGCCGGCATAGATCCCGGCAAAATCAGCCCGCATGGTCTGCGCCACAGCTTCGCCACGCACCTGCTCAACCATGGCGCGGATCTGCGTGCGCTGCAGATGCTGCTGGGCCACAGTTCGCTCTCGACTACGCAGATCTACACGCTGGTGGCTCGCGAGCACCTGCAGCATCTGCACGCAAAGCACCATCCGCGCGGGTGAGCCAGGGCTCGCCTGCGCGGCACTGCCGCGCAGCCCTGGCGAACGCCCGGCCATGGATGGCCGGGCCGGAGTTTCCGCAGCACGTATCGTTGCGCCATGGATGGCATCGGTCCCGCCTGCGCGGCACTGCCGCTGCCGACAAGGGCGATGCAGCGTCTCCGTTAAGGCCGCGGCCCTGCGGGATATGCGAAAATTGAACCCGAAAGCCCCCTGCGCGGTCGCAATCCCTGGCTGCCCATTTCTTACGTCTCGAAGGACCGCTTCATGAAGCATCTGCTGTTCTGCCTCGCCATGTTGCTGGGCCCAGCCAGCCTGTCCGCTTGCGCACAGGCCCCGCAACCCGGACCGGCGGCAGCGCAGGTCCCGTCCACGGCGGCGGCGCCCGCGGCGGCCAAGGGCAATACACCGGACGAGCGCGCGCGCCAGGCGCTGCTGGCCTTGAATCCGAAAATGCAGATCGACTACATCGGCGCCGCCGCCCTGCCTGGCTTCCGCGAAGTCATCGTCGGCGGACAGGTGGTACTGGTCAGCGACGACGGCAAATACCTGGTGCAGGGCAGCGTGGTGGACATCGGCTCGCAAAAGGAACTCACCCAATCCAGCCCGGCGTTGTCCAAATACCGCCAGGACCTGCTCAAGAGCGTCAAGACCAGCGAGCGCATCGTGTTCGCCCCGCCCAATCCGAAATACACACTCAGCGTGTTCACCGATATCGAATGCGGCTACTGCCGCAAGCTGCATAGCGAAATCGCCGAATACAACAAGCGGGGCATCGCCATCGAATACATGGCTTTCCCGCGCATGGGCCTGGGCAGCCAGGACCACCGCGACATGATCTCGGTCTGGTGCGCCACCGACCGCAAGCAGGCCCTGACCGACGCCAAGGGCGGCAAGCCTGTCCCCGTGCGGACATGCAAGAGCACCCCGGTGGACATGGAGTACCACGTGGGACAGCGCCTGGGTATTTCCGGTACGCCGGCCATTTTCGCCCCGGACGGAACCCAGCTGGGCGGATATCTGCCGCCGGACAAGATGCGCGAAGCCCTGGACAAGCTGGCGGGCGAGGCCCAGGCGGTCAAGCCGGCCGGCATGCAGTAGGCCGCCTGTCAGGCAAAAAATGCGATACGACGAAGCCGGCCCCGCGCCGGCTTCGCTACAATAGTGAGCCCCGTTTCTTCCGGTTCCGGACATGATCGTCCTCGAGGGCCAGCCGGCCCTGTCGCAATTCCGCCGCGCGCGGCTTGAATCCCGATTGCAGTCCGTCTCGCCTTCCGTGCTGGTGCGCGGGGCCTGGTACGTCTATTTCGTCGAACCCGAAGCGGGCGCCGAGGTCGATATCGGCACCCTTGGTCGCATCCTGCAGGCTACGTCCGACCCGATGGCGGCGGCAGAGGACACCCAGTCGCGTTTCATCGTGCCGCGTCTTGGCACCCTGTCGCCCTGGGCCAGCAAGGCCACCGAACTGCTGCGCGGCGCCGGCCTGCCGGTCAAGCGCGTGGAACGCGGCACCCGCATCGACCTGCAAGGCTGGGAAGACACCACCGCGCTGGCCAAGCTGCTGCACGATCCGATGACCCAATCGCTGCTGTCGGCGCGCGAACAAGCCGCCGCACTGTTCACCGCACCGCCGCGCGGCACCCTGGAGCGCATTGCACTGGGCGCGCTGGAAGCGGCCAACAAGCGACTGGGCCTGGCCCTGGCCGATGACGAGATCGACTACCTGCGCCTGCGTTACGGCGAACTGGGCCGCGATCCTTCCGACGTCGAACTGATGATGTTCGCGCAGGCCAATTCCGAGCACTGCCGCCACAAGATCTTCAATGCGACCTGGACCCTGGAAGGCAAGGACCATCCGCAATCGCTGTTCCGCATGATCAAGCACACCCATGCGCAGACCCCGCAGCACACCCTGTCGGCGTATAGCGACAATGCCGCGGTGGTGGAAGGCTACGCGTCCTCGCGTTTCCGTCCCGGCGCCGATGGCGCCTACCGCAGCGAGCCGAAGACCGATGCGGCGTTCTGCATCAAGGTGGAAACGCACAACCATCCCACCGCCATCGCGCCGTTTCCCGGCGCCAGCACCGGCGCTGGCGGCGAAATCCGCGACGAAGGGGCGACCGGTCGCGGCGGCAAGCCCAAGGCGGGGCTGAGCGGTTTCAGTGTCTCGCACCTGCGTATTCCTACGTTGCCGCAAGCCTGGGAAGCGCCGCGCGCGCTGAATCCGCGCATGGCGCCGGCACTGGAAATCATGCTGGACGGTCCGCTGGGCGCGGCCGCTTTCAACAACGAATTCGGGCGCCCGAACCTGACCGGTTATTTCCGCAGTTTCGAACTCCCCGAGTCCGCCACGCTGATCCGCGCCTACGACAAGCCGATCATGTTGGCCGGCGGCTTGGGCGCCATCGACCGCATCCAGGTGGAAAAGATCCGCTTGCAGCCCGGAGACGCGGTGATCGTGCTCGGTGGCCCGGCGATGCTGATCGGCCTGGGCGGCGGCGCCGCCAGTTCGGTGGCCTCGGGCGACACTGCCGAAGACCTGGATTTTGCCAGCGTGCAGCGCGACAACCCGGAAATGGAGCGCCGCTGCCAGGAAGTGATCGACCGTTGCGTGGCGAAGGGTGCGGACAATCCGATCCGCTGGTTCCATGACGTCGGCGCAGGCGGCCTGTCCAATGCGATTCCCGAATTGCTGCACGATTCCGGCATGGGCGGGGTGATCGACCTGGACCGCGTGCCCAGCGACGATCCTTCGCTGTCGCCGATGCAGCTGTGGTGCAACGAATCGCAGGAACGCTATGTGCTGGGTGTGGCGCAGGAGCGACTGGCCGAATTCGCTGCGCTGTGCGAGCGGGAGCGGTGTCCGTTTGCGGCGGTGGGTGTGGTTACGGAAGAAGAGCGACTGGTGGTGGGATATGGCACGCTCGATCCCCTTCTCCCAGCGGGAGAAGGTGGCGCGCAGCGCCGGATGAGGGGCGACGAAGGTCAAGGTGGTTCGAACATCGTGACTTCCGTTTCCCCTCACCCCAACCCCTCTCCCGAGGGGAGAGGGGCCTTCCCCATCGACCTGCCTATGGACGTATTGTTCGGCAAGCCGCCGAAGATGCATCGCGACACCGCCCATCCGCCCGCGCCGCGCTGGCCGGCCATGGAGACTTCCGCGCTGGACCTGCACGACGCCGGCCTACGCGTGCTGGCGCATCCATCGGTGGCTTCCAAACAATTCCTGGTCACCATCGGCGACCGCAGCGTCGGCGGACTGACCGCGCGCGATCAGATGATCGGCCCCTGGCAGCTGCCGCTGGCCGATTGCGCCATCACTCTGTCGGGTTTCGAAGGCTACGTCGGCGAAGCCATGGCCATCGGCGAACGCACGCCGTTGGCGCTGCTCGATGCCGCCGCTTCTGCACGCATGGCGGTCGGCGAAGCGATCACCAACCTGTGCGCGGCGCCGGTGGAATCGCTGGACCGCATCAAGCTTTCCGCCAACTGGATGGCCGCGGCCAATCACGACGGCGAAGACGCATTGCTGTTCGACGCGGTGAAAGCGGTGGGCATGCAGCTTTGCCCCGAGATCGATCTGAGCATCCCGGTCGGCAAGGATTCGCTGTCGATGCAGGCGCAATGGCACAGCGACGGCACGGCGCAGAAATCCGTTTCGCCGGTCTCGCTGATCATCACTGCCTTCGCCCCGGTCACCGACGCGCGCGAGCAGCTCACGCCATTGCTGGCCCGCGAAGAAGACAGCGATCTGTGGCTGATCGGGTTGGGCGCGGGCAAGCAGCGCCTGGGTGGTTCGGTACTGGCGCAGTGCCATCCCGAAGCGGGCGCGGGTGCGTTGCCGGCCTTCGGCGGCAGTGATGCGGACGACAGCGTGCCCGACCTGGACGATCCGCAACGTCTGCGCGATTTCTTCGAACTCATCCGCGATGCGCGCGAAGCCGGCGTGTTGCTGGCCTACCACGACCGCAGCGACGGCGGCGCGTTCGCGGCACTGTGCGAAATGGCGTTCGCGGCGCATTGCGGCCTGGACATCCAGCTGGACGGATGGGGCGACGATCCGTTCCGTACCCTGTTCGCCGAAGAGCTGGGCGCAGTGGTGCAGGTATCGGCCGAAGACCGCGCCGCCTTCGCGGACCTGGTCGAACGCCATGCGTTGACCGAATGCGCGCAGCGCATCGCCAAGCCCACTACCGCGCCGGTGATCCGCATCGAACAGGAAGGGCAGACGCTGGCGCAATGGCGCTGGGACGAGCTGTTCGACGCATGGTGGTCGGTCACCCACGCCATGCAGAAGCTGCGCGACAATCCGGAAACGGCCGATGAGGAGCGCGAATCCGTGCGCGATTTCTCGGCGCCCGGCTTGCGCCCGAAGCTGAGCTTCGATCCGGCCGAAGACGTCGCCGCCCCTTACATCGCCAAAGGCATCCGGCCGAAGGTCGCGATCCTGCGCGAACAGGGCGTCAATGGCCAGATCGAAATGGCCGCCGCTTTCGACCGGGCCGGTTTCGATACGTTCGACGTGCACATGAGCGACCTGATCGGCGGGCGCGTGAAGCTGGACGGGTTCAAGGGTTTCGCTGCCTGCGGCGGCTTCAGCTACGGCGACGTGCTGGGCGCGGGCCGTGGATGGGCCACTTCCATCCTGGAACGCAGCGAGCTGCGCGATGCGTTCGCGATGTTCTTCCAGCGCGGCGACACGTTCTCGCTGGGCGTCTGCAACGGCTGCCAGATGCTGAGCCAGTTGAAGGACATCATTCCCGGCGCCACGCATTGGCCGCGTTTCCTGCGCAACCGCAGCGAACAATTCGAAGCGCGTTTCTCCCTGCTGGAAGTGGTGGAATCGCCCTCGCTGTTCCTGCAGGGCATGGCCGGTTCGCGCATTCCCGTGTCGGTCGCGCACGGCGAAGGCCGCGCCGAATTCGATAGCGCAGCCGATCAGGCCGCGGCGCGGGTGGCATTGCGCTTCATCGGCGGAGACGGACGCACGGCGCTGCAATACCCGCTCAATCCCAACGGATCGCCCGACGGCATCACCGGCCTGACCAGCGACGATGGCCGTTCCACCATCCTGATGCCGCACCCGGAGCGCACCTTGCGCAGCGTGAACCTCAGTTGGCGTCCGCAGGACTGGAAAGACGATTCGCCTTGGCTGCGGCTGTTCCGCAATGCGAGAAATTGGGTGGCCTGATCACATAACAAACAAAAATATCGAAATATTAAAAAGCCCGCCAAACCCAATATTGGCGGGCTTTTTGTTTTTTCGCGTACGCGTGCGTATGCGCTTTTCCGTGCTGCAAATAATGTGATAAGCGCTTGTTTACTGGCGTAATTACAGTGCCTGTTTTCAGCTTCGTGAAAATTTTGTGTGTTGAGCGGGCGCGACTTTATGTGACTTGACTCTCGATAAACCTCTAGTGAATATCGAATCACAGTTGCAGTGTAAGGAAGCATTCAGCTCGTGACCGCAGTGAATCCGAAGCGTTCGAATATCCGTCGAGCGCAACCCCGAGGGGGCTCCAAAATTTCCGACTAGTTCGTCCGGCCCCCGCCAGGCGATCTGGGTATCCCTTTGCCAAAATTTAATAAGGAAATGGTCGATGAATCGCATTTATCGCAAGGTATGGAACCAGTCGTTGGGCCTGTGGGTCGTGGCCTCGGAATTGGCATCGGGAGACAGCGCAAGCGCGCAAAGTAGAGCCGTAACCGGCGCGCCACGAAGAGGTGCGCTTGTGGTAGCGCTGGGCATGCTGCTGTCCGCCAACACGGCGTTCGCCCAGTCCGTGGAAGTAGGCGGCAACGCCGAATGCGTGGTTTGGAATAGCTGGCCTGCCATAGATCAGTGCCTGGTCGACGGCTCGGCCAATGCGAGCGGCGCCAATGCCGTCGCCATCGGCGCGCAAACCATCGCCAGCGGCAACCGCAGTACCGCCCTCGGCACCGGCAGCGGCGCTACCGCGACCGGCGCCACCGCGCTGGGCGCCGACAGCGCTGCGCGCGCCGTCAACAGCACGGCGGTGGGCCGCCAGACTTCCATCACTTCGCTCAATGGCGTTGCGATCGGTTTCAACAGCTTCGCCAATAATGGCGCCAATGGCGTGGCCATCGGCTACAACGCCGGAGTCAGCGGCGTCGACGCCATTGCGGTGGGCACGCACTCGCGCGCCACCGCGACCAATTCGATCGCCATCGGCAACAACGCCAACGCCGCGTCCGCCAACAGCGTGGCGCTGGGCGCCAACTCCCTTGCCAATCGCGCCAACACGGTATCGGTGGGCAGAGCGGGCGCAGAACGCCAGATCACCAACGTGGCCGCAGGCACCCAGGCCACCGACGCGGTGAACGTGGCGCAGCTGGATGAAGTTGCGGCGGTGGCTGAAAACACCGACAACTATTTCAGAGCCACTGGAGATGGCGAAGCCACTGCCGAAGGCGAAGAGTCGGTTGCCGCGGGTTCCGGCGCATTGGCCGATGGCGATCAAAGCACCGCAGTCGGCGCAAACAGCGCGGCCAGCGGTTTTGAAGCCGCTGCATTCGGTGCCGGCGCCGCGGCTACCGGCAACTACACCACCGCCATCGGCGGTGGCGCACTGGCATCGGGTTTCAATAGCACCGCATTGGGCAATCTCAGCACCGCTTCCGCATCGGGCAGCGTGGCGCTGGGTTCCGACAGCGTGGCTTCCGGCAACAACAGTCTGGCATCCGGTCAGGGCGCCACGGCCAGCGGCATCAACAGCGTCGCGGTGGGCGGCGCCTTGGCGGGCGTCATCACCACCGAAGCTTCCGGCGACTTCTCCACCGCGGTCGGCGGCGCGGCGTGGTCACCCGGTGAGAACAGCACCGCACTGGGTAATTTCTCCACTTCTTTCGGCGACAACAGCGTTGCCCTGGGCGCGGATGCGTATGCGGATGCGGAAGGAAGCGTGGCGCTGGGGCAGGGCTCCTTTGCCGATCGCGAATACACCGTCTCGGTGGGCGATGCCGGCGCCGAGCGCCAGATCACCAACGTGGCTGCCGGTACCGAAGCCACTGATGCAGTGAACGTAGCGCAGCTGGATGAAGTCGCGGCGGTGGCCGAGAACACCGACAAATATTTCAAGGCCAGCGGCAGCGCAGACAGCGACGCGGGTGCTTACGTGGAGGGCGATAACGCTACCGCAGCGGGTGAGGCGACCAATGCAGTGGGCAACGGCGCATCGGCGTTCGGCGGCGGCGCCAATGCGGTGGCCGAGGGCGCCACCGCGGTGGGCTTCAATGCGTTGGCTTCGGGCCAGAACAGCGCGGCCTTCGGTCAGAACGCGCAAGCCACCGGTCCGGCGGCGGTTGCCGTGGGCGGCAATGCGGTGGACGAAGAAGGCAATCCGCTGATCACCAACGGTGGCGTGCCGGTCGATACCGGCGCAACCAGCGCGGGTGTCGGCGGCACGGCGGTCGGCGCCAGTGCGCAGGCCGACGGATTCGCCGCCACGGCCGCGGGCGTGGGCGCGTATGCGGAAGGCGCGCAATCGGCGGCCTTCGGTGCGGTTTCCAACGCCATCGGCGATTACTCCACCGCAATTGGTACGCAGAGCGCGGCCGTCGGCACCAGCAGCGTGGCGGTGGGCGGGCCGGTCGATCTGATTCCGGGGCTTGGCTTCTTCGTCAGCACGCAGGCCACCGGCGAGGCTTCGGCGGCCTTCGGCGCCGGCGCGATCGCCGCTGGCGACTACAGCACCGCCACCGGCACTTTGTCCGAAGCGTCGGGACTGGAAAGCACGGCGCTGGGCTATTTCGCTTATGCGCCCGCAGACAACGCCAGCGCATTGGGCGCCGAGTCGTGGGCCAGCGGCGCCAACAGCACCGCGGTCGGCTTCTTCAGCACGGCGCTGGGCGACGATTCTGTGGCGGTGGGTTCCGGCTCGGTGGCCAGCGAAAATTCCGCCACTGCGGTCGGCGGCCAGCGTCTGCTGGTGGACGAGGAAGGCGAGCCGATCCTGGATGAAGACGGCGAACTGCAGTACGTCGCCACCGAGGCCAGCGCAGTGGATGCCACTGCCTTGGGTTCGGGCGCGGTCGCCAGCGAAGCGGGCGCCACTGCGGTCGGTGCAGGTGCGCAATCCAGCGGTCCGTATGCCACGGCGTTGGGAACGCAAGCCAGCGCTTCCAATATCCAGGCCACTGCGGTGGGCTACAACAGCAGCGCTGCGGGCTTGGCATCGACGACGGCAGGCGGCTTCAGCAGCGCAGGAGGCGATTTCGCGTCGGCGTTCGGTTACGGCGCAGACGCCAGCGGCGCCAGCAGTACGGCGCTGGGCGAATTCAGCATCGCCTCCGGCGACGAAAGCATCGCGCTGGGCGGGACCGCGTTCGGACTTTTCAGCGCCGAAGCCAGTGGGTTCGGTGGCGTGGCCTTGGGCGCGGGTTCATTTGCCACAGGCGATTTCAGTTCGGCATTGGGTTGGTTGACCACTGCCGGTGGTTTCAACAGTACGGCTTTGGGTTCGGCGGCCAGTTCGTCGGGCGACAACAGCGTGGCGGTGGGCGCAGATTCCGAAGCGGCCGCAGAAGGCAGCGTTGCGATTGGCCAGGGATCGTTCGCTGATCGGGAGAACTCCGTTTCCGTCGGCGATGTCGGTGCCGAACGCCAGATCACCAACGTGGCGGCCGGCACCGAAGATACCGATGCGGTGAACGTGGCGCAGCTGGAGGAAGTGGCGGCGGTAGCCGAAAACACCGACAAATATTTCAAGGCCAGCGGTAGCGAAGAAAGCGACGCCGGCGCGTATGTGGAAGGCGACAACGCCACCGCGGCGGGCGAAGCGGCCAATGCCATCGGCGACGGCGCCTCGGCCTTCGGCAGCGGCGCCAATGCGGTGGCGGGCAATGCCACGGCGATCGGTTTCAACGCGTTGGCCTTCGGCGAGAACGCGTTCGCGGCAGGCGCCAATAGCCAGGCCACGGGCGAATACGCCACCGCGGTGGGCGCGGAGAGCCAAGCGAGCGGTTACATCGCCACTGCGACGGGTGCCGGCAGCGTTGCCAGCGGCGATGGCAGCGTGGCGACCGGTTCGCTCAGCGAAGCCTCGGGCGAGGAATCGACCGCCAATGGTTTCTTCAGCACGGCGTCGGGCGATGCTGCCACCGCCCTTGGCGCAGAGAGCACTGCGTCAGGCATCGAATCCACCGCCACTGGTTTCCTCAGCACGGCTACCGGCGATGGTTCCACCGCGCTTGGCGCCGAGAGCAGCGCCGCCGGCGATTACTCGACGGCATTGGGCCTGGCTTCGTCGGCATCGGGCGTCAGCAGCGTGGCCTTGGGCGAGTTCAGCATCGCCTCGGGCGATGAAAGCGTTGCACTTGGCGGCACTGCGTTCGGGTTGTTCAGCGCCGAAGCCAGTGGCTATGGCGGTGTGGCTCTGGGTGCGGGTTCGTACGCGGCGGGCGATTTCAGTTCGGCATTGGGTTGGTTGACCACTGCCGGTGGTTTCAATAGTACGGCTTTGGGTTCGGCGGCCAGTTCGTCAGGCGACAACAGCGTGGCGGTGGGCGCAGATTCCGAAGCGGCCGCAGAAGGCAGCGTTGCGATTGGCCAGGGATCGTTCGCTGATCGGGAGAACTCCGTTTCCGTCGGCGATGTCGGCGCCGAACGCCAGATCACCAACGTGGCGGCCGGCACCGAGGATACCGATGCGGTGAACGTGGCGCAGCTGAACGAAGTAGCGGAAACAGCCAAAAACACCAACAAATATTTCAAGGCCACCGGCAGCGAAGAAAGCGACGCCGGCGCCTATGTGGAAGGCGACAACGCCACCGCGGCGGGCGAAGCGGCCAATGCCATCGGCGACGGCGCCTCGGCCTTCGGCAGCGGCGCCAATGCGGTGGCGGGCAATGCCACGGCGATCGGTTTCAACGCACTCGCCCAGGCACAGGGTAGTGCTGCGTTCGGCTTCAATGCGCAGGCGGCGGGAGCCAGCAGTGTGGCGGTCGGCTCCAATGCTTTGGCGCAGGGCGTGAATTCCTCGGCATTGGGCACGGGTAGTGCCGCATCGGGCGATGGCAGCCTGGCGCTGGGGTCGAACGCCGAAGCCAGCGGCGCCTACAGCACCGCCACCGGCACCAACTCGGTCGCCAGCAATACGCAGGCCACTGCTACTGGTTACAGCAGCAATGCAGCGGGCCTGGCGGCTACCGCCAATGGTGGATTCAGCAGCGCGGGTGGAGATTTCGCCTCCGCGTTCGGTTATGGATCCGACGCCAGCGGCGTCAGCAGCACGGCGCTGGGCGAATTCAGCATTGCCTCGGGCGATGAAAGCGTTGCACTTGGCGGCACTGCGTTCGGCTTGTTCAGTGCCGAAGCCAGCGGCTATGGCGGCGTGGCTTTGGGCGCGGGTTCGTATGCGGCAGGCGATTTCAGTTCGGCGCTGGGTTGGTTGACGACCGCCGGCGGTTTCAACAGCACCGCGTTGGGTTCGGCGGCCAGTTCTTCGGGCGATAACAGCGTGGCGGTGGGCGCCGATTCGGAGGCGGCTGCTGATGGCAGCGTCGCGATTGGCCAAGGCTCCTTTGCCGATCGCGCCAATACTGTGTCGGTCGGCGATGTCGGTGCCGAACGCCAGATCACCAACGTGGCGGCGGGCACCGAGGACACCGATGCGGTCAACGTCGCCCAGTTGAATGAAGTCACGGGCGACTTGACCGATCTGGAAGCCAACGCGGTCGCCTACGACGACGAAAGCAAAGACACCTTGACCCTCGGCGGCGCCGACGGCACTACCGTGACCAACGTGGCCGATGGCGCGGTCGCTGTCGGCAGCAGGGATGCCGTCAACGGAGGCCAGTTGTTCGGTTCGCTGGACAGCATCGCCACGGCCTTGGGTGGCGGCACCACGGTGGGCGCGACGGGCGGATTGATCGGCACCAGCTTCATCGTCCAGGGCGGCAGTTATTTCAATGTGGGCGATGCGCTGTCCGCGCTGGACACGGCGGTCACTTCCTTGGATGGCCGCGTTTCCACTTTGGAGAACCCGACCGCCGCCAGTCTGGCCAACCCGCGCGTGGAAAACGCCAGCGCCGCAGCGGCGCAGACGGCTACACCCGCAAGCGGCGCCGTGCCTGCTACCCAAAGCTCTGGCGCCGTCTCTACTTCCGCAGTGGCGAGCAGCGAAAGTCCAGTCGCAGTGGGCCAAGGCCCGGTCGCCGACCGCGCGGTGACCAACGTCGCCGCCGGCACCCAGGCGACCGACGCGGCCAATGTGGGGCAGGTGCAGGCCGCCGATGCGGCCACGCTGAGCTCGGCCAACACCTACACCGACAACATGGCCACCGAGACGCTGAGTTCGGCCAAGAGCTACACCGATATGCAGTTCAAGGCACTGGACGACGACTTCCAGAACTTCCGCACCGAAACCGAACGCCGCTTCCTGGATCAGGATCGCCGCATCGACCGGCAGGGCGCGATGAGCTCGGCGATGCTCAACATGGCCACCAGCACCGCCGGCATCCGCACCGACAACCGGGTGGGCGTGGGCATCGGTTTCCAGGGCGGCGAAAAAGCGCTCTCGGTCGGCTATCAGCGCGCGCTGAGCGACCGCGCCACCATCACCATTGGTGGCGCGTTCAGCGGCGACGAGAAATCGGTGGGCGTGGGCGCCGGCTTCGGCTGGTGAGATGAGCAAGGGGCTTGCCGCCGGTTGCGGGCGGCAAGCGAAGGTTCGGGATCCGCTCCCCCGCGGATCCGGCAGGAAACTGGCTGGGCCGGCCAATGGACTGGGTACGCAACGTCAAGCTTCAAACAAGGCCGCTCAACCCCTGTTCCAACTTCCAAGAGGATTGCACCATGATCAAGAAGAACAAACTCGGTTTGGCCGTGGCGACGGTGTTGATGATGTCTTCGGCAGCGATGGTCCCGGCTTTTGCCGCGGGCCCCGCCAAAGGCCGCATCATCGACAGAACGCAGGCGTCGGACTCGGTCGGTGCGAGCCGCTTGATCGTCAAGTTCAAGAGTGCCGGCAGCGTGGACGGCAAGCTGACCACCGTGCGTCAGGCCGCTGCGCGCGTCGGCCTGCGCCAGAGCGCGGCTGCCGGCGCCAAGGCAGCCGTGCCGCTGGCCGCAAGCCATGTGCGCAAGCTGGCGTTGGGCGGCGATGCGATCAAGTTGTCGCGCAACCTTTCGGCGAGCGAAGCCAGTGCATTGGTGGCCGCGCTGCGCGCCGATGCGTCGGTGGAATACGCCCAGGTGGATCGGATGATGCGGCCGGTCGAAGACTTCAGCGCACCGGCTGCGATGACCTCGGCGCTGGCGGCGGCCAGCGGACGGGTCACGCCGCAGTTCGTTCCCAACGACCCCTACTTCTCCGTCTACCAGTGGCATTACGACGATCCTACCGGCGGCATCAACACGCCGGCCGCGTGGGATCTCTCCACCGGCGCCGGCACGGTGGTCGCGGTGCTGGATACCGGCATCCTGCCCAACCATCCGGACCTGGCCAGCGGCACGCATATCCTGCAGGGCTACGACTTCATCACCGATGCGTTCGTCTCGCGCCGCGCCACCGACGACCGCGTGCCCGGCGCGCTGGACCAGGGCGACTGGAACCCGGTCGCGGGCGAATGCTATGCAGGCTCGCCGGTGCAGGACAGTTCCTGGCACGGCACCCACACCGCCGGCACGGTGGGCGAGTTGACCAACAATGGAAGCGGCGGCTCGGGCGTGGCCTACAACGCCCAGGTGCTGCCGGTGCGCGTGCTCGGCCGCTGTGGTGGCTACACCTCCGACATCGCCGACGCCATCGCCTGGGCCTCGGGCGCGCCGATCGCGGGCGTTCCCAACAACGCCAATCCCGCCGAAGTCATCAACCTCAGCCTGGGCGGCGGCGGCGCTTGCGAAGCCTACGAGCAGGCCGCGATCAATACCGCAGTCGCCAACGGCAGCCTGGTGGTCATTTCCGCCGGCAACCAGAACGCCAACAGCTCCGGTTATTCGCCCGGCAATTGCCAGAACGTGGTCACCGTGGGCGCCACGCGCATCACCGGCGGACGCGCCAGCTATTCCAACTACGGCGCCAACGTCGACATCGCCGGACCTGGCGGTGGCGGCGGCCAGGACACCGGCAACGATGGCTGGGACGGCTACGTCTTCTCCACCGGCTGGGATGGCGCGACCACGCCCGGATCCGGCGCGGGCGTGTTCATCTACACAGGCATGGCCGGCACCTCCATGTCCGCACCGCACGTGACCGCGGTGGCCGCGCTGGTGCAAAGCGCATTGATCGCCAACGACAAGGATCCGCTGACTCCGGCGGCGTTGGAAACCCTGCTCAAGACGACGGCACGGCCGTTCCCCGTCACCATTCCAGCAAACACGCCGATCGGCACCGGCATCGTCGATGCGAAAGCCGCGCTGGACAAGGCATTGGAAGAACCCTGCGATCCGGCGACCGAAGTTTGCGGACCGGTGGCCACGCCCCTGGTCAACAAGGTCAATGTCACCGGACTGGCGGGGGCTGCGGGAAGCGAGAAGCTCTACAGCTTCGAGGCCACGGCCGGTAGCGTGCTCAGCTTCATGACCTTGGGCGGCAGCGGTAACGTGTCCTTGTATGTGAGTTTCGAGGAAGAGCCCAGCGCGACCAGCTACGACTACAAGTCCACGCGTCCGGGCAACAGCGAAACCGTGCGCATCAACGCTCCGCAAACGCAGGCCGGCACGTACTACGTAAAACTGGTCGGTGTGGCCGCCTACAGCGGCGTCACCCTGGTGGCGCGCCAGTAAGCGTTTTCGCCCGCTACGCGCAACACGGGAACCCCGGCGTCTGCCGGGGTTCCTGTCTGCGGAACCGCCAACCGGAGACCATTCCGCAACGTGGAGGCTGCTAGAGTGTGCCCCGGTTGCTTATGGAGTACCGCGTGAACGCAGCGCTTTCCCCCGACATGCAGCAGTCGAATCCCGGCACGGTCGGCGCTGACGAGCGGATCGTCGCGGCCTTGCTTGAGAAAGGCCGGCTGAAGGATGCGGATCTGGCGCGGGCGCGGCGTCTGCAGGAAGAAACGGGCGGCGGGGTGCTGTCGTTGCTGACCCGGCTGGGCCTGGTGTCCGAGCGCGACCACGCCGAGACCTGCGCCGAGGTGCTGGACCTGCCGTTGCTCAACCTGAAGCAGGTGCCCGAGCTGCCACCGGAATTCCCGCCGGAGGCGCAGCCGCTGTCGCCGCGTTTCCTGCGCCAGTTCCATGTCTGCCCCTTGGGCGAGCACCGGGGTGTGTTGGATCTGTGGATGGCCGACCCCTACGACTCCTACGCCGTGGAAGCGGTGCAACTGGCGACCGGCTATCCGGTGCGTGTTTCGGTGGGCCTGCGTTCGGAAATCGACGACCTGATCGAACGCTGGCACGGGCAGGGCCGCAGCGCGATGGGAACGATCGTGGAAGACGCCGACGGCGAGAGCACCGGCAATCTCGACGACGTCGAGCACCTGCGCGACCTGGCATCCGAAGCGCCGGTGATCCGCCTGGTCAATCTGGTGATCCAGCGCGCGGTCGAACTGCGCGCCTCCGACATCCACATCGAGCCTTTCGAGAACCGCCTGAAGGTGCGCTACCGCGTCGACGGCGTGCTGGAGGAAGGCGAAAGCCCGCCGGCCAATCTGACCGCCGCGGTGATCAGCCGCGTCAAGATCATGGCCAAGCTCAACATCGCCGAGCGCCGCCTGCCGCAGGACGGCCGCATCATGCTGCGCGTACAGGGCAAGGAGCTGGACCTGCGCGTGAGCACCGTGCCCACCGCACATGGCGAGTCGGTGGTGATGCGTTTGCTGGACCGCGAAACGGTAGTGTTCGATTTCCACAAGCTCGGCTTCACCGACCACTTCCTGCCGCAGTTCCAGAAAGTGCTGGAACAACCGCACGGCATCCTGCTGGTCACCGGTCCCACCGGCTCGGGCAAGACCACCACGCTGTACACCGCGCTGAGCAAGCTCAACACCGCCGACGTGAAGATCATCACCGTCGAGGACCCGGTCGAATACCAGATCGAAGGCATCAACCAGATCCAGGCCAAGCCGCAGATCGGGTTGGATTTCGCGCATGCCCTGCGCAGCATCGTGCGCCAGGACCCGGACATCATCATGATCGGCGAAATGCGCGACCTGGAAACCGCGCGCATCGCCATCCAGTCCGCGCTCACCGGCCACCTGGTGCTGTCCACGCTGCACACCAACAACGCCGCCGGCGGCATCACCCGCATGCTGGACATGGGCGTGGAGGACTACCTGCTGACCTCCACCATCAACGGAATTCTGGCCCAACGCCTGGTGCGCCGGCTGGAGCCGGTGCATGCGGAGAAGTACCCGGCCTCACCGGAGGAAATAGAGAAGTTCGGACTGCGCCGCTACCAGCCGCAGGGCGAGATATTCCTGTACCGCCCACGCGCGTCGGCCATCGCGCCTACAGGCTATCTGGGCCGTACCACCATCATGGAATTCCTGGTCATGAACGACGAACTTCGTCGTGCCGTGATGCGCCATGCCGGCATGGGCGAGCTGGAGCAGCTGGCGCGCGATGCGGGCATGCGCACGATGTACGAGGACGGCATCGTCAAGGCGTTGAGCGGGGAGACGACTATCGAGGAGGTGTTGCGGGTTACGGAGGATGCATGATCAGACAGGCTGCGCCACACGGGTGACCGCATATTTTCGGATCGTCATTCCCGCGAAGGCGGGAACCCAGCGACTTTGCTCTTGGGGGTGCTTATGGACAAGCAACCAGCGACTTACATTCTCGCAAGTGGACGCAATGGAACGCTCTACGTTGGAGTGACTAGTGATCTGATTGCGAGAATGTGGCAGCACCGTGAACATGTGGTGGAGGGGTTCACGAGCAAGTACGGCGTAGACAAGCTGGTCTGGTACGAACTCCACGGCACGATGGAAGCTGCCATCACTAGAGAGAAACGAGTAAAGAAATGGAACAGGGATTGGAAAATCAGATTGATAGAAGAGCGAAATCCCTACTGGAACGATCTTTGGGCCGAGGTCATCGGCTGAAAGCCTAAAGTCGCTGGGTTCCCGCCTTCGCGGGAATGACGGCTGAAAAAATTCGAGCGAACACGTACCAATCACTAGTCATCAGCCAACAATCTCATGCCCCTCTACCGCTACAAAGCCCTCAACACCCGCGGCGAAGTCCTCGACGGCCAGATGGAAGCCGCCAGCGACGGCGAGGTGGTGGCGCGTCTGCAGGAACAGGGGCATTTGCCGGTCGAGGCCAAACTGGCCTCTGAGGGCAGCGGCACTTCGTTGCGTTCGCTGTTCCAGGCCAAGCCGTTCGCCGGCGACCGGCTGGTGCAGTTCACCCAGCAGCTGGCGACGCTGCTCGGCGCGGGCCAGCCGCTGGACCGTTCGCTGACCATCCTGCTGGAACTGCCCGAAGACGACAAAGCGCGGCGCACCATCGCCGACATCCGCGATACGGTACGCGGCGGCGCGCCATTGTCCACGGCGCTGGAGCGGCAGCACGGTACCTTCTCGCGCCTGTACATCAACATGGTACGCGCGGGCGAAGCCGGCGGCAGCATGCACGAGACACTGCAGCGTCTGGCCGATTATCTGGAGCGCAGCAGCGCCATGCGCGGACGCGTGATCAATGCCATGGTGTACCCGGCGATCCTGATGGTGGTGGTCGGCTTCGCACTGCTGTTCCTGATGGGTTACGTGGTGCCGCAGTTCGCATTGATGTACGAAAGCCTGGACGTGACCCTGCCGTGGTTCACGCGCGGCGTGCTGGCGCTGGGTTTGTTCGTGCGCGACTGGTGGTTCCTGCTGGTCGCGGTGCCGGCGGCCCTGTTGTGGTGGTTGGACCGCAAGCGCCGCGACCCGGTGTTCCGCGATCGTTTCGATGCCTGGCTGCTGCAGAAGAAAATGGTCGGTCCGCTGCTGGCGAAGATGGAAACCGCGCGTCTGGCGCGCACCCTGGGCACCCTGCTGAAGAACGGGGTGCCACTGCTCGCCGCGCTGGGCATCTCCCGCAACGTGCTGGGCAACCGCGCCTTGTCCGCCGATGTGGAACAGGCCGCCGAGGACGTGAAGAACGGCCACGGCCTGTCGGCCTCGCTGGCCAAGGGCAAGCGCTTCCCGCGGCTGGCGCTGCAGATGATCCAGGTCGGCGAGGAATCCGGCGCGCTGGACGGCATGCTGCTGAAGACCGCAGACACTTTCGAGCTGGAGACCGCCCAGGCCATGGACCGCATGCTGGCCGCGCTGGTACCGGTGATCACCTTGGTCTTGGCGGCGGTGGTCGGCATGGTCATCATCGCCGTGCTGGTGCCGCTGTACGATCTGACCAATTCGATCGGTTGAAGGACCGCTGGCGATGTAGGAAACAGCCCGTTCAGAGATCCCCGCCCACACTAACCGCCTCATGATTCCAAGGATTTCGTAATGCTGCGAGTTTCGCGCTCGATCACCCGTTCCCCCTCGCCGGCCGCGCAAAGCGGCATGAGCCTGCTGGAAATCATCATCGTCATCGTGCTGATCGGCGCGGTGCTGACCCTGGTCGGCAGCCGCGTGCTGGGCGGCGCCGATCGTGGCAAAGCCAACCTGGCCAAGTCTCAGATCCAGACCCTGGCCGGCAAGGTGGAAAATTATCAGTTGGATACCGGCAGCCTGCCTTCGCGGCTGGACGATCTGGTCACCCAGCCGGGCAACGCCAATGGCTGGCTGGGCCCATACGCCAAGGCGGCCGAGCTGAAAGATCCGTGGGGCCACGCTATCGAGTACCGCGCTCCCGGCGAAGCGCAACCGTTCGACTTGATCAGCCTGGGCAAGGACGGTCAGGTAGGCGGCGACAGCTACAACGCCGATATCAAGTTCGAATAACGGCACACGAGTAACAGCGCCGGTATGACGCGGGGCCGCATCAAGCGCATCCGCCCGCGCAAGCCGCGGGGCGTTTCCTTGCTGGAGATGTTGCTGGTGGTGGCGTTGATCGCCATCGCCGGCATGCTGGCGGCCATGGTGCTGACAGGGGGCTTGGACGGCATGCGTCTGCGTTCGAGTTCCAAGGAAATCGCCGCACAACTGCGCTACGCGCGGGCGCAGGCCATCGCCACCGGCCAGCCGCAGCGTTTCGTGATCGATCCGGCCAGACATCATTGGCAGGGCCCGAACCAGAGGCAGGGAAATATCCCCTCGTCGCTGGGCGTGGAATTCACCGGCGCGCGCGAAGCGCAGGCGCGCGCGGGCGAGGGCGGCATCCTGTTCTTTCCCGACGGTGCCTCCACCGGCGGCCGCGTGCAATTGAGCGCGAAGAAAGCGGCGTGGCGCATCGACGTGGCCTGGCTGACCGGCGAAGTCAGGCTGGCGCGCGCGCCAGGCGGCGGATCGCCTCCATGAAGTCACCGCCATGAAATCCATGCGCTTCCGCAGCCAGCGCGGCTTCACTCTGATCGAAGTGATCATCGCCTTCGCCTTGCTGGCGCTGGCGCTGACTTTGTTGCTCGGCTCGCTGTCCGGCGCGGCGCGGCAAATCCGCACCGCCGACGATAGCGGGCGTGCGACCTTGCATGCGCAATCCCTGCTGGCCCAGCTAGGCGTCGGTGAAGTTCTGCAGCCGGGACGCAAAGAGGGCACCTTCGAAGCGGGGCGCTATCGCTGGACGCTGGAAATGGAGCCGTATGTCGACCCTCTGAAACGGCGTTCCCCGCAAACGGTCTCTTCTGCGCCGCGTTTGCTGCAGGTGCAGTTGCAGGTGGAATGGGGCGACGCGCCGGGTCAGCGGCTGCGCTGGCAGACGCTGCGCCTGGCGCCCGCCGACATCAATAACGCCTCGGTGCTAGCGCCATGAACCGCAGCGCCCGCGGCTTCACCCTCATCGAAGTGCTGCTGGCCACGGTGTTGCTCGCCGCAGGCTTGGCGCTGGCCTTCGCCACCTTGCGTTCGGCCACGGCCATGGTGCAGCGTGGCGAGACCATCGCCCAGCGCAACGAACGCATCCGCGCGGTCGAGGGCTTCCTGCGCCGGCGAATCTCCTCGGCGCAGAACATCGCCTTCGCCGTCGATCCCGGCACCCAGAGGCAATACCGCTTCGTCGGCGAAGAGCGGCGCATGCGTTTCGTCGCCGATCTGCCGGATTACCTGGGCCGTGGCGGACCTTACCTGCACGATCTGGTCGTGGCCGAAGGAGGCAGCCAGCTGCTGGCTTCCTTCGCCATGGTCCAGGCCGGGCAGGCGGTGCGCGAGCCGCAGCCGCGTCCGCCGGAAATCCTGGCCGACAACCTGGGCGCCATACGCTTCCGTTATCGCGGGCTGGACCAGGAAGGCAAGCTGGGCCAGTGGCAGGAACGCTGGACCGCGGCCGAATCCCTGCCGCTGCAGGTGTCGATCGATATCGAGTCCGCCGATGGCCGGTCCTGGCCAGGCTTGGTGGTATCGCTGGCGCAGGGCAACGGCCAGGACAACGGACTCGGCCAGGGTCTGGAGCCGCCGCCATGAAGCGCCAACGCGGAGCCGCCTTGCTGCTGGTGCTGTGGCTGATCGCATTGCTCACGGCATTGATCGGCGCTTTCGCCCTGACTGCGCGGGTGGAAGCCCTGCAGGGAAGAATATTGAGCGGCGGCGCCAGGGCCCAGGAATTGGCACGGGCCGGAGTGGAGTATTCGCTGGTGCGGCTGGCCGACACCGAACCCGCCACCCGCTGGCTGCCCGACGGGCGCAGTTATCGATGGAGCTACGCGGGCGGCGAAGTGGAGCTTCAGATCGTCGACGAAACCGGCAAAGTGGATCTCAATCAGGCCGGGCAGCCTTTGCTCACCGCGCTGATGCAGACGCAGGACGTTGATCAGGAACAGGCCGGACGCATCGCCTCGGCCATCGTCGATTGGCGCGATGCCGATCCGCTTACCCAGGTCGGCGGCGGTGCGGAAGACCCCGACTATGCGGCGGCAGGACGGCCTTACGGGGCGAAGGATGCGCCGTTCGAAACCGTGGCCGAGGTGGAGCAGGTGCTGGGCATGACTCCCGAACTGTACGCCCGGCTGGAGCCTTACCTGACTCTCTACAGCGGCCGTGGCGAACCCGACCCTACTTACGCGCAGGCAGCGGTGCTGACGGCGATGGGGCTGGATGCGACGACTTATCTGGCGCAGCGAAGAAGCCCCGTGCCCGGCGCTGGCGCAGCGCAGCTCGTGGGCGGAGGCAGCGGCACGTATAGTATCGACAGCCGCGCACGGCTGGACGATGGCCGGGTTGCGGTATTGCGGACAGTGGTGCGTGCGGGTAGCGGCTCGGTCCCGGGTTCGGCGTATACCGCGTTGCGCTGGCAGGAAGGAACGGCACCCCAATGAATACCACGCAGGAAAATCCGTCGCTGATGCAGGGCGTCCGTCGCTACGGCGCCGGAGCGGGCGGCTTTTTGCGCTGGTGGAAGCAGTCGTTGCTGTCATGGCTGCCTTTGCGCTGGCGCGTGCTGTTCGGGCTGGCCAGTAACCGCTTGCTGTTTTCCCAGGTCGGCGACCAGTTGCGGCTGCAGATGCAGGATGCCGAGGGTCTGCATGAGATCGCCTGGCTGCCGTTGCCGCTCGAGGCGGCCCAACTGGACGCCGTGCTCGCCAACCGCACCGACAAATTGCCGCGCTGGCTGCTGCTGCCGGCCGCCGCCGCCCTGCAGCGCCGCCTGTTGCTGCCGGCCGCTGCGGCCGAGCGCTTGCGCGACGTGGTCGGCTTCGAGGTCGACCGGCAGACCCCCTTCACTGTCGATAGCGTGCGTTTCGATGCGCGCGTGCTGGGCCGCCGCGCCGATGGCCAGCTGGATACCGAACTGGTGGCCGTTCCACGCGCGCGTTTCGACGCGGCGCTGGCCGGGCTGGGCGGTTTGGCCGGATCGCTGGCGGGCGTGGACGCCAGCGACGCAAGTGGCCACCCGCTGGGCGTCAACCTGCTTCCGGCGGAAATACGCCGTAACCGCCGCGACGCGATGCGGACCTGGAACTGGGTGCTGGGAGCGGTCGCGCTGCTCGGCGCGGCTGCCGCGTTCTGGCAGGTTCTGGATAACCGGCGGGAATCGGCGGAGGCCTTCACCCGGCAGGTCGAAGCGCGCGCGCTTCAGGCCCGCAGCGTGGCTGCCCAGCGCCAGCAGCTGGTCGATATCGTGGAAGGCGCCGCTTTTCTGGACCGCGCCCGTTCGGCGCGCCCCACCACTGTCGAGATCCTGGACGAACTCAGCCGCCGGTTGCCGGACAACACCTATCTGGAGAAGGTCGGGATAGAAGGCGATCGCCTGCTGCTGATCGGCCTGAGTCCGGAGGCTTCGGCATTGGTAGGGCGCATGGAAGGCTCCCCGCTGTGGCGCGCACCGGCCCTGAGCGGCGCCTTGCAGCCTGATCCGCGGACCCGGCTCGACCGTTTCAGCATGACGGCCGAGCTCGCGACCGCCGCGGCGCCGGCTACCAGCAAGGGAGCCGCCAATGGCGCCCGCCAGCCTTGATCGCAACCGCCCCGATCGCGACCGCTGGCTGGCGCTGGGCTTGCTGGTCGCGGCGCTTGCGCTCGCTTATCTGCTGGTCGTCCACCCGCTGTGGACCGCGCCGATGCGGGAAGTCCAGGACCGCATCGACAGCGCGCGCGAGCGCGAGTTGCGTGTGCGCACCCAACTGCAGCAGGCCCCGGAGATAAAGAAAGGGCTGGCCGCGGCCGTGGCCCAGCAGTCGCAGCGGCCGGGCTTCCTGTTGGAAGCCACACCTGAGCTGGCCACCGCCGGACTGGTGAAACGCCTGGAAACCGTGGTGCTGGAAGCCAGCCCAGGCAACCGCAGCTGCGCCATCACCAATCGCTCGCCGCTGGCCCAGCCCGGCAGCGACCGCTTCGCGCCGGTAGTGGTGCAAGTGCGTTTGAGCTGCGGCACGCCGGAGCTGGCTTCGGTCCTGTACGCGCTGGAAAGCGGCACGCCGCGTCTGTTCGTGGAAAACCTGAATGTCCTGACCATGGGCTACTCGTTCATGCCGGGGCAGTCCAGCGCGGGGCTGGATGTCAGTTTCGATCTCTACGGTTACCTGCGTCCGCCGACCGCAGCGCGTATCCCCGCCCCGCCGGCTATCGCGCCCGCGCCCGCAAAGCCAGGAGCAGTCGATGCGAATTGACTCTTTCGGCCCGCGCACCTGGCTGCTGGCCGCGCTGGCGGGTTGGGCATTGCTGGCGTGGGTATTGGCCTTGTTCGGTATGGGTGGGCAGATTCGTCCGCTGGCCGACGACCCCAGCCTGGTGAATGCGTTGCCGAAGCTTCCGCAGCAGACGCCGGAACGCCTTGGGCCGCTGGCCCAGTATTCCGAAATCGCCACGCGCCCTTTGCTGTCCCAGAGCCGCAAGCCGCAACCTTTCTTCATCCAGGGACAGGAAGGCGGCGAGCAGCCGCAGACTTTCGATTTCGTCCTGACCAGCGTGCTGATCACGCCGCAGCTGCAGATGGCCATCCTGCAACCGACTCAGGGCGGGGAAGGGGTGCGGTTGAAGATCGGAGACGCGCCCGAGAGCGCGCAGGGCTGGCGCGTGGCCGAAATCCATCCGCGTAGCGTGGTGATCGAAGGGCCGGAGGGACCGCGCACCTTGGAACTGCGGGTGTTCGACGGGCTTAGCGGTCAGCCCCCCAGCGCCTCGCCCGTTTCGCCGGGATCGGCCCCGCCCGTGCAGCCTCCGGCGCCGGGGACAGCGCCGCCGCCTGCCTCGCCGGTTATGACCACGCCCTCCCGGCCCATGCCGGTGTCGCCGGCCAACGCTGCCGGTCCGGCGCCCGCGCCGGGCAGCCAGCCCCAGGCCGAATCAGCGATGACCACCGAACAGCAGATGGAAGCGATTCGCCAGCGCATCGAAGCGCGGCGCGCGCAGCTCCGCCAGCAGGGCCAAGCCCCGCCTCCCCCGAACAAGACCAAGTAGAGTGCCGGCATGAAGTCACGTTTGATCCTGGTATCCGTTCTGACCGGCCTGTTGGCGGCATGCGCCAGCGTGCCCACGCCCGAGGTGCGCCGCGATGCGGATATCCGTAATGGCAGCGCGGGCGCCGCGCAGACTTCGCCGTTGAATTCGGTGGAAGAACCCGAGACCGGCCCCCAGGCGGTGATCCGCCGCGGCAACGGCCAGATGATCAACCGCAGCGCCGCTTCGGCACCGCCGCCTTCGCTGGCGGGGATGAGCGGCGGCGGGGCCAGCTTCAATTTCGAAGGCGAATCCGTGCATGCGGTGGTCAAGGCCATCCTGGGCGACATGCTGGGCCAGAACTACGTGATCGCGCCCGGCGTGCAGGGCACCGTCACGCTGGGCACGCCCAAGCCAGTGTCGCCCGCGCAGGCGATGACATTGCTGGAGCAGGTGCTGGCGCAGAACAACGCGCGCATGGTCTACAGCGACGGCCGCTACAACATCATGCCGGCCGACCAGGCGTTGTCCGGCACGCTGGCGCCGCGCACCGGCCCTGCCTCCAACGCGCGCGGTTTCGAAGTGCGGGTGGTGCCGCTGCGCTTCATCTCCGCCAGCGAAATGAAGAAGGTGCTGGAGCCGTACGCGCGGCCCAACGCCATCGTCGGCATCGATTCCACCCGCAACGTCATCACCTTGTCTGGCACGCGCAGCGAACTGGAAAATTACCTGCGCACGGTCGAGATCTTCGACGTCGACTGGCTGTCGGGCATGTCGGTGGGCGTGTTCCCGCTGGAATCCGGGCGCGCCAGCAAAGTAGTGGCCGATCTTGAGAAGGTGTTCGGCGAAAGCAGCAAGACTCCCAGCGCGGGCATGTTCCGCTTCATGCCGCTGGAAGGCGCCAACGCGGTGCTGGTCATCACTCCGCAGGCCGCCTATCTGGATCAGATCCAGGATTGGCTGGAACGCATCGATGGTGCGGGTGAAGGTTCGCGTCTGTTCTCGTATGAGCTGAAGTACATCAAGGCCAAGGACCTGGCCGATCGCCTGGCCGAAGTGTTCGGCGCCGGCCGCAGCGGCGGCAATGGCCAGGACACCGGCGGCAACTATCCGGCATCGCTGATGCCTGGAACCGATCCGGTCTCGATCAAGGACGGCGCCGATGGCGGCAGCGTCGATTTCGGTGGCAGCAATTCCAGTGGCGACGCGTCGTCGTCCACCGGTGGCGGTACTGGCGGCGGTTCGTTGTCGCTCAACCAGCGTTCCGGCGGCAACGGCAGCGTCACGCTTGAGGTGGAAGGAGACCGCGTGGGCGTGTCCGCGGTCGAGGAAACCAACACTTTGCTGGTGCGCTCCAGCGCCACCGCCTGGAAGTCGATCAAGGACGTCATCGAGAAGCTCGATGTCATGCCCATGCAAGTACATATCGAGGCGCAGATCGCCGAAGTGCAACTCACCGGCGACCTGGAATACGGGGTCAACTGGTATTTCGAGAATGCGGTCAATGCAGACACGGACGACGGTGGTGCCGGTTTGCCGAGTGCGCTCGGACGCAATATCTGGGGCGACATCTCCGGCAGCATCACTGGCAGTGCCGGGTTGGGCTGGACTTTCCTGGGCAGGAACGCCGCCGCCGTGGTCAAGGCGCTGGACAAAGTAACCAATCTGCACCTGCTGCAGACGCCTTCGGTGTTCGTGCGCAACAACAGTGAAGCGACCTTCAACGTCGGTAGCCGCATTCCCATTCAGTCGGTCAGTTTCAATCCGGGTACAGGGACCGACGGCACGTACAGCCAAGTGCAGTATCTGGATACGGGCGTCATTCTCAAGGTGCGGCCGCGCATCACCAAGGATGGAATGGTCTTCCTGGACATCGTGCAGGAAGTCAGTTCCCCCGGAACAGTCGCTGCTGATGCGCAGGGCAACGTACGCATAGACACTCGCAGGTTGAAGACCGAGGCGGCGATCCAGAGCGGCGACACAGTGATGCTGGCCGGCCTGATCAAGGACAGCGTGGACAATGGTTCTTCAGGAGTTCCTTTCCTGAGCAAAATTCCCGTTCTGGGCTCGCTGTTCGGCACCAAGAGCCAGAACACCGAGCGCACCGAAACCATCGTGCTAATCACGCCGACGATCATCCGCAATCCGCAGGAAGCGCGTGACCTCACCGACGAGTACGGACAGAAGTTCCGCGCCTTGGAACCTCTGCACCAGCCCAAGAAAAAGTGAGCCCATCGCCCGCCGCCGCGCTGCCCGTCATCCTGTTGCCGGTCGGCGTAGACGACGATGCGCTCGACGCCTGCCTTGGCGCATTGGATGCCGGCACTCCCGCCGGCAGCCGCATCTGGCTGGCCGACGACGCGCAGGCTGGCCCGCGCGCCAGCGCCATTAT
The DNA here is from genome assembly GCF_900104085.1 of Pseudoxanthomonas sp. CF125. GTDB lineage: Bacteria > Pseudomonadota > Gammaproteobacteria > Xanthomonadales > Xanthomonadaceae > Pseudoxanthomonas_A. Next base: position 628,398 of record NZ_FNLD01000002.1, read on the forward strand.
CGAACGCTGGTTGAAGCGCACCCCACTACAGGCCGACTACACGCGCCGCCAGAGCATGATCGGCGAGGTCGCGCACCTGGACGAAATGCTCGCTGCGTGCGCGGGCGTGGATGTGGTGGTGCTGGCTCCCGATGCGCAACCGCTGCCGGGCTGGTTGATGCAGTTGTCGGCCTGCTTCGCGCGCGATGCGTCGATCGCCAGCGCCACGCCTTGGTGCAATGCCGGTGAAGCCGCGGCTTGGCCGCGCCTGGGCGAGATCACGCCGCCGCCGTCCGACTTCGAACGAACCGCGCTGGCCTGCGCGGCGATGCCGCCGGCGCATCCGGAATTGCCTTCAGCCGTCAATCATGCGGTCGCGCTTCGCGGCACTGCCCGACAGCGCGCCGGCGGTCTGGACGCCAGCAGCTATGCCTCGTGGTACGCAGCGCTCATCGACCTGTGTCTGCGCATGTCCGGGCTGGGTTGGCGCAACGCCCTGTGCGAAACCGCCTTCGTCGCACGCGGCGGCGAAGGCATGCCGGCCGATGGCGACATGGACGCGCTCAACGCGCGCTGGCCGGCCTGGCATGCGCGGCTGGCGAACTTCCTGATGCAGGACCCGCTGCGCGAGGCGCGCGAACGCCTGGCCACCCTGTATGCCGAAACCGGATCGCCCGCGCCGCAACGCGAACTGTTCGCCGATGACTTGGATCCCGTTCGTGGTGAGCCTGTCGAATCACGCCCTTCGCGGGAGCGCGGACATGACTGACGCGCCAGAGGCGGCAATCGCAGCGATCGTGGTGAGCCATGAAAGCGCGAGCACGCTGGAACGCTGCCTTCAGCGGCTACGCGCCGCCCGCGAGGTCGTCGAAATCCGCGTGATCGACAACGCTTCGCTGGACGGCACGCTCGACATCATCCAGCGCCACGCGGCGCAGGATCCGCGGGTCCGCTTCATCGGCAATCCCGACAATCCCGGCTTCGCCGTCGGCTGCAACCAGGGCGCCAGGGAATCGACCGCGCCGTGGCTCGCATTCGTCAATCCCGACCTGATGGTGGAAGCCGACACGCTGGCGCGCCTGCGCGCGCATGCGCTTTCCGTCGGCAGCGACGCCCTGCTGGGCGTGGATCTGGTGGACGAGGCAGGGGTGCGCGATGAAGCCGCGCGACGACGCGATCCGGATTTTGGCGCGATGCTGCGCGCCCCGGGCCGCGCATCCAAGCTGGCCGTGCCGATCCGCGAGGACCAGGCCTTGCAGCCGGTTCAAGCCATCTCCGGCGCGCTGATGCTGATGCCGCGCGCCTTGTTCGATCGCCTGGACGGTTTCGACGAAGACTACCGCCTGCATGCCGAGGACCTGGACCTGTGTCGCCGCGCCCGCGAAGCCGGCGCGTTCGTGGGGGTGGCCAACGATATCCGCGTGCTCCATGTCCGCGGCGTCTCCAGTCGCGCCCGTCCGGTATTCGTCGAATGGCACAAGCACCGGGGATTGTGGCGGTACTTCCGCAAGTTCGAATCGGCGCGTCGCGGTCTTCCCGCACGCACCGGGGTGTTCGCGATGATCTGGTTGCGATTCCTGGTCAGGTTCATGCGAACATTCGGTTCGCGCATGAACGGGGAAACGCGTTGACCATTCTTGAATCGGGCCTCTGCGCCAACTGCGACCAGGCCGTGCAGGGGCCGGCGCAGAAGTTCTGTCCGGCCTGCGGCCAGCCCACTCCGGCCCATCGCATCGATTGGCATTTCCTCGGCCATGAGCTCGAGCACAGCGTGCTGCACATGGATCGCGGCATTCTTTACTCGCTCAAGGGACTGATACTGCGGCCGGGCCACCTGATACGGGACTACATCGAAGGCCGGCGCGGTGGGCAGGTCAAACCGTTGATGCTGCTGATGATCATGGCGGCGGTGGTGGTCTTGGCCAGTAAGTTCTTTCTGCAAGGCGATGTCGTTGGTTCGATGATGTCCGCAGGCGGCACCGGTACGGCCAAGGTCAACGCAGGCGCGCAGGTCGATCCGGCGCTGATGGCGAAGGCGATCGCGGCAGCGACGGACTGGATGAACCATCACTTCGCTGCCTTCACCCTGCTGTTGTTGCCGCTGGAGGCCCTGGCACTCAAGCTGTCGTTCCATCGCCAAGGCAATCCGAATTATCCGGAATGGCTGGTCATCACCGCCTTTTTGACCGTGCAGACCTTCGTCCTGTGGACGCTTGCGGTGCCACTGCAGCGATGGTTTCCGCAAGCGCTGCTATGGGTGGTTTGGTTGGCGCTCGCCTACAGCGTTTTTTCGCTGGCGCAGTTTTTCCATCCCTATCCGCGCTGGAAATCCGCGCTGCGCGCCCTGCTGGGTTTCGGGGTCGTCATGCTGGCCAGCTTCGTCCTGACCATGGTCGTGGCTTTCGTCGTGTACGCCAGATTGCAGCAGGCATGAAGCATCTTGCCAGGACGGAACGCCCACTCGTTCATTGATGTGGTTTGAGGGTCCGTTGGATCTTCGATGAAGCTGGGTCGGAATTCTAATGGACAAGAAAAAATGAATCGTCATCCCAGCGAAAGCTGGGATCCATCTTGACTTCGGTGGGGCAATCGAAAGCCAGTGCCTTCCGCCATCTAAGCCGTAGGTCGGGGCTACGCCCCCGACGCACAGGGATTAACAACCCGTCCAAACCTAGCGCCAAGATCAAAATGGATCCCAGCTTTCGCTGGGATGACGATCTCATTATGTTCGGGTTAGTTTCCGATAGTCGGATCGGCGACGACGTCCTTGGATCCCCGCTTTCGCGGGGATGACAGATTGGCAAAGCCGCGCTATGCGCGGGCCAATCTGTCACTTCAAAGCCTTGAACCTCAACCGCTTCGGCTGCGCGCCTTCCGCACCCATGCGGCGCTTCTTGTCTTCCTCGTACTCGCGGTAGTTGCCTTGGAAATACTCCACGTGCGAGTCGCCTTCGAAGGCCAGGATGTGCGTGGCGATGCGGTCCAGGAACCAGCGATCGTGGGAAATGACGAACGCATTGCCCGGGAATTCCAGCAACGCGTCTTCCAGCGCGCGCAGGGTTTCGATATCCAGGTCGTTGGAAGGTTCGTCCAGCAACAGCACGTTGCCGCCCTGCAGCAGGGTCTTGGCCAGATGCAGGCGGCCGCGTTCGCCGCCCGATAGCGAGCCGACCATCTTCTGCTGGTCCTGGCCCTTGAAATTAAAGCGGCCGATGTAGGCGCGCGACTGGATCTCGATGCCGTTGATATTGAGGATGTCGGCGCCACCGCTGATCTCCTGGAACACGTTGTGGTTGCCTTCCAGTTTTTCGCGGCTCTGGTCGACGTAGGCGATGTTGACGGTCGGGCCCATCTCGATCTCGCCCGAATCCGGCTTCTCCTGCCCGGTGATCATCTTGAACATGGTCGACTTGCCGGCGCCGTTGGGGCCGATGATGCCGACGATGGCGCCCTGCGGCACGGTGAAGCTCAGGTCGTCGATCAGCAGGCGGTCGCCGAAGCGCTTGGAGACGTTCTTGAACTCCATGACCTTCTGGCCCAGACGCTCGCCCGGTGGAATGAAGATCTCGTTGGTTTCCTGGCGCTTCTGGTAGTCGATGGCCTGCAGTTCTTCCATGCGGGCAAGACGCGCCTTGCCCTTGGAGCGGCCGCCCTTGGCGTTCTGTCGCGACCATTCCAGTTCCTTGGCGATCGCCTTCTGGCGCGCCTTTTCCTGGTTGTCTTCCTGCTTCAGGCGGTTGTCCTTCTGGATCAGCCACTCGGTGTAGTTGCCCTTCCACGGAATGCCGCGGCCGCGGTCCAGTTCCAGGATCCACTCGGCGGCGTTGTCCAGGAAGTAGCGGTCGTGGGTGACGGCCACCACGGTGCCGGTGTAGCGGGCCAGGAACTGTTCCAGCCACTCCACCGACTCGGCGTCCAAGTGGTTGGTGGGTTCGTCCAGCAGCAGCATGTCAGGCTTCTGCAGCAGCAGCTGGCACAGGGCCACGCGGCGCTTCTCGCCGCCGGACAGCTTGCCGATCACCGCATCCCAGGCCGGCAGGCGCAGGGCGTCGGCGGCCACGTCCAACTGGTGCTCCAGGGTGTGCGCATCGCCGCTGGCCAGAATCGCTTCCAGGCGCTGCTGCTCGGCGGCGAGTTTGTCGAAATCGGCGCCTTCCTCGGCATAGGCTTCATACACGCGGTCGAGCGCGGCCTGGGCTTGCAGCACTTCGCCCACGCCTTCCTCCACCGCCTGGCGCACGGTGTGCTCCGGATTGAGCTGGGGCTCCTGGGCCAGATAGCCGACCTTGATGCCGGCTGCCGGACGCGCTTCGCCGCTGAAATCGGTGTCCACGCCGGCCATGATCTTCAGCACCGTGGACTTGCCGGCACCGTTCAGTCCCAGCAGACCGATCTTGGCCCCGGGGAAGAACGACAAGGAGATGTCCTTGATGATCTGGCGCTTGGGCGGAACGGTCTTGCTGACGCCGTTCATGGTGTAGATGTATTGCGACATGGTGTCTCCGGAAATGGCGCTGCCGTGCCCGCGCAAGGGCTGCACGGAGGTAAAAGCTGGGAATGGCGGAATTATACCGGCTGCGGCCGGCTGGCTGCTGTCTTAACGGATTTCTACAGGGCCCGCGACGGCAAGATGCCGTTCAGCGCTGCGGTCCGATATTTGGCCTCAAGTTCCCACCCCAGAGGTATGCACTATGCGCCACGCTATCAAGTCAGGCCTGTCGCTTTTGTTGGTCATGACGGCTTTGGCCGCCGCCCCGGCTATGGCGCGGGATCATGGCCATGACCGCGACTACGATCGCGACCGTTATGGCTACCAGGATCGCGACCGTGACCATGACCGTCGCGGCTACGGCCGTTACGACGACCGCCGACGCGGTCACGACCGCGATTACGGTTACCACCGTGACGGTCGCTATTACCGCGACGACCGTTATTACCGCCCCGCACCGCGCGTGGTCTATCGCCCGGTCTACCGACCCGCTTATCACCCCGGCTACGGTCCTCCGCGCTGGGCCCGTGGCGCCCGCTACTACGGCGACGGCTACGGCCCCACCTACGTGGTCCGCGATTACCGCGGCTATGGCCTGCGGGCGCCGCCACGCGGTTACTACTGGCGCCGCAGCGACGTGGGCGATTTCCTACTGGTCGCCGCAGCCACCGGCATCATCGCCGACCTGATCCTGCACCACTGATCCCACGGACCGGCAGGTCCTGGAACCCGGAAAACGCGCCGAAAGGCGCGTTTTTTGGTTGCGGCAGGGGCGGGGGGCTACAATCGGCGACCCATTCCCCTCCGGAGCTCCGATGTTCCCGCGCAACGCCCGAATCGAAGGTTACGATCCTGAACTGGCCGCGGCCATCGCATCCGAGAACCGCCGGCAGGAAGACCACGTCGAGCTGATCGCGTCGGAGAACTACTGCAGCCCGCGGGTGATGGAAGCGCAGGGCAGCCAGCTGACCAACAAATACGCCGAAGGCTACCCCGGCAAGCGCTACTACGGCGGCTGCGAATACGTGGATATCGCCGAGCAGCTGGCCATCGACCGGGTGAAGGAGCTGTTCGGAGCCGACTACGCCAATGTGCAGCCGCATTCGGGTTCGCAGGCCAACCAGGCGGTCTACCTGGCGCTGCTGAATCCGGGCGACAAGATCCTGGGCATGTCCCTGGCCCACGGCGGCCATCTGACCCACGGCGCCAAGGTCAATATCTCAGGCAAGTTGTTCGACGCCATGCAGTACGGCGTCAACGACCAGGGTCTGATCGATTACGACGAAGTCGAGCGCCTGGCGCTGGAACACAAGCCGAAGATGGTCGTCGCCGGCTTCAGTGCCTATTCGCAGGTCGTCGACTGGGCGCGGTTCCGCGCCATCGCCGACAAAGTCGGTGCGTATCTTTTCGTGGACATGGCGCACGTCGCCGGCCTGGTCGCAGCCGGCGTGTACCCCAACCCGCTACCGCACGCGCACGTGGTCACTTCCACCACGCACAAGACCCTGCGCGGACCGCGCGGCGGCATCATCGTGGCCAAGGGCGCTGGCGAGGAAATCGAGAAGAAGCTGCAGAGCATCGTTTTCCCGGGCATCCAGGGCGGTCCGCTGATGCACGTGATCGCGGCCAAGGCGGTCGCCTTCAAGGAAGCGCTGGAGCCGGAATTCAAGGCTTATCAGGCTCAGGTGGTGAAGAACGCGCAGGCCATGGCCAAGACGATTATTTCCCGTGGCTACAAGATCGTCTCCGGCGGCACCGAGAACCACCTGATGCTCGTCGATATGATCGGCAAGGGCGTCACCGGCAAGGCCGCCGAGGAAGCACTGGGCAAGGCCCACATCACGGTCAACAAGAACGCAGTGCCCAACGATCCGCAGAAGCCGTTCGTCACCTCCGGCCTGCGCCTGGGCACCCCGGCGGTCACCACGCGCGGTTACCTGGAGCCGGATTGCGTGGCGCTGGCGAACTGGATCTGCGATGTGCTGGACGCGCCGGGCGATGAGAAGGTCATCGCCGGTGTGCGTGCGAACGTCGAGAAGCAATGCGCGCAATTCCCGGTCTACGGATAATCCCTTTCCCGAATGCATTGTCCTTTCTGCCAGCACACAGATACCCGCGTCATCGACTCGCGCGTTTCCGAAGACGGCGCGACGATCCGCCGCCGCCGCGAGTGCGAAGCCTGCGGCGAACGTTTCAGCACGCTGGAAACGGTGGAGCTGAAGCTGCCGGTGATCATCAAGGGCGATGGGCGACGAGAATCCTTCGATACGCGCAAGCTGCGGCTGAGCATGGACCGCGCGCTGCACAAGCGCCCGGTCTCGGAAGAGCAGGTAGAGGCCTCGGTGCGAGCGGTGGTCCATCAGGTGCGCATGAGTGGCGAACGCGAATTGCCCTCGCGCAAGATCGGCGATTTCGTGATGGCGGAAATGCGCAAGCTCGATCATGTTGGCTACGTGCGTTTCGCTTCGGTGTACCGCAGCTTTGAGGACGTCGCCGATTTCCGTGAGGAGATCGAGAAGCTGGAGCGCGATCTGCCTACCGCCAGCGGGCAGTTGCCGCTGCTGGGTGCGGATGTGGTGCCGATCGATAAGAACAAGAAGCGCTAGTTTTCCCTTCTCCCCTCGGGAGAAGGTGGCGCGTAGCGACGGATGAGGGTGCGGCGCGAGCGCGCAGATCTCGATGCTCCGTACCCTCACCCCAACCCCTCTCCCGATGGGAGAGGGGCTTCAAAGGCGAAGCTGCATGAGTACGGCATTCACCGCTACCGACCATCTTTTCATGGCACGCGCCCTGCGCCTGGCCGAACGCGGCGCCTACACCACCAAGCCCAACCCGATGGTCGGCTGCGTGATCGCTCACGGCGATCAAATCGTCGGCGAAGGCTTTCATGAGCGCGCCGGCCAGGCGCATGCCGAAGTGATCGCATTGCAGGTTGCAGGCGTACGCGCCAAGGGCGCGACTGCTTACGTCACCCTGGAACCCTGCGCCCATAGCGGCCGTACCGGTCCCTGCGCGGACGCATTGATCGCGGCCGGGGTCGCGCGCGTGATCGCGGCCATGCGCGATCCGTTTCCTCAGGTGGATGGCGCCGGTTTCGACAAGTTGCGCGCCGCCGGCATCGCCGTCGAATCGGGGTTGATGGAAGCACAGGCGCGGCAGCTCAATCGCGGCTTCCTGTCGCGAGTCGAGCGCGGCCGTCCGTGGGTGCGGATCAAGCTGGGCACCAGCCTGGATGGGCGAACGGCGATGGCCAGCGGCGAGTCCAAATGGATCACCGGCGAGGCCTCGCGCCTGGACGTACAGAAGTGGCGGGCACGCGCGGGCGCACTGATCACCGGCGCCAACACCGTGCTGATCGACGACCCTTCGCTGACCGTGCGCCTGGGCGACGACACGCCCTTCGTGGCGCCGCTGCGGGTGGTGCTGGATCCGGGGCTGGCCACCATCGCGCGCGGCAAGGTGCGCGACGATTCGGCGCCTACCCTGTATCTGCACGCGGCCGACGCCAAACCTCCGCGCGATCTTCATGTCGAACGGGCTGTCGCGCCGGTGCTGCACGGCCGCTTCGATCTGGAGGCCGTGCTGAAGTTGCTGGCGGAGCGTGGGGTCAATGAAGTCCAGGTGGAAGCGGGAGCGACGCTGGCGGGTGCTTTCGTTGCCGCGGGATTGGCCGACGAAGTGCTGCTGTACGTCGCCCCGGTCTTGCTGGGCGAACGCGCGCGGCCGTTGTTCGCGGGGTTGGGCATCGATGCGATGGCGCAGCGCGCACAGCTCAAGGTGGTGGATGCGCGCGCCATCGGCGAGGACCAGCGCTTGTTGCTTGTGCCTGTCAGGGCCGAGAGCCCGTAGTCCCCGACATTCCCATGACGTCATCACATCCATGACGTCATCCCAGCGAAAGCTGGGATGACGACGGTAAGGATTTCCGTTGCAACGTATTTCAGAGGTCTCGATGACAACCTTTAAAGACCATTTCTCCCAAGTTGCGGGCGCCTACGCTCACTGGCGCCCCACTTACCCCGATGCCTTGTTCGATGCCATCACCGCAGTCGTGCCTGGCAGCGCCGAGGTGTGGGAACCCGGTTGCGGCAGCGGCCAGGCCACCCGCGGACTGGCTACGCGCTTCGCCCACGTGTTCGCCACCGACCCCAGCGCCGCACAAATCGAGCAGCATTGGGCGAAGGAAGCGGACGCCGCCAAGGTGCGCGTGGCGGTGGAGCCGGGCGAAGCGACTTCGCTGGCGGACCGCAGCGTCGGACTGGTGGCCGTCGCCCAGGCTCTGCACTGGTTCGACCGCGCGCGGTTCTTTGCCGAATGCGGGCGCGTGTTGCGGCCCGGCGGCGTGCTGGCGGCCTGGACCTACCAGGACATGGTGTTTTCCGACGATCTTGCGCCTGCGGCCGGGGCATTCCGTACGCAGATCGAATCCTACTGGCCGTCCGAACGCACACAAGTGGACGCCGGCTATGCGGACTACGCCTGGCCGTTTCCGGCATTGCCCGCACCGGCGCTATGGTTGACCGCCGAATGGAGCCTGCCGCAGCTGCTCGGTTATCTGGGCAGTCTGTCCGCCACCGCGCGCTGCCGCACCGCCACCGGGCGCGATCCGGTCGAAGACCACGCGGATGCTCTGGCTTCGGCCTGGGGCGATCCGCTGCGCGAACGCACCATGCGCTGGCCATTGATCCTGCATTTACGCCAAAAGCCCTTGTAGGAGCTGCGTAAGCTGCGACCTTGGCGCAACAAGCCCACGGGACAGTCGAGCCATGCGGCATGGTTCACGGTCGCAGCTTACGCAGCTCCTACAACGGGTGGCGGGTGGAACGCATCGTCCGGCCGCCCGTGCGTGGCCCGAATGGTAGAATTCCCGCGCCGGTTCGCTGGCAAACACAACGTAACGTCTTCAGGGCGGGGTGAGATTCCCCACCGGCGGTAGGTCCCAGGCGCGTGAGTGCCGCAGACGAGCCCGCGAGCGCCGCCGGCAAACCGCTTCCACAGCGAGCGCCGGAGGGTCAGCAGATCCGGTCCGATGCCGGAGCCGACGGTCATAGTCCGGATGAAAGAAGACGGTCGCGCGCGGCCTTGCGGTCGCGTTGCTTCGTGCCCTGTGGGCGTTTTTCGCATTCACTTCGCGGGAAACGTGTCATGCCCATCGCAATCAGATATTCGCGCGCCCCTCTCCAGACCAGGAGCGGTCGCTGATGTTCACCGGAATCATCGAAGGCGTAGGCCGCCTGGCCCGGTCCGAAAACCGGGGCGGCGACGCTCGCCTGACCATCGAAGTCGGCGGCCTTCCCTTCACCGACGCGCGATTGGGCGAAAGCGTCTCCGTCAACGGGGTGTGCCTGACCGTGGTGGCGTTCGACGCGAATTCTTTCGAAGCCGATGCTTCCAACGAAACGCTGGCGCTGACCACGCTCGGAAGCCTGGCTGCCGGCGCCCTGCTGAACCTGGAACGCGCCATGCGTCCCACCGACCGTCTCGGCGGCCATCTGGTCAGCGGCCATGTCGACGGCATCGGCAAGGTCCTCGACATCCGCCAGGACGCGCGCGCGCAGCGTTGGCGTTTCGCCGCACCGCCGGCCTTGCTGCGCTATGTCGCCAAGAAGGGCTCGATTTGCGTGGATGGCGTCAGCCTGACCGTCAACGAGGTGGATGCGGCCGGTTTCGAAGTGGCGCTGATTCCGCACACGGTTTCCAATACCGCCTTCGCACAGACTTCTGTCGGCGATGCGGTCAACCTGGAGATCGATCTGGTCGCGCGATACGTCGAGCGTTTGCTCGGCACCGGTTACGCAGGAGCGGGCGCATGAGTTTCGCTCCTATTCCCGAGTTGCTGGAAGAAATCCGCAATGGGCGCATGGTCGTCATCGTGGACGACGAGGACCGCGAGAACGAAGGCGATCTGATCATGGCCGCGGAAATGGTCAAGCCATCGGATATCAATTTCATGGTCACCCACGCGCGCGGGCTGGTCTGCCTGTCGCTGACCCGCGAGCGCTGCCGCCAGCTGGGCCTGCCGCCGATGGTCCAGGACAACACGTCGCAGCACCACACCAACTTCACCGTCAGCATCGAAGCGGCCGAGGGCGTCACCACCGGCATCTCCGCCTACGATCGCGCGCACACCATCCGCACCGCGGTACGCCCGGACGTGAAGCCGCAGGACCTGTCGCAGCCCGGCCATATCTTCCCGCTGACTGCGCAGCCGGGCGGCGTGCTCAACCGTTCCGGCCACACCGAAGCGGCCAGCGATCTTGCCCTGCTGGCGGGGCTGGAACCGGCCGGCGTGCTGGTGGAAATCCTCAATGCGGACGGCAGCATGGCGCGGCGTCCGCAACTGGAGGAGTTCGCGCGCGAACACGGCTTGAAGATTGGCTCCATCGAAGAGCTCATCCGCTACCGCCTGAGCACCGAGCACACCGTCGAACGGGTGGACGTGCGCGACATCGAGACCGAGCATGGGCCCTTCAAGCTGCACACCTACCGCGACCGCCTGAGCCATGGCCTGCACTTCGCGCTGCTGCGCGGTCAGGCCGACGCCGCCATTCCCACCCTGGTCCGTGTGCATATGCAGAATCCGCTGGCCGATGCATTGCACTGGCGCCGCGCGGATTTCGGCCCCGCCGTCGGCGAAGTGCTGGCCGCCATCGCCCAGGAAGACCGCGGCGCACTGGTCCTGTTGGGCGAATCCAGCACGCCCGAATCGATGCTGGAGCGGATCCGAGCGGAGGCCGGGCAACACGAAGCCGAAGCGGTGCGTGGCGGCGCAGTGGCCGAATGGCGGCGCAACGGCGCCGGCGCCCAGATTCTGGCCGACCTGGGCCTGGGCAAGCTGAGGGTGCTGGGCACGCCGCGCCGGCAGGTGGGTTTGGCCGGGTATGGGCTGGATGTTGTGGAGTACGTCCCGTACTAACTGTCATGCTGGGCTTTGCCCCCTTTGACAAAGAGGGCTACGGGGGATTTGCTCTTGATCTTGCTTTGGCGCCAAGAGCAAATCCCCCTCAATCCCCCTCAATCCCCCTTTTTCAAAGGGGGAGGCCTGAGGCGTCTTCAAAGGGGGAGGCCTGAAGCGTCGCTTTTCCCCGGCTGCTAAACTTGCCGCCCCATCAGGTACCTGCCCATGCCCCATTACGAAGGCGAATTGCGCGCTCCCGAAGCCGCACGTTTCGCGATCATCGCCAGCCGCTGGAATCCGCGCATCACCGATGCGCTGGTCACCGGCGCGCGCCAGAGCCTGGCCAGCAACGGCGTGGCCGATGCCGCAGTGGATGTGATCCGCGTGCCGGGCGCCTGGGAAATTCCGGTGGCCGCCGCGCGTATCGCCGCAGGCAGCCAGCATGCGGCCATCATTGCGTTGGGTTGCGTGATCCGCGGCGACACGCGCCACTACGAACACGTCGCCGACCGTTGCGCCGAAGGGCTGATGCGGGTGTCGTTGGACTTCGGCATCCCGGTGATGAACGGAGTGTTGGCGGTCGAGCGTATCGAGGACGCCGAAGTGCGTGCCGGCGGCAGCCACGGCAACAAGGGCGAGGAAGCCGCCTTGGCCGCCATCGAAATGGCGCAGCTGCTGGAGCAACTGGCATGAACCGTAACCCGCGCAAGGACGGCCGTCGCGATGGCGTAGATCCGGTCACCCGCGCGCGCGCGCGCCGTCGCGCGTTGCAAGCCGTGTACGCCTGGCAGATGTCCGGAGGTCTGGTGGAGCAGGTGATCGCGCAGTTCGCGCACGAGCAGGCGCATGAGATCGCCGATCTGGAATATTTCGACGATCTGGTGCGCGGCGTGGTCAAGCATCGCGCAAGCCTGGACGAAGCACTGGTCGGTTATCTCGATCGGCCGGTCGAGGAAGTCGACCCGATCGAGCGCGCCGTGCTGCGCCTGTCGGCCTACGAACTGATCCACCGCCTCGACGTGCCGTATCGCGTGGTGCTGAACGAAGCCATCGAAATCGCCAAGCGTTTCGGCTCCGAACACGGGCACACCTACGTCAACGGCGTGCTGGACAAGGCCGCCGCGGACTGGCGCACTCCGGAGTTCAGCGCGGCCAGATAACGCGCGCGGAAAGCAGACAGGCCTCCATGGCCTTCGCAGACGATATGCTGGAAGCCATGGATATCACTGAGTTCGACCTGATCTCGCGCATCCGCGCCCGCGTTCGCCAACGAGGCGACGTGGCGCTGGGCATCGGCGACGATGCCGCGTTGCTGCAGGTGCCGCCGGGCCATGAGTTAGTGGTGACGGCCGATACCCTCAATGCCGGCGTACATTTTCCTGAAGCCACCGCGCCCGCCGATATCGGCTGGAAAGCGCTCGCGGTCAATCTGTCCGACCTGGCGGCGATGGGCGCGACGCCCGCCTGGTGCACCTTGTCGTTGTCGCTGCCGCAAGCCGACGAAAGCTGGGCCGATGCTTTCCTGGATGGATTCCTGGACCTTGCCGACCTATACGGAATCGGATTGGTCGGCGGCGACACCACGCGCGGACCATTGTCGATTTCGGTTACCGCGATGGGCCTGGTCGAGCAGGGGAGCGCATTGCGCCGCGACCGCGCGCAGGTGGGCGACGATGTGTGGGTAACGGGAACGCTGGGCGATGCGGCGGCGGCTCTTGAAGCGTTGCTGGAAAGGCGCGAAGTCCCCGTGTCGTTGCGTCGGCGTCTGGACCGGCCCACGCCGCGCATTGCCGCGGGCCTGCGATTGTCCGCACTCGCGCATGCCTGCATAGATATTTCGGACGGTTTGCTCGCGGACTTGGCGCACGTTTGCGAACGCAGCGACGTGGGCGCGGAAATAGATCTGGCGGACCTGCCTGTCTCGGCGGAACTGGCAGCGGTGCAATCCGCAGAACGCTGGCGCTGGCAAGCTTGCGGCGGCGACGACTACGAGTTGTGCTTCATGGCCTCCCCGCGCGATCGCGATCTTATCGTGCAGGCGCTGGATTTCACCGACGTTTCCGCAACGCGCATCGGCTGCATCGTCGCAGGGCAGGGCGTTCGCGCCTTCGAGGCAGAGAGGCAGGAATGGAAACCACCTAGCCGGGGCTACGAACATTTCGCGTGACATCTGACCAACCGAATATCGTGGGAGCACCGTCTCGGCGCGAGCTTTTCGCTTAGGTAGAACAGAAAAGCTCGCGCCGAGACGGCGCTCCCACGGGATTTTCGACAGGCTCGCCACGAGCCGGACTTGGGCTGCGCTTCTTCGCGTGCGTTCCGCTAGACATCATCTGCGCGAAACGCATCGCGCAGCCAGTTGATCCGCGGCGCTTGCGGATCGCCATCGGCTTCGACCACATCGAACCGGCAAGGGAGGTTGCTGTATTGCCGATGCTGGCCGAGGAAGCTCTGGGCGGCGTGCACCAGTTTGCGGCGCTTGCCGACATCCACTGAAGCCGCACCGCCGCCGAAGGCGCTCGACTGCCGATAGCGGACTTCGACGAATACCAGCGTATCGCCGTCGCGTCCGCTGCCGTCCAGCATCACCAGATCCAACTCGCCGCCGCGATAGTTCGCGTTGGCGGCCACCTCGCGCAGACCGGCGCGTACCAGCGCGTCGCGTGCGGCCGTTTCAGCCAGATTTCCGCGCGTCCTGCGATCCAGCGCAGCGCGCTCAGTCACCGCCGGCGATCGGCGCCGCGCGTCCGCCATTGAAGGTGGACCAGGCCGGCGTGCGGATCACGTTGCCGAAGCCGTCGAGCCTGAGCACACCCGTGGCGCCTTTCACTTCAGCGTTGTCGCCGGTCGCCAGCTTTTCCAGATAGGCGGTGAGCAACCATGCGTCGTAGCCGAAGGCGAAAAGACGCGCTGCCGGTCCGCGTGCGGTCGGCAGGGTGGCGCCGATGCTGCTGGCGGCAGGCAGGCCGCCGATGCCGCGCGCCGTCCACACTTCGGTCGGGTAAACGATGCCGTCCAGCGCGCTGTCCTGTTCCGGCTTGCCGGTTCCGGAAATCAACTGCGAAGTGGCCACGCGGCTCTTGCCGCCCAGGCCGGCCATGGCCAACTGTGGGGCGATCGCGCGGGCAACGCTGCCTTTCAATGCCAGGAACACCGCATCGACGCCGCGCTGCGAGGCGTTGGCCAGATTCGCGGCAATGCTGCCCGGAGCGTCGCTCACGCTGATCGCCTCGACGACCGTACCGCCGCGTTCGGTAAAGCGTTCGCGGAACGCGTTGGCCGCGCGCTTGCCGTTGTCGTCGTTGCCGTTGATCACCAGCGCGGTGCGCCGTTCGCGGCTGAGCAGGTACTCGGCGGCGATGATGCCGTCGTCTTCCGGCGCCAGCGAGAAGCCTGCATTGCCGGACGGCGGGGCCGCCGCACCGCGGTTCAGCGCCAGCACCGGTACCGACAGGTTGGTGTCGCGGAACACCGCGGTCACTTCATCGCGACCCAGCGGTCCGACGATGAAATCCGCGCCGGCCGCAGCAGCTTTGCCGTAGGCCTCTACCGCGCCGGCGGGCGTACCGGCGGTGTCGTAGAAATTGATTTCCGGGCGACGGCGGGCTTCGCCGTAGTAACCCGCCAGCAGGCCATCGCGAACCGGCGCAGAGGCCGTGGCCAGTTGTCCCGAAAGCGGCAGCAGTACCGCCAGCTTGACCGGCGGCCGGTAGCCGTCGCGCTCGGCGGCCGGACGATTGTTCAGGTCGAAACGCCACTGCGCGCTGCGGTCGAAAGGACGGGGCAGCGGCAGACCGCGATTCAGCAGCGCGCGGCCTGCGAAGGCGTACAGCGGATCGCCGACCGGCAATTTGGCGGCATCCCGCGCCAGGGTCGCGTTGTCGATACCGGCCAGCAGGCGCTCGATCTGGCGGGCGTTGTCGATCTTGGCCTGGCCGGTCAGCGCGACATCGTTGCGGGCCAGGGCCGCGGCTTCCTTCAACGCGCCGGTGGCCTCACGGGTAGCGGTCGGGCCGCTCACGTTGGTGGTGGCGCAGCCTGCGAACAGCGCAGCCAGCAGCAACAGGGCGGCAGTATTGAGGGGACGCATCCTTCCGAATCGCTTATCCATGGGTTTGCTCAGCGGCTGTACGTGGGAACCGGCTAGGATTGTACCTTCGGCGGCGCGGGACTGCGTTCAGCCCATTGCCTCAGGAAGCCAACGCACATGTCCGCTGGAACGCTGTTCATCGTCGCCACCCCGATAGGCAACCTGGCCGACCTTTCGCCGAGGGCGCTGGAGACATTGAAGACGGTCGCGGGCATCTGCGCCGAGGACACGCGCCACACCCGCCAGCTGCTGTCCCATTTCGGCATCGACCGGCCGTTGCTGGCCCTGCACGAGCACAACGAAGAAGCGATGTCCGAGCGCATCGTCGAACGCATTTCCGGCGGAGACTCGCTGGCGCTGGTCAGCGATGCGGGTACGCCCCTGGTCAGCGATCCCGGCTATCGCGTGGTCCGTGCCGCGCGCGCCGCGGGCTTGCGGGTCAGCCCCATACCCGGCGCATGTGCCGCCATCGCCGCGCTCAGCGTGGCCGGCTTGCCCAGCGACCGTTTTACCTTCGAAGGGTTCCTGCCGGCCAAATCTTCCGCGCGCCGCGAACGCATGGGCCGCCTGGCCAGCGAAACCCGCACGCTGGTGTTCTACGAATCCTCACACCGCATCGCCGAATCGCTGGCCGACATGCGCGCGGTGTTCGGCGACGACCGCACGGCGGTGATCGCGCGCGAACTGACCAAGATGTTCGAGACGGTGCTCGACGGCACGCTGGCCGAGCTGCATGCGCGAGTGGAAGCCGACGACAACCAGCGCAAGGGCGAGTTCGTGGTGATGGTGCAGGGCGCTGGCGACGACGAGGAAGCGCAGTTGATCGAAGGCAGGCGCCTGTACACGAAGTTGAGCGAGCATCTGCCGCCTTCGACAGCGGCCAAGCTGGCGGCCGAAATCAGCGGCGCGCCGCGCAAGGCGCTGTACGGGCAGGGCGGAGCGGACTGATCGGCATGCAGGGGCCGGCCTCTCCTGGCGGGCAGATGGGGGCAGGAGCCTGGGCCGTTTTCCGCGTATTCCTGCGCTTGGGGCTGACTTCATTCGGCGGCCCCATCGCGCACCTCGGCTATTTCCGCGATGAATTCGTCGCGCGCCGAGGCTGGTTGAGCGAAAGCGAATACGCCGAACTGATCGCGCTGTGCCAGTTCCTGCCCGGGCCGGCCAGCAGTCAGGTCGGCATGGCCATCGGCTTGTCGCGTGCGGGAATTCGCGGTGCGGTGGCGGCATGGTGCGGATTCACTCTGCCATCGGCGGTTCTCATGATTCTGTTCGCGCTCGGGTTGACGCGCTGGGGAGCGGCGCTGCCCGCGGATGCGCTGCACGGATTGAAATTGGTGGCCGTGGCCGTGGTGGCGCAGGCGGTGTGGGGCATGGCGCGCCTGTTCTGCATCGATTCGACGCGTGTGCTGCTGGCGGTGGCCGCTGCAGCGATGGTGTTGTACTGGCCGCAGGCGTGGGTACAGGTGGGCGTCATCGTGTTGGGCGCGGTAGTGGGCCTGTCACTGCGGCGAGTGGCCGAGCCGGCAGAAGGCAGCGGTCTGGCGATTTCGTTGTCCACGCGCATGGGCTTGTCCATGTTGGCGTGCTTTCTTGCGCTGCTATTGCTGTTGCCGCTGGCCGCGCAGTATTTCTCTTCATCCAACTTGCGGGTGTTCGATGCGTTCTATCGCAGCGGCGCCCTGGTCTTCGGTGGCGGTCATGTGGTGCTGCCGCTGCTGCAGGCCGAAGTGGTGTCGCCCGGCTGGATGGACATCAATCGATTCCTTTCAGGCTACGGCGCCGCCCAGGCGATGCCCGGTCCCTTGTTCACTTTCGCCGCGTTTCTGGGCGCAGCGATGTCCGCAGGGCCGGGCGGATGGATCGGCGGCCTGCTGGGCTTGCTCGCGATCTTCCTGCCTTCCTTCCTGCTGGTGTTGGGAGTGCTGCCGTTCTGGTCGCGGCTGCGCCGGCAACGCGGTGTGCAGGCGGCATTGGCGGGAGTCAACGCGGCGGTGGTGGGCCTGCTGCTGGCCGCCCTCTATGACCCGCTGTGGACCACGGCGGTACGCGACTGGCGCGATGCCGCATGGGTGGTGGTGGGCGTGGCCGCGCTGATGTGGGCGAAGCTGCCTGCGTGGCTGGTGGTGCTGGCATTGGGTCTGGGCGGTGCGGTATCGGTCTGGTTTGCGGGCTAATCGGCGCATGCGTGCGACAATGCACGTGGCGGAGTCGGCCAGACAGTCGCGTCACTCGCAAGGGTGCCGAGGAAAGTCCGGGCTCCACAGGGCACGGTGCCAGGTAACGCCTGGGCGGCGCGAGCCGACGGAAAGTGCAACAGAAAGATACCGCCGAACGGTTCTTCGGAACGCGTGGCAAGGGTGAAATGGTGCGGTAAGAGCGCACCGCGAGTCTGGCAACAGACCGGCACGGCAAACCCCACCGGGAGCAAGACCAAATAGGGACCTCATGACGCGGCCCGCGTCGGGTCCGGGTAGGTTGCTCGAGCGTAACGGCGACGTTGCGCCTAGAGGAATGACTGTCCAAGACAGAACCCGGCTTATCGGCCGGCTCCGCCGCTTTCATCTTCGCTTTGCTTCGATGAAAGCCCCAAAACTTGCTTCGCAAGTTTCGGGCCCCGGCTTGTGCGCCCAATTCCCCGCCGCTGTCGCGGCGCCCCCTTTACTAAAGGGGGCTATTGCTCCGCTGATTGTGGCGGTGTGCGACGCGCTCTGCTGCATGCCTGACCCGCGCGAGCGTCGGCCGCGTAGGGCCGACCTACACAATCGATCCGCTTCCGTAGGTCGGGGCTACGTCCCCGACGCGCGCAGACCGTGTCGGCCTGGGAATTTCCGCCGTCGTTCGCCGGAACGGGCTTGCACTCGCATGTAGGCGATGCCCTTCGAATCGCGCGTCGTTGAATAGCGCGTTTTCGCCTTCGAAAACGCCATCCGGGCCGAATCTGCGTTCGCTGATGTAGCCGCGTCCTTCGTAATCGATGGCGATGATCGTGCTGGCGCGGGTGCCGTAAATGGGGTCGCGAATGAAAGCAGGGGAGAGTTTGCGTTCCAGTTCGAGGCCTATGCCGGTGTCGGGCAGCTGCGCGTCGTCGGCATGATGTTCGTCGGCGAGCGCACGCCATAGCGGCTGTGGATCGGTCGCGTCCGTTTCCGACCATTTGAGCATCGCCTCGCACAGGCGTTGCGTCTTGGGCCATGGAATGTCGAAGCCGCCGTTCGACATGCCATGGATGCCTGGCGCGATAGTGCGATGCTCCAGCACCGGATGGTTGCCGATGTATTCGCACGAATCCGCATCGGCGATCAGCAGATTGAAGGGCGAATAGTCCCGCGCGCTTGCCGCAAGGTCGCGGGCATGGCGAGCCGCGTCGGGGTCGATGCCTTGCAGGAAACCCACCGGCAACGCCCCGCGTGAAGGTCCGGAAATCGTCTGCGCCAGCGGATCGCGCACATTGGTGACCACGGCGACGCGCCCGCGTGTCTCGATTCCTACCCAGGTGCCTCCGGATTGCAGATCGCGGCCGGCCCGGATGCCGGCCGGCTCCGGCCACAGCGCCAGCGGGGCCGTGGGGCGGGCATGGAATTCATCCCGATTGCCGGCCATCAGCAGCCGCCAGCGGGGGTGGACTTTCCAGGCGACGGCGACCAAGCACATGCCCCCGATTTTCGATCCTTGCGCAGTCCCTGACCAGCGGAACAATCTCAATGCTGAATGATACGAGAGTTGTTCACATCCCTTCCACGGCCCTGAATCCATGCCCAATCTCAAAATTTGAGACTAAACAGCATGTTGTGGATAACCTTTGAACAAGTTTGTGAAGTATGCCGCAAGCCATTGAAGTACAAGCTGATTTATTCCTGCCTTCCCTGTTGACAACCTTCCGGCCGGTGCTAAGGTGGGCACCAGAGGGAAAACCGGGTTATTAGTGGTTTTTCGTGGTTCAATTGCCGCCTTCCAGCGGATTTCGTGGGTGCAGGGGTCGTGTTCCAAGGTGAGACCGCCATCACAGTTGACGACAAGGGCCGGTTGGCGGTGCCCACCGCCTATCGCGAGCTTGTCGCGCGCGAATGCGGCAACCGGCTGGTGATCGCCTACAACCCTTTCGAGCTGGGCTGCCTGTACCTATACCCCGAGAAGGAATGGCAGCGCGTCCGCGATTCGGTCAATGCGTTGCCCAGCACCCAGCGTGCGCACCGCAACCTGCAATTGAAGCTGGTGGGCGCGGCGACTCCGGTGGAGTTGGACGGCAACGGCCGCATCAGCATTCCGGCCAGCCATCGCAGCGCGGTGGGCATCGAGAAAAAAGCCGTGCTGCTGGGCATGGGCGACAAATTCGAATTGTGGAGCGAGCAGGCGCATCACGCGCAGATCCGTCAGACCTTGTCCGACGACGATCTGAGCGAGCACATGCTCGACCTGAAGCTGTGACGGGCGGTGCCCGGGTGCGCGGCGAAGCGCAGGCCGGCCACCTTCCCGCGCGGCATCTGCCAGTGATGTTCGAGCAGGTCATGGAAGGGCTGCAGGTGCAAGAGAACGGAACCTACCTGGATGGCACCTTCGGGCGCGGCGGACATGCGCGCGGCGTGCTGCAAAAACTCGGCCCGGGAGGCCGGCTGCTGCTGATGGACAAGGATCCCGAAGCGATCGCCCACGCCGAACAAGAGTTCGCCAGCGATGCGCGCGTGACGATCCGCCGCGGCAGTTTCGCCACGCTCGCCCAATGGGAGGCGACCGCCGCCGGGCTCGACGGAATCCTGCTGGATCTCGGCGTCTCTTCGCCGCAGCTGGATGTGGCCGAACGCGGTTTCAGCTTCGGCAAGGACGGTCCGCTGGACATGCGCATGGACCCGGACAGCGGCGAGAGCGCGGCCGAATGGCTGATGCGCGCCGACGAAGCCGAGATCGCCGACGTGCTCTGGACCTATGGCGAAGAGCGGCTGAGCCGGCGCATCGCCAAGGCCATCGTCGCGCGCCGCGCCGAAAAGCCGTTCACCCGTACCGCGGATCTGGCCGATCTGCTGGGAGCGGTGGTGGGACGCGGCAAGCACGACATCAACCCGGCCACGCGCAGCTTCCAGGCCATCCGCATCCACATCAATCGCGAGCTGGCCGATCTGGAAACGGGTCTTGACGGTGCGCTCGACCGTCTGAAGGCCGGCGGCCGCCTGGCTGTGATCAGCTTCCATTCGCTGGAAGACCGGATCGTCAAACGATTCATCGCCAAGCACGCGAAGGCGCCTCCGGCCAATCGCCGCCTGCCGGAGCTGGACGTATTCGTGCCCACGCTCAAGGCCATCGGCGATGCGCAGCGCGCCGATGCCGCGGAGACTTCGGCCAATCCGCGCGCGCGCAGCGCGGTGCTGCGGGTGGCCGAGAAGCTGGCGGTGGCCGCATGAGCCGCTTCCTGCTGGTGGTGTTGATCCTGGGCAGCATCGCCTCGGCGATCGGCGTGGTCTATGCGCGTCATCGCCACCGCCTGTTGTTCGTGGAACTGTCGCGGCTGGAGAAGGTGCGCGACGAACTGAATATCGAATTCGGCCGCCTGCAGCTGGAGCAGGCGACCGTGGCCGAGAGCAACCGCATCGACCAGATCGCGCGCATGCGCTTGGGCATGAAGTTTCCGGAAGCCGCCGACGTCGTGGTGGTGCGCCCATGAAGAGCCGCGACAAGAACAACCAGGCTCCGCGCGGCCGCAACCGCGCACGCTTCAACCTGCGCGGCCGGGTGCTGCTGGTGGTGTGCGCGCTGGGACTGTGCTCGGTCAGTCTGATCGGCCGCGCCGCCTACGTGCAGCTGGTCAATCGCGATTTCTACCAGCGCGAAGGCAACGAGCGCTTCGTGCGCAACATCGAGATCCCGACCTCGCGCGGCATGATCACCGACCGTAACGGCGAGCCGGTGGCGGTGTCTTCCCCGGTCGAATCGATCTGGTGCGACCCGCAGGAGTTGTTGAAAGCCCCGGACCGTTTGCCGGAGCTGGCGCGCGCCCTGGGCGAGCCGCTGGACACGCTGACCAGCCGGGTCAGCCAGCGCGCGGAAAAAGAGTTCTATTACCTCAAGCGCCGGATCAACCCGGACGAGGCCAAGAAGATTCTGGCCCACGGCGTGCCCGGCGTGTACTCCAAGCGCGAGTACCGACGCTTCTATCCGCAAGGCGAAGCGATGGCGCACGTGTTGGGCTTCACCAACATCGACGACCGCGGCCAGGAAGGCGTGGAGCTGGCGTTCGACGAATGGTTGCGCGGCACTCCGGGCGCGAAGAAGGTGATCCGCGACAACCGCGGCCGCATCGTGGAGAACGTGGACCTGGTCCGCCAGGCGCAGCCGGGCAAGGATCTGACTCTCAGCATCGATCGCCGCATCCAGTACCTGGCCTATCGGGAGCTTCGCAACGCGCTGATCTCCCACGAGGCTACCGCGGGTTCTGCGGTGGTGCTGGACGTGGCTACCGGCGAAGTGCTGGCCATGGTCAACTTGCCCACGTTCAATCCCAACTCGACTTCGTTGGGCAAGCCGGACGCGCACCGCAATCGAGCGGTGACCGATCTGTTCGAGCCCGGCTCGACCGCCAAGCCGCTCACCGTCGCCGCCGGGCTGGAAGCGGGCGTGATTACGCCCGCGACGATATTCAATACCAATCCGGGTTGGATGCCCAACGGCAAGTACCGCACCACGGACACTCATAATTACGGTGTGCTCGACACCACGGGCGTGATTCGCAAGAGCTCCAACGTGGGCGCCGCAAAGATCGCCCAGCGGCTGGAAAACCGCCAGTTCTACGACTTCTTCCGCAAGATGGGTTACGGCCAGAGCACCCGCAGCGGCTTCCCGGGCGAAGCGTCCGGGTTGTTCCCCGCGCCCAATCGGTGGAGCGGCACCAGCAAGCAGACCATGTCCTACGGCTACGGCATTGCGGTGACCCCGCTGCAGGTCGCGCACGCCTACGCGACGCTGGCCAACGGCGGACGTGCGATCCAGCCGACTTTCGTCAAGGGCGAGCGCAACGAGCCCAAGCAGATCCTCGACCCGGTGATCGCTGCCGAGGTGCTGAAGATGATGCAGACGGTGACCGAACCCGGCGGCACCGCGACCCAGGCTGCGATCCTCGGCTACCACGTGGCTGGCAAGACCGGCACCTCGCGCAAGGCCTCAGGCGGCGGTTATTCGCGCAAGTACCTGTCGTTCTTCGCTGGCGTAGTGCCGGTGGACAATCCGCGCTTCGCCATGGCGGTGGTGGTGAACGAGCCGAGCCAGGGTTCCTACTACGGCGGTCTGGTCGCCGGACCGGTCTTCCACAACGTCATGGAAGGCGCGTTGCGCTTGATGGACGTGCCGCCGGACGACATCGAAACCTGGATCGCGGCGCAGGAAAAGGCCGATGGCAAGCGCGGACCTGCCGCCGTGCCGGCCGCCGCCGCGCCCGCCGAAGTACATGCCGCGCTGCCCGTGCCGCTGCCGGGTGACGTGCAATGAGGCGCGCCATGGCCCTGGCCGATCTGTTGCCGGAGATGGAGATTCCGCGCGACATCGTGATCCGCGGACTGGTCCTGGACAGCCGCCACATTGAGCCGAGCGATGCGTTCGTCGCCATCGCCGGATTCGGCGCGCACGGTCTGGGTTTTGTCGAACAAGCCCAGGCCGCAGGCGCCAGCGCGATCCTGTTCGAACCGCCGGCACCGGCCGAATTCGATGTGCCCGCCGATGCGATCGCCGTGCCCGGCCTGCGTGCGCGCATGGGCGAAATGGCCGACCGCTTCCATGCGCGCCCGTCGCGCGACATGTCGATGGTCGGCGTCACCGGCACCAACGGCAAGACTTCCACCGTGCAACTGCTGGCGCAGGCCTGGCATCTGCGCGGCCTGCGTGCGGCCAGCATCGGCACGCTGGGCGCCGGGCTCTACGGCGAAGTCGTTCCGACCGGATTCACCACGCCGCTGGTGCTGCAGATGCATGCGCTGCTGGCGCAGCTGCGCGATGCGGGAGCCAAGGCGGTGGCGATGGAAGTGAGCTCGCATGCGTTGGATCAGGGCCGCGTCGATGCGGTGCATTTCGATGTCGCCGTGTTCACCAATCTTACCCGCGACCATCTTGATTACCACGGCGACATGGCCGGCTATGGCGCGGCCAAGGCGCGGCTGTTCGCCTGGCCCGAACTGCAGGCAGCGGTGATCAATCTCGACGATGCGTTCGGTCGCCAGCTGATCGCGCAGCTGCCGAAAGACCTCCGCGCAATTGGTTTGAGCTCTCGCGACGAAGCCCAGGCCAGCGTGCGCGCAAGCAATCTGCGCCTGGACGCGAACGGCATCGCTTTCGACCTGACGGTCGAAAACGATTGCTACGGCGTCCAGTCCAAGCTGCTGGGCCGTTTCAACGTCGACAACCTGCTGGCGGTGGCCGGCGCGCTGCATGCGCTGGGCGATGCGCCGGCCGACATCGCGCGCACACTGTCGAAACTGCAGCCCATCCATGGCCGCATGAACCGTTTGGGCGGCGATGGCCAGCGGCCGCTGGTGGTGATCGACTACGCGCACACGCCCGATGCGTTGGAACAGGCGCTGGCCAGCCTGCGCGACCACGCGCCTGCGCGACTGATCTGCGTGTTCGGCTGCGGCGGCGAGCGCGACGTGGGCAAGCGCCCGCTGATGGCCGCCTGCGCGGAACGGTTGGCCGACCGGGTGATTGTGACCGACGACAATCCGCGCGGCGAAGACGGCGATGCGATCGTCGCCGACATCCTGGCCGGTTTCGCCAGGCCCGATTCGGTGACCGTGCAGCGCGACCGCGCCCAGGCGATCGCCCGCGCGATCGGAGAAGCCGGAGCTGACGACATCGTGTTGATCGCGGGCAAGGGCCATGAGCCCTATCAGGAAGTCGCCGGCGTGCGTCACCCGTTCGACGATACGGCGGTCGCCCGCCAATGCCTGGAGGTGCACGCATGAAGCGGCTTCCACTGTCGCTGCTAGCGCATTGGGCCGGCGGCGAATTGCATGGCGAGGATCTGCTGGTCGACACGCTGACCAACGACACGCGCAGCCTGATGCCGGGCAGCCTTTATGTCGCGCTGCGCGGCGAGCGCTTCGACGGCCACGATTTCGCCTACGACGCAGCCATGCGCAACGCCGCCGCATTGATGGTCGACCACCCGGTGGAAGTGGAACTGCCGCAGATCGTCGTTGCCGACACCCAGCTGGCGCTGGCGCGCATCGCGACCAGCCTGCAGCTGGACCGCGGCGGCAAAGCCATCGCCATCACCGGCAGCAACGGCAAGACCAGCGTCAAGGCCTTGACCGTGGCGATTTTGCAGCGCGCCGGCAACACTTATTTCAATCCCGGCAACCGCAACAACGAGATCGGGCTGCCGCTGGCGGTGATCGATGCGCCGGACGACGCGGATTTCTCCATTTACGAAATGGGCGCCGGCAAGCCGGGCGATATCGCCTACCTGACCGACATCATCACTCCCGACGTGTCGCTGGTGAACAACGTCGCCGCCGCACACCTGGAGCGCATGGGCAGCTTGATGGGCGTGGCCCAGACCAAGGGCGCGATCCATTCGGCGCTGGCCATCGACGGCGTGGCCGTGATCAACGCCGACGACGCGTTCGCCGAATACTTCGCTGGTCTCGCAGCGGGCCGGAAGATACTGCGCTTCGGCCTGGATTCCACCGCCGATGTCACTGCGCGGAACATCGTGGCCGGAGTCGATGGCTCGCGATTCCAACTGGTCACCCCACAAGGCGAGGCGGCCGTCGAACTGCCGTTGCCCGGACGCCACAACCTGCTCAACGCATTGGCCGCCGCATCCCTTGCGTTGGCAAGCGGCGTGGCCCTGGCGACGATCGCCGAGGGGCTGGCCGCGAGCAAGCCGGTGCCCGGCCGTCAGGTCGCGCACGTGCTGGCCAACGGCGCCGTGCTGATCGACGACAGCTACAACGCCAATCCCGGTTCGCTGGTTGCGGCCATCGACACGCTGGCTGCGGCAGGTGGCGAGGCCTGGCTGGTGCTGGGCGACATGCGCGAGCTGGGCGATGAAGGCGAAGCGTTGCATGCCGATGTCGGGCGCAAGGCCAAGGCTGCAGGTCTGCGCCGCCTGTACACGCTGGGGCCGCTGAGTGCGGCCGCCGCGCTGGCTTTTGGCGAAGGCGCGCGCAGTTTCGAAACGCATAAAGAACTGGCCGATGCCTTGCGCGTCGACCTGTCGCAGGCCGCAGATCCGAAAACCCTGCGCTGCCTGGTCAAGGGATCGAGAGGAAGCGCGATGGATCGCATCGTCACGGCATTGCTGTCCACAGGGGAGGGCGCATCGCATGCTGCTTGAATTGACACGCTGGCTGCAGCAGCTGGAAAGCCTGTTCGGCTTGTTCGGCTACCTGACCTTCCGCGGCATCCTGGCTGCGCTGACCTCGCTGTTCCTGTCGCTATGGATGGGTCCTGCGGTGATCCGCCGGCTGGCCCAGTTCAAGGGCGGCCAGCCGATCCGCCAGGACGGCCCGCAGACCCATTTCACCAAGGCCGGCACGCCGACCATGGGCGGCGCGCTGATCCTGATGACGGTGCTGCTGTCGGTGCTGCTGTGGGGCGACCTGCGCAACCGTTATGTCTGGGTGGTGTTGCTGGTGATGCTGGCCTTCGGCGCCATCGGCTGGTACGACGACTGGATCAAGATCGTCAAGCGTGATCCCAATGGATTGAAGTCGCGCTGGAAGTACCTGCTGCAATCGATCTTCGGCCTGGCCGCCGGCATTTTCCTGTTCATGACCGCCGATCCTTCGGTGCCGGCCTCGACCACGTTCTATATTCCGATGATCAAGAGCGTGGCCTTGCCGCTGGCCGGGATCGGTTTCATCGCCATCGCGTATTTCTGGATCGTCGGTTTCTCCAACGCGGTCAATCTGACCGACGGCCTGGATGGCCTGGCGATCATGCCCACGGTGCTGGTGGCCTGTGCGCTGGGCGTGTTCGCCTACGCCTCGGGCAACGCGGTGTTCTCCGCCTATCTGCAGATTCCGCAGGTGCCGGGCGCCGGTGAACTGGTGATCATCTGCGCGGCTATCGCCGGCGCGGGCCTGGGTTTCCTCTGGTTCAACACTTATCCGGCCATGGTGTTCATGGGCGATATCGGCGCGCTGGCGCTGGGCGCGGTATTGGGAACGGTGGCGGTGATCGTGCGCCAGGAACTGGTGCTGGTGATCATGGGCGGCATCTTCGTCATCGAAACGCTATCGGTGATGATCCAGGTGGCCTCGTTCAAGCTCACCGGCAAGCGCGTGTTCCGCATGGCGCCCATCCATCACCACTTTGAACTGAAGGGCTGGCCCGAGCCGCGCGTGATCGTGCGCTTCTGGATCATTTCGGTGGTGCTGGTTCTTGTCGGTCTTGCGACGTTGAAGGTGCGTTGATGAACGGCGCTCCCATCAACAATCCGCCGCGCCAGGCCACGCGACTGGAAGCCATCGGCGGCCGCTACGATCCGTGGCTGCTCGGGGTAACGCTGGCGCTTACCGCGCTGGGCGTGGTGATGGTCGCGTCCAGTTCGATCGCCATGGACAGCAATCCGTTCTACTACCTGACCCGCCACCTGGTGTTCCTGGGTCTGGGCATCGGCCTGGCCTATGTGGCCATGCGCACCGAACTCAAGACCGTCGAACACTACAACCAGTGGTTGCTGCTGGCGTGTTTCGTATTGCTGTTACTGGTGTACGTGCCGGGTCTGGGCAGCAGCGTCAACGGCGCGCGGCGCTGGATCAACCTGGGCGTTTCCAAGTTCCAGGTCGTGGAAGCGGTGAAGGTGCTCTACATCGTCTGGCTGTCCAGCTACCTGGTGCGTTTCCGCGACGAAGTGAACGCCACTTGGCCGGCGATGCTCAAACCGCTGGGCGTGGCGGTAGCACTGGTCGGCCTGCTGCTGCTGCAGCCGGACTTCGGCTCTTCCACGCTGTTGCTGGCGATCACCGCCGGCATGCTGGTGCTGGGCGGCGTGAATCTGCCGCGCATGTCGGCGCCGATCGTGATCGGCCTGCCGATCTTCGCCTTCATCGCGATCCTCGAACCGTACCGCATGCGGCGCATCACCTCTTTCATGAATCCGTGGGAAGACCAGCTCGGTTCCGGCTACCAGCTCAGCAACGCGCTGATGGCCGTCGGCCGCGGCGAGTGGTGGGGCGTCGGCCTGGGCGGCTCGGTGCAGAAGTTGAACTACCTGCCCGAGGCGCACACCGATTTCATCTTTTCCGTGATCGGCGAAGAGCTGGGTTTCGTCGGTGCCTGCGGTGTGATCGCGCTGTACGCGCTACTGGCCGGCCGCGCTTTCCATATCGGTTTGCGCTGCGTGGAAATGCGCAGGCACTTCGCCGGTTACTGTGCGTTCGGCATCGCGCTGTGGATCAGCATGCAGAGCTTCGTTTCCATCGGCGTCAATCTGGGCCTGCTGCCGACCAAAGGCTTGACCCTGCCGCTGATTTCGTCGGGCGGTTCCAGCGTGCTGATGACCTGTGTAGCGATGGGGTTGCTGCTGCGGGTTTCCTACGAGCTCAATCGCGCCGAGCGCCAGGTCGCTTTGCTGCGCGGCGAAGCGGCGCCGACCGCGGAAGCACCGGCGTCGGCTGCGCCCGTTACCGCGACGCAAGCGCCGACACGCGGCACCAGCCGGCTGAACTCGCGCGTCGAACCGACCTTCGAGAGGATCGCATGAGCGCACGCAGCGACGCGCCAGTGATGATCCTCGCGGGCGGCACTGGCGGCCATATCTTCCCTGCGCTGGCCGTGGCCAAGGTGCTGCGCGCGCGCGGCGTGCCGGTGACCTGGCTGGGCGCCGACGGCGCGATGGAAACGCGCTTGGTTCCCCAGCACGACATTCCTCTGGATACCCTCGCCATCTCCGGCGTGCGTGGCAAGGGCAAGCTCGCCTTGCTGGGCGCGCCGCTGCGCATCTTCAAGGCGATCCGCGGCGCGGGTGCGGTGTTGCGCCAGCGTTCGCCGCGCGCGGTGGTCAGCTTCGGCGGCTTCGCGGCAGGTCCAGGCGGCATGGCCGCGCGCTTGCAGGGTCGTCCGTTGCTGGTGCACGAACAGAACCGCGCGCCTGGTTTCACCAACCGCGTGCTGGCGAAATTCGCCCGCCGCATCCTCACCGGCTTTCCCGGCAGCTTTCCCGCCCGCGAAGAAGCGGTGGGCAATCCGGTGCGCGGCGAAATCGCCAGTTTGCCGGTGCCCGCGCAACGTTTCGCAGGGCGCGCAGCGCCGCTGCGGCTGCTGGTGCTGGGCGGCAGCCAGGGCGCCCGCGCCTTGAACCTCGCGTTGCCACAGGCGCTTTCGGCGCTCCCGGAATTCCGGATCGAAGTGCGCCACCAGTGCGGCGAGAAGATGCGCGAGGAAGCGGTGCGTGCCTATGCCGAAGCCAATGTGGCTGCCAGCGTGGAAAGCTTCATCGCCGACATGGCCGAAGCCTATGGCTGGGCCGACCTTGTAGTCTGCCGCGCGGGCGCATCCACGCTGGCCGAGCTGTGCGCCGTCGGCATCGGCAGCGTGCTGGTTCCTTTCCCCGCCGCCGTCGACGACCACCAGACCAAGAACGCGATGTATCTGGTCGAACGCGGCGCCGCCGTTCTGCTCAAACAGGACGACCAGTTGGCGATGCATCTGCAACGGACGCTCGGCGAACTCGCTGCCGATCCGGCCCGCCGTCTGGCGATGGCCGACGCCGCGCGCTCGCTGGCCAAGCCCGATGCGGCCGAACGCATCGCCGACATCATTCTCGAAGAATCAGCATTGGAACGCGCAGCATGATGATGGCCGCCGCACGCGAACGCCGCTTGCAACACACGGGCAACCTGGCCCAGGAATTCCGCCGCGTGCATTTCGTCGGCATCGGCGGTTCCGGCATGAGCGGCATAGCCGAAGTGCTGTGCACGCTGGGCTATGAAGTGTCCGGTTCCGACAACGCCGACAACGCGGCCACGCGCCGGCTGGTCTCGCTGGGCGCGCGGGTGATGCGCGGGCACAACGCGTCCAACGTGCTGGGCACCGATTGCGTGGTGGTCTCCAGCGCCATCAAGCACGACAACCCGGAACTGATGGAAGCGCGTTCGCAGCGCATTCCGATTGTGCCGCGCGCGGCGATGCTCGCCGAGCTGATGCGTTTCCGTCGCGGCATCGCCGTGGCCGGCACCCACGGCAAAACAACCACCACCAGCTTGACCGCAGCGGTGCTGAGCGAAGGCGGGCTGGATCCGACTTTCGTGATCGGCGGGCAACTGCTCGCCGCCGGCGCCAACGCCAAGCTCGGCGACGGCCAGTGGCTGGTG
Source organism: Pseudoxanthomonas sp. CF125 (assembly GCF_900104085.1). Classification (GTDB taxonomy): domain Bacteria; phylum Pseudomonadota; class Gammaproteobacteria; order Xanthomonadales; family Xanthomonadaceae; genus Pseudoxanthomonas_A. The sequence goes on from NZ_FNLD01000002.1 coordinate 658,151, forward strand.
GCCGAGGCCGACGAAAGCGACGGTAGCTTCCTGCGCCTGAATCCGCTGATGTCGGTCATCACCAACATCGACTCCGATCACCTGGAGAACTACGACAACGATTTCTCCAAGGTCCAGGCCGCCTTCGCCGAATTCCTGCAGCGCCTGCCGTTCTACGGACTGGCGGTGCTGTGCATCGACGATCCGGAAGTGGCCGCATTGGCCGCCGACACGCCGCGGCATGTGATGAGTTATGGCTTTGCCGAGAACGCCGACGTGCGCGCCGAGGACGTGACCCAGGAAGCCGGATGCATGCGCTTCACGCTGCGCCTGCCCGAAGATACGCAAGTGCGGGTCAAGCTCGCTTTGCCGGGCCGCCACAACGTGCAGAACGCGCTCGCCGCGGCCTGCATCGGTTGGCAGCTGGGAGTGGCGCCGCAGGACATCGCCAATGCGCTGGAGAAGTTCTCCGGCATCGGCCGGCGGTTCAACGATCTTGGTGAAATCGCCACGCCCAACGGCGCAAAGATCCGGCTGGTCGACGACTACGGCCACCATCCGCGCGAGCTCGCCGCAGTGTTCGCCGCCGCACGCGGCGGATGGCCGGACAAGCGTCTTGTCGTCGCCTTCCAGCCGCACCGCTACAGCCGCACGCGCGACCAGTTCGATGCGTTCGCCGCGGTGCTTTCCGAAGTGGACGTACTGGTGCTGAGCGAAGTCTATCCGGCCGGCGAAGCGCCCATCGCCGGCGCCGACGCCAAATCGCTGGCGCGCGCCATCCGCGCGCGCGGCCGCAACGAGCCGGTGGTGGTCAGCCAGGTGTCCGAACTGGCCGGCGTGCTGCCCGACGTGCTGCAGGACGGCGATCTGCTGCTGCTGATGGGTGCCGGCGATATCGGCCATGTCGCACAGGACATCGCCGCACATGGTTTTGGAGGAAGCAGGTCCGAATGAGCAAGTATGCAATTCCCGCGCCAGTCGTGACCGACCCGAAGGTATTCGGTCGCGTCGCCGTGCTGCTCGGTGGTACCTCCAGCGAGCGCGAAGTCTCGCTGGATTCGGGCCGCAACGTGCTCGACGCGCTGCTGGCGCGCGGCATCGATGCGACCGCCGTCGACGGCGTGTCCGCGCTGATCGATGCGCTGGCGCAGAAGAAATTCGACCGGGTCTTCAACATCCTGCATGGCGGCGAAGGCGAGAACGGCGTGCTGCAGGGTCTGTTGGAAGCATTGGGCGTCCCGTATACCGGCTCCGGCGTACTGGGCTCTGCGCTTGCGCTCGACAAGATCCGCTGCAAGCAAGTGTGGATGTCGGTCGGTTTGCCTACGCCCGCCTACCAGAAGTTGGCAAAAGGCGACGACGTGCATGTCGCCGCCCGCGCCATCGGCCTGCCGTTGATCGTCAAACCTTCCTGCGAAGGTTCCAGTGTCGGCATCTCGCGCGTGGTCGATGAAGCCGACCTGCAGGCCGCGCTGGATCTGGCGGCGCGTTATCCGGGCGAGTTGCTGATGGAGCAGATGGTCATCGGCGACGAGCTCACCGTGCCGGTTCTGGGAGACGTGGCATTGCCTTCCATCCGCATCGTGCCGAAAGGGCTTTGGTACGACTACCACGCCAAGTACATCGCCGACGATACGCAGTACTTGTGCCCCGGGCTGGAAGGCGCCGACGAAGCCGAAATCGGCCGCATCGCGCTGGCCGCGTTCCAGGCCGCGGGTTGCCGTGGCTGGGGCCGCGTGGACGTGATGCGCGACCGCGCCACCGGCAATTTCTACCTGTTGGAAGTGAATACCGCACCCGGCATGACCAGTCATTCGCTGGTGCCCAAAGCGGCGAAACAGGCCGGCATCGGTTTCGAAGAACTGTGCTGGCGCATTTTGGAAACCACGCTATGAAACCGGCATTCGTGATTCGGGATTCGGGATTGGCGGGAGCGGGCGTGCTTCGCCTGTACGTCATCGCGCGAAGGATCGAAGCACAGGGTGTTCGCGCTTTCACGAATCCCGAATCCCGAATCCCGAATGCCGTCGTAAGCGGAGCGGGCGCATGAACGCCGCGCTGCGCATCTTCACCTGGCTGCTGGCATTGGCGCTGGTCGTCATGCCCGTGGTCGCGGTGATGAACGGCTGGATCGGCGCCGAGCGTTGGCCGCTGACCAAGCTGCGCGTGCATGGCGAATTCAAGCGCGTTGACCCGGCCCAATTGCAGGCGGTGGTGCTGCCTTACGCCAAGCCCGGCTTTTTCGCCGTGCGTCTGCAGAGCGCGCAGGACGCGGTGGAAAAACTGCCGTGGGTGGAACGTGCCGAAGTGCGCAAGCGCTGGCCGGACGTGATGGAGATAGAAATAGTCGAGCACAAGCCGTTCGCGCGCTGGGGCGCAGATCGGCTGCTGTCCGAACACGGCCGCCTGTTTCCCGTTCCCAAAGGCATGCAGTCCGATGCGTTGCCGCTGCTCGGCGGCCCCGATTCGCAGGTGCAGGAAGTGGTGAAGCTCTACAACGAATCGCGCGAGCTGTTCGCGCCGATCGGTTTCAAGGTCGACAGCCTGGTCATGGACCGTCGCGGCAGCTGGTCGCTGGCCTTGAGCAACGGCACCAAGGTGGTGGTGGGCCGTGCCGACGCGCGTCCGCGCCTGGGCCGCTTCGCGCGGATGCTGCCGCAGCTTCTGGCGCGCAACGCATCGCCGCTGGAGCGCGCGGACCTGCGTTACACCAATGGTTTTGCATTGAGCTGGTCGACTACGAAGCCAGCCGTTCCGGGGGCTTCGTCCTCCATTCCTGCCGCCACTGGCGGCACGTTACAGACGCAGGCAAGCACATGAATCGCAAGGGCGACAAATCGCTGATCGTCGGTCTCGACATCGGCACCTCCAAAGTCACCGCGCTGGTCGGCGAATATTCGCCGGGCAATCCCATCGAAGTGATCGGCATCGGCTCGCACGAATCGCGCGGACTCAAGCGCGGCGTGGTGGTGGACATCGAGTCCACGGTGCAGTCGATCCAGCGTGCGGTGGAAGAGGCCGAACTGATGGCTGGTTGCGAGATCCGTTCGGTCTACGCTTCGATCTCTGGCGCGCACGTGCAGTGCAAGAACTCGCCGGGCATCGTGCCGATCCGCGACGGCGAAGTCACTTGGGGCGATCTGGACCGCGTGCTGGAAGCGGCCAAGGCCGTGGCCATTCCCGCCGACCAGAAGATCCTGCACGCGATTCCGCGCGAGTACGTGTTGGACGATTCGCAGGAAGGCATCCGCAACCCGGTCGGCATGACCGGTGTGCGCCTGGAGGTGCACGCGCACCTTGTGGTGTGCGCGCAGTCGGCCGCGGCCAATATCAGCAAGTGCGTGCAGCGCTGCGGCCTGCAGATCGACGACCTGATCCTGTCCTCGCTGGCTTCCAGCGTAGCGGTGCTGACTTCGGACGAACGCGAACTCGGAGTGGTGCTGGTCGACATGGGCGCGGGTACCACCGACCTGGCCGTGTTCGTGCAGGGCGCGATCTGCCACACCGCCTCGCTGCCCATCGCCGGCGACCACGTCACCAACGACATCGCGCACATGCTGCGCACGCCCACGCCGGAAGCCGAGCAGATCAAGGTCCGCTACGCCTGCGCGCTGGCGCAACTGGCCACCGCCGAAGAAAGCATCCAGGTGCCCAGCGTCGGCGATCGTCCGCCGCGCCGTCTGCCGCGCCATTCGCTGGCGCAGGCCGTGCAGGGCCGTTACGAGGAAATCTTCGAAATGGTGCAGGCCGAACTGCGCCGCTCCGGCTTCGAGGAACTGGTGCGCGCCGGCATGGTGCTGACCGGCGGCGCTTCGAAGATGGAAGGCGTGGTCGAACTGGCCGAGGAAATGTTGCAGATGCCGGTGCGCATCGGCATTCCGCAGCACGTTACCGGGTTGGGCGAAGTGGTCGGCAACCCGGTGCACGCCACCGGCGTGGGCCTGCTGCTGATGGGCAGCCAGATAGAGCATCCGCGGCGTCCGTCGCTGCCTCTGGGCAAGACCGGCAGCCTGCTCAACAAATTGAAGAACTGGTACCGCGGCGAGTTCTGAGCCGCGCAAGGAGTTAAGCGCATCCGCGACGGCGCGGGTGGGTGAGGCGGGAAGGGAAAGACGGGAATTGAGCGGCAACCCGATTGATTGCGATACACAACATAACTATTACGAGGACATGGACATGGCACATTTCGAACTGGTTGAAAGAATGGCTCCCAACGCGGTGATCAAGGTCATCGGCGTGGGTGGCGGCGGCGGCAACGCGGTCGCGCACATGGTCAGCAGCAGCGTGGAGGGCGTTGAATTCGTCACCGCCAACACCGACTCGCAGGCCATCAACAATTGCGGCGCCAAAACCCAGCTGCAGCTGGGCGGCAACGTCACCAAGGGTCTGGGCGCAGGCGCCAATCCGGAAGTCGGCCGCCAAGCCGCGCTGGAAGACCGCGAGCGCATCATCGCCGCGCTCGATGGCGCCGACATGGTGTTCATCACCGCCGGCATGGGCGGCGGTACCGGTACCGGCGCCGCACCGGTGGTCGCGCAGCTGGCCAAGGAAATGGGCATCCTGACCGTGGCCGTGGTCACCAAGCCGTTCCCGTTCGAAGGCCGCCGCCGCATGCAGGTGGCGCTGAAGGGCATCGAGGAACTCAGCCACCACTGCGATTCGCTGATCACCATTCCCAATGAGAAGCTCATTACCGTGCTGGGCCGCAACGCGACCATGATCCAGGCCTTCCGTGCCGCCAACGACGTGCTGCTGGGCGCCGTGCAGGGCATCGCCGACCTGATCGTGCGTCCGGGCCTGATCAACGTCGACTTCGCCGACGTGCGCACGGTGATGAGCGAAATGGGCCTGGCCATGATGGGCACCGGCTCGGCACGCGGCGACGACCGCGCGCAGGCGGCGGCCGAAGCGGCGATCCAGAACCCGCTGCTGGACGACGTCAACCTGTCCGGCGCCAACGGCATCCTGGTCAACATCACCGCCGGCCCGGATTTCACCATGGCCGAGTTCGACGAAGTGGGCCGCACCATCGAAGGCTTCGCCGCCGAAGATGCGACCGTGGTCCTGGGCACCGTGCTGGACCCGGACATGCAGGACGAAGTCCGCGTCACCGTGGTCGCCACCGGCCTCAACCGCACCGCCGCCGTACGCCAGCCGCTGGGCCGTGGCGAAAGCCACAACCTGCGCGAGCCGATGCGCGCGCCGATCAAGCTGGTCCGCGACGCCACCACCGGCATGGCCTACGACGCCAACGCCATGATGGATCCGGTGGCCAACGCGGTCAGCGGCCTGGGCCTGCGCCGCGGCAGCGCCGAACCGGCTTCCGGACCGGCCGCCGCTCCGGCAACGGCCGACCTGCCGGGCGATTACCTGGACATCCCGGCGTTCCTGCGCCGCCAGGCGGACTGACCGGTGACAGATCGGCCCCCTCTCAAGTAAGTGGAGAGGGGTAGTGAGTTGAAGGCGGATCTCCTTGCCAGGGAGGTCTGCTAAGCAAGACTGTCCTGTCCTTTTGCTGCCGGGCCCTTTCGGCCCGGCAGGTTTTCGATCCGAAACCTCGCCTCACGGCATTGTTTCAGCCGTAGGACAGTACGATTCTTCCGTTAAGATTCAGGCACCTGCGTGCTAATCTCGCGGTCCGTTGAACCTCAGCCTCGCGTTCCCCCTCCATGACCCAGCAGCGCACCCTCAAGAATGTGATCCGCGCCACGGGCGTGGGGCTGCATAGCGGGGAAAAGGTCTACATGACCTTGCGTCCGGCTCCAGTGGACAACGGCATCGTGTTCCGCCGCGTGGACCTGGATCCGGTGGTGGAGATTCCCGCCAATGCCGAGCTGGTGAGCGAAACCACCCTGTGCACCGGCCTGAGCCGCGAAGGCGCCAAGGTCATGACCGTCGAACACCTGATGTCGGCGATGGCCGGCCTGGGCGTCGACAATGCATTCGTGGAGCTGTCCTCGGCCGAGCTGCCGATCATGGACGGTTCCGCCGGTCCCTTCGTGTTCCTGCTGCAGTCCGCCGGCGTAGTCGAACAGGACGCGCCCAAGCGCTTCCTGCGCATCAAGCATCCGGTGGAAGTGCGCGACGGCGACAAGATCGCGCGCTTCGTGCCGTACGACGGTTTCAAGGTCGGCTTCACCGTGCAGTTCGACCATCCCATGATTCCCGCCTCGCAATCGCGTGCGGAGATCGATTTCTCCACCGCCGCCTATACCAAGGAAGTCGCGCGCGCGCGCACCTTCGGTTTCATGCGCGACCTGGAATACATGCGCGAGCGCAACCTGGGCCTGGGCGGTTCGATGGACAACGCCATCGTGCTGGACGAGTTCCGTGTGCTCAACGACGACGGCCTGCGCTATGCCGACGAATTCGTGCGCCACAAGATCCTCGATGCGATCGGCGATTTGTACCTGGCCGGGCACCCCATCCTGGGCGCGTACGAGGGCTTCAAGTCGGGCCATGCGCTCAACAACAAGCTGGTGCGGGCCCTGATGGCCGAGCGTTCGGCCTGGGAAGAAGTGACCTTCGAAGCGGCGGCCAGCCCTGCCCCTGTGATTTACGGCAGCCCCGCGCTCGCCGTCTGAATCCCGTTTCCGGCGGATAGCCGGATTTGACCGGAACTGTGAACCCACGACGTTCCGCGGCCCTGGATTCACAATAATTTAACTATTCGATAACGAACGCATTGCCTTAGCTGGGTACCATGCTTCGGCCTGTGCGCGCCGGATTCAACGTTTGGCCCGGCCGCCCTGGTGTTCAGGAACGGGGTCCTTGCCCCCATCGAGTCCGGCGGAGTCCGGGTCGTCCAGGGATGCCAAGGCGGCTTTGAGCGCATTGCGCGAAGCTTCCGACATGGGTTTGACCGCAAGTCCGGCACGCTGAGGCCGCTGGAAAGGCGCAGTCGTAGTTTTCGCAACCACTTCGGTGGCTGCAAACCCGATGGATCGGGCCAAGTTGATCAATTCGGGTGCGGCAAGTCGCAATTTGGCGTGCCACACAGGGGAATCGACAATAAAAACGAGTTTTCCGCCGGTCACGTTCCCCAGTTTGCAGTGTGGGGCCAGGGCAGGCGGCAGACAGGGGCGAAGTTGCTGTTCCAGCGCGTCGAGCCAGATGGCCCTGCGCACCGGGTCGGTGGCGGCATCCGACATCGCAGCCTGCAAAGCGGGCTGTGGGGATGAAGCACGACGCGGTTGGGACTTCGAATCAGACATCGGTATCTATGACCTTTCAAACCATCGTAAACAATTCACGCGCCGGCATGGCCCATCTCTTGGCCAGCAAGTCCCATCAAGCCCGTGTATTCATGTATTCCCGCCCGCTCGCCAGTGTCGGCATTCTGCTCGCTGCCGGCCTTTTGCTGGGTTTCGGCGGCCGCAGCGTCGCCGGCATGGCCCAGGTTTCGCTGCTGCAGGCCAAGGCCGACAAGCAGCAGGCCGAGCTTGAACAGGTCCGCCGCGGCGCCCAGCAGGAAGTCAACGCCATGGCCGCGCGCCTGGGCGAACTGCAGGCCCAGGCCAACCGTCTGAATGCGCTGGGCGAACGCCTGACCCGGGTCGGCCAGCTGCAGGACGGCGAATTCGACTTCGACAAACCGGTGGGCGTGGGCGGTAACGACCAGAGCTTCGACATGGAGCCCCGGGCGCTGAACGCTGGGGTGACCCAGCTGGAGCGCCAGTTCGCCGCCTCCGGCAAGCAGCTGTCGGTGCTGGAAGCGCTGCTGTTCAACCGCGAGCTGGACAAGAACGCCACCCCCTCGCGCATGCCGATCGCCAACAGCTACATCACCTCCGGTTTCGGCGGCCGCGCCGATCCATTGGGCGGCGGCAGCCAGTATCACAAGGGCATCGATTTCGAGGCCGATGTGGGCGACCCCGTGCTGAGCGTGGCCGACGGCGTGGTCAGCTTCGCCGGCGTCAAGAGCGGCTACGGCAACGTGGTCGACGTGGACCATGGCAATGGCTACGTGACCCGCTACGCGCACAACTCGCGGCTGGTGGTGCGGGTGGGCGATCTGGTGCGGGTAGGCCAGGAGATCGCCAAGGCCGGCTCCACGGGCCGTTCCACCGGCGCGCACGTGCATTTCGAGGTGTGGGAGAACGGCAACGTGGTCAATCCGCGCAAGTTCCTGGGCGAAGGCCCGACCCCGGTAGGGCAGGTCAAGCGCGGCTGAATGTAGGTCGGGGCTACGCCCCCGACACACGGGTACTTCCGGTTCATACGCGTCGGGGACGTAGCCCCGACCTACTTGATTCACCAAGTCCCGCCCCAAGCTACAATGGTGTGTTGCCAACAGGGCGCATTGCGCCCTGTTTCGTTTTGGGCGGCAGGAAGCGGGCTCGGAGAGCCGCCGACTGCGCCCGACGCTCCTTTCAACTCCGGTTCCCTACATGATCAACAGCCTGCTCACCCGTGTCTTCGGTAGTCGCAACGAACGCCTGCTCAAGCAACTCCAACGTAGCGTCACCAAGATCAATGCGCTGGAGCCGGAGCTGGAGAAGCTCTCCGACGAAGCGCTAAAGGCCAAGACCCCCGAGTTCCAGAAGCGCATCGCCGACGGCGAAGCGCTGGACAAGATCCTGCCCGAAGCCTTCGCCGTCTGCCGCGAAGCTTCGCGCCGCGTGCTGGGCATGCGCCATTACGACGTGCAGCTGATCGGCGGCATGGTGCTGCACCTGGGCAAGATCGCCGAGATGCGCACCGGCGAAGGCAAGACCCTGGTCGCCACCCTGCCGGTGTACTTGAACGCACTGGAAGGCAAGGGCGTCCACGTCATCACCGTCAACGACTACCTGGCCCGCCGCGACGCGGCCTGGATGGGCAAGCTGTACGGCTGGCTGGGCCTGACCGTGGGCGTGGTGTATCCGGGCATGCCGCACGGCGACAAGCGCGAAGCGTACGCGGCCGACATCACCTACGGCACCAACAACGAATTCGGCTTCGACTACCTGCGCGACAACATGGCCATGTCGCGCGAAGACCGCTACCAGCGCGGCCTGCACTACGCCATCGTCGACGAAGTGGACTCGATCCTGATCGACGAAGCGCGCACCCCGCTGATCATCTCCGGCCCGGCCGACGAATCGCCGGAGCTCTACATCCGCGTCAACCGTATCGTGCCCAAGCTGGTCAAGCAGGAAACCGAGGAAGGCGAAGGCGACTTCTGGGTCGACGAGAAGGGCAAGCAGGTGCACCTGTCCGAGGCGGGCATGCAGCACGCAGAGGAGCTGCTGCGCGAAGCCGGCATCCTGGCCAGCGACGACGACAGCCTGTACGGCGCCAACAACCTCAGCGTGGTCCACCACCTCAACGCGGCCATGCGCGCCAACGCCATCTACCAGCGCGACGTGGATTACATCGTGCGCGACGGCGAGGTAGTGATCGTCGACGAATTCACCGGCCGCACGCTCACCGGCCGCCGCTGGTCCGACGGCCTGCATCAGGCGGTCGAAGCGAAAGAAGGCGTGCCGGTCCAGCGCGAGAACCAGACCCTGGCCAGCATCACCTTCCAGAATCTGTTCCGCATGTACAAGAAGCTGTCCGGCATGACCGGCACGGCCGACACCGAAGCCTACGAATTCCAGAGCATCTACGGCCTGGAAGTCATCGTTATACCGACCAACCGCCCGACCGTGCGCAAGGACTCGCCCGACCAGGTGTTCCTCAACCGCAACGGCAAGTTCAACGCGGTACTGGCCGACATCCAGGATTGCTACGCGCGCGGCCAGCCGGCGCTGGTGGGCACCACTTCCATCGAGACCTCCGAGCTGCTGTCCGAGCACCTGCGCAAGGCCGGCGTGCCGCACGAGGTGCTCAACGCCAAGCAGCACGAGCGCGAAGCGCACATCGTGGCCCAGGCCGGCCGTCCCAAGGCCATCACCATCGCCACCAACATGGCAGGCCGCGGTACCGACATCGTGCTGGGCGGTTCGCTGGAAGCCGAATACGAAGCGCTGCCCGAAGACGCTACCGATCTTGATCGCGTCCGCATCAAGCGCGAGTGGCAGAAGCGCCACGACGAAGTGAAGGCCGCCGGCGGCCTGCACATCGTCGGTACCGAACGCCACGAATCGCGCCGCATCGACAATCAGCTGCGCGGCCGTTCCGGCCGCCAGGGCGATCCGGGTTCCTCGCGTTTCTACCTGTCGCTCGAAGACAACCTGATGCGCATCTTCGCCAGCGACTGGGTGCAGAAAGCGATGAAGCTGATCGGCATGAAGGAAGACGACGTCATCGAGGACCGTCTGGTCAGCCGTCAGATCGAGAAGGCGCAGCGCAAGGTGGAAGCGCACAACTTCGACATCCGCAAGAACCTGCTGGATTTCGACGACGTCAACAACGACCAGCGCAAGGTGATCTACAACCAGCGCGATGAGCTGCTGGACGCCGACTCGGTGAAGGAAAACATCGAAGGCATCCGCATGGACGTGGTCGAGGACATGGTCGCCAAATTCGTGCCGCCCAATTCGGTGGACGAGCAGTGGGACCTGCAGGGCCTGGAGCAGGAACTGGCGGTGGAAGCCGGCCTGAACCTTCCGGTCACCCGCTGGCCGCAGGAAACCGAGGAACTGGACGCCGAACGCATCGCCCAGCGCGTGCAGGAAGCCATGGCCGCTCACTTCGACGAGAAGGAAGCGCAGCTGGGCGCGGAAACCATGCGCTCGCTCGAGAAGCACATCATGCTGACCGTGCTCGACAAGAGCTGGAAGGAGCATCTGGCCAGCATGGATTACCTGCGCCAGGGCATCCACCTGCGCGGCTACGCGCAGAAGCAGCCGAAGCAGGAGTACAAGAAGGAAGCGTTCGAGCTGTTCTCCGAGATGCTGGAGAAGGTCAAGCGCGAAGTGGTCACCATCCTGGCGCGCGTGCGCATCCGCAGCGAAGAGGAAGTGGCCGCGCTTGAGGCCGAGGAGCGCCGCGTGGCGGCGGCCCGTGCGCAGCAGCTGCAGTTCCAGCACCAGGAAGCGGGCGGCTACAGCGCCGATGAGGAAGCGGCCGATGTCGAAGCCGCGCAGCTGGGCTTCTCGCCGGTCACCCGCGACGGCCCCAAGGTCGGCCGCAACGATCCTTGCCCGTGCGGCAGCGGCAAGAAGTTCAAGCACTGCCACGGGCAGTTGAGCTGACCCGCGCCGCGCGTGCGGATGCTTTTGTAGGAGCTGCGTAAGCTGCGACCGCGGCAACGACGGAGGGGCTGGCTGGACCGGAGATATTCCGGTCGCAGCTTACGCAGCTCCTACCGAGCTGCATTTGCGTTCGGCGCACGATTCCCGGCAAGCTCCGGGCCATGCCTTCTTCCTTGCGCTTCATCCACGTCGCCGCCGCGGCCATCACCGACGTGCGCGGCCGCATCCTGCTGGCGCGCCGTACCGACGGCCGCGATCTGGCCGGCCTGTGGGAGTTCCCGGGCGGCAAGTGCGAGCCGGGCGAATCGCCGGAGCACGCGCTGATCCGCGAATTGCAGGAAGAGCTGGGTATCACCGTGCAGGTCGGCCCGCCGCTGATGAGCGTTCCGCAGCAATACCCCGACAAGCGCCTGCGCCTGGACGTACGCCAGGTGACGGCGTGGCAAGGAATCCCGCGCGGTGTCGAGGGCCAGGCGCTGGCCTGGGTGGCGCCGGAAAAACTGACGCGCTACCCCATGCCACCCGCCGACCGGCCGGTGGTCGCCGCGTTGCTGCAACCGGATCGCTACCTGGTCACGCCCGAGCCTGGCGATGACGATGCCGCCTGGCTCGCCTCTCTTTCCGCGGCGCTCGCCGCCGGCATCCGGCGCGTGCAGTTGCGCGCGCGATCGATCGACTCGCAGGCCCGCTGGCGAAATCTGGCCGAAGCCGCGGCGGCTCTGTGCCACAAGGCCGGCGCCGAAGCGCTGGTCAACGGCGATATCGAGCTTGCACAGCAACTGGGCATTGGCGTGCACCTGCGTTCCAGTCAACTGGGCGGCCTCTCTTCGCGGCCCCTTCCTGGAAACCTGACCGTCGCCGCGTCCTGTCACGACCCCGAAGCGCTGCAGCTCGCCCAGACGCTGGACTGCGATTTCGCCGTACTCGGCAGCGTGCTGCCGACCGCGACCCATCCGGAGGCGAGCCCTATGGGCTGGGAAGGCTTCGCCCGACTCCGCGAGTCGGTCTCGTTGCCGATCTACGCCATCGGCGGCCTCTCGCCCGCCGACATCCCCGAAGCCCGCCAACACGGCGCCCAAGGCATCGCCGCCATCCGCGCCCTCTGGCCGCCGTCGCTCCTGTAGGAGCTGCGTAAGCTGCGAACAGAAACCATCAGCCGCACCGAAGCTTGGTCAGCGGGAAATCTACGGTCGCAGCTTACGCAGCTCCTACGGGAACTTCTTACCTCTCAGCGAGCAGGAAGCCGATGGTTTTGGGTTGCCGGCGCAATCCATTCTTGGCTTCATGAGTACTTTATCCAGCAAGGGACAGGGACATGCTGCTCTTAGACGCGGACGTGTGTCGTTACCCGGACAGATTTATCTGGTTACTTTCACCACTCGGCACAGGGACCCGTTGTTCGTGGAGGAAGCCATAGCAAGGACTGCATCTGGGGCGTTCACCGACCCGCATGCATGGAAGTGCTCGCGCTTGCTGGCTTGGGTGCTAATGCCCGATCACTGGCATGGTCTGATCGAGTTGGGTGAAGAAGAAAGCCTGTCCGGCTTAGTTTGCCGGCTCAAGGCAAACACAGCTCGTTGTATCCGGCGTGAAATCTGCGGCGGCACGGGTGCGTTGTGGGCGCGCGGATTCCACGACCGTGCATTGCGTCGTGAAGACGACATCCTGCATGCAGCCAGGTATGTGGTGATGAATCCAATCCGTGCCGGTCTGGTCGAACGGCTAGGCGACTACCCGTACTGGAACGCAATCTGGCTGTAGGAGCTGCGTAAGCTGCGACCATGATGATGGCAAGGCACGGAAATCTGGCACAGGGGGAGGGTTTCCGGTCGCAGCTTACGCAGCTCCTACAGCGGCACGCGATAGCGCGCGGTAGCGGGCGTCCAGTTCATCGACGGCTGCGCTCAGGTGCGAGAGGTCGCCATCGTTGACCACGATATCGTCGGCGATGGCCAGCCGCTGCGCGCGGGTGGCTTGGGCGGCGATCATCTTTTCGGCCAGGACATCGTCGATGCCGTCGCGCTGCATCAGGCGCGCTTTCTGGGTGGCGGGCAGGGCGTCCACCACCAGGATGCGGTCCAGCCACGGATAGGCGTCGCGGCCGCCGCCTTCGGTGAGCAGCGGGATCGCGGCGACGGCATACGCGCTGGCGGCCGCACGGCATTGCTCGAGCAGCCGCGCACGGATGATCGGGTGCAGGATCGCTTCCAGTGCGCGCCGCGCCGGCTCGTTGTCGAACACCAGGGCGCGCAAGCCCGCGCGGTCCAGCTGTCCATCCATCGTCAGCACCGATGTACCGAAATGCGCCGCGACGGCGTCCAGTGCCGGTTGGCCCGGTTCCACGATCTGGCGGGCGATCAGGTCGGCGTCGGCGACGAATATGCCGCGCGCGACGAATTCCCGCTCCAACGCGCTTTTGCCCGAGGCGATGCCGCCGGTGAGTCCGATGAAATAATCGCTCATGCCTTCATGCTCGTAGGAGCTGCGTAAGCTGCGACCGCAATGATGGCACGACACGGAAATCCCGGTTCAGACGGAGGGTTTTCGGTCGCAGCTTACGCAGCTCCTACAGAAGGCTCAGGCCAGGCCGGAGAACTTCATGTAGGCGTCGACCATCTGCTTACCCCAGAAGAAGACGATCCAGCCGGCGATGGCCAGGTACGGACCGAAGGGTATGGGCGTGGCGCGGTCGCGGCCTTTGACGGCCAGCCATATCGAGCCGATCACGGCGCCCACCACGGAGGACAGCAGGATGATGGGCAGGATGCCAGTCAGGCCCACCCAGGCGCCCAGCGCGGCCAGCAGTTTGAAGTCGCCGTGACCCATGCCTTCCTTGCCGGTCAGTTGCTTGAACAGCCACCACACCGTCCACAGCGACACGTAGCCGGCGATGGCGCCCAGCACCGCCGGCTTGGCCGGCATGTACAGGTTGTCCAGGCTGGCGATCAGTCCCAGCCACATCAAGGGTAAGGTCAACTGGTCGGGCAGCAGTTGGGTTCGCAGGTCTATACCGGACAGCGCGACCAGGAAGCAGCTCAGCAGGATGGCGCCGAAGCCCTGCCAGCCGAAACCGAAATGCCAGACCGAAACCAGGGCCAGGATCGCGGTCAGCAGTTCGACCGCCGGGTACTGGGCCGAGATCGGCGCATGGCAATGGCGGCACTTGCCGCGCAGCGCCAGCCAGCTGAACACCGGGATGTTCTCGTACCAGGAGAGCTTGTGTTTGCAGTGCGGGCAGTGGGAAGGCTCGATCACGATGCCCGGCGGCGGCGGGTCGTAGATCTCGGGCTGCTCCAGGATCTCTGTCGCGTCGCGCTTCCACTGCCATTCGAGCCGCCGCGGCAACCGCAGGATCACCACGTTGAGGAAGCTGCCCACCAACAGGCCCAAACCGGCCGCAAGGGGATACCCCAGTGCGGGGTTCTGGTCTAGGAATGCCATCCGGGAATATTAAATCGTCGCGGCCAGCTTGAAGATGGGCAGGTACATGCCGATGACCATGCCGCCGACCAGGACGCCGATGAAGACCATGATGAACGGCTCGATCAGGCTGGCCAACGCGTCCACGGCGTTGTTCACTTCCATCTCGTAGTACTCGGCCACCTTGAACAGCATCGCGTCCAGCGCACCGGCCTCTTCGCCGATGGCGGTCATCTGGATGACCATGTGCGGGAATAGGTTGGTCTGCTTCAAGGACATGTTGACGGGATAGCCTACTGCTACGTCATCGCGGACGCGAAGCACCGCCTTCTCATAAACAGTGTTGCCAGTAGCGCCCGCAACGGTGTCAAGGGCCTCCACCAGGGGTACACCCGCCTTGAACGTCACGGCCAAAGTGCGGGCGAAGCGTGCGATGGCGGAGTTGTGCATGATTTGGCCGATGATCGGCACTTTCAGGATAAGACGATCAAGGAAATGCTGGAAGGCAAGCGACCGTTTTTTGAAATACAGAAACGCAAAGATCGCACCGACTATCACGATCAGGAACGCCCACCACCACGACACCATGAACTTGGACGCAGCCACGATCATCTTGGTGAAAGCGGGCAGGTCGGCACCGAAGTTCTTGAACACTTCCTCGAACTGCGGCACCACAAAAATCAAAAGAATGGCGCTGACGAGTATCGCCACCGCCATGACCATGATCGGATAGAACATGGCTTTCTTGATCTTGCCCTTGAGCGCCTCAAGGTTCTCCTTGTAGCTGGCGATCGTATCCAGCACGGTTTCCAACACACCCGCGCTCTCGCCCGCACGAACCAGGTTCCGGTACAGCTCATCGAACTGCACGGGATGCTTGGCCACCGCTTCGGACAAGGAAGAGCCGCCTTCCACATCCGTGCGTATCTGGCCCACCATCTTCTTCATGCGTGCGTTCTTGTGCCCCTCGCCGATGATCTCCAGCGATTGCACGATAGGCACGCCCGACTTCATCATGGTCGCCATCTGACGACTGAAGAAAGCGATGTCCTTGGGCGTTATGGTTTTCCCGGCCTGCCCGAACAAAGGCTTGGGCTTCGGCTTGACCACCGTGGGTGTGATGCCCAGGCGGCGCAATTCGGCGCGGAGCAGGTTCATGCTCTTCGACTGCTGCTCGCCTTTCATCTTGATGCCGCGCTTGTCGTTTCCTTCCCAGACAAACGTGACCATCTGAGAGGTATTGCGGGCGACGGGCTCGATTTTCTTCGCGGCGCTACGTGTCACAGCCATTCTGGTATCCCCTAGGCCGGCATCCCCACACCGGCGGTCATGCCCCGCATGTTAGCCGTTTCCCGGCATCAGCGGTATTTGCCACTGTGACGCGCTGCCGGGTTTCGCAATAACCCCGTAGGAGCTGCGTAAGCTGCGACCGAAAACCCTCCGATTACCCCAGGCTATCCATCCCGTTCATTGTCGTGATCGCAGCTTACGCAGCTCCTACGGGGGGCAGGGGCCGTCAATCCTTGGTGACGCGGTTGATCTCGGCCAGGCCGGTCACACCGTGGCGCACCTTCAGCAGGGCCGATTGGCGCAGGTCGCGGACGCCGGCCCGCTGGGCGGCCTCGGCGATCTGCATGGCGTTGCCGCCCTCCAGCACGATGGCCGAGATCTCGTCGCTCATCGGCATGACCTGGTAGAGGCCGGTCCGGCCCTTGTAGCCTTCGGTGCATTCTTCGCAGCCGACGGGTTCGTAGACGGTAATGCCTTCATCGATCTCGGCCTGCGTGAACCCCTCGGCCAGCAACGCGTGATGCGGCAGATCCATGGGTCGTTTGCACTTGTTGCACAGCCGGCGCGCCAGGCGCTGGGCGATGACCAGGGTAACCGAGCTGGTGATGTTGTAGGGCGCGATGCCCATGTTCATCAAGCGGGCGATGGTCTGCGGCGCATCGTTGGTGTGCAGGGTGGACAAGACCATGTGGCCGGTCTGGGCGGCCTTGACCGCGATCTCGGCGGTTTCCAGGTCGCGGATTTCGCCGACCATGATGATGTCCGGGTCCTGGCGCAGGAAGCTGCGCAGGGCGGCGGCGAAGGTCATGCCGCGCTTGGTGTTCTGCTGCACCTGGTTGACGCCCGGCAGACGGATTTCCACCGGGTCTTCTACGGTCGAGATGTTGCGTTGTTCGTCGTTGAGGATGCCCAGCGCGGTATACAGCGACACCGTCTTGCCGGAACCGGTCGGGCCGGTCACCAGCACCATGCCGTAGGGGCGCTGGATGGCGTCTTCGAACAGCTTCTGCTGGTCCGGTTCGTAGCCCAGTTTCTCGATGCCCAGCTTGGCGGCGCTGCCGTCCAGGATACGCAAGACGACTTTCTCGCCGAACAAGGTCGGCAGGGTGCTCACGCGGAAGTCGACCTGCTTGGTCTTGCTCAGGTTCAACTTCATGCGGCCGTCCTGTGGCACGCGCTTTTCAGCGATGTCCAACTGCGCCATGACCTTCAGGCGCGCGGTAATGCGCATGTTCAACTTGACCGGGGCCTTAGCCACTTGCTTGAGGATGCCGTCAATGCGCTGGCGCACGCGGTAGTCGGCCTCATAGGGTTCGAAATGGATGTCCGAAGCGCCGCGTTTGATGGCATCCACCAGCATCTTGTTGACGAACTTGACGACCGGGGTGTCGTCTTCCTTGCTGCCTGTTGCAGCGTCCGAGGAGGAGTTGTCGTCGTCGCCGCTGGTGATATCCAGCGATTCCAGGCCGTCGTCGTCGCTGCCGAACGCGTTGCTCAGGTTGTCGGTCAGGTTGGACCATTGTTCCAGGGCGCGGCGGAGCGAATCTTCGTCCACCAGGATGGGTTCCACCACCAGGTTGGTGTGGAACTTGATCTCGTCTAGCGAATGGGTGCGGGTCGGATCGGATACGCCGACGAACAGACGATTACCGCGCTTGAACAAGGGCAGGACTTGATGCTTCTGTACCAGCTCGTCGCTGACCAGCTTGAGCGCATTGTGGGCTGGGTCAAAGGCCGACACGTCCAGTAAAGGCATGCCGAACTCTATGGCGTTAGCTGCCGCCATCTGAGGCGCGCTTACCAGCTTCTTTTCCGTTATCCATTGAGCCAGTGGCAATTTGGACTCGGCGGCGTTGGCCATGGCTGCACGCGCGTTGGTTTCGTCCATTGCCCCGTCCATTACCAGACGGCGAGCGATGCCGGTGATTCCGACTAGGTTGACGTTAGTGGCGGCGACGGCATTCATTGAGCATTTCCTAGGTTAGGCATGTGCCCGGAAGAGTGTTGCAAGAACTGGGCCAGCTTGGATTTTAACGTACACCCAAGGATCATCCGCGGCGATGATCAGTGCTGCCGACCAGAGGCAGAAAGTGGCCTGAGTGCGTGTCGCGTCTCGCAGTGTTGAGGCCACTGGCGCGGATGTCCATGATGTAAATCCGAGTGGTTGTGGCTGCTAGTTCAGCGGAAGTTCGCGGGGACGATTATCGGCTCTATAAAGATGACGCCCTGGCGCGTTGCGTCCGTGCTCCAATCCGCCCTTGGCGGCTCGATCCCTGGCTAGATAACACACAGCAACAATGCCTAAAAAAGAAACCCCGCCGAAGCGGGGTTTCCGGTATTGCTGTTGCGAGTTCGTATCAGCGGCAGGTAGCCGGCACGTACTTTTCAGGCAGAGTGGTGGTGCAGGTCCAGGTGCCCACACGACCGGTAGCGATTTCGGCAGCGGTGGTCGGAGTCAGGACGATATTGCCGCCGCCAGTAATGCCGGTGGTACCCGCATTGACCGCAACCGTGATTACACCGGCAGCGACACCGAGCGAGGTCACGTACTGACTGGCCTCGTTGCTGCAACCGGAATCGGCCAGAGTTGCGGGCACAGCGTTTTGGGAGGCCACGTAATCAGCGATCGAGGTCTTGCAAGCACCGGCAGCGACAATCGCTTCAGAAACCTTCGAACGCTTCAGGAAGTCCTGGTAAGCCGGCAGAGCGATGGCCGCCAGGATGGCGATGATGGCGACAACGATCATCAATTCGATGAGGGTGAAGCCCTGCATGTTCTTCTTCATGGATAAATCCCCTTGGTAAGGTTTGGCTTGATTGATATGGGACACAAGCCCCGTGTCCCATAAGTTTGGTATGGACCGTGGGCGCCGTGGTGAAACGTGCCACGTGCTCGGGGAATGTCGCAGGAAACGTGCCAATCGAAGGTTCTGACCGCTGGCACATCCAAAAAGAGCCGCCGGTTCCGTTCTCCCCCGGAACAAGCTTCCAATACCCTGACGAAGTGACTTTCTGCGTCAGTTAGTGACCTTGAGGGTCGGTTTTGCTGGCCGGTAACAGGCCATTTTCGACGACGGTCACATTCTCCGATGCGATCCGCCGGTCTTATTCCATCCCCAGTTTTTTCAATTTGTAGCGCAGCGCCCGAAACGTGATGCCCAGCTGCGCCGCAGCCTTGGTCTTGTTCCAGCGATTGTCTTCCAGCGCCTTCTGGATGGCCGCTCGCTCCAGCTGCTCTATATAAGAAGGCAGCGCGCCCGCCCCCGGATCGATGCCGGCCAGCGGCGCCTCGTCGGCCAGCGCCGGCACCTCGACAGGCGCGCCGCGCCCGCCATGACCATTGCCCTGCGGCAGATGCAGGTCGGCGGCATCGATCTGGTCGCCATCGGCCATGGCCATGGCGCGCTCCAGGATGTTCTCCAGTTCGCGCACGTTGCCCGGGAAGCTGTAGGCCGCCAGGGCGCCGATGGCTGCGGCGGTCGGCTGCGGAGCGTTGCGGCCGTGCGAGTTGGCCAGGCGCGCCAGAATGGCCGAAGTCAGTTGCGGCAGATCGCCGGTGCGTTCGCGCAGGGGCGGCACGCGCAGTTCGATCACATTGATGCGGTAATAAAGGTCGTGGCGGAAACGGCCGTCGTTGGCCAGGTCGCCCAGGTCCTTGTGGGTAGCGGACAGAATGCGCACATCGACCGCGACTTCCTGCGAAGCGCCGACCGCGCGTACTGCCTTCTCCTGGATCGCGCGCAGCAGTTTGACCTGCATGGGCAGCGGCAGCTCGGCGACTTCGTCCAGGAACAGGGTGCCGCCATTGGCGGCCTGGAACAAACCGGTCTTGTCGGCATGGGCGCCGGTGAAGCTGCCCTTCTTGTGGCCGAAGAACTCGCTTTCCATCAGCTCGGCCGGAATGGCGCCGCAGTTGACCGGAACGAAAGGACCCGCCGCGCGGGCGCCCTGTTCGTGGATGGTGCGGGCGACCAGCTCCTTGCCCACGCCGGATTCGCCCAGGATGTAGACCGGCGCCTGGCTGCGGGCCACCTTGGCGATGGTGTCGCGGAGCGTGCCCATGGGCGCCGAATTGCCGAGCAGGCGGCTGGCCTGTTCCGGCGGGGGCGGGGGGGCCGGGGCACGCTCGGTGTTATTGAGTTCCAGCGCATGCTTGACCAGGCCGCGCAGCACGCTGATATCCACCGGCTTGCTGACGAAATCGAACGCGCCGGCCTTCAGTGCCTCCACCGCCAGCTCGACATTGCCGAAGGCGGTGATCATGGCGACCGGCGTGCGGGGATACAGGCGGCTGATGTCGCCGACCAGCTCGATACCGTTGCCGTCGGGCAGGTTCATGTCGGTGAAGCAGAGATCGTAGGTGTTGCGGGACAGGTGCTCGCGCGCTTCGCCCAGGTTGGCGGCCGTGTCGATGCGCAGACCCATGCGGCCCAGGGTCAAAGTCAACAACTCGCGGATATCGCGCTCGTCGTCGACGATCAGGGCGCTGCGGTTTTCGCTCATTCGGGTCCCTCACAATCCCCTGTGCAAGAAGTGTAACTGTTCAGCGCCGTTGTAGGAGCTGCGTAAGCTGCGACCATTGCAATGGGGCTGGTGGGCCTTATACCGCAGGACCGAAGACCACGGTCGCAGCTTACGCAGCTCCTACAAGGGCGGGTCATGCGGGCAGCAACGAATGCGGGCCGGGCAGGGTGACGCGGAAGCAGCTGCCGCCGCCGGGCACCGCCACGTATTCCAGCGAGGCCTGATTGGCGCGGCACAGTTCGCGGGCGATATACAGGCCCAGCCCGGTGCCGTGCTCGGAGGTGGTGAAGAACGGGCGGAACAGCTGCGCGGCCACGGCTTCGGGGATGCCGGGGCCGCGATCCAGCACATCGATCATCGGACGGTTGTCCGCCTGGAACACCCTCAGCCGCACGCGCGCCGGTTCGCCGGGCAGGCGGCCGTAGTTCAGGGCGTTGTGCACCAGCACGGTCAGGATCTGCTGCAGGTGGCGCAGGTCCACCAGGGCGGGCACTGCGCGCGCGCCGATCACCGTCTCCAGGCTGTCGGTCTCGATGGACATGTTCTGCTGGTATTCGTCGACGAAACGGCGCACGTAGCCGTTGAGGTCCACATGCTCCGGGCTGGCGCGTTCGCGGCGGGCCAGGCCCAGCACGCTTTCCACGATGCCGTTGGTGCGCTGGCACTGCTGGTGGATGATCTGCAGCAGGCGGCGGTCGCCGTCGATGATGCTCTTGGATTCCTCCAGCAGCTGCACCGCGTAATTGATCGCGGCCAGCGGGTTGCGGATCTCGTGGGCCAGGCTGGCCGAGAACCGGCCCAGCGCGCTCAAGGTCAGCGACTCGGCCCGCCGCGACACCACGCTGGCATCGTCCAGGAATACCAGCGACAGCTCGCTGCCAGCCAAAAGGCGGGCGAAGCGCGGCTGCACTTCGGTCTGGTCGGGCGAAAGCTGCAGGGGGGTCTCGTCGTTCTGCCAGCCGTTGCGCCATTGCTGCAGGCGGCGGGCCAGTTCCGGGGCGACTTGCGGCAGATGGATGCCGTGGCCGTCGTTCTCGCCTTCGCTGCCGTCGCCCAGCAGCAGGGAAGCGGCTTCGTTGGCCAGTTTGATGCGGTTATCGGCGTCCACCACCAGCACTCCGGTGCGCATGCGGCGGATGATCAGCTCGTTGACCTCGAACAGATTGGCCACTTCCAGGCCGCGCTGGTCGGCCAGGGCCTCGCTGGAACGGGTGCGCTGGCCGGCCCGGCTGGCCAGGTAGCCCACCGCCAGGTAGCTGATGGCGAACATGATGAGTTCGGCCACGGGCCGTTCGACATTGTCCAGGCTCCACACGAATTCGATCAACATGACCACTGGCGCCAATACCGTGACTGCCATTCCCCAGCGGAAGGAGAGCAGCAGCGCAGCGGCCGCCACGTTGAACAGCAGCAGCATTGCGACGCCGGCGGTGGCCTGGGGCAAGGCATGGGTAATCAGCGCCGCCACCACGATATCCACGCAAGCGCCGGTCAGCACCAGAGAAGTCAGCCAGCGCGTCTTGCGCCCGAACAGCATCATCAGGACGGCGAAGACCAGATAGAAAGCCGTGACCACGGTCCCCAGCATCGGGGCCTCGGATTCTCCCAGCATCCCGGAAAGAGGACTGAACAGCAGCCCGGCCAGGATGCCGGCTTCCAGCACCCGGTACAGGGTGAAGAAATAGAGTTCGCGCGCAGGCGCGGATTCCAGGTGGGAGATGATCGAAGGGCGCTGCGTCAAGCGGGGGATTCCCGACGGCGAAGGCCACAGTATAGGGAGTGCGTGGCGGTCCGGAACCAGGGCCTATTCCCAATGCTGGCCCTGGCCTAAGCCGAAGGTCGGTTTTGCACCGCAGCACGGGGTGGAGGACAATGGGCGGCCCATCGGCGCCCTCCGGCCAGCCCGGACCCCGCGCGCGGTGCGTTCTGTTCCTCCAAATACGGTGACGCATGAACTTTCACGAATACCAGGCGAAGCAGTTGTTTGCCGAATACGGCATTGCGGTGCCGGCCGGGCGCATCGCGCGCACGCCGGAAGAAGCGGTAGAGGCCGCAAAAGCCATTCCCGGCGACCTTTGGGTGGTCAAGGCCCAGATCCATGCCGGCGGCCGCGGCAAGGCCGGCGGCGTCAAGCTGGCCAAGAACCTGGACGAAGTGAAGCAGTACGCCGCGGCGATGCTGGGCACCCGGATGGAGACCTACCAGTCCGGCGGCGTGGCCCTGCCCATCGACACCGTGCTGATTTCCGAAGGCACCGATATCGCCAAGGAGCTGTACCTGTCGGTGCTGGTGGACCGCGCCAGCCAGGCCATCACCTTCATCACCTCCAGCGAAGGCGGGGTGGATATCGAGACCGTCGCCCGCGAAACCCCGGAGAAGATCCAGACCCTGGACGTCAACTTCGTGCAGGGCCTGCAGCCCTACCAGACCCGCGAAGTGGGCTTCGCCCTGGGCCTGGACGCCAAGCAGGTCAACCAGCTGAGCAAGATCATGCTGGGCCTGTACAAGCTGTTCAACGAGAAGGACCTGGCCCTGGTCGAACTGAATCCGCTGGCCATCCTCACCAACGGCAACCTGGCCGTGCTCGACGGCAAGGTCAACTCCGACGACAACGCCTCCTTCCGCCACGCCGACCTGGTGGCCATGCGCGACAAGTCGCAGGAAGACGAGACCGAAGTGCTGGCCAGCGAGAACGACCTCAACTACGTGACCATGGACGGCAACATCGGCTGCATGGTCAACGGCGCGGGTCTGGCCATGGCCACCATGGACGTAATCAAGCTCAGCGGCGGCGAGCCGGCCAACTTCCTGGACGTGGGCGGCGGCGCCACCAAGGAGCGCGTGACCACCGCGTTCAAGCTGATCCTGTCCAGCGACAAGGTCAAGGCGATCTTCGTCAACATCTTCGGCGGCATCGTCCGCTGCGACATGATCGCCGAAGGCATCATCGCCGCGGTCAAGGACGTGGGCGTCAAGGTGCCGGTGATCGTGCGCCTGGAAGGCACCAACGTGGAAGCGGGCAAGGCGCTGCTGCGCGATTCGGGCCTGGCCATCATCACCGCCGACGACATCAACGACGGCGCCAAGAAGGCCGTTGCTGCCGTCGCCGCCTGACCTAACTTACCTGTAGGAGCGGCGTGAGCCGCGACCATGGATTCCAGGGCCTACGGATAATTCCGTGATCGTCGATGGTTTCCGGTCGCAGCTTGCGCAGCTCCTACAAAGAGCCAAAGGATTTTCAATATGAGCGTTTTGGTCAACAAGAACACCAAGGTCATCGTGCAGGGCTTCACCGGCCAGCAGGGCACCTTCCACGCCACCCAGATGGTCGAATACGGCACCCAGGTCGTGGGCGGCGTGACCCCGGGCAAGGGCGGCACCACCCATATCGAACTGCCGGTGTTCAACACCGTGCGTGAAGCGGTCGCCTCCACCGGCGCCGACGCGTCGGTGATCTACGTGCCGCCGCCGTTCGCCGCAGACGCCATCCTGGAAGCGGCCGACGCCGGCATCCGCGTGATCGTCTGCATCACCGAAGGCATCCCGGTGCTGGACATGCTGCGGGTCAAGAACACGTTGAAAGGCTATCCGAACACCACCCTGATCGGCCCCAACTGCCCCGGCATCATCACCCCGGGCGAGTGCAAGATCGGCATCATGCCGGGCCACATCCACCTGCCGGGCAAGATCGGCATCGTCTCGCGCTCGGGCACCTTGACCTATGAAGCGGTCAAGCAGACCACCGACGTGGGCCTGGGCCAGAGCACCTGCATCGGCATCGGCGGCGACCCGATCAACGGCGTCAACTTCGTCGATGCGCTGAAGCTGTTCAACGAAGACCCGCAGACCGAAGGCATCATCATGGTCGGCGAGATCGGCGGTTCGGCCGAAGAAGAAGGCGCCGAATACATCGCCAAATACGTCAAGAAGCCTGTGGTCGGTTTCATCGCCGGCGCCTCGGCCCCGGCCGGCAAGCGCATGGGCCATGCCGGTGCCATCGCGTCGGGCGGCAAGGGTACGGCAGAGGGCAAGTTCGCGGCGATGGAAGCGGCGGGCGTGGTCACGGTGCGTTCGCCGGGGGATCTGGGTGCGGCGATCGCGAAGCTGGTGAAGAAGTAAGTTTCATCGCTAAAGTTTGCAGCAGAAGGCCGCTTTGTGCGGCCTTTTGTTTGTCTGGTGCAAAAGCGCCCTCATCCGCCCTTCGGGCACCTTCTCCCGCAGGCGGGAGAAGGGTTGCTATCTGGTTTGCAGCGAACGTTCGGATTGGGTCGGGGGCGTCGTCACCAAAACGAAGAACCCCTCTCCCGCCTGCGGGAGAGGGGCAGGGGTGAGGGCGCGGCATTTCCTTACATCCCTGGCTCTCTCTTGTCCGTAATCTGTAGTCCGGCCACACCGGAGCGCAAGGATGCGCGAACGACAGAAGACCCGTTTTGCAAGGCAACTCCGCCGCCAGATGACCGACGCTGAGGCGTCACTCTGGTATCACCTGCGTAATCGAGCACTACTGGGTTGCAAATTCCGCCGCCAGCATCCCATTGGCCCCTACATCGTCGATTTCGCCTGTGTCGAACGGAAGCTGGTGATCGAACTGGATGGCAGCCAGCATGCCGACAGTGCCAGCGATTCCGCACGGACAAGCTGGATCCAGGCAAACGGTTACCGCGTCCTCCGTTTCTGGAACAATGACGCCTTGCGCCAACAGCAGGTGGTACTAGCCGTGATCCTCGAAGCTCTAGAAAGTGCGGGACCGATTGCGAGCAACGGGTCAGCACCATGACCCTCCGCATCGCCCTCGCCCAGTTCGATTTCCCCGTCGGCGCGGTCGCCCAGAACGCCGAACGCATCTCGGCGATGATTGCCGAGGCGCGAGATGCGCATGGCGCCGATCTGGTGCTGTTTCCCGAGCTGGCGATCAGCGGCTACCCGCCGGAAGACTTGCTGATGCGCCCCGGTTTCTTGCGCGACTGCGAAGCCGCCCTGCAGCGAGTCGCCGCTTCGGTACAGGGAATCGTCGCCGTGGTCGGCTGGCCGCAGTCGGCGGGCAGCGTGGTCTACAACGCGGCCAGCGTGTTGCGCGATGGCGGGGTGGAAACCACCTACCGCAAGCGCGAGCTGCCCAACTACGCGGTGTTCGACGAACGCCGTTATTTCGATGTCGATCCCGATGGCGGCGCCTGCGTGTTCGAAGTAGCCGGGGTGCCGGTCGGGTTGGTGATCTGCGAGGACCTGTGGTTCGCCGAGCCGCTGGGCGAAACCCGCGATGCCGGCGCGCAGCTGGTGATGGTGCCCAACGCTTCGCCCTTCGAGCGCGACAAGCATGCCCAGCGCGATGCTCTGCTGGCGCAGCGGGTCAGCGAAACCGGTGTGGCGCTGGCTTATCTCAACGTAGTGGGTGGGCAGGATGCGCTGGTGTTCGACGGTGCTTCAGTACTGGCCGACGGCGACGGACTGGTGCATTCGGCGGCGCGTGCGTTCGAGGACCACTGGCTGATCGCCGACTACGACGCGGATACGCGCAAGTTCACTCCGCTGGAATGGCCATGCGAAGCGGACGAAAGCCGCGACGGGCTGGCCTGGCGCGCCGTGGTGCGCGGCACGCGCGACTATTGCGCCAAGAACGGGTTCTCGAAAGTATGGCTGGGGCTTTCCGGCGGCATCGATTCGGCGTTGGTGCTGGCGATCGCGGTCGACGCACTGGGTGCGGACAACGTCACCGCAGTGCGGCTGCCTTCGCGCTATACGGCCGATCTTTCCAACGACCTGGCCGCCGAACAATGCGCGACGATGGGCGTGAGGCTGGAGACGATTCCGATAGAGGCGCCGTTCAAGGGTTTCATCGAGGCCCTGGGGCCTGTTTTCGCGGGCCGCCAGGCCGACACCGCCGAAGAGAACCTGCAATCGCGCAGCCGCGGCGTGATCATGATGGCGCTGTCCAACAAGCTGGGCGGACTGCTGCTGACCACCGGCAACAAAAGCGAATACGCGGTCGGCTACGCCACCATCTACGGCGACATGTGCGGCGGCTATGCGCCGATCAAGGATCTGTACAAGACCGAGGTGTTCGCGCTGGCGCGCTGGCGCAACACCGTCGGCGGCGCGCCTGTGATCCCCGAAGCGGTCATCGCCCGTCCGCCTTCGGCCGAGCTGCGCGAAAACCAGACCGACCAGGATTCCCTGCCGCCCTACGACGTGCTGGATGCGATCCTGCTGCGCTATGTGGACCAGGAGCAGTCGCGGGACGAGATCGTCGCGGCCGGATTCGACGCGGACGTGGTGGACCGGATGCTGCGGCTGGTGCGCATCAACGAATGGAAACGCCACCAGGCCGCGCCGGGACCGAAGGTGTCGCGGCGCGCATTCGGACGCGAGCGGCGGTATCCGATAAGCAACAAGTATTCGGGATGAGGGTTTTTTCCTTCTCCCACTGGCGCCCGCAGGGTGTGCAAGGCTGAGAAGGTCCCCGAAGAGCTTGCCCCGTACTTGATACGGGGGCGGATGAGGGAATGCGTTATCAGTTCGCAATCGACTTCACGCAGGCCGGAATTCTCCTTCCCTCATCCGGCGCTTCGCGCCACCCCGTATCAAGTACGGGGCAGGCTCTTCTCCCGATGGAGAAGGGAGCAAAAGAAAGGGGCCTTGCGGCCCCTTCTCTTCAATCCTTCTTCTTCATATCCACCGCTGATTTCTCCCCGGCGAACGGGTTGAGTTTGCGGATCGGGGAAGGGTAGTCCGGCCAGTCGCCGCTCAGCCAGGGATGCTGCGGGTCGTTCTGCTGCAGCACGCGGCGGGCGTCGGCGGCCAGGGTTTCGTTGCCCAGGTGCGTATAGGCCTCGCCCAGCACGGCGACGGCGTCGTTCTGGAATTCGCTCTGCGGGTAGGTTTCCAGCAGGAACTTCGCGCGGGCGGCGGCCGATACCCAGGCGTCGCGGCGCAGGTAGTACAGCGCGGTGTCCAGCTCGTGGCGCGCGAACAGGTTGCGCAGCGCGATCATGCGCTGGCGCGCATCGGCGGCATAGCGGCTGTTCGGGTAGCGCTCGGCCAGCAGGTTGAAGTCGTTGTAGCCCTGCAACGGCGTGGCCAGGTCGCGGCGGCTGGGATCCAGCTTCCACACCTTCTGCAGGAACACCGTGTCGCGCCCCGAGTTGGCCAGGCCGCGCAGGTAGTACATGTAGGGAACGTTGCGCTGGGTCGGGTAGGTGCGGATGAAGCGGTCGATGGTGGAAACCGTGTCGTCCATCTTGCCGGCCTTGTACTGGGCGTAGGCCGTTTCCATCAGCGCCTGCTCGGTGTAAGGACCGTACGGATACTGGGCGATCAGCTGGCGGAAGGTGATTTCGGCCCGGTCCCAGTTGCCGCCAACCATGGAGGCGTGCGCCTTCTCGTAGATTTCCTCGACCGGCTTTCCTTCGACGGAATCCTTGTTCTTCTTGAAGAACTTGCCGCAGCCGGTACCGGTGAAGGCCACCACCAGCATCAGGGCGACGATGCGCAGGAAAGCGGGGCGGGCGGCGGGGGAACGGGTCGTGGGGCGCTGGGTCATGGGCTGGCGGAGGCCGCGGCAGGGAATTCGGAACGGCGATGATAGCCTAGGCGCTGCCCAAGCCATGAACGTGCGGCCAACGTGCCGCCTGCAAAGCATGACCGAACCCACCCAGATAGACCTCCCGGACGATTCGTCCGACGACACCACCCTGCGCACCGCCGTGGTCCCCGGCAGCGCCGCGGGCCGCCGTTTCGACGCGGTGCTGGCCGAACTCTTCCCCGAATACTCGCGTACCCGGCTCTCCGAGTGGATCAAGTCCGGGGACGCCCGCCTGGACGGCGAAATCGTGCGCGGGCGCGATTCGGTGCGCGGCGGCGAGACCGCCAGCCTGGGCGTGGTGCTGGACACCCAGACCCATGCGCTGCCCGAGGACATCCCGCTCGAGGTGCTGTACGAGGACGCCGATGTATTGGTGCTCAACAAGCCCGCCGGGCTGGTGGTGCATCCGGGCGCGGGCAATCCCACCGGCACCCTGGTCAACGCGCTGCTGTTCCGCGACCCGTCGCTGTCGCTGGTGCCGCGCGCCGGCATCGTCCACCGCCTGGACAAGGACACCAGCGGAGTGATGGTGGTGGCGCGCAATCTGCCGGCGCACACCGCCTTGGTCGAACAGCTCTCCTCTCGCGAAGTGCATCGCCAATATCTGGCCATCGTGGTTGGTTCGATGGTCTCCGGCGGCACGGTCAACGCGCCGATCGACCGCCATTCGCGCGACCGCATCCGCATGTCGGTGCGCGAGGAGGGCCGCGACGCGGTCACCCACTACCGCCTGCGCGAGCGTTTCCGCGCGCACACCGCGCTGGAATGCCGTTTGGAAACCGGCCGCACGCATCAGATCCGCGTGCACATGACCCACCTCAAATACCCCATCGTCGGCGATCCGCTGTACGGCGGTCCGTTGAAACTTCCCAAGCATGCGACCGAAGAACTCATCGCCGCCTTGCGCGGATTCAAGCGCCAAGCGCTGCATGCGGAAATTCTGGAGTTCAAGCATCCCGCCACCGGCGAACCGCTGCGCGTGTCGGCGCCCGTGCCCGAGGACATGCTCAACCTGCTTGCCGCGCTGCGCGCCGACGGCGAGGCGCAGAAGCAGCGATGAACGCGGCGGTATGGGCGCAGTGGCCGGCGCCGTCGAACGTGCGCGCCTTCACTACGCTACGCCACGGTGCGGGGAATTCGCTGCCGCCGTTCGACCACTTCAACCTGGGCAACCGCACCGCTGCCGACGGGGACGATCCGTCGACGGTCGAGCGCAATCGTGTCGAGCTGGTCGAGCGCTTCGAACTGCCTTCCGTTCCGCATTGGCTGCGGCAGGTGCATGGGACTGAGGTACTGCGGTTTTTGGCCCCTCCCCCTGCGACGGCAGGAGGAGGTTGGGAGGGGGTGCTGTCAGCATCACGTGCACCTGACGCAACCCCTCCCCATCCCTCCCCTGCCGTCGCAGGGGAGGGGGTGGAACCCATCGCCGACGCCTCCGCTACCTCCACCCCTGGCGTAGTTCTGGCCATCCTCACCGCCGACTGCCTCCCCGTCGTGTTCGCCAACGAAGACGGCAGCGAAATCGGCGCCGCGCACGCGGGCTGGCGCGGCCTGGCCGCAGGTGTGCTGGAGAACACGGTCGCCGCGATGCGATCGCCGTCGGACAGGATCGTGGTCTGGCTGGGACCGGCCGCCGGACCGCAGGCCTACGAGATCGGCGCGGAAGTGTTCGACGCATTCGTTTCGCAAGACGAAAACGCAACCACCGCCTTCGTCGCCACGCGTCCGGGCCACTGGCGCGTCGATCTGTACGCACTCGCTCGTCTACGCCTGGCCAAGCTCGGCATTACCCGCGTTCACGGCGGCGATCTGTGCACCATCTCCGATCCGCAACGCTTCTTCTCCCATCGCCGCGATGCGAGAACCGGACGCATGGCCACGCTGGTGTGGATGCAGCCGTGAGCGCGGCCCTGTTCCAGCAGGTGCTGGGCGCGGAATTCGAAACCTTGCCGCCTGCGGTCAGGGCGCTGCATACGGCAAGCGGCCATCGCCGTTACCACGGACAGGTGGAAGTGGTGCGCGGCGGGAATCCGTTAGCGCGCCTGTTCGCCTGGGCCACGCGCCTGCCGCCTGCGGGCCGGGGTGAGGTAGAGGTGGAGATGGAGATGGACGCAAGTGGTGAAGACGAAAAGTGGACGCGCCATATCGGCGGTCACGCCATGCCCTCGCGCCTGTGGGAACGGGACGGATTGCTGTGCGAACAGCTGGGCCTGGCGCGTTTCGGATTCCGGCTGACGGTGGAGCAGGGCAGCATCGTCTGGCGGGTGCAGCGCATCACGGTGCTGGGCCTGCGCTTGCCCGCGCGCTGGTTTGCGCAGGTGCTGGCGCGCGAGTCCGAAGCCGACGGCCGCTATCTTTTCGACGTCGCCGCCGCGATGCCGATGATCGGCCTGCTGGTGCGTTACCGGGGTTGGCTACGCGTGGAGCAGGCCGCAATGCCAAGTAGGGCGACGTAGGAGCGACGTGAGTCGCGACTGAAACGGATGTCATTGGAAATGTAAATCCGTGGAATTCCTTCGCGACTTGCGTCGCTCCTACGCACGCCATACCAGCGCATCTCGTGGGTCAGAACGTGTAGCGGATCCGCGAGTAGTAGTACGCGCCGTTGCTGCCGATCGGCGAGAGCACGTCGTAGGGCAGGTTGCCGAAATAGGCGATGTCGTCGATGGAGCGGTCCGGGTATTCGTCGGTCAGGTTCTGTCCGCCCAGCGCCACGCTCCATTTCGGCGTAATGCGGTATTCCACTTCCGCATCCAGCTGCCACTCCGCACCATAGGTCTGACGCGGCTCGAAACCCCCACCGAAGTTGAACACGCGCGTGGCGCTGCCATGGCGGCTGACGCGCCCCAGCAGGTTCCACTTGTCGCTGTTCCAGTTGGCCGACAGCAACGCGCGGGTGCGCGGCGCGGCGTCGGTCAGCGTGTTGCTTTCCTCGATGCCGAACAGCACGTAGTCCGGATCCAGCGCGGTCAGCTCGGCCGGGGTGGCGGTGATGCGCTTGATCTCGGTCTTGGCGTAGCTGTAGGTGCCGCTGAGCAGCAGATCGCCGCTGCCCAGCTTCTGGCGCCAGTTGGCCACCAGCTCCGCGCCTTCGGTGCGCGTGTCGGCGGCATTGATGAAGAAATTCACGCTCTGCACGCCGGGCACACCGAACTCTTCCTCCACGAACTCGGTCAGTGCGTCGCCGCTGATGCGTTCGGTCAGGGCGACGCGGTCGTCGATGTCGATGCGGAATACGTCCAGCGACAGATCGAAGTGCTCGCCGATCTTGCTGGTGAAGCCCAGGCTGAAGTTCACCGACTTCTCCGGCTCCAGCGGCCTGGCGCCCAATGCCTGTGCAATGGGGTTGTTGACCGACAGCAGACGGCCCTGCAGCAACTGGCCGGACGCGTCGTAGCCGGTGGAAGTGGCTTCGTAGCCGATCTGGCTCAGCGACGGGGCGCGGAAGTTGTTGGACACCGAGCCGCGCAGCGCGAAGGCGGGCGCGAATTCGTAGCGCGCCGCCAGCTTGCCGGTGAGTTCGCCGCCGAAGTCGTCGTAGTGCTCGTAGCGCGCGGCGATGTCGGTGGTGAATTTCTCGCCGAAGTTGCTGGACAGGCTGGCGTACGCACTGGACACGTCGCGCGACAGGTGGGCGACGTCCTGCGGGGTCAGTCCACCGCCGGCCTGCGAACCGGTCGGCCGGTCGGTGAACGGGCCGGCGGCATAGGAAGCCGGGTCGCCGGCGCCGGTGTCGTATTCCTCGCGGCGCAATTCCACACCAGCGGCGAAGGTGTGGTGGTCGTCGCCCGCATCGAAGCCGCGGCTGACATCGAAGTTGGCCAGCGCCTGCTTGAACTCATAGTCGCCAGTCTTGAATCTGGTCGGGCTACCCGGTCCCAGCGAAGCGTTGAGCGAATTCTCCAGGCGATAAGTGAAGGAATTGCGGCCGTAGTTGAGGCTGGCATCGTAGTCCCACTCGCCCCATTGCCCGCGCAGGCCGGCCACGCCGGCCACGTCCTGGTTCTCGCCGATGGAGATCGGCCGGTAGCCATCCGGATACACCTCTTTCCAGTTGGCCACGCCGTCGGGATAGCGGAAGTAGTTCGCGCCGCGGGTATCGCTCTGGTTGAAGGTGCCGAAGGCGTAGAGCTCCGCGTTTTCGCCGACCGGCAGCGCGCTGTTGAGCCAGGCATTGAGCGCCTTGGATTCGCCGTCGCCCAGGGTGTAGTTGCGCTTGCCGGCCAGGGCCAGGTTGTCGGGGGTCTGTTCCTCGAAGAACGGAATCTGGTCGAAGCCGGCGCGGTTGGTGCCTTCTCGGTTCTTGAGTTCCAGGCCGACGCGGAAAAAGCCGCCATCGCCGATGCTGCTGCCTACCTGCGCGCTGGCGAAGCTGGTCTGGCCGTCGGTGACGGTTTCGTCGATCGGCTCCACATCGGTGTGGTGGGCGCCGAAGCTGGCTTCGTACGATCCGCCTTCGGGCGCGTCGTTGAGGATGACGTTGATGACGCCGGCCACCGCATCGGAACCGTATTGCGCGCCGGCGCCGTCGCGCAGCACTTCGATGCGCTTGATCGCGCTGACCGGGATGGCGTTGAAATCGACCGGCGTGGTGCCCTTGCCGATCTTGCTGTCGGTATTGACCAGCGCGCTGGTATGGCGGCGCTTGCCGTTGACCAGCACCAGGATCTGGTTGGGGCTCAAGCCGCGCAGTTGCGCGGCGCGGATATGGTCGGCGCCGCCGGAGTTGGACTGGCGCGGGAAATTGAACGACGGCAGCAAGGCCTGCAGGGCGCTGCCCAGTTCGCCGTTCAACACGCCGGCCTTGCGGATGTCTTCGGCGCTCAGCACATCGATGGGCGAGGTGGACTCCAGCACCGTGCGGTCGGTGGCACGGGTGCCGGTGACGATTACGGTATCGAGATTGGTGGCTTCGGCCGTGGTTTCGACGGCATCTTGCGCGAAGGCGGGACTGGCGAGCGCAAGGGCGATGGCGAGGCCGAGCGGCGTCGCGAGGGGGCGGGACATGGAGACTCCTGGGGGTTTACGGAAAGATGAAGCGATTGGCGCAGGGCGACGAAGTACTCAGTGGCCGGGATCGTGGCCGGTACAGCGATACGGGAAATGCATCATGGGCGGTCGTCGCGGGCGCAGATATCGGGGAATATGGATACCTTAATTGTATTAGCTGGTTCAGGGCAGGGACCGGGCATGCGCTTTGCGCATCAACTCATGCCGTACGGTTATTTCGGGTGCGGGTAAGATGAAATCAGAGTATCGGACCTTCTTCTGGAGCGACCCCATGGTTTTACGCCGCATGCTGTTACGCAGCGCCTTCATTGGACTACTGGCGACGCTGGGCGCTTGCGCCACGCAGGCGCCGGCAGGTTCGGCACCGGCGGCGGTATCGGCGACTTTGCAGGGCGATGCGGCACGGCCTGCGTTGGCGCAGGGCTGGGTGCGCAGCGAGCTTTACTTCGGTGTGGGGGAGGAAAGCGGCCCGGCCGACCGCCCGCAGGCCGAGCCGATCAGCGAGGCGCAGTGGCGCGCGTTCCTGGACAAGGAGGTGACGCCGCGTTTTCCCGACGGTCTGACCGTGTTCGACGCGTACGGCCAGTGGCTGTTCCGCGGGGCCAAGGAGCCGAACCGGTTGAGCACTAAAGTGCTGGTGATTCTGCATGAAGACACGCCACAACGGACTGCGGATATCGAGGCGATCCGGTTGGCGTGGAAGCAGGCGACCAAGCATCAGTCGGTGTTGTGGTCGAAGCAGGCGGCGGAAGTGTCGTTCTGAGGCGTCAACTTCCTTCTTTACGTTCGCGGAAACAGAACTGAAACCCTTCCCCTGCTTGCGGGGGAAGGTGCCGAAGGCGGATGGGGGCGCTCTTGGCGTGGTCCATCCGATCAGAGCAGAAGCGTTTCGCGCTTTGCGCGAGTCACTTTTCTTTGAACGGCAAAGAAAAGTAACCAAAAGAAAGCCGCCCTAACATCGCGCCCGGCGATAGAGCCGCCGGGTCCGCAAGCGGGGCAGGAATTTTTGGAAGCAGCATCCTGCTGCTCCAAAAACGGCGCACATCCCTGTGCGCCGCCCCTTCGGGGTTTGCCTGCCCCGCTTGCCGCGGCTCACGGGGTTGTGGCGCAAAAAAGCAAAAAAAGAAGCAAGATCAAAGTCAACGACCCCGCCAATTCGCGAGCAAAGAATGTCCTCCACTCCCGCACCCTCCCGCCGCTGGTTCGTAGCAGGCGACCTCAACGGCTTCTTCGGTCTGGTGGTCGATAACCTGTCGATCCTGGGCTTCATCGCCATGGCCTTGATCGGGATCTTTGGATTCCCCGCCGAAGTGGTGTACCAGCGCATGTTTCCCGGCACCGCGCTGGGTGTGCTGGTCGGCAATCTGATCTACACCTGGATGGGGCGGCGCCTGGCAGCCAGGACCGGTCGCAACGACGTCACCGCCATGCCGCTGGGGCTGGACGCGCCGACCAGTATCGGCATGGCGCTGCTGGTGCTGGGGCCAGCATTTCTCGCGTTCAAACAGCAGGGCCTGGAGCCGCAGGCGGCGGCCATCGCTACCTGGCAATTGGGCATGGCCTCGCTGATCGTGATGGGCGTCTTGAAGCTGGTGCTCTCGTTCTTCGGCGATGCGGTGACGCGCATGGTGCCGCGTGCCGGCCTGCTGGGTTCCATCGGTGGCGCCGCGCTGACATTGCTCGGCTTCCTGCCGCTGATTGAGACCTTGCGCTCGCCCATCGTCGGTTTCGTTACCTTCGGCCTGCTGCTGTACGTGCTGGTGGCCAAGGGCCGCTTGCCGGTGAAGATTCCCGGTGTGCTGCTGGCCTTCATCGTGGGCACATCGCTTTACTACGGGTTGGGATTGGCCGGCCTGGGCACACCCGGATTCGCCTTGCCAGAAGCGGTGCCGCTCAGCTTCACCTTGCCGCTGCCCACGCTCGGTTTCATAGATGGGCTTCCGGCCACCATTCCTTACCTGCCTTTGCTGCTGCCGTTCGGCCTGCTGATGGTGGTGGGCGGCATCAACGTCAGCGAAAGCGCACGCGCGGCCGGCGACGACTATCGCACCCGCGACGTGCTGCTGGCCGAAGCCGTGTCCACGTTGGTCGCCGGCTTCTGCGGCGGCGTGGCCCAGACCACGCCCTACATCGGCCAGCCGGCCTACAAGCACATGGGCGCGCGCACGGGCTACACATTGTTGACCGGTTTGTTCATCGGCCTGGGTGGAATCCTGGGTTACGTGTCCGGCCTGGTGCAATGGCTGCCGCTGGCGGTGCTGGCGCCGATCATCGTCTACGTGGGTTTGGACATCACCGTGCAGGCGTTCAACGAAACCCCGCGCAAGCACGCCATCGCGGTGGCGCTGGGCTTCCTGCCTTCGATCGCGTATCTGCTCAACATCAAGTTCGGTAACCCGGCGTGGATTCCACCGGAGAAATTCGCTGCGCTCTACAGCGGTACGGACGGGCATGGTTTGCCGGACCTTGCCACCATCGTGACCTTGGGCAACGGTTTCATCATCACGGCGATGATCTGGACCACTGCATTGGTGGCGATGATCGACGGGCGCCTGCGTCACGCTGTGCTGGCGCTGCTGTTCGGCGCGGCGCTGACGCTGTTCGGCTTCATCCATTCGGTGGATCCGCGTGGCGGCATCTACTTCCCATGGGATCTGGTGGACCTGCCGAAGGTGATCATGTGGCAGTTCTTCGGTGCGTATGTGGCGCTTGCGATATTGCTTGGTTTGCTTTCGCTGCAGGACAAGGCGGACTCCGTGAACGCTCAGTAGGAAGGCTGTTGCTCCGCCCCCTTTGAAAAAGGGGGGCTACGGGGGATTTGCTTTTGACTTTGCTCCTGTTCTTGCTTCCTGCATTGCGCGAAAGGCAAATCCCCCTCGATCCCCCTTTTCCAAAGGGGGAGGTCGACTTCCAGCTTCTCGGGGGCCTTCCGCCGCCCCAACGGGCGTCTCGCCCTGCCTTGAAACACGGCCGCTTTAGCCGCATCTGGATAGCATTGCCGGCACGCCGGCCACCCTTTTCCAGAGGTAATCCCGATGCGGATGGACAAGCTCACTTCGCGTTTCCAACAGGCGCTGGCCGACGCGCAATCGCTGGCCGTGGGCCGCGACCACAACATGATCGAACCGGTGCACGTGCTGACCGCGCTGCTGGACCAGTCCGATGGCAGTACCCGGCCGTTGCTGGCCCAGGCCGGCGTCAACGTGCCGGTATTGCGCGAGCGCCTGACCGAAGCGCTGGACAAGCTGCCCAAGGTCTCAGGCCAGGCCGGCAACCTGTCCATTGGCAACGACCTCACCCGCCTGCTCAATGTCACCGACAAGCTGGCCCAGCAGCATGGCGACCAGTTCATCGCCAGCGAATGGTTCGTAATGGCCGCGCTGGAAGACAAGGGCGCCTTGGGCATGGCCCTGCGCGCGGCGGGCGCGGACAAGGCCAAACTGGAGGCCGCGATCGAAAAGGTCCGGGGTGGGCAGAGCGTGCAGTCCGAAAACGCCGAAGAGCAGCGCCAGGCGCTGGAGAAATACACCATCGACCTGACCGAGCGCGCCGAATCCGGCAAGCTGGACCCGGTGATCGGCCGCGATGAAGAGATCCGCCGCACCATCCAGGTCCTGCAGCGCCGCACCAAGAACAACCCGGTGCTGATCGGCGAACCCGGCGTGGGCAAGACCGCGATCGTGGAAGGCCTGGCCCAGCGCATCGTCAACGGCGAAGTGCCCGAGGGTTTGAAGAACCGCCGCGTGCTCTCGCTGGACATGGGCGCGCTGATCGCCGGCGCCAAGTTCCGTGGCGAGTTCGAGGAACGGCTGAAAGCGGTCCTCAACGATCTGTCCAAGACCGAAGGGCAGGTAATCCTGTTCATCGACGAATTGCACACCATGGTCGGTGCGGGCAAGGCCGAAGGCTCCATGGACGCCGGCAACATGCTCAAGCCGGCGCTGGCGCGCGGCGAGCTACATTGCATAGGCGCCACCACCCTGGACGAATACCGCAAGTACGTGGAGAAGGACGCCGCACTGGAACGCCGCTTCCAGAAAGTCTTCGTGGGCGAACCCACGGTGGAAGACACCATCGCCATCCTGCGCGGGCTGAAGGAACGCTACGCGGTGCATCACGGCGTGGAGATCACCGACCCGGCCATCGTCGCCGCCGCCACGC
This sequence comes from Pseudoxanthomonas sp. CF125, assembly GCF_900104085.1. Taxonomy (GTDB): domain Bacteria; phylum Pseudomonadota; class Gammaproteobacteria; order Xanthomonadales; family Xanthomonadaceae; genus Pseudoxanthomonas_A. The sequence continues at coordinate 695,240 of NZ_FNLD01000002.1, forward strand.
TGTCGCACCGCTATATCGCCGACCGACAACTGCCCGACAAGGCCATCGACCTGATGGACGAGGCCGCCTCGCGCATCCGCATGGAGATCGACTCCAAGCCCGAGGAGCTGGACCGCAAGGAACGCCGCCTGATCCAGCTGAAGATCCAGCGCGAGATGCTGAAGAAGGAGAAGGACAGCGAATCGCAGAAGCGGCTGGCCGACCTGGAAGCCGACATCGAATCGCTGGAACGCGAGTTCTCCGATCTCAACGAAATCTGGAAGTCGGAAAAAGCCGCACTGCAGGGTTCCACGCGCATCAAGGAGCAGATCGAACAGGCGCGCCTGGATCTGGAAGCGGCGCAGCGGCACCAGGACTACGCGCGCATGAGCGAGATCCAGTACGGCCTGTTGCCGGAGCTGGAAAAGCAGCTGCAGAACGCCCAGGAAGTGGACCGCAAGGATTTCAAGCTGGTCCAGGACCGGGTGACCGCCGAGGAGATCGCCGAAGTGGTGTCGCGCTGGACCGGCATCCCGGTCAGCAAGATGCTGGAAGGCGAGCGCGAGAAGCTGCTGAAGATGGAATCGCAGCTGCATACGCGCGTGGTGGGGCAGGAGGAAGCGATCAAGGTCGTATCCGATGCTATGCGCCGTTCGCGCGCCGGTCTGTCCGATCCCAACCGTCCCACCGGCTCGTTCCTGTTCCTGGGCCCGACCGGCGTGGGCAAGACCGAGCTGTGCAAGGCGCTGGCCGAGTTCCTGTTCGACAGCAGCGACGCCATGATCCGCATCGACATGAGCGAATTCATGGAGAAGCACAGCGTCGCCCGTTTGATCGGTGCGCCTCCGGGCTATGTCGGCTACGAGGAGGGCGGTTATCTGACCGAAGCCGTGCGTCGCCGGCCGTACTCACTGATTCTGCTGGATGAAGTGGAGAAGGCGCACAGCGATGTGTTCAACGTCCTGCTGCAGGTACTGGACGACGGCCGTTTGACCGACGGACAGGGCCGCACGGTGGATTTCCGCAATACCGTCATCGTGATGACCTCCAACCTGGGCTCGCACCAGATCCAGGACATGTCCGACAACGGCGGTGCCGACGTGCAGTCGGCCGAGGCCTACACGCAGATGAAGGCCGCGGTGATGGGTGTGGTGCAGGCGCACTTCCGCCCGGAGTTCATCAACCGGCTGGACGACATCGTGGTTTTCCATCCGCTGGACAAGGCGCAGATACGGGAGATCGCCAGGATCCAGTTGAAAGGTCTGGAGAAGCGCCTGGGCGAACGCGGGCTGCGGATCGAACTGGAAGACAGTGCCTTGCAATTGCTGGGCAACGTAGGCTTCGACCCGGTGTACGGAGCGCGTCCGCTCAAACGCGCCATCCAGCAGCAACTGGAGAATCCGCTGGCGCAGAAGATCCTGGCGGGCGAGTTCGCCAGCGGCGACACCATCCGGGTAGGGGCCAGCGGCGGCGGTCTGGTTTTTACGCGCGGTTAATCCACGGGCGTTAGCATCGCGTCGCGATCTGTAGTTGCATTACAGGCACATGGCCGCGGTTTCGCGGCCATCCCCGTTCAAATGCTTTCTCATGGAGAAACACGATGCACAAGACTCTTTTCGGCGGCGTGCTGGCACTCGGCCTTGCGCTGACGGCCCTGCCCGCAGCGGCGCAGAACATGACCTGCAAGCTGACCTTCAGTTCTTCAAGCTGGTCGATCTTCTACAAGACCACTTCCGGTACCGGTGTAGTGACCTGCAGCAACGGTCAGAGCCTCCCGGTCAAGATCACGGCCAAAGGCGGCGGTCTTACCGTCGGCAAATCCAAGATCACTAATGGTTTTGGCGAGTTCGCCGAAGTCAGGAACATACGCGACGTGCTGGGCAGCTATGCGGCCGCCGAAGCGCATGCCGGCACCGTGAGGTCCGCCAACGCGCAAGCCATGACCAACGGCAAAGTGTCGCTGGCGCTGGCCGGCAAGGGCGAAGGCTGGGATTTGGGCGTTGCCTTCAGCAAGTTCACCCTGAAGGCGCGCTGACGCTCTTCCCGTTGCCGGCTTCGGTTGCCGCGCAAGCAGGATTCGAGGCCCCGGATAAGCGGGGCCTTTTTTTGCCTGTCATATGACGACAGCGAGTCCGTACGAGCATGGCGCGACTGCCATGCGCCTGCCGTCAGTGCGTTGGAGCTACCTGTGTTCACCTCTGTCGCAACCGACATGGGCGCGGTCTCTCCGGGACGGGCGGGTGCGGTGGAATTGTGAGAAATGTGCCGATATCCTCGGCAGCGCAGGGCTACTTTCACCTTTCCACCCGAGGGGAACCACCATGCACATCTTCAAATTTGCCGTACTAGCGGTTCTTGGTTTGATTGTTTATGCACCAGCATCGACGGCGCAGGCCCAGTCCACGGTCGAATGCCAGTCGCGCGATTACCAATACGACGAATGCTGGGCTGGACCTCTGCGCGCGCCTCAGCTCGTCCACCAGATTTCCAACAGCGCCTGCATCATCAACCGCAGCTGGGGCTATAACCGCCGCAGCGGGTACATCTGGGTAGCCAATGGCTGCGCGGGTGTTTTCGCCGATGTGGGCGGTTATCACCACGGACGCGGTGACACTTACGACCCGGGCGCGCGCCACTACGACGAACATGGACACGACGGCGGCGCCGTGGTCGCTGGTGCGGTGCTCGGCGCGATCCTGGCCGGTGCGGCCAGCGATTCGCACAAGGACCGCCGCCACACCACCAGCAATGTGCATTACGACAGCTCCAGCAAGTACACCGGTTGCCACGGTGTCGGCTGCATGGTCGACAACCCGGACCGGGATACCAGCCAGGACATCGACCCGCGACCGTCGTTCGACAGGGACGGCAACCCCAATTTCGACACCAAGGGGAACTGGCAGGGTTGCCATGGTGCCGGCTGTCTGGTCGATAACCCCGACAACAACTGACTGGTACGACGGATCTGTGCAAAAAAAAGCCCGGCGATGCCGGGCTTTTTTTTCGGACGGACGCCGCGAGGTTGGAGGCTTCCTGTCAGCTGCTTTTGCGCAGCGCGCGGTATGGCGGGGTGGACATGATCATTTCCGCCAGCGAGTAGGCCAGTTCGCGTTCGGCCATGATCGCACCGTCGGCGCCGTGTTCCAGCAGGTGCTTCACTTCCGCATCGCTGTGCGCGCGCGCCAGCACCGTCAGCGATGGGTTGATCGCGCGCAGCTTGGCGATGGCTTCGCCCGCTTCCAGCGGTTGCGGGATGGCCAGCACGGCGATCTTCGCTTTTTCCGGCTGCGCTTCGGCCAGCACCCGGTCGGAGGCGGCGCTGCCGCGGATGCCCGGTATGCCGTTGGCGTGCGCGCGTTCGATGTTGTGGCCGTTGTCGTCTATCACCACCAGCGGCACGCCGCGCTCGCGCAGCACCTGCGCCAGGATGCTGCCGACGCGGCCGTAGCCGATCACGATGGCGTGGTCTTCGGCGACCAGCGGCGGACCCGGCGGCGGTTCGGCTTCCTCCGGCGCGGGCGCCTCCTTCTCGTTGCGCGCCTTCCACTTGTCCAGAGCGACGAACAGGAAGGGATTGGCCACGATGGACAGCAGCGCGCCGGCCAGCACCATGTCGTGCGCTTCCTGCGGCAGGATCTTCAGCTGCAAGCCCAGGCCGGCGAGGATGAAGGAGAACTCGCCGATCTGCGCCAGACTGGCGGAAATCGTCAACGCGGTGCCGGTGGGATGGCCGAATGCGCGCACGATCACGAACGCGGCCAGCGACTTGCCGACCACGATGATCAGGAACGTGGCCAGCACCTGCAGCGGATAGTTCACCACGATGGTCGGGTCGAACAGCATGCCGACCGAAACGAAGAACAGCACCGCGAAGGCGTCGCGCAGCGGCAGCGAATCGTTGGCGGCCTTGTGGCTGAGTTCGGACTCGTTCAAAAGCATGCCGGCGAAGAACGCGCCCAGCGCGAAAGAGACGCCGAACAGTTTCGCCGAACCGAACGCCACGCCCAGCGCGATGGCCAGCACCGCCAGCGTGAACAATTCGCGCGAACCGGTGGCGGCGATCTTCTCCAGCGTCCACGGAATGACGCGTTTGCCTACCACCAGCATCACCGCCACAAACGCGGTGACCTGCAGCAGGGTGATGCCCAGCGCTTTGGCGATGGCCCAGGCCGGGCTGGTTTCCTGTTGCGCGGCCTCGACCGCCGCGCCGCTGACCTGTGCGGCCGCATCGGCGGTGTTGCCGTCGCCCAGCGCGCCGGCCAGCGCGGGCAGCAGCACCAGCGCAAGCACCATCACCAGATCTTCCACGATCAGCCAGCCGACGGCGATCTTGCCGCGGCTGGTATCCAGAAGCCGGCGGTCTTCCATCGCGCGCAGCAGCACCACCGTACTGGCCACCGAAAGCGCCAGGCCGAATACGAAGCCCTGCAGATGCGGCCACCCCATGTACCAGGCCAGCGCCCAGCCCAGCAGCGTCGCCGCCGCGATCTGCACGATGGCGCCGGGAATGGCGATGGACTTGACCTTCATCAGGTCGGCCAGCGAAAAGTGCAGACCTACGCCGAACATCAGCAGCATCACGCCGAGTTCCGACAGTTGCGTGGCCAGCCCCTGGTCGGCGATGAATCCGGGCGTGAACGGCCCCACCACCATCCCCGCCAGCAGGTAACCGACCAGCGGCGACAGCTTGAAGCGGTTGGCCAGTGCGCCCAGTACGAACGCGACCGCCAGGCCGACCGCAATGAGGTCGATCAGGTCGGTGTCATGGGGCATTCGCAATCCAGCATCGTCCGAGTGGAAACAAGTGTCGCCGATGCCTGGATTCAGGGCAAACCGGAACTGACCGGTACGTTCATTCGGATGCAGGCGCCGTCAAATGAAAAGCCCCGGCATGCCGGGGCTTTTCTTGCTTGACTCAACGCTTCACCGTCACCACTTGTAGCCGACGCGCGCGTAGATGTAGCCGCCGTTGAAGCCGAACGGACTCTGCGTGGGCCACGGTAGCTGGCCGGAGGTGGAGTTGGCGAAGATCACCTCGTCCGGATACTCGTTCAACACGTTGTCGCCGCCGACAGTGAACTCCCATTTGTCCAGCTTGTAGGCGAGCGACAGGTCGAGCAGCCATTTCGCGCCAAAGGTTTGGTCAAGTGCGGGGTTGGCGTTGCGGACGGTGAACTCGCCGTACCGCGTCGCAGTGGCGCCGATGCTGAAGCCGCCCTTGGTCCAGACGCTGTTGAGGAAGAACTTGTCGCGTGGCGCCCCCACTTCGAAGCGTCCCAGCTCTACCCGGCCGAAGCGTACCGCTGCCGGATCGATCAATTCCAGCGCCGCCGGGTTGGGGGCTACGCGGTCGATCTCGGTCTTGTTGTAATTGTAGCCGGTGGTGAAGTCGAGCTTGCTTGACGCCAAGTTCCACGTGTACGTGCCGACGATGTCGATGCCGGTGGTGGTGGTATCCAACGCGTTGGTGAAGTAGCGACCTCCCGCCACGTCAGGGAAGCCGTGCGTGTTGAGGTAGGTGCGCACCGCCGTGCTGGTGAGGTTTTCCGACAGCGTGATGCGGTCCTTGACCTTGATCTGGTAGGCATCGATGGTCACGTACAGGCCTTCGACCGGCGTCAGCACCAGGCCCAGGCTGAAGTTGTCCGATTCCTCGGCCTTCAGCGGTTCAGCGCCCAGCGCGATGCCGGCCGGATTGGTCACGCGGAAAGTCACCAGGTCGAAAGGAATGCCGCCGATGAAGTTGGTTGAAGTGGTCTGGTAGTACTGCTGCTGCAGCGATGGCGCGTGAAACCCGGTCGAGGCGGTGGCGCGCAGGGCGATGGCGTCGTTGAACGCGTAGCGACCGGTTAGTTTGCCGGTGGCTGTGTCGCCGAAGTCGCTGTAGTCCTCGTAGCGCACCGCAATGCCGGCCGACAGCTTCTCGGTGAGATCGCCTTCCAGGCCGACGTAGTACGAAAGGTTGTTGCGGTCGAAGGTGCCGCTGTCGCTGGGACGGAAGCCCGGGAACACCTGCGAGCCGGACGGCGCCGGCGCACCGGCGATCAATTCGCCGCCGTTGATGTATGAGCCAGGCTCGCCCGGTCCGATCGTGTATTCCTCGCCGCGCCACTCGGCGCCATAGGACAGTGTGAGCGGATAGGCCAGTCCCCAGTCCAGCTGCTTGTTGAAGTCGAAATTCAACACGTGTTGCTTGAATTCCAGCGAGCCGGCGTAGAACTCGGTCGGCGAGGTCGGGCCGATGCTGCGGTTGAGCGTGTTCTGGATGTCGAATTCCAGCTTGTTGGAGCCGTAGGTGTAGCTGATGTCGATGTTGGTGCCGCCGGCGGTGTAAGTCTTCAGGCCGCCAGAGAAGCTGACATCGGTGGAGGTATTGAAGATCTGCGGCAAGAAGCCATCGGGATAGATCGACGGGATGTTGCGCGAGTCGCCGGCCGGCCGGAAGAAACCGTTGGAGAGCGATTCGCGCTTGGTATACAGACCGTACGAATAGAAAGTGAGGTAGTCGGCGACGGCGATTTCACCGTTGTAGAGGAAGGAGCCGTTGTCCACTTCCGGATCGCCCAGGCGTTGCACGACTTTGCCGGCCGGCGCGCTGGTGGGGGTGACCACGCCCAGGTACGGCGCGGCGCGGTCGGTCTGGTCCTGGTGGCCGCCCTGGACGGCGAAGTGCACCTTGCCCGCTTCGCCCAGCTTGAAACCGGCGTCGCCCTGCACCTGGTACTGCTCGCCGTCACCGGCGCTGTAGAGGCCGTAGGTCGCGCTGGCGCTGCCGCCCCTGTCCGAACCCTTCAGCACGATGTTGATGACGCCGGCGATGGCGTCGGAACCGTACTGCGCCGAAGCGCCGTCGCGCAGCACTTCCACCCGTTCGATCGCGGAGATCGGAATGGTGTTGAGATCGACCGGCGAGGAACTGCGGCCCTGGCTGCCGTTGACGTTGACCAGCGAGCCGGGGTGGTAGCGCTTGCCATTCACCAGGACCAGGGTGTGGTCGGGTGACAGGCCGCGCAGCTGCGCCGGGCGCATCGCGTCGGTGCCGTCGTTGATGGCAGGGCGTGGGAAGTTGAGCGATGGGATAGCGCGGGAAAGCGCGGTCGCCAATTCCACGGTGCCCGTGGATTGCAGCACTTCGGGAGTAATGATGTCGATCGGTGCGGTCGATTCGGCCACAGTGCGGTCGGAGACGCGGGTACCCGTGACGATCAGGGTGTCCAGGGTCTTGGCCTCTTCGGGAGTTTCCTGGGCCAGGGCGGGAGAGGTGAGCAGCGCGAGGAAGATCGCGGCGGCGAGCGGGGCGGGCTTGCGGTTCATGGCTACTCCAAAAAGATTTTCAGGGTTCAAGAGACTTCAGGGTGGATTCGGTTCTTGTCGCTGGATCCGCCGCGCAGGAGCTGTTGCGGTGCATCAAAGTCTGGATTACAGGCATATGACATCCATGTCAATGATTTATTAACAAACGTGTGACGGGCTGTAATAGTTAAACTATGCAACGCAACTTCGTTAATAACCCTGGCTCATCCCGTGATTTCCTTACGTAATTTCGCCCTGCGCAGGGGCGAACGCCTGCTCCTGTCCGATGTCGACCTGACCATGCACGCCGGCTACCGGGTGGGCGTGGTCGGCCGCAACGGCACCGGCAAATCCAGCCTGTTCGCCGCCATCCGCAACGAGATCGAGGCCGACAAGGGCGATATCGACCTGCCGGGTAAAGTCCGCATCGCCAGCGTGGCCCAGGAAACCCCGTCGCTGCCGGACCCGGCCATCGAGTTCGTGTTGTCCGGCGATGTCGATGTCGCCGCCGCCTTGCGCGCCGAGGCCAAGGCCCTGGCCGACGAGGACTGGGAAGCGGTGGCCATGGCCCACCACCGGTTGGAAGAGGTCAACGGCTACGACGCTTCCGCGCGCGCCGGCAAGTTGCTGCACGGCCTGGGTTTCCCGGGCGATACCCACCAGCGCGCGGTGTCTTCCTTCTCCGGCGGCTGGCGCGTGCGCTTGAATCTGGCGCGCGCGCTGATGACGCCCAGCGATCTGCTGCTGTTGGACGAACCGACCAACCACCTGGATCTGGACGCGGTGCTGTGGCTGGAGCAATGGCTGCTGAAGTATCCCGGCACGCTGCTGCTGATCTCGCACGACCGCGAGTTCCTGGACAACGTCACCACCCACACGCTTCACCTGCATGGCGGCAAGGCCAAGCTGTACACCGGCGACTACACCGCCTTCGAACGCCAGCGTTCGGAACAACTGCGTCTGCAGCAGATCACCCATGAAAAGAGCATGGCCGAGCGCGCCCACCTGCAGAGCTTCATCGACCGTTTCAGCGCCAGCGCGGCCAAGGCCAAGCAGGCGCAGTCGCGGGTCAAGCGCCTGGCCAAGATGGCGGGCACCGAAGCGGTGCGCGCCGAACGCGAACTGGTGATCGAATTCGCCCAGCCCGCGCGCCTGCCGTTCTCGCTGATCCGCTTGAACCATGTAGATGCCGGTTACGGCGAGGACACGGTAATCCTCAAGGACGTGGCTTTCGGCCTGGAAGCCGGCGACCGCATCGGCCTGCTGGGCGTCAACGGCGCGGGTAAGTCGACGCTGGTGAAGACGCTGGTCGGCGACTTGGCGCCAATCCATGGCGACCGCAGCTGCCACCCCGACGTGCGCATCGGCTACTTCGCCCAGCACACGGTGGAATCGCTCAAGCCCGCGCAATCGCCCATCGACCACCTGCGCGACCTGTCGCCGGATGCGCCGACGCAGTCGTTCCGTGATTTCCTGGGCAAGTGGAATTTCCCCGGCGACCGCGCCTTCGAAAGCGTCGATGGCTTCTCCGGCGGCGAACGCGCGCGCCTGGCTTTGGCGCTGATCGCCTGGCGCCAGCCGAACGTGTTGCTGCTGGACGAACCCACCAACCACCTGGATCTGGAGATGCGCGAGGCGCTGGCCGAAGCGCTGAGCCTGTTCGAAGGCGCCATCGTCATGGTCTCGCACGACCGCCATTTGATCGGCCTGGTTTGCGAAACCTACTGGCGCGTGGCCGATGGTGTGGTCGAACCCTTCGCCGGCGACCTGGACGAATACGCCGCCTGGCTGCGCAGCCGCGCCACCGCCCAGGGCAACAAGCCGCCGAAGATTCCCGAAACGCCATTACCAGCCGCACCCGCGGCCAAGCCGGCGGCCCCGGCGAAAAAGGTCAATCCGCACAAGCTGGCCCAGGCCGAAGCCCGTGTGGCAGAACTGGAGGGCAAGCTGGCCGCGCTGGAAACCGAGCTGGCCGATCCTGCGGTTTATGCGCAGGGCGGGGCCCGGGTCGCTGAGATCGGCCGCCAGCAAACACAGCTGCGCGACGCGCTGGCCACCGCCGAGGCCGAGTGGTCGGCGCTTTACGACTAGACTCACCCGCAACGGGCGCGCTTGCTTCGCCGGCCGCCTGCCCCCAGAAACAAGCCACCGCACTCAACCGACGTCGTCCATGCCTATCTATGCCTTCCAGTGCGCCGAATGCGGCCACAGTTTCGACCGCCTGCAGAAGATGTCCGATCCGGACCCGGAAACCTGCCCGTCCTGCGGCGCGCACCAGGTCAAGCGCCAGCTGACCGCGCCCGCATTCCGTTTGTCCGGCAGTGGCTGGTACGAAACCGACTTCAAGAAAGACGGCGACAAGAAGCGCAACCTCACCGAAGGCAGCGAAGGTATCGGCAAGTCGGAGAGCAAGCCTTCGGGCGATGCCAAGCCGGCAGCCAGTGAAACCGCGAGTGCGCCGAAGACCGAGAGCAAGACCGAAGCCAAGCCGGTGGCGCCCGCTGCTACGCCTTCTTCTTCTTCTTCTTCTTCGTAGGGCAGATTTCTCCGGCGCACGGATAAACAAAGGGCGCACGGATAAACAAAGATCGTCATTCCCGCGAAGGCGGGAACCCAGCGACTTTGGCTTGTGCGGCCAGCTCGCCGCATTGGCGATCTACTGCGCGACAAAGAACAGTGCATTCGCCAAATTGAGCGACTTCAACCTCCGTATGAAAGCCAAAGTCGCTGGGTTCCCGCCTTCGCGGGAATGACGATTCATTTTTTGGCTTGATGGAAGGTTTGCGTACCCGTTAGTGTGCGGCTATGAATCGATATCGGCTGCTCGCTGCAACCCTGTTCCTCGCTTCCTGTGCAACCTCGACCGGCTCTCCCACAGCCGTTGACCCGGTAGTGACTCCGGCGGACGAGTTCTACCAAAGCATCGCCGCGTTCTGTGGCCGCTCGTTCGCCGGCAAGATAGTCGCCAATACGCCTGCATCGGCCGCGCCCGATCCTTTCGAAGGCAAGGCATTGGTGATGCACGTGCGCGATTGCAACGAGAACGAGCTGCGTATTCCCTTCCATGTGGGCGACGACCGTTCGCGCACGTGGGTCATCACCCGTCGGACCGGTGGATTACGTCTGAAGCACGACCATCGCCATGCCGATGGCAGTCCGGATGCTGTCACCCTGTACGGTGGCCAGACACATGAAGCGGGTACGGCCCAGCGTCAGGAATTCCCTGCCGATGCCGAATCGATAGCGTTGTTCCGTACGCAAGGAATGCAGGCTTCGCTGACCAATACGTGGGCCCTGGGAATCGTGCCTGGGAAAAAATTCGTCTATGAGCTCAGTCGTCCGAATGGACGTCTGTTCCAGGTCGAATTCGATCTGGCCCGAGCCGTCGCGACGCCAGCGCCCGCATGGGGCGCTTCACCATGATCAAGAACGCTGCCTTAGAGGCGGCGTTTGCAGGCAGAGACAGACGGGATCAGCGAAGGCCGCAGCGTGCGCGGCCGCCGCGGTCCACATGGCTCCAGTGCTTCGATAACCTCAAGTAGCCACTCGACTGGAACCGGATGAACGGATAGATTGCCTCGGTGGCCGATAGGGGCTGGGGGAATCAATGAGTGCAAGGAATCTGGCGCTGACTGCGCTATTGGCCGTGTCCGTGATTGGTGGAGCTTGGGCGGCTCGCAACGTCCAAGTGCTTCGTATCTACAGCGCGCTTGAGGTGACCGAGCGTTTCATGCGAAGCCGCGTTTCGGATCTGATGGCTTGGCGGGCGAGTGCTACGGCCGTCGCCGCAACGGCCCAAGCCGAACCAATCCGAGTGAACGGATCGCAGCCCCTTCTGCCTCCCGGTCTGACCCTCTCGGGCGAAGTGACCGGTGTGCCAGCGGCTTTGCAGAACTCGATCATGGTGACCGCGTACGCCGGTGGCAAGGCCTATCCGGCCGTCGTCGATGGAGCGGCTTATCGCGTGCCCATCGGCCGGCTTGCGGACGGGGAGATGGTGAGGGTAGAGGCGTTTTCGCAACGCATTCACTATGTATCGGTGATCGGCAGTTATGGGAAGCTGAGGCAAATGGCGGGGGGCGACTCGTACCTGGATATCTCCGATCATTATCGATTGCGCGTGTCGCCCTACAGCAGCGCTCTTGCGTGGATGATCAGGGTCGCGCTTGGCCGCGACGCAGTCAGCGATGCGGAATTCGCGACCGCGACCCGCTCCATCCACTATTCCGATATGGTCAGCGCAGCCCATACGCTATTTCTGGTCGCGTACGAATTCTTCGTGCCGTTGCCTTCGGGATTCGGCGATGGGTGGCAATTGCTTCAGGATGAAGCAGCCTATCGCGCTGCGGTGGAGACTTATATAAGTACCAATCAAGTCATGGAAACGTTCGAGTCGGATGCGATCAGCGGCTTTTTAGATCAGCCCGACTATGTGAAGTTCGTCTCGCTTGCGGAAATGCCGGAGTCTACGTTGCTGCTCGGCGCGACTCCGATGGAGGATGTGGCAGTCGATGTATCCATTTCTACCACCGGCCGGCCCGTAAGCGACGCACGGTTGCTGGTCAAGAATTCCGATGGGACGATCAGCGGATACAGTGCGCAGGGAAATGGCTCTGTTCGATTCGACGCCCGTATTTCGCACGACTACGAAACCGATGGCGAAATAATACTGACGCCCATTGGCGCTACATTCGAGCAGGTCTGGTCCTACACGTGGTTCAGCCCTACAACATTGCAAAGGACGAGCAGGCAATTGCAGTCCACGCGCCTGCGCCGGTTTTTCGTCGGCGACGGTTCGAGCATCTGGGCGTCCACATCGAGTTGGAAGGTAAGGTATCCGGACTCTCCGAGCAGGCCTTCCGAAACGATCTATGAGCGCCGGATAGCGTCGGCCATCGATCTCGATCAGCAGTATCTTCGCAACGCATGGGTCGGCCTTTCCGGCAGGCGCGGTTTGCCATGGATATGCGAGTCCGCCACACAACTCGAGATCTGCGAATATGCCCAATACCGTTTCGATGGCGCCGGAGCCGGCCTGGTCGAAGATCTTGGGATGAAGCTGGTGTCCGGCTTCATGCCGGGCCCCAACGATGGCCGGGACGCGTTTTCCTGGTCGGTGGATGCCGGCGGAAGGCTGCAGACGCGCGTGCGCGATGCAGATATCACTTTCTGGACGTTGCCGGGTGGGAACACCGCCGCGGATTCGGTCGTGTATCTCGCCCGGGGCAGAACGCCCGCAACGGCGGAAAAGGCACTCTTTGGACAGACCCTGTCGCTGCGTGTGGAAGCTCCCGCCTTTGCAGAGGCCGAGGCAGCGGGTACGTGGAAGCCCGCAGGGACGACTACGGTGCCGGTGCGGTATCCCAATCCGTTGGCGGATTTGACGATACGGCGTAACCCGGACTTCACCAGCCAGGAAAACTACTCCGAGTTCGGACAAGACGTGGATTCGTTCGTCGGCGGTTGGCAATGGTCTATGCAGCGTACCTACGACTATCAGGTGTCGGCATCGTTTCCCGGTGGTACGCAATGGGTGACCGATTGCAGCAGCGCCTATGCGGCGGGGGCCACTCGCTGCGCACCGCGAAGAGGCCGCTATTTCAAGCCCCTCAAGCGGGTAGGCGATCGCATGTATGGGGTCGAGGAGCTTTACACCTATAGCGGCCCCTTGCTGCTCTCGAGCGAGCAAGGGTCGTTGGCACCAGAACGAAAAATCAGCAGGCCCAATTTCTACAGTTGCGTTGACGGCGCTTGCCAGGCGTCGACAACCATGGCGTTGCTGGCGGTACGCAAACCGGCAGCGACGGCCAGCAATGCTGTCCGCCCTGGCAGTTCACTGCGAGGCCGGTATCGCCGTGCGCGATAAAAAAAGCCGCACTCCACAGGGTGTGCGGCTCTTGCCGTGCTTGAAGATCGACGAGCGTCAGCGGCTGCCGAAGCGTCCGCGGCAGCCGCGGTCCACCCAGATCTGATTACCCAGATAACCCCAGGTGGAGCCTTCGCGGCAGCTGTTGTTGGACAGCTGTTCGATCAGCACCGGGCGGCCGTAGCGGCTGTTCCAGGCGCAGGTGCGGCGGCGGTTGTCGTCGCTGCTGCAGGTGACGTTGTAGCCGCTGTTGCCGCCGCCGGGATTCCAGTTGCCGCCGCCGGCGCTGAACTCGGCGCGGCAGCCGCGGTTGACCCAGATCGTGCCGTTGCGCTGGCCCCAGGTGTCGCCCTCGGTGCAGCGGGCATCGGACAGTTTGCGGGTCAGCACCGCATTGCCACGGAAACCGGTGGAGCATTCGCGGTAGCGGCCATCGACGCTTTCGCAACGGATGGTCCCGCCGCCGCCGCCCAAAGAGCCCTGCACGAAGCGGCCGCGGCAGCCGCGGTCGACCCAGACCACGCCATTGCCGCTGCCCCAGTTCTGGCCTTCGACGCAGCGGGTGCTGGACAGGTTCTGGCTGAGTACGGCGCGGCCGCGGAAACCGGTGTTGCAGGTGCTGCGGCGATTGTCCCTGCTTTCGCACAGGACCGAGCCGCCCGGGGAAGGTCCGGGGTTCCAGCCGCCACCGCCGCCCAGCGAGCTGGCGATGTCCTGCTTGATCCGGCTGAAGGTCCAGTTGGAGCGGTTGACCTGGTCCAGATAGAAACGCAGCTGGTCGTCGGGGATGCGGCGGCCGCGGGACTGTTCCGAATACTCCAGGCTGATGACCCTTTCCTGATCCTGGCGCGACAGGGTGCGCAGATTTTCCGGTGCGTAGGCCTTGGTCTGGATCTGGGCCTGGGCCGGGGAGGGGACTGCGATGAGCAAACCGAGCACTACGAGCATGGCTGACAACGTGCGCAACATGGCAGTCTCCAAAGGGCGTCAGGATGGTGCGCGGGAATATACACCCCGTTTATTCAGGCCCGATGATGGTGCGGATTTGCCCGGGCAGGGCCACGGCCTCAAAATAGCCGGCTTTCCGGCCCTGGTTGCCGGAACCGTCTTCCGGAGCCCCCATGCGTACCCATTTCTGCGGCCTCATCGACGAGGCCCTGACCGGCCAGTCCGTCACCCTGTGCGGCTGGACCGACGTCGCCCGCAACCTCGGCGGGGTCTGCTTCATCGACCTGCGCGACCACCACGGCATCGTGCAGGTGCTGGTGGAGCCGGAGCAGGTCGAAGTGTTCAAGGTCGCCGCCAGCCTGGGCTACGAGGACGTGCTGCAGGTCGAAGGCGTGGTGCGCGCGCGCCAGAGCGTCAACGACAAGCTCAAGAGCGGCAAGGTGGAAGTGGTCGCCACCCGGATCACTGTTCTCAACAAGGCTCAGCCGCTGCCGTTCCACGCCCATGAGAACGCCGGCGAGGAAACCCGCCTGAAGTACCGCTACCTGGATCTGCGCCGCCCCGAGATGCAGCGGATGATGCGCACCCGCACCAAGCTGGTGGCCGCATTGCGCCAGTGGCTGGACGCGCGCGACTTCCAGGACATCGAAACCCCCATCCTGACCAAGGCTACGCCCGAGGGCGCGCGCGACTTCCTGGTGCCCGCACGCATGCATCCGGGCGAGTTCTACGCGCTGCCGCAGTCGCCGCAGCTGTTCAAGCAGATCCTGATGGTGGCCGGCTTCGACCGCTACTACCAGATCGCGCGCTGCTTCCGCGACGAAGCGCTGCGCGCCGACCGCCAACTGGAGTTCACCCAGCTGGACATGGAATTCGCCTTCGTCAAGGAGCGCGACGTGCAGGACACCACCGAGGAGATGATCCGCACGGTGTTCCGCGAAGTGATGCAGGTGGAGCTGGCGGCGGAATTCCCGCGCATGACCTACGCCGAGGCGATGCGCCGCTACGGTTCGGACAAGCCCGATCTGCGTAATTCGCTGGAACTTATCGACGTCGCAGCACTGGTGAAGGACAGCGAGTTCAAGGTGTTCACCGACTGGGCCTCGAACCCGGAAGGCCGCATCGCCGCGCTGCGCATCCCGGGAGGCGCGGTGCTGTCGCGCAAGCAGATCGACGACCTGGGCGCGCACGCGGCCAAGTACGGCGCCAAGGGCCTGGCCTACATCAAGCTGGGCGAGAACGGTGAAGTCGCTTCGCCCATCGCCAAGTTCTTCACCGAAGCCGCCTTCGCCGAGCTGATCAAGGCCACCGGCCTGCAGAACGGCGACCTGGTGTTCTTCGGCGCGGGCAAATACAGCACGGTCAGCGACTTCATGGGCGCGCTGCGCCTGAAGGTCGGCAAGGACATGAACCTGGTGGAAGACCGCTGGGCGCCGCTGTGGGTCACCGATTTCCCGATGTTCGAGTGGGACGAGGAAGCGCAGCGCTACGTGGCCCTGCACCATCCCTTCACCGCGCCTGCGGTGGATGACATCTCCGACCTGCGCGCCAATGCCAAGACTGCCGTGTCGCGCGGCTACGACATGGTGCTCAACGGCAATGAAATCGGCGGCGGTTCGATCCGCATCCATCGTCCGGACATGCAGAGCGCGGTGTTCGAACTGCTGGGCATCGGCGCCGAAGAGGCCGAAGCCAAGTTCGGCTTCCTGCTGGACGCGCTGAAATACGGCGCGCCGCCGCACGGCGGCATCGCCTTCGGCATCGACCGCATCGCCGCGCTGATGGCCGGCACCGAATCGATCCGCGACGTCATCGCCTTCCCCAAGACCACCACCGCGCAATGCCTGATGACCGGCGCGCCGTCGCCGATCCCGGACGCGCAGCTGGCCGAGGTGCATGTTTCGGTACGCCTGAAACAGCCATGAGCGACGAGTTGCTCATACGCCGCGCCACCCCGGACGATGCCGAGGCGATGTCGCGCATCGCCACCGACACCTTCGTCGAAACCTTCGGCGCGCTGTATCCACCCGAAGACCTGGCGTACTTCCTGTTGAACTCCTACTCGCCGGCGGCGCAGCGGGAGATGCTGGAGAAGGAATCGGTGGCGATGTGGTTGCTGGAACGCGGCGGCGTGCCGGTCGGGCACGCCTGCGCCGGCAGCTGCGGCTTGCCGCATGTCGATGCCAAACCCGAAGACGGCGAGCTCAAGCGGCTCTACGTGCTGCGCGAAGCGCACAATGGCGGCTGGGGATCGAAACTGTTCGAGACCGCGCTGGCGTGGCTGGAGAAGGACGGTCCGCGCACGCTGTGGATCGGCGTGTGGTCGGAGAACCTGGGCGCGCAGCGGTTTTACGGGCGCTACGGTTTCGAACGGGTGGGCGAGTACAAGTTCCCGGTCGGCAACACCATGGACGACGAGTTCATCCTCCGGCGTGCGGCCGGCGAGCGGGCTTCGAGCCGAAAAATCCTCTAGCCAGAAGAAGCGGCGCTGCTGCGCACCTGCACGATTTCCGAACGCGGCGGCGCGCCGAACAGACGCTTGTATTCGCGGCTGAATTGCGAAGGGCTTTCGTAGCCCACGCGGTGCGCGGCCGTGCTGGCCTCCAGGCCATCCACCAGCATCAGCCGGCGCGCTTCGTGCAGGCGCAGCTGCTTCTGGAACTGCAGCGGCGACATGGCGGTGGCCGACTTGAAATGGTGGTGCAGGGACGAGGCGCTCATGTGCACGGCCTGGGCCAGCGCGTCGATGCGCAGGGGTTCCAGATAGTTCTGGCGCAACAGCTCTACCGCATGGGCGATGCGGTGCGAACGGCTGTCGCTGACGACCAGATCGCGCAGACGGTGGCCCAGGTCGCCCAACAGCGCCCGGTAGAGGATTTCGCGTATCGCGGCCGGCGCCAGCACGCGCAGGTCTTCCGGCGTGTCCAGCAGCCGCATCAGCCGCAACACCGCTTCCAGCAGCGAGGGACTGACCCGGGCCGCATAGGCGGCGCTGGCCGACACGGAGCGTTCGGCTTCGGCCTGCGCGTCGACATCCAGAATCAACGCGGCGATCTGCTCCAGGTCGATGTTCAGGCGCAGGCTCAGGTAGGGTTTTTCCGGGGTGGCTTCGGTCACCTGGCCCAGCATCGGCAGGGTCATCGACACCACCAGGTAATTCAGCGGGTCGTATTGATAGATCTGCTTGCCCAGGATGGCGATCTTGCTGCCCTGCACGACTATGCACAGGCACGGCTCGTACAGATTGGGCGCGCAGGGCGTGGGCGCACTGCGCCGCGCCAGCTTCAAAGGCGCCAGCGCGGTGTCGTGGACGCCGTCCTCGGTCGCCAATCGGGCAATCCGGTCGGCCAACTCGTTCTGCTGCGCATTCAGCGAGTGCTGGGCGATCAGCTCGGAAGAAATCACATGGCTCATGGCTTTCAGCGTGGGGGCTGGGGTTTTCCGATTATCGGCACAGCGGCACGATTTGCACGGCCGTTCGATCCGAATTGCAGGATCGGGCAAGTTTTCGCCAGCAATGAACTAACGCCTCACGGGGCAGGGAGCCTAGTTTGGACTTGCCGCACGTCCTCCCCCACGGACTAACCCATGAACGTATCGATTCCCCGCCGTAGGCTCGGCCGCGGCGCTTTGGACCTGCCTCCCCTGGAATGCTCCGCCATCGGCCTGGGCTGCATGGGGATGTCGGAGTTCTACGGCCCCAGCGATGACGCCGAGTCGCTGAAAACCCTGCACCATGCGCTGGATATCGGGGTGGATTTCCTCGATACCGCCGACATGTACGGCAGCGGCGGCAACGAGCGCCTGTTGGCAAAATTGCTGAAGACCCGTCGCAGCGAAGTGGTGCTGGCGACCAAGTTCGGCTTCATGCGCGATCCCAACGATCCGGGCGCCCGGCCCGTCAACGGCCGCCCCGAATACGTGAAGCAGGCCGCCGACGCCAGCCTGCAACGCCTGGGCGTCGACCACATCGATCTGTACTACCAGCACCGCGTGGATCCCAACGTGCCCATCGAGGAAACGGTGGGCGCGATGGCCGACCTGGTGAAGGCCGGCAAGGTGCGGTATCTGGGCCTGTCGGAAGCGTCCGCCGCCACCCTGCGCCGTGCCAGCCAGGTGCACCCGATCACCGCGCTGCAAAGCGAATACTCGCTGTGGTCGCGCGATATCGAAGAAGAGATCCTGCCGGCCTGTCAGGAACTGGGCATCGGCGTGGTCGCTTACAGTCCGCTGGGGCGCGGCTTCCTGACCGGTGCCATTCAGGCTCCGGAGGATCTGAGCGCGGACGATTTCCGCCGCCAGAATCCGCGCTTCCTGCCCGGCAACATCGAGGTCAACCGCAATCTGGTCGGCGCGCTCGCGGCAATCGCCGAAGCGCGCGGCTGCACGCCGGCGCAATTGGCGCTGGCCTGGCTGCTGGACCGCGCCCCGGACGTGGTGCCGATTCCCGGCACGCGCAGGATTTCGCGCCTGGACGAAAACGCAGCGGCGACGCGGATTCAATTGAGCGATGCCGAACGCCGGCAGATCGATGGCGTGCTGGACACGCAGGCCGTGGTCGGCGAGCGCTACGCGGCGGTTGGACGTTCGCTGCTCAACGGTTGAAGCGAGCGGATCAGGAATGCACGCGCAATCGGCGCGTCACGAACCGGCTTTTTCATTGCCGGCTGTAGCGCAACCAAGAAAAGATTCGGAGCCGTAGCCCCATGTGGATCGTCCAGTACGCCTTGAACCGCCGCTACACCATCGGGGTACTGGCCATCCTGATCCTGTTGTTCGGCACCTTGGCGGCGCGGCGCATGCCTACCGACATCCTGCCGGAAGTCGGCATTCCCTCGATCAACCTGATCTGGACCTACAACGGTCTGCCCGCCGCCGAAGTGGCGGCCAAGATGACCTCGTTCTCCGAAGCGGCCATCCTCAACACCGTCGACGACCTGAAGGAAGTCAGCTCGCAGACCTTGAACGGCATGGCCATCGTGCGCATCGATTTCCAGCCCAACGTCAGCCTGGAACGCGCGCTGGGCCAGATCACCGCGGTGTCGCAGACCATCCTGCGGCGTATGCCGCCGGGCACTTCGCCGCCGCTGGTGATCCGCAACAACGTGTCCAGCACGCCGGTGCTGCAGCTGGTGCTGTCCTCCGATTCGCTGACCGAAGCGCAGCTGTACGACTACGCGCGCCTGCAGCTGCGCTCGCAGGTCCAGACCATTCCCGGCATCCGCATGACCCTGCCGTACGGCGGCGCCGCACGGCAGATCATGGTCGACCTGGACCCGCGCGCGCTGCGGACCTATGGCCTGACTCCGGCCGATGTCACCGGCGCACTGGAGCGCGGCAGCCCGACCCTGCCTTCGGGCGTGATCCGCGAAGGCGGGCGCGAGATGCAGATCGCGCTGGAAACCAGCCCGGTGTCCGCGGCCGGTTTCCTGGACCTGCCCATCGTCAGCCGCGACGGCAATGTCATCTACGTGCGCGATGTGGCTTCGGTGCGCGACGGCGGCGCGCTGCAGACCAACGTCGCGCGCATGGACGGCGCCAGCGCGGTGTCGGTGGCGCTGATCAAGCTGGGCGGCGCCTCGGCGGTGGAAATCGTGCGCGCGGTGCGGGCCAAGCTGCCGGAAATCGAAGCGTCGGCGCCGCCGGGCATGCGCATCGAGCCGATCTTCGACCAATCGGTGTTTGTCGACAACGCCATCGGTTCGATCCGCCACGAAGCCCTTCTGGTCGGCCTGCTGGTCGCGTTCGTGGTGCTGGTATTCATAGGTTCCTGGCGCTCCAGCCTGATCGTGCTGTCGGCCATTCCGCTGGCG
Source organism: Pseudoxanthomonas sp. CF125 (assembly GCF_900104085.1). GTDB lineage: Bacteria > Pseudomonadota > Gammaproteobacteria > Xanthomonadales > Xanthomonadaceae > Pseudoxanthomonas_A. The sequence continues at coordinate 715,139 of NZ_FNLD01000002.1, forward strand.
TTGCTGGCTTCGGTGGCCATGCTCAACCTGCTCGGCTACACCTTCAACGTGATGACCCTGGGCGGCTTGGCGCTTGCCATCGGCATCCTGGTCGACAACGCGGTGGTCGACGTGGAGAACACCAACCGCAACATCGCCGAAGGGCGCCCGGTGCGCGAGGCCATCCTGCACAGCGCGACGGAAGTGGTGTTTCCGGAACTGGTCTCGACCCTCTGCATCTGCATCGTGCTCACGCCGATCCTGCTGATGACCGGGCTGTCGGCCTGGGTGTTCGCGCCGCTGGCGCTGGCGGTAATCTTCGCCATGGGCGCCTCGTTCCTGCTTTCGCGCACGCTGATCCCGGTGCTGTGCCTGCTGCTGTTGCCGGCCGATGTGGAAAGCCGCAAGCGCCCGCGCTGGGCGGCGGAGCGCGCGCTGCTGGCGGTCAACCACAAGGTCGAACACGTGCTGGAAAACCTGCGCGAACGGCACCACGCCTTGCTGTTCAAACTGGGCCACCACGGCGGCGTGCTGGCCATCGCCGCCTTCGTGCTGCTGGGCCTGGGCGCGGCATCGGCGATGTTGCTGGGCCGCGAATACTTCCCACAGGTCGATGCCGGCCAGCTGCGCCTGCAGGTGCGCTTGCCCACCGGCACGCGGCTGGAACAGACCGCGGCGCGGCTGGCCGATATCCAGCGCGAGATCCGCAGCATCGTCCCGCCGGCCGAATTGCAGACCGTGTACGAACAGATCGGCGTGCCCGATGCGGTCAACCTGGCCCTGGTGGATAGCGCGGTGGTCGGTTCGTTCGAGGCCGAAGTGATGTTGCAACTGCGTTCGCCGCATGCCTCCAGCGCCGGCTACCTGGCCGCGATCCGCCAGCGCGTGGCCGAAAAATTCCCGGAGGTGAAAATCTTCGAGCGACCGCCGGATGCGACCAGCCGCACGCTCGCCGGTTCGGCGGTGGGTGCGTTCGAAGTGCGGGTGATCGGCCGCGATCCCGGCAACCTGGCCGTCGCGCGGCAAATCGAATCCAAACTGCGCGGCATTCCCGGCGCGATCGACGTGACCCTGCGCCAAGTGCTGGACCTGCCCGAATACCACGTCAGCATCGACCGCAGCCGCGCCGCGCAACTGGGCCTCACCGCGCAGGACGCCAGCCGCGCGGTGCTGGCGGTGCTGGGCTCGGCCGGCACGGTGACGCCGGTGTACTGGGTGGACACCGCCAGCGCGCAGTCCTACACCGTGCAGGTGCAGGCGCCGCCGGCCAGCCTGGACAGCATCGAAACCCTGCTCAACACACCGCTGCGCATCGGCGCCAACGGCGAAGCGGTGCTGTTGCGCAATATCGCCACGGTGAGCCCGCGCAGTGTGCCGGCCAGCATCGGCCGCACCACATTGGCGCCGACGATCAGCGTGCTGGCCAACGTGCAAGGACGCGACCTGGGCTTTGTCTACGACCGGTTGACGTCCATCACCGAAGAATTGAACGCTACGCTCAAGCCCGGCAACCGCATCGAGATCGCCGGCCAGGCGGGCGAAATGCAAAGCGCCTACGGTGAACTGGCCGCCGGTCTGGTGATGTCGGCGATCCTGGTGTTCCTGGTGCTGGTGGTGAATTTCCAGTCGTGGATCCTGCCGTTGGCGGCCATGTCCGGCCTGCCGATCGCCATCGCCGGGGCCGCAGTGGCCCTGTTCGTCACCGGCACGCCGTTGAGCGTGCCGGCATTGATGGGCGTGATGATGGTGATCGGTGTGTCCACTGCCAACAGCGTGCTGGTGACCAGTTTCGTGCGCGACCTGATCGCCGCCGGCCACGACCACGAAGCCGCCGCTTACGAAGCCGCCGCAGTGCGCCTGCGTCCGGTGCTGATGACCGCCAGCGCCATGGTGCTTGGCATCGTGCCGATGGCGCTGGGACTGGGCGAGGGCGGCGAACAGAACGCGCCGCTGGGCCGCGCGGTGATCGGCGGACTGCTGTTCGGCACGCCGGCCACGCTGTTGCTGGTGCCTTCGCTGCTGGCCGTGCTGGGCCGCCGCCACAATCGCCGCATCGCTCAATCCGATTCCGAAACCACCGATGGCCAGCCCGCCGGCGCAGGAGCTTCCTCATGAACACCACGAACATGGCCCGAACGACACAGGCAGCCTTGATTGGCGGCGCATTGCTGGCGCTGCTGGCGGGCTGCAGCCGCGGCGCCGCCGAACAATCGACGGCCACCGCGTTGCCGCAGGTGCTGACCGCGCAGGCGCGAGCGGCCGAGCCGGACTACGCATTACGCCTGCCTGCGCGCGCCGTCGCCGGGGAATCGGCGCAGCTGTATCCGCGCGCCACCGGCTTCATCAGCGAGCGGCGGGCGGACCTGGGAGATCGCGTGACCGCCGGACAGGTGCTGGCGGTGATCTCGGCGCCGGAAGCCGACCAGGCCGTGCGCGAGGCGACCGCCGAAGTGGGCAGGCTGCGCGCCGATCTGCAGCTGGCCAAGGTCAATTACGAGCGCGCCGCGGTGCTGGTGAAATCGGGTGCGGTTTCGGCCGAGATGTACAGCGACCGCAGCGCCAACCGCGATGCCGCCGAAGCGGCGCTGGCCGCGGCCCAGGCGCGCTTGTCCAGCGCGCGCGAACGGCAGGCCTTCCAGGTGGTGCGCGCGCCGTTCGCCGGGGTGGTGGCCGCTCGCAACGTGGAGCGCGGCGATCGGGTGATCGGCGATTCCGCTGCGGCCGTGCCCCTGTTCCGGATCAATGCGCTGGACCCGCTGCGGGTGCTGGTGGACATACCGCAGGGCGCGGTCTTGCAGGTGCGTCCGGGTCTGCAGGCCGAAGTCGGTTTCCCCGAACTTGCAGGCGAGCGCTTCCAGGCCGAAGTGGTGCGCATCGCCCAGAGCATCTCCGAGGAAGCCGGCGGCATGCGGGTGGAACTGCGCCTGCCCAATCCCGAGGGCCGCATTCCAGCCGGCATGGTGGGCGAGGTGACCCTGCAGGTGCCGCGCGCGGCGCCGACGGTGATAGTGCCGGTGTCGACGGTGATCGCCGGCGCGGGCGGGTCGCAGGTCGTGCGGCTGGGCGTGGGTTCGCGGCTGGAGTTCCGGCCGGTCAAGCTGGGTCGCAATCTGGGCCCGGAGATGGAGATACTCGACGGCATCGCCGCCGGCGATCAGGTGGTTCTGGCGCCCAACGCCCTGCTGCAGGCGGGCGCCAAGGTGGTGGCCAAGCCCGCGCCCAAGAGCTGAGCGCTGGCCGTGGGGGTATGGATTCGGACAGACTGCGGGACATGACGTCCGACGATCCGGCTTCTCCCCAACGTGTTCTGCTTCTGCACGGCATCTGGAATGCCAAGGTCTGGCTGGGTCCGTTGGCGGCGCGGTTGCGCGCGGCCGGGTTCAGGGTCGAGATCTTCGGTTATCCCAGCGTGTTCGGTGGGCCGGAAGTGGCGGTTCCACTTCTGATAGCCCGATTGCGGGACAGCGAGCCGGTGGCGCTGCTGGGCCACAGCCTGGGCGGGCTGATCGCGCTGGAAGCCCTGAGCCGGGAGCCGGACCTGCCGGTGACGCGGGTGGTCTGCCTGGGTTCGCCCTTGCGCGGCAGCCACGCGGCCCGTGGCCTGGCGGGACGGATCTGGACTTCGCCGGCGCTGGGCCGCAGCGCAGGCCTGCTGCTGCGCGGATTCGAGCGGTGGCAAGGCAAGCAGCAAGTGGGCATGGTCGCGGGCAATGTGCCGCACGGGCTGGGGCGCTATTTCGCACGTTTCGAGGACGAATCCGACGGTACCGTCGCCCTGGGGGAAACCCGCCTTCCGGGGCTGACCGACCACTGCGTGGTGGCTGCCAGCCATAGCGGACTGGTGTTCTCGGCCGCGGCGGCCCTGCAGGCCGCGCATTTCCTGAATCACGGCCATTTCGCGCCTAATCCCCTGTAGGAGCGGGCCCTGCCCGCGAAGCTTTTCGCCGGTTGGTGCATTTTTTTTGTTGGTGAAAAAAAGCTTCGCGGGCAGGGCCCGCTCCTACAGGGGTTGTTCCGCGCCGGTATAATTAGCGGCTTGTCCAAAGCAACCGGAAGTCGCCATGGGTCGTGGTCCCTCCATCGAAGGCCGCAAGAACGCTACCGACGCCAAGCGCGGCAAGATCTTCACCAAGATCATCCGCGAGATCGGTGTGGCCGCGCGCGCCGGCGGCGGCGATGCGGCCAACAATCCGCGCCTGCGTACGGCGGTGGACAAGGGCCTGTCGGCGAACATGTCCAAGGACGTGATCGAACGCGCCATCAAGAAAGCCACCGGCGAACTGGAAGGCGTGGAGTTCGAGGAGATCCGCTACGAAGGCTACGCACCCGGCGGCGTGGCGGTGATCGTGGACTGCCTGACCGACAACCGCGTGCGCACCGTGGCCGAAGTGCGCCATGCCTTCGGCAAATGCGGCGGCAACATGGGCGCCGAAGGCTCGGTGGCTTTCATGTTCCGCAAACTCGGCGTGCTCAGCTACGGCGCCGGCGCCGATGAAGACGCCGTCACCGAAGCGGCCATCGAAGCCGGCGCCGACGATGTGGTGGTGTATCCGGAAGACGGCGCCATCGACGTGCTGACTTCGCCCGATGCCTTTCTGGCGGTGAAGGAAGCGATGGAAACCGCGGGCCTGGCCCCTGGCCACGCCGAGATCACGATGCGCGCCGACAACGACATCGCCGTGGACGCCGAAACCGTGCCGCAGGTGGTCAAGTTGCTGGACATGCTGGAAGACCTGGACGACGTGCAGGCCGTCTATTCCAACGCCGATCTGGGTCAGGACGCTTACGCGTAGACTGACGCTGTGATCCGCATTCCCGGCACCCTTCGGCTTCGGCCGCTCCGCGTCCTGCGCCCAGGGCGGTCGGAAAACCGACACCCGGGAACCGCATCGTGACCCGGATACTTGGAATAGACCCCGGTTCCCAGCGCACTGGCGTTGGCATCATCGACGTCGACGCAGCGGGCAAGACCACCCATGTCTACCACGCGCCGTTGCTGCTGCTGGGGGAGGGCGATTTCGCCCAGCGGCTCAAGCGGCTGCTGCTGGGTCTGGCGGAAATCATCGAAACCTATCGCCCGGACGAAGTGGCCATCGAGCAGGTGTTCATGGCGCGCAATCCCGATTCGGCGTTGAAGCTGGGCCATGCGCGCGGCGCGGCGATCTGCGCGGTGGTGCTGCGCGATCTGCCGGTGCACGAATACGCGGCCAAGGAAGTGAAACTTGCGGTGGTGGGCAAGGGCGGCGCGGACAAGGTGCAGATCCAGCACATGGTCGGCATCATGCTCAACCTCAAGGGCAAGCTGCAGGCCGACGCGGCCGATGCGCTGGCCGTGGCCATCACCCATGCGCATGTGCGCGCGACCGCCAATCGCCTGGGCGTGAATGTGCGTGAAGCTTGGGGAAGGAAATGAATTCAGCGCCAAGCGTGCTTCGACAACAAACGCAATATGGCATCGCCCGGTTTTTCCCCCCTTTGAAAAAGGGGGGAAGGGGGGATTTGCTTTTCGCGCCAAGAGCAAATCCCCCTCGATCCCCCTTTTTAAAAGGGGGAAGACAGGCGGGCCTTCGCATAGACAAAGAATTCGCTGCTTCCGCCCGGCCAAAGCAAGCGAGCAAAGGAATATCGGCATGATCGGACGTCTCCGTGGCATCCTGGCCTACAAGCAACCGCCGTGGCTGGTGATCGATGTGGGCGGCGTGGGCTATGAGCTGGAGGCGCCGATGAGCACCTTCTACGACCTGCCCGATGTAGGCCGCGAAGTGATCCTGTTCACCCACCACGCGCAGCGCGAGGACAGCGTGTCGCTGTACGGCTTCCTGCGCGAGAGCGAACGCCGGTTGTTCCGCGACGTGCAGAAAGTCAGCGGCATCGGTGCCAAGATCGCGCTGGCGGTACTTTCGGGGGTGTCGGTGGACGAGTTCGCGCGCCAGGTGCAGACCGGCGACGTGGCCGCGCTGACGCGCATTCCGGGCATCGGCAAGAAGACCGCCGAGCGCATGGTGGTGGAACTGCGCGACCGCGTGGTCGATCTGGGCAGCAATCCGCTGGGCTCGCCCAGCCTTCCCAACGATCCGCAATCCGAAGCCACCATCGCCCTGCAGCAACTGGGCTACAAGCCGGCCGAGGCCGTGCGCATGGCGCGCGAGGCCGTGGCGCCGGGCGACGATGCCGCCATGATCATCCGCAAGGCTCTGCAATCGGCGCTGCGTTGAACGCAGGCTTCAGAGCTTCGACCTCCTAGAGCTTCCCCTCACATTCATCGCGCTACGCTTAGGCAGCCATGTCAGCTACTTCTTCTCCACAAGCCGGTCATTCCGGGGAACACGGTCATGGCAAGGCAGGCCTCGCCGCGCTGGTGGCCGGTGCGGTCGGCGTCGTCTTCGGCGACATCGGCACCAGCCCGCTGTACACCATCAAGGAAATGTTCCATCCGCATTTCGGCCTGACGCCGGATGCGGGCACGGTGCTGGGCCTGCTGTCGCTGGGCTTCTGGTCCTTGATCCTGATCGTGACGGTGAAGTACGTGATCGTGATCATGCGCGCCGACAACGAAGGCGAGGGCGGCATCATGGCGCTGACCGCACTGGCCCAGCGCAGCCTGAAGAAGGGTTCGCGCGGCAGTTACGCGGTGGGTATCCTGGGCATCTTCGGCGCCTCGCTGTTCTTCGGCGACGGCATGATCACTCCGCCCATCACCGTGCTCGGCGCGGTGGAAGGCCTCAGCGTGATTTCCGCCGGGCTGACGCGGTGGGTGGTGCCGATAAGCCTGGTGATCCTGGTCGGACTGTTCGCTTTCCAGCGTTTCGGCACGGCCAAAGTGGGCAAGATCTTCGGGCCGGTGATGATCACCTGGTTCGTGGTGCTGGCGGTGATCGGCGCGCACAACATCAGCGGCTTCCCCAGCGTGCTGCGCGCGCTCAATCCGTACTGGGCCTGGCAATTCTTCGTGGCCCATGACTGGCATGCGCTTTTCATCCTGGGCGCGGTGGTGCTGACCGTAACGGGCGGCGAGGCGCTATACGCCGATATGGGCCATTTCGGCAAAAAACCCATCCGCTGGGCGTGGTTCGGCTTCGTGCTGCCGGCGCTGGTGCTGAATTATTTCGGCCAGGGCGCGGTGCTGCTGGAACATCCGGAAGCGGTGGAGAGCCCGTTCTTCATGGCCATGCCCGCCTGGGCGCAGATTCCGATGACGGTGCTGGCCACCGTGGCGGCGGCCATCGCCTCGCAGGCGGTGATCACCGGCGCGTTCTCGGTCACCCGCCAGGCCATCCAGCTGGGTTACCTGCCGCGCCTGTCCATCAAGTACACCTCCAAGGACACCTTCGGCCAGATCTACGTGCCTTCGATCAATCTGATGCTGTTGCTGGCAGTGATCGTGCTGGTGCTGGTGTTCCGCAGCTCCACGGCGCTGGCGACGGCCTACGGGCTGTCGGTCACCGGCACCATGCTGATCGACACCCTGCTGCTGGCGGTCGTCGCCTATACGCGCTGGCCTGATTCGCGGAAGTGGGTGCTGCCGCTGTGCGCGCTGTTCCTGTTGATCGACATCGCTTTCCTGGTCGCCAACGGCGCCAAGCTGTTCAGCGGTATCGGCGCCTGGGTGCCGTTGTTCATCGGCATCGTCGCGTTCCTGCTGATGCGCACGTGGCGCCGCGGGCGCGAACTGCTGCATGCCGAAGTGCAGAAGGAAGGCATCAAGCTGGACAGCTTCCTGCCGGGACTGATGCTGGCGCCGCCGACCCGGGTGCCCGGTACCGCGATCTTCATGACCGCCGACCAGGGCGTGGTGCCGCATGCGCTGCTGCACAACCTCAAGCACAACAAGGTGCTGCACGAACGCAATGTATTCCTCACCGTGGAAACGCTCAATGTGCCGCACGCGCCCAAGGAAAAGCGCCTGAAGATGTACGCCATCGGCGACGATTTCTACCGCGTGGTCATCAGCTACGGTTTCACCGAAACGCCGGACGTGCCGCAATCGCTGATGGGCTCCTGCGACAAGGGCGGGATCTATTTCGATCCGATGGAGACCACCTATTTCGCCAGCCGCGAGACCATCGTCGCCAGCGCCCACCGTGGCATGCCGGTCTGGCGCGACAAGCTGTTCGCGGTCATGCACCGGAACGCGGCGCCGGCTACGGGGTTCTTCCGGATTCCGGGCAACCGGCTGGTGGAACTGGGCGCGCAGGTGGAGATCTGACGCCTGTGTTTTTCCCCTTTGGAGCGCTTTTCAACAGCCGAATGGCTGGTCAAAGGGGGAGGTCTTCCATCCCGCATAATGGCCCCATGACCGAAGACCGCATCCTCACCGCCGCGGCCACCCGCGAAGACGACGCCCTCGAGGCCAGCATCCGCCCGCGCAAGCTGGACGAATACCTGGGACAGAAGCCCGTCCGCGACCAGCTTTCGATCTACATCGAGGCCGCCAAGGGCCGTGGCGAGGCCATGGACCATGTGCTGATCTTCGGGCCGCCCGGCCTGGGCAAGACCACGCTCAGCCACGTCATCGCCAACGAACTGGGCGTCAATCTGCGCGTCACTTCCGGCCCGGTGATCGAGAAAGCCGGCGACCTGGCCGCGCTGCTGACTAATCTGCAGCCGCACGACGTGCTCTTCATCGACGAGATCCACCGCCTCTCGCCGGTGGTGGAAGAGGTGCTGTATCCGGCGATGGAGGATTTCCAGATCGACATCATGATCGGCGACGGCCCGGCCGCACGCTCGATCAAGCTGGACCTGCCGCCGTTCACCTTGATCGGCGCCACCACCCGCGCCGGCCTGCTCACCGCGCCGTTGCGCGACCGTTTCGGTATCGTGCAAAGGCTGGAGTTCTACAGCGTGCCCGAACTGACCCAGATCGTGCGGCGCTCGGCCAAGATCATGAACATCGATTGCGTGGCCGAGGGTGCGGCGGAGATCGCCAACCGTTCCCGCGGGACCCCGCGCATCGCCAACCGCCTGCTGCGCCGCGTGCGCGACTACGCGCAGGTGCGGGCCCAAGGCCACATCGACCACGAAGTGGCCAAGGCCGCGATGGTGATGTTGAACGTGGATCCGGAAGGCTTCGACGAACTGGACCGCCGCCTGCTGCGCCTGATCATCGAGAACTTCGACGGCGGCCCGGTGGGGGTCGAATCGATGGCCGCCGCGCTGTCCGAGGAGCGGGGCACGCTGGAAGACGTGATCGAACCCTATCTGATCCAGCAGGGCTTCCTGGTGCGTACCGCACGTGGCCGTATGGCTACCGCAAAAGCCTACCGCCACCTGGGTTTGAAGCCGCTCAAGCCGGTCGCGGACCTGTTCGTGGAGAACGACGATGCGGGCTGAGCAGCAGGCCGATGGCCTGCGGTTCAGTTGGCCGACACGCGTGTATTGGGAAGATACCGACGCAGGTGGCGTGGTCTACCACGCGCAATATGTGGCTTTCCTGGAACGCGCGCGCACCGAATGGCTGCGGCATCGCGGCCACGGACAGGAACAATTGCGCCACGATCACGACCTGGTTTTCGCGGTACGCGCGATGCGGTTGGAGTTCCTGCGCCCGGCGCGGCTGGACGACCTGCTGACCGTGACCGTGGAAATCCGCGCCTGCAAGCGTGCCAGCGTGGTGTTCGCGCAATCCATCCTGCGCGGAGACGAGGTGCTGCTGACCGCCGAGGTGCGCGTCGCCGTGCTGACCGCCAGCGGTTTCAGACCCAAAGCCGCGCCCGATGCGTTGTACGAAGAATTCAAGGCGCTGGAAGTGCCGCAACCGTAAATGCCCCCGCTAGCCCCACCCGAATCGGAAATTTGAGGAATACCGGATGATCGCACTGCTCCTGGCCCTGCAGGACACCGTGGTTGAAGCCCTGCCCGAAGACGTCGCCGCCGCGGCCACCCAGGCCAGCGCCGAAGTCGCCCACAGCAGCATCAACTACTTCGACCTGATGCTCAAAGCCAGCCTGCCGGTAAAACTGATCGTGCTGCTGCTGCTGGTCGGTTCGCTTATCAGCTGGGTCATCATCTTCCGCAAGGCGCGCATCTTCAGCCGCGCCAACCGCGATGCGGACGAATTCGAAGGCCGGTTCTGGTCCGGCGCCGATCTCAACAAACTCTACTCGGCAGCGGTCGACCGCAACCGCGTGGTGAGTGGGCTGGAGGCGGTGTTCGAAGCCGGTTTCCGCGAATTCGCGCGCCTGCGCGACAAGCGCAAGCTCGACAGCCGCGCGCAGCTGGAAGGCGCGCAGGGCGCCATGCGCGTGGCCTACACCCGCGAGATCGACAAGCTGGAACGCAATCTCGAGCTGCTGGCCAACATCGGCTCCACCGCGCCGTACGTGGGCCTGGTCGGCACCGTGTTCGGCATCATGGTGACCATGCACGACATGCTCAACAGCGGCGAGCAGGCCGGCATCGCGGCAGTGGCGCCGGGCATTTCCGAAGCCTTGTTCGCCACCGCCATCGGTCTGTTCGTGGCCATCCCCGCGGTGTGGGCCTACAACCGCTACACCACCCGGGTGGAACGTCTTTCGGTGCGGTACGAATCCTTCGCCGAGGAATTCAGTTCCATCCTGCAACGCCAAACCCCATCCGAAGAGTAAGCGGAGTCCGCCATGGCCACCGCCATCTTCCATCGCAAGCGCCGCAAGCTCAAATCCGAGATCAACGTCGTTCCCTACATCGACGTGATGCTGGTGTTGCTGATCATCTTCATGGTCACCGCGCCGCTGCTCACGCTCAGCGTGGATGTGACCTTGCCCAAGGCCAACGCCAAGGCGGTGGACAGCAAAGAGGATCCCATCGTGGTCGTGGCCTATCCCGACGGCCGTATGGGCCTGAAGCTGCCCGATGCGGACATCGAAGTGCTGGATACGGCCGCCTTCGAAGCCAAGCTGGCGCCCATCGTCGCCCAGCAAGGGGGCGAGATGCGGGTGATGGTCGCCGCCGAAGGCAAGGCTCCCTATCAAGTCGTGCTGACCGCAATGGACGTGCTGAAGAAAGCCAAGGTCAAGAACGTCAGCCTGTTGACCGAATCCGGTAATGCACGCTGACGTTGCCCCACGCGGTGCGGTTCTGCCGGAAGAGAGCTACGGAAAGGCGATCGCCTATGCGGTCGGCTTGCATCTGTTGCTGGCCGTGTTGTTGTGGTTGTCGTCGTGGCTGACCTGGGATCACGATTCGGCTTCGGCAGCGGGACTGCCGGTGATGGAGGCTTCGCTGGACGCTTCGGCCGCTGATATCCGTGCCGCCGAACGTGCCCTGCAGCACGTGCCCGAACCGCTGCCGCAGCCGGTCGAAGAAACGGCCGAAGAAGAAACCGTGCCGCCGCCGCAGCCGATCGAAGAACCGCGGCCGCAGGATTCGCCCACGCCCCAGCAGCAGGTCGCGCAGGAACGAATTCCGGTGCCCGACAGCCAGGACCAGGACGAAGCCAGCCGCCTGGCCCTTTCGCAGGAAAAAGCGCTGCAGGAGCAGGAACAGAAGCGCCGCCAGGAACAGATCGACCTCACTGAGCAGAAGCGCGTGGAAGAAGCGCAGAAGCAGCAGCGCCTGGCCAAGCAGCAGGAAGAAGCGGAAAAGCAGAAGAAGCTGGACGAGATCCGGCGCCTGCGCACGCAAGCGGCCAAGGACGCGCAGCTGGCCGAACAGAAACTGCGTCAGCTGGCCGATGCGCGCGCGCGCCAGACCACCGCCCCGGCCGCCGCTACCGGCACCAGCGCGCCGGCCGGCAACAACGGTGTGGACGATGGCCTGTTGGCCAAATACATCGCGGCCATCCAGCAGCAGGTCAGCGGCCAGTGGACCCGGCCGGAGTCGGTGCCCCTGGGTACAAAATGCCGCGTGGTCATCAAGCAACTGCCCGGCGGGCAGGTGATGAGCGCCGAGGTCCAGCCCGGCTGCGCCATGGATCAGGCCGGCCAGGACTCGCTGGAGCGCGCGGTGTTGAAATCGCAGCCCTTGCCCTACCGGGGCTTCGAGAGCGTGTTCAACCGGACCCTGAACTTCAATTTCACGGCCCAAGACCGTTGATCACACGGGCTTTCGTTCACGATTGCGAAAATGTTCACGTTAAGCCTGTTATCCCTCTCCCACCCCAAAACCTCGAAGTGCCCATGAAAAGATTGCCGCATTGGCTGGCCGTACTCGCGCTCGTTTTGCTGCCGTTCGCCGCCTCGGCGCAGCAGCAAGGCCTGGAGATCGACATCGTCGGCGGCAACGCTTCGGCCCTGCCGATCGCCGTGGTACCGATGCCCTACCAGGGTTCGGCCGCCGCGCCCGGAACCGATGTGGCTTCGGTGGTGCGGGCGGACCTGGAGCGCTCCGGCGCCTTCCGTGCCTTGCCCGAGGCCAGCATCGTCGAGCGTCCCACCCGCGGTGGCGAGGTGCAGTACCCGACCTGGCGCGCGCTCAAGCAGGATTATCTGGTGGTCGGCCGAGTGGTCGATGCCGGTGCCGGCAGTTACCGGGTGGAGTACGAACTGTTCGACGTGGCCAAGCAGGAGCGCATGCTGGGCCTGGCGCTGACCGCCCGTTCCAACGCCATGCGCGACGTCGCCCACCAGATGGCCGATGCGATTTACGAAAAGATCCTGGGCGTGCGCGGTGCGTTCTGGACCCGTATCGCCTACATCACCCAGACCGGCCTGGGCAAACAGGCGCGCTATGCGCTGATGGTGGCCGATTCGGACGGCTACAACCCGCAGACCGTGGTGCGTTCGGCCGAACCGCTGCTCTCGCCCTCGTGGAGCCCGGATGGCAGCAGGCTGGCCTATGTCAGCTTCGAGCGCGGCAATTCCTCGATCTACATCCAGAACATCTCCACCGGCGCGCGCGAGCTGGTCACCAGCTTCCGCGGCATCAACGGCGCGCCCACTTTCTCGCCCGATGGCCGTCGCCTGGCGCTGACCCTGTCGCGCAGCGGCAATCCGGAGATCTATGTGATGGACCTGGGCAGCAAGCAGCTGACCCAGCTCACCAATCAGTTCGGCATCGACACCGAACCGACCTGGAGCGCCGACGGCAGCACCATCTATTTCACCTCCGACCGTGGCGGCCGCCCGCAGATCTACCGCGTGCCTTCCAGCGGCGGCAGCGCTTCGCGGGTCACCTTCCAGGGCAATTACAACGCCACCGCCACCGTGTCCTACGACGGCAAGAAGATCGCCGTGGCCCAGGGCAGCGGCAACAACTACCGCATCGCGATGATGGACAGCAGCCTGGGTTCGCCGCGCTGGAGCACGCTGTCGCCGGGTTCGCTGGACGAATCGCCCAGCTTCGCGCCCAACGCCAGCATGGTGCTGTACGCCGCCCGCGAAGGCCGCCGCGGGGTGCTTTACGCCGTATCGGCCGATGCCCGCGTGCGCCAGCGCTTGGTTCTGGCCGATGGCGATGTGCGTGAGCCGGCCTGGTCGCCTTACCGCTCGCCCCGCTGATCACCCCCGTAGAAACCGTTTGCGCCTGTTAATATTACGGACCCAGTTTTCCACCCCGCGCCACGCACGAGGAACCCCCGATGAATAACACCGCCCGCGTTTTAATGCTTTCCCTGCTTTCCGTTGCAGTCCTGGCCGGCTGCAAAAAGACCGTCAAAGAAACCCCGCCGCCGCCGACCGACACCACCGGCAGCACCGGCACGGTAGTGGACAACACCACCGCTGCAGGCGCCTACGGCCCGAACGACCTGGATACCGATGCCTGCCTGCGCCAGCGCGTGGTCTACTTCGACCTGGATCAGGATGCCCTGAAGCCGGAATTCCAGGCCATCGTCGGCTGCCATGCCAAGTACCTGCGCGACCGTCCGTCCTCGCGCATGAACCTGGAAGGCAACGCCGATGAGCGCGGCAGCCGCGAATACAATCTGGGCCTGGGCGAACGCCGCGGCAATGCCGTGTCCTCGGCCATCCAGGCGCAGGGCGGCTCCGGCAGCCAGATCTCGGTGGTCAGCTACGGCGAAGAGCGCCCGGTCTGCACCGAGTCCAACGAGGACTGCTGGGCCCGCAACCGTCGCGTCGAAATCATCTACACCGCCAAGTAAGCGCAAGACGGAAACACGCAAGTGAAGCGACTCCTGATCGGTACGATCATCGCGGCGGCCCTGGTGGCCGCCGCACCCGCTCATGCCCAGCGCCAGAGCCTGGCCGATCGCGTGGCTGCGCTGGAAACGCAGGCCGCCAACAATCGCGGCAACACCGATCTGTTGAACCAGATGACGCAGCTGCGCACCGAATTGCAGGAGATGCGCGCACTGGTGGAGCAATTGCAGAACGAGAACGAACAGCTCAAGCAGACCGCCAAGGACCAGTACCTGGACCTGGACGGCCGCTTGAACCGGATCGAAGGGGGAGCCGTTCCGGCGGTACCCGCGACAACGCCGCCGGTCACGCCGCCGGCCACCGGCGCGACCGCGCCGGCCGCCGAACGCGCGCCGTCGGTGCATGGCGATGTCGGCGCCATGGCCCAGTCCGGCGATGAGCGTGCGGCCTACAACGTCGCCTTCGATGCGCTGAAAGGCGGCAACTACGCCGATGCGGCGCAGTTGTTCATCAGTTTCCTGGAGCTGTATCCGAGCGGCGCCTACGCCCCCAACGCGCTGTACTGGCTGGGCGAAAGCTATTACGTCACCCAGAACTACCAACTGGCCGCGCAGCAGTTCCGCACCCTGCTGGAGCGTTACCCGACCCACGACAAGGCTTCGGGCTCGCTGCTCAAGCTGGGCCTGTCCGAATACGGCCTGGGCAAGGTCGATGAAGCCGAGCGCACCTTGAACGATGTGGTCACCCGTTACCCCGGCAGCGACGTCGCCCGCACCGCCGACGACCGCCTGAAATCCATGCAGCTGGGCCGCAGCATCCGCTGATTCGCTTGCCGCTTTCCGCCAGACGGGAAGGAACGGCTACTCTTCGCCCATGAACGCCGCCGTCCCCAGCGAGATCGTGCAGTCCACCACGGACCGCCTGAAGATCACCGAGATTTTCCTGTCCCTGCAGGGGGAAGCCGCCAGCGTGGGCTGGCCCACCGTGTTCGTGCGCCTGACCGGCTGTCCGTTGCGCTGCCAGTACTGCGACACCGCTTACGCCTTCCACGGGGGCGAATGGTGGGACATCGCCGACATCCTGGCCGAAGTGGCCAGGCACCGCGTGCGCCACGTCTGCGTCACCGGCGGCGAACCGCTTTCCCAGAAACGCTGTCTGATACTGTTGCGTGCGCTTTGCGATGCGGGCTACGACGTGTCGCTGGAGACTTCCGGCGCCATCGATATCGCCGACGTCGATCCGCGCGTTTCCCGGGTGCTGGACATCAAGACTCCAGCCTCGGCCGAAGTCGCGCGCAACCGCTGGGAGAACCTGCCGCTGCTGACTGCGCGCGATCAGGTCAAGTTCGTGCTGTGCGGGCGCGGCGACTACGAGTGGGCGCGCGATATCGTTTCGACGCACAAGCTGAGCCAGCGCTGCGATGTGCTGTTTTCCCCCAGCAAATCGGAATTGTCCCCGCGCGATCTGGCCGACTGGATCGTCGCCGACCGTCTGCCGGTGCGCTTCCAGATGCAGCTGCACAAGCTGCTGTGGAACGACGAACCGGGCCGCTAGTCCCGTGCTTGTAGGAGCTGCGTAAGCTGCGACCGTGCGGCTCCAGCTCCGATAAAATATCCTTGCGCTTCGGATCTCCGGTCGCAGCTTACGCAGCTCCTACGGCCTGCCCAACTTTGGAAAACCCATGAAAAACGCAGTGGTCCTGGTCTCCGGCGGCATGGATTCGGCCGTCGTTCTCGCCTTGGCGCGCGAGGAAGGCTTTTCCGCCTATGCGCTCAGCGTGAGCTACGGCCAGCGCCATACCTCGGAGCTGCAGGCGGCCGATCGTGTCTCGCAGGCTCTGGGCGCTGCCGCGCACAAGACCGTCAATGTCGACCTGCGCTCCATCGGCGGTTCCGCTTTGACCGATTCCGGCATCGAAGTGCCTGAAGCGGGCGGGGCGGGCATTCCGGTCACTTACGTGCCGGCGCGCAACACCATCATGCTGTCGGTGGCGCTGGGCTGGGCCGAAGTGCTGGGCGCCACCGACATTTTCTGCGGGGTCAATGCGGTGGATTACTCGGGCTATCCCGATTGCAGGCCCGAATTCATCGCCGCGTTCGAGAACCTGGCCAACCTGGCCACCAAGGCCGGCGTGGAAGGCGCGGGCCTGCGCATCCGCGCGCCTTTGCTGAAGATGAGCAAGGCCGACATCGTGCGCGAGGGAATGCGCCTGGGCGTGGACTTCGCCCAGACCGTTTCCTGCTACCGCGCCGACGAACAAGGCCGCGCCTGCGGCCATTGCGACGCCTGCCGCCTGCGCGCCGCTGGTTTCGCCGATGCAGGGGTGCCGGACCCTACGCATTACGCCTGATTTCTCAGCGGGCGCCGGGTGCGCTAGAATGCGTCCCCCGGCGCAATGCCGGGGGTTTCATGTGGGCCGTTAGCTCAGTTGGTAGAGCAGAAGACTTTTAATCTTTTGGTCGATGGTTCGAATCCATCACGGCCCACCATATCGCCAGTGGATTACGACCCGGCCCTGATCAAAACGAGCGTCGGAGACATCCAACCTTGGATGTCCTTCAGAGTTCACGATCCTTTATCCCAAAGACCGACAAGTGGGGTTAAAGTACGGCCATGTCGGTCTGGGCACTACTTCTGCGGGTACTACTGAGCGTCGCCCTGGTGCTGAATGGCGCCACGGGGGCGGCCGCGGCAGTGCGCATGCAGATGCCCCACGGCGATGGCCAGGCACTTGCGGCCATGGCAGTGGAGTCGCCCGAACTTTCATCGGACGACATGCCGCCTTGCCATCAGCAGGCAACCGAAGCTGACGGCGAGGCCCTCTTGGCCGCAGACGAGTCCGCACCGGCTGGATCCAAACACTCCACTCCGGACTGCTGCAAATCCTCCAGCTGCAATTGCGTTTGCGCGCATGCGACGCAGGCGCCGCTTGCGTCCACGTTCATTCATGCCCCGCTTGCCGACCGCAGCCAGAACGTTCGCCCGCTATTGTTGGGCCACCCAGCGCCTGCGCTTCCGCATCTGAACCGACCTCCCATCGGCTAAGCATCCCTTGGGCGCCAACGGCGCCTGTCCTGATTTGTAGCTTGCGACGGTTATCCGTGGCCGGCTCTTGTATGTTCCGCATGCGCGGACCTTTTCGATTTTCGAATGGAGTTTTTCTTATGTCGTCCGACCTTATTGGTCTCGGCGGACTTCGCGCGCCGTCGCGTCGCCGGTTCGTGCAAGGACTGGCCGCCGGCGGCGCGGCCGCGGCGCTGGGTTTGTGGCCGAAGAACAGCTGGGCGCTCAAAGGCGCTGGCAACAACAATGTCCTTTCCGGCACCGAGTTCGATCTGACCATCGGGGAAACCCCGATGAACTTCACCGGCCGCACGCGACCGGCGATCACCGTGAACGGTTCGATCCCCGCGCCTTTGCTGCGTTGGCGCGAAGGCACCACCGTCAACCTGCGCGTGTCCAATGCCTTGCCGGCCGGTTCCATCCACGGCCATGAGACCTCGATCCATTGGCACGGCATCCTGCTGCCGGCCAACATGGACGGCGTGCCGGGACTCAGCTTCTCCGGCATCCACCGCGGCGAAACCTATCCGTACCGCTTCACCGTGCAGCAGGCAGGCACCTACTGGTACCACAGCCATTCTTCCTTCCAGGAACAGGCCGGCCTGTACGGCCCGCTGATCATCGATCCCATCGAACCCGAACCCTTCGCGTTCGACCGCGACTACGTGGTGATGCTGACCGACTGGACCGACCTGGATCCTGCCGCGCTGTTCTCGCGCTTGAAGAAGATGTCCAGCTACGACAACTACAACAAGCGCACGGCGGGGGATTTCATAAACGACGTCCAGCGACTCGGCCTGGCGGCTACCGTGAACGATCGAAAGATGTGGGGCGAAATGCGCATGACCCCGACCGATCTGTCGGACGTCGATGCGCACACCTATACCTATCTCATGAACGGCACCACGGCGCTCGGCAACTGGACCGGATTGTTCCGTTCCGGCGAAAAAGTGCGGCTGCGCTTCATCAATGGTTCGGCGATGACTTATTTCGACGTGCGTATCCCCGGTTTGAAGATGACCGTGGTGGCCGCCGATGGTTTGTACGTGCATCCGGTGACCGTGGATGAGTTCCGCATCGCCGTGGCCGAGACCTTCGACGTGATCGTAGAACCTTCCGGGCAGGACGCTTTCGCGATCTTCGCACAGGACATGGGGCGTACCGGCTACGTCAGCGGCACGCTGGCCGTGCGCGACGGTCTGCGGGCGCCCATACCGGCTATCGATGCACGTCCGCTGCTCACTATGGCCGACATGGGTCATGGCGGCATGGGGACTTCCAAAGGAATGGAAGGCGGTTGCGGCGCCAGCATGGGCCACGACATGTCGTCCATGGCGGCGCCTTCAAGCGCCGAGCACAGCGGGCACGACATGGCCAGCATGGATAACGGTGGCGCAGCAATGCAGATCCATCCGCAGAGCGAAACCGGTAATCCGCTGGTCGACATGCAGACCATGGCGCCGGTTCCCAAGCTGGACGACCCGGGCATCGGATTGCGCGACAACGGCCGCAAGGTGCTCAGTTATTCGATGCTCAAGAGCACGTTCGAAGATCCGGATGGAAGAGACCCGGGGCGCGACGTCGAACTGCATCTGACCGGACACATGGAGAAATTCGCCTGGGGCTTCAATGGCCAGAAGTTCTCCGAGGTCGAGCCGTTGCGTCTGAACTACGGCGAGCGCCTGCGCATCGTCTTGGTTAACGACACCATGATGACGCACCCGATCCACCTGCATGGCATGTGGAGCGACCTGGAGGACGAGCAAGGGAATTTCCTGGTCCGCAAGCACACCATCGACATGCCGCCGGGCAGCAAGCGCAGCTACCGGGTACGCGCCGACGCGTTGGGCAGCTGGGCGTACCACTGCCATCTGCTCTACCACATGGAAGCGGGAATGATGCGGACAGTGCGGGTGGAGGAGTGATCGCCATGAATACGATGAATCGTTTGCTGCGGACTATTCCACTGTGTCTGCTTATCGGATCGTCGCTGGCGCCGGAGCGGCTGCTTGCGCAAGAGATGGATCATTCCAGCATGCAAATGCCGGCACGTCCGGAGCCTTCGACATCCTCCACCCCAAAGGTCGAAGCGCCGGAAGAGAAGCCCACTTCCTCGCCCGTCTCGGCCAATCCCCATGCGGGCCACGGCGATGCGACGCTGCCTGCAGCACGGGCAGAGCAAGCTCCCGCGGAACAGGTGGACCATGCCGCAATGGGCCACGGCACGTCGACGGCGCCTGCAGAGCCCATGGATCATTCGAAGATGGGACACGACAGGGGAGCCATGTCCGACGAGTCCATGCCGATGGATCATGCAGAAATGAATCATGCGGAAATGAATCATGGCGCCGAATCGGCCGCGCCATTGCAGCCGCGCACGCCGATACCCGTCGTCACCGATGCCGATCGTGCCGCCGCGACGCCGCCATCGGGCGGCCATCCGGCGCACGACAACAGCATTCAGCACTATGTATTGCTGGATCGTCTGGAGGGTTGGGACGCCGACCCGGGAGCAGGCACCGCCTGGGCGATGCAGGGATGGATGGGAACCGATCTCAATCGCCTCTGGCTGCGCAGCGAAGGCGAGCGTGTCGATAATCGTACCGAGAGCGCCGACCTGGAAGTTCTGTACGGCCGCAGCATCGCCCGCTGGTGGGATGTGGTGGCGGGTGTGCGTCATGATTTCAATCCTGGAGGGTCGCAGGATTTCGCGGCGATCGGCGTGATGGGGCTGGCTCCCTACATGTTCGAAGTCCAGGCCACCGGCTACATCGGACAATCGGGACAGACCGCGGCGCGGGTGGAAGTCGAGTACGAAATGCTGTTGACTAACCGGTTGATTCTGCAGCCGATGGTCGAGGTCGATTTCTACGGACGCAACGACGAACGTCGTGGCGTCGGCTCGGGATTGAGTACCGCGGAAGCGGGCCTGCGCCTGCGTTACGAGATAACCCGCCGGTTCGCGCCGTATGTCGGCATCGTCCACGAACGGGCTTTTGGCCGCACTGCCGATTTCCGTCGAGCAGAAGGCGAAGACGCCAGCGACACCCGCGTGGTCGCGGGCTTTCGCATCTGGTTCTGATAAGGGAGCAAGACCATGTCTATCGTCACACGCCGTTCGGCGATCACCGTCATCGTGCTGGCTCTTTCAGCGGTCCTGTTTTCCGGCCTCATGGTGTGGTCCGGTCTCTACAACGTGGCTGCCGACGATCCCCACATGAAGTCCACCTATCGCCTGCTGGAAACCATGCGGAAACGTTCGATTGCGGTGCGGGCAGGAAAACTGCACGTGCCTGCGGATCTGAAAACCCCGGCACGCATCGTGCAAGGGGCAGGCAACTACAACGCGATGTGCACGGGCTGTCATTTGGCGCCGGGCATGGCGGACACCGAGCTCAGCAAAGGCCTGTATCCCGCGCCGCCGAACCTGGCCAAGACGGAAGTGGATGCCGCGGAGGCGTTCTGGGTGGTCAAGCACGGCATCAAGGCCTCGGGTATGCCCGCCTGGGGAAAGAGCATGGACGATGCCTATATCTGGAATATGGCCGCTTTCCTCCAGGAACTTCCCAAACTCACGCCAACGCAGTACCAGGCGATGGTGGAAAGCAGTAGCGGGCACTCGCATGGTGGCGGAGAAACCAAGCCGCATGAGCACCCTGGAAGTGCTGCGGACGGTCATGATGGGGGGACTTCTGGCGGTCACGCCGACATGGAAGGCATGACGATGAGTGCGTCGCCGCCGCATGCACATGCAGCCGGCACACCACCGCATAAGGATGCCGCAAAGACAGCGAAGCCTCCTGCCGATGAGCATGCAGGCATGGCCATGCCGACGCCTGCGCCCGAGACGCATAAAGACGATGGCCACCAACACTGATCTTCCAGGGATGCATTGAATGAAACTCTTATCCTTCTTGATCCTGACAGGTGCGATCGCCTTGACGGCCTGCGCACGCGACTCCCAGGAAACGGTCACTGCCATCGCGATTGCGGAAACCGCCGCGCCCTTTGCCTCGCAAGGGCTGCCGCCAGCGGTGGTTCACAAGAGCCCCAGCTGCGGATGCTGCGGCCTTTGGGTGGACCATCTGAAGAGCGCGGGTTTTCCGGTGCAAGTCCAAGACAGCGAGGACGTAGTACCCGTGAAACACCGCCTGGGCGTGCCGTTCGGCAAAGGTTCCTGCCATACCGCCGAGATCGCTGGGTATTTCATCGAAGGGCACGTCCCGGCCGAGGACATCAAGCGCCTGTTGGTTGAAAAGCCCGATGCGAAAGGACTGGTATTGCCCGGAATGCCCGCCGGCTCTCCCGGCATGGAAAGCCCGGATGGAACCTCCCAACGCTTTACGGTCGAATTGGTGCAGGCCGATGGAACCACGGTTCCTTACAGCTCGCACTGACGGATCAGGCCTTGACTCTGGACCATGGTCCAGGCTGCAGACTGTCCCTGACGCGCTTCGCGCCAACAGGTATGAGCTATGAAAATCGGTGAACTGGCCCAGAAGGCCCAAGTCAATATCGACACGGTGCGCTACTACGAGCGGCAGGGTCTGTTGCCTGCGCCGCAGCGCCTGCGCTCGGGTTATCGCCAGTACGCACCGGGCGACGTGTCCCGCTTGCGCTTCGTGCGCCGGGCGAAGGCGCTTGGCTTCACCTTGCTGGAAATCCGCGACCTGCTGGAACTGTCGAATCATCGCGACGAAGACATGGCCGGAATGAAGACCGCCGCCATGCAGAAGCTCGATGACGTGGAAGCCAAGCTGGCCGAGCTCACCCGCATTCGCGACGGCCTCAGGACCTTGGTCGCTTCCTGCCCGGGCCACGGAATATTGGAGCAGTGCCCCATTCTCAATGCGCTGTCGGAGGATCCGGCATGAACACGCACAGCCATGGCGGCCACGACAAACCCGCGCCAGGCACCGGTGGCGGTTCCTGCTGCTCGTCCGCAACCAGCCACGCGTCAGCCGGCGCTGCGATCGATCCGGTCTGCGGGATGAGTGTCGATCCGGCTACCACCGCGCACCATGCAACCCATGAAGGCACGGAGTATCACTTCTGCTCGGCGCGTTGCCGCGAGCGCTTCGTGGCCGATCCGAAGAAGTATCTTTCTCCGGAGTCGTCGGCCGTTGAAAAGAGCGCGCCTGCCGGCACGATCTACACCTGTCCCATGCATCCCCAGATCCGCCAGCAAGGCCCCGGCACCTGTCCGATCTGCGGCATGGCGCTGGAACCGGAAATGCCGAGCCTGGAGGATGAGGACAATCCGGAGTTGCGGGATTTCACCCGGCGCTTCTGGTGGACGCTGCCGTTGACCGTGATCGTGCTCGCGCTGGCCATGCTGGGGCATCGCATCGCTTTCATATCGACAGAGACCCGCACCTGGGTCGAGCTGGCATTGAGCGCGCCGGTCGTTCTGTGGGCGGGCTGGCCGTTCTTCGAACGTTGCGTCCAGTCCATTCGCAACCGCAGTCCGAACATGTGGACGTTGATCGGCGTCGGCGTGGCCGCCGCTTTCGGCTATAGCGTGGTCGCCACGCTCGCGCCCGGGCTGTTTCCCGAATCGTTCCGCGAACATGGCCGGGTGGGTGTGTATTACGAGGCGGCGGCGGTGATCGTCTCGCTGACATTGCTTGGCCAATTGTTGGAGCTCAAGGCGCGTTCGAAGACTTCGGCTGCCATCAAGGCGCTGCTGGGGCTGGCGCCGAAGACGGCAAGGCGTATCAAAGATGACGGCGTGGAAGAAGACATTCCGCTGGATCACGTCCATACCGGCGATCGCCTGCGCGTGCGCCCCGGCGAAAAGATCCCGGTGGACGGTACCGTGCTGGAGGGCCGCAGCAGCATCGACGAATCGATGCTGACCGGAGAACCCATTCCCGTCGAAAAAGAGAAGGGGGCCAAGGTCATCGGCGCGACCCTCAACGGCACGGGCAGTCTGGTCGTGCGTGCCGATCAGGTGGGTGCGGCAACGATGCTCTCGCAAATCGTGCAACTCGTCGCCCAAGCGCAGCGGTCGCGTGCGCCCATGCAGCGCATGGCCGACAAGGTGGCCTTCTGGTTCGTACTCGCGGTGCTGGCCGCCGCTCTGCTGACCTTGCTTGGCTGGGGATTGTTCGGTCCCGAGCCTTCCTGGACTTATGCGGTGCTCAACGCCGTTTCGGTGCTGATCATCGCCTGTCCTTGCGCGCTGGGCCTGGCGACGCCCATGTCCATCATGGTGGCCACGGGGCGTGCCGCACACGCGGGCGTGCTGTTCCGCGATGCCGAAGCTTTGGAGCAGCTGCGCAAGATCGATACGTTGATCGTCGATAAGACGGGCACGCTTACCGAAGGCCGCCCGACTTTCCGCGAAACGATCCTGGCCAACGGCTTCACCGCCGATCAGGTCCTGCGATGGGCCGCCAGCCTTGAGCAGGGAAGCGAGCATCCGTTGGCCGAAGCGATCCTGGCCGAGGCTGTACAGCGTGGACTTCCGCTGGTAGCCGCCGAAGATTTCGATTCGGTAACGGGGCAGGGCGTGCGGGGTACGGTCGAGGGTCATGCGCTCGCCCTGGGCAATCAGGCATTGATGGCTGCGGTGAATGCGGATATCGCTTCTGTCGCGGACGACGCCGAACGCCTCCGCAAGCAGGGCGCAAGCGTCATGTTCCTTGCGGTCGACGGACGCTTGGCCGGTGCGGTGGCCGTCGCCGACCGGATCAAGGAAACGACTTTGCCTGCCCTCAACGCCCTGCGTGCGGAGGGGCTGCGCATCGTCATGGCTTCCGGCGACGCCCAGGCTACGGCGCAGGCGGTGGCCGGCACGTTGGGAATCGAGGAGGTATACGGCCAGGTCCGGCCGCAGGACAAGGTGGCGCTCGTACAGCGCCTGAAGGCCGAAGGCCGGCGCGTGGCCATGGCCGGCGATGGAATCAACGATGCTCCGGCCTTGGCTGCAGCGGATGTCGGAATCGCAATGGGGACAGGCACCGATGTGGCCATGTCGAGCGCACAGGTGACCCTGGTCAAGGGCGATCTGACCCGGATCGTGCGGGCCCGCGCCATCTCCGAAGAAACGGTCGCCAATATGAAGCAGAACCTCGGCTTCGCTTTTCTTTACAACGCCCTGGGTGTGCCGATCGCCGCTGGGGTGCTGTATCCGGTGTTCGGTCTTCTGCTCAGTCCGATGATCGCCGCATTGGCGATGAGCCTGAGCTCGGTATCCGTCGTTACCAACGCACTGCGCCTTGGAAGAACGTCGTCCTGATCGCTAAACAGCGCCCAAAGCCCTGAGCCGGCGAAGGGCGCCTCTTGTCATTAGGCTCATCCCAAGGAGTTCGTTCATGAAGTATGCGTTTCCGATTCTTGCGATTTCGCTGTTGATTTCCATGGATGCCGCCATCGCGGCCGATCCGGCCTACGGCCAAGCCTGCAAGTCCTAACGCGATGAATCACGGCAAGATGGACATGCCGCATGGTCAGATGGATCACAGTCAGTCAATGTAAGCAGCTTGGTCATAGTCCGTTCGGATTTGCGTCTTATGGGTCTTTATCTCGACAGATGTAAATACTTCACACCAAAGCTGAACTCTCGGAGATTTCACGCGAATAAGTGAGAGATTTCACATTACCACTGTGGTTGCAGGGTCGGTATGGCAGGCAGATACTAAGCGCGCTCGCCGCCGGTAAGGTCGGTTGGCGATAAGAACTGCGACACCGGTGGGGACCGGCAGCACAACGCCAGACACTAAGGGAATTGCAGAATTGATTTAGCCAATGCGCGTCGATTCCGCGGTTGTGGCTGCGTAGCGATGCGGAAAAGGAGTTTCGCAGTGCCCGATACGTCGTCCTCGCGGTTGTCCTATTCCGCCGCTGCCCTTTTCCTGCTGGTTATTGCCTTTCTGATTGCACCCCTCGGTGCGTTGGTGAGCCAAGTCATCGCGCAAACCATGGGCGGCAATCAGCCTCCTAGGTTGCTGGTGGAAGCCGATCCTCTTTCCGACGCCGTGTCGGCTACGGCCGCCGAGTTCCGGGTAGACGAATCCGGCGCCGCCACTTATTCGATCCCTCTGTATACCGTCCCGGGCACGGCCGGCGTGGTGCCGCATCTGACCTTGAGCTATTCCAGCCAGAACGGCGATGGGCCGGTAGGTAAAGGCTGGGCCATCGGCGGGCTGTCCTCGATTTCCCGATGCCGCGCGACGCGGGAAGCAGGCGATTTCATCGGCGCCGCCACACCCGATGGCAACCCGAGACCGATCAACTTTTCGGCCACCGACCGCTTCTGTCTGGATGGCCAACGCCTCATTCCTTCCAGTGCCACCTGCCTCGCCGCCAGCGGCATGACTGCCGCCGCCTTGGCGACTGAGATCGATTCCTTTCAGCGGGTGTGCGCCTATACGGTGGGCAGCGCCACAACCGGACCCAACTTCTTCACCGTCGAACGCAAAGACGGGTCAATCAGCTGGTATGGCGACCGGGACAACAACAACAGCCAGAACCGTCCCGATGGCTACTTCGAGACTAACTCCGCTCTCGCCCCCACCGCTGCCCTTACTTGGGCACAGACCCGGTTCCAGGATTCCACCGGCAACTACATCGACTACCTGTATCTGGAAAACCCCGCTGGCGCCGGCACGGGCGAACACCTGATCAGCGAAATTCGTTACACCGGCAAAACAATCCTCGTCGGGCAATCGGGAAGTGCGTCGGCGCCCTACGCCAAGGTGGTGTTCAACTACGCAGTCCGGCCCGCGGCCAAATGGACCAAGGGCTACGCTTCGGGCGGCATGCTGACCCAGAGCCGCAGCCTGTCTAGCATCACCTCCTGCGCTACGTTGGTGTGTTCAGGTCCTGAGCAGGCACGTCACTACCTGCTCACCTACGCCGCCAGTGCGTCGGGCAGCAATCTCGATACGTTGATTGGATTGCAAGAATGCCGGGACAGCACTGCGGCGATTTGCGCGTCCCCCACGGCGTTTGTCTGGAGCCAGGGCAAATACGAGTTCGCGACCCAAGAGTTGCCGTCAGGTTTCTTGTATGTAAGCGACGTGGGATTCAACGGGATCAAGTACGGAGATTTGAATGGGGACGGGCGCGCGGACTTGATCAATATGCGAGCTGGAGTGGTTGGGTGCCCTAGCACCACCATCATTCTGACCGCGTTAAGCGCCCTGGATGGCAATGGTCGCCCCACGTTTCCCAGCAGTAGTTATGTTTGCACCCCTGCTCTTAACGCGGAACGAGGCGAGGGTTCCTGGCACCTTCTGGACTACAACGGGGATGGTCGCGATGACCTGTTCGTCTCCGGTCCCGATTGGCAGGGTTGGCGCCTGCATCCGTCCAATGGATCGGGTTTTGATGCCAGTCAAAATTTGATTGCCGGACTCGACGCCATCATTCCCTCCTATCCGGGGAAGAACGATCAGGTCCAACTGGCCGATCTCAACGGCGATGGGTTGACCGATGTCGTCTATCCGAACGGAGGGGCGCTGCGCGCCCGCATCATGGAGCGGCAATCCGGTGGATTTGGTTGGGGCGCCGAGAAAACCATCGCCATCGATCAAGCCTCGGTCGACGACTGTAACTATGCTCCCAACGTGACCTGCAGCTACACGGTTGCGGGCGCGCCGACGCCCAAGACTGGCTTCTCCCAGCTGACGGATTTCAATGGCGATGCCACCTCGGATCTGCTGATCAAGGTCACCACCACGAGCACCCGAACCAACTACGGCACGCCGGGCTGTCCGATTGAGCCCATCGCGCCTCCGGAGTCCCAATCCACGGATCAACCGTCGTTGGTGATAATGCCCTATGTCCTGCAAGAGGACTCCCCGGTGGGCGTAGAGGAAAGTCTTGCCGCTGGACCGTGCGTGGTGACGACGATCACCAGCAACTTGCACGCACTCTCAGTCCAGTCGCTGGGCACAACTGGGGTGGCAGTGGCCTCGACGGGCGTGGTGTCGCCCGGCAATCCCGAGACCCTAACGTTTGCAGATGCCAACGGCGATGGCCTGACCGATGTGTTCTATCGCGCAACCGCCGACAGTGATTGGATTTACCGGATCAACCGAGGCACCGGCTTTATCTCCGGTGGAACGTTGGCCCAGACCGAGTATCGGAACCAGACCCGTTTCCAGGACATTAATGGCGATGGTCGGGCCGATGCTTTGGTGCTGACGAATTACGGCAGCTATAAAGCCTATGCGGTGCGCTACGCCCTCAGCACGGGCGGCTACGCCGCTTCGGCTTCCCCAATGCCAGGCGGTGGCGCACGCCTGTGCTCAGGCGGCTGCAATCCAGACCGATTCGTGTCGATGTTCACCGACCTGGATGCGGATGGAATCCTGGATTTTGTGTCTTTTGAGTTGAACGAGAATCCCCCGCTGTTCGTTTCTCGTGCCAACACGCGATTCGAGCCGCGCGATACACTGGTGAAGGTGGTCAACGGCTTGGGTTCGGAAACCGACATCACCTATGCACCGTTGACCAACAAGGATCTGTATCGCCGCGACACCGGCTCGCGCAATGGCTTGAACTGGGGCCGTGGCGCGCCCGTGCTGGATCTGCTGGCCTCCAGCTATGTCGTGGCCCGCGTCTCCAGCAGCTCGCCACAACTGGGAGCACCCGGCGCCAAAGCCACCTTGCACTATCGTTATGCCGGTGCTCGCGTGCAGGCAGGCGGCCGGGGTTTCCTGGGCTTCCGCGAAATGGTCACCATCGATCCGAATCAGACCGGTGGGTACGTCGTCACCACCACGACGTACGCCCAGAATTTCCCGTTTATGGGCATGCCCATCCAGACCGTCAAAGCGGCGGTGTTGAATCAGGCGTATCTAGTCCCGACGTGCCTCAACAGCGCGGTGACCGATGCCTGCTATGCGACACCGGGGCAGAGCTTCCCGAGTCTGGGTGGTAGCGTTTTCTCCAACAGCGTGCAAAGTTGGGAAGTAGCCCCGGTCAGCCTTGCCGCGCAGACCCCTTTGCACGTGCGCACCCTGGGCTCGGAAGAGTCGTTGCGTGATCCCTACACCGGCGCTCAAACCAGCAAGGTCAACACGGCTTTTGGTTATGGCAGCTACGGCAATGTCACCCAGACCGTTGTCGATACTTTCAATGGCACAGAAGGATCGCCTGCCGCCACCGTGATCACGGCCAATACTTACGGCGATGATGTGGCGAAATGGCGTCTAGGTCGTTTGACGTCCAGCACCATCACCCATCGTCGGCCAGGACAGTCAGATGTCGTGCGCGCCACGGGTTTTAGTTACGACATGAGTGGTGCGGCCACCGGACTGATGACCGAAGAGCGCACGCAGCCCGGCGGTGCGGCCGACCAGGCGCTCACCAAGGCGTATTCGCTTGATCACTACGGGAACCGGGTGCAGGCCGTGACCTGCGCGGCACCAGCAACCTCCTGCAGCACCTCAGGCTTCCAGTTCCATCCCGCCGGCTTAGAGGCGGTCAAACGCTACTCCCGCGTCGAGTACGACGCCCAGGGCAGATTCCCGGTGGCCACGGTAGAGCCATTCTGGAACGGTGCCAGCGGGGAGGAGCGCGTCACCAGCCGAGTGTTGGAGCGCAACGTCTTCGGCGATCCGGTCAATGCTATAGACGTCAATAACGTGCGCACCTTTGCCTTCAAAGGCGGGCTGGGTCGCGATTACTTCACGTGGGTCCAGACCAGCCCCAATGCCACGCCCGGCAATGGCGGTTTAAGTTCGACCACCACCTACCGCTGGTGCGCCAGTCAAGTGAATTGCCCGGCAGGCGCCAAGGTCAGGCAGCAAGTGGTGAGCGCGGGATCGCCGCGCCAGTGGACCTATCTGGATGCACTCGGCCGACCGGTGATGAAGGCGATGGAATCCTTCAATGCAGGCGTCATCGACCAGGATGTTTCGGCTTCCTGCACCGACTTTGATGTGACCGGCAAGCCCAAGCGGACCTCCAACCCGTTCTTCCTGGCCGGTACGGCGGGCACGGACGGACCGAGTGGGCTGGACAACGTCTGCGTGGCAGCAGCACGTCAATGGACAGTGACCAGCTACGACGTGCTGGGGCGCCCTGTGCAGGTCGTTACGCCCGATGGCAGCCAGGCCTTCAACAGCTACAACGGACTGACCACCACCGCCACCGATCCGCGTGGCAATCCCACCGTGCAAACCCGCAACGGCAAGGGCGAGTTGGTCACGGTCACCGATGCAGCCGGGCTGGTGACCACTTACAGCTACACCGCCGACGGCAATCTGCGCGCGGTCAGCCGCGATGCGGGCGCAGGCACCATCACCAATGCCTTCACCTACGATGGTCTGGGGCGCAAGATCCAGCAGATCGACCCGGATGCGGGCACGACCAATTTCCAGTACAACGCGATGGGCGAGATGATCGCCCAGACCGACGCCAGTGGTCAGCGAGTTGAGCACGAGATCGATGGGCGTGGCCGCGTCTGGCGCAAGACCGTCAAGCAAAGCAACGGCATGGTGGAAACGCAATCCACCTTCACCTTCGATACGGCCCAGAACGGCAGCGGCTCGCTGACGTCGGAAACGATCACTGGCAACTACAGCGGTTGGGCAAACGAAACCGGCACAGCGCTTAACTTCACGCGATATCAGAGCTATGACGCGCTCGGAAGACCGCAGTCGGGTATGACCGTAATCGATGACGGCATGTATGGGACCTTCACCGAATACGATGCGCTTGGCCGTCCGTGGAAATCGCGGGATGCCAGCGACCAATGGACCAAGACCCAATACGGTCCGCGCGGCGTGGTGGCGGTCTGCGCCAGCGAGGGCTGGGATCTTGACCCCTCATGCCCCGCCAATGGCAACACCTATCAACGCATCCTGGCCACCGACGCATGGGGCAATGTAACCAAGGAACGTCGTGGCGATAGCGCGGCGATGGAAGTGGTGCGCAGCTACCACGCGCAGACCGGACGCATCGCCACGATCTGCGCCGGCAACACGGCCTGCAACCTCACCAATGAAGCCTACGTATGGGATGCGGCAGGAAACCTGAGTTCGCATCAGAAAGAACAGCGTTATCTCGAAGCCTTCACCTACGATGCCTTGAACCGTCTGGTCGAATCCAAGATGTTGATCCAGAACGGCGTGGTTACCAATCAGGTCACCCTGGCGCAGGGCTACGATCAATTGGGCAACGTCTGCACCAAGAACGGCCTGGGTTACGACTACGCGGGTGCGGACGGCTGCGGCGGCGCGGCGATGATGTCGTCGGCGATGACGGCCAATGCCGCCTCCGTGCGAGCCGGGGCGCTGTTGCCGGCCTATCAGCGGCCGAAACCGGCGAGATGGAGACTGCCGGCCGCCTGGCGCGAGACCCGCGCGCATCAGGCGCCCGAAACCGCGACGCGCCGCTACAGCGACGATGATCGCCCGAGCTGGGATCGGGAAGCCGACCGCTGGGGCCTGGACGACGACTTGCGCCTGGGCCCCCACGAACGCTTTTGGGTGCGCAGCAAGCCCCGTCAGGCAACCAAACCCGTTGCGTTCCAGAGCACCGCACGACCCACGGCGGCTGCTGTTGCCGGCACCCAGTCGGCGACCGTGATGTCGGTCACCGGCAGTCCGCATGCGGTGAGCCAGTCAGGCACCGGAACAGGGGCAAGCTTCTATTACTACGACACCCACGGCAACCAGACGCTACGCGATGCGCCGGGCACGGCCAGCGACCGCACAATCAAATACTCGGTGGACGACAAGGCCTATGAGATCGCCATGGGCAGCGGACAGCGCGTGCGGTTCTGGTATGGCCCCGATGGACAACGCTACAAGCGCGAGGAGGCAGGCAAGACCACGCTGTATCTGGGTGGGGTGGAAGTGGTCATCCAAGGCGGTGGCACCACCTTCAAGCGCTACTTGGGCGGGATCGCTCTGCAGACCGTCACCGGCGGCGTGGTCAACAGCACCAAGTACCTATTCCACGACCATCTGGGCAGTCTGGTGCGCATCGCCAACGCCGATGGCAGTGTGTCGGAAGGTCTGGATTATGCCCCTTTCGGTAGCCGCAGGAGCTATACCAACCCCCTCGCCGCCGGAACGGGAACCACAACAACGGACCGCAGTTTTACCGGGCACGAGGCCGTCGATGGGACGGGCGTGATCCACATGAATGGCCGCATCTACGATGCGGAGGTGGGCAGGTTCCTGCAGGCCGATCCCGTGATCCAGGCGCCGGACAACACGCAAAGCTGGAATGCCTACACCTACTGCTTCAACAATCCGCTGGCGTATACCGACCCCAGCGGAAATATCAGTTTGAGGCAAGTTCTGGGCATCGTCATCGCTGTGGTCGGCATGTACTTCATGCCCTATGCCTCGAACGTCTGGATCAATATCGCCTACGGCGCGGCAGTGGGTTTTGCCAGCGGTTATGTGGCCACTGGGACCCTGCGTGGTGGTGTCACCGGGGCGTTCACGGGAGGCATGACGATGGGCATCGCTTCGTTGGGATTGGATATCTGGGGGCAGATGGCCTTCCAGGCCATGACCGGTGGCATCGTCGAAGGGATCAATGGCGGCAACTTCGGCAATGGGTTCCTGGCTGCTGGGCTGAGCACGGCTTTCATACCGCAGATGGGATACGGGAACTTGGTCCAACGGAGCGTCACAGGCGCGCTGGTTGGCGGGACGATTTCAAAGCTAACCGGTGGAAAGTTTGCCAATGGTGCGATCAGCGGGGCCATACAAGGCGCCATGAGTAAGAGGCGTGGACAACAAGCGTCTGTTCGGCAGGATGAGCCTGCCGGAGTTTTTGACAGAATCGGCAAGCTATTTTCAAAGGCCTACCGTAGTTTGATGTATCCAGCCGAACTAAATAGCCCCGTGGTTCTGAACAGCATGGAAGGCTCTTGGGAAGACGCTCTCCCTGGGAATCCCTACAATCGCCATGAAGAGGGCGGATTTTGGGGGTTCGAGAAAGATGGCTCTTATGGAACAAGGCGCTGGGTCGATTTGATACCTGACAGGAGCGAAATAACTCCTCCGGTCATGGAGGCAGGGAATATATATAAAGGTTTAAGAGTCATGGGCGAATGGCACATCCATCCCAATCCGAGACCAGTAGACGAATTCGGAGTGCGATGGATATCCAAACCATCGGGTTCCGATATTCGAACAGTTATTAATGCCAATTATTCTGGAGCAAGCTACATCATTGACAATCAATCTGTAATTCGCATGAGTAACACTGGTACGTGGAATATCCTTGATACCCACGACGCTATTTTCGGAGGAGATTAATATGAGATTCGTTATAGCTCTGGCTATGCTCTTATGCTTCACCACTATTGGCTTTTCTCAAGAAAATGCTCAGCCCCCAAATGGAGTTTATGCGGCTGACCAAAAGAAAGAATTCACAATGGCGCTTGCTGCTGCCTATGAAGCTGCAAATAAAGGCAGGCTTAGCACAAGAAATAAGACTGTTGTTGTCGCAAATCATGGGAAATATGTTGTTGTATCTTTCCTAGCCAACGGTTCCGTTCGTGGAGGACAAGCACATATTGTTTATGATCCCCAGCTCAAGCAGGTAGTGTATGTGCTAGGTGAGGATTAAGTACGAATTCGTATAAACCCATGAAATTATTGACGCCAGCTTTTTTGCTAGTCATCGCCACAATAATCAGTGGCTGCAACAAGCCGCCAGAAGTTTTGTGTGTGCAGACCGGATTTACGACTGAAGACGTTTGCCCGGCCACTTTCTTTCATGTCTTTGGGCGTGATGACTATTTAGGAAAAACAGTAAGAATCTCAGGCTTCCTAAGGACTTCTACCTTGAATGGAAAGACCAGAACGCTGTTGTTTTTCTCTAAAGATCAAGCAGATATCAATGGCTATTATGGGGCGATAGAAATTGCCAATTTTTCTGTTTCAATAAAGCCGGTACGACATAAGGCATACGAAAAGGTTTTGGCGCAACGCCACGAATCATACGTAGAGATAATTGGAAAGCTTCGCCATGCGGATGTGTTAGGTTTTGATAAAGCCCCATTAGTAATTTATGACATCGTTGGAGTGCGGGAAGTGCCGTAGCAAATTCGGTGGGCTTCAGTCTTGGAACTGGCTGGGAGAGTTCCGGAAGGGGGTTAGCTGCTTTAGGGGGATTTTGCAGATGCGCCAAGCAATGCTCAGTGTAATTCTTCTGTGCGCCACGCTGCCTGCGGTGGCTGCCGATGACATCATTCGCCGGAAGGCGAGCACCGACCACCTGACCGACGCCGACTCTGGCTTTGTGCTAGCCAGTGAGGCGCGGTTTGAAAACTTGTATTTCCTGAATGTGAAAACCCGCCAGGAATACCAATCGCAGGGCAGTTTCTGTGGGCGACTCCCCGTGGGGCACTACCAGCTCTATAAGATCAATACCCCTTACGCGCCCGTCATCGCGGACGAGCCTTACGAATTCGACGTGGTCGCAGGGCAGCGCCACTATGTGGGAACCTTGGTGCCGCCCTGGACCAGTCGGTCCAAGAAGTTCAAAGCTGAGATGGCCAAGAACCCTGCCAAACGACCCTACAGCATGCATTTCATGGGCGTGGTCTACGACTATGCCGTGATCGACCAATTGTCCGCCCTGACGGAGAAGTATCAGAAGCGATGCCCGGGAGTGAATGTGTCCGAGTTCAGTGTGGAGCTTATGAAGTAGCAATCCACCTAAACTGTTACACGTGTTATCAATCATCGATATGTTCGAAGGTGGCCGGCAGACGCCTCCTCTCATTGATAAAAATAGCCCTGATGCGCACATGTAATGCATAGAAGAGTCAGCAGGTGGCTTGTGGTTGCGGCCATCGCCTTTTGGGCT
The DNA here is from genome assembly GCF_900104085.1 of Pseudoxanthomonas sp. CF125. Lineage (GTDB taxonomy): Bacteria > Pseudomonadota > Gammaproteobacteria > Xanthomonadales > Xanthomonadaceae > Pseudoxanthomonas_A. Next base: position 748,996 of record NZ_FNLD01000002.1, read on the forward strand.
GCCGTGGCATTTGAGTTATTCGCGCGGCAAGGGATTTGAGCAGTCGCACAAAAAAGCCGCCCTCTCGGGGCGGCTCGTTGGCCTTCCGACCAACTGGCTGGCTTACGCGTTCGCCAGGCGCTCGCGGGCGATGTCGGCGTAGTGCTGGGTCATCTCGCAACCGACCCAGCTGTAGCCCTCAAGCTGCGCGGCCAGCAGCGTTGTGCCAGATCCAGCGAAGGGATCAATAATCCGCCCGCCCTGCTCGCAGATCCGCACCAGTTGACGCATCAGCTCGGTAGGCTTGCCGGTCATGTGGTGCTTGTCGGACCGACGCACCGGCTCGCGGATCACGCCAGGCAATACCGGCGCCTGCCGCTGCAGCGGCATGTTGCCCTTGCTACCCCACACCACGTATTCGGCCTGATTTCGGAAGCGGCCCAATTGCGGTCGCACGCCTTCGGTCTTGTCCCAGACCGTGATGCCACGCCAGGTGAAGCCCGCACACTGCAGCGCGTCGGTGTAATGACCCAGCCCTTTCTGCACAGGTCAGGCCGCTAACGCATATGCCCCAGCGAGCGCTTGTCGTATCGATGCCTCATGTTCAGTGTGAACTATTGCCGAAAAGCCCTGCCTTGAGGCAAGCAGAGTTCACGTATCAATGCCAAAAATGAACTGCAACCGTTGCATGACGCGGCCCTTTCACGGCGCCTTCGCAACCGCGTGCAAACAATCATCTAGGGTGTGACCCACGTTGCGGCCTGGATTGTGTCGCAGATCCGGAATTCATGGCGGGTTGGAATTTTGCCGTGAGAGTCGTATATCGTTGGATTGTGGTGAACAAGATCGACTGGCGCATGCCAGAGCGGCTGCGGAACATGAGTGACCAGTAGTAGATACCGCCAGGGTTGGGCAGGTTGCCGGCGATAGTCGATGCCGGCATTGAGTATGGTGGCCCCGAATCCAGAGGTGGCATTTGAGCAGGATCGATCGAACGATTGGAATGGTGTTGGCTTGCGCGATGGCGCTCTGCGCATGCAGCACGCGCGCGCCGATGCGCGATTTGCCGCCGGCGGACCCGGTGGGCCAGGCGCTGGGCCGTCCCGAATACCGGCTGGGCCCGGGCGACCTGGTCAAGATACAGGTGTTCCAGCTGCCCGACCTTGAGCGCGAAGTCCGGGTCGATAACGCCGGCCGGATCACGCTGCCGCTGATCGGCGCCGTGCAGGCGGCGGGCTCCAGCATCAGCCAGATCGAAGAACAGGTGGCTTCGCGGTACCGGGATCGCTATCTGCAGAACCCGCAGGTCACCCTCTCTTTGATGGAATCGCCCAACCAGCAGGTTACGGTGGGCGGCGCGGTCGAGCAGACCGGCATCTACCCGATGGGCGCACCGTATCTGACCTTGCAGCAGGCGGTGGCGCTGGCCAAGGGCGTCAGCAACATCGCCGACCGCCGCAACGTCATCGTGTTCCGCACCGTAAACGGCGAACGCGTATTCGCCAGGTTCGATCTGGTCCAGATCCAGCAGGGCAAACTCAAGGATCCCGATATCTATGGCGGCGACATCATCATCGTCGATCGCTCCGGTGCGCAGATGCTGCTGCGAACCTTGATCGAACTCACTCCTTTCGTAGGGGTATGGCGGGCCTACCGATGAGAAGGTACACGCCCGGAACAGACGCGCCCCGAACAGACGCGCCCGGAACAGACGCACGGGAAGATCTGCGCTACGCCGATCCCCACGATGCGCCGGCTGCCGGCAATTTAGCCGAGTATGCGGGTGCCTTGCTGAGAAGCTGGTGGTTGATCCTGCTCATCGCCGGTGCGGTGGTACTGGCGGCGCTGGCGGCGAGTCTGATGATGACGCCGCAGTACCGCGCCACCACCACCTTGCAGATCGAGCGCGAGGCGATGAAGGTGGTGCAGATGGAGGACCTGATCCCCAGCGAATCGCCGATGGACCGCGATTTCTACCAGACCCAGTACGAATTGCTGATGAGCCGCTCGCTGGCGCGGCGGGTGATCGCCAAAGCCGGCTTGGCCAACCACCCGGTTTATCGGGAGACAGTGGAGGCAGCGTCGGAGAAGCTCGGCCCCGTGGCTGCTGGCCAGCCTGCCGCTGCGTCGCGGCGCGAACTGATCGACCGTGCGCTCACCGATCAGGTGCTGGCTTCGCTGGAAATAGAACCGGTCCGCAACTCGCGTCTGGTCAAGGTGAATTTCAGTTCGCCCGATCCGGACCTGTCCGCACGCGTGGCCAATACCTATGCCAGCGAGTTCATCGCCAGTGGTCTGGAGCACCGGCTGCAGGCATCGTCTTTCGCCACCAAATACCTTTCGGAACGTCTCACCCAGATCAAGCAGCGCCTGCAGGACTCGGAGAAGAACTTCGTGGACTTCGCGGGCCAGGAGAAAATCGTTTCGGTCGGCGATGACAAGCCATCGCTGCCGGCGCAGAACCTCGAAGAACTCAATGCGCTGCTCGCGTCGGCCCAGGACGCGCGCATCAAGAGCGAAGCGGCCTGGCGCCAGGCCAGGTACGGCAGCGGCCTGGCTTTGCCGCAGGTCGTCTCCAATCCGTTGATCCAGAACCTGATGCAGACCCGCGCCCAGCTTTCCGCCGAATACCAGCAGAAGCTTTCGACCTTCAAGCCGGATTACCCGGAGATGCTGCGCCTGAACAGCCAGATGAGCGAAGTCGGCCGGCAGATCAACACCCAGATCGCCAACATCCGCGAGTCCATCAAGGCGCAATACGAAGCGGCCAACACGCAGGAGCAGATGCTGGAAGCGCGCATCGAACAGCTGAAGGGCGACGAACTGGACCTGCAGGACCGCAGCATCCGCTACAACATGTTCAAGCGCGAAGTGGACACCAACCGCCAGCTCTATGACGGATTGCTGCAGCGGTTCAAGGAAATCGGCGTTGCAGGAAACGTGGGCGCCAACAACATATCGGTCGTGGACCTGGCCGACCCACCCGGCAACCCGTCCTCGCCGCGGTTGGCCTTCAATCTGGCGCTGGCGGCCATTTTCGGGCTCTTCGCCGGCGTCGTCGCTGCGTTGCTGCGGCATGCGATGCGTTCGTCGCGAGAGGCGCGCCGGTAGGGCCGTAGCGTCTGCAACCGTTCATCGGAAACATTCGCCGCCGCCTTCCTCCGGGCGGGGACGAAGTGCGTTCGAAGCTCCACTCGCCGATCAAGCGATTTGGTATTTCGTGCGTGATCCTAATCACGGACTGGCGCGTAAATCGATTTTTTTGCGAAGCAAGTCGCGTTTACGTAGCTGACTTACCTGTACCGAATCGTTCGACCTCACAAGTGATTCAGAAAAATTTCGCTAGCGTGCAGACCCTCAAGAACCAAGCGCAAATGCACGCGCTCTTCACAAATAGGTGCTATGTTGCAGTGCAGCGAAACATGCTTTTCCCCGCAATAAACGCCGCATTTCACTGTCGTAAGCATGTCTTGCCGCCAAGAGGTGCCCTGATCTTCTTTCCAACCAGCAAGGACGCTCTTCTTTCAATCAGCAAGTAGGTTTGTCGTTCGCCTGGGGTCGGCGCTGGAGGGCACCGGTAAAGGCATCGGCAAAGTGGTTAACAGCACGGTTCGCGTACGACGTCCCCCCGCGTCGGCCCGCTCCGCGCATGTTAGGGAATACTCAAGATGCTTCTCGCGAACCTGAGTGCCGCCAAGTCGGCATCGTCCCCCCGTTTGTTGTCGAAGTACTCCACCGCCGCCGATCTATGCTTGCGGGTCGCGGATCTGGCGGTCGTTCTGATTTCAGCGCTGATCGCCTACCGCCTGCGGTTCGATACCTGGATGCCTGCCTTCGGGTACCGCATTCCGATCAGTACTTCGATCCTGATCGCAGCGCTGTGCTTCAACGCATTCCCGCTGTACCGCAGCTGGCGCGGCCGTGCGGTGTTCCGCGAAGTCTGGATGCTGGGCCTGGCATGGACAGGCGTGCTGGCGCTGGTCTCGGCGCATATCTGGGTGCTGTATCTGGGCCAGCACACCTCTCTGCTGTGGCTGGGTCTGTGGTATGCGACCGGTTTCGTGCTGTTCGGCTTCTTGCGCGTTGCCGTCCGTGGTGCGCTCAACTGGATACGCAGCGTGGGCATAGACGTGCGGCGGGTGGTGGTGGTCGGCCTGCGTCCGCCGGTGCTCAAGATCCATCGCTATCTGCACCAGAACGCATGGGTCGGCATGCAGGTCGTCGGCTATTTCAGTACCCGCGACGACATCAGCATCGCCGAAAGCACCGATCTGAAGTGCCTGGGAGCGGTCGAGCAGTTGCCTGCGTTCCTGGAGGAGGACAGCGTCGAAGAAGTATGGATTTCGCTGCCCATGGGCAAGCTTGGACGGATCAAGTCGGTGCTTGCCATGCTGGACAAGACCCCGGTCAAGGTGAAGCTGATCCCGGATATTTCCGATCTGGACGCGCTCAACCAGTCCAGCGAACAGGTCGGCAGCGTGCCGGTAATCAATCTGCGGCAGGGTAGCGGCGCGCCGGACAATTCGTTCTTGCTGACCAAGGCGATGATGGACCGCGCGCTCGCGCTGGTCGCTATCGTGGCGCTGTCGCCGCTGATGCTGGGCATCGCGCTGGCGGTGAAACTCAGCTCGCCCGGTCCGGTGCTGTTCCGGCAGAAACGCCATGGGCGTGCCGGCAAGGAGTTCTCGATGCTCAAATTCCGCTCGATGCGCATCGATCAGGAAGCGGGCGCCGAAGTCAAACAGGCGACTCGCGGCGACCCGCGGGTGACCAGGATCGGCGCGTTCCTGCGACGCAGCAGCCTGGACGAACTGCCGCAGCTGTTCAATGTGCTGGATGGCAGCATGTCCCTGGTCGGGCCGCGCCCGCATGCGATCCAGCACAACAGCTACTACGGAACGCTGATCGACGGCTACATGCAGCGGCACTACGTCAAGCCCGGCATCACCGGCTGGGCGCAGGTCAACGGTTTCCGTGGAGAAACCCCGCTGTTGCGCGACATGAAGAAGCGCGTGCAGTACGACATGGACTACATACGCCGGTGGTCGCCGTGGCTGGATCTCAAGATCATGGCGATGACGGTGTTCAAGGTCCTGGGCCAGAAACAGGCGTACTGAAATGACTGGGCTTTGTTTCGACCGGCCGCTTTGCGGAAGCCGAACGCGATGACCGCGACGATCGCCAGGGAGCGCGGCAGCAGTCCGGCCGTGGCGGCGCTGTTGCTGCTTGCGATCGGCTACAACTTCCTGCTGGCGTTGTTCAATGCCTCGGTGCATCCGGTCGGCGCGTCGTCGGCTTATGCGGTCGAGCTGGCCATTTATGCCGGTTGCTTCCTGTTCGGACTGCGCTCGCTGGGCCGCGACGGCCAGCTGCTGGTATTCACCGGCCTGGGTTTGGTGCTGGCCTTCAACCTGCTGCGCTTCCTGGAAACCTGGAGCTTCGACCCGAAGCTGGTGCGCGACGCGATCATCCCGTTCGCGTTCCTGACCCTGGGCACGGCCTACCGCGGCCGCCTGCACAAACTGGTGTTGTGGCTGGCGGTGATCGTGGTGCTGGTGGCGATATTCGAAATGGCGTTCCCCAACCTGTACGGCGATCTGGTCGACCCGCGCAGCTACTTCGTGAACACGCGCGGCAACAGCGAAGACGATTTCTGGAACGAAACCAGCAAACTCTACGTAAGCGCCACCCGGCCGGGCGAACGCAACTGGCTTGGCGGGTTCGAATTGCCGCGGGTGTCCTCGATCTTCGTGGAGCCGGTGACGATGGGGAACTTCATCATTTTCTTCTGTGCGGTGGCCATCACCTTCTGGCGGTCGCTGCGGGTCGCCGGCGTGGTCTTTTCGCTGGCGCTGATCCTGTTCCTGTTGATCGCTTCGGACGGCCGCCTGGCCAGCGCCACCTGCCTGCTGATGCTGATGCTGGCGCCCTTGCTGCGGCGGACGGACCAGACACTGGCCGCCTTCCTCTTCATCGGCGTGCTGCTGGCCGGCTGGCTGGCGGTCTGGGCGCTCGGGGTCAGCGCCTACGAAGACACGATGATGGGGCGGGTGTTCGTGTCGGTCGATGCGATCAACGCGATGAGTCCGCGGGAGTGGTTCGGCATGGATCTGGCGGCGCCTTACCGCTATTCCGACAGCGGTATCGCTTACTTCATCGCCGGGCAGTCCATCCTGGTGGTGCTCGTGTTTCTGATCGCTTATTCGTTCCTGCTCAAAATGCCCACCAGCAACGGGCAGTTGTTCAAGAATCTTTTCGTGGTCGCCTTCGCGCTCAGCCTGCTGGTTTCCAATGCGTACTTTTCCATCAAGACCGCCGGGTTGTGGTGGTTCGCATGCGGCTACTTCTGGCGACTGCAAATTCCACAGACGACGCCTGCCTGGAAAGGCGGACTGGACACGCATGAAACGCCAATGTTCGGCGGCGCGAAAACGGCGGTGTCGCCATGAACAAGAACGGAGTGCCGCATGGCAGCAACTACGGGGACAGCCCCGGAATTCCAGAACGCGGGCGTATCCGACGCAACAGGGCGCGACGCGCGCATCGACGCAGCCAAGGGCGTGGCAATCGCACTGGTGGTGCTGGGGCACGCAAAAGGCATCCCCGGGCAGTTCACGATACTGGTCTACAGTTTCCACGTACCGCTGTTCTTCCTGTTGTCGGGCTGGCTGTCCCATCGCCGCAACGCGCAGACGGCGGCGCAGGCGCTGCCGACACTCGGCCGCACACTGTTGGTGCCTTACGCATTCTTTTTCTTCGTGGCTTATGCCTATTGGCTGCTCACCCGTCAGATAGGGGAAAAGGCGCTACGCTGGGGGCAGGTGCCCTGGTGGGACCCGCTCGGTGGGCTGCTGACGGGAATCGGACCGCAGCTGTACGTGCATCCGGCGCTGTGGTTCCTGCCCGCACTGTTCACCACTGCGCTGGCGTACTTCTTCCTCGGCAAGAAGCTGCGGCCATCGACTATCGCGGTAATGGCGCTGCTGCTGGCGCTGTTGTGGATCGCGTTCTTCCCGGGATTGGGGTTGCGTCTGCCGTTCGCCCTGGACGTGCTGCCCGTCGCGCTGTTCTTCTATGCGTGCGGCGCGCTGGCGGGGCGCACGCTGCCGTTGCCGGGATCGATGCTGGCGGGAATCGCGCTGGCCGTGGTGCTGCTGGCTCCCTGGCTGTGGCTGGCGTGGAGCAACGGGCGAGTCGATATCAATCAGCTGCGCTTCGGCGCTTCGGCGTGGAAATTCGTACTGGCCAGTCTGTTGGGCACTTCCATCGTGCTGTCGATCAGTCCGCTGGCGGCGCGATCGAAGATATTGCGCTGGATGGGCCGCAACACGCTGTTGATCCTGTGCACGCACATGCTGGTTTTCTTCGTGCTGTCGGGAATCGCTTCGGTATTCGGTCTTTTCGTGGCGGGCGACAAGCCCGGCCTCGCATGGGCGCTGGGCATCTCGGTGGTTTCGGTCGCTTTGTGCGTACCGTTGCGCTGGCTGTTCATGCGCTACGCGCCATGGGCACTGGGGCAGCGTGGCGCCAACGTGAAGGCGACGGCATGAGTGCGGCCGGCGGAGCGATCCCATGAAAGTCGTGCACGTGGTCCGGCAGTTCCATCCTTCGGTCGGGGGCATGGAAGAAGTAGTGCTGAACATAGCCCGCCGCCATCTGGCCGCTGGCGGCGAAGTGGAAGTGGTGACGCTGAACCGCGTCTTCCACGACAGTGCGCAGCGTCTGCGTACGCACGAGCAGTATCAGGGAGTGCCGGTGCGGCGCCTGTCTTACACCGGATCCACCCGCTACCCGTTATGCCCGCAAGTACTGGGCGCATTGCACGGCGCCGATGTCGTTCACGTGCACGGCATAGATTTTTTCTACGACTACCTCGCATTGACCGGCGCGGTGCACCGCAAGCCGATGATAGTTTCCACCCACGGCGGGTTTTTCCACACCGCCTACGCCTCCCGGCTCAAACGGTTGTGGTTCAACAGCATCACCCGCGCCTCGGCGCGCGCCTACCGGCGCATCGTCGCCACCAGCCGCAACGACGGAGAGATGTTCGCCCCGGTGACGGCGGCCGGGCGCCTGCGCGTTATCGAGAACGGCGTGGATATCGAAAAATTCTCCGGCATGGGTTCGCCTGTCCCCGGCAAAACTCTGGTCAGCTTCGGCCGCTGGTCGGTGAACAAGGGCATTCCGGAAACATTGGACCTGCTTGGGCATCTGGTGGCGGGCGACGATGCCTGGCGCCTGATCCTGGCCGGCCGCGCGTTCGACCTGAAGCGCGCGGATGTGGAGCGCGACATCGCCTTACGCGGATTGCAGGCGCATGTGGAGGTGGTGGAAGCGCCGTCGCAGGAGCAGTTGGGCCGCTTGCTCTCGCGTGCGCAGTATTTCGTTTCCCTGTCGCGGCACGAGGGCTTCGGCATCGCCGCGATCGAGGCGATGAGCGCCGGCCTGATTCCCGTGCTTGGCGACATCCCGCCTTACGCCAAGCTGCACGACGAATCGAAGCTGGGCGTGCTGGTCGATGCGCAAGCGCCCGAGGCCGCCGCCCGGGCGGTCCGGCAACTGGCCGATGTGGACGAGGAAACCTTCCAAGCGCGCCGGCGGCATGCCCTGGCGTATGTAGCGCGCTACGACTGGGACGCGGTCGTAGCACGCTATCGGGACGAATACCGCCAGGCGCTCGTCCAAAGCGGAGGGCCGGCGCAATGAACGTCGCGCATACGCCTTGGGTGTCGGCGACGCCCGCCCGCCGTTTCGTCGTGCTGCAATCCACCGGCAAGCCGGACGAGACCACCAATCCGTATCTGGTGCAGCTGCTGGACGCGCTGCCGGAAAACGTGGAAGTCCGGTATTTTTCGGTACGCGATGCTTTGTTCTCGCGCTACGACCTGTTTCACGTGCATTGGCCGGAGTATCTGCTGCGGCACCGTACTCCGCTCACCACGCTGGCCAAGCGGGCATGCATGTTCCTGCTGTTGCTGCGGCTCTGGCTGACGCGCGTGCCGGTGGTGCGCACGCTGCACAACCTGCGGCCGCACGAGCAGGGCGGAATGGCCGAACGCCTGCTGCTGCGTTGGCTGGATCATTTGACCACACGGAAAATCAGGATCAACGCGGCGGAACGCGATGCCGATCCGACCACCGATACCATTCTGCATGGGCACTACCGCGACTGGTTCGCGGCGCGGCAAGTACCGCCCAGCATAAAAGGGCGCCTGCTCTGTTTCGGACTGATACGGCCTTACAAGGGCGTGGAGACCCTGATCGAAGCCTTCCGCGGACTTCCCGACGCCAGCGCCACTTTGCGAATCGTCGGCAGGCCGGTCGGCGCAGCCATGCGCCAGGTCGTGGAGGACGCGTGCGCGGCCGATGCACGCACCGGCGCTATTCTCGAATACGTAGGCGACGAGGTGCTGGCGAAGGAAATCGGCGAAGCGCAATGCGTGGTGCTGCCGTACCGCGACATGCAGAACTCGGGCGCGCTGTTGCTGGCGCTCTCGCTGGCGCGCCCGGTGCTGGTCCCGCGCAGCGACGCCAATGTCGCGCTGGCCGCGGAAGTCGGCGAAGAATGGGTGAGGCTGTACGACGGCGCGCTGGACGCGGACATACTCACAGCTACATTGCGAGCGCTGGGCGAACCTCAGCGCCAGTCCGCACCGGATCTGTCCCGGCGCGAATGGCCGCGGCTCGGCATGCAGCATCACGCCACCTATGTCGCCGCGCTGGACGCGACGGAAGGGCGTGGCCGATGAGTACGGGAAAACCTTCCCTGGACGCAGCATTGCCGCAGGTTCCTTCCCTGGGCCGTCTTGCGGCCAGCGGCGCCTTGGTGACGATGGGCAGCCAGGCGCTGAAGATCGCGGTGCAGTTCGGCGGCATAGTATTGCTGGCGCGTCTGCTGACGCCGCGCGACTACGGGCTAGTGGCGATGGTGATCGCGATCATCGGCGTTGGCGAAGTACTTCGCGATTTCGGCCTGTCCTCGGCGGCCATCCAGGCCAAGCACCTTAGCCGCGGACAGCGCGACAATCTGTTCTGGATCAACTCCGGCATCGGCTTTCTGCTGGCGGCCAGCGTGTTCCTGTCCGCCGATGCGATCGCGGCTTTCTATCGCGAGCCGTTGCTGCGCCCGGTCGCGCAGGCTATTTCGGCGACTCTGCTTCTCAACGGCCTGACCACGCAGTTCCGCGCGCATCTCAATCGCGACATGCGCTTCGGGCAGTTGGCTTTCGCCGACGTCACCGGCCAATTGCTTGGCCTGGCCGCGGCAGTGGCGGCTGCGTTGCTGGGCTGGGGTTATTGGGCGCTGGTGGTGCAATCGCTGGTGCAGGCTTCGACCTTGTTGGTATTGATGGCGCTGGCGGCGCGCTGGCTGCCCGGTCTGCCGAAACGGAACATGGAAATGCACGGGCTGTTGCGCTTCGGCGGCAATCTGGTGGCGTCGCAATTGCTCATCTACTTCAGCACCAACCTTGGCCAGATACTCATCGGCAACCGCCTGGGTCCGGTGCCGCTGGGGCATTACAACCGCGCCTTCGCGCTGTTGATGATGCCGCTGACCCAGCTCAACGCTCCGGCGACTACTGTCGCCCTGCCGGTGTTGTCCCGGCTGCAGGGCGACCCCGTGCGCTATTCGGCGTTCCTGCTGCGCGGGCAGGCCACGCTGATGCATTTCATCATCGCCATCTTCGCCTTCGCCTGCGCCCAGGCCAGTCCGTTGATCCATCTGGTGCTGGGCGACCGCTGGGCGATGACGGTGCCGATCTTCCAGATACTGGTGGTGGGGGGAATGTTCCAGGCGGCGGGCTATGCGGCTTACTGGGTATTCCTTTCCAAAGGACTGACCGGCCCGCAGCTGCGGTATTCGATCGTCAGCCGCACGCTGGTGATCGGCTGCATCGTGGTCGGCGCGCAGTGGGGCGTGCTGGGTGTCGCTACCGGTTATGCCTGCGGTCTGGCGTTGTCGTGGCCGCTGGTCCTGTGGTGGCTGCACCGCACCTCCGATGCGCCGGTGCGCGGCATGCTGCTGAGCGGTTTGCGTGCGATAGCCGGTTACAGCCTGTGCGGGTTCGTCTCGCACGCGGCATCCGCACGATTCGCAGGCGCGTCGTTGCCGCTGCCGCTGCAGTTGGCGGTCGGAATCGCGGCCTTCTGCGTCGCCTTCGCATTGCTATGTCTGGTCTGGTCCGCGTTCCGGCGCGATGTGGCCGGCATCCTGCACACCCGCACCCTGTTGAGAAGCGCATGACACAGCGCGATATCGCCCCCGCATTGGAGAATCCGGCCATGTTCCGAGTAGAAACAACGACCGAGCAGCCAACGTCAGAGGCTCCCGATACGGTCCGTGAGCGCGATCCGGCCGCCCCCGGAAGATTCCTGGTGCTGTCGGCGCACGACTACCGCACGCCGCGCCGGGCCAATATCCATTTCATCGGCGACGAGCTGGCCAAGCGCGGACATACGCGCTTCTTCTCGCTTCGCTACAGCGCGCTGTCGCGATGGAAGGACGATATACGGTTGCCGTTGGACTCCAAAGCCAATCTCATCGAAGAGAAAAACGGCGTCGAGTGCTTCCTGTGGAAGACCGCGTTGCATCCGTTCAACACGCGCCGGCATTGGTTGCGGCCGCTCGAGAACATGATGTTCCGCTGGTATGCCAGCCATCCGCCGCCGGTGCTGGTGGCCTGGCTGCGGGAGGCCGAAGTGGTGATCTTCGAAAGCGGCACGGCGGTGGTGTTCGCGGAGCTGGCCAGGAAGCTCAACCCTTCGGCCCGCCTTATCTATCGCGCCTCCGACAGCCTGAGCGCTATCGACAGCGCGCAATACGTGGAGCGGACTTTCGCGCGCGTAGCGGCCGGTCTGGATGCGATTGCGCTGGTATCGCCCGCGATGGCCGCCGAAGTCGCCAGCCGGGACAACGTCTACCACGTCGGCCATGGCATCGATCCGGAGATAGAGCGCCAGGCCGACCCATCGCCTTACGCGGCTGGCCTGCATGCCGTCGCAGTAGGCTCGATGCTGTTCGATCCCTCGGCGATAGCGACCGCCAGCCGGGCTTTTCCGCAAGTGACTTTCCATGTGATCGGCTCGGGCCGGGGCCGCATGCCGGACTATGGCGAAAACGTAGTGGTGTACGGCGAAATGCCGCACGCGCAGACCCTGCGCTACATCAAGCACGCCACCTTCGGCATTGCCCCGTACGCGTCGGCGCAATTGCCCGCCTACCTGGCCGACAGTTCGCTCAAGCTGCTGCAGTACGATTTCTTCGCGCTGCCGGCCATCTGTCCGCACGCCATCGTCGGACGCTATGCCTCGCGTTTCGGCTATACGCCGGGAGACGCCGAATCGATCGTCACCGCGATCGACGCTGCGTTGCTGGCGCCGCGGGTCCGTACCCGCGAGTGCCTCGATTGGCCCGGAACGGTGGACAGGCTGCTAGAACCCGAGCGTTATCCGGAGCTGCGGATAACGCCATCCGATAACCCACCGCATGCGCTGGCGACGGCGGAGCAGGAGCCTTCGCATGTCGCTATTTGACGCGTGGCTGGAGCGCCGACAGCGTCGCGCGCTGTACTGGTGGCAGCCGAACAACGGCGGAGTCAACGTCGGCGACCATCTGTCCAAGGTGATCGTGGAAGCGATGCTCGCCTTGCGCGATGAGGACCTTTTGCACAAGCAGGACCGGTCGCGGCGGTTGTTCGCGATCGGTTCGGTGCTGCACAACGCGCGCGATGGCGAGACGGTATGGGGTAGCGGCATCAACGCCAAGATTCCCGAAGCGCAGCATCGTTTCCGCGCGCTGGATGTGCGCGCGGTGCGCGGGCCGCTGACCCGACAGTGGCTGATGGATCGCGGCATACCCGTCCCCGAGGTATACGGCGACCCGGCGCTGCTGATGCCTATGTTCTATTCCAACGAACTGATCGGCGCGCCGGGGAAAACCCCCTTCGTGGTGATCCCGCATTTCAACGAGGCGCCGGAGAAGTACGCCGCCAACCGCGACCGCTTGCTGTTGCCGAACATGAAGCCCTTGGCCTTCGTGCGTGCGCTGCTGGGAGCGGAAACGGTGGTCTCCAGTTCTCTGCACGGGGTGATCCTGGCCGAAGCCTACGGCATTCCGGCCGTGTACCTGGACAGCGGCAACGGCGAAAACCGCTTCAAATACGACGACTACTACGCGGGCACGGGCCGCGCGAGCTGGCGTTCGGGGCGTACCGTCGAAGAATGCCTGGATATCGGCGGAAACGGACCGTTCGATCTGCACGGCATCCAGGTTGGGTTGCGCAAGGCGTTTCCCTATGACTTGTGGTGATGCGCGAGGATTCGATACGGGGGCCGGCGCATGAACGCGATCGACGACGGAAGGCCGCACCCGGAGCGGGCGCCCGCAACGCCGCAAACGACCTGGCTGGGCGGCTATCGCGTGCATTCGATGACGCGTGAGCGGCTCGCGGAAGATCTGCTGGGCGCTCTGGACTCCGGGCGCAGGCGTCAGGTGTTCTTCGCCAACACCAATTTCGTGGTGCAATGCCGGCCGCTCCGCACGCGCCTGCAGGCTTCTTCGGTGTGCGTGGTCAATGATGGGATCGGCATGGATCTGGCGTCGGTGCTGATCCACGGCCGCCGCTTCGCCGAAAATCTAAACGGCACCGATTTCATTCCTTACCTCTGCACGCAACGCGCGCGTCCCTTGCGCTTCTTCCTGCTTGGCTCGCGGCCGGGCGTAGCGGCGCAGGCGGGCCGGCATCTGGTCGAGAAGCTGGGGCAGCAGGTGGTGGGTACTTGCGACGGTTATGGCGAATACGCCGAAGCCGGCGAGGGTTTGGTGGATAAGATCAATGCGTCGGGCGCGGAGGTGGTGCTCGTCGCCTTCGGCAATCCTGGACAGGAGGCCTGGATCCTGGAACATTGCGCCGCTTGTAACGCGCCGGTGATGTTCGGGGTCGGCGCGCTGCTGGATTTTCTGTCCGGCAGCGCCAGGCGTGCACCGCCCTGGGTGCGTGCGTTGCACCTGGAGTGGCTGTTCCGGCTATGCCTGGAGCCAAGGCGCTTGCTGAAGCGCTATACCTGGGACATGATCGGGTTCTTCTGGATTTGTCTGCGCGCCGGGAAGCAGTCATAAGCCCAGGCAGGGGGATGGGGTGACACCGACTGGGTCGCGCCGGGTAGCGTCATGCTGCCGGCGGGGTGGTCGCGGCCGTCGGATCGATCGCAGGAGAAGCCCTCCCATTACCTGCAGGAGAACCACCATGCTTGGTCTGACCACAATGGGCATCATCCATACCGCCATCAGTCTTGTCGCCGTGGCGGCGGCGTTCATCGCTTTCTTCCGGGACAAAGGAATCGATCCCCGCAACGGTCTGGGAAAGACCTACGTGATTACGACGGTGCTGACTTGCCTGACCGGGTTTTTCATTTTCCAGCATGGCGGATTCGGTAAGCCGCACGCCCTGGGAATCATCACCTTGCTGGTGCTTGCCGTTGCCTGGGTGGCCGGCAACAAGAAAGTATTCGGTCGCGCAAGTGCGTATGTGGAAACGGTTCTCTATTCGCTCACCGTGTTCTTCCACATGATTCCGGCGTTCACCGAAACCTCCACGCGGCTGCCGGTCGGCGCGCCCTGGGCCTCGGGTCCGGATGATCCCAACCTGCAGAAGGCCGTCGGCATCGCGTTCCTGGTTTTCCTGGTCGGTGCTACCGCGCAAGTCATCCGCCTTCGTCGACTGCGCCGCGCTTTGCCGCCTGCTGCCGCACAAACCGTATGAATCCGTAGGGCGGGCACTGCCCGCCACCGCGCATGTTTCGAGCATTCGGCGGGCAGTGCCCGCCCTACAGCGAAGGTGCGGTGAAAAAATGCACTGGCGTTTGCATGCTTGTAACCATCGCTGCACTACCTTGGCAAGGCCGCACGCGGGCGGGTGCGGCCCGCTGCCGCCGTGAACCATTCGAGCGACTTTCCCCCACCCGAACCCACAGGAGAAACCATGGCCACCTTCACCACCAAAGACGGCACCCAGCTCTACTACAAGGATTGGGGTACCGGCCCCATCGTCACCTTCAGTCATGGCTGGCCTTTGACCTCCGATGCCTGGGAAGCGCAGATGTTCCATCTGGCTTCCAACGGCTTCCGTTGCATCGCCCATGACCGCCGCGGCCACGGACGCTCCAGCCAGCCTTGGGACGGCAACGAGATGGACACCTATGCCGACGACTTGGCGGAACTGTTCGCGCATCTGGACGTCAAGGACGCGGTCATGATCGGCCATTCGACCGGCGGCGGCGAAGTGGCGCGCTACATCGGCCGCCATGGCACCAAGCGCGTGAAGAAAGCCGTGCTGATGGGCGCGGTGCCGCCGATCATGCTCAAGACCGAAGCCAATCCCGGTGGCCTGCCGATCGAAGTCTTCGACGGCTTCCGCAAGGCTTACCTCGCCGATCGTTCGCAATTCTTCCTCGATGTGGCCAGCGGTCCGTTCTTCGGCTTCAACCGGCCTGGCGCGAAGGTTTCGCAGGGCCTGATCCAGTCGTGGTGGGCGCAGGGCATGTTGTCCGGACACAAGAACGCCTACGACTGCATCAAGGCTTTTTCGGAAACCGACTTCACCGAGGATCTGAAGAAGTTCGACGTGCCCACCCTGATCATCCACGGCGACGACGACCAGATCGTGCCGATCGGCGCCTCGGCGATGCTTTCGTCGAAGTTGGTCAAGGATTCGGTGTTGAAAATCTATCCCGGCGGTACCCACAGCCTGGGCGACACCAGCAAGGACCAGCTCAACGCCGATCTGCTGGAGTTCGCGCGCAGCTGATCGACGGGCGCCCCGGCACGGGGTGTGGATATGGCGAAAACGCACGGGTGGTAGATTGGCGGTATGAGCCAAGCCACCCGTGCCGCCGAATCGAACCCTCCGCGCGAAACGCTCCCCGCGCTGCATGGCCTGGTGCTGAGCGGCGGCGCCAGCACGCGGATGGGGAAGGACAAGGCGCTGCTCGACTGGCACGGCGAACCGCAACTGCAGGCGACATTTCGCCTGTTGAGTGGGCACGTGCGATCCTGCTTCGTGTCCTTGCGCAGCGATCAGCGGGCCGAACCGGTCCGTGCGGCGTTGCCGGGCATCATCGACGAGATCGAAGGAGCAGGGTCGGCCGCCGGTTTGCTGGCAGCGCACGCGGCTTATCCGGAGGCAGCATGGCTGGTGCTGGCCTGCGATCTTCCGCTTTTGCAGGCCTCTACTTTGGAAGCGCTGATCCGCGCTCGCGACGGACAGCGCGCGGCCATCGCCTATCGCAGCCCCATCGACGGTTTGCCTGAGCCCCTGTGCGCCCTGTGGGAACCGGCGGCGCTGGCGCGCTTGTCGCACCAGGCGCAGGCGGGGCGGTACGGGCTGCGCGAGGTGTTGCGATCGGCCGACACGCTGTTGCTGCCCGCGCCCGGTGGTGGCGAACTGGACAACATCAACACGCCACAAGAGCGGCAACGGCTGGCTCTTCGAATGGAGCGAGGCACGTCGGAATGATCGCCTACGCCCAAGCGCTTGAACTGCTGTTGGCGGAAGCCGCTGTCCTGCCAGCCGAGTGGTGCCGATCGGCGGATGCTTGCGGACGGATTCTCGCCGAACCATTGCGCGCGTCGAATATGCTGCCGCCCTTCGACAATGCAGCGATGGATGGATACGCCTTCGCCACTTCGAGCGAAGGACTGGCCGCAGGCAGCGAGCATCGGGTCGCCGGCCAGCTCGCCGCTGGCGCGCCACCGCCGCCCGATGCGGCCGGCGACGTGTGGGAAATCGCTACCGGTGCAGCCTTGCCGGCAGGGCTGGATTGCATCGTGCCGTTCGAACGCGTCGAACGCTTGAGTGCAGAGCGCATCCGGTTGCGCGAAGCCGCCTTCGCCGGACAGAACATACGCCGTGCAGGCAGCGACATCGCCATTGCCGGAGAGGTGGCGGCAGCCGGGCAGCGTATCGATCCGGCCTTGCGAATGGTCCTGGCTGCGCTGGGCGTTGAGCGAATCAGCGTGCGGCGCAAGCCGCGCGTGGCGTTGCTGAGCACCGGCGCCGAACTGGTCGTCGATGCTTTGCTGCCACTGGGACCGGGACAGATCTACGCCTCCAATGCCTCGTACCTGGAAGCGTCGCTGCGTGCGCTGGGTGCGGAAGTAATCGCGAACGTGGCGCTGGGCGACGATGCGCAAGCCTTCGCCGCGCAGACGGGGCGGCTGGCCGATCAAGCCGATCTCGTCCTGAGCACCGGTGCGGTGTCGATGGGCAGCCGCGATTTCATACCTGCCGGCCTGCAAGCGATGGGCGCGCGTTTGCTGTTCCACAAGGCGGCGATCCGGCCCGGCAAGCCGATCCTGGCCGCGCGTTTGCAGGAAGGGGCCTTGTTCGTGGGGTTGCCCGGTAATCCGATCGCCGTTGCGGTCGGGCTGCGCTACTTCGTGGTGCCGTTGCTGCGTGCCATGCTGGGCATGCCTGCGGAAACTCCCTTGCGCGCTTCATTGGCGGCGCCGATCCGCGTGGCCAAGGGATTGCGGCATTTCCTCAAGGCGCGGCTGCGTCAAAGCAGCGATTCGGGCCTGGTCGCCGAGTTGCTGGAAGGCCAGCAGTCTTACCGCATGGGTTCGCTGCTGCAGGCCAATGCGTGGGTGGTGCTGCCGGAGGATGCCGACGAATGGCCGGCGGGAGCGCTGGTCGATGCGTTGCCGCGCGATGCGGATGGTGGTTGGTTTGTAGTTTGATTGTTTGGTTATTCGCCCTTCTCCCGCTAGCGGGAGAAGAGCCTGCCCCGTACTTGATACGGGGTGGCCGACAGGCGGGATGAGGGGGAGGCGTCGCAAATGTCCGGCGCGCGTTGCTTCGCCGAACGTGCCACCACTCGACGCAATGCTGAGCGCCGAACCCACAACAGCTCCGGCGTCCCTCACCCGCCTTCGGCACCCTCTCCCGCTAGCGGGAGAGGGGTTTGTCTCTGCAATCGGTGCGGATGGCTATAGACCACCTGACGTCCTGGCCGCGCGAAGCCGGCGAGGGTGAGGCCGCAATCGCGCGCCAAGTCGACGGCCAATGCCGTAGGCGCGGAGATGGCGGCAAGCAGGCCGATGCCCGCCACCGCTGCCTTGGTCACCATTTCGTAACTGGCGCGGCTGGTCACCAGCGCGAAACCCTGTGTCGGATCGACCTCGCCACGCACCATCGCGCCGATAAGTTTGTCCAACGCGTTGTGGCGCCCCACATCCTCGCGCACCAGTAGCAACGTTCCCTCAGGGGAAGCCCAGGCGGCGGCATGGGTTGCGCCGGTCGCCGCATTCAGCGGTTGCCGGTCCTGCAGCGCAGCCAATGCGATCTCGAGCGCGGCCAGCTCGACCGCCACGCTATCGCCGACAGGTGCAGGACGCTTCACCACCTCCTCGAGCAGGCGATTGCCGCAGATGCCGCAGCCGCTGCGGCCCGGCAGCAAGCGTTCGGGAGCCGCGTCGCCGGAGGCGGGATTGCGCGTGCGGATATCCAGCAGCAGACCTTCGAGAACGCTGCGCACCTCTATAGCCAAGATGTCGCCGGGAACCGCGCGCCCTTCGGTCAGCGAAAAACCGTAAGCGAAGTCCTGCAGGTCTCCCGGCGACGCCATCATCACCGCGAACGGCGTGCCGTCGTAGCTCACCGCTACCGGCACCTCTTCTGCGAGCAGATCCGAGTCGGTCCGCGCAATGCCGGCATGCAGTTGCGTGACCGGCCGGCGCGCATAGCCGTTGCCTGGTGGGTCAGGATCAACCACGGCCCGGCGTATCTTGCGAAGCGCGGATAGACACCGGAATGGACTTGTACGCGGGCGTGCCGGACTTGGGGTCGTGACTGTCCAGCGGCACCAGGCAATTGCCTTCCGGGTAGTACATGGCGGCCGAGCCGCGCGGGATGTCGTATTCCACCGCGGTAAAGCCGCGCACGCAGCGCGCTCCGGTGCCCGCCGCAGTCCCCATGCGCGATTCGATATCGATGCGGTCGCCGTGCTTCAAACTGCGCACCTGCAGATCCGCCGCATTCATGAACACCACATCGCGGCGTCCGCTGATGCCGCGATAGCGGTCGTCGAAGCCGTAGATGCTGGTGTTGTACTGGTCGTGCGAGCGGATCGTGGTCATGGTCAGCGTATCGGCGCGGTCGTCGCGCGGATCTTCGTTGAGCCTGGGCGCGACCAGGAAGTTGGCCTTGCGGCCAGGGCCGCCCCAGTCGCGTACCGAGGCGCCTACGTATAAGCGGAAGCCGCCCGGTTCGCGCACCCTGCGGTTGTAGTCGGCGAAGATGGGAAATACCGCTTCGATGCCGTCGCGGATGCGGTCGTAGTCGTCCACCAGCGACTGCCAATCCACTTTGCTCTCGGGCAGAGTCGCTTTGGCGATGCCGGCGACGATGGCCGGTTCGGAAAGCAGGTGTTCCGATGCCGGTTTCAAGCCGCCTTGCGAGGCATGCACCATCGACATCGAATCCTCCACCGTCACCGACTGCACGCCGCCGGTTTGCACATCCAGTTCGGTGCGGCCCAGGCACGGCAGCAGGAACGCCTGTTTGGCCGGGATCAGGTGCGAACGGTTGAGCTTGGTGGCCACATGCACCACCAGATCGAGTTTGCGCATGGCCGGGAAGGTGGTTTCCGGATCGGAGATCGCCACCGCCAGGTTGCCGCCCAGACACACCAGCGCCTTGGAGCGGGCGTCGCGGATCGCGCGCACTGCTTCTACCGCATCGTGCCCGTGGGTAAGCGGGAATTCGAAACCGTAGGCGCGCTTGATCGCGTCCACTAACGCTTGCGTGGGTTTCTCGGTGATGCCGACGGTGCGGTCGCCATACACATTGGAATGACCGCGGATCGGGGCGATGCCCGCACCAGGGCGGCCGATGTTTCCGCGCAGCAGCATCAGGTTGGCCATCAGTTGCACGTTCTGCGTGCCGAAGCGGTGCTGGGTCATGCCCATGCCGTAGCAGAGAATCACGCGTTCGGCCTTGGCGTAGACCTGCGCGGCGGCTTCGATATCGGCGCGCGACAGGCCGGAAGCCTCCACGATGTCTTCCCAGCGCGTACCGGCGATGTCCTCGCGCAACGCTTCCAGGCCCTGCGTGTGTTCGGCGATGAAGGCATGGTCCAGCACGCCCTTGCCGCCGGCGGCAAGATCGGCGGCGTCGGCTTCGAACAGCCACTTCATCATTCCCTTCAGCAGCGCGGCGTCGCCGCCGATCTTCACCTGGTAGTAGGTCTGGGCGATGGGCGTGGAGCTGTTGGTGAGCATCTCGCCAGGATCCTGCGGCGAGGCGAAGCGTTCCAGCCCGCGTTCGCGCAGCGGGTTCACCGCGATGATCGGCGCGCCTCGCTTGGAAATTGCACGCAAGGTCGAAAGCATGCGCGGATGGTTGGTGCCGGGATTGTGGCCGAAGCTGAAAAGCGCATCGCAATGATCGAAGTCTTCCAGCGTCACCGTGCCCTTGCCGACGCCGATGGATTCCGGCAGGCCGACGCTGGTGGCCTCGTGGCACATGTTGGAGCAGTCGGGAAAGTTGTTGGTGCCGAATTCGCGCACCATCAGTTGGTACAGGAATGCGGCTTCGTTCGAGGTTCGTCCCGAGGTGTAGAACTCGGCCATGTCCGGGTGGGGCAATTCACGCAGCGCTGCGCCGATGCGGGCGAACGCGTCTTCCCAAGCGATCGGGTGGTAGCGGTCGCTGGCCGCGTCGTAGGACAGCGGCTGGGTCAGCCGGCCGGCGTCTTCCAGCGCATGGTCGGACCACTCCCACAGCTCCGCGACGGTGTGGGTGGCGAACAGTTCGGGCGTGGCACGCTTGCCGGTGGCTTCCCATGCAACGGCTTTGGCGCCGTTCTCGCAGAACTCGAAGGAAGAAGTGTGCTTGGGGTCGGGCCAGGCGCAGCCGGGACAATCGAAACCGGCGGGCTGGTTGACGCGCCGCAGCGCGGCGGCTTCGCGTCCTACCGCCATCTGGCTCTTCAACGCCCGCGCCACCGCGCCCAGTGCGCCCCATCCCCCGGCGGGGCCTTCGAAATTTTCTACGCCAGGAACCTTGCGTTCAGCCATGGAATTCAATGCCGGTCAGCGCCGTTGCGACTGACCGGAGTTTGCCACGATTGAGCCAGGCCTGCGGTGAATGGCGTTGCGTGATGGATGTGCGTACGGCGCAGTCCGCCATCGGTTTTCGAGCTTAGTTGCCGCGCATTTCCAGCTTCAGCGCGCGCGCGATCGATTCCCACGGCACGTACTTGTAGTTCTGGTTTTCCACCGGCATCACGTTGCGGCCGTCCTGGGCGATCATGGCGCCGTGCTCGAAACCGGGGCCCAGGTTGCGGCTGGTGATCTCCAGCCCATCGGTTTCGGAAATGCCGTCGATGCCGCGCAGCGGATCGGCGACCACGGCGAACGATCCCAGATATTCCTGCTTGCCTTCGCGGCGATAGACCGCATAGGTGTCGTTGCCCTGGCTGGACACGACGATGTAGCCGCGGCCGTCGCCCAGGTCGTAGATGCCCAGTCCCTCGAAGTCGTCCTTGACCGCGGGATTGTCGGCGATCTTCTGCACCGCGGTCTTCGCATCGCCACCATCGGGCTCGGCCGACATGCGCCACAGGGCCACGTCTTCTTCGTCCACGTACAGCGTGCCGTCGTGGTCGTCGGCCACGCACCCTTCGGTCTGCGAATCGAAATTCATGTCGCGCACCAGCTTGGCGGTTACGCGGCCTTGCGCGGTCGCCACCAGTTCCCATTGGCGCTTGCGCGTGTCGTCGCCGTTGACGAACACGTAAAAGCGCTGGTCCTTCGGGCTGCGGTACATGCACAGGCCGTAGGGGTCGCCCAGTCCAGTGGGCTGTACGCCATCGGCGACATCGACCAGTTCGCGCTTCTGCGTGTCCAGCCGGTAGAGCCCGATGGACTTGTCGGTGCGATTGCTGGCCGCGACCAGCACGATCTTCTCGCCGCCCAGCTCGAAGTCCTCGCGCAGGTCGACGTTGTTCATCTTGCCGACCGGCAGGAACTGCACCACCTTGCCTTGCATGTCGTAGAGGTACAGGCCGGCCTTCTTGTCGGTGGCCACTACCAGACTCTTGGCCGGATCCTGCGGGTTGGCCCAGATCGCGGGGTCGTCGGCGGCGTCGCCGTAGCTGCCGGCGAACGTGGTCTCCACGGTGGCGGTGACTGCTGCGACCTTTTTGGGTTCGGCCGTGGCGGCGGCGGTAGCGTCGAGGGGCAGATTCAGCGCCTTGGCGATATCTTCCATGGCCAGCGCTTTGTAGTTGGAGCCGTCTTCGTCGGTGATCAACAGCAGGCCGTTGGGGAACGACGGATAAGCCGCGCCGGTCGCGAACAGCGGGCCCGGTTCGCCGATGGCTTCGCTGCTGCCTGGCGCCGCTACCTTGAACGCGCCCAGGAAGGCGTCGTGCTTGTCGCGGTCGTACACGTTCACCTGGCCTGCCGAGGCGTCCGATGCGATCAGCCAGCGCTTGCCGCCTCCGTCGTAGACCGCGATGCCGCCGCTTTCCTCTTCGATATGGCCCAGTCGCGGCGCGTCGACGATCCTGGCCGAGACATCGGCTTCCGGATCGGCGTTGAAGCGCCAGATGCCCACACCTTCTTCCGAGGCGTACACGTGGCCTTTGTTGTCCGCCGCGCATTGCTTGAGCGGGGAGGGCACGTTGATGCGGCGCATCTGCCGAGCGTCCAGCTTGCCCCCGGCGGTGGCGAACAGGATCTGCTGATCCACTTCGCCGCCATCGCCGACGATGAAGGCGTACAAGGCGCTGTCCAGCGGGTTGCGGAACAGGCAGATGCCTTCGGCCGCGAAGCCGAGCGGCAACGGCCGCGCTCCTATTTCGGTCAGTTTTTCGCCCTGCATGGAAAACAGGCGCAGGCTATTGGTAGTGGTGTCGATGGCGGCCAGCACGGTGGCTTTGCCCTTGCCCAGTGCGACGTCGTAGGCCACGTCCACCGCGGCTACTTCGCCCGAAGGCGCCGTGCCCAGGAGCTTGCCGGCAAGGTCGTAGACCTCCAGTCCGCCCAGTGCCGAGGTGCCGACCAAGCGGCTGCGCGCCGGTTTGGCCGAATCGCGCACCAGCACGGCGGCATTGGCCTCTTTGCTGACGGTCGGCGCGGTCTGCGATCTGGCGGAAATCAAGGCGGTTTCCTGCGCGGCCGCGGTGCAGCAAAGCGCAAGAGCGATCGAGGCGGCCAGACAGGCCGTGCGGCGGATTCCCATATGCTCTCCCGTGCGGACGCAGGCGGCCCGTGGTGTCATCAAGCGTCAATGTGTGGGCGGCAAGATCACATACCGTTTCCGGTTTTGCAAGAGAAATTCTAAATCTGTTGCAATTTGGAATGTTTGTTCGTAATCTCCCGAGCAACCGCCCGGTCAGGCCTTCGCCTGGCTGTTTGCGGACGTCCTCGGGAGGGACTGAACGATGCGGAACATTCACAGGAATGCGCTGACGGCTTTGATATTGAGCAGCCTGGCCATCGCGCCGGGATATGCGCTGGCACAGGACGCGGATGCCGCGCCCGCGCCGCAGAACGATGAGGTCACCGATCTGCAATCGGTGGTGGTGACCGGGGAAATCCAGTACCGCAACCGCACCGAAACCACCGCGCCGGAGCTGGTCTACGGCCAGGAATTCTTCGCCCAGTTCGAGCCGGTTTCGGTCGGCGACCAGCTGCGCCGCGTGCCGGGCGTGGCCTTTACCAGTGATATCGGCGAGTCCGATTCGCCGCAGTTGCGCGGGCTTGGCCAAGGCTATACCCAGGTGCTGGTGAACGGCCGTCCCATTCCCGGCGCCGGCAACGACCGCACCGTGTTCGTCGACCGCATTCCGGCCGAGATCATCGACCGCATCGAGATCGTGCGTTCGCCCAGCGCCGACATCGACAGCCAGGGCGTAGGCGGCACCATCAACATCATCCTCAAGGACGGCGAAAGCCTGCCGCCGGGCGTGATCGCCCGCGTCGGCGCCACCTACAACACCGATGCCGGCAATATCCGCGGCAACGGTTCGGTGTCCTGGTCCGGGCGCAACGAAGCAGACACGGTCTTCTATTCGCTCACTCTGGATGCGCAGGAACGCTACAACAATAAAGACACCGTGCAGGAAGTGTTCGAAAGCGATTCGGTGGGCTTCGACGAGGAAGTCGGCCGGCATGGCTCCGGCGCCGGCCTCGCCCGCTTCGACGACCCTGAAAATTCGTCGGCGATAGAGCGCACCGAAGAACAGGACAGCCGCGATTCGCGCGACCTGTCGTTCAACGGCGATTTGACCTGGAAGCCGACGGAGGATTCCAGCCTGCGGCTTGACGCGTTCTACCTGAGCACCGACCGCAAGGAACATCAGGACACTTTCAATTACGAAGGCGACGGCAGCGTCGGCGGGCTCGACCTCGAGAATCCCGAGCTGGAGTTCGAGGACACCGACATCCAGCAGGACAGCTTCGGTTTGGGCGCCGAGTACCAGAAACAATTGAGCGACGTGAGCAAGTTCAGCCTGCAGGCGGCCTATGCCAGCTTCACGGACGACACCGTGCAGGACAAGTTCGAGGAAACCAACGAGGATCTGGTCAGCAAGGAAACCACCGACGCCGAAGACGCCGAATGGTCGGCCAGCGCGTCCTACACGCGCGAGCTGTCCGACCGGGTGGAAATGAAGGTGGGCGTCTCCGGCAAGGTCAAGGACCGCGACTATCGCCTGATCGTCGACGACGACCTGGATGACGAAGAGGAATTCACCCGCAACGACGGACGCTTCCAATACAAGGAGCGCCGCCTGGACGCCTATGCGCAATTCAAATGGAAACTCAGCAGCGCGGTGACGCTGGAAACCGGTCTGCGGGCGGAAAGCACCAAGACCGAACAGGATTTCCAGAACGAACTCTCCGAAGGCGGCGTGCTGGAAGAGACCATCGTCGGCGATGCGGACAGCAGCGAGTTCATGCTCAATCCGTCCGCTCACCTGCAATGGAAGCTTACCGACAACGATCAGTTCCGCGTCAGCCTGGCGCGCACGGTCCGCCGGCCCAGCATCGATCAGGTCATTCCGTCGTACGCGCTGGAATCGCCGGCCGACGAAGACGTGACCATAGGCAACCCGGATCTTTCGTTCGAATCCTCGTGGGGCCTGGACGTAGGTTACGAGCGGCGCTTCGGCGGGCGCGGCGTGTTCGGCGTCAACGTGTTCACGCGGCGGATCTCCGACCTGATCGGGCTGGTCAATACAGGCCTGACGGTCGACGAGATCGGCCTGGATCCGGAAGATTTCCCCGGCAATATCTACACCTACCAGAACATCGGCGATGCCAAGACCCATGGCGTCGAATTCGATCTGTCCACGCCGCTGGAATTCATGGGCATGTCCGAAACAGGCGTGTTCGCCAACTACACCCGGCTCTGGTCCGACCGCGACGATCCGGCCGGCGGCGGCAAGATCGAGATCGACTACCAGCCCAAGTACGTCTATAACGTCGGCGTCACCCAGAACCTGCCTACCTGGAACATGAGCTTCGGCTTCAGTTACCAGAAGCAGGGCGAATCGCGTTTCGTCACTTACGGCGAGATCGAAAGCCAGAAGTACGACGGCAATCTGGAATTCTTCGTCGAAAAGCGTCTTGGCGACCGCTGGGTGCTGCGTCTGACCGGCAATAACCTGCTGGACGCGGACAGCTTGCAGGCCGAAGCCGGGTTCGACGGCGACAACGGTGCGGAGATCCTGGCCAACCAGGCGGCCTACGACGTGGACGCGTATGAAATCGAGCGCGAGAATTCTTCGCCACGGTGGACCCTCACCTTGCGCGCGGTGTTCTGAGCGTTTCGCAGAATGCAATAACGCAGTCGACCGATGGCCTCCCAGGAGGTCATCGGTCCATCCGGCAGAAGGAAAAACATGTCATCGATACGCTTCGGATGCGCGGTCGCGCGCCTGTCCTGCATTGGCGTCCTGACAGCGTGCGCGGCCGGTTGCGCCGCCGAAGGTCGGACCTCGGCTACCGGTCCTCAAGCCGTGCATGGGGACGATCTGCGTCTCGAGCGGGTGGTGATGCTGATGCGGCACGGCGTACGGCCGCCGACCAGGGCCAAGGTCGCACCCGAGGCACTGCACGATAAATCCTGGCCGAAGTGGTCGGTGGATTTCGGCGAACTCACCGCGCACGGCTACGACGCAGTGCGCCTGCTGGGGCAGTGGGACCGCGCCAACTGGGTGGCCCGCGGGCTGCTGCCGGCGACGGGCTGTCCCGCCGAAGCCGACGTGGAGGTCGCGGCCAGCAACAAGTCGCGCACCCAGGCGACCGCACGGGCGCTGGTGGAAGGCATGGCGCCCGGCTGCGCACTGCATGTCGAATTTCCCGCCACTCCCGACGACGACGTCGAGTTCCATCCGCTGGATGCCGGCGCAATGCCCATCGATGCGGACGAAGCAATGCGCGCGGTGGCGGCGCTTGCGCCGGCCGGCGGCATGCAGGCAGAAATCGCCACGCATGCCGAACGCTTCGCTTTGCTCAACAAGGCGCTGGGATGCGAAGGCTCGCGCAAGAGCGCTGCTTGCGATGTATCGGCGCTGCCTGCGGGTCTGGTGCGCAATGAGGGCGACCGGCCCGATGTCGGCGATCCCTTCGGTTTGGCTTCGACGATCAGCCAGACTTTCCTGCTGGAATACCTGGAAGGCATGCCGATGCGGGACGTGGCCTGGGGCCGGCTGACGCGCGGGCAGATCGAAGAGTTGCTGGAATTCCATTCGCTGAAGTTCTACTACGAAGGACGCGCACCTTACGTGGCAGCGCGCGCGGCCTCGCCGCTGGCCGCGCGCATGCTCGAGGCGATGGAGCAGGGGCCGCGACTCACCGTGCTGGTGGGACACGACACCAACATCGCCGACCTGGGCGGGCTGCTGGATCTGCACTGGCAGGTGCCCAGCTATCCGCGCGACGATCCGCCGCCGGGTGGCGCGCTGGGATTCGAAGTGCTGGCCGATGCATCGGGAAAACGCTTCGTGCGTGCGTTCTATCGTTCGCAGACCATGGACCAAGTGCGCGAACTGCAGCCGTTGTCGGCAGCCAACGCGCCCGCCTACCAATACCTGCCGATTCCCGGTTGCGACAACGGCTGCCCATTGCCGGAATTCGAAGCGCTGCTCCGCTCGCGCCTGGTGCGGCCGCTGAAGTCCGCCGGCCGCTGATTCCGCCGAATGCGTTACAGGCGCACCGGCGCGCCGGTGCGCACCGATTGCGCGGCGGCCTCGGCCAGGGCCAGGGCGGCGACGCCGTCGGCGTAGCCCACCGATGCGGCGGCGCCATCGAGCATGTCAGCGAAATGATCCATCTCGCGGCGATAGGCTTCTGCGTAGCGGTCCAGGAAGAAGTTCTGGAAGCGGTCCGCAGCCGCGCCGTTCTCGCTCCATACCTGCACGGTGCTTTCGGTGACGTTGTCGGCGCGGACCATGCCGGCCGAGGCATAGGCTTCGATGCGCTGGTCGTAGCCGAAGCCGGAGCGCCGCGAGTTGGAGATCACGCAGATGCGGCCCGAGGCGGTCTTCAACACCGTGCGTGCGGTATCCACGTCGCCCAGTTTGCCTATTTCCGGATCCACCAGGCAGCTGCCGGCGGCGTAGACCTCCACTGGCTCTTCTCCCAATAGCCACCGCGCCATGTCGAAGTCGTGGATGGCCATGTCCTTGAACAGGCCGCCGGACACTGCGACATACGAAGGCGGCGGCGGGCTGGGATCGTTGGAGGTGATCTGCAGCGTTTCCAGCGTGCCGATGGCGCCGCTGTCCAGGCGCGCCTTCAATGCCTGGAAGTTGGGATCGAAGCGGCGGTTGAAGGCCAGCAGCAGTTTCGCTTTCGACAACTGGCCCGCTGCGCTGCGCGCACGCGCCAGGTCCTGGTCGATGGGCTTCTCGCAGAACACGGCCTTGCCGGCCGCCGCTGCGCGCACGCTGTAATCCAGGTGGGTATCGGTGGAGCTGGCGATGATCACGCCGGCCACCGATGCGTCATCCATCGTCTGATCCAAGCTCAGCACCGGGCAACCGTATTCCTGCGCCAGCGATTGTGCCGAAGCGTCGATGGCATCGACCACGCCGGCCAGTTCGATACGCGGATTGAAAGCGGCGTTCTTGGCATGGATGCGGCCGATGCGTCCGGCGCCGATAAGTACGACCTTGTGCATGGAGTTTCCCCTTCTAAAGA
Source organism: Pseudoxanthomonas sp. CF125 (assembly GCF_900104085.1). GTDB lineage: Bacteria > Pseudomonadota > Gammaproteobacteria > Xanthomonadales > Xanthomonadaceae > Pseudoxanthomonas_A. Next base: position 777,188 of record NZ_FNLD01000002.1, read on the forward strand.
TGGATGACGGTGCCGCTGCGCATCGACGCCGCGCAGGCTTCGGCCAGGACCAATGCGGCTACGCCGTCGGCATAGCCCACCAGCGGTTGCGCGCGACCGTGCAGTACGTCGGCGAAGTGATGGATCTGGTCGCGGTAGCCGTCCTGGTAGCGAGAGGCGAAACCCGGATGGATCGGCGCGCTGGATACGGCTTGTTCGGTCAGCGTTTGCAACGTGTCCTGCTGCATGTTGCCGGCGCTGAGCATGCCGGAAGAACCGAAGGCCTCGATGCGCTGGTCGTAGCCGTAGCCGCTGCGGCGCGTGTTGGAAATCACGCACAGCTTGCCGGATGCGGTCTTGAGCACGGTGCGCGCGGTATCCACGTCGCCCAGGCGGCCGATCTCCGGGTCGACCAGGCAACTGGCGGTGGTGTAGAGCTCCACCGGTTCCTCGCCCAGCAGCCAGCGCGCCATGTCCAGATCGTGGATGGTGAAGTCCTTGAACAGGCCGCCGCTGGTGGGAATGAAACCCGGCGGCGGCGAGGCGGGGTCGTGGTTGATCAGGTGCAGCGATTCCAGCCTGCCGATCGCGCCAGTGTCGAGTTTCTGTTTCAACGCCTTGAAGTGCGGATCGAAGCGTCGGTTGAAACCGAGCAGGAAGCGCGCGCCTTCGAAGCGCGATTGCGCCTGCAGCGCTTTCTGCAGGTCCAGGTCGATGGGTTTTTCACAGAACACCGCCTTGCCGGCTTCCACCGCGGCCAGCGCGTTGGCCAGATGCTGGTCGGTGGAGCTGCAGACCAGTACGCCCTGGATCAAGGGATCGGCCAACGCCTGTTCCAGCGTGGCGGGCCGCGCGTCGAAGCGCTGGCACATGGCCTGTGCGGCCTCGGGCCGCGGATCGACCACGTACTTCAGCCTCAGGCCCGGGTGCCGGGCCGCGTTGGGGCCATGCACCTGGCCCATGCGCCCGGCGCCGATCAGCGCTAACTCGATGCGTTCCACGGTCGTCCTCGCGGGGCTGGGCCAATGAATGGAAGTTCTATTCTATTTCATATTGTAATAGAATTTCCAAGAAAATACTTTATATTCCATTCTCCGGCAGGTGCCGGGCATCGCATTGGCAAGGAGTGGCCGTATGGCCGAATCGAATACCCCGCCGACCACGGCCGAAGAACTGCGTGCGGCGATCCTGGCCCGCTACGAGTCGCTCAGCAAGCGTCTGCAGCAGATCGCCCGCTACGTGCTGGATGAGCCCAACGCGGTGGCGCTGGAGACGCTGGCCGTGCTGGCTGATCGCACCGGCGTGCAGCCCTCGGCCATCGTGCGTTTCGCCAAGTATTTCGGCTTCGACGGCGCCACCCAGATGCAGCGCCTGTTCCGCGACGGCCTGCTGTCGGGCACTGCGCCGATGGGCTACAGCGAGCGCGTGCGCGAGTTCACCCAGAACGTGGAAGGCAAGGCGGTCGGCGACCCGGGGCAGGTGCTGGGAGAATTCGTCGAAGGCAATATCCTGGCCATGCAGAACCTGGGCAAGATCGTCGGCCGCGACGACCTCAGTCGTGCGGTGAAGCTCATTTCCCAGGCAGAAACGGTGTACGTGGCCGGCTTCCGCCGCTCGTTCCCGGTGGCGGCCTATCTTGCGTATTCGCTGTTGCAGGTGGACAAGCGCACGGTCTTCATCGATAGCTTGGGCGGCATGTCGCTGCAGCAGGTGCACGCCATCACTGCCCGCGACTTGCTGATCGCGGTCAGCTACCACCCGTATGCGGAAGAGACCGTGCATGTGGTCGATGCGGCAGTGGAGCGCGGCGCCAAGGTGCTGTCGATCAGCGACAGCCTGGTCAGCCCGGTAGCCAAGCCGGCCACGCTGGTGCTGCAGGTGCGCGAAGCGGAAATCCGCAAGTTCCGTTCGCTTTCCGCTTCCATGTGCCTGGCCCAGGCGCTGGTGATTTCCTACGCCTTCGCCGCCAGTCCGGCTGCGGGCGGCGCCAAGAAAGCGGTCGTGCCGGCCAAGCGCGCCAAAAAATGAAACATATGTTGCTTTAATTTCATTTATGGAATATATGTTACATCAATTGGGGCGAATGGCGTCCACAACCGGCTGAGGGACGGCCCTGCATGGCGGCGACCGAGCGACAACTAGATCTGATCACTCTCGGCCGTTCCTGCATCGATCTGTACGGCGAACAGGTGGGCGGCCGGCTGGAAGACATGATGTCTTTCGCCAAGTACATCGGCGGCAGCCCTACCAACACCGCGGTCGGTGCCTCGCGCCTGGGCCTGCGCAGCGGCCTGCTGACCCGTGTGGGCGCAGACCACTTCGGTCGCTTCATCCGCGAACAGCTGGTCCGCGAAGGGGTTTCCACGCAGGGCGTGCTGGAAGACGGCGAACGCCTGACCGCGCTGGTGTTCCTAGGCATCCGCGACCCCGACACCTTCCCGCTGATCTTCTACCGCGAGAATTGCGCCGATATGGCGCTGGAAGCGCACGATGTGGACCCGGACTTCATCGGTTCGGCCGGCGCCTTGCTGATTAACGGGACGCATCTGTCGCGCCCCAATGTGTTCGACGCAAGCCTGCGCGCCTGCGAGATCGCTCGCGCGGCCGGTGCGCGCATCGTGTTCGATATCGACTACCGGCCGGTGCTGTGGGGACTGACCGGCAAGGACGCGGGTGAGAACCGTTTCGTGGCCCACGACGCGGTGACCGCACGGTTGCAGGAAGTGCTGCCGCTTTGCGATCTGATCGTGGGCACCGAGGAAGAAGTGCACATCCTGGGCGGCACTACCGACACCATTGCCGCCTTGCGCGCGATCCGCGAAAAGACCTCCGCGCTGCTGGTATGCAAGCGCGGCGCGCAAGGATGTTCCGTGTTTCCAGGGGCCATACCCGACCGCCTCGACGAGGGGGTGGTCGGGCGTGGGTTCAAGGTGGAAGTGTTCAACGTGCTGGGCGCGGGCGATGCGTTCATGGCTGGCTTCCTGCGCGGCTGGCTGCGCGATGAAGCGCTGCACGTCTGCTGCGAATACGGTAACGCCTGCGGCGCGATAGTGGTCTCGCGGCACGGTTGTTCGCCGGCCATGCCGACCTGGGAAGAACTGCAACTGTTCCTGCAGGAGACCGCGCGCCCGTTCCGGCTGCGCGACGACGCGGAGCTGGAGCACGTGCACTGGGCTAGCACGCGGGCGGGGCGGTGGGACGAACTCACCGTGCTGGCCATGGATCATCGCAGCCAGTTCGAAGCCCTGTGCGAACAGGTCGGCGCCGATCCGGCGCGCATCGTCCAGTTCAAGACGCTGGCGCTCAAGGCTGTGGACCGTCTGGCAAAAGGCGATCCCCGCTTCGGCGTGCTGCTGGACGGCCGCTATGGCATGCGCGGACTGGAAGCGGCGGCGGACCGGCCTTATTGGATAGGAAGGCCGATCGAGTTGCCGGGCTCCTGCCCGCTGGAATTCGAAAGCTCCGCCGACGTGGCCACCGAGATCGCCACCTGGCCGGCCAACCACGTAATCAAGTGTCTGGCCTTCTATCATCCCGACGACGCGCAGGATCTGCGCGAACGCCAGGAACGGCAGCTGCTGCGCCTGCAGGACGCCGCGCGCAAGACCCGGCATGAACTGCTGGTGGAAATTATCGCTTCCCGCAATGGCGCGGTCGACGACACCACGGTATCGCGCGTCATGCAACGGCTCTACGATCTGGGCATGAAGCCCGATTGGTGGAAGCTGGAGCCCAACGAGAGTCCGCAAGCCTGGGACCACATCGAGCGCACCATCGCGGCCAACGATCCACGCTGTCGCGGTGTGGTGCTGTTGGGGTTGTCGGCGCCAGAAGAGGAGCTGATCGCCTCGTTCGATGCCGCCGCTTCCACGCCGATCGTGAAGGGATTCGCAGTGGGCAGGACCATATTCGCCGACGCGGCGGAGAAGTGGTTGGCCGGGAAGATCGACGATGAAAGCGCCATTGCCGATCTTTCGCGCCGGCTGTCGGTTCTGGTGGACGCATGGCGCGCGGCCAAGACACGCGTTGCGGTTGCCGCCGGGGAAGCAGGCTGACATGAGTACGATACGACTCACCGCCGCGCAGGCCCTGGTGCGCTGGCTCAGCGCCCAGCACGTCGTCGTCGATGGCGCGGAAGTACCTTATTTCGCAGGGGTCTGGGCGATCTTCGGACATGGCAACGTCGCCGGCCTGGGCGAAGCGCTGTATGCAGGCCGCGACGCGCTGCCCACTTGGCGCGCGCACAACGAGCAGGGCATGGCCCACGCGGCCATCGCCTATGCCAAGCAGATGCGCAGGCAACGGGCGATGGTGTGCACCACCTCCATCGGCCCTGGCGCCACCAACATGGTCACCGCTGCCGCACTGGCGCACGTGAACCGCTTGCCGGTGCTGCTGGTGCCCGGCGATGTCTACGCCAGCCGCCGTCCGGACCCGGTATTGCAGCAACTGGAGGATTTCAACGACGGCACCGTATCGGTGAACGACTGCTTCAAACCAGTCTCGCGTTATTTCGACCGCATCCTGCGCCCCGAGCAACTGCTCGACGCACTGCCCAGGGCACTGGCGACGATGCTCGATCCTGCCAGCTGCGGCCCGGCGACGCTCGCCTTCTGCCAGGACGTGCAAGCCGAGGCCTTCGACTATCCCGCGCATTTCTTCGAGCGCCGTCTGTGGAAGCAGCGCCGGCAACCGGCCGACGCGCACGAGCTCGATGCGCTGGCTGCGGCGATACGTGCCGCAAAGCGTCCCTTGATAATCGCCGGCGGCGGCGTGCGCTACAGCCAGGCCGAAAGCGCACTGGCGGCGCTGGCCGAAACCAGCGGGATTCCGGTGGCCGAAACGCAGGCCGGTAAAGGCGTCTTGGGCTGGCAGCATCCGCGTGCGCTGGGCTCGATCGGTGTCACCGGCTCTGCCGCCGCCAACACCGCGGCGCAGCAAGCCGACCTCATCGTCGGCATCGGCACGCGCTTGCAGGACTTCACCACCGGTTCGCGCAGCCTGTTTCCGGACCGCAAGCTGTTCCAGGTCAATGTTCAGGCCTTCGATGCCCATAAGCACGGCGCCGAACCCGTTGTCGGAGATGCGCTCAGCGTCATCGATGCCCTGAGCGCGCGCCTGCGCGGTTGGTGTGTGGCCGAAGAGGTCGTGCTCGCCGATCGCAATGCCATCGCCGCCTGGAACGAAACCGTCGCCGCTGTCACTGCGGGTGCGGACGATCAGGCGCTTCCCAGCGACGCGCAGGTGATCGGCACGGTGCAGCGCGGCGTCGGCGAAGACGCGGTGGTCGTGTGCGCCGCAGGCGGTCTGCCCGGCGAACTGCACAAGCTCTGGCGCACTTCCAAGCCCGGCGGCTACCACCTGGAATACGGCTACTCGTGCATGGGCTACGAGATCGCCGGCGGACTGGGCGTGAAGATGGCCGAGCCGCAGCGCGAAGTGGTGGTGATGGTCGGCGACGGCAGCTATCTGATGATGAACTCGGAACTGGCTACGTCGGTGATGCTGGGCCTCAAGCTGATCGTAGTGGTGCTGGACAACCGCGGCTATGGCTGCATCAACCGCCTGCAGCAGGCCACCGGCAGTCCCGGCTTCAACAATCTGCTTGCGGATTCCCGCCACCAGATGCTGGCGGACATTGACTTCGCCGCGCATGCGCGCAGTCTCGGCGCATTGTCCGAACATGCGGCCACGCTTGGCGAACTCGGCGCCTCGCTCGGCCGTGCCCGCGCCGCCGACCGCAGCTATGTCGTGGTCATAGATACCGATCCATTGAAAACCACGGAAGCCGGCGGCTGGTGGTGGGACGTAGCCGTCCCGGAAGTTTCCGACCGCTCCGAAGTCAACGCAGCACGCCGCGCCTACGAACACGGCGTGCGCATGAAAAGAGACCTGTCATGAGCATACGTTTCGGTGTCAGTCCCATCGCCTGGGCCAACGACGACATGCCCGAATTGGGCGGCGATACCCCGCTTGAAAGCATCCTGAAGGACATCCAGGAACTGGGCTTCGAAGGCGTGGAACTCGGCGGTAAATTTCCCCGCGACGCGGCCGCGCTCAAGCCCCTGCTTGCGAGCTACGGCATAGATCTGATCGGCGGCTGGTACAGCGGATCGCTGCTGATCCAGGACGCCGACGCCGAAATTGCCGCGCTGCAACCGCATCTTGAACTATTGAAGGCGATGGGCAGCACCGTGTTCGTGTTCGCCGAAACCAGCAATGCCGTGCACGGGGAACGCGGCATTCCGCTGACCGGCACGCCGCGCCTGTCCGGCGCCGACTGGGTGTTGTTCGGCACGCGCATGACCGCAGTGGCGGACTATATCCAGGCGCAGGGGCTCAAATTCGCCTACCACCATCACCTGGGCACGGTCGTGGAAAACGCGGCCGACCTGCAGGCGTTCATCGAAAATACCGGCCCATCGGTCGGGCTGACCCTGGATACCGGCCATGCGGCGCTGGGCGGCGTGGATTCTCTGGAAGTGATCCGCAACCATCCCGGCCGCGTCGTCCACGTGCACTGCAAAGACGTGCGCTGGGAAACTTTCGCCAAGGCGAAGGAGGGCGGCTCCAGCTTTCTCGATGGCGTGGTCTCCGGCATGTTCACCGTGCCCGGCGATGGTGGCCTCGATTACGCGGAAATCATGCGCGCGCTGAAGGCCATCGATTATTCCGGCTGGATCGTGATCGAAGCCGAACAGGATCCCAAGCTCGCAGATCCACGCACCTACGCGGCGCTCGGATTGAAGACCTTGCGCGACGAAGCGGCCAGGGCGGGTCTGCGCTGATGCAACTGCGCGTTCGCCCGCATGCGCCCGATGCTGCCGGCACCGTGCTGGAAGTGACGCCCGCCAGCGCGGGTTGGCAGCACGTGGGGTTCAAGCTGGTACAGCTGCGGGCGGGGCAGACCTATGCCGCCAGCGATGCCGGCCGCGAGACCTGCCTGGTACTCGTTTCTGGCGCCGCGGATGTGACTGCCGGCGACGAAACCTTTGAAAACCTCGGTGGCCGCGCCACGCCGTTCGAGGACAAGGCGCCGGGTGCGGTCTACGTTCCGGCGGGAATCGCCTGCACCGTCACCGCGAAAACCGCTGTCGAACTTGCTGTCTGCACGGCTCCCGGCACCGGTGCGGGAAAGGTACGTGCGATCGACGAATCGACGATGACGCGCGAGGTTCGCGGCAAGGACACGAACACCCGTTACGTGCGCAATATCCTGCCCGAGACCGAACCCGCCGAGGCCCTGCTGGTGGTGGAAGTGATCACGCCCGGCGGCCACTGGTCCAGCTATCCGCCGCACAAGCACGATACCGCCACGCCGGAACAGGAAACGGCGCTGGAGGAAACCTACTACCACCGTCTGCAGCCGCAGCAGGGCTTCGCCATCCAGCGCGTCTATACCGACGACCGGTCGCTGGACGAAACGATTTCGGTGGAGGATGGCGACGTGGTGATGGTGCCGCGTGGCTACCACCCGGTCGGCGCGCCCCACGGATACGATCTCTACTACCTCAACGTGATGGCAGGCCCGAAGCGCCAATGGGTCTTCCGCAACGATCCCGCCCACGAATGGATCGTGCGCAAGCGCTGATCCAGGTGCGGCACGACGCGAATACTCAGGAATACGAACATGCGCAACATCGAACATTTCATCGGCGGCCAGTCGGTCGCAGGAACCTCCGGCAACTACGGAGAAGTTTTCGACCCGAACCGCGGGCTGGTGCAGGCTCGCGTATCGCTGGCTTCGGCCGCCGAGCTGGATCGCGCGGTGGCCATTGCCGCCGAAGCGCAGAAAGGATGGGCCCAGGCCAACCCGCAGCGCCGCGCGCGGGTGATGTTCGAATTCAAGCGCCTGCTGGAGGCGCATATGGACGAGCTCGCCCTTCTGCTGTCCAGCGAGCATGGAAAGGTGATCGCTGATTCGAAGGGCGACCTTCAGCGCGGCCTTGAGGTCATCGAATTCGCCTGCGGCATTCCGCACCTGCTGAAGGGTGAATACACCCAGGGCGCCGGTCCGGGCATCGATGTGTACTCGGCACGCCAGCCCTTGGGTGTGGTCGCGGGCATCACTCCTTTCAATTTCCCCGCGATGATCCCGATGTGGATGTTCGGTCCGGCCATCGCCTGCGGCAACGCCTTCATCCTCAAGCCTTCCGAGCGCGATCCCTCGGTGCCGGTGCGGTTGGCCGAGTTGATGATCGAAGCAGGCCTGCCGCCCGGCGTGCTCAACGTGGTGCATGGCGACAAGGACACGGTGGAAGCGATCCTGAAACATCCGACCATCAAGGCGGTGAGCTTCGTCGGTTCCTCCGACATCGCCCAGTCGGTCTATTCACTGGGCGCGCAACATGGCAAGCGTGTGCAGGCGATGGGCGGGGCCAAGAACCACGGCATCGTGCTGCCCGACGCCGACCTTGACCAGACCGTCGCCGACCTGATCGGTGCGGCCTACGGTTCAGCCGGCGAGCGCTGTATGGCCTTGCCGGTGGTGGTGCCGGTGGGCGAGGAAACGGCGGAAGCGTTGCGCGAGAAGCTCGTCATCGCGATCAAGGCCTTGCGCATCGGCAACTCCACCGACGCGCAAGCGCACTACGGCCCGGTCATCAACGCTGCGCACCGCAGCAAGATCGAGGCCTACCTGCAGACCGGCGTGGACGAAGGCGCCGAACTGGTGCTGGACGGACGCGGCTTCTCGCTGGCCGGCAGCGAACAGGGCTTCTTCCTCGGCCCCAGTCTGTTCGACCACGTCACCGCCGGGATGAAGACCTATCGCGAAGAGATCTTCGGCCCGGTGCTGCAGATCGTGCGCGCCGCGACGTTCGAGGAAGCGCTGGAACTTCCTTCCAAGCACCAGTACGGCAACGGCGTGGCCATCTTCACCCGCAATGGCGATGCCGCGCGCGAATTCGCCGACCGGGTGGAAGTGGGCATGGTCGGCATCAACGTGCCTATTCCGGTGCCGGTGGCCTACCACAGCTTCGGCGGCTGGAAGCGTTCGGGCTTCGGCGATCTCAACCAGTACGGCATGGATGGCGTGCGCTTCTACACGCGCACCAAGACCATCACCCAGCGCTGGCCCAAAGGCGGGCCCGTGTCCGACCAGAGCTTCGTCATTCCGACGATGCGCTGAATAAAGCATCCGATGGAATAGCAAGTCCGACCATTCCTGGGAGGGAATCGTGGCTGGTGGAATCCTGAAGTTCTTCACGACCGGCCCCGATCTGCCGGAGCTGTCCGACCGTGCGCAAATCGACGGCCTGTTCAAGCGCCACCGGTTCCGGGTGATGCTGGCCATCACCCTGGGCTACGGTCTTATCTACACCTGCCGGCTGGCATTGGGCGTGGTGAAGAAACCGCTGATCGATACGGGCATCTATTCGCCCAGCGATCTGGGCATGATCGGATCGGCGCTGTTCTACACCTACGCAATCGGCAAGCTGACCAACGGCTTCCTGGCCGACCACGCCAACATGAAACGCTTTTTGGCGTTCGCTTTCCTGGCCACGGCGCTGTGCAATCTGGCGATGGGATTCACTACCGCCTTGTGGGCGGCGGTGATGCTGTGGGGATTGAACGGCTGGTTTCAGAGCTTCGGCGCGCCCGGCGGCGTGGTGGCGATGACCAGCTGGTTCTCCAACCGCGAGCGAGGCCGTGCTTATGGTGTCTGGAGCACCGCCCACTCGATCGGCGAAGGCCTGACCTTCCTGGTGGTCGGCAGCGCGGTCGCCGCGCTGGGCTGGCGCTGGGGCTTCTGGGGTCCGGGCATCATCGGTATCGCCACCGCGATCGGCTGCTTCCTGCTGATCCAGGACCGGCCGCGCACGATGGGCCTGCCCACGGTCAACGATTGGAAGAACGACCACTACGGCGAGGCGGCCAAGCCTGCGGCCAAATCGGTGATCGGCCTGCAGTTCTCCATCCTCAGGATTCCTGCGATCTGGGTGCTGTGCCTGGCCAGCGCACTCACCTATGTCACCCGCTACGCGATCAACTCCTGGGGCGTGCTGTACCTGCAGGAGGAACGCGGTTTCTCCTTGCCTGCGGCAGGCACTTTGCTGATGGTCAGCACGCTGGCCGGCATCGTCGGCGCCATCGCCTTCGGCCTGGTGTCCGACAAGGTATTCAATGGCAGGCGTCCGCCGGCCAATCTGCTGTTCGGCATGCTGGAACTGATCGGTCTTTGCCTGATCTTCTTCGGACCGGCCAACATGCCGGTGCTGGTGGCGGGCATGCTGCTGTTCGGCATGGGCATGACCGGCATGGTGACTTCGCTGGGTGGCCTGTTCGCGGTGGACATAGCGCCCAAGCGCGTGGCCGGCGCGGCAATGGGAGTGATCGGCATCTTCAGCTACATCGGCGCGGGCATCCAGGAACAGGTATCGGGCTTGCTGATCGAAAAAGGCATGACCGTCGCGGGCGCTGTGCGCAGCTACGATTTCGGGCCGGTGATCTGGTTCTGGATCGGCTGCTCGGTCGTCGCAACGCTGCTCGCCACCAGTCTGTGGCGCACCAAACTTAGAGATTGAGGAAGAAGACGTGCTTGAACCTTCGCGTGACCTGCAGGCGATGATCGAAGCGGCGCAAGCCGCCGGCGCAGGACTGCGCAAACATTTCGGCAAACTGTCCGAACTCGGCATCCGTTCCAAGAGCGGGCCGGCCGATCTGGTCTCCATTGCCGACGAGGAAGCGGAGCGCGCCACGCGTTCGATCCTGGAAAAAGCCCAGCCGGGTTTCGGATTCCTGGGCGAGGAAGGCGGCGAGTTCGGCGGCAGCGACCGCTCGCAGACCTGGATCGTCGATCCGCTGGACGGTACCACCAACTTCCTGTTCGGCACGCCGCTGTGGGGCGTGAATGTGGCGCTGGCGCGCGAAGGCGAAGTGGTCGCCGGCGTCACCTACCTGCCGGCGATCGATGAACTTTATGTCGCCGAGCAGGGCAAAGGCTGTTGGCTCAACGGCCAGCGTATCCGCGTCTCCACGCGCGCCACTCTGATCGAATCGGTGTTGGCCTGCGGCATCCCCTTTGCCGGCAAACCGGACCACCCGGTGTTCGCGCGCGAGATGGCGCTGCTGAGCGCCGAAGTGGCCGGCATCCGCCGCACCGGCGCGTGCGCGGTGGACATGGCCTGGGTCGCTGCCGGCCGATGGGATGCCTACTGGGAACGCGCGCTCAACGCCTGGGACATGGCGCCGGGGGTGATTCTGGTGAAGGAAGCGGGCGGGGTGGCGACTTCGGTCACCGGCGGCGCGCTGGATCTGCATGGCGGCAACGTCTGCGTTTCCAACGGTGCGGTCCAGCATGCGCTGATGGAAAAACTCAACGCGGCGCTCGATCAGGATTGAATCGATGAAGCCGAGACGCCGCAGTTTCCTCAAGGGCACCGGGCTTGCCGCCGCGTTAGCGCTGGTTCCGCGCGCATGGGCGCAAGTGCTGGGATATCCGCGTGCCTTGCAGGGTCCGATGATAGGCGCTCCGGGTCCGAACCATTTCACCGTGTGGGTGCGGGCCAGCGGCGCGTTCGAGGTGCAGTTGGAATACTCCACCGACCGCTACTTCGAAACCGTCATGCGCGGTTCCGGCGCAGTGGCGAGCGCGGAGAACGATTGCTGCGTAGTGCTGCGCGCCGAAGGCTTGGAACCGGACACCACGTATTGGTACCGCCTCAAGTACGCCGGCGAGGAAGATCGCTACCAATTCCTGCCGCACAAGACCAGGACCGCTCCGGAAGGTCCTGCCGACTTTCGCATCGCCTTCGGTTCCTGCTGCCGCATCCAGTACGACCCCGACCAACGCATCTGGAACGCGGTGCGCGCGCTGGAGCCGGACATGTTCTTCTGGCTGGGCGACAACATCTACGCCGACAGCGATCAGCACGCCGCGCTGATCGACTTGTATGGCCGCGGCCGGGTGGTCGAGCGGTTGGAACCGCTGCTGCGCTCCACTCCGCAACTGGCGACCTGGGACGATCACGATTTCGGCCATAACAACTCCGATGGCGCCAACCCGCGCAAGGCCGATTCGCTCAAGATCTTCCGCAACTTCTGGGCCAATCCGGGCTACGGCGAGTCCGGTAATCCTGGCGTGTACTTCAAGCAGCACTACGGCGGCGTGGATTTCTTCGTGCTCGACGGACGTTACCATCGCGATGCCACCGACAAGACCGACGACGCCGGCAAGACCATGCTCGGCGCGGCGCAGAAGGCTTGGCTGAAGCGCGGACTGAAAGCCAGCCGGACGCCGTTCAAGGTCCTGGCCATCGGCGGCGGCTGGTCGTCGGCCGAGAACGAAAAGGGCGGCGATTCCTGGGGCGTGTACCTGACCGAGCGCAACGAGATCTTCGATTTCATCCGCGACAACGATATCGGCGGCGTGGTCTGCATCTCGGGCGATTCGCACATGGGCGAACTGAACTGCATTCCGCGCTCGGGCCAGGGCGGCTACGATCTCTACGATTTCTGTTCTTCGCCGCTGGCGCAGATGCCGGCGGCCAAGAACACGCGGCAAGCGCCGGAAGTGCGGGTGCGCGATACCTGGACGCGTTCGGTGAACGTGGGCCTGATGCGCTTCGATATGACTGGCGCCGAACCCACGCTCACCTACACCTTGCACGACGTGATGGGCGAGCCGGTATGGGATCCGTTGGTGCTGACGCCGTCCGATCTGAAGAACGGAGTCAAGACCTGGGACCGCAAGTCCGATCCCGAAGAGCTGGGAAGGCTGGAACGCTTCAAGCGCGGCGGCGGCTATTACGGCTACGATGCGCCGGAAGGCTGGCCTAGCCGCCCATACTACGACGGAATGTCAGACTGAAATAACCGGGCGTTTCGCGGTCGCGGCGTTCGGTTTCCTCCAGCGCCGAGGTCGAACGCGGGCCGTCGTACTTGCGGCGCGATTCGATGAAATCGCGGCCGAACAGATCGGTGGCTTCGGCGCGCACGCGCCAGCGTTCGCCGATGCGGCGCTCCACGAACAGCGTCCATCCCGCGTCTTCCGATTCGCGCGCCACTTCGTCGTAGCGGTATTTGGCTTCGCGTTCTGCGATATGTTCGAATTCGACGCCCCAGTTGATGCGCCACGCGGGCAAATCCTGGGTCAGCTCAATGCTGCCTTCCACCGGCTTCTCCTCGGAGATCGGCCGCGACTGGCCGGTGACCGGATCGGTGACCCGACTGCGCCGCCACAACATCGAGGTGCGCAGGTGCGCGCCACTGAATCCGATGCGGTCCAGGGGCGTGGAGAATTCCAGGACCAGCGTGTCGCGGCGTCCGTCGCCGATATTGCCGGGCGCATCGAACGCATCGTCGGGCGTGGTCACCAGCACGCGGTCGATCACGTCGCTGATCTCGTCGTGGGTCCAGGTCAGGGTCAGTGCCGCATCGCTGCCGAAGCGACGCTCCCACGCCGCGCTCGCGCGCCAGGTTTTGTCCGGTTCCAGGCTGGCGTTGCCCGCCGCCACCAGATCCGAATCCAGCGAGGCGGAGGCGACGAAATCGCCGAACTCCAGTTGGCCTACTTCCCGCGACAAGGCGAAGCGGAACTGGTTGCGCTGATCCCGATCCCAGCGCGCAGCCAAGCGTGGCTTCGGGTAGGTGAAGCTGCGTCGCAGCGGGCTGTCGCCGCTCTGCGAGATGGAAGAGCGCTCGACCCGCATGGTCCCTTCCAGCAGCCAGTGGTTGGCCGGTTTCCAAAGTGCGCCGAAAGCGGCCTCCGCGCGCTTCTCCTCGATCCTTACCTGCGAACCAGGCAGTGCGACCGGCGCGCCGTTCTGCACCAGCGCCGCCTCGCTTTCCAGGAAATTGAATGCGCCTTCCAATGATGTGACGAAAGACAGTCGCTGCGAATGCTCGTGGGTCAGTTCCAGGTGGCCGATGGTCTCGCCGGTGTCGGTCTTCTCGCCGAAGGTCTCCTGCTCGCCGTCCTCGATCGATTGCTCCTTGCCCTCCAGCCAGCCGAGTTGCTGCGAAAGCGTCATCTCCATGGTGGAATGGGCACCGAACTGCTTGACGAAGCGCGCGCCGAATTCCACTTCTTTGCTGTCTTCCGATTCCTGCACTGTCTCGTCCTCGGCATTGCCGAAGACAGCTTCGATGCCGGTGCTGGTTCGCACGCGTTCGCCGCGCGCGGCGGCGGTCAGGGTCAGCCGTCCGCCGGCGACGGGCTGGCGCCAGCTCACCCCGGCTTCGCTGTTCCTGGCGACGGTGCGCGTGCGCAGACGGCTTAGGGCCAGCAGACCGCCTTCGGGCGAGAACGTGCGGATGGTGCCGCGCCCGCTGTCGTCGTCCAGCTCGGGTTCGAACTTCAGCGCCAGATCCAGGGCGCGATCCTGCCAGCGGCGTCCGTACTCCACTTGTCCCTGCGGCGACAGCCAGCCGTCGGTGGAAGCCACCGCACCGGCTTCCAGCGCCGCCTCGGTGGAGGCCTCGCGCCGCCGCACCACGTTGGCCAGGATCGGGTGACCGGACATGTCCACGCCGCTAGCGCCGCTGCGGATCAATTCGATGCGTTCCACCGCAGCGGCTGGAATGCGCTTGAGCAGATCGCCGATATCCTCGCGCTTGCTCGAGGGCCTCGCGCCGTCGATCAGCACGTTCCCCTGCGCGGCCGCGTAACCGCGCACGTCCTCGTCGGCTTCTACCAAAGTGAAGCCGGGCAGGCGATCGAGCATGTCGCGCGCGTTGGCCGGAGAAGCGGAGGCGAAATACTCGGGCGGGTAGGCCGTGATTCCGTTGGCGGCGGCAGTCTGCGCCGCCGCCGGCAGCGCCATGCACGCAGCCACGCATGCGATCAGGCGAAAGGCGAGTGCCGATGGCCAAGCCCTGGGCGATGATCCGGTGCCGGTCTGCATTGCGCGATTCCCCTCTAAGAGGAGCGCAGGCTAGACTGGCGTGGCTGACATCCCGGCGGGGCTCTTCGTCAGGTCGATATCAGCAAGGCCATCGCATGCTGTGCTCATGAACCTATCCCTCCGCTCCCGCAAGCTTCTCGTTCCGCTGGCCCTGGTTGCCGCGGCCTCGCTGTTTCCCGCCGCCGTGGTGTTGGCGGCCAAGCACGACGATCACGTCGCCGCGCGCGAACTGCTCAAGCGCGGCGAGATCCTGCCGCTGAACCAGATCCTCGAAGTGGCCCAGCGCCGCGTGCCTGGCGATGTGATCGAAGTCGAGCTGGAGCACGAAGACGAAGGCTGGGAATACGAAGTGAAAGTGCTCACGCCCACCGGCCATGTCCGCAAGATCACCTTGAACGCGCGCAACGGCGCCGTACTGAAGATCAAGGACGACTGATGCGTTGCCTGGTGGTCGAGGACGATCCGGATATCAGCGCCGACCTGCAGCGCGCGCTGGAGGCGGCGGGTTTCTCGGTCGATGCGGTCGCCGACGGAGAGAGCGCCTGGTACCAGGGCGATGTGGAGGATTACGATGCGGCCGTCCTCGATCTGGGTCTACCCAAGCTCGATGGCCTGTCGGTGCTGAGGCGCTGGCGTTCCGCGGGACGCGCGTTCCCGGTGATCGTGTTGTCCGCGCGGGGAGACTGGACAGAGAAAGTGGAAGGCATAGAGGCGGGCGCCGACGACTATCTGTCCAAGCCTTTCCAAATGGGCGAGCTGGTCGCGCGTCTGCGCGGGCTGGTGCGCCGCGGCGCGGGCCGGTTGTCAAACGTAGTGGTGACCGGCGCGTTGCGGCTGGACACCACGCGCATGACCGCGGTTTTCAACGGTGCCCCCGCCCGGCTCTCGCCGCTGGAATTCCGCCTGCTCGATTTTCTCGCCCACCAGTCCGGCCGCGCGGTTCCGGCCGACGAGCTGGCCGAGCACCTCTACGGCGCGAGCGAAAGCGGCGATGCCAACGCGATCGAAGCAATCGTCGCGCGCTTGCGCCGAAAATTCGGTGCCGATGTGATAGTCACCCGGCGCGGCTTCGGATACCTGCTGGAATCGGGCGCGTGATCGCGCGTTCGTTGCGCTGGCGTCTGCTGCTGGGCGCGACGGCGGCGATCCTGGCGGCGCTGGTGATCGCCTGGCTGTTGATGACGCTGTTGTTCGAACGGCATCTGGAGCGCCGCCTGCAGGCGGAGATGACCCGCGATGCCTTGGGACTGGTCGCCGATCTGTCGCTGGCGCCCAATGGCGCCCCTTTGTTGGAGTCCGAGCCGCGCGATCCGCGCCTGCAGAAACCGGCGGGCGGTTATTACTGGCAGATATCCGCGCGCGCGGGCGTGCTGCGCTCCCGTTCGCTATGGGATGCGGCCCTGCCGGTGCCCAAGGACACGCCTGCCGGCGACTGGCGTTTGCGACGAATTGAAGGGCCGTTTCACGAACCTGTGGCGATTCTCGAACGCCGTCTGCAACTGGATGACGCGAAATCACCCGTACAAGTACAGCTGGCGCAGGACACGCGTCCGCTGGCCAGCGCGCGCGCCGAGTTCGGGCGCGAGTTGGCTGCATTCCTGGCGGTGCTATGGCTGGTGCTGTCCGCCGCTGCCTGGCTGCAGGTGATGTTGGGGCTCAAGCCGCTGGGAAAAGTACGAGGCGAACTGGAGGCGCTGCGCGACAGTGCCAGCGCGCGCCTGCCCGATTCCAGCCTGCGTGAAATCCAGCCGTTGACCGATGCCATCAACGCCCTGGCCGACGCCCGCGAACGCGATCTGGATTTGGCGCGGCGCCGTGCCGCCGATCTGGCGCACGGATTGAAGACGCCGCTGGCCGCGATGGCGGCGCAGAGCCGCCGTGCCCGTGAAACCGGCGCCGAAGCGGCGGCCGATGGCATGGACCGGGCGATCGCCGCGATCGGCGCCACCATCGACGCCGAGCTTGCGCGCGCGCGTATCGCCGCGGCCGGTCATGCTCCTGGAGTCTTCACCTTCGTCCGTGCCGCGGTCGAACGCCTGGCCACGGTACTGGAACACACGGAAAAGGGCGGACAGATCGCTTTCGCGCTTGATATCCCGGCCAGCCTGCAACTGGCGATCAGACCCGAGGATCTGTCGGAGATACTCGGCGCGGTGTTGGAAAACGCCGTCAAGTACGCGCGCCGTCAGGTACGGGTGACGGGCAGCGCGGGTCCGGAGTGGACCAGTGTGTCGGTCGAAGACGATGGTCCGGGAATCGCCCATGACCGTTTCGACGATGCATTGATGCGTGGTGGCCGGCTGGACGAATCGGGTAGCGGATACGGGTTCGGTCTATCCATCGCCCGCGAACTGATCGAAGCGATGGGCGGAACGATGGAGCTCGGCGAGTCTTCGATGGGTGGCTTGAAAGTCCGTTTTTTCTGGGGGTTGAGGGCATCAGCGGGCCGGGATTGACGGGTGCCGATCCATGGCCCGGCCTAACCCTGCGCGCGGATGGTTTCCAGTACTTGCGGGCCATAACGCTCGAGTTTGGTCCCGCCGATGCCGCCGACTTGCGCCAGTTCGCCCAGGCTGCCGGGGCGCTGTTCGGCGATGTTGCGCAGCGTGCTGTCGTGGAAGATGACGTAGGCCGGCACGTTCTGTTCGCGCGCCAGTTGCGCGCGCAGTTCGCGCAAAGCGCCGAACAAGGGCAAATCCTGCGCCTGCACGGCAACGCCAGTGCGTGGGCCGCGATCGCGTTCGCGCGGTTTCTTCCCCGGCAGTTCCTTGCGCAGTACGACCGCCTGCTTGCCGGTGAGGACCGCACGGCTCGAATCGGTCAGGCGCAGACCGCCGAAGGCTTCGGCGTCGACTTCCAGCAGTCCCGCGGCGACCAGTTGCCGGAACACGCCGCGCCACGATTTCGCATCCAGGTCCTTGCCGATGCCGTAGGTGCTGAGCTTGTCGTGGCCGAACTGCTGGATGCGTTCGCCCTCGCCGCCGCGCAGCACCTCGATCAGGTGCACCACGCCGAAGCGCTGGCCGGTGCGGTAGACGCAGCTCAATGCCTTTTGCGCGGCCAGCGTCGCATCCCAACTGGCGGCAGGCTGCAGGCAGTTGTCGCAATTGCCGCAGGGGTTCGGATAGGTTTCGCCGAATCCCGCCAGCAGCACCTGGCGCCGGCACTGCATGGATTCGCAATAGCCCAGCAACTGATCCAGCTTGCGGCGTTCCAGCTGCTTGCGTTCCTCGCCGGCCTCGGACTGCTCGATCATCTGCTTCAGCAGCACCATGTCGCCAAGTCCGTAACAGAGCCAGGCTTCGGCGGGTTCGCCGTCGCGGCCGGCGCGGCCGGTTTCCTGGTAATAGCCTTCCAGCGATTTGGGCAGGTCCATGTGCGCGACGAAGCGCACATCCGGTTTGTCGATGCCCATGCCGAAAGCAATCGTGGCCACCATCACCACGCCTTCCTCGCGCAGGAAGCGGCGCTGGTTGGCGGCGCGCACTTCCGCATCCAGACCGGCGTGATAGGGCAGGGCCTTGAAGCCCAGCTCGGCCAGGGCCTCGGCGGTCTGGTCGACCTTGCGCCGCGACAGGCAATAGACAATGCCGGCCTCGCCGCGATGCGCGTCCAGGAACTCCAGCAGCTGGCGCTTGCCGTTCTCCTTCTGCACCACGTTGTAGCGGATGTTGGGGCGGTCGAAGGAGCTGACGAACCATTGCGCTTCGTCCAGCTGCAGGCGCTCGGCGATTTCGCGCTGGGTGGGCGGGTCGGCGGTGGCGGTCAGCGCGATCCGCGGCACTTGCGGCCAGCGCTCGTGCAGGACGGTGAGCTCGCGGTATTCGCGGCGGAAATCGTGGCCCCATTGCGAGACGCAATGCGCTTCGTCGATGGCGAACAGGGCGATGGGGGAGCGGTCCAGCAGCGACAGGAAGCGTGGCGTCAGCAGGCGTTCCGGGGCGACGTACAGCAGGTCCAGCTCGCCGACCAGTAGCGCACGCTCCACACGCGCGGCGGATTCGCCATCCAGGGTGGAGTTGAGGAACTCGGCGCGCACACCGACCTGGCGCAGCGCCTCCACCTGGTCCTGCATCAGTGCGATCAACGGCGAAATCACCACGCCCACGCCCGTGCGCAGCAGCGCCGGCACCTGGTAGCACAGCGACTTGCCGCCGCCGGTGGGCATCAGCACCAAGGCGTCGCCGCCGGCGGTGATGTGCTCGATGATGGCTTGCTGCGGGCCACGGAAATCGGCGTGGCCGAAAATGCGGTGCAACAGTTGCTGTGGGGATTCCTGCATGGGTCTAGGTTAACAGCGGGGTCAAGCCCCGCATTCCGGGTATGCCGGAGACGGTGCTAAGGCTTGGCCGATTGTTCCGGTAAGGGTTTTCCGTATTCGGGGCAATATTTTGAAGTAGTGCGGTCGCATTCGCAGAGAACGCAGTGAAGAAGACCACGCGCGCCGCTAGCTTTTCTCCTCTCCCCTTGTGGCGCCCGAAGGGTGTGCAAGGCTGAGAGGATGCCCGGAGGGCAGGAGACGGGTGCGCGAGCGCAGCGCGTGCTTTTGGACCTCATCGTTCAATACACGCCTTATCTGTTGGTGCTGAAGGCTCCGGCGCACCCTCTCCCGGCCTTCGGCCACCCTCTCCCATCAAGGGAGAGGGGGTCCCACACCCGTTTGGAAAAAGCGCGGGAGGGAGTTACTGCAGCAGCGAACGCAGCATCCAGGCGTACTTCTCATGGGTCTGCAGGCGCTGGGTCAGCAGGTCCACGGACGGGTCGTCGCCAGCGCTGTCGGCGGTCTTGAGCACCTTGCGCGCGGTGCGGCATACGGCTTCGTTGCCGACCACCAGCTGGCGCACCATTTCGTGCCAATCGGCGCTATGGGTCAGGCCGGGTTCCTCGGGAATGGAGGACAGGGCGACGAATTCGCGGTACGAGCCGGGCGCGTTGTAGCCGAGCGCGCGGATGCGTTCGGCCACTTCGTCCAGCGCCGTCCACTGCTCGGTGTACTGGGTCTCGAACATCGTGTGCAGCGAGTTGAACATCGGGCCGGTGACGTTCCAGTGGAAGTTGTGGGTCTTCAGGTACAGCGTGTAGCTGTCGGCGAGGAACCCGGAAAGACCGTCGGCGATCTTCTTGCGATCGCCGCTGCCGATCCCGATATCGATGTTGGGCGCGGTAGGCGCGGCGGCGGCCAATCGGGCCGCGGCGGGTGAGGTCGCCGGCGCCTTGCTCTTGTCCGGCTTGCTGCTTTTGGGCTTGCTGCTCTTGGTCTTGGCCATGCGGGGCGCTCCTTAAGGTGGGATAGGCGACAATAAACAAGGTAACGCATGTTGTGTAATCAAAAGATTCACTGCCACTGATCGATGGGTGCTTCCGAAGCCGAAAACAAGGACCTGCCTGCCGCGCGCCGTGCCATAGACGGAGCGCTGACCCGCGACCGTGGGCGATTGCACGGCCTGTGGTCGCGCTGGCAGGCCAAACCCGCCGACCCGGCCGCCCGCGCCGCGTTCGAACAGGCGTTGGCGCTTTCCAGCGCCAAGATCGCCGCCCGTGCCGCCTCCGCGCCTGCGATGACGCTGGACGAAGCGCTGCCGATCGCGCGCGAAGCCGAAAAGATCGTCGAACTGATCCGCGCCCATCCGGTGGTGGTGATCGCAGGCGAAACCGGCTCCGGCAAGACCACCCAGCTGCCCAAGCTGTGCCTGGCGGCCGGCCGCGGCGTGGCCGGCATGATCGGCTGCACCCAGCCGCGCCGGATCGCGGCGCGCGCGGTGGCGCGGCGCGTGGCCGAGGAGCTCAAGACCCCGGTCGGCGGCGCGGTCGGCTTCCAGGTGCGTTTCAACGACCAAGTCGGAGACGACACCCGCATCAAGTTCATGACCGACGGCATCCTGCTGGCCGAGATCGCTTCGGACCGCTGGCTCTCGGCCTACGACACCATCATCGTCGACGAGGCGCACGAGCGCAGCCTCAATATCGATTTCCTGCTCGGTTTCCTCAAGCAGCTGTTGCGCAAGCGCCGCGACCTCAAGGTCATCGTGACCTCGGCCACCATCGATACCGAACGCTTCGCGCGCCACTTCGACAACGCGCCAGTGATCGACGTGGAGGGCCGCACGTTTCCGGTGGAAGTGCGTTACCGGCCTTTGGAAGAGATGGGATTGGGGATTCGGGATTCGGGATTCGTAGAAGCGGATCGTCGGACGCCATCGGTATCACGACCCGCTGCTGCTGCGAATCCCGAATCCCGAATCCCCAGTCCCACCCTCACCGTCAACGACGCCATCGTGGCCGCCATCGACGAGATCACCCGCCAGGACCCGCGTGGCGACGTGCTGATGTTCCTGCCCGGCGAACGCGAGATCCGCGACGCGCACCAGGCGCTGGAGCGACGCAAATACCGCGAGACCGAAGTGACCCCGCTGTACGCGCGGCTGTCGGCGCGCGACCAGGACAAGGTCTTCAATCCCGGAACCAAGCGCCGCCTGGTGCTGGCGACGAACGTCGCGGAAACCTCGCTCACCGTGCCGCGCATCAAGTACGTGGTCGATCCCGGCTACGCGCGCGTCAAGCGCTACAGCCCGCGGCAGAAACTCGACCGCCTGCATATCGAACCGGTGTCGCAGGCCAGCGCCAACCAGCGCAAGGGACGTTGCGGCCGCATTTCCGACGGCATCTGCTACCGCCTGTATGCGGAAGCCGATTTCCAATCGCGCCCCGAGTTCACCGATCCGGAGATCCGCCGCTCCAGCCTGGCCGGGGTGATCTTGCGCATGCTGTCGCTGGGGTTGGGGCGCATCGAGGACTTCCCGTTCCTGGAACCGCCTGACGAGCGCGCCATCGCCGACGGCTGGCAGCAGCTGGGCGAACTGGGCGCGGTCGATAAAGACAGAAAACTCACCGCCATCGGCAAGCAGATGGCGCGCCTGCCGGTCGATGTGAAGCTGGCGCGCATGCTGGTGGCCGCGCACGGCAATGCGTCGTTGCGGGAGATGACGGTCATCGCCTCGTTCCTGGGCATCCAGGACCCGCGCGAGCGTCCGCCCGAAGCACGCGAGGCCGCCGACAACGCGCACGCGAAATTCGCCGACTCCAGATCCGAATTCGTCGGCATCCTCAAACTGTGGCAGGCCTATCGTGATGCCCACGAAGAGCTGACCCAATCGAAGCTGCGCGATTGGTGCGAGCGCCACTTCCTGGGCTTCCTGCGCATGCGCGAGTGGCGCGAGCTGCACCGGCAATTGCTGCTGATGTGCGCCGAACTGGGATGGGAACTCAACGAAGGTTCCGCTTCAGTGAAAGTTGGCGAAGGCATCCCCCCTTTGAAAAAGGGGGGCAGGGGGGATTTGCTCTTGGCGCGAAAAGCAAATCCCCCTCAATCCCCCTTTTCCAAAGGGGGAAGACAAGCGGGCGACGAAGGTTTGCCGGCAGAGGGCATGAGTCTCGCCGCTTATGTCTCGCTGCACCGTGCCTTGCTCGCCGGCCTGCCCACCCAGATCGGCCACAAGACCGAGAAAGGCGATTTCCTCGCCCCCCGCCAGCGCCGCTACCACTTGTTCCCGGGCTCCACGCTGGCGAAAAAGCCTCCGGCATGGGTGTTGAGCGCGACCTTGCTCGACACCGCGCGGGTGTGGGGCATGACCAATGCCGCCATCGAACCGGACTGGGTGATCGCCGAGCTGCCGCATCTGCTGGCGCGCAAGCATTTCGACCCGCACTGGTCGCGCGCGCAGGGCCATGTGCTCGCATCGGAGCAGATCAGCTTGTTCGGGCTGGTGCTGGCGCCGAAGAAGCCGGTGCACTACGGCCGCATCGCGCCGGTCGAGGCGCACGACATCTTCGTGCGCCAGGGCTTGGTCACCGGCGAGATCAACACCCGCGCCGGTTTCGTCGCCGACAATCTGAAGACGCTGGAACAGGCGCGCGAAGAAGAAGCCAAGCTGCGCCGCGCCGGCATCGTCGCCGACGAGGATTGGCAAGCGCGCTGGTACCTGGACCGTATTCCCGCCGATCTGCATTCCGCCGCCGGGCTGGATGCCTGGTACAGGACGCTGGCGCCGGAAGCGCGCCGCGCGCTGTACTGGTCGCTGGCCGACCTGTTGCCGGGCGAAGGCAGCGAAGAAGACCGTTTCCCGAAATATTTCCCACTTGGCGACGCGCGTTTGCCGCTGCATTACAAGTTCGAGCCGGGCGCCGTGGACGATGGGGTGACCCTGGAAGTGCCTGTGCATCTGCTCAACGCACTGGATGCCTCGCGCCTGTCATGGCTGGCTCCGGGCTTCATCGCCGACAAGGCCGCCGGCCTTATCCGCAGCCTGCCCAAGGCGATGCGGCGCAATTACGTGCCCGCGCCCGATTTCGGCCGGGCCTTCGCCGAGGCGTTTCCGAAATCAGGCGCCGACGACATCCGTGGCGAACTGGCGCGCTTCCTCACCCGCGCCACGGGCGCTGCCGTGGCCGCGCTGGATTTCGACGACGCTGCGCTGGAACCGCATTTGCGGATGAACCTGCGCTTGCGTGCGGAAGACGGCAAGGTGCTGGCCGAGTCGCGCGACCTGGACGATCTGCGCATGCGCTTCGGAGAACGTGCCGGGCATGCGTTCGCCGCGCGCGCCGGTCGCGAGATGGCAGCGCAGGGGCTGCGCGAATTCCCCTCCGCGCCGATTCCGTTGCAGGTGCCGGGCGAAGTGGGCGTGCCGGCCTATCCGGCACTGGTGGACGAGGGTGAGAGCGTGGCGCTACGCGTCTTTGCCGACCGGGCCGAGGCGGCGATCGCGCATCCGCAAGGCGTGCGCCGGTTGCTGGACATCGCCTTGGCCGACAAGGTCAAGCAGGCGCGCAAGCAATTGCCGGTGTCGCCCAAGACCGGGCTGCTGTATGCGGCGATCGAATCACAGGAACGCCTGCGTGGCGATCTGGTGGAAGCCGCGCTCAATGCGGTGCTGGCCGAGGGACTAGGCGACATTCGTGACCGCGAGGCTTTTGAGCGCCGCAGCGAGGACGCTGCGCGCAAGCTGTTCGCCGAAGCCATGGAGCGCCTGAAACTGGCCGAGGCCATCCTTTCCGCCGTGGCCGAACTCAAGCCGCAGCTCGAATCCAAGCTGATGGGCTGGGCCAGCGGCAACCTGGACGACCTGCGCGGCCAACTGGCGTCGTTGGTGCATCCCGGTTTCCTGCGCGACACTCCCGCCGACGCGCTGGCGCAATTTCCGCGCTACCTGAAAGCCATGCGGCTGCGCGCGGAACGTGCATTGCGCGATCCCAGCCGCGACCAGGCGCGGATGCTGGAATTGCGGCCGTTCCTGGAAGCGCTCGACCAAGCCGCCGCGCGCGGGCGCCAGTCGGATCCGGCCTGGCAATCGTTGCGCTGGGATCTGGAGGAGCTGCGCGTGTCGCTGTTCGCGCAAGAGCTGGGCGCACGCGCGGGGATTTCGCCGAAGAAGATCGCCCAGCGGATAGCAGCGCTCAGCTGAGTAGGTCGGGGCTACGCCCCCGACGCATGCGATGCCCGCGCGCCCGGATGCCGCTTGGGTCGGGGGCGTAGCCCCGACCTGCGGCTGGGCGCGTTACTTTATGCGGCGGACTTTGGCGGCGGTGTTGTAGCCGTCTATCTTCATGTACCAGCTGTTGAAGATGCCTGGCTTGATCGAGACTTTGGGATCGGTCTTGCGCACGCCGGGGAGCGTGGCCGGTTCGATCTGTTCCCACACCTGGCCATTGGCCAGAGTGTATTTCTTGCCGTCGGAAAAGCCCTTGAACTCACCGACGATGTTGCTCTCGATGGGCTCGGCGGTTCCGAAATCGAAGAAGCCGCGGCTCTTCGCCACCACTTCCTTGCGGCCTTCTTCCTTCGCCGTCTCGACCGCCTTCGTCGTTTCCTGCGTCACTTTGTGCTGCAGCCACGCATTGAGCGCGGCCAGTTCCTGCGGACTCAGCTTGTCCAGCCCGGCGGCCTTGAACTGCTCGGCGCTCATCTGCTGCTCGACATTGGCCGTCAATGGCGGCGATTGCTGGGCCCAGGCCAGAGGCGCAAATGCGAGCGCCATCAGTACCAAAGGGATGCGAAGCGATTTCAAGTGAGCTTTCATGGCGGCTTTCATGCGGGTGTTCTCCTCCGGGCGCAAGGCGGCTAGTGTAGTCATATCTTCCGCAAAACCATCACCCTGATCGCCGTGACTTCCGCACCGCTGCAAACCTGGCTGCAGTCCCGTTCAGCCGACGGATTGGCCCCGGAAATGCGGGCCACCCTCGCCGATGCCGCGCTGCTGCCCAATCTGGAATCGGGCATGCCCGATGCCTGGCCCGTGCTGACCGATACGCTCGAGGCATTGGCCGGCCTGTCGGCGGAAGGCGACGTACTGGTCGCGGCTTTGCTGTTCGGCATCCCCGGCTTGCAAGCAGGCCTGAAAACGCAGCTGGCCAAACAGCCCGGCATCGCGGGCCTGCTGGACGGACAGAATGCGGCGGCGCAGGTCTGGGCACTGCATGCCGAACGTACGGTCGCCGGCAACAGCGAAGGCCTGCGCCGGCTGCTGCTTTCCATCGTCCACGATCTGCGGGTGGTGCCTATCCTGCTGGCCCGGCAGCTGGCGCGAATGCGGGCCGCCGGAAAACTGCCTGCCGCCGACAAGCGCCTGCTGGCGCAGCTGACCCGCGACATCCACGCGCCTTTGGCCAACCGCCTTGGCATCTGGCAGTTGAAGTGGGAGCTGGAAGATCTGGCCTTCCGCTACCTGGAACCGGAAACCTACCGCCAGCTTGTCCAGCAGCTGGACGAAAAGCGCGCCGGCCGCGAACGCTACATAGAGGGTGTGAAGACCACGCTGCGCGCGGCGCTGGCCGAACAGGGCATCGCCGCGGAGATCAGCGGACGGCCGAAACATATCTACAGCATCTGGCGGAAAATGCAGAAGAAGCAGGTGTCGATGGACGAGCTTTACGACCTGCGTGCGGTCCGCGTGGCGGTGGAGGACGTGGCCGCCTGCTATGCCGCACTGGGTGTAGTGCATGCGTTGTGGCTGCCTGTGCCCAGCGAATTCGACGATTACATCGCACGGCCCAAGCCCAACGATTACCGTTCGCTGCATACCGCGGTGATCGGTCCGGAAGGGCGCACGCTGGAAGTGCAGATCCGCACCCACGAGATGCATGCGCAGGCCGAACTGGGCGTAGCCGCGCATTGGCGCTACAAGGAAGGCAAGGGCGGCGACAAGGCCTTCGATCGCAAGATCGCCTGGATGCGGCAACTGCTGGAGCAGAGCGGCGAAAGCGGGCGCGACGAAGCCGAAGGCCTGGCCGGCGAACTCGATGCCCAGCTCGCCGAAGAGCGCATCTACACGCTGACGCCCAAGGGCGAGGTCATCGATCTGCCGCACGGGGGCACCGTGCTCGACTTCGCCTACCACGTGCACACCATGGTCGGACACCGCACGCGCGGCGCCAAAGTCAATGGCCGCATCGTGCCGCTCAACCACCAGCTGCGCAGCGGCGACCGCGTGGAGATCATGACCGCCAAAACCGGCGAACCGCGCCGCGACTGGCTGCTGGCCGCCAACGCATTCCTGGCCAGCGGCCGGGCGCGCGACAAAGTCCGCGCCTGGTTCCACAAGTTGGACCGCGCACGGAACATCCAGGCCGGTCGCGAAGTGCTGGAGCGCGAGCTCAAGCGGCTGGGGCTGCATCACGCCGATCTTGCGCCGATGGCGAAGAAGTTCCATGCCGAAAGCATCGATGACCTGTATATCCAGATCGCCTTGGGCGACGTCGGCCCCAGCCAGATCGGCCGCGCGCTGCACGAGGAACAGCGCGCCACCAGCGAGCCGGCAATGGCGCCCGCGATTCGGCGCCCGCCCAAACGCGCGCCTACGCCTTCGAAGTCCAAGTTCACCGTGCAGGGCGTGGGCAATCTGCTGGTGCAGCTTGCGCGTTGCTGCCAGCCGGTGCCGGGCGAGCCCATCGCCGGCTATCTGACCCGCGGACGCGGGGTCACCGTGCATCGCGCCAACTGCCCGTCGCTGCTGCGCCTGGCGGCGAGCAGTCCGCAGCGGGTGTTGCCGGTGGAATGGGGCGTGGCCGGCGGCGGTTACGAAGTCGACGTGCAGATCCGTGCGCTGGACCGCAAAGGCCTGCTCAAGGACATCACCACGCTGATCGCGCAGGAAGACGCCAATGTCACCGATATCCAGAGCGACAACGTGCGCGGCAGCGGCCAGGTGGCGCTGCGTCTGCGCCTGAAGGTCGCCGACTACGGCCAGCTTTCCATGCTGCTGGGCAAGCTGGATGCGTTGCCCGGGGTCGAAGAAGCGCGACGTTCAGCCTGACTGGGTATGCTGCGGCGGTGACCCGCGACTCCGACAATCCGCCGCGCGGCAAGATCGAACCGGTAGCCGACTGGCTGCAGGAAGTCGAGTTCCGTCGTCCCACCGCAAAACCGGCGGCGCCCATTTGGCGGAGCCGCGGCTGGTGGCGCTGGGTGGCAGCGGTAATTGTGCTGCTGGTGCTGGCGGTCGTGGCCTTCAGGCAACCCCTGGCCGACTTGATCTGGCCCGATATGCGCGTGCAGCGCTTGCTGGACGACGCCGAGCTGGCTTTAAAACAGGGCAGGTTGAGCGCGATCGACGGCACCGGCGCCCGCCAGCGTTTCGAAGCGGCGCAGGCGCTGGACTCGGACCGCAGCGAGGCCCGCGACGGCCTGGCGCGGGTCGCGCAAGCCGCCGTCGCGCAAGCGCGCGGGTATGTACGCGACAACCGTTTCGAACAGGCGCGCCAGTCTCTTGCCCTGGCGCGCGAGCTGCAGGTGCCGCGCGCGGATGCAGACGCCGTGGCCGATCAATTGCGGCAGCGCGAAGTCGCGCATGCGGGGCTGGATGAGCTGATGCGGCAGGCCGGCAGCGCCAGGACCAGCGGCGCGCTGGAAACCGCACTGCCGCTGTACCAGCGCGTGCTGGCGCTGCAGCCGACCCATACCACCGCACTGGAGGGCCGCGAGGACGCGTTGTCCGAATTGCTGCAACAGGCGCGGCTGGCGATCGCTGCGGACGATCTTGCGAAAGGGTCCGCACTGATCGAACAAACGCGCGAATACGATGCCGGCCACGTGGACTTGCCCGACGCACAGGCGCAGCTTGCACGCGCCGTGGAAGCGCGCCGCCGCGACGCCGACGGCGATCTGCGCCGGCTGCGGCTGGAGCAGGCGCTGACGGGCTACCGGCTGGTGCTGGCCGCTTCGCCCGCCGATGCGGACGCGCAACAAGGCATCGAGCGGATTGCCGTGGCTTATGCGCAGCGATCGGCGCGGGAAGCTTCGGATTTCGACTTCGCCGCCGCCCAGGCTTCGTTGCGGCTGGCCCGCGAACTCAGCCCGCGCGCCAGCGTAGTCAGGGAAGCGGAGCAGGCCCTGGCGCGCGCGCGGCAATCGCAATCGCGGCTGGGTTCCACGCTGCCGCTGCGGGAAAGGAAACGGCGCACGGAGAGTTTACTAGCGGCAGTGGAGCAGGCCGCTGCGCGGGGCGAATGGATCGCTCCTCCCGGCGAAAGCGCCTACGACAAGCTGCGCGCCGCGCAGGCGCTCGCGCCGGACGATGCGGCGGTCAAGCGCGCGGCCGCACGCGTGGTGCTGGCCACGCGCGCGTGTTTCGAGGACGAACTGCGCGCCAACCGCGTACGCCGCGCACGCGCCTGTTACGACGCCTGGCAGACCCTGGAGACCCGTGATGCGGGTCTGGCCGATGCGCGTCGGCGCTTGTCCTTAAAGTGGATCGCGGTAGGCGACGAGCGCTTGGGATCGGGTGATGTCGAATTCGCCGCGCAGGCGCTGCAGGAAGCGCGTGGTTTGGACGCGAATGCGCCGGGATTGGCTGAATTCGCTGCACGGGTACGCCGCGCCCAAACCGGCCAGTAGGTCGGGGCTACGCCCCGACGGCATCGCGCGATCGGGGACTACGGGTGTCGGGGGCGTAGCCCCGACCTACAGGAAAATCTTGCGCACTGTTTCGCGCGCCGCATCCAGCGAGAAATGGCGCGCGACATTTTCCAGCCCGTTCCGCGCCAGCCGGTTCCACAGTGCCTCGTCCGAATACAACCGCACCACCGCGTCGGCGAAAGCCCGCGCGTCGTCGGCGACCAGCACGTCGACTCCATCCTGCAGATGCATTCCTTCCACCGCGCACAGCGTGGCCACCACCGGCTGCCCATGGGCCATGCTCAGGTTGACCTTGCCCTTGACTCCTGCACCGAAGCGCAGCGGCGCGACTGCCACGCGCATGCCGTTCATGGCCGCTTCCAGGCTGGGCATGTGACCGTGGATGACAACGCCTTCCTGCGCCAGCGCAGAGATCGAATCGGGAACATCGCCGCCGATGCAATGGAACACCGCATCGGGCAGGCGTGGGCGCAGCAGAGGAAAAACGTCCTGCACGAACCAGCGCACCGCATCGACATTGGGCGTATGGCGGAATCCGCCCACGAAAACAAGATCGCGCCGTTGCGCGAACGGCAAGCCGGGTCCGGCCACTTCATGCAGGTTGGAAAGCACTTCCACCTTGCTGGCGGGGGCGTCCTTGGTGAGTACTTCGCGTTCGGTTCCACTTACCACCAAGGTGGTGTCCGCGGCCGCAACCACCGAAAGCTCGCGTTGCCGGGTTTGCAACGCCGCCTTGGCCAACGCTGCATTGCCAGCCAGTTCGGCGGCGCGCGACTCGCGCAGGTAGTGCAGGTCGATGGTATCCAGCACGAAGCGCGCTTGCGGTGCGTGCTTCCTGGTTAGCGGCAGGATCTTCTCGGCCAGATGGTAGCGGCAAGCCAGCACCACCGAAAAACGCGGTCCGTGCGACGACAGCCAGGCCGGCGGGCTTTGCGAGAACGGCGGGTACCAGACTTCCACGCCCAAGGCCTGCAAGGCAGCCAGCGCCTGCGGCGGCGGTGCGTGTTCGGTGGCCAGGAAAACCACGTGAGCGTTTTCGTGGCACAGCATTTTGATCAGGTTGAACAAGCGCAGCGACGCCGAATCGCGGTCGGGCTGCGGGACAGCCTCGTCGACGATCAGGATCTGCCGCTGATGCGCATGCGCCGTCGCCGGCGTCGGCGTCGGCGACACGCCCGGCGCGGGAAAGGCCGAAAGCGCATCGCGCCATTTGCGTTCGAACAACTCCCGGTTGCGCACCTGATAGGCCTTGGGGCCTTGATTGAGGTCGGTGCCGGAGGTGATGCCTTCCAGATGAACCACGCGCGACGCAGGCTGGTAGAGCACACGTTTCCCGGCTGCGCGCACCGAAAACGCAAGATCGGTGTCTTCGTAGTAGGCGGGCGCATAGCGCGT
The DNA here is from genome assembly GCF_900104085.1 of Pseudoxanthomonas sp. CF125. GTDB lineage: Bacteria > Pseudomonadota > Gammaproteobacteria > Xanthomonadales > Xanthomonadaceae > Pseudoxanthomonas_A. Next base: position 807,317 of record NZ_FNLD01000002.1, read on the forward strand.
ATCGAAGCCGTTCAACGATTCGAACAAAGCACGCGGAATCGCGATGGCCGCCCCCGAGCAATAGTCGGCGTCGCGCAGGCTGGCGTAGCGCGGATCTTCGGGCGATTCGAAACGCCCGTAGTTCCAGGCCGAACCATCGGAGAACACCACGCCGCCGGCCTCCTGCAGTCGCCCGTCCGGATATATCAGCTGCGCCCCGACCAAACCCACATCGGGCAGGGCGTCGAAGGTATCCAGCAACGCGTCCAGCCAGCCGGGCTGGGGCACGGTGTCGTTGTTGAGGAACACCAGCACCTCGCCGCGCGCACGCGCGGCGCCGTCGTTGCAGGCGGCGATGAAACCGCCGTTGTGCGCGCGGCGGTGGAAATGCAGACCCGCCACCTGCGCCATCCACTCCTGGGTCTGGTCGCTGGAGCCGTCATCGACGACCAGGATCTCGCAAGCGGCCAGCGGCGGATGTCCGGCCAGCGCGCGCAGGCAGGTCAGGGTGTGCGCGACTTGGTTGTAGACCGGCACCACGATGCTGGCGCGCGGTTTGTCGCTGTCGGGAACGGTGAACGGAGCGAACGGCGCCTCGGCGGGAAAATAGAGCTTCGCCCGCTGGGAGGCCGGCGCGCGGCGCAATTGGCGCCGCACCCGCTGCCAGGTGGCCTGCCAGCCGCGCATGCGCAGGCTGGCCATGCCACGGCGGATCAGCCCCAGCGCGCGTTGCCATTGGAAGCGCACATCGGCCAGGGAAATCGACATTCCGGTGCAACTCCAGCTGAGCGAAAGGGTGCTCCGGCCCGTCGCAGCGCGGCGGGCTGCGCTAGACTCGCCGGAATCCATATTGTCGCATCCCTGTGCCGCGCTACGACTACGACGACCAAGACGACGATCAAGACGAACTCGACGACGCCCATCCCTGGCGTCAGCGACTGGTCACCTGGGCACTGGCAGCGCTGGGGCTGGGGCTCGGCTTCCTGATTCCCTATACGCTGTACCTGAACCATCAGGTCAGCCAGCGCTTTGGCGCGCTGCAGTGGCAGATTCCGACCCGTGTGTATGCGCGCCCGCTGCAATTGGCGCCCGGCGTGGCGATGGATGCGCAGACCCTGAAGACCGAGCTGGATGCAGCGTCCTATCGCGACGACGGCGTCGGCGAGCGCCTGGGAACCTATGCGCGCGAAGGCGGCCGCTTCACCATTTCCAGCCGCGGCTACACCGATGTGGACGTCAAGGTGCCCGCACGCAGGGTGCAGGTGTCGCTGTCCGGCGGGCGCGTGGCCAGCGTCCGCGATCCGGTCCGCAAGCAGAGCCTGAAGGTCGCAAGACTCGACCCGGCCCGCATCGCCACCTTGTACGGCCAGAAGCAGGAAGAACGCCGCCTGGTGCGCCTGGAAGAGGTGCCGGAACTGCTGGTGACCGGGTTGCAGGCGGTGGAAGACCGCGATTTCAGCACCCATCACGGCATCGACCTCAGCGGCATGGTCCGCGCGCTGTGGGTCGCCGTGCGTTCCGGCGGCGAGAGCAAGCAGGGCGCCAGCACGCTGACCCAGCAGCTGGCGCGCAGCGGCCTGCTGGGCATCGGCAAGGAAGTCACCGTGCGCCGCAAGTTCAACGAGATCCTGTTCGCCCTGATCCTGGAGGCGCGCTACGACAAGCGCACCATCCTGGAGGCGTACATGAACCAGGTCTACATGGGACAGCGGGGCAGCCAGGCAATCCACGGCGTTGCCGCCGCTTCGGAATTCTGGTTCGGGCGGGAACTGGATTCGCTGACCACCGAACAGATCGCCTTGCTGATCGGCATCGTCAAGGGACCTTCCTACTACGACCCGCGTCGCAATCCCGAGCGCGCGCTGGATCGCCGCAATCTGGCCTTGAACAAGCTGCACGAAACCGGCCTGATCAAGGACGACGAATGGAAACGCGCCCTGGCCGCGCCGCTGGGCGTCACCAAGACCCCGGGCATGGCCGCCGCCAACCGTTTCCCCGCCTATGTGGATCTGGTGCGCCGGCAACTGGCGCGCGACTATCCGGAAAGCGCGCTGCAGGGCGCCGGCCTGAGCGTGCTCACCGGCATGTCGCCTTCAGCGCAGGCCTACGCGGAGGGCGCGGTGGCGCGCACGCTCAAATCGGTGGAAAACAAGCGGCGTCCACCGTTGCAAGCCGGCCTGGTGCTGACCGACGTGCACGACGGCGATGTGCTGGCGGTGGTCGGCAGCCGTAACGTGTCGCAGCCCGGCTTCAATCGCGCGGTGGAAGCGCAGCGGCCGGTGGGCTCGCTGCTAAAGCCGTTCGTGTATCTGCTGGCGCTGGCGCAGCCGGACAACTATTCGCTGGCCAGTTACGTCGACGATTCACCGGTCACCGTGCAACTGGGCAAGGGCAGGCGTTGGACGCCCGGCAATTCCGACAACCGCAGCCACGGCACCGTGCGGCTGGTCGATGCGCTGGCCCATTCGTACAACCAGGCCACCGTGCGCATCGGCATGAAGGTGGATCCGGAGCGCCTTTCCGGCCTGATCCGCGTGCTGGCCGGCATCAAGGCCGAACCGAATCCCGCACTGATCCTGGGCGCGACCGACCAGAGCCCGTATGCGATGGCGCAGTTGTACCAGTTCCTGGCATCCGGTGGCGAAATCCAGCCGCTGCATGCGGTGCGCGGCGTGCTGGATCCGAACGGGAAACTGCTCAAGCGCTACGACAAGACGCCGGCGCCGGCGCAGGAAGGCGATTCCATCGCCGCGCACCTGATCAGCATCGCTTTGCAGCAGGTGGTCAGCAACGGCACCGGCCGCCAGCTGCTGGGCGACGGCCTGGGCCGTCTGCAATCGGCGGGCAAGACCGGCACCAGCAACGATGGCCGCGACAGCTGGTACGCCGGCTACACCGGCGACCATCTGGCGGTGGTGTGGATGGGCAACGACCAGAACGAGCAGACCGGCCTGTACGGCGCCACCGGCGCGATGCGGGTGTGGTCGGGCATTTTCTCGCGTTTGCCCAGCGCGCCGCTGAAAGTTTCCGGCAAGGGATTGGATTGGCAATGGGTGGCCGGCACCAACACCACCGACGCCAGTTGCCCCGGTGCGCGGCAGATTCCTTTCGTGGCAGGTTTCGCTCCGGCGTATGCGGCGTGCGTGGTCGAACCGGTGCCCGATGAAACGGGTGAGGAAGAAGGCGGCTGGCGCAGCTGGTTCGGGTTGGACAAGAAAGAGGAAGAACCATCCGCACCGCCCTCTGAGTCCGCACCTGCTCCTGAACAGTGACGAGAATGATGCTGCGGAGCGATTCTATGCGTGGGTCGGCAGCATTGCCTGATTGCAGCTTTTGCTCGTCATTCCCGCCTTCGCGGAAATGACGGATTTATCCTTTACGGGTTACTTCATTGATCATGAACAAGTTCTTGTTTCTGGCTGCCCTGTCGCTTTCCCTTTCCTTGACGGCATGCAGTACCGCACCGGAACTTCCGGCAAGACCACAGGTACCAAAAGTGGCGCCGGAACAACGCCTCTCAGCCGCCGTCGCCGCGTCCGCAGGGGCAGACGACCGCGAACTCGCCGTGCAGCCCCTGCGCGACCCGCAAGTGCAGGATCTGCGCGAAGCCGCCACCGCGGCGATCGCAGCGCACAACTACGCCGCCGCTGCAGAAGCCTTGAACCAGGCGCTGCTCATCGTTGCCGACGATCCGGCGGTGCTGCAGGAGCGCGCGGAAGTCGCCTTGCTGCAGGCCGACAACGAGCGCGCCGAAACGCTGGCCAAGCGCGCCTTCGACCTGGGTTCCAAGGTTGGTCCGTTGTGCCGCCGCCACTGGGCTACCATCGAACAAGCGCGTTTGGCGCGCGGCTTGCCACAGGACGCCGCATCGGCGCATGCGCAGATCGAAGGTTGCACGGTGGCCGGATTGAATAGAATGTAGCCATGGCGTTTACTGAAAGCGCTGACAGGCCCTAATGTCCCAACTCGCCCAAGCCAGCCGCGACGCGCTCAGCGCCGGCGGCGCGCTCGCCGCCCAGCTCGACAACTTCGTCCCCCGCCAGGCGCAGCAACGCCTGTCCACGGCGATCGCCGAAGCCTTCGAGGGCCGCGAAGTGCTGCTCGCCGAAGCTGGCACCGGCACCGGCAAGACCTTCGCTTATCTGGTGCCCGCGCTGCTGTCCGGCCTGAAGACCATCATTTCCACCGGCACCCGCGCGCTGCAGGACCAGCTCTATCACCGCGACCTGCCGCGTGTGCGCAATGCGCTGGGCACCGGATTGAAATCGGCGTTGTTGAAAGGCCGTGCCAATTATCTGTGCAAGTACCGGCTGGAGCAGGCCAAGGGTGAACCCCGCTTCACCAGCCGCGAACAGATCTCGCAGTTCCAGCGCATCGTGTCCTGGGGCGGCCGCACCCAGTTCGGCGATATCGCCGAGCTGGAAGCCTTGCCCGACGACTCGCCGCTGCTGCCGATGGTCACTTCCACCAACGACAACTGCCTGGGCACCGATTGCCCGTTCTGGGGCGACTGTTTCGTGGTGCAGGCGCGGCAGCGGGCGCAGTCGGCGGACATCGTGGTGGTCAATCATCATCTGCTGCTCGCCGATCTGGCCTTGAAACAGGAGGGCTTCGGCGAAATCCTCCCGGGAGCGCAGGCGTTCGTGATCGACGAAGCGCACCAGCTGCCGGAACTGGCCGCGAACTTCTTCGGCGAAAGTTTCGGCATGCGTCCGATCCAGGAACTGGCGCGCGACTGTCTGGCCGAATGCAAGGACGTGCCCGGCGCGCTCGCCAGTCTGCAAGTGCCGGTGCGCGCGTTGGAACAATCGCTGCGCGAACTGCGCGCCGGCATGGAAGGGTTGCCTGTGCGTGGTACCCGCTTCCGTGCGCTGGCTAAACCGGAAGTGCGGGCAGGCTTCGATGCGCTCACCGAATCGCTGGCTCACCTGATCGAGGCCGTAGTCGCCATGGCCGACGCCTCGTTGGGCATCGATGCCTGCGCTTCGCGCGCCAAGGATTCGGCCACGCGCCTGGCGCGATGGCTGGAAGACGGCAATGCTTCCGGCGAAAGCCATGTGGTGGATCTGGAAGACGGCGCGCCGCTGCCCACCAGCGACGTGCTCTGGTACGAACTGACCCAGCGCGGTTTCCGCTGCCAGCGCACGCCGCTTGATGTCTCCGGACCTTTGCGCGAACACAGGGAGAAATCCCATGCGTCATGGGTATTCACTTCGGCCACGCTGGCGGTGAGCGGCGGCTTCGATCACATCGCCACGCGGCTTGGCCTGGAAGATCCGCCCACGCTGTTGCAGCCCAGTCCGTTCGATTGGCCGAAGCAGGCGCTGTGCTATCTACCGCAGAATCTTCCCGAACCCAACACGCGCGGTTTCGGCACCGCGTTGATCGCCGCTTTGTATCCGGTGTTGCAGGCGTCCAACGGCCGTGCCTTCCTGCTGTTCGCCTCGCACCGTGCGTTGCGCGAAGCCGCCGAGACCCTGCGCGATGCGCCGTGGCCGTTGTTCGTGCAGGGCGAAGCGCCGCGCGCCACGCTGCTGCAGCGCTTCCGCGAATCCGGTAACGGCGTGCTGCTGGGTGCGGCGAGTTTCCGCGAAGGCGTGGACGTGGTGGGCGACGCGCTGTCGGTGGTGGTGATCGACAAGCTGCCGTTCGCAGCGCCGGACGATCCGGTGTTCGAGGCGCGGTTGGAAGCGATCCGCCGCGACGGCGGTAATCCGTTCCGCGACGAGCAGCTGCCGCAGGCGGTGATCGCGCTCAAGCAGGGCGTGGGCCGGCTGATCCGCAGCGAAACCGACCGCGGCGTGCTGGTATTGTGCGATCCACGCCTTACAGGCAAGCCGTACGGGCGTGTGTTCCTGGATTCGCTGCCGCCGTTTTCGCGCACGCGCGAGGTGGCCGACGTGGAACGTTTCTTCGGCGTCGAACCCACCGTCGCCCCGCCTCGGCAAGACACCGAACAGGACTGGTATGAAGCTGCTCGCTTTTGAAACCGCCACCGAAGCCTGCTCCGTCGCTTTGTACCTCGATGGCGAAGTCATCGAACGCTACGAAGTCGCACCGCGCCTGCACGCCGAGTACGCGTTGCCATGGGCCGAAGAGTTGCTGGCCGACGCCGGCATCAAACGCTCGCAACTCGACGCCATCGCCGTCAGCCGCGGTCCTGGCGCCTTCACCGGCGTGCGCCTGGCCATTGCTCTGGCGCAAGGTATAGCGCTAGCGCTGCACAAACCAGTCGTCGCCGTCTCCACCCTCATGGCAATCGCCGCAGCCGTGCCCCCTCCCTTGCGAAGGCAGGGGAGCTCGAAGCCGCCTCAAGCGGCTGAGGGGGAGGGGTTGCGTGACCATTCGGAAAGTTTCCGGGCCCAGACTCAACCCCCTCCCAGCCTCCCCCTGCCTTCGCAGGGGGAGGGGCACAAGCAACGCATCCTCGCCGCCATCGATGCGCGCATGGGCGAGGTGTACGTGGGCGCGTTCGAGCGCAACGGCGACGAATTGATCGCGATCTCGACAGAAGTCGTCGCAGCACCGGACAAGGTTGTGTTGCCGGACGACCAACGCGGCTGGCACGCGGTGGGAACCGGTTTCTCCGCTGCCAACGGTGCGCTTCAATCTCATCTGGGATCGCAACTGCTCAGCGTGGACGCCAGCATCCTGCCGCACGCCGCCGACGTCGCACGCCTGGCGGTCGCCGCCTACGCGCGTGGCGGGGCGTTAGCGCCGGAACGGGTGGAGCCAGCCTACCTGCGCAACAACGTGGCATTGACGCTGGAAGAACAGAAAGCGTTTCGCGCATCGAAGTGATTCCTGATCTTCGTCAGATGGCTCAAGAAGTGCTCGACTTGCTTACGGCCTAATTCGCATGGATGCCGCCGGCCGTTGCGCTGGATACAGCTAGATCTGCTCCGCCCGCAAACTGTAGTGCTTCACCCGCGATCCGCTCCCAACTTCGTCGAACAGTCTGGGCCGTGGTGCGGCGGCCCCTGGTTTGCTTATGACCGCGATATCTTCCGCCGTAGGCATTAGACGGCCTCCATGCCGTTAAACACCGACGATGTTGCATGCCCTTGCGACCCGCAACATCGCCGCAACCCCTTGCCCTGTGTAGGCAAAGTCCGATTGACGGACCTCCCGGGCCACACCCACAATCCGCGCTACACCCCACTTTGGGGTCTAATCGTAGTTAGGCCTTGGAGCGAGCTGTGCGGCTATTTGTAGTAACAGCATTGGCAATCGCCTGCTCTGCCTGCGCATCTACACCGCACCTTGCGGACACGAGCATGTGCGAGCACTTGGATTCATGGGCCAAGATTGTGCCCGCGGGACAGTCGAGCACCGTCAAGCTGATCCGGGGAGGCATGTGGATGGTCAACCATTACAAGACTTGCGAGCACTCCGATGGTGATAAGGCAGCAGGCGTCTTCTGTGAGTGGCTCATGGAGAACACTTCCACAGAGTTCATGGAGTCAAACATAAACCGCTCCATCACCTGCCTCCAAGGTCAACGCATCGCGGGTCCGAGCGGAAATACCGGCATTGAGTCCTGGTCCGGTAAGGCAACCTTCTACAGCCCGCAACTGGCCACGGCCGATGTCCAGATCGACTTAGAGTACTCACTGGACAACTCCAAGGAGAGCGGAGAGGATTTCCTTCAGTTCACCGTTCGGGCCCTGTAGTTTGCAACCAAGGCCTAACAATTCATTCAAGCCGATGCCGCTTCGCGGCTCGGTTTAACTCGGGCATTAGGCGGATGATCATGCTTAATCGGTTCACACAGATATTCCTTTGGCTCCTTCGGATTACGGTCCCGTTCACTCTCGTCAGTATGCTCGTTGTTCCTGTCATGCTGACACCACCCACTGAGGCAGTATCGGCTGCCAAAACTTACTCACCTGGCACGACGCTCGTAGTCATTGGTGCCGGTGAGAGCCAATACACATTCGTGCGGCTCTCCGATCCGACGTTTCTTACGGTGCAACTTGCGCCTGGGACCGCGCCATCCGTATCGGAATCTCGTGTAGGCATGCTGCTGTGGCTGGCCTTTATCGCTATCCTCGCTTTTCTTAGTTGGCGGCTGTGGGGTCGCGGACGTACGCCGCCTAATAATTCATTCAAGCCGAACCCGCTTCGTGGGTCGGCTCAGCTCAGGCGTTAGGCGGCATGCCAATCTTCCAACTCATCTCACTAATCTTGTCTTCTACGCTGCTTGCGCAAGGAGACATCCCTGCGAGCGAGGTGTCAATCGGCGGGATCGCAATCGGAGACTCTTCCTCTCAGGTTCTGGAGAAGCTCGGTGAGCCGAGTAGCAAGCTTGAAGCCTCTGACTTCTTAAATCTTCACTACAAATATCCAAATATGACCGTCTCGTTTAGTGAAGGTGTTGTTGCTGGTCTCTTCACAGACAGTTCTAGCGCGTGCACCCCCAAGCAGTTGTGCCCCGGCGATAGCCTAGACAAGATGCGTTCTCTCTACGGTGAGCCACTCGTGACAAATCGGGAGACTGGTCGCTTCTATGAGTACTATGGTTACGAGCTGTACTGCTGGTTCAAGATTCCGGTCAACGACAACAAGGTGGATTCGATAACGGTGGCCTGTCAGCCATGAGAATGCCGCCTAACAATTCATTCAAGCCGAAGCCGCTTCGCGGCTCGGCTTAATTCAGGCGCTAGGCACCCCTATGCTGATACTCGGGTTTGCCATTGTTGGAATACTCGGCATCGTTTTGGCGGCCATTGCAGCCGGCTCCAATAAGCGGCGGGCCGCAAGCGGTGCCGCTACCCCACACTGGCTCATCGCTCGCCGGTGGTCTGGCCCGCTCGGCCTGTTACTCGGCATTGGCAGCTACTTCATCTCATACCCTTTGCAAGATCAGGGTGAGACCTGGCGGGTAATGGGGTTTCCGTTCTTCGCTGCTGCCTTCGACCCGCGCGGCGCCGACTACGTCGGTATCGCCACCATCCCAGCCATCATCGGCAACTTCGTATTCTTCCTTGCACTCCCGCAGCTCATACTATGGGCCACTGGGCGTTCCCGGGTTCGGGGTGCCTAACAATTCGTTCAAGCCGAAGCCGCTTCGTGGCTCGGATGTGTCAGGCGTTAGGCGAAATTCCATGCGTCTCTGGTCGTTGCATCCAAAGTATCTCGATCCGCAGGGCCTGGTCGCCCTGTGGCGGGAGGCTCTGCTGGCCAAGGCTGTTCTTCGCGGCGAGACCAGCGGCTACACTAATCACCCTCAGCTCGAACGGTTCAAAGCCCATTCTCATTCGCGCTTGGCCATCAACTCGTATCTGGCGTCAGTCCATGACGAGGCCACTAAACGTGGCTACTCCTTCGATCGATCAAAGGTAGGGCCTGTCCGGTCCATTCAAGCCATTCCAGTTGGCTCCGGCCAACTCGCGTACGAGTGGGACCATTTGCGGCGCAAACTGGCAACACGCAGCCCAGCCGCACTTGCGCTCTGGAGCGATGTGGTTGCGCCAGCGTGCCATCCGCTGTTTTGCCGACGACCTGGATCAATGGCGTCATGGGAACGGGCGTCGGGCGGCGCCTGATAATTCATTGAAGCCGAACCGCTTCGTGGGTCGACTAGGTCGGTCGTGGTCCTAACGCCTTCGTCAGCGTGCATTTGGCCATCGCCGTGCCCCGGGGCGTAACGCCTGCGCTACACGAGCCAGCGTTCGTTTTCGCCCCAAGCTGTCATTCTTCCCGTCGCGTCGACACCAGCTTGAGGAACGTCTCGTGCTGGTAGCGGCTCATGCGCAGTTGCTGGCCTGTATCCATGGTGACCACGTGGTGCCCGTTGAACCACGGGTGGATGGCCTTGACCCGGCGCACGTTGATGATCGCCGAGCGGTGCACGCGGGCGAAGTGGCGCGGGTCCAGGCGGGCGGCCAGCGTGGCCATGGTCTCGCGCAGTTCGTGCACGCGGTCGGCAAGGTGGATCTGCACCGTGTTGCGGCTGGCCCTGATCCAGACGATATCGTCGACGGTGACGAAGACCACATGCTCGTCCACGCGCACCGGGATGCGGTCCAGGTAGTCGTCGCGCTGGCGTAGGGCGTCCAGCGCCTGCAGGATGCGCGCCGAGGCCTGCGGGCCGACCGCATCGGGCGCGGACAATCGCGTCTTCGCCCGCTGCAGCGTGGCGGCGAAGCGCTCGCGGCTGAACGGCTTGACCAGGTAGTCCACCGCATTGGCCTCGAACGCTCGCACCGCGTACTGCTCGTAGGCGGTGACGAACACCGTCGCCGGCATGCGCTCGGCGCCGATGGTGGCGACCACGTCCAGGCCGGTGATGGCCGGCATCTGTATATCCAGGAACACCAGGTCCGGCGACTGGCTGCGGATCGCCGCGACCGCCGATACGCCGTCGCCGCATTCGCCCAGCACTTCCATATCCGGATCGTCGCGCAGCAGACGCACGATCGCGTGGCGCGCGATCGGCTCGTCGTCCACCACCAGCGCGCCGATGCTCATGCAGAGGCGGGGTCCGATGAAAACTCCGGCGTAAACTCCGGCGCGTCATCCGGTCCTTCCAGTTCGCGGAAGGGAATGCGGATGCGGCATACCACGCCCTCGGGAAAGATCATTTCCAAGCGCGCCTGCGCGGAATCGCCGTAGAGCTCCTTCAATCGTAAGCGCGTATTCGACAGGCCGATACCGTGTCCGGCCGAGTCCGCAGGTCCGGCGGCCAGCATGCTGTTGCGGTTGCGCACGTCTATGCACAGCGTATCGCCCTCGCGCCGGCTTTCGATTTCGATGTTGTCGCTGCCCACGCGCTGGCCGATGCCGTGACGGATCGCGTTCTCGACGATGGGCTGCAGGATCAGGCTGGGCACCGCGCAGTCCAGCGTATCGGGTGCGATGTAGATCTGCGTGGTCAGGCGATCCTTGAAGCGGGTGCGCTGGATGCCGAGGTACAGCTCGATCAGGGTCAGTTCCTGGCGCAGGCTGATCTCCTGCCCATCGTAATCCTCCAGGAACGCGCGCAGCAGTTCGCTCAGCCGCAGCAGCATGTCTTCGGCCGACACTTTGTCTTCGTCGAGCAGCGTGATGATGGCGTGCAGCGTGTTGAACAGGAAATGCGGCTGAAGCTGCGACTTCAACGCCAGCAGCCGCGACTGCGCCAGTTCGGTGGCCAGACGGCTCGCCTCGACTTCGCGGCGCGCTTTCTCAGCGTGGAAGTGGATCGCCTGGTGGATGGCGAACAGCGCCCAGTAGGTCAGCAGGCCGGTGGCGAAGTGCTGGGCCAGGAAGTACCACAGTTGCTGGCTGAACCCGCTGGGCTCGAACACGGTGGAGACCATCGCCCCGATCACCATCGCCAGGAAGGTGACGCCCACGCTGGCCAACAGCTGCGCACCGAGCCCGCGCAAGCGCAGTGGCGCCCGCACCGGATAGCGCTCCGCAAGACGGAATACGGTGGGCGCCAGCGCGGCCCAGGTGTACCACTGGATCATCGACCAGCGCAGATAGGTGAATATCCCGAAGCTGGGGCCGCCGTCCAGCCCGGCGGTCAGCGATCCTTGTATGGCGAAAACCACCGCCACCGCCGTCCAGAGGGCGAGGTAACGCCAGAACCCGATTTCCGTGCTGCCGAGGCGGATCTTCATTGCAAGTGTCCTGACCGTCCCGGGTATCGGGACAGGTCCATCCTAGGCGTGGGGCGCAGCCCTGAAAAGCGTGGCGACGCGCGACTACGATTCGCAACGGCGTGGCGACGATTCGTCCCGGATCGATTGCCGGAGTGTCGTCGCCTGGGTCTGATGCATGCGCCGACCTGCCATCGCAGTGCCATCGGTGTTCATCCATCCCGACCGGAGACCCTCGCCATGCGCCTGACTCGCCCCGCCGTTCTCGCCACTCTCCTGTTCGCCACCGCCGCGCATGCCGGCGATGGGAAGAACACCCGCTACCTGGACCTGATCAATCGCGCGCACGACAGCGTGATCTCTCTCGAAGTCGCGCCCGCGGGCAGCGACGCGTTCCAGGAAAAGCCGCTGGGCACCCCCCTGCGCGGTGGCGGCGACTCGACCACGATAGAAATCGCAGGCGAGAGCTGCCTGTACGATGTCCGCTTCAAGTTCCGCAACGGCAGGACGCTGGTCTACAAAGAAGTGGACATCTGCGGCGGCGGCAAGCTGGCGATCCGCCCGTTGCCTACCAGCGACGCAACTCGCTTGGTTCGATCGCAGCCGGCGGCTACGCAATACGCTGAAGGAAATACTCCATGACGCGCCTTCCATTCATGGGTTGGCGCTAGGTATTTCCTCTAGCGAGTAATACACCGCCTTGCCGTTCTGCCGAGCCAGCGCGACCATCTCATCGGCGCCCGTAGACGGGCCGCCGATGCGCAGGCAACCGTCGCACTTGGCGACCAGGCGGCGCGATATGGGGTGGAATATCTCGTTGAAAACGGCATCGCCAACACCGGTGGAGCCGGCGTGTTCGATCAGCGGCAGGGCATACCACTCGCCTAGCACGGGAAGGTGTCCGGCGCGAAACAGGCGAAGCGACGCCTCCGTCATCGCCTCCACATTTTTTGCGATGAGAGCGGGATCGTCGTTGGTGCCCGAGCGGTACGGGCCGGCAACCAGGATCATTTGAGGTTTCACGAATACTCCCAGGATAGGTTTAAGGCACGGAGCAAGTCGGACGGCTACCGCTTGACGCAATCAGACGAATGCCGCTTGATCTTGCTCGTCCACAAAAAGCCCCGCCAGCCCGCGTTAGAACGAGTGAAACACGACAGGATCAGTGACCCACCGCGCGTCGCCATTCCGAACCCGCGCGCTGGAACAGGACGCGTTCGGGGCGGTGCAGGGCGAAACCCTGGCCGTAGTCCACACCCAGCGAATTCAGCGCCTTCGACATGTGGCCGGCGCTGACCCATTCGGCCACCACTTTCAATCCGCGCTGATGGCCGATCTGGGTGATGGCGCTGATGATGGTGCGGCTCATCGGGTCGGTGTCCAGGTCGCGGATGAAACTGCCGTCGATCTTGATCATGTCCACCGGCAGATTCTTCAAGTAGCCGAACGAGGACATGCCGGCGCCGAAATCGTCCAGCGCGATCAGGCAGCCGGCCTGACGCAGGCGTTCGATCATGTGCACCACCTTTAGAAGGTTGCGCACCGCCACGGTTTCGGTGATCTCGAAACAGAGCTTGTGCGCCGGCACTCCGTATTGGGCCATCAGGCCGAGAATGTAATCGGCCAGTCCCTCGTCCTCGATACTGGCGCCGGACAGATTGATGGCGCAGGTGCCCAGGCGCGCGCCGGCCGGATGCAGCTCGGAGAAATGCGCCAGCGCATTGCGGATCACCCAGCGGTCGATGGCCGGCATCAATCCGTAGCGTTCGGCCGCCTGCAGGAACGTACCGGGCAGCACGATGCCGTCTTCCTCATCGCGCAGCCGCAACAGCAGTTCGATGGTGGGCGGATCGGCGCGCGACCCGCCGAGCGGCACGATCTCCTGGTAATCCAGCAGCAGACGATCCTGCTCCACCGCCCAGCGCACGCGGTTGGCCCATTCCATTTCGCTCTGGCGGCGCGTGGTCTCGTCGTCCTCGCGGTAGACGTGCACGCGATTGCGGCCGTTCTCCTTGGCCAGATAGCAGGCGGTATCGGCCCAGGCCAGCAGGTCCTTGAGCGTCGGTTCGCCGTGATCCACCACCACCACGCCGATGCTGGCGCTGATGGTGTAGGTGTGCGTCTGCCAGGTGAACATCAACGCCTCGATGCATTCGCGCAGGCGCTCGGCCAGAACGCGTGCGCTCTCGGCGTCCACGTCGAAGGCCAGCAGTCCGAATTCATCGCCGCCCAGCCGCGCCAGCACGTCGCCGAGGCGCTGTTGCTGACGCATGGCCAGCGCCAGTTGCGCCAGCAGCTGATCGCCGGCCATGTGGCCGGAGACATCGTTGATCAGCTTGAACTGGTCCAGGTCGATGTACAGCAGCGCGCACGGACGGGAATCGGAGTGGAGCTTGCGTTCGGCCAGCGCCAGTTCGACCCGTTGCTCGAACTCGCGGCGGTTGCATAGTTCGGTCAGCGCGTCGTGGGTGGCCTGGTAGATCAGGCGTTCGGTCAGCTCGCGATGCTCGGAAATATCGGTCGCCACCATCAGCAAGTGCGGAACGCCGTCCATGTCCACCTGCGCGATTGATGCGTTGACCCAGAATGGCTCGCCGTCATGGCTCAACAGCGCCGCGTCCACGCTGTTCCAGTCCTCGCCCAGGGTCGCGGGATCGCTGGCCCGCCGTTGCAGCAACGGATCGGCGAACAGATCGGCCAGCATTGGCCGGCCGACTTCACCCAGGCGCAGGCGCGCGGCCTGATTGGCGTAGACGATGCGTCCGTCGCTACCGTCGGCCAGCAACACCAGGGCCGGCAGCAGTTCGTTGAGCGTGCGGAAACGGGTTTCGCTTTCGCGGAAACGTTCGCTCATCCGCTGGCCCATTTTCACCGCGCGCCGACGGGTGGTGGACAGCGACCAGAGCAGCAGCGACAGGAGCAGGCTGATCGTCACGCCCGCGCCGATGACAGTGCGCACGCGGGTGGCGTCCAGTACGTGCACGCGCGGCCGCAACTGCATTTCCCAGCGACGGCCGCCGAAGTCCAGCGTCCGCGTCTGCACCGCCGCATCCGCAATGAAGGGAGTGCCGGAGTCGAAAAAAGCTTCGGTCCCGGGCGCATCGAGATCGCGGATACGCACATGGAAACGTTCCAGCACCGAACTGCCCAGGGCCTCGTACACCAGCGGCTCCAGGCGCAGGCTGATCGCCAGCGCGCCGATTTCCCGGCTGCGCCGTTCGGCCACATCGGACGGGATGGGTCCGTACGAATACACCGGCAGGCGCACCGTTACCCCAAGCGCGGCGGGACCGGCGTATTGCGTGAACTGCCGCAGCGCGAACGGTGCGGAAATCACCGGAACGTCCGCATCCCGCGCGCGTTCCAGCGCCAGCAGGTTCGGTTTCTGCGCGGCGATGTCGAAGCCGATCAGCGATTCGTTGCCGCGTAACGGGGCGGCCAATTCATAGGGATAGGCGACGCGCTGCGGGTCGTTCGGGTCGGACTGGCGGCGCGCGAAGACGGTGGCGACGTAGCCGGGATGCTTGGCCGATATGCGCAGGTTCTCGCTGTATTGCTCGAACTTCCGCTGGTCCATGCGGTCGTTGGACAGGAACACCGTCTGCATCGCGCGCAGCACGGCGGCGACCTTCTCCAATGGCGCCTGCAAGCGCAACGCACTGCCGTCGGCCAGCGCGGCGTACGCGGCCTGCGTGCGTTCGCGCTCGTCGAGCCACATACGGTGGGCCACCCAGGCCGTGAACAGCAGGCCGGCGACCAGTACGGTCATGGCCCAGACCGCAGGCGGCGTACCCAGGCGCCGTGGCAGGTCGTCGGCGGGCGTGCCGCCAGCCGATGGTTGCGGCGGTGGAGAAACAGCGTTCACTGCGATACCTGAACTCCTTTTGCGGGGGTGAGTGCCAGGGGAAGCTCTATGCCCGCGGTCAGACCTCAGTCGACTTCTGAACATGCATGCTGCATGCCAAGACCTTGCCGCGGCGTGATGCAGCGCGTAGACCCAGTATCCGCCGATACCGCAACGATGTGGGCGGGACATCCCCCTGATGCGCCAGCGTCAGGTTTGGTCCCGCAGCGTCGGTCCTGGCCTCGCATCGGCGCCGGGGCAGAGGGGCGTCTGTTAGTGGAGAGGCCTTGGACCGGCGAGCGCCGCCCGCAACCCAGTTGCTTCGGCTACTGGTCGCGCACTTCGCCGCCCGGCAGGAACTGCCAGGTGCGGGTGACGTGCAGGATGTCGATGTTCTCGTCGGTCTTGGGCAGCGGCGGGAACGGCACCGACAGCTGCACGATGCGCAGCGCGGTGGAATCGAGCAGGGGAATGCCGCTGGACTGGATGATGCGGGTGTTCTCCACCGAGCCGTCGCGGCGCACGGCCACGCTGATCACCAGCTGGCCCTTCAGGCGTTTGCGCCGGGCCTCGTCGGGATAATTTAGATTGCCCACGCGCTCGGCGCGGTCCACCCACGCGCGCAGGTAGTTGGCGTAGGCGTATTCCTTGGTGCTGGCGGAAACGAATTTCCGTTTCGGGCGTTTGGCGTAGAGGTCGGAGCGTAGATGGATCTCCGCGGCCAGGCGCGCCATTTCCGCATCGCGGTCGATCTTCAAATCGCCGCGCGGCAGTTCCGGCCGGTCGGGCTCCGGCCTGGTCTGGGCGGGAGGCACGGTGGTGTCCCCGTTTCTCGAAGTGACCACGCGCGTTTCCGGCGGCGGGGCGACGTCGGGCGACTGCGCGCGCAACGGCTGCGGGGCCACCCCGGTCTGCGTCTGCGGCACCCAGCCTGCCTGGCTGTCGCGCGGACGCTGGGCTTTGTCGTGGTCGCCGCCGCCCTGCTGGTTGGCCGCTGCCAGGAAGTCGGCCTGCTTGGGTGTGAGCGGGGTCTGGGTCTGGCTGAGGATCACATCCAGCGTAGGCACCACCGGTGCCGCATCGTCCAAGGCAAAGCCCAGGCCCAGCACCAGCATGCCGTGCACGATCAGCGACAACGCCAAGGTGGCGGTGAGGCGTTCGTTGGAACCTATCTTGGGCGGGGGATGAACGACCGCGGACATCAATAGCTCCGAAAAAACAGCGTCGTCATCCCCGCGAAGGCGGGGACCCAGAGACTTTGCTTTTGCTCGAAGAACAAAGACGCTGGGTTCCCGCCTTCGCGGGAATGACGATCTGAAAAAGTCGCGGGATTGCTGGCCACAGCATCAGCCCTGCATACGGCTTTCGATCGCATCAAACAACAACCCCGCGATATTCAACCCGAACTGCGCATCCAACTCGCGGGCGCAGGTGGGGCTGGTGACGTTGACTTCGGTCAGATAATCGCCGATCACGTCCAGGCCCACGAACAGCATGCCGCGGCGCTTCATTTCCGGAGCGACCTGTTCGGCTATCCAGCGGTCGCGGTCTGAGATCGGGCGGCCTTCGCCGCGGCCGCCAGCGGCCAGGTTGCCGCGGAACTCGTCGCCCTGCGGGATCCGCGCCAGCACGTAGTCCACCGGCACGCCATCGACCAGCAGAATGCGTTTGTCGCCTTCCTTGATGTCCGGGATGAAACGCTGGGCCAGGGTCAGGTTGCCGCGGCCGACCAGAGTCTCCAGGATCACGTTGAGGTTGGAGTCGCCGGCGTGGGCGCGGAAGATAGAACGGCCGCCCATGCCGTCGAGCGGCTTGAGCACGGCCTCGCCATGTTCGGCCACGAAAGCCTTGAGCGCCGCCGGGTCGCGGCTGACCAGGGTCGGCGGGCAGCATTGGGGGAACAGCAGGGCGGCCAGCTTCTCGTTGAAGTCGCGCAGGCCCTGCGGATCGTTGACCACCAGCGCGCCGGCGCCTTGGGCGATGCTGAGGATGTGGGTGTCGTAGAGGAACTGGTCGTCGAACGGCGGGTCCTTGCGCATCAGCACCGCCTGGCCCGGGCCGAAGGCCAGTTCCGCCATCTCGCCAAGGGTGAACCAGCCGGTCTTGTCGTCCTTCACCGCCAGCGGCGCGGCCTGCGCCACGGCCCGGCCGTCGCGCAATGACAGGCCTCCGGGCCGCACATAGTGCAGACGGTGGCCGCGGCGCTGGGCCTCCAGCAGCAGGGCGAAAGTGGTGTCTTTGGCGATCTTGATGGACCCGATGGGGTCCATCACCACGACGACATCGAGGGGCATAACAGGCAATCCAGGGGGTATTTCGTCCGCAAGATGTTAGCAGGCGCAAAATGAGACGGAGTTCGCATCACGGCGTTCAGCTTCACCCAGACGGAAAGCTCAACTTGACAGTCTGCGCTGGTGCTGGGATATAAGAGGCTTCGCAGCGGTGCCGATTAAGAAGCGCCGCGCTTGGGGAACAGGGCAATGACAGAACTAGAAAACCCGGCCGGGGGGTTCAGCGGCCTCCGGGTGATGGTGATTGACGACTCGAAAACCATTCGTCGCACCGCTGAAACCCTGCTCAAGCGGGAAGGCTGTGAAGTAGTCACGGCAACGGACGGCTTCGAGGCGCTCGCCAAGATCGCCGACCAGCAGCCGCAGATCATCTTCGTGGACATCATGATGCCGCGCCTGGATGGCTATCAGACCTGCGCGCTGATCAAGAACAATCAGGTCTTCAAGAGCACGCCGGTGATCATGCTGTCCTCCAAGGACGGCCTGTTCGACAAGGCGCGCGGCCGTATCGTCGGCTCAGAGCAATACCTGACCAAACCCTTCACCCGCGAAGAGCTGCTCGACGCGATTCGCACCCACGTCGGCTGACGGAAGGAACGACGCCATGAGCCGCACTCCCTTCGACATCCTGGCCGAGTACGAGCGCCGCAGCCTGGCCCACGCCGTGGCCCTGCCTGCGCGCGAGGCGGTCGCCGAGCAATGGCGCGGCGTCGGTTACCGGGTCGGACAGCGTCGCCTGGTTTCCGGTTTCGAGGACGTGGTGGAAATCGTGCCGATCCCGCCGACCACGCCGGTGCCGGGCGCGCAGCCGTGGCTGCTGGGCATCGGCAACTTGCGCGGCAATCTTTTCCCGGTGATCGACCTCAAGCATTTCCTGGAAGGCGAACGCACCGTATTGCACGAAGGCCAGCGCGTGCTGGTGGTGCGCCAGGCCGGCGGCGACGTCGCCCTGACCATCGACGAATTGTATGGCCAGCGCAGTTTCACCGAAGACCAGAGCGTCGAACCCGGCGCGCTGGCAGAGGGACGCTACGGGCATTTCGTGGAGCGTGCGTTCCATGGCGACGAGCATGACTGGGGAGTCTTTGCGTTGTCGCTATTGGCGCGTACACCGGAATTCCGTCAAGCCTCGCTGTAAGGCCTAGATGCGTGCGGAAGTAGAGACAAGGGCCGTTAGGAACGGTCCGGAACGGTCCGCCAGGAGGGCGGCGACAGGGATCCGGCGCATAGAGGCGGGGTTCGTGAGAAAAGGTCCGGAACCACCGGACCGCGTATCGGGTGGCGCACGGGGAGTGCGTAGCCGGATGAAAGCGGAACTATTGCTGCACTTTGTCCAATTTTCAGGGGTTTGAAAGATGAGCACTGCACCGGATTCTCCCAAAGCCAGCAAACTCGGCAGCCTGGGAAGCAGCTTCTGGCTGGTCCTGCTGGCACTGTCGGTGATCCTGTTCGGCGCCAACACGGGCGTCGCCACCTATACAGGCAGTCGGTTGTCGGGCGCCTCCACCGGCGCGGCGGACTTGCAAGTGCTGTCACAGCAGTTGGCCAACCAGGGCCGCGAGGCGGTGGAGGGCGACGCGGAAGCGTTCAAATCGTTCAAGGCCACCAAGGCGCAGATCGAGTCGACGGTCGCCACCACCAACAGCCGCTACGGTTCCGAGGGTACGGTGTCCGGTCCGCTGAGCCAGTTGACCGCCACCTGGACGCCGCTGGGCAAGAGCGCCGATCAGCTGATCAGCAGCGAACCGGCAGTGCTGGCCTTGGCCGGCAACGCCGATCGCTTCACCTCCCAGGTGCCGCAGCTGCAGGCGCAATTGAACGAAGTGGTGCGCGCCATGTCCGCTGGCGGCGCGCAGTCGTCGCAGATCTACAACGCCCTGCAGCAGGTCGTGGTGGCGGGCACCATGGCCCGCCGCGTTACTGAAATGCGCGCAGGCGGCAGCGGTGCGGCGATGGCCGGCGACGCGCTGGTTCGCGACGCGGTGGTGTTCGGCCAGGTGTTGGAAGGTCTGCGCAACGGCAACCCGGATCTGGGCATCGCTCCCTTGCGCAACGCCGATGCGCTGTCCGCGCTGACCCAGTCGCAGACGCTGTGGGCCACCATGAAGAAGGACCTGGACGCCATCACCGGCAGTTCCAAGAACCTGTTCGCCGCGCAATCCGCCGCCGCCGCCATCACCAACGGTTCCAGCAAGATGCTGGACGACAGCAAGAAGCTGTTCGATGCGTTCTCTTCGTTCGGCTCGGCGCGCGACACGCGCATTTTCCCGAACTTCTGGCTCGGCATCGTTTCCGGTATCGCCGCGCTGGTCTCCATCATCGGCTTGCTGTGGTCGCTGTACCGCAACCGCCAGCGCGAGCAGGAAGTGCGATACCAGACCCAGGTGGAATACAACAGTCGCAACCAGCAGGCGATTATGCGGTTGCTGGACGAAATCAGTTCGCTCGGTGAGGGCGATCTGACCGTGAAGGCCACGGTGACCGAAGATATGACCGGCGCCATCGCCGACGCTATCAACTACGCCGTCGATGAACTGCGCCACCTGGTCACCACCATCAACGACACTACCGTGCAGGTGGCCGCGTCCACCCAGGAAACCCAGGCCACTGCGCTGCAGCTGGCCGAAGCGGCCGGACACCAGTCCGACCAGATCAACAGCGCCTCCGAGCGCATCAACGAAATTGCGGTCAGCATCGACCAGGTTTCGCGCAATTCCACCGAGTCGGCCGAAGTGGCGCAGCGCTCGGTGCAGATCGCCACTGAGGGCGCGGGCGTGGTGCGCGAAACCATCCGCGGCATGGACCAGATCCGCGACCAGATCCAGGAAACCTCCAAGCGCATCAAGCGCCTGGGCGAGTCCTCGCAGGAAATCGGATCGGTGGTGGAACTGATCAACGACATTTCCGAACAGACCAACATCCTGGCCTTGAACGCGGCCGTGCAAGCGGCCTCGGCCGGTGAAGCGGGCCGAGGTTTCGCGGTGGTGGCCGACGAAGTGCAACGACTCGCAGAGCGCACCTCCAGCGCCACCCGGCGCATCGAATCGCTGGTGCAGACCATTCAGGCCGACACCAACGAAGCGGTCAGCTCAATGGAGCAGACCACCTCCGAAGTGGTGTCCGGTGCGAGGCTGGCCGAGGACGCCGGCACGGCGCTGGGCGAGATCGAACGCGTGTCGAGCGATCTCAACGAACTCATCAAGAGCATCTCCGGCGCGGCCCAGAAGCAGTCCGCGGCTGCGACCGACATCACCCAGACCATGGGCGTGATCCGGCAGATCACTTCGCAGACCTCGCTGGGCGCGGGCCAGACGGCCGAGTCCATCGGCCACCTGACCGAACTGTCGGCCGAACTGCGCCGTTCGGTCGCCGACTTCAAGTTGCCGGGCTGAGGGCAGGGAAGCACACGAATGGAAGTCAGGAATTCCCGAGCGGCATCACCATTGCGCGGCCCGCGTGCCGCCGTCATGGGGGCACGCCGATGAGTGCGCTGCGCGATGCCATGAGCCATGCGGTACTGGGTTGGGTGAAGCCCGAGCTGGACGAAACCCTGCGTCTGGCGCGGTCGGAAGTGGAGTTCTTCGCCGAAGATCCCGCCGACACCTCGCGCATGCATTTCTGCGCCGGCTATCTGCACCAGGTGCAAGGCACCTTGCGCATGGTCGAGCTGTACGCCCCGGCGATGGTGGCCGAAGAACTCGAACTGCTGGCGCGCGCGCTGCAGGAAAAAACCACGGTCGACCAGGACGAAGCCTGCGGCACGCTGATGCGCGGCACCGTGCTGCTTCCCGATTACCTGGAACGCCTGCAGGGCGGCCATCGCGATATCCCGATCGTATTGCTGCCGTTGCTCAACGACATCCGCGCCGCGCGCGGCGCGCCGGGCCTGAGCGAAAGCGTGCTGTTCGCGCCCGACCTGGAACAGCCGCTGCCGCAGGAGCTGCCGTTGCCGGAAGTGCTTTCCTGGCAGGCGCGCCAGACGCGCGTGGGCCAAGCGCAGGAGCAACTGGAGCAGGCGCTTTCGGCCTGGCCGGAAGACGGGGTGCCGGCCGATGCGGCAGCCTTGTCCAAGGCGGTCAGCCGTTTGCTGGAAAGCGTCGAACACATCGCCACCCGGCGCATGCTGTGGGTAGCCTCGGCGGTGTCCGAAGCCTTGCGCGACGGCGCGCTCGCTGCGACGCCCGCTCTGCGCCAGGCCTATACCGGCGTCAGCCGCGCGGTACGCGCATCGCAGGAAGGCGCGGCCAGCTCTACGCCCAGCAGCCAGGAACCCACCCGCCAGCTGTTGTATCTGATCGCCCAATCGCCGGCGCGGCATGCCGCGCTGGATCAGTTGCGCGAAGCGTTCGCGTTGGACGCCGAACTTCCCAGCGAAGAAGAACTCGACCACGCCCGCGGCAGCGTCAGCGGGCGCAACCGTGCGCTGTTGGATACCGTGGCCGGCGCGGTGAAGGAAGAACTGCTGCGCATCAAGGATGCGCTGGATCTGCACCTGCGCACCGGCGCCGAAGTCGGTGCGCTGCAAACGCAGGTCAGCGAACTGGGCAATGTCGCCGACACCCTGGGAATGGTGGGTCTGGGCGTGGCGCGCGGTGTAGTGGTGCAGCAGCGCGATGCGCTGCGCGAAATGGTGGATGGCCAGCGCGTGGCCGACGAAGGCGCGTTGCTGGATATCGCCGGCGCGCTGCTGTACGTGGACGCCTCGCTTGACGATCAGGTCTCCCGGTTGGGCGAGGCGGCCGTCGGCACGGCCGACACGAGCAGTTCCGAATCCCAGCGCACGGTCGAAGTGCTGGCGCAGGAAGCCATGCGCAACTTCTCCGCCGCGCGCGAAGGCTTCGTCGCCTTCATCGAAACCAACTGGAGCCATGCCGAGCTGGAGCAGGTACCGCGCCTGCTGTCCGAAGTCGCAGGCGCCTTGCGCATGCTGGAGTTGCCAGAGCCGGCCGATTACCTGCTGGGCGTGCGCCAGTACGTGGCGGTCGAACTGATCGGCAAGCGGCGCGTGCCCGGTGGTCAGCAACTCGACACCCTGGCCGACGCCATGGCCAGTCTCGAGTACTACCTCGAAGCCTTGCGCGAACGCCGCCCCAACCGCGACGAGATCCTGGATATCACCCGCAGCAGCCTGGAGAAATTGCGCTACTGGCCGGTGCCGGCCGAAGCGCCAATTGCGCAGGAAACGGTGGTCCTGGCGGAGACGGAGACGCCCGCCGTAATTATGGAAGAGGCCGAATCCGCTTCCTTCGACGCGCCGTTGGAAAGCGCCGCCGAAGCCGTCGAATTCGATCGCTCGGCCGTCGATGCCGCGGCCAACGATGAGGAAGGTGTCGACGCTCTTGCGCTGGATACCGCCGCGCTGGAAGCGTTGGAAGTGGAGGAAGCGCTGCAGGCGCTCGAATTGGAAGCCGCTTCGCTCGCCGAGGCCGAGGAAGAGCAGACGCTGGAGATCGAAACGACGCCGGTGCAGGCGGAGGCTGACCTCGCTGCGCCGACGGCCAGTGTGGCCGTGCACAACGAGCCGGCGATGGGCGGTTTCGAGACCGCCGCAAGCGATATCGACGACGACATCCGCGAAGTGTTCCTGGAAGAGTTCGACGAGGAAATCGTCAATCTCAAGCAGATGCTGCCGGCCTGGAGCGCGGCTCCGGGCGACATGGAGCGCTTGCGTTCCATCCGCCGCGTATTCCACACGCTCAAAGGCAGCGGCCGCCTGGTCGGCGCCAAGTTGCTGGGCGAGTTCAGCTGGAAGATCGAGAACATGCTCAACCGCGTGCTGGACGGCACGCGCGCGCCTTCGGCCGCGGTGATCGCGTTGCTGGAGCATTCCACGCAAGTGTTGCCGCAGCTCAATGCCGCCTTGCGCGGACAGGGGCGCGTCAGCGCGGACCTGATCGGTCTGCAAGACCTTAGCGACCGCGTCGCCGCGGGTGAAGAGGCGTTCTACAAGGCGCCCGTCGCAACCACCGATACGGTCGCCGTCGAGCAGGAACCGGAAAGCGAGGCCCCGGCCCAGTTCGAACCCGAAACCGAGGGCACGCCCGCCTCGGTGGATGGAGTCCTGCGCGAGATTCTGGAAACGGAAGTCGGCGCGCATCTGGAAACCGTCGATGGTTGGCTGGCGCGGGCGCACGCAGCGCCTGCCCATGCCGACGAATCGCTGCTGCGCGCGTTCCATACCATGAACGGCGCATTCGCCATGGCCGACGTGCCGGAGATCACCGAGGTCACCGGCGCCGCCGAGCAGTACGTGAAGCGCCTGTCTTCCGCCAGGGAAACCGCGTCCGCCGAAGGTGTGGCCGCATTGGCCGACAGCGCCTATGCGATCCGGCGCAGCATCGCCGCCTTGCAGGCGTCTTCGCCGCGCATCCCGGTGTTCGCAGCGCTTGCGGCGCAGCTGACCGGCCTGCGCGACAGCCTGCCGGAAGTCAGGTCCTCGGCGGTCATCGTCGATGACTCGTCGCAAGGCACTTATACCGAGGCCATGCCCAGCATCGCACCGCCGGTTTCGCCCAATGAAGTCGAACTCTCGGTGCACGACCTGTCCGCCTATCTCGGCCACGAAGTCGAAACCACGGCGCCGGCGACAAGCGACGGATCCACGCTGGAGATAAGCGAGGAGTTGACGTTCGACGACCAGCCGATCGTGCTGGAAACCGAAGAAGCGTCGCCCGGGCAGCAGGCGGTCACCTTCTACGACGTGGAACTGACTTACGTACGCGAACCGGTCGAGCGGCCGCTCGTGTCCGCCACCGAAGGCAGCGAAACCACGGAGCGCGCCGGGCAGGCGTTGCCCGAATTCGAGGAAGCCGCGGGGAGCGCGCAGGAAGAAGAGCCCGTGCTCGAGGAATCGGCGACGACCGAAGAGTTCGGTGCGACGGAAGACATTGCGGTTGAAGAGCTCGCTGCGGAGGAGCTTGCTGTCGAGGAGCCCGGCGTCGAGGAGCCCGTCACGGAAGAGCCTTCCATCGTCGAAGAAACCGCTCTTGATGAGCCTGCTCTTGTCCTCGAGGAGCCCATCCTCGAAGAGCCTGCCGTCGTAGAAGAGATCGCCGTCGAAGAGTCGGTCCTCGAAGAGCCCGCCATCGACGAAGTGGAATTCGAAGCGCCCGTCGAGGCGGTGCAGGCCGAAGAGACCTCAAACGGAACCGTGGAAGCCGAGGCGATCCAAGCCGATTCCGCACAATCCGATGTGGAAGCAATCGAAGTAGCGGAAACAATCATCGATACCGTCGAGCCCCCGAGCGACGTCGTGCCGGAGCAGCCGGCAGTGGAGACAGGGGTGCAGGAAATGGTGGATACCGTGACGGCAGGACCCGACGAACCCGTCGAAGCCGGCGATACGTTGCCGGCAGAGGATCTTGCGGAAGAACTGGAAACGGCGGCGCCCTCCGTTGCCGCAGCGCTCGCGGCAACGCCCGCGGCGCCCGACGACGCGTTGGATTTCACCGAGCTGGATCGGGATCTGGTGGATATCTTCGTCGAAGAAGGCAACGACCTGCTCGACCACTCCGACGGCTTGCTGGCCAAGCTGCGCGAAACCCCGGAAGACCGCTCGCTGGTCACTGGCTTGCAACGCGACCTGCACACCATCAAGGGCGGCGCGCGCATGGCGGGCATCAACGCCATCGGCGACCTGGGCCATGCGATCGAATCGCTGCTGGAACAGGTGGCCGCGCAGCGCATCGACCTGGATGGCGACAGCGTGCGCCTGCTCGAACGCGGCTTCGATGGTTTGCATGGCCTGGTGACCAAGGTCGGCGCGCATCGCAAGGCGCCGATGCCGACCGATCTCATAGCCGAGTTCGAACAACGCGCACGCCCGCAGGCAGCGGTTGCGGCCGATGCCTCCGACGAAGGCGGGATTCCCGCGCCTGCGGTCGTCCTGGCCCCGCTCTCCGCGCCCATCGACACCGCATTTGCGGGCGACGACGAGGCGATGCCTTACGCCGCGCAGGAACAGGTACGCGTCCGCGCCGACCTGCTCGACCGCCTGGTCAACCACGCCGGCGAAGTGGCGATCTACCGTTCGCGCCTGGAACAGCAGTTGGGCGCATTCCGCGGCGCCATGTCCGAACTGGACCGCACCAACATCCGTCTGCACGATCAGCTACGCCGTCTGGATCTGGAAACCGAAGCGCAGATCGTCGCGCGTTACCAGCGCGAGCAGGACAAGCGCGACCCGACCTTCGATCCGCTCGAGCTTGACCGCTTCTCCACCCTGCAGCAGCTCAGCCGCGGTCTGGCCGAATCGGCCGCCGACATCACCGGTCTGCAGGGTGTGCTCGACGACCTGGCCCGCCAGTACGACACCTTGCTGCAACAGCAGTCGCGTGTGAGTTCGGAACTGCAGGACGGCCTGATGCGCGCGCGCATGGTGCCGTTCGACGGTCTGGTCCCGCGTCTGCGCCGGGTATTGCGCCAGGCGGCCACCGATACCGGCAAGCAGGTCAAGCTGCACCTCGACGGCGCCCACGGCGAACTCGACCGCAACGTGCTGGAGCGCATGACCGCGCCGTTGGAGCACCTGCTGCGCAATGCGGTGGCCCACGGCCTGGAGTCGCCCAAGCAGCGCCGCAAGAAGAACAAGCCGGAGGAAGGCACGGTGCAGATCGCACTGCGCCGCGAAGGTGCGGAAATGGTGTTCCAGGTGTCCGACGACGGCGCCGGCATCGATCACGCCGCGATCCGTCGCCGCGCCGAACAGCGCGGCATGGTGCAATCCGACGCGCAACTGACCGATAGCGATCTGGAACGCCTGATCCTGGAGTCGGGTTTCAGCACTTCCGAAAGCATCAGCCAGCTCGCTGGCCGCGGCGTCGGCATGGACGTGGTCTACAGCGAAGTCCGCCAGCTCGGCGGCTCGCTGGAAATCGCCTCCGAATCCGATAAAGGCACCACCTTCACCTTGCGCCTGCCGCAGACCCTGGCGGTCACCCAGGCGGTATTCGTGCAGATCGGCGAGACCCAGTTCGCGGTGCCGGTCGCGGCCGTGGGCGGCGTGGGTCGGATTTCGCGCGATCGTTTCGAAACCGCCGGTGCGGTCTATGTCTACGGTGGCGAGGAATACGTGCTGCACGACCTGGGCGCATTGATCGGCCAACCGCCGGCGCGCGCCGAGGGCCAGCCGCAGGTGCCGTTGCTGCTGGTGCACGCCGGCGACCTGCGCGCTGCCGTGGCGGTGGACCAGGTGCTGGGCAACCGCGAAATCGTGGTCAAGCCGGTCGGTCCGCAGATCGCTTCGGTGCCCGGCATCTACGGCGCCACCATCACCGGCGACGGCCGCATCGTAGTGATCCTGGACGTCGCGCCGCTGGTGCGCCGCCACATCCTGCAGCCCAACCTGTTCGTCAGCGATACGCCTGCGCCGGAAGAACGCCGCGTGCCGCTGGTGATGGTGGTCGACGATTCGCTGACCATGCGCAAGGTCACCGGCCGCGTGCTGGAGCGCCACAACTTCGAAGTGGCGGTCGCCCGCGACGGCGTCGAAGCGCTGGAGCGCCTGGAAGAGCGCGTGCCGGACCTGATGCTGCTCGACATCGAAATGCCGCGCATGGACGGTTACGAACTGGCGACGGCGATGAAGGCCGACCCTCGCTTCAAGGACGTGCCCATCGTGATGATCACCTCGCGCACCGGCGACAAGCACCGCCAGCGCGCCATGGAGATCGGCGTGCAGCGTTACATGGGCAAGCCCTATCAAGAGCTCGATCTGATGCGCAACGTCTACGACCTGCTGGGAATCGCCCGTGTCCGCGAATGATTCCCTGCAAGGCGGCGCGGCGGCCGGAAGCTCCAGGCGCGTGGCCCTGCTGGCGCGTGCCGGCGCCGCGCGCGAACAGTTGCGCGCGGCGCTGCACGAAGCGGGCGCGGAGATTGTGCTGGAAGACGATCCCAACGCCATCGATGGACAAACCCTGGGCGACGCCGCTCCGGAAGTAGTGCTGGTGGCGTTGGAGTCGGCGATCGAAGACAGCCTGTCGCGTTTCGACGACGTGCTGCACGACCCGGCGGTGGCGGTGATCTTCGACGAAGCCGAATTGGCCGCGCGCCGCGAAGGTTGGGAAGCCAAACGCTGGGCACGGCATCTGTCCGCCAAATTGAACGGCCACGCCGACGTATTGCCGCCTGGCGGCGAAATCGACGACACCCGTCCGGAACCAGGCCTGCCGCGTACGCCGGCCCAGATCCACGCCGACGCCGTTATAGAACCGCATCTGCAGGAAGCCCAGGGCGTCGCCTTCGAATTGCCGCGTGGCGGACTGGAACTGGTGGAAACCGAGGAATCCGGTTCCAGCCAATCCTTCGATCCCGAAACCTGGAAGCCTGCCGCATTCCACGCACGCGACTTGCCCTTGCAAGACGGCTTCGAACAATCGCCGCCGCCAGCAGCGGTGGAGCCGCCGGTTTCCTCGCCGCCGCCGTTGCCATCCGCGGAGCCGGCGAAAACCGGTGGACTCGCGTTGGAGTTGGAATCGCTCCATGCCGTGCCCGCTTCGGCAGGAGCGGTCGTTCGCGGCGCGGCGCTGCTGTTCGCCGGTATCGGCGGTCCGGATGCCGTGCGCAAGGTGCTGGCCGATCTGCCGCCGGATCTGTCGCGGCCGGTGCTGGTGCAGTTGCGCCTGGACGGCGGCCGCTACGACAACCTGGTCAAGCAGATGGAACGCGTTTCCGCGCTGCCTGTGCTGCTGGCCAAGGCCGGCGAAATCGCGCACGGTGCGCATGTCTACGTGTTGCCCAACGACGTCGCGGTGAATGTGGTGGAAGGCGTGGTCCATTTCGGCGAAGGCGCGTTGCGGCCCGAGACGCTGATCGCTTCGCTACCCGCCGCCGAGAGCGCGGTGCTGCTGTTGAGTGGCAGCGATCCTGCGCAGGTAGAGGCGGCCCTGGCGCTGGCGGCGCAAGGCGGCCTGGCCGCGGGCCAGTCGCCGCAAGGTTGCTACGACCCCGCCGCTTCCAAGGCGCTGGCGGCCCGTGGCGGAAAGGTGGCCACCCCGGCCGAACTCGCGGTGCATGTTGCTTCGCACTGGCCCGACTGACCGGACGATTACAGGCAATACCGATAAAGGCAATACTGATAAAGGCAATACTGATAAAGGAAGACCGATGGCGAGTTCCAACGACGAAATACGCGGAGTACTGGTGCAGGTAGGCGAAGAACGCCTGTTGCTGCCGAACGCGACCGTGGCCGAAGTGCTGGCCCGGGTGCCGGTCGAATCCATCGCCGACGCTCCGGCATGGCTGCCGGGCCAGATCCTCTGGCATGGCTGGCAGGTGCCGCTGGTTTCCTTCCCGCGCCTGACCGGCCAGGGTCAGGAAAGCGTGGTGGCCAGCAGCAAGATCGTGGTGCTCAAATCGCTGAGCGGCGGCGAAGCCATGCCGTATTTCGCATTGTTGACGCAATCGTTCCCGCGCCTGATTTCCGTGCCGCGCGACGGTCTGCTGGCCGATGCGACCGAGGAACAGCTGCCGGCCGGTGTGCAGATGCGCGTGCTGCTGGGCGATGAAGCGGCGCTGCTGCCCGATCTGGCGAGCATCGAGGCCATGATCGGCGACGCGCTGGCGCAAGCCGCCTGAGTTCCTGATCAGCCGGGCGGGCGTCCGGCGAGCATGCGCGGCTCTTCCGCGCCTGCGTATTACCTGCCCTCCATCTCTGTTCGCGGCCTGAATCATGGCCATACCGCCGGTATCGGCGAATCTGCCGGATTGCCGTTGTTGCGGGCCGTTTCGCTGAACGGACGCTGCATGGCGGCGCCGGATTCACAGCCGGTTTCCAAGCGCGGCGCGAGCCTTCGCTCACCACTCAACGTGGAGACGAGCGATGAAGAAACCGATATCCGCCTTGATCCTTTCGCTGCCGATTCTGCTGATGGCGGGGCCAGCCTGGACGCAGGAATCGACGTTGCCCAATGCCAAACAATTGCAGACCGCGACCGGCCCGGTGACGGTGCGCTGGGGCCAACCTGCGCAATCGCCGAGTATCGAGAAGTACCGGGCGCAAATCGCCGCACTGGACAAGAACGGCGACGGCAAGTTAAGCCGCGACGAGCTACCTGCCGGTAACGAGCTGCAAGGCAAATTCAAACTGGTCGATCAGAATCACGATGGCGGCTTGAGCGCCGAAGAGCTTGCGAACTGGTTTTGAGCGGGCGGTCGCCACGCGGGGTGTACGTGATGATCAGGATTTCCGCGTCGGGGACGTAGCCCCGACCTACAGGTCGCCGAATCTGGATTGCAGCGCGGCGATGGCCGCAAGACCCGCGGTTTCGGTGCGCAGCACGCGCGGCCCCAGGCGCAGACCGGTATAGCCCGCCGCCCGCAAGGTTTCGCGGTCGCGCGGCGACCAGCCGCCTTCGGGGCCGATGGCCAGCGTGGCGGAGGAGGCGGACGCTGGCAGCGAGGCAAGCGTGTGTTCGCCCACCGGGTCGAGCGTCAGCTTCAATGCATCCACGCTCGCCCGGGCCGCATCGGCCAGAGTGGCGGGCGCGCCAAGCTGCGGGATGATCGCGCGGCCGCTTTGTTCGCAGGCCGACACGATGACGCTGCGCCAATGCGCCATGCGCTTCTCGGTACGTTCGGCATCCAGCTTCACTTCGGTGCGCTCTGCCAGCACCGGCGCGATAGCGGCCGCGCCCAGCTCGGTCGCCTTCTGCAGGATCAGGTCCATTTTCTCGCCACGCGCGATGCCTTGCAGCAGGGTGATGCGGAACGGGGATTCGTTCCCGACCGGACGCAGGCCGAGGATTTCGACGGTGACCTCGCGCTTGCCTGCAACCGCGATACGCGCGTCGCAGTCGTTGCCGTCGCCATTGAACAGCACACATCCGTCGCCCTCGCGCAGGCGCAGGACCCGCACAAGGTGGTTGGCGGCAGATTCCGGCAGCACGGTTCTGGAACCGACCGGCAACGGCATGTCCACATGGCAGCGGGTGACTCTCATGCGGTGGCCTCGTCGATGGCGATGCGGGTGACCGCGGCCAGCGATCGCAGCTGCTGGTCGTCCACGCAGTACGGGGGCATCCAGTACAGCACATCGCCGAGCGGGCGCAGGACCACGCCGTGCTCCAGCGCCGCGCGGTAGGCTTTCAAGCCGACCCGTTGTTGCGAGGGAAAGGGATTGCGCTTGTCGCCGTTGCGGGTGAGTTCGAAGGCCACGATCATTCCCGCCTGACGCACGTCGGCGACCTGCGCATGCGAGGCGAGCTCGGCCGCAAGCTCGCCCATCCTGGCGGCCGTGGCCCGGTTGCGGGCGAGCACGCCGTCGCTTTCGAAAATATCCAGGGTCGCCAGCGCCGCCGCGCAGGCCAGCGGGTTGCCGGTGTAGCTGTGCGAGTGCAGGAACGCGCGTTCGCGCGAATCGTCCAGGAACGCGTCGTAGATTTCCTGCGTGGCCAGCACCGCAGCCAGCGGCAGGAAGCCGCCGGTCAGGCCTTTGGACAGGCACATCAGGTCCGGCATCACGCCGCTTTCCTGGCTGGCGAACATCGGCCCGGTGCGGCCGAAGCCCACCGCGATCTCGTCGGCGATCAGGAACACGCCATGAGCGTCGCAAAGCTGGCGCACGCGCGCCAGATACGCGGGGTCGTGCATGCGCATGCCGCCCGCGCACTGCACGCGCGGTTCGACGATCATCGCGCAGATCTCGCCAGGGTGCAGGTCCAGCAGATCGGCCAGGGCGTCCGCCGCGCGCGCAGCGCGGGCGGCGGGCGACTCGCCTGGCTCGGCGAGATACGCGTCTGGGGAGGGCGCGAACAGGGCTTCGCTCAGCAACGGCGCGTAGACGCGTCGGTATAGCGGGATGTCGCCTACCGACAATGCACCGATAGTCTCGCCGTGGTAGCCGTTCTCCAGAGCGATGAACTTGGTGCGCCGGTGCTCGCCGCGATTGTGGAAATAGTGGAACGCCATTTTCAGGGCCACTTCCACGCCCGCCGAGCCATTGTCGGCGTAGAACACTTTGGCCAGCGGCTTGCGTCCGCCCTGCCGCGGTGCAAGTTCCAGCAGGCGTTCGGCCAGCCGCACCGCCGGCGCGTGCGAGAAGCCGGCCAGCATCACCTGTTCCAGCGTCTGTGCCTGGCGCGAGATCGCGTTCGCGATGCGCGGTTCGCTGTGGCCGAACAAATTGGTCCACCAGCTGCTCACCGCATCCAGGTACCGGCGCCCGTCGTAACCCACCAGCCAGGCGCCTTCGCCGCGTTCTATCGGCACCAGCGGCAAGGTGTCCGGGTGCTCGCGCATTTGCGTACAGGGGTGCCACAACACCGACAAATCACGCGAACGCCAGTCGTCGGCCTCTGTTAGCATTTGTGTTCCATGATCTTTTTCCTGCATCCGCACATCATACGCACCGGGATTGGCCGATGAACCGCCGCCTGCCTGTCATCCACTCCATCACCGAGCGTACCGAAGGCCCCTCCGACCGCACGGTGGAAGTGCTGGATCTGGAATTCAGCAACGGCGAGCGCCGGCACTTCCACCGGCAGAAGCCGCACGGCCATGGCGCCGTGGTGGTGGTGCCGATGCTGGACGATGACACTGTACTGCTGGTGCGCGAATACGCCGCGGGCGTGCACCGCTACGAGCTGGGCCTGGTCAAAGGCCGGATCGATGCCGGGGAAACCCCGGCACAGGCCGCCGATCGCGAATTGAAGGAAGAAGCCGGCTACGGTTCGCGCCGCATCGACGTGCTGCGGGCCATGAGCCTAGCCCCCACTTACATGAGCCACCAGTCGTGGCTGGTGCTGGCGCGCGATCTCTACCCCGAGCGCCTGCCGGGCGACGAGCCGGAGGAGCTGGAAGTGGTGCCGTGGAAACTCGATGCGCTGGACGAATTGATGCTGCGCGAGGATTTTTCCGAAGGACGCTCGCTGGCGGCCTTGTTCATAGCGCGCGAATGGCTGAGGAATCCATCATGAGTTCTCCGGTAACCACCGACCTGCAGGAAGCGGTGATCGTGATCGCGCGCGAAGCGGGTGCGGCGATCATGCAGGTCTATGCAAAGGCGTTCGAGGTCGAACGCAAATCCGACGCCAGCCCGTTGACCGCCGCCGACATGGCCGCCCACCACGCCATCGTCGATGGCCTGCAAAGGCTGACCCCCGATTGGCCGGTCCTGTCCGAGGAAGCAGCGGATATCCCCTGGGAAACGCGCCGGCACTGGACGCGCTACTGGCTGGTCGACCCGCTGGACGGCACTCGCGAGTTCGTCAAACGCAACGGCGAGTTCACCGTGAACATCGCACTGATAGACGGCGGCGTGGCGGTGTTCGGGGTGGTCCTGGCTCCGGTCGGCGGCGCTTTGTGGCACGGCGCGCTCGGCCAGCAGGCCTATCGGCGCGACGGCGAAGTCGATGTGGAGTTGCGGACGCGCGCGCCGGCGACCGGAACGCTGCGGGTCGCCGCCAGCCGTTCGCATCGCGATCCGCGCACCGATGCGCTGTTGGCCCGTATCGGCGATGCCGAGACCATCGGCCTGGGTTCTTCGCTGAAATTCTGCCGCATCGCCGAGGGCAGCCTGGATGTGTATCCGCGTTTCGGGCCGACCTCGGAATGGGATACGGCTGCGGCGCAATGCGTGCTGGAAGCGGCGGGCGGGGCGGTCATCGCGCCGGATGGCAGGGCGTTTCGCTACAACCAGCGTCCGACTTTGCTCAATGGCGATTTCCTGGCATTGGGCGATCCGGAGTTGCCTTGGAAGTCTTGGCTCTAGGCTTTTGCTTTTTCTATTTAGACCCGTGAGACGCGGCAAGCGGGGCAGGTAAACCCCGCAGGGGCGGCGCACAAGGATGTGCGCCGTTTTTGGAGCAGCAGGATGCTGCTTCCAAAAATTCCTGTTCCGCTTGCGGACCCGGCGGCTTCATCGCCGGGCGCGACGTTAGGGCGGCTTTCTTTTGGTTACTTTTCTTTGCCGTTCAAAGAAAAGTGACTCGCGCGTAGCGCGAAACGCTTTTGCTTCAGATTTAAGAAAGCAAAGGCAAGATCAAGATGGATCCCAGCGTTCGCTGGGATGACATCATGGATTGTTGACCTTTTCTGCCTTCGTTAACAGCCTTCCAGAAACTATCCGAACAATTGCCCTCGATGAATGCGCCAGACATCAACGACCTCCTCACCATCATGGCTCGCTTGCGCGACCGCGAAAACGGCTGCCCCTGGGACATAGAGCAGGACTTCGCCAGCATCGCGCCCTACACCATCGAAGAGGCCTACGAGGTCGCCGATGCGATCGACCGCAACGACCTAGCCGACCTCAAGGACGAACTGGGCGACCTGCTGCTGCAGGTGGTGTTCCATGCACAGATGGCGAAAGAGCAGGGCGCATTCGCGTTCGAGGATGTGGTCGCTGCGATCTGCGACAAGATGACGCGCAGGCACCCGCACGTCTTCGCGGACGCCAGTGTCGAGGACGCCGAAGCGCAGACCCGTGAGTGGGAAGCGCAGAAACGCCGCGAACGCGAGGCGGCGGGCGATGCGGATACCTCTGCGCTCGCAGGGGTATCGCGCGGCATGCCGGAATGGCAGCGTGCGGTCAAATTGCAATCGCGTGCCGCGCGCGTGGGTTTCGACTGGCCCGGCCCGGATCCGGTGATCGCCAAACTGCACGAAGAAATAGAGGAGGTGCGTGCGGAGTTCGCGCGCGGCGATGCGCAGGCCAACCACGAACGGCTCCAGGACGAGATCGGCGATGTCCTGTTCGTCTGCGCCAACCTTGCGCGGCATGCCAAGGTCGATGTGGGCGCCGCACTTCGGCATGCCAACCTCAAGTTCGAGCGGCGTTTCCGATCGATGGAGTCCCTGGCGGCCGACGACAGCGTCCATCTGTCCCGGTTGCCCCTGGACCAGCAGGAGGCCTATTGGAATCGCGCCAAGACCATAGAGCATAAGCAGGAATGACATGGAAAGGCCGGGGCAAATAATCCGTTCGTGGTGAGCCTGTCGAACCACGCTCTGTGCGATCTGTTTCATTGCACGATGACTTGGTTTTCCCCGCGAAAGGCGTGGTTCGACAGGCTCACCACGAACGGGCTTTTTGTCTCCGGATGCTCACCAGTCCGCGGCCTCGTGGAGGTGCCCGACAAGTCGGCTACGCCTTCGAGGTTCATTGCCGACCGCCGATGAGGTGTTGTACTCGCCGGCCGGCGCCCGCATCATCCGCTGGTGCCAACCGCCTCCGGTGCAAGCCATGAACCGTTTCGCCAGCTTCCGCGAGTTCTACCCGTTCTACCTGGAAGAGCACCGCAACCGCATCTCGCGCCGGCTGCATTTCATCGGCAGCTGGGGGGTATTGGTATTGCTGGCGACGGCGATGTTCACCGGCAATCCCTGGTGGGCATTGGGCGCACTGTTCTGCGGCTATGGATTCGCCTGGGTCGGGCACTTCTTCTTCGAGAAGAACCGGCCGGCCACCTTCAAGCACCCGTTCTATTCGTTCGCCGGCGACTGGGTGATGTTCAAGGACATCCTGACCGGCAAGATCAGGCTGTAGCGGCGGCGGGTTCGTAGAACATCAAAAAGGCCGCGCCCACGATCAGCGCGAACGCCGCGTAGTGGTTCCATTTCAGCGGCTGGCCCAGGTACCAGGCCGAAAATCCCGCGAAAACCACCAGGGTCAGGATTTCCTGGATGGTCTTCAGCTGCACCACGGTGTAAACGCTGCTGCCCAGCCGATTGGCCGGCACCATCAGCGTGTATTCGAAGAACGCGATGCCCCAACTGGCCAGGATGGCCACGATCAGGGGCGAGCTCTTGTACTTCAAGTGCCCGTACCAGGCGAAGGTCATGAAGATATTCGAGCCGAGCAGCAACAGCAGGGGCAGGAGGCGTGCGGTCATGGGGGCCGGATGGATGAGAGGAGTGACTAGCCTACCTGCTTGTCGTGGCGGCCCCGCCTTCACATGGCGTCAACTTGCGAGCGGGTAGCTTCACAAACCTGAAGCGATAAAGGAGACGGCATGCGTCATACACAGGAAACGGCCGGGCTTGTGCTGGTGGTGGAAGACAACCGCAACATCTCGGAGATGATCGGGGAATATCTGGAGGGCCGGGGTTTCGAGGTGGATTACGCCACCGACGGCCTGGACGGCTACCGGCTTGCGGTCGAAAACAGTTACGACGTGCTGGTGCTGGACCTGATGCTGCCGCGCATGGACGGCATGGAAGTTTGCCGCCGGCTGCGTAACGAGGCGCGCAAATCCACCCCTGTATTGATGTTGACCGCCCGTGACACGCTGGACGACAAATTGACCGGGCTCGGTTCCGGTGCGGACGACTACCTCACCAAGCCCTTCGCCATCCAGGAACTGGAAGCGCGGCTGCGCGCGCTGATCCGGCGCGAGCGCCGCCAGGTGGGCGCCGAAGTATTGAAGGTTGCGGACCTGGTGCTTGACCCGGTGAGTATGCGGGCCACGCGCGGAGGTTCGGAACTGATGTTGTCGCCCATAGGTTTGCGCCTGCTGACCATCCTGATGCGCGAATCGCCGCGCGTGGTCACCCGGCAGGAGATCGAACGTGAGATCTGGGGCAACGGCCTGCCCGATTCGGATACGCTGCGCAGCCACCTGTACAACCTGCGCAAGGTGATCGACAAACCCTTCGACAAGCCGCTGCTGCATACCGTGCAGAGCGCGGGCTATCGCATCGCAGATATCGCCTGACTGCGGCTGTGATCGCAGCCGCCCGCAAAGGTACGGAAAGAAAAATGCCGCAGGGGCTGCCACGTAAAATCCGGATCGCCTTCATCGTGCAGGTGGCGCTGGCCAGCCTGGCGATCGTGTTGGGCGTTTTTCTGGTTTCCGTGGTGATCAAGCAGAGCCTGATCAACGCGGCCCTGCAGGAAGAGGCCGCGCATTTCTGGGACCTCTACGGCGCCTCCGAGGCCCAACCGCCGCCCAATACCTACAACATGCGCGGCTATCTGGTGCTGCGCGGGCGTTCCAATCTGCTGCTTCCGGAAAACCTGCGCGCGCTCAAGCCCGGCTTCCACGAACTAAAGGACGACGACCTGCTGGTGCTGGTCGATGAGAAACCCGAAGGCCGTCTGTACCTGGTATTCCTGCGCTCGCAAGCCACGCGCCTGGCGTTCTATTTCGGCACGCTGCCTATCATCCTGACCCTGGTCACCATCTATTTCGTTTCCTGGCTGACCTACCGCGCCTCCAAGCGCCTGATTTCCCCGGTCACCTGGCTGGCCCGGCAGGTCACGCAATGGGATCCGCGCCATCCGGACGTCAGCAAGCTGGCCCCCGACAAGCTGCCGCCCGACGTGCAGGGCGAGGCCCGCCAGCTCGCATCGGCGCTGCACGGGCTCGCCCATCGCGTATCCGCGCACGTGGCGCGCGAGCGCGACTTCACCCGCGATGCCAGCCACGAACTGCGCACTCCCCTGACCGTGATCCGGGTGGCCAGCGACATGGCCATGGCCGAAGAATCCTCTCCGCGGGTGGCGCGCTCCCTGCAACGCATACAGCGCGCCGGGCGCGACATGGAGGCGGTGATCGACGCCTTCCTGATCCTGGCGCGCGAGAACGAGGTGGAGCCGCAGAGCGAAGATTTCGAATTGGCCGACATCCTGCTGGACGAAGCGGACAATGCGCGCGCGCTGCTGATCGGCAAGCATGTGGATCTGGAAGTGACCTGCAACGCCAAGCCGCGCCTGCACGCGCCGCCGCGGGTCATGCAGGTGGTCATCAGCAACCTGCTGCGCAATGCGTGCAGCTATACCGACCGGGGACGCATCGACGTGATCCTGGAGCAGGACCGGGTCATCGTCCGCGACACCGGCATCGGCATGAGCGGGGATTCGATGGCGCGCGCCTTCGAGCCGTTCTACCGGGCCGATCCCTCGCGTCCGCAGGGAACGGGCCTGGGGCTGTCGATCGTACAGCGCCTGTGCGATCGCTTCGGCTGGAAGATCGAGCTGGAAAGCACGATGGGCGCTGGCACCACCGCCACCATCCGTTTTCGCGACTTGAGCCTGGGATGAACGCGGCGCGACCCGGGAACTGAGGCCACGCCCATGCTGTCAACGATGACCGCAGCCGTGCGTTAATTGCCCGAACTCCCACTTTCCCAGGTCCCGACTTCCGCATGAGCCAGACGCGACGCAGCGCCCCGAACTCCCGCAAGCTGGCTTCAAGGATCGCGCTCGCCGCAGGTGCGCTCATTCTGCTCGCGACGGGCTTGTGGTACTGGGACAACCGCGAAACCAAAGCGGCCGAGGGCGCGTACCGGACCACGCCGGTCGAACGCGGCGACATCCGCGTCGCGATCTCGGCGACGGGCACCTTGAGCGCCATTTCCACGGTCACCGTAGGCAGCCAGATTTCCGGCCAGGTCACCGATGTGCTGGTCGACTTCAATAGCCAGGTGAAAAAGGGAGATGTGCTGGCCCGCATCGACCCCAGCACCTACGAGGCGCAGATCGAACAGGGCACGGCGCAGATCGCCAGCGCCAGCGCTTCCCTGGCGCAGGCGCGGGCGACGCTTCGCAACGCCGAACTGGATTACCAGCGCAAGGCGGACCTGGGCAAGCAGAAGCTGGTCGCCCAGAGCGATGTCGATCTGGCCCGGTCGGCGCTGGACCAGGCGCGCGCGCAGGTCAATTCCTCGCAGGCGCAGATCCGTCAGCAGACCGCTTCCACCCAGACCACGCGGGTCAACCTGCAACGCACGGTGATCACTTCGCCGGTGGACGGCGTGGTGCTGACCCGCACCATCGAGCCGGGGCAGACGGTGGCCGCCAACTTCTCGGCGCCGGAGCTGTTCACCATCGCCGAGGATCTGAGCAAGATGAAGATCGAGCTGGCCGTGGACGAATCGGACATTGGCCAGGTCAAAGTGGGGCAGGTGGTTTCCTTCACCGCCGATGCGTTCGCCGACCGCCAGTTCAAAGGCAAGGTGGAGCAGGTGCGGTTGGCGGCCACCACCACGAACAATGTGGTGACTTATCCAGTGGTGGTCACCGTCGACAACAGCGACGGTACGCTGCTGCCTGGCCTGACCGTCAACGCGGAGATCGAAGTCAGCAAGCGCGACAAAGTGCTGAAGGTCTCCAATGCGGCGCTGCGCTACAAGCCGACGGCGAACGGTACCGGCGCGGCTCAACCGCCGGCGCAGGGCCCGCAGCGCGCCGGCGGCAGCGGCATCACCGACGATCTGGCGCGTACGGTCGCCGAGCTCAAGGTCAACCCGCAGCAGCAGGCCGCATTCGACGCGGCAGTGGCGGCGGTCCGCGAACGCCAGGCCGCGCGTCAGGCGCAGGTGGCGCAGGGCGGCAACAGCATGTTCGGCGGCGGCCGTGGCGGTCCGCAAGGCATGGTCGTGATCGGCAGCGGTAGCGGCGCGGGCGCCATGCAGGCGCAAATGCGTCAGCGCATGGCCGAGCGCTTCCAGCAGGACTTCGCTGCGTTTCGTGCCGGTCTGGACGATGCGCAGAAGCAGCGATGGGATGCCGCGCTGGGCGCGTTGCTCAATGCCAAGCGCGCCTCGATCTACCGGCTGGTCGATGGCAAGCCCGAGACGCTGATGGTGCGCATCGGCGCCAGCGACGGCACTGCCACCGAGGTCTCCGGCGGCGGTTTGAAGGAAGGCGACCAGATCATCACCGGCGAGCGCGCCAAGGAATGAGCGCGCCATCCTCTGCAAAGGCCGCCGACACGCCGGTCATCCTGACCCGCGCGCTTTCCAAGATCTATTCGCCCGGCACCGAGGCCGAGGTCGCCGCCCTGCAGGGCGTGGACCTGCGCATCGGGCGCGGTGATTTCGTGGCCATCATGGGGCCGTCGGGCTCGGGCAAATCCACTCTGATGAATCTGATCGGCTGCCTGGATACGCCTACTTCCGGAACCTACGAATGCGATGGCGTGGACGTGTCCACGCTGGATGCCGAAGAGTTGGCGGAGCTGCGCCGCGACAAGATCGGCTTCGTGTTCCAGGGTTTCAACCTGTTGCCGCGGATGAGCGCGCTGGAGAACGTCGCCATGCCGCTAGGCTATGCACAGGTGAAGCCGGCAGAGCGCACGCGGCGCGCGCAGGAGGCTTTGGCGTCGGTGGGATTGGGCGAGCGTTCGTCGCACCGTCCCAGTGAACTTTCCGGCGGCCAGCAACAGCGCGTGGCCATCGCGCGCGCGCTGATCAACCGTCCGCCGATCCTGCTGGCCGACGAACCCACCGGCGCGCTGGACAGCAAGACCGGTGAGGAGATCCTGGCCCTGTTCAAGCAACTGCGCGACGACGACCACACGGTGGTGCTGATCACCCACGACGCCGAAGTGGCCGCGCATGCGGACCGTACTTTCGTGATGCGCGACGGCGAGCTTCACGCGGAGGGTACGGCATGAATTTCACCGATATCCTGCGCACCGCCATCCACGCCCTGCGCGGTAACTGGATGCGCAGCGCGCTGACTTCGCTGGGCGTGATCATCGGCATCGCGGCGGTGATCGTGATGGTGTCGGTGGGGCAGGGCACGCAGGCCGAGATCGACAAGATGGTGTCCGGGCTGGGTTCGCAACGCCTGGACATTTCGCCGGGTGCGGGCCGCGGCGGCGGCGGCGCGCGCATGAGCGCCAGCAGCTTCTTCACCCTGAACGAAGGCGATGCCGAGGCGATCCGCAGCGAAATTCCGGAAGTGCAGTACGTGGCCGGCGCGCTGCGCGGCAACACCCAGGTGGTGTACGCCGAAAACAACGCTTCCACCAGCTGGCAGGGCGTGCAGAGCGATTTCTTCGATATCAACGGTTGGACCATCGCCAACGGCGAGGGCTTCGATGCGCAGGATTACACCAGCGCCGGCAAAGTGGTGATCCTGGGCGAAACCGTGCGGCGTACGCTGTTCGGCGACGATCCGGGCGTCGGCCAGACCATCCGCCTGGGACGGGTGCCGTTCACCGTGGTCGGCACGCTCAAGCCGAAAGGACAGGGCGGCTTCGGCCAGGACCAGGACGACGTGGTCATGGTTCCGCTGGAAACCGGACGCCGCCGGCTGATGGGCGCCATGGGCCTGCCGTCGGGCGCGGTGATGCAGATCGCTTTGACCGTGGCC
Organism: Pseudoxanthomonas sp. CF125; assembly: GCF_900104085.1. Classification (GTDB taxonomy): domain Bacteria; phylum Pseudomonadota; class Gammaproteobacteria; order Xanthomonadales; family Xanthomonadaceae; genus Pseudoxanthomonas_A. The sequence continues at coordinate 848,060 of NZ_FNLD01000002.1, forward strand.
GATGCCAAGGACCTGACATACGCGCAGGGCGAGGTGGAAGCGCTGCTGCGCCAGCGGCACAAGATAGCGCCTGGCGAGGACGACGATTTCAACGTGCGCAACATCTCCGAGATCGTCGCCACGCGCACCGCCACCACCAACCTGATGTCGAAACTGCTGGGCGCGGTGGCCACCATCTGCCTGATCATCGGCGGCATCGGCATCATGAACATCATGCTGGTGTCGGTAACCGAACGCATCCGCGAAATCGGCCTGCGCATGGCGGTGGGCGCGGGACCTTCGGACGTGCGCCGGCAGTTCCTGGCCGAAGCCATGCTGATCTCGCTGATCGGCGGGGTGATCGGGATCGTGATCGGCGTGGTGGGCGCGCTGCTGGTGGGCAAGTTCAGCGAACTGCCCATCGTGCTCAACGGACAGGTGGTGGCGCTGGCGGCGGCGTTCTCCATCGCCACCGGCCTGTTCTTCGGCTATTACCCGGCCAGAAAGGCCTCGCAACTCGATCCCATAGAAGCCCTACGCCAACAGTAAGGCATGTTGTAGGAGCTGCGTAAGCTGCGACCGGAAAGAGTGAACTCACTCTCTACTCGGGGCCAAGCACAACAGGTCGCAGCTTACGCAGCTCCTACAACGCGTTCGGCATCAGTTATCCTTCGCATCGACTCCCTGCCGATGCGCTCGATGAACAACCCGCCCCGCCCTTTCGCACTCGCCATCCACGGCGGCGCTGGCGTGATCGAGCGCGACCAGCTTTCCGCCGTCGAAGAAGCATCGATCCGCGCCGACCTGGATGCCGCGCTCGAAGCCGGGCGAAGCATCCTCGCCAACGGCGGCAGCGCGCTCGATGCGGTCGAAGCGGCCGTCGTCGCCCTGGAAGAATCGCCGCGTTTCAACGCCGGCAAGGGCTCGGTATACAACGCCGATGGAAAACATGAGCTGGATGCGTCGATCATGGAAGGACAAACGCGCCGCGCCGGCGCGGTGGCGGGCGTGGAAACCATCCGCAATCCGGTGCGGCTCGCCCGCGCGGTGATGGAACAGTCGCCGCACGTGATGATGATCGGCGCCGGAGCCGAGCGCTTCGCCGACGCCCAGCCGCAGATCGAACGCGTGGCCAACCACTGGTTCGACACCGACACGCGCCGTGCGCAGCTCGACCAGGAACAGACGCGCGAACGCACCGAGGCGGGCGACGAGAGCCTGCGCGGGAAGTACTTCGGCACCGTGGGCGCTGTGGCGCTGGATTCGCAAGGAAATCTTGCCGCCGCTACATCCACCGGCGGCATGACCAACAAACGCTATGGACGCGTCGGCGATTCGCCGCTGATCGGCGCCGGCACCTGGGCCGACGAACGTTGTGCGGTGTCCGGGACAGGCTGGGGCGAATTCTTCATCCGCAATGCCGTCGCGCACGACATCGCCGCGCGCATGGCGTACGGCGGCGCCACTCTGGCGGCGGCGGCCGAAGCGGTGATCCTGCAGCGCGTGCCGGAACTGGGCGGCGACGGCGGCGCCATCGCGGTGGATCGCGACGGCAACATCGCCATGCCGTTCAGTACGGCGGGCATGTATCGCGGCTGGATCGCAACGGACGGCTCGCGCGGCACGGCGATATTTCTTCAGGGCGACTAACACACAGACATGGCGTCACGCTGAGTGTCGCGAAGCGCCGTCGTCCCATCCATGCCGCCCATTTAGCGTGCGGGTGCAGTGGAAACGGTTACCTCTTAATGTGAGACGCGCGTTCAGAGAAATATTTTCCACAGCCGGGCACAAATTCCGTCGCAGCGCCATTGCATGAGCACCATGGATGACTTAGGTTGCCGGTAGGCCGTCCATTCCGGGCGGTCGAAATTCAACACGGAGCGTCACTCATGAAGGGTAAGCATCGTTTCGGTTTGCTGGCGGGCTCGGTATTGATCGCACTGGGGACTTCTTTCACGGTCCAGGCAGGTGGACGCCCTGATCTGGTGTTGCAGTCGCTGGGCAATGGTCGCGCGCATGCAAGCGGCGAATTGCTCGTCAAATATCGCGACGGTGCCAGCGCGACCGATCGGCAAGCGTTGAACCAGGGATTGGGAGCGCAGAAGCTGGAAACCGTGCGCGCCGGCAACTCGAAGAAGGGCGAGCTAGCGCTGCTCAGGCTTCCCCCCGGCCTGGATATCGCCGCGGCCGTCAGCGCGATCAGCGACGATCCTGCAGTGGAATACGCAGAGCCGAACTGGACTTACCAGCATCAGGCGACCTCCAACGACACTTACTACACCAACGGTTCGCTGTGGGGCATGTACGGCGACGGTTCCTCGCCGGCCAACCAATACGGTTCCCAGGCGGCGGAGAGCTGGGCCGGCGGCCACACTTCGTGCGGCAACGTGATCGTGGGCGTGATCGACGAAGGCATCTACTACCAGCATGAAGACCTCGCCGCCAATATCTGGACCAATCCCTACGATCCGGCCGATGGCATCGACAACGACGGCAACGGCTACATCGACGACGTGCGCGGCTGGGACTTCGACGGCAACAGCAACAACATCAATTCGGGCGGCGCCAACGACGACCATGGCACCCATGTATCGGGCACCATCGCCGGCGTCGGCGGCAACGCCAAGGGCGTCGCGGGCGTTTGCTGGAGCGGCGTCAAGCTGATCAGCGGAAAATTCCTGGGCCGCCGCGGAGGCACCACCGCCAATGCGATCAAGGCCATCGATTATTTCAATGACCTCAAGACCAGGCACGGCCTGAACATCGTCGCCACCAACAATTCGTGGGGCGGCGGTGGATTCTCGCAGGCGTTGCAGGACGCCATCGGCCGCGCCAATACCGCCAACATCCTGTTCGTGGCCGCAGCTGGCAACGATGCCTACGACAACGACGCCACCGCCAGCTATCCCTCCAATTATCCCAATGCGAACGTCATCGCCGTAGCGTCGATCACCAATACCGGCGCTTTGTCGAGCTTCTCGCAATGGGGCAAGACCACGGTGGATCTGGGTGCGCCGGGTTCGGCAATCTGGTCGACCGTTCCCAAGAGCTCGAAGGGTTCGCTGATCTCCAGCTACGCGAGCTATAGCGGCACTTCCATGGCGACGCCACACGTCACCGGCGCTGTCGCCCTGTACGCCTCGACGCGTCCGGGCGCGACCGCTGCCGATATCAAGGCCGCCATTCTTGCCAATACGGTGCCGACGGCTTCCCTGCAGAACAAGACAGTGACCGGCGGCCGTCTCAATACGACCGGCTTCTGATTCGCGGTTGCATGCTCTTTGCCAGAAGGCCCGGCCAAAGCCGGGCCTTCTGCATTTATCGGCACCCGGCCGGCGTTTCGACGGAAGCTTGCGCAATGGCTCCTATTGCTGCTTGCTCCAATTTTCCATGCGCCGCTGCATTTCTTCCGGCGGCACCTCTTCCTTATGCGTGGCCAACGACCACTTGTGGCCGAACGGATCGATCGCCGTGCCGATGCGGTCGCCCCAGAATTCGTCCTTCAGTGGACGGTCCGCTTTCGCTCCCGCTTTTACGGCTTTGTCGTAAGCCGAATCGGCATCGGGGACATAGATCATAAAGCTGGTGGTCGCGCCGCCGCGCTTGTGCGGTCCCAGCGCGTCCATCTCGGGAAATTCATCGGCCAGCATCAGGTGGGTGTCGCCGATCATGATCTCGGCATGGCCGATCTTGTCGCCCATGGGCAGGCGAAAGAGCTCTTCGGCACCGAACGCGTCGCGATAGAAATCCAGCGCCTTGGCGGCATCGTCCACCATCAGGTAAGCGGTGACAGTGTGGTAGCCGTCGGGAATGTAGTTCACGGTCATGTCCTGGCTCCTTATGCGGTGCGAGAGCCGGGAATCTATGCCTGATCGGGTTACGGATTCGTTACCGGCGGACTTCAATGGCCGGTCAGATAAGGGGCGACCTTCTGCCGCCACAGTTCGTAGCCGGCGCGATTCATATGCAGCCGGTCTTCGACGAAGAGTTCTCCGCGCGGCTGGCCGTTCGCATCGAGCATGGAAGTGAAAACGTCGATGTAATCGACGTGCAACCGTGCCGCCTCGGTCTTGATGAGAGCGTTGGCCTGCCGTTGCGCCTCCAGCAACCCTGCGCGCAAGGGGCTGGGTTTGTTGGAGATGTAGGCGATGCGCACCTTGGGCAGATCGCGGCGCACGCGCTCGACGAAAGTGCGGAAATCGGCCACCACCTGCTGTGGCGTACGGCCCATCTGAAGATCGTTTTCGCCCGCGTAGAGCACGATCTGCCTGGGCGCATACGGAATCACGATGCGGTCGGCATAGAAAGTGCTGTCGCGCAGTTCGGATCCCCCGAAACCGCGATTGATCACCGGTACGCCGGGAAAATCGGCCGCCAGCGTCTCCCACAACCGGATCGACGAACTGCCGACGAAGACCACGCCATGCCGCGGCGGCGGGGATGCCGCATCCTGGGCCGCGAAGCGCTGCATGTCCTGTTCCCAGTCGGCCTTGGAGACCTGCTCGGGAATGCGCGGCGGGCCCTGGGGGGCGGGTGGAGCGCTGGCGCAGGCGGTCAGCAGGGTCAGCAGGCTGGCGAGAACAAGATGACGCAGTAGCAGCATCAGAGACGGGTCCTATGGTTTTAGCTAGTGAAACAGCCCGCGCCGGCCGGCGCAAATCGGGTGGCGGCAGCCACCTTGTGGCAAAATCGACGCCTCACCCGCGAATTCCTCCCAGCCCATGCCCATTTCCGCTGAGCTTTTTCAACATGGCCGATGAAAAAGGGCATCTGCCACGCGGGCCCGGCAGGATACTGAAGGCGACGGTCTGGTCCTTCCAAGGCCTGCAGGCCGCCTGGCTGCACGAATCCTCGTTCCGCCTGGAATGCTACCTGCTGGCCGTACTGGCGCCGCTGGCGCTGTGGCTGGGACAAAGCGGCATCGAACGCGCCGTGCTGATCGGCAGCTGCCTGCTGGTGCTGTCGGCCGAATTGCTCAATTCGGCGGTGGAGGCGGTGATCGAACGCTACGGTCCCGAGTTCCACGAACTGGCCGGGCGCGCCAAGGACATGGGCTCGGCTGCCGTGTTCGTGCTGATGATGAACGTATTGCTGTGCTGGGGCCTGATTCTGGGCCCGCGACTTTTTTCGCTTTGAAGGATTGATTGACGATGAGTTTCGAATTTCTCGCCGACCCCAACGTCTGGCTCACCCTGGTCACCCTGAGTGCGCTGGAAATCGTGCTGGGCATCGACAACCTGGTGTTCATTTCCATCGCCGTGGGCAAGTTGCCGGAGCACCAGCGCGACGTGGCCCGCAAGTTCGGCATCGCGGTGGCCTGCATCACGCGCATCGCGCTGCTGATATCGCTGGCGTTCCTGGCGCGCATGCAGCACGACCTGTTCAGCGTATTCGGCATGGGCATCTCGGTGCGCGATCTGGTATTGATCCTGGGCGGCATCTTCCTGCTGGTGAAAGGCAGCATGGAAATCCGCGAGCTGATCACCGGCGGCCACGACGAGGATCCCAATACCACCAGGGCTTCGGGCGTGTTCGCCATGGTGATCCTGCAGATCGCCATCATCGATATCGTTTTCTCGCTGGATTCGGTGATCACCGCGGTGGGCATGGCGCAGCACATCCCGGTGATGGTGGCCGCGATCCTGCTGGCGGTGGCGGTGATGCTGCTGGCGGCCAATCCGCTGGGCCGTTTCATCGACGCCAACCCGACCATCAAGATGCTGGCGCTGGCCTTCATCGTGCTGATCGGCGTGGTGCTGATCCTCGACGGTCTTGAAGTGCATGTGCCCAAACCGTACATCTACTTCGCCATGGGCTTCTCGGTCATGGTCGAATGGCTGAACCTGCTGATGCGCCGCCGCGGCGCGCAGCACCAGCATCCCATCGTGCCGTAACCGGTATTCGTAGAGCCGAGCTTGCTCGGCTACCTTTACGCGCAACTGCTCGTAGGTCGGGGCTACGTCCCCGACGTACTTGATGGACGACAGCGCCCGTCGGCCACCTAGGACCGACCTACGGTATTCATGGCAGCCGAGCAAGCTCGGCTCTACAAGGAGGCGTCCCGGCAGTTGCGCCGGGGCCGGCGCGGTGCTGCAATGGCCCCAATCCAACCGGAAGGACTTCCGCCATGCGCCTGCTTTCGCGTTCGTTCCTGATACTCGGTCTGGTCGCGCTGCTGTCGGGCTGCGGCTACAACGCCATCCAGCAGAAGGACGAGGCGGTCAAGGCCGGCTGGTCCGAGGTGCTGAACCAGTACAAGCGCCGCGCCGACCTGATTCCGAACCTGGTCAAGACTGTGCAGGGTTATGCGCAGCACGAGGCCAAGGTGCTGACCGATGTGACCAATGCGCGCGCGAAGGTAGGCCAGATCCAGGTCAATGCCGACGATGCCGCTTCGCTGCAGCAGTTCCAGGCCGCGCAGGGCGAGCTGTCCAGCGCGCTGTCGCGCCTGCTGGTGGTCACCGAGAACTATCCCAACCTGAAATCCGACCAGTCCTTCCGCGATCTGCAGGCGCAGCTGGAAGGCACCGAGAACCGCATCACCGTGGCGCGCGGCCGCTATATCGAAACCGTGCAGGGCTACAACACCTTCGTGCGCTCGTTCCCGCAGAACCTCACCGCCAAGTTGTTCGGCTACAAGGAGAAGCCCAACTTCACGGTGGAGAACGAGGCGCAGATTTCCGAAGCGCCCGCGGTGGATTTCGGCAACACGCCGCCCCCGCCGGCTCCGCCCGCACCGCCGCCTGCGCCTGCGCCCGGCAATTGACCGGTGGCGGATAGCTGATCGACATGCTGCGACGCGCGCTCGCGCTCGCCTTGCTGCTGTTCGCCTGCGTGTCCGCGAGGGCGCAGCAGATGGCGGCGATTCCTGCGCTGACTTCGCCGGTGGTGGACGCCACCGGCACGCTTAGTGCGGAACAGAAGCAGCAGCTCGAACAACAGGCGTTGGCCCTGCAGCAGCGCAAGGGCAGCCAGCTGCAGGTGCTGATGATCCCCAGCACGCAACCGGAAACCATCGAGCAATACACCCAGCGCGTGTTCGACCAATGGAAGCTGGGCCGCGAAGCGGTGGACGATGCGGTGATCCTGGTCGTGGCCAAGGACGACCGCCGTGTGCGCATCCAGACCGGTTATGGGCTGGAGGGCGCCATTCCCGATGCCATCGCCAATCGCGTCATCCAGGAATACCTGGCGCCCAAGTTCCGCGCCGGCGACTACGGCGGCGGCATCGCCGATGCCACCGCGCAGCTGGTCAAGCTGATCGACGGCGAGCCCTTGCCGGCGCCGGTCAGCGACAACCGCGGAAGAGGAAACGATGGCGGCGGCGATTGGCTGTTCGCCCTGTTCGCGGCCTTCATCGCGGCCACCCTGGTGCGCGGGGTGTTCGGCAAGGCGCCCAAGGGCCTCCGTAGCCTGTTCACCGGCGGTGCGGCCGGCGGAGTCGCCTGGCTGCTGTCTTCGATCATTCCATTAGCCGGCCTGGCCGGGTTCTTCGGGCTGATTTATGGGCTGATGTCGGTTTCGGCGGGGCGCTACGCCCGCCACGGCGGCTGGGGTGGGTTCGGCGGCGGCGGCTGGGGTGGGGGTGGTTTCGGCGGCGGCGGCGGTTTCGGCGGTGGGGGTGGCGGCTGGTCGGGCGGTGGCGGCATGTCCGGCGGCGGCGGTGCCTCGGGGAGCTGGTGATGCGACTTCTCCGCCACGTCTTCGCGCGCTCGGCGCACCATTTGTTTCCCGAGGACAGCCTGCACCGGATCGCCGATGCGATTGCCGCGGGCGAACTGCGGCACCGCGGCGAAATCCTGTTTGCGGTCGAATCGGAACTTTCTCCCGGCATGGTGCTGCGCGGCGTACAGGCGCGCGCCCGCGCCGAGGCCGCCTTCGCGCGCTTGCGCGCCTGGGATACCGAAGCCAACAACGGCGTGCTGATCTATCTGCTGCTGGCCGATCACCGCATCGAGATCGTGGCCGACCGCGGCCTGAATGGCCTGGTCAGCGCCGAACAATGGCGCGGCGTCTGCCTGCTGATGGAGGAACGCATGCAGGCCGGCGAGCCGGAGCAGGCGGTGGTCCGGGGTATCGAGGCGGTATCGGACCTGCTGGCCGAGCATTTCCCCCAGATCGACGGCACGCCCGACCACGACGAACTGCCCAACCTGCCGCTGATCCTGGATTAACGGTTTGTCGTCTTTGTAGGAGCGGGCCCTGCCCGCGACGCTCTTGCTTGGCAGGCATCACGCGCAGAGCGTCGCGGGCAGGGCCCGCTCCTACAAGTCGGGCGCTGGCTGCGGTACTCGGGCAAAATAGGGTCTTGCCCAACCCTTCGCAGGCCACATGACCTACCTCCACCAGATCGACCCGATCGCGCTTTCTCTCGGCCCGCTCAAGATCCACTGGTACGGCCTGATGTATCTGCTGGCCTTCGCCAGCGCCTGGTGGCTGGGACGCCAGCGCATCCGCGCCGGCCGTCTGCCGGGCGTGGACATGAACGGACTATCGGATCTGGCCTTCTACGGCATGCTGGGCGTGGTGCTGGGCGGACGTATCGGTTACATCCTGTTCTATTCGTTCGGTCCATTCCTCGACAACCCCTTGATGATCTTCAAGGTGTGGGAAGGCGGCATGAGTTTCCACGGCGGCCTGTTGGGCGTGATGGCTGCGGCGCTTTGGTGGACACGCAAGCAGAAGATGCATTTTTTCGACACCATGGATTTCGTGGCGCCACTGGTGCCGGCCGGGCTGGGTTTCGGGCGCATCGGCAATTTCATCGGCGCCGAGCTGTGGGGCAAGTACACGCAAGCCGGCTGGGGAGTGATTTTCCCCAGCACCGATCCCAATGTGCTCAAGCTCGGATTGAACGCTGCGCAGCTGCAGGCCCAGTACGCCGCCGGCGCCCTGGATAAATTCGCACGCCATCCCTCGCAGCTCTATCAGGCGTTCCTGGAGGGCCTAGTGATGTTCTGCGTGCTGTGGTGGTATTCGCGCAAGCCGCGTCCGCGCTATGCGGTTTCGGGAATGTTCGCGCTGCTCTACGGTGTGTTCCGTTTCCTGGTGGAATTCGTGCGGGTGCCGGACGAGGGCATCGGTTATCTTGCTTTCGGTTGGCTGACCATGGGCCAGTTGCTGAGCCTGCCGCTGATCGTGCTGGGCCTGTTCCTGTTCTGGCTGTCGCGCCGTTCGCCGGTTCTGCAGCCGGTCGTTCCCACCGAGGCGCATGAAGGGCAGAAGCAAGCATGAAGCAATACCTGGACCTGCTGCGGCATGTGCTCGATCAGGGCACGGAAAAATCGGACCGCACCGGCACCGGCACCCGCAGCGTGTTCGGTTGGCAGATGCGCTTCGATCTCAACCAAGGTTTTCCGCTGGTCACCACCAAGAAGCTGCATCTGCGCTCCATCGTGCACGAGCTGCTGTGGTTCCTGAAGGGCGAAACCAATATCGCCTACCTGAAGGAAAACAAGGTCGGCATCTGGGACGAGTGGGCCGATGAGAACGGCGAACTGGGCCCGGTCTACGGCAAGCAATGGCGCCGCTGGGCCATCGCCGAAGGCGGCGAGATCGACCAGATAAAATGGGTGGTGGAAGAGATCAAGCGAAATCCCGATTCGCGCCGCCTGATCGTCTCGGCCTGGAACGTGGCCGACCTGCCGAAGATGGCGTTGATGCCGTGCCATACCCTTTTCCAGTTCTACGTGGTGGAAGGCAAACTCAGCTGCCAGCTGTACCAGCGCAGCGGCGATATCTTCCTGGGCGTGCCGTTCAATATCGCCAGCTATGCGCTGCTCACGCACATGGTGGCGCAGGCCTGCGGACTGGGCGTGGGCGATTTCGTGCACACGCTGGGCGATGCGCACCTGTATTCCAATCACTACGAGCAGGCGCGGGAGCAGCTGGCGCGCGAGCCGCAGCCTTTGCCTACTTTGCGCCTCAACAAAGAGATAACGGATCTTTTTGCGTTCGACTATAGGGATATTGAGATATGCGACTACAACCCGCTGCCGGCCATCAAAGCGCCCGTCGCAGTCTGATCGCGGCGCTGGCGCTGGTTGCGCTGGCCTCGCTCGGTTGCCAGCGGCATGCGGAAAAGAGCGCTTCCGTCGCCGCGCAGGATAGCGCGCCGCAAGCCGCGGACACTGCGTGCAGGAGTGGCGATGCGGCGCAAGCCGCGCGGGACTTCTATGCCAGGATCATGGCCGAGGCTTCCAGCGGTCTGCCCTCCAGCGAAAGCATGGTCAAGCTGGCGCCGTTGATGACTTCGTCGATGCGCGCTGCAGTGGAGAAGGCACGCGTCCGCCAGCAGGCGTTCATCGCCGCCCATCCGGATGAGAAACCCGAGTTCATCGAAGGCAGCCTGTTCACCAGCTTGTTCGAAGGTCCAAGTGCTCTGGAGTCGGCTTCCGCGGTCGCCAACGGCGACGGCGCGGTCGTCGAGGTGGGATTCGTGCATAGCGAAACCGGATCGGAGACTTTCCGTTGGAAGGACCAGGCGCTGCTGCGCTGCGAACAAGGGCGCTGGCGCCTGGATGACGTTCGCTACGGCGGCGATTGGGATTTCGCATCCAAAGGACAGCTCAAGCAGGCGCTGGAATCCGAATGACCCGGCCTGCGGTCGTATTGGTGGCGGCGCTGGATCGCAATCATGCGATCGGCAAGGGCAACGACCTGCCATGGCGGTTGCCCGACGACCTGAAGCGCTTCAAAGCGCTGACCTTGGGCAAGCCGGTGCTGATGGGCCGCAAGACCGCGCAATCGCTGGGGCGCGCGTTGCCGGGCAGAACCAACCTGGTGCTGACCCGGTCGGGGCAGACGCCTTTCGACGGCATGCGTGCGGTGGGGTCGATCGAAGAGGCGATGCAAGTTGCAGGCGATGAATCGGCGACTGAGTTGTGCGTCATCGGAGGTGGCGAGATATACGCTTTGACGCTGCCGTTCGCCGACCGGTTGGATCTGACCCATGTCGAAACGGTGGTGGAGGATGCGGATGCGTTCTTCCCGGCGTTCGATGCGTCGGAATGGAAGGCGGTGTCGCGCCAAGCGCATGCGGCGGACGAGCGCCACGCGTTCGCATTCGAGTTCGTGGACTACGTTCGCGAATAACGGAAGTAGGTCGGGGCTACGCCCCCGACGCTCGGAAGCTTGAGGCTGCACGTACGTCGGGGGCGTAGCCCCGACCTACAGATCGCTCAGGACCGGCCGGTAATGCCCGATCACCGGGTGCCGAAACAGAATGTCGTCTTCCTGCGTGCCGTTGCCGATGTTGTGGATGACCAGCGGCGTGCCGTCGGAGGCCTTGCGGTCGGAAACGATGCCGATATGCAGCAAGCCGCTGCCGCTCAGCTTCCACGCGGCGATATCGCCCGCTGCGTAGTCGGCGGCATTGGCAGTGATCGGGCGCGACCAGCCTTGGCGCTCGAACCAGCGCATCTGGTTGGGCACGCGGCGGTGGTCGATGCTGCGGTTGGGCGCCTGCAAACCCCACTGCTGCGGGTACTCGGCAAAGTGTGCGCGCATGTCTTCGTGGATCGACTGCTGCAGGTCCAAACCGCCAACACGCAATGCGCGCACGATGACATCGGTGCATACGCCGCGCTCGGCGGGCACGTCGCCGCCGGGGTAGGGCATTTCGACATAAGCCGGATCGTAGAGAAGCGTCACGCCTATTTGCCGGCGCGCTGCGGCTACCAGCGGCGGCGATGCAGCGGCCGCAGTGACGGAGCGTGTGATAGGTACGGGTTCGGCTTGCGATGGTTCCGGCGGCGAAGGACGGCAGGCGGCTAGCAACGCGAGCGACACCATCGCGCTGACACGAAGCAGGTTCATGCCGGCGGCGGCACGTCCCGCCCGGCCACCTGCACCAGCCGCAGCTCGTCGGTGTCCAGCTGCAAGGCGGTCAATTTGCCGCCCCACACCGCACCGGTATCGATGGCGTGCACGCCATGGCCGATCATCAGGCCCAGCGTGGACCAATGCCCGCACACGATCTTCAGATCGCGCTGGGCGCGGCCCGGCACTTCGTACCAGGGATACAGGCCTTGTGCCTGAGTGCCGGGGCCGCCTTTTTCCTCGATCGCCATGCGCCCGCGCGGCGTGCAATAGCGCATGCGGGTGAGCACGTTGATGATGGCGCGCGCGCGATCGTAGCCGCCCAGCTGCGGCGACCAGTTGGGCTTGTCGCCGTACATGTTGCGGAACAGCTTGCGGTAGCCGTCGCCGTGCAGTTGCTTTTCGACTTCGCGCGCGTGCTTCTCCGCCAGGGCTGTGGTCCATTTCGGCGCCAGCCCGGCGTGGATCATCATCCAACCCAGCTCGCGATCCACGTGGGCCAGTTCCTGCTTCCGCAACCAGGTCAGCAGTTCGTCGCGGTCGTCGGCCAGGACCACACGCTGCAGGTCGGCGTTGACCTTGCGTTGCTCGTCGGGCGTGCGTTCGCCTATGGCCAGTAGCGACAGGTCGTGGTTGCCCAGCACCACCACGCTGTTGGCGCGCAGCGAATGCACCAGGCGCAGGGTTTCCAGCGATTGGCCGCCGCGGTTGACCAGATCGCCGCAGAACCACAGTTTGTCCACGGCCGGATCGAAACGCAGACGCTCCAGCAGGCGCTGGGTAGCGTCGTAGCAGCCTTGCAGGTCGCCGATGGCCCAAACGCTCACGCGGGGTCCCTCAGTGCACCGTGCGCGGAACGGACAGGGTGAAGGCCGCTATGGGCGCGTCGAAGCGCGTGCCGTCGTCGGCGAGCATGTCGTAGCTTCCCTGCATGGTGCCCAGTGCGGTTTCCAGAACCGCGCCGGAGGTGTATTCGAAATCGTCGCCCGGACGCAGCCAGGGCTGTTCGCCGACCACGCCTTCGCCGCGCACTTCCTGCACCTTGCCGTTGGCGTCGGTAATGATCCAGTGGCGCCCCAGCAAGCGCGCCGGCACCTTGCCGTGGTTGCGGATATGGATGGTGTAGGAGAAAACGAAGCGCCCGTCCTCGGGTACGGATTGGTCGTCGAGGAAACGGGTGGCTACGTCGATGGCGATGGCGTAGTCGGAGGGGCTCATGCCCACAGTGTATGCAAAAAACGGGAATGGGGAACCTAAAAGCGCGGGGTCGGCGCGCCGACGCTATTCGCTCATGCCCGCTGCCGAGCCATTGGCCAGACGCACGAAGCCCTCTACTTCCACCTGCTCTGCGCGCGCATCGGCGCGCAGTCCCGCAGCTTCGATCTGCTCGGTGGTGCACGTGCCCATCAGTGCGTTGCGCAAGGTCTTGCGCCGCTGGCCGAACGCGGCGCGGACCACTTCGGCGAACCATTTGGGATCGTTCACACCGATTGTCTCCGGCGCGCGCGGTATCAACCGAACCACGGCCGAATCCACCTTCGGCGGCGGCCGGAAAGCTGCGGGCGGCACATCGAACAGCGGCGTGACCGTGCAGTAGGCTTGCAGCATGACGCTGAGGCGGCCGTAGACCTTGCTGCCTGGGCCGGCGGCCATGCGGTCCACCACTTCCTTCTGCAGCATGAAATGCATGTCGCGCACCGCCGCCGCGTGATCCAGCGCATGGAACAGGATCGGCGAGGACAGGTTGTAGGGCAGGTTGCCGACCAGGCGTAGTTTCCCCTCGCCGGCCATGCGGCTGAAGTCCACTTCCAGCACGTCCTTGTGGATCACGGTCAGCTGGCCCACGCCGTGGGCGGCCTGCGACAGTGGAACCACCAGGTCGCGGTCGAATTCGATGGCGGTCAGCTCGCCGTGCCTGCGCAACAGGGGCAGGGTGATCGCGCCCTGGCCGGGGCCGATTTCCACCAGCCGGTCGCCCGGCTGCGGGTTCACCGCCAGTACGATCATTTCGATCATGCCGCGGTCGGTCAGGAAGTGTTGGCCCAGGGATTTTTTGGGCGGCGCCTTGAAATTCATCCGGCGAGTTTACGTTGCGCGGCGATGCGCGCGCAGGTTTCCACTGCGGCCAACAGGCTGGAGGGATCGGCGACGCCCTTGCCGGCAAGGTCCAGCGCGGTGCCATGGTCCACCGCGACGCGCGGGTAGGGCAGACCCAGGGTCAGGTTCACCGCGCGCTCGAACCCGCTGTACTTGAGCACCGGAAGGCCCTGGTCGTGGTACATCGCCAGCACCGCATCGAAGCCAGCCAGTTTCTGCGGCAGGAAGGCGGTATCGGCAGGCAGCGGACCCACCAGCTGCATGCCCTCGTTGCGCAATATCTCCAGCACCGGTTCGATCACTTCGATTTCCTCGCGGCCCAGATGTCCGGCTTCGCCCGCGTGCGGGTTCAACCCCAGCACGGCGATGACCGGTCGCGCGATCCCGAAATCGTCGCGCAGCGCCTGTTCGGTGATGCGCAGCACGCGGACCAGCGTAGGCGCATCGATCGCGTCGGGTACGGCACGCAGCGACAGATGGGTGGTGGCCAGCGCCACGCGCACGATGTCGTTGGCCAGCATCATCACCACGCTGCGGCCAGCGCGTTCGGCCAGCAGCTCGGTGGTACCGGTGTAGGCGATGCCGCCGGCGTTAATCGCGGCCTTGTGCACCGGTCCGGTGACCAGGCCCTGCAGTTCGCCGCGCAAACAGGCGTCGGAAGCAGCGTTCAGCGCATCGATCACCGCGCGCGCGTTGTCGGGCGCGGTGCTGCCGAAACGGTTGGCGACGGCATTGGGAACCGGATGCAGGCGCAGATCGCCGGGAAGGCTCGCCGCCTCGCCCGCTTCAAGCAGGCGCAGCGGCAAATCCAACGCCGTTGCCGCGGCTTGCAAGGTAGCGGCGTCGCCGAAGGCCAGCAGGGTGCAATCGGTGCGCGGTTGCTGCACCAGACGCACGCACAATTCCGGGCCGATGCCGGCCGGCTCGCCCGGAACCAGCGCGAGCCCGGGTTTCACTCAGCCGCCGGTGGCGGGAGCCGGGGCCGGGGTTTCGGCCGGGGTTTCGCCGTCGCCCTTGCCGTTGCGGACATTGACGTAGGCTTCGCCACGCAGTTCCTGCAGGTAACGGTTGTATTCGTCTTCCAGCTTGCGGCGGCCGATGGTTTCGCGGACCTGGGCGCGCTGGGTAGTGCTGGTGACGTCGGTCTGGCGCTGGCCGACGCGCTGCACGATATGCCAGCCCGCCTCGGTGCGGAACGGCGCCGAAACGCCGCCATCGGCGGTGCCGGTGATTTCCTTGCCGAAAGCCGGGCCGAATGCGTTGGCCTCGAACCAGCCCAGGTCGCCGCCCTCGCTCTTGCTGTTGGCGTCTTCGGAGGATTCCTTGGCGACTTCGACGAAATCGGCGCCGCCGGCGATGCGCGCACGCAAGGTATCGATCTTGGCCTTGGCCGCCGCAGCGTCCTGCACCGGCGTAACGCGGACCAGAATGTGGCGGGCATGGTATTCGGTGACGGTCTTGGCCGCGGCCTGGCTGCCGTCGCGCACTTCCACCAGCTTCAGCAACTGGAAGCCGCTGGGACCGCGGATCGGACCGACTACCTGACCCGGAGTCATGGTCTTCAGCATCTCGGCGAAGGCGCCCGGAATCTCGTCCAGGCTGCGCCAGCCCAGGTCGCCGCCTTCCAGGGCGTTGGGGCTGTCCGAGTAGCGCACGGCGGCGGCGGGGAAATCGAGTTCGTTCCCGTCGACCAGGCCTTTGACGCCTTCGATCTTCTTCTGTCCGGTGGCGATCTGCTCGGCGGTGGCGCCCTCGGGCAGGCCGACCAGGATGTGGGCAAGGTGGTATTGCGTGTTGTTGGCCTGCGCGGCGATGGCCGCATCGACTTCGGCTTCGCTGACCTGGATACGGCTCTGGCCGAAGCTCTGGCGCAGGCGTTGCACGGTGATCTCGTCGCGGACCGAGCTGCGGAAGTCTGCGAAGGGAACGCCTTCTCCCGCCAGTCGCTGGCGCAGCGCCTCGACCGACACGCCGTTCTGCTGGGCGACGGCGGCGACGGCATTGTTCAACTCGTCGTCGCTGACGCGGATGCCGGTTTCGGCGGCGCGCGCCACCTGCAGCTTCACCAGCACCAGGCGTTCCAGCACCTGGCGCTCCAATACCTCGCGCGGCGGCAACTGTCCGGGCTGGTTGGCGTACTGGGCGGTGACGTTCTTCACGGCGCGGTCGAGCTCGCTCTGCAGGATCACGTCTTCATTGACCACCGCGGCGATACGGTCGAGCGGTTGCAGATTGTTCTGGGCGGCCACGGGCGTGGATGCCATCAGCGCGGCAAGCACGCCGGCGAGGAGCAGTCGGATAGTCATAGTCTTCATGGGGTTCATTCCGGTCCGGAATCGTTGTCGTCGGGGTCCGGCGTAGTGTTGCTTGGCGGGACGAGATAGAGGTCGTCGCGGTAGTAGCCGAGAATAGCACGGCGCAAGGTGCGCTCCGTGTTCTGTCCGGCCGAGCCGAGACCCTTGAGTACGAATTCGACCTGGAACGCATTGTTGAGGTCGCCTTCGCGATTGCGCACGTAGCGGCGCACGACCGCGCGTACGGCAAGGCAGCAGCTGTCCCATTGCACGCCGGCCAGGGCTTCCAGCGGCTTCTTGTCCAGGATCGAATAGTAGTAGCGGCCGACCACGCTCCAGGTGGGCGTGAGAGGGTAGAGGAACGAGAAGTCCGCTTGTTCGAGCAGGTCGGCGCCGTCGGAGACGTTGCGGCGATAGCGGTAACCGAGGTTGATCACCCCGTCGTCGGGCAGCAGATAACGCGCACGCAGGCTGGACAGGTCCTCGCGTCGGAACTTGGGATTCCATTGATAGGAAGCGCCGATGGTCCAGCGATCGGTCGGAGCATAGTTGAGGTCGGCGACCCAGGCGGATTTGCCGCTTTCCACTGGCTGCTCGCCGGGAGCGGTGACCCGCGATTCGTCGAAATAGAAAATCTGGCCCAGGCTCGCCGAAAGTTTCTCGTGGCCATCTGCCTGACGGAGCAGACGGCTGGTCAAGGCCAGGGTTAGCTGGTTGGCGTCGGTCTGGCGGTCCGGGCCGGTGTAGCGGTTGTCGCGGAACAACTGGCCCCAACTGAAAGTGAAGGGACGCGTGTCGAAGATCGGGATGCCGCTCTGGTCGCGGTACGGAGCGTTGAGATAGAACAGGCGCGGCTCCAGCGTATGCAGGTAGCGCTCACCCTTGATCTCGGTATCGCGGTCGAAGAACAAACCGGCATCCAGCGATGCGATAGGCAGGCTGCGCGACGGGCTGGTGTCGGTGAAATTGGGATTCGCGGTGAATTCTTCGTCAAGCTTGTAACTGGTATAGCGCCAGGCCAGCGTAGGCGTGATGTACCAGGAGGCGCCTTGCAGGGGCATCGACACGAAAGGCTTGAGGTCCAGGCGGCTGCCGCCCGGCGTGATGTTCAGGCCGTTGGTGTCGAGCACCTGGTTGTGCTGGAAGCGGACGGCTTCCGCATCGATGCCAGCGGTGAACCAGCGTCCGAACGGCTGTTCCCAATTGAAGTAGACGCGCGGCAAGCGGTTGTAGGGCAGGGAGGCTCCGGTCAGCGTGTAATCCGAAAGTTGCCAGACATCGGCCATGGCGCCAGCCGACCAATAACGCCCACGGCCGTACAGCCCGAGCGTGCTGACCAGCGAAGTGGCCGACACCCCGTAGAGCGAGTTGGCGAAATCCTCGACATAGCGCGAGTCGCTGACCCAGGCCAGGTCGGCGCGGGCCTGCCATTCGCTGTTGAGGTTGTGGAAACCGCTGTAGCGGAACATGCCGCGGTTCTTGCTGCGCAAGGGGTCGCCGTATTGATCCACTTCGGTGCCGTTTTCGTAGTCGCGCTCCCGGTCCTTGACCAGGTCGTCGGTCGGCATCCAGTTGAGATCGAAGGTGCCGCGCCCGCCTTCGTACAGATAGCGGAACTGCCCACCCAGCGAAACGCCCCGGTCGCTCATGTAGCGCGGGATGATGGTGGCGTCGTAATTGGGCGCCAGATTCAGGTAGATCGGCTGGCGGTAATCGAAACCATTGCGTCCGGACATGCCAACGGCCGGATACAGCAGGCCGGTATGGCGGCGGTCGTCGATAGGGAACTTGATCCACGGGACGTACAGCACCGGCACCTTGCCGATGCGGATGGTGGCCGCGCGGGCCACGCCCCAGCCTTCGTCGGTGTCCACGTCGATGCGTTTGGAGCGGAGTTCCCAGACGCGCTGCTGGGGATCGCAGGTGGAATAGGTGGAGCCGTGCAGGCGGCCCTTGGCGCCGGTAAGGTCGATACTGTCGGCGCCGCCGTTGCCGCGCCGGGAAACCAGCTGGTACTGCACATCCTCGATCTCGTGGGTGTCGGTGTTCTGGTCGCCATGAGCACGCGCGGCCATGATGCGCATGGTGCCGTCTTGGTAGCGTACGTTGCCGTCGGCCACGTAGGTGTCGGTTTCCTGGTCGTACTTCAGGTTATCGGCATTGAGGAACTGGTCGCCGCGGCGCAGTACGACATTGCCTTCGTATTCCAGCTTCTGCTCGGTGCCGCCCAGCTTGTTGCCCTCGATAGCCGTCGGCTGCTCCGCCCTCTGCTCGCGCGCCTGAGCTGCGCTGACCCCGGGTTTGGGCGGCTCGGCCTGATCGAATGCCGGTATGGCGTCGGTGATCGGGCACAGGTCCCAGTTGTCGGGTTTGTCCTCGGCCAGCGCCGGCAGGCACAAAGCGATACTGAACGGCAGCGGTAGCAGGCGGAGGACTGGGCGCACGCGGTGTATGGCTCGTCTGGAGAAGGTCAAAAGCGGCCGCTAGCTTGCCGTATCCCCAGCATACGGGCAATGAAAGCCCCGGTCAGGTTTCGGGCGAGGTTCATCATGCACGCCGCGCGCCGGCCGCGGCCCGGCTCAGCGCAGCTCGCTTACGTGAGCTACGCTGCATTCGCGCAGCGCTTCCAGGTCGTAGCCGCCTTCCAGCAGAGAGACGATCCGGCCCGAGGCGTGGCGGTCGGCGATGGCCCGCAGCTGCCGGGTCAGCCAGGCGAAATCCTCGGTTTCCAGCATCAGGTCGGCCAGCGGGTCGCGCATGTGCGCGTCGAATCCGGCCGAGATGAGCAGCAGTTGCGGACGGAAATCGTCCAGAACCGGCAGCAGGGTATCCGCCCATACGTTGCGGAACCGGAAGCCGCCGGTCCCCGGCGGCAGCAAGGCGTTGAACACATTGCCGACGCCGCGTTCGCGCGGCGTGCCGCTATTGGGGTAGATGCCCGACTCGTGGGTACTGAAATAATCGACCCGCGGCTCCTCATAGAAGATGGCTTGGGTGCCATTGCCGTGGTGCACGTCGAAATCGACGATGGCCACGCGCTCCAGCCCGTGCCGGTCGCAGGCATGGGCCGCCGCCACCGCGACGTTGTTGAGCAGGCAGAAACCCATGGCGGTGTCGCCCGTGGCGTGGTGGCCGGGCGGGCGGACCGCGCAGAACGCGGCCCGGCTGTCGCCGAGCATGACCGCATCCACCGCCGCCACCGCGGCTCCGGCGGCGCGCAATGCGGCGGCGCGCGAATCCGGGCAAGTCACCGTATCCGGGTCCAGCATGCGGTAACCGTTGAAATCGCTGTCCAGCACCTCGCGCAGCAACGCCTCGCTATGCACACGCCGCAGGTCGCCGAGCTTGGCCAGCGGAGCCTCACGCCAGTCCAGATCGCCATGTTCGGCGCGCAGCCCGGCCAGCACCGCTTCCAGCCGGGCCGGCCGTTCCGGATGTTCCGGACCGGGGTCGTGGGCCAGGCAGGCGGGGTGGGTGTAGATGATCATGTTGCAGGGCGAAGTCGCTGGACGGAGTGCTGAGGCGAGTCGGCTCAAGCGTGCCGGCGTTCGTGGTTCCACAGCACTTCTCCCTGGCCGTCGGCCCGGGCCAGCACCCGCGCGAGCACGAACAGCAGGTCCGAAAGCCGATTGAGATAGCGGATGGCTTCCGGCCGCACGGCATCGTGCCGCGCCAGGGTCACGGTCTCGCGTTCGGCGCGGCGCACGATGGTGCGCGCCAGATGGCAGCGCGCAGCGGCTTCGCCGCCGGCCGGCAGGATGAAATCCTTGAGTGGGGGCAGGGCTTCGTTGTACTGGTCGAGCTGGCGTTCCAGCGCGTCGACATCTTCGCCGCTGATCGCCGCATGTCCGGGAATGCAGAGCTCGCCGCCCAGGTCGAACAACTGGTGCTGCACGGTGGTCAGCAACGCACGGATATCGTCGGGCACCTGCGCCGCAAGGACCACGCCGATGCTGGAATTGGCTTCGTCCACCGTCCCGTAGGCGTTGACCCGCGCCGAATCCTTGCCGACCCGCGTGCCGTCTCCGAGACCGGTAGTACCGTCGTCGCCGGTGCGGGTGTAGATCTTGGACAGGCGGTTACCCACGAGGCAGCCCTATGCGCGGCTCAGCGCGGCGCTTTGGCCCGCGCCCGCAGGCGCGCCGCCTGGGTGACGCCGACGTGGACGATGACCGCCAGGCCGACATAGATCGCGGTGGTGCGCAGATAGGGGACGAACCAGTCGCTGTAGTTCTTCCACCAGCCGGCGAAACTCGGGTCGGCGACGCTGTCGCTGATCCAGTAGAAGCTGCCCTGGCTCAGCAGGTGGCAGAGCACCACCGAGGCGAACAGGCTTACGGCCAGCACGGCCAACACCTTGCCGTTGCTTTGGGCGCCTTCGGCCGAGCTGTAGTAGCGGCGCACCAGCATGCCGCCGAACCAGAGGGCGAAGTAGGCGGGGATGAGGAACCAGTACGCGGCCGACATGCAGTAATGGGCGAAGAAATCCATGCCCTGGCCGCTGATCACCACGTAGTCCACCAGCACTGCCAGCGCCATGAACACGGGAAATGCCCAGCGCGTCCAGCCGCGCAGGTAGAAACCGCCCAGGAAGAACGCGGCCCAGGAGGCATCCGGGATCGGGCCCAGATGGGTCAGGGAAGCGGGCAGGTTCAGCCGCGTCGCCACCAACAACGAGGCGATCAGGGTGAAGACGATGGCGCGCTGGGTCGTGATGTTCATGGAAGGCCTATCCGGGAAGCTCAGGCGCTCATTCTAACGGAGAGCCCATCGCAGCGGGCTTATCATAGGGACATGACCGAAAAACACGATGTATTCACACACGATGTACTCATCGTCGGCGGCGGCCTGGTCGGTGCCAGCCTGGCCATCGCATTGGATCGGCTGGGGTTGGACGTCGGCCTGGTGGAAGCCACGCCGGCGGGCGTCATGCCGGCGGTGTTCGACCAGCGCAACCTCAGCTTCGCCGGCGCCACGGTCAACGCATTGACCGCGCTGGGCGTGATGGCGAAGCTGCGCGCGCCCACCGGCCCGATCCGGCGCATCCATGTCAGCCGGCAGGGCGACTTCGGCAGAACCCGGCTGGAAGCAGCCGATTACGGCCGCGAGGCTTTCGGGCAGGTCGTGGTGGCGCGCGATTTTGGCGAGGCACTGGAAGCGCGGCTGTCGGAACTTAAGCAGCTCACGCGGTACCGGCCCGCGCGCTTTGTCGGTCTGGGTGGCTCGCAGGAGGAATCGCGCAGCTTGCGCATCGCCGACGCACAGGGCGAGCGCGAACTCCGCGCGCGCCTGCTGGTCGCTGCCGACGGCACGCGCAGCGGCCTGCGCGAAGCCCTGGGCATCGCCGCCAGCGAACACGACTATCGACAAACCCTGTTCGTCGCCCGCATGCGCGCCGAACAGGCGCCGGACGGCACCGCCTACGAGCGTTTCGGCGAACACGGCCCGACCGCGCTGCTGCCGCGCGGCGACCGCCATTTCGGCGTGGTGCATGGCGTAGCCAACGAACAGGCGGAAGAAGTCGCAGCGCTCGATGACGCAGCGTGGATGGAGCGCATCCAGCGGGTATTCGGTTGGCGCGTGGGACGTTTCCTCGCCACCGGCGAACGTAGCCTCTATCCCATCGTCAAAGTGGTGGCCGAGCGTACGACCGCTGCGCGCGCGGTGCTGCTGGGCAACGCCGCGCAAACCATCCATCCGATCGGCGCCCAGGGCTTCAACTTGGGCTTGCGCGATGCACTGACTCTGGCCGAATTGATCGGGCAAGCGCCGGATCCCGGTGCGTCGGCTTTGCTGGCCCGTTATGCGGAACGGCGTCGCGAGGACCGGCGACGCACGCTGGAATTCTCCGATGGCCTGGCGCGAGTCACCGGCAACGCGTCACCACTGCTGCGACCGCTGCGCAGCCTGGGTTTTCTGGCGGCCGATAATTCCGCCGCATTGCAGTCGATGCTGGTGGGCGGGGCGATGGGGTTCCGTGGCGAAGTGCCGGAGCTGTGCCGATGAGCTTTCATGGAGTGCGCGAAGAGCAAATCCCCCCTACCCCCCTTTTGCAAAGGGGGAGATGTCATGTCTTCCGAAAAGGAATGATCGAAACATTCCACACGTCCGCGTCAATTGGGAAAAGCGGTGGCAGTGCTGTTCCCCCCTTTAAAAAAGGGGGGCAGGGGGAATTTGCTCTTCGCGCGTCAGCAGGTTGCTCCTGGGCGGCGCAGCCATGAACCGCCGTCGTTTGGATATAGCCGTAGTCGGCGGCGGCGTAGTGGGTGCGGCCTGTGCATTGTCGCTGGCCAAGCTGGGCCTGGAAGTCGCATTGATCGAGGGTCGCGAACCTGCGCATTGGTCCGCCGGAACGCCAGACCTGCGCGTCTATGCTTTCGCGTCGGACAACGCGGCATTGTTCGATGGCCTGGGAATCTGGGATTCCGTTCGCAGTGCGCGTGCGCAAGCCTATCGCCGGATGCGGGTATGGGATGCGTCGGGCGGTGGCGAGTTGTCGTTCGACGCCGATCTGCTGGGTCGCGACCAGCTGGGCTGGATCGTCGAGAACAATCTCCTGACCGATCGCCTGTGGGCGGCGTTGCCGGCGGCGGGTGTGCGGCTGCATTGCCCGGCGCGGGTCGAGTCGATGGAGCAGGATGGCGCCTCGACCGGAACCGGCGGTGTGCGCCTGCGGCTGGACGACGGCACGCGCCTGGAGGCGCGGCTCGCCATCGCCGCCGATGGCGCCGATTCCACGCTGCGGCAGCTGGCGGGCCTGCAGGTGTCCGCGCACGATTACCGGCAGCGTGGCGTGGTGGCTTTCGTCGAAACCGAAAAACTCCACGAACAGACCGCATGGCAGCGGTTCCTGCCGGGTGGACCGCTTGCTTTCCTGCCGTTCGTGGAGGGGCGCAGCTCCATTGTCTGGACGCTGCCGAACGAAGAAGCCGATCGCGTATTGGCGCTGCAGGACGATGCTTTCGATCGCGAACTGACCAGCGCCTTCGAAGCGCGGCTGGGCGAAGTGCGCGCGGTCTCACGCCGTGCCGCCTTCCCTCTGCGTCGCCAACTGGCCGACGCCTATGTTTCCGGCAAGGTGCTGCTGATGGGCGATGCGGCGCACGTGGTGCATCCGCTAGCCGGGCAGGGCGTCAACCTGGGTTTGCGCGACGTGGCGAGATTGCGGGACGCTATTGCCGATGCGCAGTCGCGGTGCGCGGACTGGTCTTCGCCGCACCGCCTCGCGCGCTGGGCGCGCGAGTGCCGTAGCGAGAATGCGGCCGCGGCGTACGCGTTCGACGGCATCAACCAGGTGTTCTCGAACGACGAGATGCACGCCACGCTGTTGCGCGGGTTCGCATTGGGAATGGCGGGAAAATTGCCGCCGCTGGCGGCGCTGTTCTGGCGCAAGGCTTCGGGGTTGTAGCTTTTGCCTCCTCCCTTCGGACTGGAGGGGAGGATTGAGGAGGGGGCTCTTCGCGTTAAACCTTCAGTCGTCATCCCCGCGAAGGCGGGGATCCAGAGACTTTAGCTCTTCGCGACAAGAGCAAAGTCGCTGGGTCCCCGCCTTCGCGGGGATGACGATTCGAAATGTCAGCGCTGTTCCGGTCTCACCCCGGAATAAACGGGAACACGATCTTCAACAATCCCTTCAACCCGCCTTCAGCGGTGCTCGCGATCGCCTTCGCACCCAGGCTGTTGAGCGCGTTGCGCACTTCCTGCCAGCGCAATTTGGTCACGTCCTTCTTCAACAGGTCGGCGACTTCTTCTGCGGCGGGCGCCAGTTTGTTCAACTCATCGGCGATCGCTTTCGGATCGGGCTGCAGGTAGCCCCACTTCTCGGCGATCTTGAGCAGCGTGTCGAAACGCACCGCCACCACATCGCGATTACGCTCGTACACCGGCAGCGCGCCCACATCGAGGATGGCCTGCTCGAATTGCTGTTGGTCGTCCGGGTGCTCGACGCGTACCGCCAGGAAACCTTCCTTCTTGCTGCGCTCGCTGACGTGCTTGGCGCCGGAACGCAGGTTGTCTTCGGTCAGCACGCTGGCCACGATCCGTTGCAGGGCCGCATCGCTTTCCTCCGGCACCAGTGCCCGCCAGCGCGCGTAACCGTCGCGGCGCAAGGCCTTGACCTTGGCCGGGGTGACCCGCAGGCGCAATGCGGCGGCGGCGTTGGAATCGCTGCGCTGGATGGCGCCGTCGCGTTCCAGCAATACGAAGATCAGCAACTCCAGATCGCGTTTGGTCAGCGACTGAAATCCCTGCAGCAGGGTCAGTCGCAGGAATTCGTTGGCGAACCCGGCAGGGTCCTTGAGTTCGATGGGTTGCATGGCCGCGGTCCTCTTCAGGGGAGTAGCTTGCCACGGCGGCGTTGCAGGGGATGAGATCCCGACGGCGCCAGCGGCGCCGCTCAGCGCGCCAGCGCGTAGGCGGCGAGGGCAAAAGCCAGAATTGCGACGGTGGTCGCGATCAAGGTCAGCTGGCTGGCGCGGCGCAATCGGCGCTCTGCCTGGTCCGCGCCCACCTGTAGGACTTCGATGGTCTTCTGCATGTCGGTGGCCAGCTTCTTGATCGAGTCCGCATTCTGCGTCGCCGCATCCTGCAACTGGGCGATCTGCTCGCCGATCAAATCCATTCGCGGCTGGTGGCTGTTGTCCACCTGCGGGGTGCGGGTGAACAAAGGGCGCGCCATGCGGATGATTTCGGGCAGCGAGGACGCGGCGATGGTGATCCAGGTCGCGGCCATGGCTCAGGCCTTCTTGAGGAAGCAGGTCTTCAGCACCAGGTCCTTGATCTTCTCGACCTTGCATTCGATCTCTTCCTCGTCGTCGGTCAGGCGGATGCCTTTGATCAGCGTGCCGCGCTTGATCGTCAGCGAGGTGCCCTTGACCTTGAGATCCTTGATGACGGTGACCGAATCGCCGTCGCTGAGCGGAGTGCCGTTGCTGTCTTTTACGTTCATAGCGGTTCCTTCGTAAGTTGCAATGCCTATTGTAGGAGCGAGCCCTGCCCGCGAAGCTTTTCAGGCTGTCAGACAATAAAGCGTCGCGGGCAGGGCCCGCTCCTACAGGAAGGCGTCATCGTGTTGTGGTGGCGAAGACGGTGATCTCCTCGCGGTCGTGGTAAAGCTGCTTGGCGCGGATGGTCACCGGCTTTTCGGATTGTTCGGCGAAAAGATTCAGGCACAACCTCGTTTCGTCCCAGCGTTTCTTCATCGGCAGCTTCAGGTTGAAGACTGCATGCTTGCACCAGCCTTCGCGGAACCAGGTGGCCATGCGTTCGGCCACGCGCCGTGGCTGTTCCACCATGTCGCAGACCATCCAGTCCAGCGATTGCGAAGGCTTCCATTGGAAACCGTCCGCGCGCAGGTGCTCCACCAACCCGCTATCCATCACGTTCTGGCGCAGCGGTCCGTTGTCCACGCTGATCACGCGCAGGTGATGGCGGGTGAGGATCCAGGTCCAGCCGCCCGGTGCGGCGCCCAGGTCGGCGGCGGTCATGCCCGCTTTCAGCAGCGTTTCGCGCTCCTGTGGGTCGAGTAGCGTCAGCAGGGCTTCTTCGAGTTTCAAGGCCGAACGCGAAGGCGCGTCCGACAGGAGTTTCAGGCGAGGGATGCCCAGCGGCCAAGCGGAACTGTCTTGAGGATCAGCAATAGCCAGGAAGGCATGGTCGCCGTCCACGAAGACGACGTGCAAGCGGGGAAGCCGCGGATTTTCCTTGTCCGTCATCAGGCCGGCCTTGCGCAACGCCGGACGCAAGGCATTGCCGAAGCTGCGCGCCAATCCGGCCAGCGGCTTGGCGACATCCGAATCGGGATGCTCGACCCACAGATCACCGAAGCGGGATTGGCCCGCCAGCGCAGCGAGCATGGGAGCGATGCGGTCCTTGGGATCGAGCCCGCGCAGTTCCGCGATCAGGCGCAGTTTCTGCCGCGCATAGATCAGTTCGCGCCACGGCAACGCTTCCGAAAGCGCCGCGCCGTCGTCGCAGACGAAGACCACGTGGGCGCTGTTGCGTTCGGTGCGCGCATAGCCGGGATGGCCGGCTATTGCCGCGCGTTCGCTGAGTTCGGCCGCAAGCTCAGGCTCGAAGCCCTGGCGGCAATAGCAGAGCAGGCCGGTCATGCGAATGCCGTTGTAGGAGCGGGCCCTGCCCGCGACTGGAGGTAACCGGTAGAGCTTCGTCGCGGGCAGGGCCCGCTCCTACAGGAATGGGGGGTGTCAATAACGGTCGCCGCCGCGTTCGCCGTAGGTGCGCAGGACTTCGCGCGCCGCATCGCGGTTGAGGTCGCGGACCACTTCGATGCCGCGTTTGTTCAATTCGCCGATCCAGTCGGCCGGAAGCGGGCCTTCGTCGAATTCGGTCAGCTCCATCACGTCTTCGGCGCGCGCGCCGATCAGCAGGCGGTCGATGCCGGCCCATACCGTGGCGCCGTAGCACTGGCAGCAGGGTTGCGACGAAGTGGCCAGCGTCACCGTTCCGCCCACCCGTTCGTTGAGGCGCGCGGTCTGCAGGCGTTGCTGGGCCAGCATGTAGGCCATGTTTTCGGCATGGGCCAGCGAAGTGTTCTGCGGCAGCACGCGATTGACGCCGACCGAGATGATGCGGTCGTCCGGCCCGAAGACCACGGCGCCGAAGGGCCCGCCGGTGTTGGCGTCGATATTGATGCGCGACAGTTCGATGGCCAGCGCCACCTTGTCGGCATCGCTGGGGTAAGCCAGCGACGCATCGACGGTTTCGTGCACCCAGGCCGGCAGGGTCAGATGGACTTGCGCGTAGAGCATTACTGGACCTGCGGCGCCGCGCCGCCAGCGGGCGCGCACTGGCCGTTGTCGCATTGGCAGGAGCTTATTTCGGCGAAGCCGCAGACGCTCATCATTCCCTTGGCGGCGCAAGCGGCTTGCACTGCCGCCGGATCGGTCGCGCTGTCCTTGTTGACGCATGCGGGCATCGCGCCGCAGCAGTTGCCGACGTTCTTCACCGCGCAATCGGCGCTGGTCTTGCAGGAAGTGTCCACGACGACTTCCTGCCGGACCTCACGCGGCGGTAGCGGCGAGGACATCGGTGGCGGCGCTTTGGGAGGCGCGGGTGGTGGAGGCGGCGTGGTGCCTGCGAGGTTGCCGGTAGCCGGTTCGGTGGCTGTAGGGGCTGCGCAGGAAGTCAGCGAAAGCGCGATGGTTAGCGAGATCAGTATTGAGGCGATGAGGCGCATGGCGTATCTCCTGTAATCGGATAAATCAGTCGTCGTCCCCGCGAAGGCGGGGATCCAGCGACTCAAGGCTCTGAAAGGCAAAGGCACTGGGTCCCCGCCTTCGCGGGGATGACGGTCTTTTTTCTGGTGCGCCCGTACACCAACATCAGCTTTTTGCCGCCCAAGTATCCCGCAGCGTCACACTGCGATTGAATACCGGCACCTCGCTACGGTGATCCCGGCGGTCGGCGACGAAATAACCGATGCGCTCGAACTGGAACGACTGCTCTGGTTCAGCGCTGGCGGCCGCCGGTTCCACATAGCCTTGCACCGACTTGCGCGATTCGGGATTCAGGTAATCCTGGTAGGTCTTGCCTTCCGATTCGTCGTCCGGATCGGGCACGGTGAACAGGCGGTCGTACAGGCGGAATTCGGCCGGCACCGCATGCCTGGCGCTGACCCAGTGGATGGTGCCCTTGATCTTGCGCTCGGCGCCTTGCATGCCGGGGCGCGATTCGGGATCCAGCCAGCCGCGCAGTTCGACGATTTCACCGGCCTGGTTCTTGACCACTTCATCGCAACGCACGATGCCGGCGCCGCGCAGGCGCACTTCGCCGCCGGGAATCAGCCGTTTGAAGCCCTTGGGCGGCACTTCGGCGAAATCCTCGCGTTCGATCCACAGCTCGCGCGAGAACGGAATCCCGCGTTTGCCGAAGCTTTCGTCCTTCGGGTGGTTGGAAAACGTCAGCGTCTCGTCGTGGTCTTCCGGCAGATTCGCAAGCACCAACTTGACCGGATCGATCACCGCCATCCGCCGCGGCGCGGCCGCGTCCAGATCGTCGCGCAGGCTGCCTTCCAGTACGCTGAAATCGATCAGCGAGTTCTGCTTGCTGATGCCCACCCGGTCGATCAGCAAGCGCAGCGAGGCCGGCGTATAGCCGCGGCGGCGCAGGCCTTGCAGGGTCGGCATGCGCGGATCGTCCCAGCCGTCCACCAGCTTGTCGCCCACCAGCGTGGTCAGCTTGCGCTTGCTCATCACCGTGTAGTTGATGTTGAGGCGGGAGAATTCGATCTGGCGCGGCTTGGCGGCTTCCTTCGGCAGGCCGCGGTCCAGCAGCGGCTGCAGCAATTCGGGATGCGCAGTCAGCGCCACCTTGTCCACGCACCAGTCGTACAACGGCCGGTGGTCCTCGAATTCCAGCGTGCACAGCGAATGGGTGATGCCTTCGATCGCATCGCCCAGGGCATGGGCGAAGTCGTACATCGGATAGATTGGCCAGGCGTTGCCGGTGTTCTGGTGTTCGACGTGCTTGATGCGGTACAGCGCGGGATCGCGCAGGTTCATGTTGCCGCTGGCCATGTCGATCTTGGCGCGCAGGGTGCGCGCGCCGTCCGGGAACTCGCCCGCGCGCATGCGCCTGAACAGATCGAGATTCTCCTCGATCGGGCGATTGCGGAACGGCGATTCGCGCCCCGGTGTGGTCAGGGTGCCGCGATACTCGCGCATGGCCTGCACGTCCAGGTCGTCCACGTAGGCCAGACCGTCGCGGATGAGCTTTTCGGCGGCCAGGTAATAGACGCCGAAGTAATCCGACGCATGCCGCAACGAAGCCCACTCGAAGCCCAGCCAGCGCACGTCGTCCTGGATGGCGGCGACGAACTCGGGGTCTTCCTTGGCCGGATTGGTGTCGTCGAAGCGCAGATTGCAGACACCGCCGAATTCGCCGGCGATGCCGAAATTCAGGCAGATCGCCTTGGCGTGCCCGATGTGCAGGTAACCATTGGGCTCGGGCGGGAAACGGGTATGGACGACCGCGTGCTTGCCGCCTGCCAGGTCCTCGCGGACGATCTGGCGGATGAAGTCGTTCTTCTCTCCGGCCGCGGGAGTTGCGTGGGCATCGTGAGGCGCGGGAGTATCGGAAGGTGCAGCGGACATGCGGTGAGGGAGCCTTGCGTTCGGGGTCACAGTTTAGCCGACGCGCCTGTGCACTTCCTGCGAGCAGGCCGTGGTTTTGCTCGGAACTGGGGTTACTCTGGGTCCGGTGTCCGGGGGAGCCGCCGTGCAAGTCGTTTATCGCGCAAACAACCTGATCGAGGCCCATCTGGCCAAGCATGCGCTGGAAGGCTTGGATATTCCGGTGTTCATTTTTGGCGAATCCCTGCTGGGAGGTGCGGGCGAGCTGCCGCTGTTCGGCGTTTTGCGGGTCTGCGTGCCCGATCCCTACGTCGAAGAGGCGACTGCCTACCTCAAGGAGCTGCCGCTGGAGCAGGGTTGCGAGGACCATGGCGAGGGAGATCCGGGTGCGTTGCCTGCCACGGGGTAGTAATCCGTGTTTGCGCCTCCTGCGGGGCACGGGCGCCTGGTGGCTGGCTTGGGGCCTGTGGGTCCTGTTCTTGACCATGGCCTGGGAAGGCATTGCGCACGCCCAGGGCCCTGTGGCCCCGGCCCTGGAAATCCCGGTCGCCTTGGAATTGCTGGACGCGCAACCGCGCGCGCACCTCAGCCTGGACGGCCGCGGCGTGGTGCTTCCGCCGGAGGGAAGTCCGGCGCGGTTCCGGTTGCGCTTCGATCTGCCCAGCCGCGGCCCGGACGAGTCGCCTTGGCAGCTTAGATTCAATCGCGTCGAGCTGAAGGAACTGCGGTTGCAAGCACCCGGCTGGCGCCCGCCGGTACAGGATTTCTTTCATCCCCAGCCCCACGACGGGCTGTTGCCGATGACCTTTTCGCAAACACTGCCCGCCCATTGGCGCGGACCGGTCAGCGTCGATGTGATCGCCAGCAGCGAACTGGCGCGCACCTTGCGCCCGCAGGTCGTGCGCATGGCGCTGGGAGCCGAGCAGGACAAAAGGGAATTGGCCGTCGCGGTGGCTTTGTATGCCTGCATGCTGGTGCTGGCCATCGTCGCGATATCGCTTTGCCTGGGCGCGCGCGAGCTCGCGTTCCTGAGCTTCCTGGCCTTCGTCAGCACCTCGTTCCTGTTGATGATGGTGGTCAACGGGCATGCCTATACGGCTCCCTTCCTGGCCTGGCTGAAGCCGCTGGGCGGGCAGGGCACCAATATCGCCATGCTGCTGGTGAGCGCGTCCGGAATCTGCACCGCGCGCGATTTCGCGGGGCGGCGTCCGGACAACTTCTGGCTGCGCTGGATCCCCGTTGCCGGCGCTTCGGCGATGGCCGCGCTTGCCGCGGCCGGGTTGTGCGGTCTCGCATTCGCTCCGGAGACCATGCAGATACTGGTGATCGTGGGGTGGGCGGCGGCGGCCGTACTTGCCATGCTCGCCTTCTTCGGCGCCATCATGCGCAAGGCATGGCTGGGGTGGCCGCTGCTGACCGCACTGATCATGCTGGGCGTCAGTTGCACGATGTTCGAGCTGAGCGTGCGTGGAATGGCGCATCCGTTCTGGGGCCGGTTCGGCTACCAGATCGGGCTGGTGCTGGTCGCCGTGGTGCTGGTGGTCGCGCTGATCGGCCGTATCGCCGATTTCCGCCTGAAGCACGAGCAGGAACGCATGGCCCGCAAGGCCGGCGAACAGCGGCTGTTGCAGCAGCAGGCCTATACCGATCTGGCCGACCTGCTGCGCAAGCGCCTGCGCGAAGTCGCCCCCAAGGATATGGAGTGGTACGCGGTTCAAATGGCGATGGAAAGTCTGCTGCCCTGGCTGCAGTTGAATTCGGCCACCATCGTCCTTTCGCGTCCTGGCTACGACCAGACCCGGATCACCGAGCCGGTCACCCATACCTCGCGCATGTCCGCGTTGATCGACGTCAACGATGCGACGCTGCGCGCGGTGGCGCAGCGCAAGTCGCCGATGACCGAGCTGATCATGAATCCGGTGCCGGGAAGCGCGCAGTCGCGTGCGGCGAGCATGGTCTATGCGGCGGTGCCGCTGACCACGGGCAAGGGCGACGTGGGCGTGGCCCTGCTGGAGCGGGTGGGTCCGCAAGCATTCAGTGCCGAAGAGCTCGCATTGGCCGAACAGTTCGGGCATCTGGTATTGCAGCAAACCGCCGAAGCCCGCGAGACGCATAAACTGCGACGTTCGGCCGAGTTGGACGCACTGACCGGCATGCTCAACCGCAATGCCATCGACCTGGCGCTGCGGCATGCTTTTATCGAAGCCCACAAATACGATCAGACCTTGGCCTTGCTGTTCATTGATGTGGACGGGTTCAAGCTGGTCAACGACACCTATGGCCATGCCTGCGGCGATCAATGCCTCAAGCATCTGGCCCAGGTCCTGATCCGAACCTTGCGGCCGGGCGATCTGCTGGGACGATACGGCGGCGAGGAGTTCCTGGTGCTGCTGCCCGGACCGAAGGAGGGACAGGCGTGGGAAATCGGCGAGCGGATCCGTCTGCAGATCGAAGAGTCGGCGGTGGACTGGCAGGGCCAGCCGGTGAAATTGACGGTCAGCGTGGGCGTAGCGACGCGTCTTGCCCACGAACAGGCTCCGGCCGCGGCTTTGGAAAGGGCAGACCGCGCGCTTTACGCGGCCAAGCACGAGGGCCGCAACCGGGTGGTTCTGGCAGCCCGGAATCCTTGAAACAAGTACTCAACGCAAGCGTCCGATGGACACAATGCTCTTCGTCCTTGTAGAGCCGAGCAAGCTAGGCTCTACACGGACGAAAGCAAAAGTGCCTGCTCTTGCGCGCGGATCAAAGCCGCGTGATGCCGCACACGTAGACCATTTCGCATGCGCCGCCGCCGGTGTCCTCGCGTGTGGTCGAACTGCGCCAGCGCCAGCCGTCGGCTGCGTTGGCCTCTATCAGCCAGCCGTCGATGCGCACGTTGTCGCCTTTGCGGATCGCTTCCAGCGCATCGGCAACGGCCGCATCGGCGGGAATCATGTGCATGTTGGCGCTGCTGGTGGTTATCTCGTGGGGCGATAGCGGCGGTTCCCGTTCCCATTGGTAGTGGTACCAGCGCGAGGACTGGCTGATGCTCAGCTGCGACACCACGCTGTCTTCGCGCATGCGCTCCCAGCCCAGGGCCAGATCGGTAGGAGACAGCTCCGCCTCGCGGCCCCTGCGGTAGTCCTCGCGCGAAAGCACGCGCGCATCGACACTGAAGCCGGCCAGCGGCTTCAGCGTAGCCGCCGTTAGCGTGAAGGGACGCAGCGAGTCCGGTACATCGCTTTGCAGCGGCGGATTCCCTTTACTCACCGCTGGTGGAAGCGGACAACCCTGACTGGTCGCCGACGCCTGCGCCGCCCCTTGCGGCGAGCGCGACGAAAACCACCAGACCAGCGCCATCAGCGCCGCGCCTGCGAACAGAACGGTGCGCAGCTTCACGCGGACGCGGATAGCCGGTCGGCAATGGTCTGGCGCAGGCCTACCAGATCCTTGGCGAAGGCAGCGATGCCATCGCGCAGTTTTTCGGTCGCCATCGCGTCGTCCGCCAGGTCCTTGGCGAAGCGCGCCGCGTCGATGGGCGTATCGGTATTGGTTTCCGGCTTGGCGGGCGAAAGCTTGCGCGGCAGTTCGCCGGTTTCCGCCTCAAGTTTCTCCAGCAGATCCGGCGAGATGGTCAGGCGGTCGCAACCGGCCAGCGCTTCGATCTGCGCGGTGGAGCGGAACGAGGCGCCCATCACCACCGTCGACGATCCGCGGCGCTTGAATTCATCGTAGACGCCGCGCACGAATACCACGCCCGGGTCCGCATCGATGCTCGCCGGCGTCTCGCCGCGCGCCACATACCAATCCAGAATCCTGCCCACGAACGGCGAAATCAGGAACGCGCCCGCTTCCGAACAGGCCAGGGCCTGGGTGCGGTTGAAGATCAGGGTCAGGTTGCAGTCGATGCCGTCGCGCTGCAGTCGGCGCGCCGCTTCCACGCCTTCCCAGGTAGCGGCGACCTTGATCAGGATGCGTTCGCTGCCGATGCCGCGCGCGGCGTACATGTCGATGAACTTGTGCGCCTTCTTCACCGTGGCTTCGGTGTCGTGGGCCAGATCGGCGTCCACTTCGGTCGATACGCGTCCCGGGACGAGTCCGGCCAGGGCCGAACCCACCGCGATGGTCAGCCGGTCCACCACCTCTTCGACCAGCGCTTGCTTGTCGCCCGATTGCGTGCGCGCCCAGGCCAGTTCTGTTTCGATGGCGTCCGCGTAGACCGGCAGATCCAGCGCCTTGCGCACCAGGGTAGGGTTGGTGGTGCAGTCGACCGGGCGCAGACGCTTGACTGCGTCGAAGTCGCCGGTATCGGCGACCACGACGGAAAGTTCGCGGAGTTGTTGCAGTTTCGATGCGGAGGTCATGGTGCTTTGATTGTCCTGATAGGGGGCTTCAGTGGCGTTTGCCGGCAGACTTCCTGCCCGGAGACGGTGGCGGCTGCAGGCCGATTTCGGGAGTGGGCGAGAATAGCTCCGCCGGCAGCTCGGAGAATACCTTCGACAGCTCCAGCAGGAACCCGGCCATTGCCGAACTCCTGCGCCATAGCATCGCAATCTGGCGGCTGGGATGCGAGTCGCTGAAGCCTAGCAAATGTATGTTCTGTGATCGGGCCACGGGCGGTTTGATCGCCAGCGTGGGTAACAGGGTGATGCCCACGTTGGCGGCGACCATCTGCCGCAGCGTTTCCAGGCTGGTGGCGCGGAATTCGGACTTCTCGTTCGCGCCCGACAGCCGGCAGACTTCCAGCGCTTGCTCGCGCAGGCAATGGCCGTCTTCCAGCAGCAGCAGTTTCTGATTGGAGAGCTCGCCCAGGCTCAGCGAATCGAGTCGGGCCAGCGGATGGTTCTCCGGTACCGCCAGCAGGAACGGTTCCTCGAACAGGAACTCGCTGTGCAGCTGATCGTCGTGCACCGGCAGCGCGAGCAGTGCGGTGTCCAGTTTGCCTTCGTGCAGGCGCGACAGCAGCACGTCGCTTTTCTCTTCCACCAGCAGCAGTTCCAGTTGCGGGAAGCGTTCGCGGATGCGCGGGATGACATGCGGCAGCAGATAGGGGCCGAGCGTCGGGAAGATGCCCAGCCGCACCGTGCCGGCTTCCGGGTCTTGGCTGCGCCGCGCGGCTTCCTTCATCTGTTCCACTTCGGCGACGATGCGGCGCGCGCGTTCGGCGGCATCGCGGCCCGCGGGCGTCAGCATAACCTTGCGCGGCGCGCGTTCCACCAGCGACACGCCCAGCTCCTCTTCCAGCTTCCTGATCTGGGTGGACAGCGTGGGCTGGCTGACGAAGCACGCCGCCGCCGCGCGACCGAAGTGCTTGTGGTCGGCGAGAGCCAGCAGGTACTTGAGGTCGCGGAGGTTCATGGAGGAGTCTTCATGTACGGCACCTCGCAATTGTAGAGCCGAGCTTGCTCGGCTGCTTTTGATTCCCGCGGAGAGCAGCCGAGCAAGCTCGGCTCTACAAGGCGGGTTATCTCAGGCGGCCCGTGCTTCTGCAACGGTTTCGGCCGGTGCGGAAGTCCGGATCAGATGGTCGAACGCGCTCAGCGCGGCCTTGGAACCTTCGCCCATCGCGATCACGATCTGCTTGTACGGCACAGTGGTCACATCGCCGGCAGCGAACACGCCGGGCAGAGAGGTCTGGCCGCGTTCGTCGACGATGATCTCGCCGCGCGGGGACAAATCGATCGTGCCCTTCAGCCACTCGGTATTGGGCAGCAGGCCGATCTGCACGAAGACGCCTTCCAGCGCCAGCGCGTGCTTCACGTTGTTGCCGCGGTCCTCGTAGACCAGGCCGTTGACCTTCTGGCCATCGCCGGTGACTTCGGTGGTCATGGCCGAGGTAACGACCTTGACGTTGGGCAGGCTGCGCAGCTTGCGCTGCAGCACTTCATCGGCGCGCAGCTGATGGTCGAATTCGATCAAGGTGACGTGGCTGACGATGCCGGCCAGATCGATGGCCGCTTCCACGCCGGAGTTGCCGCCGCCGATCACCGCCACGCGCTTGCCCTTGAACAGCGGGCCGTCGCAGTGCGGGCAGTAGGCCACGCCCTTGTTGCGGTATTCGTTCTCGCCGGGCACGTTCATCTGCCGCCAGCGCGCGCCGGTGGTCAGGATCACGGTCTTGCCTTTCAGCGAGGCGCCGTTTGCCAGCTGGATTTCGATCAATTCATCGCCGTGCACCAGTTTCTCGGCGCGCTGCAGGTTCATGATGTCCACCTCGTACTGGCGCACATGCTGTTCGAGCTGCGCAGCCATCTTCGGGCCCTCGGTTTCCTGCACGGAGACGAAGTTCTCGATGGCCATGGTGTCCAGCACCTGGCCGCCGAAGCGTTCGGCCGCCACGCCGGTGCGGATGCCTTTGCGCGCGGCATAGATGGCCGCGGCCGCGCCGGCCGGACCGCCGCCGACGATCAGCACATCGAACGGCGCCTTGGCCGCGAGCTTCTTCGCATCGCGCGCGGCCGCGCCGGTGTCGAGCTTGGCGACGATCTCTTCCACTTCCATGCGGCCCTGGCCGAAGACTTCGCCGTTGAGATAGATGGTGGGCACCGCCATCACCTGGCGTGCCTCGACTTCCTGCTGGAATAGCGCGCCGTCGATGGCGACATGGTGGATATTGGGGTTCAGCACCGCCATCAGGTTCAGCGCTTGCACCACGTCCGGGCAATTTTGGCAGCTGAGCGAGAAATAGGTTTCGAACTTGAGCACGCCGTCAGGGCCCGGACCTTCCAGGCCCTTGATCTGTTCGATCACGTCCTGCGCCGCGCGCGAGGGATGGCCGCCGACCTGCAGCAGCGCCAGCACCAGCGAGGTGAACTCGTGGCCCATCGGGATACCCGCGAAACGCAGGTGGATGTCGTGGCCCGGGCTGTTGAGCGCGAAAGACGGCGTATGCGCATCGGCATCGCGACGTTCGGTCAGGCTGATCTTGTCGGAGAGCAGGACCAGCTCGCCGAGCAGTTCCTCCATCTCGCGGGATTTTTCGCTGTCGTCCAGCGACGCCACGATTTCGATCGGGCGCGTCACCTTCTGGAGGTAGGCCTGCAACTGGGTCTTCAGATCGGCATCAAGCATGGAGTACTCGCGTGGTTGGTTCGGATAAAACCCTCCCCCGCGCACGGGGGAGGGGATCGCCTCTTTGGGGGAGGTAGGTATTGCGGAGCGTTGTTGCGAAGCCAGCGTTTAGATCTTGCCGACCAGGTCCAGCGAGGGGGCCAGGGTCTTTTCGCCTTCCTTCCACTTGGCCGGGCACACTTCGCCCGGGTGGCTGGCGACGTAGCGGGCGGCCTTGAGCTTGCGCAAGGTTTCGCTGATGTCGCGGGCGATGGCGTTGTCGTGGATTTCCGCGGTCTTGATCACGCCTTCGGGATTGATGATGAAGGTGCCGCGCAGGGCCAGGCCTTCCTCGTCGATATGCACGTCGAACGCGCGGGTCAGCTGGTGGGTCGGGTCGCCGATCAGCGGGAACTGCGCCTTGCCCACGGCCGGCGAAGTCTCGTGCCAGACCTTGTGCGAGAAATGCGTGTCGGTGGTGACGATGTAGACCTCGGCTCCGGCGTTCTGGAACTCGGCGTAATGGGTGGCGGCGTCTTCGACTTCGGTGGGGCAGTTGAAGGTGAAAGCGGCCGGCATGAAGATCAGCACGGACCAGTTGCCTTTCAGATCGGCGTCGGAAACCTGGATGAACTTGCCGTTGTGGAAGGCATTGGCGGTGAAGGGCTTCACTTGGGTATTGATCAGGGACATCTATGCTTCCTTCGTTGGTGGGGTGATTGATAGGAACCGTGAATGTTAGTGGCGATCGATTGATATCTCTAATCGATTGATGGCATTGTATTGATAGTCGATGACTATCGGATGACC
This sequence comes from Pseudoxanthomonas sp. CF125, assembly GCF_900104085.1. GTDB lineage: Bacteria > Pseudomonadota > Gammaproteobacteria > Xanthomonadales > Xanthomonadaceae > Pseudoxanthomonas_A. Next base: position 885,183 of record NZ_FNLD01000002.1, read on the forward strand.
GGCTTTCCCCCTGTCGATCAGCCGCAATGCCCTGAAACCCAAGCCGCCGCTACGATGTCGCCGATGGATATGAGCCCACCCTCCCGATTGGACGCAGTTTTGCGCCAAGCCAGCGAGCGCGTCGAAATGGCCGATGCCAGGCCCTTGCTCGCCCATGCGCTGGGAAAGCCGGTGTCCTGGCTGTACGCGCATGGCGATGAAACCATCGAGGCATCCGCGCTGCGGCGCTTCCAGTCGCTGCTCGAAGCGCGCGAATCGGGCCGGCCGGTCGCCTATCTCATCGGCCGGCGTGGTTTCTGGACGCTCGATCTCGCAGTCACGGCCGACACGCTGATCCCGCGCCCGGAGACCGAACTGCTGGTCGAACTGGCGTTGCAGCGCCTTCCGGTCGCGCTTCCGTTGCGGGTCGCCGATCTGGGCACCGGCAGCGGCGCCATTGCGCTTGCGATCGCCAAGGAGCGTCCGCAATGCAGCGTCGTCGCCACCGATGCCAGCGCGGCGGCCTTGCAGGTCGCGCGCGGCAACGCGCGCGACCACGCGATCATCAACGTGCAATTCCGTGAGGGAAGCTGGTTCGCGCCGCTGACAGGCGAACGCTTCGACCTCATCGCCAGCAATCCGCCGTACATCGCCGAGGGCGACGCGCATCTTGCGCAAGGCGACCTGCGGTTCGAACCGGCAGCCGCGCTGTCTTCGGGCAGCGACGGGTTGGACGATATCCGCGAACTGGTTCGCGGTGCCGATGATTTCCTTCAGGCTGGTGGCTGGTTGTTGCTGGAGCACGGCGTCGATCAGGGTGCGACGATCCGGCAACTGTTTGTAGCGGCGGGATTCGTCGAAATAGCGACCGAGCGTGACCTCGAGTCGCGCGATAGAGTGACGTTGGGGCGTCGGCCGTGACGCGGAGCTTGGCAAGGACCGCAATGTCCATCGTCATGCCGGAACTCTAATCCTTGCGGTCGTCATCCCAGCGAAAGCTGGGATCCATTTTGACTTTGCTCTTGCTTCGAGGCCCTACGATGGAAAGCAAGATCAAGATGGATCCCAGCTTTCGCTGGGATGACCTCACGCGTGGAGGCAGTCGGCTTGCAAAATGCTGCTTTCTGGCCAGCTCTCGAAACAACGAAGCAATCGCCCCTGCGCTAAACTTCGCGCTCCCAGATCGCAGGCCACACCCATGCGTCAGCTCTACCCGGAAATCGAACCCTTCGACACCGGCACGCTCAAGGTCGACGAACGCCACACGCTCTACTACGAACAGTGCGGCAATCCGCACGGCAAGCCGGTGGTTCTGCTGCACGGCGGCCCAGGCGGCGGCTGCAGCCCGAAGATGCGGCGTTTCCACGATCCGGCCAAGTACCGCATCGTGCTGTTCGATCAGCGCGGTTCCGGCCGCTCCACGCCGCATGCGGATCTGGTGGACAACACCACCTGGCACCTGGTCGCGGACATCGAACGGCTGCGCGAAAAACTCGGCGTAGATCGATGGCAGGTATTCGGCGGCAGCTGGGGTTCCACCTTGGCGCTGGCCTACGCGCAGAAGCATCCGCAGCGGGTGACCGAACTGGTCCTGCGCGGCATCTTCATGCTGCGGCGCTGGGAGCTGGAATGGTTCTACCAGGAAGGCTGCTCGCGCCTGTTCCCCGATGCGTGGGAACACTTCCTGGAGCCGATTCCAGCGGTGGAGCGCCACGACCTGATCTCTTCCTTCCATCGCCGTCTGACCAGCGAAGACGAAGCCACCCGTCTGGCCGCGGCGCGCGCTTGGAGCGTGTGGGAAGGCGCCACCAGTTTTCTGCGCGTGGACCAGGATTTCATCAGCGGCCATGAAGACGCCGCCTTCGCGCTGGCCTTCGCCCGCATCGAGAACCATTATTTCGTCAACGGCGGTTTCTTCGAAGTGGAAGACCAGTTGCTGCGCGATGCGTACAGGATCGCCGACATCCCCGGCGTGATCGTGCATGGCCGCTACGACGTGGTCTGCCCCATGGCCAATGCCTGGGACCTGCACAAGGCCTGGCCGAAAGCGCAGCTGGTGATCTCGCCGACGGCGGGACACTCGGCGTTCGAAGCCGAGCATGTGGATGCGCTGGTGACGGCGACCGACAAATTCGCTTTGTAGGAGCTGCGTAAGCTGCGACCGGAACGCTTCAGATCGCAGGCAGCAACCAACCTGCAGCCCATTTCCACAGTCGCAGCTTACGCAGCTCCTACGTGGCGGTGGGTTCGCGAGGAATCAACGCTTCCACGAAGGTTTCCTCCGACCACACCTCGAACTTCTCCAGCGTGTTCGGCCCGAAGGTATTGCTGATCGCCACGTCGGCCGCATCGCGCCCGCGCGCGATCAACACGCGGCCGATGCGCGGGAAGTTGTGGCGTGCGTCGAAGGTGTACCACTGACCGTCTAGAAAGGCTTCGAACCAGGCCGAGAAATCCATGGGCGCGGCGCTGGGCGGTACGCCGAAGTCGCCGATGTAGCCGGTGCAGTAACGCGCCGGAATGTTCATGCAACGGCAGAGCGCGATGGCCGAATGGGCGAAATCGCGGCACACGCCGCGTCCTTCTTCCAGTGCCTGAGCGGCGCCCTTGGTGGCGTTGGCGAACTCATAGCCGAACTGGATGCGGTTGTGCACGTAGTCGCAGATGGCCTGCACGCGCGCCCAGCCGGTCGGCGTCTGGCCGAACAGCTCCCAGGCTTGCTCGGCAAGCTTGTCGGTCTCGCAGTAGCGGCTGCCCAGCAGGTAGACCAGGGTTTCATCCGGCAGTTGATAGACCGGAATCTGCTGCGCATCGGGGACGACCGCGTCGGTCCAGCCCGTATCGCGCACCACGGCATCCGAGGACACGGTGAAGGACCCGGCCGGCGAAACCAGACGCGTGCAGAGATTGCCGAAGCCGTCGTGGTACTGCTGCAGCGGAACGGCCGGCGAAGTCTGCAGTTCCTTGGCGATGGCGATGTCCGCGCGCCGCGAATCGTGCAGGTTCAAGGTCAGCAGCATCGGGGTCGGTTCGGGAAAGCGGTGGGTGATTTCGAAACCGAGGCGTATCAGCACGGGAAACTCCGGGGCATGGAGCCGCCGGCACTGCATCGCACCGTGCAGGTGCAACGGGCGGAGTAGCGGTGCTGGAAGCGTGGGGTAGCACCGTTGTAGCAGAAGCGGATCAGCCGTGGGTCAAATCCGGCAACAGCGCAGGCAGAATCCGGGCCAGCCGCTCGGCCCATTCCTCCTGTCCCGCCGCATCGTCAATCAGGTCCTGCCGGATTTCCAGCTCCACATGCAATAGCCCGCGCTGCTCGCCGTGCACCGGAACGGCGAAGTCGCTGGTGTCGCTGACCGCGTACGGTTCGTTGTCGCCGACCACCATTCCTGCTTCCGCGCGCAGTGCGTCGCGCAAGGCATGGGCCAGGCGCGCGTCGCGGTGGTAGAGCACCCCTGTGTGCCAGGGCCGCACGAAGCCCGCGAACACAGGGGTGAAGCTGTGCAGCGAGACCAGCACCGGTGCGGGTGACTCTTCGCTGCGGCGATCCAGTTCCTGGGTGATGCGCGCGTGATAGGGCGCGAAGATCTCCAGCGCGCGCGCTGTCCTGGCGTCGTCGTCCAAGCTTTCATTGCCGGGAATTGCGGTCCCATCGCTGACGGCGACTATCGAGCCGGGCGCTTCCAGCGGACGGTTGCAGTCGATCACCAGCCGCGAATAGGTCTGCAGGATGGCGAAGGCGTCGAGCTTTTCCGAGAGGCGTTCGGCCAGGCCGGCGATGCCGATGTCCCAGCCGATATGGCGATCGAGTTCGGCCTGCGACAGGCCCAGATCGCCCAGGCGCGCGGGAATTCTTTGCCCGGCATGGTCGGCGATCAACACGAAAGGGGAATCGCCGTGCGCGCGATGGACGGTAAAAGGGGCTGGATCGTCCGCGCCCAGCAGCGTCGCCGGGCTATCCACGCGGCGCGCCGTCCAGGTGGTGGTCGATCATCCACAAGCCGGCCCACAGCTTGGCGTCCAGTTCGTAGCCTTCGGCCATTTTCCGCACCAGCCACGCAGCAGCCTGTTTGCGCGGAATCTCGTGGACGGTGATGTTCTCGTCGCCGTCGCCGCCCCCCGCGCCGACCCGGGTCAGGCCAGTGGCGCGGACGAAGGCGATCTTTTCGCTGGCCATGCCCGAAGAGGTCGGGCCAATCATCAGTACTTCCGCGTGCGCGGCGGTCCAGCCGGTTTCCTCCTCCAACTCACGGACCGCGGAGATCTCGATGGATTCGTCGGCATGGATGTCCCCCACCAATCCAGCCGGCATCTCGATGGTGGCCGCCTGCAGCGGCACGCGGAATTGTTCGACGAACAGCACCTTGTCCTCTGGCGTCACCGCGATGATGATCGCGGCCAGTCCGGTGGCGTGGGTGCGTTCCACGTATTCCCAGGTGCCGCGCTCGATCATGCGCAGGTATTTGCCTTCGTAGACGGTCTTGGGCGGTGCGGTCTTGTCGTTCATGCGTACATGCTAACGGGAAGATAAGAACCGATGTAGGAGCGGGCCCTGCCCGCGACGAAGCTTCACTGGGAAAGCCTCGGTCGTGGGCAGGGCCCGCTCCTACAAGGCGTTGTCGGCAAGGCCGGCGGCGGCGCGCAGCCGCCGGCGCGTCATCGGGCCGAAGCGCAGCGATTCGGAAAGCGCCTCGAGCATGCCGGCATCGACGCTGGCGCGGACGAAGTCCGGTTCGGCGCTGTCCACCGGCGCATCCAGCGCGATGGTCGACAGTTGCCGCCACAGCAGCGCATGCTCGCGTTGCTCGCGCAGGCGCACGGCCATCTGCGCCGCGCCGCGCATACGCAGGAAGGCTACTTCGTCGATGCGCGTAAGCAGAATGTCCAGGCTGCCGAAATGCGCCAGCAGGATCGCCGCCGACTTGGCGCCGATGCCGGTGACGCCCGGAATGTTGTCCACCGCATCGCCGGTCAGCGCCAGGTAATCGGCGATCTGGGTGGCTTCCACGCCGTGGCGCGCCTTCACCCCGGCCATGCCCCAGCGCTGCCCGCGGGCGAAATCCCATTGCTCGTCGGCTTCCATCAGCAATTGCGACATGTCCTTGTCGGCCGACACGATGACTCCGCGGAAGCCGCGCGGCCGGGCGAAGTGCAGCGCGCTGCCGATCAGGTCGTCGGCTTCGTATTCGCTATGCGCCAGCACATTCAGGCCCAGCGCGGCGCACAGCGCCTTGCAATGGGTGAACTGGCGCTTGAGTTCTTCCGGTGCCGGGTCGCGGTTGGCTTTGTAGGCCGGGTAAAGTTTGTTGCGGAAACAGCTGTCCAGCGCTTCGTCGAAAGCGATGGCGATGTTCTGCGGACGCTCCTGTTCCAGCAGTTCCAGCACGAAACGCGCGAAGCCATGCACCGCATTGGTCGGCCAGCCATCGGCATCGTGGAACTGGTCGGGCATGGAATGCCAGGCGCGGAACACGTACAGGCTGGCATCCACCAGGTACAGGGGCTTGGGCGCGGCCATCGCTTCAGGCATGGTTCGACGAGCTCACCACCGACGGTGGTTGCCAGTCGCTCAGCAGGGCCGCGACCTCTGGGCGCTCGCGCTCGGGCACATCGAGCTTGGGCGTACCGATATGGATGAAACCGACGACTTTTTCATTTTCTCCAAGGCCCAAGGTCTGTCCGATCGATTCGTCGTAGGCCGCCCAACCGGTCAACCATTGCGCCCCGAAACCCAAGGCCTGCGCCGACTGCAACAGCGCGAAGCAGACGCAGCCTGCACTGAGCAGTTGTTCCTGCTCCGGCACCTTGTGGCCGGGGGTGAGCCGCGCGATCACGGTAACGATCAGCGGCGCATGGGAAAAGCGTGCGCGGTCTTTCTCGACTGCCGCCTCCGGTGCCTGCGGATCGCGTTGCAAGGTGCGGACGGCCAGCGCTTCCCCCAGCGCATGGCGGGCCTGGCCCTGGATGCGCAGCAAGCGGAAGGGCACCAGCTTGCCGTGATCGGGCACCCGCACCGCGGCCTGCAGCATGCGCAGCAGGGTGGCATCGTCGGGACCGGGCTCGGTCAGCTGTTTGGAGGGGACGGAAAGGCGGCTATCGAGGAATTGCAATGGGTTCGGGGTCGTCATGGAGGCTAGTTTAGCGTTTCATGCATGTTGCACGGCATCAAAGTGCCTAACGGGTCACGGTTGCCGCAGACCGCGATTCCCTAAGCTGTACAGGTGGGACTAGGAGTTCCGATCCTGTCCAGCCCCCGACACAAATCGCCTGCCAAGGCGGGGAACCTTGAGCATGTCCAGCAGCACTCACAACGCCGAGCATTACGGGCGCGATTCGCGGTTGCTGGAGCAAGCGCGGGCGACCGTCGTGCCTCCGCTGGTGGATACCTTCGCGGTGGCCCTTGGCCGCTTCGACGACGCCTTGTTCGATCGCGCCGAACGCGCCGGCCATTCGCAGATGGCTTTCCTGGATGCGATGCGCGAACTGCGCCGCCGCCGCGACGAGATCATTCGCCGTTTCCGCGCGCATCTGGACAAAGCCTGGCAATCGCTGGAAGCCGGCGAACCGCTTTCGATGGAAAGCGCGCTGGCCGAACCCAGCTCCGCGCTGAGCCTGGTTTCGGACCAGGAACTGGAATCGCGACTGGCCGCGCGCAACCTGGCCAGCGTGATCATGCGCGATTGCAAGCCGGTGCTGCAGCGCCTGGATCGTCGCCTGGGCTGGATCGCCGGCAATCTGGTGCTGGACAACGACCACAATCCCATTGGCCCGGAACATATCGGCGTCGCCATCCATGAGGCCTTCGCCACTTGCGAGCTTTCCCTGGAAGTGCGGCTGGTGGTCATCAAGCTATGCGAGCGCGATCTGGTGCCCGGCATCGGCCGTATCTACGAAGCGCTGGATCAGCGGCTGGTGCAGTCGGGGGTGATGCCCGAGATGCCCGCTACCCGTTCGCCCGCCCGGCCGGCGCAGCGCGCGCCGGAGACGGAGCGGGAGATGGCGCGTGAGATGGAACGGGAAGCAATGGCCGAGGAAGACGAAGCCAGCGCACCGGCCTGGGCCGCCCGCTTCACTCACCGCATGGCGGGCATGAAGGGCGGCATGCAGGCGTCCCTGGCGCACAACAACTTCGGCGATGGTCCTCCGGGTTATGCCGGCGGCGCGCAGGGCGTGCTGCTGGAGGCGTTGCACCACTTGCTGCAGGAGTCGCGAGGTAATCGCGAGGCTCCGGAACCTTCGCGCGCTTCCTCCGGTGGGGACAACCGTCCGCTGTCGCAGCGCGAAATGCTGTCGGTGCTTTCCCTGCTGCAAAGCACGCCCAGCGCAACGCTGCGCGCGGCCATCGGCGATACCGGCGAATCGCTGGCCCAGCGCTTGAAGAGCGAAGTGCTCAGCGGCGCCACGCAATTGGGTGTGGACCCTTCGACCGCGCGCCTGGCGCCGGTGGACGAGGACGCCATCGATCTGGTCGGCATGCTTTTCGACGTGATGCTGGACGAGCGCGATCTGGAAGGCCGCCCGCGCGAACTGATCGGTCGGCTGGTGGTTCCTTTCGTCAAGGTCGCGTTGCTGGACCGGCGCATGTTCGTGCAGAAGACCCATCCGGCGCGGCGCTTGCTTAATGTGCTGGCCGAGGCTTGCGAAGGCAACAACGGCGAGAGCGCGGCCGAGCGCACGCTGATGACCAAGGTCGAGGAAGTGGTGGACCGCCTGACCGCCGAGTTCAACGAGAACCTGGCCATCTTCCTGACTCTGGAAGAGGAATTCCGCGATTTCCTGGGCCAGCACAAGCGCCGCATCGAAATCGCCGAACGCCGCGCCGCGGAAATACAGAGCGGCCAGGAACGCCTGGAAAGCGCGCGCGTGCGCATGGCGCAAGAGCTGTCCAGCCGTCTGGACGGACGCCATGTGCCGCAGGCCATCGACGATTTCATGCGCCAGCCCTGGGCCCACCACGTCACCATGACCGTGCTGCGCGAAGGCGAGGACAGTGACGGTTTGCGCGATGCGCTGGCCCTGGCCGATGGTTTGATGGAAGAGCTAACCGAAGCGCAGCGCCAGATCATCGGCAAGCCGTGGCTGCAAAGCTGGCGGCCTTCGCTGCAAAAGGTGTTCGCCAGCGTGGGCATGAATCCCGATGCCGCCAGTTCCGCGGTCGATGCGCTGCACGACACTTTGCAGGCGGTGGCGGCCTCGCGCCCGGACCTGGAAAGACAGCTTCCCGAGCTGCCGCAGGTCGCGCTGCCGAAGGTGGCGGAGGACGATTCGGTTTCCATCCAGTTGGTCGGGGGCACCGATACGCTGGATTTCGACAGTACCGACGCCGACCATTTCCGCTCGCTGGCGATCGGCACGTGGCTGGACTTCGTGGACAAGGACAACAAGGTGCAGGCCGGCAAGCTGTCGTGGGTCAGCCCGATTTCTTCGCGGCTGTTGTTCGTCAATCGCCGCGGGGTGCGTTTCTGCGTGGCCTCGCCGGAAGAGCTGGCGATGATGGTGCGCATGGGGCGGCTGCGCACGCACGAGGAAGAGGATGCGTTCGATAGCGCGATGCAGGGTGTGATCGAGCGGTTGGACCCGGAAAAGGCGGCGGTCGGCGCCTGATTTTCGCTCGCCTTCATCTCAAATTCTCCTGAATCGTTATCCCCGCGAAGGCGGGGACCCAGCGACTTGCGCACAAACCTTAGAAAAAAATCAGTCGTCATCCCAGCGAACGCTGGGATCCATCTTGATTTTGCTCCTGCTCCTGCATTTGCTTCTGCCTCCTCCCTTGCGCGCAGCGCAGGGGAGGATTGAGGAGGGGTGCTCTTGCTCTGGCTTTTACTTTTGCTTCAAAGCAAAAGCGTTGACCAGCCATTCGGCTGTTGAAAGCCGCGCTTTGCGCGAGTCACTTTTCTTTGAACGGCAAAGAGAAGTAACCAAAAGAAAGCCGCCCCCGTATCAAGTACGGGGCAGGCTCTAACGCCGCGCCCCACGATGAAGCTGTGGGGTTCGCAAGCGGGCCGGGAATTTCCGTAAGGCGCATCCTGCGCCTCCGGAAACGGCGCACATCCTTGTGCGCCGCCCCTGCGGGGTTTGTCCCGGCCTGCTTGCCGCGCCTCACGGGGTGGATGGACCAAAGCCAAAGCCAAAGCCAAAGCCAAAGCCAAAGCCAAAGCCCATTTTCCCGCAAACCGGCCTTCCTCCCCGCGCTTTGCTAGCATCGGCAGTCTGGAATCCGATTGGTGAGGGAAACATGGCGATTGAAGTGCTGGTGTTGAAGGAGTCGGCGGCGGGTGAGCGTCGCGTGGCCGCCACTCCGGAAACGGTGAAGAAGCTCGTCGCCGCCGGCGCCAGCATCAAGGTCGAACCCGGTGCCGGGCTGGGCGCTGGTTTCGTCGATCAGGCCTATCTCGATGCGGGCGCCCAGCTGGCGACGGGCGATACGCCGGCGCAGGCCGATCTGGTGCTTTGCGTGCAGTCGCCCGACCCTGCGGCCATCGGCCAATTGAAGCAGGGCGCGACCCTAGTCGGCATGCTGCAGCCGCAAGCCGACGCGGCACGCGGCGACGCGCTCAAGGCGCGCGGCATCCTGTCGTTCCCGCTGGAAAAGCTGCCGCGCACCACGCGCGCGCAGGCGATGGACGTGCTCAGCTCGCAGGCCGGCATGGCAGGTTACAAGGCCGTATTGATCGCCGCGCAGCTGGCGCCGCGCTTCTTCCCCATGCTGACCACCGCAGCCGGCACCATTCGTCCGTCCAAGGTATTGATCGTCGGCGCGGGCGTCGCCGGCCTGCAGGGGGTCGCCACCGCCAAGCGCCTGGGCGCGCAGGTGGAAGGCTTCGACGTGCGCCCGGAAACGCGCGAACAGATCGAATCGCTGGGCGGCAAGTTTCTGGATCTGGGCGTCAGTGCAGCGGGCGAGGGTGGCTATGCGCGCCAGCTTACCGATGAGGAGCGCGCCGAACAGCAGCGCCGTCTGGCCGAACATCTGAAGGGCATCGACGTGGTGGTCTGCACTGCCGCCGTACCGGGCCGTCCCGCCCCCAAGATCATCACCATGCCCATGGTCGAAGCGATGAAGCCGGGCAGTGTGATCGTGGACTTGGCTGCCGAAACCGGCGGCAACTGCGAGGCCACCAAGCCAGGCGAAACCGTTGAACGCAACGGCGTGACCATCGCCGGCCCCTTGAATCTGGCCAGCATGGGCGCGGTGCACGCCAGCGAGATGTATTCGCGCAACGTGTTCAATTTCGTTTCCCTGTTCGTCAAGGACGGCGCGATCAATTTCGATTGGAACGATGAGCTGCTTGCGAAGACGCGATGGCCGGAAGTGGTTGCTGCGGAATGAAAATAAGTTGAGAGCGGGAAGCGGATTCGCGGCCCAATCGTAATAATTCAGGCCGTCATCCCGGCGAAAGCCGGGACCCTAGCATCAACACTCGGAAAGTTGGGTCCCGGCTTTCGCCGGGATGACGACCCTTGATATGAGTGTATCCGTAGCCCAGCCCGGAACTATCCGGCCAATGCTGTCGCAAGCCGGCTCTGCAGCTGAAGCTATCGACTTGGACTTACCGAGGCGGCAAGGGTGGCAGCGGCTCCTTCGGCGCATTCTTCTGTATCCAGGCGCGACGCTGTTCCGGCGTCATGTTCTTCCAGTCCTCGCGCAATTTCCTGCGCTGCTCCGGCGGTAGGTCCTTCATGCGTATGAACAGCACGCGCGCCTCTTCGCGCTGGCGGGGATTCATGCCTTCATAACGGCGCATGCCCTTGCGCGCCTGCTGACGCTGTTCGGGCGTCATGCTTTTCCAGCGTTGCGCGTGCTCCAGCATGCGCGGGCGGTCATCGGGATCGCTGTTCCAGCGCTCGCGCACCGGCGCGATCAACGCCTCGCGCTGCTGCGGGGTCAATTTTTCCCAGTCTGGCAGCGGCTGCGCAGGCGCCGATTGCGCCAGTGCGTTACCGGCCAGCAACAGCAGGCCAAGCGCGAGGGAACAGGAAAGAACGGTCTTCATGCGGTTACTCCATCGCCAGCGGCTCGGCTTCGGAAGAAGCCAGCCACATGTACAGATCGGGACTTTCGTCCAGCGCGGCGAGACTGTCGCCATAGATATCATCATCGCCCATCGCTGCGACCGTGGTCTGCGTTGCCGGCACGGTGCCGGACTGCGGCAGGAACTGCACGCCTAAGGCCACCGCCAGCACTGCGGAGAACGCCGTGGCGGCGACCCAGCGCCACGCATGCCCGCGCTTGGGTGCGGCCTGCGCGGCATGCCGCGCCGCGCGCAACCGAGCCAGCGTCTGCGGCGAAACCTGCGAGACGGCGGCCGCATGCAATTGGCGCATATTGCGGTCGAATTCATTGTTGCGTTCTTCGATCTCCGGGTTCATCGGAAATCCTCCAGTTGTTTCTGCAAAGCGTCGCGCGCGCGCGACAGATGGGTCTTGACCGAGCCTTCCGAACAGCCCATGGCCTTGGCTGTATCGGCCACGTCCAGTTCTTCCAGCACGCGCAAGGTGAAGGCTTCGCGCTGGCGCGCCGGCAGCTTGCGCAGGGCCAGGGTCAGCTTCGCATAGGCTTCGCGCTGGTCGTGGGCTTGCGAAGGCCCGGCGGCGGAGTCGGCCCAGTCGATCGCGCTGTCCTCGCCGCGTTCGTTGGCCGGAGCGAACAAGCGCAGGCGGAAATTGCCGCGCCGCTGCACGTCCACGATCTTGCGCCGCAGGATGCTCCAGAACAACGGGGTCCATTCGGCGGGGGGGCGCTCGCGGTAGCCCAGCATCTTCATCATCGCGTCCTGCACCGCATCCAGTGCATCGTCGCGGCTGCGCAGGCCGGCTTCGGCGAAGCGGAACGCGCGGGTGCCGATACCGGCCAGGAACAGTTCCAGCGTCACCGCAGGGGGGCGTGCGGCGTTCCCGGTCTGCTGGTCGAAGCCAGCCTGGCTGATGTCGGCACTCACCAGCACAGCTTAGTGCCTGTGGTCCCAACGGCGGTCGAAGCGGTCGCCGCGACGGTCCAGACGGTTGTCGGCGCGCTGTCCCTTGCGGTCCAGCCGGCGGTCTACATGATTGCCACGCGCTTCCAGGCGATCGGCCGCGCGCGCATGGCCGTGGCTATCGGCCCAGGCAGCGCGCCGGTCATAGCGGGTTTCTATCCGGTCGCCTTTGAGGTCGAGCCGCTGTTCCACCCGGTCGCCCCGCCGGTCCAGGCGGTGGTCGACACGGTCGCCGAGGTCGCGGGCGGAAGCGGTGCCGGCGATGCCCAGCAGCAATGCGGCGAACAACAGCACGGGTTTGCATTTCATCGCGTCGTCCTTGTGGTGGGTTCGGGGAAGGAAACGCTGTTCCCGGCGAACGGTTGACCTTGCTGCCAACGGATTCAGGGCCCGGTTATGATGCGGCAGGGCGCAGTGCCCGAGGAGAGAGTGGATGAGCGACGGTTTCGTGGCCCTGTACATCTTCATGCTGGCGGCCATCGCCGGCCACGTGATCATCTCGCGGGTGCCGGTGATCCTGCATACCCCGCTGATGTCGGGCTCCAACTTCATCCATGGCATCGTGCTGATCGGCGCCATGATCGTGCTGGGCCATGCCGATACCACCCTGGAAAAGGTGATCGGCTTCGTCGCCGTGCTGCTGGGTGCGGGCAACGCCGCCGGCGGCTACGTGGTGACCGAGCGCATGCTGGACATGTTCAAGTCCTCCAAGAAACCGGCCGGCAAGCCGGGGGCGCAGCCATGAGCTTGATCACGCCCGAAGTGCTGGCGACCTTCGTCAAGCTGAGCTACTTGGTCGCTGCCACGCTGTTCCTGCTGGGCCTGCAGCGCATGGCCTCGCCGATGACCGCGCGCAGCGGCATTCGTTGGGCCGGCCTGGGTATGCTGATCGCCACGGCCGCCACTTTCCTGCTGCCCGAACTGCACAACCACCTGCTGATCTTCACCGCAGTAGCCATCGGCACTGCGGCGGCATGGATTTCCGCCAACCGCGTGGCCATCACCGACATGCCGCAGATGGTGGCGCTGTACAACGGCATGGGCGGCGGCTCGGCGGCGGCCATCGGTGCGGTGGAACTGCTGCGCTATTCGTCCATGGGCGGCTCGCCTTCGCGGGTGACCCTGGTGCTGGCGGTGGTGGGCGCGCTGATCGGCGCGGTGTCGCTGTCGGGTTCCATCATCGCCTGGGCCAAACTCGATGGGCGCATGGACAAGCGCTACACGTTCGCGGGCCAGCAGTGGTTCAACGCGCTGGTCGCGCTGGCGGCGGTGGTGCTGGGCATCATGGCCATCTGGACGCTGGGCACGCCGTGGATCATCGCTTTCTTCATCGTCGCGCTGGCGCTGGGCATCCTGATGACCCTGCCCATCGGCGGCGCCGACATGCCGGTGGTGATCTCGCTGTACAACGCGTTCACCGGTCTGGCCGTGGCCTTCGAAGGTTATGTGCTGGGTATCGAAACCCTGATCATCGCCGGCATGATGGTCGGCGCGGCCGGCATCCTGTTGACGCGGCTGATGGCCAAGGCCATGAACCGTCCCATCAGCGGCGTGCTGTTCTCCAGCTTCGGTCCCGGCAGCGGCGAGATGCAGGAGATCAGCGGCTCGCAGAAGCCCATAGAAGCAGGCGACGTGGCCGCGATGATGGCCTTCGCCGAACGCGTGGTGATCGTGCCCGGCTACGGCCTGGCGGTGGCCCAGGCGCAACACAAGATCTGGGAACTGGCGCAGCGGTTGATGGAGCGCGGGGTGAAGGTGAAGTTCGCCATCCATCCGGTCGCCGGACGCATGCCGGGGCACATGAACGTGCTGTTGGCCGAAGCCGGCGTGCCCTACGACCTGATCGCCGACATGGACGACATCAATCCCGAATTCCCCAACACCGACGTGTCGCTGGTGATCGGCGCCAACGACGTGGTCAATCCGGTGGCCAAGACCGATCCGGCCTCGCCCATCTACGGCATGCCCATTCTGGACGTGGTCGATTCCAAGAACACCATCGTCATCAAGCGCGGCAAGGGCACCGGTTTCGCCGGCATCGAAAACGCGCTGTTCTATGCCGACAACACGCGCATGCTGTATGGCGATGGCGCGGAGATGGCCAGTGCTCTGGTCAGCGAACTCAAAGCGCTCGATGGGGGACATTGAGCGGCGTGTTCGGCTTGTTTTGAAATAAGGGGAAGGGAAAATGAAAAGCACAACAAGACGCAGGCTGGCCTGCGCCTGTTTGCTGTGGATGCCTCTGATGGCCGTTGCGCAGGAAGCCGCAACCCAGCGGACCGAAAGCAAATGGTGGGCGGGAAGTCAGGACTCGAAAAAGACGTCTGCTGAAAATGCAGTGGCCGACGAACCCGCGACCACGGCGCCGCCTACTCCTGCGGTGGCGGGCAGCGTCATCGAAATCGCTCCTGCGCCACTGGCCGGTCCGGTAAGCACGAAGGATTTCGATTGCGTCGAGGTCAAGCGCTTCGAAGTGGGTAGCGGTTTCATCACCAGCAAGCAGGATGCGCGTGCGGCCACGATTCCTGCGGAAAAGCTGGGCAGCATGCAACGCGAAATCGCGGGCCAGATTCCCGAAAAAATCCGCGGCTTCCGGTCCACTCTTGTCGCAGACGCATCGCCGCAATGCCCTGATCCGACGCGCGCGCTGGTATTGAGCGGGCGGATAACCGATTTCAAGGAAGGCAACCAGGCGCTGCGATACCTGGTGGGGTTCGGGGCGGGTGCGCAAAAATTCGGCGTGCTGGTCCGGGCCACACGCAAGTCGGACGGCGCCTTGGTCGGCGAGGGCGAAGTGATCGACCGGAAAGTCGGAGGCTGGGTTGGCGGCCAGGCGGAGAAGGGCTTGGAAGATTTCGCTGAGAAGGTAGCCACGTTCCTGAAGGGATCGTTGCAGTCCAAGTAAGTGGTGCGGTCCGAGCGAAGTGCCGCAACAGCGGACTGCTCGGCTGCCTTTGATTCCACACGCAGCCGAGCGAGCTTGGCTTCTGCGTTGGTTCTGCGAAAAGGCTCAGCGCGCGGCGATAGCCGCGACGACCAGCGCCACCCCCATCCACAGTCGGTCCACCGCATGATTGGCCAATCCCGCCAGCGTCCAGGCGTAGTCCATACCCAACTTGAGCGCCGAATCCCAAGGATTGAGCCCCATGGCGAAACCGATCTGCGTGGCCGCGACGCCCCAGTTGGCCAGCACCAGGATCGCTACCGTCGCCAGTACGGCCAGCAGCGCCCGCGCCGCGCCGCGCGGCATTCCGCCCAGTCGCAGCATCACGGCGGCATCCAGCGCTCCCACTACGGCCATCCAGCCGCAGGTCTTGCCCGTATACACCGCCAGCATGATCCAGACCACGGTGAAGCAGAGTCCCCCCAGGAGCAGCATCACCGGAGCGAGCCAGCGTGCGGGGCGTGTATTGGGTTGGGCTTCTTGCATCGGGGCTCCGTGGTGACGGCATAGGATACGGGTCGCCGCAGGGGAGCGTGAGGAAAAAGCGCCGCATCGTCGGCAACGCAGTGGCGGCCATCCGCGGTTTTTGTCCGCTCCGGAACACTCCGTTGCCCTCACCCGATCGCCTCGACCCGCTGCGCAGCGGGCAGGCGGGCTAAAATAACGGCTTGCGCTAGCCCGCGCGGCCCCCATCTGGTTGTCATGTACTCCCGTAGCAGCGAACCGGTCCAATTCGAGCGCGATTGCGCCGCCGTCCTGGTGCCCCAAGGCGACAGCGTCACTCTGCCGGCGGGCAGTTTCGGCTACATCACCCAGGCGCTGGGCGGCAGCTATACGGTGTTCGTGGAAGGCAATCTGTTCCGCATCGCGGGCGTGGATGGGGACGCGATTGGCAAGGAACCGGCCGAGTCGCTGAGCCTGCCCGAGAACGCCAGCGACGAGGAAGTCGAACAACTGGTCTGGAAACAGCTGCGCACCTGCTTCGATCCGGAGATCCCGTTCAATATCGTGGATCTGGGCCTGGTTTACGAAGCCAACCTGCGCCACCGCGAGGACGGGCAGCGCGAAGTGGAGGTCAAGATGACCCTGACCGCCCCCGGCTGCGGCATGGGCGAAATCCTGGTCGACGACGTGCGCAACAAGCTTGAGCTCATTCCCACCGTGGCTGAGGCCGATGTCGAACTGGTATTCGACCCGCCGTGGGGCCGGCACATGATGTCGGAAGCGGCCAAGCTGGAAACGGGGATGCTTTGAGGCTCGCCCAACAGCTTTGACGGGCCGCGCAACGCGGCTCCGTGACGCAGCATGCAAACGGTTCCAATACCGGACTCTGCTCACACGGCCTTCACGCCGCAAGGCCAGTTAGTAACATTTGAAACCGGTTACCGTCACATTTAGAGATATCAGCCCCTAATTCGGTGAGATTCCTCACCGGAATGTCTTGTGCGCATACCGCACGCCCGGTTAGGTTCGGCTCAGGATGCGCTTCCGGCGTATCCCGTCAGCGGAAACGGCCGTACCCACCCTTGTTCCAAGTCACGGCCGTTCCCGAAGCAGCCGCGTTAGCGGCACCACCCACTTGTAGAGGGAACTTCAATGTCAGATGTCTCAAAGCGTCGTCTGCGTATGCATGTGCTGGCCAGCGCCACCGCTATCGCAATCTCCTCGATGTGCGCATTGCCCGCCATGGCGGCAGGCAGCGTTGATGTCAGCGGACTGCATTCTCCCGAGCAGACCAGCTTCGACCGGTTCATCGTCAAATACCGCGACGGCAGTACCGAGCGCGCCAGCGCCGCTTCGCTGGACAGCGCGCTGCGATCGGCGACCCGCGCCGTTCCGGCCAAAGCGGGCCGCGTGCTGGAAGTAAGGCAGCTGCGCCGTCTGGCGGTAGGCGCCGACGTCGTCCGTTCCGACCGCAAACTGGACCGGGTGGAAGCCGAATCGCTGATGCGCCAGCTCGCCAGCAATCCGAATGTGGTGTACGTCGAAGTCGACAAACTCAACAAACCCTTCTTGACCCCCAACGACACCAACTACAGCCAGCAGTGGGGCTACCAGGATTCCGATGCCGGCATCCGCGCCAACGAAGCCTGGGACGTCACCAGCGGCGCCGGCTCGGTGGTCGCGGTGCTCGACACCGGCATCACCAACCATAGCGACCTCAACGCCAACATCCTGCCGGGTTACGACTTCATCATCGACACCACCGTGTCCAACGACGGCAACGGCCGCGACAGCGATCCCAGCGATCCGGGCGACTGGGTCACCGCCAACCAGTGCGGCGGCGTACATGCCGCGCAGAACTCCAGCTGGCATGGCACCCACGTGGCCGGCACGGTCGCGGCGGTGACCAACAACGCCAAGGGCGTGGCGGGCGTGGCATACAGCGCCAAAGTCGTTCCCGTACGCGTGCTGGGCACTTGCGGCGGTTACGACTCCGACATCGCCGACGCCATCACCTGGGCCTCCGGCGGTACGGTCAGCGGCGTTCCGGCCAATGCCAATCCGGCCGAAGTGATCAACCTCAGCCTGGGCGGTTCCGGCGCCTGCGGTTCGACCACGCAGACGGCGATCAATGGCGCGGTCGGCCGCGGCACCACTCTGGTCATCGCGGCGGGCAACGACAACGTCAACGTGTCCAACGCTTCGCCGGCCAATTGCGCCAACGTGGTGGCGGTGGGTTCGATCACCAGCACCGGCGCGCGTTCGAGCTTCTCCAACTACGGCGCGGGTGTGGATATCGCCGCTCCGGGCTCAACCATCATGTCCACGCTCAACACCGGCACCACCACGCCGGGTTCGGAAACCTACGCCAACTACAGCGGCACCTCGATGGCGACTCCGCATGTGGCCGGCGTGGTGGCGTTGATCCAGGCTGTGTCGGCCACGCCGAAAACCCCGGCGCAGGTCGAAGCGTTGCTGAAGAGTTCGGCGCGTCCGTTCCCGTCCACGCCTTCGCAGCCGATCGGAGCCGGCATCGCCGACGCCAAGGCGGCGGTGGATGCGGCCGGCGGTGGCGGCGGCAACGTCAATCCGGTGGCCAACTTCACCTCGTCGGCCAGCGGACTTACCGTCAGCTTCACCGACACTTCCACCGACAGCGACGGCACCATCGCTTCGCGCAGCTGGAACTTCGGCGACGGCACCACTTCCACGGCCACCAACCCCAGCAAGACCTACTCGGCCGCAGGCACCTACACCGTCACCCTGACGGTCACCGACAACGGCGGCGCCACCAACACCAAGACCAGCTCGGTCACGGTGAGCACGGGCGGTGGTGGCACGGCGTTGAGCAACGGGGTCCCGGTGACGGGCCTTTCGGCGGCCACGGGCGCATCGCTGAACTACACCATGGTCGTGCCGGCAGGAGCTTCCAACCTGACCTTCACCACCTCGGGCGGTACCGGCGACATGGATATGTACGTCAAATCCGGCAGTGCTCCGACGGACACGGTGTACGACTGCCGACCGTACTTGAACGGCAACGCCGAAACCTGCACCTTCGCCACGCCCACCGCAGGCACGTATTACGTTCGCCTGAAGGCCTATTCCGCCTTCTCCGGCCTCAGCCTGACCGGCAGCTACACCACCGGCGGCGGTGGCGGCACGCAGACGTACACCAACGGCACCGACGTGACCATCAGCGACAATGCGACGGTCAACAGCCCCATCACCGTCTCCGGCCGCAGCGGCAACGGTCTGGCCAGCACGTCGGTGGCGGTGAACATCGTGCACACCTACAAGGGCGACCTGAAGGTGGACCTGGTGGCGCCGGACGGCAGCGTGTACGTGTTGCACAACCGCACGGGCGGCAGCGCCGACAACATCAACTCGACCTACACGGTGAACCTGTCGAGCGAAGCGTTGAACGGCACCTGGAACCTGCGCGTGAACGACAACGCCGGCGGCGATACCGGCTACATCAACAGTTGGAGCGTCACCTTCTGATCGAAGGCCGCCAGGAAGGCGAGTGGAAACCCCGGCGCGAGCCGGGGTTTCTTTTTGTCCGAATCTGTCGGTTGCTGTTGACGTTGCCCTCTCCCCTTTGGGGAAGGGCGGCCGGGAGAGGGTCGGCTTTTGATCTTTCGGCTAATAGGAAGCGGAAGCAAGAAAGCACGCTCGCTGCGCTCACGCTCCCCTTTCCTGCCCTGCGGGCATCCTCTCCCACAAGGGGAGAGGAGGGTCAATCCGCGGCTTCGAAGCGATTGGCGGAAACGTTCTTGCGCACCTTGGCCGGGTCCCAGATGCGCCCGTTCATGGCGATGTAGACGCCGGCGGGCAACGACTGCACCGCGCCCACCGCGCAACCGATGTTGAACTCGGCGTCGGAGCCGCGGAAACGCGCGGGGTTCAGCGCGCCGGTCAGCACGATCGTCTTGCCTTCGATGCTGGACAGCACCTTGGCGGTGGCGACCATGCTGTCGGTGCCATGGGTGATCAGCACGTGCCGCGCGGCTTGCGCGGCGATGGTGTCGCGCACCAGTTCGCGGTCGGCGTCGCTGATGTGCAGCGAATCCTTGCGGATGATGGGGATCACATTGAAACGGAACGCCACCCCCAGCTCCTGCAGGATGCGGCCGATCTGCGGATCGCCCACCTGGAAGTCGGACTTGTCGTCGAAGTAGATCTTGTCGATGGTGCCACCGGTGGTGACGATCAGCAGTTCTTCCATTTCGCTTACTCCTGCGCGCTCCTGGCCGCTTCGGCCGCGCTCGCTTCTTGGGGTGTGGTGAGGCGGTAGTCGCCGTAGAGTTCGCACAGCTGCAGCCATTCGCGACCTGGCGGAGGCATGACTTGGCGCGCGCCCTCGATGCTGCGGCTGAAAGTGCAGCGCGCCGGCGCATTTTCTTCTTCGCTGTCGAGGTCGGCGCCTACTTCGACCATGAAATCCATGTTGTCGTAGTCCAGCGTGCCGGTGCGGCCGTGCAGGCGGTAGGCATGGTATTCCCACGAACAGCAGCTGGCGCGGCCGGCCTCGACCAGATAGCCGTCGATCACCGACAGGTCGGAATAGCCGCCACTGAAGAAAAGTTCCAGTTTTCCGGTGCTGCGATCGATGCGGTAAAGTTCGCCTTCGCAGTTGGGCCCGGCCCCGCACATGCCACGCACTTCCACTTCGTGATAGCCGTCGCCGTCGATATCGACCAGGTTGGCGCTGCCCATGGTCGTGTACTCGGTCTCCACTTCCACGGTTTTCTGGTCGGTCCGGCCGTCCCCGGTTCGGGCGCGCATCAGGTAGCTGCGGATTCCTTCTTTGTCGCAGACCGTGGTCACCGACAGCGTCGATTGATCCGCGTTGGTAGCCACCTGTTCGGCGACCGGCTCGCAGTTCTCATCGGCGCGGACTTGCGCGGCGAAAATCAACAGGGCAAGGACCGCTAAAGCAGCGGGAACGCGCGCAGAAGCGATCATGCGCCGCCTGCCGTTTTCTTCTTGCCGAACCGCGCGCTGACGCCCGGCCAATTGCCGGCCATGATGATCATGACCGCCAATACGACCTCGGTGAGGGCATAGGCGCGCTCGGCAGGCAAGGTATAGGCTTCCATCACCCCGTGGCTGAACCAGAACAGGCCCAGTACGCCGGCCCAGAACACGGCTTTGGCGTTGCCGCGCAGCACACCGACCAGCAACAGCAGCGGCGGCAGGGTGAAGAAGATCATCGCGGCCACACGCAGCTTGCTGTCGTGGAACCACAGGGAGAACAGCACCGACAGGGCGAACAGCGACAACGCCAGGACCACGCGCGACGCCTTCATGCCGCCGACCCCAGACGTCTGGCGATCTCCGCCACGCGCCGGCCCAACGCACGGGCCAGGATCGCTTCCTCTTCGTTTAGCTGCGGGTCGTCCGCCATGCCGGACACATGGCTGGCGCCGTAAGGCGTACCGCCGCCGCGCGTAGTGCTCAGGGCCGGCTCCGTGTAAGGAATGCCGACGATCACGCAGCCGTGATGCAACAACGGGACCTGCATGGAAAGCAGCGTCGATTCCTGTCCGCCATGCTGGGTAGCGGTGGAGGTGAAGACCCCCGCAGGCTTGTCCACCAGCGTCCCGCTGGCCCACTCGGCACCCAGACCGTCGATGAAATGCTTGAGCGGAGCGGCCATGTTGCCGAACCGGGTAGGGCTGCCCAGCACCAGTCCGGCGCATTCGGCCAGGTCGCGCGCCTGCACGTAGGGGGCGCCTTCCTCCGGTTCCGGCGGCGAGGCCTGTTGGGTCACCGCGGCCACCGGCGGCACGCTGCGCAGGCGCGCGCTCATGCCGGCGACTTCGCCGATGCCGCGCGCGACCTGCTTGGCCAGCCGCGCCACCGACCCGCCGCGGCTGTAATAGAGCACCAGGATTTCCGGCATGGTCCCGCCCAATCGTTGCAATGGCGCCTAGTATCGGCGATGTCGCCGGCTCCGCGCATCGGGTAACCTTCCGGCAATGGAACCACTGGATTCGTTGAACCGCTGGAGCGAACGCATGCGCGACCGCGCGCGCATGGGCACCTTCGCGCGTTTCCTGGCTAAAAGATTCCTCGACGACCGTCTGTTCCAGGCCGCCGCTGCATTGGCCTACACCACCATCTTCGCGCTGGTGCCGCTGGCGATGGTCGTGTTCGGGGTACTGTCGGCATTCCCGGTGTTCAATGAATGGAGCGACCAGCTCAGCGATTACATTTTCTCGAACTTCGTGCCCAGCGCTGCGAGTTCGGTATCGGGATACCTCAAGCAATACTCGGCCAGCGCCGGCAAGCTGACCGCGGCCGGCGTGATCGCCCTGGTGGTTTCGCTGCTGATTACCCTGAACAGCGTGGAAGCCACCTTCAACCGTATCTGGCGAGTGGGCACGACCCGTCCCCAGCTCAGCCGCTTCCTGGTGTACTGGACGGTGCTTACTTTGGGCGCGCTGGTGGCGGCCGCTTCGCTGGCGATCTCGGTGCGCTTCTTCGCGCTGCCGGTTTTCGCCACCAGCGGCGGCAAGATCCTGCAGACCTTGAGCCTGACCCTTGCGCCGATACTGATCGAATTCGCCGCCATCGCCGCGATCTACCGCGTGGTGCCCCACCGCACTATCAAGCTGCGTTACGCGGTGGCCGGTGCGCTGATAGCCACGATTCTACTGGAGCTCATCAAGTGGGCGCTGGGCGTGTATCTGGGCAGCTTCAATTCGTACCAGAACATCTATGGCCAGGTAGCGGTGCTGCCTATCCTGCTGCTGTGGATCTACCTGGGATGGATCGCGATCCTGCTGGGCGCTTCTTTCGCCTCGGCCATCTCGGCGTTCCGCTATCAGCCGGTGTCCATGCGGCTGCCGCTGGGATACGAGTTCTATGCGCTGCTGCGCCTGCTCGGACGCTTCGACGAGGCGCGCAAAGAGGGGCGAGGCCTGCACAGCGACCAGATACTCGTCATGGAGCCCATCCTCACCGATTCCCTGGCGCAGCAGCTTCTGTGCCAGCTGGGCGATATCAATCTACTGCGGCGCGACGAGCAGGGCGAGTGGCTGTTGGCGCGCGATCTGGACGACATGACCCTGGCCGAACTGTACGAAGCCTGCCAGCTGCGCGTTCCAGTGGCCGAGGCGCACCTGCCTTGCCACGACGACCAGTTGGGCATCGCGGCCAGGAACGCTCTGGACGAGCTGCGCGTTCCCCTGCGTGTGTTGCTGAAGCGCAGGGTCAGCGATCTTTATGCGAACGAAGGCAATAGCGGGGCGTGAAATCCAGACCATGGAATCCAGGACCATGAAATCCAAGACGATGTTTTGCGGCGCGATTCTTCTGCTCACCCTGGCGGCGTGCAAACGCGACGCAGAGGCGGCTCCGTCTGCATCGACTCCGCCGGTCGTGCCGGAAGCCACCGCGCCCGACGCCGTTTCAGGCCAGACGACCGCCGAGGTTCCGGCACTCAAGATCGGGACGGTGGAAGGATCCGCTTACGACCTTGCGGCCCATCGCGGCAAATGGGTGGTGGTCAACTTCTGGGCCACCTGGTGTGCGCCCTGCCTCAAGGAGATGCCCGAGCTGTCGGCGCTGGACAAGCAAAGGGAAGACTTAGAAGTCGTGGGTCTGGCCTACGAAGAGATAGAACCGCAGGCCATGCGCGATTTCCTCAAGACGCGCCCGGTGGTCTATCCCGTCGCCATCCTCGACGTCTACAACCCGCCCAAGGATTTCGCCACGCCGCGCGGCTTGCCCATGACCTACCTGATCGCGCCGGATGGGAAGGTGGCCAAGCAATTCCTGGGTCCGGTCACCGCCAAGGAAATAGAAGCGGTAACCGCTTCGGCCGGTTCGCCCAAAGCGGCGAAGTAATGTCATGCCGGCGTCGCGGTTCTGGGTCAGCGGCAAGGTGCAGGGGGTTTTCTTCCGTGCGTCCACTCGCCAGCAGGCATTGCGTCTTGGCCTGTCGGGCAGCGTGCGCAATCTTGCTGATGGGCGAGTGGAAGTGATCGCCGCGGGCGATGAAGAGTCGCTGGAAACGTTGGCGCGCTGGCTGCGGGAAGGTCCGCCTGCAGCGACAGTGGCCGGGATCGTGCGAGAGGACTGGGAAGGGCCGCTGCCGCAGGGTTTTCATATCGCCTGAGTGGCGTAGGGCGGGCATTGCCCGCCGCGTTTCCGCGCCACGGAAAAGAGCTGGCGGGCAATGCCCGCCCTACGATTTCTTCAAGATGCTACGGATGCCGCATAAAAACAGGGCGCCGTTCGGCGCCCTGTTTCTGCTTCCAGACGGATGCTTTACTGCAAGCCGTTGCCTACAGTCTTGGCCAGAGTGCCCTGTGCGTCGTCGCCACTGAACTCCCAGAAGAACGCACCACCCAGATTCTGGACCTTCACGTAGTTCATCTTCTCGGTGATCAGCGCCGGGGTGTCGTAAGTCCAGAACGTGTTGCCGTCGTACTTCCAGGTCGCACGCGCATTGGCGTCGGTGTAGATCGTGCCCGGCCGGTCCTTGAGCACCTTGTAGTCCTCGATGCCGGACTCGTACGTGCCTGGTGCCGCGCTACCGGTCTGGTACAGACCGTTGTTGACGTTGGCCACGTTGGTCCAGCCGCGGCCGTAGAAGCCGATGCCCAGATTCAACTTGCTGGCAGGCACGCCGCGCGCCAGGAAGGCCTCGATCGCGTCATTGCTGTTGTAGAACTTGACGTCGCCCGTGGAAGGATCGTTGGGCGAAGCGAACAGCGCCGAGTGGTGGTTGGTGCGGGGTTCGAAAGCACCGTGGAAGTCGTAGGTCATCACGTTGATGAAATCCAGGTACTGGTGGTACTGGCCCGGATCGGTGGCGGCGATCTTGTCCACGCCCGCGCCCGGCGCGATGGTCAACAACAGGCCGGGACGCACCAGGTTGAGCTGACGGCGGAATTCGGCCAGCAACGCGGTGAAGTTGGCGCGGTCTTCGGCGCCGCCGCACGACAGGCCGCAAGCATTGGGATATTCCCAATCGATATCGATGCCATCGAACACACCTGCCGCCGCACCGGTGCCGCCCGCGCCGTCGGTGACCGGCAGGTTGCCGCGGATGTAGGCGTTGACGCAGGAGGTCACGAACGCCACGCGATTTTCAGGACGCGCCGCGCTGGCGAATCCGCGCGACCAGGTCCAGCCGCCCAGCGAGATCAGCACCTTGATATTTGGGTACTTGGCCTTGAGCTGCTTGAGCTGGTTCCAGTTGCCGCGCAGCGGCTGGTCCCAGGTATCGGCGGCGCCGCTTACGCTTTCGGCCGCACTGAAGGCCTTGGTGTAGTCGGCGAACGCATCGCCGCCTGCGCCGGTGGACTCGTTGGAAGGAATGGTCAGGCCGACTTCGCAGATGTTGTTGCGCACGTTGCCGAAGGCGTAGTTGATGTGGGTCAGCTTGGCCGCCGAACCGCTGGTGTCGATGTTCTTGACCCGGTAGTTGCGCCCGTAGATGCCCCACTGGGTGAAGTAACCCAGCACGCGCTTGTTGCCGCCGCCACCGCCCTGGCTGGTGGTCGCGGTGATCTGTCCGCTTTGCGCCGAAGCGTTGCCTGCGTTGTCGCGCGCACGCACGCGATAGGTGTACGCGGTGGCTGCGCTTAGCCCGCTGTCGGTGTAACCGGTGCTGGAAGACGAGCCCACCAGCCCGCCATTGCGGTAGACGTCGTATCCGGCCACGCCGCTGCCGCCGGCGTTGTCGGTCGAAGCGGTCCAGGTCAGGTTGACGCTTGAAGAGGTCACCGACGGAGCCGCCAGGCCAGCAGGCACGCTGGGCGCAGTGGTGTCGGGCGAGGTCACCGGATTGACGGTGATGTTGGCCAGCGCGGACGTGCCGGTGGCGCCGGCGTTGTCGGTGGCCACGGCCTTGATCGCGTAGCTTCCTGCGGCAACGTTACTCCAGCTGATACTGTACGGAGAGCTGGTGTCCACGCCCAGCGAGGTGGAGCCGCGGAAGAACTGCACTTGGGCGACAGTGCCGTCGCTGTCGGCGGCGTTCGCCGAGACGGTGATGGTGGCGCCTGCGGTGAAAGTCGCGTTGTTGGCCGGCGCGGTCAGAGAGACGGTCGGCGATTGGTTGGTGCCGCCGGTGCCGCATGTGCCTAGGTCCAGATACCAGCCGCAGCTAGGGCAATGAGTGGGCGGCGCGTTCCAGATGGAGATTTGCGCTTGATAGAGCTTGCCTTGGTAAACCAGCTTGTCGCCGGGGTTGTAGATGGTGGATGCATTCCATGCGGCCACTCCCGTGCAACTGACGCTTTGCGCCTGCGCCTGCGTGGGCGCTATCCACGCCGCCAGCAGACAGCCGGACAGCAAGGCTTTCATCACTCTAGTGCTCATGGTGCGTTCTCCAGATACCTGACGGTGAGGATCGACGCAGGCGCACAACGGCGTCTGCGATTCGCTTGCGCGCGGCGATGCGGCTGCGGCGCGTTTGTTCCCTCAGGCAAGAACGACAAGAGTGTTGCGGGATGTTACGAAGCCGTGAGCGGTGCGCCTGCATGCAATGTGCGGCGCTGTTTGGCGGGTCCGACACTGGTGGGCAACGATGGTGGTGTCAAGGCACTGCGTGCTGATATTGCAGCGATCGTCACACTAAGAAATGCAGTGCTTGTTGCGCATGTCCGCGCGATTCGAAAGCGATGCGTGTGTGCGCCACGATCTGTCTTTACGTTGTCTTCTGCGGACAGCGACAGGACACGGATTGACTGGGTGGCGAAATCCTCCTGCGCCATTCAAGGCCGCATTCAGCAACCGCCAGAAACCGTGGGAGCGGCGTCCCGCCGCGAGCTCTTCGCTTCTTCCCAGGGTGGTCAGGAGCTCGCGGCGGGACGCCGCTCCCACGGTCACTTCAGAACACGTTGCCGGTCAATCGTCCGCGTCGAACGATGCAATCGGCTTGATCACGCTGAAGCGCTCCTTCAACGGCTTGCTCTTCAGTGCCGGAAAATCCAGCTGCGCATCCGGCACCTGCGTGTCCGGCAACCGATGCAGCAGGTTGCTGATCAGGGTGAGCCGCCCCCGCCGCTGATCGTTGAAATCGACCAGCGTCCAAGGGGCGTGCCGGCTGTGCGTGGCCTTCAGCATGGCTTCGCGGGCCTTGGTGTAGTCCGCATACCGCGCCTGCGCCTGGACATCGATGGGCGACAGCTTCCAACGCTTGAGCGGATCCTCCCGGCGTTCGGCGAAACGTTCCTCCTGTTCGGACTGGTCCACTGTCAGCCAGTACTTGAACAGCAGGACGCCGTCGTCGACCAGGAGCTGTTCGAACACCGGCGCCTGCTTCAGGAAAGCCCGGTACTGGCCGTCATCGCAGAAACCCATCACCTTCTCGACGCCGGCGCGGTTGTACCAGCTGCGATCCAGCAACAGAATCTCGCCCGCCGCGGGCAGGTACGGCACATACCGCTGGAAATACCATTGCGTGCTTTCCCTTTCGCTAGGTTTGCCCAGCGCCACGACGTGGCATTGGCGCGGATTGAGGTGCTCGGAGATTGCATTGATGACGCCGCCCTTGCCGGCGGTGTCGCGGCCTTCGACCACCACCACCACGCGTTTGCCGGAATGCTGCAGCCAGCGCGACATGTTCACCAGTTCAAGCTGCAACGGTTCGAGCAGTTTCTCGTATTCCTTGCGCTTGAGCTTTTTCATTTCCTCGTTTTCCTGCGGCTGACGGCGTGGGTGTCGGCCATGGTGCGGGCTACTTCCAGCAATGCGCCCTGCTGGCGGGTGTTGAGCGCGCGGTAGGCCGCCAGAAGATCGTGCTCGCCCTTGGTCCGAGCCGGATCGAAGGTGCTGGCCAGTTCCGACAGCAACGCGCCGGCTGGCACGCCGAACGTGCGCGCCAATGCGTTGACCTGATCCTTGCCGGGAAGCTTGTCTCCGCTCAGCCAGGCTTTGACCGTGGCCACGCCCGCGCGTGGAATTGCAGTGGCGATGTCGGTGGCGGTGAGGCCGCTGGCCTTGGCCAGCAGCTGCAGCGTGTTGAGCGGCATGCGTTCACTCCTTCAAACGGGGGCGCAGGGTAGCCAGGTTGCAGGGTTTGGTGCGCGCATCCAACTGCGCACGGATGATCTTTTCCCAGGCGGTTTTGCAGGCCGAAGTCGAGCCGGGCAGGCAGAACACGAAGGTGCCGTTGGCCAAGCCCGCGAACGCGCGCGACTGCAACGACGAAGTGCCGATTTCCTCGAAGCTGATCGCGCGGAACAGTTCGCCGAATCCAGGCATTTCCTTGTCGAGCAATGGCAGCAGTGCTTCGGGCGTGGAGTCGCGGCCAGTGAAGCCGGTGCCACCGGTGACCAGCACGCCGTCCACGCCATCGTCGGCGATCCATTTCGAAACCAGTGCGCGGAGCCGGTAGCGGTCGTCCGGCAGCAGCGCGCGTTCGGCCAAGCGGTGGCCTTCTTCTTGGAGCGCAGCCAGCAGATAGTCGCCGGATTTATCGTCGGCCAGGGTGCGTGAATCGGAAACGGTCAGCACGCAGAGCTGCAGGGGAATCAAGTCGGGTTTGGCGGTCATGTTGCGAAGCCTAACCTATGAAGGCAGCGAACCAGTAATTCGTCCGTGGTGAGCCTGGGATGCCGCTCGTTGTGAACTTGGAATGCGCTTCTTGGTGGCCCTGATGCCTTTCGTGGTGAGCCTGGATGCCGTCCGTGATAAACCCCGGATACCGTTCGTGGTGAGCTTGTCGAACCACGCTCTTCGCAAGATAGAGGCTTGGAGGGAAATCGCTTTTTGCTCCAAAGGCGTGGTTCGACAAGCTCACCACGAACGGGTTTGTTTGCGAATCCGGTTGCAGGGTTGTCGCGGGTATGTGGATGTAGGTCGGCGGTCCGTCGGAAACTAATCCTGCAGATGCAACCGAAAGCGCAGCGTGCCTTCGTAAGGCTCCCAGCCCATGTGCCGATACAGCGCCTGCGCGCTGCGGTTGTCCGGGTCGGTTTCCAGTTCCAGCCGGATCGCCCCGTCGGCCCGGGCGAAGTCGGCGGCCGCCTGCAGCAGCGCGCGTGCGATGCCGCTGCGACGTGCGGAAGCCTGCACGTAAAGATCGTTGAGGATCCAGGAGCGGCCGGCGCGCACGGAAGAGAATGAGGGAAACAACTGGGTGAACGCGACCGCCTTGCCGTCGAGTTCGGCCAGCAGGATCACCGATTGTTCGTGCTGCAGCCGCTCGCCGATGAAGCGGCGCGCCAGCGCCGGATCGGAGGGTTGCTGGTAGAAGGTGCGGTAGAGATCGAACAACGGCGCGATGGCGTCCGCATCGTCCACGCTCGCACGCCGAATCACGAAACCCATGCACATCCCGTAGGTCGGGGCTACGCCCCCGACGCGACTGGTTACTGCAGTCGGGGGCGTAGCCCCGACCTACGCGCTCTCGGTCAAACGGGCCAGTTCGTCGGCCTGGTGCTCGCGGCTCAGGCGTTCCAGCAATTCGTCCAGGTTGCCCTGGATGATGTTGGGCAGATCGTACAGGGTGAGGCCTTCCACGCGGTGGTCGGTGATGCGTCCCTGCGGAAAGTTGTAGGTGCGGATGCGCTGGCTGCGGTCGCCGCTGCCGACCTGCAGCTTGCGCGACTCGGCTTGGGCCGCGGCCTGCTTGCTGCGCTCGGCTTCCAGCAGCTGCGCTTTCAGCCGCTTCATCGCATGTTCGCGGTTGGCGTGCTGCGAGCGCGCGGTCTGGTTCTCCACCACCAGGCCACTGGGAATGTGGGTGATGCGGATCGCCGATTCGGTCTTGTTGACGTGCTGGCCGCCGGCGCCGGAAGAGCGGAAGGTATCCACCTTCAGATCGGCCGGATTGATCACGACCTCTTCCACCGCATCGTCGTCGGGAATGATGGCCACCGTCGCTGCGGAAGTATGGATGCGGCCTTGCGATTCGGTTTCCGGCACGCGCTGCACGCGGTGGGTGCCGGATTCGAACTTGAAACGCGAGAACGCCCCGCGCCCGCTGACCTTGGCCACGATTTCCTTGTAGCCGCCATGCTCGCCCGGGCTTTCGGATTCGACTTCCACTTTCCAGCCCTGGCGTTCGGCATAACGCGCGTACATGCGGAACAGGTCGCCGGCGAAGATCGCCGCTTCGTCGCCGCCAGTGCCCGCGCGCACTTCCAGGAACAGATCCGAATCGTCGCGCGGATCCTTGGGCACCAACAGCAATGAGAGCTCGTCTTCCAGTTGCGCCAGGCGTGCCTGCGCGCTGGCGATTTCCTCTTCGGCCAACTCGCGCATGCCTTTATCGTATTGAAGCTCCGGATCGTTGCGCAGCGCTTCGGCAGCGGCGAGGTCGCGTTTGGCGTTGGCCTCCTCGGTCAGCGCGATCGTCACCGGCTCCAGCTGCGAGAACTCGCGCGAGTATTTGCGGAAACGGTCGTTGTCGGCGACCACGCTCGGGTCGGACAGCAGTCGTTCGAGTTCTTCGCGGCGTTCGGCCAGCGCTTCGAGTTTACGGCGCAGGGTCGGCGTCATTTTCTTTCTTGAGGTGGGAATAGGGCGCCTGAGCCGGGAACAGTTTGTCGGCGGCGCGCGCCAGATCCGCATCGCCGGACAAGGCAGCCTCGCGCAGGGCGGCGGTCGGCGGATGCAGCAGGCGGTTGGTCAGGGTGTGGGCCAGGAAGTCGAGCACTTCTTCGGCATCGCGGCCGTTGGCCAGTTGCTGGCGGGCCTTGGCCAGCACGTCTTCGCGCGCGGCGTCGCCATGCGCGCGCAGGCGCTTGAGCGGTTCCTGGCGGGAGCTGGCGTGCAGGTTCTCGATATAGCGCGCGACCTGCAGCTCGATGATCGCCTCGGCGGCTTCGGCGGCCTCGCGGCGACCGCGACGGTTGTCTTCGACCGCGCGTTCCAGGTCGTCGACGGTATACAGGTAGGCATCGTCCAGCTCGGCCACCGCGGGCTGGATGTCGCGCGGCACGGCCAGGTCGAACAGCAGCATCGGCTTGTGCTTGCGCCGGGCCAGCGCCGCGGCCACTTGCGCATGCGTGAGGATGGGTTCGCGGCTGGCGGTCGCGGAGAACACTACGTCGGCTTCGGCCAGATGCCTGTCCAACTCCGTGAGCGGCAGGGCATAGCCGCCGTGGCGCGTGGCCAGATCCTGCGCGTGCGAAAGAGTACGGTTGGCGATCAGCAGCCGGCGCACCTTGCCTTCGCTCAGGTGGCGGGCGGCCAGCTCGATGGTTTCGCCGGCGCCGATCAGCAGCACGGTGGATTCGTCCAGACGCGCGAACGAGTTCTGCGCCAGCCTCACCGCGGTGGAGGCCACCGAAACCGGATTGGCGCCGACGCGAGTGTCGGTGCGCGCACGCTTGGCCACGGCGAACGTCTGCTGGAACAGGCGGTCCAGGACGTTGCCCAGCGCGCCGTTCTCGCGTGCGGTCACCCAGGCTTCCTTAACTTGGCCCAGGATCTGCGGCTCGCCCAGGACCATCGAATCCAGGCCGG
The DNA here is from genome assembly GCF_900104085.1 of Pseudoxanthomonas sp. CF125. Taxonomy (GTDB): domain Bacteria; phylum Pseudomonadota; class Gammaproteobacteria; order Xanthomonadales; family Xanthomonadaceae; genus Pseudoxanthomonas_A. The sequence goes on from NZ_FNLD01000002.1 coordinate 915,963, forward strand.
TGGCCACCCGGAACAGATGGCGCACGGCGTCCGCGTCGCTATGGCGGTACAGGTAGCCGTCCAGGCCCTCGGCATGCGTAGTCAGCCAGTCGCTGAGCGCCCGGTCATTTTCGGCGATGGCGTACAGCTCGGTGCGGTTGCAGGTGGACAGAACCGCGGCTTCGGATACTTCAGGCAATGCGCGCAAGGAAGACAGGGCCGCGGGCAGGGCGGCCGCGTCGAACGCGACGCGCTCGCGCAGGCCGACCGGCGCGGTCTGGTGATTGAGTCCGAGTACCCACAACGTCATCGTTCAGGTGCTTGCGTTAAGCTTCTGGCCATTCGAAGGTCGCCATTTTACGGCCCGGCTCGCTTACATGCCCGCAATGATTCGTATCACCGTTGGCGTACTGCTGCTGCTCTTCATCGCGCCCCCCCTGTCGGCGGCGCCGGCACCCCCCAAATCCGCCGACAAGCGCCCCCCCGACGCGCTGACCACGGTCATGGCGGGCGAGTTCGCCCTGCAGGCCGGCCAGCTGCCCGATGCTTCCCGCTGGTATCTGCAAGCCGCCCAGGCCGACGACGACGCCGGCCTGGCCGAGCGCGCCACCCGTATCGCCCTGCTGGCCAACGACGATGCCAGCGCCACCCAGGCGCTCAAGCTCTGGCGCCAGCGCGCGCCGCAGTCGCTGGCGATGCGCGCCGCCGAGGCCGCCTTGGCTTTGCGCAAGAACGATGTCCCCGGCGCCCGGCGTGAGCTGGACGCGCTGATGCGCGACAAGGACGACATGGGCTGGCGCTATGCGCTGACGGTGCTGGGCAGCGGCGGCCGCGATCCGGCATTGTCGGCGCGGCTGCTGGACGGGTTGGTCGACACCGGCGCCATACCCACGAAATTGCAGGCCTGGCTGGCGTTCGGTGGATTGGCGCAGTCGCTGGAGCAGCCAAGGCTGGCAGAACGCATCGTCGCCGAAGCGGTAAAGCGCTTCCCGAGCGAGCCGCGGGTCGCCTTGCTGCACGCCAGCCAGCTGCGCCAGGCCGGCGATACCGAGCAGACGCGCAAGATCTTGGCCGGATTGTCGAACGCTGCCGTGCTGGCGCCGGAACTGCGGCTGGCCATCGCCGCCGAATACGACGCACTGGGCGACCCGGCGCAGGCGGCGGCCACCTTGGCCCGCGGTCCGCAGGACAACCAGACTTACGGTCTGCGTGCTTCGCTGTTGGCCAAGGCCGAAGACACCATGACGCTGACCGTGCTTTACGACGAGTTGCGCAAGGATGCCAGCAAACCCGACCCCGAGCGCCGCTTGCTGATAGGTCAGATCGCGCAATTCCTCAAGCGCCCGCAGGAAGCGCTGGAGTGGTATCGCGGTGTTCCCGGCGGCCCCCAGCGCACCGAAGCGCGTCTGCGTATCGCCAATGCTTTGTTCGAGTTGGGCCGCAAGGAAGAAGCCTTCGCCGACGCGCGCGCGCTGCAGAGCGACGCCGGTGCCGACGATGAGGCGCGGCGCGGCGCTTATCTGCTGGAAGCGGAGTTGAAGCAAAAAGACGACGACGATGCGGGCGAACTGGACGTGCTGGCGCGCGGGCTCGCCGCCTACCCGGACGATAATGCGCTGCTGTATGCGCGCGGCCTGGCCTGGGAGCGGCGCGACCGCATCGACCGCGCCGAGGCCGACCTGCGCAAGATCCTGGTCACCGATCCGGAAAATGTCGCCGCGCTCAACGCGCTCGGCTACACCCTGGCCGACCGCACCACGCGCTATCAGGAGGCGCTGGAACTGATCGACCGCGCGCGCGCGGCCGAACCGGACGAAGCGGCGATCATCGACAGCTATGGCTGGGTGCTTTACCGGTTGGGCCGCAATGACGAGGCGCTGGTCGAACTGCGCCGCGCCTTCACTCTGCAGAAAGACGCGGAAATCGCGGCGCACATAGCCGAGGTGCTGTGGTTCACCGGCAAACAGGAGGAAGCGCGCAAGTTCTTCGAGGAATCGCGCAAGCTGGACGCCGAGAACCGTTCGCTGCAGCGTGCGCTGGAGAAGACCGGCGCATGATTCCTCTCGCACGCTTCACGGTCGTAGGCTTGTCATCGCTGCTGTTGGCCGCCTGCGCGACGCGGGCGCCGCAGGCCTCGCTGCCGCCGCCGTTGTCTGCGCCCGCGGCGATACAAGCCGCCGAAAATAACCAGGCCCAGCGTGCGGCTTGGCTCGACGGGCATCGGCAGTGGTCTTTCGAAGGCCGCGTGGCCATCAACAACGCCGGCAAGGGCGGCAGCGGCAGGATCGACTGGCAGCAGGACGGGCCCCGCTATGTGGTTTCGCTGAGCGCGCCGGTGACCCGGCAGAGCTGGCGGCTGATCGGCGACACGCATTCGGAAGCCGGACGGTTGGAAGGTCTGGAGGGCGGCCCGCGCGAAGGCGAGGACGCCGAGGCCCTGCTGCTGGAAGCCACCGGTTGGGACATACCGGTCAACGCGCTGGCGCGCTGGGCCCAGGGCCTCTCCGCCGAGGGTATGCCGGTCGAGACCCAGGCCTTTTCCACCGAGGGCCGCCTGCAGACGATCGAGCAGGCCGGCTGGCGTATCGATTACCGGGAGTGGTTCGATGCAGCGGGCCAGCAACCGCAACTGCCACGCCGGATCGAGGCGCAGCGCGATCGGGCGACGGTCCGGCTGATCGTGGACAGTTGGGACTTCAGCCCGCAATGAGTCGGTTTGCCGTAGGGCAGGGCTGGTCCGAATGGCCGGCGCCCGCCAAATTGAACCTGTTCCTGCAGATCACCGGTCGTCGGCAGGACGGTTACCACCGGCTGCAGACCGTATTCCGGCTGCTGGACTGGGGGGACACCCTCCATTTGCGCGTTCGTGGCGATGGCGTGATCTTCCGGCACGGCGAGTCTGCAGAAGGCGTGGCCGAAGCGGACGACCTGGCGGTCAGGGCTGCCCGGTTGCTGCAATCGGAGGCAAAAATCACCCAAGGCGCAGACATCTCCGTCGAAAAGCGCATTCCAGCGGGCGGGGGTTTTGGCGGGGGATCCTCCGATGCCGCCACCGTGTTGGTCGGCCTGAACCATTTGTGGGGGCTGAATTTGGGCCTGGATCGGTTGGCAGCCCTTGGATTGCAACTGGGTGCAGACGTCCCGGTCTTCGTTCGCGGTGAGAATGCCTGGGCGGAAGGGGTGGGCGAGGAGCTGACCCCGATCCGGCTTCCTCCTGCCTGGTACCTGCTGGCCGACCCCGGCATTCACGTGCCCACCAGGGACTTGTTCCAAACCCCTGATTTGACGCGCAATGCTGCACCCGCGAAAATAGCCGACTTCGTTTCGGGAAATTTGCTCGGCAATGCGTTCGAGCCGGTCCTGCGTCGTCGCGAACCCGCCATAGAGGCCGTGTTCGCAACGCTCTCGCGGATCGGCACGCCACGCCTCACCGGGTCCGGCAGCGGTTGTTTCGTGGAATTCAGTGATCGCGCTTCGGCCGAAGCGGCGCTCGCTCAATTGCCGGAAGGATTGCGCGCGTGGACCGCGGCGGGCGCGGACCGCTCGCCGTTGCACGTTTCCCTGGCGAAGTCGTTTTAGACAGCTTTGAACACTGGGGCGTCGCCAAGAGGCCTAAGGCACCGGGTTTTGATCCCGGCATTTCGTAGGTTCGAATCCTACCGCCCCAGCCACTAATTCGGGAATGGGGAATAGGGAACAGGAAATCGTTCAAGCCAAGCGCTTTTCCGATTCCCCATTCTCCATTCCCGATTCCCCTTAACCGGACTTCGACATGCAAGACGAACGCAACCTGCTTGTCTTTTCCGGCAACGCCAACCAGCCGTTGGCCGCTAGCATCTGCCGCGAGCTCGGCATACGCCAGGGCAAGGCGATGGTGTCGCGCTTCTCCGATGGCGAAGTGCAGGTGGAGATCGAGGAAAACGTGCGCCGGCAGGAGGTGTTCGTGATCCAGCCGACCTGCGCGCCGACCGCGGAAAACCTGATGGAGCTGCTGGTGCTGATCGACGCGCTGAAGCGCGCATCGGCGGCCAGCGTCACCGCAGTGGTGCCGTACTTCGGCTACTCGCGGCAGGACCGTCGCCTGCGTTCGTCGCGGGTGCCGATCACGGCCAAGGTGGCGGCGAAGATGTTCACCGCCGTCAACGCGGACCGGGTGCTGACCGTGGACCTGCATGCGGACCAGATCCAGGGTTTCTTCGATATCCCGGTCGACAACGTATACGCGTCGCCGTTGCTGCTCGCCGATATCTGGCGCGCCTACGGCACGGAAAACCTGATCGTGGTGTCGCCGGACGTCGGCGGCGTGGTGCGTGCGCGGGCGGTGGCCAAGCGCCTGGACGACGCCGACCTGGCCATCATCGACAAGCGCCGTCCGCGCGCCAACGTGTCCACGGTGATGAACATTATCGGCGACGTGGAAGGCAAGACCTGCGTGCTGGTGGACGACATCGTCGACACCGCCGGCACCTTGTGCGCCGCCGCTGCCGCGCTGAAAGCGCAGGGCGCGCTGAAGGTGGCGGCGTACTGCACCCATCCGGTGCTGTCCGGACCGGCAGTGGACAACATCAACGCGTCGGTGCTGGACGAGCTGGTGGTCACCGACACCATCCCGCTGTCGGCCGCCGCGCGCGCCTGCGGCAAGATCCGCCAGCTCAGCGTGGCCGAGCTGTTGGCCGAAACCATCCGCCGGATCGCCTTTGGCGAATCGGTCAGTTCGCTCTACGTGGACTGAGGCGGGAATGGGGAATAGGGAATCGTTGAAGCAACCGCTTTTTCGATTCTCCATTCCCGATTCCCGATTCCCGGGAACGAAGGACTCTTCTGGTCGCGGGAGAGTCTCCAGAGCCGCCGCGAGGCGGCATAACGCAACAATAGTGAGTAAGTGAAAATGGCAATCACACATGAAATCAAGGTGCAGCGCCGCGAAGACGAGGGTAAGGGTGCGAGCCGCCGCCTGCGTCGCGCCGGTACCGTACCTGCCATCGTTTACGGTGGCGAACTCAAGCCGGTCAGCATCCAGCTGAACCACAACGACGTCTGGCTCGCCAGCCAGAACGACTGGTTCTACGCCTCCATCCTGGACCTGAGCCTGGGAGGCGACGTGCAGAAGGTCCTGCTGCGCGACATGCAACGCCATCCGTTCAAGCAGCAGATCATGCACCTGGATTTCCAGCGCGTGAACGAGAACGAAGCGCTGCGCGTCTCGGTGCCGCTGCACTTCCTCAACGAAGAGAAGTCGCCGGCCGGCAAGGCCGCCGAAGTCGTGGTCACCCACGAATTGAACGAAGTGGAAATCAGCTGCCTGCCGAAGGACCTGCCGGAGTTCATCGAGATCGACCTGTCCAGCCTGGAAGTCGGCACCGTGATCCACTTGTCCGACCTGAAGCTGCCGAGCGGCGTCGAAATCCCCGAGCTGAAGCTGGGCAAGGAACACGACGTGGCCGTGGTTATCGCCAAGTACGGCCAGGAAGAAGCGGAAGAGACCGATGCGGCCGCTGCCGCCGAAGTGCCTGCCGCCAAGGTCGCCAAGAAGGAAGAGCCCAAGAAGTAATCGCCTTGCGGTGCACCCGCTTCGGCGGGCGCATCGGCGAACTCGTCATGGCAGGACTCCGTCTCATCGTCGGGCTGGGCAACCCCGGTCCCGAACACGCGCGAACCCGGCATAACGCCGGGTTCCGTTTTGTCGACACGCTCGCCGAAAAAGAAGGCGTGCGCTTCGGTCTGGAAAGCAAGCTGTTCGGCGAAACCGCGAAGATCCATATCGCCGGCGAGCCGATCTGGCTGTTGAAGCCTTCCACCTACATGAATCTCAGCGGCAAGTCGGTCACCGCCGCGTTGCGCTACTGGAAAATCGCGCCGGAAGAGGCGCTGCTGGCGCACGACGAGCTGGATCTGGCGCCAGGCACTGCACGGTTGAAGTTCGACGGCGGCCATGGCGGGCAGAACGGTCTGCGCGACACCATGCAGCTGCTGGGCAACGGCAAGTTCCACCGCCTGCGCATCGGCATCGGCCATCCTGGGCACAAGGACAAGGTGACCGGCTGGGTGTTGGGAAAGCCCGGCAAGGACGATGAAATATCGATCGGCCGCGCCATCGACGAAGCGATCGATGTGCTGCCGCTGGCGGTAGCCGGCAATTTCATGGATGCGATGACGAGGTTGCACACAAGCCGAGATTAGGGATTGGGGATTCGGGATTTGGTAGAGCAGACGCTTTCCCGAATCCCGAATCCCGAATCACAAATCCCGGATCCACCCATGGGCATCAAATGCGGCATCGTCGGTCTGCCTAACGTCGGCAAATCGACCCTTTTCAACGCGCTGACCAAGGCGGGCATCGCCGCGGCCAATTTCCCGTTCTGCACCATCGAACCGAACGTGGGCGTGGTGCCGGTGCCGGATCTGCGCCTGAACCAACTGTCGGACATCGTGAAGCCGCAGAAAGTGCTGCCGACCGCAGTGGAATTCGTGGATATCGCGGGTCTGGTCGCCGGTGCCGCCAGCGGCGAAGGGTTGGGCAACAAGTTCCTGGCCCACATCCGCGAAGTCGATGCGATCACCCACGTGGTGCGCTGCTTCGAGAACGACGACGTCATCCACGTCAACAACAAGGTCGATCCATTGTCGGACATCGACACCATCGACACCGAGCTGGCGCTGGCCGACCTGGACAGTGTGGAGAAGGCCCTGAATCGCGCCGAGCGCGCCGCCAAGGGCGGCGACAAGGACGCGGCCGCGCGCAAGCCGGTGCTGGCCAAGTTGCTGGCCGCGCTGAGCGACGGCAAGTCCGGCCGCAGCGTCGGCCTGGACGAGGAAGAGAAGGGGCTGGTGTGCGATCTGTTCCTGCTGACGCTGAAGCCGGTGCTGTACATCGCCAACGTCACCGAGGACGGTTTCGAGAACAATCCGCACCTGGACGCGGTGCGCAAGCGCGCCGCCGCCGAAGGCGCCGAAGTGGTGCCGGTGTCGGCCGCGATCGAGGAGGAACTCTCGCAGATGGACGACGCCGACCGCGACACCTTCCTCAGCGACATGGGCCTGGACGAGCCGGGCCTCAATCGGGTGATCCGCGCCGCCTACAAGTTGCTGGGCCTGCAGACCTATTTCACCGCCGGGGTGAAGGAAGTACGCGCGTGGACGGTCAAGGCCGGTTCCACTGCGCCGCAAGCCGCAGGCGTGATTCACACCGATTTCGAGAAAGGCTTCATCCGCGCCGAAACCATCTCCTTCGACGACTTCATCAAGTACAAGGGCGAAGCGGGATCGAAGGAAGCCGGACGCCTGCGCCTGGAAGGCAAGGAATACCGCGTGCAGGAAGGCGACGTGCTGCATTTCCGCTTCAACGTCTGACTGGGTTCTGTTTCCATCCCGCTAGTCCGATCCGGACAAGAAAAAACCCGCCGAAAGGCGGGTTTTTTTCTTTCTGCATCCTGTCCGGAGATGCGTTTACAGTCCCTCGCCACCCAGCTTCCAAGTGATCTGCATGTAATAACTACGTCCCATGGAATCGAACCACGAGGTGTCGTAGTACGGGTAGTTGGCCCAGGTCGCGTCCCTTGGCGGCATCTTGTCCAGCAGGTTGTTGACCGTCAACGACACGCGCAGGTGATCGGTGATGTCGTAGCGGGCGCCGGCATTGAAACGCCAGGTGGCCTGGGTCCACGCATCGTTGTCGTAGTTGGCGACGCGGCCGACATAGGTACCGAACAGGCTGGCGCCCCAGGCATTGCGGTCCCAGCTCACGCCTACGTTGCCCTTGGTCCGCGGGAGCGTGGTGGCGGCGAAGCCGACGTCCAGCATGTCCTCGGTCGGATCTCCCGGGTATTGCTGGCGGGTGTGCTTGTGGGTCCAGTTGTAGTTGGCGTTGAAGTTGAACTTGCCGGCATTGGCGGTTTGCAGGCGATAGTTGGCGGTCACGTCGATGCCCGACGTTTCTTCGTTGGCGATGTTGATGGGAGCGAAGTGGACGCTGGTGATGGTGCCGTCCTCGTCGCGGATGACGCGGGCGAGCGCGTCGATGCAGGTCGGCGAAGTTATGTCGACAGGGTCGCCGTCGTTGGTGACGCCGAGCCGGCAATTGGCCTCGTCGATGCGCAGCTGCTCTCTGCTCTGGGCTTGCACCTGGTTCGACACGCTGATCTTGTAGTAATCCACCGCCAGGTCGAAATTGGCGCTCGGCGACCAGACGAAGCCCGCGGTGAACGATTTGCTGGTTTCCACGTCCAGCTCCATGTTGCCGGCGTAGACGTCGAAGGTGTTGGTGTCCCAGCCGCCGTCGTCGTAGCAGTCGCCGTCGCTCATGCCCGGTTCGTCGGTGCGGCACTGGTAGTAATCGGTCGAGACCGTGCGGTAGAAGTCATCGCCCGCGAACAGGTAGTGCATGTCCGGCGCGCGGAAGCCGGTGCCGTAGGAACCGCGCAGCAGCAGCGTATCCAGCGGACGCCATTCGAGGCCCAGGCTGTAGGTGAACTTGCCCGGGTCCTTGTTGCCATAGCTGTACTGGTCGTAGCGGCCGGCAAGGCTGGCTTGCAGGGAGCTGAGCAAGGGCACGCGAAACTCGGCCGCGGCGCCCCAGCGGTCGCGGCTGCCGTGGCCATCGCCGTAGCGCGGGCCGTAGTAGGCGTCGGCGGTCAGGGCTAGCGGGTCGGGGTTGATGCGGTAGGACTGCTCGCCGTATTCGATCGCACCCGCGAAGCCGACGTCGCCGGCCGGCATGGAGAACAAGGCGGGTGTGTCGAAAGTGAAGCTGAGATTGTCGTTCTTGGCTTCGGGGTGCCAGACGGACATCACGCCGAAGGTGGCGAACTGCTCCGGCGTCAGCGGCGTGAACAGGCGCGCCGGATCCGGGCTGAAGATCGCATAGCCGTCGGCGTCGTAGCCTTGCTGCTCGCCCAGGAAGAAGCGGTTGGCGACATCGGCCCTGATGCGCGGCATCTTCACGTCGGCCTTGTACTGGGAATGGTTGTAGGACGCTTCCCAGCTCCAGTCTTCGCCGAACTTGCCGTTGAAGCCGGTGGTCACCGCCAGCGTCTTCTGTACGGTTTCGTTCATCCGGTTTTCCAGTCCGCCCACCTCTTCGGGTGCGAACTGCCGCGACCAGATTTCGTAATGACCGGTGTTGGCGTTGTAGAAGATCTTGTCGTTGTTGTCGGTGGAATTGGGATCGTGGAATTCCCAGGCCATGTGGTCGCTGGTCACGTCGTTGCCGTTGGTGCCGGTGAGCAGCTTGACCGTCTGGCGCCCGAGCTGGACGTCGGCGAACCAGGACAGGGAATCGGAAAAGCGGTATTCGAACGAACCGTAGAGATTGGCACCCTTGCGTTCGTTCTGGATCGTGCGGTACGCAATGGCGCGATCGCTGCCGCAGTAGGGTTCGCCGAATCTGTCTTCCGCCAGCACCGTGGTGCCGTCGTTGAGCCCGGCCAGCGCCGCGCAATCGTCGGCCGGCGCGATATTGACGTCGTCGTCCCAGTCGTAGAGCTGGGCGATGAGCCGGGGTAGTTGCCGGCGCGAGGTCGGTGCATCGAGAGTGGAATCCTGGATGCTGCGGTCGGTGCCCCACAGCGGGCGCTTGTTGAGCAGTTCCAGGCCGACGATGCCGCTGAAATCGTCGCGTTCGAAGCCGGTGGTCAGCGACAGGCGGTGGGATTGACCGCCGCCGCGCTCGGTATCGCCGTAGCGGTAGTCGATGATGGTGCCGTCGGTGGATTTCTTGAGAATGAAGTTGATTACGCCGGCCATGGCATCGGAGCCGTAAACGGCCGAGGCGCTGCCGGTCAGCACTTCGACGCGGTCGATCATCCCCAAGGGGATGTTGCCGATGTCGGTGAAGTTGCTGCGGCTGTTGAGCGGCAGCGGGAAGTCGGCGATGCGGCGACCGTTGATGAGGACCAGGGTGTGGTTGGGCCCCAGGCCGCGCAGATCGACCGCTTGGGCGCCCGGTGTGGACTGCGCGTTGGTGGTGTTCTGCTGGCCATAGACGCTGCCGCTGTTCTGGCTCAATGAGCGCAGCAGATCCGGAACGGAGGTGAGGCCGGCCGACTGGATCTGCTCGGCGGTGATCAGCGTGATCGGCGCGGGACCTTCGAGCTGCGCGCGCGGAATGCGCGAACCGGTGACCTGGATGGTTTCGAGTTCCTGCACCTCCGGCGGCGCTTCCTCCGGCGCGGCCGGCGCCTGCTGGGCCATGGAGACCTGGCGGACAGGCCGTGGCTTGGCAGGCGCGGTGCGCTTGACGATGACCATCGCGCCGGAAGCGTCGCGCTGGGCGACGAACTGGCTTCCCTGCAGCAGCCTGCCCAGTGCTTCCTGTGCCGATCGCGCGCCCTGCACTCCGGAAGTGCGCAGACCGCTGAGTTGCTCGGTGCGGTATACGAACTGCACGCCCGATTGTCTGGCCAGCGTATCCAGCGCCGAGACAAGGTCGCCAGGTGGAATGTTGATCGGCGTTGTCTCCGTGGTTTGCGCATAGGCAGCCAGGGAGGCCGAACAGGCCAGGCTCAACAGCAGGACACGTAACGGACGTAGCATCGTTTTCCCCATTGGCGCACGGGACTGCACCATCGCTAACATGGACGAACGAACCCGATAAATCCCTCCCATCGGCATCCGTCCGCAATCGGCGCGGGCAACAGCGGGGCTCAGCGGCTATGCAGGATCACGCGATCCGGCTGCTGTTCGGCACGGACCGGGAAGCCCTGTTCCAGCAGGCGCACGAACGTATCGGTATTGGACCAGCGGAAATTGCCGCCCACGCGCAGGGCGGCGACCTGCGGATCGCCCATGACGATCTTGCGGACGTTGTAGCGGTTGAATTCGGCGGCAGCGTCGGCCAGCGTACTGTCGCGGAAAGTCAGGTAACCCTCGCGCCAGTCGACCAGGCGTTCGGCGTCTTCCACAGATCCGGCGCGCACCAGCACGCCATGGCTGCTGGCCAGCGCCGTGCTGCCCGCCTTGAGCAGGGTCGGCGGTGCGGGCGCGGCATTGCCGGCGGCACCGGGTTGCAGCCGGACCGTGCCCTCGGTGACCACCACCCGAAGGTCCGCGCTGTCCCGGCGCACCGCGAACCGGGTGCCGACCGCGACCACCTGTCTTTGCCCCGCGGTGACTATGAAAGGCCGCTCGGGATTCTTGCTGACTTCGAAATAGGCTTCGCCTTGCTGCAGGTCGATCCTGCGCTCGCCGCGCGAGAGGGCCACTTCGATCCTGCTGTCGCTGCTGAGCGTGGCCTGCGAGCCATCCGCCAACAGCATCGTCCGCACGCTGCCCATCGCCGTGGAATAAGTGGCCTGTTCGACCGCCGTATAGCGCATCCAGCCCCAGCCCAGCGAAACTGCCAGGGCGAGGCCGGCGGCGATGCCGGCATAGCGGCCGGCACGCGAAGGCCGTTGTATCGCGCGCGGCGCGAACACCAGCTGGCGTAATTCCGGTGGCTGCAAGCTGCCTGCGGCGGACGCCGTGGAGTCGCCGGCATCGGCTGTCGCCCCGGCTGTTTGTCGATCGGACGGCGCGCGCGACCATTGGCCGCGCGCCGGAAGCGTTCCCGCCTGCATGCCCGCGCCCAGCGCCTTCAATCGCCCGCTGTGGACCCAGGCCGCTTCGAGCCTCAGAAAAGCCACCCGATGGGCGGTGGATTCGACCAGCCATGCATCGAGGACCGATTGGTCGTTCGCCTGCCAGTCGCCGCCGTCGCGCTTGGCCAGCCAGGCCGCCGCGGTTTGTTCAATCTGTTTGCTGCTGGCCATGTCCGTGTCCGTTTTCGGCCTGCGGCGCGCGGGACGGCGTCTCTGCGCCGCCGCCATAGAAGTGCTTGGCGATCAGGCGCATGCCCTTGGCGATTTGCTTCTCCACGGTTTTTTCGCTGATGCCCAAACGCATGGCCACTTCCTTTTGTGATAGTTCTTCGACCCGTCGCAGCCAGACCACCTGCCGGCATCGGTCCGGCAGCAGGTCGAAGGCTTCGGCCAGTCGCTTGAGGATCTGCCGGCCGCCGAACCAGCGCTCGGGAGTGATCTCATCTACCAAGACGTTCAGCGACTCGAAATCACCCACTGCCTCGATCGAAACCACCCGGCTGCGGCGCACACGGTCGGCCATCAGGTGCCGCGCGGTGGCGAACAGGAACGATTTGGGCGTCGTCGGCAGCGTCTTTCCGGCCGCTTCGTAGACGCGTACGTAGATTTCCTGGCGCAGATCGTGAAGCTCGTCGCGTTGCGGCCAGCAGCGGCGCAGGTAGTACATCAGCGCCTGCTCATGCACCAGGATCTCACCGGCGAACCAGGCGTCGAGTGATTCGTTCATGCGCCGACATTAACTCAATTGGTCGCTGCACAAGCAGCGCAAGAGGCATGGGGGGAATGGCGCTCCCATTCGTCACCATCCAGCATCTGCTCCGAGGATGCTTGATGGCCAAGTCCCTGCAAACCTGTTTCCGATCCCGCCGCGACAACAGTCGTGCGCGCTCCTGGTTGTGCGCAGCAGTGGTGGCGGGTTTCAGCCTGTTTGCCGCCAACGCATCGGCGCGAACGGCCCCGGATGTTTCGCAGCGCCAGGGTTATCACTATTACGAAATAGGCGATATGGGCGCGCCACGGCCGGCGGCTGTACAGCCCGGGCTGATGCTGGTCGGCGGCGGCGAATGGCCCTACGAAGCATTCCGCTGGATGATCGGCAAGGCCGGCCATGGCCGCATCGTGGTGCTGCGGGCGTCCGGTTCCACCGAAGCGCAGGACGAATTCTTCAAGGACATAGGCGGCATCACTGCCGCGCAGACGCTGGTGTTCGAAGACCGGCGCGCCGCCAGCGATCCGGCGGTACTGGAAATCGTTCGCCAGGCCGACGGCATCTTCATCGCCGGCGGCGACCAGTCCAACTATGTGCGTTATTGGAAGGGCACCCCGCTCAACGACGCGCTCAACCAGCACGTCCGCGACGGCAAGCCCTTGGGCGGCACCAGTGCGGGACTGGCCATCATGGGTGCCTTCAGCTACGGCGCGATGGACGGCGGCAGCCTGACCTCGGAAGACGCCCTGAAGGACCCGATGGGCTCGGCAGTGACCCTGGTCGACGATTTCCTGCAGCTGCCCCCGTTGCCGGCGGGGCAGGTCATCACCGACAGCCATTTCGGCGCGCGCGACCGTCTGGGTCGGCTGCTGACCTTCATCGCCCGGTTGTCCAAGGAGCAGGGCACTGCCCGGATCAAAGGCCTGGGCGTGGATGAAAACACCGCCCTGTGCATCGACGGCGATGGGGTAGGGAAGGTCTTCACCGACACCAATGGCAAGGTCTGGCTGGTGGTTCCCCAGGGATTGGTGGACCTGGTGGCCAAGGGTAGCGCCCAGGACTACCGGGAATACATCGACGGCCGGGTGCTGGCAGGACAAGCTCTTGATTTTCCTGGCTTCGACGTGACTGGCATCGGTTCCGGCAGCCGCCTGCTGCTACCTGCCTTCACTGTCGAGAACCCGGCCTTCCGCTCCGAGGCCGACGTAGTGAAGGGCCGCTTGGTAGTTCGCCCGCTAGACTGAAAGCCTTTCCCCGACCATTCCCAACTACCCGAAGCCGGAAACCCCGATGAAGAAACTGCGTCTTTGCGCTGCCTTGCTGGTCCTGCTGGCCCCGTCCGTCCAGGCTGCGGAGCCCGTGCTTCTGATCCATGGCGGTGCCGGTGTGGTGCGCAGCGACATGACCCCGGCCGACGAGGCCGCGGTGCGCGCCGCGCTCGAGCTGGCCCTGCGCAAGGGCCACGAGCAGCTGGCGGCCGGCAAACCCGCGTTGGACGCAGTGACCGCGGCGATCACCGTGCTGGAGGACGACCCCCATTTCAACGCCGGCAAGGGCGCGGTCTTCACCCACGACGGCAAGAACGAGCTGGACGCCTCGCTCATGGACGGCGCCACCCTGAAGGCCGGAGCAGTGGCCGGGGTGCATACGGTCAAGAACCCGATCCTGCTGGCGCGCGCGGTGATGGAGAAGTCCGAACACGTCATGATGGTCGGGCAGGGGGCGGAAATATTCGCCAAGGAACAAGGAGTTACGCTGGTCGCCCCTTCGTATTTCCGCACCGAGAAGCGTTGGCAGCAGCTGCAGAAGGCGCTCAAGGAAGAAGCTTCCGGCCAGGCCCATGCCGACCTGGAGACCGCCAAGCACTTCGGCACCGTGGGCGCAGTGGCGCTGGACCGGCAGGGCCATCTTGCCGCCGGCACCTCCACTGGAGGCATGACCAACAAGCGCTACGGGCGGGTGGGCGATTCGCCGATCATCGGCGCCGGCACCTATGCCAACGCCACCTGCGCGGTGTCCGGCACCGGCTGGGGCGAGTTCTACATCCGCGCCGCCGCCGCGCACGCCATCTGCGCGCGCATGGCCTACCTGAAGGAAACCCCGCAGCAGGCCGGCGAAACCGTCATCAACCAGGTCATCCCCAAGCTGGGCGGCGACGGTGGAGCCATCGTGCTGGGCGCCGATGGCGCCATCGGCACGCCCTTCAATACCGAAGGCATGTACCGGGGCTGGATCGGCGCCGACGGCGTACCGCACGTGGCCTTGTATTCGGACGAGACGCTGCCATCTCATCCCCCTGCCGACGACGCGGCCAAACTCTAGAATTCAGCGTGGGAGCGGCGTCCCGCCGCGAGCCCTTGCAGTGCAAATCCAAAAGCAAGAGCTCGCGGCGGGACGCCGCTCCCACGTTGCTGTTGCGCCAATTTCCGGAGTCGGACCGCCAAGCCGATCCGTTCGGGCTTGCCTGAACGGAAGTTACGCCGAAGCGCTCCTGTGCCATCCCGGGATCATTTATCCGGAGATTGGAGTGAATGTCCGGTTGACAGTGCCCGGACTACAGGCCAAAATCTCCGGCTGTTTCACTCCGGTTTGATTTGGCCGGCTGGGCTTCATCGAATCTACGCAATCCGGAGGGATACCCAAGCGGCCAACGGGGGCAGACTGTAAATCTGCTGGCTTACGCCTTCGGTGGTTCGAATCCACCTCCCTCCACCAGTTTCATGCGTCATTAGCAGTTGTGTCATCGGCGAGACCCCCGGCGCGGGAGTAGTTCAATGGTAGAACCTCAGCCTTCCAAGCTGATGGTGCGGGTTCGATCCCCGTCTCCCGCTCCAACGAACGCAACGCGCTTGTAAGAGAATTCGCAAAAAACTTAAGCAGCATGTTCATTTAGCAGCACGCTCACGTAGCTCAGTCGGTAGAGCACCTCCTTGGTAAGGAGGAGGTCGAAGGTTCGATTCCTTTCGTGAGCACCACTTCATAAAGCTCCAAGCAAACCAAAGCTTCAAGCAAAACATCATCCATCCAACGATCTACTCGAGAAGAAGCAGCCATGGCAAAGGGTAAATTCGAACGCACCAAGCCGCACGTGAACGTGGGCACGATTGGTCACGTTGACCACGGCAAGACGACGCTGACGGCGGCGCTGACGAAGATCGGTGCAGAGCGCTTTGGCGGCGAGTTCAAGGGTTACGACCAGATCGACGCGGCGCCGGAAGAGAAGGCGCGCGGGATCACGATTTCGACGGCGCACGTGGAATACGAGTCGGCCAACCGCCACTACGCCCACGTGGATTGCCCGGGCCACGCGGACTATGTGAAGAACATGATCACCGGTGCGGCGCAGATGGACGGTGCGATTCTGGTGTGCTCGGCCGCCGACGGCCCGATGCCGCAGACCCGCGAGCACATCCTGCTGTCGCGCCAGGTGGGCGTGCCGCACATCGTGGTGTTCCTGAACAAGGCCGACATGGTGGACGACGCCGAGCTGCTGGAACTGGTGGAAATGGAAGTGCGCGAGCTGCTCTCCAAGTACGAGTTCCCGGGCGACGACACCCCGATCATCCACGGTTCGGCCCGTCTGGCGCTGGAAGGCGACCAGAGCGAGATCGGCGTGCCCTCGATCATCA